>NZ_CP155567.1:1545000-3945000 GCF_039696035.1 Microbulbifer sp. SAOS-129_SWC
AGCCTACTTCGGTAGGTGAAGTGGTTGATGCCCTGCTTCCAGGAAAAACTTCTAAGCTTCAGGCAATTGCGAACCGTACTCTAAACCGACACAGGTGGTCAGGTAGAGAATACCAAGGCGCTTGAGAGAACTCTGGTGAAGGAACTAGGCAAAATGGTACCGTAACTTCGGGAGAAGGTACGCCGGTTTTGGTGATGGGACTTGCTCCCTAAGCTGAGGCCGGTCGAAGTGACCAGGTGGCTGCGACTGTTTATTAAAAACATAGCACTCTGCAAACACGTAAGTGGACGTATAGGGTGTGACGCCTGCCCGGTGCCGGAAGGTTAATTGATGGGGTTAGCTTCGGCGAAGCTCTTGATCGAAGCCCCGGTAAACGGCGGCCGTAACTATAACGGTCCTAAGGTAGCGAAATTCCTTGTCGGGTAAGTTCCGACCTGCACGAATGGCGTAACGATGGCCACGCTGTCTCCACCAGAGACTCAGTGAAATTGAAATCGCTGTTAAGATGCAGTGTACCCGCGGCTAGACGGAAAGACCCCGTGAACCTTTACTACAGCTTTGCACTGAACTTTGAGCCTACTTGTGTAGGATAGGTGGGAGGCTTTGAAACTGTGACGCTAGTTGCAGTGGAGCCGTCCTTGAAATACCACCCTGGTATGTTTGAGGTTCTAACCCAGGTCCGTAATCCGGATCGGGGACAGTGTATGGTGGGTAGTTTGACTGGGGCGGTCTCCTCCCAAAGAGTAACGGAGGAGTACGAAGGTGCACTCAGCATGGTCGGAAATCATGCAATGAGCATAATGGTATAAGTGCGCTTGACTGCGAGACAGACATGTCGAGCAGGTACGAAAGTAGGTCATAGTGATCCGGTGGTTCTGTATGGAAGGGCCATCGCTCAACGGATAAAAGGTACTCCGGGGATAACAGGCTGATACCGCCCAAGAGTTCACATCGACGGCGGTGTTTGGCACCTCGATGTCGGCTCATCACATCCTGGGGCTGAAGCCGGTCCCAAGGGTATGGCTGTTCGCCATTTAAAGTGGTACGCGAGCTGGGTTTAGAACGTCGTGAGACAGTTCGGTCCCTATCTGCCGTGGGCGTTGGAGATTTGAGAAGAGTTGCTCCTAGTACGAGAGGACCGGAGTGAACGAACCTCTGGTGTTCGGGTTGTCACGCCAGTGGCATTGCCCGGTAGCTATGTTCGGACGGGATAACCGCTGAAAGCATCTAAGCGGGAAGCCTCCTTCAAGATGAGATCTCCCTGGGACTTCGAGTCCCCTAAAGGGCCCTGGAAGACTACCAGGTTGATAGGCTGGGTGTGGAAGCGTTGTGAGGCGTTGAGCTAACCAGTACTAATTGCCCGTGCGGCTTGACCATACAACAGAGATGGTTACTAACGATTACTGATCAGGAAAGTGATCAGGGATTGTGAGCAAGAAGAGACATACGTTCTTGCGGTGTATTACTACAGATTGTTTTACCGACTTATTTGGGGTTACCGTTGATCGAGAGATCATGCAAACGGCGGTAACAGGCAGCGCCGGGCAACACATTGCCCATAAGACCACGCCAACCCAAGCCAGTTTGCCTGACGACCATAGAGTTGTGGAACCACCTGATCCCTTGCCGAACTCAGAAGTGAAACGCAACATCGCCGATGGTAGTGTGGTGTTTCGCCATGTGAGAGTAGGTCATCGTCAGGCTTCTATTGCAAAAGCCCTGATCGCTAACGCGGTCAGGGCTTTTTTTATTTACGAAATTTAACCACGACCTGCTGCCTAGCATCATGAGAGTAGGGTGAGGAACGGTTGCCACAGGCAACGCAAAGCATGCTTTGCGAGTGACGAACGCCTCGCCACGGATGGCGAGGCATGGGCAAGAGCGAACGCGCTAAAGCCGCGCCACGGACGGCGACTCAAATGCCCGCAATCACTGCATCCAGCCCTATAAATAAAAGAAAGGGCCACCCAATCGGGTGGCCCTTTTTACTTCCTCACCTGCCGATGGACTCCTACAAAATATCAGCGTCCTGCAGAAGCCGCGGGATAAACCGCAAAGGTAAAGTTACCTGCGCGCTCGCGCAGGTTTTCGAGCTTGCGGTTTTCCTTACCGTGCAGGAAGGATTGGACCTTTTGCAGGCACGGGAAGCGGGTAATCAGCACAGTCTGGTCACTGGCCTCGTTGTCCGCGATGATGCCCCATGAGTTGGTGTCATTGAGCAGGCGGCCGTGGTAGTCCTGCTCGCGCACGCTGTGTGCGAGCGCCTGCTGGTACTCGGTCAGCGCGGCGGGATCCCTCGGTACGCCGGTGTAGACCAGGTAAGCGGGGAGATCACACTCGTCCGAATGGTAGAGCGCATCGCTATCGGCGACGTTGACGTAGACACAACCGGAGAGAGCAACGGCGCTGAGCATGGCGCAGACAGGTTTCCACATGGCGGTAACTCTTTTTGGTGACTTGAAATTAGTTGGACGCCGCTATCGGCGGACTGGATGCAGTGCGGTGACGCATCCCGACCCATCCCGACCGCAGTTATTGGCCGCTGCTGCAACGATACTGCTCAGATTAGATCTCTTCAGCAACCCCGGGAAGTCCTCGCAACCCCATTAAAAGGGACTGAGAGCCACTAAAGCAACTATCCACAGCCTATTACTTCCATTCAGCGGCCTAAATTAACCAAATACAGGCCCGCTGAAACCAGCTGGAGAATCCTGCAGGCAATACACTGCACCGGTTAAAAAACCAACAATGAGGTTACCCCGGTGCCAGAGCTGGCGCAAATACCCAATCTGACACTGGTGCTGCTGTCGGCCGTCTGCGTTGTGAGCGCGTTCATCTCCGCTGTCACTGGCGGAGCCGGCGGTGTATTACTGTTTGCGGCGCTGAACACGGCCATACCCTTGCGTATGCTGGTGCCGATCCACGGTGCTGTGCAGCTGATGAATAATCTCGCGCGCATCTACTATGTGCGCGAGCATATCCGCTGGGCAATGTGCCTGCCGTTTTTTATCGGCTGCGCCATCGGTGCGGCGGGGATGACGCTGGGCCTGGCCAACCTCAGCTGGCAGCAGTTGCCGCTGGCGCTGCTGGCGGTATTGATCTTCTATACCGTATTCAAACCGAAAAAACTGCCGGAAATTCGTCTGGCGCCGCATAACTATTTCTGGGTCGGGATTGCCACTGGCACACTGGGAATTCTCGCTGGTGCGGTTGATCCGCTGCTGGCGGCTTTCTATGTGCGCAGGGATCTGTCGCCGAAAGAAGTGGTGGCGAACAAGTCGGTGATGCAGGCCTGGTGTCACGCCCTCAAGATCCCGGCGTTTATTTATCTCGGCTTTGCCTTTGCTGATCATCTGGGGTTGATCTTGCTGCTGACGGTGGCAGCGGTAATCGGTACTCGCATCGGTGTGGCACTGCTACACCGGCTAAACGGTGAACTCTTTTTCAAATTGATGCGCGTGGCACTGCTGATTGCCGGTGTGCGTATTGTCTATCAGCTGGTTACTCTGTAGAGGGCATGCTTTATGGCTGACTATCAAATTCTGAATCCCTATAACGGCGCCCTGGTCGAGGCGTTCGATTTCGCCAGTCGCGCCGAGGTCGATAGCGCTCTGGCACTGCTGGTCGAGGGGCGCGCGAAGCAGGCCGCGACGCCGGCCTTCGAGCGCTCCAATATCCTGATGCGGCTGGCGCAGCTATTGCTCGAGCGCAAAGAGGAGCTGGCGACACTGATTACCGAGGAAACCGGCAAAACCATCAGTGATAGCCGGGTGGAGGTGGACCGCGCTTACAATACGGCATTGGGTTGTGCCGTCGAGGCCCGCGGTATCACCGGCGAGGCACTGGATTCCGATGCCTTTCCGCCGCAGCGGGAAAAGATCGGCGTGGTGCTCTGGAAGCCGCTGGGTACCGTGCTGTGTATCACTCCGTTCAACTTCCCGATCAATATTGCCGTACACAAGATTGGCCCGGCGTTTGCTGCCGGTAATACCGTGCTGTTCAAGCCCGGCCCGCAGAACAAACGCTCGGCGGCTCTGCTGGTGGAACTCTGCTATGAAGCGGGCATCGATACCTCGGTACTGCAGATGCTGATTCCGGATATTGACGCCACCAGCTACGCAGTGGCGCACCCGCAGGTGCACGCGATCAACTTTACCGGCGGTACTGCCGCGGCCAATGCTATCGCCGCGCGCGCCGGTTACAAGAAATTGCTGTTCGAACTGGGCGGTAATGACCCCCTGATTGTGATGGCGGATGCGGACCTCGATGCGGCGGTAAACGCGGCCATTAACCAGCGCTTTGCCACGGCGGGGCAGCGCTGTACCGCGGCCAAGCGGCTGTTCGTGCACCGCGATGTGTTCGCGGCCTTTTCCGCCCTGCTGGTGGCGGCGACGGAGCAGCTGAAAGTCGGGGATCCGATGCAGGACGATAGCTTTGTCGGCCCGCTGATTCACTCCGCTGCTGCCGATGAGGTGGAAGGACGTATCGCCGCGGCAGTCGCTAATGGTGCGTCAGTGCTTTGTGGCCACCGGCGTGAGGGCAATATCATCTGGCCGACAATTCTGGACAATGTTGCGGACGATGCGGACCTGGTAGCGGACGAGACCTTCGGCCCGGTAATTCCGCTGCGCGCATTCGATGACATTGGCGAGCTGGTGGATCTGGTAAACAGCACACCGTTCGGTCTGCAGGCGGGTGTCTTTACCGAGAATCTGGCGCTGGCCAAGCAGTTGTTCAATCGTCTGGATGTGGGTCTGCTGGCGGTCAACGACGGCCCCGGATTCCGCGCCGAGCACTTCCCCTTCGGTGGCGTCAAGGAGAGTGGTGTCGGGCGCGAGGGTGTTCGCTATGCGATCCGCGAGATGAGCTTCCAGAAAACCCTGGTTATCTGACCGCGTCGAGCTCCGGTGCCCGGATGGCGCCGGAGGCTTCCTGTTCATGGTGACGGACATCGACTATACTGCGGCCCAACTTGTCGGAGTGCCTTTGGGCTGAGATCGCTGTTGCGAGATCCGTTGAACCTGATCGGGTTAGAACCCGCGTAGGAAACAAGATCTGAAGTCGTCAGAGTGGAGACCGTTCGTCCAACCGTCTGCCGCTTTGTTCAAACCAGTGCGGCTTCTTCTCATCTGTATTGCCCCCGGGCGCTGTGGCGTCACTCTCTCACGAGCTAAAGGGGGCTGCATGTCCAGGGATACTGAACTCACACCAACCGCAACCAGACAAACCCGGAGCGGTAATTCCAGCCGCGCCGCAAGTCGCGATTCCGCGAAAGTCTTTCTCGACAATCTCACCGCACAATCCTTCCCCAACTCGCGCAAGACCTACCTGACCGGAGAAATACCGGAAATCCGTGTGGGTGTTAGAGAGATCTGCCTCGGGGACAGCGTCGTCGGAGGGGACGAGCAGAACCCGGTACTGGAGCCCAACAAACCCCTGCAGGTCTACGATACCGCCGGCCCCTACTCGGACCCGGAGTACCGCATCAACGTACGCGCGGGATTACCCAAATTGCGCCGTGGCTGGATTGAGGGGCGCGGTGATACCGATATACTCGACAGCCGCCAGGCCTCCTATAGCCAGAAACGCATGGCAGACCAGGGCCTGGACCATATCCGCTTCGAGAAGCTGCCATCCCCACGCAAAGCCAGGAGCGGTCACAATGTCTCGCAAATGCACTACGCGCGCTGCGGCATCATTACGCCGGAAATGGAGTTTATTGCCGTGCGCGAGAATATGGGGCGCGCGCGGATTGCCGATGGGTTAGCTGAAGCCGACTATCAGAAAGCGCGCGACGGTATTTATATTCCCGAACAGATCACGCCTGAATTCGTGCGCCGCGAAGTCGCCGAGGGTCGGGCCATCATCCCGGCCAATATCAATCACCCGGAGCTGGAGCCGATGATCATCGGCCGTAATTTCCTGTGCAAGGTGAACGCGAATATCGGCAATTCCGCGGTGACTTCGTCTATCGAGGAGGAAGTGGAGAAACTGGTGTGGTCGACCAAATGGGGCGCGGATACGGTGATGGATCTATCCACCGGAGCCAATATCCACGAGACGCGCGAGTGGATTTTGCGCAACTCGCCGGTGCCCATTGGCACTGTGCCCATCTACCAGGCGCTGGAAAAAGTCGACGGGATTGCCGAGAACCTCACCTGGGAAGTATTCCGCGATACGCTGATCGAGCAGGCGGAGCAGGGCGTCGACTATTTTACCATTCACGCCGGTGTGCTGCTGCGCTATGTACCCCTGACGGCGAAGCGTGTGACCGGTATCGTCTCCCGTGGCGGCTCGATCATGGCCAAGTGGTGCCTGGCACACCACAAAGAGAATTTCCTCTACACCCATTTCGAAGACATCTGCGAGATCATGAAGGCCTACGATGTGAGCTTCAGTCTCGGCGATGGCCTGCGTCCGGGCTGCATTGCCGATGCCAATGACGAGGCGCAATTTGGAGAGCTGCATACACTGGGTGAATTGACTGAGATCGCCTGGAAGCACGACGTACAGACCATGATCGAGGGGCCCGGGCATGTGGCGATTCATAAGATCAGGGAAAATATGGACGAGCAGCTCAAGCACTGTCACGGTGCGCCCTTCTATACGCTCGGCCCACTGACCACCGATATCGCCCCGGGTTACGACCATATCACTTCCGGTATCGGCGCCGCCCTGATCGGCACCTATGGCTGCGCCATGCTCTGTTATGTCACGCCGAAGGAACACCTGGGCCTGCCCAACAAGGAAGACGTGAAAGAGGGCCTCATGGCCTACAAGATCGCCGCCCACGCCGCCGACCTGGCCAAGGGGCATCCGCGCGCGCAGAAGCGGGATGATGCGCTGTCAAAAGCGCGCTTCGAGTTCCGCTGGGAAGACCAGTTTAACCTGGGCCTGGACCCGGAGCGTGCACGCGCTTACCACGACGAGACACTGCCCAAAGAGTCGGGAAAAGTGGCGCACTTCTGTTCCATGTGCGGGCCCAAGTTCTGCTCGATGAAAATTACCCGGGATGTTCGCGCCTATTCAGAACAACTGGAGGCCGCAGCACAGGAAGCTGAGCGGGGCATGGAGGAAATGGCGATCAAGTTCAAGGATATGGGGAGCGAGATTTATCACAAAGGCTGAGGATCTGGTGGTATTTGCTGAGATTTCGGGCGGCCCCGGTAGTCGCGCCGCGCGGAATTTACTAGGGGCATTCAGCAACAACTGGAAAACTATTTGTGACCCATAACGGAAGCCCAAGTATCGCCATCGCCGGCGGCGGCCTGATGGGCCGTCTGCTGGCCTGGCGACTGTCGCGGCGAGGCCTGAATATCAGCCTGTTCGAGGCCGGGTCACTGGCGGCGCCGACGGGCGCCTGCTGGACCGCGGCCGGCATGATCTCGCCGCTGTCTGAACTGGTGCACAGCGAGCGACAGATCTATGAACTGGGGCTGCACAGCCTGGCGCTGTGGGAATCCTGGGCGTCGCAACTGGAGGCGCAGGTCGGGTGTCCGGTCTCGTTCCGTCGCGCCGGCAGTATCGTGGTTGCCCACGGGCGCGATCGCGCCGAATTGCAGATGTTTGAGCGCGAACTGCAAAGCAAATTAGCGAGCGCCAGTGCCGCCGATATCCAGTCGTTGGATCGCGCCGGATTACTGGGGCTGGAACCGGCCCTGGGGACTTTTGAGGGCGGTATTTTCCTGCGCGACGAAGGTGATATCGACAACCGGCGCCTATTGCCCGCGCTGCTTGAGGCGTTGCGCCTGCAGCGGGTGACCCTGCACGAAGACTCGCCGGTGGTTTGTGAGAAACACACCATTACCGGGCGGGAGGCCGCGCAGCGTTTCGACTGCGTGATCGACTGTCGCGGTCTCGGTGCCAAAGATGCCATCGATGGCTTGCGCGGGGTGCGCGGTGAAGTGCTGGTGGTGGAAACCAGCGAAGTGCAACTGCACAGGCCGGTGCGCCTGCTGCACCCGCGTTACCAGCTGTACGCGGTGCCGCGCAGCGGCGCGCGCACCGTGATCGGCGCGACGGAAATCGACAGCGATGACCTGTCACCGATTTCGGTGCGCTCAATCATGGAACTGTCTTCCGCGCTCTACTCCCTGCACCCGGCATTTGCCGAAGCGCGCATCGTCGAGACGCGGGTCAATTGCCGCCCGGCGACCATGGACAACTTGCCCCGTCTGCTCAGCGAACCCGGGCTGGTGCGGGTCAACGGACTCTATCGACACGGTTACCTGCTGGCGCCGGCGCTGCTGGAGCAGGTGGAAAAAATCATCGCAGATCAACTTTCGGAGGTGGCGTGATGCAGATAACGGTCAATGGCGAGACACACAGTTTGAGTGCGGCCGACAGCCTGGCCAATTTATTACAACAGCTCGGCTATGGTGGCGAGGCCTTCGCCGTGGCAGTGAATGGTGATTTTGTCGCTCGCGCCGAGTATGCGCAGACACCGATCGGCGATGGCGACCGGGTGGATGTCGTTGCGCCGGTGGTGGGAGGCTAGCCGTGTCCGCAAAACTATCGCTCTACGGCGAATTGTTCGACAGCCGCCTGTTGGTGGGCACGGCACTGTATCCATCGCCGGCGGCGATGCGCGCCTCGGTCGAAGCCTCGGGGGCGGAGATCATCACCCTGTCCCTGCGCCGTCAGAACCCTGAACAACAGCAGGGCAAGATACTGTGGGACTATATCCGCGAATCCGGTTGCCAGCTGTTGCCGAATACCGCCGGCTGCAAAACGCCGCGCGAAGTGATTGCGCTGGCGGAGATGTCGCGGGAGATCTTCGCCACCGACTGGCTCAAACTCGAAGTGATCGGTGACGACTACAACCTGCAGCCGGATCCTTACGGGCTGGTGGAGGCGGCGCGCGAGCTGGTCAGGCGGGGCTTTAAAGTGTTGCCTTACTGTACCGATGACCTGGTGGTGTGTCGCAAGTTGCTCGATGTGGGGTGTGAAGTGCTGATGCCCTGGGGCGCGCCCATCGGTACCGGGCAGGGGCTGCTGAACCGGTATAACCTGCAGACCCTGCGCGAGCGCTTGGCAGACGTGCCGCTGATTATCGATGCGGGCATCGGCGCGCCATCGCAGGCGGCGGAAGCGCTGGAAATGGGTTTCGATGCGGTGTTGCTGAACACCGCCATCGCCAAAGCCCACGAGCCGATATCGATGGCGCGGGCCTTCAGGCTCGCCGTCGAGTCCGGCCGGTGCGCCTTCGAGGCAGGCCTGATGACAAAGCGCCAGACCGCCAGCCCCAGCACACCGACACTGGATATGCCGTTCTGGCAGCAGGCGACGCCGCAGGAAACCTGAATCCGACGTGAGTACTTAAGGAAATTTCGCAAGTGGTTATTAAAGAGATTACCGAACTGGCTGCGCACCGCGTACAGCTGGTTGAACTGCTGCGCGACAGCGTGGCCGGCGGTGCGTCAGTGGGTTTCCTGCCGCCGCTGTCCGACATCGACGCCGGGGATTACTGGGCGTCGGTGGAAGAAGACCTGAATGCGGGCTGCCGCCGGGTTTGTATTGCGATTGATGACGGCAAGGTGATCGGCGTCGTGCAACTGGCGCTGCACGGCAAGGCCAATGGCAATCACCGCGGCGAGGTCGAAAAGCTGATGGTGCACTCGGCCTGTCGTGGCCGCGGTATCGCCGGGCGCCTGATGGAGAGCATCGAACAGTGTGCGCGGGACAGCGGGCGTAGCCTGCTGATACTGGATACCCGCGTCGGCGATACGGCCGAGCGGTTGTACCGCAAACTCGGCTATATCGAGGTCGGCCAGATCCCCGCCTTTGCGCGCAGCGCCGCCGGCACGCTCGATGCCACCTGTATTTTCTACAAGCAGCTGGCGACAGACTGACAGAACACCATGCTAGAGAATTCCAAACCCATCGTCTGGACCATTGCCGGCAGCGATTCCGGCGGCGGCGCCGGTATCCAGGCCGACCTGCTGACCTTCGCCGATTTCGGCTGCCACGGCTGTTGCGCAATCACCGCCAATACCGCGCAGAACACCACCGAAGTGGCGGCGATCAACCCGGTCTCCGTGCAGGCGCTGCGCTCGCAGCTGGACGCACTGCAGCACGACCTGTTGCCGGCGGCGATCAAGATCGGCCTGCTCGCCAACGCCGAGCAGGTGTTGGCCGTGGCGGCGTTTCTGCGCGCACTACTGGCGGTCGCAGAGGTTCCCGTGGTGTGCGACCCGGTGGCAGTGGCCAGCAGCGGCGCCGCGCTGACCGAAGGCAGCATTGGCGACGCGGTGATGCGGGAGCTGTTGCCGCTGTGTGATTTGGTGGCCCCCAATCTGCACGAACTGGAGTGGCTCGCGTGCGCACCGGTCGGCAGTGCCACGGCGATTGTCGCGGCCGCGCAGCAGTTGCGCGCCAGCGGTTGCGGCGCGGTGCTGGTGACCGGCGGCCACGGCGAACTGGTGGATGGCGAAGTGGCGGACCTGCTGCTCGACGACGCCGGCCGCGACTGGCTGATCGGTAAAAAAATTGCCACCGGCAACAACCACGGTACCGGCTGTACCCTGACGTCGGCGATCGCCGCCTGCCTGGCCCAGGGCTACCCGCTGCGCGACGCCTGTGTGGTGGCCAAGGCCTACGTGCAGCGCGGACTGCGTCTGGGCCGGGACCACAGCCTCGGCCGCGGCGCTGGCCCGCTGGCCCACTGCGGCTGGCCGGAGGAACTGCAGGATTTCCCCGAAGTGCTGCTGCCCGGCGAGCCGCGTGCGGCGCACTACAGTGGGGACAGCGAAAGTGGGGGCGATTTCGTACAGGGTTTCGCCGCGCCGGACAGCGTCGCACTGGGGCTTTACCCGGTGGTGGATTCGCTCGACTGGTTGCGCAAACTGGCGCAACTCGGGGTGTGTACGCTGCAACTGCGCATCAAGAACCCCGGCGACGACCTGGTGGAGCAGGTTCGCGCGGCGGTGGCCATCGGCCGCCAGTACAACCTGCGCCTGTTTATCAATGATTACTGGCAGCTGGCGATCGAGTGCGGCGCCTACGGTGTGCACCTCGGGCAGGAGGACCTGCAGGCCGCCGACCTGGGCGCGATCCGCGCGGCCGGCCTGAAACTGGGGATCAGTACCCACGGCTTTTACGAGTTGTTGCGCGCCCGCCGCTACCGCCCCAGTTACCTGGCCATCGGCGCGATTTACGCCACCAGCACCAAGGATATGAGCGGTCAGTTACAGGGGGGCGACAAGTTGGCGCGCATGGCGGCACTGCTGCCGGACACGCCGCTGGTGGCCATTGGCGGCATCGATCTGCAGCGGGCGCCGGCGGTGCTGGCAACCGGGGTGGGCAGTATTGCGGTTGTCAGCGCGGTGACCAAAGCGGAAGATTACCGCCTGGCGGTGGCGGAATTCCAGCGCCTGTTTTGCTGATACAGTGTGCCCGTTGCATGCGCCCCATATACCGATACAGATACTCCTATGCTCAGCCGAAAAGAACTACAGCGCTACAGCCGCCAGATCATGCTGCCACAGGTCGGGGAGGGCGGTCAGGAGAAACTCGCCGCGGCGCGGGTCATGATCGTCGGGCTCGGCGGTCTCGGCAGTCCGGCGGCACTCTACCTGGCAGCCGCGGGGGTCGGCGAGCTGCACCTGGTGGATGGCGATCACGTCGATCTGTCCAACCTGCAGCGCCAGGTACTGTACAAAACCAACCACCGCGACAAGTCCAAGGCGCAGGTGGCCGCGCAGCAGCTGGCGGCGGCCAACCCGGAAATCCGCGTGCACGCCCACGCCTGCATGGCGGAGGAATCCTGGCTGCGTGAACGCATGAAGTCGATCGACCTGGTGCTCGATTGCACCGACAACCTGGAGATCCGCCACACGCTGAACCGGGTTTGCCGCGCCGCCGGCCGCGCGGTGGTGATGGCCTCGGTGCGCGGCTTTTCCGGCCAGTTGATCAGCTTCGATTTTGCCCGGCAGCCGTCGCCCTGTTACGCCTGCCTGTTTCCGCCGCGGGATGAAGAAGTGGTGGAGAATTGCTCGACCGCCGGGGTCATCGGCCCGGCGCTCGGGGTTGTCGGCAGCATGCAGGCGCTCGAAGCCATCCGCTTTCTACTCGGCCAGCAGCCCGCCAGCTTGGCGCGTTTGCACTTGTTCGAGGCGCAGACCCTGGAGTTGCGACCGCTACAATTGCAGAGTGATAATGGCTGCCCGGTGTGCAGCAAAGAATAATGACGTCTGTGAAACGACTGGTCTGGATATACGCCCTGCTGGTGACTGCGGCGCTGCTGATGGCCTGTTCCCGCGGCGATGCGGCGCCAGAGCCTCGCGCGCAGGCGCAGGGTGATGGAGACGCCGGGCCGACGGCAGCCGCGGAGATCCGCCAGGTCTACTGGCGCACCTGCCACAGTTGCCACGGCGCCGGGGTGGGCGGGGCACCGCGCGCCGGCGATGCCGCCGCCTGGGCGCCGCGCCTGGCGCAGGGCATGGATACGCTGGTGGATCACGCCGTACATGGTTACCGCGCCATGCCGCCGCGCGGGCTCTGTTTCGATTGCAGTGAAGCGGAATTTGCGGCGCTGATCACGTTGATGTCGAACGGTGCGGAGATCGCCGCGCCGGAGTGACTCGTACGGTGGGGGGCAGATCTGAACGCAGGAGAGTGCCCGTGAGATTTCCCTTTACCGCCCGCCAGACCCGGCCCGCCCTGATGATTTTCCTCTGCGCCGTGTTTCAGCCGCTGTGGGCCGCCGAGCCGCAGTCTGCTGCCCCGGCGCAGAAGTCCCTGCCCAACCGGCTGAATCTCAGCGAGTGGGAGGTGCCCTGGCGCGGCCGCCCCCGGGACCCCTATGTGGGCGCTGACGGCGATATCTGGTTCTGCGGTCAGTCCGGTAATTATCTCGGCCGTTTCGGCCCCAAGAGCGGTATTTTCAAGAAGTTCAAGCTCCCCGAAGGGGCGCACCCGCACAGCCTGGTGGTGGATGTAAAAAACCGGGTCTGGTATGCCGGCAACCGGTCGGCGCATATCGGCCGCCTCGATCCGGATACCGGCAAGATCAAGCAGTTCAAGTTGCCGGCGGAGCTCCGCGATCCGCACACGCTGGTATTCAACAAAGTCGGCAATATCTGGTTCACGGCGCAGAACAGCAATCGTATCGGCCTGCTGGATACGAAAACCGGCAAGGTGCTGTCGGTGGCGCCAGCCACCGCAGGTGCGCGTCCCTACGGTATCAAGCTCGATGCCGAAGAGCGGCCCTGGGTGGCACTGTTCGGCACCAACAAACTCGCCCATATCGATCCGGAAACCATGGCGTTGCGGGAAGTCGAGTTGCCGCGCGCCGACGCGCGCCCGCGCCGCCTGGAGATCGATCGCAGCGGTAATGTCTGGTACGTGGATTACGCCGAGGGTTACCTCGGCCGCTATGTGCCCACCACCGGCGCCTTTACCGAGTGGCGCCTGCCGGGGGAGTCACCGCGCCCCTACGGCACTGCCCTCGACGATCACGGGCGCCTGTGGATCGCCGATACCGGCGTCATTCCCAACCGCATTCTGGGTTTCGATACGGCCACGGAAAAGTTCTTCAGCGCGAGCCCGGTGCCGAGCGGTGGCAATATCCGCTATATGTATTTCGACCCGAAAGGCGGCAGTTTCTGGTTTGGCGTGGATAGCGGCTTTCTGGCCCAGGGGCAGCCGCGGAAATGAGTCGTGCGGTGTTACGTCAATAGATATTTTTTATCAGGCTGTTTGGTCAGATAAACTTTAAATCTGACTCTCCGGCATTACTATAGGATCCAGTGAATCCGGTGTTTTGCCGGGATTCGATTTTCTTTGTCCAACGAAACGAGGCTGAGTATGAGCAAGATCGACATCGGTATCGATACCAAGGATCGCGAGACCATTGCCGGGGGCTTGAAGCGCCTGCTCGCCGACAGCTACACGCTTTACCTGCAGACACACAACTTCCACTGGAATGTCACCGGCCCGCTGTTTCGTGAATTGCACCTGATGTTCGAGGAACAGTACACCGAGTTGGCCGAAGCGGTGGACGATATCGCCGAGCGCATCCGTACCCTCGGTGTACCGGCGCCGGGAACCTACCAGGCATTTGCACAACTCAGCTCGATTGAGGAAGTGGTGGAAATTCCCGAAGCGAAAAAAATGGTCGAGATTCTTACCCACGGCCACGAGCAGGTGGTAAAAACCTGCCGTCATGTGCTGAAAGAAGCCCAGCAGGGCGACGATGAATCCACCGTCGCGCTGGTATCCGACCGGATGCGCGTGCATGAGAAAACGGCCTGGATGCTGCGGGCCATGTCCCAGTAATGGATTGGGCCAGCCATCGAATGACGTGCGGCGCCGGAGGGCGCCGCACTCGTTTGGCACCTTGTGTTGCGTGGCGGCTCCTTTTATCCTGCCAGACCGATAGGCAGTAACGACACATAATAATAATCCTATGTCCCACCACATCATTATCGGCGGCGGCCACAACGGTCTGGTCTGCGCCTGTTATCTGGCCCGCGCGGGCAAAAAAGTCACGGTTCTGGAACGGCGCTCCATCGTTGGCGGCGCGGCGGTTACCGAGGAGTTTCACCCCGGGTTCCGCAATTCCGTGGCCAGTTATACCGTCAGCCTGCTGAACCCGAAGATCATCGACGACCTGCACCTGCACGAGCACGGCCTGCAGGTGAAACTGCGGCCGCAATCAAATTTCTTCCCGCTCTCGGACAGCGACAGCCTGTCCTTCCAGCGCGATTTTGCCGAGACGCAGAGGGAGGTCGCACGCTTTTCCGCGGCGGATGCCGCCGCCCTGCCGGATTTCTACGCGATGCTGGAAACGGTGGCGGATGTGCTGCGCGAGGAACTGCTGCGCACGCCGCCGAATGTCGGCGGCGGCCTCGCGGATCTGGTGCGCGCCGGCAGTTTCGGTCTGCGGGCGAAAAAACTGAGCATGGCCCAGCGGCGCGACGCGCTGGACCTGTTTACCAAAAGCGCCACCGACGTGCTGGATGCCTGGTTTGAAAATGACCACGTGAAGGCCGCCTTCGCTTTCGACTCCATTGTCGGCAACTATGCCGCGCCGAGCACGCCGGGCTCTGCCTATGTGCTGCTGCACCACGTATTCGGCGAGGTCAACGGCGAGAAGGGCGCCTGGGGCCACGCCATCGGCGGCATGGGTGCCATTACCCAGGCCATGCTGAAAGAGGCCTTGCGCCTGGGTGTGGAGGTGCGCACCGAGGCCGAAGTGGAGGAAGTACTGGTCGAGGGCGGGCGCGCGGTTGGCGTGCGCCTCACCGGCGGCGAGCGCCTTGCCGGCGACCGGGTGATCGCCAACGTGGGGCCCAAGCTGCTGTTTACGCAACTGGTCGGCGACGAGTACCTGAGCGGCGAATTCCGCCGCCGCGTGCGCGGTTACAAGGTGGGATCCGGGACTTTCCGTATGAATGTGGCCCTGTCCGAACTGCCGGATTTCAACTGCCGCCCCGGTACCCGGCTGCAGCCCCACCACCAGTCCGGCATCGTCATCGGGCCGACCATGGACTATCTGGAACAGGCCTACCTGGATGCCAAACAGTTCGGCTGGTCGCGCCAGCCCATCGTCGAGATACTGATTCCGTCGACCGTGGACGACTCCCTGGCACCGCCGGGGCAGCACGTGGCGAGCCTCTTCTGCCAGCAGTTCGCGCCGCAGTTGGCCTCTTCATTGGGTGAGGGCGCCAGCTGGGACGACCAGCGCGAGGCGGCCGCGGACACCATCATCGACACCGTGACCCGCTACGCGCCCAATTTCAGGGATGCGGTCATCGCCCGGCAGATCCACTCACCGCTGGACCTGGAGCGCAAGTTCGGGCTCATGGGCGGCGATATCTTCCACGGTGCCCTGGGCCTGGACCAGCTGTGGTGCAACCGGCCATTGATGGGCCACGCCGACTACCGCACACCCATCAGCGGCCTGTATATCTGCGGTTCCGGCACCCATCCCGGTGGCGGCGTGACCGGCGTGCCGGGACACAATGCGGCGCGGGAGATACTCCGGGACCGCTGAATTCCGTATTGCTATTGCCTGATGCGCTGGCCCGAGTGGGCAGCGCATCAATTCGAGGTCGACGCCGAAGAGGGCGAACCATAACGGTTCGCCCTTTTTATTTGGCAACTCGATTCTCCACACCGGCTCAACTCTCCACACCTGAACAGGCTTGCAATTTTTCACTGTGTACCGCACAGTATATGCTGTGCAACACACAGTATAGGAGAACGGGGTGACCCTGGCACCGGATCGGCTGGACAAACTGGTGATGGAAATGCGCCGCGGGATGTTGATCCTGGCGGTGCTGCGGGCGCTGGTCAGGCCACATTACGGCTATTCCCTGCGCAAACAGCTCAGCGCCATCGGACTCGAGATTGACGAGGGCACGCTCTACCCGCTGCTGCGGCGTCTTGAGGGGCAGGGCTTGTTGGTGAGCCGCTGGGAGCAGGAAGACGGCCGCAAGCGGCGCGTCTACTGCATTGGCGCCGACGGGCTCACCGCGCTGCAGCGGATGGGGGATGAATGGCAGAAGCTCAACGGTGTTCTGGAGCAACTGGCGGAAAAATCTTAGGAGAGGGAAGCGAAAATGGATTGGATTCAGCGTTATGTCGACAATGTAAAAACCTATCTGCCCGGCGCGCAGCGCGAGGATATTGGCAGTGAGCTGCAAGCCAACCTGCACGACCAGCGCGATGACCTCGCCGCGAGCCTGGGGCGGGCGCCCACGGAAGCGGAAGTACTGGCGCTGCTGAAAGAGAAGGGCCACCCGATGGCGGTGGCGGCGGCCTACCAACCGCGACGGGTGCTGGTCGGCGAGGCGCTGTTTCCGCTCTACAGCCTGGTACTGAAATGGGTACTGCTGGCGGTGATGATCGCCAACGGTGTTGTCGCGCTGCTCGGCCTGATTGGCCAGAGTGAGCCGGCGTTCAGCCGTGTCGCCCTGCAGTGGCTGGGCGGCACCTACGAGAGCGGCTTGCAGAGTTTTGCCTGGATCACCCTGTTCTTCTATCTGGCCGGGGAGGGCGTCGGCTACCGCGATGTGTTTGGCAAGTGGGATCCGCGCAAGCTGCCGCGCGTCGCCGCCGGTGGCAAGCGTATCAGCCAGTTCGAGAGTGCCGCGCAGCTGGTGGCGATGGTATTGCTGATGGGCTGGCTCAATGACTTCTTCACGCCGGCGGCGCCGGCAATCGGCAGCGCCAGTTTCGTACTCGGCGACGCCCTGCGCGGACTGCTGCCGTGGCTGAACCTGGGGATCGGCGTGAGCATTACCATGGCGCTGGTCAAACTGGTATGGCCCTTCTGGACGCCGCGCAAGCTGCTGCTGGACAGCGCCGTCCACGTTTACTGGCTGATGCTGCTGGTGCCGCTGTTTGCGCTCGACACGGTGTTCAGCGTGCACTGGGACGGCGGTCAGTGGGAGATGCCAGAGGGCACCTGGCAGGCAATTATCGCTGCCGACTTTGCCATCCTCGCCTTTGAACTGGGGCGGAACTGCCTGCGCTTGCGGCGCAGCAGCGCCCGCTAACCCGCGATCAGCGACAAAAATGCCGCCGCCGGCGCCGACAGGGCGCCGCGACTCTTCAGCAATACACCCACTTCCTGCCCGATCACCGGGGCGGAAAGTGGGCGGCAGGCGAGGCCGTAATCGCGCATCTGCACCTCGCACAGGCTGGGTACGACACTGACGCCGAGGCCTACCTTGACCATCTGGCCGATGGTCGACAGCTGATTGGCCTCGGCCAGCAGGCGTGGCGTTTTGCCACAGTGGGCCAGGGCTTCGTCGGTCCAGCGGCGCACCGCCGAACCGCGGTTCATGGCGATAAACGGCGCCGCGGCCAGATCGCTCCAGCGCAGGCTCTTTTTCGCCGCGAGTGCGTGGCCTGCGGGCAATACGGCGATAAAACGGTCGCGCTCGAACGCCACGAACTCCAGTCCGCCCAGATCTTCGGGGCGGAAGGTGATGCCCAGCTCGGCGCGCCCGTCCAGCACGGCCTGGAACACCCGCTCCATGACGATATCTTCCAGCGCGATATTGATCTCCGGATATTGTGTGTGAAATCGCGCCAGCAGCGCCGGCAGCCGGTTCAACGCAAAGGCCGGTATCGCCGCCAGCGCCAGCTGGCCGTGCTGCAGGCGGAAGCGCTGCTGGATCGCATCCAGCGACTGGTCCCAGTTGTGCAACAGCTGCTCGGCGCGGGCCAGGAACTCGCGCCCCTCGGGCGTCAGTGCCAGCTGGCGGCTGTCGCGGCTGAACAGCGGCCCGCCGGCAGTCTGCTCGAGGTTGCGGATCGCCACCGACAGCGCCGGCTGCGAGATATGCAGCTGCGCGCTGGCCTCGGCCAGGCTGCGTGTGCGTGCAACGGTGGCGAAGGCGCGCAGTTGTTTGATGGTGGCGCTCACGGTCTCTCCACTGGCGATTGTTTCGCGGTTCTCGGGCGCGCCATGGACGCGGTTGGTTCTATGGTCACGCGCGCAGCCTGCGGAGGTTTCCACCGGAGCCGGCCGCTTCTCAATTCTTAATTAAAATTTAACAAATATAAGTAAGTTTAAAATAGTTTTAAGTGTCAGACCAAGGCATGATTGTCCTTCTCGCGCCAGCGCGAATAATAGTCAACCATTGTCGACACTGACTCCGAGAACAACAGACAAGGTCCGCCGAGATGAGTAACAACGCCCAGCCCCTGTGGCAGCCGAGCCCCGAAGCCGTCGCCGCCACCCAGATGGATCAGTTCCGCCGCCTGGTCAACGAGCGCTTCGGCCTCGACCTGGAAGACTACGCCGCGCTCTACCAGTGGTCGGTGGAGAGCCGCGAACAGTTCTGGAGCACCCTGTGGGATTTCGGCGAAGTGATCGCCAGCGCGCGTGGCGAGCGGGTACTGGGCAGCGACGTGATGCCCGGCGCCGAGTGGTTCCCGGACGCGAAACTGAATTTCGCCGAGAACCTGCTGCGCTACCGTGACGACAAAGTGGCGCTGGTGCAGCGGTTGGAAAACGGCAGCCGCCGCCAGCTGACCTACGCCGAGCTCTATACCCGGGTCGAGCGCCTCGCGGCGGCGCTGGCGGAGCGCGGTGTAGAGCAGGGCGACCGCGTGGCCGGCTTTATGCCGAATATCATCGACACGGTTGTCGCCATGCTCGCCACCACCAGCCTCGGCGCCATCTGGACCTCCTGTTCGCCGGATTTCGGTATCAACGGCGTTTTCGACCGGTTCGGCCAGGTACAGCCCAAGGTGCTGTTTGCCTGCGAGGGTTACTTTTACAACGGCAAGACTCTCGACTCGCTGCCGCGACTGCAGGAAATTGTCGCCCGTATCGACTCGATCGAACAGCTGGTAGTGGTACCGGTGGCGCGCAGCGCCGAGGATACCGCGGCCGCGATCGGCGGCATCGATCGCGCCATCGCGCTGGACGACTTCGTCGCGGCGGCGCCGCAGCGTGCGCTGACGTTTGCGCAGACCGATTTCAACCACCCGCTGTACATCATGTATTCCTCCGGCACCACCGGCGTGCCCAAGTGCATCGTGCACGGCGCTGGCGGCACCCTGCTGCAGCACCTGAAGGAACACCGGCTGCACACCGACCTGAATCGCGACGACGCGCTGTTCTATTTCACCACCTGTGGCTGGATGATGTGGAACTGGCTGGTGAGTGGCCTCGCCTGCGGCGCCACCCTGGTGCTGTTCGACGGCTCACCTTTCTACCCCTCGGCGGGCAGCCTCTGGGATATGGCCGACGAGGAGGGCATCAGCGTGTTCGGCACCAGCGCCAAGTACATTGCCGCGCTGGAGAAGTCCGGCCGCAAACCGCGCGAGAGTCACAAGCTGGAAAAGCTGCGCGCGGTACTGTCTACCGGCTCGCCGCTGGCGCACGAGGGCTTCCGTTACGTGTACCGGGATATCAAGGCGGATGTGTGCCTGTCGTCCATCTCCGGCGGTACCGACATCATCTCCTGTTTCGCACTCGGCAACCCGGCGCTGCCGGTCTACGCCGGCGAGCTGCAGTGTCGCGGTCTGGGGATGGCGGTGGAAGTATGGGACGACGACGGCAAGGCGATCATCGGGGAAAAGGGCGAACTGGTGTGTGCCAAGTCCTTCCCGTGTATGCCGATCGGCTTCTGGAACGATCCGGACGGCGCCAAATACCGCAGTGCTTATTTTGACAACTGGCCCGGGGTGTGGGCCCACGGCGACTACGCCGAGATCACCGAACACGGTGGCGTCGTCATCTACGGCCGTTCCGATGCGGTGCTGAATCCCGGTGGCGTGCGCATCGGCACCGCGGAGATCTACCGCCAGGTGGAAAAGGTCGAGGAGGTGCTCGACAGCATCTGTATCGGTCAGGAGTGGAAAGACGACGTGCGCGTGGTGCTGTTCGTGGTACTGCGCGAGGGCCTGAATCTCGATGACGATCTGGTGCAGAAAATCCGCACTACCATCCGCGCCAACACCACCCCGCGCCACGTACCGGCGAAGGTGATCCAGGTGGCGGACATTCCGCGTACCATCAGCGGCAAGATCGTGGAACTGGCGGTGCGCAACGTGGTGCACGGTAAGCCGGTGAAAAACCAGGAGGCGCTGGCCAATCCGCAGGCGCTGGAGTTGTATCAGAACCTGCCGGAGCTGGCGGAGTAGTCCGGACAGTGGAGCTGCTGCTCGACCAGCGCTTACGAAGCGCTTACGAAGTGATCAGCTCGAAATCGAAGGTAAAGCGCTGGGTGTACCATTTCGAAACCGTCGGCGACAGGACGTCGCCGCCGGAGCGTACAGGGATGTATTCACAGCATTTTTGAAATGGTACACCCAGTGGTTTGCCGCTACAGAGCCAAAACAGTGTACCGTGGCACCAAGCGCACAAATCCCGAAACAACTAGGGCGAACACAAGGTTCGCCCCTACGGAAATTGCTTCTGCGTTCGTAATCGCTTGCAGTGCCTCGCAGTTCCTGTCGCGAACCCGGTGAGCAGAACCTCTACCGTCGATCGATAGGGGCGGAACAGAGCGGCGATTGGGCAATTTGCCACGTACAACAGAAACGGTGGACCTCACACACGTGACTCCAGCCGGCAAATCCCTTCCCCGGAAAATCACGCGCCATTCAGTTAGCCGCCAAACTGCGCTACCCTTGCCAGATACAAATAATTTTCACGGAAGAGGTTTCATGGTCACTTATCTTTACTGGGCCGCGGTCATCGCTCTGGTGGTACTGGCACTCTACGGTGGCAGTCGTCTCGGCAGCCTTCGGGTCGGCGCCATCGCCGCTGGCATCATTTTCCTGATCGGCTGGTTTGCCTACTACTTTCACTACGAGCAGGTATTCGTCAAACGCTACGGCGGTGTGATGAAGGTTTCGGTGCCGAAGGGCCAGCAACATATTGGCGCCACCTGGAAAGACGACAACCTGTGGATCGAGAATTACGATCCCCAGACGAACCAGTGCATCTTCTCGGAGTACTCCAAGGGCAATCTGCTCGAGGGGCGCGTCGTGATCGGCAACTGCAACCCGCTGGGCCAGGCGCCGACTCCCTGAGCAACTTTTACGCGCCGGTGCAATCAGAGTAACTGTCGGTTGCGGCACCGGGCCTGCGGCGATCTATAGCAGGCTGTAGAAAAAACTCTTTCAACAGCCTGATCAGGCAATAACAGGTAATCACGGAAGAGATCCTTGCGCGTATTCATCGGTATCCTTGTGGCGGGACTGCTGCTGTCGGCCTGGCAGCCGGCGCTCGCCATTCCTTTCTTTGACCACCTGCCGGATTACAAGGTGCGCGTCGCTGGCGACCGGGACCTGCAGCACTGGCTGCGCGACGAGCTGAAAAAACTGCGCAAGAACAATGCCGCGCTGAAGAGCTACGACGACCCGCGCGACGTGGCCCGCTACGAGCGCGGTACCCTGGAAAAGCTGCTGCGCTCGCGCGGCTACTACGACGGCCGCGTGCGCGAATTCGTCAGCGCCGATGGCATTACCTACCGGGTCACCGCCGGTGACCAGTACCATATCAAGGAAATCCGGCTGGATATGCCCGCGCACCTGCGCAGGGGCTTTTCCGGCCTGCCGCTGAAGGTGGGGGATCCACTCGAGGCCAGTAAAGTGCTCGCCGGCGTCAAGGCGATCGAGAAATACCTGGGCGAAAATGCCTGCCTGCTGAAAATCGATGTGAGCTACCGCGCCACGGTCATTCACAGCGAAACTGCCGCGCGCCTCGAATACCGCGTGGCGCCCAGCCCGCAAGTGAGAGTGGGCGAGGTGCGCATGGAGGGCCTGACCTCGGTCGAGCCGGACTTTCTGCAGGGCAAGCTGCATATCGAGCGTGGCGAATGCTTCAATCGCGACAAAATCGACGCCGCGCGTCTGCGCCTGTTGCGCACCAACCTGATCGCCAGCGCCAATAGCCGCATCTCCGAACCCTACAACGGCCTGGTGGATGTCACCTTCGTGCTGCGCGAACGCCGCCATCACACCGTCAAGCTCGGGGTCGGCTATACCTCCAGCGAAGGCGCCGGCGTCTCCGCCGGCTGGGAGCATCGCAACGTCCTGCATCGCGGCGAAAAAATCGAGGTGGAAACCAAGGTCAACCCGGTGCTGCAGAAGCTCAAGGGCGACCTGCTGGTGCCGCGCTTCCTGCAGGACAAGCAGAACTTAACCGCCAGCGCCGAGATTTCCAGCGAGGATCGCGATTCCTATACCGCCGACGCGCTCAAGTTCGGCGCCACGGTCTCGCGCCGCCTGACCAAGCACCGCACCGCCAGCATCGGTACCGAACTCAAATTCAGCCAGGTGGACGAACAGCTGGGGCAGAGCGAGAGTTACCGGCTGCTGTCATTTCCGTTGGGCTTGAAGTGGGATACCACCGACAACCTGCTGGATGCGCGCAGTGGCGCCACCGCGGCGCTGGAAATCCGCCCCTATGTGGACCTGGGTAATTCCGACACCCGCTTCTTCAAGAACACCCTGGTGCTGACCGGCTACAAGACGGCGCCGGACTGGCGCTACAAACCGACGCTGGCGCTGCGGCTCAAGGCCGGGGTGATCACCGGACTCGACAATTACGAAGTGCCTGCCGACGAGCGTTTCTATGCCGGTGGCGGTGGATCGGTGCGCGGGTACGGCTACCAGGCGCTGGGACCGCGACTGCTGCTGCCGCCGAAAGAACCCGGCGGCAAGCCGACGCTGAGTGACCCGGTGGGAGGGCGCGCGCTGAGTGAAATCTCCCTCGAGGGCCGGTTGCGTTTCAGTGATACCTGGGGGGGCGTGCTGTTCCTGGATGGCGGCAACGCCTACGCCGATCCCAACCCGAATTTCTCCGATCTTTACTGGGGCGCCGGTTTCGGCGTGCGCTATTTCACTTCCTTTGCGCCGCTGCGCCTCGATATCGCGTTTCCGCTCGATCGCCGCGAGGGCCTTGATAACAATCTGCAGATCTATGTCAGCCTGGGGCAGGCGTTCTGATGCGCTGGTTGGCGGCCCTGGCAAGCGGTTACCTGCGCGCGCTCAGCGTGTTGCTGCGCAGTCTCGGTCGCGCCCTGGGCGGGCGCCTGTCGCTGCTGTTGAGCCTGTTTTTGGTCCTGCTGCTGGCGCTGTTGTTGTTGCTCGGCACCGAACCGGGCCGCGTGGCGCTAACGCGCACCGGGCTGTTTGCGGCACAGAAGCTGGTGCCGGATCTCGCCATCCGCGCACCGCAGATCGCCAGTGCACACCTGGGCGACTGGCGCTTTCCCTCCCTGCAGGTCGAGTACCGCGGCAAAGCGATGGTCGGTGCCCGCGACCTGGCGCTGGATGTCGATCTCGGCGGCCTGCTGCACCAGCGCATCCGTATCGATACCGTCGCCGCCAGCTTGCTGCGGCTCGACGACGACGTGCTGCGCGAACTGATCGAGGCCCAGTCGCAGGGCGCGGAAGCAACTGCGACAAAAAAAGCCGGGCCGCTGTCGCTGCCGCAAATGCGTCTCGGCGCGCTGCGTGTCGAGCGCCTCGAGGTTGCCGACAGTCGCGTGGCGGATCTGCCGGTCCTCGCTATTGAGGCCAGTGGCGGTTATCACTGGAGCGGCGAGCACAGCCGCGTGCAGCTGAATATCCGCGAACTGGGTGGCGCCGGGCTGAAATTCAAGCTGCGCGGGCGCGAGGTCGAGGAGCAGCGTTTCCTGCTGGAATTCAACAGCAGCGAGGATGCCGGCGGGTTTGTCGGCCGCTACCTGCAGCTTCCCGAGGGCCAGGCGCTGGATGCGCGCGGGCGGCTGCGCCTGTGGCAGCCGCGGGAAAACCAGTTGCTGATCGATGTGGAGGAATTTTCCCTGCCCCTGGTGAACCACCACTTTGCGCTCTCCGGGCGCGCGGCGGTGACCCTGTCGCCGTGGAAAGTAGAGAGCAAGGAACTGCAGCTGGCCGTGGACGATACCCGCCACCGCATTGCCGGATCCGTCAGCGCCGATAAAGTGGATGCGGAGGTGCAGCTGCACAAACTGCCGCTGTCGATCTCACAGCCCTGGCAGGACTACCTCCAGGGCGGCTGGCTGACCGCCGATCTGTCGCTGCGCGGGCCGCTGTCGCTGCCGGCGGTGTCGGGTATCGTCGATTTGAGCAGCCACTACCGCGCGCAGCCGCTGCGGTTGCAGGGGCGGGTACAGACACGCGACCAGGTGATCAACCTGCAGGCGGCCACGCTCGACTACGCCGACGCGCGCCTGGCGGTAGATGGCAGCGTCGATGTGGGGCACAAGTCCCTCGATCTGCGCGGCCGGGTGCGGCAGCTCACCGTGGATCAGCTGCGCCACCTGCTGGCGGTGTTGCCGGGCACTGAACAGGTAGAGATCCCCCCCGATCTCGGCGGTACCCTGAAAGACCTGCAGGTGAGCGCCAAGGGGCCGTGGGACAACCCGGCGCTGCGCGCCACCCTGGCGGCCAGCCCCAGTTACCGGGACCTGCCGGCGACGCTGAACCTGCAGGTGCAGGGCGATCTGCGCGAGCTCGAGCTGCGCAAGCTGCATCTGGTCAGCGAGGGACTCGACCTCAGTGGCGGCGGCGCAGTGGATATCGCCGGTCAGGCGCTGCAGCTCGACTTCGACCTGGCGGCACGCGATTTCCGCCCCGCCCGGCAGCTGGGTATCGCCGCCGCTGAAGGCGTGTCGCTCAATACCGATACGAAGCTCAGCGTGCAGGGGCCGTGGCAAAACCCGCAGCTGCGCGCGCAAATCAATACCGACGGCCAGTACCGCCAACAGCGTTTCACCCTGCGCGGCGGCGCCGCCGGGGATCTGGATAAAATTACCCTGCAACAATTGCGCCTTGAGCTCAGTGGCGGCAATGCGAGCGCGCGCCGCTACGAGCCCAAGGTGCTGCGCGGGCCGCAATCCCTGTTGCCGGCGCGGCCGCGCGGTGATGCCAAAAAACCGGTGCCGCGGCAGAGCCCGCTGCCCGCAGTGCAGGTGGAAGCGCTGGCGCGGGAAGCGCGGGCCCTGGGCGGCAACGCCTGGCTCGAAGTCAGCGGTGTCATCGAGCCGCGCGCCGGGCGCGCCAACGGCACGGTCGCCGGGCGCAATATTCCCCTGTCGCTGGCGGTCCTGGCCGGGGCGGAGCTGCCGCCGTCCCTGGAAGGCCAGGTCAGTATCGACGGGCGCTTCAGCGGGCCATTTACCAGCCCCGAGGCCGGCGTCAACCTGCTGGCGCTGGGGGAGTTCCGCGGCGAGCCGTGGCAGCTGCAGGGCACTCTGGGCTATGGCGGCGGGCGCATCGATCTGTCGGCAGTGGAGCTGCTGTGGGCCAAGCGCAACCAGCTGTCGGTAAACGGCAGCCTCAATGCCAAGCAGCTTGACCTGGAGCTGCGCGGCCGCGCCCATCTCGCCGATCTCGATCTGAATCTGCCCCTGGAGCTGACCCAACGCGGTGACGTGACACTGAGCGCCAGTGCGGCGGGCAGCCCGCAGCAACCCGAGCTGCACGGCGAACTGCGTGTCGAAGGCGGTGGTGACCGCAGCAGCCCGCTGAACCTGGTGCTGGGCTGGCAGACCCGCGGTGAAAACCTGCTGATCGACCTCGACGCCGAGCGCGGTGATCGCCGCGCCGCAACGCTACAGGGCAAGCTGGCGATAGCGCCGATACTGGCGCAGCTGTTTGCCCAGCATCCCGCCGGCAGTGAGCGCCCACCGCTGCCGCTGCGCCTGACCAGCCGTGGCAGCGCCGATCTGTCGGCGCTGGCGGCGTTTATCGATCCGGAAATTCACGCCATGCGCGGTCAGCTGGATTTCAACCTCGATGCAGACGGCACCGTGGCACAGCCCAACTTCGACGGCCGCATCCAGCTCAGCGGCGGCGACTACGAGCACCGGCCGAGCAATACCCGCCTGCGCAATATCGAACTGCTGGCGCGGCTGACGCCGCAGCAGTGGCGCATCGAACGCGCCCACGCCGAGGATGGCGAAAAGGGCAGCGTCGACCTGGCCGGCGCGGTGCGCTTCGGCGCCGGCGCGCCGGCGCTGGATTTCGCCCTGCGCGCGCGAAAGCTGCACCTGCTCAATACACCGGCGGTGCGCGGTGCCGTGTCCGGTGAGCTGAAACTGGCCGGCACCACCGAGAAAGCCCAGCTGGCCGGCGAGCTGAAACTTCGGCCGCTGTCGGTGCAGATCGAGCAGCTGATTGGCAGCAGTGTGCCGGAAATCGATGTGGTGGAAGTGGAGGTGGATGGTCCACAACTGGAGCAGGCTCCGCCACTGCTGGAAAAGATCGCGCTGGCGATCCGCGTGGTGGTGGACCAGCAATCCTATGTGCGTGGCCTGGGGCTGAATTCCGAGCTGCGCGGCCAGGTGGATATCGCCGGCACCGCGGCCGAGCCGCAGGCCTCCGGTGCGCTGAAAATCGTGCGCGGCAACTTCGATCTGCTGGGCAAGCGCTTCGAGCTGCAGGAAGGGCAGGTACAGTTTGAAAACAATGTCGCTGCGATTTATGTCAAGGGGCTGTACGAGTACAGCGAGGGCAGTATTACCGCGGAGATTTCCGGCAGCCTGAGCGGCGCCAAGGACGATCTCGATGTGACATTCAGCTCCGTTCCCGCGGCGGCGCAGGACGAGATCTTTGCCCAGCTCCTGTTTGGCAAATCGCTGTCGGACATCTCGCCGCTACAGGCGGTGCGGCTGGTCAGTGTGGTGCGCACGCTGCAGAGCGGCGGCTCGGCGTTCGACCCGGTGGCCAAAACCCGCGAGCTGCTGGGGGTGGATACGCTCGACCTGCAGCGTGAAAACAGCGAAGACGGCGATCAATACGCCCTCAGCCTGGGCAAATACATCACCAATCGCATTTATATCGAATTGCAGCGCAGTACCGACCCGCTCAATCCGTGGGAAGCCAAGATGCAGATAGAATTGCGCCACAACCTCAACCTGCAGATCAAATCCGCCGACAGCGACGAAAGCGGCGCCGGCAGTGTAGAGCTACAGTGGAAAAACGACTATTAGTTTTCCAGGCTTTAGCGTTCCTGGAGGGGTTGGTAGCGGGCGCATTGTGCGTGGCGCACGGTAAACAGGCCGCCGCGCGTGTATCGATCCCCTTCTTCACTGGGCTGCCCGGCGTTGTCCGGCACGGCTGACCGTCGCCGGACGCTACCACCTCCGCACATACCGAAACCGGAAATACCATGGAAGGATTTCGCCCGGGTCGGCGCGAATTTATCAAGCTTTGCACCGTTGCCGGCATCACGCTGTTTGCCGCCCCGGCCCTGTGGCAAGCCAGCCGCGCCGGCCAGGTCGGCGGCAGCGGCCGCCCGGACTGGCGCGGCGTGGACCGCGGACCGGCATTTCGCACCGATGGCGCGGCCAAGGTCAGCGGCGCAAAAATTTTCGGCCGCGACTACCGCGCCCGCGATATGCCCGGCTGGCCGGATGCGCAGCACTACGCCCTGGCGCTGCGCTGCAACCGGGTCGAGCGCCGTTTCGACGGTTTCGACTGGGCGCAGATTCCGTCGAATGCCCAGCCCTACGCGCGCATCACCGCACAAACCCTGGCCGACAACGGCATTGCACTGCCGCCATTTTACGGCGAGGCGATGTTACTGGCGCAGGGGGATTCGCCGCACTACTACGGTCACGCCGCCGCGATACTGCTGTTCGACGATTTCGAGAAATACGCCACCGCCAAGCAGGCCCTGCAATTCAACCGCGATGTGATCCGCTACGGCGACGAGACTGCGGCGCTGCAGCGCAACCCCTATGGTAGCTGGCGGATTATCCGCGTGGAGGGCGAGGGCGGCCCCACCGGCGAGGACCGCTACTCGCCGCTGCAGGACGGCCTCTTCTTTCCCAGCTATCGCAATCACCGCGCCCAGTGGCCGACCAGCGCCAACCGCAATGGCGATATCAGTGCCCGCGGAATTTTCTACGCCAATCAGATTCGCGACGAAATCGAGGGGCGCGAAGCGACCGGTGACTGGCACCTGGTGCGCGAGACCTACCGCACCCAGATCGTCGAGCCGATGATGATGGAACCGGAGGCGGCCAACGGCTGGCTCGACCGCGACGGCAAGACCCTGCACCTGGTGCTTACCACCCAGTCGCCACAGGATTTCCAGGAGATGACTGCGCATCTTATTGCGGCCAGCGATTTTGCCGGGGCGATTGAAAATATCGTTGTGCACTCCGCCTTTATCGGCGGTGGCTTTGGCGGTAAGGACCACACGATTTTTCCCTACTACGGGCTGGTGGCGGCGCTGTTCGGCCGCGGCCCGGTGCGTCTCGCCAACGATCGCTTCGAGCAGTTTCAGACCGGGCTCAAGCGCCATCCGTTCCAGATGAACAACACCCTCGCCATCGACAAAAAGAGCGGCAAGTTCCAGGCGCTGATCGCCGAGATGGAAGCGGACGGCGGTGGTCGCCAGAATTTCAGCGCCAGTGTGGCCATGGTGGGTGCCAGCGCCCTGCAGAGTATCTACTACTTTCCGCGCAACGATATTTCCTCCGTCGCCTATTACTCGATGAACGTGGATTCCGGTTCCATGCGCGGCTACGGCACGCTGCAGACCATGAACGCGATGGAAATGATGGTGAATCAGGCCGCCCACGAGCTGAAGCTGGATCCGATCGAGCTGCGCCTGCGCAACGCCACCGAGACCGGCTGGCGCAATACCCAGGGCGCCGTGCCGCAGGTGGGCGCGCGCTACCGCGAAATACTCGAGCGCGCGCGCGAGCACCCGATGTGGAAGGAGCGCCGACATCGCAAGAAAACGTTTGAGGAGCGCACGCCGGGTTATCTGCTCGGTACCGGTTTCGCCATCGCCACCAAGGACTACGGTACCGGCGCGGCCGCGCCCAGCGCGGCGGTGCAGTTCGATGAACAGGGCAGGCTGTCCCTGGCGGTGGGCTTTATTGAAATGGGCACCGGCACCCAGACCTCCCAGGCCATGCTGCTGGAGCGCGCGCTCGGTCGCGCCGCCGACGATTGCCGGGTGGCGGAAATTGACGCGTGGCAGGCGCTGCAACAGTTTCAGACTGAAAGCCCCTACACCATGAGTCAGGCGCACCAGGACAAGATGTCCCCGAACCCGCTGTGGACACCGGTGGTGGCCATGGCCAGTTCCGCCTCCATGTCATCCTACTTCCAGGCACACGCCACGCTCATCGCAGCGCAGATACTGTACCGCTACGGGCTGCTCCCGGCGGCGCGCAATCTGTGGCAGCGCCCGGACCTGGCTGCGTCGCAGGCGCAGTGGCGCGATGGCGCCCTGCACCTGGTGGGGGCGCCGTCGCTGCCACTGGACAAACTGGCGGCCGAGGCGCACCGCGCCGGCCTGGTGACCGGTGCCATGGTGCACGCCTTCAACCGCTGGAGCTGGGCCGATGCCGATTTCGACATCGACGGCGACAGGCGCGCGTGGGAGATCGACGGCCTGGCACTGCGCCGCGGCGGTTCTGCCCAAGCGATCTCGGCGAGCGAATACCGGGTGGTAAAGCGCAGCGCCGTGCGCTACCCGAAAACCGCACTCAACAATGCCATGGTGACCTATTACGCGCCCTGCGCGGCGCTGGTCGAAGTGGCGGTCAACCAGGGGACCGGCGCGGTGGAGATTCGTGCATTGCAGAACTACCTGGACTGCGGCCGGCCAATCGTGCGCGATCTGGTCGAGGGCCAGCTGGAGGGCGGTGCCGCGATGGGTATCGGCCACGCGCTGTACGAATACCTGCCGCCGCTGGGGGAGGGCGCCGGCAACGGCACCTGGAACCTGAACCGCTACCAGGTACCGCTGGCGAAAGACGTGGCGGTGTGGCAGCAGCAACACGAATTGCTGCCGCCGCAGTCCGACAGCGATCCGCACAAGGGCATTGCCGAGGTGGTCATGGTGCCCATCGTTGCCGCCATCAGCGAGGCGATCTTCCAGGCCACCGGGCGGCGCTTCAACGATACGCCGATCGCGCCGGAAATCCTGCGCCGCGCACTCAACCCGGAGGTGTAGATGGCCAGAATTCCCGTCTCCATGACGATCAACGGCCAGCCGGTGGGGCCGTACCAGGTTTCCGAGTACACCTCGATGCTGGATTTCCTGCACGAGTACCTCAACCTCACCGGCACCAAGTTCGGCTGTGGTATCGGGGTCTGCCGCGCCTGTGAAGTGGTGGTGGAACGCGGCGATGGCAGCCTCGAAACGGTGCGCACCTGTATCAACAACGTGGGGCGTTTCAACAGCAAGAAAATCACCACCGTGGAGGGGCACGGCAAGCGCAACGCCGAAGGCGAACTGGAAACCCTGTCGCCAGTGCAGCAGGCGTTCCTGCGCCACTTTTCCTTCCAGTGCGGCTGGTGCACGCCGGGTTTCGTCAATGCCGCCACGGTGCTGATCGACCGCCTCAAGCGCGAGCCGGTAACCGCCGCGCGGCTGGAGGACACCATCAGCGAGGCGCTGGGGCAGCATGTGTGTCGCTGCACCGGCTATGTGCGCTATTACCGCGCGGTCAAAGAAGTGATCGAGTCCACGCCCGGGCTGGTGAAATCGGAGGGGTGATATGTCGCTTTGCAACCTGGCCGCGCTGTTGCCGATGCTGAGTGCTCTGGTCATTGCGCAACTCATCGCCAGTGACGCACAGGCACAAACGGCGTTCGAGCGCGGCCGCTACCTGGCCCGCGCGGGAGACTGCATTGCCTGTCATACGGCGCAGAACGGGCGGCCGTTTATCGGCGGGCGCCCGTTCAAGACCCCGTTCGGCACGCTGTATTCCACCAATATCACCCCGGACAAGGAGACCGGAATCGGCCGCTACAGCCTGGCGCAGTTCACCGCGGCCATGCGCCTCGGTGAGGGGCTGCACGGCAACCTCTACCCGGCCATGCCGTATACCTCTTACCGGGGGATCAGCGACGAGGACATTGCCGCCCTCTATGACTACTTCATGAACCTGCCGCCGGTGCGCTACAAGGCGCCGAAGAATGCGCTGCTGTTCCCCGCCAACCTGCGCTTCGGGCTCGCCATCTGGAACTGGCTGTACCTGGACGAGGATCCGTTGGCGCGGCCGCCCGACAAGAGCGATGAGTGGCAGCGCGGCAATTACCTGGTCAATGTCCTCGGCCACTGTGGCGAGTGCCATACGCCGCGCAATTTCGCCTTTGCGATGCGCACCGACGAGTCCCTCGCCGGCAATGTGCTGGAGGGCTGGGACGCGGTGGATATTCGCCCGCACGCGCTGCGTCGCCAGGGCTGGAACCGCGCGCAGTTGCGGCAACTGTTCAGCGAGGGCAGCAGCGACCGGGGCACGCTGTTCGGCGAAATGTACCGGGTGGTCGAGCACAGCCTCAGCCGGCTGAGCGGTGACGATATCAATGCGATCATCACCTACCTGCTCGACGACAGCCAGGCGCTGCCGCAGCAGGGCGCGGACCTTGCCGGAGCGGCGCAGCGCTTTGCGCAGGGGCGCAGCGACTTCGTCGCCTACTGTAGCGGTTGTCACGGGCGCGAGGGCCGCGGTATCACCCTCGCGTTTGCGCCGCCGATGGCTACCAATGCCGGTGTGCGTGTGCGCAGCCCGCACAATCTGGTGGCGGTGATGCTGCGCGGCCTGCCGCAACAGCGACGCGACCGCAGTCACGCCCGCGCCGGCATGCCGTCTTTCCAGCGGGAACTGAGCGATGCGCGGATTGCCGGTATTGCCAACTTTATGCGCGCCGCCTGGGGGCGGGCCAAGGGGGAAATCAGCGCGCAGGACGTGGCGGAGATCCGCCGCGCGCTGGATGAAGAGGGACACCTGGGCGAGAACGACTGAGCGCTCTCAAGGGCGGTCTGTTGTTTTGCCGGCCTGCCGCGCCGTGCCCGATGGCGATGACGCCCGTGCCGACGAAGGCGGCAAGAACAATAGCCGCGGGGGCCGCCGGAATTTCAGGTGCGCGCGCCGACCAGCGCGGCCGGATCCAGCCGGTAGAGCGCACGCAGTTCGTCATACAGCAGTGGATGCCTGTCGCGCATTGCGGCGGGAATCACAAAGAACGCTTCGGTGGCCACGGCAAAAAATTCCGCCGGTGACACGGCCCCGTAGTTGTCGAGTACCGGATCCGACTCGCCCCGGGCCGGTAGTGCGCGCAGACGCTTGAATTCCGGCCCCAGGACCCGCGCCCAGTTTTTGCCGGCCGCGGTGCCGGTAAACAGTGGGCGGCCGTCAAAGTGGCCGTCCTCCTCGTCCAGTTTGTGCGCGAATTCGTGCAGCGCGACATTGCGCCCGTGCTCCGGGTGCGCCAGGTCCTGCTGCAGATCCCCCCAGGACAGTACCACCGGCCCGAGGTAGTGGGCCTCTCCCTCGCGCGCGCTGTGTTCGGTGGATTTCACATAGTTGTCCACACGGGTCTCCCGCGCCACATAGGTGTCTGGGTACATCAGTACTGTGTACAGGTCCGGGTAGCAGTCGTTGGGTCGGTCGAGCAGTAGCAGGCAGGCGTGCGCGGCGACAGTCACACGCATACGCTCGGTCACTTCCAGCCCTTCGCAGCCGACGAATTCCTTGCTGTTCAGGAACAGTGCCATATTGGCCTGCAGTTCCCGCTGCTGCTGCGCGGACAGCGACCGGTAGAGCAGAAGGTTGTCTGCCAGCAATTGCTGTTGCTGTGCCGACAGCGGCTTGCCGCGCAGATAGTGGCGGTGCCAGCGCCGATAGTACAGGGGCACCAGCCAGATCAGCAGGGCGAGCAGGATAATGGCCAGGAATGTGGTCATGGTGCTTTGTCGGAGTTGCCGGGTTTTCCTGAGTTTAAGGAATCCCGTACTTGCGCGCGAGCCGGTCGATATCCTCTTGCGGACGCCGGCGCTTGGTGCATTTGATTTTAAACCACTGAACCACGTGGCTGTCGATATCCTGCGGTACCAATTCGCGGTACTCACCGCAGGTGTCGCCGTGCTGTATGAAGGTGCCGGTGTTGGTCATGTACTCCGCCTGGCGCGGCTTGAACTTCTTCACTTTGTTGCGCTCGTGGCTAAGTTGTTGGCGCAGGCGTGGATCGAACACCGTGGAGCGGCGCTTGGCGCCGTCGCGCGGCGGTTCGACGGCTCCGGTTGCGGGGATCAGCGTCTTTGGTTGCAGTGTGCTCGGTTCCGGCGTGTTTGATTCTGAAGTAGTTTCAGCAGTCGGCGCCGTTGGCGCGCGTGCCGGCTCTGCTGGCGCAATGGAAACGGGCTTTTCGGGCGATTGGCGCTCGGCGGGAATTTGTGGCAGTCGTTGTGGCGGTGCGGTGACGGTATCCGGTTGCGGTGCGGATTGTGGCTCCGGCTTTGCCGGCGGTTTTACCAGCGTGACGTCGATAGTCCGCCTGGACTCGCGGGATTCCTCCTGCTTGGCGAGCGGGATACCGAGCACGGCGATATGCAGCAGCAGGGCAGCGGCCAGTGCCAGCCACAGTGGCCGCTTGGAGGGCGGCGCGGCATCGTCTGTGAATTGGGCCGGGTCGCAGAGGTGCATTGCGGGGTAAGTGATCCTTCACGGTGCAGGTTTCCTGTCAGTGTTTGAGTGCGGGCCGTGCCCCGGGTTCCCGCACCGCGGCTCTGTTCGCGCGGTCTTTATTTGCGGCCATCTGCAAAATAGGGCTTGCAAAGCGCCAGCGGGCGCGGCAGAATGCGCGCCCTATCGAGCTGAAGCGGCGTCCATCGGGCGGCCTGAAAGCTCGGTAACTTGCGGATTTTTAAGGCTTTTTTCTTAAAAAGAATTAAAAAAGAGTTGACTCGCTAAAGCCGACTCACTATAGTTCGCATCCACAACGCGCTCGTAGCTCAGCTGGATAGAGTACCTGGCTACGAACCAGGCGGTCGGAGGTTCGAATCCTCCCGAGCGCGCCATACGAAGAAGCCCGATCCGCAAGGATCGGGCTTTTTTTATGCGTCTTTTCCCGGTCCCTCCATCGTGGCGGACGTGAGTACAGGGGCCGGAAACTATACTGTGGGTGGCCGTGGTCCTTCTCCAGAGTGGGGCTGACCGCGGGTAGCGGGGGCTGGATACCACACGGGGCAGTGATGGCAGACGAACCGGACAGCCACAAGCCGGGCGGGGACACCGAGCCGCCCCAGCAAGAGCCACCTTCGCCGCCGCGGGTGCCGTGGACGCTGTATCTGATCTGGATTGCGGCGATCCTGCTGACCACACAGTTCCTCGTGAACACGGGCCAGCACGGGGTGCAGCGCCAGAGCATTTCCTATACCGAATTCAAGGACAAGGTCCGCAGCGACAGTGTGTCCAGTGTGACCCTGCAGGGCCAGCGCATCCTCGGTACCTACCGGCGCGCGGATAGCCAGGTGCAGGGGCAAGTGGAAACCGCCGGCAGTAAACCCGAAGCCACGCACTTTACCACCACCCGTCCGCCGGTGGACGATCCCGCGCTGATGCCACTGCTGGAAGATCACGGCGTGGAGATACGTGCGCAACCGCAGGGCGACGACACCTGGTCGCGGCTGATGATCGGCCTGATTCCGTGGATCCTGATCCTGGGGCTGCTCTGGTACGCCGGGCGCCGCGTGCAGGAACGCGCCGGAGGATTTGGCGGTGGCGGCGCCTTCGGCTTTGGCAAGTCCACCGCCAAGCGTTTTCGCCGCGGTGAAACACACGTGACCTTCGACGATGTCGCCGGCCTCGCCAATGCCAAGCGCGATCTGCAGGAAATCGCCGGCTACCTGAAAAATCCCGACCACTACCGCAAGCTGGGCGCCAAGATCCCCAAGGGCATACTGCTGATGGGGCCGCCCGGTACGGGCAAGACGTTGCTGGCCAAGGCACTGGCGGGCGAGAGCGATGTGCCGTTCTTCAGTATCAGCGGCTCCGAATTTATCGAGATGTTTGTCGGCGTTGGTGCATCCCGCGTGCGGGATATGTTTGCCAGTGCCAAGAAGGAAGCCCCCTCGATCATTTTTATCGACGAGATCGACTCGGTCGGCCGCGCCCGCGGCACCGGGCTCGGTGGCGGCCACGACGAGCGCGAACAGACCCTGAACCAGATCCTCGGGGAAATGGATGGTTTCGACCCCCACGAGGCGGTGGTGGTGGTGGCGGCCACCAACCGGCCGGATGTGCTCGACGCGGCGTTGATGCGCCCCGGCCGCTTCGACCGCAAGATCGCGCTGGACCTGCCGGACAAGAATGCGCGCCTGGCGATTCTGAAAATCCACTCGCGGGAAGTACCGCAGGCCGGGGACGTGGACCTGCAGCGCCTGGCCGCGCTGACAGTCGGCTTTTCCGGTGCGGATCTGGAAAACCTGATCAACGAGGCGGCGCTGTTGGCCGGGCGCGAAGACAAATCCGAGGTGGATATGGGCTGCATGCTGGAGGCGCGCGACAAGGTCGTGCTCGGCAGCGAGCGCGAGATGGTGATTGGCGACCAGGAGAAAAAGATTGTCGCCTACCACGAGTCCGGCCACGCGCTGGTGGCGAGCGTGCTGCCCCATGCGGATCCTCTCGACAAGGCAACGATCATTCCGCGCGGCCGCAGCCTCGGTGCCACCGAGCAGATTCCCGAGGAGGAGCACCACAACCTGCAGCCCAGTTACCTGCGCGATCGTATCGGCGTGATGCTCGGCGGCCGCGCGGCCGAAAAAGTGGTGTTCAGCGAAGTCAGTTCCGGCGCCGAGGAAGATCTGAAGCAGGTCACGCGCCTGGCGCGGCATATGGTCACGCACTGGGGCATGAGCGAGAAGATCGGCCCGGTGGCATTCCGCCGCGGCGAGGAACATATCTTCCTCGGCCGGGAAATGGCGCAACAGCGGGATTTCAGCGAACACACGGCGCAGACCATCGACGAGGAGATCACCGCGCTGGTCAGCGGTATCGAGAAGGAGGTCATTGCGCTGCTGGAGAAACGCCGTGAACAGCTGGATGCGCTGGCGGCGGCGCTACTGGAAAAGGAAACGCTGGAAGCGGCGGAAATCCAGCGGATTATTCAGCGACCGGACGAGCGCGGCAAAGCCTCACCCGCTCAAAAACCTGATCGCCACTCCTGAATTGGCGTACTTTTTCCGCGCCCAAACTTTCAGGCCAGAGTGAGCAAACGATAGGTCAGGTACATCCAGGCCAGCGCCAGTATGACGAACCCACCCATAAACGCATACATTCGATACTTCAGGTGGTTGCTGCCGGTGTGGATCAGGGCGTGCAGGGTGCGCAGTGCCGCAAAACCCCAGCAGAGCGCCAGCAGAACCCCGTCCGCGGCCTGCGTCACTGCGGCGATGACTACCAACAGGTAAAAAGTGACGGGCAGTTCAAACAGGTTGCTGTAGTGGCGCGACATCTGGCGCAGTTGATCCGGTTCTGCGCCATTCCGTTGCAGGAGGTAATAGGCGGGATCGACTGCCCTGTTGTACACGGCGCGCAGGCGCCCCCGAGCCATGGCAGCCGCCAGCACGAAGGTGAGTGCAACCAGGTAAATGGCAGGGAAAAATATCTGTATATTCGTCATGGATGTCGCTCCCGGGATTGTCGTGGAATGCTCGACCATAGGCCCTTTTTTTATATGTTCAAGAACATATAAAATGCCGGAAAAGTGCTGGAAGGGGATGGGGAAGATGCCGCGCAGCAAGGAACACAAGGCCCGTTCGTGCGAGGCGATTCTCGCCGCCGCCTACCGCCTGTTTACTACGCGGGGGTTCGAGCGGGTGACCATCGATGCGGTGATGGCCGACGCAGGCCTCACCCGCGGGGCTTTTTACAATCATTTCGCCAGCAAGGCCGACCTCTATCGGGAGGCGTTCCAATATGGCGCCGACCAGCAGGCGCTGGGCCGTGCCGTCGTGGAGGGTGCCCCGGAAGCGGGCGAGCTGGAGGAGATTGTCCGACACTACCTGAGTCCTGCGCATGCCGACAGCGAGTCCGGTGGCTGTCCGCTGTCTTTCCTGAATGCGGATGCCGCCGTCGACCGCTGGGAGATACGGCAGCTGTACAGCGGCGCTTTCGAGAAAGTCAGCGCGGTGCTGGGCGAGGCAATGCCGCAAGGTGCGCCGGCGCGGGAGAACGCCGGTGCGGTCATGGCGCTGATGATTGGCGCGGTGACGGTCAGCCGCGCGCTGACCGACCCGCAGCGCAAGCGGATGTTACTGCAGAGCTGCGAGCAGCTGGCACTGCAGCTGGTCGCCGCGCCCGCTGCCGCGGAGTCCTGAGCGCTCTTGCCGCGCCGTCGCATTGAAATAGCGGTGGTAGGTTTCCACCTGCGGCAGCTCCGGAAGCTCCGGCATGGCTTGTCAGCGCTCGAACAGCGCGAGCAGCTTTTTCAGTGGCCGCGTGTTGATGACGTCGTCCGCCTCGAGCCAGCCGCGGCGTGCCTGGTCGACGCCGAAGCGCAGGTAGTCGAAGCCGCGGGTGCTGTGCGCGTCGGCGGCGATGGAAATTTTGACTCCCAGCTCTTTCGCCATCCTGCAACCGGCGTCGGTCAGGTCCAGGCGATCGGGCTGGGCGTTCAGTTCAATAAAGCAGCCGCGCTCGGCAGCGCCTTCGAGAACTCTTTCCAGGTCGAATTCGTAGGCCTCGCGCTGGTTGATCAGCCGGCCGCTGGGGTGGGCGAGAATATTCACGTGGCGGTTGTCCAGCGCGCGCAGGATACGCTCGGTCTGTTTCTGGCGCGACAAATCGAATTTGTAATGCACCGCACACAGCACGAAATCCAGCTCGTCGAGCACGCCGTCCGGCAGGTCCAGGGTGCCGTCCTCGAGGATATCCAGCTCGATGGACTTGAGCAGGCGCAATCCGTCGCCATTTTTTTCCAGTGTCTCGTTCAGTTTGTCGATAGCCCTGATCTGTTGCAGCAATTGTTGCTCGTCCAGGCCGTGGGCCACGCTCAGGTGCCTGGAGTGATCGGTGATCGCCAGGTACTCGAAGCCGCGCTCGGCAGCCGCTTTGGCCATGGCCTTGAGGCTGTCGTGGCCGTCGGTCGCGTCGGTATGGGTGTGCAGGTTGCCGCGCAGCTGATCCGGCTGCACCAGCCGGGGTAGCTTGCCCGCGCGCGCGGCCTCCAGCTCACCGCGATTCTCGCGCAGCTCCGGGGGAATGAAGGGGAGATCGACGGCGTCGTAAACGGATTTTTCCGTCTTGCCGGCAATGCGTTTATCCCCCTCGAACACGCCGTACTCGTTGATCTTGTAGCCTTTCTTGATCCCGAGCTTGCGCACGGCAATATTGTGGTCCCGGGAGCCGGTGAAATAGTGTTGTGCGGCGCCGTAGCTGACCTGGGCCACTACGCGCAGGTCCACCTGCATCCCGCAGCGCAGGTAAACCGTGGAGCGGGTATCGCCCCTGGAGACGATTTCTTCGACCTCGTCGTAGCCGGTGAAGTGATCCATGACCGCGGTTGCCGGGCTATTTGCGCTGAGGGCTCCTGTCGCGGTTACCAGGATATCGAGATCGCCGACCGTCTCTTTGCGCCGGCGGTAGCTGCCGGCGATGATGATGTCTTTCACCCCGTCGGCTTTTTTCAGGTATTCGACCAGCGGCGCGGCGATCTCCTCTGCCTCGACCAGCTTGGTGCGCCGTTCCTCGCCGGAGTATTTCTCCAGGCGCTGCCGGATTTTCTCCTCGCTCTTTTCACCGAAACCCTCGATTGCGCGGATCTCGCCACTTTGCACGGCTTTGCGCAGATCCTCGACGCTGTCGATGTCCAGGGCGTCGTGCAGTATCTTGACCCGTTTGGCTCCGAGCCCCTCGATTTTCATCAATTCGCTGAGTGCTGCCGGGGTGCGCTGCTCGACTTCATCGAGGAGCGGCAGCTCGCCACTGTCCACGAGCACTGCAATTTTTTTCGCCAGGTCATCGCCGATATCCGGTAGCTCGGTCAGGTCGGCGCCATCCTCGATCAGGTCGGCCATGCTGCGCGGATAGCCACGCACGGTGCGCGCGGCATTGCGATAGGCGCGTACGCGGAAAGGGTTGGCGCCCTCGATTTCCAGCAGGTCGGCGAGGTGCTCGAAACGGTCGGCGATTTCGCGGTTGTGTATAGGCATGGAAGCGCGCCAGGTGGCCTCGGGGAGAAAGGGGCGGGCCCTGCGCTTTCAGTATAGGGGGAGTGGTCGGGGCCGCGTTCAGGCGGCCGCGCCGAGCTCCAGGGTGCGGGCAAATGCCGCCTCGATCGGTTGCGCTTCCCGATGGCGTTTGATTTCCTCGAAGAAAACCTGTGCCTCCGGGTAGGCTAGCTTGAGATAGGCCAGCCACTGCTTGATGCGGTTGCCGAGGTACTTGGCCGGGTATTCGTTTTTGGTGATGCAGTAGTAGTCCCACAGCAGCGCGGCGACCCTGTGCCACGACATCGGCGTGTACTGCTCGCCGGCGCAGAAGGCCTTCACCTGCAAGGCGATATCCGGGCGCGCGAGCAGGCTGCGACCGAACATAAAGGCATCGCAGCCGGTGACTTCGCGGCAGCGGCGGAATTCTTCCAGGGTCCAGATATCGCCATTGGCGACAACCGGGATCGACAGCTGCTGGCGGATATCGCCGATGTATTCCCAGTAGGCCGGCGGCCGGTAGCCGTCGACCTTGGAGCGCGCGTGCACGGCCAGTTCGCTGGCGCCGCCATTTTCCGCGGCGCGGGCGTTATCCAGATAGGCGGAGCGGTCGTTGAAACCGAGGCGGATCTTGGCGGTGACCGGAATCTGTGCCGGTACCGCGCGGCGCACGGCGCCGACGATCGCTTCAACCCGGTGCGGGCTCTGCAGCAGGCAGGCGCCGCCATCGCTGTTGTTGACGGTTTTGGCCGGGCAGCCAAAGTTGAGGTCGATGGCGCGCGCCCCGGCAGCCACCGCGCGCACCGCGTTGACGGCCATGGATTCGGGGTTGCCTCCCAGCAGCTGCAGCCGCACCGGTGTACCGCTGGGGGTGGCGGCGTCCTGGTCGAGTTCCGGGCACAGGCGCAGGAATACCCGCCGCGGCAGGCGAGTATGGGTGACCCGCACGAATTCGGTCACGCAGATATCCACGCCGCCGATGGCGGACAGCAGGGCGCGCACATGGTGGTCGATTACACCTTCCATGGGGGCCTGGTAGATCCTGGGCTGTGCAGATTCAGATACTTGGGTCATTGCCTGTGATTCCGCGGTGTGGGGTGCCGCTGCCAAAAGGGGCGCGCATTTTAGCAGGGGCCCGCCGGTCACCCCAATGTCTTTGGCGGGTAGCCGCATCCACCCGGCTTGGCGCGGTTTTACGGCGTGCGCCATGGTTGCGCCTGTAACTAATAAGTGTTTGATTTTAAAGGTTTGTTGTAATGAAATAGCGTCCGCCGGGGCAGAAACAGGAGAAAATAGTGCAGGACACGGTTACGCAACAGCTGCCGGGCATCGTATGCTCCGGCGCGGGGGCAGGACTTACCCTCCCGATGTTGCCGTCCATTGTGATCGCCGCCGCACCCGCACCAATGCCCGCCTTTTGTCCGGCGCGGCCACTTCCACAACCGGCCGCGAGGCCGCCGGTGACGCGCATCCGGGCGCGCGTGCCGCAGCGGCGAAGCGCCGCTCGCAGCGCTGGCGCTGCATCATTCCGCCATTCAATTCCGGTCTGCCGACCAACCCGATAAACGCCGAGAGAGATGCCCCATGACAGAGGTTAACTCTTCAGTTAACAAGCCGCTGGGAATTACCGATGTGGTCCTGCGCGACGCGCATCAGTCCCTGTTTGCGACCCGCATGCGCCTGGATGACATGTTGCCGATCGCCGAGAAGCTCGACCGGGTCGGTTTCTGGTCACTGGAGTCCTGGGGCGGCGCAACTTTCGATGCCTGCATCCGCTACCTGGGCGAGGATCCCTGGGAGCGTATTCGCGAGCTGAAAAAAGCCATGCCCAATACGCGCCAGCAGATGCTGTTCCGCGGCCAGAATATTCTCGGCTATCGCCACTACGCGGACGATGTGGTGGAAAAGTTTGTCGAGCGCGCGGCGGTAAACGGTGTCGACGTTTTCCGCGTGTTCGATGCGATGAACGATATGCGCAATCTGCAGACTGCGCTGCGCGCGGTTAAAAAGCAGGGTAAACACGCCCAGGGCACCATTTCCTATACCGTGAGCCCGGTGCACACCATGGACCTGTGGGTCGATCTCGGCCGCCAGATCGAGGATATGGGCGCGGATTCCATTGCGATCAAGGATATGGCCGGCCTGTTGCGCCCCTACGAAGGCTACGAGCTGGTCCGGCGCCTGAAGGCGGCGGTGGATATTCCGATCCATATGCAGTGCCACGCTACCACCGGCCTGTCCACGGCCACCGCGCTGAAGTGCATCGAGGCGGGGATCGACAATGTGGACACGGCCATCAGCTCCATGTCCATGACCTATGGCCACAGTCCCACCGAAGCGCTGGTGGCGATCCTGGAGGGCACCGAGCGGGATACCGGCCTGGATCTCAAGCTGCTCGAGGAGATCGCCGGGTACTTCCGCGAGGTGCGCAAGAAGTACGCCCAGTTCGAGGGCTCGCTCAGGGGGGTGGATTCCCGCATCCTGGTGGCGCAGGTGCCGGGCGGCATGCTCACCAATATGGAAAACCAGCTGCGTGAGCAGAAGGCCAGCGACCGCTTCGACGAGGTACTGGAGGAAATTCCGCGGGTGCGCGAGGACCTGGGCTCTATTCCCTTGGTCACGCCGACTTCGCAGATCGTGGGTACCCAGGCGGTGCTGAATATCCTCACCGGTGAGCGCTACAAGACCATTTCCAACGAGACGGCGGCGGTGCTGCGCGGGGAGTACGGGGCGACGCCCGCACCGGTCAACAGAGAGCTGCAGGTGCGCGTGCTGAAAGACGACCAGCCGGTGACCTGCCGTCCGGCGGACCTGCTGGCCCCGGAGCTGGACAAGCTCACTACCGAACTCGAACAGACCGCCGCGGAGCAGGATATCGCGCTGGCGGAGAGCGATCAGCGCATCGACGATGTCCTTACCTACGCGCTGTTCCCGCAGGTGGGGCTGAAATTCCTGCGCAACCGCGGTAACCCGGACGCCTTCGAGCCGGCGCCCACCGGTATCGTGCGCGAGGCGGTCGACGAGGCGCAGGGCGAGGGCCGCTACACGGTGACTGTGGCCGGCAGAAGCTACAACATGACGGTGGGTGAATCCGGTGACATCACCAGCGTGAACCCGATCGTTGCACCACCGCCGGCGGCCCCGGAAAATAACGTGCCGCCACCCACGGGCGACCCGGTCTCCGCGCCGATGGCGGGCAATATCTACCAGATACTGGTGCGCCCGGGTGAGCGGGTCAGCGAAGGCCAGACCATTATTGTGCTGGAAGCGATGAAGATGGAGACTTCCATCAGTGCGCCGCGGGCAGGTTATATCACCGAGGTGATGGTCAAGGAAGGCGAGTCGATCTGTGTGGGTCACCCGTTGTTGGCTATTGGCTGAGCTGACTGGCAACCTTTAATGTAGTAGGGCGAACCTTGGGTTCGCCCTTTTTCATTATACGACGATTGTGACTCCGAGCGGCTTTGTCCTGGTTCTGTGGCGGCAAAGCACTTCGTAATGCCACGTCGAGACAGAGCGTTTGATTAATGCGATGAGCACTAAGCGAAGAGGCTGATGCCGATAGCTATTTGCCCTACCTTATGGGGCACGGATGCCGATTAGAGCCTACAGGGATGTATACACGGCGTGTCTTGCAAACAGCTATCGGTAGCAGGGTCGCCACCGATATAACTACAGCGCACCAATCGAAGACGGGCAAACCGAAGTTCGCCACAGTTAGAGACAAATCGCGCTCTCAATGTAAACTGCACGGCGGTCTGATCAGCGTAGCTTTTACCCGTGCGCCGCCGCCGGGGGGGATCGCCAAAGAATTGCTCCCCGAGTTGAAGTTTTAGAGCTGAGGCCGGTCTTTGTACCAGCTGTTCAATAACTAAAAATTCCCGGTGGCTATCTCACCCTGTTCGCAGTTGGCGCTGAATTGGGGCGATGCAACTGCGTGGGGTATAAGTCCTATTCGGTTGCCATCGCAGCTGGTTTGGCATCGCTGGTGATTTCTATGGGGAGATCGCTGACCGCACAGCCGGCGCGTAAAATCCAAATGGCGCAGCTGCCCCCCGTGGACAAGCGGGAAAGATTACTTTGTCCTTATCGCCGTTGATTTTTGGTGCCGCTATTCATGTTCAGCGAAGCGCTGATAGTGGGTATGATCTGTTTCGATAACTTGATACGGAAGTTTGGTGTGGTCGCGCGTCTGTCCGACGCAGTGCATAATGTGCGGATCAATATCACGATCATTTTCCATGGCATGTCCCAGGGCTCCAAACTGGCCGCGGGTTTGTCCCTTGGCCGAAGACATCGGTAACCCTCGCACTGGGGATCATTGCACTTTTCATTGGCAACGCACCCGGCGTGATTGACTCGCAGTCACTGCCGGAGTGAAGTTCAGAATGATGCGCATTATGAGTGCAGATTGATTTTTGATCAGATTGTCTTAGGCATGGCTTTTCCAATTTGCACAATGCTAATGACAAGGAATCGAGAGCTTTTCCCTAACAAGTTGTTACAGATTAAATTGTATACAAGATTGTTGGGACTCCCGAACCAATGTTAGAAGGTCCTTTCTGTTTAGTTTTTTTTCTGGGAGAACAGCTTAGGGCTCGATTGAACCAAGTTTGAGTATAGGAGATAATCTCGCGCCAACCACCGGCTAGAGGCGAGCTCGAGTCTTGCTCGGGCGATCGATCAATAAGAACATGCTTTACAGAAACTTCAAAGTCGCATTGGCCGTTCCCTGTTTCAACGAAGAAAAGGCGATACGGCAGGTAATTAATGACTTCCGTGATGCGATGCCAGCACTCGACATTTATGTATTTGATAACCGATCAGACGATCGAACAGGGGAAGTAGCCAAAGCCGAAGGGGCGAAAGTTATTTCAGTTGAAGCTCCAGGCAAAGGCAGTGTGGTCAGGCGCATGTTCGCCGATGTGGATGCAGATATCCTCGTTATGGTAGACGGTGATGCGACTTATGTGGCGCATACCGTGACCGCGATGGTGGACAAGCTAATTGATGAGCGGCTCGATATGGTGGTCGGCTGTCGCAGCACGCCGAAAGATAGCATCGAGGCCGCATATCGGCCGGGGCACAAATTTGGTAATCGCTTGTTGACTGCCAGTGTTAAAAGGATCTTTGGCGGTGCATTTAGCGATATGTTATCAGGTTATCGTGTCTTTTCTCGTCGCTATGTCAAATCATTTCCTGCGTCCTCCCAAGGATTCGAAATAGAAACTGAACTCACGATACACGCGCTTGAGTTGCGTATGCCTTGGGGAGAATCGCCGGTACAATACGGGGCGCGCCCTGCCGGAACGGAAAGTAAATTGTCAACTTATCGAGATGGCTGGCGTATTCTTCGGACTATCGTGCACTTATATATCGCAGAAAGGCCACTTTCTTTCTACTCCCTTTGTGCATTTTTGATTGCCGCTCTATCCATTGGTATATCTGTCCCCGTTATTATGGCTTATATTGATACGGGGCTTGTAGAGAGGTTCCCGACTGCGATTCTTTCGGCTTCTATGATGATTTGCGCGCTACTTTCCCTTGCCTGTGGTCTTGTTCTCGATAATGTCACTCGTGGACGCCAGGAAATAAAGCGGATGGCATATCTGGCAATACCTCATCCCACCAGTTGAGATGGTTGAGAGTAGTGAATACCGTTAAGCGAGTAGGTCTATTTGCCGCTGTTGGGACGCTGGGCTTTATTGCCGATAGCGCGATGCTGTATTTTTTGAAGTCTTCAATTGGCCTTTATGCCGGCCGCATAGTTTCTTTTCTGTTTGCTGTGGTTGTTACTTGGTTATTTAACCGCTTTTGGACTTTTGGCGATCGTTTATCCCAGTTCTCTGCCTCGGGTGAGCTCTTCTTTTATTTATTGCTTATGACCGCAGGCGGAAGTGTCAATTACGCAGTTTATGCGTGGTTGGTTACAGTAAGCGATACCGTACGGCTGGCCCCTGTTTTAGGAGTGGCTGCCGGTAGTCTTTCCGGAATGGCAATAAATTTTCTGTCTGCAAGACTTCTGATTTTTAGGGAAAAACGCATATTTAGATAGTATGCGGAGTTTTCTATTGAAAATTTAAGGTTCGGGTAGGTAATTGTGTATTTAGATATATTTATAGCAGCAATATCTGCAGTTTTGTTTGTTGCGCAAAGTTCGCTGGTGGGGTTGGCGATTATAACTGCGCTGAACCCTAGGGGTGAGATTGACGGTCTGGCATATAACCGTTACTTAATGTTGTTTTTTAGCGCTACTACTGGCTTGGTCGTCAATCTTTTAGTGTTGTTTGCTCTAGGAATATTTGGCTGGCTAAACCCTGCAGCGATTGCAGTTGGCGCGTGTGCCTTGTTTTTTCTGGCGGCGTGGATAATCCGTCATGATTCACGTTATCTGTTGCCAACGATTTCTAATTGGAAGTATACCGATGGGCTAATCCTGGTCGCTCTGCTGCTCGGGAGTATAGTTGCTGCGATACATCCCCCGGGTCACTGGGATGATACAATGTATCATTTGCCGCTTGCTCGATACTATCTTGAGCAGAAGGCTATTGTGGTTAATGACTATCTTCGTTTTCCGCTATTTCCCCAGTACGGTGACTTGTTGGTGATGCTTGGCCTGATGCTGGGGCATGAAGTTGGTGCTCAGCTTTTCGCTACCATTCCTCTATTGCTTATTTGTATTGGACTGTTTGGCGCTTCTCTCTGGAAGACTCGCTCCCTGATTGTAGGGATGATAGCGATTTACTTCCTTTATCGACTAGGACCGGTAAAGTCTACTTTGGGTTACGCGTATATAGATAATACGCTGGCATTATTTAGTTGGGGCGCAGTCCTCGCGCTAGTTATGCCCAAAACTTCAATTTCTTTTAAATGGATTTTAATTTCTGGTTTTTTTGCGGGGGCTGCTGCGGGGAGTAAGTACTTTGGCTTGGTGCTTGCAGGCTTGATGTTTTTATACATCCTTTTGTTCCAGAGGAATATCAAAATGCTAGTGATGTTTTCTGGAGCTGCGATATTGACCGGTGTTTGGTGGTATGTCCGTAATATCGTCATTGCTGGTGACCCCTTCCATCCCGCCGGGGGAAGCGTCTTCGGATATTATCTGTGGAATGCTGCAGATCTAAAGTTGCAAGTTTCGGAGCAGGCGAGGCATGGTGTTTCGCCTACGTCATTGAATATATTTGCGGCGTTGGGGAAAGCTAAAGCGAAAAGTTTGATTTTAGCTATAGTTAGCTTGTTGATTTTCAAGTTGCCGAAAGCCTTAAAGCCTATGCGGGCGTTGTTTATTGCTTATATCGTATTCTGGTTTTTTGTTACCCAAGTTGAACGCTATCTGGCACCTGTATATGGGGTGGGGGTCTTTCTCTCTGCTTATGTGTTGTATTGGGCTGTTTGGCGTGGGCCCGTAAGTCAGTATTTTATTGGGAAAGGTAAGTTGGGTGGTCAAGCATTTGCGATTGTGGTAGCTCTTGTTTTCGCGACGGTCATTTTTTCCGCGCCCTTGAAGAGGGCCAGGTGGTCAATAGTGGATTGGCAGCGAGACTATAAAGATCAGCCTGGTCACCACTTGTTTTCAAAAGCTAACAATTCGATCGACACATATGGTGATCGAATGCTTCAGATAGGCTTTGAAAATGCCATATATTATTTCAATGGTACAGTTATTGGTGATTGGTATGGGCCGGGCCGTTACAGGCAGTTTTTCGTCGGTAAAGGGGCAAGGCGTTCTCTGCTGCCACCAAAGAAAATGCTGCAAGTTATGCACCACTTCGATGCTTCCATTTTGACTCTGTCCAAAAAGAGAAATATAAAATTTTCTAGAGATGATTATTTGAAATATTTTGATGTTTTTTCCGAAGATAAATATGGATTGGTTCTGATTAAAAAGCGACTATAGTTGCAGAATCCAGAGGTGGCATTGGGGATTGATTCAGCGTTAGTGTTTCTGCTTGGTTTATGTGCCACCATTAGATCAGAAGTGCTGGCAGGTGTTATGGTAACGATTATCCCTTCGATGTTCGGGTGACTGATAGAATGTTGTTATAGAAGAGGCGAACCGAGAGGCTCGCCTTTTTTGTTCTTAAAATGAACGAATTAGTCGCTGCCAAATTGGCCTTTTGCGAAGGTGCGCGGTGGTCCGATCAGCGGAGTTTTTACCGGTGCGGCGGCGCCGGGAATAATCACAAAAGAATTACTGCCCGGGTTGATATCGTAAAACAGCGGCCCGTCCTTGCGCCAGTTGTTCAGCAGCCACAGATTTCCGGATGGGTCTACGCCGCCGCCGGTGACGCGGTCCAGTGCGTCGCTGGTGTAGCCGGTGTCCGGTGAAATGGCATCGCCTAGGGTTTTCCCCGGCGGGCATTGGCCGACGCCGCAAAAATGTGAGAGACCAGTGTTCGGCCATTCGTAATCGTCATCGACATCCTCCAGCGGCCTGGAGCCGAAGTTGAACACCCACAGCGAGTCGTTGCCGTCGATAGCACTCCCCCAGGGAATGGTCAGTCCACCGACATTGGCGAACTGCTGCGGTGTGTCGCCGTTGGCCGGGTAGAAGATTATCGAAGGGTTGCCGCCGCCTTGCGGATCCAGCGGATCCATGCAGGGGATGTTGATGGCATCGGAGCTGGAAACCCACATGTTGCCCTGGCTGTCCCCGGAGATTCCCATCGGCCAAGACACGGAAACGGCGGAAGAGTCCACGGTTTCCACCGAGTCGTCGGGAGAGAGAATATAGATCTGTTGCGCCTTGTTGCCGGTCACCCAGGCGCGGCCCAGTGGATCTACGGCGAGGGCGAAGGGCTTGAGCAGCGGGGAATCCGAATCGGGCTCGGTGCCGCCGCCGGGTAATAGAATATTGTGCGCCAGCGCCGGGTTGCCATGGGGGATGATGGTAATGCTGTCGCTGCCGCAGTTGGCCACCCAGATATTGCCGTGCCGGTCGGATACAGTGCCTTGCGGCCAAGAAATATGGCCGCGGGTGAAACCGCTGAATGGTGACAGCGGCGCGCCGCTGGGGTGGAACAGCGATACGCTGTTGTGGGTGGCCGGAATTTTCTTCCGCGGGTCTGGCGGTATGGTGCCGTCGGCGCACTGGGGTGATTCGAAGCCGAAGTTACCCACCCAGATATGGCCGCGTGGATCCAGGGTGATACCGAAGCCGGCGCCGCTGAGCCCACCACCGAAATAGGGCGAACCGGGATAGCGCTGGCCCCAGGGAGTGAACTTCAGCAGGCGCTGGCCGGTACAGGCGACTTCATCGGGCGCTTTGGGCACATAATTGTCGAGAATCCAGGCATAGCCGCGCCGGTCGAAGGCGATGTTGCCCGGACCGTTCATCAGGTTGGTGTTGTCCTGCTGGCTGTAGAAGCCACCGGTAAATTTGATGAACAGCAGCCAGTTGGTCGGGCGCTTCAGCAGGGCCGGCTGGAACACCGGCGATGCCAGCGACAGCAGAAACAGTGGATCGTCGGTGAGCACGGGATAATTCGGGTAGGCTGGGTAGCGGGCGACATTGGCGAGGGCCTGCAATACCGTGTGTGGCGCTGCGCCACCGATGGGTGTGGTAGCGTCAAACAGCGCCAGGCAGTTGGCGGCACTGGCGACACACCCTGCGACCACATTGCTCAGCGAATTGAATGTGCGGTAGGTGGAAGTGTCGCTGCCGTTGGGTTCTTTCAGCAGGATGTCGCTGGCGTTGCCGGTGTGCGGATCGGCCATATTCGCGGTCATATGCACGGCATTCAGCATGCCGTATCGATTACCGCGGATGTTGCGTTCGTGGATGAACTGGGCGAAGGCGATAGCGGTAGCCACTGTGGTGCGCTCGTTCACTATATAGCGCTGCCCGTGGTGGCGCGGTGAGCCGATCGCACTTGCCAGCATCCTCGGGCCCTGTTCGGCCACCAGGAACAGCAGCGGCTTCAGGTGTGGGGCTGGCCCCAGTGGCGTGCGGTAGTGCAGCGTGAAGCGCCCCTGATCGTCGGTCTCGGTCGTGTCGGCCACGCGGCCGCCGTAGTGGCTGCCGGCGTAGCTCACATACAGCTTTACCTGGTAACCGGGCAGGGGATTGCTGTTGCCTTCCACCTCGCCGCGAATGGTTGTTCCGCGGCCGAAATACAGGTAGCTGTCCCAGGAGGAGAATTGTGGTAAAGAGGGTTGCGCAACAAGCGGCGCCGTCCAACAAGCGAGGTGGCATAGCAGAGCCAGCGGGAGCAAGCACTGACGGCGATACAGTGTACGGGCTTGTGCGAGACGATCTTCCATGAACCTGAATTCCTTACAACCGGGATTTCATACAACGAGGGTTCACGACTGCGAAGAGCCGGATTGGACGCGCGGTGAAAAAAGTATGGCACAGGTGGTGGTGACGGCATGGAACCCGCGCGGACGCGCCTGTATGCCAGACCAGTGCCCTGACATCGCGATTGCCGGCGCGCAGCGGGAACTCCGGGTGCGGGGATGTTGCCTGATTGGGAGCGGTATTCCGCGCAGCGCATCGCTGGCGACCACGGCTGACCGCAGTAGAGCGTTTGTCCACCGCAAGGGTGTATGGCGTTCCCCGGTCAAGGGGAAGAATATGGCTACGCAGGCGCAGTGCCCGACAGGTGACTGTGTGGTCCGCAGGGGCCACTGTGGTGGCAGCGGGCGTGGTATCATAGGCGTGTTTTTAATCATCGAATGGGTGCGGCAATGTGCCCGGAGGAGAGCGTATGTCCTGGCTTGGCGGGGCGATCGGGGCCGGAATCGGCCTGGTGTTTGGTGGTCCCATCGGAGCGGCACTGGGGGCTTGGATCGGCAGTTCCTTCACGACTGGCCTGCAGCGCGCGTCGAGCGCCGCCGGCGGACTGAACCGCGACGGCGCGCAGACGGTATTCATCGTCACGCTGTTCTCGATGTTGGCAAAAATGGCCAAGGCCGACGGTCAGGTGTCCAAGGCGGAAGTGCAGTTTGTCGAAGACTTTATGCGGGTCAACCTGCGCCTCAGTGCCGAGGATCGCAAACAGGCGATCAAGATTTTCCAGAACGCCAAGACCGATTCATACACGATCTACGACTACGCCGAGCAGTACCGCCAGCTGGTGCGCAACCAGGCCATGCGCGAAATGGTCTACCGTGTGCTGTTCGCGGTGGCCTATGCCGACGGCCAGATGCATGCCAGTGAAGAGGAAATCCTGCGTCGTATCCCCGCTTATCTGGGGCTGCACGAATCTATCTTCGCGGCCATGCAGGGCGAGTTCGGCCAGCGCGGCGCCGACACCGCCGTCAGCCTGGAGCAGCACTACGCGGTGCTGGACTGCGATCCCGAGGCCAGCGACCGCGACCTGAAGTTGGCCTACCGGCGCAAGGCAGCAGAATTCCATCCCGACAAGATTGTCGCCAAGGGGTTGCCGGAGGAGTTTATGCGCCACGCGGAAGACCAGATGAAATCGGTCACCGTGGCCTACGATACCATCGTCGCGGCGCGCAAACGCCGCGCCGCGGCCAGTGCCTGACGCCGCGCAAGTGTCCTATCAACGCAAGTATCGAGGTAACGAATGAGTCTGGCGGAACAGATCCAACAGAAATTGACTGACGCTTTTTCCCCGGCCTATGTCGACGTGCAGTGCGAGAGCCACCTGCACAATGTGCCGGCCGGTGCCGAGATGCATTTCCGTGTGGTGCTGGTGACCGAGGCCTTTGCCGCACTGCGCAAGGTGCAGCGCCACCAGAAAGTCTACGGCGTGCTGGCGGAGGAAATGGCCGGGCCGGTGCATGCGCTGGCGTTGCATGCCTACAGCCCGGAAGAGTGGCAGGGTGAGGCACCGGAAAGCCCACAGTGCCTGGGTGGCAGCAAGTAACACGGCGGGTACTACCGGGCAGCCCGCCGACTCTCCTGTCCGCCCGAGTTGTCCGAGCTCGGGTGGCTATTTTCGATTCGCGTCGCCCGCGGCGATCACTTTTCCCTTCTAATTCATTGCCCGGCGACGGAATAGCGGCGCGCCAAAATAAATATTACTCCGCCGAATTAGCCCATTAGCCCTTTTTTGGCATTATTTTTTGGTTATTTTTTCTACAGCATTGTCATCGTATGCTTAGACTTTCCATTGATTGGGTTGATCGCAGTTTGATCTGCTGGAAGTTAATGGAGTTAACCAATGAAGATGTCGCGTGTACTTATTCCTGTATTGGCGCCGTTGGCGGCTGTTGTTTCCGCTGGTGCCTCTGCCGGTGGTTCCGGTTATGTACCGGCACCCCCCCCGATGAAGCAGAACTCGATGATCTTTCGGGTCGGCGCATCGTATATCACCCCCCGCTCGGACCAGATCTCCTTTGTGGATGACACCTTCGTGTTCGGCGATGCCTTCCGCGCGCGGATGGATCCGGACGGCGAGTGGGGCTGGTATCTGAGCGGTGAGTGGAGACCGCTGGATCACTGGGGCCTGGAGCTGAGCTATGTCAATGGTGACGACCATACCGGTGGCAATGCGGACGGCTATTTCTCCTTCGTTGATGTTTACGACCGGTTCAACACCAACGATGGCAGGTTCCGCGACCTGGGCGAGTTCCAGAGTGAAATGAGCGCCGCCAACGTGAAGTGGTATCCGATGCGCCCCGATTGCATGGTGCAGCCATACATTGGACTCGGTATCAATTACACGGATTTCAGCGATGAGAGTTTCACCGCGATACGCCGCTCCGACCTGCGCGACGTGGGGCTGCGGAGCAAATTGAACATGGGCTACAGCTGGGGCTACACCTGGCAGGCCGGTGTGGACTTTAATTTCGGCCACGATAGTGCCTGGCTGGTAAACCTGTCGGCAGTCTACGTCGACTCCGAGACCGACATGCAATTCTCCGTCTACGACGACGGCACCAATCCGGATACCGCCGGAACCTTTGAGTCCTACTCCGGTGACTACAACTACAACCCGTGGACCTTCAATATTGGTGTTGGTTACAAGTTCTCGTTCTGATTCGATCGGGTATTTCTCGACAAGGGCGCCGAGGCGCCCTTTTTTTGTTTGCCTCCGGGAGGATATTGCGCTTCTGAGGCGACGGTGGGGCGCAATAAGTGGTGCAACCTGCTGCGTGGGGCGCCTGCATTAAACGGTTTGCCGCTGACGCATGAATCCTCGCCCCGGATTGTCAGCAGTGAAAACTATGGCGCCATATGGCGCCGTATTTATCGGTTGGAAGCCCCCTTGTTGGAGCACCGCCGAAATCAAAATTTGGAATTCAGATAATTTGCGCGCCACAAAAAAGGGCATTACGCCAACTTTACGTAAAAGTTCCAATGCTGTGGTCTTTTTTTGGGTGTTTTTTCTACAGTCATTTTTTCTCGTGTCTAGACTGAAAGTGATTGGGTTAATTGCTGTTCAATTTGCCGAATATCAATGGAGTTTTACCAATGAAAATGACGCGCATTCTGACACCCCTTGCGCTAGCTGTTTCCGCAGCTGCCGCTTCCACTGCGATGGCAGGTCCGTCCGGTTATGTGCCGGCGCCGCCGCCTGCAGGGCTGTATAAGGCCGGGACAGCGGTGGTGCGTATCGGTGCATCAGAGGTTGATCCGGATGACAGTTCCAGCAACCTCCGCTATCCAGATTTGTTCCCCTTTTACGATGGCTCGCGTGTTGAACTCGACAGCGACACCACCTGGAACTTCTCTGCGATGTTTATGCCGGCGGACCATTTCGGTGTGGAGTTCACCTACACCGGCCAGTCCGACCTGGATATGGATCTGCGCAACCTGGACTCGTTCTACGTAGACCAGTTTGATACCAACAGACTGAGACTCGGAACCCTGAAAAGCAGTTCGGGTACGTTGATGTTTAACTGGTTCCCGGTGTGCACTGAGTCCTGGGTGCAGCCTTATGTCGGTATCGGTGCCAACTACACCGATTTCGATAGCCTGACCCTGCGCGGAAATGCCAATGACTACCTTTCCATTGTCGACGACGGTCTGGGGGTCGATTATCCCGGCCGCGTTTATGTGGACAATAGATGGGGCTGGGCCGGCCAGGTCGGTGTCGACATCCTGTTTGGACGCGACAGCAACTGGCTGGTGAATGCGGCGGTGCAGTACCTGGACGTCGAGACCACCATGGATATCCACTATCCGGTCGAAAACAATTACGTCAACTCGATCAGGACTGACCTGGACGTCGACCCATGGATTTACAACCTGGGCATCGGTTACAAGTTCTGATATTTTCTGCCATTCGGTAGGAAAAGGCGCTTCGGCGCCTTTTTTATTGGTGTCGTCTTGGCGGGAATAGGGATTCGGGGCAGGCGGGCGCATACCCGCCCGCCGTGTTTTGTTTAAGCACCGAACCCGTTCATGTTTGGCGCAACGGCAGCGCCGCTTTGGTTAAGGCTCTGCGGGGCTGCCGAATACCGGCATGCCATCGTCAGACCAGCCAAATGCCTTGATATAGGTATGACGATTCGGGTCCCACAGCGGATCGCCATCGATCTCGGTATAAGTACGGGCGTGGAAGACCAGGATATCCTGTTGGCCGTCCTCGGACACCGTAAAGCTGTTGTGGCCGGGGCCGTAGATACCGCGCTGGTAGCAGCTCTGGAATACCGGCTCGGGCGACTTGGTCCAGCTGTGTGGATCGAGCAGATCGGCATGCTCGTCGGCGTAGAGCAGGCCCATGCAGTAATTGTGGTTGGTCGCGCTGGCGGAGTAGCTGATAAAAATTCGTCCGTGGCGCTTGATCACTGCCGGTCCCTCGTTGACGGCAAAACCGATGGTCTCCCAATCGTATTCCGGTACCGTCAGGCATACCGGTTCGCCACCAATGGTGGTGGGAGAGGTCAGCGGGGCGATATACAGGTTGGAATTGCCGGGAATATCCGGGCCCTTCTGCGCCCACAGGTAATAGTGCTGACCGCGGTGCTCGAAACAGGTGGCATCCAGGCAGAAGGTATCAATACCGGAATCCACATGGCTCAGGGTCCATTCGCCTTCCAGCGGGTTGGCGGCGCTGGTGGTCAGCGCGTACATGCGGTGCTGGAACAGATCGTCCTCGATTTCCCGCGACGGAGCCGCGGCGAAGTAGATGGCCCAGGTGCCGTCGATATAGTGAATTTCCGGGGCCCAGATCAGATCGGAGTAGGGGCCGCTATCCGGCTTGCGCCAGACGGTGACCTGCTCGGCGGTTGCCAGTCCGGCGAGGGTGGTGGCACGGCGCAATTCGAGCCGATCGTATTCCGGCACCGAGGCAATAAAGTAGTAGTGGTTGTCGCTGTGGCGATAGATATAGGGATCGGCGCGCTGTTCGATCAGCGGTTGAATCAGGGGACAAGACTCGGACACGGGTAACTCCAACATTGACTTCGGCATCCGGGCGCCGGCTTCGGCGCCCGCTAGAGGTTCGGGAATCAGGGCGCTGGCGCGTTCAGCTCGGCGGCTGCGGCGCCGTCGGTCGATGCGCCGGCCGGCACAATTTCGCCGCGCTTGAGGCCCTCGTAGTAATCGTTGGTGATTACGTAGGAGCGCATCAACATACCCATCAGGAAGTGGAAGAAGCCGGGGATGACGCTCAACATGAGGGCGATCCCCATCAGGGAAAAGTCACTTTGCGGCTGGTTCGGTACATAGTCGAAGAATGCCAACAGCCAGCCCACCATCGCGCCGGCGATGCCCATGCCGGCCTTCTGGAAAAACGAGATACCGCCGAATGCCAGGCCCGAGGCGCGCCTGCCGGTCTTGGCCTCGCCGTAGTCCACGGCCTCGGCGATGGCTGACCAGAATACCGGTGCATGCAGGTCGACGACAAAAGAGAGCAGGAAATAGAGCGCGAAGGCCAGCCATCGGTCGCCGGGACTCACGGCAAAGTACAGCACCACACTCAGCGCGCCGACGAGTATCTGGCTGTTACTGAACAGCTTGATCTTGCAGTAGCGCTTGGTGATCCAGGTGGAGGCCACCATTGCCAGGATCGCGGCCACCACACCGGTGGCGAGGAATGCGGAGACGGTCTGTGCGTCGCCGCCCAGGTAGTACTTGGCGTAATAGGCGGCCACGGAACCGCGCACGACGTAGCCGATGGTACCCACCAGACACACACCGGTCAGGATCAGCCACTGGTCGTTCTGCAGCAGGTTGCGTGCCTGGGCTAGTAGCGGCGTGCGGTCCGGCTCGTACTGAACGCGCTCCTCGGTGGCGAAGAAGCAGAAGATAAACAGTGCCGTGGCCAGCAGGGCCATCAGGCCCATGGCCATCTGGTAACCGGTGGCCAGCTTGTCCTCGCCCCAGGTCGCGGCCAGGATCGGCACCACGATGGTCACCAGAAAGGCCGCGATCTTGGCAAAGAACAGGCGGTAGCCATTGGCGGAGAGGCGCTCCTTGGGATCGTCAGTGAGAACGCCGATGATCGAGATATACGGGATGGTCACCGCGGTGAACATCAGCGTCACCAGGATATAGGTGGCGTAGGCCCATACCAGCTTGCCGTTGTAGTCGAAATCCGGGGTGCTGAAGGTCAGGAACACCGACACGCCGAACGGTACGGCCAGAAACAGGAAGTAGGGGCGGTAGCGGCCCCAGCGGGTGGTGTAGCGGTCGGTGATGGTACCCATCAGCGGATCGGTGACCGCGTCGATAAACCGCACCAGCAGAAACAGCAGCGCCATGTCCTGGGGTCTGAGGCCGTAAATATCGGTATAAAAGAAGGAGATGATCAGCATCATCGACGAAATGACCACATTGACGGCCATATCGCCGGCACCGAAGCCGACCTTTTCAAAGATGGAAAGCTTGCTGGACTGCATTGTTATCTATTCCCGTCATCTATCGCAGGGGAGCGGCTGCCCGTGAGCGCGCCGCTTATTATCATCGAGCGTTTGCGATATATATATTATTGTAGTATTAATGTCAAAAGCGCGACACGATTACACGCTGGACTGCTGGATATAAGAGCATTTCCGCTGAAAAATCGCACAGAATATTGTTGACCCGCTGGCCGGATTTCGTCGCGCTTGCATTGGGGGAATGCCGGGGCGTTCAGTTGCGCAAGTCTGGCATGCAGGGCTCGGCTCCGGCCGTCGATGGGGTACCGGGAGCGGTACCCATTCCGTCGTTAGCGGGCTAATCCCACCATGCAGGTTGCTAGCCTGTACCAATGGTGCGGACCTAAATGTAGAATGGTTCTTTGCGGAGTGGCTTCACTCCGCCCGATATTCCCGGTCCCGAGGTTCCGTCAAGCGGCGGCCGATTTTTTCAAGGCATTGAATATGGCAAAGCAAGTCAGGGAGAATAGACCGCGCAGCGTGCACGCCTGGGTGGCGTACGAGCTGGGTACACGGATCGTCAGTGGATTTTATGCGCCGGGGGAGTATATCCCCAACGAAGCGACCATCGGCGGGGAGCTGAACGTCTCCCGCACCGCACTGCGCGAAGCGTTCAAAATTCTGACCGCCAAGGGGCTGATCGAGTCACGCCCCAAGTTGGGTACGCGCGTGCGTCCGAAAGACTGCTGGAATATGTTCGATTCGGATGTGCTGAAGTGGAGCTTTGAATCCACTCCGTCGCCGGAGTTTCTGCGCTCGCTGTTCGAGGTGCGTGAAATTATCGAGCCCAACTCCGCCGCGCTTGCGGCCAAGCGCGCGACCCCGGAGCAGATCGCCGATATCGAGAAGGCCTACCTCGCAATGGAGGAGGCGCAGGTGGGCACTGAAGATGTGATCCTGACCGATATCGACTTCCACATGGCGATACTGCGAGCTACCAATAACGAGTTCATGATGTCGCTGGGGCAGTCGATCAAGACAGCGCTGATGGGGCTGTTCCGGATCAGCAGTGCTGAAGAGTCCGGCTTTGTCGCCTCGCTGCCGGGTCACAAGGCGGTGTACCACGGCATTCGCGACCGCGATGCAGATCGCGCCCGTTTCGAGATGAAATCGCTGCTGTCCAAGTCGGTGCACCGCGCACTGGATACGCTCGGCGAATCCGGCGTGGATGTTGCAGTTTGACGGTTGGCTGAGACCGAGATACAGAAAGGGCGATCCACGGATCGCCCTTTTTTTTGCCGGTTCGCAGCCGTGCCCGAAGTGGCGGCTGGTGATGGCAGGGGAAAGCGTGAGCGCCAACGCGACAATAAAAAAGGCGATCCAGGGGATCGCCTAACTTCGCAGGGAGAGTGCGGAAGTCAAAGAGGTTTCACCGTGGGAATGTCGCGCTCGACAATTGCCAGCGGGTTACGCAGCGGCCGCCCGAATACGTCCGCCTCTATTTCAAAGCGATCGCCGGCCTGCGGCGCGATGCCGTCGCCGAAGCTCAGGGTCGCGGTGCCGAAAAAATGCAGGTGCACCTGACCCGGGCGACAGAAGGGCGCGTATTTGAAATGGTGTGCCTCCAGGTTGGCGACCGTGTGGGACATATTGTCCTCGCCGCTCAGGAAGGCCTTCTCCCACAGGGTTTCGCCGTCGCGCACAATGCGCGAGGTGCCCTCGATATGTTTTGGCAGCTCACCGAGCAGCAGTTCGGGGCCCACGGCGCAGGGGCGCAGCTTGGAGTGCGCCAGGTAGAGGTAGTTCTGCCGTTCGGTCACATGGTCGGAGAGTTCGTTGCCCAGCGCAAAACCGATTCGGTGCGGTTGGCCAGCTTTGTCATTCAGGTAGATGCCAGCGATTTCGGGCTCTTCCCCGGCATCGAGGGCGAATGACGGGCTTTGCAGCTCGGCTTCCGGCGCCACCACGGAGTCGCCGTCGCCCTTGTAGAACCACTCCGGCTGCACGCCGACAGTACCGTCGGTCGGCTTGCCGCCCTCGACACCCATCTTGAACATTTTCATTGTGTCGGTCAGCTCTTCCTCGGTGCTGGCGCTGTTCTGCGCGTGCATGGCGGCGCGGGTATCGGCGCTGCCGAGGTGGGTGAGGCCGGTGCCGGCCACCAGCAGCTGGGTCGGCTGCGGGTGGTCGATCGGTGACAGGATGCGCCCCTCGCGGAGGATTTTTTCGTAGTCGTGACGCTGGTCCGATAGCAGCGACTGTGCCAGTGCCTGCAGGGGTTGGCCGGAATCCAGTGCGCGGTTGGCGAGCTGGAGGACGCTGTCGACTTCGGACAGCTGTTCGACGGTCTGGTGGTCGATCACCGCGGCCACGGCGCGCTGGCCGCTTTCGGTTTTGAACTGGATCAGTCTCATCGCTTTTCTTCTCTAATTGCCTGTCAGTCGTTTTATTCGAAAGAGCGCCGCCGGGAGCGGGCTGTAGCGTTGAAAGTGAGAGTCATTTCACGCTGGTGATTGTTTATATCATACAATATGATGTATAACAATTTGCAAGCGCTGAGGGACTGGAATCGGGGCAGGGCACGAGCGCGGCGTCTGCTATTGCTATGACTTGTCTGCCAAATTAAATAGTCATACAATAATAGTTATAAGAGAATAAATTGGGGTTCTGTAATGGCCAGTGATGATAGAAAGAAAACAGTTTTGCGGTCGGCGAGTTGGTTTGGCACGCGCGATAAAAACGGCTTCATGTACCGCAGCTGGATGAAGAATCAGGGAATTCCCGATCACCACTTTGAAGGCAGGCCGGTCATCGGTATCTGCAATACCTGGTCTGAGCTGACCCCTTGCAACGCGCACTTCCGCAAGATCGCCGAATACGTCAAGAACGGCATTCGCGAGGCCGGCGGCGTGCCGGTGGAGTTCCCGGTATTCTCCAACGGCGAATCCAACCTGCGCCCCACGGCCATGCTGACCCGCAACCTGGCGTCCATGGATGTGGAAGAGGCAATCCGGGGTAACCCGATCGATGGTGTGGTGCTGCTGGTCGGCTGCGACAAGACCACCCCGGCGCTGCTGATGGGCGCCGCCAGCTGTAACCTGCCGACCATCGTGGTGACCGGCGGCCCGATGCTGAACGGCAAGCACAAGGGCAAAGACGTGGGCTCCGGCACTCTGGTGTGGCAGATGCACGAGGAGTACAAGGCCGGCAATATCTCCCTGCATGAATTCCTCAGTGCGGAGGGCAGCATGTCGCGCTCCGCCGGTACCTGCAACACCATGGGTACCGCCTCCACCATGGCCTGTATGGCCGAATCCCTCGGCACCAGCCTGCCGCACAACGCGGCCATCCCTGCGGTGGATTCGCGTCGCTATACGCTGGCGCACATGTCCGGCATGCGTGTCGTGGATATGGTGCACGAAGACCTGACCCTGTCCAAGGTGCTGACCAAGGATGCGTTCCACAACGCCATCCGCACCAACGCCGCCATCGGCGGTTCCACCAACGCGGTGATTCACCTGAAAGCCATCGCCGGCCGTATCGGTGTCGACCTGAGCCTGGACGACTGGAACGAGGGGCGCGATGTACCGACACTGGTGAACCTGCAGCCGTCCGGTCAGTATCTGATGGAGGAGTTCTTCTACGCCGGCGGCCTGCCGGCGGTGCTGCGCCGTCTGGGCGAATCCGGCAAATTGCACCGCGATTCGCTCACTGTTAACGGCAAGAGCATCTGGGAAAACGTCGAGGATGCGCCCTGTTACAACGAGGATGTTATTCGCCCCCTGGACAATCCGCTGGTGGAGAGCGGTGGCATGTGTATCCTGAAGGGCAACCTGGCGCCCCGGGGTGCAGTGCTGAAGCCCTCCGCAGCCAGCCCCGAACTGATGAATCACCGCGGTCGCGCAGTGGTCTTCGAGGACTTCGATCACTATAAGAAGCGGGTTGTTGATCCGGATCTGGATATCGATGAAACCTGCGTGATGGTGCTGAAAAACTGCGGTCCCAAGGGCTACCCCGGTATGGCCGAGGTGGGCAATATGGGCCTGCCGCCAAAGCTGCTGAAGAAAGGCGTCAAGGATATGGTGCGTATCTCCGATGCGCGCATGAGTGGCACCGCCTTCGGTACCGTTGTGCTGCACGTGGCCCCGGAAGCGATGGAACTGGGCCCGCTGGCCGCGGTGCAGGATGGCGATATGATTCACCTGGATGCCGAGAACGGCGTGCTGCAGCTGGAAGTTTCTGATGAGGAACTGGCCGCGCGTCTCGAGTCACTCAAGCAGAATCACGTGATCGCCTCCACCGGTGGCTATCTGGAGATGTATCGCGAGCGGGTACTGCAGGCGGACGAGGGCTGCGATTTCGATTTCCTCGTGGGCTGCCGTGGCGCCGAGGTGCCGCGCCACTCGCACTGAGCGAAATCCGCCCGCTCTGTAGCAGCCTGCACCGCAGGCGAAAGGCTGCAGAGCGGTACGCCCTTTGCCGGCGAGGCGGGTTCCCACGGTGCCTGCGGAAAAAAGCTGTAATAAAGAACATAAGAGCGAATGATGAAGCTGACCAACCAATACCCCAGCCTGAAGGGCAAAACCGTATTTGTGTCCGGCGGTGGTTCCGGTATCGGCGCCAGTCTGGTGGAGGCGTTTTTCCAGCAGGGCGCCAGTGTCGCCTTCGTGGATATCCAGCGCGAGCCATCCGAGGCGCTGGTGGCGCGCCTGCGTGATGAATACCCGCAGACCGGCGCGCAGGTGAATTTCTACCACTGTGATCTCACCGATATCGACAGCCTGCGTGCGACTATTGCCAACGCCGCGCGGGAACTCGGACCGATTGCCGTGCTGGTCAACAATGCGGCCAATGACCTGCGTCACGATTTCCGTGACGTCACCCCGGAAGACTGGGACAGATACACCGCGGTCAATATGCGCCACCAGTTCTTCGCTGCCCAGGCTGTTTACCCGTTTATGCAACAGCTCGGCGGCGGTTCCATTATCAACTTCGGCTCCATGAGCTGGCACGCCGCTCAGGGTGGAATGCCGGGTTACACCAGCTCCAAGGCGGCCATCGAAGGGCTCACCCGTGGCCTGGCCCGCGACATGGGCCCGGACCGCATTCGCGTTAATACTCTGGTGCCCGGCTGGGTCATGACTGAAAAGCAGCTGACCCACTGGGTCAACGAAGACACCCAGGCAGAGATAGAGCGCAGCCAGTGCCTGAATGACCGTCTTATGCCGGAGAGTATCGCGGCCATGACGCTGTTCCTTGCCTCCGACGACAGCCGCATGTGCACAGCGCAAAACTTTATTGTCGATGGCGGTTGGATCTAAACAAATTTCAATGAAGACGCGGCATCATGTAGCAAGCTGCCAAACAGGTTCCAGCGGGAACAGCGTTGCACTTAAAGCCCGTCAAAATTTAAGGAGAATCGATTATGCCGATTAGTGGAAAGCAACTGATCGCCGGAAAATGGCTCGAAGGCCGCTCCGGTACCTTTAACGGTGTTAACCCGGCCACCGGCGAAGACCTCGAGCCGCAGTTTACCTGTGCCGACGAATTCCAGGTTGCCGAGGCGGTCAGCGCCGCCAGCGAGTGTTTCACCGCATTTGCCAACACGACACCGCAGCAGCGCGCCGATTTTCTCAATGCCTGCGCCGACGAGATCATGGCGCTGGGCGACGAACTGCTGGAGCGCGTTTCCGCCGAGACCGGTTATCCGCGTGGCCGCGCCGAGGGTGAGCGCGGCCGAACCTGCGGCCAGCTGCGCCTGTTCGCCGACTGGATTGTCGACGGCGAATACCTGGATGCGCGCATCGATACCGCCATGCCGGAGCGCCAGCCGCTGCCGCGCCCCGATCTGCGTAGCTTCAACCAGGCACTGGGCCCGGTCGCCGTATTCGGTGCCAGCAATTTCCCGCTTGCCTTCTCCGTTGCCGGTGGTGATACCGCCGCGGCGTTTGCCGCCGGTTGCCCGGTGATCGTCAAGGGGCACAACTCGCACCCGGGCACCAGCGAGCTGGTGGCCCAGGCGATCGACAAAGCGGTACAGAAGTGCGGCCTGCCCGGCGGCGTCTTCTCGCTGATCATGGGAGCCGGCAAGACTGTCGGCGCGGCGCTGGTGCAGGCGCCGGGTATCAAAGCCGTGGGCTTTACCGGTTCCACCGCCGGCGGCACCGCGCTGTTCAAGCTGGCCAACGAACGCCCGGAACCGATTCCGGTGTTCGCGGAAATGGGCAGCATCAACCCGGTAGTGCTGCTGCCGGAAGCATTGAAAAACTCCGCCGAATCCATCGCCGCCGGCTTTGTCGGCTCCCTGACCCTGGGCACCGGACAGTTCTGTGTGAATCCGGGCCTGGTACTGGCCGTGGAAGGTGACGGCCTCGAGCAGTTTATCGCCGCCACCGGCGAAGCACTGGCCAAAGTCGGTGCCGGCGTGATGCTGAATAAGAATACCCGGCAGGGCTACCAGAGTGGTGTAGCCAAGCTGCGCGACCAGGCGGGTGTCGAGCAGGTGGCTGCCGGCGAAGCCGCGGGCGAAGATGGCGGTTTCACCTGTCAGGCGGGCCTGCTGACCGTCTGTGCGAAGGATTTCCTCGCCAACCGCGAACTGCAGGAAGAGGTGTTCGGCCCCATGTCGCTGGTGGTGAAGTGCCGCGACCGCGCAGAACTGCTGCAGGCCATCCAGTCCCTGCAGGGCCAGCTCACCGGCACTTTGCAGTGCAGCGAATCTGAACTGGCCAGCTACGGTGACCTGGTGGAACTGCTGCGCCAGCGCGTCGGTCGCATCGTGGTTAACGGCTTCCCCACCGGTGTGGAAGTCTGCCATTCAATGATGCACGGCGGCCCCTTCCCGGCAGCCACCGATGCGCGCTTCACCTCTGTTGGCACCATGTCGATCGCGCGCTTCGTACGCCCGATCTGCTTCCAGAACTACCCGCAGAGCCTGCTGCCGGACGCGCTGAAAGACAGTAATCCGCTGGAAATTCCGCGTCTGGTGAACGGGGAGAAGAGCCGTGCGGCCCTCTGAGCTGGTCCTGCCCCGCGGCGTCGAATCGGCGCCGCTGCCGATCGACGGCGCCGCGGCGACACTGAACACGGTGACCCTGGTCAACAGCCGCGGCACCCGCGTGCGGCTGTGTGACCTGGGTGCCAGCTTGCTGTCGCTGCACACGGTAGACCGCTATGGCCACCTGGACAATATCCTGCTGACCTATGCGGAGCCGCAGCACTGGCTCGATAACGACTACTACCTCGGTGTCACCGTGGGGCGTGTCGCCAACCGAATCCGCGCTGCGCGTTTTGAACTGAATGGCCGCAATTTCCCGTTGCCGGCCAACGATGGCGACAACCACCTGCACGGTGGTCCCGCCGGGCTCAGCACCAGGCGTTGGGTCATCGTGCAGAGTGAATCCGGTGCCGCCGGCCAGTCGGTGACATTCCGCTGCGAAAGTGCCGACGGTGAGGGTGGTTATCCGGGCCACCTGGCGGTAGAGCTGACCTATCGTCTGGGCGAGGATGACACCCTGACACTCGATTACCGGGCCACCACCGACAGTGCCACGCCGGTGGCCCTGACCAACCACTGTTACTGGAACCTGGCCGGGCGCGACGGCATTCTCGATCACGAACTGGTGATTCACGGCGAAAAGCTGCTCGAACTCGACACCGCACTGGTGCCCACCGGCAGGCTGATGGATGTCGCCGGTAGCGCGGCGGATTTCCGCAAACGCAAAAAAATTGGCCGCGATATCAACGCCTGGCCCGGTGGTTACGACAATTTCTGGGTGGTAGACGAAACCGCGCACAAGCGCCTGAAGCCGATTGCGGAACTCACGCACCCGGCGTCCGGACGCAGTGTGAAAATTGCGTCTTCCGAGGCCGGCGTGCAGTTTTACAGCGGTAATTTTCTCGATGGCAGCCGCAATCGTGAAAGCGGTTCACCCATGCAGAAATATGCCGGCTTGTGCCTGGAGACGCACGGTTTCCCCGATGCGCCCAACCAGAAAAATTTCCCGTCGGTAATCCTGCAACCGGGTGACGAGTACCGACAGACAACGATTTACAGTTTTTCCGCGGAATAACCCCGGTGGTGTGCATTGCGCGCATCGCCATGGCCGCTCTGGGTTCCAGCTTTGCTTGGCACTCCGGTGACGGCCGCAACAATAAATATAAACAGACCCTTGCGATGAGGAGGTCACTATGAAAATCATCCGCAAACTGGCCACAGGCCTGGCACTGACTTTTACCCTGGCACAGTCCGCCGCCGCCATCACCGTGGGTTTTGCCCAGGTGGGTTCCGAAAGCGGCTGGCGCACCAGTTTCAGTGAATCGGTGAAGGCGGAAGCCAGGCGCCGCGGTATCGATCTCAAGTTCTCCGATGCCCAGCAGAAGCAGGAAAACCAGATCAAGGCGGTGCGCAGCTTTATCGCCCAGGGTGTCGACGCGATTATGATCGCCCCGGTGGTGGAGACCGGCTGGAAGCCGGTACTGCGCGAAGCCAAGCGCGCGCGTATTCCGGTGGTGATCCTCGATCGCAACGTCGATGTCAAAAACCCCTCCCTGTATGTGACCCGCATCGCTTCCGATTTTGTCGAAGAGGGGCGCCGCGCGGCCGACTGGCTGATGCAGAAGACCGGGGGGAACTGCAATATTCTGGAATTACAGGGCACCGTCGGCGCCACTGCCGCCATCGACCGCATGAAAGGCTTTCACGACGTCATCGACAAATTCCCGAACGCAAAAATCGTGCGCAGCCAGACCGGGGAATTCACCCGGACCAAGGGCAAGGAAGTCATGGAGGCCATGCTCAAGGCCGAAGACGGCGGCAAGAATATCTGTGCGCTCTGGTCCCACAACGACGAAATGGCCCTCGGTGGCATCCAGGCGATCAAGGAAGCCGGCCTGCAACCGGGCAAGGATATCCTGGTTGTCTCCGTGGACGGAGTGCCGGATTATTTCAAGGCCATGGCGGATGGTGAGGCCAACGCGACCGTGGAACTGAATCCACACCTGGGCGCGCCGGCGTTTGATGTCATTCAGCGCTACCTGAATGGCGACCACAATATCAAAAAGCGGATTACCACCACCGGCGGTCTCTACACCCAGCAGACCGCGGCCGAGGAATACCAGAAACGCGCATCCCTTTGAGTGTGGGGGTTAACATGATGTTGTTAAGTCTCACCAAAGTCGAAAAGTGCTACCCCGGTGTCAAGGCACTGGACGGTGTCGATTTCCAGCTGCGCAGCGGCGAAATCCATGCGCTGCTCGGCGAGAATGGTGCCGGCAAGTCTACCCTCGTCAAGGTGATGACCGGCGCGCTGGAAGGCGATGGCGGTTCCATGCGCTACCTGGGCGAACCGCTAAAACTGAAGAGTACCGCCCACGCCCAGTCGGTCGGTATCAGCACGGTTTACCAGGAGGTCAACCTGCTACCGAATCTCAGTGTGGCGCAGAACCTTCACCTGGGGCGCGAGCCGCGCAAATTCGGCCTGATTGACTGGAAGCGCATTTACCGCCAGTCGCGCGAGGTTTTGCAGCGTTTCGCACTGGATATCGATGTGACCCGGCCGCTGTCGAGCTATTCAGTGGCGGTGCAGCAGCTGGTTGCCATTGCCCGTGGGGTCGATATGTCGGCCAGGGTGCTGGTGCTGGACGAGCCCACCGCCAGCCTCGATGCCGGCGAGGTGGAGCAGCTGTTCGGTGTGCTGCGCGAACTGAAGGCGCGCGGTATCGGCATCGTTTTTATCACCCACTTTCTCGATCAGGTGTACGCCGTGAGTGACCGCATAACCGTGTTGCGCAACGGCCAGCTGGTGGGCGAGTTTGAAACCGCGAGCCTGCCGCGCGCGGCGCTGGTTGGCCATATGCTCGGCAAGGAACTGCAGGCCCAGGCGCACCGCAGCGCGCAGCGCCGCGAACGCGAGCTGGGCGAACCGCTGCTGGAACTCGACCAGGTTGCAGTGCGCGGTTCGCTGCAGCCCACCAGCCTGAACGTCAAGCGCGGCGAGGCTGTGGGCCTGGCCGGGCTGCTGGGCTCGGGCCGCTCGGAGGTGTGCCGCGCGGTGTTCGGCGTGGACCGCAAGACCGCCGGCAAGCTGCGTTTCAAGCGTCGCGATCGGCATTTCCGCCGGCCCGCGGAAGCCATTGCCGCGGGGCTGGCCCTGTGTCCGGAGGATCGCAAGACCAGCGGTATCATCGGCCCGCTGTCGATCCGTGAAAATATCGCCCTCGCGGTACAGGCACGACGCGGTTGGTGGCGACCGATGAGCCGGGCGGAACAGCAGCAACTGGCGGACAGGTTTATCGCCGAGCTGCAGATTGCCACCCCGGATGCCGATAAACCGATCGAACAGCTGAGCGGCGGTAACCAGCAGAAAGTCATCCTGGCCCGCTGGCTGGCCACCGAGCCGGAGCTGCTGGTCCTCGACGAACCGACCCGGGGCGTAGATATCGGCGCACACGCGGAAATTCTCAAGCTGATCAAAAAACTCTGTTCAGAAGGGATGTCGCTGCTGGTGACGTCCTCGGAACTGGAGGAGTTGGTGGCCTTTTCCGACCGCGTCGCGGTTATGCGTGACCGCGGTAAGGTGGCGGAGATCGAGGGCGAGGATATTTCCGAAAACAAAATCATGCAGGCCATCGCCCAGGCCTGATACAGAAGCCGAGGGGTGCGCCGCGCGCACCGGATAAGTCGGGTCTGCTACCTGCCCCGCAGGGTGAGCACCGCGAACCCTGCGGGATCTTCGGTGGTACAAGACCCCGGCACAACCAAGGCGGGATTCAATAAAAAAGAGGCGTGATGTGAGTAACCTGCAACCGGCTGCGATAGAGCAGCAGACAGTTTCTTCGCCTGCCGGCCGGCGCGGCAAATTGCCCGTGCCCAGTGGCCGCTATCTCTGGCCCCTGGCAGGTCTCTTCCTGCTGCTGGCCATCAACCTGGTGCTGGCACCGGAGTTTTTTCAGATTGGAATTGTCGACGGGCGTCTGTACGGCAGCCTGATTGACGTACTGAATCGCAGTGCACCGGTCGCACTGCTGGCCATTGGTATGACACTGGTGATTGCCACCGGTGGTATCGATCTGTCGGTGGGGGCAACCATGGCCATCGCCGGCGCGGTCTGCGCCAACCTGATCACCAGCGGCGTTGACAGTATTTTTATCCTGGTTGTTGCCGGCCTCGGCGCCGGTCTGCTGACCGGCGCTGTCAACGGCAGTCTGGTGAGCCTGATGGGGATTCAGCCGATTGTGGCCACGCTGATCCTGATGGTGGCGGGGCGCGGTATTGCGCAGCTGATCAATGCGGGGCAGATCGTGACCTTCCAGCATCCCGGCTTTGCGTTCATCGGTACCGGTGATTTCCTCACGATTCCGTTTCCGATCGTGCTGGTGATGATCGTGTTTACCGTGGTGCAGCTGCTGGTGCGCAAGACAGCGCTGGGGCTGTTTATCGAAGCGGTGGGTTGTAACGCCGGTGCCAGTCATTATCTCGGCATCAACGCGCGCGCAGTCAAAATGCTGGTGTACTGCATCGCCGGCCTGTGCGCAGCACTGGCGGGCATGATTGCCGCGGCGGATATCCAGGGCGCAGATGCCAACAACGCCGGCCTGTGGCTGGAGCTGGACGCCATCCTTGCCGTAGTGATCGGTGGTGCCTCACTGATGGGCGGGCGCTTTTCACTGGTGTTGTCGCTGGTAGGTGTGCTGGTGATCCAGTGTCTGAGCACGACCATCATCATGAGCGGGCTGCCGCCAAAATTTAACCTGCTGATCAAGGCGCTCGTTGTCATTTTTGTGCTGTTGCTGCAATCACCGCGCTTCCAGGCGCAGATGGCGAATCTGTTTGCACTGTTCAAGCGCAATAGCACTGCGACCAAGCACCGCAGAGGGGAGGTCAGCCCGTAATGCAATCCAGATTTACTTCCCTGTACGTAACCAGTGGCCTGTTTATGCTGCTGTTTCTGGTGGGCGCACTGCAGTTCGACAACTTCGGTAGTACCCGCGTGGTGGCCAACCTGTTCAGCGACAACGCCTTCCTGGCCATTACCGCCATCGGCATGACGTTTGTGATTATTTCCGGTGGTATCGACTTGTCGGTGGGCTCGGTGATCGCACTCACCGGCGTGGCCTGCGGCCTGTTGATCGGCCGATATGGCATGCACCCGTTGGAGGTGTTTCCGCTTGTACTGATCGGCGGTGCCCTGTTCGGCGCGACCATGGGCGCGCTGATTCACTACTACAAGCTGCAGCCGTTTATCGTGACCCTGGCCGGTATGTTCCTGGCCCGCGGCCTGGCGACCACCCTGAGTGAAGATTCAATCCCCATCGATCATCCATTCTACGACGCGGTGGCGGATTTCGGTGTGCAGTTACCGGGCAATGCCTGGTTGGGTTCCTCGACGCTGATCCTGCTGGTGGTGCTGGTAGCGGCCGTACTTGTCGCGCACTACAGTCGCCTCGGTGGTTATATCTATGCCCTGGGCGGCAACGCGCAGTCGGCCCGCTTGATGGGGGTCCCGGTAGCACGCACGACCATCGTCATTTACGCCATTAGCGGATTCCTGTCGGCGCTCGGCGGTATCGTGTATTCATTTTATACCTTTTCCGGCTACTCACTTGCCGCCGTGGGCACGGAGCTGGATGCGATCGCCGCGGTAGTGATTGGCGGCACCCTGCTTAGCGGTGGTTCCGGCTATGTACTGGGCACTTTAATCGGCGTGCTGATTATGGGTGTAATCCAGACCTATATCTCGTTCGACGGTACGTTAAACAGCTGGTGGACCAAAATTGTGATTGGCCTGTTACTGTTTGCGTTTATCGCGCTGCAGCGCCTGCTCACCGCAAGTGGAAAAAGGGAACTGAGCCATGCTTGAAGTAGAACTGCTCGACGTTATCGAAGTGGGGAACACGCTCGGTGAAGGGGTGCAGTGGAATGCTCGCGATCAGAGCGTGTGGTGGACCGATATCCAGGCGTGCAGGCTCTATCGCCTGGGCTGGCCCGATTGCCAGCTGGAGGTGTTCGAAACACCGGAGCGGCTGTGCGCGTTCGCCTTTACCGATAGGCGCGACTGTATTATCGCGGCCTTTGCCAGCGGTTTTGCGCTCTATGACTATCGCCGCGCAGAAGTCCTGTGGCAGAAAACGCTGCTGGCGGAAGACTGCGGTATGCGTTTTAACGATGGCGGTATCGATCGGCAGGGGCGCTTCTGGGCCGGCACCATGGTAGAGGATGGCTCGCCCCGTGCAGACGCCGGCCTGTTCCGCCTGGAACACGACGGCAGCTTGACGCAACTGGCCGGAGAGCTCCAGATTTCCAATGGTTGCAGCTGGGATGCACAGGGCAGTACTTTTTATTTTGCCGATTCCCCGCGCCGGGAAATCTATCGCTACGAATTCGACAGCGCGACCGGAGAACTCAGCCAGCGCCAGCTGTTCGCCCGCACCATGATGAACCGCTACCCGGACGGCGCCACCGTTGACAGCGAGGGCTATCTGTGGTCTGCACAGTGGCGTGGTGCGCGCGTGGAGCGCTATGCACCTGACGGTAGTGGCGCCGGCGCAGTAACCCTGCCGGCGAGCCAGATCACCTGTGCCGCTTTTGGTGGGCCAGAGATGGATTTACTGTTCGTTACTTCAGCACGCGACGAGCTACCGCAATGGACCCTCGATCGCGAGCGCTTCGCCGGCAGCCTGTTCATATTGCAGACGCCATTCCGTGGGGTTGAGGATGCGCTGTTCGCGGCCGCAGACCTGTACGACTGTGCCCCGTTGCTACATAGCGCTTGAGGCGCGCCTTCGGTAAGCTGGTAAAAACAATCGTAGGGTGTGCACCGTACACCCTACGAAACCGCGTACAGCAAAGCCGAACCGCAAAGCAGGAGTCAACGGATATGGCCCTGATTTATCGATATCCCCTCGCAAGTTGTTCTCACATCCTTTCCCGCCTGGCACTGATCTCGCTACTGGCGCTACCGCCGTCTGTCGCGCTATCCAAAGCATTCGAGTGCCCGGACTGGCAGGCGGACAGGGCGCAAACGGAGATTCAACATCTCCACGATAAAATCACCCAATGGGATAATGCCTACTATGTTCAACACCAGGCACTGGTAGACGATGCCGTCTATGATCGTGCCCGTGCGACGCTGGCGCAGTGGAATGGCTGTTTTCCCGCACTGGCGATGGCAGCATCCAAGCCGCAGTCCGTCGGTGGAGGGACTGTAGCGCATCCCGTTGTGCATACCGGCCTGCACAAGCTGCACACGGCTGATGCCGTGGCAGACTGGCTTGCGGCGCACCGCCACGGTGAACTGTGGATTCAGCCCAAGGTCGACGGTGTCGCGGTGACACTGGTGTACCACAGCGGCCGGCTGGTACGCATGATCAGTCGCGGCGATGGCAGCCGCGGCCAGGACTGGACCCGCCATGCGCTGCTGATTCCCGCGATCCGCAATCGAATTCCGGATGACCGCGCAGAACTGGTGCTGCAGGGGGAGGTCTACTGGCGCTTCGACAGGCATATACAGGCTGACGGCAGCGCAAACGGGCGCGGCCGCGCCAGCGGCGCCATGGCCAGCAACACGCTGACATCGCGACAGGCGGAGTCGCTGGGTATCTTTATCTGGGAGTGGCCGCGCGGACCGGCGACGCTACCGGCGCGGGTACGCGGGCTGCGACAGCTGGGTTACGACACCGGCGTTTATACGCACCGGGTAACCTTACTCGCAGATGTGCGCCAGTGGCGCAACAGCTGGTACCACGCCGCGCTGCCATTCGCCACTGACGGTATCGTGCTCAAACAGAGCCGGCGCCCCGCGGCGGCAACCTGGCTGCCGCAGCCGCCGGGCTGGGCAACTGCGTGGAAATACCCCGCGCAGACCGCGCTGGCCCGCGTGGTCAATGTAGAATTCCCGGTAGGCCGCACCGGCAAGATAGTACCGGTGGTGGAAATCGCCCCCACTGAACTTGACGACCGCGAGATCCGCCGTGTCAGCAGCGGATCCTTTGAGCAGTGGCACAACATGGATATCCGCCCCGGTGACCAGCTGCGCATTGCCCTGGCCGGGCAGACGATTCCGCAGATTGTCGACGTGATGTTACCGGCGAGCCTGCGCCAGCCGCTGCAGATCCCCGATCCGCACGACTATACCCCGTTGACCTGCTGGCACCCGGCGAAAGGCTGCCGGGCACAGTTTCTGGCGCGTACAGAGTGGCTCGGCGAGCAGCTGGGGTTTCGTGGTATCGGCGAGAAACGCTGGCAGGCACTGGTGGATGCGGACTTGCTGCCGGACCTGGTGGCGTGGCTGGATATCCCCATTGAGACACTGACCGCGCTGCCGGGTATCGGTGCCACGCGCGCACAGAATCTCCAGCGCAATTTCCGCGCAGCCCGCGCACGCGATTTCCGCGATTGGATGACGGCACTGGGCATGCCCGCGGCCAGCCGCCTGAATACCGAATTCTGGCACGGCGAGGACTTTGCGAGTCTGTCGGCGCGTAAGTTAGATGAATGGCAGCAGCTTCCCGGAATCGGACCGGGACGCGCGCAGGAGATTATGGCATTTCTGGAGCATCCGGAAATCAATGCGCTGCAGAATAGGCTGGCTGCGCACGGGATAGCCGGCTTCTAAGCGCAAGCCGATGTTCCAAGTCCTATAGGTGACACACTGGATACCATTCGCCTCAAAAGCGAGATCGGAATTCATTGTGTTGCCGGCACTCGATGTCGGAGAGCCTGAACTCAGCCGGCGCGAGGTGAATTTGCTGCCGGAGTTTGGAGGCTTTATGCCCATTGACATACAATGGCCTGAACTCGTTCCAGCCTGTCAGAAAGGAAATGAATATGGCGACTGTCACCCTTAAAGGGAATCCCATTACGACCGTCGGTGAGCTGCCCGCAGTTGGCAGCGTCGCACCCGATGCCAGCGTAACGATGACCGACCTGTCCGAAAAAAGCATTGCTGATTTTCGCGGTCAGCGCCTGGTGCTGAATATCTTTCCCTCGGTAGACACGCCGACCTGCTCAACCTCGGTGCGCGAATTCAACCAGCGTGCCGGGGGCATGGACAATGTGGTGGTGCTCAATGTCTCTGCGGATTTACCATTCGCACTGGCGCGCTTCTGCGGTGCGGAAGGTATCGAGAATGTATTGAGCGGTTCCTGCTTTCGCTCCGATTTTGGCGAGCAATACGGCGTGACTTTTGATTCCGGCCCGCTAACCGGTTTGCTGTCGCGCTCGGTTGTCGTGGTAGATACCGATGGCAAAGTGCTGTACCGCGAACAGGTGAGCGAAACTGCCGACGAGCCGGATTACGCGGCGGCGCTGGCAGCGCTGTAACTGCCTTCATCCGGGGCGGAGTGCGCGGCGCGAGTAGCGTATTTCGCCATCGCTTTTATTTCGCAACGAAGCCCCCTGCATTTCATTCGATATCCCGCGATGCATTCCTTCGCCGCGCCACCCGTTGGTCAGCGGCCCACTGCTGCCATCCCGATGATGGCAGGGGGCTTCCTCTCCCGGTGTAAAGGTCAATTGCGCCGGAAGATTCCCCGGCGCAAACCGCGCCTCAATCCCGCAATAAGCGGATACCGTAGATACCACCGGCAATGGAACCGGGTGCGGCCCTGAAGCGTAGTTTCAGCTGCGGTGCTTTACGGTTCTGCAGCTGCGGCGGCAGCGGGTAATCCACACTGAAGAAATCATCCCCCTTGTTGCCCTTGAGGGTCACGTCGGCCAGCTTGACCCCGTTCAGCAGGATCGAGAATGTGCGCCCCGCGTCCAGCCCGTAGTAAGTGATACGCAGTGTCTTCGCCTCCTGCTTGGGGTCCTTCAGCTGGTAGCCGAACCAGTCCCTGCTGTGGCGCCAGTGGCGGCCGTTGTGGATACCCGCTTCGGTCTCTTTTCCGGCGAAGAAGTGATCTGCCTCCGGCTGCTGTTCTCCGGGGGCAATGGTATCGACGGTCTCGGCGGCCAGCGCGAGGCGCGCGGCGTCGGCCTCGGCGTATTCCTGTTTGTGCTGCGCGAGTTGCTCCGGGGTTTCCACCGGCCAGTAGACCATATAGCGGGATTCATGCAGGCGGAAAAACGGGATCAGCTCCAGGTTGTCGTGCTGCTTGTTATGGCTGCTGGTCTGCAGTTCCTTCGGCGCCGCGAAGCGCAACTGGTTGCCGGGCAGGCGTTTGAGTTCCTGGAGAAAATTGTGGTTGTCACTGACAAACACCGGTGACTGGTCCAGCGGGCACATGCGGCCGCTGGGGATGTGGCCCATACGGCTGGCGTCGGCGAAATAGTTGAGCTTTTCATGCGCGAACGGTTGTGTCTTGGCCGCCAGTACCACCGGACCGTAGAGCAGGGCAAAGTAGTCGGAGCCGTCCGGCATCTGTTCCATTTCCGGGTGCATTGGCAGGGCCACCTCGATGTGATCGCCGGCTTTCCAGTGGCGCTTGATCGGGATATAGCTGCCGGGCTTGCTCTCAAACTGGTACGGCTTGCCGTTGATACGGATTGCCAGAGCCCCTTGTGCTACCCAGCGGGGATAGCGCAGTTGCAGGGTGAAGTCCGCGTCCCGGTCCAGCGTGATGCTGGTGGATTCGTTGTCGGGAATGCGGTTGCGCTGGCTCAGGGTCAGGTGTTTTTCCTCCCACTTGAGGGTGGAGGGAATAAACAGGTTCACGAACAGGTTGTCGCCGCGGTGGGCGTAAATCATCGCACCGTATTTGCTGTGGTTCTCGATACCGGTACCCACACAGCACCACATGTCTTTCTGTGCCTGGGAGTAGACGCGGTAATGCTGCGGGCGCATGGGGGTAAAATAGACGAGGCCACCGGTGTCCGGGTTCTGCGATGACAGGATGTGGTTGTATAAAGCTCGCTCGTAATAGCGGATATACCGGGTTTGCGGATGTGCCAGGTACAGCAGCCGGGTGAGCTTGAGCATATTGTAGGTGTTGCAGGTTTCCGGCCCCTCTACATCCTCGATCATCGACGAGAAGTCTCTGCGGCTGTGGAAGTGCTCGCGCACGCTGTTGCCGCCGATGGCCACGGTGCGGTGCTCCACCACATCAGTCCAGAAATATTCCGCCGCGTCCTGCCAGGCTTTGTCACCGGAGAGCTGGCCCACGCGCTCGTAACCGATCACCTTGGGAATCTGCGTATTGGCGTGCAGGCCGGTGAGTTTGTCCTGGTGATGTTCCAGAGGGTTGAGTATCGCGCGGTGTGAGAGGCGACGGGCAAGCAGGAGGTATTTGTCGTCGCCGGTAATCTCCGCCACATCGGCGTAGACCTCGTTCAGGCCGCCGTGCTCGCTGCGCAGCATGTCCTGTATCTGTTCATCACTGAGCTTGCCGAACAGATGTACGCCCCAGTCGGAGAGCTGTACCAGCATGGTTTTGGCTTGTTCGATGCGGACATAGCGGTAGGCGTCGCGCAGGCCGGAGAACAGCTTGTGGATATTGTACAGCGGCACCCATTTCTGGTTCAGGGTGAACAAATCCGCGCTGATTTCTCCCGCGGAGATCTGTTGCCACATCTTCGCGCCGCCGGGAATGCCACCGATATAGCCATTGCCATTGGCCTTCTGCGCGCGTTGCAGTTCGTCGAGCATATAGTGCAGTCGCTCCAGCACCGCGCGGTCGCCGGTGGCGGCATAGGCGAGACTCAGCGCGGAGAGGTAGTGTCCGCCGATATGACCGTCCAGGCCGGTGTTTTCCCAGTTGCCGTAATTCTCCGCTTTGGGCTTGAGGCCGGCTTCACGCAGGAAGGGCGCCAGGAGCCGGTCCGGGTCGAGCGACAGTATGTAACCGATGTTGGTGTCCTGGGCGTGCTTGAACGGGCTGTCCAGCAGGCGCACATCGGACAGCGGAAATGCTTCTACCGGGGCGCCGGGCTGTGCTGCAGCGGCGGACGCGGCGGCAATGCCGGCCACGGAGCACAGGGCGAGGGCGGAAAGTATTCTTTTCATCGGGTTACCTGCATCAATATTGCGGGAGTGGGATCGGCGATACGGTCGTCGCTCTGTATCCCGGCCTTCTCCCGCGGGGGGAGAAGGGGGAGGTGGCCGGTCAATCCAGCAGCTGGCTTTTGAACGTGTCCAGCTGAGCCGGATCCACAACCGGCCACAGGTCTTTGTCCCACTTCAGGTCAAGGATTTTCAGCTTCTGCAGGCCGTGGTCGGCATGTTCGTAAGCGTGCAGAACCAGGTAATCCTTGCCGTCATAGGTGTAGGCACCGTTATGCCCCAGGCCGGGCCAGCGTTTGTTACCCGCGATCAGCGGAGTGCCGCCGCCGTTGGCGAGATCCTTGCCCTGTTTGTCCAGGTAGGGGCCGGTGACCTGCTTGGCGCGGCCCACGGCCAGGCGGTAGGTACTGTCGTCGCCGCGGCAGCAGAGGCCACGGGAAATAAACAGGTAGTAATAGCCGTTCTTCCTGAAGATAAACGGGCCTTCCAGTTCCGCCGGGCCGGGCTTGGCTGTCGGCGTGAAGGGCGGGCGCTCGGCGCGGGCGATGGTGTGCCACTCCTGCGGCTGGGCCGGCTTTGTCCAGCTGTCGTCCAGCTTGACCAGCTTCAGCCCGCCCCAGAAGGAACCGAAAGCCATCCAGGCGGTGCCGTTATCGCCCAGCACGATATTGGGATCGATCGCATTCCAGTTGTCCCGGTTGGGCACTGACTGAATGACGATGCCCTGGTCACGCCACTGATAGTCCGGCGAATCCGGATCCAGAGTGTTGTTGGTGGTCACGCCAATCGCGGAAGTGTTCTTGCCGAAGGCGGAGACTGAATAGTAGAGGTAATAGCGGCCGTCGCGCTCGATCACGTCCGGCGCCCACAGGTGGCCGTTGAATTCCGGGGCCACGCTTTTGGCCCAGGACGGCTCAGTAGCGAAGGCGCGACCGGCGCGGTGCCAGTGAATACGATCTTTCGAGCGGTAGATGGTAATGCCGGGGCCGGTGCTGAACAGGTAGTAAGTGTCGCCCTCGCGGGCCATGACCGGATCGTGGATGCTTACCTGGGGATGAGCGCCTTCGGGCGCGGCGCGCGTGCAGGCGGCAAACACCAGGCTCAACAGGGCAGCTACGAGCAACAGGGCGCAGCGGCGCACGGGTTTGTTGCCCGCCGGGGCAGGGGACTGGGGGTACATATGGGGGCTCTCTTTGTTATTCGCTACTGCTTTTATTGTTGTGGTTCTCTCTATCGCGTGGCACCGCCCGGGGCCGGAACGAATCCGGCATAAAGCGGGGTTGTGGCGTTATTAGTAGTATAATAATATTGTTGGCAGTGCGGCAACCGAAGCTGCCGCAGAAGAAAACAATAAAGACCGCACAGCGATGACGATGATCCAGTTTTTACAGTGGCGCCCGTGTTGGCGACGGGTGGGTGCTGCGCTCGCCCGGATAGGTTGCGCCAGCCTGGTGTGGGCGACAGCGGCTGTAGCCGCCGATGCCGGCCTGAGTGGTGATTCCGCTCCGGTTCCACACAGCGGCGCTGCCGTTTACCACAATCCCCTGGTGCCCCAGCGTGCCGACCCCTGGGTGCTGCGTGATGGCGGCAACTATTACTTTGTCGCCACCGTGCCCGCATTTGACCGCATCGAGCTGCGCCGCGCGACCACGATCAACGGTCTCGCCACGGCGCCGGTGAAGGTAATCTGGCGCAAGCATCGGCGCGGCCTCATGGGCGCCCACATCTGGGCTCCGGAACTGCACCGCATCGACGGGGCCTGGTACATCTATTTTGCGGCCGGTGAGACCGAGCGCCCGTGGAACATCCGTATCTATGCTCTGCGCAATCGCAGCGCCAATCCCCTGCAGGGCGAGTGGGAGGAGCTGGGTCAGATAAAAACACCGCTCGATACCTTCTCCCTCGACGCCACGACCTTCGCTCACAACGGCAAGCGTTACCTGCTGTGGGCCCAGTCCGATGCCAACGGTACCTACAATTCGGCACTGCTGCTCGCAGAAATGACTTCCCCCACCACCATCAAACCGCCGGTGGTTACCCTGAGTGAGCCGGAATTCGATTGGGAGACCGCCGGCTTCAAGGTCAACGAGGGCCCGGCGGTGCTGCAGAAAAACGGCCGAGTGTTCGTCAGCTATTCCGCTGGTGCCACCGACAGCCGCTACGCCATGGGCCTGCTGTGGGCCGATGTAGATGCCGACCTGCTGGACAAGCACAGCTGGCACAAGTCTCCGCAGCCGGTGTTTTATACCAACGCTGCGGTCAAGCGCTTCGGCCCCGGCCACAACAGCTTTACCGTGGCCGAGGACGGTATCACTGACCTGATGGTGTATCACGCGCGTGACTACCGCGATATCAAAGGCGATCCGCTGCGTGACCCAAACCGCGCTACACGGGTGCGAGTGCTGCACTGGGATAAACACGGCATGCCGGATTTTCGCCAGGCACAGGGCGATTGAATCTTCCGCGAATTAATTAAATCTGTATTGAAACAGTGGAGTGGTAACAGGATGAACAAGCGATTGAACGGTGGCCTCGCCGGCCTGTTAATCTCCGTGCTGCTGGCACCGGCGGCCCTGGCGGCCAACCCGGCCATTACCGATGTTTTGACTGCGGACCCCGCGGCATTGGTGCACGGTGATACCGTCTACCTGTACACCGGCCACGACGAGGCCAAGGACAACAAAAGTTTCTACAAGATGAACCGGTGGCTGGTGTTTTCCTCCAAGGATATGGTGCACTGGAAAAACCACGGTTCGCCGCTGTCGTTGAAAGATTTCAAATGGGCCAAGAGCGATGCCTGGGCCGGCGATGTGGCAGAGAAAAACGGTAAATACTACTGGTATGTCACCGTGCGCCACCGGGATATCAACGGTTTTGCCATCGGTGTGGCGGTGTCCGACAGCCCCACCGGTCCCTTCCACGATGCGCTGGGCAAGGCGCTAATCACCAACGACATGACCACCGATACCGATATTGACTGGGACGACCTGGACCCGCGGGTCTTTGTCGATGATGACGGCCAGGCCTATCTGTTCTGGGGCAATACCAAACCCCGCTACGCCAGGCTGAAGGATAATATGGTCGAGCTGGACGGCCCCATCCACAGCCTCGATCTGCCCAACTTCACCGAGGCGATCTACGTGCATAAGCACGACGACTACTACTACCTCACCTACTCGACAGGCTTCCCCGAAAAGACCGCCTATGCGATGAGTAAATCAATCGAGGGGCCGTGGGAATACAAGGGCATTCTCAATGAACTGGCGGGCAACTCCAACACCAACCACCACGCGATTATCGACTTCAAAGGGCACTCCTACTTTGTTTACCACAATGGCGGTACCCCCAAAGGTGGCAGCTTCCGGCGCTCGGTGTGTATCGACGATCTGCATTACAACCCGGACGGTACCCTGCAGCGGGTAGTGATGACGTCCGAAGGTGTGGATCCAGTAAATTAGAGACCTTGCAGTGACGGATTGCCGATGCAGAACATGGGAAAAAATGGCCTGTTGATACCGGCGTTACTGCTGGCTGCCTGTAGGGCGAAGTGGCAACACGGGCTTGCCACTACCAATGGCACGCTAGTGATGGCGTTGTCGTTTATCGATCCGCGCAACCGGGAGCTGATTACCGATAGTGCGGTCAAGGTTGCGATGCGTGGCCATGGTGGTTTTGTCTTCAAGTTTCCACCTGTGTGGGTGGCATTGGACTGATTGATTATTTGACACGGGATCGAATGGGGTGAGAGATCGATGAAAACCGTTTCCGGAAAACTATGCGTGCTGGCTGGCCTGGCCATGGCCACACTGGCCGGCTGCGAGCCGCCGGCCGATGCGCGCAAAGCCACCAGCAGTGAATCGGCCGCAGTGCCGACTGTGGCAAAGCGGGCCGAGACAGGTGCAGTGCCCGAGGGGACATTCAGTAACCCGCTGTTCAGCAACGGTGCCGATCCATGGCTGACCTTTTACGATGGCAATTACTACCTGACCACCACCACCTGGACGTCACAGCTGGTCATGCGCAAGTCGCCGACGCTGGACGGGCTCGCCACGGCGGCGCCGGTCAACATCTGGTCGGATACCGACCCGTCGCGGTGCTGCAACTTCTGGGCGTTTGAATTTCACCGGCTGAAGGGCCCCAGCGGTCCGCGCTGGTACCTGATGTATACGTCCGGTCAGCACGGCACCCTGGATCACCAGCATCTGTCGGTACTGGAGAGCGTGGGTGATGATCCCATGGGCCCCTATGTCTACAAGGGGTCCCCGATGCCGGACAGCTGGAATATCGACGGTTCCTATCTGCAGTACCAGGGGCAGCTGTACCTGCTGTGGTCCGAGTGGGTCGGCGACGAGCAGCTCAACTGGATTGCGAAAATGAAAAACCCCTGGACCATCGAGGGGCCAAAAGTCGTGCTGACCCGACCGGAAGCCGAGTGGGAACAGAGCGGTCGCAAGGTCAACGAGGGGCCGGAGATTCTGCAAAAGAATGGCCGCACCTTCCTGATCTATTCGGCCAGTTTCTGCGATACGCCGGACTACAAGCTGGCGATGAAAGAACTTACCGGCGACGACCCGCTGAACCCGGACGACTGGACCAAGACGCCCGAGCCGGTCTTCCAGCGTGGCAACGGCGTTTTCGGGCCCGGCCACAACGGTTTCTTTACCTCGCCCGACGGCAGCGAGGACTGGCTCGTCTACCACGGCAACTCCAGGGAGACCGACGGCTGCAGCGCGACCCGTTCGGTGCGCGCACAGAAATTTACCTGGAACGCAGATGGAACCCCCAATTTCGGCGAGCCGGTTCCCGAGGGCCAGCCGCAGAAATTGCCCGCCGGGGAGAATGGCCCGCTGAACACCGAAGTGCAGGGAGCCCAATGGCAGCTGGTCAATGGTGCGGGCCAGTGCCTGGCGGGTTCGAAGCTGGGGGATTGCGCCGCGGACAGGGCGCGCTGGGTCATCGACAACACCGCCGACGGTGCCTATCGCCTCGCCAATGTGGCGAGCGGTGACTTCCTGGGTGTCGAGCATGAATTGGCACCCTGGACCAACACCGAAGCGCAGCGCTGGGAAATACAGCAGGATGAAAACGGTTGGACGCAATTGCGCAATCGCCAGACCGGCCAGCCCCTGGCTGTGGCCAATTGCAATGGTGACCAATGCGGCCTCTGGCGTCTGCAGCCGTCGCACGCGGTGGCTATAGCCAGCGTACAAAGCGGCCGGGTAGTGCAGGCGCCCGGTTGTGGCAAGGGTGCGGCGGTCAATCAGGGAGAGTGGCACGACAACGGCTGCCAGAGCTGGAAGTTCGAAGCTGCGGACGAAGGTTTTCTGCAGCTGCGCGCCGGCAAGCAGTGTATGACGGTTGCCAACGGTGCAGTCGTGCCCGGTGCCAAGGTGGTTCTTGGCCGCTGCGATTCCACTTCCAGTCAATGGCGGGTGGAGCCGCTCGCGGACGGCAGTGTGAAAATTGTCAATCGCGAGAGCGAGCTGAACCTGGATCTGGCGCACTGTGGCCTGGCCGATGGTACCGAGATCGCCCAGGCACCCTGGGAGGGAAGCGACTGCCAGAAATTCCAACTGCGGGAGCTGCCAGAGGGCTCCTGAGCAGATTGTGTATCGGTTGTGTCTTTATACGGGAGCGGCCAATGGCCGCTCCCGGGGCCCGGGAAATCGCACCTCGTTATTAATGAGGTAGCGATTTCCGCGGCCACAGGATTAATCCTTACATGCCTGTTTACCGGTTATCGGGCTTGGGTGGTTGCATCGCAGATGTATACCACCTTTTTTTATTCAGTGATGTCGTAACGAAAAAAAACCAACAATGAAGACAGGGAGATAACGATGGCGATTCTCGCGCGCAAATGGTTTGCCGCTGTGGTCTGCAGTCTGGCGCTGCCGGCAGTGGCGGACGATGCCGTCACTCGTATTGAAATAGACGCTACGCACCCCGGTGCTACCATCAACCGGGATATCTATGGTCAGTTTGCCGAGCATTTGGGGCGGGGTATCTACGGCGGCATCTGGGTCGGTGAAGATTCCAGCATCGACAATATCCACGGTTTTCGCACCGACGTGATCAAGGCGTTGCGCAAGATCAAGGTGCCGCTGGTGCGCTGGCCGGGCGGCTGCTTCGCCGACGAATACCGTTGGCGTGACGGCATCGGCCCGCGGGACAAGCGCCCGGTCCGGGTCAATACCAATTGGGGCGGGGTGGCCGAGAACAATGCTTTCGGCACCCATGAATTTTTCCAGCTGGTGGATTTGCTCGGCGCCGAGGCTTACGTCAATGGCAACCTGGGTACCGGCAATCCGCGCGAGATGGCCGAGTGGCTGGAATATATGACCGGCGACAGCGATTCCGCGGTGGTGCAGGAGCGACGCAAGAACGGGCGCGACAAGCCGTGGAAGGTGGACTACTTCGCCATCGGTAACGAGGCGTGGGGCTGTGGTGGCAATATGCGGCCGGACTACTATGCCGACCTGTACAACCGCTTTGCCACTTTCCTCAAGACGCCTCCCGGCGCGCACCCGCATATGGTGGCGAGCGGGGGCACCGGCGATAACACCGAGTGGACCGATGTGTTGAGCCGTCGCATCAACCACAATATCGATGGCATCAGCTTCCACTATTACACCCTGCCGACCGGCGAGTGGGGGGATAAGGGCAATGCCACCGGATTTGGTGAGAAACAGTGGATCTCCACTCTGTGGCAGACGCTGCGTATGGAGACGTTCATCCGCCACAACGAGCAGGTGTTGGACAAGAACGATCCGGATAAGAAACTCGGCTTTTACGTGGACGAGTGGGGTACCTGGTACAACCCGGAACAGGGCAGGGAGCCGGGTTTCCTGTACCAGCAGAATACGCTGCGTGACGCGGTGGTTGCGGCGCTCAATTTCAATATTTTCCAGCGCCACGCCGAACGGGTGCGTATGACCAACATCGCGCAGATGGTAAATGTGCTGCAGGCGATGATCCTCACCGATAAAGACAAGATGCTGCTGACCCCCACCTACCATGTTTACGATATGTACCAGGTGTTCCAGGACGCCACGTCGCTGCCACTCGAGATCGAGCACCCGCAGAGCTACCAACTGGGCGACACCCGCGTGCCCGGGATCAGCGCTTCCGCTGCCCGTGGGCAGGACGGCAAGTTGTATCTGTCGCTGGTAAACCTGGACCCGCGCGAGGCGCGCCAGGTCGCGGTGGATGTCCAGGGGGCGGAAGTCACCCGCGCGCGCGGGCGCCTGCTGACCGCGGCGGCCATGGATGCCCGCAATACCTTTGACGCACCCGAGGCGGTTGAGCCGGCCGGCTACCGTGCCAGTGCCGATATCGGTCAGCTGACCCTGGACCTGCCACCGAAATCGGTGCTGGTTGTGAGTCTCAACTAGGGCTTGTGAGAACACCCGACGCGTATTGCCCGAATGCCTTTCGGTGTCGCCCGGTGCCCGGATTGGCGCTAACTGTCTGCAGGCACTCGCTGGCAAATCAAGCACTTACGTGCTCGATTTGCACTCTGCAGTTCCATAGTCGGGCTGGCAGGCTGCTGAAAAAGCCCTTTTCGGTAGCCTGCCAATCTGGTTGGCACAGGTCCCGACCCGCCCGACTGCCCGCGCCGCCAATGGGCAAATACCCGGTTCCGGGGTGCGCTGTGCGCTAAACCCTGTGATAGTATCGAGGAACAGTAAAAATACAGCGGGCCCGGCAAGGACGCCGTGCTACAGCCGAATACAGAATACGAACCGGGTTCTTAGGGATGAAACTGGCCTTTGCTCTCTGCGGGGTGTTGTTGTTCTGGTTTGCCGGCGGCACGTGCGCGGCGGTGCTGGAGGTGGCCCCCCGCCAGCCTTCCACTGCACTTACCCCTTATCTGAAAATACTGGCCGATCGCCCCGGCAGCCTGGATTTTGCTCAGGTTCGCGCGGCCGCGCAGCGTGGCGAACTGCGGGACTGGCCCCACCAGTCCGCCAATTTCGGTTATAGCGCTTCCGCATACTGGGTCTCTTTTACCCTGCACAACCCTTCCGACCGAACCCTGGCATTGCTGATCCGTCAGGACTATCCACTGATCGACTACCTGGATTTCTGGGCCGAAGACGAACTGGGCCAGTGGCGGCGAGTGGCGACCGGGGATCGGCGCCCGTTCGGCAGTCGACCGCTGACCCTGCGGGATTTCATTTTTCCCGTCACCTTGCCACCCCACAGTGAACGCACCTACTACCTGCGCTTTGCCAGCCAGGGGGCGATGAATATCGGCCTCTCGGTCAGCAGCGAAACCGCGTATCTGGGCAAGCTGGAAATGGACCAATTGCTGCTGGGGATCTATTACGGCGGCTTTCTGGTGCTGGTGCTCTACAACCTGATCCTGTTTCTGGCAGTGCGCGATCGGGCCTATGCCTACTATATGGGCTATGCACTCAGTTACGGGCTCTATTTTGGCGGGCTGAACGGTGTGTCTTTCCAACTGGTATGGCCCGGCAATCCCTGGCTTGCCAACGAGAGCCTGGTATTTTTGCTCGGCCTGACCCTGATCTTCGGAATCCAGTTTGCCCGCGAGATTTGCACTGGTCGGCAGCTGGCACCGCGAACCGACAAACTCGCGCGCCTGCTGATGTACTGCATGATTCCGCTGACACTGATCTCTCCGTTCGTCAGCTATCGCGTGATGATTACGGCCTTTACGCTGTTTGCCCTGAGTACCAGTATCCTGCTGCTGGTGTTGGGTGCGATCAGCCTGATGCGCGGTTCTTACTCCGCACGCTATTTTATGGTGGGCTGGATAACGTTACTGGCCAGCGTTATCGTCTATGTCTTCAAGACCTTCGGTCTGCTACCCCACAACAGCTTTACCCACAATGCGTTTCAGGTCGCGGCACTGATCGAGATGGTGCTGCTGTCGCTGGCACTGGGAGCGCGGGTCAATGAAATCCGCAGGCGCGGCTATATCGACGAGCTGTCGCGCCTCTACAACCGCCGCTATTTCGACGAACAGCTGCCGCGCGAGTTCAGTTTTGCACAGCGTTCCGGTTCGCCACTGGCACTGTTGATGATGGATCTGGACCACTTCAAAGCCATTAACGACCGCTTCGGTCACAGCCGGGGGGACCTCGCCATCCGCGCTATCGGCCGGCTCATTGAGCGCGATACCCGCAAACCGTCCCTGGCCTGCCGCTATGGTGGAGAGGAGTTCGCGATTCTATTGCCGCGCACCGGTATTGAGCAGGCAGAGAAATTGGCGCAGCGGCTGGTGCGCAGGGTGGCGGGGCTGAATTTTAACGCTATGCCGCTGACCATCAGTATTGGTGTCGCCGGTCTGGATCGCGGCAATTTCAGCAACTGGTTGCAGCTGTTCGAGGCCGCCGATATGGCCCTTTATCGGGCCAAGCAGGACGGGCGCAACCGGGTGGCAAGCGCGCCGCGCGAGTGGCGCGATGAACGCCGCCAGCAACTGCCGGATACCAGCGATGCCTGATTTCGCTGCCAGTAGTCGGTCTTATCTTGTGCCGGGGAAAAACCCCTGGATTTCGGGAAGCTCAAGGCGCTGAGCTTATTTTCGATCGGTCCGGTGAAATAGCCTGGTTGGGCAGAGACGGGGGCCTGCGGGAGGCGGTATCCCGCGCGAGGCAATGTCCAGTAGATGTCCCGGGCGCGGCAGCGCCCGGGACGATTGTCGAAGGTGATATTACTGGCTGCCGAGCAGCTCCTCATCAAAGCGCGCGGTGACATCCTCCGCTGTCATCGCTTCGTCGTAGATTTTTAACTCGTCCAGCATCCCCTTGTAGGGGGTATCCCAGTAGTTGACCCCCAGTGCAAAGTGCGTATTGGCCACCGGTGCGAAGACGTCCGGGAAATTCGTACCGCTGAATTTCATTTGGCCATTTACATAGACTTTGACATCGCCGTTATTGACGACCACTGCCAGCTGGCTCCAGGTATCGGTGGCAACCTGCTCGCCGGTATGGCCGTCGTACCAGCCGGTGCCCAGGTCGCTGCCGGACCACAGCATGGTATCGGTGCCGAAACCATTGGGCAGCAGGCTGATCCAGCTGTCGGTGGTGGCCCAGCCGAAGAAGCTGGTGGTATAGGCGTTAAGTGCGGCGGGATTGAGCCACAGGGTGAAGCTGTAACTGTTGTCGGTGATCAGGTCGTCCGGCAGTCGCACGCCGGAATTGCCATCCAGTACCAGGGCCTTGCCCACCACGCCCGCGGCGTAACTGACACTTCCGCCACTCTGGTCGATCGCGGTACCCACGACACTGCCGGCACCGAAGCCGCCGCTGCTGTCGCCGAGGCTGTCTTCAAAGCTGAACGTGGCGATGGGATTCGGCGGTCCCTGGGTTTTCACCGTGGCGGTAAAGCGCTTGCTTTGCTCGGCGCCGTCGAGGCTGATGGTCGCGGTGAGGGTGACCTGCGCATCGCTGCCTTGCGGCTGGGTAACGCTGCCGGTCTCGCCGTCAACACGGATTACCGCCGGGTCTGAGGAAGTCCAGTGAATGGCGCTGGCATAGGCGCCGCTGATTGGCAGGAACAGGTCTTCGCGCACGGCGCTGATATCGCCAAGGTCGAGCTGCTCTGCGGCCGAAGTCAGCAGCTCGGCACTCGACTTGGGCGTGATATCGAGATCCTGGATTTCCTCCGCGCTGAGTGCACTGTCGTAGACTTTCAGATCGTCGATCAGGCCGTTGTAGGGTGTATCCCAGTAGTTGACGCCGAGGGCGAAGACGCCGCTGGCACCGGTGAAAAAATCCGGTAGCGTGCCACCGGTGAATTTCTTCACTCCGTTCAGGTAGACGCTGACCTGGCCGCGATCGACGGAAAATGCCATATGGGTCCAGCTACCGGCGGGAATCTGCGCGCCGGTGGTGCCGTCGAACCACTGCTCGCTACCGCTCCACAGCATGGTGTTGCCGTCCCAGCCCTGGGGCTGGAAGCTGATCCAGCGGTTGGAGTAGGGCATTCCATTGTCGTCCAGCTGCTCGTCCACGGCGCCGAAGAAGGCTGCGCTATACGCGCTAACGGCGGTGGGGTTGGCCCAGAAAGACACGGTGTATTCGTTGTTGTCGATCAGTCCGTCCGGCAGGCGCACGCCGTTACTGCCGTTCAGTTGCAGCGCGTCGCCGTCGTGGCCGCCGTTGTAATCGATCGAACCGGAACTCCACAGGCGATCGCCGGTGGCGGTGGCATCGGCGAAGCGCCCGAGACGGTCGCTGAGATCGTCGTCAAACGCGTAGTGGGCACTGCGGTTGTAGGGCAGCCGCTGCGGCACCTCGACGGTGAAGGTCTGCTGCAATTGCTGGCCGTTCAGCGCGATGGTGGCCGTGAGCGTGGCACTGGCATCGCCGCTACCCACATTCGGGCGGGTGACACGGCCACTGCCGGTAACCACTGTGGTGTCGCTGCTGCTCCAGTCGATGGTGGCTCCGCGGGTGCCGCGCTGCGGCAGATCGAGGCTGCCGCCCCTGGCGACTTCCGGGACGGTCAGGTCCGCGGCAATATCGGCGAGCACGTCGCCGGTGCTGCGGGTGGCCATGCGGCTACCCCAGATGCTTTCCCCTTCACCATCCAGCGCGGTAAATACCGGCACCAGTGCGCGGGCGCCGTTGTTCCACTGCCACTGCGTCACGCCGCGATAGGTTTTCTCTTTGCCGTCGATGGCCAGTGCCAGATCGATACGCTGGGGATCGTCGTCGAACAGCGTGTAGGTACCGCTGACTTCTCCGCTGACAGTGCCGTCGCTGTTGAGGCGGATGTAGCGGGTCTTCTTGGCGGTGCGGTTGATGTCCTTGCCGTGGGGGATGAACTTGTAATCCCCAACCAGATCTTCCGGTTCGACATGCTTGTCACCCGCGATCGGCGCATAGCGCTGCGGCGATACCACCGGCCAGCCATCGGCATTGATAAACATCTCGTGCACGCGTACGGCATGCTCTTCACCGCGATTGGGGAAGCGGGTGTGAAAGATCACGTAGTACTCGCCGGTGTCCGCATTGTAATAGGCGGAGTTGTGGCCGGGCGACAGGTAGCCACGGCTCGGCACCGGATCACCGGCGTCGGAGGCGAAGTTGAAGCCGCCCATCAGTTTTACCCCGTAAGGCGCGATGGATTCCCAGCTGCCTTTGGCTGCTGCCATGTCGTTGCCCTCGGCGTCGAGGAAGGGGCCGTCGGGATTGTGCGAGCGCGCCACGCGCATGTTGTAGCCGTCGGTGGAGACGAAACCGCCGAATGACATGAACAGGTAGTAGTAGTCGCTGTCGGGGCTGTAGAGCATGTAGCTGCCCTCGATCGCGCTGTGCTGACCGCCGGCGACGTGGGTGCCATAACCCTGGCCGGGTTTGGGCATACCGGTGTCCTCGTCCATCTGCAGTACGAAGATACCGCCGGAGTAAGAGCCGTAGGTCATCCACAGGTTGCCGTCCTTGTCGTGAAAGACGTTCGGATCGATGGCATTGGGCTGGACGGTGGGATCGTAATGCGTGACGCCGGCGGGACCGTAGCCCTGGGCGATTTCCTCGTCGGTCATGCCGGAGCGCAGGAAGATGCCGAGATCGTTATAGGGGCCTTCGATATTGTCCGATACCGCCACGCCCAGATAGGAGCGCGGCTGGTCACACTCGCCGGTAGCGGGGTTGGTGCAGTGGTCGTAGTAGAAGTAATAGCGGCCGTCTTTCAGCCGGATCACGTCGGGTGCCCAGGAGCCCTCGTATCCGCCGACCCAGTCGATGCCCGCGGAGATTTCACTGGCGTAGGTGTTGAACAGCGGGTTGTTATCGTCGACCCCTTCCGCCACCCGCTGCCACGTCATCAAGTCGGTGGATTTGGCCGCGGACAGGTGCGAGCCGAATACGTAGTAGGTGCCGTCGTCGGTGCGGATCACGGAAGGATCGTGTACTGCCATATCGTTGTACGCGATCGCGCTGGCATCGACGGTGGGCGGATAACTGCCTGCATCGGCATCGCCGCCGCCCTGATCATTGCCCTGATCGTTGCCGTCCTGGCTGCCGTTACCGGCTGCGCCGTTGTCCTGGCTCTCCGCTGCCGGTGGCGTATCGCTACCGCTGCCCTTGCAGCCGGGCAGCACGAGGCCGCAACTGCATAGCAGCAGCATATAGCTGAGCATTCTTATGATCTGCATTGAATGGTTCCCTCATCTTGGTCGTTATTTTTGTACTGCGTACCCGCCGGCTCCCGGTCAATGGGAGTACCGGTAAGGGGAGCATTATCTTGCCAATTGAGGTATGGTAATACAATATTAATTGATGGTTTGGAGAACTCGTCCCTGGTTGCGGTGGTTCCGTCGAGGGGGCTTGAGCGGGGTGGCGTTGGTTCGGAAAGTCCCGGCGGACGGGCTTTTCCGCTGGCTGCAGGCCAGTATCGCAGCCCCCGGAACCAGCGATCCCATGACTTCGAAAATAATCATAATGTATAACAAAAAGCGTATTTTAGGCGTTGACTCCATGTTTTTTGCTGGATAGTATTCTTATTCATAATACAAATAGGGCTGAATACTCAACGATCTGCACCGGCAGTCGGGTAAATCAGACCCGCCAAAAAAGAAGCGCGTATCGACCTCTGTTGAAATAAGCGCCAAAATAACAAATAGAGAGAGGAACAGGCGATGAAGCTAGAGAGAGCCTCAACACTTCTGCGTCGACGCCGCCGTAGCGTTGGCCGTACAGCCGCAAATATCCTCCCCAGCCGACAGCCTGACTGCCGGCACCTGACCCGATACCGATATGGGCTTCAAACACCAGTGGTGTGTGCGGAGTCTGTGGCGCCAGCCCCCGTTTCTCCTGTGTCCGGAATTTTTATCCGTGCGTCGGGGCAGTGGTGTTGTTGGTGAGATTCCGCGCTGAGGTATAGCACGGAATTCGCGGGGCCTGGTGCTGTGAAGTCGGGCTCTGAAAATTCGGCAAGCAAAATAATAAAACCCAGATGGGAGATGATTATGTTCAAGCAGCGTTTGCTCTGTTCATCTATTGCGATGGCCACCGCCATGGGCGGTATGCAGGTCGTCGCACAAACGACTGATAAAAGCTCGGATGCCGCCCTGGAAGAAGTTGTCGTGACCGGTGTACGCGCCAGTCTCGAGAAGGCAATCGACATCAAGCAGCAGAAAATGCAGATCGTCGACTCCATTGTCGCAGAGGATATCGGCAAGTTTCCGGACAACAACGTGGTGGAAGCGCTGCAGCGCGTTTCCGGTGTGCAGGTAACCGATCGCGGTGCAGGTGAAGCCAATACCGTTTCCATTCGTGGCCTGAACGACGTGACCACAACGGTCAATGGCCGTCAGATTTTCACCGCCTCCGGCCGCTCCGTCGCCCTCGCTGATGTACCCGCGAGCCTGCTCAAAGCAGTGGATGTGTACAAAACCCGCTCCTCGGACCAGATCGAGAGCGGTATTGCCGGGGTGATCGATATCCACACCCAGCGCCCGTTCGATTTCAAGGGTAGCAAGGTGGTAGTGGCGGGTCGCGCAATCAATCAGGAGCAGGCGGATTCCACCGATCCCAACCTGAGCGGCTTGTTCAGCAATCGTTGGCAGACCAGTGCGGGTGAATTTGGTGCTCTGCTCAATGTATCCTATGCGAAGACCAATTACCGCGACCAGAATGCCACTTCGGGTGCCGCGGTCCCGTTTTTAACCGGCGACGCAGTGGATGGCTGGGTTCCATACGAGCGTATTTTCCCCAATGACGGCCGGGCCAGCGAAGATCCGATCTGGCAGCCGGGCCTGGAGTCTGGCCTGCCTTATGGTGCCGGTTCCACTCTGAAAATGAATGGCGAGGACGTGCCCTATGTTTTGGGTCGCGACGCCGTATTCGCCAGCGATTACACTGGTGAGCGCGAGCGCCCCGCCGCGAATATCTCCCTGCAGTGGGCACCCAACGACTCCTCCGAGTACCTGTTTGAAGCTTTCTACAATGGCTATCGCAACGAGTCTTTCAACTCGCTGATGTTTACTTTTGTCGACTGGTGGGGAGACAACACGGCGCTGCCCCGTGGCGGGGACGTGGAGCTGTATCCGGGCACCAACGTGGTCAAGTCGCGCGATGTTGCTGCGCCTTACGGGTTCACCAGTGGCGACCTGACCAAAAGCCAGACCGACAGTTATGTATATTCACTGGGCGGCAAGTGGGATATCAGCGATTCGTTTCGTCTGAATTCCGAAATTGTCTATCAGAAGAGCGACTACAAGAGTGATTTCTTCGCCGCGCGCTTCGATCGCGTTGCCTACGGCCTGGGGATAGACTTCAACGACGGTGACGGCAATCCGGCCCTGGAGTTCTATGACAACCCGGCGACGCCGGACGTGGACGAAAGTGACCTGGCCGATGCTTCCCAGTGGAACATGGCCCAGCTTTATGACAATGGCAACAGCAGCGGCGGCGATGCAGTTACCCTCACGCTGGATGGCGACCTGGATGTCAACTGGGGTCCGGTCAACAGTCTGAAGTTTGGTCTGCGCTACGACGACCGCGGTGCGAATGAAGCGACCCGCGGACAGGATGGCTTTGCCGGTGTACCGGTCAGCAGCCTTGACCCGGGTGCGGTTTATATCAATCACAGTTTCTTCGACGGACGTGCAGATTTCCCGACAACCTGGGCAGCGGCCGACGGTCACTACCTACATGACCACGCGAACCAAGTCCGTGCGGCTTACGGTCTGGAAAATCAGTCTCTGGCGACCACTTTCGAGATTCAGGAATCCACCACTGCCCTGTATGCGGAAGCCAATTTCGATACAGAGCTGGGCGGTAAGCGAGTCGATGGCCAGTTCGGTTTGCGCTACGTGAACGTCGGCACAGACATGGACTTCTACAACATCGAACTGGAGCCGGGTAGCGAAGACTATGCCAGCGACGCCTCGTCCAGCAATTCCGAGCTGTTGCCGAGCTTGATGGTCCGTTATCACCTGACCGACAATCTGCAAGCCCGTCTCGCATATACCGAGACTCTGCGTCGGCCGAGTTTCAATCAGTTGAACTCTTATGTCTACTACTACGATGACGTGACAAATATTGGTTATGGCACCGCGAGCAGTGGTAATCCGGACTTGAAGCCCGTGCAATCGAAGAACCTTGACCTCTCTCTGGAGTGGTACTTCTCCGATGACAGTGCGGTGTACGGTACCCTGTTCCAGCGCAACATCGACGGCTTTGTCTACGATTCCGTGTCTCGCGTGACGTATCAGAAAGCCGATGCGACGGAACCTTATCCGTATATCCTGACCCGTCCGGAAAATGCCTCAAACGGCGTGCTGAAGGGCCTCGAGCTGGGGGCTATCTACTTCCCGGATTTCCTGCCCAAAGCACTCGACGGCCTGGGTCTCCAGGTGAGCTACACCGGACTGGACTCTGCCCAGGAAGTTCCGGTATTCGACGAAGTGGGTAACAAGGTTGGAATGAAGGATTCACCGATGTTCGGTGTATCCGATTCTTCCTACAGTGCTGTACTGATTTACGACAAGCAACCCGTCGACATGCGTCTCTCGTACGTATGGCGTGATGACTTCCTGAACAGCTACGCAGCCCGTCTGTTCGCCAACCCCCTGGGTGTCTACCGCAAGGCGGAAACCAGTATGGATTTCCAGGCAAGCTACGACGTAACGGACAACCTGCTGGTTACCTTTGATGCAACCAATCTGCTGAATGGCGAGTATCAAAGCTACTACGAGAACTCCAACGTCTTTAACGCGGACAACTCGATTTACAGTCGGACTTTCGCGCTCGGCGCGCGCTACTCCTTCTAGTCGGGCTCATCAACGCGTCTCACTTTCAGGCAGCCTTCGGGCTGCCTTTTTTGAATTTTTTACATGGGTGGCGGCCGTTCTACATTATTTATCCAATGTAAATTGGCGGTGGCCTTTTGATAAGCCAGGTTTCAGGCTGATTCTGTAGTGGAGAGTTTCTATGATAAGAAGACTGTTTTTTTTCCTGGCGATGATGTTAACAGTTACCCCTGTTCTGGCTTCAGGAAACCTGATTGTCGATACTGATAGCAGGGACTCGATTTCTCTCGATGGCACTTGGCACTACATCGTAGATCCGTACGAAACAGGATTTTATACCTACCGCCACACCGAGCGTAGTGAGGGCGATCCCTGGGCCTATTGGAACCGGCCGGTACAAAAGCACAAGTCCGACCGCCACGAATTCGGCTACCAGTCGCCTTACACCCTGCAGGTTCCCGGTGACTGGAACTCCCAGGATGACAAGTTTACCTACTACGAGGGTACAGTCTGGTATCAGCGCGACTTCGATATGCGCAGGCTGAAGAAGAATGAGCGCGTTTTTCTTTACTTCGGCGCAGTTAATTACGAGGCGCACGTCTACCTGAACGGAAAAAAGCTCGGTGTGCACAGGGGAGGCTTTACCCCGTTTAACTTTGAGGTTCCCGCAGGGTTACTCAAGGAAAAAGATAATTTTCTTGTTGTCAAAGTCGATAACAAGCGTCACCCGGACGCGATACCCACGGTCAATACCGACTGGTGGAATTACGGCGGTATTACCCGCGACGTCAAGTTAGTGATCACACCGGGTAACTTTATCCAGCAGTACGCGGTGGAGCTGGATCCTTCGCAGGATATCCTCAAGGCGAAAAAGCAAAACCATTATCTTATTTCTGGCAGTGTGTCTCTCAATAAGCCGGCCGTCAGCGGCGATGTGACGCTGACAATCCCGGAGCTGGGGGTTCAGCAGCATTATCCGGTAAGCGGGAATCGGCTGGAGTTTGAGTTGGCACTGAAAGATGTGAAACTCTGGTCTCCGGACCACCCGAAGCTGTACCGCGTCAACCTGGCTTACAATGGTGAAACACTGGCCGATGATATCGGCTTTCGCAAGATTGAGGTTTCCGGCAAGAAGATTTTATTAAACGGCGAAAAACTGTTTCTGCGTGGAATTGCTATTCACGAAGAAGTACCTCAGGAAATGCGTCGAGCCCACAACGAGGCCGATGACAGGCAGTTACTCGATTGGGCGAAGGACCTGAATGCCAATATGGTGCGTCTTGCCCACTACCCGCATAACGAGCAGATGACTCGGTTGGCGGATAAAATGGGGCTGTTGGTGTGGTCGGAGATTCCAGTGTACTGGACGATCGATTTCGGCAGTGACGCAGTACTGGATAAAGCCAAGACCCAGCTGCGGGAGATGATCACCCGCGACAGGAACCGGGCCTCCATTATCATATGGTCGGTTGGCAACGAGACGCCAGTCAGCCCAGTGCGCACCACGTTTATGAAATCCCTGATCGATACGGCCAAATCCCTCGACGACAGTCGCCTGATTTCTGCGGCGCTGGAAGTCCACTACAACCCGGAAACCAACCGCATTGAGGATCCGCTGGGAGCCTACACCGATATAGTGTCGGTGAACGAATACCTGGGCTGGTACGGTGGAACGCCCGATATGTGTCGCACTGCAAACTGGGAAGTAGCCTACGACAAGCCGCTGTTTATCAGCGAAACCGGTGCGGGCGCCAAGGGCGGTTTCCACGCCGCTCAAGAGACCCGCTGGAGCGAGGAATACCAGGCGTGGTATTACCGGGAGCAGATCAAGATGTTAAAACGTATGCCTGATAACTACAGCGGTGTGGCACCGTGGATTCTGGCAGACTTCCGCTCTCCCCGCCGCAACCACCCGGTGTACCAGCAGGGCTGGAACCGCAAGGGGTTGATTGACGATCACGGCAATAAGAAAGAAGCCTTCGGAATCTTGAAACAGTATTACCGCGAGATGGAAAAAGGACAGGATCACTAGCGGGGAGTCTTCAATCGGCCTCAATCGGAGAGGCGATGTCTGTATAGATGCTCCTTCCGCATAGGTACCTTCAGTTTGTTCTTCAACAGGTGCGCTATTGTTTCAGGTGTGCACAAATTCTTCTGACCCGATTTACCATCGCGTCTCACAGTGGGCAGCCTTCGGGCTGCCTTTTTTATTCAGTGCATCGGGGTTGGGGGCTTTGCTGGCGGGTTGTGCGAATACAAGATTCGCACCTGACGTGGCCGCATTGCGATTCTGTTCGTTCCTGTGCTCAAAGCGCTGCGCAAGTGCTGCAATCGAAACTAACCACAAAGGGCCGACCTGTAGGGACGAACCTTGGGTTCGCCCGCGCGGGCCGTTTGTGATTTGGAGTCCGCCAGCCGAGCCGGAGATTACTATTCTTCGACAGGCGCAGCCTGCGACTCGCGCAATACGGTAAGGAACGCCTCACCGAAGCGCTCGAGCTTGCTGTCGCCGACACCGGAAACCGCCAGCAGTTGATCCGGCGTTTGTGGTTTGGCCTGCACCATGCCGCGCAGCGTGGCGTCGTGGAAAATGACGTAGGGCGGTACGCCGTTGTCGTCGGCAAGTTGTTTGCGGCAGCCGCGCAGGGCCTGCCACAGGGGTTCGTCGGCGGGATCGATATCGGCGGCCACACTGTCGCGGCGGCTTTCGCCGCGCTCGCCGCGGGCCTTCGGCGGCAGCTTGCGCAGTTCGATGGATTCCTCTCCGCGTAGCAGCGGACGGCAGGCCTCCGTCAGGCGCAGGCCCTGGAATTCGCCTTCCACTTCGAGATAACCGCGCACCACCAGCTGGCGCACCACGCCTTTCCATTCGTTGGCGGACAGCTCGCGGCCGATACCGTAGGTGCTGACCTGGTGATGATTGAATTTCAGCACCTTCTCATTCTCGGAGCCGCGCAGTACATCGATGACGTGGGAGGCGCCGAAGCGCTGGCCGGTGCGGTAGACGCAGGACAACAACTTGGTTGCGGCCTGGGTGCCGTCCCAGGTCTGCGGCGGTTCCAGGCAGGTGTCGCAGTTGCCGCAGGGCTCGAGTTGCTCTTCGGCGAAGTAACGCAGCAGCGCCTGCCGGCGGCAGCTGGTGATCTCGCACAGGCCGAGCATGGCATTCAGGCGATTGCGCTCCTGGCGCTTGTGCTCCTCGCTGCCCTCGGACATGGCGGCCATCTGGCCGAGCTTGACCACATCTTCGAGGCCATACAGCAGCAACGCGGTGGAGGCTTCGCCATCGCGGCCAGCGCGGCCGGTTTCCTGGTAGTAGGCCTCGACACTCTTGGGCAGGTCCAGGTGAGCGACAAAGCGCACATCCGGTTTGTCGATGCCCATGCCGAAAGCGATAGTGGCCACGACGATGACGCCGTCTTCGCGCAGGAAGCGGCGCTGGTGTTCGGCGCGCATCTGGGCGGGCAGGCCGGCGTGGTAGGGCAGGGCATTGAACCCCTGCTGGCACAGCCACTCCGCGGTGTTCTCCACCTTGGCGCGCGACAGGCAGTAGACGATACCGGCGTTGTCCTGCTGTTCATCGCGCAGGAACTGCAGCAGCTGGCGACGCGGGTTGTTCTTCTGTGCGATGCGGTACTGGATATTGGGGCGGTCGAAGCTGCTGACGAAGTGCTCCGCCTGCTCGAGGTCCAGGCGCTGGGCGATCTCGCCGCGGGTGCGCTGGTCGGCGGTGGCGGTCAGGGCGATGCGCGGTACCCGCGGGAACTGCTCGTGCAGGCAGTTCAGGTGCAGGTAGTCGGCGCGGAAGTCGTGGCCCCACTGGGACACGCAGTGAGCCTCGTCGATGGCAAACAGGGACAGTTCGATCCGGGTCAAGAGCTCCAGTGTGCGCGGCTGCAGCAGCCGCTCCGGCGCCAGGTAGAGCAGGTCCAGCTCGCCGTGCAGCAGCGCGGTCTCGATATCCTGGACTTCATTGAACGGCAGCGACGAGTTCAGGAAGGCGGCGCGCACGCCGGCTGCCTGCAGCGCCTCCACCTGGTCCTGCATCAGCGCGATCAGCGGCGAGATCACCACGCCGCAGCCGGGGCGCGCCAGTGCCGGGATCTGGTAACACAGGGACTTGCCGCCGCCGGTGGGCATCAGTACCAGGGCGTCGCGCCCGCTGACCAGGGTGTCAATCACCGCCTGCTGGGGGCCGCGGAAGGCGCTGTAGCCGAAGACGTGTTCGAGGATCTGTTGCGGGTCTTGCTGAAGCTGTGGGACTTGTTCACTCATGGCGCGGAGTATACCCCACGGGGCCCCGGCTGCTGGCGCAATTTGCTGCGCAAAACCCGCCGCGCGGGTCGGGCGCCGGTTGTGGGAGTGCAATCCGGCGCTCGCAGCCGGCATCGCCGCCAATCACTGCGTGACCGCCGCGGCAGGCTTGGTCGCAATCGCTGTGGCCGGGATTGATCCCGGAGTCAGGGAGTCCGGCACCGGAGAGTGCAGGCAGCGGGCGGGATCAGGCGATAGGGTCGTTTCCCTTATCTCCGACAAGGTGGCGTCAATCTGCTCGTTGACATCAGTAGTCACTCACAACATTGTCGCGTAATTGGTTCTGTGGTGACGTTGACGGGCTATAATCGCAACACCACAGACGCAGGCAAATGGAAAAGGCGATGCGCGCTTCAATAACGATGTCTCTGCTGTTGATTGTGGGCCTGACATGTCTCGCAGGATGCGGCACTACGGCACCCCGGACCCTGGTCCAGTCCGCGCTGGCGGACACCCACCTCGGCTGGCAACCGGCACCCGAACACCAACTGGCTTTCTCCCTGGCGACCGCTACCGGTATTGCCCGTGTGACGCTGCAGCCACTGCCTCAAGACCTGAAAACCCTGACCCTCGACCTGCCCGGGATGCAGAAGGTGGAGGGGGTGCAGTGGGTGGGGGAAAACGGCCACAGTGCCATGCTCTACAGTGGCGCCGACCGCACCGACGGGGTGGTGCTGCAGCGCCAGCACCACGGCTTCCGCCTGCAGATCTCCGGCGCGGCGCTGGAGCGGGTGCGCGGTGGCGGCGTACTCACGGTGATCGATTACTACCGCGGCTAGCCCGGGCCGGGCCCACCGACATCCCCGATGGTGCGCGTAGCGCACCCTTCAGCTCTCTAGTCTTTGAAACCCAGTCCCTGCGGCCGGATCAGGTACAGCATCGGCCAGTACTTGCCCGTCACCCAGAGCCCGTTGCGGGCCTCGTCCCAGGCGATGCCGTTGGCGACTTCATCCGGGTCGTTGGACTTGGGTGCCAGCGCAGCCAGGTCGATCTGTCCGCGCACGGCACCGCTGTGCGGATCGATGGCGATGATGCGGGTATCCATCCAGATATTGGCCCAGATCAGCCCGTGCACGTATTCCAGTTCGTTCAGCTTGCTCCAGTCCTCGCCGCCGCCGTGTACCTTGAGGCGGCGGGTAACCGCGAAGGTATCCGGGTCGCGGAACGTCAGCTCGTCGCTGCCGTTACTCATAATCAGCTGCTTGCCATCGCTGGTCAGGCCCCAGCCCTCGCCGCTGTAATGCCTGGTGCCGAGTGGCGACAGGTCCTTGCGGCGGAAGATCTGTACTTCGCCGGCTTTGTAGGTCAGCAGGTAGAGCTTATCGCCGTGCGCGGCCAGCCCCTCTGCGAACCGGTTCGCAGCCAGCCACTTGCGCCTTAGGGGATTGGCGCCGGGATCGGTATACTCCGCCAGCCACGAGCGGCCGTAGAGCCCGCTGCTCTCCCACCAGTGCTTGCCGTCGAAGATCAGCCCCTGGGTAAAGTGGTCGTCTGCGCGGCGGCGCTCGTCGAGTTTGCGATAGGGAGTATCCGGCATTGCCGCAGCGGTAGTGCAGGCGGCGCTAGTGAGAGCGAGCAGGGCGGGCAGCAGTAATCGGAATTTTTGCATTAGAACGGTTATGACCAGAGTAAAAGCGTTTATCACATTGACCCTGTTGGGGGGCCTGGCGGTGGTATTGCCCATCGCCATCTTTATTTTGTTGTTCCAGTGGCTGTTTGGCCAGGTGAGCGAACTGGTGGCGCCGGTCGTCATCTGGCTGGAAGCCCACACGCAGTTCAAGGATACCCTCGCCCGGCTGATGGTGATAGCGCTGATTCTGGGCAGCTGCTTCCTGATCGGCCTGCTGGTCAAGACCAGCGTGGGGCGCTGGCTGCACCGCCACCTGGATCACTGGCTGGGCCGGCTGGCGCCGGGTTACAACACGATCAAGGACCTGGTGCTGCAGTTTATCGGCAGCGGCACCGGCGAGGGCGTCCTGTCCGGCCCGGTGGCGCGGGTGAGGATTCACGGCGCCGCCAACCCGCTGTCGGTCACCGCTATCGTCACTTCGCGTCACGACAACGGCGATTTCACTGTGTATGTGCCCACCGCGCCGGTGCCCACCTCCGGGTTTGTCTATCACGTGCCGGCGGACTGTGTGGAGATACTGCCGGGTGTCACTGTGGAAGCGGCGATGAAATCCATCGTTGCCTGCGGCTCCGGCAGCGGTAACCTGCTGGCGCCGGCGGCTGAGTAGTTTCTTTTTCGCTGGCGCTGGGCGGACACAAGGTCTGCCCCTACGGAAGAAACCGCATTGTCTTTATCCGCTTGAGTGCCTCGCAGTGGCGATAGCGAGTTTGCCGGGAATGCCCGCAATAGCCGATCTGTAGGGCCGAAGGGGCCGCCAATGCGTGGGGCGGCCGGAGTGAACCTCGTGTTCGCCCGACCACTCAACCGCCGCGGTTTCGTCCCAGGTCCCGAATCGCAAAGCGCGCCGGATGCAGCGCTTTGGCGAGTTCCGCCGATACCGGCAACACCTCCCCACTGATCCACGCGGCCACCAGCTCCGCCGCCAGCGGCGCGTAGGTAAAGCCGCGTGAGCCCATGCCCCCGAGTACATACAGATTTGGCCGATAGGCCGCGCGCGCGGGGATCAGCGCCTTGCGGTTTTTGCGCAGGTCGGCGTAGGTCTGTGCCAGCGATTCCCAGTCCGGCACCGGTCCGGCCATCGGCAGGTAATCCGGCGTGGCGGCGCGCACGGCGGCGCGGCCGCTGAGGCGCTGTGCGGAAAACTCCGCGGCCACGCCCGGCAATAACTCGGCCAGGGTGTGCAGGTTTTCCCGCTGTTCCTGTTCGCGCAGATCGGTGTCGGTGTCTTTCAGCTTGAAAGTGGCGCCGAAGCTGTGGTGGTCGCTGCAGGCCGGGGTGATATAGCCCTCGCCACACAGCACGGTTTTCAGTCTGCGCGACTGCTCGCCGGCGGCGGCGCCGCTGACCTGGCCGCGGATGGGGCGCAGTGGCAGCGGCGAGGTCTGGGCAAAAGTGCGGATTTCGTTGGCGGTACAGAGGACGGTGGCATCGGCGTTGTGAGCATCGCCGTCGGCGGTGTGCAGGCACCAGCCGTTGTCTGTCTCGGTCAGCGCATCGATCCCGGTGTGGCAGTGCAGCTGGATATTGTCGTGCTGCAGCAGCGCCGCGCAAACCTGTGCCGGCTGCAGCCAGCCGGCGCCGGGGAAATAGAGGCCGCCGCAGGGCAGCGGCAGACCGGCAATTTTTCCGGCTTCCGCGGCGCTGACCGCGCGCGCCAGTGCATCGGCGCGGTGATGCGCCAGCGTCTCGGCTACCTGTTGTTGCAGCTGCTGTTCCTTGTCCGTCTGCGCCAGCTGCAACAGGCCGCAAAAATGGATCGCCTGCGGGCACTGGTCGCGGTAATAGCGCAGTGCAAACAGCAGTGCGTGCAGGTTGTAGTCGCCATTCGGTCCCGGCTTGGGCGACAGCTTGGCGTAGAGGATACCCTGATCGTTGCCGGAGGCGCCGCTGCCGGGCGCGGCGCCCCGCTCGAATACGCTGACGCGGTAACCGCGCTGCGCCAGCGCGCGGGCGGCGCTGGCGCCGGCGATACCGGCACCGATGACGGCGACCGTGCCCGGCGTGGCTTGTGGCGCTGGCAGGTGCCAGGGCGTGGTGGAATATTCTGGCCGCTGTGGCTGTGGCTGTGGCTGTTGCAGCTGCCCGCGCAGCATCTCGCGTTTGCGGCCGAAACCGGGCACTTTGTGCAGCGCAAAGCCGGCGCCCTTGAGGCCGCGCTTGACGATGCCGGCGCAGGTGAAGGTGGCGAAGCTGGCACCGGGTTTGCTGAGCGCGGCAATATTGTCGAACAGCGCGTCGCTCCACATGGCCGGGTTCTTGGCCGGGGCGAAGCCGTCCAGAAACCAGGCGTCGATGCTGCGATCGCGTTCGCCTTCCAGGCGCAGTGCGCGCAAGGCGGCGCTGGCCTCGCCGATCACCAGCGTCAGGCGCACCCGGCCAAACTGCAGCCGGTGTACGCCGGCGGCCAGTAGCGGCGGGTAGTGCTGCAGCAGCTGCTCCGAGTAGGGCTGCAGCTGTGGCCACAGCGCCAATGCCTGTTGCAGATCCCGTCGCTGCAGCGGGTATTTCTCCACCGAGACGAAGTGCAGGTGTGCGCCGGCCGGTGCCGTCTGTTGCCAGAGTTCGCGCGCAGCGAGGAAATTGAGGCCGGTGCCGAAACCGGTCTCGCCGATGGTGAAGGTGTCGCCGTCGGCCAGCGCCGCCCAGCGGCTCGGCAGATCGTTCTGCTGCAGGAAGACGTAGCGGCTCTCTTCGAGCCCGGAGGCAGTGGAGAAGTAGATGTCGTCGAAGGCGCGCGACAGCGGCTGGCCGTCGTCGCGCCACTCGATATCCGCGTGGGGGTGTTTGTCGCTCACGGCGCTGCGGTCTATTGGTCCAGTCCGAACTCGCGCATCACCTGGGCACACCACTGCGCGATGCGCTCTTCGCTGAGATCGAACTCGTTTTCCTCATCCAGCGCCAGGCCGACGAACTGACTGCCGTCGTCGGTCAGCCCCTTGGATTGCTCGAATTCGTAGCCGGCGGCGGGCCAATAGCCCACTGTGCGGGCGCCGCAGGCGAGCAGCTGCGCGTGCAGGTAGCCGAGCGCATCCTGGAACCACTGCGGGTAGCCCTCCTGGTCGCCGAGGCCGAACAGCGCCACGGTCTTGCCCTGCAGGTTCAGCTGCGCCAGCTCGTCCCAGATATTTTCCCAGTCTTCCTGCAGTTCGCCATAGTCCCAGGTGGGGATGCCGAACAGCAGAAAATCGTATTGTTCCGCCAGGCTGATGTCGTCTTCGGCCACATTGTGCAGATCGATCCACTCGGCGCCAATCTGCGCGCGGATCTTCTCCGCGGCCATTTCGGTGTAGCAGGTGCTGGAACCGTAAAACAGTCCGATGGGTGCAAGCATGGTATTTGTCATTCGGGTTATTGGGCGCCGGCGAAATCCAGTTGCCGCCAGGCTTCGTAGACCACCACCGCCACGGCGTTGGACAGGTTCATGCTGCGGCTCTGCCCCAGCATGGGAATACGCAGCGTGTGGCTGTCGCCGACACTGGTGAGAAATTCCGCCGGCAGGCCGCGGGTCTCGGGGCCGAAGACGATGGCATCGTCGGGGCGGAAGCCAAAATCGGCGTGGCTGCGCTGGCCCTTGGTCGATAGCGCCAGCACGCGCGCCGGTTGCTCGGCCTCCACGAATGCCGGCCAGTCGCGGTGGCGCACCACGCGGCTGTACTCGCTGTAGTCCAGCCCCGCACGGCGCAGGCGCTTGTCGTCCATAGCGAAGCCCAGCGGCTCGATCAGGTGCAGCTCGGCGCCGGTATTGGCACAGAGGCGGATGATATTGCCGGTATTGGGGGCGATTTCCGGTTGGTAGAGAACGATCTTGAACATCGGCTTGAATCTGGGGAGGCCGGCAGCGGTGTTGCGGCCACGGATTGAGGGCGGGAGCTGCGCCCCGCCCGGTCGGCGCGGATTATTTCACAACTGGCCGGCAGATGACACCGGGCCCAAGTGCGGCGTCAGTGGGACGCAAGTGGCGCTCAGGCGGCGGGGGCGGCTGCTTCGCAGTCGATCTCCACCCCCAGCTCGTCGGCGATTTCGTCCAGTTCGTCGCGCAGGCCGTCGAGATCCATATCGCCGGCCACGGCGACGGTGCAGGTGGCGGTGAACAGCGGCTCGCCGCTCCACGGGGTGCTGCTGTAGCCGGTATCCAGCTGTTCCATGTTGATGGCGCGTGCGGCCAGGGCGCGGGAGAGTTCGCGCACGATGCCGGGCCGGTCGTTGCCCACCAGTTTCAGTTGCAGGGTCTGCTGGGGCCCGGCGGCGACCGCCTGGGCCTCCTCGATCTGCAGCTTATAGCCGGCGCCGGCCAGCGCGCCGAGCGCGTCGCGCAGCCCCTGACTGTGGTCGCTGGGCACGCTGACCCGCAGGATGCCGGCGAACTTGCCGGCGAAATGAGCCATGCGGCTGTCTTCCCAGTTGCCGCTGTTTTCCGCCACTGCGGCGGACAATTTCTCCACGATACCGGGTTTGTCGTCGCTGATCAGGGATATTACGAGGTGCTGCTGCATGGGGAAATCCTTTGCTCCAGAGAGTCCGATTACGATTAAATGAATTGTAGCGACTGGCGGTCTGTCTGATAACAGCGGCGACTGGTCGAAAAGCCGTTATTTTTGTCGCGCTGGGCGGATAACGTCGGGCGGTGCAATGTCGGACGGAGCAAGAGGGTGCAATATGAAAGTACACGCGGACCTGTGCGTGATTCCGATCGGGGTTGGAGTTTCGGTGGCGGACTATGTGGCGGAGTGCCAGCGCGTGCTGGAAGAGGCCGGACTTGCGCACTCGCTGCATGCCTATGGCACCAACATCGAGGGCGAGTGGGACGACGTCATGGCGGCCGTCAAGCGCTGCCATGAACGGGTGCACGCCATGGGCGCGCCGCGGATCAGCACCAGCCTGAAACTGGGGACCCGTACCGATCGCGAACAATCGCTGCAGGATAAAATCACCAGCGTAGAAGCAAAGCTATAACCGACCATCAAACGATAACAACCGGGAGTGTCTATGAAATTCAGGAATCTACTGGCGGTTCTGGCCGCCACCGCGGTATTTGCCGGCACGGCGCAGGCCGCGGATCTCGACACCGTGCTCAAGGGCGACCAGCGCGAGAAAGCCAACGCGGCGCGCGACCAGTACCGGCATCCGGCGCAGACGCTGGAATTTATGGGTATTCGCCCGGATATGAGCGTGGTGGAAATCTGGCCGGGCGGCGGCTGGTACACCGAAATTCTCGCGCCTTACCTGCGCGACAAGGGTACCTTCTACGCGGCGCATTTCCCCGCAGATACCCAGTCCGATTACTACCGCAAGTCCCGCCAGCGCTTCGAGAAGAAGCTGGCCGCGGACCAGGCGGACTACGGCAAGGTCAAGCTCACCGAATTCGACCCCGCCGGCGGCAGCGAGATTGCCCCGGCGGCTTCCGCCGACGCGGTGCTGACGTTCCGCAACGTGCACAACTGGATGTCCAGTGGCAATGAGGAGAACGCCTTCAAGCAGTTTTACGCCGCATTGAAACCCGGTGGTGTGCTGGGCGTGGTGGAGCACCGCGCCAAGCCGGGCACCAGCCGCGAGGATATGATCAAAAGCGGCTACGTGAGCCAGGACTATCTGATCGCGCTGGCGGAGAAGGCGGGTTTCAAACTGGAGAAGACCAGTGAGATCAACGCCAACCCGAAAGACACCGCCAAGCACCCGAAAGGCGTCTGGACCCTGCCGCCGACACTGGCGCTCGGCGACGAGGACAAGGGCAAGTACCAGGCCATCGGCGAGAGCGACCGCATGACCCTGCTGTTCAGCAAGCCCGCGACAAAATAGCCGCTCGGCCGGCCGGAGCGTAGAATGCCTGCCTCCGGCCACCCGATTTTCTACCTTTCGAAGTCACAGAAGTATGCGCATCCCCCACCACCAGCTCGATTCCGAAACCCTGCAGAACCTGCTCGAGGAGTACGCCACCCGCGACGGCACCGATTACGGTGAGCGCGAGGTAAGCCTCGCGGACAAGGTCGCCAGTCTGCGCCGCCAGCTGCAATCCGGCGAAGTGGTGATCTGGTTCGAGGAGAGCGAGCAGTCGGTCAATCTGCTGCTGGCAGAGGACCTGCCCGACGATGCCTGAGCATCTCGTCGATAGCCCCGCAGCCGCGCCGCGGGCGCGCTTCCTGTTCGCGCACGGTGCCGGCGCGCCGATGGACAGCGACTTTATGGCCGCCATCAGCGCCGGCCTGTGTGCCGCGGGTATCGAGGTGGTGCGCTTCGAGTTTCCGTATATGGCCGAGCGGCGCCACGGCGGATCGCGCCGCCCGCCGAACCCGGTGCCGCAGCTGCTGGACGCGTTTCGCGGCGAAGTCGAGCGCTTTACCGCTGATGCGCTGCCGCTGTTTATCGGCGGCAAATCCATGGGCGGCCGCGCCGCCAGCCTGCTGGCGCGGGAGCTGCATATGAGTGGTGCGGTGCAGGGGCTGGTGTGCTTCGGCTACCCGTTCCATCCGCGCGGCAAGCCGGAGCGGTTGCGTACCGAGCACCTGTACACGCTGGCGTGCCCGACGCTGATCGTGCAGGGCAGTCGCGATCCGCTCGGCAATCGCGCGGAAGTGGACAGCTACCAGCTGCCAGAGGACATTCAGTGGGCGTGGCTGGAGGACGGCGATCACGACCTGAAGCCGCGGCGCGCCAGCGGCCACACCCGGGCCGAGCACTGGCAGAGTGCGGTGGATGCCGCGGCGGGGTTTATTCTGCCGTTTGCAGGATCGTAATGCGCTCTTCGTCGGCGAGCATCGGGCTCAGCTGGGCCAGCTGGGCGCGGCGCTCCTCGCTGGTGTACCAGTGCTCCCACTGGTCGACGGTCTGCCACTTGGACAGGGTAAAGCGGCGCAGCGGGTTGTCTTTTTCGGTGTAGGTCTGGCCGTCGACAAATCCCACGGTGCGGTAGGCATTGTTGAGCAGCTTGCGCGCGGCCTCTTCGTAGGCTGTCATTTTGTCCGCGGCGATTTCCCTTTCAATCAATACGTAAATCATCTTTTACTCTTGAATTACCGATACTCTTGAATTACCAGTCACTGCGTCGATTCTAGCGCGACTGGTATGGCGGTCGAAATATCGGCAATGCGGTATTTTGGCCGACTGGTCAGGCAAAGTTGCAGGTGACGGTCGAGAGGAAAAGCCGGACAATGGCGCCATGAAGTCTGAACATACCCTCGATGCCCGCGGCCTGCTGTGCCCGGAACCCGTCATGATGCTGCATGCCGCCGTGCGCAAGCTGGCCCCCGGCGAGGTGCTGCAGCTGCTCGCGACTGATCCCTCCACCCAGCGGGACGTACCCAAGTTCTGCCAGTTTCTCGGTTACGAGCTGGTGCAACACGCCGAAGCGGACGATGAATTCCATTTCTGGATCCGCAAGGGCGAGGGCTGAGTTGCCGTCCCGGGCCAACCCTGTTTCCCCCAGCGTGTAGGCGACACCGAGGCTGGGGGCGGCCGCCGTACTCGCAGCCGCCCCGCCTCGCTTACGGTGACGTCACCAGCGCCGCAATTGCGGCCAGCGCCTCAGGATCCTCTGACTTGATCTTGTTGGCGATATGGTGCTGGAAGAAGTAGCGAAAATCCTGCGCTTCCTGGGCCGGGTAGAGGCACAGGTCGCCCGGTAATACCGGCGTGGTAACGACGCTGTCGTGGTCGATCAGCATGCCGTGGATCTCACCACTGGCGTGCAGTCGCCAACTGACGACTTCGGTCAGGGTCAGGTTCTCGCGCTGCTCGTCCATAAACACCGCGTGGGTGCCGATGGTATCGGGGATTTCCTGTAAAACTTCCTCGGCCTTGTTACTTTCGTATTCGAAATATTCTGCTGCAGTTTCCAGTTCGACGATCTTGTGGATCGGGGGTTCGTGGAAGATTTCCTCGATACCCGGGTCGTAGTAACCCTCGAAACGCCCATCGAGGGGATCCTTGATATCCGGGCAGGGAACGATGTTGTTGAGCCAGGGGACCAGGCCGACGATCTCGCCGTTGGCTTTGAGGCCCCAACACAGGATTTTGAGACTGTAGAGATCGGAACCGCTGGAGCTGTTGGAGTAGAGCATTTCCAAGCCGTCTAGCTCCGGCGACAGGCGGATAAAGCGCCTGCTCGCAGAAGTTTCGATCGGCTCGCCGGTGAAGAGGTCAACCACGTTGCTGATACTGTGGTCGGTCATGGAGCACCTCCTTGCAGGGCCGGTTGTGGACCGCCTCCACCCAGACGAATGGTGCTTACCGCGGGTGCCAGTTGTCTGGACGAAGACTGGGGCAGGAGGGCGTTTGACTGCTTATTCCCCCCTGCGGGAGACCGGTTTCGGGTTGGCCCTTGCCGGAATCCCTGTCTGTAAAGGTATATGCTGATTTACCGAAATACAACTGGCGCCTTAGATGTGTTGGTTATCTCTGCCGTGGTTTTGCATGACTTTGATCTTATCGGTGGCGTTGCTATAGTCCGCGCCTTTGCGGAACCCCGGCCGCCGTTGCAATCCGGCCCTTGCTGAACCCTGGAGAGCCCCTTGTCTGCCCAGCCCTGTGTAGACCCCGAAGCTGTCGCCAGCCCCTCGAGTGCGCGCATTGCCGCGGTTTTCGATCGCTGTTTCAGTGCCGACCTGAATACGCGTCTTGTCGGCGGCTTCGAGGAGCCCTACTACCGGCCGGCCGGGCACGAGTACCCCTATCACCGGGTGGAATTTACCCGTGATTACCCCGCCAGCGCCCTGCACGAGGCGGCGCACTGGTGTGTGGCCGGTGAGGCCCGGCGCCAGCTGCCGGATTACGGCTACTGGTATGCACCGGACGGACGCTCCGCCGCCCAGCAAGCCGAGTTCGAGCGGGTAGAGGTCAGGCCCCAGGCGCTGGAATGGCTGTTCGCGCGGGCCTGCGGCCTGCGCTTCCGGGTCAGTGCCGACAACCTGGGCAGTGACTTCGGCCCCAGCGATGCGTTCAAGGAGACCATCTGGCGCCAGGTGCGCCGCTACTGCCGCGACGGTGTCAACGCCCGCGCGCGCGCCTTCGCTCTGGCGCTGGCGCGGGAGTTCGAGCGCCCCGATCCGCTCTGTGCCGATCTCTACCAGCGGGCGGACCTCGCGTGACCGCAGTGGCCCTCGATCCGCGCGCGCCGCTGCTGGTGGACGCGTCCATCTATATCTTCCGCTACTACTTTGCCCTGCCGCCCAACTGGAGTAGCCGCAGCGGCTATGACACCGAGGCGGTATACGGTTTCAGCAACTTCCTGCTCGACCTGCTGGCGCGCCGTCCGCGGCGTATTGCCTGCGCCTTTGACGAATCCCTGGGCAGCTGTTTCCGCAACGAACTCTACCCGGACTACAAGTGCAGCCGCGCATTGCCGGACGAGGCGCTGGCCTACCAGCTGGCAGCCTGCCGCGAGATGGCCGAGGCGCTGGGGATCGCCAGCTACACCAGCGAGCGCTTCGAGGCGGACGACATTCTCGCCGCGTTGACGCGGCTGTGCGTGGATCTGGGCCCGGTGATCGTCAGTCGCGACAAGGACCTGGGCCAACTGCTGGACCGCGGTGCGGTATCCCTGTGCGACTTTGCAGGGGGCGGGGCCGCCGACAAACATCTGGATGCCGCGGCGATTCGCGGCAAGTTCGGTGTCGAGCCGCGCCAGATCGCCGATTTTCTGGCTCTGGTCGGTGACACCAGTGACGATATTCCCGGCGTGCCTGGGGTCGGTCCCAAGACTGCCGCGGGACTGCTGGCAGCATTCCCTAACGTGGAGGATCTGCTCGCCGATCCCGCGCGGGTCGCCGGCCTGCCGCTGCGCGGCGCCAAGGGGCTGGCGACCAAGCTGGCCGAATATGCCGGGCAGATTGCGCTGGCCAAGCAGCTGGCCCGGCTGCACGAGGACGTGGACCTGGCCATCGCCGCCGAGGACCTCGACTGGCGCGGTGCGGACATCGATGTCGCGCAGGCGCTGGCGGACGAATTCGGCATCGGCGGCCTGAAAGCTAAAATCGAGCGGGTGCTGAGCCCGCTAACCCTGGAGGTGGAGTGACCGTGTCCGGATTGAGAATTGTCGCCGACGAGAATATCCCGGCGCTGGAGGACTACTTCGGTGATCTCGGCACCCTGGTGCGGGTGCCGGGGCGCAACCTGCAGCGCGAACAGCTGCTGGATGCCGACGTACTGCTGGTGCGCTCGGTGACCCGCGTCAACGCCGCGCTGCTGGCCGGCACCCCGGTGCGCTTTGTCGGCAGCTGCACCATCGGCACCGACCACCTGGATACCGGCTGGCTGGAGGCGCAGGGCATTCCTTGGAGCGCCGCGCCCGGCTGCAATGCCAACTCGGTGGTCGAGTATGTGTTCTGTGCACTGGCGGCGCTGGACATCGACTGGCGCGGCAAGTCCTTCGGTATTGTCGGCTGTGGCAATGTCGGCGGCCTGTTGCAGCAGCGTCTGCATGCGCTCGACATCGACTGCGCCATCTACGACCCCTGGCTGCCGGACAATCCGGATGCCGCCGCCCTGGCAACGGTGCTGGCGCAGGATGTGATCTGCCTGCACGCGCCGCTGGTAAAAGACGGCCCGCATCCGAGCCGCCATCTGATTGGCCGCGCACAGTTGGAACAGATTAAAGACGACGCCACGCTGATCAGCGCCGGCCGCGGCGCGGTGGTGGACTGCACGGCGCTGCGCGACCTTTTGCGTGCCGGCAAGCGCTTTACCACCGTACTCGACGTGTGGGAAAACGAGCCGGATATCGACACCGGATTGCTCGAACTGGTCGATCTCGGCACGCCGCACATCGCCGGCTACAGCCTCGATGGCAAGCTGGCCGGCACGCGCATGATCCGCGCGGCACTGTCGGCGGCGCTGTCACTGCCCGATCACAGCGACGCGGCGGCCGGTGGCGGTGTTAAGAGCGGGCGGACCGAACTGCTGTCGCGGCCGACGGTCGCGCCGACTGCGTTCGCCGCGATGGCCGAGCTGCTGCTGCAGATCTATGATCCCCGCGCCGACGACCGCCGCCTGCGCGAAGCTGCCACAGGCGCGCAGCCGATGGCGCAGGCCTTCGACCGGCTGCGGCGCGAATATCCGGAACGGCTGGAGCTCTCCCACTATTCGCTCGACGCCACCACGTTGGACACAGCGTTGCGGCAGCAGCTGGCCGCGCTGGGGTTGCAGTGAACATCAAGAAACTCGGACTGATCGTCAATCCCTGGGCCGGCGTCGGCGGCCCGGCGGGACTCAAGGGCAGCGACGGCGCCGACACGGTGGAGCAGGCGCTGGCGGCCGGCGTCGAGCCGCAGGCGCAGCAGCGCGCGGCCGTGGCCCTGGCGGCCCTGCAACCCTTTGCCGGTCAGCTGGAGATCCTCTGTTTCGGCGGCAGTATGGGGGCGCTGGTTGCCGAAGAGTGCGGCCTGCGCACCCGGGTCGTCGGCGAAGCTGCCTCGGAACCATCGACACCGGCAGACAGCGAGCGCGCCGCCGCGGCGATCCGCGCCGCCGGCGCCGACCTGATTGTGTTCGTCGGTGGCGACGGCACCGCACGCAATATGGTCAACGCACTGGGTGGCGAATGCCCGGTACTGGGTATTCCCGCCGGAGTGAAGATGCACTCCGCCTGTTTCGCCATTTCGCCCAAAGCCGCTGGTGAAGTGCTGCGGCGGCTGCTGGCCGGCGAGCTGGTGGACCTGCGTGAGCACGAGGTGCGTGATATCGACGAAAAGTCCTTCCGCGAGGGGCGGGTGAGTACCCGCTACTACGGCGAGCTACTGGTGCCGGAGGAGGGCCACTTTGTGCAGGCGGTAAAAAATGCCGGGCGCGAAGTGGAGGAGCTGGCCGTGGCCGATATCGCCGCGAAGGTGGTCGAGGACCTGGAACCGGACACCCTCTATATCGTCGGCCCCGGCTCCACCACGCTGGCGGTATTGAACGAGTTGGGGTGCGAGGGGACGCTGCTCGGCGTCGACCTGCTGCGGGATGGCGCACTGACGGCGACGGACGTGGGTGCGCGGGAGATCGAACAGGCGATCGCCGCACACGACGGTCCGGCGAAAATCATCCTCACCGCCATCGGCGGTCAGGGACACCTGATCGGCCGCGGCAACCAGCAGTTTTCGCCAACGGTGCTGCGCGCGGTGGGCCGCGACAACCTGATCGTGGTCGCCACCAAAACCAAAATGACCGAGCTCGGCGGTCGCCCGCTGCTGGTAGACAGCGGCGATGCCGAGCTCGATGCACAATGGAGCGGTTTTATTCGCGTAGTCACCGGCTATCGCGATGCCATCCTGTATCCGCTCAGCAACGGGGATTTGTAAACGAAGATGTCGACAGACTGGAGTGGCCTGCTACAGCAGGTGCAAAGCAAGCTCGAACGCGACGGCGACAACCATGACAGCCGCCGCCTGTTTCACGGCCGCGGCCGCACTTTTCCCGGGCTGGAGCAGGTGTGTGTGGATCGCTTCTACCCGGCGCTGCTGGTGACCCTGTTCGAGGAGTATGCCGGCGAGGAACAGCTGGCTGCACAGCTGTGGGCGCTGGTCGAGCCGCGCGGTTATACCGGTGTCGCGGTACAGCGCCGCTACCAGCCCGGCGCGCCGATTACCTGGCCCTGTGGCGCGCCGGTGGCCGAGCCGCACGCGCGCCGCGGCGCGCTGCGTTTTCCGCTCACGTTCGAGCGGCAGAATGTGGGTTTCTTCCTCGATATCGAGCCGGGGCGCCAATGGCTGGAGCAGCAGGTGCGCGCGCACGCCGAGTGCGAAAACCTGAAGCTTTTGAACCTGTTCGCGTTTACCTGCGCGTTTTCGGTCGTGGCGCGCGCCGCCGGCGAGCTGGAAGTGACCAATATCGATGTGAACCGCGGCGTGCTGAACCGCGGCCGCGAAAACCACCAGGCCAATGATCTGCCCTTGAAGGGCATCAAGTTCCTGCAGCTGGACGCGCTGCGCGAGTTCAAGCGCTTTGACCGCCGCGGTCCGTTTCAGCTGGCGGTGGTGGACCCGCCCACGCGCCAGAAGGGGCGCTTCGATGTCAGTGAGAATTACGGCAAGCTGCTGAAACTGCTGCCGGCGTGCCTGGCGGACGAGGCCGAAGTGCTGGTGGTGATGAACTCACCGCGCCACAGCGAAGCGCATTTCCGCGCGCTGATCGAGGAGGCGGATATCCGCTTTGAGGTGGTCGCGCGATTGCCGCAGAGTCCGGATTTCCCCGACCAGGACCCGGATGCGGCGTTGAAGATGTTGCATGTGCGGTTTCGGCGGTAAGTGTCTGTAGGCATGATAGTGCCGGTGATCTGGCCGGGCGAACACAAGGTTCGCCCCTACAGAATGTGTGCAGAGAAAAAAGGAATTTCAGCGCTCACGTAGCGCTGTAGGCACTGCAGGTGATCAACAGTTCAAAATCAGATCCGTAGGGGCGGACCTTGTGTCCGCCTGCGCGGGCCGAAAGGCCCGCCAGGCTACAAGGCAGCAAACCGCTGCATCAATCCTTCCATCAATTCCTGCAGCTGCGGCGAGGAGCCGTTGCGCACCGCTTCGTTGAGCCTGTGCGCACTGCTCTCGCCAGCGTCGTTCTTGCCCACCAGCAACAGAAAGCCGCGGTGGCTCAGCACCGCTTCTTCCACCGCTTCCTGGCGCACCAGCTGGGTGAAGTGGATGTAGCCGCTCTGTTTGAGCCAGCTGATGGCGCCGAGGCAGGCCAGGTGGCGCGGTGAGTGCAGGCCGAACTCGTCCGGCGTGTCCGGGCCGGCGATATCCTCCACATATACCGTGGCCGGCGCCGGGAACTGGTTGAACAGCGCCAGCAGCGTGCGGCCGGCGTCGCGGTAGAAGTCGTTGATGTGCAGGTCGTCCAGCATGTCTGCAGTCGGTCTTGTCCGTTTTATTGTGAGTAGCGTTCGAGGAATTCGCCCAGGCGGGCGACCGCGTGGGCCAGGTCGTCCGCGCGGGGCAGGAACACGATGCGCAGGTGGTCGGGCGCGTCCCAGTGGAAGGCGCTGCCCTGCACCAGCAGGATCTTTTCCTGGCGCAGAAAATCCAGCACCAGTTTCTCGTCGTTTTCTATCCTGTGGTGATCCAGGTGCAGTTTCGGGAACAGGTAGATGGCGCCGCTGGGCTTGACGCAGCTGACGCCGGGAATGTCGTTCAGCATGCCGCAGGCCAGGTCGCGCTGCTGGCGCAGGCGGCCGCCGGGCAGTACCAGGTCGTTGATACTCTGGTAGCCGCCGAGCGCCGTCTGCACGGCGAACATGGCCGGCACATTGCCGCACAGGCGCATGGACGAGAGGATATCCATGCCCTCGATAAAGCCGCGCGCGCGGTGCTTGGCGCCGCTGACAATCATCCAGCCGGAGCGGAAACCCGCCAGCCGGTAGGATTTCGACAGGCCATTGAAACTCAGGCACAGCACGTCGTCGGCCAGCTTGGCCATGGGGGTGAATTCGGCGTCGTCGTAGAGGATCTTGCTGTAGATCTCGTCGGCGAAGATCACCAGGTTGTGCTGGCGTGCGAGCTCGACAATCTCCTCCAGCAGCGCGCGCGGGTAGACGGCGCCGGTGGGGTTATTGGGGTTGATGACTACAATACCGCGGGTGCGGGGCGTAATCTTGGCCTTGATATCGTCGATATCCGGCAGCCAGTCGGCCTGCTCGTCGCAGCGGTAGAGTACTGGGTTGGCGCCGGTGAGGTTGGTCGCCGCCATCCACAGCGGGTAGTTGGGCATCGGCAGCAGCAGTTCGTCGCCGGTGTTCAGCAGCGCCTGGGTGGCCATGGTGATCAGCTCGGAGACACCATTGCCGAGATAGATATCGTCAATGTCCACGCCGGGAATGCCGAGCAGCTGGCACTCCTGCATGATTGCCTTGCGTGCCGCGAACAGGCCTTTGGATTCCACATAGCCCTGCGCGTGGGCCAGATTTTGAATCACATCCTGGAGGATTTCGTCCGGGGCGTCGAAACCGAAGGGGGCCGGGTTGCCGATATTCAGTTTCAGAATGCGGTGGCCTTCCTCTTCCATGCGGTTGGCCTGCGCCATCACCGGGCCGCGAATTTCATAACAGACGCCGTGCAGCTTTTCCGATTTGTGGAACTCATTCATGATGGCTGTGCTAATCCTCGGGGCACTGTTGTAGGGCGAACGGGCTGGGAGAGACGGGGAATCCTATCGCGGCCGCTCCACACCTTCGGTCCTACAGGAGCTGAGTGGAAACAGGAAGGAGAGTATGTCAAAAGAAAAAGACGATAACTACTGGCGCGACAAGCTCACGCCGGAAGAATTTCACGTTTGCCGCGAGGGGGGCACCGAGCGCCCGTTCAGTGGCGAGCACTGGAATACGTTTGAAGACGGCGCCTACCGCTGTCGCTGTTGCGGCGAAGTGCTGTTCGAGTCGGAGTCCAAGTTCGACGCCGGCTGTGGCTGGCCCAGTTTCGACGCTGAAGCCCGGGAGGGGGTGGTGGAAGAGCACCAGGACAACAGTCTCGGAATGCAGCGTACAGAAATCGTCTGTGCCAATTGTGGCTGTCATCTGGGGCATGTATTCCCCGATGGCCCCACCGACACCGGATTGCGCTATTGCGTCAATTCCCTGTCGGTAACGCTGGATCCCGAGGATAGCAATGAACATGGCGAAGGGGAGGGCGGCTGATGCGGCCAACGCGCTGGAGTCACTGGAGCCGCTGGCTGCTGCGTGTGCAGTGGCTGTTGCTGGCGGCCATCTTTATTGCCGGGCTGGCTTTGCGCCTGGGGTTGATGGATTACCGCCCGGTGTTTCAGGTGTTCAAGTTCGCCGGCCTGGGGGCCGTTGGCGTGGCGCTGTTGAGCATGCTGGTGTTCATGTGGGGGCTGGTAAAGCGCCACCCGGACAGCCGCCGCAACGCGCTGTGGGCGATGGTACTGGGCCTGCTGCCGGTGGCGGTGCCATTGCTGACCGTCGGCCGCGACAATTTCGATGTGCCGCGGATTCACGATATCACCACCGACCTGCGCAATCCGCCCAAGTACGAGGCGGTGCTATCGCTGCGCAAGAAGACCGATAACTCCGCCACCTATGGCGGTGAAGCGGTGGCCCGGGAGCAGCGGGAGGCAGATATCTACGCGGATATCCATCCGCTGGAGCTGGCCATGCCGGTAGACAAGGCGACCAGGCTTGCCGCTGCGGTCGCCCACAGCCTGGGCTGGCGGGTAGTGTCCCTGCAGCCCGCGCGCGGGCATCTGGAGGCGGTCGACCGCACCCGCTTGCTGGGATTCAGTGATGACGTGGTGGTCAGGGTGTCCGCCGAGAAGGGTGGCTCGCGGGTGGATATCCGCTCCAGTTCCCGGGTCGGAATCAGTGACCTGGGGGCCAACGCGAGGCGCATCCGTAAATTCCTGACCGAAATGCAGGCGCAGTCACATGAGGTGGAATAGGGCGCCTGTTCGAAAAAGCACCAGTTTTGTAAGTGCCTGACTATAAAAGAAAAAAACCAAAAAAAGTTTCGACATGGGTGTTGACAGGTCCCCGGGTGCTCCATAGAATGCGCCCCACTTCTGAAGCAGCAGCGATCTTAAAGACGCCAAGCAACGCAAACGAAGTCGTCCGGGTCCCCTTCGTCTAGAGGCCTAGGACACCGCCCTTTCACGGCGGTAACAGGGGTTCGACTCCCCTAGGGGACGCCACGCGGGAATAGCTCAGTTGGTAGAGCGCAACCTTGCCAAGGTTGAGGTCGCCGGTTCGAACCCGGTTTCCCGCTCCAATTTCATGCTCTTTGTAGGGAGACAGCTACAGAGAGTAGCTAGAAAAATTTTTCTAGCGAAGCCACACTCAGTGTGGCAGCATTAGGCCCCTCGGAGCCGAGTGCAAGTTTTCTGTCCCCATCGTCTAGAGGCCTAGGACACCGCCCTTTCACGGCGGTAACAGGGGTTCGACTCCCCTTGGGGATACCAATACGACCCGGCAGCATGTGCTGCCAGGTCTGCCTGAAAAGGCGGGAATAGCTCAGTTGGTAGAGCGCAACCTTGCCAAGGTTGAGGTCGCCGGTTCGAACCCGGTTTCCCGCTCCAATTAATAAAGCCGCTCAATGAGCGGCTTTTTTTTTCGCGGGTTTTACCTTTTACCCCACTGGCAGGTACGTCGCATACCGGCCCGGTCGCCGGGGGCGGTTCGCGACGCTCACCGCAGCATCTGAACCCCCAGTCCCGCGCCGGTTGAAATCAACCGCGCAAGCGCGTTGAATAGCGCCTTCCAAAACAGGAGACAGTAATGGACACCCCTATAAATCTGCTGCGCGTGCGCCTGGCGGTGGCCGGCGGTGCTCAGAATGCTCATGTACTGCGAGTACACTCCGCTTCTTCCGCTCCGGCGGACACCACCCATCACCCGCTCGCTGCGATTTCTCGAGGTGTCCAATGACTGCCGCGCTCTCCATCCAGAACCTACAGAAAACCTACGACAACGGCTTCCAGGCACTGAAGGGCATCAGCTTCGATGTGCAGCCGGGGGACTTCTTCGCCCTGCTCGGCCCCAATGGTGCCGGCAAGTCCACCACTATCGGCATCATCTGCTCGCTGGTGCGTAAGACTGGCGGCAATGTCTCTATCTTCGGTGTCGATATCGACCAGGACTTCCCCAAGGCCAAGCAGCTGCTCGGTGTGGTGCCGCAGGAGTTCAATTTCAGCCAGTTCGAGAAAGTGTTCGATATCGTCGCGACCCAGGGTGGTTTCTATGGCATGCCGCGCGCGCTCGCCGAGGAGCGCACCGAGAAATACCTGAAGCAGCTGGGCCTGTGGGACAAGCGCAGCACCCAGGCGCGTATGCTGTCCGGCGGTATGAAGCGCCGGCTGATGATTGCGCGCGCGCTGATTCACGAACCCCAGCTGCTGATCCTGGATGAGCCCACAGCGGGCGTGGATATCGAACTGCGCCGCTCCATGTGGACCTTCCTGCAGGAGATCAACGCAAAGGGCACCACCATTATCCTGACCACCCACTACCTGGAAGAAGCGGAGAGCCTGTGCCGCAATATCGCCATCATCGATAAGGGCGATATTGTCGAGAACACCTCGATCAAGTCACTGCTCAAAACCCTGAGTCGCGAAACCTTTATTCTCGATACCGCGGATACCCTCGATGGCGCGCCGGATTTCGGCAACTTCAGTGGCCGCCAGCTGGATGAGCACAGTCTCGAGGTGACGGTGGAGAAGGGCCAGTCCCTGAATGAACTGTTCAACCGCCTGGGCGAGCAGGGTATTTCCATTGTGAGTATGCGCAATCGCGCCAACCGGCTGGAGGAGCTGTTCGTCTCCCTGCTGGCGGAGCAGAAGCAGGAGGAAGAACAATGAACAGCAACGCCATCTGGACTTCCTTCAGTACCATTCTGCGCCGCGAAGTACGCCGTTTTACCCGGATCTGGCCGCAGACGCTGGTGCCGCCCGTGATAACCATGTCGCTGTATTTCGTTATCTTCGGTGCCCTGATTGGCAGCCGTATCGGTGATATGGGCGGCTTTTCCTATATGGAATTCGTCGTGCCGGGCCTGATCATGATGTCGGTGATTACCAACTCCTACTCCAACGTGGTGTCGTCCTTCTACAGCGCCAAGTTCCAGCGCAGTGTGGAAGAACTGCTGGTCTCCCCGACACCCAACTGGGTGATCATGGCCGGCTACGTCTTGGGCGGCGTGTCCCGCGGCCTGATCGTGGGGTTTGTCGTCACCCTGATTGCGCTGTTCTTTACCCACCTGCAGGTGCAGCATATCGGCATCACCATCGCCATCGTGTTCATGACGTCGGTGCTGTTCTCGCTGGCCGGGTTTATCAACGCGATCTTTGCCAACAGCTTTGACGATATCTCGATCATTCCGACGTTCGTACTGACGCCGCTGACCTACCTGGGTGGGGTTTTCTATTCCATTCAGCTGCTGTCGCCGTTCTGGCAGGGTCTGTCGAAACTGAACCCTATCCTGTATATGGTGAACGCCTTCCGCTATGGCGTGCTCGGCGTGTCCGATATCAATGTGATCTGGGCCTTCTGCGGCGTGCTGGTATTTATCGCGTTGCTGTCTGCCTGGGGCCTGCACCTGATGCGCCACGGCAAGCGCCTGCGCCACTAAACTGCGTTTGCGCTTCTGCAGGGGCCTGGTGACTGCCAAGGCCCGAAAGGTAATCGTTCATTGTCGAGTGTAAAAATCTGATGAACCGCGAAGATTGGCAGAACCTGCCGCTGGGCAAGGAAACCCGTTACGAATCGGCTTACAACCCGCAGCTGCTGCACCCGATTCCGCGCGCCGTATCCCGCGCGCATCTGGGGATCAGTGGCGATACGCAGCCGTTTTTCGGTCGCGACGACTGGTGGGGCTTCGAGCTGTCGTGGCTGAACCCGAAGGGCCTGCCGCAGGTGGCGGTGGCGCGCTTCGGTTTTCCCGCCAGCAGCCCGCACATGGTGGAGTCCAAGTCCTTCAAGCTGTACCTGAATTCCCTCAACCAGACCCAGTTCGATTCCTGGCCGGTCGTGCGTGAAATCCTGGCGCGGGATCTGGGCGCCGCCGCCGGCGCACCGGTGGCGGTGGAGCTTTACCCGGTGGAGGATCCGGTGCTGGACGTGGCGAAGCCCGCCGGCGTGTGTCTCGACCAGCTCGATATCGAAACCCGCCAGTATCAACCGGATAGCGCATTACTCAAGCTCGCCGACGGCGCCGCGACCGTCAGCGAAACCCTGTACAGTCATCTGCTGCGCAGTAACTGCCCGGTCACCGGCCAGCCGGACTGGGCCACTGTCTGTGTCACCTATACCGGCCCGGCCCTCGATCGCGAGGCCCTGCTGGCCTATATCGTCTCCTTTCGCGAGCACCAGGATTTCCACGAACACTGCGTCGAGCGCATCTTCTGCGATCTGCAGCAACTGGCCGGGTTTGAATCGCTCACGGTCAGCGCGCGCTATACGCGCCGCGGTGGGCTGGATATCAATCCGCTGCGCAGCACGGAAGAGGCGGCTGCGCCGCCGCCGAGGTTCGCGCGCCAGTAATCGCTCCCGCGCAGTCTCCTGCCGGGGCGGCGCGCCCCGGTTTCCACTTCCGTTTGGCGGCCGCCACTATAATCTTTAAAGATTATGGCGTTTGTGGATTCTGCGTAAGCGGGAGGTATCTATGCGAGACGCGGGTTTCGGCGGCAAAGCGATGACCACGCTCGGTATCCTGACGATCATCCTCGGCGGGCTGGCGCTGGTAGCGCCGGGCTTCGCCGGCCTTTCGATCATCATGGCAGTGGGGGTGCTGGTACTGATCGGCGGTATTTTCCGCCTGATCTGGGCATTCCGATCCGGCAGCTTCGGCAAGGGGATGGTCGGCATTGTGCTGGGGTTGCTGACCATCGTGGCGGCAATCCTGATGCTCAGCCATCCCTTGATTCTGGCTCGTACGCTGACGATGCTGCTGGCGCTCTACTTCATCATTGACGGTGTCGTAGAGCTGATTGCCGGGATTCGCGCGGTGCCGGAAAGCGGAAAAATGTGGCTGACACTGAGCGGAATTATCTCCATCCTGCTGGGGATTATTCTGTGGACCCAGTTCCCGTTCTCCGGCAACTGGGTGCTGGGTATCCTGTTCGGCGTAAAACTGATCTTTATCGGTATGACCATTACGGCCGGGGCCAGGCCGGTGCGCGCTTCCTAGTTCGTTGCGGCTGTCCGGGCCGGTATAGCGCCGCGCTCCGATGTGGGTACGACGGCTGATCCGCTTCGTTGCGATATGCGTTGTCGGAATACTGTTGACCCTGTGTGTCGGCCTGGCCGTCTATCTCCAGCGCCTGCCCGATCTGCAGATCTGGCACACGGCAGTGCTGGACGCCGAATACACCAAAGACTCTCCGGTGCAGACGTTCGAGGAATACCAGGCGCTGGAAGACCGACTGTTCGCCCAGCTCGACGAACGGGTTTACAGCCACACCCGGCCCGCCGACCCCGATACGATCAACCGCTACCGGCGCGACAGTCTCGCCGATCCCGCGCGCTGGCCCACCAACTGGAATCGCAGTTTCCTGCTGCAAGCGGAAAATCCCCGCCGCCTGGTGTTGTTGCTGCACGGTTTGACGGATGCGCCTTACAGCCTTCGACACCTGGCGCTGCGATTGCATCGTGCCGGGGCCACGGTGCTGGGGCTGCGTATTCCCGGCCACGGTACCGCGCCGTCGGGGCTGGTGACGGTGACCTGGCAGGATATGGCCGCTGCCGTGCAACTGGCGATGCGCCACCTGCAGAAAATTGGTGCGGGGCGGCCGATCGATATCGTCGGTTACTCCAACGGCGCGGCGCTGGCGGTGCATTATGCGCTCGCCACCATCGACGATCCCGCGCTACCAGAGGTTGCGCACCTGGTATTGCTGTCGCCGGAAATCGGCATCTCCGCGGCGGCCGAGCTCGCGGTGTGGCAGGCGCGCCTGAGCCACCTGCCGGGGCTGAAGAAGCTCGAGTGGAATGCCGTGCACCTGGAATACGAGCCGTTTAAATACGGTTCTTTCGCCATCAATGCGGCCGCATTGTCGTACCGCTTCACCCGTGAGATCCAGCACTGCCTGCGCCGCGACGCAGCCGCGGGCAAGCTGGGCCGGATGCCGCCGATTCTGTCATTTTCATCGGTGATCGACGCTACGGTGGAGGCGCCGGCCGTGGTTACACAGCTGTTCAACCGGCTGCCGCCGGGTGGCCACGAACTGGTGCTGTTTGATTTCAATCGCCAGGCAGGGGTGGAACCGTTGCTCAAGTGGAGTCCCGACGCGATGCTCGAGGCCCTGCGGCAGGCGGATCCCCGCGACTATGCCCTGACCCTGGTCACCAACGTCGACAGTCAGTCACTTGCAGTGACCGCCGTGCACTGGCCCCCGAACCAGAAGTTCGCGACCCGCACACCGCTCGGCTTGAGCTGGCCGCCGGGGATCTATTCCCTGTCTCACGTGGCGCTGCCGTTCGCGCCGGATGACCCGGTGTATGGCGGTTTCCCGCCGGGGCCGGGGCCAGGAATACAGCTCGGCAATCTCGCCTGGCGCGGCGAGCGCGGCGCACTGCAGATCAGCGCCTCGACCCAGCTGCGGCTGCGCTGGAACCCGTTTTATCCGTGGCTGGAGGGTCGTGTGGTGCAGTTCCTGGAACTGGACTGAGCACCCGGTTTCCCGCGGCGGTGTTTCAGTTCTCCCACTTGTATCCCATTGCATAAATGGAATGAATCAATTCCATCTCCGGCACCACGCTGGCGATTTTCTTGCGGATGGATTTGATATGGGTGTCGATGGAGCGCTCGGTGACTGCGCGATCGTTGGCGTAGGCCAGATCCAGCAGCTGTGAGCGGGTGTAGATGCGGCCCTTGTTGTCGTAAAGCGGGCGCAATATGCGGTATTCGGTCGCGGTCAGTTCTACCGGCTGGCCCTTCAGCAACAGGCGGTTGTCGTTTTCCGGCAGTTCTACCTCGGATTCCTTTTCCTCCTGGCCGGACTCAAAATGTACCCGTCGCAGCAGTGCCGCTACCCGCGCGGCCACGTTTTTCAGGTTGAACGGCTTGCAAATATAGTCGTCCGCGCCCAGCTCCAGCCCCAGCAATTGATCAACCTCCTCGACCCGCGCAGTGAGCATGATGATCGGCACCGTAGAGTGCTCACGCACGGCGCGGCAAACGGCCATGCCATCCATGCCCGGCAGCATCACGTCCAGCAGGATTACATCGGCGTGATGCCTTTCCAGCCAATCCTGCACCAGGTCGCCGCGATCCAGCAGAGTGCACTGGTGGCCCTGTGCCTGCAGAAAATTTTTTAACAGCCGGGCTACCTTGGTCTCGTCCTCGACGATCAGCAGCTGTGCGCCTTGCATACTTGTCTCCCCTATCTTGTCAGGCCGTCAACGGCAGTCGGCAGGTGATTGCGAGGCCGCCGAGTTCGCCGTGGCTGGCCTGGATTACCCCATTTTGTGCCTCGACAATGCTCTTGCAGATTGACAGACCCAGGCCCGAGCCACCGGTGGCACGATTGCGGGATTCCTCCACCCGGTAGAGGCGCTCGAACAGTTTCGACAGGCTCGCCGCCGGTACCCCCGGAGCGCTGTCCTGCCAGCACAGCACCAGTTCGCGCTTCTCTTTATACACGGATATGCGTACCTTGCCGCCGCCATCGGTGTAGCGCTGACTGTTCTGCAGAAGGTTATCCAGCACCTGCTTGAGCCTGCCCCGGTCCGCGTACAGGCTGAGCTCTTTCCCAATCTCCACATCTGTTTCCAGGCGCAGGCCATGGGACTGCAGCTTCGCCGCGGCTTTTTGTGCGTAAGTATCAAAGAAATGCAGAGCGGGTATGCGTTCGCGCTGGAAAGTCAGGCCACCCAGATCCGATTGCGCCAGCGTGCGCAAGTCGTTGATCAGGGTGTTCAGCTGGGTGATTTCCTCGCCCATGGATTCCAGCATATTTTCGGATGAACCCTGGATACCATACTGTGCCGATTCGACTTCGGCGCTCAGCACTGTCAGGGGTGTGCGCAGCTCGTGGGCCATATCGTTGATCCAGCGCTGGCGGGCCTCCTGGTTCTGCTCCAGCGCGTTGGCCAGGAAGTTGATGTCTTCCGCCAGTATTGCCAGCTCATCGTCGCCGTAGATCCGCGCTCTCTGACCGAAATCCCCGCCGGCGAGTTTGTGTACCTTTGCCGACAGGTGGTGTATCGGCCTCAGCAGCCGCCGCGCCAGCAACAGCGAAACGGTCAGTGCGAGGAGGATCGCGATCACCGCGCCGGCGAGCATAGTCCGTAGTGCCGCGTCGGCAAATCCGGTATTTACCGCTTTGTCTATATCCCTGCCGGCCGGGAAGCCGAGATACCCCACCACCTCACCATGGGCGCGCACCGGTACCATCGGAAAATGCGTTCCCGGGGGAAAGGGGCCGCCTGCATTCAGGACGCGTTTGTCGGCATTGAGCAGGCGTACATTGGGGAAGGGGGGAGGGGACTGGCCGGGGTCGAACCCCGACGGAGGGGGCGCTGGCCTCTGCCCGATGGCAGGGAAGAGACTGCGCAGCCAAAGGTCGTTGGCGAGCAGCGGCGCCCAGCCGCCGCGTTCTTCATAGAGCTTGCCGACTCGAGTGGCGATATCCCCCAGATGGTTTCGATGCAGCTGTTCGCTGATGCCCCCCAGACCAGAGCGCACCGCAAAGTAACCACTGGTATAGATGACCGCGGCGGTAACCAGGCATACGGCGAGAAAGGTGGCGAGCAGCTTGTGCGAAATTTTCTTGAGCATGGTAGATCGGTCGGCCGGAAAAGGAGCCTATTTCACCTGTTCCCCGACAGAGGCTCAAGCGGTATGGAGAGAATATCGGGTAAAAAACTATGTTTGTATAAAAAGTGCGCAGGATGAAGGAGACTGTATTCGCGCTACTGGTCACTGATAAGTGGCAGACTCCTCTAATTCCTCAATTTTTCCTCAAATTGTGCTGTTACATTCATCGCACAAAGCGCCCCCGCCTTGACGGGCCCGAAATTCGCTTGATTCGCGGTGAGTTTCGCCGTGGAGTCCAGGTATCGAATTCGCCATGCTGTATTGAATCCCCTCAAATTCGTTCAGGTTTGAGGGGATTGCTATTGGTTTTTCGTAACTTCCTGTTGTTGCCGGGATTGGCCGGCGGGCACTTGAGCGCTACTTGGTCCCGGATTGGAAAATTGACGGAAAATGATGATGACAAATGTTGCAGAGCTCAAATTCCCCGCGAGCATCCCGGTACCGGAGATTTCCCTGAGCCTGCACCGCGATCAGGTGTCGGGCCTGAACCTCTACATCCTCGTGAAGGACTTTCACCTGGGGCCGCCGGAACTGGCAGTGAAAGGGCGGCGGCCCACGGGGCAGGGAAACCTGTATATCAACGGCAAAAAAGTTCGGCGGCTCTATGGCGCCTACCAGCACTTGTCCGAGGGTTTATTCAAACCGGGCGTCAATCTGGTAATGGTCTCCCTCTGCGATCACGATCAGCGTCCCTGCAAGCGCAACGGCGTACACATCCAGGCCAGCTGCTTCCTGAATCTGGATACGGAGGAACTGGTGCTGCACAGCTTCAGCAGCTCGCCGACGCATTGATTGTAGAAGTACGGTGGTGTGCCCGGAAAGGGACTAAAAATTGGTTTTCCGGAATTTTCAGATCAACAGGGATTCAGGTGCCCCACTGGTTGGAGCGCTGCAGATCTTTTCGCGCCTAAAGTAGAGCGGACTACGCCGCTGCGTATTGTTTGCGCATTACCCTCAAATTTCCCCCACATTTGTCCGTTAGGCTTGGGCTGATATGCGAGGGAATCACTGTTTTTAAAAAATGAATACTAATAGCCAGATAACCATAGGGGAGATAACCGTGAATAGATTGGTGGGGTTGGCCTTTGCGCTGTCGCTCGGGGTGTGTGCCCAGACTCAAGCGGCGCCAAGCATCGAATCCGAAAATATCGCCATTGATGAAAATACGGCCCGCGGTATGGTGATAGGCCAGGTTTCTGCTTCCAACGGCACCTTTACGTCTACCATGCAGCTGGAAGTGGGGGCGCAGAGTATCGGCAATTGGAGTACCCGGGGTGAGGACTATGAGCCGATCAGTTTCAGTAGCCCCTTCAGTACTTCGCCAATTGTTCTGAGCCAGATCCAGAGTTACGGTGACTATCCGGTTATCTACTCAACTCATACCGATGCCTATACCGGGAAGGTCTCGAAGAGGGGTTATGAAATCCTGTTCCGTCCGCGCCAGAAAAATACCTCGTCGACGGGTTTCGATGCCATCCTGGAGACGGATTTGCAGACGTCAGATTACGCGACCACCTCGATTGACAGCGTCGGGGGAGCGGAAACCGTGGGTTGGATGGCTTTTGCCAACTCGACCCAGGGCCGCTGGGGTGGCATTCCGTTTGAAGTTGCGCAGACCGGTAGCGTTGTCACAGCCGCGACGCAAACCGTGAACTTTACCGGCCCCTTCGACGAGGCACCGCACCTGCTCGCCACTGTCGCAACCAGCCATGGTACCGATCAGACAGGGGTCGGCATAAAGCAGATTGCGAATAGCCTGGCCGACGTCTATATGGACGCGCTCGACGACGGGGGGCATACCGCCGAAGCCGTCAGTATGATGATGCTGCAGGGCAACGGCGTCCTCCACGATGTCAATGGCAATGCGATCGGAGAAGTGGGTTCCCTGACCTTTTCCGACAGGGATAGAGACCATGCCGGCACGGTCGGTCTCCTGCGGTCCTATGAGAATCCAGTGGTATTTGTCCAGCCGGTGGGTATCGACGAGGAGGTTTACGATGCGGTATTTCGTTTTACCGCGATCAATAGCGATAGTTTCAGCGGTTACCTGCACGATATCGCGGAATACCGGGCCTGGGCAAAGCACGGCAAGTTTGATTTGCAATATTTTGTCTTCGAAGCAGGTAGCTGGACCATCGGTATCGAGAACTACAGTTATGCCATCTCGGCCGGTAATGATAGCGGTGCGTTTGCGATAGACCCAGACACGGGCGAGATCACGGTTGCCGACAGCAGCCAGCTGGATTATGAAAGCGGTATTACCGAATACACCATCACCATCCAGGTAAGCGATGGTAACGGCAATATCGGTACGCAAACGGTTACGGTAAGTATTAACAACGTGGCCGATTCTCTGAATTCCGATGCCAGCGCCCTCCATGGCGTTGCCACCGGCGACTGGACCGGCTGGAATGTCGCCTCTGCCGGGGACGTCAATGGTGATGGTTTCGACGATGTGATTGTCGGCGCACCCCAGGACGACACCAACGGCGAAGATGCCGGCCGCGCCTACGTATTGTTCGGCAATGCCAATGGTGTATTGGCGGATCTCGACACCGTTGCCTCCGGAAGCGGTGGCTTTGCGATCAATGGCCAAAGTGCCGGTGACCGGACCGGTTTCGCCGTCGGCGGTGGCGGTGATATTAACGGCGATGGCCTGGACGACGTGGTGGTCGGAGCGCCTTACGCCACACCCACAGGCGATCAGGAAGGGCTCGCTTTTGTGGTATTCGGCAAGGCGGACACTGCGCCGGTGGAGCTGTCGAGTATTGCGACGGAGGTCGGCAACGGGGGCTTTGTCGTTTACGGCAGTGGCTACCGCGACCACCTTGGTGGAACCATCACCGTTGGCGATGTGAATGGCGATGGCCTGGCCGATGTGGCGCTGGGGGAAGTCTTCCGGCAAAGCAACGACGCCACCTATTTCTTAAATCTGAACCGACAGAAAGACGAGAGTCTTGTCTATGTCGTATATGGCAAGGCGGATAGTGCCGCGGTGCGTGTGGCGGACATAGTCGATGGCTCCTATGCGGGGGGATTTGTTGTCTCAAAAACCGGTAAAACCAACACCTATGGCTGGCAATTCGGCGCTCAGGTGCTGCCGGTGGGGGACTTCAATTCCGATGGCCTGCAGGACTTTATCGTCAATCGTGGCCTGCTGGGTGACAACGAGGGGACCAATCGTCTCCTGTTCGGGTATCCGCACACTGGTGCCATCGAGTACGACACCATTTCCAGCAGCGGCTATGGCCTGTCGATCTTGCCGGAAGATGGCCATTACGGGGTAACTTCACAGAATCGACATAACGCGCTTCCCGGCTTCACGACGGCCGCGCTGGGCGACGTCAACGGCGATGGCCTGGATGATATCGCCCTGCTGGCAGCCGACACCGGCTGTTGCAACGGTTGGCAGTACCCGCGTGCCTACATTGTATTCGGTACCTCGACGCAACAGGATATCGACCTGGCCGAGATCGCCGCAGGTCATGGCGGTTTTGTGATTCACAACGACGCCTCGGGTGTCACGCTTAATACGGATGATGTGGTCTTTGGGGCGATCGGCGGCAGCGGTGATATTAACGGCGACGGCTACGGCGATATTATTATCGGTGACCCCTATGCCGATTCCGGCAACGGGCGCCTCTACGTGGTCTATGGCAAGAGCGATACCGGAGCTGTTTATCTCAGTGACGTGGTCAACGACAACGGCGGATTTTATACCTCGGGTAATGGTGGCGATGGCGTCGGGCACTGGGTTGCCAGCGCGGGAGATATCAATGGTGACGGTATTGCCGATATGTTGTTCGGCGCTCCCGAAGCGGATGCCGATGGCATTACTGATTCTGGCACCCTCTATGTCATGTTGGGCAAGGGCGCCAAGGTTACCCAGTGGGGCTCCGCCGGCGACGATAGTCTAACAGGAACCGCGGATTTTGCCGACGCGCTTGCCGGTGGCCAGGGCAATGACATTCTGCAGGGCGCCGGTGGCGAAGATGTGCTGTACGGGGGGCCCGGTGACGATACGATCATTATCTCCGACGATAAATTTGTCCGTATCGACGGCGGACGCGGAACCGATACGCTGAAATTCGATGGCGCCGGCCTGTTCGTGAACCTGGCTGCCGCGGCGCAGCGCGTGCGCAGCATCGAAGTATTCGATATCACCGGCAGCGGCGCCAATACGCTCAGCTTCAACAAGAGTGTAAGCGGGGGCAATCGCATTATTGTCAAGGGCGATCTCGACGATAGCGTCTACTCCACCAGCCAGCAGTGGCAACTCAGCAATACCACGGAAACGCTCGACGGCATTGTATTTGATGTCTATACCGCGGGCAGCGCCCAATTGTGGTTGCAGCACGGCCTGTCAATTTCCATCAATGCCGCCCCCAGTATTGGCGACCAGGCGTTTAGCGTGGATGAATACAGCACTGGCGGCACAGCGCTGGGTAACGTCAGTGCTGATGCCAGTGATATTGGCGATACTGTCACCTATGCGATTGTCGCGGGTAATGAGGCGGGTTATTTCAGTATCGACAGTACCAGCGGTGAGCTGAGCCTTGCCGACAGCGTTCACCAGCTGGATTACGAGAGCGGCGCCAGCTATGGCCTGACGGTGGAGGTGACTGATTCCTACGGTCTCACTGCGCAGGGGCTTGTCACCATCGATGTCAATAATCTCAGCACCATCACCCGAAATATGCCGATGGATGCGAGTGGTGGCGGCAGTATCTGGGCCGACTGGAACTCACTGCTACCCGCGCTTGGAGAAAGTACGACGGTCGGCATGAAACACTCGCTGAACTTTGCCGATATTCCCGGGTTGCCAATCGACACCTCGTTAATGGACCTTTCCATGGCAGGTGTCTTTTCGCTGGAAACGTCTCTGCAGGTAACCGGGGGGACGGTAGAGGCGAACCTGCCGGTTCAGCTTAGTGTGAGCTATCCGGACGAGATCCAGCCCGGCGGGAGAGTGGAGCTGACGACTTCGCTTGCCTTTGCCGACGGTGCCGGATTTACCGTTACCTCCCCCTCCTTCAAAGCCGAAGCCACCGAAACCCTGACGGATTATGATTTCCGGCTGACAACGGAAGTGCCGGATGTAATCAGCTCCAGTATCGACACCTACAAGGGACATATTTCCGGCGACCGTATTTCCCAGCCCTACAGCGTGGAATCTACCGGGTCTGTTAGTGCCACGAGCCAGCAGAGTGCGGACAATGCCTTGCGCCTGGAGGCTGAAATAGCGCGCCCTGCCTGGGTGAACGAGCAGGTCTTAGCGCCCGATAATTGGCTTTCCAATGCCCTGTCGCTCAATGGGGAGAAAGAGGGATGCAAAGACGGTGTGTTTGAGCCGGAAGGTGAAGACCTCTACTATAAATTGGGCTATAGCTTGTTTGACTCCTACCTCTGGGCGACCGCAGATCTGTACCAGAATTTCTCGGTAGAGCTGAGCCCCGTGGCCGTGCTCACGCTTGAAGACGGTACCAGCTACAGTTTTGATCCCCGTGAAGGCCTGGTCCTGACGCCGGATAACAGTAATGATAGCAATGGCGACGGCGTGATCGATGCCTCGCTGGACGTGAGCTTGAATCCGGTGTTCACCAATGCCACGGACTTCAACGCCATGCTGCGGGTGCCATTCAAGACCGCTGAAGTGCACTACAACCTGCAGGAGGCGCAGTGCACCAATTTCCAAGACTACAAGTTTGGAAAGGGTGGAATCTACTACGAATATGCCAAAGTGGGGCCAATGGTGGATACCGAGTTCAGTATTGACCTCGCCGATGTCAATGGCAGCGGCGACTGGCTGAGCAAGGTGTTCAGCTATTCTCTGTCCGGCATTACCTATACCGAGAAACTGTCCTTCGATCTCTGCGATGGCACTGGTACCGCCTGTGCCCCAGTTCTCAACACTCCACCGACGGCGACTGACGTGAAAGTATCTGGCAGGGTGCGCCAGGGCGAGGCGCTGGCCGGCACTTACCTCTATAGCGACACTGACGGCGACTCGGAGAGTGGCAGCAGCGTTCAATGGCAACTGGCTGTGGATGCGAATGGGGCCGGTAGTACGCCCATCGGCGGTGCAAATGCAACCAGCTTTACCCCGAGCAGTAATTACGCCGGGAATTATCTGCAATTCTGCGTCACCCCCGCCGATGGTATCGACAGCGGCAGCCAGGTGTGTTCGGACTGGGCGCTGGTCGAAGGTGAAATCAGCCCCGCCGTCAGTGCCGGCTTCTACAAAGCGTTACTCCTGGATGGCGCCGGTCAATATGCGCGTGTGCCGATGAACAGTCTCTTCAACCCGGCCTACACCTCTTTTACCGTCGAGACCTGGCTGAAAATGGATTCGCTTTCGAGTAACGAGCAGCGGCTGGTGCAGCAGCTCGACCTATCGGGTTCCGGGCGTACGCTGCTTGGCATCCAGAGCGATGGCACGGTATTTACCCGGATGGGAGGCACCCTGCTCAATGGGGCCACGGTACTCGAGGCGGATACCTGGCACCACGCGGCAGTGAGTTTCGATCAGGCCACCTCCACCGTGCGCCTGTACCTCGATGGCGAACTGGAAGCCGAGGACGTGCGCAGTGCGGGAAGCTCCTTTGGCGACCTGGTACTGGGCGTCAATAAAAATCTCTCTGGAAGTTATTTCGCCGGTGCCCTGGACGAAACCCGAGTCTGGACCGCGGCGCGCGACCAGGCGGAGATACAGCGGGATATGGCGTTGAGCGTTTCCGCCGATGAAGCCAACCTGCTGCTGTATTTCAATTACGACGATGGAGACAGCAATAGCCTGGCCGATGTCACCGGGAATTTTGCCGGGGACCTCTACAACGCGCCGGTGTATACCTTCAGCACAGAAAAGGGCTTGAGCCTGGATGGCGATGGGGACTACGCCGAAGTATCCGACAGTAGCGATCTTGAATTTGGTAACGGGAGTTTCACGGTTGAGTCCTGGGTGTATGCGGATGCCAACAGTGCAGGAGACTACCGCAACATCGTCAGTAAAAAGCTGGGTACGGGAACCGATGCCGGCTGGGTGTTGCGCCTGGGTAACGACAACGACATCCTCAAAGCCTCATTTTTGCTGGGCGATGGCACCAACAGCAAGGGGCTGGCCAGTGACACTCCCCTGACGCTCGATACCTGGAACCACATTGCGGTAACAGTGGATCGTGTAACCGATACGGCCCGCCTGTATGTCAATGGTGAGGAGGTGAAGTCTGTATCGCTATCCGGCATTGGCAGCGTGAATTCCGGCACGGTCATGCGCATTGGAACCTGGAGTACCGTTACAAACGCCCCCTGGCTGGGTGAAATCGACGAGGTCCGCGTTTGGGACAAGGCCGTCAGCCAGACGGAAATTGCTGCCAATATGCACAAGAGACTCGATGCTTCTACCGACGGCCTGGTTGCCTATTACACTTTCGAAGGTGCCGAGGACGGTACGGCAAAAGACATGACGGGCAATGGCCACGACGGCAGCCTGTATGGTGATGCGGTGATAAGCGATCTGGGCATCGGCGTTGCAAGCCAGGGCAGTGGCACTCTGTCTGGAGTACTGCCGGGCGGAAACGGTATCCGCTTCCGACTCGATACCCCGCCTTCTATCGGCCAAGTGAGCATTGACAAGACGACGGGGGCGTTTTCCTACAGTCCGGCCAATGCAGCTGCAACGGGCAGCGACAGCTTCCGCTACTACGTCGTTGATGCTGATGGTCATTACAGTTACAGCGAAACCGTAAACCTCAGCCTGCAGTAGTTCCTCGAACCCGCTATAGTCGCGAGCCTGTCTACCATTCAGGTGGCCAGGCTCGCGCAGATCCTGGCTACTGATCTCCTGAATTATTGGGAGTCAGTAGCTGCTGTTGCACAGTGTCAGCAGCCCACCACTTCAGGTTTCGATATGCAGCGCGGCGGTGAAACCAGCGGCGCTGGATACCCCATTGTTTATCCAATCTATACATGTGCCAGTTTGGTCTGGCGGTTGCGGTCAGATAGTTTCGCTGCGACAGCCGGATACCGTGCGCTGTGATTGTCACCGGCAGCTAGATACGGAATATAGGAATGGTGTCGAATGGTTGGGGCCGTTGCGCACCGGCCGGATGCAAGCGGCGCCGGCAATGGTGATTCCCGCAGATGCCGAGCCGGCCGGTACAGCAGAAGATTGTCGAGCGGTACTACACGCTGATAAACAAACTTTCTGGAAGCGGAGTAGCTGGGTAAGAAAGTCAAGCAGCAGCTGGCCGCGAGCCGGCGCTACATGATGACCTTGCCTTTCAGTGTCTTGGCCGCTTTTTCCAGCGCCTGCAGTACCCGGTCCTTGTCGTAGTTGCGCACCTTGTCCAGATCCAGGTGCATGGAGAAGCCGGGCGCGTGGTCTTCCAGGTAGCCCTGCTGGCCGCCGAGATTCTTGCGCAGGTCGGTAACCTGGTAGACCTTCACCGGGGTACTGAAGCCTTTTACGGTGACGTGGCCCTTGTCGCGGCACATGACTGAATGCTTGATCAGTGCCCAGGTCTCGTGGCTGATCAGGATCTCACCCGGTTGCGCCGCGCCCTCGAGGCGTGCGGCAAGATTCACGTGGGTGCCCATGACCGTGTAAGACTGGTAGTTGGCGGTGCCGAAAATGCCCACGGTGCAGTAGCCGGTGTTGATGCCCATGCGCACCTGCAGCGGGCGGGCAATGCCCTTGTTGTACCACTCCTGCTTCATTTCCCGCACGCGCTTGCGCATGGCCAGCGCCATCGCCACACAACGCAGCGCGTCCGACTTGGGGCCCTTGCTGTCGTCGTCGCCGAACACCACCATCACCGCATCGCCGATGAATTTGTCGATGGTGCCGCCGTACTGGCCGGCGATGCGCGCCATTTCCGACAGGTAACTGTTGAGCAGCTGGGTGAAGGTCTCCGCTTCCAGCTCTTCGGTCAGCTGGCTGAAATCCTTGATATCGGAGAAGAACACCGTGAGTAGTTTGCGCTCGGTGGCCAGCTCGTTCTCGCGCCCGTTGGTCACTGCCCGCCACAGACGCTGCGGCAGGTATTTGGACAGCTTGTAGGTGCGCATGCGCCCGGTGTACTGCTCCTGGCTCAGGTCGCGATGGGCCTTCTTGAGCGTGGCGATCTGTTTGTGGGTATAAAAGGCGTAGGCGCAGAAATAGGTAAAGACGCCGATCAGGCTGGCGGCACTGATGGTCAGGTCTGAATTTACGATCAGCGTCGGCTGGTGAATCAGGTAGCCGCCGCCGACACCCAGCAGCAGGCCGGTATTGTGCTCGAACCAGCGGCGGCCACCGCCCTCGGTCAGCGCATTGAACTGCACCATGGTCACAAACAGCAGCGAGGGCAGCAGGTTGAAGTTGGCCAGGGCGATGGCCACCCCGATCAGGGTGGCGTCGAAGAACGACAGCACGCGGCGCGTTTGCGCGGCGCTGGCACCGGTCTGGCGCCGGCTGATCAGGAAGGCCACTACGGTATAGACCAGCAGCGTGACCGCCATGCCCAGCGTGATCAGCTTGTCCAGACGCCAGGGCGCGGACCAGCTGACCGCGTTGACCAGGGTTCCGGCGGCGGCAAAGCAGATCAGGGTGCGGAAGTAGAACGGGTAACGATGGTCAATACGCTGCCCGCTGGTTCCCTCAGGCTGGTCCGGCATCTGGGTATTCTTATGTCCTAATTCTAATCGTTCGGGAAATGACCGATTTGCTACGGCGATTTTCCGGCGGGATTGGCCCCGTCTTATCTGTTCTCTCGATCAAACGCTGGTCGAGGAAAGGAAGTGTACTCCGCCAGAGCAAATAATGCGAAACCCTTGTGCGCCCGTCGGCAGACAAGTGGATGATCGGTCGATATGCGCTGCCGCGGGCCCTGCGTTAGAATCCGCGCTCACGATTCTGACCGGAGAACCCAATGGACGCGCTGACCGCCCTGCACACCCGAGTATCCTGTGGCCTGCTGACCGACCCGGCCCCCAGCGTCGAACAGCGCCAGAACATCTTCCGCGCTGCGCTGCGCGCCGCCGATCACGGCTGCCTGCGCCCGTGGCGCTTTCTGGTGGTCGAAGGCGAGGCCCGCGAGCGCCTGGGCGAGCTGTTTCTGCGCGCCGCCGAGCACGAGGCCAGCGAGCCCCTTGCCGAGGCCCAGCGCCAGCGCACCCTCGCCATGCCGCTGCGCGCACCGCTGATCGTCGTCGCCATCACCCGGCTGCAGAAGCACCCCAAGGTGCCGGAGCTGGAGCAGCACCTGTCCACCGCCGGCGCCGTGCAGGCCATGCTGACCGCCGCCTTCGCCCAGGACATCGGCGCCTACTGGCGCACCGGACCGCTGGCCTACAACCCGGTAGTGGCCGAGGGCCTGGGGCTGGCCGACAACGAACGTATCGACGGCTTCCTGTACTGCGGCACCCGCCAGAAAGCCGTGCGCCAGGCCCCGAACCTGCCGGTAGAGGATTTCTTTGCCCCCTGGGATGCACAATAGGGGTTGCACTGGCGCCGCTGTTTATGTAAAGTGCGCGCTCGCTGGACGGGAGCTATGTTCCTGATTAGCAAGACAATTTTCCCCATAACCGCAGTGCGGCGGGAAAATTGGACGCAGGCGTGCAGAGCGGCCCACAGACCGCCAAAACGCGACAATCAGTTTCGGTGAGGTGTCCGAGTGGTCGAAGGAGCACGCCTGGAAAGTGTGTATGTCGCAAGGCATCGAGGGTTCGAATCCCTCCCTCACCGCCATTAAACAAAAAAGCCCGGCAAATGCCGGGCTTTTTTGTTTAACCGCGTTGCGGGCAGGGTGAGAACCCTCGCCGGGTTCGACCAACTCGCGCCAGCGAGTTGGGACCGAGGCGCCTGCGCCGAGCCCGTAGGGGCAAAACACGCTTCAGCGTGTTTTGAGTCCATCCCTCCCGGAATCTCACTCCGATTCCGATTCAGGCAAATGCCGGGCTTTTTTGTTTAATCGCGTTGCGGGCAGGGTGAGAACCCTCGCCGGGTTCGACCAGCTCGCGCCAGCGAGTTGGGACCGAGGCGCTTACGCCGAGCCCGCAGGGGCAAAACGCGCTCCAGCGTGTTTTGAGTCCATCCCTCGCGGAAATACACTCCGATACCGATTCAGGTAAATGCCGGACTGTTTTGTATTCTTCGCTCCGCCCCTTCAGCAGCACTGCCTTTAGAACGAAAACTTTATGCCGGCAAAGACTCCGCTCAAATTCAGATCGGAAAGTAGCGGGGAGTCGTCAAATTCCCAGTCCAGGTAGCGGTAGCCACCCACATAGTCGAATCGGTTGCACCGGTAGCTGATGGCCGCCAGGGCCTGCCAGGTATAATCGCTTTCCCCGGTACCCACGTCGGCGTAGTAGGTCAGGTACCAGCGGTCAGTAAGATCCGTTTTTCCCCGGAGGCCGACAACCCCGTCCCATACATCACCGGAGTCGGAAATTCTGAAGTCGGCGAGTTCGTCGATGTTGGTATCGATGTCCAGGTCCAGCCATAGATAGCGCGCTCCGAGGGTGACGTTGAACCTGGATGTCTCTGACTGGTAGACGCGGTAGGCTCCGCCGAGGGTAGTAACAAAGCCCTTGAGGTCAATGTCGGCTCTCACGCGGAACGCCTCTGGGCCCAGGTCGATGGTCTGGCGGATATTGTCGGACACATCCAGATAGATGAGGTTCGAGTAGGCTGTCCACTTGCCCCGCGTCGCGGCCAGCGTACCCATAAAGCCGAACTTCAGGTCTTTCACGAGTTCATCAAAACTGATATCGATCTTGTCACCGGTCGCGGTGTCGCCGCCGACACTGGCACCCCAGAGATAGACCTCGGCGCCAACCAGCCAGTGGTCCGGAGGGCCGCCGCCAAAGGTCTCATAGCGTGGCTGGCTTTGCGCCTGTGTGAGACCGAATGGAAATGCCGTCAGGAATAGCACCAGGATAAGGCGCAAAGGTGTCCGGTACTGTCGGTAACAGCGCGCGGTCGGGATCTGGGCGAAGGCAGGTGAGGCCGGGCTGTTGCGTAATTTCATGAAGTTCACTGTTGATTTGTACCGGAGAATCACGCCGCTCAACTGGGGCCCATTTCGCGGCTCGATCCGGAGATAACCGGGATCAGGAAACCGTTGGCCTCCATCAGCTTGCCATTGCTGCATGTGTCGATTTCATTGAGCTTTGACATTGATAAGTCTTTTTTTCAACTGTCTGGTTTATTCACCGCTTCACAGCCGCGTTACGAATTGGCTGCCCCAGAGACACGGCTTTCAATACCTCGGAGTCTTGGACGGCAATAATGCCGTTGACGATGATGTAGGGAATGCCGGTTGGAGGCAGCGTTCCCTTGCCTACAGGTTAGCCGCAATTGTCTTTCACCGTCTCTGGATCGAAGTTCGTAATATTGGCATCCATGCCCGTCTGGATGCGTCCGCGTACACGCCTGGCGGAAACCATGTCCTCGAGGAATCCCTTCTGGCAGTGGGACGCGTCCCGGCGCTGCGCATACCGCGCTGCGTTGATCAAGGCCAGGCACTCGCCGGTGATTCCCGTGCAAGCGCTCTGTACATGATTGGCGATGAGGGGAACATCATTGACTGCTGTGGGGGCTGAGCCCTTTGCTCTTTACGGATGCAGTGGCGTTTTGATGCTCATGTTTTAGCGTCGGTGATGCCAAAGTGCTCCAGTGCACCGTGAATACAGCATTCGTAGCGATCCCTTTCATCCGGCAGCATTTCCCCGCCTGGAGGTTTGGGCAGCTCGTTGAGGCTTTTGTAGGGCTGGCCCTTCGTCTGCTTCTTGAAGTCTTCCTGTGCCGCTTCGATCAACTCGGGTTGGGTGAACAGGTCAAGACCGGAAGCGGCCATCGACTGGGCGGCCTGTACCGTGGCTCTGTGGCCGATACTCATGCCGTGACAGGCCGTGCATCCCCACTGGTGCGGGGAAATACCCTGCGGCCAGGCGGCGTAAACCGCGCCCATGGTCGGCACGCTCCAGCTGACATCGCCCACATCGGATGAGCCGCCGACTTCCACCTTCGACGTGGGCATGCCGGCCATGGCGTCGGCCATGCCCTTTTCCTCCAGCCCCATTTCCTTTTGGATCGCCTTTGCAAAGGCCTGCTCGTCGTCGGTCCAGTCAATGGGGAAATATCGCTCCATATGGCCATACATGTTTTTAGCGAGCGGATCGTTGCCGACGACATCCAGTGTGCCGGTGATGAGGGTGACCGTCTCTTTGGTCTGAGTGGAAAGCGCGGCGCCCTTGGCCATGTCTATCAGCCAGTTCTTGTACTGCGTGACATTTTCCGCGCTGGGGCCCCGGTATCGGACCAGTACCCTGGCGTAATCGGGAATCACGTTGACCGCTACGCCACCGTCGAGAATCTGGTAATGCAGCCTGGCCGTCGGCAGCATCTGCTCGCGCATCATATTGGCGGCCACGAGGAAAACCTCCGCTGCGTGTACCGCACTGCGTCCGAGCCAGGGGGAGACTCCGGCGTGAGCGGTGGTGCCGTTCCATTCCACAATCAAGTCCACCATGGCGGTGGAATGGAAGTTCCATACGGTATTTAACGGACCCGGATGATTGTGCAGGCAGGCGTCGAGTCCCTTGAACGCGCCCGCCTGGGCCATGTAATTCTTGCCGGTCATCTTTTCCTCCGCCGGACAGCCGAAGACTTTCAGGGTGCCGTGGATCTTGTTTTTCTCAAGGTGTGTTTTGAGCGCGATGGCGGCGCCGATGGAGGTGGAACAAATCAGGTTGTGGCCGCAACCGTGACCGTTGGTATTGCCACTGGGGGCTGGCGTCCTGGTAGGCTGGGTGTCGTTGCCGAGCCCGGGCAGGGCATCGTATTCGACCAGAATACCGATGGTCGGCTTTCCTTTGCCCCAGGTGGCGATCCACGATGTGTCGAGTCCACCGATACCCCGATCACTGATCTTGAATCCGTATTTTTCCAGTAACGCGGCGGCATACGCCGAGCTGTGCGTTTCCGTAAAACCGATCTCGGCGAACTCCCAGACATGTCTGGCCAGATCCCATATTTCGTCGGCGATTGCTGTTACTTCGTTGTCGATGCCGGTGTAGTCAGTCATGTTTTCCTCAACACCTACGCGGATAATTCTTGGATGCGAATCAGAATGGCTGTGCCCGAGGCTCTGAAGTTCTCGATCTCTTTCTGCTCACCGCGAACGGGTTTCCTTCGAGAGCGGTGGTGCCGGCAAACTTGCCTTCACACCAGCAGCGATATCTCGACCATTAGCGTGGGACCGGTGGCGTGGGCTGCGCTAATGAATATAGTAGTCATTGGTGCTGGCAATCCCGTCCAGGGCGGTGGGGCCGCGCGCCCGGTTTGGATGACTTATCGAATGGTGTTCAATCGAGAGGCGGTGCTCGAAGCGGGAACTTTCCTCTGCCGTTCATCCAGTGTATCCAGGAGAATATCAATGGCCTGATCCCCGTTGGCGGGGCGGGGCAGTTTTTTATGTTTCTGTCTGTTTGGTCAACAGCCAGTCGGGTACGCGCAGGTCCCAGTAAATTGCAGCGGCACGCAGGAAGAATATAAGCAACATGCAGGACAGACCGCTTAAGACAGAGGGCTCGCCTGGCAGGAATGCCATAAGGAAGGAATAGGCGATACATCCAATGGTAACCGGTATCGCATAGAGTTCTTTGCGCATCAGGAGGGTAGGGTTGCCGGAAAGCACATCGCGTAGCAGGCCGCCACCGATGGCGGTGACGACGCCGAGTAGGATTGGGCCCATCGGCATGGCGAAGTTCATCTCCATGACCTTGTGTGTGGCCTGGATCGCAAACATGGAGACGCCCAGGGCATCCAGGTAAAGCATGCTGCGGTAAGTCTGCCCGCGCGTCATCAACTTATTGGCGATAAACGCCAGCATGCTTGCGACAATCGCGATCCAGATGTAATTGAGGTCCGAGGCCCAGAAAGCGGGTACGCCCAGAATCACGTCGCGAAGGTTCCGCCGCCGATTGCGGTAATCACTCCCATCACTGTTGCGCTGAAGAAATCGATGCCCTGGGGCGCAACGGCAGCGACAGCTGTTGCCGCAAAGGCGACGGTTCCGGCCATGCCCAGCAGGTACTGTAGCTCGTTGATAGTCAATGTTGACCGATCTCCAGAGGCGGGAAGAGTGCCCATGGCATTGGTGATGCTTCTGCCGAGCATGCGCAGCGCCCGTAAAGAGGGCGAATGCCTAGCCATTAAATGCACAGTAGCAGGTGTGCCTTCACTGTGACTTCTCTGATCAGGTAATGCGTGTCGCACCCGGTAAACAGCGGTGTCATTGCCACGGTGATTGCCCGGCTGCCCCGGCGTGGGGAACCAGTGGTCGCGCGGATTTGCGGCGGGACAAATCACTTGGGAAACCCGTTTCCATTACCTAACCTTCACGTTGAAAAATGCGTCCATTCTGGTTGGTGATCGGGTCGCGCGGTGATAGGGGTGACACTCGATACCGGGAGTTACCCTGGGCTCGTACCCGCCCATCCAGATCGAACCCGGTCGGTCAATACCGCGTGGGGTGTGGGCGCTGTTTTGGATTGGCGGGGCAGTGCCCCGGAAGTCGAGGAAACAGTACGATGAAAGCGACACACTATTTGCTTCCTCTGGTTGTTGCCGGTTTGGCGGTGACCAGTGCCGAGGCGGCTCCCAAGAAACCTCTGGGTAAGTGGACCTGTGAAGACTTTATTGGGCTCGATGATGAGTACAAGCCTAAGGCCGTGTATTGGGCCAGTGCCTATGCCAAAGGCGGGGCGCCCGAGGATGGCCAGCTGGATATCGAGGGCACGGAGAAAGTGACGCCGTGGCTGGTTGAAGCCTGCCAGAAAGAGCCGAAAGCCTCTTTCTGGATGAAGCTGAAAGACGGCTGGCACAAAGTCGAATCCGACAGCAAGTCGGAAATGGAAAAGATGAAAAACAAAATGTAGCGGAAAACGGATGAGGCCGTATCACCGGCTTCATCTATCGCCCGCTGTAGAGTCTCTCGATTGATGTGGCCGGAAGATCTCGGGTGTTCCGGCTGTCGTATCGGGGGGCGGGCAAAATGAGCAACCGTGTTGCAGTGAGGTGCGGTATGCCTTCAATGGAAGAAATTGAAATGGAAAAGCATCGAAAGGCGCTGGACCGGGATGTCGGGAAGCTGATCGATAAATATCTCCGCGCGATGGAGTGGGACATCCCGGACGTCGATGAAGAAAGAGCGCGGCAGATGATCCTCGATGAGGTGCGGCGCGAAGTCGAGCGGATCGGTGCCTTGCACTGAGTGGTCGCCGGTCTGCGGAGCGAATTTCCGGTTTACTGCTTGAGCGCGCCCCGTGCGGGAAAGGTGCGGGAGGATACCGCCGGCGCGATCTGCTTGGCCGCTGGTCTGTCCCGCAACAGGTCCTGGGGATACCAGCCGTAGGCGGTGCCACCGCGCCGCTGGAAGGTCCGCGCGGCGGCTTTCAGTGCCCGCGCATCCGGCGGGGCCGGCGACCACCAGATAATCCCGACACGCCGTGAAAGGCGGCCGCTGTTGGTGGGATAACGCGCGACGCCGGCGGGGAAGGGCAGCGGCGCAGTCAGTGCCGCTGGCACGAGGGTCAAGTCGGCCAGCGGCGACGCCCGCAGCAGGCTGTGGTCGGCGGTGCTCAACCAGAACAGCTGCAAGTCCGGGCGTGCCTGTTCCGCAATGCGGAAAGCCTTGATTGCCAGAGCGTCGGCCGGCGGCCATCGGGATACATCCCGATGCTGGCGGATTTCCCGCACCTGCCAGGGGAGTTGCGATGCGCTCGCCGCCCGCGCGTCGAGCGCCGGCACATCTTCCAGTAGCAGTCCTTCAAAGGGCACGCGTCGTGCCAGGTCGCGAAACAGCGCCAATACCCGCTGCTCGCTGCCGAGTGTCTGCAACGCGCGCCGATGCGGCAGGCGCAGAATGATCTGTACACCGGCGCGCGCGCGCATCTGTGCTGCCAGACGCGACAGCAGGTCGCGGCGCATTGGCAGCTGGCTGGTGGGGAACCAGGTCGCGGCCAGGCCACCGTCAACATCGGGCAAGGCGGCGTCGATCACCACGTGGGTAGCGCCCATGGCCAGCAGTGCTTCGAGTGCCTGGCCAAGGCGGCGATTGGTCTCTGCGGCGCTGGCGCTGTCGAAGTCGGCGGGATCCACCGGCACCAGGCGGCGGGCGTTGGGCCAGGGATCATGAAATTGCATCGCCTGCACCCACACGCCCAGTTTCGGATTGTCGGTGGGCAGGTAGCGGCTGATCGAGTAGGGCGTGGGAGCGTCGGGGGTTGGCAGGTGCGAGGGTTCCGGATCCAGCGTGACGTCGTAGCGGTAGCCCAGTTCGGCCGCTACCTCGCGGGTGATCTGGTTGTAGCGGCCGAAGGGCCAGACGATGGCGCGCGGGGCCTTGCCCAGATGCCGTTGCAGTTGCTGGCGCGAGCGGCGCAGGTCTGCGCGCAGGCGTGCGCGGTAGTCGGCCTCGCGCTCGTAGCCGCGCCCGGGCGTATATCGTCGTGTTACCGCCGCCGGCAGCCTATTGCCCTGCGGGTTGCCCAACACCTCGCGGTGCAGGTTGTAACTGTGGGAGGCGAACTCCACCAGGCCGGAGTCCTGCATTTCGCGCGCCTGCGCCCAGGTGATGAAGTGCGCGCGGGGCAGAGTTCGCCCGCCGTAGGGTACCTGGCTGCCGGCGGGCGCATCCAGCCAGCTGCCGACCACGGCCGCCAGCAGCGGTATACGGTACACCAGCGCCAGCGGGTAGATGCGTGTATAGAGGCTGCGGTAACCGTCGTCGACGGTGATGAGGATGGCTTTTTCCGGCAGCGGCTTCTCGCCGCGCCGGGCGCGCTCGATGTCGTCCAGGCTTACCGGATTCCAGCCGTTGCCGGCGAGCCATTCGAAAAAGGTTACCAGGCGGTCGCTACTGACGCCGGCGTCGTCGAGCTGGGCGGGATCGTCGGCGATATCGTGCAGGGAGACGGTGACAAACTGTTGCGGTGCGCCGGCCGGGCCGGCAGTAACCACCGCAGGCAGTATCAGCAGCAGGAGCGTGTAAATCAGCAGGCGGGCGCGGCGATTCGGCATGGTCAAAACCTCTGGTCGAAGCCCAGAAACACGCTCCAGGAGTACTCGTAGTTGCCATCGTAGAGGCGGCGTGCAGCCTCGATGCCGTAGTTCACTTCGCTGCGCGGATCCACTCGCCAGATTTGCGAATAGGTCGCCGAGCCGATGGTGCCGCTACCGTGGTCGCGCTGCCAGTAGCGGCCGGCGTTCAGTTGCAGCCGTTGCGACAGGCTGCATTCATAGCGGCGCCAGATGCGGTGCTGTATATCCACCCCGACGGTCAGTGAGGCATCGCGGCGCGGATTGAAGTAGGGCGCATCCAGCAGGCTGTTGCGGGAGGCGTAGAGTTCCGGGCGCAGGAAAATATCCAGTTTGGGTGAGTCGTACACCTTGGTCCCGAATTCCAGCAGCAGCTGCCGGCGGCGGTTGCCGTCGGTAAAATTTATCGCCGTCACTGCCGCGGACAGGGCGCGGGACTCGTGCCAGGCGTAGAGGGTGGAAAAGGCGGCAGAGTCCGCGCGCACGCCGGCTTCCAGTGCGCGCAGCGGGGTGTCCAGCGTGTAGCGCTGGGCGTTCCACTCGAAACTCCAGTGGTCGTCCGGCTGCCAGTTCAGGTTCACGCCGCCGCCCCCCTGGTCGAGCTCGCCGCTGTTGGACCAGGCTGCGGCTTCCAGCGTGACGTCGGGCCAGCGCCCCTCGACACCACCGCCGGCGCGATTGCGGGTGAGGGTTTTATTGGTGGGCCTGGAGGTGTTGTGGGCCGCCTCGCCAAATATTCTCCAGCGTTCGCCGAGCGGCGGGGAATAGAGACGCGCAACGGCATTCTGCTCGTCACCATCGGCGTCGGGTCCGCCGCCGTGGGCCAATTTAGGTTGTACCTGCAGGCGCAGTTCCGCCTGGTGATAGGTGTCGATATCCCGCTGCAGTCGCCACAGGTGCGTGTTGCCGGGCACCAGGGTGGCCAGGGTTTGCACTTCCGCTTCCGCCGCGCGCCAATAGCGTCGTCGCATCAGCGAGTCGGCGGTGTCGAGGCGGATTCCCACATCGTCCGGCGCCAGGCTGCGGGCGATCAGCAGCTCTTCGTGGCCGAGGCGCGGCCAGTCGCGCGCGGCGGCAGCTTCCCCTTTTTCCGCGCGCAGCCAGGCGGCCGCGGGCGCGGCGTCGGCGATGGGCGCTATGCGCCGCCACGCCTCTGCCGGCATATCTCCGTAACGGCGCGCCTGAGCCGCCAGCACCTGGTTGTCCAGCCACTCGCTGTTCTGCATTTCCCGGCCGTCGACACCGCCCCGGCGCCAGGCGCTGGCTTCGGCGGCCAGGGTATCAGCGGTGGCGAAGGCGGCCTCGAAATCCTCCAGTTCAATTTCGGCATAAAATTTTCCCACGCGGGCATTGCGGTCGTGCGGATCCGCCGCCAGCACTTCGTCGTAGGCCGCCAGTGCGCGGGCGGGATGGCGCAGGGCGAGCATGGCGTCGGCCTGCGCCTCGCGCACATAGGGCGGCAGGGTATCGCCGGCGGCCTGCAGTATTTCCGCCTGCGCCAGGGCGTCCTGCCAGCGCTCGCGGTCGCGCAGCGCCAGGGTCAGGTCGCGACGCAGGCGCGTAATCAGGCCGCGATCCCGGGGGGTGGCATTTTCGGCTTCGTCGAGGAGTGATTGGAGGTCGGCGATGGCGGTATCGGTAGCATCGAATCGATGGCGTGGGTCGCTGGTTTCGACGTGCTCGCCCCAGCGTACTTTCAGCGCCGCCTGGCGGCTGCGGATACCGATGTCGATATCGCCTTCCAGCGCAGCGGCGGCGCCGTAGGGCGCATTCAGTTCCATGATCACATCAGCGATGGCGCGGCGTATATGCACATTGTCCGGCGCCAGGGCGCGGGCGCGGACCAGGTAGCGCAATGCGGTGTAGTGATCGCCGTCGCGAAACGCGGCGCGGCCCCGTTCGAGTAGCGCACCGGCGCTGTCGGCGGATGGCGAAGTGGAAGCGTCTGCCGGCGCAGGCGTGGCCGTTGCAGCACTTTCCGCCAGAGCTGCGACGGGCAGCGAAAAAATCGCCGCCATCAGCAGAAATTGCATCCATTCAACTCCCGGGCTGTGCGTCAGACGTGCAATTATTTATATTAGCAGGCGACAGTTAAAAGCCTTTTGTGACAGCGCCGGGCCAGTTCGGCGAAGAACTACACGGCGCCGGCTCGCCGCTGCCGCGGAGCCGATAGCAAGAGCGCACTGCAAACGAATAATAAGGATCGACCATGAGAATAACCGCCCTGTGTTTACTGATGTCCGCCGCATTTGTCTGCGTCCCGCTGCAGGCGGCGGAACGCCCTGTCGCCATTGCCATTCACGGGGGTGCCGGCACGATTGAAAAGAGCGCGATGACGCCGGCACAGGAGCGGGCGCATCGCGAAAAATTGCGCGAGGCGCTGGATCGCGGCTACGCCGTGCTCGAAAAAGGGGGCAGCAGCCTGGATGCGGTGGTGGCGGCGATCACCACGCTGGAGCAGTCGCCGCTGTTCAATGCGGCCAAAGGTGCCGTCTACACCTTTGACGGCCACCACGAGCTGGACGCGTCGATCATGGATGGCAAGACCCGCCAGGCCGGCGCCGTGGCCGGTGTACAGCACATCGAGAGCCCGATCAGCCTGGCGCGCCTGGTTATGGAGAAGTCGCCGTTTGTGATGCTGGCCGGTGACGGCGCCGAAGAGTTTGCCCGCTCCCAGGGTGTGCCGCTGGTGGACAACAAGCTGTTCGATACCAAGCGGCGCTACGAGCAGTTGCAGAAAGCCAAAGACAAGCTCAAACAAGAGCGCAAGGACAAGGACTACCAGGCCGCGGTGCAGGCACTGCCGACGCCGTACAAGGTGGGCACGGTCGGCGCCGTGGCGCTGGACAAGTACGGCAATATCGCCGCCGGTACGTCCACCGGTGGCATGACCGCCAAGCGCTACGGCCGCATCGGCGATTCGCCGGTAATCGGTGCCGGCACCTTCGCCGACAATGATTCCTGCGCGGTGTCGGCCACCGGCCACGGCGAGTACTTTATCCGCTACAACGTGGCCGCAGATATCTGCGCGCGGGTCCGCTACCGTGGTGAATCGGTGGCCCAGGCTGCCGACGAGGTCATCAACGGTGTGCTGACGCCGGTGGGCGGCACCGGCGGTGTGATCGTGCTGGACCGCAAGGGCAACATCGCCCTCACGTTCAACACTTCAGGCATGTACCGCGCCAGCCGCAGTAGCAGCTCGCCGGCGCAGGTGGCAATTTTCAAGGACAACTGAGTTGCCCGGCAGGTGTGGCGATGGCGCCCCGGGCCGTGCTAATTTCTTCCGGTAACCCTCTTTTGCGGAGTGTCGACGATGAGATCCACAGCCAAAAAGAAGCGGCCCAGCCGCCAGGCGCTGGAGCGTACCGCGCGGAATTTCTGGGGTGCGGTCGCGCTGGTGGCGCTGTTCAGCATCCTGTTGATGTACTTCGGAATGTTCTGATCCCGGGGGGGGGCTCCTTTCCGTTGATTGCCGGCGGGGCCCCGATGCTGGAAACCCTATGTGTACGGAAATGCGGCGGCTGACTCGGCCAGCTTGAGGGTGTGGCGCGAGTAGAAGAAGCGGTATTGGCGCCCCCGGCAGGACTCGAACCTGCAGTCCGGACTTAGGAGGTCCGTGGTTTATCCTGTTAACCGACGGGGGCGCTGAGAGCCGGACCGGCGGGCAGGAGGGCCCGGGTCGGCGAAGGCGGCTATTCTAACGGCTGCTTACCCCGCTGTCATGTTGTGAATTTGCCGGCTCTGCAGCGGCTTCCCGCCAGCCCGGTGTCACCGGGGGTAACAGTTGCTGCCATTAGTTACCAACTTTCCCGTAGTTTACCTGTCATCTCGCTGCCGAAATCCTGTCGTCAATTGGTCACGAACTGTCGCTATTTTGGCTCCGCTTGCCCCGGTTTCAGAGCAAGTTTTTTCCCGCCGCGCGCCACTCCGGCGGCGGGGTCGATAAAGGTGTATTCGAGAGCAAAATTTTGCTTGACCGGGGTTGGCCGAGCTAGCTAATCTCAGGCTGCAAAACAAAAACAACAAGGGTGTTTCTGCTCTCGCAGATCGAGATTGTGGAGTTTCGTATGAGCGGCAACGTTAGCGGAATTAGCATCGATTTTGATAACGATGAAATCCCTCAAATAGCAAACGAGGTACTCAGGCAAGCCACGTCGCAGCCGCCCAGTGATCCCCGCCGGATGGTCGAGGATAAACTGGAGGAAATGCGACTGCGTCGTGAGTTGATGGATTACGATTTCGACTTTTAACCGGAGAGGCGCCAGCGATGGCGCCTCTCCGCGTTTCGGCGCCAGGTATTGCAGTGCCGATGGCCGACAGCCGGGATAAGTGCTTTATCCGTTGAGGTATTGTTCTTGCTGTTCGTCTTTTAAAGGCGCGGCGGTAAATCGTAAATCCGCAAAATCCGTCGGTGGCTCGATCATAATAATAACGGGCTTGTGGGGCGGGTGGCTGATTGGTGCTAGCTGATTGGTACCAGAGTGTGCTTATGTTGCTTGTTACGCAGCATAGGCTGCACATGTGTTGCCCGTGGCAGGCAGGTTTTCCGGTTAGTGAGAAAGGGAATTTTTCATGGTGGTGTCGGAGCAGACCGAAGCGAGGATCGATGCTGATCTATCTGAGGATGGGGATACCCTGACCATCCACGTGTCCGGATATTTTGACTTTAATTTGCACCGGGATTTTCAGCACGCCTACCAGAATTATTTCCCCCCTCCCAAGCAGTATCGCATCGACCTCTCTGAAACCCTGCATATCGACAGTGCCGCGCTGGGGATGTTGCTGCTGTTGCGCGATCACTGCCTCGGCGATGGCGACGATCCGGGTCAGTGCACGGTAGAGCTGTGCAATGCCAATGCGCATGTCGAAACCATCCTGCAGGTTTCCAACTTCAATAAACTGTTCACCATTCGCTAGATGACCGGCAGCTTTCGGGTTCTGGTCGTCGAGAGCGACGCGGACGCTGCCGCTGAGCTGCGCTCCCTGTTGCACGGCTGTGCGGAGGGGCAGGAGATGCTGCCGGTGGCCGCGAGCCTGGTGCCGGATGCCGAAACCGCACTGGGAAATTACGCCGAGTTGCGCCCGCAACTGGTGATATTCGGGCCGTGCACCGCCGGTACTGCGGTATCTGAGGATCTGCAGCGGCTGCGTGCCCGCGCCGGTGTGGAACCGGTGCCAATCCTGTTCGTAAAATCCGCACAAGAAACCCTCGACGTCACCTGCCTGCACACTGGCTGTGACGACATCCTGTTGCAGCCGTACAACACGGCTCTGGTGCGGTTAAAGCTGGCCGGGCTGCAGCGCTTTAGCGAATTCAGCGGCTCCCTGCTGGCACAGCGCAATCGTATCCGTCGCCACCGCGCAGACCTGCTGCAGGAGCAGGCCAGTGCGCGGCAGATCTTCAGCAACATGGGTCACGAGAGCTGCCTCGATCAGAACGATGCCATCCGCTACCACCTGTCGCCGCGCGCGGTACTGAACGGCGACGTGCTGGCCGCGGCCTATGCGCCGGGCGGCAAGCTGATGCTGCTGTTGGGGGATTTTACCGGCCACGGGTTGCCGGCGGCGGTGGGTGCGGTGCCGCTGACCTCAATTTTCTATTCGATGGTGCCGAAGGGGTTTTCCCTGAGCCACATCCTGCGTGAGCTCAACGCCAAGCTGCACCGAATACTGCCCACCAATATGTTCTGCTGTGCGCTGATGCTGGAGCTGGATCCGCACAAACAGCAGGCGCGGATGTTCAATGCGGGTATGCCGAGCGCCTGTCTGCGCCATGCCAATGGCAAGCTGCGCCTGCTGGAATCCCGCCACTTGCCGTTGGGGGTGCTGGCCGCGGCCTCGGTGGAGGAGGCGATAGTGCATTTCCCGGTAGAGGCGGGCGATCACCTCTACCTGTGGAGCGACGGCATTCACGAGGCGCGCAGCGCCGATGGCGAGCTGTTTGGCGAGCGACGACTGCTGGACGTGGTGGAAGCCCCGCCGGGGCAGTGCTTCGAGAGCATCCTGGCCGCAGTGAAGCGCTTCAGCGGCGATCAGGAAGACGACCTGTCGCTGGTGGAGATCGCTCTCGACCGGGCCCGCAGTCCGTCGCCGCAGCCGGTATCGAACGGCAGGGGCGCCGCTCTCGGCGAATGGTCGATCAACTTTACCCTGGGGCCAAACGAGCTGCGCCACGCCGATCCGCTGCCGCTGCTGCACAGTGTGCTGGCGCAGGTGCCCGGTGCCGACCGCTTCCAGGATCCGCTCACCATCGTGCTCGGCGAGCTGTTTCGCAACGCGCTGGAGCACGGTTTGCTGCGACTGGATAGCGGGCTGAAAAAGACCGATCGGGGATTCGCCGATTATTACCAGCAGTTGCAGAGCGGCCGCCGCGCGTTGACCGAAGGCTGGATTCGCATAGACCTGCGCTGCCGTACCCGCGGTGGCCGCGGTGCGCTGGAGGTGGTGGTGGAGGATAGTGGCAGCGGCCTGCCAGAGGATACCGGCGCCGCCAACGCCTATTCCGGGCGCGGTCTGCCGCTGCTGCGTGCAATCTGCCGGGAAGTGCGTTACCAGCCGGGCAGCAGCTGTGTGCGGGCGGTGCTGGACTGGGGGGCTGAAACGGGTCGCCGGCAACCGGTGCCGGCGACCTGAAGGGTTACTATGCCGCCGGTTTGCTGCCGCCGAACTTTTCCCCCAGCCAGATCTGCAGCTGTTTCAGCTTGTGGGCCAGGCGGCCGCGCTTGGATTTGCGCAGTTTGTCCTCGGCGCTGACCAGCCAGGCGATCTGGATCACGCGGCGTTCGCCCTCGAACGGCAGGTGGCCGTGGAAGGAGTTTTCCGCACGCTTGAAGGCCACCAGAGTGCCGTAAACCGGCTGGATCTCCGGCACCACGGTGTCCTCGAAATCGTCGATTTTGTTCAGAAAGCGCAGGCAGCCTTCGCTGGTCTGCGCCCAGTCGCCGTTCAGGTAGAGCAGCGCGGTGGCGATCTTGGACTTGCCGTCTGTATGGATGCGGCCGTGGCGCTTCTTCAGGGTGCGGGAGATAGAAACGTAGGTCGGGTACTGGGAAATTCTGTCGATGCCCAGGTTGTTGCCGATGGCGTCGGCAAATTCCGGCTCTACCAGGCGCTCAATCAGCGCATTGACGGCGTCGCCACACTCTTCGCGCTCGTAGGGCAGGTAGCCCGCGCCCTTCAATTGCGGGAAATCGTCGAGCAGCGACGGCATGATATCGCGCGGCAGCATGTCTTTCGCCACCATAAAATTGAAGGGTTCCGATCTGACCAGGGTGTCCTGGTCCTCCAGCCTGGAGGGCTGCAGCCAGCTGCGGGTGTCGACGGCGGTGGTGGTCACAGTTGTACTTCCTCTTGATGCGTAAAACGCCCTAAAGTGATTTGGCCGTGCTCAATGGCAAGTTTGCGGGCGGGGCCGGCGTGGGGCCAAAGGCGCAAACATACCAGACACGCCCGGCGTGGCCAATCTGCCGCCGGCGCCAATTGAGCACACTGTCACGCTCGGCTACCCGGCGGCGCCCGCCGCGGGTGGTTGAATGCCATGCAAATAGCGCCACAGCCGGTATAATGCCGGTCACATTTTCATCAGTGCAACCCAAGACGGCCCATGAGCGTGACCTCCCAGTCCAAAGTCCAGTTACACGTGCGCAATCTGTCCTGCGCGCGCGAGGGCCGGCGCCTGTTCGCGGGCCTGGACTTTACCCTCACGGGCGGTGGCGCGTTGCAGCTGCTGGGCGCCAATGGCGCCGGCAAGACCACGCTGCTGCGTACCCTGGTGGGGAGCAGCGGCGATTACGATGGTGAGATCAGTTGGAAAGGCGAGGCGCTGCCCGCGGCACTGCCCGCACTGCGGGAATCCCTGCTGTATATCGGCCACCGCGCCGGCGTGCGCGGTGGTCTGACGCCGCTGGAAAACCTGGCGTGGTATGGCGCCGGCGAGGCGCAGGCGCTCAAGGCGCTGGAGCAGGTGGACCTTTACGGGTTTGAGGACACCCTGTGCCAGCACCTCTCCGCCGGACAGAGCCGGCGCGTGGCGCTGGCGCGGCTGTATTTGCCCGCTGCGCCGCCACTGTGGATTCTCGACGAGCCGCTCGCGGCCCTCGATGTCGCCGGTGTTTCCAGTTTGCAGGGGCAGATGGCCTGCCACCTGAGCCGCGGCGGCTGCATCCTGTTTACCTCCCACCAGCCGGTGGCGCTGGCGCAGCTGCAGCGCATCGACCTGGCGGACTTTGCCGCCGCGGGCGATGACGAATTCGGAGGCGCGCATGGCTTCGCCTGAGCATCTGAACGCGCCCGCCCGCACGGTGCCCGGTCTCGCGGCACTGTTGCGCACAGAGCTGCTGCTGGCACTGCGGCGGCGTGCCGATATCGCCAATCCGCTGCTGTTTTTTGTCACGGTGCTGGCGCTGCTGCCGCTGGGGGTGGGACCGGAGCCGGCGCTGCTGGCGCGCATGGCGCCGGGCATGATCTGGGTGGTGGCGTTGCTGGCGACATTGATGTCCCAAGAGAGCCTGTTCCGCAGCGATTTCGAAGACGGTTCGCTGGAGCAGCTGGCGCTGACGCCGCAGCCGCTGTACTTCGCGGTACTCGCCAAGGTGGCGGTGCACTGGCTGGTCACCGGCCTGCCGCTGGCGCTGCTGTCGCCACTTTTGGCGCTGATGCTGAATCTGCCGGCAAGCGGTTACCTGTGTCTGCTGCTGTCACTGCTGATCGGTACCGCCTGCCTGAGCCTGATCGGGGCGGTGGGCGCGGCGTTGACCGTGTCACTGCGCCGCGCCGGATTGCTGCTGTCGCTGATCGTTATGCCCCTCTACGTGCCCGTGTTAATCTTCGGTACCGGAGCGGTGCAAGCGGCACTCGATGGCTACGCCTACAGCGTGCCGCTGGCGGTACTCGCCGCACTGTTGGCTGCCGCCGCCGCATTGGCGCCCCTGGCAGCGGCAGGTGCGATTCGCATCAGCCTGGATTCTTGACGGAGGATATTCCTTGGCCTGGCAATGGTTTCACCGCTTGGGTTCGCCGCGCTGGTTCTACCAGAAGACCAGCGCCTGGCTGCCGTGGCTGGCGTTCGCCAGCCTGCTGCTGTTGCTGGTGGGCAGTGTCTGGGGGCTGGGTTTTGCGCCGCAGGACGCCAAGCAGGGTAACAGCTACCGCATCATCTATATCCACGTGCCGGCCGCGTTCCTGGCCCTGGCCGGCTACTACATCATGGCGTTCAGCGGCGCCATTGGCCTGATCTGGAAGATGAAACTCTCCTTCGTGGTCATGCGCGCGGCGGCGCCGATCGGCGCGGTACTGACGTTTATCGCGCTGTTTACCGGTGCCCTGTGGGGCAAGCCGACCTGGGGCACCTACTGGGTCTGGGATGCGCGCATTACCTCGATGCTGATTCTGTTGTTCCTCTATATCGGCGTGATTGCGCTGTCCCGTGCCTTCGCCCGCGAGCAGGTGGCGGACAAGGCCTGCGCACTGCTGGCGCTGGTGGGCACGGTAAATATTCCGATCATCTACAAGTCGGTGGACTGGTGGTTTACTCTGCACCAGCCCGCCACCATCAAGCTGACCAAGGCCAGCACCATCGACTCGAGCATGCTGCAGCCGTTGCTGGTGATGATTGTCGGCTTCTACTGTTTTTACGCCTGGACCCTGCTCGTCCACACCCGCAACCTGCTGCTGCAGCGGGAAGGGCGCACCCAGTGGGCCCAGCAGGCGTTGCGCGGCGAGCCACTCGGCGACGCCGGATAGACGGAGAACAGTGATGCAATTTCAGTTTGCCAGTTTCAGCGACTTCCTCGCCATGGGCGGCCACGGCATCTATGTATGGATCGCCTACGGGGTGTCCTTTGTCGCGCTCGCGGTGCTGGCACTGCAGCCGCTGCTGCGCCGCCGCCAGCTGCGCCGCGAACTGGCGCAACGGGAACGGATTTACCAGCGCCGCGCACAGGTGCAACAGCGCCGTGCCGAGGTCGCAGAGCCCGCCCAGTGATACGGGTGGGGGAAGCCCCACCGGCAATGACACGATGAGATAACCGGAGCTAAGGGAAAACAATGCATCCAGCCCGCAAACAGCGCCTGATACTGGTAGTGGTTCTGGTGGCGCTGTCCAGCGTCGCGGTGGGTTTCGTGACCTACGCCATGCGTAACAACATGAACTACTTTTACGCGCCCAGCGCTTTTGCTGCGGGTGAGGTGCCCCACGACCGCCGCATCCGCGCCGGCGGCTGCGTGGTGCCCGGCAGTGTGGTGCGGGAGCACGACGGTCTGGATGTGCGCTTCGCCATCACCGACGGCGAGGCCAATGTAAGTGTCATGTTCGACAAGATTCTGCCGGATCTGTTTGCCGAGGGCTCGGCGGCAGTGGTGACCGGCCGGCTGATGCAGGACGGCACCCTGCGTGCCGACCAGGTACTGGCCAAGCACGATGAAAACTATACGCCCCCGGAAGTGGCGGACTCGATGAAAATCCCGGCCAGCTGCGCGGGCGGAGCGAAATCATGACCCCGGAATTCGGACACTTCGCACTGATCATCGGTCTGCTGCTGTCGCTCGCACTGGCGGCGGTGCCGATGGCCGGCAGCTACACCGCGCGGCCGCTGTGGATGGCCGCCGGGCGGCCGCTGGCACTGGGGGTGCTGGTATTCACCGCGATCGCCTTTGCCTGCCTGACCATCGCTTTCGTGCAGAGCGATTTCACCGTCAATTATGTGGCCGAGAACTCCAACAGTATCCTGCCGCTGCACTACAAAATCACTGCTGTATGGGGCGGCCACGAGGGTTCTATCCTGTTGTGGCTGCTGATGCTATCCGGCTGGACCGCAGCGGTGGCGGCCTTCAGCCGCCAGCTGCCGGCGGAGCTGGTGGCGCGGGTGCTGTCGGTACTGGGTATGGTGCTGGTGGGTTTCTTCCTGTTTATCCTGATCACCTCCAACCCGTTCGAGCGCAGCCTGCCGTTCCCGCCCATGGAGGGCTCTGACCTGAACCCGCTGCTGCAGGATCCGGGCATGATCATGCACCCGCCGATTCTGTATATGGGCTACGTGGGTTTTTCGGTGGCCTTCGCCTTCGCCATCGCGGCATTGCTCGGCGGCCAGATGGATGCCGCCTGGGCGCGCTGGGCGCGGCCCTGGACCGCCGTGGCCTGGTCCTTCCTGAGCCTGGGCATTGCCCTGGGCAGCTGGTGGGCCTACTACGAGCTGGGCTGGGGCGGCTGGTGGTTCTGGGATCCGGTGGAGAACGCCTCGTTTATGCCGTGGCTGGTGGGCACGGCACTGCTGCACTCGCTGGCGGTTACCGAGAAGCGCGGCCTGTTCAAGAGCTGGACCATCCTGCTGGCGATTTTTGCCTTCAGCCTGAGCCTGCTGGGGACCTTCCTGGTGCGCTCCGGTGTGCTGACCTCGGTGCACGCCTTCGCCACCGACCCGCTGCGTGGTGGTTTTATCCTGATCTTCCTCGCCGTGGTCATTGGCCTGTCGCTGCTGTTGTTCGCGCTGCGCGCGCCGGCGGTCAGTGCCGGCGGTGCGTTTTCCTTCCGCGCGCGGGAGACCTTCCTGCTGGGCAACAATGTCCTGCTGGTGTTGATGATGGCGGTGGTACTGACCGGTACCCTGTACCCGCTGCTGGCCGACGCGCTGCACTGGGGCAAGATCAGTGTCGGCCCGCCGTTCTTCAACATGTTCTTCGTGCCGCTGATGGCGGCACTGTGCCTGTTGCTCGGCTTCGGCATCCATGCCAACTGGAAAGACAACCGCTGGGACAAGCTGTTCAGCGCCTGGCGCCTGCCGCTGGCGATTGCGCTGGTGGCCGGCCTGGCGATGCCGTTTGCGATCGGCGGTTTCCACTGGGGCGCCGTGCTGGGCATCTTTATCGGTGTCTGGGTGGTGGCCTCGAGCCTCGCTGATATCCTCGCCCGCACCCGTAACGCGCCGTCGCTGGCGGCGGGCCTGAAGCGCCAGCGCGCCAGTTACTACGGCATGCACCTGGCGCATGTCGGCCTGGCCGTAAGCCTGCTGGGCGTGGCCCTGACCACCGTGTACAGCCAGGAGAAAGACGTGCGTCTGGGGGCGGGCGACAGCTACAGCATCGCCGGTTACGATTTCCGGTTCGACGGTGTGCGCCCGGCTCAGGGGCCCAATTACCGCGCCTTCGAAGGCGTGCTGCAGGTCAGCCGCGACGGCGCGCCGGTGGCGGAACTGCACCCGCAGAAGCGCAGCTATTTCTCCGGTGGCGGCGCCATGACCGAGTCGGCCATCGACGGCGGCCTGTTCCGGGATCTCTATGTGGCACTCGGCGAGCCGATGGACAAATCCAACCCGAATGGCGACTGGGCCGTGCGCCTGCAGTACAAGGCGTTCGTGGTGTGGATCTGGCTGGGCGCGTTGCTGATGGCCATCGGCGGCGGGATCGCGGTGGCCGACAAGCGCTACCGCAAGGTGAAGGCGGCGCGCACCGAGGGCGCCGTGGCCGCCCCGGCCAGTGCCTGACGGTAAGGGGGAACCATGGCCCGATTGAAACTGTTTCTGCCGCTGATCATCTTTGTCGCGCTGGCGCTGTTGTTCTGGCGCGGGCTGTCGCTGGATCCGCGCGATATGCCGTCGGCGTTGCTGAACAAGCCGGTACCGGAATTCACCCTGCCCAATGTGGCGGATACCGAGGAGTTCCTGAAAAAAGGCGATCTGCCGGCGGAGCCGCTGTTGCTGAATGTCTGGGCCACCTGGTGCATTTCCTGCCGGGTTGAGCACCCCTACCTGAACAAACTGGCGCAGCAGGGGGTGCCGATTGTCGGCATCGACCTGAAAGACGACAACGCCGATGCGCGCGAGTGGCTACAGAAATTCCACAACCCCTATGTCTTTACCGTCGCGGACAGCGAAGGCCGGCTGGCCCTGGATCTGGGCGTCTACGGTGCGCCGGAGACTTTCCTGGTGGACAGTGGTGGCACCATCCGCTGCAAGCACGTAGGTGTGGTCGATGAGCGCATCTGGCGCACCAAGCTCAAGCCGCTGTACCAGCGCCTGAAAAAACAACCCTGGGATGAGTTCGCCGGTGAGTTACCAGATTCCCTGCTCGCCGGTTGTCGCTGAGACCGAGGAAAAGAAGAGTCGCTTTATCTGTTGGCTGGGGCCGATCGAGGATAAGGCGGCTTTTCAGTGTGCACTGCAATCCATGCGCGCACAGTACCCGGATGCCTCCCACCACTGCACCGCGCTGATTATCGGCAATCCCGCCAACCCCGACACCATGCAGGCCGACGACGACGGCGAGCCCGGCGGCAGTGCCGGACGGCCGATGCTGGAGTTGTTACTGAAACAGGAAATCGGCAATGTCGGCGCCATCGTGACGCGCTACTTCGGTGGTACCAAACTCGGTGTGGGCGGGCTGATGCGGGCCTACCGCGGCGCCGTCGGCGCGGCACTGCAGGCCGCGGAGCTGAAAACCTTTGTGCCGCAGTTGCAGGTGCGTGTGGCCGGCAGTTTTGCCCAGGAGTCCCGCCTGCGCTTCCTCACCAACCAGCAGCAGGGCCGCTGCGAGGAAGCAGAGTATAGCGACAGGGTCAGCATGCGTCTGCAGCTGCCGCAAGACTGCTGGCCGGCACTGAAACAACAGTTGCTGGCAGAGGGCTTTTCCATCCTGGATAGTGATCTTTAACGCTGCGGTGCGGCATATGACCGCGTCAGCTGCGCGCTGACTTGCCGTTCGATTTGGCGACATCTAAGCTGAAGTGAGTTCTGTCAACGGAGTGTGTCCATGCAGAGTTTCCCGCACCACTACCGCGCTTCGGCCGGCGCCAGCCCTGAAGGAGAGGTTCGTGTAGCCGCCGATGGCCTGGAGACATTCCTGTCGCAGGCACCGGTTCAGTTCGGTGGCCCCGGTGACCACTGGTCGCCCGAGGACCTGCTGGTCGCTGCGGTGGCGGACTGTTTCGTACTTACCTTTCGCGCTATTGCCGAGTATTCCGGCCTGTCGTGGACAAAGCTCGATTGCAGCGTGGAGGGAACCCTGGACCGGGTGGAAGGGGCCACCCGCTTCACCGCCTTTGCCGTCGATGCCCGTCTCGACCTGCCCGACAACGAAGATGCGGACAAGGCGCACAAGCTGATGGAAAAGGCCGAGGCCAGCTGCCTGATTACCAATTCCCTGACGGCGGAGATAACGCTGTCGGTGTCTATCAACGCGGAATAGCGACGCCCGGGCCCGGGCTGGGAGTCAGGCATCCAGCCCGTAAATATGGCTGCCCAGGTTACCGCTCCCCATCAATCCAGCCGAATTAATTTTGCTAGCCAGCGCAATCGGCTGCGCTGTAATTGCGTGTAATTGTTCCGGCCCTGCCTTCAGGCAGATTTCTGCGATCTGTCACAGCGCGCGGCTTTGCCGCACACGCCAGTTAATTTAGAATTTGTCCCTCAGGGAATTCGCGCTTGCGCATTGAAAAGGATAATTCATGCAAATCTACGTCGAGAACCGGCGGGGCGTCCGCTATCGGGTAACCCGCGGCTGGATCAGTACACCGGAAGCATTCGAGAACATCACTGCATCGCAGTTGCTTTCCTCGTTCGATGAATCGGCGCTCGACCGCATCTACGACCAGTTCTTTGCCATCGACAAACGCAGCGTCGATCTCGGCAGCCCCCTCGATGGTATTCACTTCACCACTCTGGATCCTCTCACCGGCGCGCCGGGGCACTTTTCCGAGCGGCACCGGGAGATCTTTATCGCCGTGGCCCGACACCGCCTGTCGATCGAGGCCGCGCCTTTCCATGAGGGCGAGCTGGACGATCGCCAGTCGCTGTTGCGCAGCCGCATCCGCATGGGGCTGCAGAAAATCATTGCCGAGGAGCGTGCGGAAGCGGCGCGTATCGAAGCCGCGCAACAAAAGCGCAACGTGCTGGAAAAGGTCGGCGCTTATGCCGAACGCGGTGCTAGCGGCATTGGTAATGCGGCCTGGGGCCTTGCGGTGTGGGTCAAGGATATCGCCGAAGTCGCCGCGCTGATCAACCCGGTGCGCCAGAGCACCGAAGTGCTGCTGGGCGCTGCGCTGCACGACCGGAGTCCGCAGCAGTCGACGCTGGTCTATCTGGGCAAGGTCAAGAAGGAAGTGGTCGACGTGCTGGGCTTCGATCCCAGCAAGATCACGGTAGAACAGCTGGAACTGGCGTTCGAAGTCGCACACCTGATCTGCGACGATGCCGCACTGCGCAGCGATATCGCCCGTTTCGCCAAAGACTATGTCAAGGCGCAGCACAGCCTGGAAATTACCGAATTTGCTGGCGGGGGTGTGTTTGAAATCGTGCTCACCATCGTGCTGGCCGCCATCACCGGCGGTGCCGGTGCCGCTGCAGTGCTGGCCAAAAACGGCCGCCTGCTGACCCGCTTCCGCGGTATCGGTGAATTGATGGTGGATTTCGCCAAATACCAGAAGTCGCGCCGCGCGCTGGCGAAGAAAAGGGGGGCCAGGATCGACGGCACCAGCTTTGACAAACTGAAGTCCGAGGAGGTTGCCGCGCCGAAAGCGGCGGAACCACTCGCGTCGAAGCCAGCGGCAAAATCCGCGGGTGCTGGCGGCAAGGCCGGCGATGGGAAGTCTGGCGATGAAAAGCCCGGCGCGGACACTAAGGCGGCCAAGTCCAGTGAGCCGGACAGGTCTGGCGGCGAGACCGGCACCAACCAGAATGGCGACGCCAGCCAGTGCAATGCCACCGCCTGCGAGGGCGGTGAGCCGATCAACCTGAAAACCGGCGAAGAGCGGCTCACTCTGGTCGACGCGGTCCTCGACGGCCCGCTGCCGCTGACGGTAGCGCGTACCTATCGCAGTAGTAATCCGAAAGATTTCGGCCTGGGCCACGGCTGGACCCATACCCTCGGCGAGCGACTGGAGTGGCAGGGCGTCGGCAAGCCCCTGCGATTCCACGATGCCGAGGGGCGCGTTATCAGCTTACCGGCTCCGGGCGGCAGCGGTACCAGCCACAATGTGGTGGAACAGCTGAGCCTGACCCGCGTCGCGGATGATCACTGGATCATTGCGCCCTACGGCGCGCCCAGCGGTGTGCAGAAACACTTCAAACGCGCCGATCCCGCTGACAGCGATCTGTCCCTGGCGGAGATCCGCGACGGTTACGACAACAGCTACCGCTTCCACTATGTGCAGGGGCAGCTGATCTGCGTCGAGAGCAGTCTCGGTGAAGCCCTGCATATCGCGCCTGCCGATGGCCGTATCGGCACGCTGAAAAAAGAGACCCGCGACGGCCACATCTCCGAGCTGGCCAGTTACGAATACGACGATGCCGGCGATCTGGTGTGTGCCACCGATGCCGAGGGGTGCAGCGAGCACTACCGCTACCACCAGCATGTGATTGCCCAGCGCACACTGAAAAGCGGCTACAGCTTCCATTTCGAATGGGATGCCGAGGGCCCCGCTGCCCGCTGCGTGCGCCAGTGGGGTGATCCCATCGACGGCCAGCCCACCTACAGCTACCAGTTCGAATGGGATGACGACCGCAACGGCGTCACCGTCACCGACACGCGCGGTGGGCAGGAGCGCTATCGCTTCAACGAGCGCGCGCTGCCGATTTACCACCGCGACCCGGAAGGTGGCGAGACGTTGTACACCTACAACGCTCTCGGCCAGGTCACCGAAGTGCAGTTGCCCAGCGAGAATGGCATGGCGCGCCGCGAGGTCTACGCATACGACCGCTTTGGCCGCCTGGTAAAGAAAACCGACGTGGCCGGTGGTGAACACCGTATTGAGTACAACAGCGCCGGTCTGCCGGAAAAGATCACCGATCCTTCAGGGCGCAGCTGGCAGCGCCGTTACAACGCCAGTGGCCAGGTCACCGCTACCGTCGATCCGCTCGGCAACAGCACCCAGTACAGCTACAACCCCATCGGACTTGTCGGCGCGGTGACCGACCCGCTCGGCAACAGCACCCGCTACCTGTGGAGCCCCGAGGGTCGTCTCAGCGCCGTGCACGACGCCATGGGGCGCGCCCAGCACTATCGCTACGACAACGCCCGACGATTGATCGAAGTGCAGCACGGACCGGGACAGAGCACCTGCTACGAATACGACGCCGAGGATCGCATCAGTGCCGTCACCGCGCCCGACGGCGGCCGCACCCAGTATCGCTACAACCCGCAAGGGCTGGTGGCGGAGATCGTCGACGCCGAAGGGCGCAGCACGCGCTACGAATACGATGGCCTGAGCCAGGTAAAAGCGCGCACCAATCCCGACGGCAGCCGCCTGCAATACCACTACGATGGCGAGCGCAACCTGGTTGGCCTCACCAATGAGAAGGGCGAGCGCTACACGCTCAAATACGACCGCGCAGAACGCCTGATCGAGGAGATCGGCTTCGACGGCCGTATTACCCGCTACGCCTACAATCACGCCGGTCACCTGATCAGCAGCCGTGCAGTTACCGATCCGGACAGCGGCAAGGGCATCGACACTGCTTTCGAGCGCGACGGGTTCGGACGGCTGCTGGAAGAAGTCACCCCGGACGGCGCCACCCAGTTTCGCTACAACCGCAGCGGCCAGCTGGTGGAAGCGGAGAACGCGCAGCGCAAACTGCGCTGGGAATACGACGCCTGCGGTCGCGTTACCGCCGACTGGCAGGGGCAGGCGAAAATCCAGCACCGCTATGACGCTGCCGGCAATCGCACCGCCAGCACGCTGCCGGATGGCGAAGTGCTGAGCTTCGCCTACAACCCCGCCGGGCAGTTCGAAAGCCTGCACCGCCGCCCGGTCGATGCGCCGAGTGACCAGTTGCTGGCGATGATCGGCCGCGATGATCTCGGCCGCGAGATCCGCCGCCAGCACGGCAACGGCCTGGTCGGCGAACGCGACTACGACCCCCAGGGCCGCCTGCACAAGATGCGCCTGGGCAAATCCGCCGGCCCGGTCGCCGATCCCGTTCAAAAGCCATTGCACGAGCGCGGTTACCACTACACCCGCGTCGGCCAGCTGGCACAGATCGACGACAGCCTGCGTGGCACGCGCAAATACCACTACGACGCCCTCGACCGGCTGACCAAAGTGGACGGCCCCGATCCCGAGCATTTTGTGCACGACCCGGCCCACAATATCCTCGCCGCCGCCGGCAGTGCGGAAGAGGCTCAGCAGCAGGCCGACGCGACAAAGATAGCCGGTAACCGCCTGGCGTTCCGCGGCGATACCCACTACCGCTACGATATCCACGGCAACCGCATCGCCACCCTGCGCGGTAAAAACCAGAAACTCCAGACCCACTACCACTACAACAGCCGCCAGCAGCTGGTGCGCGTCGAACAGTTAAGAGTGGAAGAGGGCGGTGAAGCCCAGCTGCAGCGTGAAACCGCTTACCACTATGACCCGCTGGGACGCCGCATCGCCAAGCTGGACGACGACAGGCGAGTGGACTTCCTCTGGGATGGCGACGTCCTGCTGCGGGAACACACCCGCGACGCCGACACCGGCCAGGACCTGAAAGCGCGCACCTACTACTTCGAGCCCGGCACTTTCAAGCCGCTGGCGCTGAGTGAGGGTGGCGAGGTTTATTACTACCACCTGGATCATCTGGGGACGCCGGATGCGTTGACGAACGGTGCGGGGGATCTGGTCTGGAGTGTCAGCTACAGGACCTATGGCAATGTGGCGCTTGCGCACTGCGAGGAGATTGAGCAGCCGATCCGCTTTCAGGGGCAGTATTTTGATGGGGAGACCGGGCTGCATTACAATTTTTTCCGGTATTATGATCCGGTAATTGGGGGGTTTATTTCGCAAGACCCTGTAGGGCTTGCGGGGGGAATAAATAATTACTTTTATGTGGAAAATCCGGTTGAATGGGTTGACCCATATGGGCTAACAGCAGAAAAGGAGGCTGGGTCTCGGCAGTCTGATGCAGTAACTTCAGTTGCCAAGCAACGACAGCAGACAGCATTCAATTTTTATAAGGCTCAAGGCTTTCCTGAAGATGATATACCATCCCACTTGACAGGCATTGATTTCAGTAAACCGGTGGAGGTGACCAAGATCGAGGAAGGTACTATTGTATATCAATACCAGTCTCCAGGAGCTCCTCAAGGAAACTATTATTCAATTGATCCGAATGTCCAGCCTTCAGAGCTTGGGATTAGCCCGATGGGTACAAATCGAGCAATGAAAAGGGTGGAGCCAAAAATAAAAAGTTTATATGTTGTTACTGAAGATACTCCAGCGCTAAAAAGTACAGCAAAAGCCGTTGATGATTTTTGGTCTGTTAAAGGTGAAGTATATCCTGCAAAAGGTGGTGCCACCCAAATGTTTACTTCTAATAAAAGTTCGTTTGCGAAGCTTGGGGATTAAAGTTGGATAATATTAAAATTGTGAACGATGCGATAACTTTGACGGAGAGCCGGCTGAGAGATATTCCCGATTTCGGGATATACAAAAGTGTCCTTCGTCAGCTAAGTTACTTATTGTTGGTGTTGGAAGGTGGAGATGATAATGGGATGCTTGATAAGGTTATTGTTGGGCACTACGCAGTGCATGAATTTGAGGAAAGTGATCCTGAGCTTGCATCCCTATTGAAGAAATGTCAGAACATAGCGTTTAAGTTAAATCAAAGTGGTTGTTAGCGAGACATATTCATATTTGTTGGTTCAAGATGGCGAAGATTGGTACTTGACATTCTTCGCCGGCGGGCCGGTTGAAATAGATGTGTGTGTACTACTAACGAAAGAAGAGGTTTTAAGGGTTTCTGGGGATCAAAGTGAGGCTGCCCGTTTGGCCCAGGAGTTTCAGCAGGATAGATCTTTATTTGACGGGCGGAGAGTAATCCCCTCTGTAGTTTCGGGCAGAGGTGAAAGATCATCATAGTGATACTCAATGGGCCGTAGGTAATAGGTTGGGTGCAGAGATAGGCCATACCTGGCATCACAGTAGGCTAGAGGGTTGTAAATTAAATTGTGTAACTGCTCATGCACCGCACTCTGTACCGGAGGAGAGTTTATTCGAAATTCTGTGTCAGCGCTTGGCTTTATAGATTGATGTATTTCACCTGCTGCTCCAGAAGATCGTTTGCTGATCTTGATAATACTTTTCTTGTTCCGATTTATTTGACGCGGTTTCAAGTAATAACTGCAATTTCTTCATGCAGCGAGCAAATCGTCCCGCCGCCCCATAAATAGCTCATTTGGCGATCGTCCACCCCTGGTCGCTCTTGGTCTGCTGTTCAGGCGGTCCATGACAAACTGAACCTGCTCATCCGATACCGTACTGAAGTCCGTTCCCTTCGGGAAATATTGCCGAATAAGACCATTGGTATTTTCATTGATTCCACGCTCCCATGATGCATAGGGATGGGCAAAGTAAATATCCGCCTCCAGTCCTTTCGCGATCTCTTCATGACCGGCAAACTCAAGGCCATTGTCGAACGTGATTGTTTTGACTTTCTCCTTAAGGTGTACCATATGCGCAACCGCTGCAGCGGCGAGCAAGTCGGCTCTCTTGCCCGTCAGCAACACAATGACCGTATACAGCGATTTGCGCTCTACCAGGGTCAATAGCGCACCTTTGCGGCCTTTGCCGATGACTGTATCGCCTTCCCAGTCGCCAATTCGGTTACCCAGGTCAACAACCTCAGGGCGTTCATCAATACTCACTCTGTTCTTGATCTTGCCGCGTTGATCGTTGCTGCCGTAACGCTTGCGGTAGGGCTTTGACGCTACTCGCAGATGCGTATACAAATCGCCGCCATGAGCCTTGTCGGCATAGATCAGCTGATAAATTGTCTCATGATGTAAGGAAATACCCGTACACCGTTTCAGATAATCTGCTACCTGCTGCGGGCTTAACTCCTGCCGGAGCAGCGTTTCAATCTGATCACGTACCTCGTCCGTCACCTTCCGAGCCTTGTGGGCCCCATACCGTCTAACATTCGACAGCTTTTGAGCTTGCCCGGGCCGGTACCCTCGTAGCCCTTTGTTGCGACGCAGCTCTCGACAGATCGTAGAGGGATGCCTTTCCAGAAGTTCGGCAATCTCTATTTGCGAGTGCCCGGCTTTCTTCAGACTATAAATCTGGTATCGTTCGTTCTCGGTCAGCTGGTTGTAGCTCATCAGTGCTTTTCTCTTGGCGGGGAGAAGCGCCGACTCTACCAGCTGGCCTCTCTCTTACCAATTGCACTTATTATCCGAAACCGCGTGATATAGGTCGACAATTAAATTCTAAAATGCTGTTTGATTTTCGATCGGATTCGAGCGTAAACAATAATTAGAAGAGGGTTCAATGGTACAAGCGCTCATCGCCGGAGGAATAATCTACGGCCTGTTCAATTTCCTCGAACGCGGCAAAGACCGCGGTCTCGACGGTTTCACGTCAATCACCTTTGTGCTGGTTCCGGCACTACTGCTGTTCCTGATCACCCTCGGCTGGGGCTTTATTGGCCTGCCTCAAGCGTTTTTGTTGCCATTTGTGTCTCTCTATTTCCTGGTGCCCACGCTGATGCTGCGTTTGCAGTACCAGTTCGGCTGGAAGAATGCCTGCGGCTACGGTCTACTGGTGTTCGTGGTGGCAATGGCCGTGGATATCTTGCTATCGGTTGGTTTCTCGGCACTGCGGGGCTGATATTGTCTTTCACTTAAGGTCAAGGTGATCGGCGGCAGGCTGTCTCATTGCGCCGTTTAGTATGCTCAAAGAGTTTTCCGGGAGAGTACCATCGAGGATCGGTCTGAAACACATCTCTCCTTCTGGGGGCAGCTGAAACATATCACCTTCTGGCCTGCGCTGGTGGGTATCCTGTTGGTGTTGGCGGTGACCGCGGCAGATCAGCAGCAGTTTGTGGCGATCACTACCGCGATCAATGCCGCCATTATCGACAATTTCTCGTGGCTGTTCCTGTATGCCGCGGTCGCCTTACTGGGGTTGTGCCTGCTGGTCTATTTCTCGCCGCTGGGGCGCGTGCGGATCGGCGGAGCCGATGCCGAGCCGATCTATTCGCCATTTCGCTGGTTTGCGGTCTCCCTGACCACTGTCATTGCCATGGGCATTCTGTTCTGGGCGGTGGCGGAGCCGGTAGTACATTTTCGCCAGCCACCGGACTTTGCCGGCGTCGCCGCGGGTAGTGATGGTGCCATGCGCTTTGCGATGGCAACGGTATTTGTACACTGGACGCTTGCCCCCTATGCCATCTACACGGTGGCCGCGCTGACATTTGCGTTGGGGTTCTACAACTGTGGTCACGGCTTTTCGGTCGGAACGCTATTTCGCCCGCTACTGGGGCGACACCTGCGTCGGCCGGTGGCGGAAGCGATTGATGCGCTGGTGCTGTTTGCGGTGGTGGTTGGCATGTCGGCGGTGCTCAGTGCCGGGCTATTGCTGATCGGCGATGGGTTGCGGGCACTGTTTGCCATTCCGGCATCGCCGGGTGTCTATGCGGCGACCGCCGCTTTTATTGTCGGGGTCGCGCTGCTATCGGCCTCCAGTGGTCTGCGGCAGGGTATTCAGGTGCTGGCACGGATCAATACGGTGCTTTTTGTGTTGCTGATGCTGTATCTGCTGGTGGTGGGGCCGAGCGGGTTTATTGGTCGGGTAGGTGGCGAAGCGCTGCTGGATTATGTCGTGGACTTCTTTCCCCGCCAGTTATTGCTGGATGAGCCCGCCGGCAGTCGCTGGTCCGGCTGGTGGACCACGGCCTTCTACGCCAGCTGGTTTGCCTGGGCGCCGTTGTCGTGCCTGTTTCTGGGCAAGATCGCCCGGGGTTATACCGTGCGGCAGTTTATCCGGGTGAACCTGCTGCTGCCGTCGTTGTTCAGTATCCTGTGGTTTTGCGCGTTCGGCTTGTCCGCGCTGTATTTTGATGCGCAGACTGGTGGCGGTATGTTTGCGGTTTACCGCGAACAGGGACTGTCAGCGATGGCGTATCAGCTGTTCGGCTACTTTCCCGGTGCTTACCTTTTAAGCCTGTTTTTTATTTTTGCCTGCTTTATTTCCTTCATTACAGCCACGGACTCCAATACCGATGCGATTGGCGGTCTCTGTATGCGGTCGGTGGATGCCACGCATTTGAGTTCGCCGTTTGGTGTGAAGTTTCTGTGGGCCGGGTTGATTGGTGTGGTGGGGTGGTGCAGTGCGACTTATCTGGGGAGTGATGGGATTAAGATGTTGGCAAATCTGGCGGGGTTGCCTGGGGTTTTGATTGTTTTGGGGGCCGGGGCTAGTCTCGTAATAATGACTCTTAGGCGGTAGAACGCTGGGGTTTAACGGTAACTTGAAAAGCTTTGGGAGTGTCATCTTATTACTGAAATTCTGTATGTCCTGGACTAATACTCCCTAGTCTGATAAGTAGAGCAAGTTGTCAAAATGTGATATTCATGGATGACGCCTTTATGATCACTCATAAAATCCTCTCTCTGGGGAAAGATAGGCATGGTTTTCGCTGGTGTGCCATGGAAATAATGGCGGAAAGTTTTAGTAGGTCAGTAATTGAAGGGGTTGTTGAATATTTAATTGAGAATGTCCATAAATTTTGGGGTAAAGCTTCTCTTGAGCAAGATGCGATTTATCCCATATTTTTGGTTTTGCCGGACGGACTTAAGATTTCAGAAAAGCTATTGTGGCAGCATCTAGCTGAGTCTAGCGAGCGTGCTCCCGAGCTAGTTGTGGCATATGTGGAGCGGCTCGATCGTTTGTTGTCTGGGGGAGGGCGCGAAAGTTTTTATAATGATGAGCGGCATTTTGTCGGTGCGCATGCTGTCTTTAGTGTGTTGGATTATTTGTATTCATGTGACAAGTTTTTTGAGCGGGATAATATTTCTGTATTCGATGCATTTTACCGATATTTAAACCTGTGTGATATGGATCACGAGGTTCATGAGGATGGCTACATAATTAAGGTTCTGAGTGCCTTGGGGGGCTTCGATGAAAATCGATACTTTCAGCTTTTGAATTTTCGTCTCACCACAGGGCAACACCACCTTTCAGCCCGTACTTTTGCCGATCTCAATGGCTTTGTGGGCCGCAGGGGTAAGTTGAAAAAACTAGTTGATTACCACTTGAAATATTCCCGTAAGAATGGTGGCTCATGGGATCTCGAAGATTATGTCTATTTACTCTCGGCGGTTTATGGTGGTGATGATCAGCGTGTAGCGGATGTTTTGGAGTATGTGGGCATGGGGGCCCTGGATTTCAGGTCGGGTATTCGCTCGAACGAGGGGCGATGGCGATACATAAATCGAATGAGGGAGGATTGTGAGCAGTATCGGACTTTCTGTTCTCCGCATAAAGGTTTCATCGATTCCGGGTTTCACAAATTTGATCAAGAGAAGAAGGTCTGGTTGGAAAAGTGAGTGGATTCCAAGCGCGTAAGTTAATGCTCGGAGTGGCTGTCGCGGATTAGGGGAGAGGGTGGGGAGTGATCGCTAACCCTTGCGAAAGGCGGGGCTGATCCGGGCCGTCTAAGTTCTCACTCTACGGCGTTGTTGCTGCACGCCGGCATTCAAAACTAGCCTAAACAGTTTTGTCGTACGCCGATCAACCACATACAAAAAAGCCCCGCTCTTGCGAGCAGGGCTTTTTTGTATGTGGCGGACCGGACGGGACTCGAACCCGCGACCTCCGGCGTGACAGGCCGGCATTCTAACCAACTGAACTACCGGTCCGCAGTTCTCGCACTTTCCCAATTTATCCTGCCGGGCAGGGAGGGAAGTGGTGGGTGGTACAGGGGTCGAACCTGTGACCTACGCCTTGTAAGGGCGCCGCTCTACCAACTGAGCTAACCACCCGTCGAGGGCTGCGTATCTTAATGGATAATTTTTTCCCGTCAACGCCTGAATGGGATTATTTTTCTGCAATTGTCATTCTCTTCCTGTGGCGGCCGCCAAGCGGGAAGCGGGTCACTGCCGTTTGGGCATAGCTGCGGTAGTATGGGGGCCTGTATCAATCGGGAGAGCATCGATGAACAAGTACTGGTTACTGGCCGGGGCGCTGGTGTTGGGCGGCTGTCAGAATATGGAAGCGGTGAGCCCCTGGGTGGATGTGGGCAACCAGATCGCGAAGAACGCCGGTTACGATACGGACTCGCGCCTGGCGCGGGGTATCAAGGATGTGCTCTACACCAGCACCGACCGCGCCAGCGCGGCGCTGTCGCAGTCCGGGGCCTTCCATCTGCAGCTGCCCGCGTCGGTGCAGCCGCTGGCCAGGACTCTGCGCCAGTATGGGCTCGGCAGCTATGTGGACCAGCTGGAGCTGGCGATGAATCGCGGTGCAGAGCAGGCGGCGGCCGAATCGGCGCCGGTATTCAAGCAGGCGATCACCGGGATGAGTGTCAACGATGCGCTGGGGATTGTCCGCGGCAGTGATACCGCCGCGACCGATTACTTCCGCGGCCAGACCGAAAGTGCGCTGCACGCCCGCTACCAGCCGATCGTTGAGGCGAACCTGCGCAAAACCGGGTTCTACGATCAGTACAAGAGCATGCTGGCGGCTTACAACAAGTTGCCGATTGCGAACAAGCCGAGCATGGATCTGGAAGGGTATGTGGTCGATAGCAGCATGTCTGCGCTGTTCGGACGGATTGGCAGGGAAGAGGCGCTGATTCGCAAGGATCCGGTGGCGCGGGGTAGTGTGCTGATTGGGCAGGTTTTTGGGGAGGGGTGAGGTTTTGCCTTTTCTTGAGCTGTTGCCGAGTTAGGTTGGCAGAGCTTGCTTAACGGTTTCGGAGAGTTCGTTTAAGTGAAAAAGCCCGCTGGCGCGAGCTTTGCTTTTTACCTGTCCCGTACGGGACTGATGAGCGCGGTGACTCGCCGCATCCCTGCGGCTCGGCCTTCGGCCAGCTGAAGCTGCCCAAATCCACTCCCGGCGGATTTGTCCATGGCCCTCGCCCTGCGGGCGCCTTCGGCGTCCAAAATTGCTCCCGGCAATTTTGTCGAACGGGGGTTCTTGCACGCCGATCAACCATATACAAAAAAGGCCCACACTTTCGTGTGGGCCTTTTTTGTATATGGCGGACCGGACGGGACTCGAACCCGCGACCTCCGGCGTGACAGGCCGGCATTCTAACCAACTGAACTACCGGTCCGCATTCCTGATCTCCCTTTGAGATTCTGCCAGGCAGATGAAAGGGAAGTGGTGGGTGGTACAGGGGTCGAACCTGTGACCTACGCCTTGTAAGGGCGCCGCTCTACCAACTGAGCTAACCACCCCGCGTCAGGAGCTGCGTATCTTAATGATATTTTTTGCCCCGTCAACGCCCTGTGCGAAAATTTTTTTGTCTTTCAATGGGTTATCCGCAGATGACGGGCCTGTGGGGGCGCAAAACAAGGTGTTAGCCGAGTGGTTGGCACTGTTATAATCGCGCAAATTTCCGGCGGACGAACAATCGTGAAAAACCCTGACAAGAGGTCGCGGTGGCCGGCGCTGGTGGCGGCGCTTCTGTGTATGTTGTGCTTCTGGCTGGTGCCGTTTATCGAGGCCGAGGCGGCGGTGGAAGTGGAGCAGCTGTCCAGCCCCGATCTGGAGGCACGTTACCACGTGCTGATCGAGGAGATGCGCTGCCCCAAATGCCAGAACGAGAATCTGGCCGGTTCCGATTCGCCGGTGGCGGGAGATTTGCGCCGCGAGATCCGCCGGCTGCTGGAGCAGGGTTCCAGCGATGCCGAAATCAAAGACTACATGGTGGCGCGTTACGGCGATTTTGTGCTCTATCGTCCCCCGTTGCAGCGGAACACCCTGGCGCTGTGGTTGGCCCCGGGCGTGTTTGCGGCCATCGGGCTGCTGGCGTTGGTCACTATCGTGATGCGTTCGCGCAGCGGGCGCGGAGTGCGCCAGGACGACGCCGGAACCGAACTGACGGCAGAGGAGCGCCGGCGCCTGCAGGCACTGCTGGGCGAGGATGGCGACATGACGGGCAAGAGCGGGAGCAAAGACCATGACTGAGCTGTGGCTGGGCCTGGCCCTGTTTGTGTTGCCACTCGCGTGCGTTTTGCTGTGGCCCGCGCTGCGTGGTGCTGGAGCGCAGCGCAGCGCAGCGGAGAGCAAGCGTGCGGCGCTCGCGACCCTTTACCGGGAGCAGCGCGCAGAGCTGCAGTCGGCGCGGGACAGCGGTGCGCTGGACCAGCGCCAGTTCACCGAGCTGGAAGCGGAAATGGGGCGCAATCTGCTGGCGGCCGAGGCGTCGCTGCAAAGCGGCGGCCCTGCCCGCGGCGGTCGTGGCCTGTTGTTCGCGCTGGCGGCACTGTTGCCGCTGGCAGCGCTGGGGATCTATTTCAGCTCCGACCATATCGATGATCTGCGCCTGTACCGCGAAGTGCAGGCCAGTCACCAGGGCAAGACCACCGCTGCCGACGAGGCGCGCCTGACCCGCCAGCTGAAGGCGCGGGTCGAGAGCCATCCAGACGATCTCACCAGCCGCTACGTACTCGCCCAGCGCTTATTGGTTGCTGGCGACCTGAGCGGCGCGGTGGAATCCTACCGCTATGTGGTGCAGCGCTCGCCGGAGGCCGCCGGAGTCAAGGCGGAGCTGGCCCAGGCGCTGTTTTTCGCCGCCGGTTCCAGAATCACCAACGAAGTGCGGCAGCTGACCGACGAAGTGCTGGAAATACAGCCGAATAACGGCACTGCCCTCGGGCTGGCGGGCATCGCCGCCTTCGATCGCAAGGACTACCGCGCCGCGCGGGATCACTGGAAGCGTGCGCTGGTGCAGCTGAGCCCCGACTCCGCCGCCGCCCAGGCGCTGGCCGCCGGTGTGCAGCGCGCGGAAAAGGCGCTGGCGGACAGTGGTCAGCCCGCGGCGGAGACGGTAGCGAGCAGCGCGGCGCCGGCGGCGGCCAATGGCCCGTCCATTCGCCTCCATGTCAGTCTCGGCGAGGGTATCGAGGCCAAGCCGGATACCCCGGTGTTCGTTTACGCCCGCGGTGCCGACAGCCCCATGCCGCTGGCCATTGTGCGCCTGCGCGCGCAGCAGCTGCCGGCGGACGTGGTGCTCGACAAGTCACGCGCGATGATGCCGAGCCGCTCCATCGCCGGCGCCGACGCCGTGGAGCTGGTGGCGCGGCTGGCGGTGCATGGCGATGCGCGCCCCGCTCCGGGTGACTGGCAGGGCAGTATCGAGTCGCTGCCGAAGGCCAGCTGGGGTGAGCCGCAGACAATCGTTATCGATCGCCAGCTGTAGGATTCTGCCCTGCGGGCGAAGCGGCGCGTTTGCTGTTCGCCAGCGGGGCCGGCCGGTCATTCCCCCGGCAAAAATTTGCGCTGAAAGCGCCGTCGGCGCCATGTACAATGGACGGTTTGGTGAGCCGGCCGGCACAAAACAAATACCGAGTTTAAAAAATACATGCGTCTGAAGTGCATCAAGCTTGCGGGTTTCAAATCCTTCGTTGACCCGACCACCGTCTACTTCCCGTCCAACCTCAGTGCCGTGGTAGGCCCCAACGGCTGTGGCAAATCCAACACCATTGATGCGGTGCGCTGGGTGATGGGCGAATCGTCCGCGAAGAACCTGCGCGGCGACTCCATGACCGATGTCATCTTCAACGGCTCCAGTGGCCGCAAGCCGGTGGGCCAGGCCTCCATCGAACTGGTGTTCGACAACTCCGACGGCAAGCTCACCGGTCCCTACGCCGGCTTCGCCGAGGTCTCGGTCAAGCGCAAGGTAACCCGCGACGGTCAGAACAACTACTACCTGAACGGCGACAAGTGCCGCCGCCGCGACGTGACCGACCTGTTCCTGGGCACCGGCCTGGGCCCGCGCAGTTACGCCATCATCGAGCAGGGCATGATCTCCAAGCTGATCGAGGCCAAGCCCGAAGAGCTGCGCGTTTTTATCGAGGAAGCCGCTGGCATCTCCAAGTACAAGGAGCGCCGCCGCGACACCGAAAACCGTATGCGTCGCACCAAGGAGAACCTGGAGCGCCTCACCGATATCCGCGATGAACTCGAACGCCAGCTGTCGCGCCTCGAACGCCAGGCCGCCGCGGCGGAGAAGTACAGCCGCTTCAAGGAAGAGGAGCGCAGCCACAAGGCGCACTTGCAGGCGCTGAAATACCGCGACCTGAACGACCAGGCCAAGGCCAAGCAGCAGCAGATCTCCGAGCTGGAACTCACCGTGGAAGAGCTGGTGACCCGCCAGGTGAGCTGCGACACCGATATCGAGCAGAAGCGCGTGGGTTACCACGAGCTGTCTGACGGCTTCAATGAGGTGCAGGGCCGCTTCTATGCCGTGGGCGCGGATATCGCGCGCCTCGAACAGAGCATTGCCCACGCGCGCGAGCGCAACACCCGCCTGCAGTCCGACCTGCAGCAGACCCAGCAGGAGTTCGGCGAGGCGGAAGCCGGGCTGGAGACGGATCAGGAAAAGGCCGCCCAGTTCGAGGAAGAGCTGACCGTGATCCTGCCGGACCTGGAAATGGTCCAGGCCGCCGAGGAAGAATCCGCCACCGCACTGCAGACTGCCGAAGAGGCGATGGGCGACTGGCAAAACGAATGGGACCAGTTCAACCAGGGCGCCTCCGGCTCGCGCCAGAAGGCCGAGGTGCAGCAGTCGCGCATCCAGCACCTGGAAACCTCGCGCCAGCGCCTGCAGGAGCGCATCAACAAGCTGCAGGCCGAACAGAGCGGCCTGGCTGAAGGCGGCGACGACGGCGAGACCGAACAGCTGAACGAGCAGCTGGCCGAGCTGGAGCTGCAGGCCGGCGAGCGCCGCGAGACGGCGGCGGAGAAGAACGAACAACTGGCCGCGCTGCGCGATCGCGAGCGCGAGACTGCCGCCGAGCTGGACCAGCTGCGCCTGCAGCTGCAGACCAGCCGCGGCCGCCAGGCCTCCCTCGAGGCGCTGCAGCAGGCGGCGCTGGGGCAGGGTAAGGCGGTCGAAAACTGGCTGCAACAGCAGGCGCTGGCCGACAAGCCGCGCCTGGCGGACCAGGTGTCCGCCAAGGCCGGCTGGGAAACTGCGGTAGAGACTGTGCTCGGCGCCCAGCTGCAGGCGGTCTGCGTCGACCGGCTGGAGAGTCTCAGCGAGAGCCTGGGGGCGCTGGAGAGCGGCCAGGCGGTATTTATCGATGGCGGCAGCGTCAGTGCTGCCGCCACTGGCAGCCTGCCGGCGCTGGCGGATCAGGTCGAGGGTTCAGATGCGCTGGCCGGTATCCTCGCCGGCATCTACACCGCCGAGGACCTGACTGCTGCGCTGGCGCAGCGGGCACAGCTGCAAGCGCACGAATCCATTGTCACCCGCGATGGCCTGTGGCTCGGTCCGAACTGGCTGCGTGTCAGTCGCGCCTCCGACGCCGAATCGGGCGTGCTGGCGCGCAAGCAGGAACTGGAAGAGCTGGAGCAATCTCTGGCCGCCACCGAAGAGCAGATCGAGAGCCTCAGCGAACAGCGCGAGTCGCTGCGCCTGGAGATCGGCGATCTGGAGCGCACCATCGAAGAGGCCCGCAACGAGGCCGAGCAGCTGGGCCGGCGCGAATCAGAGCTGCGCAGCCAGCTGTCCGCGCGCCGCGCCCGCGCCGAGCAGATGAACGAGCGCCGCAGCCGTGTCGAGCAGGAAATTGTCGAAGTGCGCGAGCAGCTGGAGCTGGAGGGGGAATCCCTGTCCGAGGCGCGCATGCTGCTGGAGGAAGCGGTCGGGGCGATGAGCGACGATACCGACCGCCGCGAAACGTTGCTGGCCCGCCGCGACGAATTGCGCGAGGCGCTGGATGCAGCGCGCAGCCGCGCCCGCGAAGACAAGGACCGCGCCCACGAACTGGCCATGCGCGAGCAGTCAGTGCGCACCCAGATGATGTCGCTGGAGCGCACCCTGCAGGTGATGCGCGAGCAGCTGGAGCGCCTGCGCAGCCGCCGCGAGCTGCTGCAGGAACAGATGGAAGAGACCCAGGATCCGTCGCAGGATTTCCAGGCCGAACTGGAAGAGAAGCTGGCCGAGCGCCTGGACGTGGAGACCGAACTTTCCGCGGCGCGCAAGAAGCTCGAGGAAGTGGAGAGCGGCCTGCGCGAACAGGAGCAGGAGCGCCACAAGGTCGAGTCGGCGCTGCAGGGCGTGCGCGCGCAACTGGAGCAGGAGCGCCTCGGCGCGCAGACGCTGGAGGTGCAGCGCAACGGCTTGGTGGAGCAACTGAAGGAATCCGATCACGAGGTCGAACAGGTACTCGAAGAGCTGCCCGGCGATCTGACCATCGAGCATGTGCAGCAGGAACTGGAACTGGTGGCCGCGCGCATCTCGCGCCTCGGTGCCATCAACCTGGCCGCCATCGACGAGTACAAGCAGGAGTCCGAGCGCAAGGAGTACCTGGACCGCCAGTACGGCGACCTGATGGACGCGCTGGAAACCCTGGAAAATGCCATCAAGAAAATCGACCGCGAGACCCGCACCCGCTTCAAGGAAACCTTCGATCAGGTCAACAGCGGCCTGCAGGAGCTGTTCCCGAAAGTGTTCGGCGGCGGTCACGCCTATCTGGAACTGACCGGCGAGGATCTGCTGGATACCGGCATCGCGATCATGGCGCGCCCGCCGGGCAAGCGCAACAGCACCATCCACCTGCTGTCGGGCGGGGAGAAGGCGCTCACCGCGATCGCGCTGGTATTCTCGATTTTCCGCCTCAATCCGGCGCCTTTCTGTATGCTGGACGAGGTGGACGCACCGCTGGACGATGCCAACGTCGGTCGCTACGCGCGTATGGTGCAGGAGATGTCCGCGCACGTGCAGTTCATCTATATTACTCACAACAAGATTGCCATGGAGATGGCCGACCAGTTGTTGGGGGTTACCATGCACGAGCCGGGCGTCTCACGCCTGGTATCGGTCAATGTGGAAGAGGCCGCAGAGCTGGCATCCGCGTAAGCGGCGTAAGGGAGAGACGCTGAGAGAAACGCTATGGGAAATTGGCTGGTCACAATTCTCGCATTGATTCTGCTGCTGGCGGTGCTGGACGGCGTGCGCCGCGCCGTACTGCGCCAGCGCGCATCGATGAAAGTCTCGCGCCATCTGTCGCGCGAGATGCACAGGGGCACCTACGACGATAACGACGAGTTGATGTCGCCCGTGCGCAATGTGCAGGGGGCAACGTCCAAAGTGGAAACGGCTCCCGATAAAGTCTGTGAGCCGGATCACCCGGTCGCCGACGTAGAGGAATACCTCGACCCGGAAGAGGAGGCCAAGCGCCGCCAGATTGCCGAAGAGCTGCCCGGGAGTGTGCGCGTGGTGCAGCGCCGCGCGCTCGAAGAGGCCCTGCAGGTAAACCGTCAGGTACAGGAGAGCTTTATGTCATCGCGCAAACCGCTCGCCGGCAGCCAGCCGCAGCGTGACGAGCCGGAACAGACATCGCTCAATCTAGACGACCAGGTGCCGACCCTGATGGATTCGGTGGTGGCGGAAGAAGATCGCCGCGAACCGGAACTCAACGAGTCGGAAAGCCTCGAAGCCCTGAGTGCCGGCGAAAGCGGGTTGGTGCAAGAAGAACCCGCAGCGCCGGTACCGGAAAGCGACATTGCGCCGCGGGCGCCCGAACGGGCGCAGGACCGCGCGCACGACGATAACGGCGCGCGTGCAGACACACGCGGCCGGGAGAAAAAGGGTGCAGCGGTGAACAAACAAGCCAGCAAGCCGCGGGAGAAATCCCCGGTCGAAGAAGTCCTGATCATCAATGTGATGGCGCCGGAAGGCGACTTCTTCGAGGGCAACGATATCCTGCGCGCGATGATGGCCGCGCGCCTGCGCTTCGGCGAAATGAATATTTTCCATTACCACCAGGGCGGTAGCGACGATGGCCCGGTGGTATTCAGCCTGGCCAATATGGTCGTGCCCGGCGTCTTCGATCTGGCGCAAATGGAAGAGTTCACCAGCCCCGGCCTGAGCCTGTTCCTCGCCCTGCCGATCGAGGGCTCGGCGCTTGCCGCGCTGGAACAGCTACTGGCCACCTCGCGCCAGATTGCCGAGCAGTTGGGCGGTGAACTGAAAGACGAAAACCGCAGCGTCTTCACCGCGCAGACCGCCGAGCACTACCGCCAGCGGGTGATGGAGTACCAGCGCCGCCGCGCCCTGGCCCGCGCCCAGGCCTGACCTGTACGGGCGAACCTTGTGTTCGCCCGCGCGCGGGTCGCAGACCCGCTCCTACCGGCCAAGCTCTCCCTCCCAATGGCAAGAATTCCCCATTTTTGCGAATAAAAAATGACAGACAAAATTCCCAGCGAACAACGCCAGCGCGTCGAAGAGTTGCACCAGATCCTGCAGCGTGCCAACTACCAGTACTACGTACTCGACAACCCGGAGCTGCCGGATGCGGAATACGACCGCCGCCTGCGCGAGCTGCAGGAGCTGGAAAAAGAACACCCGCAGCTGATTAGCCCGGATTCGCCCACCCAGCGTGTCGGCGCCGAGCCGCTGAAGGCGTTTGCCGAAGTGCATCACGAAGTGCCGATGCTGTCACTGGACAACGCCTTCAACGACGAGGAGTTGCAGGAATTCGACCGCCGCGTGCGCGACCGCCTCAATACCTCCGAGCCGGTGGAGTACGCCTGTGAGCCCAAGCTCGATGGTATCGCCATCAGTATTCTTTACCGCAATGGCCTGCTGGAGCGCGCCGCCACCCGCGGCGACGGCACTACCGGCGAAGACATCACCCAGAATGTGCGCACCATCGGTTCGGTACCGCTGCGCCTGCTGGACAACGGTGTGCCCGAGGTACTGGAAGTGCGCGGCGAGATCTATATGCCCAAGGCCGGCTTTGCCGAACTGAACCGCAAGGCGGCAGAAGCGGGCGAGAAAACCTTCGTCAATCCGCGCAATGCCGCCGCCGGCAGTCTGCGCCAGCTGGATTCGCGCATTACCGCACAGCGCCCGCTGGAGCTGTGTGTATACGGCGTGGGCCAGGTGGCGGGGGCGACCCTGCCGGACAGGCACACGGAAATTCTGCAGCAGCTGAACCGCTGGGGCTTTCGCATCAACAGCGAGATGGCTGCGGCCAGCGACATCGATGCGTGTATCGCCTATCACCACAAGCTCGGTGACAAGCGCGGTGAACTGGCCTACGACATCGACGGTATCGTGTTCAAGGTCAATGACACCGCACTGCAGCGCCGCCTCGGCTTTGTCGCGCGCGCGCCGCGCTGGGCCATGGCGTATAAATTCCCGGCACAGGAAGAAATGACGGTCCTCAAGGACGTGGAATTCCAGGTGGGTCGCACCGGTGCGGTGACGCCGGTGGCGCGGCTGGAGCCGGTATTCGTGGGCGGCGTGACCGTTTCCAACGCGACCCTGCACAACCGCGACGAGATCGAGCGCCTGGGCGTCAAAATCGGCGATACAGTAGTGATCCGCCGCGCCGGCGATGTCATCCCGCAGGTGGTGTCGGTGGTGGCAAGCAAGCGGCCCGAAGACGCCCGCGCCATCGTTTTCCCGGATCACTGCCCGGTGTGCGATTCACCGGTGGAATCCACGCCCGGCGAGGCGGTGGCCCGCTGCAGCGGCGGTCTGATCTGCAGTGCCCAGCGCAAGCAGGCGATCAAACATTTTGCCTCGCGCAAGGCCATGGATATCGACGGCCTCGGCGACAAACTGGTGGAGCAGCTGGTCGACGAGGGATTGCTGCACTCGGTGTCCGGCCTCTTTCACCTGAAGCTCGACGAGCTGGTTGAATTGGAGCGCATGGGGCAGAAATCGGCGCAGAACCTGCTCGACGCGCTGGAGCGCAGCAAGGACACCACGCTGCCGAAATTCCTTTACGCCCTGGGTATCCGCGAAGTGGGTGAAGCCACCGCGCGCAACCTGGCGCGGCATTTTGGCGATCTGGAGCCGCTGATGCAGGCGGATGAGGACGCGCTGCAGGAAGTCGAGGACGTGGGCCCGGTGGTGGCGCACTTCGTGGCGGAATTTTTCCAGCAGACCCACGCCCAGGAAGAGATAGAGGCGCTGCGCCAGGCCGGGGTGCACTGGCAGCCGGAAGAGCAGGGCGGCAGTGACCAGCCGCTGGCGGGGCAAACCTGGGTGTTGACCGGCAAGCTCGAAACCCTGTCGCGCAGCGAAGGCAAGGATTACCTGCAGCGCCTCGGCGCCAAGGTGGCCGGCAGCGTTTCCGCCAACACCGACAGTGTCGTCGCCGGCCCCGGTGCAGGCTCCAAGCTGAACAAGGCGCGGGAATTGGATATCCCGGTTCTGGATGAAGAAGAGTTTCTCGAAATGTTACGCGAGCGCGGTATCGAGATCTGAGTCGTTTTGCCTGTGCTGCCAACCGCGAGAGGGCGAACACGAGGTTCGCCCCTACGGAAGGAGCCGCGGTTTTCTTCACGCCTTCAATACCCCGCGGTGCCTGTAGCAAAGTGGGTGAATAAATCGCTGCATTGGATCTGTAGGGGCGAACCTTGTGTTCGCCCGGGCCTCTTCTCGTACCGCAGCCGGCAATTCTGTACAAAAAATTACCGCTTTCCCAATTGCGATTCCGGTTATAGCTTTCTTTTCCAACGGCCGTTAAAGTGGGCCGTTAGTCATTCACTGTGTCGGGCATTTTTTGACCGACAACGCCGCGCTGAGGAAAGAAAAGTGGTACAGGGCGATCAGGAATCCATTGTCTACGGATGTATCAAGGACAGTAATAGCCTGGCCGGTGGTGCCGATCGCCGGCGAATCAATCGTGCCGCGGTGATGGCACTGCCCAGTGCCGACGAGTGGCCTTTCCTGTGCCGGGATATGTTCTCCATCCCCACGATTAAAGTGAAGCTGTCCCAGTACCAGACCGATGTGATCCATTTCGGTGCTTCCTATCGTGCGGTGGAATATGAATGGAACCACTGGATCCAGAAATTCGAGGAACTGCTGCGCAGCATGTACTGGGTGTCGGCGACCGTACACCTGGAGACCGAGCTGTCTGGCATCCACTCCTTCACCTGGGAGGCCGCGGGTCTCTATCACGAGCCCGGCAGCGGCGACATGCAGGTGCGCTGCGAGTGGACCCAGGAGGGGCGCGTCAGCGTCTGATTCCTCTCCCTGCTATGCTGAAAGGGCCTCTTCGCGGTGACGTGCTGAATCCACCATTGCGCACGCGTCGGGGCTGCGGCGATCGGCGATAAATCCTGGTTGTTGTGCTGACGGTTGCTGCCGCGGGACAGCGGTCACTGCCCGGGCAGGCCGTGTCGAAAAATGTCTCAGTGTCCGGCACCGCCGGCGGTCGAGGTCCGCTACCATGGGCGAAAAATTCCGCACCGAAAAAGACAGCCTGGGCGAAGTCCAGGTCCCCGAGTGGGCGCTCTACGGCGCCCAGACCCAGCGCGCGCGCGACAACTTCCCGGTCAGTGGCATATCGCTGCCAACGGAGTTTATCCGCGCAATCGTACTGATCAAGAAATCCGCGGCGCAGGCCAATCGCGAGCTGGGGCTGCTCGATGCCCAGCGCGCCGATGCAATCGTGGCAGCCTGCGACGGCCTCGGCGAGGACGACTTCGCGCGCCAGTTTCCGCTGGATATCTACCAGACCGGCTCCGGCACCAGCACGAACATGAACGTGAACGAAGTGCTGGCCCATATCGCCAACCGGAACCTTGGCGGTTCCGACAGCAATCTGCAGGTCGGTGCCAACGATCACGTCAATATGAGCCAGAGCAGCAACGACGTGATCCCCACCGCAATCCATGTGTCGACGCTACTGGCCGGCAGGGACCACCTGCTGCCGGCGCTGCGTCACCTGCATGCGGTGCTGACCGACAAGGCCGCCGAGGTGGACGATGTGGTGAAGACCGGCCGCACGCACTTGATGGATGCGCTGCCGCTGACGCTCGGCCAGGAGATCGGCGCCTGGGCGGCGCAGATCGAGCTGTGCCGCGAGCGCATTCGCGGCGTGCTGCCGCGCCTGTCGCAAGTGGCCCAGGGCGGCACGGCCATCGGTACCGGGCTCAATGCGCACCCGAAATTTGCCGAGCTGTTTGCGCAGAAGCTGAGCGCCAACAGTACCCAGCAGTTTCGCCCCGCGGACAATCTGTTTGCGGCAATTTCCTGCCAGGATACCGCCGTGGAAGTGTCCGGCCAGCTGAAGGTGCTGGCGGTGGCGCTGATGAAAATCGCCAACGACCTGCGTTGGATGAACAGCGGGCCGCTGGCCGGGCTTGGCGAAATCGAGCTGCAGGCGCTGCAGCCGGGCAGCAGTATCATGCCGGGCAAGGTCAACCCGGTGATCGGCGAATCGGTGGCGATGGTGGCGGCGCGGGTGATGGGCAACGATGCAACCATTGCTATCGCCGGGCAGAGCGGCAATTTCCAGCTCAACGTGATGCTGCCGCTGATGGCACACACCCTGCTGGAGAGTATCCGCCTGCTGGGCAGTGCCGCACGGCTGCTGGCAGACAAGGCGGTGGCCGGTTTCTCGGTCAACCGCGAGCGTGTGGCCGAGGCACTGTCGCGCAACCCGATTCTGGTGACGGCGTTGAACCCGGTGATCGGCTATGCCAAGGCGGCGGACGTTGCCAAGGCGGCCTACCGCAGCGGCCGACCGGTCCTCGAAGTAGCGCGCGAGATGACCGATCTGGAGGACGCCGAGCTGGAGAAACTGCTGGATCCCGCGCGCCTGACCCAGGGTGGCATCGTCTCCGGTGACGGTTAATGGTCTCCGGCGATGATTGATGCCGCGCCGCGCGTCAGGAGAAGAGCGCGATACCGAGCAGGATCGCGACCATCAGGCCGGCGAGGCATTCAATCAAGGTAAAAAGGTGCCGCACGGTTACGCGGTCCTCGCGCCGGTACAGCAGTTTCCTGCTCATCCATACCTCCCGCGGCGTTGACAGGAATCGGTCAATGCCTCACGATTCCGCGCCGCATCGGTCTATCTACTGTTGAATGGTAGTGCCGCAGACCGGTATCGACCAACCGTTCATTTTCAACCGGCGCAGTCAATTTCATGGCCAAGAAAAGTCGACGTTCCTTTATTACCAGTGTGCTCGCCTGTATCGCTTTCGTGGCTGCGGCGGTGTGGAGCTGGGATCTGCCGTTTGCGGATATCGCTTCTTACCTGGTGCTGTTACTGGTGTTTCTGCTAGTTATCATTGTCGCGGCGCTGGGGTTCGGGGCGCTGCTCAACTGGTTGCGCGGGCGCAAAAAATAAATGGCGGTGTCGGAAGAGGACATCCGTATTCCGATCGCCTATCTGGAGCGGCTGCTCGACGAGGCGACGCGACACGGCTGTGACCGCAGTCAGCTGCTCGCCTCGGTCGGTATTGACGAGCGCGAACTCGACGGCGCCGCGGCCTTTTCTGCGGTCAAGTACGGCCGCCTCTACCAGCGCGTGATGTGGCAGGTGCAGGACGAGTGGTTCGGCATGCTCAGCGGCGGCCGCGTGCGCTCCGGATCCTTCCGCCTGCTGTGCCTGATGGTGGTCAATTGCGCGACGGTGCGTCAGGCGATTGCGCTCAGCGCCGAGTTCATGGAAATCTGTCGCGGTTTCAAGGTCAAACCGGTATTCGAGCCGGCCGGCAACGGCCGCGAGCGGGTGGCCATCCGCGGGATCAGTTCCCTGGCCACAGGCGAGTTCGACCAGCTGATCGCCGCCACCACCCCCGGCGTGATCCGCACCACGCTGGCGGTTTGGCATCGCTTCTACTGCTGGCTGGTGGGGCGCGAGATCCCGCTGGCGCAGCTGCACTTCTCTTTCTCCTGCCCCGAGGAGTTCCGCAGCCTGGCCCAGAGCGAGGCGGGGGAGCTGCTGTTCGACCAGCCCGTCAACGCCCTGGAGTACGACAGCCGCTACCTGGATTACCCGGTAGTGCAGAATCCGCAGACGCTGGAAGACTTTATCCGCACGGCGCCCTACCACCTGGTGATCAGCGACGGCAGCGCGAGCAGTATCAAGACCAAGGTCAAGACAATCCTCAACCGTGACGTCAGCGAATCGATGCCGGCGGCGGAGGTAGTGGCCGAGCGCCTCAATATGTCGGTCACCACGTTGCGCCGGCGCTTGCAGCAGGAGGGGACTTCCTACCAGAAGCTGAAAGACGAGTGCCGCATGGAGGCCGCCTTCCACTATCTCAGCTGCCCGGATCTCTCCAACGGGCAAATTGCGGAACTGCTCGGTTTCGATGAGTCCAGTGCCTTCTTCCGCGCCTTCAAAAAATGGACCGGCGTGACCCCCGGCGAGTACCGCAGCCGCAAGAGTGGCTGATGCGGCGCTGCCGCCGCTAGGGCCGCCACAGGGGTAATGCCGGGTTCGCTGGATCGGTGGCCAACCCGGTATTCAGCGAGAGCGCAAAGATTGTCCCGTCAGTCACATTCGACCCGTCGCACCATTCTGTCACCGCTTTGGGCGCTTTTCGCCATAGAGCGGCCGACGGCGTTGCTACTATGATGAACCAATCGTAAAAATCAGTCACAAAGCTGACTCGCCGGTTTTATCCGGTCGGCGGCACTTTACCGAATTGACAGAGAATTGAGGGTTGCAGGATGACCGATATCAAGATTCCACTGCGCGACATGCGTTTTGTCATGCGCGAACTGCTGGACTGGGACAAGCACTACGAGTCCCTGGGCTATGACGAGGCCACACCGGATCTGGTCGATGCCATCCTCGAAGAGGGCGCCAAGTTCTGTGAGAACGTTCTGGCTCCGCTGAACCAGATCGGCGACCAGCAGGGCTGTACCTGGAAAGACGGCGAAGTCACCACCCCGGAAGGCTTCAAAGAGGCCTACCAGCAGTTCGTCGAGGCCGGCTGGCCGTCCCTGGCGCACGACCCGGCCCACGGTGGCCAGGGCCTGCCGCCGTCACTGGGCACCGTCATGAGCGAAATGGTGGGCACCAGTAACTGGTCCTGGGGCATGTACCCGGGACTGTCCCACGGCGCCATGAACACCCTCGAAGCCCACGGTACCGATGCGCAGAAAGAAACCTACCTGACCAAGCTGGTCGAGGGCACCTGGACCGGCACCATGTGCCTGACCGAGCCGCACTGCGGCACCGATCTGGGTATCCTGCGCAGCAAGGCCGAGCCGAATGACGACGGCTCCTACGCGATCACCGGTACCAAGATCTTTATCTCCGCCGGTGAGCACGACATGGCCGAGAACATCGTGCATATCGTGCTGGCGCGCCTGCCCGATGCCCCCGCCGGCACCAAGGGCATCTCCCTGTTTATCGTGCCCAAGTTCCTGCCCAATGCCGACGGCTCCGCCGGCGAGCGCAACGGTGTGGCCTGTGGCTCCCTGGAGCACAAGATGGGTATCCACGGCAACGCCACCGCGGTACTGAACTTCGACGCCGCCAAGGGCTTCCTGATCGGCCCGCCCAACAAGGGCCTGAACTGCATGTTCACCTTCATGAACACTGCGCGCCTGGGCACGGCCCTGCAGGGCCTGGCCCACGCCGAGGCGGGTTTCCAGAAGTCGCTGGCCTACGCCAAAGACCGCTTGCAGATGCGCTCCCTGAGCGGCCCGAAAAACCCGGACGGCGCCGCCGACCCGATTATCGTGCACCCGGACGTGCGCCGTATGCTGCTGACCCAGAAGGCCTTTGCCGAGGGCGGGCGTATGCTGGCCATGCTGTGTGCGCAGCAGGTGGACCGCACCCACAAGGGCAGTGACGAAGACAAGCAGGACGCCGATGACCTGCTGGCCTTCCTGACGCCGATCGCCAAGGCGTTCCTGACCGAGGCCGGTTTCGAGTCCGCCAACCTGGGGCTGCAGTGTTTCGGTGGTCACGGCTATATCGCCGAGTGGGGTATGGAGCAGAATGTGCGCGACGCACGTATTGCCACCATTTACGAGGGTACCACCGGTATCCAGGCCCTCGACCTGTTGGGCCGCAAGGTGCTGATGAGCCAGGGCGAGAAGCTGCGCAAGTTCACCAAGCTGGTGCACAAGTTCTGTCAGGCGGAAATCGACAACGAGGCCATGGCGCCGTTCGTCACCAAACTGCAGGAGCTGAACCAGCAGTGGGGCGAGCTGACCATGAACATCGGGGTCAAGGCGATGGAAAACCCGGACGAGGTGGGTGCCGCGTCGGTCGACTACCTGATGTACTCCGGTTACGCCGTGCAGGCGTTCCTGTGGGCGCGCGCCGCCAAACTGGCCAACGACAAGCTGGCTGCCGGTGACGGCGAAGCGGATTTCTACCGTGCCAAGCTGGCCACCGCGCGCTTCTACTTCGACCGCATCCTGCCGCGTACCGAGACGCACGCAACCGCGATGCAGAGTGGCGCTGCCAACCTGATGGAGCTGGATGCGGAACACTTCGCATTCTGAGTTCGATCACCATCGAGAACCGCCGGTCATGCCGGCGGTTTTTTTGTGGAGTGCAGTCCATGCAGTTGTCAGAGCATGTGGTCGCGTACCTGCGGCGCCTTACTTGTTCGCATCCTGGCTCTCGGGTACAGTTCCGGCTGCCCGATGCCAGTGATTTCTACGTGTTGTTATCGTCGGCGGAAGCGGGTGCGGCATCCCATCCGGGAGAGGCTTGTCAGCCGACCCTGGTGCTGGAACTGGCAAAGGCCACGTTGAGTGCTATTCTGGAAGGCCGATTAAGTGCGCGCCACGCCTTCCTGCTCGGCGATATACACTACAGCGGTGATCGCGAGCTGGCGGCCGCGCTGGCCGATCTGTTTCCGGCCCGCGACCGCAGCGCGTGACGCGACAACTGCATTGATCCGGTATCCGCGCCGAAATTCCGGCGGCGCGTGGAATCGCAGATTTACCGGAACACGGCCAGACCAATTCGAACAACCGCAGCCGTGAATTACAAAAAATAATTATTTGTCCGCAGGCCGAGCCACAGCATTGGTCTATATAAAACGGACAGGCGACAACAACAGGACTGGGAGAAGACAGTTGGATCTCGATCGCAGCATACTCGACGTATTTTCGGGCGCCTGTGCCAAATTCGGTGACAGGCCGGCATTTACCTGCCTCGGGCAGACCCTCAGCATCGGCGAAATCGACAGGCTCAGCGCCAGGTTTGCCTCCTACCTTCAGCATCAAACCGACCTGGAACCCGGCGACCGCATCGCGGTACAGCTGCCGAACATTCTCCAGTATCCCGTGGTCGTCTTTGGCGCCCTGCGTGCGGGCCTGGTTGTCGTCAACACCAACCCGCTGTACACCCAGCGCGAATTGAAACACCAGCTGAAAGACTCCGGCGCCAAGGCGATGGTGGTACTGGCCAACATTGCCGATACCGCGTCCCAGGTGGTGGCCGAGACCAGTGTGCAGCAGGTGATCGTGACCGAGATCGCCGATCTGCACAGTCCGCTGAAGCGCATGCTGATCAACGGGGTGGCCAAATACATCAAGAAAATGGTGCCGGAATTTTCCTTTGCCAATCAGGTGAATTTCCGCGACGCCATGGCCAAGGGCGCCCAGCAGCCGCACGAAGACGTGCAGCGCAAACCGGATGACGTGGCGGTGCTGCAGTACACCGGTGGCACCACCGGCGTAGCCAAAGGCGCCATGCTGACCAACTGCAATCTGGTGGCGAATATGGAGCAGGTGCGCGAGGCGCTCGGCGACTCCATGAAAGAGGGCGAGGAGCTCTATGTGGCACCGCTGCCGCTGTACCACATTTACGCTTTTACGATTCACTGCATGTGCCTGTTCTCCACCGGCAGCCACTCGCTGCTGATTCCGAATCCGCGCGATATCCCGGCGTTCGTGAAAACCCTGAAGGGCGTACGCTTTACCGGTTTTGCCGGCCTCAACACGCTGTTCAACGGCCTGATGCGCAACCCGGAATTTGCCGAGCTGGATTTCAGCAAACTGCACACCACGGCGTCCGGCGGCATGGCCCTGACCCGCGATACCGCCAAGCGCTGGGAACAGATGACCGGCTGCGTGGTCACCGAAGGCTACGGCATGACCGAGACTTCGCCGGTTGTGTCCTTTAACCCCGCCGATGCCGTGCAGCTGGGCACCGTGGGCATACCGGTGCCGGCGACCGAAGTGAAGGTGGTGGACGAAAACGGCAACGACTTGCCCAACAATTCCCCCGGCGAGCTGTGCGTGCGCGGCCCGCAGGTAATGAAAGGTTACTGGGAACGGGCTGAGGCAACTGCCGAAACTATCGACAGCGAGGGCTGGTTGCACACTGGCGATATGGCGCTGATCCAGGACGATGGCTATATCAAGATCGTCGACCGCAAGAAAGACATGATCATCGTGTCCGGTTTCAACGTCTATCCCAACGAGATCGAGGACGTCGTCAGCGCCCACGACAAGGTGGCGGAGGCTGCGGCGATCGGCGTACCCAACGAAAAGAGCGGCGAGCAGGTGAAACTGTTTGTGATCAAGGCCGATCCGTCTCTGACCGAAGAGGAAGTCATCGCCTACTGCCGCGAAAATATGACCGCCTATAAGGTACCGAAGCAGGTGGAGTTCCGCGAAGACCTGCCCAAGACCAATGTCGGCAAGATACTGCGCCGCGAGCTGCGCGCCGAAGAGCTGAAAAAGCTCGAGAGCGCGGTCAGCGCCTGATATTTTCAGCCACACGGGCGGTATTCAGACCGCTACTCTGGTCCGTATCGAGAGCCCCGCTGTCACCAGCGGGGCTTTTTTGTGTTTGCGGTTAAAGAAAGGAAAAGAGCTTGCCGCCCGGCAGCTGCTCCATCGCGCGCTCGAAGGCGGGCCTTGCCTTGATGCGCTGATACCAGTCCCGGGTTGCGCTGTAGTCGTCGAGGCTGGCTGAAGTGAGTTCGTGCGTCTGGCAGAAACTGAAACCGATCAGGTCGGCGATCGTCAGCTCGTCACCGGCCAGGAATGGGCGCGTCGACAGGGCCTGATCAATGATCGGGAGCTGGGCGGCCAGAAAGGCCAGGGCGCCCTCTGTCGCTGCGCCGTTGGGGCTGCTGCCCATCGCCTTCGGTTTGACCACCTCCTCGAATACGAGCGTGTGCAGGTGGCGGCCGACGTGCTGGGTCATCATGTCGATCCACTGGTTCGTGCGGGCGCGTGCCTCCGGCGTATCGCCATAGAGCTGGTTGTTGTGGCGCTCGGCGAGGAGCCGACAGATGGCATTGCTTTCAAAATAGTGGTTGCCGTCGAGCTCCACCGCGGGCACCTTGCCCAGCGGATGCCGCTGCAGATGTTCGGGGGATTTGTGCTCGCCGGCGTGCGCATCCAGCAGCTGTAACTGGTAGTGGTGGCCCAGTTCTTCGGCGGTAAAAAGTACCTTGACCAGGTTGTAGGTGGGGAAGCTGTAAATGTTCACTGCAATGGTCTCCCTGTCATTGAAACACGAATTCATTTCGTTTTACTTGCATAATGCAAGTACGTTAGGCGCCGTAATTGCAAAATGCAAGTTAAATTTTTAGACTGATTTCATGACAAAATGCTCGACCCATCCCACCGTCACCCGACGTTCCCCCTGTGCCCTGGCCAACGGACTCGAGATCCTCGGTGACCGCTGGACGCTGCTGATCATTCGCGACCTGATGTTTACCAACCGGCGCGAGTTTCGCCATTTTCTGGCCGCCGGGGAGGGGATTTCCACCAATATCCTCACCGATCGGTTGCAGCGACTGCAGTGCGCCGGGGTTATCAGCAAGCGCCCCCACCCGGATCACGGCAAGAAATTCGTCTACGAGCTCACCGGCGTCGGCCGCGCTCTGGCGCCGACAGTAATCGAGTTCGGGCTCTGGGCAGTGCGCAGTATCGATGGCTCCTTGTTGCCACCGGTGTTGCTGGACATGATGGAAAACCAGCGGGATGAACTGATCGAGAAGGTTGCGCGGGGCGATTGCCTGCTGGAGCTGGACCTGGGTTGAGCGCGCCGCCCGGCGCTTTGCGTTATAGGGGGTGCCGGGCGTTCAGTGGCCGGAGGCCAGTAGCGGAGTGCCTGTTTCGCCCGCGTTTGCGGCCGCATCGGCGCTGGCGTAGTCCATTGCACAGCTGGCGCCGCAGTCGCGGGCGCGGTACAGCGCGTAGTCGGCACAGCGCCAGAGCTCTGCCGAGTCCACGTTGGGCGTCGGCCGGCAGCTGTGATAGCCCACGGATATCGCCAGCGGCGCGTCAGTGCTGTCGTTTTGCCCCTCCATACAGCCGAGCTTGTCCAGCGCTTTCAGCAGTCGCGCTGCCAGCGCGGTGGCGCCACCGTGATCGGTGGACGGCAGCAGGATGCCGAACAGGCCGTCGCCAGTGCGCGCGACAAAGTCACTCCAGCGGCAGGCGCTGCCTTTCAGGCAGCGGGCGACACGCTGCATAGCGCTGTCGTAGGCCTCGTCGCGATGGCCCGGCAGGCGCCCGCACAACTCCACATCCACCAGCATCAGGGCCAGCGCGGTACGCTGGCATACCGCCAGGTTCCACTGATGGTTGAGCTGGCGCTCGAAGGCGATGCGATCGGGCAGGCTGGTGAGCGCGTCGGTGGGCGGGGCGATGGTCCGCCGCGCCAGCTGGCGGCACTGTTCCAGCGCGCGACGCTGGCTGGAAAGTCTGTTGCGCATCGGGTGCGTCTGCCGTGCTGTCCCTTCTATTTCCTCGGTGCGGGAATAAAACTCCACCAGATAAGCGGTCGCATTGCTGCTGCCAAAAAAGTCGATGCGCGTTACCTGTGCCAGTTTGTGTGCTAGCGGCGGGGTGAAGTGCGTATCCACCAGGCGGGTCTGCCGTCGGTCGGAGATGGCGCTCCAGGTGTTCTGCCATTCCGCATCACTGGCCACATAGCCGGCCAGGTTGTCGCGGAAATTTTTTGCCAGCAGTGCCTGCAGTTTGCTGCTGAGGGCGATCCAGTTGCCGAGATCATCGCAGATACCGGCCGGGATGGTGTAGGCGTTGAGCAGGGAAACAAATTCGGGGGTCATGGTGATCCATTGCCTGTAGATCTATTGCCTGTAACAGTGGCGCGATTCGCACGGGGCGATAGCGCTCAAAGCCTGTGCCCGATGCTGCCGTGCCGCTGAGTATAGTCGGTGATCGTGTGTTGGCCGGCGGTGCGTGCCGCGACCGGCGCCTCTGTATAGACGGTCGCGCGAGCGCGATGCGTTTCGAGTCGGACAGCGACGCACTCGCGCTGCGCCGGGTCGAATGAGTTGATGGCTTTCGCGCCAGACTGCGGGAAGTTGCTGTGCACCCGGAACCGATACCGCAGCGGTGCCGGTGCAGTTTTGCGCTATACCTACCTCGTGAATCAAGCGGGAACGGGATAGCGATGAGCGACGACGACAGGCATTCGGGACCGGCGCACGAGGAGTTGTCGCCGGAGCACGACGATCCGCTGATCCGTGTGCTGCACCTGATCATCCGCAACTCGGTGCGCGTTCTGGCGGTGTTGATGGCGATGGTGATTGTCTGGGCGGTGGCGGACGTGGTCTACGTCATGTACCAGCGTCTTATGGTGCCGCCGCAGTACCTGCTGGACTACAGCGACCTGTTCGATGTGTTTGGTGCCTTTATGCTGGTGCTGATCGCTATCGAAATCTTTATCAATATCCGCCTGTACCTGGGCTCCAATGTCATTCCGATCCAACTGGTCATCGCCACAGCGCTGATGGCAATCGCGCGGAAAGTGATTGTGCTGGATCTGTCGGATACCGATGCGCGCTATATCTTCGCCATCGGCGCGGTGGTGCTGGCACTGGGGATCGCATACTGGCTGGTGGCGCGCCGGGAATTCAGCCTGCCGCGCAGCGGCGGGCAGCCGCCGGGAGAGTAAGCGGGAGCGGCGCTTGACCGCTCCCGCAGGGCAAAACAACAACGATTATTTGCGCTGGTCGGCGCTCTTGTCGCGAATTGCGCGGAATTCGTTGCCCTCATACCAGTTGGGCCAGTCGTGGCTGTTGGCCAACTTCAGACCCACTTCCAGGCCGATCTGCAGATCCATTGCTGCACCTTTCAGGTTCCAGTTGGGGTCGTATTCGTCTGACGGCTTGTGGTAGTCGTGTGCGGTGTAGTTCTCTTTCTGCTGCTCGCCCCAGGCGCGGCCGTGGGCGTAGCTGTCACTGCCGGATTCGAAATACAGCATCGGCACCCCTTGCTTGGCCAGGCTGAAGTGATCCGAGCGATAGAAGGCGCCGCGCTCTGGATGTGCTTCCGGCGCCAGGTACTGGCCGCGGCGGGTGGCGGCGTTATCCAGCATCTTCTCCAGTTCGCTGTTGCCATAGCCCACCACGACGATGTCGCGCATCGGGCCGTAGACGCCGAGGGCATCAAAGTTGACGCCACCGACGGTCTTGGCCAGCGGGATCACCGGGTTTTCCGCGTAGTACTTGGAACCGAGCAGGCCGGACTCCTCCGCGGTAACGGCAATAAACAGCATGCTGCGGTCGGGCTTCTGCGGCAGTTCCATTACCTGGTGGGCCATGGCCAGCAGGCCGGCGGCGCCGGTGGCGTTGTCGACCGCACCATTGAAGATATGGTCCTTGCCCTCGCTGTTTTTGTTCACACCCAGGTGATCCCAGTGCGCGGTAAACAGCACGGCTTCATCCGGGTACTTCTTGCCCTCCACCTTGGCCACCACGTTGCGCGATTTGGATCTGCGCACACTGTTGGTCAGCTTTACGCTGGCGGTGAGGCCCATGGGCTTGGGCTTGAAGCCGCGGGACTTGGCTGCGTCCATTTGCTTCTGCAGGTCGAGGCCGGCAGCGGCGAACATTTCGTCGGCGGCATCGCCGGTTACCCAGCCTTCCACCGCTACGCGGTCGAGGTTCTTGTTTTTCGCTGCGAGGCTGATCTGGGCGCCGGACCAGCTGCCGCTGACCACTTCCCACGGATAACCGGCGGCACCGGTTTCGTGAATGATGATCGCGCCGGCAGCCCCCTGGCGCGCGGCCTCTTCGTACTTGTAGCTCCAGCGACCGTAGTAGGTCATGGCGTTGCCGTTGAACAGCGATTTGTCCTGGGTGGCGTAGCCGGGGTCGTTGACCAGGATCACTGCAGTCTTGCCCTTCATGTCCAGGCCGGCGTAGTCGTTCCAGTTATTTTCCGGCGACACAATGCCGTAGCCGACGAACACCAGCTCGCTGTCGTTCAGCGCGGAGCTGTCGGTCTGGCGCTGGGTGAAGGTCACCATTTCGGTGAGCGGTTGCAGTTGGCGGTCATAATCCCGGCCCTTGATTTCCAGCGGCGTGGACTTGATCTGCATTTCCACCACCGGAACCTGCTGGAACCAGCTGGGCTTGCCGTTGGCGTCGACGGCACCGGGCTGCAGGCCCAGCGCCTGGAACTGATCGGCCAGGTAGTTGACGGTTAGATCCTCGCCCTTGGTGGCCGGTGCGCGGCCCTCGAACTTGTCCGAGGCCAGGACCTTGATGTTCTTGTGCAGGTCCGCGGCCATCTGGTCCACCTGCGCCTGTTCGGCGTCGGTGAGCTGCGGTTTGCTGGCTTGCGCGGTATCCGCCGCGGCCATATTCGCGGGTTGGGTTTTGCTGGCGGTCTGTGTGGATTCGCTCGAGGTTGCAGCATTGTTGTCCGCGCCCGGCGTGCCGGTGTCTTGGCCGCAGGCGCCCAGCGCACCGCTGACCGCGAGCACCAGGCCGAGGCGGCGCCACAGAGTTGGGATTCGCATAAATATTCCCTGTGAGTGTTATTTTTGAACACCGTAAGGTAACAAAAAGCGCGCCGGCCGCCGAGGTATTCTGTGCTGAATTAGTGCGCTTGTGCAGGAAAATAATTTTTGCGCTGACGGTGCAGGAGCGGCCAATGGCCGCTCCTGCACGGGGGATCAGAGGCTGTTCAGCGCCTCGCGAATGGGCAGGAAAATATCTCGCGCCAGCTGCTGGCAGCGCGCCGGCGACCAGCCCTCGATCGGGTCGGATAGGTTGTCGTTGTCCTTGAACGGCATCTCGAGGGTCAGTGCCAGGGTGCGGAACTGGTGGCCGCACCAGTTGGTGCCGACCGTCATATTGGCCTCGCCGGGCTTGTCCAGATCGTAGCCGCGCTCGGTCTGGAAGTCCGGGCTGGCGGCGACGAACGCGCGCTTGAAGGTCTCCTCCAGTTGCGCGTGGCGCTCGTCGTAACCGGGCACGCCCTCGCAGGCGGCGACAAAGTTGAATGGCAGCGCCTCGTCGCCGTGGATATCGAGAAAGATATCGCCACCGGTCTCCAGCATTTTCTGGCGCACCAGGAACACCTCCGGGCTGCGTTCCATGCTCGGCTCCTGCCACTCCCGATTCAGGTTGGCGCCGGTGGCATTGGTGCGCAGGTGGCCGCGCACACTGCCGTCGGGGTTCATATTGGGCACGACGTGGAACACCGTGTCGGTGAGCAGGCTGCGGGCGGAGGGGTTGGCCTCGTCGAGCAGCGCCTCGAGGAAGCCCTCGACAAACCATTCGGCCATGGTCTCGCCGGGGTGCTGGCGGGCGATCATCCATACGCGGTGCTTGGCCGCGTCTGCGTCTCCGATGGTAAGCAGCGACATATCGCGGCCGTCGAGGGTCTGGCCGAGGGTCTCCAGCTGTACCCGGTCGTCGCCCTGCGCCCAGGCCAGCAGGTCGAGGTGGCGCTCCCAGGAGTAGGGCGCGAAGTAGGCCAGGTAGATGGCGGGGCGGTCCAGCTCCACGGTGAAGTCGAGGGTCTCGCCGTCGTATTCGGCCGGCAGGCGGAACCAGTTGTGGCGATCGTAGGATGCGCACACGCGGTAGTTCTCCCAGCCCTCCGGGTAGGCGGCCTTGCCGGCGTTGGTGATACGCAGCGGATAGCTCTGGCCCGCTTCGCCCTCGAGGCGGAAGTGGAACCACTGATAGAAATCGGAGTTGTTGTCGCGGCGGATCGCCAGTTGCACTGGCTGCGAATTGGCGTCGATCACTTCAATATTGCCGCTGTCGAAAGCGCTGGTGATATGCATGGATGGGCTCCAGTCAGTTGAACGCGGGCAGGATACAGGGATAGTGGGGAATTTTCAGTTGGGCCATTGTCGACGCCGGCCGCATTCGTTACCAGCAATAAAAAAGCACGGCGTCCTGGGGACACCGTGCTTTTGCCAATCCTTGGCGGCACCTGCTGCGATTACTGCTCCTTGAAATTTCTGGTGTTCGATGCCTGGCGACTGCTCACTGCCCGGTCCGATCTGTGGTGCGTAATCCGCACCTCCAGAAATTGTGTACTGCTCCATTTCTACTCGCAGCGGGTGCTGTTCAAAGTTTAGGCACAGTGTCAGAAATGTGAGACCGCCGCGCACGACATTGGCGTTTATTTGACCAAGTCTGCAGTGGCAGATCGATGTGACCTGCGGGTCCGGATGCTGGTTTGAGACTTGCGACACAAAGGCTCTGCGTGGCGCCACTTCCTGCGCCGCTGCGCTTTCGGTAAGCTTAGCGGCCGGTTTGTGCGGAGCATCCGCGCGCACGCTTTTCAGCCAGAAACAGACTAGAACAGCCTAGAGAGAGACCATGAACAGAACCGTCAAGCGCGGCATCGCCGCCAGCTGCCTGCTCGTATTCCTGATGAACCTGACCGCCTGCGGTTATTTCCTTTACCCCGAGCGCAAGGGCCAGACTGGCGGGCGCGTCGATCCGGCGGTAGTGATCCTCGATGGCGCCGCGCTGCTGTTCGGTATTCTGCCGGGTGTCGTGGCCTTCGCCGTAGACTTCACCACCGGCACCGTCTACCTGCCGTCTGGCGGCCGCTCCGCGGTTGACCGCCACGTGACGGCGATCGACAGCAATCTGATCGATACCAAGGGCGCCGAGCAGGTTGTGGACCAGCAGGGCCAGGCCTGGCTGAAGCTGCCGCTGGAGAAAGTGGCTGCCAACGGCAATCTGGACAAGCTGAGCGCGACCCTGTCCCACGCCACCGGCCATCAGGTCGCGGCGCAGGATATTGTGTGGGTGCAAGATATGGCTGCCCTGCGTATGGCGTCGGCGGAAAATACCGCCGCCCGCTAAGCGCGTGGAGCAGTGATCCGCGGTTCGCAGTGCCCGCTTCCGGGTGCTGCGGTCGCCGGCCCCGGCATACGACGTGCCGGGGCTGGATCTGTTTCGAGCCGGCCGTTCGCGCTGGCCGAGCCGTCAGCGGCGCCTGCCACTGAGCGCACCGAGTAGTCCCCGCACCAATTCCCTTCCCAGCTGGCGGCCGAAGCTGTTGGCCATCTTGCCCAATGCGCGATCGAATTCCGAGGTGGTGTCAGCGCGCCTGCTGGTACTGTGTTCCGTTGCCGTGGGCGGCATGTTGCGGCGGCGCTGCTGCAGCTGTTCGTAGGCCGATTCACGATCCAGAGACTGGCGGTATTTCGCCGCCAGCGCACTGTCCTGAAGCAGCTGCTGTCGCTCGCTGGCCGACAGCGGCGCCAGCCGGCTGGCCGGAGGCTGGATCAGCACGCGCTGCACCGGCTGTGGTACGCCGTCGCCGTCGAGGCAGGACACCAGCGCTTCACCCACCGCCAGCTGGCCGATGACCGCTGCAGTATCGAAGGCGGGATTGGCGCGAAAGCTCTGCGCCGCGGCTTTCACAGCGCGCTGTTCCGACGGGGTATAGGCGCGCAGCGCGTGCTGGATGCGGTTGCCCATCTGCGCGAGGATGTCCGCGGGGATGTCCAGCGGGTTCTGGGTGATAAAAAACAGGCCCACGCCGCGGGAGCGGATCAGTTTGACGATCTGTGTCACCTTTGCCAGCAGGCCTTTCGGCAGCCCGTCGAACAACAGGTGGGCCTCGTCGACGCACAGGGCGAATTTCAACACACCGCCGGACTCCGGCAGATTCTCGTAGAGTTCCGCCAGTAGCCATAGCAGCAGGGTGCCGTACACCCGCGGCTGCAGCCGGCTGGCGTCGAGCAGGTGAATCTGCGCGCGACCGAGCAGGTCGTCAATCGCCAGCGCCGGTTCGCCGAACAGGGCTGCGACACCATCGCGCTCGGCGGCCAGCGATTTGCGCTTGATGGCGCCGAGGCTGGCGGGGGAAATGTTGCCATAGGTGGTCGCCAGTTCCCGGCGCTCGGCGCCGGCGAAGTCCAGCAGCGCCTGCAGATCCTTCCAGTCGAGCAGCAGTAGGCCCTGTTCGTCGGCCAGCTTGAACAGCAGCTGCAGCAGGCCGGCCTGGTTGTCGTTGAGTTGCAGCATCTGCGCCAGCAGGTCGGGGCCGAGTTCGCTGATGGTCGTGCGCAGGCCAAGCGCCTCGGGGCCCCACAGGGTGACCGGGTTGGCGCGGTAGTAGCGGTCATCGAGCCCCAGCTCGGTCAGCCGTTCGCGCACTTTGGGGCTGTCGCCGCCGGCGGCGGCGAGGCCGCTCAGGTCGCCTTTGAAGTCGGTGACGAACACCGGCAGGCCGCGGCGGTTGAGCTGCTCGGCCAGCAGTCGCAGGGTCACTGTCTTACCGGTGCCGGTGGCACCGCAGATAATGCCGTGGCGGTCGATCATGGCCGGCAGCAACTGGGCGGCGGTGCCGCCAGCGTCGCCGGCCGGGATTCCGAGGGTAACGGGGTCCATAGGCGGCCGTTCAGTTTCCGTGCAGATTCCGGCGATGGCGGAATGGGGAGCCTGTCCCGGGAAAGTACACAGATAACTGTAGACCGGCCCGCCGCCCGGGTTCAGTCGGCGGTGGCCTTGAAGGATCGTGGCGAGCACCCGGTCCAGCGGCGGAAGGCCTTGCCAAAGGCGCTCTCGTCACAGTAGCCGAGTGCAGCGGCGATCTCGGCGTTGTTCTGGTCGCCACGGCGCAGCCATTGGCGCGCATAGTGGCTGCGTACCTCGTCCTGAATATTGCGGAAGCTGGCATTTTCCTCGCCGAGCTTGCGCCCCAGGTGGCGAGGGCTGATGCACAAGCGGCTGGCCACCTGTTCGCGGGTCAGCTGTGGTTCCTGTTGCAGCAGGTGCGAGACCTGCAGCTGCAGGCTCTTGTTGGTCAGCGCGCGCAACAGGGCATCGGCTTCCGGCTTGAGGCGCGCCATTACCTGCTGGTCGGCGGCCACCAGCGGAATGTCCAGGTCCTGCGGGCGCAGGCGGATGGCGGATATCGGCGCGTTGAACTGCACCGTGGTCTGCAGCTGTTGCTGGTACTGCTGCTGCACTGCCAGCGACGGCGCGGGGTAGGCCAGCTGCACGCTCTGCGCGCGGAACGGGTGGCCGGTCATGCTGCGGGTCTGTGCCAGGCAGGCGGACAGTACCGTCTCCACCCGCAGTCGCGCGCAGCGCAGGTAGTTGGGCTGGTAGCACAGGTCCACGTGATGGCCGCCGCGGCGCAACTCGAACTGGCCGCCTTCGCCCACCAGCGGGTGGTAGATCAGCAGCTGTTCGATGGCGGCACCGAGGGTTTTCTGGGTCATCAGCAGGTAGCCCACCAGGCCCATCTGGCTGCTGTGCATGGCCTGGCCCAGGCGGATACCGAGCAACGGGTCGGGGTAGGCGGCCTCGAGCGTCGTCCACAGCTGTTCCTGTACACCGATGGGCACGCGCTTGCTTTCGTCGATAGCGGACAGGATCGATTGGGCGGCGGTGGGGATTGGCAGTTCCAGGCTTTGCAGGGCGGCGGTTAGGGCGCGGGTGTAGTTGAGGGTGACGCTTCTGCAGTCCGTCGATTTCACTATTGTTGTCCGAAAATAACCACTGACTGCCCGATTATGACAATCTGCCCCGGGCTTGTCACGGTATATTGCCTGCATCGCAATCCAGCGTGGAGAATAACTGACAATGAAACCCTACGCGGTCATCGGCGCCGGCCCCATGGGCCTGTGCACCCTGCGCAACCTGCACAAGCACGGCATTCCCTGTGTCGGCTTTGAAATCCACAGTGATGTGGGCGGCCTGTGGGATATCGACAGCCCCACCAGCACCATGTACGAATCGGCACATTTGATCTCGTCGAAAAAAATGACCGAGTTCGCCGAATTTCCGATGCCCGGGCACGTGGCGCCCTTTCCGCACCACCGCGAGCTGCGCGACTACTTCCGCGCCTATGCGCGCGAGTTTGGCCTCTACGATCTGTACGAATTCAATACCGAGGTGGTGCACTGTGAGCGCGTCGGCGACGAGTGGCAGATCGTTACCCGCCTAGTGTCCGGGGACCGGAAGGGCGAGGAGCAGGTGCGTCTGTTCGGCGGCCTGCTGATCGCCAACGGCACCCTGCATCACCCCAATCGCCCGCAGCTGCCGGGATACTTCGCCGGCGAAGTGCTGCACTCCAGCGAGTACCGCGATCCGGCCATCTTCGACGGCAAGCGCGTGCTGCTGGTGGGGTGCGGCAACAGCGGCGCGGACATCGCCGTGGATGCGGCGCACCGCGCCAAGAGCGTGGATATCAGCCTGCGCCGCGGCTACTACTTCCTGCCCAAGTTTATCGGCGGCAAGCCCACCGATGCGGTGGGGGGCAAGATCAAGCTGCCGCGCTTTGTCCAGCAGCGCATCAGTGCCGCGCTGAGCCGCTTTATGCTCGGCCGGCCAAGCCAGTACGGGCTGCCGGAGCCGGACTACAAGATGTTCGAATCCCACCCGGTGATCAATTCGCTGATCCTGCACCATATCGGCCATGGCGATATCCAGCCGCAGGGCGATATCGCCAGTATCGACGGCCACACGGTGACCTTCAGGGACGGCCGCCGCGGCGACTACGACATGATCCTGCTGGCCACCGGCTACAAGCTGCACTATCCGTTTATCGACGATGCGCAGCTGAACTGGCAGGGCTATGCACCGCGCCTGTACCTGAATGTGTTCCACCCGCAGTACGACAACCTGTTCCTGATGGGCATGGTGGAGGCCGCCGGGCTCGGCTGGGAGGGACGCAATGAACAGGCGGAACTGGTGGCGCTGTATATCCGCCAGCTGTCCTTCGGCGCCGACTCGGCGCGCCGCTTTAAAACGCTCAAGCACGAGCGGGCCGCGGTGCGCGCCGACGGCGGCATGCAGTACCTGCAGCTGGAGCGTATGGCCTACTACGTGCATAAAGACACCTACCTGAAGGCACTGCGCGGTCACGCCGCAGACTTGCGACGCGATCTGGCTCCGCGGGATACTGGCGCATTCGTCAACAGTGCGGGAGCAGCCTAGTGGATCACAGCCTCGACCTGGCCAGCCAGTTCCAGATGTCGCCGGTGGCGCTGCTGGCGCTGAACGCGGTGCTGGCCTTCATGATGTTTGGCGTGTCGCTGGGCCTGCGCCCGGCGGATTTCCGCGCGGTGCTGAAGCGGCCGCTGGCGCCGGTGACCGGCCTGGTGGCGCAGTTCCTGCTGCTGCCGGCACTGACCTGCGCGGTGACCACCTGGCTGCGGATTGAGCCGGGCCTGGCGCTGGGTATGATCCTGGTGGCCTGCTGCCCCGGCGGTACCTTCTCCAACGTCATGACCTGGATCGGCCGCGCCAATGTGGCCACCTCGGTGAGCATGACCGCGGTCTCCAGCCTGGCGGCGGTGGTGCTGACGCCGTTCAATTTCGCCCTCTACGGCCACCTGAACCCCTACACCCGCGAGATGCTGCAGGCCATCCACCTGCCGGCGCAGAATATGGTGCTGCTGGTGGTGCTGGTGCTGGCGCTGCCGATGTTTGCCGGCATGGTGATCGGCGCGCGCTTCCCGGGCTTTGTCGAGCGCAGCGAGCGCTACTTCCGCGGCGGCTCGCTGCTGGTGTTCCTGCTGTTTGTGGTCATCTCTTTCAGCAAGCACTGGCACACTGCGGTGCAGATTGCCGGCTCGGTGCTGCTGCTGGTGATTGCACACAACGCGCTGGCGTTTCTGATCGGCAATGCCAGCGGGCGCCTGATGCGCCTGCCGCTGGCGGATCGCCGTGCGGTGACCATGGAAGTGGGTATCCAGAATTCCGGCCTGGCCCTGGCGATACTGTTCACTTTTTACCCGAGCGCCGGCGCGATGCTGGTGGTGGCCGGATTCTGGGGCGTGTGGCACCTGGTTTCTGGTCTTGCGCTGGCGGGTTACTGGAATTTCAGCAATAAGAAATGGGAGCGGGCAGAGAAGCTGCAAGGCAACCCGCAAACCTGACAAGCAGGCACTATGAGTAATAACAAAGTATTGATTACCGGCGCCGCCGGCTACATAGGGCACCAGCTGGGCGAACTGCTGGCACAGGAAATGCCGGTGGTGGGCGTAGATGTGCGCTCGCGCCCGGCGGCCTTCCCGATCTTCTCCATGGATATCTGCGACACCGCCCTGGGCGAACTGCTGCGCGCCGAGGGGGTGACCCACGTGGTGCACCTGGCCTCGGTGATGGCTGCGGGCCGCAATCGCGAGCTCGAGTACCGCGTCGACGTGGAGGGTACCGAGAATGTGCTGAAGGCGTGTCTGTACGCCGGCGTCAGGCACATCACCATTACCAGCAGCGGCGCCGCCTACGGCTATCACGCCGACAACCCGCGCTGGCTCGAGGAACATCACCGCCTGCGCGGCAATCCGGAATTCGGCTACTCCGACAACAAGCGCCTGGTCGAGGAGATGCTCGCGGCCTACCGCAAGCAGCACCCGCAACTCGAGCAACTGATTTTCCGCCCCTGTTCGATTATCGGCGCCACCACCAACAGCAAGATCAGCGCGCTGTTTTCGGGGCGTGCGATTCTCGATCCGGGCGGCCACAATTCCCCGTTCGTGTTTGTCTGGGACAAAGACGTCGTGCGCGCAATTCAGTACGGTGTGCAGCGCAGCGCCAGCGGCATCTACAACCTGGCCGGCGACGGTGCGCTGACCCCGGCAGAGATCGCCCGCCTGCTGGGCAAGCCGCTGCGCAAGCCGCCGGTGTGGCTGGTGAAAACGCTGCTCGCGATCGGTTACGCGCTGCGCCTGAGCGACACGCAGCCGGGGCAGGTGATGTTTCTGCAGTACCGCCCGGTACTGTCGAACCGGCGCCTGAAAGAGGAACTGGGCTTCGTACCGGAGAAGAGTTCTGCCGAGGCCTTCGCCTTTTTTGCCCGCGAGGCACTGGGGGTGGCGGTAGAGCTGGCTGAGCGCGAGCAGTCCGGGGAAGTGGCGGAGCCGGTGGCATGAGTAAAACGGAAAAAATCTATGTGGTCACCGGTGCTGCCGGTGGCCTCGGCTGGGCCACCGTCGAGGCGCTGGTGGCACGGCAGCGGGCGCGCTTTGCGCTGGTGGATCTGGATCGCACTGCGCTGGAAACGCGCGCGGCAGCGCTGCGCGAGCGCGGTGTTGCTGCCGATGTGTTTGTCGCCGATCTGTCCGATGAAGCTGCGGTAGCGGAACTGGTCTCGTCGTTGCGCGCCCGCTATACACGCGTGGACCTGCTGGTCAACAATGCCGGGATCACCCACCGCAGCCTGTCCACCCAGACCAGCAATGCGGTGATCCGCCGCGTGATGGCGGTGGATTACCACGCGCCGGTGGAATTGGCGCAGGGCCTGATGGCGGAACTGCGCGAAGCGTCTGGCTGTGTGGTCAATATCAGCTCCATGGCCGGCTGGATGCCGGTGCTGGGCCGCGCCGGCTACTGCGCGGCGAAGAGTGCGCTGCACCAGTATTTCGAGACGTTTCGCGAAGAGGTGCGCGACGAGGGCGTGCGCGTATTGATGGTGTACCCGAGTTTTGTCGCCACCAATATCGACCGCAATGCACTGTCCGGCGACGGCGGTCGCGCGCAGCACAAGCAGAGCACCATTGGCCAGGTGCGCAGCGCGGCGTGGATGGCGGAACAGATCGTCGACGCCCTGGCGCGCGGTGAAGAGCGGCTGTTTCCGCGGGACAAGTCCCTGCTCGGCGCCTACCTGTACAAACTGGCGCCGAAGCTGTTTCTGAAACAGATGGTAAAAAACTTTCGCGTCGAGCTGGAAGTGGCTCGGCAGGCCAATGGCTGAGGCTGCCTGAAAGCCGCGCCGCCGACACAATGTCTGCGAGTTCAGGCTTGAGTGGCAGCACTGCTACCGGGGGCAACCTTGTGAGACACGCTGTTGACCCATCCATGGGGGCTCTGCACCGCCATCCATGGCGGTGAAGGTCTCACAAGGTTGCCCCCGGTAGCACTGCCTTCGCGGAAACGGCAGCTTATCTGATTGCCTGCTGGAGTGGGCAGCGTCAGTCTACGACCATTGGCACCACGCTTGCGGCCAGCAGTAGCCCCATGGCGATATTGAAGCGGCGCAGCTGCTTGGGCTCGTTGAGGAAGCGCTTGAGGCCGACGCCGAACAGCATCCACACGATCACGCACGGGCCGCCGACGGCGATAAACGCCAGCGCGATGCGCGCCACATCCGCCCACATGGCGCTGCCGGCACCGGTAAAGGCCGCCAGGGCTCCCACCGCCATGATCCACCCCTTCGGATTGACCCACTGAAACGCCACCGCCTGCAAAAAGGTGAAGGGCTTGCTGCGCTCGGCATTGCCGATTTCGCGGGTGATGGCGATCGCCCACGCCAGGTACAGCAGGTAGGCGATCCCCACCCAGCGGATCACCTCGTGCAGCAGCGGGAACTGCTGGAACAGGGTGCCGAGCCCCAGACCGATAGCGACGATCATCGCCGGAAAGCCCAGCAGGATCCCCAGCAGGTGCTGCAGCGAGCGGGCGACGCCGTAGTTCAGCCCCGAGGACATGATCATCAGGTTGTTGGGGCCGGGCGTGATACTGGTGGAGAAGGTAAACAGCACAATCGGCAGCAGGGTTTCTAGCACGCTATCCTCGGGGTCTGGGTCTCTCGGGGCGTGATAAGATGCGGCCAATCGCGGAGAATCACAAGTGCATTTCATCGACAGCCACTGCCATTTCGACTTCGACGCCTTCGCCGCAGACCGCGACACCGTGTGGCAGCAGTGCCGCGATGCGGGTGTGGCGCAGATCGTCATTCCTGGGGTCAGCACCGAGCAGTGGCCGTCGCTGCTCGCGCTGGTAGCGGGGCAGCCGCGCTGGCACGCCGCCATCGGTGTACACCCGTGGTGGGTGGCGTCTCTGCGGATGGAGCCGCAGCAACTGCACGCCTTGATTGTCGAGCGCGCCGCGGCAGGAAGCTTTATTGCGGTGGGGGAGTGCGGGTTGGACGCTGCCGCCCAGGCACCACTGGAGCGGCAGCTGCCGGTGTTCGAGGCCCAGGTGCGCGCCGTCTGCGATCTGAACTTGCCGCTGATCGTGCACACGCACAAGGCGCACAATGAAGTCCTGCGGCTGTTGAAAAAATGGCGTCCACCGCGCGGCGGCGTGATCCATGCGTTCAGTGGTAGTGAACAGATGGCCGCGGACTACTGGGCGCTGGGATTCTATCTGGGGATCGGCGGCACCATCACTTACGAGCGTGCCGCCAAGACCCGCCGCGCCGTGGCCGCCGCGCCACTGGAGTCGCTGCTGCTGGAATCCGATGCACCGGATATGCCGCTGGCCGGCCGTCAGGGGCAGCGCAACAGTCCCGAGTTTTTGCCGGAAACCGCGGCAGTGCTGGCGCAACTGCGCGACCAGCCGCTGCAGGAAATCGCGCGGCACACCTGCCGCAATACAGAATTGCTGTTTGGTTTATGAGTCAGTCCGAATTTTCAGTCAGCGCATTCAAGCACCAGTTTCCGTTGTTTGCCGAACCGGAAAACCTCCAGCTGGTGTATCTCGACAACGCCGCCACCACGCAGAAACCGGCGGTGGTGATCGAGGCGATCGTCGATTTCTACCGCCACAGTAACGCCAATACCCACCGCTCCAGCCACCGCCTGGCACGGCGCGCTACCGAGATGGTCGAGCGGGTGCGCGCCGCCGCGGCGCACTTTGTCAACGCGCCGAGTCCGCGCGAAATCGTCTTCTGCCGCGGTGCCACCGAGGCGCTGAACCTGCTCGCCAACAGCATGTGCCAAGGTCTGCAGCGCGGTGATGAAATCGTGCTGTCGACCGCCGAGCACCACGCCAACCTGGTGCCGTGGCAGATGATGGCGGAACGTTATGGATTGCAGTTGCGCTATGTGCCGGATGTGGCCGGTGTGCCGGAATTCGACCGCCTGCACGAGGTGCTGGATGCGCGCACCAGAATCGTCTCGCTCACCGGCGGCTCCAACGCGCTGGGGCTGCGGCCGGATTTTGCCGATATCCGCCGGCAGCTCGATACGGCGCGGCAGCAATTGAACAGCGAACTCCGCTGGGTGGTCGACGGCGCGCAGCTGGCCGCGCACGAGACCGTGGATGTGCAGGCGATTGGCTGCGACTTCCTGGTGTGTTCGGCGCACAAATTTTACGGGCCCACCGGCATCGGCCTGCTGTTCGGGCGCGAAGACCTGCTCGCCGCGATGCCACCCTGGCAGGGCGGGGGGGAAATGATCGCCGCGGTGGATCTCTACCACAGCCGCTACGCGGAGTTGCCGCACAAGTTCGAGGCGGGCACCTCGTCACTCGCCGCCATCGCCGGTCTCGGCGCCGCACTGGATTTTCTCGCCGTTCAGGACCGCGCCGCCATGGCGCGCCACGAACAGGGTCTGCTGCAGCGATTGCACAGCGGCATCGCCGCGCTGGGTCAGCTGCGATTGCTGAGCCAGCCGCAGCACAACCTGGGGGTGCTGGCGTTTGCGCCGGAGCAGGGTAGCGCCGCCGACCTGGCGCACTGGCTCGACGGGCGCGACATTGCCGTGCGTGTCGGTCACCACTGTGCCCAGCCGCTGATGCATGCGGCGGGCGAGAGCGCCACGGTGCGCGCCTCGGTGGCCGCTTACAATACGGTCGAGGATGTGGAGACTTTTCTCGATGCGCTGCGCGCGTATCTCACTCTCGATCTGTCGGCGACGCCGGCGGTACAGGGGGCGGCGCTTGAATGGCAGTCCGATGATCTGTCGGCGCTGCAGCTCGAGCGCCTCGCCGCGCAGCGCAACTGGCAGGACCGCTACCGCGAGCTGATGCGCTGGGGCAAGGCGATCGCCGACAAGCCGGCGATCCGCCGCGACAGTAACCTGGTGCGCGGTTGCGAATCGGCGGCCTGGCTGGTGCATCGGGAGAACGAGGGCCGCCATTACTTCGCCCTAGACAGCGACAGCCGGGTGGTCAAGGGCCTGGGGGCGCTGTTACTGAGCCAGGTCGATGGCAAAACCGCAGCCGAGATTCGCGCGCTGGATATCGCCGGCATGTTCACCGATCTGGGCCTGGCCCAGCATCTGAGTGAATCCCGCAGCAACGGTTTTTACGCGCTGCTGCAGCGCACCCGGTCCTCAATCGGCGATTAGCTTCTGTTCGCCAGCGGCATTTGCGGTTACTGCCGGCAACGGTTTGAGCCCGAACAGTGGCCGCAACAGCGGAGTGCGGCGGATAACCAGCTCGTGCAGCAACAGGCAACCACCGACTGTGGCCGTCAGGAGCAGCAGCGGTTCCAGCACCGGTCCCAGGTTGCGCTGGGCCAGGTAATAGCCCGCGGTGACGGTGATGCTCTGATGCAGAATGTACCAGGGGAAGACGGCCTCGTTGGCATAGGGCAGCCAGCGGAACGGGCGGTTCAGCAACTGGTGTCCCCATGCCAGCACGGCAAGTATCCAGCACCAGCGATTGGCGTAGGTCACCAGCGCGGCGATAACCGACTGTGCGGGAAGGCGGTTATCCGGCAGCACCCGGTCGAATATCAGCAGCAAGGCAAACAGCAGTGGCGACAACAGCAGCAGGTGCCAGCGCATACCGGCAAGTGTGCGCCACACGGCGCTGCTACCGGCAAACCCATAGCCGAGCATAAAAAAGGTGAAGAACTGGGCGTGCGCATACCAGTCGCCCGCCAGTGCGTGATTGATGCCGCCGAAACGCGGATATAGCACCAGGCCATACAGCATCAGCGCCGGCAGCGGCAGCAGTATCAGGGCCCAGCCGTTCAGGCGCGCCAATCGGGCCAGCAGTTTTTCCTCCCGTGGCCGCAGCCACAGTGCCAGCGGAATCAGCGCCAGCGTGTAGCAGATCAGGTAGGGCAAATACCACAGGTGATTCCAGGTGATGCCGTAGGTGCTGCCGGTGAAGGCACCCGTCGGCCAGGGGCGAAAGCTCAGGTAGTGGGCGAGGAACTGCGTATAGCCCGGCGCGATGGCGCCGTTGGCGAGCGCCTCGACGTAGGCCTGCGGTGGCACCACTACCAGCATACCGAACAGCAGTGGCAGCAACAGTCGCCACAGTCGCTGCCCGGCAAACCGGGCCGCGCTCAGTTTGCGGAACAGGAACCAGCTGGCGGCGCCGGAGATCAGGAACAGCAGTGGCATGCGCCACTGGTTGACCAGCAGCATCAGCAGCTGCAGTCGTTCGCTGCTGTGGCTGCTCTTCACGTGCCAGCCCCAGTCGGCGACATAGAACATGCCCAGGTGGTAGAGAATCAGCAGGCCGAAGGCCAGTACGCGGATAGCGTCGATATCGTAGCGGCGGCGCAGTATAGTCGGGTCGGTGTTTTCCATGGTTCTCATTCCGGTTGTTTTCTCGCCATGCTGATGTGGTTCGCGGCGCTGCGCCATCGCCAGGTGGCGAGCTGCGGCGCGCCGGGGCCGAGCGGTGGAATGCGGGGACGAATAGCGGGATGAACGGCGACGGCTGCAGTACGGAATAAAATGACGATGACAGTACAGGATTACCTCGCCCGCCGGCGGCGCTATGAAGTGGGTCTCTGGGCGCTGTTTCTGCTGGTGCAGTGGGTGGCGCAATGCCAGGTCAAACTGATCGACAACGCCCGCAGTGGGCAGGGCTTCGGTAACTGGGAATTGCTGGTGTGGGAGGGCAGCAGCCTGCTGGTGTTGGGGGCGCTGTTACCGCTGATGCTGTACTGGGATCATCGCTTTCCACTGCGTATCGGCCAGCTGCAGCGCAACCTGGCGATCCACGCGCTACTCACACTGCCCTGGTCGCTGCTGCATGTGGCTGGCATGGTGACCCTGCGCGCCGGGGTGTACCGCCTGCTGGGGCAGGTCTACGATTTCGGCGACTGGCCCCGCGCCTTCCTGTACGAGTACATGAAGGATTTCCGTACCTACGGCAGCTTCCTGGTGCTGATATACGTGTACCGCTTTTTCCTGCTGCGCCTGCAGGGGGAAGCCAGCCTGTTGGGGCGGCCGGATCGGGGCGAGCCGGTAGAGCCGGTGGAGCGGCCGGAGCGGCTGCTGGTGAAGAAGTTCGGCAAGGAGTTCCTGGTCAATGTGCGCGATATCGAGTGGGCCGAGGCGGCGGGCAACTATGTCAACCTGCATGTGGGTGGGCGTGTCTATCCGCTGCGCGACACCATGACCAATTTCCAGCGCCGACTGGACCCGGACCGGTTCGCGCGCGTGCATCGCTCCTATATCGTCAACCTGGATTCGGTGGTCGAGATCGAGCCGCTCGACAGCGGCGATGCGCGTATCCACATCCGCGGCGGCAATGCGGTCCCGCTGAGCCGGCGCTACCGCGAGCAGCTGCGCAGTGGCCTGGCCTGATCAGGCCTTTTTCTGCAACAGCCGCTCGATGCCCCGCGCCGCGGCGGCGAAGCCGAAACTGCCGGTGACCATGGTGGCGGCGCCGAAGCCGCCGCTGCAGTCCAGCTTGACCCCGTTTTGCATCGCGCTTTTCTGCTGGCACACCTGGCCATCCGGTTGCGGGTAAACCATCGGTTCGCTGGAGTAGATGGCGTCGATACCGAACTGGCGCTTGTGCGATTTCTGGAAGTTGTGAAAACGGTACAGGTGGCTGCGCACCTTGGCCAGCATCGGGTCGTTTTCGGTGCGACCCAGATCCGCGCTGGTAATGCGCGAGGGATCCCGTTTACCACCGGCGGAGCCCACCGTGACCAGGCGGATCTTGCGCGCCTTGCAATAGGCGATCAGCGCCGCCTTCACCCGCGCCGCGTCAATCGCATCGATGACCACATCCAATCGCTCCCGCTGCGGGTCGAGCAGCTCGGCGAAATTGTCCGCAGCGATGAAATCCTCCACCCCGTGCACCGATATTTCCGGGTTGATCTGCCGCAGCCGCTCCGCCATCACCTCCACCTTCATCTGGCCGATAGTGTCGGCCAGCGCGTGGCTCTGGCGGTTGCTGTTGGTGATGCAGACATCGTCCAGGTCGACCAGGGTGAGTTTGCCGATGCCGGAGCGGGCCAGCGCCTCGGCGGTCCAGCTGCCGACGCCGCCAATCCCGATGACGACAAAGTGCGCGGCCTGCAGCCGGGGCAGGGCATCCTCGCCATAGAGGCGGGCGATGCCGCCGAAGCGTTGCAGATAGTGTTCTGTCAGGCTCATTCGTTCAGTTCTTCGAGAAATCGGTGTCGCTCGTTCACATCCGGTAGCCGGCACTCGTCGGCGCGGCCAAACCAGCGATAGCGGTTGCGGGCGACTATTGTGTAAATCCAGTCGCGCAGCGGGCGCGGTACCAGGCGCAGCAGCGCCAGCCAGCGCCACGGGGCCGGCAGCTGCGCGCAGATGCGCAGGGCGGCATCGCTCCTGTGGTACTGCCGATAGCGGCGGTTACCGCGGGGCCGCTCCAGGTAAATCACCGTCTCGTAGGTGTCGAGCGGCAGTTCCAGCCGGGCGAGCAGCTGCTGGCCGGCGGGGGATTGTACACGGCACAGCGTCAGCAGACAGTCCCGGTCGTGCGTCAGTACGAAACGACTCCAGTTGTTGCACAGGTTGCACTGGCTATCGAACAGGATGATGTTGTCGGGCAGTGAGCGGTGCATGGTGGTCCAGGACGAGCCTGTCGGACGGGAATCAGGAGAGGGTAGTGTGGGTGGGGATAACCGGCAATGCGGGCAGGGATTGCGGCGGCCGGCAGGCGGCCGCCACAATGGGAAATCAGTGCACGTGGCCGTGGTCGATTTCCTCCGGGGTGGCTTCGCGCACGGAAACCACTTCTACCTCGAAGTGCAGTTCCACGCCGGCCAGCGGATGGTTGCCGTTGATGGTGACGTTGTCGCCCTCGATTTCGATGACTTCCACTTCAATCGGCTGACCTTCGGTGCTCTGGGCGCGGAATGCCATGCCGACTTCCAGCTTGTCCACACCGCCGAAAGCGCTGCGCGGCAGGGTCTGGATCAGCTCCGGGTTCTGCGGGCCGTAGGCCTCTTCCGGCGGAATCACGGCGGTAAACTTGTCGCCGGCGCTCTTTTCCAGCATTTCCCGCTCCAGGCCGGGGATGATATTGCCTACACCCTGCAGGTATTTGAGCGGCTCGTTGCCCTCGGAGGAGTCGATGACAGTGCCTTCTGCATCTTTCAAGGTGTAGTGAATCTCCACAACGGAGTGGTTGGCAATCTTCATAGAGTATCTCTGGGAAGGTGGGTGAAGTAAGTAGCGCTCACCGCATGCGGTCGCTATGGGAAAGGCTGTGAGCGGCCATTGTATTGACCGCTCCGCCCAGTGGCAACCGGCCGGCCCCGGGCCGGGCCGGGGAAAGGGCGTCAGCAGGCGATGAACAGGTCCTGCTCGCAGTGTTCGTAGAGGTCGCCGGCGGTCTCTACCAGATGGCTGCTGAACTGGAACGAGAAGCCCAGCTCGATGAGCCGCGCGCCGACGTACTCGAGCAGTGCCTCAAACAGCGCCGGATTGAGGCCGCGGGCGAGGAAGCTGGCGCGGCTGCTGCGCACCGGTTCCGGCTGCGAGGAGAAGGCGTGATTGAGGAACTGGGCCTGGCGAACCTGCTGTTTTTGGTGGTCGCAGGATTCATACGGGGTCAGGTGACGGCCGATGGCCCGATAAAACTCGCCGACCGTTCGATTCACTACAGGCGTGCCGCCCACCTGTTCCAACAGGCTGTCCATGCTGTTCCCCCAGAGAAGTTAACGCGGTAGTACTGTTTTTGATGTCCGCCGAGCCTTGAAAGTTGCGTGCCCGGTAGTTGAAATTTGCCGTGGCGCAATTGGCGGATAAAGTTTATGGGCGGTGAGCCTAAGGGATTCCCCAGAGGCTGCCAACGGCGATTCCGTAAATTGTCATCTAGTTCCACAGGTAGTTTTCCGTTACACGGAAATGGCTGTATGGTCAGTGGCGCCCACATTATTGTCTTGCAAGCAATTGCGCGCAAATGTATTCAAATTCACTAAAATGCAGGAAAAATAAGAGTTTTCAAGACGCTTCAGTGTGGCGTCAAAAGGGCGGCTGAAAGACGTTGTAATGTGTTGCTGGCGGGATCGGTGCGGCGCCGATGGCTGCGCTTTGCGGCCGAGCTGGTAGACTCGCTGGTCTGAGATTCTTTCACTCCGCAGCGCAATGAGCGAGGTTCCAATGGCGAGTATCTTTACCCGGATCATCAACGGCGATCTGCCCGGGCATTTCGTGTGGCGCGACGAGCGCGCCGTGGCAATCATGACCATCGCTCCGATCAAGTCGGGCCACTGCCTGGTCATCCCGGTCGAGGAGATCGATCACTGGGACGATATGCCGGGGGATCTGGCCGCGCACGTGATGCAGGTGGCCCAGCGTGTCGCCAAGGGTATCAAGGCGGTCTACCAGCCCCAGCGCGTGGGCGTCATGGTGGCGGGGCTGGAGGTGCCGCACACGCATCTGCACCTGCTGCCGGTGAATGCCATTGGAGAGCTGGATTTTTCCCTGCAGAAGCCCGCCACGGCTGAAGAGCTGGCCACCGAGGCGCAGAAGATCCGTGCGGCACTGCGGGAACTGGGGCACGCGGAGGCAGAGTGCGACTAACGGCGACAGCCGCGGTGATTTTTTTGCCGGCACTGCATCCAGGAGCCACCGCCGGCCCGTCTATAGGGCAGGAACGGTAATTCAATTGAGGAAATTCCCATGGCCGCAAACAGATTGCTCGCCGCACCGCTGACCCTGTTGCTGGCGTTCGGTGCCCTGTTCACTTCGGTGGCTCAGGCCGACGACGACATCAGCCGGAAGTTTGACGTGTCCGGCTTTGACCGCATCGAGCTCAAGGGCAGTTCGGAGCTGACCGTGGTCCAGGGCGACCATTTCGCCGTGGAGGCCACGGGTCCCCGCGAGGCGATGGAAATGGCCCGCGCCGAGGTACACGGCGATACGCTGTCGCTGTCGGTTGAGGACAAGCACAAGTACTTCTTTGGCGTGGTGTCGGTCAGCGATGACCAGTCGGTGGCGTACCGCGTGACTCTGCCCAAGGTGGCCGCGATAGTCGTCACCGGTTCCGGTGAGGCCCGCGCGGACACCCTGGAGAGCGAAGATCTGCAACTGGAGGTCACCGGTTCCGGTGAGCTGCACGTGGACAAGGTGGGCGCCCAATCGCTGGCCACATCGATTACCGGCTCCGGCGACCTGAACCTGGGTACCGTGCTGGCGGTGAAGGGGGCAGCCTCCATCAAGGGCTCCGGCGACCTCACCATCGACAGTATTGCCGGCGAGAGCCTGTCGGCGGAGATCAAGGGCTCCGGCGACATGGCGGTTGGCGGCCGCGTGGCCAAACTGTCGGTGAGCCTGATGGGCTCGGGCGATTTCGTCGGCCGCAGCCTGCAGTCAGACGACGCCAGCTGCTCGATCATGGGCTCCGGCGATATCGTGATCCGCCGACCGGCGAAGAAGTCCTTCTCGGTACTGGGTTCCGGGGATGTTGCGCTGGTGGACTGAACACCACCGCAACTGTCGGAGACGGCGCGCCCTGGCGGCGCGCTTTTTCGTTGTGGCGGACCGACTTGAGGGCGGAACTATCCACCGCAGCTGGTATTCTTATTGACATCGGCCCGCGACGGCGGCGCCATCACAGGGAGTGGCTATGAGTGACAGCGGGCGCGGTCGGCGACTGCAAGACAAACTGCGCCAGTGGCGCCGCGAGGCGCGCGACAAATCCCACTGGGCGGCCGAGCGCCTGCTCGATCGACGCCTGTGTATCGGCATTACCGGCCTGAGCGGCGCCGGCAAGTCCACGCTGCTGACCAGCCTGATCTACCAGTTGTCCCACCCGCAGCGGGCACAGTTGCCGGGCTTCGCCCCGGCACTCTCTGGCGACCTGCTCGGTGCCGAACTGAAGCCGGCGCTGGATAGCGGCCTCCCCACCTTCGATTACCACAACTGCCTGGACGCATTGCTGGCACAGCCGCCGCGCTGGCCCGAGAGCACCCGCGACGTTTCCGCGATGGAGTTGCACATCCACCTGCGCCGGCGGCGGCGCCTGGGCGGCAGCGGCACCCGCACCCTGGTACTGGAGCTGCGCGACTACCCCGGCGAGTGGCTGATGGACCTGCCGATGCTGCAGATGGACTATCGCGAGTGGTGTCGCCACCAGGCCCACCTTATCGACACCGACTCCCGTGCCGGGCTGGCGTCGCAGCTGGTCTCGCAACTGGCGGCACTGGATCCGGGGGCGCGGGCCGAGCCCGCGCGCCTGGAACAGCTGTGGCGCGACTACCGCCAATTCCTGCTCGACTGTCGCCGCGAACGGCGCCTGAGTTACCTGCAGCCGGGGCGCGCACTGCTCGACGATACTTTCTATGGCGTCCTGCCCCTGCTCGATCTGCGCGGGCACAGCCGCGAACAACTGCAGGCGCTGCCGGACGACAGCAATTTCCAGGTGCTCGCCGCACGCTTCCGCGATTATGTCGAGGCGCAGGTGACGCCCTTCGTGGAGAGTCACTTCCGCCATCTGGATCGCCAGCTGGTATTGGTGGACATGATCGGCACCCTGTTCGCCGGCGAGCAGGCCCTTGATGATATGCGCCTCGCCTTTGGCCATATCGCCGATACCTTCCGCTACGGGCCCACCGGCCTGTTGCGCAAGCTGTGGCGCCCGCGTGTGGATCGTTTGCTGTTTGCCGCCACCAAGGTCGATCAGGTTCTGGCGGCGGATCACGATGCGTTGCGCCAACTGCTCGGTCAGCAATTGCAGCAGGCGTTCGCCGGCGCCCGCCACCGCGGCCTGCCGCTGTTCTGCGAGGCGATTGCCGCTGTGCGCTGCTCCAACGAGAGTCAGCGCGACGGCCGCCGTATGCTCGTGGGGCACGACCTGGACGGCCGCTACCTGGGCTTCGAGAACGCCGAGATCTTTTCTCACCTGCCGCTCGAGACCGATGGCTGGCGGCATTACAGTGACGCCGCGCCGCCGCAGCTGCGCCCGCCGGCGGGCATGGCGGCGGGGCAGCGCATTCCCCATATCCGCGTCGACGCACTGCTGAATCTAATGCTGGGAGACAAAGTCTGATGACCGGGAACGACGACGAGCGCCGCCGGCAGACGCGTATCGAGGCGCTGCAGGAACCGGAGGCGGCGACATTGCACCGCGACGCCACGCGGGTGGAGACCCTGTCCGGGGACGACGACGAACTGCCGCGCTCGATCACCACCGGCGAGTCACTGCCCGATCGCACGGCCTTTTCCGAATTGCGCCTGCCCGGTTTTCGCCTGCGCTTCTGGAAGCCGGCGCTGCTTGCAGGGCTGGGGCTGGCCGCTGCCTCTGTGGGTTGGGAGTTGCGCAACCTGTACCTGTGGGCCGCAGACAAACACTGGAGCCTGGGGCTGCTGGCCGGCGTCGTTATCGCCGCCTTTTGTGCCACCATCGTCAGTGCGGTATGGGAATACTTCCGCGCCGGGCGGCCGCTGCGGGAGCTGCACAAGACTCAGGAACTCGCCCGCGACATGCGCGACAACCGCAGCGATGAGGCGGTCGCGCCACTGCGCCGGCAACTGAGCGAGCACTTCGCCGGTAAACCCCAGGGCGCGCTGCTGAGCCGGGTGCTGGACGAGGTACCGGATTACTACGACAGCAGTGAGCTGCTGCAGCACCTGGAGGTCACCTTCCTCGATGCGCTGGATCAGGAGGCGCTGCGCCGTATCGTGCGCCACGCCACCACCAGCGGCGCGCTGGTGGGGATCAGCCCGTTCGCGACCCTGGATGTGCTGGTGTCGCTGCGCCAGTCCCTGCGCATGATCGATGACGTGGCGCAGATCTATGGTGTGCGTCCGTCGGTCGTGGTGCGCTGGCGGCTGTTCAAGCAAGTGCTGGGGCTGGTCGCCTACAGTGGTGCCAGTGAATACGCGATCAGCGAGTTGTGGCCGGAGCTGGTTGGAAACAGCATGCTGAGCACCGTTTCGGCGCGATTGGGGCAGGGGCTCGGTGCCAGCCTGTTCATGGCGCGTATCGGCCTCGCCGCGGTGCACAGCTGCCGGCCGGTACCCTTCGCGGAGAAGCAGCGCCCGCGGCTGGGAGCGCTGAGCCGCCGGGTGGCCAGCAGTCTCAAGGAGCGGTTGCTGGGTTCGGGCACCACGGCTGCGACGGGCGACTGGTCGCGCGAGCGCGAGCCTGCCGGAGGCAATCGCGAAGAGTGAAATCGGGATCGGGATCGGGATCGGGAGGCGGGTAGTGAGTCTTAGAATCGGCGTGGCGCTAGTACTGTGGAGCCTGGCGGCATCGGCGGCGGCAGACGTGCTGCAGCAGTCACCGGAGGGATTTACCCTGCGCCTGGAGCGGACCCTGCCGCAGCGCAGCGAACAGGTCTACGCCGGGCTGGCGGCGCTGCCGCGCTGGTGGAATCCCGCCCACAGTTTTTCCGGTTCCGCGGCCAACCTCTCCATCGACCTGCGTGCCGGCGGCTGTTTCTGTGAGCGCTGGAAAGGCGGATCGGTTGAGCACCTGCACGTGATCGCCGCGCTGCCGGGGCGCGAGGTGCGCCTGCGCGGTGGGCTGGGACCGCTGCAGCAGATGCCAGTGAGCGGGTTGATGCAATGGCGCCTGGTACCGCAGGGCGACAAGACCGTGCTGACCTGGGAATACCGGGTGTGGGGGAGCGCGGAAAACCAGCTGCAGCGCATCGCCACGGCTGTGGACGGTGTACTGGCGGAACAGCTCACTGCGCTGGCGCAGTATCTACAGAATTCCCCCGTTGCCGGAGACGGCACCGCGCCGCCCGCTGTCGAGGATTGACGGGCACTGTGGCCCGCCGCAGCACCATCACTGGAACTGCTTTTTCATCAACATCCGCGTGTGGTGTCGATCCACCAGTTTCGCCAGCGTGTCGTAGCGGCGCTTGATAAACGGAGCCGGATTGTTGCCGCCGGCGTCGTCCGGGTACTCGACCCCGTCGCGCACATGCTGCAGTTCCCGCGCCAGCTCAGTGATGGCGAGAAAAATATCGTGGGTCAGCTTCTTGTTGTAGAAGACATTGCCGTGCGATGTGTCTGCCAGATAGTCATCGCATTCATGCAACCACTCGGAGCGCTGGTGCAGAAAGTCGATGGTATTGCGGATACCGCCGCGATACTCCGGCTTGAAGTCGTGGTTGACGTATCTGTCGAGGCTGCGCATGCCGTAATCGACAAACTGATCGACCACGCCTTCGCAGTACTTCGGTGAAAGATAAGACGGATGCTCCTTGGCACTGCAGAAGCTGCTGACGAGCAGCAGGCACACGGCACACAGGAGACGTCGATAGGGAACGGAAATAAAGGTCATGGGAGTTGCCTATATTTTTTTGTTTTCGCTAACAGGCGACTTTTTGTGATAATCATCACATGAATAACCAAACCAAAAGATGTTGTCAATACGATGGCGAGTAAAATAGTCACTTTTATACTAAATGTCGCCACGTATTCAGAAATTCGCCGGAAATAGTGTGAAACATCGACAGGTTGCCGGTTTTTTAACAGTACGTGACACAGTTAACTTTGAAAAAGCAGGAGTGAGTTTTGGCCGAATTTGATTTTGATCTGTTCGTCATCGGGGCCGGTTCAGGTGGTGTTCGCGCCGCGCGTATGGCGGCTGCCGGCGGCATGCGCGTCGCGGTGGCGGAAGACCGCTATATGGGCGGCACCTGCGTCAATGTTGGCTGCGTCCCCAAAAAACTGTTTGTCTATGCGAGCAGTTACCGCGAGAGCTTCGAGGATTCGGTCGGCTTCGGGTGGCAGCCCGGTGCGGCCGCGTTCGACTGGGAAACGCTGCGCGACAACAATGCGCGCGAAGTTGCGCGGCTGAACGGCATTTACCGCAACCTGCTGGCCAATGCCGGGGTGACGGTGATCGACGGCCGCGCGCGGATCGAGGAGCGGCAGCTGGTCGCCGTGGGCGAGCAGCGCTTTTCCGCCGAGCGGATTCTCGTGGCCACAGGTGGCTGGCCCTATGTGCCGGATATTCCCGGGCGTGAATACGCGCTCACTTCCAACGAAATCTTTTCAATGGCAGAGTTTCCGCGCCGCATCCTGGTGGTCGGTGGTGGCTATATCGCGGTAGAGTTTGCCGGAATTTTCGCCGGTCTGGGTGCCGAGACTTCACTGTCCTATCGCCGCGATCTCTTCCTGCGCGGCTTCGATCGCGATGTGCGCACCTTTGTTCGTGATGAAATGGGCAAGAAAGGCGTAACCTTGCATTTCAACCACCGCGTAGAAGCCATTGAAAAGCAGTCCGATGACTCGCTGCTGGTGCACATGGAGGGCGGTGGCAGTCTGGCTGTCGACACGGTGCTCTACGCCACCGGCCGCGCGCCGAACGTCAGTGGCCTGGGGTTGGAGGAGCTGGGTGTTGTGATGCATCGTGACGGCACCATTTCGGTGGACGACAACTTCCGCACCAATGTCCACTCCATATACGCGCTCGGGGATGTCACCGGCGAGCCGCAGCTGACCCCGGTGGCGCTGGCCGAAGCCATGGCACTGGTCAAGCATTTCCAGACCGGCGAAACCACCGAGATCGATTACAACAATATCCCCACGGCGGTTTTCTGCCAGCCCAATATCGGTACCGTGGGGCTCTCCGAGGAGGAGGCGCGGGATTCGGGCATTCCGGTGGTGATCTACAAATCGGAATTTCGCCCGATGCGCCACACGGTCAGCGGTCGAGAGGAGCGCACGCTGATGAAACTGGTGGTAGATTCCAGTAGTGACCGCGTGATCGGTGCCCATATGGTGGGACCGGACGCCGGCGAGATCATTCAGGGGATCGCCATCGCGATAAAGGCCGGCGCGACCAAGTCGGTGTTCGACCAGACGATCGGTATTCACCCGACGGCGGCAGAGGAGTTCGTCACCATGCGTACCCCGGCGGGCTGACGCGAAGCGCGAACCAACACAAAAAAGGCGATGCCCCGGGGCATCGCCTTTTTTTTTACTGTTTCAAAGATTCTATGGTCAATTGGGAGGAATCATTCCTCTTCTTCGACGGAGCAGAGGGCCTGGTGTCGTCTGGTTTTACGGCGCTCACTGCGCTCCTTCAGGCAGCGCTCCACGGATTCAAACGCGCCATTGACGGCTCGGTGAATCGAATCGCTCTCGCTGCTGATCATTAGTGGGTTGCCACTGAGCGCCAGTTCTACGGAAGCCTTGAACGGTTTGCCTTTGGTTTTGTGCTGATGAGGGGCTTCGAGAACAACGCGACTTCGTATGATGTCGCCACAATAACGTTCCAGCTTGTGAAGCTTTTTCGATACCGTGCTGGCCAGGGCGGCAGATTTGTCGATATCGCGGAACACAATGTTATCGTCAGGCGCAGATTTCATGGGCACTTACCTCCGGTTAAAAGAAACCTTGCAGGCCGCTGGTTGCGGTTTGCTGAAAAAGGAAGGGCGCCCTTTGGGGAGAGCCGAGACAGGCAGTGAATCGCCGGAGCACCTGGGTCGCAACTAATAAGGTCGCTGACTGGGCAGCGCGGGGTGTTTTACGCCCGGGTCCGGAATCCGCTGAGTTCAACGAACTTCTCCCTAACACCCATAATGCTGGCGCGGTAAAAAAAATCAAGCGCTGTGAACACAAAAAAGTCACAAATTTTTCTCGGTTCTGACTCAGCTGTGACATAGCACGCAGGCTGCAGTGTGACCGTCTGCCAGCTGCAAACGACCGCTCACCGCTTGGTCATTGCCCGCCGCGGGGCGCCTGCGTAGAATTGCGAGACTGTGCGCGCACTATCGTACAAAATGTGATCAGTGTGCGTTTTTTCTATGGATGTCAGAAAACCGGGTAATGGGTTCTTGATTATGTCGGTAATGCGGTACTGCTCGCTAATCGTGGCGAGCTTGATGGTTTTTGGGGGAACAGGCGCGGTTGCGCAGACACAGGCTTCCCTGACGGCGGAGAAAAATCGACTGGCTCGTATGGAGCAGTCGCAGGAAAACCGCGCGGTAGAGGTGGAAGACCTCGAAAACGAGTTATTGTCCTTTGACTACAAAACAAGCCGCGCGAACGAGGCTCTCGAAAAGGCGCGCCAGCACTATGAACAGAGCCGCAGCGAGCTGCAGCAGGCGCAGGCAGATCGTCAGGCGAAGAAGAACTCGGATACCGAGCGCCAGCTGCGCAAGGCCAAGCACGCCTTTGATATGGCCGAGCGCGGTGTCGATAGCCGCAAGCGGCGCATCGAGATTATCCAGTCCAGCTATCAGGAGCTGAAGTCGGAGCTGGATGGCGCCAAAGCTGCCATCGCCCAGGGCGACAAGCGCATTGCCGAGCAGAAGCGTAAGGTGGAGGCGATGGTCAATGCCATGCTGGCCAAGGCGGATGCCGCGCAGCGGGCGGCCAGAATGAAGAAGGCTGCCCCCGTCAGCAAGCCGAAAGTGCCTACCGCAACAGTGGCTTCCGCGAGCAAAGCCGCCGCGACACCGGCGCCGGCGCCGCAGCAAAAGCCGGCGCGAGAGATAGATCCGGACCTGCTGGACTATGTCAAGCGCGAGCGCGCGCGCCTGGACAAGCTGCTGGCTGACGGCGATGAGGGCAAGCACACCTTCCACAGCCTGGAGCTGGATCCCTCCAGTGGTGACCGGGTGCCGTTCAAGTTCCTGGGCCACAACCAGTACCGGCTGGTGGCGCCGGTGGAAGAGGGGCGCCAGACCTACAAGATCAACACCTGGAAGTTCCGCCGCACGATTCCGGCGGACGACGACGGTGTGCGCTACGTGTTTATCTTTGACGGGCGTCGCCTGTCGCGCCCGCGGCTGGTGATGTACCCCGAATACGTACTGTCACAGCTCGACAAGTGAACGAATGGCCCGCCTCGCGCGGGCCTTTTTGTTTCCGCCCCCTTTTGGCCCGGCAATATTTAATAGCCGGGTTAATAAAAACCGTTACTCCTCTCCGCGATCGCACAGCTGGGCTTCCCAGAGCGGCTGATACTGGCTGCCGCCCGGCGCCAGCAGACTCTCGTACAGCACGATATTGTCCAGTTGGACACAGAAATCCAGCGCTATCGGCTCGAAGCCGGCGAAACCGCGGCGGTTGCGCGCCAGGGTAAAGTGCGGGCGATAAGTGGCGCTTTCGGGCTTCATGCCCAGTGTGCGCATCACCTGGCGGCAGCCCTCATGCAGCCGGTCGAGCGCGGGGTTGGTGAGCAACTCTGCCGCAAGCAGCCGGGAGCGCCGCTGCGGAAATGGCGCCAGCGCGACGATACGCCCGCTGCAGCGCGGGGTGCTGGCAGCGAGCTGTTGCAGTTGCTCTTCCAGTGCGGGCAATAGCGATGCCGGGGTGTCGCCGAGAAACGCGAGAGTCAGGTGGCGATTGGCGTGGCCGGTCCAGCGCGGATGGTGGCGGCCAGCGGCGCCGGGCAGGCTCCGGCAGTGTGCCTGCAGGCCGTCGAAAAAGCGCTGCGCGCGCGCGTCCGGGCGCACGCCGACGAACAGTCGCGGGGTATCGGTTGGCGTATCTTTCTCTCCGGATTCCATAAAAATTCTTTTCGTTTCTCTTGAAAGGCGTTGCCGCGACCCCATTTACAAAAGTACGGGCGGCAGGCTCGAGCGAGCTGCCCCCGCAACTGCCCGGTCTACGGACGGGCGAATCGTAAATATTGCTCTGAATTGAGGATATAACAATGCGTAACTTTGATTTTTCTCCCCTGTACCGTTCCGCTATTGGCTTTGATCGCATGGCCAGCCTGCTCGACGCCATGAATACCAGCGAACAGAAGCAGCCGGCCTATCCGCCCTACGATATCGAATTGACCGGTGAAGACAGCTACCGCATCAGCATGGCGGTCGCGGGCTTCGATCAATCCGAACTCGATATTCAGGTGGAGCAGAACCGCCTCACCGTGAGTGGCAACAAACCAGAAGCGAATGAGCAGCGTAATTTCCTGCACCGCGGTATCGCCGCGCGTAATTTCGAGCGCCGCTTCCAGCTGGCCGATCACGTCAAGGTCACCGATGCCAAGCTCGAACACGGCCTCCTGCATATTGAGCTGGTGCGCGAAATCCCCGAGGCGATGAAGCCGCGCAAAGTGGAAATCTCCGACGGCAAGCTGCTGCAGCACGCTGCCGGTAAAACGGCCGATTCCGAAGCTGCCTGATGCTTCAATGTCCGCTGTGCCACCATACGGTGGTGCAGCACTATCACCGCGATCAATCCCGCGATTATTACCAGTGCGCCAATTGCGCACTGGTTTTCGTTGCGCCCGAATTTCACCTGTCCGCAGAGGCGGAGCTGGCCTACTACGACCTGCATGAAAACTCCCTGCAGGATAGTGGTTATCGCCGTTTTCTGAGCCGCTGTGCGACGCCGCTGCTGGAGCAGCTGGGTTCGCGCAGTCACGGTCTGGATTTTGGCTGCGGGCCGGCGCCGTTGCTGGCGACCATGCTGGCCCAGGCGGGGCATCGGGTGGAGCTTTACGACGTGTTTTACGCGCCCAATACCGGGGCAATGAAACGCGATTACGATTTTATCGTTGCTACCGAGGTGATCGAGCACCTGGCCGCGCCCGGTGATGAATTGGAGCGCCTGTGGGAGCGCTTGCGCCCGGGCGGTCTGCTGGCGCTGATGACCAAGCTGGTGATTTCTCCGGAGCGCTTCGCCAGCTGGCACTATATCCGCGATCCCACCCATATCAGCTTTTTCAGTGCGCAGACATTCCGCTGGCTGGCCGAGACACTGCAGGCCGAATTGCAGTTTGCCGACAGCGATGTGATTTTTCTCAAGAAGCAATAATCTTCACAAGTGCGCTAGTGGAAATCCCCGCTAGCCGAATCTCCCCAGCGCCATGCCTTGTGCTTTTTGAATGCCGCTTTTCCCGAGCTAGGTATTTACGCGGAACAGTTTTGCCCGCACTGTCGTGCGGTACTCGCTCGGTGTCGTCGACAGGAACTTCTTGAACAGCGCGGTGAAATGCCCCATGTCCTGGTAGCCGACTTTCTCGGCAATTTCGTTGACTGACAGGTTGGTCGACTGCAGTAGTTCCCGCGCCATATCCACGCGTACATTCTGCAGGTACTGCAGTGGTGTCTGGCCGGTTGCCAGCTTGAAGCGGCGGTTGAAGGAGCGCACGCTCATGTCGAAATAGCTGGCAACTTCGCTCAGGCGCACCTCCTCGCCGCAGTGTTCCTTGAGCCAGGTCTGCGCCTGCACGATTTCCTCGTCGGGGTGCAGGTGCACGGCGCCCTCGGAGTAGGCGATTTCCTCGAACGGCCGGCGGATTTCATGGGAGAAATTGCGCTCCACATGGCTGGCTACCGCGGGGCTGTACAGCTGGCGGATCAGGTGCACGGTGACATCCGCCAGCGCGTTCACACTCGCGGCGCAGAACAGTTTGTCCGCCTGGGTGATGAAATACTGGCGTTTCAGTTTCACCTGCGGGTAGTCGCTGGCAAAGCGGTCGAAGTAGTGCCAGTGGGTAGTGGCCGGTTTGCCGTCGAGCAGGCCGGTGGCGGCGAGGAAGCAGACTCCGGTGCCGACCGCGGTGATCGCGGCGCCAGCGGCGGCCTGCCGCTGCAGCCACTGTAACAGCGGGCCGCTGCGCCTGAGGGCCGGGCGCGGATTGCGCCACAGGGCGGGGATGTAGATGATGTCGCTGTCCGGCGCCTCTGCCAGGCTGGTATCGGGCGTGAAGGAGAAGCCTGAGCGGGTGGTGGCAGGCTTGCCGTCGAGGCTGACGGTGACCAGCCGCAGTGGCTGCGCGCCACCTTCGACGCGGGCGCGGCTCTCGGCGCCACGAAGCATTTCCAGCGGCAACACAGTGGCGGTTGCCAGCATCTGATCGATCAACAGGAAAGTGACGGTTCGCATTACATCTCGTGCGTTATAGGGCGTGCGCGATGACACCAGTGGCCAGAAACTCAATTTTGCTGGCCAGTATGCCCATAACCCGGCCGAATCGCCACCCCCTACACTGACCTTCCGTTATATTTGCCAATTGTTTCAGGGTTTGCTGGAGGTCAGGATGCAGCGCCTTCCCGTCATTACCGCATTCGGTGGATTCAATCCCGCCGGACGCAGCTCGTTTCACCGCGGATACCGCCGCCTGGTGCTGGATACGCTCGGCGCCGGGGAGCGCACCGATGTGCTGTCGGATCTGGCCGCATTGATGGGCCTGCGCCGCGGCGCCGATGCCGGTGGGCCCCTGGATGCCGCGCTGGAGCAGCAGGTGCTGGGCGGCACCCTGGTGCGCGAGCTGGAGCAGCGCTTTTACGATTACCGCCGCTGCCATTTCCACCAGCCCGCGGAGCTGAGTGCTGGCGATGGCCTGACCTTTGAGATGTCCGCGCGCCAACTGCCGGATCCGCTGCCGGCGGACTGGCAGGTGGAGTCTCTCGGGGACGGCCGTGTGCGGGTGCGCACCGAGCGCCTGTCGGTGATGCTCGACAGCTACCGCGAGATCTCGGTGGCCTCTGCCGGGCAGCTGCCCACCGGCTTTGAGCCGGGCACCGAATACAACTCCCGCTTCCACCCGCGCGGGTTGCAGCTCGCCATTCTCGGTGCCTCCGATGCCGTGCAGGCGCTGGGCATCGACTGGCAGACAGTGGTTTCTGCCGCCGGTGCAGACAAGGTCTCGGTCTACGCCAGTTCTGCCATGAGCCAGCTGGACCCTTACGGCAACGGCGGGCTGCTGCAATCGCGCCTGCGCGGCAACCGCGTCAGTTCCAAACAGCTGGCGCTGGGCCTGACCAGCATGCCGGCGGATTTCGTCAACGCCTATGTGCTCGGCAATGTCGGCACCACCGGTTCGGTGGCCGGCGCCTGCGCCACCTACCTGTACAACCTGCGCGCCGCGGTGGAGGATATCCGCAGCGGCCGTGCGCGGGTGGCCGTGGTCGGCGCCGCTGAAGCGCCGCTGGTGCCGGAAGTCGTTGATGGATACACCACCATGGGTGCGCTGGCCAATCTCGACGGCCTCGGCAAGCTGTTCGGTGGCGACATCGATTTTCGTCGCGCCAGCCGGCCGTTCGGCGAAAACTGCGGTTTCACCCTCGGTGAGGGCAGCCAGTGGGTCATCCTGATGGACGATGCGCTGGCGCTGGAGCTGGGTGCGCAGATTCACGGCGCGGTGGCCAACGTGTTCGTCAATGCCGACGGTACCAAGAAGTCCATCTCTGCCCCGGGACCCGGCAATTACCTGACTGTGGCGCGGGCGCTGGCCGAGACCCGTGCCATCGTCGGTGACGAGAGCCTGCGCCAGCGCAGTTTCGTACAGGCGCACGGTTCCAGTACGCCGCAGAACCGGGTGACCGAATCGGCGATCTTCGACCGGGTCGCCGGTGCCTTCGGTATCGAGAGTTGGCCGGTGTGCGCGGTCAAGGCCTACCTGGGGCACACGGTGGCTGCGGCCAGCGGCGATCAGCTGATCACCAGCCTGGGGATGTTCAACCGCGGCGTTCTGCCGGGAATCACCACCATTGACCGGGTGGCCGATGATGTCAGCTGCGCCAACCTGGATATTTCCCTGCAGCACAGCGAGCGCGACCCGAAGTCCCTGGATGTGGCCTTCCTGAACTCGAAAGGGTTCGGTGGCAACAATGCCACCGCCAGTGTGCTGGCGCCGCATCTGGTCGAGAAGATGCTGGCCAAGCGCCACGGCGCCGGGGCGCTGACCGACTACCGCCACCGCAACGAGGCCGTGTGCGAACAGGCGGCCGGTTACGACGCACGCGCGAGCCGCGGCGACCTGAACGCCATTTATCGCTTCGGGCAGAACCTGGTGGACGAGCGCGAGATCAAGGTGTCGATGGCGGAGATGACGCTGCCGGGTATACCGACAGTCTCCCTGCCCAGCGAGAATCCGTTCGACGATATGGTGTGAGTGGCCAGTGACACGGAATTTGCGGCACACTAGCCGCTGATTTCAGTCACTGGTCAGTCAACATGGCAGACAAGGATTCGGCGCTTCCGCCCGCCGATGCCGCCGATGGCGTCGGTGCGCGGCTCAAGGTCGTGCGCAAAGTGTACGGCTGGTCGCAGCGGGAGCTGGCCAAGCGTGCCGGCGTGACCAACGCCACCATCTCTCTGATCGAGCAGGGCAGGGTCAGCCCGTCGGTCGGTTCCCTGCAGAAAATTCTCGACGGTATTCCCCTGTCGCTGGCGGTATTTTTTGCCCTCGATATGCAGCCGGGCGGCGAGCCCGTCTTCTATCGCGCCGAGGAGCTGCCGGAACTCGCCGAGGGCCCGGTGCGCGGGCACCGGCTCGGTGGCGCCGGGCGACAGCTGGCTCTGCTGCGGCGGGTGTTTGCCCCCGGGCAGGACAGTGGCGTGGCGCTGGGTGGGCTGCGCGGCGAGGAGGGGGGATTTGTAGTCTCCGGCCAGCTGGAGGTCACCATTGGTGCCGAAGTCGCGCTGCTCGGCGCCGGTGACGGCTATTATTTCGACCGTCGCCGCCCCCACCGCCTGCGCAACCCCGGCGACGCAGACTGCATCCTGATCAGTGCCTGTTCTCCCCCCTCCGGTTGATCTGGTTCTCCCGCAATTGTGCTTTAAAGGCAGGGGGCGCCATGTGGGTTAAACCTGCGCGCCACTGCAGTTAGACTTGCTGCGCCGCTGTTTCTGCGCGACGTTTCCGCTTTGGCCAAATTGTGATCGGCCAGTCGAGTCAGCCACTGGTTTTGTCACAAATGGTATTCAAACAATTGTTTGAATCTGGCTATACTAGATCTTCCTGACTGTGCTGGGGAACTGCGTCACCGCTTCGCGGGCGCCGAACCGGACACAGCGAATAATTCGCCGGGTGCGAATTTGACCGACCGGTGCCGATCTGCCCGTGGACTCGCGCGGGCGAATTTGTGCGGTGCTGGCTGGTCGAAGACAGGGCCACAGGACTGTGGTGCGACAAACCCCGACCCCGGGCTAACTCATTCAGCCCCGAATAAAAGAGGTCAATCAATGTTATTTACTGGCAAAGCGCTTTCGGTGCAGATGCTCGACAACGGCATCGCCGAACTCAAGTTCGATTTGCAGGGCGAATCCGTCAACAAGTTCAACCGCCTGACGGTATCGGAATTTTCCCAGGCCCTGGACGCCATCGAGGCGGCCAAGGACATCAAGGGTGTGCTGCTGACCAGTGGCAAGGGCGTATTTATCGTCGGCGCCGACATCACCGAGTTTGGCAACGCCTTCTCCGCGGGCCCCGAGGGTGTCGCCGAGCTGATGGGCAAAAACAACGAAAACATCAATCGCCTGGAAGATCTGCCGGTACCGACAGTCGCTGCCATTAACGGCTATGCGCTCGGCGGCGGTTTCGAGGTGTGCCTGGGCTGTGATTACCGCGTGATGGGGGATCAGGCCAAAGTGGGCCTGCCGGAAGTGAAGTTGGGCCTGATTCCGGGCTGGGGCGGTACCGTGCGCCTGCCGCGCGTGGTCGGTGTCGATGTGGCCGCCGAATGGATTGCCGCCGGCAAGGAGCAGAAGCCCGATGCCGCGCTGACCGCCCACGCCGTGGACGCGACCGTACCCGGTGACAAGTTGAAAGACGCGGCGCTGAAGCTGCTCGGCCGCGCGATCGATGGCGAGCTGGATTACCAGGCCCGCCGCGAGATCAAGAAATCCCCGATCCCGCTCAATGATACCGAAGCGCTAATGGCCTTCTTCACCACCAAGGCGTTTGTCAGCGCCCAGGCGGGCAAGAACTATCCGTCGCCGGTAGCCGCCGTGACGTCCATCGAGCAGGGCTACAAAGTTGGCCGCGACGAAGCGCTGAAGATCGAACAACAGCAGTTCATCGAGTGCGCGCAGAGCGGTACGGCCAAGTCTCTGGTGGGCCTGTTCCTGAACGACCAGAAGATCGGCAAGGTCGCCAAGGGCTGGGAAAAGAAAGCGGACAAGAAGATCGAGCGCGCCGCGGTGCTGGGCGCCGGCATCATGGGTGGCGGTATCGCCTACCAGTCGGCCTACAAGGGCACGCCGATCAAGATGAAGGATATCGACCAGAAGGGCATCGACCTGGGTCTCAAAGAGGCCGGAAAACTGCTGTCCAAAATGGTTGATCGCGGTCGCATGACACCGGCAAAAATGGCCGAAGTTCTGAACCGCATCGAGCCGACCCTGAGCTATGAAGGCTTCGATGACATCGACGTGGTGGTCGAAGCGGTGGTGGAAAACCCGAAGGTCAAGCATGCCGTGCTGACTGAAGTGGAAGGCAAGGTGAGCGAAGACACGGTCATCGCCTCCAACACCTCGACTATTTCCATCGACTCTCTGGCTGAGCCGCTCAAGCGCCCGGAAAACTTCCTCGGCATGCACTTCTTCAACCCGGTGCACAAGATGCCGCTGGTAGAAGTGATTCGCGGTGAGAAGACTTCCGATAACGCCGTTGCCCGCGTTGTGGCCTATGCCAACAAGATGGGCAAAAAGGCCATCGTTGTGCGCGACTGCCCCGGATTCCTGGTCAACCGCGTACTGTTCCCGTACTTCGCCGGTTTCTCCATGCTGGTACGCGACGGAGCCGACTTCCAGGCGATCGACAAGGTCATGGAACGCTGGGGCTGGCCGATGGGTCCGGCTTACCTGATGGACGTGGTCGGTATCGATACCGGCGTGCACGCCGAAAAGGTGATGGCCGAGGGCTTCCCGGAGCGTATGGGTAAATCCTTCAAGGCCGCCTCCGACGTCATGTACGAAGCGGAGCGCTATGGCCAGAAGAACGGCAAGGGTTTCTACAACTACGAAGAAGACAAAAAGGGCAAGCCGAAGAAGGTGGCAACCGAAGAGGCTTACGAGTTGCTGAAGCCGCATGTTGCCGAGCGCCGCGAATTCGAAAAAGACGAAATTATCGAGCGTATGATGGTGCCGATGGCCACCGAGCTGGCGCGCTGCCTGGAAGAGGGCATCGTCGACTCACCGGCCGAAGCGGACATGGCGCTGATCTACGGTATCGGCTTCCCGCCGTTCCGCGGTGGCATCTTTGCCTGGCTGGACGATATCGGTATGAAGACCTTCGTCGACATGGCCGATAAATACGCCGAGCTGGGCGAGCTGTACAAGCCCACCGAGCGCATGCGCGAAATGGCTGCCAAGGGCGAAACCTACTACGCCTCCAACGACAGCGGCGACAAGTAAGGAGAATTATTGTGAGTTTGAATCCTAGAGATGCTGTGATCGTCGACTACGCACGCACGGCGATGGGCCGCTCCAAGAACGGCGTTTACCGCAATGTCCGCGCCGACGACATGTCGGCCGAGCTGCTGAAGAAATTCCTGCAGCGCAACGACAAGCTGGATCCGGCCGAGATTGACGATGTTATCTGGGGCTGCGTGATGCAGCGCGACGAGCAGGGCTTCAACGTGGCGCGCATGATCGTGCTGCGCGCGGGCCTGCCGCACACCGTTCCGGCGCAAACCGTCAACCGCCTGTGCGGCTCCTCCATGTCTTCCCTGCATACTGCGGCAGCCAGCATCCAGGCCGGCCTGGGTGATGTCTATGTAGTGGGTGGTGTCGAGCACATGGGTCACCTGAACATGATGGAGCACGTCAGCCCCAATCCGATGCTGGGCCGCTATATGGCCAAGGCCGCCGGCTCCATGGGAATGACCGCCGAATACCTGGCGATGATGCACGGCATCCAGCGCCAGCAGATGGACGAGTTTGGTGCCCGCTCGCACCAGCGCGCGGCCGCGGCGACGAAAGAGGGCAAGTTCAATCGCGAGATCATCGCGATTGAGGGCCATGACGACGACGGCGTGCCGCTGCTGGTGGAAACCGATCAGACTATCCGTCCGGACACCACTGTCGAGGGCCTGGCGCAGCTGAAGCCGGCGTTCGATCCCAAGCACGGCCAGGTGACCGCGGGTACTTCCTCCCAGATCACCGATGGTGCTTCGGTAATGCTGGTGATGTCCGCCGAGCGCGCCCAGGCCCTGGGCCTGACGCCGATCGCCAAGGTGCGCGATATGGCGCTGGCTGGTGTGGATCCGTCCATCATGGGCTACGGCCCGGTGCCGTCCACGCAGAAGGCGCTGAAGAGCGCCGGCCTGAGCGTCGACGACATCGACAAGGTAGAGCTGAACGAGGCCTTTGCCGCACAGGCGCTGCCGGTGCTGAAGGATCTCGGCCTGCTCGACAAGATGGACGAGAAGGTCAACCTGTATGGCGGTGCCATCGCCCTGGGTCACCCGTTCGGTTGTTCCGGTGTGCGTATTACCGGTACGCTGCTGTCGGTGATGCAGAATGAGGGTGGCGACCTGGGTATTTCGACCATGTGTATCGGTCTCGGCCAGGGGATTACCACCATCCTCGAGCGGGTGTAATCCGCCGGCGGCAGTCAATGTCGCTGGTTCGCTGCGGGAGGGCGCCTCAGGGCGCCCTTCGTCTATCTGTTGCCCGGCCGCTGCACGGCATTTGTTGAAGCGCTTATGCGGCTGTGGCACAATCTGCTCCCCTCGTCGCCGGGACCCGCTGTTTTTGCAGTAAAGTGCAGAAATATCAAGGAGTTAGCGCCGAGGTGGGTTTCGGGGACGTGGTGGAATTGGTAGACACGCCAGATTTAGGTTCTGGTGCCGCAAGGTGTGGGAGTTCAAGTCTCCCCGTCCCCACCATCATTGAATTGCGCAGCTCCGCCTGCCCGCAGAGGGCAAGGTGCGGGCTGCTTGTATTTGGTTGATGACAGATTCCGCCGCGCGGAATCGATTCACAGCCAGAGGCGGCCGGCCGAATTTTCTCGGCGGCCGGGTAGAGAGTTGGCGCTGCGGCGCGCTGGCAACTTTAGCCTGGATCGATGATTTCAGGTTTAAATTTTAGAGAGCCCAAGGCGCTGCGGCGCGATTAGAGAGAGTCTCACGAGGAATAACATGCAGGTTTCCATCGAAACAACTTCCGGCCTGGAGCGTCGTCTTACGGTTAATTTGCCGGCGGAAATCGTCGATCATGAAGTGGACAAGCGCCTCCAGCAGGCCGCCCAGAATGTGCGCCTGAACGGCTTCCGTAAGGGCAAGGTACCGATGAAGGTCGTGCGCCAGCGTTTCGGCGCGGGCGTTCGCCAGGAAGTCATCGGTGATGTCCTGGGTCGCACCTTCTACGACGCGGTACAGAAAGAAGACGTGAAGCCGGCAGGCCAGCCGAGCATCGAAATCGTGAAGAGCGAGCCGGGCGAAAACCTGGAATACATCGCCACTTTCGAGGTGTACCCGGAAGTGGAGCTGATGGATCTGGCTGCCGTCAGCGTCGAGCGCCCGGTTGCTGAAGTGACCGACAAAGACGTCGACAACATGATCGACGTACTGCGCAAGCAGCAGCAGAGCTGGAAAGACACCAAGCGCAAGGCGCAGAAGGGCGATCGCGTTACCATCGATTTCGTCGGCCGCAAAGACGGTGAAGAGTTCGAAGGTGGCAAGGCCGAAGGTCAGCAGCTGGTACTGGGTTCCGGCCAGATGGTGCCGGGCTTTGAAGATGGCATTCTGGGTATGAAGCCGGGCGAAGAGAGCGACATCGACGTGACCTTCCCGGAAGATTACCAGGCGGAAGAACTGCGCGGTGCGGCAGTGACCTTCAACATCAAGGTGACCGCCTCCGAGAAGCCTGAGCTGCCGGCGCTGGACGAGGAGCTGTTCAAGTCCTACGGCGTGGAAGAGGGCGGCGAAGAGAAGTTCCGCGAAGAAGTGCGCAATAACATGCAGCGCGAGCTGAAAAATGCGGCCCTGAACAAGATCAAGACCCAGGTCATGGATCAGCTGTTCGAGAAGCACACTGTGGATCTGCCGGCGGCACTGATTGCCGGTGAGGTGCGCACCCTGCGCGGCCAGATGGTGCAGCAGTTCGGCGGCCAGATCAGTGCCGAAGATGCCGAGAAGATGCTGCCGGACACCATGTTCGAAGACCAGGCCAAGCGTCGTGTTGTACTGGGTCTGGTGGTCGGTGAAATCGTCAAGCAGAACAAGCTGTCTGTCGATGCCGATCGCGTCAAGGCCAAGGTTGAAGAGCTGGCCTCCACCTATCAGCAGCCGGAAGAAGTGGTCGAGTACTACTACAACAACCGCGAGCTGTTGTCTGGTGTCGAGTCTGTCGTGCTGGAAGATCAGGTCGTTGACTTCGTTCTCGACACCGCTGAGGTGAAAGAGGTGAAGAGCAGCTACGACGACGTGATCAAGCCGCAACAACAGGGCTGATGCCCGCCGGTGGGCGGCTGCCAGCGCGCAGTCGCCCATCCTCTCCTACCTCCTTTCAGCCGGCTGGCTTTCTCGCGCCCGACCGGTTAAGCTCAGGAAAACCGAATTTTTCTGCCCCGGCCTTTCGCCGTGGGTCGTCTCGCCTAATACGCCACAAAAGGAAGCTACGGTATCTATGGCACGATTTGATTTTTCCCCGTCCTCGATTGACCCGACCGCCTCTGGCCTCGTGCCGATGGTGGTGGAGCAGACTGCCCGCGGCGAGCGCTCTTTCGACATTTATTCACGTCTGCTGAAAGAGCGGGTGATTTTTATGGTGGGTCAGGTCGAAGACCATATGGCCAACCTGGTAGTGGCGCAGCTGCTGTTTCTGGAGGCGGAGAATCCCGACAAGGATATTCATCTCTACATCAACTCCCCCGGGGGGTCGGTGACTGCCGGCATGTCCATCTACGACACCATGCAGTTCATCAAGCCGGATGTCAGCACCATGTGTATCGGCCAGGCCTGTAGCATGGGCGCTTTCCTGCTCACAGCGGGTGCCGAAGGCAAACGCTACGCCACCCCGAACTCGCGCGTGATGATCCACCAGCCCAGTGGCGGTGCCCAGGGGCAGGCCAGTGACATTCACATCCACGCGCAGGAGATCCTCAAGATCCGCCACCGCCTGAACGAACTGATGGCCCATCACAGCGGCCGCAGCGTCCAGGACATCGAGCGGGACACCGAGCGCGACCACTTCCTCAGTGCCGACGAGGCCAAGGAGTACGGTCTTGTGGACGACGTTCTCGAGCGTCGCCAGCTGCAGGAAAAATAAGACCAACCAGTTCACATTGATCACGATTCCCGGCCTGCGCCGGTCGGGAGCGTGTGGCCCCTTGATTGATAGCAATACAAAGGGCTTGAAAATCCCGCCAAAAGACAGCATCTTGCTAGGGAACACTGAAAAGCGGGGCCCGGCAGGCCGCAGACCACGGAGTAACTAGATGACCGACCAGAGCAGCGGAGAAGACAACGGCAAACTGCTGTACTGTTCTTTCTGTGGCAAGAGCCAGCAGGAAGTGCGCAAGCTGATCGCGGGGCCGTCTGTCTTTATCTGCGACGAATGTGTCGAGCTTTGCACCGACATCATCCGCGAGGAAGTACAGGAGAGCTCAGAGGGCCCGGAAGGGCGCCTGCCGACGCCGCGGGAGATCACCGAGATTCTCGACCAGTACGTCATTGGCCAGGAGCGTGCCAAGCGGGTGCTGGCAGTAGCGGTGTACAACCACTATAAGCGCCTGCGCAGCAAGACCGGTGTCAAGGGCAAGGAAGACGTGGAGCTGAGCAAGTCCAACATCCTGCTGGTGGGCCCCACCGGCAGCGGTAAGACGCTGCTCGCCGAGACGCTGGCGCGCCTGCTCAACGTCCCGTTCACGATCGCCGACGCGACTACGTTGACCGAAGCCGGTTACGTGGGTGAAGACGTGGAAAACATCATTCAGAAGCTGCTGCAGAAGTGTGACTACGACGTCGACAAGGCCCAGCAGGGGATTGTCTACATCGACGAGATCGACAAGATCTCGCGCAAGTCGGACAACCCGTCTATTACCCGCGACGTGTCCGGTGAGGGCGTGCAGCAGGCACTGTTGAAGCTGATTGAGGGTACAGTGGCGTCTGTACCGCCCCAGGGTGGGCGCAAGCATCCGCAGCAGGAGTTCCTGCAGGTGGACACCGGCAACATCCTGTTCATCTGCGGCGGTGCCTTCGCGGGTCTCGACAAGGTAATCCGCGACCGCTCCGAGAAGGGTGGTATCGGCTTCAGTGCGGAAGTGAAATCCAAAGAAGGCGACAGCAACTTTGGCCAGATCCTGCGCGACCTGGAGCCGGAGGATCTGGTGCGCTACGGCCTGATTCCGGAGTTTGTCGGCCGCCTGCCGGTGACGGCGACGCTGGACGAGCTGGATCGCGAGGCGCTGGTGCAGATTCTGACCGAGCCGCGCAATGCGCTGACCAAGCAGTACGCCAAGCTGTTCGAGATGGAGGATGTGGAGCTGGATTTCCGCCCCGACGCCCTCGACGCGGTGGCCACCAAGGCGATGGAACGCAAAACCGGCGCCCGCGGCCTGCGCTCGATCATGGAGTCGGTGCTGCTGGAGACCATGTACGACATCCCGTCCAGCGACAATGTGGCCAAGGTGGTGATCGACGAAGCGGTCATCAAGGGCGAATCGGCGCCACTGCTGGTGTACGAGAGCAACGAGAGCCAGCCGCAGAAGGCGGCGCCGGAGGAGTGACAAGACCCGCCGGATTCCGCCAGGTTCGCAGAGAAGCCCCGCAAGGGGCTTTTTTTATATCGACGGCTGACTGGTTCTCCCGCACCGGATTTGTCGGCGGTCGTGTTGTAGCGCCTGCCGCCGGGTCCAAATCCGCCTCGGCACGAATTCGCCGTTAGATTAGACTTGTATTCCAGTCACCGCTCCCCCATCTAGTAGACCAAGCGGTGGCAAAAATTCACCGCAAGGTTTCAAGCTGCAGCCGAGTTGCCGCGTCAATACCCCAGTGATCGGGCCGAGAGGAGTTCTATGGATCAGCCATCCGACACCAAACTTGAGTTTCCGCTGTTGCCGCTGCGCGATGTGGTCGTCTATCCGCACATGGTGATCCCGCTGTTTGTCGGCCGGGAAAAGTCCATCGATGCGCTGGAAGAGGCGATGCGCAGCGACAAGCAGGTGCTTCTGGTCGCACAGCGCAAGGCGTCGGAAGACGATCCGGGTGCCGACGACATTTATCGCGTGGGCACAGTCGCCAGCGTATTGCAGCTGCTCAAATTGCCGGACGGCACCGTCAAGGTGCTGGTGGAAGGCAGTCAGCGGGTGAAGATCAACGAAGTGCAAGACGGCGAGGGGCATTATCGCGCCACCGTCGAGCCGATGGAAACCGAAGAGCTGCCCGAAGCGGAGGCCGAAGCGCTGGTGCGCTCTGCCATGTCGCAATTCGAGCAGTATGTTTCCGTGAGCAAAAAGGTGCCGAACGAGGTGATTACCTCGCTCTCCGGCATCGACGAGCCCGGTCGCCTGGCGGATACCATCGCCGCACATATGTCTCTGGAGCTGCAGCAGAAGCAGGAACTGCTCGAGACCGCCAGCGTCAAGGAACGCCTTGAGCACCTGCTCGGCCTGATGGATTCCGAGATAGACCTGATCCAAGTGGAAAAGCGCATTCGCGGGCGTGTCAAAAAGCAGATGGAGAAGAGCCAGCGCGAGTACTACCTGAATGAGCAGATGAAAGCCATTCAGAAAGAGTTGGGCGAAATTACCGAAGAGCCCAATGAAGTCGAAGAGCTGGAGAAAAAAATTGCCGAGTCCGGCATGAGCGCGGAAGCGGAAAAGAAAACCCGTGCCGAGCTCGCCAAGCTGAAAATGATGTCGCCGATGTCGGCGGAGGCCTCGGTACTGCGCAGCTATATCGACTGGATGCTGAGCGTGCCGTGGAAAAAAGCCAGTCGCGTGCGCCACGACCTGAAGAAGGCCGAAGAAATTCTCGACAGGGATCACTACGGTCTGAAGGAAGTCAAAGAGCGCATCCTCGAATACCTGGCGGTGCAGAAGCGGGTCAAGAAGGTCAAGGGACCGATCCTGTGCCTGGTGGGCCCGCCCGGTGTGGGCAAGACTTCCCTCGGGCAGTCGGTGGCGCGCGCCACCAACCGCAAGTATGTGCGTATGGCGCTCGGCGGTGTGCGGGACGAGGCAGAGATTCGCGGCCACCGCCGTACCTATATCGGCTCGCTGCCCGGCAAACTGATCCAGAAAATCTCCAAGATCGGGGTCAAAAACCCGCTGTTCCTGCTCGACGAAGTCGACAAGATGGGTATGGATCACCGCGGCGATCCGGCTTCGGCACTGCTTGAGGTGCTGGACCCGGAGCAAAACAAGAGCTTCAACGATCACTACCTCGAAGTGGATTACGATCTCTCCGATGTCATGTTCGTGTGCACATCCAACTCGATGAATATTCCCGGGCCGCTGCTCGACCGTATGGAGGTCATTCGTCTGCCCGGTTACACCGAAGACGAGAAAGTGAATATCGCCCAGCGTTACCTGGTGCCCAAGCAGCGCAAAGCCAACGGGCTGAAGGATGACGAGCTTTCGCTGTCGGACGAAACCGTACGCGATATCGTGCGTTACTACACCCGCGAGGCCGGCGTACGCGGTCTCGACCGCGAGATTGCGAAAATTTGCCGCAAGGTCGTGACCGAGCATGTGCGCAGTGCCACGACCGCCAAGGCGAAGGTGGTACCCGAACAGCTCGAGGATCTGCTGGGCGTACGCAAGTTCGATTTCGGCCGCGCCGAGGAGGAGAACAAGATCGGTCAGGTGACCGGCCTCGCGTGGACCGAGGTGGGTGGCGAACTGCTCACCATCGAGGCGTCGGCAGTGCCCGGCAAGGGGCACATGATCAAGACCGGCTCTCTCGGCGATGTCATGCAGGAGTCTATTCAGGCCGCGCTCACCGTGGTGCGGGCGCGGGCCCAATCACTGGGTATTGCGCCGGATTTCCACGAGACGCGCGATATCCATATCCATGTGCCGGAGGGGGCGACTCCCAAAGATGGCCCCTCGGCGGGCATCGCCATGTGCACCGCCTTTGCCTCTGTGTTGACCGGTATTCCGGTGCGCTCGGATGTGGCGATGACCGGCGAAATTACCCTGCGCGGAGAAGTTTTACGTATCGGTGGTCTGAAGGAGAAGTTGCTCGCTGCGCACCGCGGTGGCATCCAGACGGTGCTGATCCCTGCGGACAACGAGCGCGACCTGAAAGATATTCCGGACAATATCCTGCAAGACCTGGTGATCAAGCCGGTCAAGTGGATCGATCAGGTACTGGAGCTGGCGCTGGAGCACAAACCCCAGTCACTGACGGATGAAGAGTATTCCGCGCTGCAAAAGAAGGCGGAGGAGCGCTCGCAGCGCTCGATGCGCACGCACTGACCGAACCTGCGGCGGGGGCTTATGCCCCTGCCGGCTAAAAAATAATCTGTCTGTGGCAAAAGCTGCTGCAGATTTGTGCAACTGCCCGGAAACCCGCATGGTTCCTTGACCCGCTATCGGGCAGTTGGTATAAAACGTGGCTTATTGGCCGGCGCCAAATTCGCCGGTGAACGATGGCTCGAACGCACAGGCGCCCCCAGGCGGGTCGCCCGAAACATATCTAGAAAAGAACAGAGGGATTAAGCGTGAATAAGTCCGAACTGATTGAAGCGATTGCCGCATCTGCAGATATTCCGAAAGCAGCCGCAGGCCGTGCTCTGGACGCAATGGTCGACAGCATCACTGGCGCCCTGAAAGAGGGTGATCAGGTAGCCCTGGTTGGTTTCGGTACCTTCGCTGTTAAGGAGCGCGCAGCCCGCACTGGCCGCAACCCGCGCACCGGCGATCCGATTGAAATCGCAGCAGCAAAAATCCCGAACTTCAAGGCCGGTAAAGCTCTGAAAGACGCGGTAAATTAATAAGCCTCGTATTTCAGCCAAAGCTTCAAAGAGGCGTATCACCCGGATGCGCCTTTTTTGTATCTGGCGTACACCTGCGGTTGGATATAGAGAGGACCGTAGCGGTACAACCCAATAATTTTTCAAGATTTAACTTTTTTCGGAGCTGAGCATGCTTCAGTCCATGCGAGACAACCTGAAAGGTATCGGCGCCATCATTGTCGCTGCCTTTTTTGGTTTCATTATGGTCGTCGGGGGAATTGATTTTTTCCGGGGCGCGAGTGGCGGTTCGGCCGATGCCGTCGCGGAAGTGAACGGCAAAAAGATCACCGACATGGATTTGCAGCGGGCAATCCAGAGTCGCCAGAACATGATCCGCAGTCAATTTGGTGATCAGGTACCGGCGGACCTCATCAGTGAAGAGAAACTGCGCGCCCCGGTTCTCAAGCAACTGGTGACCAGTTCGGTCATGCGCCAGGCGGCGCGGGACAGCGGTATGGTGATGAGCTCCGCTATCGTCAATCGCGAGATCACGCAGATTCCCGCATTTCAGGTAGATGGCAAGTTTAATCTCCAGCGCTATCGCGATGGCCTGCGTCGTCTGGGTTACAACACGGCGTCCTTCCCCAAGACCATGGAGCGCGACCTGATACTGCAACAGTTCGCCGACAGCGTCAGCGACAGTGCCTTCACTACCCGCGCCGACGCCAACCAGATCGTCGCCCTGTCGATGGAAGAGCGGGATTTCGATTACGCGGTGCTGCCGGTTAAAGGCCTGCTGGGCGATATGAAGGTCAGTGACAGCGAGATCGAGGACTACTACAAGTCGCATCAGGCTGAATTCAAGCGCCCCGAACAGGTGGCGATTGAATACATCGAGCTGAAACCGAGCCTGTTCGCCGCCAATGTCGATGTGTCCGAAGCCGACGTGCGCGCTCAGTACGAGCAGGAAGCCGCGAACTTTCAGGCCAAGCCGCGCCGTCACGCCGCGCATATCCTGATTGAAAACAGCGACGCGAAGAAGATCGCGGAAGTGCAGAGCAAGCTGGATGCGGGTGAGGACTTCGCCAAGCTGGCAAAAACCTACTCCGACGACCTGGGTTCCAGTGAGGCGGGAGGTGATCTCGGCTTTACCACTGGTGACGTTTTCCCGGAAGATTTTGAAAAGGCCCTGGCCTCCCTGAAAGTCGGCCAGGTATCCGCGCCGGTCAAGACGGATGCGGGCACGCACTTTATCAAGCTGCTCGGCGTAGAAGGTACCAAGGTGCCGACTTATGCAGAGCGCAAGGCAGCCATTTCAGAGCGTTTGCGCAACGCCCAGGCGGAACAGCAATTTGTCGATGCGCTGAGCCGTGTGGCGGACCTGACCTACAACGCTGACACCCTCAAGGGGCCGGCCGAGGAGCTGGGAGTACCGCTGGAAACCACCGCGCCGTTCAGCCGCGATGGCGGCACTGGTATCGCATCCAACAGCAAGGTGATCGGCGCAGCTTTCTCTCCAGAGGTCATGCTCGACGGCAATACCTCCGAAGTGCTGAATCTCGGCAACGACGATGCTGTCGTGCTGCGGGTCACCGAGCACAAGGAAGCCGGCACCTATCCGCTGGAGGAAGTGCGCGACAAAATCGTTGATCGCCTCAAGCGCGACAAGGCCAGCCAGCAGTTGGCGGCAAGTGCCAAGGCGCTGGGCAAGCAGCTGGAAGACGGCGGCGACTTTGCCAAACTGGCCAAGGCCCAGAACCTGACCATGGAAACCGCCGACAATACCCGTCGCGGCGGCTTCGGCCAGCGCGGTGAGATCATCACCCACGCTTTCACCATGAAGGCGCCCGGTTCGCGCGGTAGCCTGGTAAGCACTTTTGCCACCGGTGACGGCGATCAGGTGGTATTGCGCTTGCGCGCGGTACGCCCGGGTAATCTGGGTCAACAGAGCAGCGAACAGCGCGCCGCGCTGCTGCAGCAGCTGTCCTCCGCCAGCGGCCGTGCCGAACTGGCAGCGGTACAGAGCTATCTGTCCGGCAAGGCGGATATTGAAATGACGGAAAAGGGCAAGCAATAATTGCCCGCCCCGACCGGGGTAAGCCCCGGTCGACGGCATAAAAAAAGCCCGCATCAAGCGGGCTTTTTTTATGGGCTGGATTTTATTCCCGCAGGTTGGCCTGTCTGGCCAGCCGCTGCGGAGAGCCTTGGTCAGCCGCTCGCGGCGCTGTCTACAAACAGGGTCAGTTGTTGGCCCGGCTGCAGGTAGGTGGACTTGCTGATCCGGTTCCAGCGCAGGATGTCGCTGATTTCCAGGCTGAATTTCCTGGCGATGCGGTAGAGCGAATCGCCGCTGCGCACCCGGTAGGACAGCTTGCGGGTGGTGCGGCTGTCACCGCCGCCGCTGGTGTAGGCCACCAGTTTGTGGCCGGGACGCAGGGTGTCACCGGGCGCCATATTGTTCCAGCGGGCCAGTTGGCGCACGCTCACTTTCAGGTTGCGGGAGATATCCCACAGCGTGTCGCCGGGGTTCACGGTATAGCGTACCTTGCGGCCACTGCCGGAGGACTGGCGGCGCTTGACGCGCTGATCCAGGGCGTAGGCGTACTGGGCGGCCGGAACCGAGGCGCTGGGAATCAATAGCTCGTGCCCGGCGCGGATACTGTTGCCGCGCAGCTTGTTGCTGTCGCGGATGGCGGCGACGGTCGTTTCGTAGTGACGAGCGATGGTGGACAGGGTATCGCCGCGGCGGATCTTGTAGCGTTGCCAGCTGACCCGCTGGTCTTTCGGCAGCTTCTCCAGTGCGGCCTCAAACGCCTCACTCTTGTCGATCGGTACCAGCAATTCGTGATCGCCATTGGGATCGGTGGCCCAGCGGTTGAAACCGGGGTTCAGCAGGTAAAGCTCTTCGATCTCCACGCCCGCCAGGTCCGCGGCCTGGGCCAGATCGATCTGGCTGCCGACGTCCACGGTGGCGTAGTAGGGCTTGTTGGGAATATCGAACAGCGGCACATTGTAGTAGTCGGGGCGTGCAACCACCTCGGCCAGGGCCAGTAACTGGGGCACATAGCGCTTGGTCTCGCGCGGCAGTTTCAGGTCCCAGAAGCTGGTGCCGAGGCCTTTGCGTTTGTTGCGCTCCACGGCGCGGCTTACCGTGCCTTCGCCGGCGTTGTAGGCGGCCAGGGCGAGGTCCCAGCGGCCGTCGAAGCGCTGTGACAGATATGAGAAATACTTGATTGCCGCGCGGGTGGACTCGTCCACGTCGCGGCGACCGTCGTACCACCAGTTCTGGTGCAAGCCGAAGTGACGACCGGTGGCAGGAATGAACTGCCACATACCGGACGCGCGCGCGTGCGAGTAGGCAAACGGGTCGTAGGCGCTCTCGATGATCGGCAGCAGGGCCAGTTCCGCCGGCAGATTGGCCTGCTCGAGCAGCTGCGCGACGTGATAGATGTAGCGGCGGGAGCGCTCGGTAACCCGGGACATATAGGCTTCATTGCGCGAAAAGTAGGCAATGTAGTCTTTGACCTGAGGCTGATCCACATGGCGATCCAGGCGGAAATTGCGCCGCAGGCGCTCCCAGATGTCCGCAGGCGGCTGTGGCCGCACGACGGGAGAGGGGCTGACGCTCTTCTCCGGGGCATCCACAAGTTGATTGGCCTGGGCTATCGGTCCCTGTTGCGCAGCGCTCTTGTCGGGCATCTGCGCACAGGCCCCCACTGCCGCTGCCAGTACTGCAACGGCAAACTTTTTATGAACCATGCTGGTTTCCGCGAGTCGTTCTTTTAATGTCAAGACCCAGGCGGCGAATAATTCGTCTTACACCTGAGCTTTTCGTTGTAATTGTCTGATTCTAAAGAGGGTGGTTAGTTTCGGTCAATGAAAGTTGGTTAGTTTTCACGCAAAAATTTACCCTGGGTGCTGTGGCGGCAGGCTTTTCTGGTTAAAAAATGATCAAAAACTGTCCTTCCAGCGCCTCAGGCAGGCGAATACTTCGACCTCATCAGCACTTTCCATGCCGCAGTGCCCTGCGGCGCGGTGAGCAACCGCGGGCACATGGCAGCGCAGGAAGGGATTCGTCGCGAGTTCCTCGCCGATGCTGGACGGCAGCGTGACCCGCTGCTCGGCGCGCAGCGCTTTCACTTCGCTCAGGCGATTGGCAACCGCGCTGTTGCCCGGCTCTGCGGCCTCGGCAAAGCGCAGGTTGGCGAGCGTGTATTCGTGGGCGCAATACACCAGCGTCTGTGGCGGCAGTGCCGCCAGTTTGCCCAGCGAGGCGTGCATCTGCGCCGGAGTGCCCTCGAACAGGCGCCCGCAGCCGGCGGCAAACAGGGTGTCGCCGCAAAACAGGTGCTGCCTGTCGCGTCCGTCGCGGGACTCGTGCAGCACCAGCGCCAGGTGATCGAGGGTATGGCCAGGCACGGCCAGTACCTGCATTGGCATCCCGAGCAGTTCCAGCTGGTCGCCATCGGCGATCGGGTCGGTGACCCCATCGATACTCGCCGGGCCGATGACCGGGCACTGGTAGCGCGATCGCAGCTCGGCGATGCCGCCGGTATGATCGTAATGATGGTGGGTGATCAGGATCCCGCTCAGGGGCGTGTCGCCCAGTTCGGCCATCACCGGCGCGGCGTCGCCGGGATCTACCACCCAGTGCTCCCCGTTACGGGTCAGGTGCCAGATATAATTGTCATTGAAGGCGGGTATCGGGGAGATTGTGAGCATTTTCGCGGCCCGTTAATCTAGTTGCCGTAACCATAACATAGGGTTGTGAGCGTGGCGGTGGCCGAAGGCACAGCGCTACGGCGCTAGTGTATTGTTGTGGCAATGGTACAGAGCTTAAAACGCATGTTTCAACCGGGAGGCTTTCTGTAGACTCCAGGTATGTTGATTCGCGGTCTGCGGGAGAAATTATGGCGAGTAAAACCAGGCGGGAGAGCGGGCAGGTGCCAGTGCTGGAGGATTCGTGCCAGGCGCTGTCCCACTGGTTCGCCAGCAATCTGGGCCAGGAGATACTATCCCAGCAGCTGGCATTGGCTCAGCCGCTGGTGGAGCGCCTGTTCGGCTATCACCTGATGCAAGCGGGTGTCACCAGTGCCGTGGATTTCGCTGCGTGCAGTCGTATCAACCACCGTTTCCGCTTCAGCGCCAGCGCGCAGCAGGCCGGTGCGGCGCTGGTGGAGTTCGAGCAGCTGCCGCTACCGTCCGAATCTATTGATGTGGCGGTGCTGCACCACCTGCTGGACTTCTCCGCGCAGCCGCACCAGGTGTTGCGTGAAGCGGCGCGAGTATTGATTCCCGGCGGCCACCTGGTGTTGATCGGCTTTAATCCCTTCTCGCTGCTGGGGCTTTCCCGCCTGCTGTTTTCCGGCGGCGCGCACCAGCGCGGCAACCAGCTGCGCGCGGCGCGGGTGGCCGACTGGATGCACCTGCTCGACCTGCAGGCGGCCACCATCGAACGCGGTTTTTTCCGGGTACCGCTACAGCAGCGCGAGCTGCTGGCCAAAACCACCTGGATGGAGCGCTTCGGTGCCCGCTGGCGCTTGCCTTGGGGGGGCTTTTACATCATAGTCGCGCGCAAAGAAGTGGTGCGTATGCGCACCATCAAGCTCAACTGGCGCGGTGAGCGCAAGCCGGCGCTGACCGCGGTGCCGAGCAGCTCGCGGGTGGCAACACCCCGGCGTCACCACAAAGACTGAATAGATCACTTGCGGCCGCCATCGGGCGGCGCCCGCGCGACAAAAAAGCAATCATCTTGAAAGAAATCACTATTTATACCGACGGCGCCTGCCGCGGCAATCCCGGCCCCGGTGGCTGGGGCGCGCTGCTGGTATTTGGCGACAAGGAGCTGGAGCTGTGCGGCGGCGAGGCTCACACCACCAATAACCGTATGGAATTGCTGGCCGCAATCCGCGCGCTGGCAGCGCTCAAACAGCGTTGCCGGGTGGATCTGCACACCGATTCCCAGTATCTGCGCCAAGGCATTACCAGCTGGATTCACAACTGGAAGAAGAATGGCTGGAAGACCGCGAGTAAAAAGCCGGTGAAAAACGCTGATCTGTGGCGTGAGCTGGAAGAAGGTATCGCCGATCACGAAGTGCACTGGCACTGGGTGAAGGGCCACGCCGGGCATCCCGGAAACGAGCGTGCCGACCAACTCGCCAATCGCGGTATCGACGAACTGAACGCTTGAGGAGCTGACAATGCGACAGGTTGTCCTGGATACGGAAACCACGGGCCTGGACCCGAAGAGCGGGCATCGGATTATCGAAATCGGCTGTGTGGAACTGGTCAATCGCAAGCTCACCGGCCGCCACTACCACCAGTACATCAACCCGCAGCGGGAAGTGGATGACGGGGCCATCGAGGTGCACGGCATCACCAATGAATTCCTGGTGGACAAGCCGGTATTTGCGCAGGTCGCGGACGATTTCATGGCGTTCTGCGAGGGTGCCGAGCTGGTGATTCACAACGCACCGTTCGACGTCGGCTTTATCGACTGGGAGCTGAAGCGCCTCGGCAGCCCGCGCTGGCAGAACGTTGCCGCGCACTGCAGTGTGCTGGATACCCTGGCAATGGCGCGGGAAAAGCACCCGGGGCAGAAAAACAACCTGGACGCGCTGTGCAAGCGCTATTTTGTCGATAATTCCCAGCGCGACCTGCACGGGGCATTACTCGATGCGGAGATTCTCGCCGACGTCTACCTGATGATGACCGGCGGTCAGACCGACCTGGCGCTGGCTCAGGGGAGCGAACAGCAGTCTGGAGATGACGAAAGCGCGCAGCGCGATACGTCGCCCGGCGCCATCTACCGCCTGTCCTCCGACCGCCTGCCGCTGGCGGTGATCGGTGCAACGGCGGAAGAGACGGGAGCGCATGAAGAAATGCTGGCGACTCTGCACAAGTCTGCGGGAAAACACTTCTGGTAGAGCGCGCCAAGACATTAGCGCGGTAAAACAAAAAAGCGGGCCAATTGGCCCGCTTTTTTGTTGGTGCCTGACTTTAAGGCAGCAGGTAGATCACCGCTGCCAGAGCCACCAGGCTCAGTATCAGGGTGTAGGGCAGGGCCATCAGTACCATGCGGCCGTAAGACAGGCGGATCAGCGGTGCCAGTGCCGAAGTCAGCAGGAACAGGAAGGCCGCCTGGCCGTTGGGTGTGGCCACGCTGGGCAGGTTGGTGCCGGAATTGATCGCGACGGCCAGCTGGTCGAAGTGCTGGCGAGTGATCTCGCCTGCATCCAGCGCCGCCTTCACCTCGTTGATATACACCGTGGCCACGAACACGTTGTCGCTGATCATCGACAACAGGCCGTTGGCCAGAAACAGCATGCCCGGCTGGTGCTCGGTTTCCAGCCCCAAAACGAAATGCGTTACCGGCGAGAACAGGTGCTGCTCGTGGATCACCGCCACGATCGCGAAGAACACCACCAGTAGTGCGGTAAACGGCAGTGCCTCTTCAAAGGCGTGGCCGATACGCGCTTCCTGAACCACGCCGTTGAAGGCGGTCAGCAGGACGATCACCAGCAGGCCGATCAGCCCCACCTCGGCTACGTGAAAGGCCAGTGCCAGCACCAGAATCATCGCAACCACGCCCTGCACCCAGAGTTCGGTGACCTCAGCCGTAGTGCGTTTCTGCTCCTGCTCTTTGGCGGAGTTCAGCAGTACGTCGCGCACTGCTGTCGGCAGCTTGGCGCCGTAGCCACACAGGCCGGTCTTCTCTACCAGAATGCAGGTAACCAGCCCCGCAACCAGCGCCGGCATGGTGACCGGGGCCATATTGATGAAGAACTCGACAAAGTGCCAGCCGGCTTTTTCCGCGATTAGCAGGTTCTGGGGTTCGCCCACCAGTGTGCACACGCCGCCGATCGCAGTACCCACGGCGCCGTGCATGATCAGGCTGCGCAGGAAAGCGCGGAACTGATCCAGGTCTTCGCGGTGGTATTCCACCACCTGGTTGTCATCACAGTGGTCGTGATCGTCCTGGTGGTGGGGGCGGTTGCTCGCTACCCGGTGGTAGACCGCATAAAAGCCGACCGCGACGGTAATCAGTACCGCAGTAACGGTCAGTGCGTCGAGAAAAGCGGACAGCACTGCGGCGACGCTGCAGAACAGCAGTGACAGCAGTGTTTTGGAACGCACACCGATCAGGATCTTGGTGAACACGAACAGCAGCAGGTTCTTCATGAAGTAGATGCCGGCCACCATAAACATCAGCAGCAGGATGACCTCAAAGCTGTCGGTCACCTCGTGGTAGACCGCCTCGGGTGTGGTCATGCCCAGCAGAACGGCTTCGATGGCCAGCAGGCCGCCCGGTTGCAGCGGGTAGCACTTGAGGGCCATGGCGAGGGTGAAGATAAACTCGGCAATCAGTGCCCAGCCGGTAAGGAAGGGACCGGCGGTATACAGCAGCAGTGGATTGGCGAACAGAAACAGGATAATCGTCAGCTTGTACCAGTCGGGCGCCTCGCCAAGAAAGTTATCGGCGAGGGCGCGGCCGAAGCCGCTGCCGGAAGCTGTCAGAGTATTATTGTAAGTATTCATTTATTGGTTTACTTCCTTGGTTGTTGATCCGGTCGGCGAATGCTTTCTCCCCCGCATCCGCCGGCCGAGTAGGTACCGCTGTCAGGTGCCGACGCCGCGCGCGCGTCAGTCCGGGTTGCACAGCGACTCGTCGCCCGCCATGCAAAGCTGTCATACCTGTACCGAACGCTACCCCGTTTGCGGGAAAATTCAAGTGGTTTTGCCGGTGGCTTGCCGCGGCGAGCGGATTTGTCGATTGGTCGATGGAATTTGTTCGCGTAAAGGTGGAATCTTGGCGGGTTTGGTATAAATTGCCCCATGATCTGGGCGATTGCGGCCACAGAGGTCGATTTTTGTACAGAGGATTGTGCGGCCCGCACAGGTCTATTGTGGGAAGTGTATAGCGGTGTGTAGGCGGTGACTGAATTGCGCGAAATCAACCTGACATCTGTCAATCTGGTAAAAGACGAGCTGGTGGCTTCTGTGGAGAGCGCCACGAGCCAGTTGGACCAGTTTGCGGCAGATAACAATAACAAGCAGGCCCTGGAGCATTGCCTGGCGGCGTTGCGCCAGGTCAGCGGTGTGCTGCAGATGGTACAGTTGCACGCGGGTGAACTGATCGCGCAGGAGATGCTGGCGGCGCTGGCAGACCTGCAGGAGGGGCGCCAGGAAGCGACCGGCGATGTCATGGAAGGACTGGGAACCGGCTTCTATGTGCTGACCCGTTACCTCGATTTCGTCCAGAACCGGGCCAGTGCGCGCCCGGAGCTGCTGATTCCCTATATCAATAACCTGCGCTCGGCGCGCTCGCAGCCGCCGGTGCCGGAGAGTCACTTTTTCCGCTGTCGCCTGGATGCGAGCGTGCCCGGCGCCGTTTCCTCGGCGGTGATGTCCGAAGATCTCGGCAACTTTGTGCGGCGTTTTCGCCACATGTACCAGGTGGGGCTGCTGGCGCTGCTACAGGGCAAGCCGTGCAAGCCGGCCTACACGATGATGGCGCGGGCGCTGCAGCGCATCGCCAGTATCTCTGCGGGGCGTCCCAACGGTCGACTGTGGGCGGTGGCTGGTGCCGCGCTGGGTGGTATGGCGTCGCGGGAAATGCATCTGAACCGCTCGCGCGTGATGGTCTTCAGTATGCTCGATCGGCGCCTGCGCACGCTGCAGAAGCAAGGTGATGCGGTACTGGATCAGCCGGCGCCGCCGGTGTTGCTGAAAGAGTGCCTCTACTGGCTGGCGCTGTCCGCACCCGGCGGCCTGGGGGCGCGGATGCTCGAGGCTTTCTCCGCATCCGCACTCGGATATAGCGAGGAGGAGCTGGAACGCGAGCGGGCGAGCCTGGGCGGGCCCGGCGCTACCGCAATCAGCGCTGTGGCCGGCGCGCTGGATGAGGAACTCACCGGCGTGCGGCGCATGCTCGACGATGTCGAGACCGTCGGCATGACCGGCCTCGATGAGGAGGGCGGTCTGGCCGGCACCCTGCTGCGTATCGCCAGCATTCTCAGCCTGCTCAATTTCCGCCGCGTGGGCGATGGCCTGCGCAGTGCAGTGCACGAGTATCGCAGCAGTGCCGGCGCCGGTGGCGCCGCCGCGGAAGCGGCACTGCAGACGCTCACCGCCCAGGTACTGATGGTCGACAGCACCATCCGCGCCCTGCGCCAGAGTTCCAGTATCGATGTGGACGAATTCGGCCACGCCGACGTGGCACTCGAGCACAGCCAGCTGGCCGAGGCCGAGGTTGCGGTATTGAAGGAGGCAGAATCTGGCCTGTCGCTGATCAAGCGGGCGCTGGCCTCCTACGCCGAATCCGAGTTCGACCACGGCCATATCCGCAATGTCTCCACCACCCTCAATTCCGTGCGTGGCGGCCTGGTGGTACTGAACCTGCGCCGCGCCGCTGCCGTGGTAGAGCGCCTGGCCGACTTCGTCGAAGCGGTCATGGACCAGCGCGAGGCAGCGCCGGCCATCGAGCAGTCGCTGGAAATCTTTGCCGATGCCATCATCAGCCTCGAGTACTATCTGGGCGAGGTGAAACTGCACCGCCAGGCCGACGTGCAGTCGCTCAACCTGGCGGTGGAGAGTCTCGGCGCGCTGGGCTATCCCGTCGAGGTGGCCTGATCCGGAGGTAGCCGTGAGCCAAGAATTCGTGCCCGCCGGCAGTGTGCGGCCGGCACCGGCATTCCAATGTCATATCATCGTCGCCGAAGGGCAGATACTGTTCCGCGCCGGCCGCTTTGTGCTCGGCGAATTGCCGCTGCCGGCGGCGCAGGTGGCCGGCAGCCACTATCTGGGGGAGTTGGGTGGGCGCCCCTGCGGGGTGCACCGGCTGGCGGAACCCTTGGCAGTGGCCGGCTGTGAGTGGCGCGGCCTGCGCAGCCTGCTGGGGGCCGAGGACGAATTGCACTTCGCCCTCGCCGGGCGCGCCATGCAGGTGGCGAGCTGGGACCGCGATCACCGCTTCTGCGGCCGCTGCGGCGCAGCGACCAGGGACCACCCGCGCGATCGCGCGCGGGTCTGTCCGCAGTGCGAGCTGGTGGTATACCCGCGCATTTCCCCCTGTGTCATCATGTTAGTCACCCGCGGTGAGCATTGCCTGCTGGCGCGCCACGCGCACCACCGTCACGGCCTGTATACCGCGCTGGCCGGCTTTATCGAGCCGGGCGAGAGTGCCGAACAGGCGTTGGCGCGGGAGGTGCAGGAGGAGGTCAGTGTGGTTGTGGGTGGCTGCCGCTATATCGGCAGTCAGCCGTGGCCTTTCCCCGGCCAGCTGATGCTGGGATACCTGGCCGAATGGGCCGGCGGTGAGCCGGCGCCAGACCGCGATGAGATCGCCGAGGCGGACTGGTATCACTGGCGGCAGCTACCGGAGCTGCTGCCGCCGCCGCAGACGCTGTCCGGCCAGCTGATCCAGACCTTCGTTGACGAGAATAACAATCGCCAGTGACCCGGCCACTGTCGGGCAAATGGAGTCGAGCAAACCATGTATATCGCCATAACCTTTCTGATTGCACTGATTGCCTTGCTGCTGGTGTTCTGGGGCGGGCGCATTTTGACTAACGGCCGCTGGATCCTGGGCTTTATCCGTGGTGCCATCGGCCTGGCCCTGCTGGGCGGCGCGCTGCTGATTGTCCTGGTGGCCGCGGATGTCTACAGTTACCGCAACCTGGCCAAGGAACACAGTGTCGGTACCGTCTCTTTCAGCAAGATCGGCGACCAGCACTTCGAGGCCAAGTTCGCCGACGAAGACGGCGTGGCACAGCATTTCGAACTGCATGGCGACCAGTGGCAGCTGGATGCGCGGATGTTAAAGTGGAAGGGGCCGCTGGCGCGCTGGGGTATTCAGCCGGCCTACCGCCTCGACCGTCTCAGCGGCCGCTACTTGACCCTGCAGGACGAGCGCAACAAGGAGCGCACCGTGCACCAGCTGGACGGCAGCAACTACGGTGTGGATGTATGGCAGACGCTGCGCAATATCGACAACAAGCTGCCATTGGTAGACGCGGTCTACGGCAGCGCGACTTTCCTGCCGATGGAAGATGGTGCCGTCTACGAAGTGCTCATCACCCACAGTGGGCTGCTGGCGCGGCCGCTCAACCAGCAGGCCAGCTCGGCCCTGAATGAGTGGCAATAGCCGCAGCAGGCACTCAGTCGTGGACAGATCAACCCCTAGTGAAGTGGAGTAGTAGTGGAATTTCTTATCGAGTATGGACTGTTCCTGGCCAAGGTGGCCACCATCGTGGTGGCGCTGCTGGTGGTGGTGGGCTTCATCGTCGCCAACCGGGAGCATCACAAGGAACGGACGCACGGCCATATCAGCGTCACCAACCTCAATGAACGTTTCGAGCACATGAAAGAGACTCTGCTCGAGGCGGTGATGGATAAACACGAATTCACCCAGCGCCAAAAAAAGCAGGCCAAGGAAAAGAAAGCGCAGGACAAGGCGCTGCACAAAAAACACAAGGCGGATGCCAAGAAGTCGACGCGGGAAAAGGTGCAGCACGAGCCGCTGGAGTCGACCGAGACCCCGCTGCCGGAACAGGGCGAGGCGGATGCCGAAAGCGGCGAGCGCGACAGCCGCGCGCTGGTCAAAGAGAAACCCGCGGGCGAGCGCCGCCGCCTGTTCGTGATGCACTTCGACGGCGACATCAAGGCCAGCGCCCTGTCGCATCTGCGCGAAGAAGTCACCGCGGTATTGCAGGTCGCCGAGCCCGGCGACGAAGTGATTGTGTGCCTCGAGAGCCCCGGCGGCATGGTGGCCAATTACGGCCTCGCCGCCAGCCAGCTGGCGCGGGTGCGCAGTGCCGGTATCCAGCTGACTATTGCCGTCGACAAGGTGGCTGCCAGCGGCGGTTACATGATGGCCTGCGTGGCCGACCGTATTCTTGCCGCGCCCTTCGCCATGCTCGGTTCCATCGGGGTGGTTGCGCAGCTGCCCAACTTCAACCGCCTGTTGAAGCGCCACGACGTGGACTTTGAGCTGTTCACTGCCGGTGCCTACAAGCGCACCGTGACCATGTTCGGTGAGAATACGGCCGAGGGTAAGGAAAAATTCCAGAGCGATCTGGAAGAAATACACGCGCTGTTCCAGCATTTTGTTGCCGAGTACCGGCCGCAGCTGGACGTGGCCAAGGTCGCCACCGGCGAAGTCTGGTTCGGCCAGCGCGCGCTGGACCTGGGCCTGGTGGATGAAATCAAGACCTCCGACGAGTATCTCACCGGCTGTGTCGAGAGTGCTGACCTCTACCAGGTGGAGTACAAGGAAAAAACCAATATCGCCAAGCGCTTCGGCCTGGCCGCCCAGGCTGGCATCGAATCCGCCGCGGCGCGTCTGTTCTCGCGGCTGGAAGCCTGGCGCCACCAGGCGCAGTAGCCGATTGCCACAGGACCGTTTTCGGGCACGGAAATCCGGGAGCAGGAACATGGATGACACAACCTTTCGCGCAATCCGGGTCGAGGAAGTCGCCCCCGGCAAGTACGACCAGCAGCTGGCACTGTGCCGAGGCGGCGATCTGCCCGACAATCCGCTGCTGCTTGCGGTGTCGCACTCGTCGCTGAACTATAAAGACGCGCTGTCCGCGTTTGGCAATCGCGCCATTACCCGCGATTACCCGCACACGCCGGGTATCGATGCGGTGGGCACGGTTCTCGAGGACCGCAGCGGGACCTTTCAACCTGGCACCCAGCTGCTGGTGACCGGTTACGACCTCGGCATGAACACCCCCGGCGGGCTCGCCGAGCGCATCGCGATTCCCGCCGAGTGGGCGCTGCCGCTGCCGGCCGGGCTGACGCCGCGCGAGGCGATGATACTGGGAACTGCCGGTCTCACCGCTGGTCTGTGTGTCGTAAAGCTGCTGGAGGCGGGCGCGGCGCCCGGCGACGGCGAGGTACTGGTGACCGGCGCCACCGGCGGTGTCGGCTCCATCGCTGTGGCACTGCTGGCGCACCTGGGTTTCCGCGTGGCGGCGGTGACCGGCAAGCTGGAGTCGGCGGACTTTCTCACCGCGCTGGGTGCCTGGAAGGTGCTCGACCGGGAGAGCCTGGCGCCGTTTGCCAGTAAGGCGATGGTCAAACCGCTGTGGGCCTGGGCGGTGGACACCGTGGGTGGCGAAACGCTGTTCAACGTGATCAAGTCGCTGTCTTATGGCGGTGGCGTGGCTGCCTGTGGCATGGCGTCCGGCGCCCAGTTCCAGGCCAATGTGTTCCCGTTTATCCTGCGCGGCATCAGCCTTCTGGGCGTCGACAGCGTGGAATTGCCACTGGCAAAGAAGGCCGCGGTATGGGACAAGCTGGCCACCGACTGGTATATCGGCCCGCAGCTCGACCGCATCGCCGAGGACATCTCGCTGGAGCAGGCGCCCGAGTTTCTCGCGCGGCTGCACCGCGGCCATGGTATCGGCCGCTACGTGGTGGACATGTCGCTGTAGACGGCGCCGCGGAATTACGTGACCGGAGTGCAGTTTGAGTCACTTTCGCTGTGGCAGGCCTGCTATCCTTAAGTGCTCCGATTTAGACTGAAGTGGGGAGCATTGCGCGCCAGAGCTGGCGCGTCTCCCCTCGCAAAGCTGGTTTTGGTAGAACAAATTGTCCGCAAATAAAGAATTGCCCAGGCTCACCCACCAGTCCAGCGCCCTGGTGTTGTCCGGTGGCGGCGCTCGCGCTGCCTATCAGGCCGGTGTACTCAAGGCGCTGGCGGAGCTGACGCCGGACAGCAACCCCAATCCCTTCCAGATCATCTGCGGCACCTCCGCCGGTGCCGTCAATGCGCTGTTGCTGGCCTCGCACACCGGTACCTTCAAGGAGGCGGTGGCGCGGCTGTGCGAGCTGTGGATGGGGCTCACCGTCGACGACATCTACCGCAGCAGCTGGCACAGCCTGCTCGGCAACATGTTTCACCTGACCCGCTCGCTGTTCAATCAGGGGGTTGGCCGCCGCCGGCCGCTGGCGCTGCTGGACAATGCGCCACTGCGCAAGCTGGTGGGGGAAGTGGTCCATTTCGACAATGTGCGTACCAATATCGAAGAAGGGCGCCTGCGGGCGGTCTGTGTCAACGCCATGTCCTATAGCGCCGGGGAATCGGTGAGCTTTTTCCAGGGCGTGGATGAACTGCGCGAGTGGCGCCGTTTCCGCCGATTCGGTGTGCGCGCCGACATCACCGTCGATCACCTGATGGCTTCCGCCGCGATTCCGACCCTGTTTTCCACGGTCAAAATCGGCGACGACTACTACGGCGATGGCGCGGTGCGCCAGCTGGCGCCAATCAGCCCGGCGCTGCACCTCGGCGCCAACCGGGTATTCGTGGTGGGAGTTTCGGACAACCGCTCGCCGGTGCACTGGGGCAAGAAGCGCACCAAGGCGCCGCGCCACTCGCCATCGATGGCACAGATTGCCGGCCAGCTATTCAACGCGGCCTTTATCGACAGCCTCGAGGGGGATCTGGAACACCTGGACCGGGTCAACCTGCTGCTGGATTCGGTGGCGGAGGACAAACTGGGGGAGCTGTCGCCGCTGCGCGGGGTGGAATCCGCAGTGATCGAGCCGTCGCAGAGCCTCGACCGGTTGGCCGGGCGCAAGGTGCGCCACCTGCCGCCGGCGCTGCGCTGGCTGTTCCGCTCCACCGGCGCCACCACCTCCGGCGGCGGGGCATCCGCTGCCAGTTATCTGCTGTTCGAGAAACCATTTCTGGATGAGCTGATCGAACTGGGTTATCAGGATGCCATGTGGGAACAGAACAAACTGCGCGACTTCCTGCAGCCCCATCCGGTGCCGCAGGAGGGGGGCGAGCGGCGCGGCCTGTTCGGTATCAAAGTCAAACAAACGGAAGCAGCCAATGGCAATTCGCAATCGTAGAGTTATCCGCGGCCTGGTCCTGCTGGGGCTGGCCGCAGCCGTCGCCGCCTGTAGCGCGCCGGGAGTCAAGCAGGGCGCGGATCCGGCCGCCGCAGGCGACAGTGCAGCCGCCGCGGGGCCGCAGCTGCGCCCGGCGGAGCAGAGCGAGTACCGGCGCCTGTTGGCGGAAGCGCGGCAGATGTCGTTTACCCTCGACTTCAACGAGCTGCGTCGCGCCTTTGTGGCGTCGCCGGACTATAACCCCTACGGCGGTGGCAAGCTGCCGGGCCTGCCGGAGGCCTACACCGCGGTGGAAAATGCCGATTTCGACGGCTGCCTGAAATATGTCGATCAGGTGCTGGCGGAGGACTATATGAGCCTCGAGGCGCATATGATCGGTGTGGTGTGCAGTGGCCGCAGCGCCAAGCTGGAGCGCGAGGATCGCCACCGCTATATGGTCGATGGCCTGATGGCGTCGATCGAGAGCAGCGGCGATGGCCGCAGCCAGAACAGTGCCTACCGCACCATCAGTACCTCGGAGATGCGCGGTTTTCTGCGCCTCAAGGGCCTGCAGGTACTGGACCAGTCCATCGTCTACGACCAGACCGGCATCTATGACAAGATGAAAGTGCGCGATCCGGAGTCGGGTAGCGAGTACCCGCTGTACTTCGACGTCAGCCGCCAGTTCGCTCACGCCTCACCGCAGGAGGCGGGCGAAAAGGGTGCGGTGGGCGAATAGCTCGCGGCATTTTTCGGGTCTTCGCATCAGCTGTTGTGGCGGCGCCGTTGCCGGTAGCCGCTTGTTCAACAGCCTGTTCGGCAATCGTTTCTCAAGCGACTCCCGGCAACGGCGCCTGCCGTCTTGTGTCCGGGTTCGCTCACTTCGTATGAATTGTGGTGGCGGCGCCGCTGCCGGTAGCCGCTTGTTCAACAGCCTGTTCGGCAATCGTTCTCAAGCGGCTCCCGGCAACGGCGCCTGCGTGTCTTGTGTCCGGGTTCGCTCACTTCGTATGAATTGTGGTGGCGGCGCTGCTGCCGGTAGCCGCTTGTTCAACAGCCTTATCGGCAATCGTTTCTCAAACGGCTCCCGGCAGCGGCGCCTGCGCGTCTTGTATTCGGGTTGGCTCACTTCGTATGAATTGTGGTGGCGGCGCTGCTGCCGGTAGCCGCTTGTTCAACAGCCTTATCGGCAATCGTTTCTCAAACGGCTCCCGGCAGCGGCGCCTGCGCGTCTTGTATTCGGGTTGGCTCACTTCGTATGACTTGCGGTGGCGGCGCTGCTGCCGGTAGCCGCTTGTTCATCAGCCTTATCGGCAATCGTTTCTCAAACGGCTCCCGGCAGCGGCGTCTGCGCGTTGTGTGTCCGGGTTTGCTCACTTCGCATCAATTGTGGTGGCGGTGCCGCTGCCGGTAGCCGCTTGTTCAACAGCCTGTTCGGCAATCGTTTCTCAAGCGGCTCCCGACAGCGGCGCCTGCGCGTCGTGTGCATGAATCTTTGGTGGTGCGGTTGTAATCACACCAGAAACGGCGCCAGCTTGTCCCAGTCGAAGCGCCGCGTTTTCTTGTCGCTGAACAGAATCTCCACCCGCTCATCTTCCCATTTGGTGACGCGTCCGTGGCCCAGCTTGCGGTGGCGGATGCCGTCGCCGAGTGCCGGTTTCTGCACAACCGGGGGCGGTGCGTCGAGTTCCGGTCGGTAGTCGCAGGCCTCCATATACAGCACCGCCTGGCGGGATACCGGCACATTGCTGTGCAGGGTTTCCGGGCGCGCGCGCAGCGCACCGTCGACGGCGGCGCACAGCGGCAGCTGCATCTCCTGCAAAAACAGCGACGGCTGCTGTTGCTCGTCGCCGGCTTCGTTCGACACCGGCGGCGCGAGTAAATAGAGCTGGCAGCGCGCGCGGGTCATGGCCACGTACAGCAGGCGTCGTTCGCTCTCCAGGGACGCGGGCGTGGAGAAGTCCCGCTGCGGCTGGTAGGGCATATGGTGCTGGGTCAGCGACGGGATGATCACCCGATCCCATTCCAGCCCCTTGGCCTGGTGCATGGTGGTGATCTGCACCGCATCGGCGGCGCTCTGCTCGCCCTCGCGGTGCTGGCGCTGCAGTTCCTGCAGGTGGGCCAGCGCATCGGCGGGGCGCTGCTTGAGGCGGTCCAGAAACTGGCAGAAGGCGAGAATGGTCTGCTGGCGCTCCTCGCCCTGCTGGCGGGTGAAACTGTCGTCGGCGATGCCGCTCAGGTAGTCCAGCTCGCCCAGCTGGCGGCGCAGCAGTTCACCGGCGAGGCCGCGCCAGTTTTCCATTTCGGTCAGTAGTGCGGCGCGCGTGCGCAGGCGCTTGATCTGCGGCTGGCTGAGGCTGTCGGGAATCAGCGCCATCAGGTTTGCGCCCCAGTTGCTATCCCGCTGCGCCAGCGCCTCGCACAGCGGCTCCAGTTGACGCCGCGCGATGCGGATATGCGGTGCGGTCAGCCATTCGTACAGGCCCTGGCGGCGCCGCGCCGGCGGCAGTTCGGCGAAGCGTCCGGAGGCGATGTTGAGGCTCCAGAACAGCGGCCGCAGTTCCCGCCGCGACAGCACCGTGTTGCGGCTGCCGGAACGGTAGGGGAGGTTGGCGGCGAGTAGTGCCAGTTCCAGCGGTGCGGATACGGACCACAGGCGCACCAGTACGGCGATGCGGTCCAGCGGCTCGCCCTGCTTTTGCGCGCGACGCAGGTGCTCTACCAGCCAGCGCGCTTCGTTGGCGGTGTGCACCAGCTCTATATCGGTCTGTCGCTCGCCGTCTGCGGACACGCAGAAGATATCCGCGCGCTCGCGGTTGTGGGCGATAAAGTGGTTGGCGGCCAGCGACAGCTGGTTTCCGTAGCGGAAGGTGCGGCTCAACTGGTAGACATTCGACGGCGGAAAGTCGCCATCGAAAAACTTGAGCAGGAAGTCCGGCTTGGAGCCGCGCCACTCGTAGATGGTCTGGTCCGGATCGCCGATGGCGATGACGTTGCAGTTGTGTTTTACCGGGCGGCCGTAGAGTACCCGCAGCAGGAAGTGCTGCACCTCGTTGATGTCCTGGTACTCGTCGACGAGGATATCCTCGTAGTGGCCGCCGTACTGGTCGGCCATTGCCGGCTCCATGCTCAGCAGCGTGGCCGGGTCGTAGATCAGGTCGGCGTAGGTGACCGCGCGGCGCTCGCGCCGCCAGTCCTCGAAGTGGCGGAACACCTTGAGGAAATAGAAATACTCGTCGCTGAGTTTGAGTTCGCGGAAGGCGCTCAGGTCGCCGCCGAGAATCGTCTTGGTGTAATCGATAAACAGTTCCACTGCCTCGATTTCCGACTGCTTGCGCGCGCGGATATCCTCCAGCTCCGCCGGCGGCGCGCAGGCCTCGATGGATTTCCAGATCTGCAGTTGTATCGTCGACTGTGGCAGGGGTTTGAGCTCAGCCGGAGCGATATGCCGGTTGGCGATCATCCGCTGGTAGAGGCGGTAGCCGAGGCTGTGGAAAGTGTGCACCGCCGGCGTCGCGCGGCCGTCGAGCAGCTGTTGCAGGCGCTGCTCGAAATCCTCGCGGGCACCGCGGTTGTACATCAGCACCAGCATGCGCCCGGCGCTGGTGCCGGCGTCGAGGCGGTTGCGCACATAATGCAGCAGCGCGGTAGTCTTGCCGGAGCCGGCCACGGCGATGATCTTGGCGTGGCCGCCGGGGTGGTCGGCAATGGCCTGCTGTTCTTCCGTAAGCGCGCTCGCGTGCATGAAACCGCCTGCTCAAATACTGGATATTTTGCCAGTATCCGGCAGTGGTGGACAAGAGGCGAACAGGAGGCAAACAAGGGTCGAGCAAATGGTGAGGCGCGGGATACGCTCAGGCACTCCCGGTGGCCGGGCTTTCGTCCCCCGTGTTCGCGGTGTCGCCGCTATCGCCATGGCGCAGTGCCAGTTCGGCGATATACGACGACAGGAAAACCCGCCCGGTCAGTTCTTCCAGCAGCCGCGAGCGCCCCAGCCGGTCCAGTACCGGTCCCTTCACCTCCGACAGGTGCAGGCGGATGTTGCGCTCGTGCAGGTCGCGGTTGACCTGCTGCAGCCGCTCCAGCGCCGTGCCATCGATGCGGCTCACCGAAGACAGGATCATCACCAGGTCGCGCACCTGCGGGTGGCGTTTCAGCTCGCTCAGCAGGCGCTCTTCCACCGCGCTGATATTGCTGAAGAACAGGCTTTCGTCGATGCGCAGGAAGAGGATTTTCGGCTGTGTCTCCACGGTGTGGCGCAGCACGTTGCGGAAGTGTTCGGTGCCGGGCACGCGTCCGACCACGGCGATATGCGGCCGGCTGCTGCGCCAGATCAGTGTGGCGAAAGACAGTCCCACCCCCAGGCCGATACCGGCCTCCACCCCGAACAGCAGTACCCCGAGAAAAGTGCCGGCCATCGCCAGGCCGTCGGTGCGGTCGTAGCGCCAGTTGTGCAGGAAACCGCGCAGATCCACCAGTCCGGCGGACGCGACGATGATCGTCGCCGCCAGCACCGTTCGCGGCAGCTCGCTGAACAGGCCGGTAACGAACAGCAGTACCAGCGCCATCAGGCCCGCGGTAATCACGCCGCTGAACGGCGACATAGCACCGCCCTCGTCGTTGATCGCCGTGCGCGCAAAGCTGCCGGTCACGGCAAAACCGCCGGAAAAGGCGCTCAACAGGTTGGCGGCACCGAGGCCGCGCAGTTCCGCATCGGCATTCAGGCGTTGGCCGCGGCGCAGGGCGATGGCGTGCGCGATCGACAGACTCTCGACAAACCCCAGCAGGGCAATGATCAGCGACGGCAGCAGCAGCCGGTAGGCCAGGTGCCAGTCCAATGGTGGCAGTTGCAGTGGTGGCAGCCCCGGGGGAATGGCGCCCACCACGGCCAGTTGTTTATTCCAGTGAAAGACGTGCGTGAGTGCGATGGCCAGCAGTACCACCAGCATTGGTGCCAGCCGCGCTAGCAGATTGGCGGTGTGTTCGCCGACGCCGAGTTTGTGTAACACTGGCGCCAGAGCAAATTTTGCCGCCAGTAAAACCAATACCGCGCCAATACCGACCGCAGCGGTCTGCACTGCGGTGGCGGGCAGGTGTTCGACGGTGCTGATAAACAGCTGTAACGCCGTGTGGCCGTCGCTGTCGATGCCCAGCAGCGGGCTGAGCTGGCCGACCATGATCAGCACCGCCGCGCCGGACACGAAGCCGTGGATCACCGGGTGGCTCAACAGGTTGGACAGGGCGCCGAGGCGCAGCATGCCCATCACCAGCAGAAAGATGCCACTCAGTGCAGCGAGCAGGATGGCCCCGGCGAGATATTCGGCGCTGCCGGGCGCTGCGATCGGCGCCAGGGCTGATGCGGTCATCAGCGCCAGCACCGCCACCGGCCCTACTGACAGCACCGGGCTGGAACCGAACAGTGCGTAGCCGAGCAGTGGTAGCAGGCTGGCGTAGAGGCCGATATGTGGCGGCAGTCCCGCCAGGGCGGCGTAGGCCAGCGCCTGCGGCACCAGCATCATTGTGGCCACCAGCGCGGCAATCGCATCCCCCGCCAGCCACTGGCGCCGGTAGCCTGTCACCCAGTCGGGAATGAATTTGCTCAATCGCATCAGCGCATGGATTCCTTGGTGCTGACCGCGGCCGCGGCGTCCGTTCATCGCTGTTTGAAAAGAAAGATAGACGGGTTTCCGCAGGGATTGTGGAACAGCCCCGAGCACAATGGAACAGCCCTGAGTGTAAGGGAGCAGCCCTGAGCGTAATGGACCAGCCCTGAGCGTAATGGATCAGCCCTGAGCGTGATGGCACCGGGAATGCGGAAGGCGATGGCGGGGAAAGCCGGCACAGGGGAGGACCGGGCGGCGAGGGCCGCCCGGGGGGATCAAATCAGCCGTCGGTACGCCGGTCGACAACCGAGAACAACAACATGCCCACCAGCATCGCTGCGGTAAACACCAGCGCCTTGGGTTCACCGGCGCCGCTGGCTACCACGGCCGGCCCCGGGCAGAAGCCGGCCAGGCCCCAGCCGATACCGAACAGCAGGGCGCCGAGCACCAGCGGGCGGTCGATATCGCGGCTCGTGGGAATCTGCATCTGTTCGCCCAGCAGGCTGCGGCCGCGGCGACCGGCAATAAAGAATACCGGCAGGCCCACGGCGATGGCGCCGGCCATTACGAGGGCCAGGGAGGGATCCCAGTTGCCGAACAGGTCGAGGAAGCCCAGCACTTTCTCCGGGTTGGCCATACCGGACAGCAGCAGACCGAAACCGAACAGCAGGCCGGAGATCAGGGCGGTAATCGTGGTTTTTTTCATCAGCTCAGACTCCCAGCAGATGGCGGACGACAAAGACGGTGACAAAGCCCGCGCCCATAAACAGCAGCGTGGCCACCAGCGAGCGCGGCGACAGACGCGACAGGCCGCAGACGCCGTGGCCGCTGGTGCAGCCGGAGCCGTAACGGGTGCCGATGCCTACCAGCAGGCCGGCGGCAATCAGCAGGGGGTAGCCGGCCTCGATATGGATCGGCGGCAGGTTGTGAAACAGCAGCCACAGCACCGGCGCGGCCACCAGGCCGACCGTGAAGGCGAGACGCCAACCGGTTTCGCCCGGCGTGCGGGTCAGCAGGCCACCGAGAATTCCGGAGATACCGGCGATGCGGCCGTTCAGCAACAGCAACACCGCGGTCGCCAGGCCGATCAGGGCCCCGCCGGCGAGGGCGGAATAGGGGGTGAATGCAGTCCAGTCGATGGTCATTTGTGGTGATTACTCCGCACAGTACAGTTGATAAAGAGTTTGTAGCAGGGCCAGGACGCGCTGGTCGGCCACCCGATAGTAAATGTTCTTGCCGTCGCGGCGAGTGGTGACCAGGCCCTCGCGGCGCAGCACACCCAGCTGCTGGGACAGGCTCGGCTGGCGAATATCCAGTCGCGTCTCGATCTCGCCGACACACAGCTCCTCCTGGCTCAGCTGGCACAGCAGCATCAGCCGGTCAGGATTGCCCAGGGAGCGCAGCATCAATGCCGCTTCCCCGGCGGATGCGCGCATCCGCTCAAGGCTGATTTCGGTGGTGTCGGTCATGGTCGGGTCACCATTCAGATACATTAGCTGAATACATTATATTGATTTATATATTATCGACAAGTATATTGTGGTCAGACAGAATGATTAGGAGAGGCAAGTGATGTCAGCCAACAAGCCTGTTGCCCAGGTGCAGTCGTTCCTGGACCAGGATACCGAGACCTGGAGTTACGTGGTGTACGACCGCAGCGGCGGCACTGCCGCAGTGATCGACGCCGTACTCAATTACGATGCCGCCTCCGGTCACACCAGCACCGAGGGCGCCGAGGCCATCATCGCTTTCCTGCGCGCGGAGAACCTGAGCGTAGAGTGGATTCTCGAGACCCACGCCCACGCCGACCACCTGTCGGCGGCGCCGTTTATCCGCGATCAGGTCGGTGGCAAGATTGCCATCGGTGATCATATCCGCCAGGTGCAGGACATCTTCCACGAAGTGTTCAACCTGGAGAAGGAGTTCCTGGTGGACGGCAGTCAGTTCGATCACCTGTTTCACGATGGTGACACCGTCAACATTGGCGAGCTGGAAGCGCGCGTGATCTATTCCCCCGGCCACACGCCGGCGGATATGGCCTGGCTGATCGGCGATGCGCTGTTTGTCGGCGATACGCTGTTTATGCCCGATGTGGGCAGTGCCCGCTGCGACTTCCCCGGCGGCGATGCGTCGACCCTGTACCGTTCGGCGCAAAAGCTGTTGCAGCTGCCGCAAGACACGCGCATGTTCATGTGTCACGACTACCCGCCCAACGGCGAGCGCGAGCACCGTTGCGAGACCAGCGTCGGTGAACAGAAGCGCAACAATATCCACCTGCACGACGGCGTCAGCGAGGCGGAATTCGTGGCCATGCGTGAAAAGCGCGACGCGACCCTGGGTATGCCGCGGCTGATTATTCCGTCGATCCAGGTCAATATCCGCGCCGGACAGATGCCGCCGGCGGAAGACAACGGCACCGTTTACCTGAAAGTGCCGATCAACAAATTGTAATTATGCCGCGCCGCCCGGCGGCGCCTGCGAGGTAACCATGAACCGCAAACAACTGGATGAACAGGTCAGCGTGTCGGAACAGTTCAGCTGTGACCAGATGGCGCTGCTCGCCGATGCCGGCGTGGAAGTGGTGGTGTGCAATCGCCCGGAAGGCGAGACCGAAGATCAGCCCTCCCATGCCGAGATGCGCGCCGCTGCCGCTGAACACGGATTGGAATTTGTCGCCATCCCGTTTCCCCCCGGACAGATGACCGCGGCGCACTGCCGCGAATTCGCCGAGCTGCTGGCACAGGGCAAGAAGCTGCACGCGTTTTGCCGCACCGGCAATCGCGCCTGCAATGTATGGGCCGCGGCCCGGGTGCAGGCCGATGCGGACAAGCAAGCCCTGCTGGCCAGTGCCCGCGATGCGGGATTTGATATCAGCGGTGTGCTGGTCGCCTTCGATCCGGAGTGAGCCCGTGCCCGGCCGCCGCCGGGCCGCTCTCCGCACTAACGGAAAACCCCAAGCATGAACCTACACCCCCGGATTCTCGCCGGTATGCAACGCTTGCGCGATTACCGGCGCCAATCGCTGAGCCGCGACCTGCTGGCGGCCGCCATCGTCACCGTGCTGCTGATTCCCCAGGCGCTGGCCTACGCGCTGCTGGCGGGCCTGCCGGCACAGGTGGGGCTCTATGCCAGTGTGGTACCGGTTATCGCCTACGCGATTTTCGGTAGCAGCCGCACGCTGGCAGTGGGGCCGGTGGCGGTGTCATCGCTGATGACCGCGTCGGCGCTGGGGGCGGTAGCGGCGCAGGGCAGCGGTGACTACCTGGCGGCGGCGATGGTGCTGGCGCTGCTGTCGGGCCTGTTCCTGCTGCTGTTGGGGGTGTTGCGGCTGGGTTTCCTGGCCAATTTTCTCTCGCACCCGGTGATCGCCGGCTTTATTACCGCGTCCGGGCTGTTGATCGCGTTGAGTCAGCTCAAGTATCTGCTCGGCGTCAATGCCGGCGGCCGCGACCTGCCACAGATGCTCTCCGCACTCGCGGCGGCTATTCCCGGCGTCAATGGTTATGCGCTCGCCACCGGCGCCGCGGTGATCGCTTTCCTGTTCTGGTCGCGCAAACACGCCGCGGTGTTGCTGCGGCGACTGTCGGTACCGGCGACGCTGGCGGGATTACTGGCCAAGGCGGCGCCGGTGGTGGCGGTCGTTGCCAGTATCGCCGCGGCGAAGTATTTCGATTTCGAGGGGCGGCAGGTACCGCTGGTGGGCGCGATTCCCGCCGGCCTGCCGGGCCTGCAGTGGCCGCACTTTTCCTGGGCGCTGGTGCAGGCGCTGGCCGTGCCGGCGGTAATGATCTCGGTGATCGGCTATGTGAGTTCCATCTCGGTGAGCAAGACGCTGGCGGCCAAGCGGCGTCAGAAAATCGATGTGAACCGCGAGCTGATCGGCCTCGGCGCGGCGAATATCGGCGCGGGTCTGTCCGGCGCCTTCCCGGTGACCGGTGGCTTCGCCCGCTCGGTGGTCAATTTCGATGCCGGCGCGCAGACGCAGATGGCCGGCGTCTTTACCGCAGCCGGGATTGCGCTGGCGTCAATTTACCTGACGCCACTGCTCTACTTTCTCCCCAAGGCAACGCTGGCGGCCACCATAGTGGTGGCGGTGCTGACGCTGGTGGATTTTTCCATTCTGCAAAAGACCTGGCGTTTTTCCCGCAGTGACTTTGTCGCCGTGGCCGTCACTATCGCGGTGACACTGTTGTTCGGGGTGGAGGCCGGGGTTACCTGCGGCGTCGGCGCCTCCATCGCGCTATTCCTGTATCGCACCTCGCGCCCGCATATCGCTGAAGTGGGGTTGGTGGAGGGCACCGAGCACTTCCGCAACATCAAGCGCCACAAGGTGATTACCGATCCGCAGATACTAACCATCCGCGTTGACGAGAGCCTGATGTTTTCCAATGCCGGTTATCTCGAAGACCGTATTTACGCGGATCTCGCCGCAAATCGGCAGGTGAAACATGTGATTCTGATGTGCAGCGCAATCAACGAAATCGACTGGAGTGCACTGGAAGTACTGGAGGCGATCAACGAACGCCTGGCGGAACAGGGTATGCAGCTACACCTGTCGGAAGTGAAGGGGCCGGTGATGGACCGGCTGCAGAGTACCGGCTTCTTGAGCCAGCTGTCGGGGCGGGTTTACCTGACCCAGTACCAGGCATTTTCGCAGGTCCGGCAGGAGCTGCCGGACCCTGCGAACGGTGCTGTGGCTACTTGTGATCAAACACCAGCGTAGCGACCACCGGTACCACCGGGCTGATGCTGGGCAGGCCGGCAATCTCGCGCAGTTTTTCCACGCCCTGCGCCAGGCCGTAATCGCCGGCGTGCAGAATGATGGGGTCCGCAGTGCTCACCTGCAGGCGGTCACCAGCCAGCTTGACCACCCGCAGACGGGTTTTCAGTGTCTTCTCACTGTTGTGTAGTGACAGTGTCAGGTCTGCGTCGGTCACGAAGGTTTCGCCCGCTTGCATCGCTTTCAGTTTCTTGGCATCGACACTGGTGTGAATACTCGCCTTGGGGAACTTGGCCGTTTCGAACAGCAGTTTCTGCAGGCGCTCGTTGCGAATCGGGATATTGGTTTCGACGCTGGCAAGGTCGATATCGACGCTGGCATCGCCACCCTCGGTGATGGTGCCGGACAGTTGTTTGAAATGGTGCACTTCGCCGACGGTCGATTTCTTGACCGAGATAAAGTCGACGGAAGAGCCGCCGTTGTCCAGCTGCCAGTCGGCCAGCGCTGCCGGGGCAGCCAGCACCAGTGCCAACGGAAGAATATACCTGCTTAACATGGTCGAACTCCTTGTGCGTCTCGGGTTGGGTGGGGGTTAGAATAGTGGCGGCCATGGAGGCCTGTAAATAGGCGATTATTCTAAACCCGAGACTATTACCGCACCGCTAAGTTCAACTTTCGTGCTTTGCCGCTGTACGTTTTTTCAGCGCCAGGGGGCTATTTGCACCACACGGACCGTGAACTGTCCAATCCAGCAGGGTTGGACGTGTTCATTCGCTCTAACCCGGACTCTATCGTATTGCCCGAACGGATGGGTTTATCGAGGTTGGCCGGAGATTTACAGTCGATTCCCTTGGGTAGGGGTAGGGGTAGGGATCGAACGTATACCCTTAATTTCAACAATAAGTCGGCTCGCGGCCCGGTCCTCAATTGAGTTGATCGCCGGGCTTGGCCAATTTCATCCATTCAAGAAAAGAGGCAGACCCGGAAGTATTTTCCATGGGGGACCACTCAGCCAAATCGCGCTCAGGCGTTGGGGAATAGCTGCCTTCCTTGATCTCCAGGGCAACGGTGTCGGCCTCATTGCAGGTATAGCTGTGCCAGGTGTTTGGGGGAATTTCAACCGCGCGAATATCCGATGCCGACATTTCAATCCGGTCTGTAACGGTTCCGTCATCGCTAAAAAGCAGCAGGGACATACTGCCCTGAATCACCATGAAAAACTCCCACTTGTGCGATTCGCTGTGCCTGTGCGGCCTGATGTAGGTGTCGGGCTGCGTGGCGATGAAGAGCCTCTGCACATTCGCATCCACAGAATCGTGGACGTTAAGGTTGTTGCGACGCCGGTCTGCCTGTTGCGCCGAGGCGGAAAGCAGGCGCAGGTCTTCGTTAGAAATCAGCTTGGTCATTGATGCTTATCCAAATCAAAGTCGGAAATTTAACTACGGAATTGAATCCTGGACTTTGAGGGGATGTTATCACAGCTATTTTGGGCAGATGGACTTGCGCCTCGCCGCCAGAGATGAGGAGCATTGAGGGGCCGGAGCAGGCCCCGGCTTGTGGAACGGTAAAAAAAGGGTGCCCGCCTGGGGCACCCCATATAGTTGCTGGTCGTCACTGAGTCACTAACCGCAATGGTGTGCTCTTGGTGAAGCCGGTGTAAAACCGCTCGCCATTGGCCTGTCGTTACTGATAGACCCGCACATAGTCCACATACATCCGCTGCGGGAAACTGCTGGAGCCGTCCGGGCTGCCCGGCCAGTTGCCGCCCACGGCCAGGTTAAACAGGATAAAGAACGGGTGGTCGTAGACCCAATTGCCGTACTGCTCCACCTGGGCGCGGGAGGCGTTGTAGAAGTTGTTGCCGTCCACGTACCAGCTGATGCCGTTGCTGTTCCACTCCACCGCGTAGACGTGATAGTTGGCATCGACACTCTGCCCCAGGTCGTTGGTGCCGGTGATCGGTGTATTGCCGGAATAGCCGGGGCCGTGCAGGGCGCCGTGGGTCAGCGTCGGCTCGTAGCCCACGTGTTCCATGATGTCGACCTCGCCGGATGTGGGCCAGCCGACACTGCCGATATTGTTGCCCAGCATCCAGAACGCCGGCCAGATACCCTGGGTTTGCGGCAGTTTCATGCGCGCCTCGATGCGGCCGTACTGGAACTCCCGCTTGCCGGAACTGATCATGCGCGTCGAAGTGTACTGGCAGGTGCCGTACCAGCAGCTGTTGCCGCCCTCCTGGCGCGCCTCGATCACCAGCACATTACTGCCCGCCTGGGCGTCGTACTGAATCGATGCGTTCTGGCCATTGGTGTAGTACTGCAGCTCGTTGTTGCCCCAGCCACCGCCGCCGGTCTCGAAGGTCCAGTTGGCGGTGTTGATGGAATCGAATTCGTCGCTCCATACCAGGCCGCCAGCGGGGGCCGGGCTGATCACTACGGATGACGCCATGTCATTGAAATTGTTCAGGCAGCCGGTGTCACCGTTGACGGTTACCGAGGAGCCGGCGAAATTGTCGTGCTCGTACAGCGTGGCCTGGTAACCGGAGGAGACTCGGATGGAGGACGCCTGGTCGTTGACAAAACCCAGGCCCTGCAATGCCGCCAGGTTGTAGGAGCCCACGCCCAGTCCCGCGGACCAGCCGCCGTAATTGCAGTCGTTGTAGACGGTGGCGATATTGCCCCCGGTACTGTTGGCGGTTATCTCAATCCAGTTCAGGTTCCAGTTACCGGTGGTGGCGTAGACCCCGAAACTGTAATTGCCCGCATCGATATGCACGGTGTAAGACACCGTCTGCCAATTCTGCCAGCCGCCGGTGTCCGGCACGTTGACACTGCCGAGCACAATGGAGCCGCCGTTCAGGTCGTTGGACAGGGTACCGCCGCCCTGGCTGGCGACGCGCAGACGTACCGTGTAATCGCCGGAGGCGGGAATATTCAGGCCGTTAAAGGCCAGCCACTCGCCGGTCTCGACCCAGCCCACGTTGTAGCCGCCACCGGTGTCGGAAGTCGCCTCGATATCCACGTCATCGCTGCGATAGGCACCGCCGGTATTGCCCGGTGTCGTATCGTAAAACGCGTTGTAATCCTCCGCCTGGAAGACGGTGGCATCGGCGCAGGCCGCGCCGGCGCCGAGCAGTAGTGAGGCGCAGACTGAAAGCAGCCGGTGCCGGGGTAGTTGAAAGATTGCCATTATTGTTTTCCTCTCTTCACTGTTTTAAAAATTCCTGCCCGCCGGCCGGCGGGTATTCCGGCCGGCAGGGCTTTTCCATTAATTTTTTGCCAGTCATTCACTGCGTGAATCTGTTATTCGGGGCAATAAAAAGTCACGTCATAGGAAGTCAGTGTCGACGCCGGGCAACTCGAAAGCCCGAAGCCGTCGTCGTAGGCATAGGAGTAGGTCTCGCACACCGAGTGGATGTAATTGCGGTAGGCGCTGCGGTCCGCCGGACCCGCGCGGCACTCCGCTTCGCTGATCGGCGGGGTGGGGCAGGTATACATCTGCGCTTCCGGTGCATCCGGGGTGTAGGTGGGAGTGTTGCCCCAGTTGGCGTAGGTCAGCTTGCCCGCCGGCGAATAGCAGCCGCCCGCCTCACCAGTGGCCGGATTGGTGGCGAGCAGATCCATATTGCCGAGTTGCGGGAAGAGGCCGTCGGTAGACAGGTCGGCGTTGCGCGGGCAGTCCGCCACCCGCAGCGCCGAACAGTCGATCTGGCCGTTGGTGGGGCCGCCGGGGCCGGCGAACGGGCCGGAAGTGACAGGCCCTTCCGGGCAGTAGCCGTTGATCGATACTTTCATTGGCACGGTAAAGCCATCCACCGCGCTGGAGTTCCACCAGTCGGAGCGGCCCAGTGCCGAACTTGGGGCGGATGGGTTCGTCTGGCACTGGCTCTCGTCGATACCGGTGATACAGCCGAAAGTGGCCTCGAACTTGGAATCGATCGGCGGCGCGCAGCCCTCCGGCGGGCAGGTGAAGCCGAATTCCTGCGGGCCGCCGCTGGCGCCGATGCGGCAGTCCATGCCGGTGCCATCGCAGTCGAACGCCGGCCAGAAGCGCATCGCCGCCAGGCCCTTGTCGGGAATGTTGTAGCTGATCGAGCCACTGGCCGGCATCGCGCTGTGGTTGGGCGCATTCAATACGCCACCGGAGCCGTCCGGCACACTCAGCCAGTGCACCCACATGGTCTTGGTGGGGCAGGCGTTGTGAATGGTCAGGCGCGGGTGGGTGGTGCCGGCGGCGGGCGAGCCCGGATCAAAGCTGCCACCGGAGCTGCTGGAAGAACTGGAACCACCGCCGGAACTGCTGCTCGACGAGCTGCTGCCGCCACCCTGATAGACGCGCACATAGTCCACCAGCGTATCCCGTGGCCACTCCGCGGCAATCGGGTTGTAGCCGTAGGTCAGCCGCCCGCCCAGCGCCATATTCAGGATGATATGCATCGGCTCGTGGAACTCTTCCATGTTCGACGGGGTGATATCGATGGTGTGGGTCAGCACGCCGTCGATGTAGTAGCGCTGTTCGTTCTGGTCCCACTCCAGGGCATAGACATGGAAGGCTTCGGTATCGCCAATGGCGCCGGTGCTACCGTAGTCCGCGTTACTGCCGGCATCGTAGGGGAAATCGCCGGTGCGGGTATCCCAGAAGTTATGGTGAAAGGTGAAGCTGTCCTGGTTGACGTTTTCGAAGATATCCGTCTCGCCACAGCTGGCCCAGTTGTCCGGCATGCTGTCGTAGTAACCGGCCGCAGGTGAGTAATTGCTGGTATAGCTGCCGCTCTGGGAATCCCCCAGCATCCAGAAGGCGTTCCACTTGCCCTGCAGGCTCGGTGACGAGATGCGCGCTTCGATGCGGCCGTAGGTCCAGGAGTGCTTGCCCTGGGTAGTGATGCGGCACGAGCGCCAGTCGAAGGTCTGGCCGTTGACGCTGGTCGGGTTGTTCTCACCGTGGATCACCAGGTTGCCGCCCTGCTGGTAGCAGTTCTCGGGGCGGTACCACTCCAGTTCCTGGTTGCCCCAGCCGTCGAAGGCGCCAGTGCCCGGGTTCCAGCCGTTGCCTACGTGGTAGTTCCAGTTGGCCGGGTCCGGCTGGCCGGAGCCATTGAATTCGTCGGACCACACCAGGCTCCAGCCGCCGCTGCCGCCGGAGGAACTGCTGGACGAACTAGAGCTGCTCGACGAACTGCTGGAGGAGCTGCTCGAAGAGCTGCTGCCGCTGCCAACGATGTAAGTCGCCCACGGCGTATCCACCGCGCCGCTGCCGCTGTCGTAGGTATATGAATACTGGATGGTGTCGCCGGTGGCGAGGTTGTCGAGCTGCCACTCCTGGCGGCCACTGGCGCTGGTCATGCGGTAGTTCTGCTGGCCATCGCTGTTCAGGATGTAGTGCACGTCGGCCCAGCTGCCGGTGTTGACGTAGAACAGCACAGAGCTGCTGCCGAGCGCCTCTATGCCGTAGTCGCCGCTGCTGCTGGCGCCGCCGGAAGAGCTCGACGAACTGCCATTGGCAGCGCTGTCACAGCTGCCCAACAAAGACCAGGCCTGGGTCCAGGCGCTGCCGGCGCCGGGTTCGTAGGCCCAGGCGGCGGTCGAGGAGCACCAGCCGGGGATATCGCAGTTATAGGCGCTGCCGTTGTTCTGCACGTCTTGATCCTGGACGTAGCTGGTGCCGGCAGAGTAGGTGGGCATGCCGCTGCAGTCGACGGCATGGCCGCTGCTGGACATACCGCAGAGCGCTGCAAAGGCAGCGAGGGCGATCCATCGTTTCATTTTCTCTGACCTTGTTGCAATTATTATTCGAATTTATTTGTAAAAGATTGCAGTCATTGCGCAGGGGCTGCGACAACGATTGTCAGAGCCGGACCGCGGACGTATCGACCCAGAATGCGCTGGAATGGAAAGTGGAACGCAGACGTGGTGGAGACCGGCGCCCCAAAGAGGTTTGGCGCGCCGGCGCCACGGGGCGCCACTGAAACGGCGGTTGCACTGGTGTTTGTGACTACGATGCCGGCGCGTCGCAGATGGCGGGCAATTCTTTGGTAATGGCCATCGGGGGCGCCGGGCAGGGCCGCGCGAAGTGCGATGGAGGGTTATGTGGGGGCTGCGGTGGCCCTGGCGCCAATACCGGGCGCGGTGCTAGCCGGCGCTGGCGTCGGGTGGGGGATCGATCGGATGTGTCCGCTCGAACGGACTCGGTCAAAGGGGCGGTCGGTGCAGCGCAGCGCCGGCTCACCGCCGGCTGCTGGCCTGAATGGTCGCGCTCAGCTGGCGTGGGCGCGGCCCTGATTGCCGTTGGGCTGATTGGCATCGGGCTGGCCGCGCAGAAAGTCCAGCATCGCCGCGGTGACCGCCTCTGGCTGCTCCAGTGTGGACAGGTGCCCGGCGCGCGGAATGATGGCGAGCGTTGCATTGGGCAGTCGCTGCGCCAGCGCCTCGGAACAGGGCGGCGGCAGGGACACATCCTCTTCCCCCACCAGTACCAGCGCCGGTTGCGAGATACTGCCGAGGCGCGCCTTGAGCGAATCCCGCCGGCACAGGGCGGTGCAGACCTGGTCGATGGAAACGAGCGGCATGGCCGCGAACTTCTGCTGCCAGGTTTCCACCAGCGCCGGCTGTTCCTGCAGCGTGTGCCGGCCGAACATCAGCTTGGACACCAGCGGCAACAGCGGCCGGATGCCGAACAGCCTGGCCAGCGTCACCAGCAAGCGGTATTTGAAGATCTTGACGCGGGTCTCGGTACCGGCATGGGTGTCGAGCAACAGCAGGCGCTCCACCCGTTCGGGGGCAATGAGGGCCGCGCGCAGCGCGATCATGCCGCCGATCGACAGCCCGGCCCAGGTGGCCTTGTCGATGCCTTCCTGATCCAGTACCGCCAACACGTCTTTTACCAGGTCGTAAATATCCAGCGGCCGGTCGGCGACACTCGACTGGCCGTGGCCGCGGATATCGATATTGATCACCCGGTAGTGCTGTGCCAGCGGCGCCAGCTGTTCCGACCACATATCGCCATCGCAGAGGAAACTGTGCAGCAGCACCAGCGCCGGGCCATTGCCGCTCGAGGTGTAGTGAATCTGGTAGCTGTCGTGTTGGGCGCTGGCCATGCTAATTCCTTTTTACTTTTCTTGTTGAAACCGGCGTTCGGGGTTGCTATTTGAACCAATAACGGCGGCGCGGCGCAACAGGTGCCTGTTGCGGGCAATAAAAAAGGCGGAACCTCGCGGTTCCGCCTTTTCTGGCTGTTCAGCCTGTCGCGGTCTTTACAGACCGCGCGCCGTTACAGAACGACGATATTTTCCGCCTGCAGGCCCTTCTGGCCTTTGGTCACGGAAAAGGACACCTGCTGGCCTTCGACCAGGGTGCGGAAGCCGCTGTCGCTGATGGCGCTGTAGTGGGCAAACACATCCGGGCCGGACTGCTGTTCAATAAAGCCGAAGCCTTTGGATTCGTCGAACCACTTTACGGTTCCGGTAACGGTATCAGACATAATCTTGTCCTGTTGGTACTCAAGTTAAAGGATAACCCAATTCACGGGTCATCGATTTTCAGCCATACGCGATGGCCAGTGTGACGGGAATTAAGCAGAATTTTTACCGCGATCCCTAAACCAACGGACGAGGATTATGGGTATAACTTCGTAGCAGGAAAGAATATTCGAGGTGCTTAATTTCTGACGCCTCGACAGTGTATCCACGGCTGATCAGAAGTCAATCAATTGTTGCGGATATCGCCCACCCGGAACTGGCCGGATGCCCGCGGGCGTCGGCCAGTTCCGGGGTTAGTGGCGGATCAGTCGCGATCTGGCGCACCCAGTGGGAACAGGGGGCGGTAGGGGCGGGCCTCTTCCACCGCCCGCGCGAACGACGGGCGCCGCAGCAGCCGCTGCCGGTAGGCGTGAACATTGGCAAAGCCCGGGTCGATCGGGTGGGTCCAGTCGGCGTAGAACAGCGCCGGTGCCGCGGCGCAATCCGCCAGGCTGAACGCATCGCCGGCCGCCCAGGTGCGGCCCTTCAGCCTGGTGTCGAGCCAGCGGTAGGCCGTCTCCAGCCGCTGCTGTGCGTCGCTCACACCGAAGGGGTCGCGGCTGTCCTCCGGGCGCAGGCAGTCGATCACCACCTTTGCCTGGGGGGTCATGATGTCCAGGTCAAAGAAGCGATCCATAAAGCGCACCTCCACAGCCGCGTGATCATCCTCCGGCAACAGTGCCACCGGGCCGCGGTGAGAGAGGTGCAGATACTCAATGATCACGCTCGACTCGGCGATGGCCCTGTCGCCATCCTCCAGCACCGGGAAGCGCTTGAACGGCCACAGGCGGGCCAGCGTCTCCATATTCTGCGGCTCCTCCGGCGTCAGCTGGCGGTATTCGAACGGTATGTCGTTCTCGTACAGCGCGATCAGCACCTTCTGGCAGTAAGACGAAAAGGGGTGGGCGTAGAGTTTCAGGGGCATAGCGGTCTCCTCTCTTGGATGTCGATACCCCTGTTGTCGTTTGCTGTGGCCGGCAATCGACAGTGCGCCGGAAAAATTCTGCTATTCAGTGGGTGCGGTTAGCAGGCGCTGCCAGTAGCCCACATCGATCCAGCGTCCAAACTTGCGCCCGACCTCCTTGAAGTGGGCCACCTGCTTCATTCCGAGCTTTTCGTGCAGGCGCACACTGGCGTCGTTGGGCAGGGCGATGCCGCCGATGGCGGCGTGAATACCGCCCTGCTGCAGCACTGCAAACAGCGCGCCGTAGAGCGCTGTGCCCAGCCCGCGGCCGCGGGCCTGCTGATCGAGATAGACGGTGACCTCCACCGAGCGCCGATAGGCGGCGCGGCTGCGCCAGGGGGTGGCGTAGGCGTAACCGAGCAGGCGACCGTCCTCTTCCGCAACCAGCCACGGCAGCTCTGCCGCGGCCACACCGTCGATACGCCCGGCAATCTCAATGGCCGAGACCGCTTGCGTCTCGAATGTAATGGTCGTATTGAGCACATAGTGGTTATAGATCGCCGCAATTTGCGCGGCGTCGTCAGCTTGTGCGGGTCTGATCATGTTGCGGGGGCCGTGTTATCGGTGGACAGATTGCACAGCGCGCTGAGCATCGCCTGCCTGGATGACAGCGCCGGGCTGTGCCCACAGCGCGTGGCATGCACTTTGCGACCTGATTATTTTACGGATGCCGGAAGCGGAAAACGTTTTAAGGCTATCTTATTGGTGGGCGGAAAAGAACAGGGCGTAGATAACCGCCCTGAGGGGCTGTGGCCGCCGGCATTGCGCGGCGGCGGATTTCAATTTTATAGGCCGTCCATCGATCGTAGAGATCCGGGGCTGATGTTATTCGTCCAGGAGAATGCCGGAACCGCCCATTTCCTTGGGGAAGTCCTTCAATTTCGGTAACCCATCCCTGATGCGCAGCTTCGTCTCCTGGTAATTGACATGCACAGTGGGTTCGTAGGGCAGGTCGGGAATGACTGCCGCATACACATCGGTGAGCCCCATACCGGGATGCTCGGAAAATATGTGCCCGCCACAGACCTGGCACCATTTGCGGTAGGTATTCGGCGTCTTGTGGTAGGTGCCGATCTTGTCCTGCCCCTGGGTAACCTCAACGGCTTCCGGTTTCCACAACGTAAAGGCATTTACCGGCCCCGCCGACCAGCTCCGGCAGGACTCGCAATGGCAGTATCCCATCGCGGCGGGTGCGCCGGTTACCCTGATCCGGACAGCGCCGCAGAAGCAGCTGCCGTCGTAGGAGTTTTCATCGCTCATGAGTCTCTCCCTTAATCGGTTGCCGCAGCGTCCTCGCCGCGGCCGATGTAAAGGGTAGACCAATCTTTGCGTCGGGAATGCGGCGGCACAGGGCGAGACTCGCGATGCCACAACAGCGCTTTGGGAACGGTTGGCCGCCGGGTGGCGCTATTTAGTGGGCCATGCGGTTAACCCTGTAACCGATCGCCGCGCCACAGCCACCATGGCGGTGTTGAGAAAGCGTGAAATAACGCGGCTATTCCGGCGCTTTTTCTCCGGCGCTTTCCCGTCTTGCCCTGGGACCTGTAGCTGTGCGCTTTAGTGGCCGAATCAACCGTATGACCCACTGGAACCGCGCGCGCCGGCTTCGTCCTGCCCGTCGATCCAGTAACGGCGACACACTTCGATAAAGTCCTGCGCCACCGGGCTCAGATCCCGATCCCTGCGATAGAACAGGCCCACCTGGCGCTCGATACGCGCAAAATCGAATTCATGCAGCGCGCGGAAGTGCTGCACCTGCGGCAGCTGCCGCCTCACCTCGGTGCTGACGTAGCCCACCGCCAGCCCGCGGTCGATCAGATTGAGACGCACGTTCAGGCTGCTGATCTGCCAGATCATGCGGAAGCGATCGCGCAGCTTCTCCTGGTACGGACGCTGGTCCGGCTCGTCCAGCGACGACACCACCAGCGGGATGCGCTGCAGATCGTCGGTGGTCATCTCGGCGCGGTGCAGCGGATGCGCCGGGCTGATCATCAGCAGGCGGTGTTCGTTGTACAGCGGCGCGGTCGCGAAGCGGTTCATATGGGTCTGGAAGGGCCCCAGCCCCAGCTCGACCTCGCCGCTCATGACCGCCTGCACGATGGCGCGGGAGGGCTGTTCCACCAGCCGCAGGCGCGCCTCCGGCCAGCGGTGGATAAAGGTGTTAATCAGGTCTGCCCCGGCGAAGCGGTTGTTGGTGCTGTCGATGGCCACGCTCAGCTGCTGGTCGAGGCCGCGCGCCAGCCGCGACAGGTCCGCCAGCGCTGCCTGCTCCTGCTGCAGCTGGTCGTCGACGTAGCGATACAGGCGGCGGCCGGCGCGGGTCAGGCGCACCGGGCGGTCGCGGATCAGCAGCGGCTGGTTCAGCTTGGTTTCCAGCTGCTTGATCGCCTGGCTTACCGCCGACTGGGTCAGGTGCAGCTCCTGGGCCGCGGCGCGAAAGCCGCCCGAGCGGGCTACTGAATGAAAGATACGTATCTCGCCGCTTTCCAGGCGCATGATAAGTCCTACTAATCATTTGTTTATAAAGTTTAATTAGATTAACAGTGCTCCAGCCACTTTAATACATTCATCACAAACACAGTGTGAGGAGATTGTCATGACAGAGGAAATCAACGCCGGTCTGGAAGGCGTTGTCGTGGGGAAAACGGAACTGTCCAACGTCGAGGGCGAACTCGGCCGGCTGACCTATCGCGGCGAGCCGATCGAAGCGCTGGTGAAACGGGACTTTGCCGCCGTACTCAACTGGCTGATGACCGGCGACTGGCTGGATGAGGCGCAGAGCCAGGCACTGGACCGCTGGCTGGCTGACGAATCCGAACTGACCGCGATAGAGACGCGGGTGCTGGAACAGCTGCCCCGCGACACCCATCCGATGGCGGTGCTGCAGGCGTTGGCCCCCATCGCCGACCTGACCCCGGCGCAGCAACCGCCGGCCTGGCTGGGTGAAGAGTGGGTACCGGGCATGGTACTGGCAGCGCGCATCAACGCCGCCGTCAGGATCTGGCACAACCTGAGCCAGCGCGGCGAACTCTTCGCCGTACCCGCCGGCCTCGGCTTCCTCGAAAAGCTGCTCTACGGCCTCAACGGCAGCGCGCCCGACGCGGCGGCGCTGCAGGCGATCAACACCACGCAGATACTGCAGCTGGACCACAGCTTCAATGCCGGCACCTTCGCCGGGCGGGTCATCGCCAGCACCGGCGCGAGCCTGTCCGCCAGTGTCGCCGGCAGCCTCGGCGCCCTGTCCGGCCCGCTGCACGGCGGCGCCGATGAGGCGGCGGTGATGATGGCGCGCGAGATCGGCAGCCCCGATAAGGCTGATGCCTGGGTGCGCGAGGCGCTGGCCAACAAGGTCAAGATCATGGGCATGGGCCACCGCGAGTACAAACGCCTGGACCCCCGCGCCGCCATCCTCAAACCCATGGCCCGCCACTTCTGCGAAGGCACCGAATGGCAGACGCTGATGGAAACCCTGGTGGCAGTGGAAGACACCTGCCAGGACGTCTTCAGTGCGAAAGGCAAAGAGATCCACGCGAACCTGGAATTCTACAAGGGCGCCGTCTACCTGGCGCTGGGCATTCCCGAGCGCTACTTCACTTCGCTGTTTGCGTGCAGCCGGGTGTTTGGCTGGATTTCACATTTCCACGAGTTCAACCGGGACCCGCGGTTGATTCGGCCGCGGGCGCTGTACGTAGGGCGTTGAGGCGGTTGTGCCGGTGGGGTAGGGAACTCCTGCCGGCACCTCGAATCGAGTTTTCGGCTGGAAGGGCTGTCCGTCTGCGTCATAAACCGCTGCGTTGGCAGAGCGGGTGGGTGGGAAGTGAGCGCTGCAGTTCACGGCGCAGAGCATCTTCTGCTGACACCGTTTATCAGGCCCTAATGCCCTCAGAAGTCCCGGGTCGCTTCTGGAGCGAAAGGTGTTTAGGCGGAGCTGCGCGCCCCTGCACTCCTTCATTCAAGACGCGCCGGACACCCTGGATGACATGATTATGTTTCTGAACGCGCACCTTGGCTCCAATTGAACGGGCACCATCGCCGTTTTTGCCAACCCACAGATACACGAAAAGCCGTATGGAAACTGGCCACCCGAGCTCTCCTAAAAATAATACCCAAAATTAATATTCAGGCGAGAGTTCCAGCGGTCATTGCCATCGATACCAAAATCCCCAACGCCATCAAAGATATTTGTGTAGTCGTCACCCTCATTGCCGACAAACAGGTTTCCGTTTGAGCGCACGTAATCTGTGTATATGTACCAACCACCATTGGACCAGGCGGCTCCGATGGTGATCAGCTCGCTGTCACCGATATGTTCGCTCTTTTTTCGGATAGCGCTGTATTCAATATACGGGATCACATAATCCAGCCAGGAAATACTCTCGGTGGTGTATTTGTAGCTCAACGAAATCGCCGGTATCCACGCGTCTGTGGCCACCGGCCAGGCAAAGTCGTAGGCACCCATTGGGACCAGCTCGCTCGTACCCAGGAGATTATCCTCGCCGATATTGATCTTGTAGCGGGTGAGCTGACTCGCCAGCGTAAATCCACACACCTTATTGACCATATGTACAGAGGCCGCCCAGTGGTCGCCGTTTTCGACATCCCTTCCGAGAAGTCTGCCCCGCTGTACGGACAAACCGAGGTCCGTGGTAATTTTCGCATTCCGGAAGTGGCGTATTACACGGCCATTTACCTGGCTGCGCTCACTGTAGCCATTTTCAATGGCCGGGACGACACTGCCGTCATCCAGTATCGCGGAGCGCCACCTCACCACATCGTAACTGTACCGCGCACTGTCCGCGCTGGCGCCTTTCCAGTTGCCTTCGCTGCCCTCGAAATAGGCAAGTGCCAGATCCCAGTCCCCCCGTTTAGTCAGGTACTTGATCCCCAGGTCCATATCGTCAGACAGGCCCACATAATAATGCTGATCGAAGAACCAGCTCTGCGACACTCCGTACGGCCCGGGCCCAAATGGAACCCTGGTCACACCGACCTGGATTTGACCGGCCTCGTCAAACTCGTACCCCAGCCAGCCGGTATGCAGAAAGTTATAGCCATCGTACCAGCGGTACTCCAGCTTACCCCTCAGGTGGCCGCTTTCAAGCGACGCATTGATGCGGAAGGTATCCAGCTCCACATTGCCGCCGTTGCCCCCGCGCTGCGGCGCCTTGCCAACCACCACGTAGTCCCCGTGGATGTAACTGACCCGAATAGCGCCACCTAAAGTGACCGGGCCAAACCTGATTTCCTTGTCTTCCTCCTTGGCTTGCGTGTCTTCTTCCTTAGCCTGCTTGTCGGCGGAAGACTCTGTCACCTTGTCGGGATCGGACACCACGGCAACTTCATCATCAGCAAAGGCGGGCAGGCTCACGAGCGCACACAGCAGCAAGCCGCACGGTGATAGAGCCGCAAGATAACGTGTACAAGAAGATATGGAGCAGGCAGAGCCCACCACGTGCGAAGCAACCTGAAATTTTCCCACAAGGGATAAAAACATCTGAATTAATAACCCGTCGATTTTCAGGCTGATGCAGCCTGCACTTCCGCTTTAACTTATCGAAGGTATCCCTTATCGCCCCGCCAAAGCTTCGTTGGGTGCTGGAACTTCACGCCAGTCTACCCAACCCGGCTAGCGCGGCAGGCAGGCGAACGGCGCGCCTGGCAGGAGGCACACTCTGCCCGTCAATTTATGTTAGCTGTAAGTACGACAGGGGAAGGGACAAAGACGGGGCTTTTTACCAATCGCGCCGCCTAATGCCTTGTAATCCAGCGGTGCGGCGCGTTATAGCGCGCACTCGCCGGTGCGCCTTAAGGACGATGCTTTTTACGCAATCATCCCGGGTCTTTAGGCTCGATATGATGCCAAAACAGCTAAGCGTGGCCTTATTCCCGGGGGCAGGAAAGGGAACAAAATTTAGAATTTTTCGGGAAGGGCAAAGAGATCGGCGACGTGGTTTCCAGCTGGACGAATTGTCGAGTGGTACCTATTAAATTCCAAGCGCCGAATAGAGGAAGCGATAAGCGCTCAATCCAGGAATTTCCATGTATCCGCTCCATCGAACTGCCTGACGGCGACCGACTCCAGGAGCTCGGGTGCAAAGTTCCGTAGGTTCACGCCATGACGAGCGCCGGTTGTGGGTTGCAGCGGCTCCCAGTGGGTGACGATTCCGCAGGTCTTGCACCGAAAGTTCCTCAGGGTCCGATCCCCCCAGAGGTAGCTTTCCGTGTTCTCGGGGTGGCCCTGGATAACCACCGTACCAAGCTCATAGTAGGCCCATATCCCTCCCGTGCGCTGGCATAACGAGCAGTTGCAACTGGTCGCGGTTTCGGGCGCCGCCGGTAGGGTAAGGCGGACCGAGCCACAATGGCATGCACCGTGCAGCGGTAGTTGGGGCTGTTCTTGTTTCACGGGAATGCATCCTTGGTTGTGATGCCGCCTAACGGACGGCCTCGGGGCGGCTGGAGCGTAACCTAAACCCTCCCAGCTGCGTTTGCCGCGGCGACGACTATAGCCGCATGTTAGAGCATTCTGCTCATCTCCAATACTCTACCACTTTGGAAATGTTATCGCCGCGGAACTGAAAGCCGCTTCTTCGCTCCTGTTGGCACAAAACGAACAAAAGATTAGCAATACCTCCGCCCATGGCCCGCCAGTTCTGCGAGGGCATTGAATGGCAGACGCTGATGGCACCCCAGGTAGAGGTGCAGGACACCTGCCGGAACGTCTTCAGTGCGAAAGGCAAGGAGATTCACGCGAACCTGGAATTCTACAACGGCGCGGTCTGCCTGGCGCTGGGTATTGCGGAGCGCTACTTCGCCTTGCTGTTCGCGTGCAGCCGGGTGTTTGGCTGGACCTCACACGTTCACGAGTTCAACCGGGATCCGCGGCTGATCCGGCCGCGGGCGCTGTACGTCAGCCGTTGAGTTGGTTGTGCCGGCGGGCCATCTATGCTGACGCAGGCGATGCTCCCGCCGGTATCCCGAGCCGGTTTGCCGGCTGGGGATGCTGCCGTTTCAGGTACTCTGATCTTCGAACAGGAACATTTGCACGTCCTCGTCGTTGGGCGCCAGAATTCGGCGGTCCGCAGCACAAGCCTGCCCGCACTCGCTTGCAAATGCTGCTTTAATGGCATCCATCGATTCAAAGTGCAGAGTGCCTATGAGGTAAGGACTATCCGCACCTGCCAGGGCGACGATGGGGCCCTTGCTGATCTCGTAGCGCTTGAGACCGGGCAGCTGTTTGGCCAATGGAATATGAACATCGAAATAATGTTTATCGAAGGCTGCCGGATCTGCAGGGGCCTTGTAAATAACCAGCATACGCGCCATACCACCCTCCTATTTGGGTTTAATAATATTCGTCTGCGCAAGAGCTTTTGCCTTGCACCTGGTTCTTGAGGCTGACTTCCGTCTGTGCCAGTAAACCGCCGCGGTGGCGGCGCAGCTGCTGCCTGCGCCTCCGACAAGCATCCGGGTTGTCAGCCCGGTCAGGGCACACAGCGGACACATTGCCAGTCCCCCTTAATATTCGTCGTGTTTGTGCCACCACTGGTAGGGCGGCGTTTGGTGGACGCATTCCGGGCTGTCCTCCCAGAGTTCCTGGCGGCCCATTGGGGTGAGATCGAGATAAGAAAAATTGGAGCCCAAGTATTCCGCGCCGCGGAGGGTGGTGTGGTAGCTGCGATAAATAGTGTCCTTGTCGCGGATAAATACACTCACGCCAAACATTTCGCCGTTCTCGCGGGTCGCATCGAAATCCCGGTTGAAATCGCTACCTGCGGAGGAGTACCACGGAAACTCCCAACCCATACGTTCCTTGAAGGCGGCGAGCTTTGCGTAGGGGGCGAGGGATACCAGTACCAGCGAAGTGTCGCGCGCATGGATGTGGGCGATATGCCCCATATTGTCGACCATCATCGAACAGCCGGTGCACGGCGATTCGGCAAACATGAAGTGGTAGACAATCAACTGTCGGCGCCCTTCAAACAGGTCCAGGAGGCTGACCTGGCCCTCGGGGCCGGTAAAGCGATAATTCTTGCTGACTTCTGTTATCGGCAGGCGACGGCGTTCGGCGTTTAACGCATCCCGCAGCCGGGTGTGTTCCTTCTCCTTGATTCGAAAGGCTTCCAGCGCACTCTGCCATTCCTGTGTATCGACGATCCGGTTCATAGTGACCTCCGTTTTCAGTGTCCGGGTCAGTATGGTGCTAGATGCCCTGGCGAGCACTGTGCTCAAATGACGGGGGCAGGGTGGTTTTGTGCCATCCACTCGCCTATGATCTTCCGCAGTGAAAGGGACGCAGGAGCGTACGACAGTGAAGAGTGTCTATATCCTGGTTTTTGAAGAAGTGGTGCTCTCGTCGGCGGCAGCGCCGCTGGATATCTTCACGCGCACGAACGATATCCTCAAACAGATGGGGCGGGCGGCGGCTTTTGATATCTCCCTGGTTGCGCAGCAGGCTAATGATATCCGGCTCGGCAGCCCCGCGTCCTTCGCCTGCACACGCAGCCTGGAAGAGGTGCCGCCAAAGCCCGCCGGCCATCATCAGAGCCTGATCCTGGTTCCCGCCTTCGATGGCGCATGGGAGCCGTTGCGCAGCAAGAACAGTGCGGCCATTGCCTGGCTGAAGCAGCACTATCAAATGGGCACGGAAGTCGCGAGCCTGTGCAAGGGCAGCTATTTCCTGGCGGAAGCCGGATTATTGGAAGGCAAGGCCTGCACGTCGCACTGGGCCGTCATCGACGATATGCGCCAGCGCTTCCCGGCGCTGGACCTGCAACCGGATTCGGTACTCACCGACCAGAGCGGCATCTACACCGGCGGCGGCGCGTTTTCGTCGCTGAACCTGGTGTTATATCTTGTCGAGAAATTCTGCGGGCACGATGTCGGGGTGCGGGTTGCCAAGAACTTTTCCATCCACCGGGATCATATGAACCAGGCGCACTTCTCGATATTCAGCGGCCTGGACCGGCACGGTGACAAGGCGATTCTGGATGCGCAGAATTTCATCGAAGAGCGCTATGGTGAGGACATTAGCGTCGAGCAGGTCGCGTTGCAGGTGAATATGAGCAAACGCAATTTTATCCGCCGCTTCAAGCAGGCCGTTGAGATTACGCCGATTGAATATATCCAGCGAGTGAAAATTGAGGTCGCCAAGAAAGCCCTGGAAAGTGGCAAGAAAAACATCCAGGCACTGACCTACGAAGTGGGTTACAACGATAGCAAGACCTTCCGCAGTGTTTTCAAACGCTTGACCGGTGTTACGCCGCAGGAATATCGCAATAAATATGGGCGTCTGTGAGGGCTGTAGGGGAGGATGCATAGATCGCTCGCTGGGCGGGTGATCGCCAGCCTGCCAGTCATTCTGAAACTCATGGCCCCCAGTTCTGCGAAGGCACCGAATGGCAGGGGGCTGATGGAAACCCTGGTGGCGGTGGAGGACACCTGCCAGGACGTCTTCAGTGCCCAAGGAAAAGAAATCTACGCGAACCTGGAATTCTACAAGAGCGCTGCCTACCTGGCGCAGGGCACTCCGGAGCGGTATTTCGTCTCGCTGTTTGCGTGTGGCCGGGTGTTTGGCTGGATTCCACATTTCCTAGAGTTCAATCTGCATCCGCGGTTGATTCGGCCGCGGGCGCTTTACGTGGGGCGTTGAGGGGGTTGTGCGGTTGTAGTAGGGATCCCGCCGGCACTTCGAGTCGGGTTGCCGGCGGGAGATACTTTGCGCGGGTGTCTCAAACAGCTGTGTTGGAAGAGCCGGTAGGTGGGAGTTTAACGCTGGCTTGAGCCGCAATGCGAAGAGTTGTCGGGCTCGAAGCCGTTGTTAGGCCGGCACATAAAACCATTCATACCCGTTCCCATCTTGCTGAATTCTTCCCGCAGATGTTTCTGGAAAATGTGCGCTGAAAACGATAGCATTTTTGTTCGCCGCATACGCGAGCAACCATTCGCGCGATTTTTGTGCCGATTTTTGATCGAGACAAAAAACCGAGTTCCAGGTCGGACGATAGACTTGTAATGGGCTATGCATAACGTCCCCTGAAAATACCCCCGTTTCTCCATGTGAGTCTATTGAAATTACCATGTGCCCAGTGCTGTGCCCTGGGGTAGGCAAGAAACGGATTCCGTCAAGTATCTCTTCCCCTTCATCGGGCACCATGCGTGCCATTCCTGCCTCAATGATTGGTAACACACTATCCTCGAAGACCATGCGCCGGGCGGCGCCGCCCGGCGTGCTGAAAAAATCACACTCCTGTTTACTGAATACATAAGTGGCATTGGGAAATACCGGCGTCCATCGGCCATCTTCCCAATGCGTGTTCCAACCCACATGATCTACGTGTAGATGAGTAAGGAGCACGTAATCGACTTGCTCTCGCTGAAATCCTGCTTCTTCGAAACGCTTGAGCAACGGCGTATCGAGCATATCGAACAGTTTGCTGAATGGACGAGCTTTCCCATTTCCGATTCCGGTGTCAATAACGATGGTCAGACCACCAATTTCCATCACCCATAAGTGAGTCTGTAATGGCACTCGCTGATTAACGAGGTCCAAGCTAGCTGGATTAAGAATTCCTCCCATGGATTGACCATAGCGCGTATCCCAGTCAGGAAAGAGAGTGTCGGGTGGCAAAGAAAATTTAGTTTCCTCGACTCGGGTGATTGTGGCTTTTCCAACTAGTATTTTGAGAGGAATATATTCCATGAAGTCTCCTATTGTGCCTAACGCACGCAATACCGACCAATTTGGAGCGAAGCGGAAAATTGATCCGTATCTTTGCGTATGTTAGCTTCGGTACTTGATGAACTTGTCATAATCAGAAAGGAATAACCCGCTGAATCAGTGCATAAGCCCTATAGCATTTATCATTTTAGCCGGTACGGCCCATTTAAATCTATGGCCCAAAGACGTGCCACTTACGCCGTCACCTTATGGCCACCGAAGACAAATTTCTGCACCTCTGGGTTAAACAAAGCAGCAGGGTACTCCAGATCCGGGCGGCTGATGCCGTTCAGGCGAGTCAGTTGTTCATCCGTCAGTGAGATATCCAACGCAGCCATGTTGCTATCCAACTGCCTCTTGCGGCTCGCACCGATCAGTATTGGCGCACGCAGTGGCTGGCGGCTCAACCAATTCAGCGCGATTTGCGCCATCTGATAACCGGTCTCTTCCGAAATTTCTTTTAGAACATCCAGAATCTGCCAATTGCGCTCCGTGAACATACTGTCTCCGAACGGATTATTCCCAGACAAACGGTTAGTTTCTGCACCGGTATCTTCCGCGCCATCCGGTAATGCAGGACCACGTTTCCCAGCCACGTTATCAGGATCGGCTTGCGAGTATTTGCCCGTTAAAAAACCCCCTGCCAGCGGGCTCCAGGGCTGGACCGCCAAATCTTCTTCCAACGCCAGAGGAAAGTGCTCCGCTTCAATGTTTCGTTCCACCAGCGAATACTGCAATTGCAGGCCGATTGGCCCCGGCAAGCCTAACGCTTTCGCCAGCGTCACGATTTTGGAGATATACCACGCTGGAGAATTAGAAATACCCCAGTATCGAATTTTCCCAGCTCTTACCAAAGACGCCATGGTTTCCAGCATTTCTTCCGCAGGCGTAACCATGTCCCACATGTGAACCCAATACAGATCCACGTAATCCGTGTTCATGCGCTTCAGTGACGCGTCCAACGCGTTGGAAATATGCTTAGCGCCATTGCCACCCGTGTGAGGATGCGTGCCTGTGCCGAAGCCTGCCTTGGTTGCAATAACCACTTCATCACGGATGTTCATCTCTTGGACGAACTGACCAACCAGTTTCTCACTCTGGCCGCCCGAATAGACGTTGGCGGTATCGATAAAGTTACCGCCCATGTCGTAATAGGCCTTAAAAATCTCGTAAGACTGCTGATCGTCAGCGCCCCAGCGTTGTGTGCCAAATGTCATGGTCCCCAAAGACAACGAACTCACGACCAAACCTGAACGACCCAATGTACTGTAATGCGTCACAATGCTAATCCTGTCTGATTAATGTGTGAAATCAATCTAACAGGTAGGTTTTCCTATAAAAACCGCTATAATCGCCCATACATACATGAATTAAATTCAGCAATGAAAAAAGAAATCTGGAACGGCTTATTGGTTTTCGCTGCCGCATGCGAAGCGGGTAGCTTCGCCGCGGCCTCTCGACAGCTGGGCACTACGCCCTCCGCCGTCAGCCACGCCGTCAAGAAGCTGGAAAAGCAACTGGAGACACGTTTACTCCATCGCTCAACCCGCAGCATTGCCGCCACAGAGGCTGGCCTTAAGCTCCTGTCCGAACTCGCCCCCACACTGAAAACACTGAATCAAACAATTGATAGCATCGGCGAACACACTAATGAGGTGTCAGGGCGCATCCGAATCACATGCCATCATATCGCAGCGAAATACTCGTTAATCCCCCGTATGTCCGACTTCATGCAAGCGTATCCGAACGTTTTTGTAGACCTCGACATGAACGATCGACTGGTGGACTTCATAGCAGAAGGCTTCGATGCAGGTATTCGACCAAGTGAAAAACTTTCACCGGATATGATCGCCGTGCGCATCGATCAACCCAAGAAACTGTACTACGTTGCCTCGCCCACCTATTTAGCCAACTTCGGTACACCGGAAAATCCTCGGGCATTGAATCAGCACCGCTGCATCGGCTACCGCTTTATATCCGCCAACACTTTGTATCCATGGACATTCGTGAACAGTACGGAAGAATATTCCGTCAATCCCAAGTTTCACTTGGTACTGAACGATGCAGAACTTTTGCTACAGGCCGCCTTGAACGACTGCGGCATCGTCTGCTTGGTTGAAGAACAAGTCATACCCTGGCTGCAAAACGGACAACTGGTTGAAGTCTTCGAAAACAGTGCCCCGACTTTACCGGCCAACTACCTCTATTTTTCCGGTAGAGACCTCGTCCCAACTGCTCTGAGAGCCTTCATAGATTTTATGAAATGTTGAGTTTTGCAGGGGGAAGAAGTACTAAAGCTAACGCTTTAAGAAGGGGGCGCCAGTAAGGCGGTCCCGCTTGCTTAAATTGTTATGTTCTATTTGCCCCATATATTCGCGTTTGCAGAGTCAAAAAGACGAACTTTACATTTAAATTTGTGTGCAATAGACCGGATATACTCTGCATCGGCTTCCGAATAGACTCCGATGTATATGCTGAACAGTTTTTCTGCTGCTCCTCGTCCGTGATGTGCAGATTCATTGAGTGCTTCTATAATATGGTGGTCGTACTCACCAAATTGAAAACCAAATACAACGAGCGACCCGTTTAGTGACTTTAGCTGTTCAAAACAATGAGACAAATACTGATTGTGAACAATTTGAGAAAGCTTATCCTGTCCATCACCGGCTGTAACAAATACAGGGTACTCCTCGCGATCCATGCGTTCTTTAATATGATCTAGAATATACCCAGTATCATCGTACTGTTCTTTCTCTATATCTATTCCTGTATCGAAAAGGTGAAGTGCACCATGCAAATAATGAATATTTTGAGAACCTATATTGGGCCCCCACGTTAGTTCTGGCGCATATTGAAACTCGTCAGGATTAGTTTCCTCTGGATTTTCACGCTCATAGCCAAAGCCATCGTGACCTATTCTACAGCCGCTTCGCATAAGTACCCAATAGAGCAAGATGTCATAATTTGTAGTAAATATATTCCCCTTATTCTCCATGAATGGAGTCAGGAACTTGTAACAAGAAGCTATGTTTTCTTCCGGAACTTTAAAAACATGCTCTGGGTGAAGGGCTTTTACCGCTTTAATTAATCCATTTCTAAGTTTTTCGTCAGCTTCATAAACACGATCACGTAAACCCGATGTATCACCAAATGCATTAAGCAGCTCAGATACCACGCGCAGTTGCTGCATAATAACTTCGAGATTTTTCGATCGAGCTATCCTGAACAGCTCATCAATAATGGGATCTTTAAGATCCGCCATGAACGTCTGGAGAGCATTGTAAGAAAATATTTCGTGGTCATAGGCGATACTAAACCCGTTACCAAGTAGCAAATTTAGATTGCGTCGTTTCTTATTGAGCTCTTGAAGACAGTCGTCGTAGTTCTCAATTTTCAACACCTTGTAAATACTCCATGTGAAACATAACGCCTTGCCTTGGGGCCGAAGTGAAGCGCAGCGGAACGAAGATCCCAGCCGCGCAGCGCTGACAACAGCAACTTGTTAGTTGACTACTATAACTCTTCATAGATCGTTGACATCCTTCGATCCCCCCTCCTATACCCAGGAGGATCAACAGTAAAGGTGTTGTCAGTAATGCGAACGTTCGATAAGTCGGATACGTAGCATAGGTCCCACTCATGATTAGGGTGAATATGACCGCCTACAGTTTGATATATACGAAGTACGTTGTTTCCAGATGTGGATACCCCCACTGCAGCAGGCTGGCCAATTCGATCTAGACCGCTATATGTAAATTCAATTTCTTTTCTTTCTCGAATTGCACTGATCAATGTGTCTATCATCTTCACTCCCTCGGTTATGTGGATTTCAACTAACGCCGCGCTCAGCCGCAGCTTGCCATGTGCGCGTTTTGCGCGAAAATAGGGGCGACAGCGACAGCGACAGCGACAGCGACAGCGACAGCGACAGCGACAGCGACAGCGACAGCGCAAAAGGTGCACACGGTAAGCTGCCGGTTTGCAGCGCCTTGTGTGGTCTAGTTCCCCTGAATTCGGTAAGTTGAAGCCCGTAACATCTCTCACCATGTTACCGGACTCCCAGTCCGATGCTTGCCTGATCCATAGAGACCGTTAACAAGCGTGGTGCGGGTGGCCGACCCGATTTACTAACTCGAACAGTCGAATGGGCTTCGAGCCCGAATTTAGCAAGGAAGAGTCTCTATGGCAATTCAGTGTAACAAGGTAACGGGCGTCAATATTGGTGTGGATGTTGGCAAGTTCTCTCTGGATTTTCACATCCATGAAAGAGGCGTTCACTGGTCGTCTAACAACAGCGAGGAAGGTATTCGCTATTCGATTGGGCGCATAGCCGTTATAACGTAGAATGGGTAGTTGTCGAGGCCACGGGGCCGTTATGAGCTGAATTTTGCTCGGGCAGCCTTTGAGCGCGATCTGCCGGTCGTAATCGTTAAACCTCTCTCTGTACGGCGCTATGCAGGTGCTATTGATCAGCTGGCAAAAACTGATCGCATAGATGCTGCTCTGATTGCAGAGTTTGGCGCGAAAGTGCAGCCTAGGATAAGTCGCAATAACGGAAAGAACTTAAGAAGAATCAAAGACTTACCGGTCAGCCGTCGCCAACTGATGAACATTAGAGTTCAAGAATTGAATCGCGATGAAGTCATGGGAGACGGAATCCTGGAGGCCTCCTACCGGCGTATCCTAAAGACTCTCGACAAGGAGATTGAGTGGGCTGATGGGCAGCTCTCAAAGGCCATCGAAAAAGAATCATCCTGGTCTGAGAAGAAGAGATTGCTCAAAAGTGTACCAGGTGTTGGCGACGTTCTAGCGCACACTCTCCTTGGAGACCTAGCTGAACTCGGAACGTTGAACAACAAGCAGATTGCTTCGCTAGCTGGCGTCGCGCCATTTAACCGAGACAGCGGGAAGCTCAAGGGAAAGCGACGGATTCAAGGTGGCAGGAGATCTGTACGTGTCGTGCTGTATATGGCTACCGTCAGCGCTACGCTGTGCAACCCGGCAATCAAAGCTCAATACCAACAATTGGTAGCAAAAGGAAAGCACAAAAAGGTAGCTTTAGTTGCCTGCATGCGTAAGTTGCTCACGGTCTTAAACGCGATGGTTCGCGACCAAAAGGAATGGGTCGCCTAGTTTTTTGATAGGGATTGAAGCCACAGTCGCTTGTTATGTCTTTGGCAGCATGTGCTCAACAATTTTTGTACCATAATCTTCCAGAACTGCTTCAACAAAAGACATGTGGTCAATATGCAGGTTTTGCTTAATACATGAAACTGTATATTTAACCTTCATCCTGCCTATCTTTAAATTTACACCTTCAACAGTTTTAACATATGCTGTATCGGGAATAATTGTGTGCTCCAATTCAATACCAAACTCAGATATTGTTCTTGGAGTATTCCTATCTAGCCACTCTACAAGCGTAGAATCTTCGTAATCATCTTCAACAATCACTATCGAATCTTTATTGAAACTCATTAATGCAGGGTTTTTATCAATAGCAGCCTTCGTATCCTCATCATTGCCATCAAAATCAGGAATTAAGTCGGTATAGTTATTCCTTAGAAGTGTCATGTCGATGTTTATAATTTGAATGCCGCCATTCCAATCCTCCGTCTTCGGAAGCCTTAGAAGCCTTAATCCAATTTCGTAGAAGTTGGCATATTTTCCAGCACCTGATTGAAAGCCAACTGTAGTAAGAATAATCCCTGTACTATTGGGTATATCAGTTGTTAACGCATGCATATTTCTTACATGAATCAAACTTACGTTATGGCTATAGTGCTTACACTCAATCAAAACTTTGTGCTTAACTCCGGCATAACGAAACTCCCAATAGACATCTATTTGGTGCTCTACGCCTGATTTTCCAGTTATCTTCGCATCATGCCGGACGTCAATATTGTCTATGCCTTCTTTGGAGATAATATCTTCGTATAATCTCCGAGCTAGCTTTTCGTACTCTTTCGACGAAGTGGATACTTTCATCAAACCCTCTTAGACATAACGCTTGAGCGCACCGGCGCACTTTAGTGCGTCCGCGTGGCGTGACTGGTTAGCTTTGGTTGTGCTGGACAATGAATTTTGCTCGCTCATAAAGTTCATCAAATGTGATAATTTCAGGATTAGAAGTGTTCTTCCGGAGTAGCTCAAAAGACCTCAGCTTATCTTTGTTTACGCCCTGCTCTGACAAAAATTCGCTCAAACTACCTATGACTAAATAGGATTTAGGCTGATAGTTATAGATTTCTTCGCCAGTCGGATTGCCTTCATTATCACTAGGACTAAGTCTGCTGGATAGATTTTCCACGGCAGAGGCTACTGTGCCCTGGACCTGTGCTATCGCGCCCGCTAATTCCTTTGAAGGTGCCCAGCAGCCAGATCGGTAAGGCTTACTTTCTAGTAGTGCTGTAGTATGAGTTTTAATCTCGACGAAACACAGATTGGAAATAATACCCTTTGTTTTCATAAGCGCATCAACACGCTTACCATGTGAATCTACGCTATGCCCCTGAACTACTTGCTCTAGCTTTTTGTCGTCGAGACTTGATAGGAATATATACCCTAAACCGTAACCAAATACCCAGGGATTCTTTTCAAAGTATTTTTGCCACAAAGCCTCATTGGAGCAATTTTTCCTTGCCCTTAAATCATCGAAGTAGCTCTGGTTATTTAGAAGCTTGTCATAGACACTCAATTGCTTCTTTCGAAATCCAACAGCAACTATATCTTCAGTGGTCACCTCAGACTTGAGAACTTCTGCAAACAGCTCTTGGTTATCAACTAGGAAGGCTTTCGCCTGATGAGTTGTTAAAGCTATTTTTCGAAGCTCTTCGTCGGTGATATTTACTTTCGCTTTGTTTTTGAAATCAACTGAATGAATATTTGCTAGAAATTCACAAAACCGACCGATTTCTTCACCTACAAAGGAAAATCCGGACCCATACGGCTGCCCCGTTTCTGATACGAACTTCTGTACAGTTAGGACAAAAATTTGCCTTGAATCTTCGATGAATTTCGCCTTTATATAGGTCTTTGCATCTGGCTTTTTCCTTAAAACTACTTCGTCGCGTTCCTTTGCATATTCATAGCCGTCTTCAGAGGGAAGTATTTTGGATGCGATACGAACCCTTCGCTCCTTATCTCCAAATGCTTGGAGTGACGGGCTTATATAGGTTTTCCCCGGCAGAGGGTTCTGGTAATCGTCATCCATATTTTGTTTACTCCTGCCAGAAGCTAACATTTATATCATGGTCGTAATGACCATTTTCCCCCGCCTCATATCCCAATCGAGACAATTTGACCAAGAATGCGCAGCAACGCCCGCAGCGTCAAGCCTTCAGGGTACTTGGTACTAAAAGCCAATCCCGAATAAACGGTCGCAGTGCCTCATATCCCCATTTTTCGGCAGAATGATAAAGCATTGTTTCCTATGAGATTTTCGCTGAATTTTGCGGTAGTGCCTAGATCACAGTCCCGGTGATCATTTTCCGGGCAGTCTGCAGGTGGGAATATATTGAAGAGATTAAAAATCGATCAGTAGATAACGGGTAGAAAGGCGGCCGGAATTGCTCCGGCCGCCTTTATATTGTGTGCAGTGGGATTATGCGCTGGCCGCCAGCGCTTCGGGTGCAGTCGTCTCCTGTTCCGCACCGTCGCTGACGGACGAACGTATCAGGTAGTCAAAAGCTCCCAGCGCCGCAGTCGCACCCGCCCCCATAGAGATCACAATCTGCTTATAGGGCACAGTAGTCGCATCGCCGGCCGCATAGACCCCTTCCATCGAGGTGGCGCCGCGGCTGTCGATGGCGATTTCACCCATGCGGTTCAGCTCCAGCTCGCTGTCTTGCAGGAACTCGGTGTTGGGCACCAGGCCGATCTGTACGAACACGCCGGCCAGTTCCAGCTTTTTGCTGTCGCCGCTCGCGCGGTCCGTGTAGGTGAGGCCGTTCACCTTGTTGCCGTCGCCGACGATTTCGGTGGTCTGCGCATTGGTGATGATGGTGATGTTGTCCATCGAGCGCGCCTTGCGCACCAGTACGTCGTCGGCGCGCAGGGTGTCGGCGAATTCCAGTACGGTGACGTGCTTGACGATACCCGCCAGGTCGATGGCGGCTTCGATGCCGGAGTTGCCGCCGCCGATTACTGCCACGTGCTTGCCCTTGAAGAAGGGACCGTCGCAGTGCGGGCAGTAGGCCACGCCGCGGGTTTTGTACTCGGCTTCGCCGGGTACGCCCAGTTCGCGCCAGCGCGCGCCGGTGGCGAGGATCACGGCGCGGCTTGCGAGCGTCGCACCGCTCTGCAGTTCCAGCTCCAGCAGGCCGTTGCGCTTCAGGCTGGCGGCGCGCTGCTCGGTAATGATGTCCACACCGTATTCCTTCACGTGCTGCTCCAGGCTGGCGGCGAGTTTCGGGCCCTCGGTGTAGGGCACGGAGATGAAGTTCTCGATGCCGACGGTATCCATCACCTGGCCGCCGAAATGCTCTGCTACTAATCCTGTGCGGATGCCCTTGCGCGCGGCGTAGATGGCCGCGGCGGCACCGGCGGGGCCACCGCCGACCACGAGTACATCGTAGGGTTCTTTCTCGCTCAGTTCGGCGGCCTTGCGCTCGGCAGCGCCGGTATCCAGTTTGCCGACAATCTCTTCCAGGCTCATGCGGCCCTGGCCGAAGTGTTCGCCGTTCAGGTACACGGCGGGTACGGCCATCACGTTGCGCTGTTCCACTTCTTCCTGGAACAGGGCGCCGTCGATCATCTCGTGGGTGATGTTCGGATTCAGGGTCGCCATCAGGTTCAGTGCCTGCACCACGTCCGGGCAGTTCTGGCACGACAGCGAAATATAGGTTTCAAAGTGGAACTCGCCTTTGAGGTTGCGCACCTGGTCGAGCAGTTGCGGGTCGGCCTTGGAGGGGTGGCCGCCGGCCTGCAGCAGGGCGAGTACCAGGGAGGTGAATTCGTGGCCGAGCGGAATACCGGCGAAGCTGACCCGCGGCGCGTCACCCTGGCGGGCGATGGCCATGCTGGGCGTGCGCTTGCCGCTGCCGCTGTGGGTTTCAATCTTGCTGGAGAGGCTGGCGATTTCATCGGCCAGGTTTTCCAGTTCGGAAGATTTAGGGCTATTGTCTCCGGACACACGAATCTCGATCGGTTCGACGATATTCTGCAAATAAGTGTCCAGCTGCTGTTTCAGGTTTGCGTCCAACATCGGTGTGTCCTGTTTGTGTTGTTTCTCGTTGTCTTCAGTCGGGTATGCGCCGGGATGACGGGGGAGCTGGGGGCGGGCCTTTGGCCCGCGCGGGCGAACACAAGGTTCGCCCCTACAAAGTGGTCTCTGCGTCTTCATCCCGGATCAAGTCCGGGATGAAGACATCGGCAGGGGTTTAGATCTTGCCGACCAGGTCCAGGGACGGCGCCAGGGTTTCTTCGCCTTCTTTCCACTTGGCCGGGCACACTTCACCCGGGTGGGCGGCGATGTACTGGGCGGCCTTGATCTTGCGCAGCAGTTCGCTGGCGTCGCGGCCGATGCCGCCGGCAGTAATCTCGACGATCTGGATCTTGCCTTGCGGGTCGATCACGAAGGTGCCGCGGTCGGCGATGCCTTCTTCCTCGATCATCACGCCGAAGTTGCGGGTGATGGTACCGGTGGGGTCGCCGATCATCGGGTACTGGATCTTGCCGATGGTGTCGGAGGTGTCGTGCCACGCCTTGTGGGTGAAGTGGGTGTCGGTGGACACGGAGTAGATCTCAACGCCCAGTTTCTTGAACTCTTCGTAGTTGTCGGCCAGGTCGCCGAGCTCGGTGGGGCACACGAAGGTGAAGTCGGCCGGGTAGAAGAAGAACACCGCCCACTTGCCTTTCACGTCGGCGTCGGAGATGTCGAAGAAGTCGCCAGACTGGTAGGCCTTGGCGTTGAAAGGCTTGAGTTCGGATTCGATGTAGCGAGACATAGTCTGCTCCTTGTTGAGTGCGTTGGGTATCAAGTTGTTTGGAACGGGGGTAATACTATGGGTAGGTATAGATTGATAAAAATAATCTATTTAAATGATGCTGATAGCCTGAGTTGATTGAGTGAAATCTATCCATAGCTTTTCCTTTCAGGCGCATGCGGCGGAATGCCCGCTGTTACGTTGCGCGGGTGCGCTGCATTGCCGATACTGCCGGGAATGTGACCGGCCCGGATAATGAGTCAGCGGCCGCGATGATCGCGCCGGGATCTGTCCGGGCGCAGCGGAGGCGGCGATAGCATGCGATTGATCCGGTTATTGAAATACGACCTGGCGCGGGAAGCGGCAGAGTGGGTGGACGAGGGCCTGATCGGCGAGCCCGAGGCGGAGCGCATCTGCCGCCGCTACGGGGTGGATTACCACCAGGCGCAGCGGCACTCGTTCGGCTATAGCGTGCTGACCGGGCTCGGCTACCTGTTTATCGGCCTGGCGCTGATCACGCTGCTGGGCGCCAACTGGGACTCGATTCCGCGCGGCCTGCGCATGGGCGGGCTGATTGCGCTGACCGCCGCTACCCAGTGGCTGGGCCTGCGCCACTACTGCGGCGGTGACCGCAGTGGCGGGGTGGGCCTGTTCCTGCTCGGCAACCTGTTCTTCGGTGCCTCGATCATCCTGATCGCGCAGATCTACCACCTCGGCGAGCATATGCCGGACGGCATCTTCTGGTGGGCGCTGGGCTGCGTGCCGTTTGCGCTGCTCACACGCAATCCGTGGCTGGCGCTGCAGGCGCACCTGCTGGCACTGCTGTGGTTCTTCCTGCAGCTGGCCTACGGTTTCTATCCGGCGCTGTTTCCGCTGTTTATCGCCGCCTCGGTGTATGTGCTGTGGCGCGGGCCGCCCAGTGCCACACTGCTGCTGGTGGTGCTGGCGAGTATCGGTTTCTGGGTGGAGTACAGCCTCGCTGCCTTCTGGCGCGAGACCAAAGCCTTCTTCCTGTTCGACCTGCGCGCCGAGAGCTTCGCGGTGGCCGCCGGGCTGTTTATCGTGCTGGCGTTTTTCGCCCGCTGGCTGAACGGCCACGCCGCTTCCCGGGCGCGGGACTATGCGGCGCTGATCGGTGTCTGGTGCCTGCGCTTTACGCTGGTGCTGCTGCTGGTGATGAGCTTTGCGCAGCCGTGGCAGGCGCTGCTGCAGGCCGACTGGACGCACCTGTGGTCGATGGGGCTGGTGCTGGCCGCGCTGGCTGCCGTAACCCTGGTGCTGGCGCGGCGCAGCGGCGCGGTGCCGGCGGTGCCGGCGGCGCTGGCCCTGCTGGCGGCGCTGTGGCTGCCGCTGCTGGCGGTGCTGGTGTCGCGCAACCCGGAGCACGCGGTGGTGTTCCAGGTGCTGGCCAACCTGGCCCTGGTGGGCAGCGGTATCTGGCTGATCCTGCGCGGCATCAACAGCGGCACCTCGCAGTACTTCTTTGTCGGCGTGGCGGCGGTGCTGCTGTGTGCGCTGTTGCGCTATTTTGACCTGATCGGCGACTACGTTGGCGGCGCCGTGCTGTTTGCGGTATTCGCGGTACTGCTGCTGGGGGCGGCGCGCTTCTGGAAACGGCACCAGCGCGAGGAGGGCGGCCAATGATGCGGCGCGAGCACGGGGCGCAAATTCGCTGGCTGCCGGCGGGGCTGGTGGCGGCAATCACACTACAGTTGCTGGTGATGGCGGGCATCTACCTGCGCGCGCAGGTGCCGCTGTGGACCGGTACCGAGATCCGCCTGAAAACCGTGCCGGTGGACCCGCGTTCGCTGCTGCGCGGCAATTACGCGCGGCTGCAATACGCGTTTTCCGAACTGGATGCGAGCCGCTTTCCCGAACGCGCGCAGTTGCGCGATGGCGAGGTGGTATACGTGTCGCTGAAGCCGGCTGCCGGTGGCCTCTACCAGTTTGCCGGCGCCAGCCTGGTGAAACCGCAGCAGGGCCCGTTTTTGCGCGGGCGCGTTACCGACAACTGGCTGCGTGGCAGTGGCGATGTCTATCACGTGCGCTACGGTATCGAGGCATATTTTGCCCCGCGCGCCCGGGCGCAGCAGCTGGAGCAGGAGCTGCGCGAGGGCGGTGTGGCGGTGGTGAAGGTGTCCGCCGGCGGCCACGCACGGCTGAAGGCGGTGTTGCCGCTGAACCCGCGAGGGAATGAAAAAGGAGCCGCGCAATGACTTCTCCCGATCCGAACATGCCCGCGGTATTTCCGCTGGTGATCGGCATCGAGCTGGTGGTGCTGTTGCTGGCGCTGGTGGGAATACACTATGCACACATACCGGTTACGCTGCTCGGTCGCGGCGGCTGGGCCGCGCTCGCGCTGGGTGCTGCCGGGGCTGCGCTGACCTTTGCCGTGGCCGTGTGGCTGACCCGTTCCGACAGCGCCGCCGGCGCCGCCCTGCGGCACCACAGCGCAGGGCTGCGGGCGCTGTTTGGTCGCTTTTCCTGGCCGCAGATCGTGCTGGCGGCGGCCGCCGCGGGGATCTGTGAGGAGCTGTTGTTCCGCGCTTTCCTGCAGCCGTGGCTGGCGACGTTTGTCCATGCCGCGCTGGGCATTGTCATCGCTTCCATACTGTTTGCGCTGCTCCACGCGGCGTCGGCCACCTACTTTACCGCGACCCTGATCATCGGCCTGTTGTTCGGGGTGGTGTACTGGTGGAGCGGCAGCCTGTTGCTGGTGGCCAGTTGGCACGGGCTCTACGATCTGCTGGCCATCGCCACCCTGGTCAAGCGCCCGCAGTGGCTGGGGCTGGCGGGGGATTAGCTGAACAGGCTGAAGACAATCGTCGCCACGGCCAGCCCGGTGAAGGCAAAGGCGAAGATCGCCAGCAGGCCGTCGTGGGCTACCAGCGCCAGACCGAAGGCGGTCAGCGCGATACCGGCGATGGTGGCCGAGAAGGGCACCACTTCCATCAGCGGCAGCGCCAGCGCGATCGCCGTGCAGATCACCGCAACCAGCACCGCCCCGGCGCGCCGCACCAGGAACTGCAGCCGCGGCTGCAGGCAGCGGTCGGCGAATTGTGCCGGCTTGTGCAGGTAGCCGAGCGCCCGCTGAAATTTGCGTTTCGACAGCGAGCGGCGCAGTAACCACTGCGGCAGCCAGAAAGTCCGCCGCCCCGCCAGCAGCTGCAAGGTGGTCAGCAGTACCAGCAGCCCCATCAATGTGGGTACGCCGGGAATACCGCTCAGCGGCGAAAACAGGATGACACCGGCCAGCAGCAGCAGCGGCGAGAACGAACGCCGCCCGGACGCGCGCAGCACCAGGTCGAGTGACACCCGTTTGCGGTGGCGCGCGGTGTGGCTGATATGCTCCAGCAGTTGCTCCAGGCTGGGCTGTTCGTATGACATAGGTGTGGCGCTATTCCGTGGTAGGTGCGGGGTAGATACGAGGAAGTTGCGGGGCAGTTGCGGGCGGTCCTCTTTTCGTGCCGCTTGAATTGCGCCTATTCTCGCCCGTTTCGGGGCCATTCCCAACCCCGGCGGTCCGTTCCTGCCGGTGTCAGCCTTCGCTGTGAAACAGTTCGTCCAGCGTGAACGATTGCACCGCGGGTCCGTCTTGGGCGCTCACCGATACCATTTTGGCCGCTACCTGCGCGGCGGCAATCGGCCGGTAGCGGCGCAGGCCGGGCAGGGTACACAGCAGTGGCAGCAGCCAGCTGCCCAGCCATTCCGCCGGGCGCCATTGATCCCGCTTACCGAGCAGCAGCGACGGGCGGAAAATACTGATGCGCGCAAACGGCAGCTGCAGGACCTGTTGCTCCAGTTCGCCTTTCATGCGCAGGTAGGCGCTGCGACTGTCGGGGTTGGCGCCGCTCGACGACACCAGCAGGTAGTGCGCGACACCCTGTTGCGCCGCCAGCCGGGCGGCCTGTAACTGGTAATCCACATCCACCCGGCGCTGCGCGGCCAGCGATCCGGCCGCGCGCTTTGTCGTCCCGAGGCACGAGTACAGCAGGTCGCCGCGGAACAGCGCGGGGTCGCGTTCCAGCTCATCGAAATCGACCACATGGTTGCGCACCTTGTCCTGGTGCGGGTAGGGCGCCGCCGGTGCCAGCGGCCGGCGGGTGAGGGTGACTACCTCGTCGATCCAGTCGGCAGCGGCCAGCTGTTGCGTGAGTGCGCGCCCCACCAGGCCGCTGGCGCCGATGACCAGCGCTCGTTTGCCCATCAGTGCACCACCACGCGCTGGTGCGCCTTTTCGCCGGCCAGGTAGCGCTCAATGTAGGGCCTGTGGGGGTAGAGGATATCGGCGGGCGCGGGCAGGGCGTCTTTGTCGAAGAAGCGGAATTCGGCAATTTCGCCATCGCCGATCTTCAGCTTGTCGCCCTGCAGCTGGCCGCGCACGGCGATGTCGATGATCTGCGAGCTGGGGATCTTGTGCACTTCCAGCATTTCAATATTGGTGAGGCCCACGCCCAGCTCTTCGCGCAGTTCCCGGCGCACCGATTGCTCGAACGTCTCGTTCTTGTCCAGCCAGCCACCCGGCAGGCCCCACTTGTCCTGATAGGAATGTTTCACCAGCAGCAGCTGGTCGCCGCGCTCGACGAAATACACCATGCCCACCAGGAACTTGTCGCTGACGGCGTAGGAAATATCCCAGCGGACTTTGGGCGGCAGTACCCGGTAGAGGCTGTACTTCAGGCCGGGGAAATACACAAAGGCGGCCGCGAGCAGTAGTGCGAACAGCAACATCCACAGCAATAGCTTTTTGGCACTGGCGAACAAACTTCGGAACATAAACGGCGCCTGCGAAATCGGGTACGGGAAATCGACGGTGTCAGCTGCGTATATACCGCGTTTGGCGGCAAAGTGCGAATGCTACTTGTGCGGCGCTTATAGGGCTCTGGGAGGGCTCCGGGCGCGGAGGGCGGTGTCAGGCGCGGCGGGAATTGATAGTCAATTGCAATCTGGATCAGTGAGAAAATTCATTTAAGCCCCGGGTGCGCCAGGGTTAGGCTGAGGCCTCGAATCAATCAGGGCCAGTCAACGGGAGCCAGGCATGAAAACCATTCTCGATATTGTCGGCGGCAAGGTCGCCGGTCGCGTGCGGGCGCAGACTGCGCCGGCACAGTGCAATTATGCGGATAACTATTACGGCGACCAAGTCTGCGTGCCGTGCCGCGCAGCCGCACCGGCGCGGACGGTAAAGCCGTAAGTATTCGCGCTAGGGCTGGCGGGTGTCTGTGAGGCGCTGCAACTGCGCCTTCAGCTCGGTGTTCTCGGCCTCCAGCTGCGCCACGCGGGCCCGTAATTGCGCCAGTTCGGATTGGCCGGATTGGTCAGAGGCGGGCGCGGCAGTGTCTGGAGGTTGCTCTATTGCGGATTCCACATCGCCGCAGAACAGGTGGGTGTAGCGGGATTCGCGCCGGCCGGGCTCGCGCGGTAACTGCGCGACCAGTGGCCCCAGCGGGTGTTGCATCAGCCCTTGCAGCGCCGCCTCCACCGGCTCGAGCGTTGCCAGGGGGTGCATGCGGCTCGCGCGGCTGCGCAGTTCCCCGGGTGTCTGCGGCCCGCGCAGGAACAGCTCGCACAGCACCGCCAGCTGCGCGGGCGTGACCTGCAGCTGGCTGAATTCGGTATTGCAGAAGCGGTGGCGGTAGCGCTCCACCCGCCCGAATTCGTTGTCGATCACCACCACGTCGCTGTTGCTCAACTGCCGCGCCAGGTCGGCCACCGCGTGCTCCGACAGGTTCAGCACCGGGTTGCGGTTGCTCTTCTGGTTGCAGCCGGCCACCAGGCTGTTGAGGGTGAGCGGGTAGTGGTCGGGCGTGGTGATGGATTTCTCGATCAGTACGCCGAGTACACGGATTTCGTGCGGGCTGTAGTCCTGCTTCACCGCAACCTCAGCCCTGTAACGCTTTCAATATCTGCTCCGCGCGGATCGGCAGTTCGCGCATGCGCACCCCGACTGCGGCGAAAATCGCATTGGCGATTGCCGGGCCCACCACCGTGGTGGCGGGTTCACCGAGGCCGACCGGGTTTTCACTGCTGTCGACAAACTCTATTTCGATTTCCGGCACATCGCGCATGCGCAGCGGGGTGTAGCTGTTGAGGTTGGTATCGCCCACGCGGCCACCCTTGAGCTGGGTGCCTTCGTGTAGCGCCAGGCTGGTGCCCCACAGGGCCGCGCCCTCCACCTGGGCGTGGGCGCCGTCCGGGTGCACGATGGTGCCGGCGTCGGTGACGATGGTGAGCTTTTCCACCGTCGGCCGGCCGCTCTCGCGGTCTACGTGTACCCGCGCCACGCACGCGGTCCAGGTGGGCATATTGCGCTCCTGCCCGTAGGTGGTGGCCACGCCCAACCCGGTATCCGCGGGCATCTTTCCGCCCCAGCCGGAGAGTTCCCGCACCCGCTGCAGCACATTGGCCTGGCGCGACGCGCCGCCCACGGAATTGGGCGCGGAGCCGGCGTTCTTGCCCTCGGCCACCAGTTTCTCCAGGCGGAATTCAACCGGGTCCTGCTTGGCCTTGTGCGCCGCCTCGTCCATAAAACTCTCCAGCGCCCAGTTGACCCAGCCGGAGCCGACCGAGCGCAGCCAGCCGGGGCGGAAGGTGTCGTTGGCCAGATCGTTGGAAATGGCGCGCACGCGGTTGCTGGGCACGCTGTACCAGTGCAGCGCGCCCTGAATGGCGAAGGGATCGTACTTGCCGCCGGACACGCCCTTGGCCAGGAAGGAGGGTGCCATCACCTGGGTCGGCCAGCCGGCAGTGGCGGTGTGCTCCATGCCCAGGACCTTGCCGTTTTTGTCGAACGCCATGCGCATCCGCTGTACCGACGGCGAGCGCAGTGAGTCGAACAGCAGGTCGTCCTCCCGCGTAAATACCAGTTTCACCGGTCGGCCCAGTGCTTTTGCCGCCAGGGCGGCGGGAACCGTGTAGTCGCCGTTCAGCCGGCGCCCGAAACCGCCACCGAGCATATAGGTGCGCAGCACTATCTGCTCTTTCGGCACCTGTAGCGCCTTGGCCAGCACCGGGATGATCAGCGACTGCCACTGGTTGCCGGTGTGGATTTCCCAGCGGCCGTCTTTCAGCTGCGCCAGCGCGTTGAGCGGTTCCAGCTGGAAGTGCAGGACTCCGTGGGTGAGGTATTCGCTCTCGAGCGTCGAGTCGGCGTCGGCGAATGCCTTGTCCACGTCGCCTTCCTCACGCACCACCACGCCGGCATCGGCGCTGCCGATCAGGGTGCGGCCGTGCTCCAGGACTGCCGCCTCGTCCACGTCGGCGGTCTTGCCCGGCGACCAGTCGACGCGAATCTTCTGCACTGCGCGGTTGGCCGCGTGGAAGCTCTCGGCGATGGCCACGGCCCAGCCGGGCACGGTGCCGGAGGGGTCGTCGAGCACGATGGTCTTCAGGTAGCCGGGAATGTCCCTGGCCGCACTGTCATCGATATTGTTGACGCTGGCACCGTAGCGGGTGGGCGGGAGTATCGGCCGGGCGTACACCATGCCCTCGATCTTGGCATCGAGGCCGTACAGCGCCTTGCCCGCGGCCTTGGCGGGGATATCCAGCGCCTGGGTCTGGCCACCGATCAGCCGGCGCTCCGACGGCGGCTTGATCGGCATCTTCTTCAGCTCGTCGTCCGTGTAGCTGCGTTTGATAGTGCTGTTACTGACGATATCGGCGTAGCTGAGCGACTTGCCGCCGGCGATCACGCGGCTTTTGCGCGCCTGGCACTGCTCCGGTTTTACCCCGAGCTGGCGGGCGCCCTCTTCGATCAGGGCGATGCGCCCGGCCGCGCCGGCGTGGCTCAGCGGAGCGAAGCTCTGCCATACCGACCAGCTGCCGCCGGTGACCATGTAACCCCATTTGGGGTCGCTGTCGACATAGTTGAGCGTGACCCTGTCCCAGTCGGCTTCCAGTTCGTCGGCGACGATGCGCGCCAGCGCGGTGCCGATGTGCTGGCCCATTTCCGCCTTGGCGATATTGACGATGATGTCGCCGTTTTTCTGCACCTGGTACCAGACCGTGGGCTCGAAGTCACCGCTGGCGGCGGCCTGTGCGGGGTCCGCCAGGCTGAGTGGCGAGCGCGCGAAGGCGAAGGTCAGGCCGGCGCCGGCCATGCCGATGATAAAACCGCGCCGGCTGAGGGATGGCACTTCGTTTTTGTGTTTGTCATTGCCCTGCAGGAATTTAAGCATGGTCGGCCCCCGGCTCCTGTTCGCGGTTGTCCTGTGCCTGCATGCGCCCGGCGGCCAGCTTGATCGCCTCGCGGATACGCACGTAGGCCATACAGCGGCACAGGTTGCCGCTCATGACCTGGTCGATCTGTGTATCGGTGGGGTTGGGAAAATCGCGCAGCATCGCCGCGGCCTGCATGATCTGCCCGGGCTGGCAGTAACCGCACTGCGGGGTCTGCGCCTCGACCCAGGCCTGCAGCAGCGGATGCTCGCCGTTTTCTGCCAGCCCTTCGATGGTGGTGACCTTGGTGCCGGCGACACTGCTCACCGGCGTGATGCACGAGCGTGTGGCGCGCCCGTCGATGTGCACGGTGCAGGCGCCGCACAGGCCGATGCCACAACCGAACTTGGTACCGGTCAGGTCGATGTCGTCGCGAATCACCCACAACAGCGGTGTCTCGGCGGGTACGTCGATATCGACGGGCTGGCCGTTGATCTCAAATTCGATACTCATTGTTGTTCTCCCTGGAATTTGGGCACTTCTGGACGTCGAGCGGCGGTGATTTATTTCTGCAGGTCCTTGCGCAAATCGGTGAGGCGCTTGTGCAGGTCGGGCCAGGGCTCGCGAGCGGCGCGCCGGCGCAGGAAATCCGCCAGGCTGACGATGTCGTCATCGCTGAGCGTGGCAAATTCCGGCATGACGAAGCCGGGCGTGCCCTGGTCGGCAGCAATCCCCTGCAGCAGCACGCGCAGCAGGTTGGTCGGGTCGTCGGCAGTCACGGCGCTGTTCAGGCTCAGCTCGGCGCGCAGCGCAATGGGTTTGTCCGCGGCGTTGTAGTGGCAGCCGGTACAGGCGCCGATATACAGGTTCTCGCCATGGCTGCGATCATTCGCGGTGCGTTGCTGTGCGCCGTCGATGGTGGAGGCCGCCAGCGCCGCCGCGTCATTTTGTTGCGCGTCGTCGTTGCCGAGCGAGGCGAGGTAAACCGCCATTGCACGGATATCCTTGTCGGAAGCCTGTTTCAGCCCCTTGTGCACCACTTCTGACATGGAGCCGGCGGCCACGCCCTGATAGGGCGACTGGCCACTGCGCAGGTAGTCGTACAGTGTTTGTTCGGTCCAGTGAATTGGTACCGGCTGTTGCGCATTCAGCGCCGGGGCATACCAGTTGTCCACCAGTGCACCGGCGTAGGCGCGGTCTTTCTTTTCCGCGCCGAAGGCATTGCGGGGCGAGTGGCAGGCGGTGCAGTGGCCCAGGCCCTCGGCGAGATAGGCGCCGCGATTCCAGGTGTCACTCTGCCCGGGGTCGGGCTGCAGCGGCTTCGAGTCGAAGAACAGCAGCTGCCAGCCCCACTGCAGCGAGCGCAGTTTGAACGGGAAGCGCAAGCCGTTTTCCGGTGGCTGGTAGGCCACCGGCTTCAGCGACATCAGGTAGGCGTAGAGGGCGTCCAGATCGTCGTTGGTGACGTTCTTGAAATGGGTGTAGGGGAACGCGGGAAACAGATAGCTGCCGTCGCGGTCAATGCCCTTGTGCATGGCGCGGATAAATGCCTCGCGCGACCAGCTGCCGATACCCAGTTCGCGGTCCGGCGTGATGTTGGCGGCGTACAGGGTGCCGAACCCGGTAGGGAAGGCGCGCCCGCCGGCATAGGATTTCCCGCCGTCCGCAGTGTGGCAGGTGGCACAGTTGCCGATACCGGCGAGCACCCGGCCGCGCTCTATCAGGGCGGGGTCGGCCGGCGCCGATTCCGAGGCTTCCAGTGGCGGCAGAGCGGGCTGGTGGATGACAAAGAAAAGCCCGGCGGCAATGAGCAGCACCGCGACTAGGAGAGTTTTACCCATGGAGCCACCTCGAGTCTGTGTTGGCGGACCGCAGAACTGCAACGGCTGTGGGGAAACCGGCAAGGCCGGAAAATGGGGGGCGAAAATGCGCAAGCGCAATAGGCTCACTTTATAGCACCCCGTGGCCGCCGTTTTGAATGCTATTGGCGATTCGTACTGCTTTCTGGCGCCAATGGCCTCTTTCGGCGCCATCTGAAGGCCGCTCGCGATTCGACGAGGGGCTTTTCAGTCGCCGGTTTCTGTTGCCGGCGAGCAGCGTTGAATGCGGAGAATTTGAACGGAGAGCAGAAGCCGCGCGTCGGGCAGCGCGGCATGTGGCGGGTGCCGGGTTAAAACAGTCCCATCTGCGGCTGCGGTTGATCGATATCCGGCAGCTCCGCGTGCGGGATCCGCGCGCGCAACAGCTCGGTCCACAGCGCCGCCAGCGACAGGGCATCGCCGTTGTCCGGCATATGCAGAAACATAAACGGTCGCCGGCCCTCCTCGATCCAGCTGGCGACCCGTTCGACCCAGGGGGCCAGGAACTCGCGGTTGGCCTCCAACTCGGGGTGGCCGATATAGCGGATTACCGGTGGCGCATCCACTGGCAGCAGATGCGCCGGAACCTGCGGCTTCTTGCGCTGCGCATCGCGGATTGCCTCGCTGTCTGCCGTTGCGGCAAAGAGCGCGCGGCTGTCGAGGCAGACGCGTGCGGTCCGGCGCGCGCGCAAGCCGCGGTTCAGCGCCCGCTCGGCATCGCCCTTGGCGAAAAAATCCCGGTGGCGGACTTCGACCGCACAGCGCAGCGGTGCGGGCAGGGTATCGATAAAGTGCCAGAGATTATCCAGGTGTCCGGGGCCGAATGCGGCGGGCAGTTGCAACAGGAAAGGGCCGAGCCGATCCGCAAGCGGCGCGACGATGTCGAGAAAAGACTGCACTTCCGCGCTCGCACCGGCCAGCAGCCGCTCGTGGGTGACTGCGCGCGGAAACTTGAGCAGGAAGCGGAAGTCTTCGGTGACCTGTGCGCACCACTGCCGGCACTGCTCCAGGCTGGGGGTGGCGTAAAAGGTGGTATTGCCCTCGACACAGTTGAACACCTGGCTGTAGCGCGCCAGCGGACTCGCCCCGGCCGGCAGCCGTGCATTCCACTGGGGGTGTTGCCACTGCGGGCAGCCGAGGAAGTAGGGAAGGGACATAGGTCAGGCTTGCGGTGCAGCGGGTTGTGTTCAGTTCAGTGCGTTGGTGCGCAGGCGGCACATTCTAATCGGTTGGCGGCGCTCCGCCAAAGTCATTGCCCGATTCGGCATAGAAACCGAGATCGCCGAGCGCGGTGCGGATGCGGGCGACCAGTGCATTGCTGAGCTGGCGGTAGTCCGGGTAGGGCGTCAGCAACAGGTGCCGGTCGGCATCGAGCAGGATATCCGGGGCGTCTGCCAGAGGGCGTGCGCGGTGCTGCAGCTCGGTAAAGCGCTGCAGATTGTCTTTGCCGCCGATCCAGTGCCAGCGCGCGTTGGGGTTCAGCTGCGGAGAGAAGCAGAGTGCGGTGGCCTGAAACAGGTGCGCATCCCGAAACTGGCGCCAGTCGTCAGCGGCGGGGCTGGCGATCTTGGCCAGCAGCGTGACGATCTTGCGCCAGTGATTGGAATTGAGCGCGACCAAATCCACGGCGCTGGGGGCCGGCGTAAGTTGCGCCAGACCGTTGGGGCGATGAGGCAGGTAGAGAGCGAGTCGCGCCTGGGCGGAGCCCAATAAATCGGATTGGGTACTGATGGTAGAGGCTCTTGTGTTGCGGTTTTTTCTGTTGGTAGCCGTGTGCCTGCTTCTGTGCAACGTGCAAATCCCCACGCCGCTGCTTGCGGGCGTGGGGGTTTGCTGCGGGGTCAGGCGAGATCGAAACGATCCGCGTTCATGACTTTGCTCCACGCGGCAACGAAATCCTGCACGAACTTTTCCCGGTTGTCATCTTGCGCATAGAACTCCGCATAACCGCGCAGAATGGAATTAGAGCCGAACACGAGATCGATTCTCGTTGCTGTCCATTTGACTGCGTCTGTCTTGCGGTCGCGGATTTCATACAGGTTGCTGCCAGTGGGCTTCCAGGTGTAATTCATGTCGGTGAGGTTGACGAAGAAGTCGTTGCTGAGCACGCCCTCGCGGTCGCTGAACATGCCGTGCCTGGTGCCGCCATGGTTGGTGCCGAGTACGCGCATACCGCCTACCAGCACCGTCATCTCCGGTGCGGTGAGGCCCATCAGCTGGGTGCGATCGAGCATCAGTTCTTCCGGGCGCACGGCGTAATCTTTCAGCAGCCAATTGCGGTAGCCGTCATGGATCGGCTCCAGGTCAACGAAGGACTCCGGGTCGGTCAGCGCGTCGGTGGTGTCCCCGCGTCCGGGCGAGAAGGGCACGCTGACATTGAATCCGGCGGCTTTAACGGCCTGCTCAATCCCGACATTACCCGCCAGCACGATAACATCGGCAACGCTCGCCCCCGCTTCGGCCGCGATCGGTTCGAGCACCGCCAGTACTTTGGCGAGGCGTTCGGGCTCGTTGCCGACCCAGTCTTTCTGCGGTGCCAGGCGGATGCGTGCGCCATTGGCGCCACCGCGGAAGTCGGAACCGCGAAAGGTGCGGGCGCTGTCCCAGGCGGTCGATACCATGTCGCCGATGCTCAAGCCGCTGGCAGCGATCTTTTCCTTCACCGCCGCCACATCGTAATCCGTGCTGCCGGCGGGCACCGGATCCTGCCAGAGCAGATCTTCCTGGGGTACATCGGGGCCGATATAGCGGTCTTTCGGCCCCATATCGCGGTGGGTGAGCTTGAACCAGGCACGGGCAAAGACTTCGGCCAGGTAGTCGGGGTCCTTGTAGAATTTCTCGGCGATCTTGCGGTACTCCGGATCCATCTTCATCGCCATGTCGGCATCGGTCATGATGGGGGAGCGGCGCGTGGACATGTCTTCCACATCCACCGGCTTGTCTTCCTCCTTGATGTCGACCGGCTGCCACTGCCAGGCGCCGGCGGGGCTCTTCCTGGATTCCCATTCGTGGTTGAGCAGCATTTCGAAGTAGCCGCTATCCCATTGCGTCGGGTTGCTGGTCCAAGCGCCTTCGAGGCCACTGGTGATCGCGTCGCGGCCGATGCCGCGCTGGTGGTGATTGATCCAGCCCAGGCCCTGTTCTTCAAGCCCGGCGCCTTCCGGTTCCGGGCCGAGCTGCGTCGGGTCGCCATTGCCGTGACATTTGCCCACGGTATGGCCTCCGGCCGTCAGCGCCACAGTTTCCTCATCGTTCATGGCCATGCGCTGGAAGGTGACGCGCACATCGTGGGCGGTCTTGAGCGGATCCGGGTTGCCGTCCACACCTTCCGGGTTTACGTAGATCAGCCCCATCATTACCGCCGCCAGCGGGTTTTCCAGGTCGCGCTCACCGGAATAACGGCTTCCCTCACTGCCGGTGGGGGCCAGCCATTCTTTCTCCGAGCCCCAGTAGGTGTCCTTTTCCGGGTGCCAGATGTCTTCGCGACCGAAACCGAAGCCGAAGGTTTTCAAGCCCATGGATTCATAGGCGATAGTGCCGGCATAGGTGATCAGATCCGCCCAGCTGAGCTTGTTGCCGTACTTTTTCTTGATTGGCCAGAGCAGGCGGCGCGCCTTGTCCAGACTCACGTTGTCCGGCCAGGAATTGATCGGGGCGAAGCGCTGGTTGCCGGTACCGGCGCCGCCGCGGCCATCGGCGATACGGTAGGTGCCGGCCGCATGCCAGGACATGCGAATCATCAGGCCGCCATAGTGGCCCCAGTCGGCCGGCCACCAGTCCTGGCTTTCGGTCATCAGTGCAGTGAGATCCCGCTTGAGCGCGGCGAAGTCGAGCTTTTTGACTTCCTCGCGATAGTTGAAATCCGCGCCCAGCGGGTTGGTCTTGGTGTCATGCTGATGCAGGATGTCGAGGTTGAGCGCCTTGGGCCACCAGTCCATGTTGGACATGCCGCTTTCCGTCATAGCACCGTGCATTACCGGGCATTTGTTATCAGACATCGGTGAATCTCCTAATTGATCCATTCAAGGAGTGGGGAATCCAGTGGACAGCTCCGCCATGGCGCTGCGCCCCTCGGGGCTTGCCGCAGGGAGGTCCAGAGGCGTTGCGGGCTTATTCAGAAGTGCTTTGTTTACCGTGACAAGCTGACGCCGCGTTAGTCGCCAATATCTGCTAGTGCCGACGATTTGTGTAATCAATTATGACTAACGCAGAGGTAGTTTCTGGCTATCAACAGGCTTGCAGGCAGTGTGACTTGCGCTGCGTGCGCGGTAACTCAAGGTCATCGGTAATTACTGCAACAGTTAAAGCAGAAAATCCGTCAGCTGACAAACGGGACTGTGGCGCTCCGAACCGTTAGCAGATAATTAAAACCCGCGATTATTTGCGCCATTGAAAAATAATTTTGCTACTGCCCTCGACACAAGCGCAGCAGATTATCCCTGCCGCCGATTCAGAGCCAACGGGCAGAGGCCGTCAGCTGTGGGCTAAGACACAGCGTGGTGTGATTGAATAGCGTGTTATCCGCCAGCGCTCGTTTTCCGCCGCAGGGCTCGCGCTTTTGGCCGGCAGTTAATCGTGTCTGACGATATCCACTGAAATCTCAATCGCCGCCGTGGTTCCCCGATTTTCCAGCCAGTGTCGTGTATTCCTGTCTTCAGGCCAGCCGAGCCCGGGCCCATAATCGGTAGCGATGCCGTCCCGGTGGTCCGTGATCGTTCCCTGCAGGATGTAGACGATCCCCGGGCGGTCCTTATGGTCGTGAACCGGGCCGAATACGCCGCCCGGCTCAATCGTCACCATACGCATCCGCAGTTCACGTCCGGCCAGCCCCTCGAGCTCCGGCCCGAGGTCTAAAGCACCGAGGAGCTGTACCGTTACCCCCTTTGTCTCTGGTGCCGCCTGTTCGTTGCTCACCTTGCTATCCTCGCCTCGCATTCAGGGTGCTGATGTGCAATTAGGCCTCTGGTGCCTGCGACTTACACGGAAATAACCAGAGTAGGTACTTTCCGGCTTTCTGCAACCGGATACAGAGACGCGACTGTGCGAGGGGCCAATCAATACCGCAGCGCAGAACCTACCAGAACAGGCTGCTCCATGCCGATACGCCGGTGAGGTGAAAGAAGGGGTTTTGTGCCCCGGTTGTGGTATGCGCAACTTCCTGATTGTCGTCCTTTACCTGCGCAGCATCCAAATCCATCAACCAGATATCATAATGCGTAGGCGTGATAAACAGGCGATGATTGCGAATGTCGCCAACGAGTCTCCAGTAACCGGAACTGTGCGCTCCGTTCCCTGGAACGAAATATTCCCGGTACTGGACACCAGCACCCGGAGGAACTGGAAGGTTCCCCAGCGTGTCGCTGTGTAACGCTTCCTGTCGATACCCCTCCTGTAAATCGAGTTGATTGTTCTTCTTGATGCTGGCTAATACCCTGGCCAAATCTCCGGATATTCTGTTGCCGATAAGCGCGCTCGCACGAATCTGATAGATGGGAAGGTGGGTCGTGCGACCGTTAAGTACTGCTGGATAATTTTCTTTAATAGCGCTGAGTTGGCGCCCATTTCTTGTGTTGTTGGTATGAATAGGCATCTTTTAATCCTTTAAAAGTCAGGGAAATAACCGCCAAAATTGAGCAGGTTGAAGTCCTTATCCAGCATGAGAGTGCTTAAAGTAACATGGTTTGTTTCGGAGTGGACATTCGTGCGATGCGTTCATGGCGTCCCGTCTCGTGCACAACTGCAGCTTAATTCAAGGGGCGCACACTCAAATTCAATAACCTAATCAGGGTGGAATACGCGAACAGTTGGGCTCTGGCGAGGTTTCCCGGAATTTGTGCCTCCCGCTTTTCGCACGAAAATTTGCGCGGGCGCGACCGGCGATTCTCTGCAGCGAAGTGGCTTGGTTGTATTTTGTACTGTCAGTCCCGTGGCGGGCTGAAATGGTACTGGCCCGATCCAGTCTGAATTCGTTCAAGTCAAGACTGCACTTTTATTTTTAACTCATTAGAATGCGCGACCTTTTACTCTTTCGGGGATTCTGAACCGGTGGTCGTGTGCCGATCACCAAGGTGTTGTCTGAGGTTGTATGATCGTATTTACCCTTATAAATGAAGAGACAGACTCGGTCTGGGTTGGCACGGCGCGGGAAGGTGTTTCGCCGGAAGCCAGATTCAAGCAATTTCAGGCTGCGCTTGAGCTTGGGATTGAACATCCGTTTTATAAGGAGCTGAAGTCATTTGGCCCGGAGGCCTTTGACGTGAGCCTGTTCGCCGTTGCCGAAGACGCAACGGAACTGAAGATGTTCGTGGAGGAGGCGCTGGAGACATACGGCGGCAAGAGCCTCGCCGGGATAAAGACTGTGCTGCCCGGCACCACTAAAGCTTCTCTGGCCCCTAAGGCCAAGGTGAAGCGTCTTGGAGTTGGTGCTGCGCCCATCAGTCCCCCTTCCCCTGCCAAACGTACCACCAAGCCGGTTAAGGAGAAGCTGGCGGTCGGGCGCACCGGCAGTGCCGCCAAGGAGCGCAAGATCAAGGAGGCCATCGAGGCTGAGAAAGCGGCCATCGCCGCTGCCAAGGCCAAGCGCGCGGCGGAAGAGGCCGATGAAATGAAGGCGATTCTGGCGGGGCTGGATGCGCGCGGGTCAATGCTCAAGAAGCGCTGAGTTAATATCCGGCACCTTCTTCAGGCTGTGGTCACTGTGCCACAGATCAAAAAAAAGCCCCGCGATGCGGGGCTTTTTCGTTTCAGGGGAGGCGCTAATTAAATCGCGACATCCTGAATTTCAGTAGCGGCAATGCGCTTGCCTTCTTCGGCAGATTTCTGGAATTCCTCAATCTGGTCGAAGTTCAGGTAACGGTAGATCTCTGCCGCCATGGAGTTGATGTTTTTCGCATACTCCAGGTACTCGGCCGGGGTGGGCAGTTTGCCGAGGATGGCGCCCACGGAGGCCAGTTCCGCAGAGGTCAGGTACACATTGGCACCGTCGCCCAGGCGGTTGGGAAAGTTGCGGGTAGAGGTGGACAGCACGGTGCTGTTCGCCGCTACGCGCGCCTGGTTACCCATGCACAGGGAGCAGCCGGGCATTTCGGTGCGGGCACCGGATGCACCGTAGATGTTGTAGTAGCCTTCTTCCATCAGCTGGTGCTCGTCCATCTTGGTGGGCGGCGCGATCCACATGCGGGTGGGGAGGCTGCCCTTGTGCTGGTCGAGCAGTTTACCGGCGGCGCGGAAGTGACCGATGTTGGTCATGCAGGAGCCGAGGAACACTTCGTCGACTTTGTCGCCGGCTACTTCAGACAGCAGGCGTGCGTCGTCCGGATCGTTCGGGGCGCACACGATCGGCTCCTTGATCTCGGCCAGGTCGATCTCGACCACTTCGGCGTACTCGGCGTCTTTGTCCGCTTCCATCAGCTGCGGGTTTTCCAGCCACTCTTCCATGGCACGCGCGCGGCGCTCCAGGGTGCGGGCGGAGCCGTAACCTTCGGCGATCATCCAGCGCAGCAGGGTGATGTTGGAGCGCAGGTACTCGGCGATGGTTTCTTCAGACAGCTTGATGGTACAGCCGGCAGCAGAGCGCTCGGCGGAGGCGTCGGACAGTTCGAACGCCTGTTCCACGGTCAGGTTGTCCAGGCCTTCGATCTCGAGGATGCGGCCGGAGAAGGCGTTCTTCTTGCCTTTCTTCTCCACGGTCAGCAGGCCCTGCTTGATACCGTAGTAAGGAATCGCGTGGACCAGGTCGCGCAGGGTGATGCCGGGCTGCATTTCACCCTTGAAGCGCACCAGCACGGATTCCGGCATATCCAGCGGCATAACGCCGGTCGCCGCGGCAAATGCCACCAGGCCGGAACCGGCCGGGAAGGAGATGCCCATCGGGAAGCGGGTGTGGGAGTCGCCACCGGTGCCCACGGTGTCGGGCAGCAGCATGCGGTTCAGCCAGCTGTGAATGATGCCGTCCGCCGGGCGCAGGGAAACGCCGCCGCGGTTCATGATGAAGTCCGGCAGTTTGTGCTGGGTGTCGATGTCCACCGGCTTCGGGTAGGCGGCGGTGTGGCAGAAGGACTGCATGACCAGGTCGGCCTGGAAGCCGAGGCAGGCGAGGTCTTTCAGTTCGTCGCGGGTCATCGGGCCGGTGGTGTCCTGGGAGCCGACGGTGGTCATCTTCGGCTCGCAGTAGGTACCCGGGCGTACGCCGTCCATACCGCAGGCCTTGCCGACCATCTTCTGGGCCAGGGTGTAGCCTTTACCGGTGTCGTTCGGCTGCTCCGGCAGGCGGAACAGTTCGCTCGCGCCGAGGCCGAGGGATTCGCGGGCCTTGGTGGTCAGGCCGCGGCCGACGATCAGGTTGATGCGGCCACCGGCCTGCACTTCGTCGAGCAGCACCTGGGAGCGCAGTTCGAATTCGCTCAGGACCTTGCCGTCTTCAGCCAGGATCTTGCCGTCGTAGGGGCGGATCTCGATCACGTCGCCCATGTTCAGCTCGTCTACCGGTGCTTCAAACACCAGTGCGCCGGCGTCTTCCATGGTGTTGAAGAAGATCGGTGCCACTTTGCCGCCGATGCAGATACCGCCGGCTTTCTTGTTCGGTACGCCCGGCATGTCTTCGCCGAAGTACCACAGTACGGAGTTGGTGGCGGATTTGCGCGAGGAACCGGTGCCGACCACGTCGCCGACGAAGGCGACCGGCAGGCCCTTGGCTTTGGCTTCTTCGATCTGCTTCAGCGGGCCGGTTACGCCGGCTTCTTCCGGCTCCAGGCCGTCGCGCTTCATCTTGTACATGGCCAGCGCGTGCAGCGGGATATCCGGGCGGGACCAGGCATCCGGGGCCGGGGACAGATCGTCGGTGTTGGTTTCGCCGGTGACCTTGAACACGGCAACCTTGATGCTTTCCGGCACCTTGTTGCGCTTGGTGAACCACTCGGCGTCGGCCCAGGACTGGATCACTTCCTTGGCTTTGTTGTTACCGGCTTTGGCTTTCTCTTCCACATCGTGGAAGGCGTCGAACATCAGCAGGGTGCCTTTCAGCTGCTCGGCGGCCAGGTCGGCCAGGTCTTTGTCATCGAGCAGCTCGACCAGGGTGGCGATGTTGTAGCCGCCCAGCATCTGGCCCAGCAGTTTGGTGGCGTGTTCGCGGTCGATGAGGGGGGACTTCGCCTCGCCCTTGACGATGGCGGACAGGAAGCCGGCTTTGACATAGGCTGCCTCGTCCACACCCGGCGGTACGCGGTGGGTCAGCAGGTCAACCAGTTCCTGTTCTTCGCCGGCGGGGGGATTCTTCAGCAGCTCGACCAGATCGGCCGTTTGCTCGGCATCGAGCGGCTTGGGCGGAATACCTTGTTCGGCGCGTTCGGCGACGTGTTTGCGATAGGCTTCAAGCACGGATAAGTCCCTCTTTGTATATGGGGTGGCACCAACAGCTGGCAGAAATCCCGGGTGCGGATGTCAGCCCCTCGGGAAAAAGTGCGTTCGGGCCGCTGGAGGCGGGGGGCGAATTCTACCGCAACCGCGGATTTCTGTTAAGTTTATTGAAAAATCAATAACTTACGCGAATTGCCATTATTTGGTTGGTGAATAATGGTCAATTTGTGAGCTCGATCTTCCCATTGGAAAGCAAACAAAATAGTCTAGCGCGCGGGTAATCCCCACCTGGAATTCGGCCTGGCTTGGAATCAGATGTTTAAAAAAGTCCGCACACCCTGTATCGGCGTTTGCTCCACCGGCATTGGCGACAATGTCTGCCGCGGCTGTAAGCGGTTTGCCCACGAGGTGATCGACTGGAATGCCTATTCCGAGGACCAGCGCCGGGTTATCGCCGAGCGCCGCGAGGGCTACCTGGTCAACGCCGTACGCAGCCAGCTGGAGATCGTGGACCAGAAGCTGCTGGTCGCGCAGCTGCGCCACCAGCAGATCCGTTTTGACGAAGCGCAAAATCCCTACTGCTGGGTGTTCGAATTGCTGCGCGCCGGCGCCAGCCAGATTCCCGATCCGGCCCTCTATGGCCTGTGCCCGACGCCTGTGGCTCGCGGTGTGCCGCTGGTGGAATTGCGCCGGCGTATCGACGAGGATTTCTATGCGCTGTCGGTGGCCTACTACCAGCGCTTTGTGGCGCCGGGATTGCAGCACGCCTGAGCCTGCCCACCGGGCCGGCGGCTACCAGTTGGGTTTCGCCACCATCAAAAAAACAATCACCAACATTGCCGGAAACGCAATCGCGCCCAGCAGGCACCAGGCGCGCATGATGCGGCGCAGGGATGCGTTGTCGTCAGCGTGATCATCAGAATTGTGGGCGTGATGCCTTAGCCGGTACTGCAGAAACACCACCGGCAGCCACAGCAGGAACACCGACCCCGTCAGCGCTGTCGCAAGTTGTAGCCACGGCTGCTGCAGCCAGCCGGGATTGATGATCAGCATTCCCGTCGCACTGCCGAGCAGTGTCACTGCCGCGCCGCCGGTAAACAGCCAGTCGGCGGCTACAGTTTCGCCGCTGACCCAGCGAATAACCCGGCGATCCCCACTCAACCAGCCCCGCAGTGTGTACCAGGCGATGCCGATACCGGTGCCGAGAACAATCGTGGCGCTGAGGACGTGCAGGGTTTTCAGGAGCAGGTAGGGCGTCATGCGGGCGATCCTGGTTGGGTTAGTGGTGGCGGATACCATAACGCTAATCGTCGCTAAGGGCAGCGGGAAGCGCCTCTTGGCGGGCGTGGCTAACTGAGCGTATTCCTCCGGGGAATATGGCCGCGTACGCTAGCCGCGTAAAAACACCCGCAACGCCGGCAGAAATGCCTCGCCACCCAGCGCCAGGTCGCGCCGCTGCCGCCGGCGGCTGTGGCCGGGCTGGTGATCGACGCGGGTAAATTCCGGCAGCTGGCCGTGTTCATCCGCCAATACCAGCACCGGCATGGCCGCATAGCCTACCTGGCGATACGTCTCGTCATCTTCCTCGCGAAAAATTTCCGCCACCTGCAGGTTGGGGCGGCTCTGCACCTGCACCTGGCGCAGGTCGTCGTGTTGAGCGCGATGCAGCCCGGCGAGCAGGTGGCGCTGGTACTGGATGCCGGCATCGATACCCTGGGGATCCATCTGCACCAGTTTGCGCTCGCACCACTCCACCGTGACTTTGCGGATCGACTTGCGCGCCTTGATCCAGCTGAGCGACAGGGCGTCCGGCCGGGTAGGGCAGAGCAGTACCTGGCGGTAGCACTGGCGCAGGTGCGCGCGCGGGTGCCTGGCCTCGGCCAGTAAATCACGCAGACGCTGGTCCCGCTCTGCCGCCGGCCTGTCGCTGACCGCCGCGCGGAATGCGCGTACCGCCTCGGCGAATGTGTCTTTGGCGCTGTTCAGTGCGCGGGCGCTGTCGATCGCACTCTGCGGCACCGCGAGCAGCCCGGGGATCTGCAGGGTGCTGCGGGCATCGCTGGCCGCGGCGGGGGTGTCGGTGTAGTCGAGCTGCGCGATCAGTGCGCCGGCCAGGGCGAACGGGTGCTCGAAACTACCGCCGAGCTGCGCGGCGGCATCGGCGGCAAACGGCGGTTGCAGCAGGTAGTGTTGCCACGGCCGGCTGGACACCTGCAGCTGTTCCAGCTGCTGGCGCAGGGCGGCGGCACTGGTGGCGAGCCGCTGCAGGGATTGGGGCACTGCCGCGGCTGTGCGGCGGACATCCTTGGCTGGCATGAGGCCTCGGGCAATTGTTTATGGAGAGTATAAATATACCACTTGATAAGTCGTTATCAATTGATCCTTTTCCACTGCCACCACCGAACTCGGGAATACCCTGCAGCCGCGCTGGCGAATCAGGGCAGGGCGATTACTGTGGCGCGGCTACACTCCCTACCATTAGCGCCATGAACCGCTGCGAATTCAAAGACTCCCTGCTGCGCGTGATGGAGCGCAAGGTGCACTGGGCGCAACCGGCATTTGCTGCCGGTATGGTGCCCAGGGATCTGTTGCATATCCATCTGGAGCAACAGTACGGCACTTACGTGCGGGATTTTCCGCTGTTGCTGGCGCAGGCCTACGGGCAGTGCCCGCTGCCCGCCGTGCGGCGGGCGCTGGCGGAGATCCTGTACGAGGAGGAGACTGGCCGCCTGAGTGACAGCGGCCCGCACGCGGAGCTGTATCTGGAGTACCCGCGCGGCCTCGGCATGAACCTGGATCGCTTCAAGGGGGTGCAGCTGCTGCCGGCTGCGGCCGCATTCCGGCAGTTGCTGGACGATGCCTGCAGCCATCACGGCTGGGAAGTGGCGGTGGCAGTGAGCGTCCTGTTTCTTAAGGGGGGCGCGTACGATCGCGATGTGCTGGAGCCGGGGCGGCCCCTGCGGCCGCAGCCACCGCTGCGCGATCACCCGCTGGTGAAGCACTACGGCCTGCCGCTGGCGAATCTGGCGCTGCACCGGGTCAACCGCCAGCGGGAGTGTGCCCTGCGCAAGACGGCCTGGCACCTGATGCTCGATTATGTCGACGAGCGCGCGCGCCCGCTGGTGCTGCAGTGGTTGGGGCGGGCGCTGCACGCCTGGCTGCACTATCGGGATGAGGTCGCGGAGCACTGCGGCCTGGTGCAGCTGGCCCAGCATCAGGCGCGCCGGGCCGGTTGAGCGGATTGTGGTTGCCGGTTAGGCAAGTGGCCCGCGGCGCCGCTATAATCCGCCGCCCACAAAGCCCGATTTGCGATTAACCACCATGAGTACCCCAGTCCCCGATCTGTCCGCCATTCACGACTTCCTGCTGTGCCCCACGCCCGACGCCTGGGTGGAGGCGGCGCTGGCGGAGCCGGAGCTGATGCTGGTGGATCACGCCAATTGCGAGAAGAAGGCGGCGGGTACCGCGCTGAACCTGATGTTCCGTTATCTGGACAACTTCGAACTGCTGAACAAGATGTCGCGCCTGGCGCGCGAGGAGCTGCGGCATTTCGAGCAGGTGCTGGCGATCATGAAGAAGCGCGGCATTGCCTATCCCCATATCAGTGCCTCCCGCTATGCCGCGGGCCTGCGCGAACAGGTGCGTGCGCATGAGCCGGCGCGGCTGGTGGACACACTGATCTGCGGGGCGATTATCGAGGCGCGCTCGTGCGAGCGCTTTGCGCGTATCGCCCCACACCTGGACGAGGAGCTGCAGAAATTCTACCTGTCACTGCTCAAGTCCGAGGCGCGGCATTTTCGCGATTACCTGACGCTGGCCGAGAAAGCCGCGGGTGAGGATATTGAATCGCGAGTGCAAGAGCTGCTGGAAGTGGAGCGCGGTCTGGTACAGGGCGGCGATGGCGAGTTCCGCTTTCACAGCGGTGTGCCGGCGCGCACCTGACGGTGCGCGGCGACCGTGCTACCGCGGCCTGTCCACACTCAAGTCGATACCCGGATCAGTCGGCGCGGTCGATTTTGGCGAGCAGGTCGACAAACTCCTGCAGATCGTACGCGTTGCCGTAGTCGACGGTGTATTTGTTGTGAAAGAACACCGTCAGCTGCACCTTGGATGAGCTGATAAATACGGTGTAGCCGTCGAAATCGGTATTCATGGTCAGGCCGCGATAGTGCCAGCCATCTTCTCTTTTCTCGCCTTTGCGAGTCGCCTTGTCAAACACCCGCAGTGCCTGTTTGACGTCGATCTTGTGTTCCTGTTCCACGACTTCCTCCACTGGCGTTTGCGCTAAACTTAATGTTTTCGTACGCGGAGCCGTTCCGCGTCTTTTCTTCCGGTCAGCTTAAACCACATGGCGTCAGGCAACCAGACTTCGCCGGTGCGGAAAACCCGGCTGTTCGATGCGCTGGCCTATCTCGGCCTGCTGCCGTTTGTGCTCGGTATCCTGATGCAGGCGACCGGTGTCGAGGTTTTCGGCGTGGGTGGCCGCTTGTGGTTCGCCGCCTACAGCGCTGTGATTCTCAGCTTCCTGTGCGGAATCTGGTGGGGCGGGGCGCTCAATCGGGTGGCGCACCGCCACCGCATTGCCCTCGCTGTACTCAGCAACCTGGTGTGTGTTGGCGGCTGGGTTGCGCTGCTGCTGTACCGCACCCCGTGGGCCCTGCCGCTGCTGGCGCTGGGGTACGCCTTTGTGGTGACAGCCGAGGCGCGGCTGAATCCGAACCTGCCGCGTTTGTACGACTATTTCAGAACCCGCAGCCGGGTAACTTATCTCGTGATCGGATGTCATCTGATTATGATTGTGACCATTCTATTCACCGACTGAACGGGAGAAGGACCGTGAGTGAAGCCATTGCCAATGCCGCGATTGATCAGCTCTTTACCGACGCCAGAACACACAGTCACTGGCTCGACAAACCGGTCGCGGACGACACCCTGAATCGTCTCTACGACCTGATGAAAATGGGGCCCACCAGCGCCAACTGCTGTCCGGTGCGGATTCTGTTCCTGAAGAGCAAAGAGGCCAAGGAGCGCCTGAAGCCGGCACTGAATGAGGGCAATGTCGAAAAAACCTTGGCGGCGCCGGTGACCGCGATCATTGCGCACGATCTGAAGTTTTACGAATACCTGCCCAAGCTGTTTCCCCATGCCTCGGCGCGGGACTGGTTTGTGAACAATTCGGAGCTGGCCGCTGCCACGGCCTTTCGCAACGGTTCACTGCAGGGCGGGTATTTTATTCTCGCCGCGCGCGCACTGGGGCTGGACTGCGGGCCCATGTCCGGCTTCGACAACGCCGCTGTAGACCACGAGTTTTTCCGCGAGCCCAGCGAGGACGCGGCGTTCCAGCAGGAGCATTGTCCGGACAGCCATATCAAGTCGAACTTCCTGTGCAACCTCGGTTACGGCGACCCGGAAATGCTGCACCCGCGCAGTCCGCGCTTCGATTTCGATGAGGTGTGCAAGATTCTGTAGCGAAGCTCTTTTCCAGTGGGAGTCCCACCCCGGGCGGACACAAGGTCCGCCCCTACAGACGGAGTCAGGTGGTCAAGATTCCGGCGGTGCTTACAGAGCGTATTAGGCGCTGCAGTGGATAGAACCACTAAACAGGTTTCGTAGGGGCGAACCTTGTGTTCGCCCGCGCGGGCCACAGGCCCGCCGGCCAATTGCGCGCTAACTGCCCGCCACCGTCACCACATCCCCCAGCCGCCGCCCGATAATCGTGCGCATATCCGCCGCCAGCTGTCGGTAAAAATTCCGCCCCGGTGCGCTGGCGCGCCACACCAGGCCGTGTTGGCGCAGGATCGGTTTGCCCTTGAGTTCACTCACATGCAGCGCTTCCGGATCGTGCATCTCCGAATGCACGTAGAGGCCGGGCAGGAAGGCCACCCCTAACCCCATCACTACCATCTGCCGCAGCGTATCCAGGCTGGTGCCCTCGTAGTCCCGCTGCAACTGGGCGCCGAGGTCCCGGCAGATCTCCTGTACCTGGTGGTGAAAGTGGTGCTGATCCTCCAGTGTCAGCACCTTTTCACCGCGCAGCTGCGATGGGGTCACCTTGGTCCGGTCGGCCAGGCGGTGATCCGCCGGCACGACAAATTTCAGCGGTTCTGTGAACAGCGGCTCCAACGCCAGTTCCTCCGATGCCAGCGGCAGCGGTAGAATAGCGAGGTCAAACGCGCCATCGACGAGATCCCGCTGCAGTAGCCGCGGAGGTGCTTCGCGCACATACAGTTTCAGTTGGTGGTGGCGTTTGTGCAGCTCTGGCAGCACGTTCGGCAGCAGGTAGGGGCCGACGGTGGGCGGCACGCCCAGCCGGTAGGTGGTCTGGTGCCCGCGGGCAATCATGTCGGCATGTTCGCGCAGCTCGCGCATGGCCAGCAGGATCTGGCGCGCCTGCTCCAGCAGTTCGCGTCCCGCCGGCGTGAGCAGGGTGCCGGCGCGGGAGCGTTCGAACAGCGATAGGCCCAGTGAGCGCTCCAGCGCTGCGACCTGTGTGGTCAGCGCCGGTTGGCTGACGCCCAGTTCCTCCGCGGCGCGGCGGTAGCTGCCGGACGCAGCGATGGCGACGAAATATTCCAGCTGCTTCAGGGTTGGTTGTACCGAGGCCAAGGTGTTCTCCCCAGAACGATCTGATAACTATAAATTATCAGAAATTGGTATTTTTTGTTATTGGGCTATCACAAATAATGACGTTTGAGCAGATAGCCCGCACTGTTACACAGAGGAGTTTCCATGGAACACGTGATTTCCGGAGTGGCCAAGTTTCAGAAAGAGGTCTTCCCGACCAAAGAGGCGCGGTTTCGCAAGCTGGCCAATGGCCAGAACCCGGAGGTGCTGTTTATCACCTGCGCCGATTCCCGTATCGACCCCAACCTGGTAACCCAGACCGAGCCGGGCGAGCTGTTCATCTGCCGCAACGCGGGCAATGTGGTGCCGCCGCACAGCAACGAGACCGGCGGTACCACCGCCTCGATCGAGTTTGCGGTGGCGGCGTTGGGCGTGTCCCACATCGTTATCTGCGGCCACACCGACTGTGGCGCGATGAAGGGCGCGATTGCGCCAGAGAAACTCGACCGACTGCCGCATGTCCGCGAGTGGCTGGGCCACTGCCGCTCCGCCACCGAGGTGGTGCGAGCGCGTTGCGGCGAACTGGGCACTGAACAGCTGGACGCCGTCACCTGCGAGAACGTGGTGCAGCAGCTGCAGAATCTGCGCACCCACCCGGCGGTAGCCACCGGCCTGGCGAGCGGCAGCCTGACCCTGCACGGCTGGCTGTACGATATCGCCAGCGGCGAGGTGCTCTACTACGACGTGGAATCCGGTGGCTTCAAGCCGATGGATGAAACCTACCGGGCCGCCTTCACCAGCCGCGCGGCCGAAGCCGTGGGGAATTCGGCCGATGAAGCCTGATCTGTCCAACCTGCGCGGAGACATCACCGGCGGCGTGACCGCCGGTGTGGTGGCCCTGCCACTGGCGCTGGCGCTGGGCGTTGCGTCCGGGCTGGGGCCGATGGCGGGCCTGTACGGTGCCATTGCGGTGGGCTTCTTCGCCGCGCTGTTCGGCGGTACCGGCGCGCAGATTTCCGGGCCCACCGGGCCCATGGTGGTGGTGCTGGCGGGGCTTTTCGCCAGCCTGTCCGGTGATGCGGCGCTGATCTTTACCGCAGTAATGCTCGCCGGCCTGTTGCAGGTGGCCTTCGGGCTGCTCGGTCTCGGCCACTATATCCGCCTGGTGCCATACCCGGTGATTTCCGGGTTTATGACCGGTATCGGTGCCATCATCATCATCCTGCAGCTGAATCCGCTGCTCGGCCACGATGCCCCCGGTGGCACCCTGGGCGCGCTCGGTAACCTGCCTGCCGCACTGGCCGACATACACCCGGCCAACCTGCTGCTGGGGCTGGGTACCCTGGCGCTGGTCTACAGCTGGCCGGCGCGCTTCGGCCGCTACCTGCCGGCACCGCTGGCGGCGCTGATTGGCGGTACCCTGGTGGCGTATTTCGCGCTGGATGTACCGCTGCTCGGCGCCATTCCCTCGGGTCTGCCGGAGCTGCAGTTGCCGGTCTTCAGTGGCGACACGCTGTGGCTGGTGCTGGAGGCGGGGCTGGTGCTGGCCGTGCTGGGTTCCCTCGACAGCCTGCTGACCTCGCTGGTGGCCGATAACATGACCCGCGAGCGCCACCACAGCAACCGCGAGCTGATTGGCCAGGGCATCGGCAATACCGCCGCCGGCCTGCTTGGCGGTATCGCCGGCGCCGGTGCCACCATGCGCACCGTGGTCAATATCCGCTCCGGTGGGAGCACGCGCCTGTCGGGCATGATCCACGCGCTGGTATTGCTGGCGGTGGCGCTGGGCCTGGGTCCACTGGCGGCCAATATTCCGCTGGCGGTGCTGGCTGGCATCCTGGTGAAGGTGGGGCTGGATATCATCGACTGGAATTACCTGAAGCGCGCCCACCAGGGACCGCGCTGGGATCTGGTGCTGATGGCGCTGGTACTGGTACTGACCATTTTCGTCGACCTGATCACTGCGGTGGCGGTCGGGGTGGTGCTGGCGGCGCTGACCTTCGTCAAGCGGGTGGCCAGCCTGCAGATCGAAAGGCTGCGCAACCTGCCGGAGCATATGGACAGCCCGGAGGAGCGCGCCATTCTGGAGCGCCACCGCGATTCCATTGCGGTATTCGGCTTCAGCGGCCCGCTGAGCTTCGGCGCTGCCGCGGATTTGGGACACCACGTGCGCGAACACAGCGAGGCGGGATCGCGCGTGCTGATCCTGGATTTCTCCGCGGTGCCGTATCTGGATCTGTCGGCAGCGCTGGCGGTAGAGACCGTCGCCACCAATGCCCGCGACAGCGGCCAGCTGTTGTATCTCGCCGGTATGAACGGCGAGGTGCGCGGGGTACTGGCGGGAATGAATCGCGGTCTGCCCGGTGACGGCGAGTTCGTCGACCAGAGCGAAGCCTTGCATGCAGGGGAGCTGGCGTTGATTCCGCGCAATGATGCGCCTCTGCACTCAATCCCCCGGCGCGCAGTCGGGGAGTGACGTCGCGAGGCCGGCGCTATGTCTGTAGCGCCGGCGTAATATCCCGGCTTGCCGGCGCCTTTAGGCGGGCTCAGCGCAGTAGGTTGTTTTTTACCAGGTCGATCACTTCGTCGGCACGGCCGCCGAGCAGTGCCTTGAGCCCGAACAGGGCGGTAGAGGAGACCTGCTGCGCGGTGACTTCCGGCGGCATGACCAGCTCCATGCGATTGACGCGGACATCCAGCAGCGCCGGTCCGTCTGCCGCGAGCAAGCGCTCCATGGCGTCAGTGAGATCCTCGGCATTCTCAACCCGCTCGCCCCACAGGCCGCAGATTTGCGCCAACTGGCCGAAGTCCGGGTTTTGCAGCTCGGTAAAGCTGTCCAGCAGGCCTTCAATCCGTTGCTCCATTTCCACGAATCCCAATGACTGGTTGTTGAACACCAGTAACTTTACCGGAATCTTTTCCTGTACCAGCGTCAGCAGGTCACCGAGCAGCATCGTGAGCCCGCCATCGCCACACAGGGCGATTACCTGCCGGCCCGGATAAGCCTTGGCAATGCCCAGCGCCTGCGGGTAGGCGTTGGCCATGGTGCCGTGCAACAGGCTGGTGAGGAATGCGCGCCGTCCGTTGGCGTGCAGGTGGCGCAGTAGCCACACCATCGGAGAGCCGCCGTCCGCGGTAAACACTGCGTCCACCGCCGCGAGTTCGTCCAGCGTCTGCGCGACGAATTGCGGGTGGATCAGTGTCGGATCCGGTTCCTCTCCGCGTTTCGCCAGCTGTTCTAGGTCCTCGGTATAGCGAGCGCGCAACTCATCGAGGAAAGTGGAACCCTTTCTCGGTTCAAGGCGTGGCAGCAGCGCGTCGACGCTGGCGCCCACATCCCCAACCAGACCCATGTCCACTGCAGCGCGGCGACCGATGTGGGTGGCATCGATGTCGAGCTGGATGATCGTGGCGTTTTCCGGATAGAACTGCGTATAGGCGAAATCGGTGCCCAGACAGAACAGCAGGTCGCAGGTCATCACGGCGCGGTAGCCGGCCGGATTGCCGAGGATGCCGTTCATGCCCACGTTGCACGGATTGTTCGGTTCCAGGAATTCCTTCGCGCGGGTTGTGTGCACGATGGGCGCGCCCAACTTACGCCCGAGTTTGATGACGGCATCCTGCGCACCACGGCAACCGATACCCGCGTAGATAGTGATTTTTTTCGCGTTGTTGAGTTTTTCCGCGAGCTGGTCTAGTTCCTGGTCCACCGGGCGCGCCAGTGACCGGGGGCGATGGACTGCCCAGGGAATGGCGTCTTCACTCGTGTGCTTGAAGGTGTCGCCGTTGACAATCACCACCGCCACCCCGCGCCGGTTGAGGGCTGCCTGCGCAGCCTGGGTCACGATGCGGCGGGCCTGATCCGGGTGCGACACCGTTTCGCAGAACACCGAGCACTGCTCATAGAGTTTTTTCTGGTCCACTTCCTGGGGAAACCCCAGCCCCTGTTCCGGCCGATCGATGTTGGAAGCGATCAACAGCACCGGCGCGCCATTGCGATGGCTTTCAAAAATCCCGTTGAGGAAGTGCAGGCTGCCGGGGCCGGCTGTGCCGGCGCAGACGCTCAGCTCCCCGGTCAAATAGGATTCGCCGCCGGCGGCGAGGGCGCCGACTTCTTCATGGCGCACGTGCACCCACTCCAGTGACGAGCGGCGCACGGCATCGGTAAAATGATTGATGGTGTCGCCGACGATACCGTAGCAGCGCTTGGCACCGGCCTGAACCAGTGTGTCGGCGATAATTTCCGAAACGGTGGACATGCTTTGTCTCCCTAATACCGGGAATTGAATTATTTCCGTTGAGCAGGTGTGCGCCGGATGTCGTTGGTGCGCGTCTTCTCCAGCTCGATGGCCGGTTTGAAACTATCGGCTCGCGCGGCGCGCCACCAGTGCGCATAAGGGGTGTCGTCCGGGGCATCGAGCAGGGCGTTATCTTCGAGAAAGTGCCATACGCGATCGACGGGCATGGATTCTGTCGCACTGATGCGCTGGTACAGATGGTGAGGGCGCAGCTCGCAGGGGTGGGTCAACCCGGCTGCGGCAACGATGGTGCCCAGTGCTTCCAGTGTTCTCGCCTGGAAGGCGGCGGCCCGCTTGCCCTGCACGTCGACGATGAGGCCGCGCTGACGCCGCGGATCCTGTGTGGTGACGCCGGTGGGGCAGGTGCCGGTGTGGCACCGCTGCGCCTGGATACAACCAATCGAGAACATGAAGGGCCGCGCCGCGTTGCACCAATCGGCACCGATGGCGAGGCATTCCGCCAGCCCGGAGGCCGAGTAAAGTTTCCCACTGGCCGCGAGCCGGACCCTGTCGCGCAGACCGGCACCGACCAGCGCATTGCGCACCACAATCAACCCTTCTTGCAGCGGCATGCCAACGTGGTTGGACAGTTCCAGCGGTGCGGCCCCAGTGCCGCCTTCCGCGCCGTCGACCACGATGAAATCGAGCAGAATGCCGGTTTCGTGCATGGCTTTCATCAGCGCGAGAACTTCGTGAATATGACCCACGCACAGCTTGATGCCGACCGGCTTGCCACCGGACAGTTCGCGCATGCGCGCGGCGAACTCCAGCAGTTCAATGGGCGTGGAAAATGCGGAATGAAAGCGCGGGGAAATACAGTCTTCACCGGCGGTGACCTTGCGGGTGCGCGCGATTTCCTCAGTGACTTTCGCCCCCGGCAACACGCCGCCGTGGCCGGGTTTGGCGCCCTGACTGAGTTTGATTTCGGTCATGCGCACCTGATCGTCGCAGGCGGCCTGGAACAGGTCGGGATCGAAGCTGCCGTCGTCGGCTCTGGCGCCGAAATAAGCGGTGCCGAGTTCCCACACCAGGTCTCCGCCATGCTTGCGATGGTGCGGGCTTATGCCACCTTCGCCCGTATCGTGATAGAAACCGCCGATCGCCGCGCCCTTGTTCAGGGCTTCGATCGCGGCACCGGACAGGGCGCCAAAACTCATCGCGGAAATATTCAGCAGGGCGGCGCTATACGGCTGTGAGCACTGATCGGTGCCCACTTCGACCCGCGCCTTGGTATCGGCCTTTTCCGCCGGCGCCATCGAGTGGTTCAGCCACGCGTACTCTGCCGACTGCACATCGAGTTCGGTGCCGAAGGGATGAATGTCGCTGGACCCTTCGGCCCGGGCATGTACCAGGCGGCGGGCCTCGTAGCTGAATGGCTTGCCCTCTTCATCGCCCTCGACGACATAGGCGCGCAAATAGGGGCGCAGGTCGAGGAACAGCCAGCGAATGCGCGCGGCAACCGGGTAATTGCGGGTGAGTGTCCAGTGTCGCTGGAATATGTCGTAAGTGCCGAGGGCTACCAGCGACAGGCTGACCAGTGCGCCGAGCAGCCACCAGCCACTGTGCAGCAAGGCGAGAAGGAGGAAAAACGGGGTCGCGAGCAGCGCCGCCAGGGGGATGATGGCGCGCTTGATACCATTCTTGCCGGAGTAGGCCCGCAAGGCTTCGGAAATGATCATAGGGAGCAGTTTGGCATCCAGTGCCGGTTGCTACCAGTTGCTGCGCCGCAGCGCGGAAAGACTTGCAGGGCTCTGCCGCGCCACAGAGGGGGTGGGTCGGCTTAAAAACCGGCTGCAGTGGCCGCTCGGGACTGATCTGCAGAGACTTGCTCAATCGCGGTGACCACGGCGCGATCCCTGAGTTCGGACAGGATTTCGTCCAGCTCCAGTAGCTGCCAGCAGGCCGTGGCGCCGGTCGCCTGGTAATCCCCGCGCAGCATCTTGCGCGCGAGGGCCGCCGCCGGCGCTGCCGGTATCCAGGGGCCGTCGCCGTTCAGGCCGAGAACCTGCCACTGCCAAGTGGCAGGCTCGCTGCGCGCATTGTGCCCCGCGGCGCGGATGCGCATGCCGCCGTGCGGACTGCCACCGGGCCAGCGAGCCGCGAGGCGGTGGCCGAGGCGCGCGATCCAGGGCTTGGTCGCGGGGATCTGCAGCCGTGCCAGTTGCGCGCACAGTGCTAGACCCAGCTGCAGCGGCCGCGGCTGTACGCCGGTGCCGAAGCGCGCTGTACGCAGGCCGGGCAGGGCGCGGGGGCACAGTTCCAGGTCGGGCACATCAAAATTGCACAGCCAGCGCTCGCCCACCGGGTGAGCCAGGCTGGCGCGGCGCAGCTCTGTGCCGGTAAAGGTCTCGCGCCACTGGCCGTCGCGCAGCATCGGGAAGCCCTGGCCCAGGGCCTCGAAGCCGGCGCGCACCGTGGCCAGCCCGCGGGCGATGCGGTGGGCCGGGGCGATTTCCATCTCCACGCTCTCGATCTGCGGCAATTCGCGGCCGATTTCCTTCAGCACGGCGGAGCTCAGCCCCGGCAGCGAGCTGGCGCCGGAGACCAGCGCAATGCCCGCCGCCTGGGCGGCCTTGTTGAGGCGCTGGAAGTCGCACACGAAGCGGCGCGCATCGGCGATATCGATATAGGGCACGCCGGCGTCGATACAAGCCTCGGCCACCCGGTAGTCACGGTTCTGGAAGGGGCCGGCACAGTGGATCAGCAGGTCCAGGTGCAGGGATTTCAGCAGTGCGGCGAGGTTGACTGAATCCCGCTCGAGACGCAGGCCCTCCGCGGGGCAGGGGAGCTTGGATGCGCACAGCTCGGCCTTGAATTTGTCGCGCCCGGCAATGATCAGCTGGACATCTGGTTCGCTGCTGAGCAGTTGTGCAATGCGCGAGCCGAAGGTGCCGTAGCCCCCGAGTATCAGTACGCGTCTATTCAGGTTGTTCACCATGGTGCCGTTTCAATCCGTTGCTGGTTCTACCGGCGCGCCGTGGCCGTGGCCGTGGCCGCGCGCCCGCATCTATCCGGTTCCCGATTCTTTGCCGTGCGCGTCACTCGCCGCGGCAGTGGACACTCCCGCAGCATGTACATGCCGGTTTCGCTCGATTATCGGGCTTCAGGACTCGATCGGCCAGTGAACCAGTTCAAGGGAATGCGCATCGGCCTTGATACACCACCCTTCGGATCCCCAGTCACCGAGCACAATCCGCTCGGCGGGCGCGCCATCGAGGGTAAATTGATGGCGCGCGGGCCTGTGGGTGTGGCCGTGGATCAGGGTGTGGACGCCGTGCTGGCGCATGATGGCGTCCACCTCGGCGGGGGTCACGTCCATGATGTCTTCGGCCTTGCGGCTGTTCATGGACTTGGAGGCGGCGCGGATTTGCGCGGCGATCTGGCGGCGCTCCGCCAGCGGCTTGGCCAATAGGGCGGCCTGCCAGTGGGGATCGCGCGCCTGGCGCCGGAACGCCATGTACTCCTCGTCGAGGGTACAGAGGCTGTCGCCGTGCATCAGCAGGACTTTCTGTCCGCCCAGGGTCACCAGACTCGGGTCCGGCAGCAATACCGCACCGGCGCGCTGGGCAAATGCCTGCCCCAGCAGGAAATCGCGGTTGCCGTGCATCAGGTAGACCTCGGCGCCGCCGCCGCTGTAGCGGCTCAGCTCTGCGGCCACTTCGGCCACCAGCGGTGCGTCGTCGTCATCGCCGATCCAGACCTCGAAAAAGTCACCGAGAATATACAGGGCCTCGGCCCCGGCGGCGCGCCCGCGCAGGAAGTCGAAGAACGCGCGGGTGATGTCCGGGCGGTGCTCGTCCAGATGCAGGTCGGAGATCAGGTAGCTGGTCAAACCCGTTCCTCAATTGGCAGGTGCAATAGGTTGTAGGAGCCTGCCCCGAACCTCTGGGCAATCGCCTGCGGGGCAGGCTCCTACAGTTTGGATAGCGAGACTCAGTCTTCGGCGATGGTGATGCCGGTGATTTCGATGGTCTCCAGCGGTACATCCTGGTGGAATCCCTTGCTGCCGGTCTTGACGCCCTTGATCTTGTTGACCACATCCATGCCATCGACCACCTTGCCGAACACACAGTAGCCCCAGCCCTGCGCGTCTTTGGCGCGGAAGTTCAGGAAGTCGTTGTCTTTTACGTTGATGAAGAACTGGGAGCTGGCGGAGTGCGGGTCCATGGTGCGCGCCATGGCCAGGGTGCCGGTGTCGTTCTTGAGGCCGTTGTCGGCTTCGTTCTCGATGTTGTCACGGGCCGGCTTCTGTTCCATATCGGGGGTCATGCCGCCGCCCTGGATCATGAAGTTGTCGATCACCCGGTGAAAGATAGTGCCGGTGTAGAAGTCGTCACGGCAGTACTGCAGAAAGTTGGCCGCGGTCTTGGGGGCCTTGTCGAAATCCAGTTCGATGGCGATGTCGCCGTGGGTGGTGTGCAGGGTGATCATAAAACATCCTATTGGGTCGGTTAGGGGCGGCATAATACCGTGTCGCCGCTGCCTGTGAAACGGCAATGCGGGCCCGGGCGCCGGCCTGGCCAAAAAATGAACTGCGCCCGCTGCTGGCCCGGACGCACCCGGGAAAGTCCCACTGACAAACCGATATTCTGTGCTTCAACTAGGCTATAATCCGCCGCTTACATTCGCAGAGCTGTAATAGAGAATCCTATGACATCCGAGAGCAAGCCCGCTCACTTCTTGCAGAACATTATTCGCGAAGACCTGGCCGAGAGCCGGGTTTCCCAGCTGGCCACGCGCTTTCCGCCGGAGCCGAATGGCTACCTGCATATCGGCCACGCCAAATCGATCTGCCTGAATTTTGGCCTGGCGCAGGAGTTTGACGGCACCTGCAACCTGCGCTTCGATGACACCAACCCGGCCAAGGAAGAAGAGGAGTTCGTCGGTGCGATCAAGCGCGACGTGAGCTGGCTCGGCTTCGAGTGGAACGGCGACGTCCGCTATACCTCGGATTACTTTGACCAGCTGCATGAGTGGGCCCTGCACCTGATCAAAGAAGGAAAGGCCTATGTCTGCGACCTGTCCCCGGAAGAGGCGCGCCACTACCGCGGTACCCTGACCGAGCCGGGCAGGAACAGCCCTTTCCGCGACCGCAGTGTCGAGGAGAACCTGGCGCTGTTCGAGCGCATGCGCAACGGCGAGTTTGACGAGGGCCAGTGCAGCCTGCGTGCCAAGATCGATATGGCCGCGCCGAACATCAATCTGCGCGACCCGATCATCTATCGCATCAAGAAGATGGCCCATCACCAGACCGGTGACAAATGGTGCATCTACCCCAGCTACGACTTCGCCCATGGCCAGTCGGACGCGCTCGAGGGTATTACCCATTCCATCTGCACGCTGGAATTCGAGGACCACAAGCCGCTGTACGACTGGTTTATCGAAAACCTGCCGGTACCGGCGCGCCCGCGCCAGTACGAGTTCGCGCGCCTGAACCTGAACTACACCGTGGTCTCCAAGCGCAAGCTCAAGCAGCTGGTGGACGAGGGTCACGTGGACGGCTGGGACGACCCGCGCATGCCGACCCTGTCCGGCCAGCGTCGCCGCGGCGTTACGCCGGCGGCGATCCGCAATTTCTGCGAGATGATCGGCGTCACCCGTTCCGACTCGGTGGTGGATGTGGGGATGCTGGAATACTGCATCCGCGACGACCTCGACAAGCGGGCGCCGCGCGCCATGTGTGTACTGGAACCGCTCAAGGTTACCTTGAAGAACTATCCGGCCGGCCAGCGCGAAGTGTTGAGCGCGCCCGGCCACCCGGTACGCGACGACCTGCCAGCGCGCGAGCTGCCGTTTAGCGGCACCGTGTATATCGAGAAAGAGGACTTCCGCGAGGAAGCCAACAAGAAATACAAGCGCCTGGTATTGGGGAAGAAAGTACGCCTGCGTAACGCCTATGTGATCCAGGCCGAGGAAGTGGTCAAGGACGCGAATGGCGAGATTGTCGAAGTGATCTGTTCCGTGGATCTGGACACGCTGGGTGTGGACCCGGCTGACGGGGTCAAGCCGAAGGGCGTGATCCACTGGGTGTCCGCCGATGACTGCGTCAATTGCGAGGTGCGCCTCTACGACCGCCTGTTCGACGACGCGGCGCCGGACGCCGGTGGCAAGAACTTCCTCGAGCATGTCAATCCGGACAACCTCACCGTGCTGACCGGGTGCAAGGCGGAAAAAGGCCTGGCCGGGGCCGAGCCGGAGCAGGGCTACCAGTTTGAGCGCCAGGGGTATTTCTGTCGCGACAACAAGTACGGCACGGCGGACAAGCCGGTATTTAACCGCACCATTGGCCTGCGCGATTCGTGGGCCAAGGAACAGAACAAGTAGCACGGAAGCTTTCCGGGTTCCGGCGCAAGCCGGAATCCGGGGGCCCCGAGCTCGCTGAATGCACCCAATACGCAATCGAATTTTATGGCTTTACAGCTCTACAACACGTTTTCCGGAAAGAAAGAAGTCTTCAAGCCGCTGGTGGACGACCGCGTGCGCATGTACGTGTGTGGCCCCACCGTGTACAACCGCGTGCATATCGGCAATGCACGCCCGGTGGTGGTGTTCGATACCCTCTACCGGCTGCTGAAGAAAAACTTCAGCGACGTAATCTACGCGCGCAATATCACCGATATCGACGACAAGATCATGAAGGCCGCGCGCGACAACGGCGAGGAGATCGGCGTACTGTCGGCGCGCTTCGCCCAGGCCTATGCCGAGGATATGGCCGCGCTCAACAATCTCGAGCCGGACATCATTCCCTACGCGACCGCGCACCTGCCGGAAATGATCGACATGATCGCGCGGCTGATCGACAAGGGGCACGCCTACGCCGCGGAGGGCCACGTGCTCTTCGCGGTGGACTCGATGCCCGAGTACGGCCAGCTGTCCAAGCGCTCGCTCGACGACATGCTCGCCGGTGCGCGGGTGGAAGTCGCCCCCTATAAGAAATACGCCGGCGACTTCGTGCTGTGGAAACCGTCGAAAGAGGACGAGCCCGGTTGGGACAGCCCCTGGGGTCGCGGACGCCCCGGCTGGCACCTGGAGTGCTCGGCGATGATCAAGAAGCACCTCGGCGACACCATCGATATCCACGGTGGTGGCCGCGATCTGACCTTCCCGCATCACGAAAACGAGCGCGCGCAGAGCTGCTGCGCCAACGGTGTCGACTTTGTGCGCTACTGGATGCACAACGGCTATGTGAATATCAACGGCGAGAAGATGTCCAAGTCACTGGGCAACTTCCGCATGGTCAAGGATCTGCTGCAGCACTACCCGGGTGAAGTACTGCGCTTCGCGCTGTTGTCCGCGCACTACCGCTCGGAGTTGAACTTCAGCGGCGACCTGCTCGACCAGGCCAGCCGTACGCTGGATTCCCTCTACGGCGCGCTGCGCGAAACAGAGGCGCTCGAGGCTGCCGCTGCCGACCTGGACGGCTCCGCGTTTATGGCCGCGCTTGAAGATGATCTGAATACGCCGATCGCGATCAGCGAGTTGCACCAGATCGCCCGGGAACTCAACAAGGCCGACGCTGCCGAAAAGCCGGTGCTGAAAGGCAAACTGCTGGCCGCCGGCGCTATGCTCGGTATCCTGCAGCAGGACCCGGAAGCCTGGTTCAAGCAGGCCCGTGGCGGCGAGACCGATGAGGCCATCGGTGAGGACGCGATCGAAGCGCTGATCGCCGAGCGTGCCCAGAGTAAAAAAGACCGAAACTTCGCCCGCGCCGATGAGATTCGCGAGGAGCTCAAAGCGAACGGCGTGGTGCTGGAAGACAGCCGCGAAGGCACCAAATGGAGAAGGGAATAACACCCCACCCCTACAGCATGGGCAAAGCGCAGCGTGCCCATCGGACCCGGTTGATGGGCACGCTGCGCTTTGCCCATCCTACGAAATAGAAAAACAGAATACGCCATGAAAAAAGTATTGATCCTCACCACTGCCATCGCCGCCCTCGTCACCCTGACCGCCTGCGAACCCGAGCGCGGCTCCAAAGAGTGGTGCGAGAAAATGGACGATATGCCCAAGGGCGAATGGACCATGAACGACGCCACCGACTACACCAAGTACTGCGTGTTCAACCAGAAGCCCGAAGAAAAATAAGCGGACATCGCACCGTTGTTTTTCGATGATAAATACCAGCACTTCTTCCGCCCGCTCACCGGCAAGTACCGCGAGCAGGTGGTGGAGTGTCTGCGTCTGCTCTACGAGCGCCTGTACACCGCCAAGGCGGACTACGGCGAATCGCTCGCGCGTGAACAGATCCTGGAGATCTTCGCCGAAGCCCTGACCCGTGCGCCGCAGTTGGATAGCGACGAGTACACTTCTGAGAATGAAAGCCGCTTCCGCAACCTGCGTGAACAGGCCGTGTGGGTGCTGAACAGCCTGGTGGAATACGGCTGGCTGGAAAAGCAGGTGGACAGCGCCACGCTCACCGCCAGCTATCCGTTCAGCCGCCGCGGCCGCCTGTTCACCCAGCCTTTGATTGAAGTGAACAGCACCCGCGTGCGCACCCGCCACCGCAACACCCGCAACACCCTCAACGCGCTGGAAGCCTTCGCCACGCGAGGGGAAGTGCACGACCTGATCGATGCCTGGGAATACTCAGAGCGCATCGTCGCCGACTTCACCGATATGATCGCGGAGCTGGAAGAGCGCAAGCGCGAACTGGTGCGGGAAGTGGAAGCGCAGTTGCTGGTGCAGCAGGCCACCGACGAGTTCTTCTCGTTTATGGAGAGCCGCTTCCAGCCGGATCTGGCTATCCGCCTGTCCGCCGACAGTGTGGAAAAACACCGCGATGCGATCGGCAAGGTGATCGGCCGCATTCGCCGCAAGGAGAAAGAGCGCAAGGCGGAGTGGGAGAGGCGCCTGCGGCAACTGCTGCCGGAACTGGTGGAACCGGGCCGCTCACTGTTGTGGCTGATGCTCGACACCATCGAGGACCGCATGCAGCGCGCCTGCGAAGTCAAACTGCCGGCGCTGCGCCGCGCGCTGCAGGGCTTTACCAAGCGCGCCGATATCATCATTCGCCAGCTCAGCTACCTGCACAGCCAGTCCGAGGGCGAGTTCGCCGACCTGTGCCAGCGACTCGGCGACAGCGCGGCCAAGCCCGAACTGCTGGCGCGCCTCGGCGATGAGCTGGGCGGTTTCCAGCTGCGCCTGTTCGACCCCAGGCAGACCCAGTTGTGGAGTCGCAGCCGTCGCCAGCCGGTGAATACGCGCGTGGAGGAAGTCGAAGCGATCGGCGACGACAATCGCCGCGATATCCTGCTGCAGCAGCTGCTCGACCAGGCCTTCAACTTCAACAGCGGCGACCTGCGCGATTACCTGCGGCGCTCGCTCGGCCGCGGCCAGCGCATCAACAGCCGCGACCTGCCGCTGAAAGACGCCCGCGACCTGCTGGCCATGAGCCATGCACTGGAAGCGGCCGCGGTCAACCAGAGCGGTGCCGCCGCGCTGACGGTGGAATTTACCGGCGCGACGGCGAGTAACGATTACTTCGACCAGTTCGATGAGTACGTGATCGAATTTAAAGAATCCGACTGAATAAATCGTAGGGTGCACCCTACGAGATCAACCGACTGCACTATTGGTAGAGAAATAACAAAGTGATTGAACAGGCCCTCGAAGAAGCGCTGGAGCAGTGCAAGGTCACCCGCGGGGAATTTTCCGAGTTGCTGGTGCGCCTGCTCGACTACGGTGTCATCTGCCGCGATGAGAGCCAGGTTGAAACGCTGCTCTACGACCGTTTCCAGCGCTGTGAGCCGCTGATTCGCGAGTGGCTGGCACCGCTGGGGCTGCGTCTGCAGCACGACAGTCGTTTCCAGTTTATTCGTGTCTACCCGCCCGGCGCCGAAGTGCCGGGACTGCCGGACCAGGACGAGCCGCACCACGGCGGCCTGCGTGCGCGGCTGAGCCAGCAGGAGGTGGCCGCGATCCTGGTGCTGCGGGTGGAATACGACAAGGCGCTACGGGAGGGGCAGGTGGACGAGAACGGCTGCGCGGCCCTGTCCCTTGAGGCGCTCGAGCTGGGACTGCGCAATCTGCTGAAAATGTCGCTGCCGGACAAACTGGCGGAACGGCAGAAGCTGCTGAAAAAACTGCGTCAGCTGCGCCTGGTACAGCTGCCCGGCGAAGACACCGAAAGTCTCGCCGAAACCTGGCTGCGGGTGCGCCCGACGGTTGCGCATTTCGTTACCGAGGCCACGCTGCAGCAGCTGTTCGATGGCCTGCCGGACGAAGTGGCGCAAGAGCCCGCGACGCAGGGTGAACCCGAGCCGCGCATTACGCCGGACAGCGAAGATCACAGCCTCTTCGCCGCCGGTGGTGCAGAGGAAGACTCCGGCGTGGACGAAGCGCCGGGCGCTGTGGAAGTAGAAGAGGAGCGCGCAAGTGTTTCTTAAGAAGCTGATCCTGATCAACTGGGGCAATATTCCCCAGCTGGAATACGATTTCGGCCCGATCAACCTGTTTTCCGGCGGTAACGGCTCCGGCAAAACCACCGCGGCCGACGCCATCCAGACACTGATGACCGCTGCCCACGACACCCTGTTTACCTTCAACCCGGGGCAGGATGAAACCACCCAGCGCGGCCGCGGCGGCAAGCAGGTGCGCACACTGGCCTCCTATGTGCTGGGCTGTGACGACGGCAGCTATGCGCGGCTGCAACCCACCGACTGCTATATCGCCGGCGTCTTCCATCCCACCAGCGGCGAGGACAGCGAACCGTTTACCGCGGTGATGGCGATTCGCGCACACCTGGATACCAGTAGCAAGCCGGCCCAGGCGCGCCAGAGCGATCTGCGCTTCTTCCTGTTCCCCGGCGAGCAGCTGGCCATCGGCGACTTCATTCGCGAGTACAAGGACGGCAAACACCTGTTGCCGCTGGACAAGTTCAACGCGGTGCTCGGCAAGCAGTTTGCCAAGGTGGAGCAGTACGACAAGAAAAAAGCCTACCTGCGTCGTCTCTACGGTGCGCTGCGCGGTCGCCGCGACGCGGTGCCGGATCGCGAGGCGATGCACGCCGCGCGCACTTTCTCCAACTTTATGGCCTACAAGCCGGTCAAGAGCATCAACGATTTTGTCGCCCAGGAAGTGCTGGAGAAGCGCGATCTGGGCGATGCCATCCGCTCGGTGTCGGAGTTGATGAAGACCATCCACTCGATGGAGCAGGAAGCGCGCCAGATTGTCGACCGGGTCGCATCGCTGGAGCAGATCGCGCAGAACGCCGATTTGTACCGCGATCAGTGGCTGCAGTTGCGGGTGCAGGAATACCAGCGCGCGCGCCATCGCCAGCTGCGGGTGCAGAAAAGCTACCTGGCCGGCAAGAACAGCCAGCAGCAACTGCACGCCAACCTGGAGAGCAATACGCGCGAAACCCGCATCGCCGCCGAGCGCGCCGAGCAACTGAACCAGGAACTGGTGGAACTGCAGGCGCAGCGTCTCGGTATTGACGCGCTGCGCAGCAAGGACCAGCTGGAACAGCGCATCGCCGCCGCCCACCGGCAGCTGTCGGAGCAGGGCAGCCCGCTGGCGGCGCAGGAGCAACGCTGGCAGCAGAACCGCGAATCTGCCGGCGAGCTGCTGAACCTGCTGCAGGGTACCGCCGCCGAGCTGGAAATTCCCGCCCTGCGCAATAAGTCGCTGGTGCAATGCATCAAGCAGGTGGCGAAAGAAGACGATCTGCCGGACCTGCACAAATTGTTGGGCAAGGACTGGATCGACCTGGCCGCGCTGGCGCCGCTGCGCGAGCGCGCCGCGGCCAGCGAGGCGCTGCACAACCGCCTCGGCGGACTGCTCGCCGGTGCCGACGACAGTGAATCCTCCCTGCGCGAACAGATAGAACAGCAGGCCTCGCGCTGGCAGCTCAAGGTACAGCAGTTGCAGAAACAGTTGCACGCGCAGGAGAGCCGTATCCAGCACCTGCAGGCCAACCGGGTGCGTTATCCGCAGTCGGTGGAGCAGGCGCTGGCGGCGATTCGCGAGCAGTGCCCGGCGGCCGAGCCGCGGGTGCTGTGCGACTATGTGGAGGTGCTGGACGAGCGCTGGCAGATGGCCGTGGAGGGCTACCTGGGCGGGGCGCGCTTCTCGATTATCGTCGAGCCCGAACACGAAGCGGCGGCGATCCGCATCGTGCGCAACCTGCCCGGGCGCAATAATCGCGCACGGGTTATCCAGGGCGACAAGGCGCGCCGCGATGCCGAGCGCGCGGCGCTGCCGCAGGGCTCCATCGTCGAGTTGATGGATTTCAACCACAAGACCGCCGAATACTATCTGCGTGCCTCCTACGGTTCGGTACAGCAGGTGCGCGACGAGAACGAGTTGCGCGGTACCCGCCGCGGCCTTACCGCCGACGGCCTGGCCAGCGGTAACTACAGCATGTGGCGCTGCGATATCGACGACGCTGAGCTGGTGTTCGGCCAGGGTGCCCGTGCCCGCGCGCTCGCCGCGCAGCAGCGCGCGCTGGAGCAGCTGCTGGCGGAGGCCGGCCAGGTCAACGAACAGCACCAGCTGTACCGCCGCGTTGCCGGTGCCGTGCGGAGTCTGTCTGGCCTGCAGCTGGTGCCGGTGGTGGACGCGGCGTTGGCGGCCCAGCGCGAGTGGCGCAGCGCCGAGCAGGCGCTGGAAAACCTCGACCTCGGCGACAGCGAACAGCTGGAGCAGCAGGTGGCGGAACTGAAAGTGCAGCTGCAGGCGCAGCAGAAACTGCAGGGCAGCCTGCAGAATGATGCCGGTAAGCTGGAGCGCGACCTGGAAAATACCGCCCGGCAGCTGAAGGCGCTTTCCGCGGAGCTGGATTCCCTCGACGAGGCGCTTGAAGACAGCGAGGCCGCGGTGCGCCGCATCGGCCAGATTGCACCGGACTACGATGCCGAGCAGATCCTCGAGCAGGCGGACGCGCAGGTGGAGAGCGCCGCCGACAGTTTCGATTTCGGCGCGGATCTCGAGGAGATGCAGGGGCGTCTGGAAAAATTCTGCCGCCAGCTGGACCGCGCGGTGATGGACTATAACGGCACCCTGGCGGCCGGCGCTGCCGCCGGCGATACGCTGGTGTTCGAGCCGGATCTGAGTTCCGGTCACAGCGAGGCGCTGTTCAAGCTGGTGTGCAACCTGCACAGCCAGGTGGAGGCGCTGCGCAACCGCCTCAAGAACAACCTGCTGGTGGACCGCCACGAACAGTTGCTGGGGCTGAAGAAATCCTTCAACACCACCTTCGTGACCCACCTGTGTCATGCCATCTACCAGTCGATCAACGACGGCAAGCGGGTGCTCGACGACCTCAACAAGGAACTGGAGCACCACCGCTTCGGCGCCGACCGCGAGCGGTTTCGCTTTGCCTATACCTGGGTGCCGGAATTCCGCGACTACTGGAATTTCTTCAAGGCGGTGATCGAATTACCCAATCTCGGTGAGGAAGAGAGCCTGTTCGACGCGCAGCTGAATCCGGCGCAGCAGAAGGTGCGCGACCGGTTGCTGGATATGCTGCTGTCCGAAGACGAGCAGGTGGCGCGGCGCGAGCTCGACCGCATCAGCGACTACCGCAACTACCGCAGCTATGAGATCTTCAAGGAGCCGGAAGGCAAGGAGCCGATTGCACTCAGCCAGTACGGTACCGGTTCCGGCGGCCAGCTGGAGACGCCGGCGTATATCATTCGCTCCGCGGCAGTGACCTCCGCCTTCCGCTTCAACGAGGGCAGCAGTCACCTGCAGATGGTGCTGGTAGACGAGGCCTTCTCGAAGATGGATGAGACCCGCTCACGCGAGGTGATTCGCTACCTGACCGAAACCCTGGGTCTGCAACTGGTATTTATCATGCCGAGCAGCAAGTCGGGGCCGTTTATGGACCTGATTTCCAACCAGTTCGTGTTCAGCAAGTGCCCGAGCAGTAAGCCCGTCGGTCAGCTGAATACGCGGGTCTATGTGGACCGCAAGGTGTGCAACAAGGAGCGTATCGCCGAGCTCTGGGCCAACCACCGCCGCACCATTCGCCAGCAGGCATCGCTGGACTTTATGGAGATGGTGGAGGCCTGACGGTCTCTAATGGGGGGGACGGCCCGGGGTCGCGAGCAGCGTGGCCACGGACCGCTCCCGCACAAATCGTGGTAACTGCCATCAATTAGAAGAGGGTTTCTCCATGGAAAGGATTCCCGACTTGGTCGCGGCCAATCCGCTGGTGATGGGCCTGCTGGAATACGTGCTGGAAAAGCGCGATGAGCAGATACTGTGCGGTGACGAACGCCCGATTGCGCTGACCCTGGATCCAAAGAATGCCCCGCGGGCCCTGCGCGCCGCGCTGGCGCCACTGACGGATCCCGCCTACGACGACGGCGAGCTCTGGGACGAGCTGCGCTGGGTTGCAGAGGATCGCCGTCTTTTCTCGATCAAAAATCCCCAGCGCCGCAGTGTCGGTAATGCCGCCTGGCAGGGCGCGCGACTCTATTTCGACGACCGTGCCGAGGCGCTTGTGCGCGACTGGCTGCAGCGGCCGCGGCCGCTGCGCCAGAATCCCGAGTGGTTGGCGGCACTGGCTGAGTTCGCACCGCGCTTCGCCAATCCGGAAGCGTTCCCGCCCGACGGCCCGGAACTGGACCCGGGCTTTGCCGATTACCGCGAGCTGCTGACCTGCTGGGCGAGTGTCGGCACAGAGCTTGCGCGCGGCGGGGCGCAGTCCTGGCGCCAGTTGTCGGCGCGCTGTTTTCTCGGTGATTCCAAATACCTGGACAGCGCTGTGCGCCAGGCACTGCTGCGCGGCCTGTTTCCCGCGCAGAGCGGCAAAGTGAGCGAGCGGCCGCTGCTGTTACACCTGTATCTGCCGGCGCAGGTGCAGCAGGTACTGCTGGTCGAGAATCAGGATTCTTTTCTGTGGCTGGCGGATCGGGCGCCGGCTGCCACGGCGCTGGTGTATATCGAAGGATACCGCGGCGGCGCGGCCCGGGTGCGCCAGCCGGGCGTGACCCGTTTCAGCACGCTGAATGCGGCGGACTCCGAGGCGCGCGGCACCTTTCTGGCCTGGTGGCAGGGACAGCTGGAGCAAAACTGGCCGGTATACTTCTGGGGCGACCTGGACTACGAGGGATTACAGATCGCCGCCGCACTGCGACACAGCTTCCCGACGCTGCAATGTTGGCGCCCGGGCTTCGCACCGCTGCTGGAGCGGTTGCGCCGCGGCGGCGGACACCGACCGGAGCAGGCCGGTAAGGCGCGACAGAAATATATTGCTAGCACCGGCTGCGCCTTCGCCGACGGAGAGCTGTTACCGGCACTGCGGGAGTCGGGGCGATTCGTCGATCAGGAGGCGCTGAGCGCCGACGAGCTGGATCTGGAAGTGGCGGAGCTGTGATGGCATTTGGCCTGGCGCGACAGGCTGGGTATGGCTTGGCCGCACAGTCACGGTTTTATGTTGCGTTTTATGCGCGCTGTCTCGGAAGATTGTGCCGAAATTCGTTACAAAGTGCCGGTTAGGAGTATCCGCCCGGATACCGAGTGCAGCAAAAAAGGGAATTCCCTGGAGTGAGCGATGCGTCAGTTTTCGATTCTGGTGATTTTTGTAGTGGCGTTTGGCAGTGCCGCGGCGCTGTATGAACATGAGAGCCGCAAAGTCAGGGGCGTGCTGTCACAGATAACCGAGCTGCAGGCCCAGATGGGCGACCTGCGCGCCGAGGTTAATCGGCTCAACAGCGAGCTGGAGGCGGCCAAGCTGGCACAGCGGCGCAAGCCCAGCCTGAACAGGATGGCCAGTCACCTGAATCGCAACAGCCAGCCCGCCACCGTGAGGGAGCAGGGCCGGGTGCGCGAGCGCGTGGAGAACAGCGAGCTGATCGCTACCGATGTCACCAGCGCGCCGCCGGCGATCCATGGCCAGGGCGACAGCCAGGAGGATGGCGAGTGGGCGCAGCCGACAGTGGATTCCGACCGCTACCGCGAAGAGACCGAGGGCGAAAAGCCCCAGGTGGTCGATCCCTACCAGTAAGTTGGTGGCCAGTAGTTGGCGGCCAGTGGCCGGCGGCCGGTAATCGGCTTCCGGGCACCGGGCGAGTTGAAACACGCGCGCCAGCCCCCAGATTGTTCGCTCAGCGGCGGCCGGTCTGGGGGCTTTGTCGTTTTCCGGCGCTGCACTTACTGTGCAGCCATGATTATTTTGCATCGGGATCAGGAGTGCTAATTATGTCGACCCGTCAATTCTATGATTCGCTCGCCGAACAGCTGGCGGGCCTGTTGTCCGGTGAGCGCGACTGGCTGGCCAATTGCGCCAACGCCAGTGCGCTGCTGTTTATGGAGCTGGCTGATATCAACTGGGCTGGTTTGTACTTCCTGCACGGTGATGAGCTGCGCGTCGGACCCTTCCAGGGCAAACCGGCCTGCACGCGTATTCCTGTGGGGCAGGGAGTCTGCGGGACCGCGGTGGCGAGCGGCGAGTCGCAGCTGGTGGAGGATGTGCACCAGTTCCCCGGGCATATCGCCTGTGATGCGGTGTCCGCTTCCGAGGTGGTGATTCCGCTGTACGCCGGCGACCGTTGCCTCGGCGTGCTGGATATCGACAGCCCCAGTGTGGCGCGCTTCGACGCCGGGGATCTGGCCGGCCTGCAGAAGTTCGCGCAGGTACTGCTCGAACACTCCGATCTGCCGGCCGCCTGATGGCGCTGGTGTGGGAGCGGCACCGCGGCGGCAACCACTACCAGGTACGGCGCCACGGGGCCAGCGTGCGCCTGTATAGCAATGGCGTGTTCCACTCGCAGTGGAATCCGCGCGACCCGCTCAAGGGGTCGCTATGGGAGCTGCTGTTGCTGCCGGCGTTTTTCCGCCCGCCGGGGCGCATTCGCTCGGTACTGCTGCTCGGCGTCGGCGGTGGCGCCCTGATCCGGCTGTTACAGCGCTTTGTGGCGCCGCAGCGGATTGTCGGCGTCGACCTGGATGCCACTCATTTGCAGGTGGCCAGACGCCATTTCGGGGTGCGCGACGCCGAGCTGGTTTGCGCCGATGCGCAGGATTTTGTTGCCGATTTACTCTCCAGCGGGGAACAGGGTGGCTTCGATCTGGTGGTAGACGACCTGTTTGGCCACGCCGATGGCGAGGCGCAGCGCGCTGTGGCTGCCGACCGCACCTGGTGTGCCGGCCTGCTGCGACTGGTGGCGGATGACGGTTTGCTGGTATCGAATTTCGGCAGCCGGCGGGAGCTGCTGGCCAGCGGCTGGCGCACCGGGGCGCTGCGCGAGCACTTGTCCAGTGCCTGGACGCTAGAGTTGCCGGCCTACGAGAACTGTATCTACGCGGCCAGTCGACAGCCGTTGGCGATGGCCGCTGTGCGGCAGGGCGCCCCGGCCGCGATCAATCCGGCGCACCCGGCCCGGCGCCTGAGCGGGCGCTGGCAGAGATTGCGTTGACTGATACTTGGCGCCGATTGGCACTGTCTGTCTATACTGGAAGTTAGGCAGATATTTTTCCGGGGCCGGTCGATGCGCTACAAAACAGTCGAAGATGTGATTCACGAGGGGCGGGATTTTCACGCCCGCCTGGCTGATCAGTATCGAGAGTACGAGCAACTGGTTTCCGACCGGCGTATCGAATTACTGCTCGACCAGCTGCGCCGGCGCGAGGATTCGATGCGGTACTCTCTGGAAAACTTCCACGACGACCTGACCCCGGGCGCGCTGCACACCTGGGTCCAGTTCGCCCCCGAGGGGCGCGAGAAAGAATTCCTGCAACGGCTGCGCAACGTTGACCTGGACAGCCTCGACGACATTGCCAAGCTGGCGCTGGATATCGAGATGTATCTGGCGGACCAGTACCGGGATCTGGCGCTGGGCGCCGAGACGCCTTCGGCGCGGGACGCGTTCGAGCGGCTGCGCGATCTGGAAGAGCTGGAAGAGCACACGCTGTCGAAGAACCTGTTTAATTTGCGCGATTATTGAGCCGGGTATATTGGTACCGGCGGGGGGTAGGGCGAACACAAGGTTCGCCCTTACAGATCCATTTTCGCGGATCTTTTGTTATGCAGCGCTTACTGAGTGCTATCGGCACTTAAACCCGCTAAAACTACGGTCGTGTTTCCGTAGGGGCAGACCTTGTGTCTGACCGCGCCCGGCTCCCTACTGTGCCAGCCGGTAGACACAGAAGCCGTCCTCTTTCACAAGCAACTCCACCGCGGCAAAATGACGCTCCGCCTTGCGCGGCAGCGGGATAAATTCATTCACCACAAACAGCGCGCTGCCGCCGGGTTTCAGCACCCGCGCGCTGTTGATCAAGAAGCGCTCGGTGAGATCGCCCTCCACCTGAAAGCCCTGGTGAAATGGCGGGTTGCAGATCACCAGATCCGCGTTGGCGGCATCCAGTTCTGCGCCGGCATCGGTGGGAACCACCGCGCCCTCCAGCTGCAGCGCTTTGAAATTTTCCGCACAGGCCAGCAATGCCGCCGCGTTGTTGTCGGTAGCGGTGAAATGGAAGTTGCCGTGCGCGGCCAGCTGCGTACACAGGTAGCCGTAACCGCAGCCGAGATCCACCACCCGGGCGCCGTCGGCCGGTTTTTGCCCGGGGAATTGCCGCGCCAACAGCGCGCTGCCTTTGTCCACCTTGTTCCAGCCGAACAGGCCCGGTTTGCTGTAGAGGCCGCCCAGGGCGTCGGGCTGGCGCAACTGCGGGTAGTCGCTGTCGTCCAGCGGATCGCCGAGCGGACCACCGCGGGGCAGGGTGATCATGGCCTGGTAGTCCTGGCCGTCCTTGCGCAGTTCCTTGTCGTGGCCGAAATAGCGCGCGGTTTTGCTGCCGTAGGTCTTGATGCCGCTGTTTTTGTGGCCGATCAGCAGTAACGCGCCCAGTTCGTGCAGGAGTTTGCCGGCCGTGTTGATCACGTGGTGGGTAATGGCCTTTTCCTTTGCCACCGGGAACACGATATAGCGGAAGCGCTGCTCCAGCGCTTCCAGGCGAAAATCGTTGAAGTGCACCCGGGCCGCCTTGCCCTCGGCCAGTTGGGCGACATCCCAGCGATTGGTCAGCAGGTGGCCGGAAAAGGCGAACCCCTGCTGCAGCAGCGGCTTGCTGTTTTCGTCGGCGATCCACAGGGTGTTGGCGGGATCGGTTTCCAGCAGTTGGCTTAAGAGTATGGCCATGGTGTCCGGCAGTGCCTTATTGGATGGAGGCGATTTCGTCGGCGCTCAACGGACGGTAGTCGCCGGGTTCCAGGTCTTCGTCCAGCGCGATGTCACCGATGCGTTCCCGGTGCAGCTCCAGCACCCGGTTGCCGAGGGCGGCGAACATCCGTTTGACCTGGTGATAGCGCCCCTCGCTGATGGTGATGCGCACCTCGTTAGCGTAGAGGATCTCCAGGCGCGCGGGCTTGGTGCGCTTCTTCTCGTTTTCGAGCCAGATCCCTTTGGCGAACTTTTCTACGGCACCGTCATCGATCTGCTCCGCGAGGTGCGCGTAGTAAACCTTGTCGCAGTGGTGGCGTGGCGAGGTGACCTTGTGTGACCACTGGCCGTCGTCGGTGAGCAGCACCAGGCCGGTGGTGTCGATGTCGAGGCGCCCGGCGATATGCAGTTTCTGCTTGTTGGGCTCATCGAGCAGATCGAGGACGGTAGGGTGTTCGCTGTCCTTGGTGGCGCTGACGTAACCGAGCGGCTTGTGCAGCATAAAATAGCGCGGGCCGGGTTCCGCCAGTGGTTCGCCGTCGAGACACAACAGGTCGCTGTCGGCAACCTTGCTGGAGGGGTCGGTGACAACATCGTCGTTGACAGTGATGCGTCCGGCGCGGGCGGCACGTTTTACTTCGGCGCGGGAGAGGTCAGTGACCTGACTGACGGCTTTATCTAGGCGCATGGCGGCCTTCTGGTAACAGTTGCAGTGGCCCCTGCGCGGTTGCAGCTGCGCAGGGGTTCAGGATTTCCACCCTCTCCCCAGCGGGAGAGGGTCGGGGAGAAGGGCGGGAACTAGAGGCTTCAGGCGCCGATCTTGCGTTCGCCGGAATCTACTGACTGGTAAATCAGGGTGTTGATGGTCATCGGGCCGACGCCACCGGGCACCGGGGTGTAGGCGGCGACGCGATCCACCAGTGGGGCCAGTTCGATATCGCCGACACCGCCGGGGTGATAGCCGGCGTCGACGACCACGGCGCCGTCCTTGATCCAGTCCGCCTTGATGAATTCGGGGCGGCCCACCGCGCCGACGACAATATCCGCGCGGGCGATATGTTCAGCCAGGTCCCGGGTACGGGAGTGGCAGATGGTGACAGTGGCATTCGCGTTCAGCAGCATGGCCGCCATCGGCTTGCCGAGGATCGGGCTGCGACCGACGACGACTGCGTGCTTGCCTTCGAGGTCAATGTCGTAGGCTTCCAGCAACCGCATGATGCCCTTCGGGGTGGCGCAGCCGTAGGCGTCTTCACCCATGGCCATGCGTCCGAAGCCGAGGCAGGTGACGCCATCGACGTCTTTTTGCAGGGCAATGGCATCGAAGCAGGCGCGCTCGTCAATCTGTTCCGGCACCGGGTGCTGCAGCAGGATGCCGTGCACGTTGGCATTGGCATTCAGCTCCTCGATCTTGGCCAGCAGCTGCTCCGTGGTGGTAGAGGAGGGCAGCTCCACCTGCAGGGAGTCCATGCCGACGCGGCGGCAGGCATTGCCTTTCATTTTGACATAGGTGGCGGAGGCCGGATCGTCGCCGACCAGGATGGTGGCCAGAATCGGTGTCTGGCCACCGCTCTTTTCTTTCAGCGCGGCGACGCGCGCGGAGAGCTCTTGTTCGGTTTTCTGTGCCAGGGCTTTGCCGTCCAGAACCAGTGCAGACATAGGGGCTATCTCAACAAGTCTTTAGTCGTGGGTTGGGGCGCGGATACCTGCTGCTACTTTAATATAGGTACCGCTCCCGCCTGTTGGCGAGTACGGCGCAGTCCGCGGGCCAACCCGGTTGCGAAGCCGGCTATTTTCGCACAGGCGGCGAATAATTTCGCCACTTGGTCATGCAGTGCGCAACAGGATGAAATTACTGCAAAAAGAATGGCTTAGCGGCGTTGACTCCCTCCGGGGGTGTCAGTATTATGCGCGCTCTCTCGGGGGCGGTAGCCGACCGATGGGACGCGGGGAGGGAACTTGGCCCCGCTGCCGGATTCTAGGATTTGGCCTTTTACGGGGCATAGCGCAGTCTGGTAGCGCGCCTGCTTTGGGAGCAGGATGTCGGGGGTTCGAATCCCTCTGCCCCGACCAGATTTACCGGGTTTTCTTGCGCCCGTAGCTCAGCTGGATAGAGCATCCGCCTTCTAAGCGGATGGTCGCAGGTTCGAGTCCTGCCGGGTGCGCCAACCTTTTGGTTGTGCGATGAGTCTTGGCAGGTTCCATTGAATCCGCTGCCAGATTGTAGTCGCAGGACTATTCCGGCCAGTCAGCACAGCTGGCTGGCACCAGGAAGAACGCGAAGCGGTGCTTCGCAAACGTTCGACCTGGCCCTGCCGGGCCTTGTGCCAGGCAGTTACTTCAGCGTCGCCACAAGGCGTTGAGACATAGCACTTTCAATGGTGGCCGTAGCTCAGTTGGTAGAGCACAGGATTGTGGCTCCTGAGGTCGCGGGTTCGATCCCCGTCGGCCACCCCATATATTTCCTTGTTAAATCAAGGACTTAGAAACTCCGCCTAGTGCGGGGTTTTTTCGTTTCAGTCCCTAGTGTACGAATTCAGTGTACGAATTCTTGCCTCAATCTAACTTGAGGTTTCCCGTTTGGCCCTGTTCAGCGAGACCACACGGTCCGGTCTACGGTTGTAGCGTTCGGCCATCGAGCGGGTTTTGTGGCCGGTGAACTGTTGCACGTCACCGTCGAAATCTGACGCCGCTTTGATCTTCAGGTCGTGGAAGCGGAAGCGCTCCTGGAGGGCGCCGGCCTCGAGGGCGGCGCGTTGCTCGCGTTGCCACACGGCGTTGAATCCGGTGCGGGTGTAGCGGCGGCCGGTGCGGCTGCGCAGGATGTGGGTGGTCTGTATCTGCGCCTCGGTATTGGTGGCCAGGGCGCGCTCTACGGCGTCGTGCAGGGCGGGGCTCCACAGCTTCAACTGCTGCTTGCCGGTCTTGGCCTGGACGATCAGCAGGCCGTCTTCCTGGATGTCCTTGCGGGTGAGCGCCAGTACGTCCTGCTGGCGGGCGGCGCACAGGTAGGCGATCTCCATGGCGCACTGGTGCACCGCGTGGCCGCGCTCGCCGAGCCAGCGCCAGAATGCCTCATACTCCCAGTCTTCGACATAGCGACCGCCCGGTCCCTCCGGCAGTGGGCGCACGGCGGTGGTGGGGTCCTCGATGGTGACGAAGCCCCGCGCCTTGCCCCATTTCATCAGGATACCGAGGAAGGTGCGCTCGCGGTTGGCGGCGGCTGGGTGCTTGTTGCCGCGGGCGTCCAGGTACAGCTGCACCAGCGGGCTGGTGATGGCATCCGGGGACATCTCCCCGAACGACTCGCGGACCTGCTTGCTGTAGCGCTCGTAGTCCTGCTGGGTAGCGGGCTTCAGGTGCTTGGTGTACTGGGGGCTGGCGAAGTAGAGCTCGATCAGGTCGGCGACGGTGAAGGTCTTCTGCACCAGATCGGCGAGGTAGCGTTCGTAGGCGGCCCAGACCTCCGAATTGCTGGCGTCCGGCCCGGCGATATGCCGGGTGGGATCGCCCTTCTTGCGGACCCGGTAACCCCCTTTGTAGCGCGCCACGTGCGGTGGCATCCAGGCGTTTTCTGGTTTGCGTTGTCTGCCCATTCCGATTTCTTATTTGTTGTTGAATTCTGCTTCGATATCGTCAGCGATATTCCTTAGCCAGTTTGTGACAACTGTGGTGGTATCGCTGTTTGGATTTCTAGTGATGCACTCTCTGCAAAGGTCACGCAAGGTTACGGACGCGGTGAAGGTACCGCTGGCTTCAGTTATGGCTATTTCGGGTTGTTGTCCCTCGACAGCGAAACCAGTGTCATCGGCATCAGGAAGCCACAACTCAGCATTTAGTTCTATGGCCAGATCTTCTTCGTATTTGATTTTCATTAGCTGGCAATCGGTAGTTTGAACCCCGAAGGCAGGGTACTGCCGTTGGCGGCCGGAGTCGAGTTGACGCGGGCGAGTGCAGCCTGGTTGACCATATCCCAAGTCAGCGCTGGCCTGCCGTCCCTGCGGCGCACGTAGGGGATGCGGTTGGCGTCCAGCACCTGCTTCTGCGCCTCCGGGTTGTCGGCCGGGGCGCCGGTGAGGCGGGCGATCTCGGCTTTGGTGAGTAGGTTGCTCATCGCTCTATCCCGCAAACATATCTATCTGATCATCCGGGCCGCGCACGGCTCGGAAATATACTGGCTCATTGCGTACGCTGGGCTGCGCATATCGGTAATCGTCTCCCTCGGCATCCTGGTCCCGCGTGGCGGGCGGGCAGCGATAGACGCCCTCGACAAAGGTCGGCTCCAGCTCGATGAGATGCCCGGAATTTATATGGCCATCATCGTATGGGCGCCCGTCTTGCAATCCCCAGCGCTCACATTCAAAACCGCCTGTCGACCAGTCTTTGCAGGGTGTAAAGTGCTCGATAACGCGCAGGGAATATTTCCAGCAGCGAATAGAGCCGATGGGGCGCAGGAACTGACCAACATCCGGTAGTTTGTTCATTTTCTATCCCGCAAACATATCCAACTGCTTTTCGGCTGTTGGAGGCACTGTAAGGCTCGCAGTACTCCGTGACTTGCGCGGCAGGGTAGGTGGTAGCCCTGGGACACAAGTAATGCCCAGATAGCGGGCCTGCGCTATCGCATCCCGTGCCGATACCCGATAGCTACGCTCCAGGTTGCGTTTGGGCAGGTACTCGCGGAGGCTCCTCAGGCAGTCCGTTACCGCTTCCTGGTAGTCTTCTTCGGGCCAGTCGTTAAAGAACTCGGCGGCGATCACGACTCGCTACTCCTTGCCCAGCGGCTGAGGGCCGCGCGGTTCGTGGGGAATAAAGCCGCTACCGGCGCTGCCATTCATTTTCACCCCGGTAGCCTTGATGAAATCCACTTCCACCTTGGCAGAGTTGATGATGGTCTGGGCCGTGTCGCTGATGGCCTTGGCGCGGTCCAGATCCATCGGGTTTTCCTCATCCTGCAGCGCCTCGAGGGTGGCGAACAAATGGTTACGCAGGTCTTCAATTTTGTTTTTCACGTTAGCCTCTCTTGTTGATCTGGCGCTGTAGGGCGCCCTTCAATTGGCAGATTTCGGCCAGCTCCTTCGGTAGGCGGTGCACTGTGTTGCGGCGCATATTGTCCGCGCGGCTGATGCACTCGAGGTTGTCCGGGCGGATGTCGGTCTTGTCGCCGTTGCGGAACACGATCATGTGCCCCCGTGGCAGTGGCCCGTTGCGCGCTTCCCACAGCAGGATGTGTACCATCTTCCAGTCCCGCGGCGGGTAGCCGGTGTCGCTGACCTTGCGCTGCAGGTAGCCGTCCTTGGTCAGGCGCTCGCTGCCGATCGGCTTCCAGGTGTGCGGCCTGTGCCCGGGCTTGAATCGGGTCTTGTGCGCATCGCCGCCGGCCTGCCAGCCCTTCACGCCTTTGTTGTGCGGAGTGTTGCCCTTCTTGAAGCGGGTCTTCGCTCCACGGGTGTCGCCTTTCCGGAGCCGGCCCGCGACCGTGCGGGTGTAATATTCGACGCTCTTCCTCAGGCGCAGCTGGTAGGCCTTGCCGTTGATCGAGGATTCGCTGCGACCGAGCGCGCGGGCCACGTTTGCGGTGGGCTGGTGCGGGTAGATCGCGCGCAGCTGTGCCAGCTCGGCTTCGCACCAGGGGTTGCGGGATTTCACGCGGCGCCCTCCGGTTTGCGTAGCAGGTGATACAAGGCGGCTTCACCGGCGTGCTGTGTGCACAGGGCGATGCCGTTGAGCGTGAAGCGGGCCATGCGGCCACAGCGGTTGTTGCGGCCCTGGAAGTAGTGGGTGCCGGTGGAGCGCACGATTCGACAGCAGCGCTGTTCCCTCCAGCGCTTTGGTTCCTTTGGCAGGTTCAACTGCAGGATTTTCATGGCGCTATCCCGTTGGTGCGGCGATCGATGTAGGTACCTCTGGAGCTCATCTTCTGCAGGGCGTCTGCGCACCCTTGGCCGAATGCGAGCATGGCGGTACCGGCGCCGCAACGGCTTCGTTTATGTTGGTTTTCTCGGCCGGGAGTGAATTGCACTCTCCCCTTCATGAAAAGTATTGCCGCACATGCAGTCATCGCCTCCTGAAACCAGGCCGCATCGGTTCGACTGAATACCAGGGCAATGCCGCATCCGTGGTCAACCATGCGCCGGATCCATTGGGGTGTGTCACGGCCGTAGGGCGGGTTCAACCAGACGCGACCGAACCACGGCTTACTCAGTCCATCGTCGAAGACCGTGTACTTCACTTCAGCCGGGACTGCGGTTTCAGCATCATGTGGTGAGCTCGGGTCTAGGTCGAAGTCGATTCCAAGCTCCTCGAATATCCACGCGGGCGTGTACCACTCGACGCTTTTTCTCGGGCTTCTGTCTGCCTGGGTGTTGGTAAACAAACCGTCCATCGCTATTACGCTGCCTCCGGTACCGGCATTGCAGGCACACCCATATTCGCCCGCACCAGCGCCTCCCGTTGAACGTCTGCATCCCAGCGGCAGAAATCCAGAAAGCTTTGGAAGCTGTCGCCATACTCCAAATAGCGACGGTAGCGCTGCTGGCTCTTGGTGAGATTGCGTACCTTGCCCATGCCGAGATATGACACTCGCCAGGTCGGGTGGCAGCTGGCAATGACACCGGGCTTTTCATCATCGAAGTTGACACCGATATAGTGGCCGCGGTCCTCGGCTATGACACCGGGGCGGCCAGCGACCACGACGCGGCGGCCGATGCAGGCGGGGACGTTGTATTGGTTCTGGACGTACTCGCAGATCACGATTGCACCTCATTATCTGTTCCGAGAAAGCCCACCCAGTCGCAGCGATTGCATGCCCAGCACTGGCCATATTCCGGGCGCGGCGACCCGATAGCCTCCAGCGCTCCCTCTGGGTGCTGGCCGTCTTTGCAAAACACCTGATATTCGTAACTGATTTCCGTGGTGAACTCGAAGGTTTCGCCACAGTGGTGGCATTCCTGCTCGTGCGTCTTGTCCTCGTCATAGCCGTAACCATCGTCGTGGTTGATTTCCTGGGGCTCACGGCAGTTTGGGCAGTTAACATCGCTCACGATTGCGCCTCCCCAGTCTCAGGCGGCGCGGGGCGACGGACCGCTTTGATGCTGTCGAGGGTCACCGCGCCACCAGTGGTGCTTTCCAGTCGGCACTGGTGGATTTTGAGCATGTACAGCGGAATGACGGAATCACGGTCCGTGTTGTTGTAGAAGCTGCCCTCTTCCTCAGCTCCGTATTGGACCTGATAGCCATTGGTGTATCCCACAAAAAATAGCTGATCGTGCAACTGCTCTGGGGGCTGCTCGGGTGCGTGCGCGGTAAAAGCCGGGTCTACTTCATCGAGAAAATCTTCTTCTTCTCGCGTTACTACAACATGCACCTGCATGCCTGGAAGTTCTGCTATGGCAAACCGCTCCTCGCATATGTAGGGTTTTGCGCGCATTTCAGCCACGTTTTTTTTAATTTCAGACTGAACTGCTTTGTTGTTGATATTGAGCTTCACGGTTTGTCTCCTTGCTCCGGCTTCGCCGCTATGGAGGGGGCGACTATCGAATCTGGCAGGCGACGCAACCATGATTCGATTGATTGCCCAATATATTCGCGCCGATAATCGGCGATAAGCCGCTCGCGCCAATCCTCCGGCACCTGCGATGCTGGCTGGGGGCGCTCCGCGATCAGTCGATCGATTGCCTCTAGCGCTAGTGATTCCTCGGTTCCATCGCCATCCAGCGAGTCCATATCTACGCCCAATTCCCGGGCCACTTTTGCGACTACTTCAAGGGCAAAAGGCTCCTGCTCTACCTGCTGGGATTGCAATCCGGCCTCTATCGCGTGCTGTAAATACTCGGCCGTCTTGCGTGGATAACCCTCCAGGATTGCCCCGTTTACAAGCCTTATTACTGCGTTTTGCGCTTCCCGCATCTTGTCGTTACTCATGATTGCACCTCCCCAGTCTCAGGCGGCGCGGGGCGGGTTAGGCCGGTGGGCGTCCAATGGGTAACACCCCAATCGTGCGGAGATGTGTTCACGACCTCCCAACGCCACAGGCCGACGCCTGCACCATTGAGGCACCACAAATTACCTTCGCAATCTGCGTCATCCCGGGTGGGCAGTTGTTCTTTGCAGCTGATCCACTCCCGCTTCTCCTCTATGGAGTGGGCGGCCTTCAGGCAGCCCAATGCTGCTTCAGCCATTTCATCAAAACCGTGCAATTGCCAATTTTCCAAATGTTCCAGCGCTTCCCGTATCTTGTCGTTACTCACGCTGCTTTCTCCTCTTGCCCAACCGGCTTCAGATGCCGGTTCTGAATAAACACCTGCAGGTATTCCTCAGCCCGGTTCATATAGGCCTCTTGGTCCTGCTTCTTGTCCTGGTTGCTGTTGGGCAGGATCTCGGCGATCCAGCCCCAGTCGATGATGAATTTCTCGTTCACCTCGCCGCGTACTTTTTCCAGCGCCGGCTGTACGTCTTCGGCCAGGTCGTTGATGCGCTGGCCCTTGCCGATGAAGAAGTGGTGCGCGGTGTCGATGTCGCCGCGCCAGTCCCGGATGATCACCACGACCATCACCAGCCAGTTGTGCTGCAGCCTGCGGATCAGGTGGTCGGCGTTGCCGAGGCTGGCGAGTGTGCGCATGGTGGGCAGGCTGGCGTCGATGCCGAGCTTTGCGGTGCCGTCGTCTTCTAGGCCGTTGCTCTCCATGGCGATCAGGCGCAGGCCGCGCATCAGGCTGTTGATGTGCCTGCCCTTTGGCTGCCACGCCCGTTTGTTCCTGCTCATGCCATATGGCCCAGGTAGTAGCCGAGGCCGATGATGACAACGGCGTACATCAGGCCCGCGAGCGCGAGTGCGCGAAAGCTGGGTGCCGGTTCGTGTTGCCTGCGCTGGATTTCCTGCAGCCAGTCGAAGCCGTCGTTATTGTTCATGCTGTGCCTCCGGTGGGTGTGGTGCGTTGTTGGCGGGTCGGCACGGTGATGGTTGTGCCTTCCAGGCGGTAATCGAAGGTGCGCTTCCTGGTGGCGCTGGGCAGCCAGGGAAATTGGTTGATCAGGCTGCGCTGCAGGCGGTTGCTGTCGGCGTGGCGAAGGTGGCCGGCGTAGCTGGCGGCGATGGATTGGATTGCGCGGAACTGCGCCGGGGTGGCCTGGAGCTTTCCGCCGGACAGGTGTTTGCTTCCCCATTCGGCGAGGGCGCTGCGCGCGTGGGCGACGACGCGGCGGCGCACCAGGGTGTGGCTGGGCCGCACGATGTAGCCGAGGAAGTCGATACCGTCGGCGAGTGGCCGCAGGCGGATATCCGCTTTGAGGCGCAGCTGCAGCGCCTGGGCGATAAAGGTTTCGATCTGCTGTTGCCAGGTGGCCAGCTGCTGGCGGTCGCGGTGCACCAGTACGAAGTCGTCGACGTAGCGCAGGTAGCGCTTGGCCTTGAGTGTGTGCTTGACGAATTGGTCGAGCCGGTCGAGGTAGACGTTGGCGAGAAACTGGGAGCTGAGGTTGCCGATCGGCAGGCCGCAGCCGGGGCGCGCGTTCTCGAGGCGCTTGTGTGGTGGCACCAGGGCGCGCTCTTGCGCGGTGCCGTGGTAGATCACGCCGGCCTGCAGGGGCGGGCGGCGCAGCAGAGCGTGGGTGGTGCGCATCACCTGGTCGGATACCGGCGCGCGCTGCAGCTTTTTCTTCAGAATCGCCCATAGGGTGGGGCGGTGAATCGAGTTGAAGAAATTGTGGATGTCGAGCTGCAGGTACCGGCCGCCGCGCTGGCCGCTGTGCACCTGCCGGACGAACTGCTGCAGGCGCTGCACGGCGGCGTGGCTGCCTTTGCCTTTGCGGTTGGCGTAGCTGTCGAAAATGAATGCGGGTTCCCACAGCTTTTCTAGTTGCGGGACCAGCCAGTGGTGCACGACGCGGTCGGCGAAGTCGGGAGCGTGGATCTCGCGGGCCTTGGGGCGGGTGGCCACGAAGCAGGCGCTGCGGCCGGGCTGCCAGCTGCCGCTGTTGAGGCGGCGCTGCAGGTGAAGAAGGCCTTCGGCCCAGTGGGCGTCGAAGGCGAGTTGGTTTTGGCTGGGTTTCTTGCCGGCCCGGGCTGTGCGCCAGGCGTCGTGCAGTTCCCGCAGGGAGACTGCCTCTTCACCGTGATACTCACCGGCGCGAACCGCGCGAACACAGGCGTTGTTGTTGCGGTGGTTGTTGTTGACATTGCCGTTGTTGAAATTGACCACCCAAACAGCAGCGTTGCCGCGCTCTTTCGACCCTGTCGGACAGCCATCTTGGTAGTGCGACGTCGTCATCTTTTGGCCCCTGCATTGCTGCGAGAGGCGGCGCGGCCACTCAGTATCTGAGCGCGCTCCGGTTGGGCTTGGCCCTGCGGATTCTGGCTCTTGCGGTGAAGTTGACGCCTCCAGCCGCCGGCGCAGCGGCCGACTTCTTCGGCGAGGCGGATCAGCGATTCGAACTGCCTGAAGCTGCGGAAGGCGCGCAGCTGGCTGCCCAGCTGCAGGCTCAACTTCAGCTCATCGATAGCCCAGGTCAGTTCGGAAACCCAGTGCGGTTGACGACTGCGGTCCCGCCAGGCGCGGTGGCACAGGCGCAACACGGCCATGGCCTGGTTGCGCAGGTCGGTGCCGAGCGTGTACTTGTGGTAGCGCGGGAAGCCGCGAACGGCCTGCTCGATATCGATGAGCAGGCGTTCGGCTTTCTTGGCGATTTCTGGCAGTTGGCGAGTCGTCATGGCATTCAATCAAAAATCAAAAATTACTGACCGGCGCGAACCGCGCGAACACAGGCGCTGTCGTAGCGGCGGTCGTCGGTGACATAGCCGTAGCTGAAATCGACCACCCAAACAGCAGCGTCATTCCAGGCGCAGGGCGTACTGGTCCAGTACCAGTCGCTCTTGGTGTCGGGGAATTTTTCGGTGTCGATGGCCGGGTTGTAGCGGCTGGTGTCTATCAGCGATTCCAGTTCCTTGCGGGTCGGCATGCGCCAGCCCTCGCCGAGTTCGGCGATGGCCTGCTCGGCGGCTTCATAGGTAACGTCTTCGCCGTCGAGCAGCGTTTCGCTCCATTCGAGCTCTGTGCTCGCGGCTTCGGTGTTGGTTTCGGTGTTGGGCGTTTGCACTTCCATGGTTTCCTCCGGTTAAAAATGGGCCCCTTACCGGCAGCCCGAGACGGTTACTTCTGACTGATGCGCCCAGGGCGCGGGAAAATTCGGGGCAGCTGCGCTGCAAAAATCAAAAACTACTGACCGGCGCGAACCGCGCGAACACAGGCGTAGTCGCTGCGGCGGTAGTAGTCGACACCGCCGTAGCCGAAACCGACCACCCAAACAGCAGCGTCATTCCAGGCACACGGCGTGCTGGTCCAGTAGGCGCGGCTGCGGGTGTCGGGGAATTTTTCGGTGTCGATGGCCGGCTCGTGGCGGCTGCGATCGACCAGGGTTGCGAGCTCGTCGACGGTGGGCAGGCGCCAGCCGTTGCCGAGTTTGGCTACCGCTTTCTCGGCTTCCTCGTGGGTGACGGTCTCGCCTTCCAGCAGGGTGTCGCTCCACTCCAGTTCGCCATTGGCGGCGGTGGGCAGTTGGTCGGCATCAAGGGCGACAGTGATGTCGCCGCCGTTGGTGTCGATGCTGATGGTTTTGCCGGGGATTTTTATGTTGAGGTTTTGCATTGGTGGCTCCGGGTTAATGTTCGGCCCCATACCGGCGGACCTGGTTGTTTGGTTAGTGCGCCTATGACGCGAATGAAATTAAGCGGCCTTTGCGGGCTCTATTGGCGGCACGCCCTTGCGCAGCATCTCGGTCACGGAGGCCGCGAGCTCAGTGGGTGCCAGGTTAGTGTTCGTTGCTGGTGGTTCGGGCAATAGCTTTGCCCCTTCGGGGAACAGCTCCCGCATTTGCTTGGCGGTGCGGCAAGAGTGCAGAACTGTCCACGTCTGGGAGTAGAAAGTATCGATGGCGCCAAGCAAGTTTTTGATGCGGATCTGAAGTGCTTCAATGTCGGCTATTAGCGCCGGGTCGTCGACCATATCGCTGCCGGTCATGCCCGGAAGGGCTTTGTCGGCGGTGAGCTTCAGGCGCAGATTGTGGTCGTATTTCTGCATCACCCAGTTGAACAGTTTGGCCTTTACCTGACTGGTGATCTGCTCGTGGAGTGTCTCGGACTGTTGGCGGTGCATGGGGATCAGGAAGATCGTTTGTGGGCGATCTTTACCTTGCTTGCGCGGTGACTCCTGAATGGTTCTTGTCGCCATACCGATCTGGATCAGGTTGGCCCATTTTGTGGCGGGTATACCTGAGGCGGCACGGAGCTTCTGCTCGTACTGCTTCCAGAATTCCTTGTTGATGCGTTTGGCATCTTTGTCGATGGCATCGACCTCTGCGGCGACAGCCTTGGCGGTTAGCCGCTGTGCGATGTCTGCGCGCATTTCTTTGGTGATCGGAAATGATTTCATGTTTCTGGTCCCATCCGTTGTTGTTGTGAGTGTTCAGCTGGCGCTGGCCGTGCCTGCGGCTTCACGGTCCAGCAAGTCCTGCATCCACACCAGGCCCTTGGCGGTGACCAGGGAGGTGGGGTGCTGGATGCAGACTGGGCCGCGGTGGTAGGCGGTGAGCTTGGGGTGCAGCAGGCCCTGCTCGGTGGCGGCCTTGGTGGGCGCGTTGCGCATGGCGCCGGTGCTGTGCAGCCAGCCGGCGGTGCGCAGCCGGGCGAGCAGGGTATTTTTGCCGATGCCCAGATGTCGGGCGGCCTGGGTGAGGGTGAGTTTGGTCTCGCTCATTGGGCCTGGTCCTCTGCTGGTGGTGGTTCGGCGTGGCCGTACTGCTGCTCGGTGAGCTCGGCGACTTGTTCGCGCAGGTTGTTAATCTGCAGCTGCTGGGCGGCGACCTTGTTGGTGAGGTCTTGGACCAGCTCCAGCAGCTGCGTGAATTCGTTCACGGTTATCCCCGTGCCCCTGCGGCGGCTTCCCCGGCGAGGCCGAAGTAGGCGGCGCCGTCTTCGTAGTCGTCGGCGACGAACTTGCCCTGGCTGGCGCGGGCCTGCTTGAGCAGCACCATGAACATCCAGCCTTCTTCCTCGGTGAGGTCTTTGCCGTAGAGGGCGTTGAAGGCGGCCACGGTCTTGGCCATGGAGCGCTCGCCATCGGGGGCGTCTCGCAGGCTGGCGCGGTCGCGCATGTGCTGGGCGCCGGCCTCTAGGAAGGCGGGTGCGCTGTAGTCGGGTGAGGGCCTGCCCTTGGTCTTGGGCGGGTTTATGGGTTGTGGCCCTGTCGGTTGGTGTCCGTCGGTCACGCTGCTGCCTCCGTCCGTTCGTTCGTTTTCAGATGCGCCCAGCGCTGGCACAGCGCTTCGAATTCCTCATTGCCGTTCGGCACCAGGCGATGCGGTTCGGCGCCGTGGTAGCGCAGCTCGATCGTGTTCATGGCGTGGTGGAAGTTGTCGCTGTCCAGTCGGCACAGGTCGGCCACCGGTACGGCGAAGTCGTAGCTGTTCCAGGCGCTGAGCAGGACCAGGGCGGCGATCTCGCTGGCGCCGGTGTTACCGCGCTCGAGCTTCAGCAGGGCGAGGATGCTGCGCTGGTACTGGGTGAGGGTGACGGCGTTCATGCTCATGCGGCGTGTCCTCCGAAGGGCGGCCAGTCATCGGGGCCGGGGTTGTGTGGCTTGCGCTTGGGCTCTGCCAGGCGCAGGCGGCGGCCGCTGTGGGTGACCACGGCGAGGCGGCCGGTGCGGCGTTCGATCTCGCGCAGGACCTGCGCGGTGGTGACGGTGGGGTGCACGTAGACGGTCATACCTGGTACTCCCGGTTGGGGCGGATGCGGATTTCCTTTGCGGGCCGGCGCGGGATGCGGCTGCGCGCCGGGGTGAGGGCGTCTGGGCTGATGCTGCCGAGCAGGGTGACCAGCAGGCAGAACTGAATCAGGCCGAACTTGATGGCCTTGGCGACGGCGTCGGTACTGTTACGGGCGTGCAATTTAAAGAAGCACTCGGCCAGCAGGTTGGTGACATTGGCCACGGAGCAGGCCATGGCAGCGGCCGTCTCGGCGTTGCTGAGGCCCCGGGCGCGGTGCGCGAGGGCCTCGGCCTGGCGTGGGGCCAGTGGTCTGAAGTTGGTGGCGGTGTGCATTTGGTCGCCCTGGTTATTGGTTGTTGGGCGTACATTAGTAAAACGCTGATTTACTTGTCAACAGTAAAATACTGATTTTTACTATTTGGTTGTTTTTTGAACTGATTTATTCGTGCAGATTAGTATTTTCGTGCTTGCAGAGCGCTGTTATTCTCTATGTGACAATCATCACAAAAGGGATAATAGAAATGATCCGACTTGTCACTTTGGGGGTTGCAATATTGGCTTTTGCTGGGTGCGCAAGCATGAATGCGCCCGATCCTGCCATTCCAGATAATGTGACGCTGACTCCCCCGGCGGCATATAACCAGCAGTTCATTGATACGGTTCGATTTGAGGAGCCGATAGAGGTGCACCGTTCGCCCGCGCGGTGTGTTGCAGAGTATGTGAACAACCGGGCCGTTACCTTGAGTGATTCCAGTAGCTCTTTTGTGGGCGCCTTCACTGGGAATTACTATCAGGTCAACAACTCTACTGAGTCGGCGGGCGGACAGGTGTTAAAGTATTCGGACGAAAAAGAAGTTGTCGCCCAGGGGCGGGAGACATACACGACAACTCTGCTTGGTGTACCAATTGGCAACGCAGTGGAGTTCAAGTTGTTGGTGGAGCTTGGTGAGGGAGTTGTGCGGCTTAAATTCTCGGATGTTCAGCATGCTCAGCTTGATACCGGTGGTGCCGCTAATAGCGGGTTCGGCCCAGTGGGAGCCTGGAGAGGCGCTGGCCCGGTAGATGCATATCACGTGATGGAAGGTGTGGCCAACAAGGTTATGGGCTGCATAGGCGGTGCCGATTGAGGCCTTCGCTGCTTAGTAGAAAGCCCGCCACTGCGGGCTTTTTTTTTAGCTATTCTGGATGAAAGGCCCCAATTACAACGCCGCAGATGCATGTATCGAGATTTGAAATATCAGCTGTTGGGTAGTTGTGGTTGATCGAGCGCAGGAAGGTCTGTCCTAAGTCTTTGGCTAAAGTTTTGAATGTGGCTGTCCCATCGACTGTGGCGACAACCCTGCAGTCTGAAGTGGGCTTCTTCTCTGGGTCCACGTAAATGATAGTGCCAGGTGGGTAGCTCTTGTGGCCTGGATAGGGGCTTACCATTGAGTCTCCTGATACCGTGAGAGCAAATGCCTTGTTGCTGTGTGAAACTGGACATATAAGCCAGTCTAGCGCCTCCTTGGGCTCAAATTTCTCCATCGCCCCACAGTATGTACCAACGGTGTCCCAACTCAGCAACGGAATGCGGCCGGTAATTCGGGGATTTTGGCTTGCGCCGGAATTATATTCGGTTGCTTTTTCACCAATGCCGGGAGCCCTGTTCGTTTGTGGGTAATCCATCCATCCGCGCGGAAGCTGTAGAGCTTCCTCGATCTTTCTGGCGGTCCGACTTCCAAAGCTCCCATGTCCCGAACACAGCTGATTGATGTAGTTGTTGTCCGGGTATCCCAACTTTTCGGAAATATCCGTCCTACCGTACATGTCGGCCAATAGGTTGATGTTCGCGCGGCGAATGTCTTTTATATCCATTTGCGAATCATACCGTTAGTAATTAGCTATCGAGAATCAGCAAAATACTGTTGACTGAAAATCAGCAATTCACTATTGTTTCGGGCTCAGGAGGATAACGAACCATGACACCGAGACAGTTCTATTACTCACATTCCAAGGAAGAAGTAGAGGCGTTGGCTAAGAGCGCCGGTACCAACTTCGCCAACTTCAAGCAAATTGCAGTTGCCCGCGGGTCTGTGGGTCGGAAATTGGCTGAGCGTCTTGCTCGAGCTTCCGATGGGGTGATTTCGGAGCTCGAGGCCTTGTACCCGGAGCGGTACGAAGAGCTTCCAGAAGAGAAACAGGCAAGCTGACCGGCCGTGGGTTGGTCGGCGAGAGCAGTACAACAATAACCATTGCAAATCCCCTTTGTCGTTATGGCGGCCATTCTGCCGGCTGCCGCCGGGGCGGGTAATCCGCCCGGATGTATGGGGATTTATCCAGGAGGAAGGGAATGATCGAGCTGAAAGATAGACTCCTCACCGCGCGCCGCGCGGCGGACAAGACGCAGGCGGAAGTGGCGGATGCCGTGGGTATGGCGCAGCCGTCCTACAGCGACCTGGAGGCGGGCAAGGCACAGGGGTCGAAGTTCCTCGTGCAGATTGCGGATTACCTGGGTGTGAGTGCGGTTTGGCTGGCCTCTGGACGCGGCGCGATGCTGGCCGATGGCAGTGCGATTGCGCAGCCGGTGCCGCTGAACCCGGAAAGAGCGGCGGCCTTCCTGGGCAATATCACCAAAGCCCAGGCACACCTCGGGGCCGCAACCGCGGCCCTGTCTTCCTCCAAAGACGGTGAGGGCGCGGCGCTGTTTGCGCGGCTGTGCGAGGTGCGGGAGTCCTTGGATGCGTTGGTGGGCGAGTTACAGCCAGCCATTTTCTTCCAGGACGATACGCCGGTTCACGGGGCCTGAGCTTCTATTGAATAAAACCAATTTTACGAAGGAGAACGGAATGTCTCAGTCCGCGACGATAACACTGCAGGCAGATGCACAACCACTCCTCAACTGCCTGCAGGGAATCACTGCCGATTTGTCAAATCTTGAAGGTCTTGTTGAGGCTCCGCTTGAAATCGCCGATGGCCTTGTCGACTTTGGCAGCTTCGCGCCGGAACTGCGTTGCGTCGATCTTGGTGCGAGTGCCGCAGGGGCAGTTGAGGTATTGGTTACTGTTGAGCCAGGAGACTCGCTTCGGGTGCTTTCGGCTGCACTGGGGGCAAGAAAGTTCGATGGTCTGGTTGTCGAGAAATGACATGACTTTTCCTTGTATGACTGACGGTTGAGGGACTTTCAGCATACAAGGCTGCGCGACACCTGCACAGTGGTGTGACAGCCGGAGAGACGGCCTTTTCAACACGCTATCGTGCGCTTGAGTCTTAGGGGGATTTCACCATGTATGAGCAATGTACGCTGGACGATGTGCGCCGGGCGTTGACCTTTCTCGATCGGGCCGATGAGCGCGAGATCTGGATCAAGGTGGGCATGGCGATCAAGTCGGAGTTTGGCGACGAGGGGTTCGATGCCTGGGATTACTGGAGCGAGCAGGCGGGCAACTACAACGCGGATTCGGCGAAGGCGAGCTGGAAGAGCTTCAAGCACTCCGGCGGCGGTATTGGCATCGGTACACTGTTCGCGCTGGCGAAGGAGCATGGGTTCGAGTTCGAGCGCCGCGAGCTGTCCGAGGCGGAAAAGCAGCAGCAGGCGCGGGAGCGCGCGGAGCGCGAACGCCAGCGTAAGATCGATGCTGAGCGGGAGGCTGCGGAAGAGGCGGCCTGGTTCGAGCGTATCGCATTGCTGGCGCAGTCGATCTGGGCGGAGCTGAAGCCGATGGGGCGCAGCCCGTACCTGGGCCGCAAGAAGGTGAAGTCGTACGGCCTGCGCTTCTTCTCCGGACCACTTCTGCTGGTGGAGCGCGGCGACCAGGTGGAGGTGCTGACGGACTGGGCGGAGATCAAGCCGATTTTCGATGTGCCCAAAGAAGAGCGCGAGGCGCAGGGCACCAAAATCCAGTTTTTCAAGAAGGGCCATGCGGCGGTGCCGCTGATGGATATCGACGGCAAGATCTGGAATTTGCAGGTGCTGTCGGAGAAGAGCAAGGCGTTTATCCGGCATGGCCGCAAGTCGGGGCTCTTCTACTGGATTGGCGAGCCGGACCCAAACAAGCCACTCATCCTGGTGGAGGGCTATTCCACCGGTGCCACCATCCGCGAGGCGACGAGCATCGGCGAGGCGTACGACTGCCCGGTGGTGGTGTGCTTTGACTGTGGCAACCTGATGAGCGTGGCGCTGCAGCTGCGCGAGCGTTACCCGGATCAGCACATGGTGTTCGCGGCGGATGACGATGCGCACCTGAAGGTGAACGACGGGGTTGAGAAGGCGACGGCGGCGGCGAAGGTGGTCGGCGGTTCTGTGATTATTCCGTCGCTGAATGAAGAGCTCGAGGAAGCCGCGTGAACAAGAAAAGCGGAATCGATTTCAATGATGTGCATGTGGCGCACGGCCTGGGGGAAGTGCGCCGGCAGCTCGATGCGTTTATGGCGAACGTTTCCTTCTTCCCCCGTTCCCCATCTAACGAGGTGCCCGCGGCGGAAGCTGCGGATCCGCCACCGCCCGAATCTCCCGCACCCTCTGTCACTGCTGAGGCGCGCGAAATTACGCTCGAGGACGCACTTAAGCGCTTTGCGCTGATTTCCGGCACTACCAAGGTGTGGGACGAGCATCTGCACAAGGAGATGAAGTCGACGGCGTTTCGGGCAGAAGTGGGCTCGGAAGTGCACAAGCAGTTCATGGCCACTGGCGAGAAGCGCAAGGTGCTGGAGCAGGATGTGCGCCAGTTTATCGCGGCGCGCCAGGCCGCCCAGAAGGGGGCGGGGGGAGTGGGTGAGATGCTGCGGCGGTTCACCTTGCTGGAGGGCACGGAAGAGGTGTGGGACCGCAAGCACTGGGAGCGCAGCCCGCTGAAGGTGATCAAGCACATCTTCCCGGATGCCTACGATATCTGGTACCGGCATCCGGACCGGAAGATGGTGCCGAAAAAGAATGTGGTTTTTGACCCTACGCGCCAGGCGGATCCGAAGACGCATATCAATACCTATCAGCGGTTGCCGCTGAACCCGGTGCGCGATCTCGATGCCTGCCGGAATATTCGAGCGATGCTGTGGCACCTGTGTAACTGTGATGAAGAGGTGTGGTCCTGGATGGTGAAGTGGCTGGCGTATCCGCTGCAGCATGTGGGGTCGAAGTTGGATTCGGGCCTGCTGATGCACTCCGATATGCAGGGAGCCGGTAAAAGCCTGTTTTTCGACCGGGTTATGCGCGAGGTGTATGGGGAGTACAGCGCGACCCTGGGGCAGCACCAGATCGAGAGCTCCTACACCGACTGGAAGTCGAGCCTGCTGTGGGGTGTGTTTGAGGAGATTTTCTCGCGCGACAAGAAGTATTCCCAGATGGGCAACATTAAGCAGATGATCACTGGGGCGACGACACGCATCGAGAAAAAATTCGTCAGTGGTTGGGAGGAGGCGAACTATATGAATAGTGTGTTCCTCTCTAATGAGCTGCTGCCATTTCCTGTGGAGCCGCGGGATCGGCGGTTCCTGGTGGTGTGGCCCAAGAAAAAATTGCCGGGTGAGCTGAAGAAGGGCGTGGACCACGAGTTGGTTAACGGCGGCCCGGCGGCCTTCTATGGCTGGCTGCTGGATCAGGACTTGGGGGACTTCCATAGTCACACTGAGCCGCCAATGACCGAGGCGAAGGAGCGGCTGATCAGCTTCGGGTTGCCCAGTTGGGAGGTTTTTTACCGGGAGTGGTCGAGTGGTGAGCTCGATGCTCCATATCACACGTGTCTCACCGGAGACCTGTACCAGGCCTACCGGAAATGGTGCCGGGACGGTGGCTTTCACCAGATGGACAAGAACCGCTTCTCGGAGTGTTTGGCAGCGCGGGTGGTGAAGAGGAACCGGTTGGAGTACGACAGCCCGGGCGGTTATGGTAAGGGCATCAAAAAGGATGTGCAGGGGACTTTCTTCCTGCTGCATGAGCGGCCGGCGGACAAGACGCAGAAAGAGTGGTTGAGCGAATGCGTGAAGGCCTTCCGCGATGCGATCGGTGCATTCCATGAGGTGGACGCATGATTCCCGTATATGCCCGTATAGCTCCCGTACATGATGGATATACAGTATACGGCTTTGCAGGCCGCGTGGTTGCTGGGGTTAGTGCGGTTCCCGTATACCTGTATGCCTGCACCGCGCGTGCGCGCGCGTGTGTTGCGGGTGAGGGTTCGCCAGCTGGCGGGGTTGATTATTTTTTTTCTCGCGCGAGACACGTTGAATTGCCCTACGGGTATACGGGTTGATTGAAAAGCGTAGTAACCATGCGGGCTGTAGAGCCGTATACCTGTTTTTTTTGATGTACGGGTGGTGTACGGGGATATACGGGTTAGGTATTCAGGGTAAATCTAGAGGGGGATGTGATGATTGAACGAGTGCATTTGCGGTTTCAGAAATGGGCAGCAGCTTTGGAAGGTGGGCCTGGCGGCGGCAGCCTCCTGGGGCGCCTTCAGGCGAACGGGGGCGTGTTTGTTTCTGGTGGTGGCGGTGAGGTGGTGCCGATCGATTCGGATGTGCGAGAGGTGGAGCAGTTTGTTCTGGCGCTGCCGCAGGACCTTGGTGATACCGTGCGGTTGTTTTATCTGCCGCCGTATTTAACGCATGACCAGGCGGCGAAAAAGCTGGGGATCTCAATGCAGACGCTGTATCGGCGTATCGATGGCATTCACGTTTTGTTTAATGCGGAAGTTTTTCGCGGCGCACTCCCAAAAGTTTCATAAAAAGTGTTGACGGCGTGAGAAAGAGGTGGTGAAATTCAGGCACTCTAGCAATAGCTGGATAAAGAAAAAGCCCGGCTCCCCCCAGCCGGGTTTTTTCGTTTCTGACCCTCTCACTTCCTTGCTCCAAAGCTTCCAGCGGCGCCTCCGGGCGCCGTTGCTTTTTGGGGTGCTGGAAACTCGGGAGGAAAAATTCTGGCGGAGGTCACATGGACACCGAGTTGCTGGCTCAAGAACTTGAGCGGGACGAAGACCTGCGCCTGCGCCCATACCGTTGCACGGCGGAAAAGTTGAGCATCGGCGTGGGCCGCAATCTTGATGACGTTGGCATTACCGAGGATGAGGCGCGCTACCTTTTGGCCAATGACATTCGGCGGACTCTTGCCGATTGTGAAACGATCCCGACCTTTCACCGGCTCAGTGGTGTGCGCCAGCGCGTGATCGCGAATATGGTGTTCAATTTGGGCTTGGGCCGCTTCCTTGGCTTCCGCAAGATGCTTGCTGCCCTTGAGGTTTGTGATTGGGCGGAGGCTGCGGCACAGATGTTGGATAGCAAGTGGGCGCGGCAGGTGGGTGCGCGTGCTGAGCGTTTGGCGGAGATGATGCGGGAGGGGCGCTGATGGACTTCACTCCACTCGACTCGCTGCTGAACATTGGTAAGGCAGCCATAGAGCGTATCTGGCCGGATCCGATAAAGCGGGCGGAAGAGGTCCGCAAGCTCGAAGAGCTACACCAACAGGGTGACCTGGCTCGACTCGATGCTCACGTGAAGCTGATGCTCGGCCAGGTTGAGGTCAATAAAGCTGAAGCGCAGCACAAGTCTGTATTTGTCGCCGGCTGGCGGCCATTCATCGGCTGGGTTGGTGGTTCAGCCCTGGCCTATCAATTTGTTGTGTATCCGTTGCTCTGTTGGTTTTGGCGTGTGGCCCAGGCGTTGGGGTGGGTGCCTGTTGGTATGGAAACGCCCCCCGTGCTTGAGACTGGCGCGCTGTTTTCGATGATTACTGCAATGCTGGGTGTTGGAGCGATGCGTTCATTCGACAAGAAGCAGGGCACACAGACGGACCGCATCAAGTGAGCGACCACAAGCAGAATCTGGCAGAGGTGGCCCAGCAATTGACCCATCCAACCACCGTAACCACCGGAGTCATCGGCAGCGTTTACAGCCTGTGGGTGGACAACCCCATCGGCTTCATTTGCGCGATGGTGGCGGTGGGATCGTTCCTGATGAACTGGTACTACAACCACAAGCGCCTGAAGCTGCAGGAGCGGCAGCAGGAGCAAGGTAATCAGGTCGAATGAAAAGCGACTGGCTCAACATTACATTTGATGGCTCGGCGTTTGACAAAGCGTCTGCCGAGATACAACGCCAGCTCCCCTATGCTGGTGCGCGAGCGCTGAACAGCGTTGCGTTCCGGATCCGTGGTGAAGAGCATGCCGCTATTGGTCGCGTATTCGATAGCCCTACGCGGTTGACTAGGAACGCTGTGCTGGTGAATAAGGCAGACAAGCGCAAGGGCAATGCGCAGGTGTATATACGCGACGAGGCGTCCAAAGGCACGCCTCCAGAGAAATACTTGGCGCCTGCGGTATTTGGCGGGAAGCGAAATGAGAAGAGATTCGAGCGGGCTATTCGATATGCGCACCTTTGGTACAGAGGGGAGCGGCTGCCATCGAATATGTATGTAGTGCCGGGCGAGGCGGCCAAGCTCAACAAGCATGGCAATATCACTGCCGCCACTTATATGCGGATCTTATCGCAGGTGAAAGCCAACTTGGATGACAAGCAGAACGCCACCAACAGCCGGCGTAGTCGTGCCAAGCGCGGAGCCACCAAGGGATATTTTCTCGGCAAGATTGAAGGGACGTGGGGAATTTGGCAGCGCGTTGGTTACAAGCGCCGGCGCTCAGTGCGGCCGATCCTTATCTTCGTGAGCAAAGTGCCGAACTATCGCAAGCGTTTCCCGTTCTACAAGATCGCACAAGGGGTCGCCGACCGACACCTGGTCCCCGAGCTGCACAAGGCGATGGTCCATGCGCTATCGACGTCGTTCTAGGCGGCGTGACCGTGGCGGTTGGGTCCTCCTGGAAACCCGTGCATACGGGGAATTCGGACCCCGTTTTTTTAACAGATGTCTGGAATTTTCTAGGGGGTTATACCTTGGCTGAGGTCGTTGATCTTACTGATACGGCGACGCAGTCGGGGTTCGCCCGCCTGGTTGGTGCCAGCCAGCCGGCGATCGCGAAGCATGTGCAGGCCGGGGTGCTGGAGCAGGGCGCCAGTTACGGTGCTTGGCTGCAGGCCTACTGCGAGCGGCTGCGCACCGAGGCCGCCGGCCGCCTGGCCACCGAGGCGCGTAACCGCCGGGATATGGCCCAGGCACTGGAATCCGAAGCCAATGCGCAACTGAAAATGCGCGAGCTCTACCGACAAGACCGGCTGATTCTCGATATCGACAGCGTGCGCAAGGTACTGGCCGAGTGGTCCACCATCGGCAAGAGCGAATTTACCGGAGCGGTGGACAACATCATCACCGCGATAGAAAGCCGCCATGCAATTACCGTCGACAGGGAGCCACTGCAGCCCGACATTGAAGCTGCCCTGCGAGCTATTGGCAGTTACGAGTTCGAACCTGCAGCAACTGGTGCGGGAGACCCGGGAAGCCTGGATCCCGAAACCTAACGTCCCGCTGATCGAGTGGGTACCGGAGAACATCCGGCTGCCCGCGGAAGACAGTGCCAAGCCCGGCTACTACCGTGTGGAGAACGTGCCGTACTTCTGGGGCGTCATGCACGCCCTGGACAGCCACGCGAGTTGGATGGTGGTGCTGCAGAAAGGCGCGCAGATCGGTTGGACCGTGCTGCTGGCCGCTGACATCAGCAAACGCGCAGTCACCGATCCGGCGCGGATCCTGATGCTCTTCCCGAAGGACGAGAAGGGCAGGCTGTTCATGGACGAGAAATTCGTCCCTATGATCGAGAGCTCACCCAAGGTGGGCAAGGTGATCGACGTCACCACCAGCCGCAAAGCCGGCAGCCGCGCCACGCGCAAGAAATTCCCCGGTGGCGAGGTGCGCACCGTCGGGTCGAACTCCGTCTCCAACGTGAAATCCACCACCGCCACGCGCGGCTACGTGGAAGAGCCGGACGATACCAACAAAGACGTCGGCGACCAGGGCGACTCAATCCGCCACCTGCGCGAACGCCTGAAGCGGATGCCGAACAAGAAGCTGGTGATCGGCGGCACACCGGCGGTGGCCGAGCTCTCCCAGGTGGAGCACTACGTAAAGCTCGGCACCATGCGCGTACTGCCGGTGACCTGCCACGACTGCGGCGACTCCCATGTGCTCGACTGGGAGAACGTCAGCTGGCTGACGAAAGAGGGCGGTACCGCGCACCCGGTATTCGGCCTGCACCAGCCAGACACGGCCGTCTACTGCTGCCCCCACTGCGGCAGCAGCTGGGACGACTACCGACGCCAGGCCAACATCGTGGAAACCTGCAAGGCGGCGCGCGACAGCGGCGACGAGTTCGCCGGCTGGGTCAAAACACAATGCGGAGACGGCTTCGAATGGGACGAGATCGAACCCATCGAAACCTTCTACGAGCTATCCGAACTCTACGTCTGCATTCCGGGCACCAGCCTCGCCGACGTGGTGCGGGACTTCCTGGAAGCCGAACACGAAGCCGCCGCCGGCGACGAGTCCGCGCGCATCGTCTTCCAGAACAATAAGCTTGGCCGCCCGTACCAGTACGCGGCCAACCAGCTGCTGGACCACGAAAAACTGCGCGAAGCCGCCGAGGATTACCCGGAACTGTACTGCCCGGCCGGCGGCCTGCTGGTAACGGTTGGCATCGACGTCCAGCACGATCGCCTGGCAATCACGATCCGCGCCTTCGGCCGCAACGAAGAAAGCTGGCAACTGTTCTGGGGCGAGATCGACGGCGACCCGGCCGACAAGAAAGACGCCTGCTGGGACGCACTCGACAAGCTGGTATTCCAGAGTTTCGAACACGAACGCTTCGGCGAGATCCGCGCAGCGGCGGTGAGTATCGACTCCTCCGATGGCGGCACCAGTAATGCCGTCTACCACTGGGTGCGCACCCGCAGCAAGAAATACCGCGGCGCCCTGGTCATGGCGATCAAGGGCGATAGCAACGACCTGGGCACCAAAGAGATTTTCACCCAGCCGCGGCAGGTGGATTTCGCCAACCCGAAGCGGCGCAGCAAGGCCGACCGTTTCGGGGTCCGCGTCTACCTGGTCGGCACCCACAAGGCGAAAGACCTGATCGCCAAGCGCCTGCTCGGCAGCAGCGCCTACATGCACAGCTGCGCCAATGTACGCCAGGACTACTGGGAGCAGGTCACCGCCGAGGTGAAGGCACCCAGCAAAAAGCACCGCGGCAAACTGCTCTGGCACAAGCGCCCGGGCAAACCCAACGAAGGCCTGGACACCGAGGTCTACGCACTGCACGCCGCGCACGCCAAAGGCATGCACAAATTCACCGACAAAAAATGGTCCGAGATCGAAGCCCGTCTCGGCCAGCGCACCCTATTTACCGAACAACCCAAGCCAGAACCGGAGCAACCAGCACCGGTGCCCGCGCAACCGCGGCGCCCGGCGCAGCCGGTCGGCTCACTGCTGGATAACTGATATGGCCCAAACCGCGCAAGAAATGGTCGACCTGTATCTCCAGGCCGAGATCGACGTGCTCGCCGGCAAGAGCACCACCATCAACGGACGCACCTTCACCGCAGAAAACCTGCAGGAGATCCGCGCCGGCCGGCAGGAATGGGAGCGGCGCGCACAACAGGAACAGGCCAAGGCCGCCGGGCGCAAGCGCCGCGGCCCGGCCTACGCGGACTTTTACTCATGAATCCACTGGACTCGATCATCGGCTACTTCTCGCCGGTCGCCGGGCTGCGCCGCCTGCAGGCGCGCCGCGCGCTGCACGTGGTCGCCGGATACGAAGCCACCAAGCCCAGCCGGCTACGCAAGAACCCCGGTGACAACCGCAGCGGCGACCTGGTGGTGGAGGGCGATGTCGAAGCGCTCCGCGGTATGGCCCGGCACCTGGAGCAGAACCACGATTTCGCGTTCGGCATCCTCACCACCCTGGTGAACAACGTCGTAGGCCCGCGCGGTATTGCGGTCGAGTTCCAGCCCAAGACCTGGGCCGGCGAGATCCACGACGGCTTCGCCAGCCAGATGAACACCGCATTCAAGGAATGGGGCCGCCGCCCCGAGTGCACGCGCCAATTCAGCTGGGCCAAAACCCAGCGGCTGCTGTGCAACACCTGGTTGCGCGACGGCGAAACGCTGCTGCGCCACCTGGAGGGCAAGGTGCCGGGGCTGAACCACGGTACCGAAGTGCCCTACAGCATCGAGTGCTTCGAGCCCGACTTCCTGCCGGTGGATTACAACGATCCCGGCCAGCGCATCGTGCAGGGTGTTGAGAAATCGGCTTGGGGCGAAGCGCGCGGCTACTGGCTGTACGACGAGCACCCGGGCGCGTCGCTGAATTGGCGCATGCGCCGCCGCCGTCACGACGCCGCCAATATCGAACACCTGAAGTTCGTGCGCCGCCTGCACCAGACCCGCGGTGTCTCGATCTTCGCCGCGGTCATGAACCGCCTGAACGACATCAAGGACTACGAGGAAAACGAACGCGTCGCCGCCAAGATCGCCTCGGCCATGGTCGGCTTTATCCAGAAGGGCAGCCCCGACGCCTACGACGCAGACGAGAGCTACGACGCAGACGGCCGGCGGATGCTGGATATCCGCGCCGGTGCCATCTACGACGACCTGAAACCCGGTGAAACCGTCGGCACCATCCAGAGCAACCGCCCCTCCGGCCTGCTCACCCCGTTCCTGGAAACCATGCACCGCATGGCCGCCGCCGGCACCATGGCCAGCTTCAGCAGCATCAGTAAAAACTACAACGGCACCTACAGCGCCCAGCGCCAGGAGCTGGTGGAACAGTGGGCAAACTACGAAGCGCTGAGCCTGGAGTTCTGCGAGGAGGTTGTCGAACCGGTGGTGCGCCGCTGGGTGCAGATGGCGGTATTGGCCGGTGTGCTCAAGGTGCCGAGCGACGTGGACCCGAGCACGCTGCTGAATCTGGATTTCATCACGCCGGTGATGCCCTGGATCGACCCGGGCCGCGAAGCCAATTCCGACGAAACCCTGATGGAAAACCTGGTCGCCAGCCCGCAGCAGACCATCCGCCGCCGCGGCAAGAATCCCGAAGACATCATCCAGCAGATCGCCTCGTGGCAGCGCCGCCTCGCGAGCCTGGATATCACGGCCCCGGCCAAGCGGCCCGCAGCGCCGGCACCTCAACAAACCGAATCCAATTAGGAGACAGTTATGCGCAAGGGCAACAACAAAAGCTGGTACAGCATCACCGCCGCGGCCAACAACGAGGCCGAGATCTATGTCTACGACTACATCGGCTACTGGGGTGTAACCGCCAAGGACTTCGCCCGCGACCTGAAAGCGCTCGGCAACGTCAGCAAGATCAAGCTGCACCTCAATTCCCCAGGCGGCGATGTGTTCGACGGCACTGCCATTTACAACCTGCTGAAAGATCACAGCGCGGAAGTGGAGACCTGGATCGAGGGCATTGCCGCGAGCATGGGCAGTGTGATCGCTCTAGCCGGCGACACCGTGCACATTGCCGAGAACGCTTACTACATGGTGCACAACCCCAGCACCATCGCCCGCGGCGACGAGCGCGTGATGGACAAGGCCAAGGAACTGCTGGCCAAAGTCAAAACCACCATGATCAACCTCTACGCCTCGCGCACCGGTCTGTCCGAGGACGAGATCAGCCAGATCATGGACGACGAAACCTGGTACACCGGCGCCGAGGCCGTCGAAGCCGGATTCGCCACCGACACCACCGCAGCCACCGAAATGGCGGCCAGCTTCAGTGGGGAGCTGATCAATCAATTCAAAAACACCCCGGAGCCTGTGCGCGCACTCGTCGCACCGGCCGATGGCGATGTGCGATTCCCGCCTGCAGTTGCAGGCAACCCACCCGAAACTCAGGAGGCGAAAGCCATGAAAACAAAACCCGCAGCGACGGGTGGTTCCGATTCCCCGGAGATCACCCCGGAAATGAAAGCCAAGATCGAAGCCGACGCCCAGGCGAAGTTCCAGGCCGATGAGCAAAAGCGCAAAGACGACATCCGCGCAGTGTTCAAAGGCTTCGACGCCCACAGCACCGTTATGCAGGCCTGCCTGGACGATATGCAGTGCGATGCCTCTCAGGCCAAGGACAAACTGCTGGTCGCCCTCGGCAACCAGACCCCGACCCCGGTGCACAGCTACAGCGTCGTGGTGCAGGAAGGCGAGGGCATCAAGCGCATGAAGGCCGACGCCGAGAACGCGATCGCCATGCGCGCCTTCGGCGAGAAGCGTGCCGACGGCAACGGCCTGGCCGGTTACACCATGATGGAAATCGCCCGCATGATGGTGCAGGCGCGCGGTGTGAATATCGCCGGCATGGACAAAATGGCCGTGGTGGCCGCGGCCTTCACCCACACCTCCAGCGATTTCTCCAGCGTGCTCGCCAACACCGCCAACAAGGCGATGCTGAAAGGCTACGAAGAAGCCGGCGAGGTATTCCCGAAGTTCACCGGTGTCGGCAACCTCAGCGACTTCAAGATCTCCACCCGCACCGACCTGGGCAGTTTCCCGACTTTGACCGAGGTCGCCGAAGGTGCCGAGTTCCAGTACGTCACCATGGGTGAGCGCGCCGAGATGGCCGCCCTGGCCACCTACGGCAAGCGGTTCAGCATCACCCGCCAGGCCATCATCAACGACGACCTCGGCGTGTTCACGCGTATCCCCAAGAAGATGGGCCGTGCCGCTATCCGCACCGTCGGCGACCTGGTATTCAGCATCCTCCTCAATAACCCGAAAATGGCCGACGGTAACGCGCTGTTCCACGCAAGCCACAATAACCTCGCCAGCGCTGCCGGCCTCACTACCGCCGGCATCGACGCCGCGCGCGTGAAGATGGGCAAGCAGAAAGACGGCGATGCCGTGCTCAACCTGCGGCCGAAGTTTTTGATCTGCGACGTGGCAGACGAGGGCGCAGCCAAGGTGGCACTGGGCTCCGAGTACGAGGTCGGCGCCACCGAGAAGAACAACACCGTGCCCAACAGCGTGCGCGGCATTGCCGAGGTGATCTCCGACGCGCGCCTCAGTGGCAACAATGCGTGGTACCTGATGGCCGACCAGCTGATGCACGACACCATCGAGGTGCTCTACCTCGACGGCCAGCAGGCGCCGGTGCTGGAGCAGCAGGCCGGCTGGAGCATCGACGGCGTCGAGTTCAAGGTGCGCATGGACGCCGCGGCCAAGGCGTGGGATGCGAAAGGCATGGTGAAAACGCCGAAGAGCTGATCCCCAGCCCTGAAGTAATCCGCAGCAGTAACAACACAAAGGCCGCACCGCGCGGCCTTTTTAATTGAACCCTTTTTTGAATGCGTTCGGGAGAACAGATCATGGCTAAGAACTACCAGCAGGAGGGCAAGGTGCTCTCCTTCACCAATAGCACCGGCTCCGACATCGCCGCCGGCGACGTGGTTGTCATGGGCGCAGTGCTGGCCGTCGCGCTCAGCGATATCGTCGATGGCGAATCCGGCAGCGTGCAGACACAGGAAGTTTTCATCGTGCCGAAGGTCTCCGGCGCGGTGATCGCGCAGGGCGAAGACCTCACCTGGGACGTGTCCGCCGCCGCCTTCGACGACAACCAGGCCACCCCGGCTACCGGTGATATCACCGGCGCCGCCGCCTTCGCCGCCGAAGCCGCAGGGGCTGGTGTCACCACCATCGCCGTGCGCTTCACCGGCGTGCCCGGCACCGTCAACTAAGCCACAGCCGGCCGCGCCCCGCGCGGCTGGCGAACTGCAACTACCAACCGAGACCACCCATGGACCTGGACCAGAGAGCCGCCGAGCGCAACTTCCAGCGCTGGGGCAAGTCCGCCACCTACAACGCCGGCAGCGGCGACGTGGAGTGCCGCGTGATCAAGGACCAGGGCGTGGACGAATTTGCCGAGGACCGGGTGCGCGTGCCGCGTATCGAGCTGTCCCTGCTGGTCAGCGAAGTCGGTGCGCACAAGCCGGGCGCGCTGATCACATTGAACGGTGTGGAGTACGAAGTGCGCCACCTGATTGACGACGACGGCACCGTGCGCCGCGTTGTGGGAGAAACCTGATATGTCACAGCGCATCGCCATCCGCGACGCGGTCAATGCCGCGCTGGAAACGCTGACCGATTACCACATGGCAGAGCCGGGGACCACCGACGAGATCGACGCAGCCAAATTGCCATCCATCGTTGTCGGCTTTGCCGTCGAACCAGTCACCCACGAGATGTACGGCGGAACAGAGCGGCAGTTGGATTTGACCGTTTCCGTGGTGTTGAAGAACCGCGGCGATGTCTACGCTGCGCTCGACCAGGCCGCCGACGATGTCGAGGGTGTACTCGGCGATGAGAAGCTGGGCGGCACCTGCGACCTTTTCCTGCTCAGCCAGACCCAGTTCGCGCTCGACCAGGAGCAGCCGCTCGGCGAAGTGCGGCTGGTCTACTCCGCCACCTATTCGACCGACCCGATCTAATGGAGACCGCCGCCATGGCCAAGCCAGCCAAACAGAAAATCCGTATCACCGCACCCTGCGCCGCCGCCGGCGAGACCGCCTGCATTGGCGACGTGCTCGAGCTCGAAGCGGCCGAGGCCAACCAGCTGATCGGCACCGGCCGCGCTGTACCCGCACCGGCCAGCGCCAAGCTGCGCAAAGCCCGCGCCGAACAGGCTGCGGACACCAAGCCGGCCGCCGCAGCGCCGGCCAAAACCGAATCCACCGGCCGGGACTGAGCCCGCTCACCGCCAGCCGATTTAACAATCACTCGAGGGCATCACGATGACTCAAGGTTACAAAACCCAGTTCCACCGCAGCGACGACGGCGTCGCCTACACCCAAGTGGCCGGCCTGCTGGATGTCGACCCCGGCGAAGAGAGCCGCGGCTCTGACGACGTCACCCCGATCGACGGCACCAGCGGCTATATGGATTTCGATCCGCAGGGCCTGCGCGACGCCGGCGAAGTCTCGCTGACGTTCATCTGGAAAGAAGGCGACACCGGCCAAGCCGCCCTGCGCACCGACTACGACGGTGACGCCAACGGCTACTACAAGATCGTCTACCCGGAAGGCACAGAGGTCGAGTTCGTCGGCCATATCACCGGCTGGGGCGCTGCAGTGCCGAAGGACAGCAAGATCACCCGCACCGTGAAATTCAAGATTTCCGGCAAGCCGACGGTGACTGCCGGCACCTGATCCGGTACCGGATAACACCCCAAAATCACAACGTTTTTTGAACCCGCGAAAGCGGGTTTTTTATGTCCGGAGATTTCCGATGAGCTTATTCGAAGCCCCGCTGCTGAAGCGGGAAACCGTGCCCTTCGCCGGTACCGAGCTGACGCTGTACGAACTCAGCGCCTTCGACCGCTGCGAGTACCTGGAGAAGAGTACCGACGGTATCCCCCCGCCGAAAGAGGGTGAGGTGCCGGCGCCGGAGTTTGATCACTTGGGTCAGCTTTGGGCGCTGCACCGGGCGGATGTCAGCAACAGGCTGCTGTTAGTGGCCTACGCACTGAAGCCGGCCCGCGAGGAATCGCTCGAGCAGTTGCACGAAGAGCTGTGCCGATCTGTAGCGCCAGATCAGGTAGACGACCTCTATATCCCCGCTGCGAAGCTGTCCGGCCTCTACGTGCCGCCCGAGAAGGCGCCGGCTGAGGAGAGCGATGAGGATGCGGAGGAAGATCCGGCAAAAAAAGAGTAGTCCCGGGCTTCGCCTTTGCCCGGCAGCTGGCGCGGGACTTCAACCGGCCGGACTACTTCACCATGTTGCGCAGTATGAGCAGCACCGAGCTCGACGACTGGTATCAGTTCCACCAGGAGCGCCCGCTGCAGCAAGACGCGCTGCAGTGGCAGCTGGCTCACATCGCCGCCGGTACCCACGGCGTCAATGGGGGTAAGGCGGACAACTACCTGCCGAAAATCTCCAAGCCCAAATCGATCAAAGATCAGATCGCGATCTGGAAATCCATGGTGTAGGCAATGGCAAGAACAGCAACCACGGCCACCATGGTGGCCAACCTCGAGCTGCGCTCCGAGCAGTACAAGCGGCAGCTGGCGCAGGCACAGGCGCGCAACAAGGCCTTTGCCCGCGAGGTGAAAACGGCCAGCACGGCGAGCGACGATTTCAGTCGCTCTATGCGGACCGCCTCAACCAGCACCGGCAAGTTTGTCGGCACCCTGGGGCGCCTCTCTCCGGCGATTGTCTCAGTGGCCGGCCCGGCCGGGTTGGGTGTACTCGCGGCCTCCTCGATTGCCGCGGAGCGCGAGATGGGCAACCTGTCGCGCGCGTTCGGCGTGTCTGTGCAGGCGATGAAGGAGTGGCAGTACGCGGGCAATGTTGTCGGGGTGCAAGGCGACAAGGTCGCCGACATCATGAAGGATGCCTCGGAAAAGATTGGTGAATTTGCCCGCACAGGCGGCGGCGAAGCTGCCGACCTTTTCAAGCAGCTGAATCTGGATATCAGCGAGTTCGTCGGCCTGGCGCCCGACCAGCAACTACTCAAGATTGGCGAAGCGCTGCAGCAGGTGGGCACGCGCTCCGAGAAGATCTTCTTCCTTGAGTCGATGGCCAGCGATGCAAGTCTGTTGCTGCCGCTACTGGATAACAACGCAACCAAGCTGCGCGAGCTGCAGCAGGAGGCGCGCGACGCCGGGGTAGCACTGAATTCCACCGACTCGGCGAAGCTGCAGCAGGCGGGCGATGCCATGTTCCGCATGGAGCAGGCCAGCCGTGGTTTGTCCAACCAGCTGGCCGTAGTACTCGCACCGAGTATCGAGAGCGTCAGCAACCGCGTAATCGCGTTGTCCAAGCAGGGCGAGACGCTGGCGACCGGCATGGAAGTCACGTTCACGGCCGTGGGTGCAGTGATGGCGGGGCGCTTCGCCGCGGCCATCGGCGGGCGGATCGCGCAGATGGGGCTGCTGCAGGCCGCCACCTACAAGGCGACGGTGCAGACCAATGCGATGGGGCAGGCGATCGGGCGCACCACCTTGGCAACCCGCACGGCGGCCGTGGCGGCCACCGGCTTGCGCACGGCATTTTCCTTCCTCGGCGGGCCGGTTGGGGTGATCACCATTGCGTTAACGTCGCTGGTGGCCTGGAATGCTGCTCAGCCAACCACCGAGGAAAAAGCCGAAACCCTGCGGGCGAAAATTAACAAGCTGGCGCAGTCCTGGGAGCGGTTGAGTTCGGCGCAGCGTGCGACCGCGCAGAACGAGATCAATGCCAAAATCCGGGATTATGAATCGGATGTTGAGAGGCTTGAAAAGCGGATCAAGAAGCTCACTACCAGCGGCTCGGATGGCGGCTTCGGTGTGCGGCTGGCGAAAGACAAGCATTCTCCGGAAGTGGAGGCGATACAGGCACAAATTGACGGCCTGAATACGTCCATCGCTGAAGCGAAAAGTGGGCTGACCAATCTCGGCAAGCCCAACAAGGAAGGACTACAAGCGCAGGCGAAGGCCGAATTCCAGGCCGCGCTGGCGCGCGAACAAGCCGAGCGCGATCGTGCCGCGACTGAACTGAAAAACGTGCAGGAAACCAGCGCCGCCAAGCTGGTGCAACTGGATCAGTTCCTGGCCGATAAAAACGGCAAGCTGAAACTCGATCACGAGCAGCGCCTGCAGCAGATCGCCGCGCTGCAGATTGCGGAGCAGGAGCTGACCAAGCGCGGTTACAGCACCATGGACCAGCTGCGCGCTGACTACTCAGCGCGGGAAAACAACCGCTACCAGCAGGCGCTGGCGCAGCTGCAGGCGCAGAACAATAGCAAGGGTGGAGAAGGCGGCGACGATAACAACGGCGGTGTCGGCCCCGATGGCCTGACCGATGCCGAGCGCCAGCGCGTGACCTCGCGCCTGGAAACCCTGAAGCTGTCCTGGCTCACGGAGCAGGAACAGCTGCAGGTACAGCAGGACGAGGAGATGTCTCTGCTCGACCAAGCCTATGCGAGCAAGTTGATCGCGCGGGATGAGTACGAGCGGGACCTGACACAGCTTGAAGCCAAGCATGTGAAGCAACGTCAGGCACTGCAGCAAGCTGGCACTAAAAGTGAGCTGGGTCTTTATGTGTCCGGTGCTGCGCAGATATTGGGTGCTGCAGCTACCCATAGCAAAAAAATGGCGAAACTGAGTAAAGAGGTCGCGATATTTGAAACCGGTATATCGTTGGTTAAAAACATCGCAAGGGCTTCTGAGATCGGTTACCCGCAGAACATCCCGATGATTGCCGGGGCGATTGCTCAGGGTGTTCAAATCGCCGGCATGATGTCGGATCTGAAGGCGCCTAGCGGAGTTTCTGGCGGCGGCACTGCCGCCAGTTTGCCATCTACCACCGGCGCCACTGCTGCCACTATCGACAACGTCGCCAGCAATGACGAAGCTCAAAAAGCCACTCAGCCCGGGGTGGTATTCAACCTAAATGTGCAAGGCAGCATCCACGCCGACAACGGCCAGGCCGTGGCCGAGCAGATCAAGACATTGATCAGCGAGCAGGATTTCGAGCTGATCGACAAGAACAGCCGTCAGGCTCTGAATCTGGCCAGCTGATCCTTCCCGAGGAGTCTCCCCTTGTTTATCCAATTCACCCCGACGCGCCAGGTCACCGGCGGCGACGGCAAGCTCGAGGTGCGCCTGAAGGACTACCAGCGCCCGGGCGACAAGCCCGAGGGCAAGCAGCACAAGTCGCTCGGCGGTTACACCGAGGATGTGCTGTTCCGCATCGAGCGCGAGTGCCAGTGCCAGACCGTGAAACTGCAACTCTCCACTGCCGAGCTGGCCGTGTGGCGCGAGTTCAATGCCAGCTGTATCGCCGGTGAGTTCTTCCAGTTCGACGCCTATGGCACCGAAGCTGCGCCGGTGGATCCGCGCAACGTGCAGTTGAAGCGCGGCAGTTTCAAAGAGCAGCGGACCAACGACGGCCGCTATGTGTTCAGCTTTACCACTGTGGAAATGGTCGGTTAACCGATGCGCAACAACACCGAAACCTTCGACCTCTACAACCAGGCGCCGCAGCGCGAGTTGCGCCTGGTGATCGAGATCGGCTACGACCTGCCGCTGTACCTGGCGAGCCACGCGGATATTCCCGGGCTGCCGGCCAACGCGATTCTGGGCTGTATCGAAAAGGTCAGCTCTACCAGCCAGCGCCTGATCCCCGAGCAGGGCCGGGCGGAGATCGGGGCGCTGTCGTTCGATGTGGTGGACGTGGCCGGGCAGTTGACCTATGTGCTGCGCGACGAGCTGCAGAGCGGCAGCGGCATCAAGGGCCGGCGCGTGCGGCTGTACCAGGGTGGCCGCGGCATGGCGTGGGCGGATTTTCGGCTGGAGCAGACGCAGATTGCCGAGGAGTCGCTGGCCTACGATGCGGGCGCGTACCGGGTGCGCTGCCGGGATATTCAGCGCGAAATGCGCCAGGATATTTTCGTGCCGCACAGCACGCGCCTGGCTGCGGATTTTGCCAAGGGCGCGAGCACGCTGCAGGTGTACGATACGTCCAAGTTCGAACCCTGCGACCATATCGCCAGTTTCAGCGAGGGCAACGGCAGCGCGCAGTATTACTACCTGAAAATCAAATACCAGGACGGCTACGAAATCGTCCGCGCCACCGGCAAGACCGCCACCAGCTTCACCGGCTGCGTGCGCGCGCGCTTCGGCACCGTTGAGGCCGACCACACGGTGCCGGCGGAGGCCGACGACGAGAAGGGCATCGAGGTCGAGGAATATATCTATCTGGAGATGCCCGGCCCGATGCTGGCCTACAGCCTGCTGACCGGCGACATGCTCGGCTGGGGCACGCTGCCGAGCAACTGGCACCTGGGCATAGACCCGGCCACTGTGGAGCAAGATGACTTCCTCAACATCGGCGCCGACTGGTACCAGCCCGGCGACCACACCAAGGGCCGCATCCTGCGTTTCGCCGGCCTGACCAAGACCGACGGCAAGAAATTCATCGAGCAGGAAATTAATTTATTGCTGGGCGCGTTTATGCCGGTCAATGCCGCCGGCCAGCTGGGCTACCGGCGCATGACCGGGGTGCTGGCCAATGCCGGCACCGTGGCCACCATCGGTGTCGACGACGTCACTAGCGTGGGCGCCCTCGATTATGAACTGGCCGACGTGCGCAATGTGTTCACCATCCACTGGAGCTGGTACGAGGCGCCCAAGGTCGACGGCCATTTCGTGCGTGACAATACCCTGGTAGATGCCGACAGCATTGCCATTCATAAGGTCGCCAAAAAACACACACTCAAGTTCAGGGGCCTGCACGGCAGCCGCCACACCTATACGGCGATCAAAAACACGTTTGACGCGCTGCGCGACCGCTTCGCCGGCCCGCCGCTGCGCCTGCGCCTCGGCCTGCTGCCGTCGAAAAACGACCTGGAGGTGGGCGACATCGTGCGGGTGACGTTGCCGCAAGTGCGCGACCACTCGCAGGATGTCGCCGGCGGCACCCTCGACCGGGCGATGGAGATCCAGCGCATCAGCGTGGACCAGGTCTCCGGCGCGGTGACCGCCGAGCTGTTCGGCAGCTACCAGGCGGCCGGCAATGTGCTCGACCAAGACGCCGCCGGCGCCGCCAGCTACGAGCTGCCCGACAGCTGGTACGACGACGCAGGCACCGAACTGACCGCGGCCGGGATCAGCATCGACGGCAGCGGCTTTATGACCGCCGATGCCAGCCTCAGTGAGGGCACCTATTACTACCTGGGCGACCTGACCATCCCCGCCGGCACCGTGCTGAGCACCTCCGGCACCGTGCAGCTCAATGTGCGCGGCACTTTCCAGAACGAGGGCGATATCGTCGCCACCTCCAGCAACAGCGGGCGCGGCTTCCTCGGCTCCTGCCGCGGCGGCGACGGCACGCTGAAGGGCAAATATTTCTATGCGTCCCCGGCGTTCGTCAGTACCCGCGGCGAGACGGTGACCGGGCGCAACGAGGTGATGCCGGCGCTGGCGATCGACAACGACGGCGGCGATCTGCTGGGCCTGCCCGACGACCTGCGCGGTTCCGGCGGCGCCGACGGCGGCCCGGGGTATTTCTACGACTACAGTAACGACACCTACAACGACGGCGGCGCCGGTGGTGCGGGCGGCAACGGTGGCGGCGGCCTAGTGGTGGTGGCGCGCGGCATCGCCTTCGGGGTCAGCGGCAAGATCACTACCAGCGGCGCCGATGGCAGCCCCGGGGAAAATTCCGGCCCCACCTACACCGCCCCCGGCGGCAGCGGTGGCGGCGGCGCCCCCGGTGGCGTGGTGCTGCTGGTGGACGGCACCGGCAACCCCTTCCCGCTGCTGACCAGTGGCAAGATCGTCGCCGACTACGGCAGCAGCCCGACCAGCCCCGGCAAGGCCGGCGAGGGCGACCGCAGCCTGGGCACCGCCGCGGCGCGCGTGCTGTTCGTGCCGCGCTCGCGCACCCCCTACCCGGACGAGGCCGACCCCACCGTCGACGCCGAGGTGCTGGCGGCGCAGCAGGCCGCCGCCGCCGCGCAGGCCGACGCCGACGCCAACACCGCGGCGCTGGACGATATCGCCGCGGACGGCAAGCTGGCGCCGGACGAGAAACTGCAGGTGATCCGCGAGTACAACCAGCAGGCCAGTGAGAAAACCGCGCTGGACAGCCAGGCCGACGACTACGGCCTGACCGCGGAGAAAAGCAGCCTCGGCAGCGCCTGGTCGGCGCTGACCAGCTACCTGCAGGGCCTGAGCCCGGCCTGGAACGACAAGACCCAGGCCACCGCGATCAGCCGCACCCTGTTCGACAGCAATTGGCAAAACTACTACGACGCCAAGGTGGCGCTGCTGAACGCCGCCGCCGACGCCGCGGCGCAGCGCGCCAACTGGTCGCAGGTGAGCGACGACGGCGGCCGGCCGCAGGACAACGCCACCGTGGGCGCGCTGCCCGCGGAAGTCTCGGCGCTGGCGCGGGGAGCTGTCAGCACCATGCACTCGGGCGGCTTCGGCGATCTGCGTTTCGAGGCGAACAAGCTCACCAACGGCGACCCCAACGACGGCGAGATTCGCGTCCTCGGCAGCAAGTTTTACCACCCGGATGGAACCACGCGCAGCGTCGCCTCGCCAACCGCGGTGAACACCACTTACGAGGGCAACACGACCGTCGATGTGTTCTATTTGGTGTGGACCGACGAGGCCCCCGCGAGCCGATTTGCATCTCTCAGTTTTGGCAATTCCACGCAATTTTTCCCGGCGATCTATGACCCGGTGATAGACACGTGGCGCGCGCAGGACAATAACGGGGCGACTGCAACATTTACCCCGCGCGCTAGCGATTGCATCGTGGCGGTGGGGCGAAAAACATCGGTCAGTGGCGGTGTCGATTCCTTGTCTTCGCTGGTCGGCGTCAACCAGAATTTGCCGGAGGATGGGGCCACTGCCAACGGCCTGACCTCACTGGTGTATGACCCCGGGTTTGAGTCCTACGGCTTTACCAATGCCAGCTCCGGCTGGTCCCGGGTAAGTGGTGCCGGGGAAGACGGCACCGGAGCGATGGTGGGTACCGCAGACGGGTCCAGCAATTTTTACGGCTGGGTTACTGGTGCGAGTGATGGCGTTACGCTAAAGGTTGATTGCCGCAAGCACGACCGGTTCTACCTCCGCATGCGGATCAAGGCGGACAACGGGATAGGCAGGTGGCGGTTTAACCTGCATGGCCACGATGCCAGCAACACGGCCGTGGAATACAGCACCTTTGTCGCTTGGAACACCGCGGGCAGTTTTGTGGATGACGGCACTTGGCAGACTGTCGAGGGGCTGGTCGAAGTCGCGAACACAAACACCCGATGGGCGCAGTTCTACGCACAGATCGAGGATGAGGCCACCGCGGGCAAGCAGCTGTTCATCGACTCCGTTGAAATCTGGAAAGTGGCGGAAGGGGTCAGCAACGCCGCGCTGACCTCGGGCGACATTCTCAACGGCACCGGCTGGGAAACTCTGCCAGCGAGTGGGGCCGATGTGACCGCGGACCAAATCGACAGCTTGCGCCCGGATGCCAGTTACAAAAATAGCAGTATCAGCGAAGCCAACGTCAAGGCGGCCACCGGCTGGGCAGCGACCCCGGAAAGCGGCGCAACGCGCAACACCGGCGCGCTGGCGGACCTGAGCAGCATCGGCCTAACCAGCGGCTACCTGACCGGCCTGCTGCCGAGCTACAAGGCCGAGCTGATCCTGCGCAACGACTATTTGAGCCTGAGCAGCGACGGATACCTGACCTACGACGACGGTGGCCCGGTCAATATCGGCGCGGTGACGAAAAGTGGCCTGGGGATGGGCAATGTCGAGAACAAAAGCTCGGCCACCATCCGCAACGAGATTGTCGCCGGCAATATCCCCGAGGGCGGCGTCTACCAGTATATCGGCGGGCGCGGGGCGAACCTTAACCATCCAGCCTATACGCGCTTTATCGGCTACGCGCCGCCGCCGTTTGTGTTTGCTGGCAATTGCACGGCAGCCCTGACAGCGGTCAGTTCGTCGCCTATCGGCGCCACCGCGCTGCAGGTAACAGTGACCGACAATAGCAGCGTAATCGTACTCGATCTGCGGCCGACGGTAGACCAGCCACTGCTCAATGTGGATAGCGGCAAAAAATACATTTTTAGCGCTTGGATGGTAGCCAGTGCTAGCGGCATCAAGGTAAAGCTTTACGGAACCGGCGCCGGCTCCAGCCCGGTCAATGTGCCGGTTGGCACATCGGCGACACTGACACCGGGCTGGCAGCGGGTCAGTTTTCTCGCGACTGCCTCCAACGGCAGCGGCGGCTGCGCGGTGCGCCTGCAGATCAACAATACCACGGTGGCGGTCAACGACTACGTGCGCATCGACGGCGTGATGGTCGAGGAGGCCATCGGCGACCAGACTGAGCCCAGTGCTCTGCAGCAGACTGGGGCCAACTACATCGACCCCTACACTGGTCAACCGTTTGATTCGCGGGGGCTCCCCCAGTCCATCGGTGGTTCGCCGTCGATAATGACTAGCGCGGCGTTGAGCGCGTCCGACAACGGCACCAGCGCCAAAATCGCCATCGCCGCACACACGGCCCAGTACCCGGGCTTTACGGTCAGTTTCAACGCCGGCAGCATCACCGGGCTGGCGTTTTCGACCAGATATCACGTGTACTGCGATGACCCCGGCTATGCGGGCGGCGCGGTGACCTATTTCGCCACCACATCGCTCGCCGATGTAGCGGCGGGGGTCTACCGCCGCTACATCGGCACGCTGACGACCCCGGCCGACGGCGGCGGCGGTACCGGGCCAATCGACCCGGAGTGTACGGCTGCTGGAATGTGGTTGCTGCCGAACCTGCTGATCGACCACGCCGAGGCCGACGACCTGATCCAGTGCTGGGATGTCGGCCGCGAGGATGCCTACTACGGGCCCATCCAGGCGATCAGCAGCAGCGAGGAGCTGTGCGTCGAGGTGGAAATGGAGAGCGGCGCCACCTGGATCGGCAGCGCCAAAACGCCGGTGACGGCACCCGACGGCACCGTATGCGAGGCCCAGGACTGCCGAGGCATGATGCTGGGTGTATTGCACCACGACGACCCGCTGGTATTCGAGCGGGTAGTGGCGGTGCGCTGGGCCGGGGTGCGCACTGTCTACCACCTGAGCGCCTACGACACCTGCTACGCCGCCGGCGTCGACCCGGACCACCGGGTGATGACCCACAACCTGCAATACAAGCCTTAACCACAACCCAAACCGATAGCCGCCCCCGGCAGTGCCGCGGGCGGTTTTTTATTGCGAGGAACAATCTGCGTGAGCGAGATCACCTACACCGATGCCACCGCTACAGTGGCCAACCTGGGCCCCGGGCAGACCGCCTACCAGATCGCCAACGGCACCTTTGCCGGCACCCTGGTACGCGTGGAAATCGTGCGCACCACCGACGAAGACATCGACGGCGATGGCGTGCCGGATCAGTTGAACCTGAAAGTCACCGGGGCGGTGGTCGATGACCAGAACACGCCGCAGCAGACCGCCGCGGGCAAGGACATGGTCGGCCCCAGCAAGGTGGAAAGCATGCTGCTGGCGGCGCTGGCCGAGGGCACCGAAGACCTGGATATGTTCAAGGCTGACATTGCCGACCAGTGTGTGCAGCGCATGGTGCGCCTGGCCACACAGCTGCAGGCCTTCGAGAACATCCCCAGCGCCTGACGGCGCACCCAACCCCCAACGCCAAACGAGGACTACCCCATGGCAAAAATCAAATTGAAACCGGCGCTGTTCGTCGTGGCGGTGTTCGTCGCCCTGGTGATTTGCGCTATGCATGCTGAGAGCACCAACGCAGGCGAGCCACCGGGCGGACCGTTTTTATCCCTCGGCCACACCGCGCTGCACAGCGACAACAGCGTGGGCGAGATCGGCTATCGCGTCGGCCACTGGGAGGCGGCCGCGGCATTGATCGGCCAGGGCCACACCAGCCGCGGCGACATCGAGCGGGCGCGCGCCTGGTCAGTGTCGCGGATCGTGTGGCCCAGCTGGCAGCTGCTCGGCGCCGACAACTACTACCGAATCGGCGCCGCTTATGTGGACGGCGACCCCCTGGTGGGCGACTGGAATTACCGGTTGGGCCTGGGGCTGAGCTGGGGGCTGGCGGAGGTGGAGTATTTTCATTACAGCTCGGCAGGGATCAACGACCCGAATACCGGTATCGATGGGGTGCAGCTGCGACTGCGGCTGTAGCTAGCGGAATTCAAAAAGCTCCCGAGGCTCCACGCCCAGCGTGCGCGCGATGCCCTCCAGCAGATCGAAGCGCGGGCCGTGGATGCCGCGTTCGATATGGCTCACCGTCTCCACGCTCACCCCGAGCAGGTCGGCCAGATCCTCCTGGCTCATTCCCCGCGCGCGGCGCAACTCCGCCATGCGAGCACCAAATAGTTGTTTGAGTGTTTTTTGCATGGCGGCAAAGCTATTGCCTTGCCGCCGAGAGAGACACGTAGTTTAACTACGTTTTTTCTCCTGCCGGTACAGGCGGTGCAGGCTCTCTACCGCGCGTTGGCAGTGGGTCTGCCAGGTGGCCGGCAGCTCGGCATACAGCCGGGCGATGTAGGGCGAGTAGGGGATCGGCGCGAAATGGTGGGCGTGTTCGGCCCCGAACACGTCGGCCAGGCTGATGCCCACCGCCTCGCACCAGGTGGGCAACAGCTCCACCGGCAGCCGCTGCCGGCCATTTTCGATTTTGGAAACCTGGGAGGCATTCAGCCCCACCTTCCGGCCCAGCTCCGCACCACTCAACCCGCGCCGCTCACGCGCCCGCTTCAGTTTTCCCGCCATGCTCTGGGCCAGCTCTGACATCCCGCCGCCCTGTAATCTCATGCAATTTTTTCGATTATAGAAAATTTCAGTAAGTTACTGTTTCTTAAGTAGAAATTTTGCCGGGAAGGCTATTGCGCGGTGTCGAATTCTCTGTAGATTCGAACGCTATCACAGCAATTTTGAGCACAGTGTTTTAGTTGCTCTGGGTCTAGCCTTCTTAAACCTCGGTGGCTAAGAACACTGGCTAGGAAAATATTCCAAAGCCATGGGCAGATTTGGTCATGATTCAGCAGGTTCCAGCATTGGAACTTAATGAAATTGCCAGAATGGGTAGACTCTAAGTGCTAGGGAGAGTGAGGCGCCTGTTGAGCGGCCTCACTCCGGCGGATTTTTGTAATCGCGTAGTAGGAGAATAAGAATGCTGGCAGTACACCGGAATCAGCTGCGCCTGGCACTGGCGCTGAATGTGGGGCTGGAGTGGGCGGCTATGTGCCCGGACGAAGCGGCCCGGCGCGCGCTGGTGCAGCTGGTGGGGGAGGAAATGGGGGCGGTGCTGTCGGGTGTGATTTATGCTGCCGAGGCTGAAGCTGGGGCGGACCCTGAAGACGAGATTGAGCATAGCGCCTGAGCTCCGAGGCCAGGGGCCGCAGCCGCTGCGCGGCTAAACGCGGCCCCTGGCGGGCTACCGGTCGCTGGATCCGGTGCTGGCCGGCGACCAGGCCGTCAGCTATGCCGCCTGGCGCTTGTTGTGTGTCTACTCGGGGGGCATAGAGCGGCCCTAGTTGCCGGCAGCTATCATTCCTGTGCCGGTGCGAAAATGCTGGATGGGTGTACAGATTCGAGGTGTGGTAATTTTCCTGGGGCGTAGGAAGCATGCGGGCTAACAGGGTTGCGTTGCTGGTTGCGTTTACCACACCAGAACGCATAAGCTATTGATTATTAAGCAATGTCCGCCTGCTTGTGGCTCCTGAGGTCGCGGGTTCGATCCCCGTCGGCCACCCCATATCTCGCAAAAAGCCCGGCCCTGTGCCGGGCTTTTTGTTTTGTGGCGGGCTTTACGCTGTGCGCTTAATGTTCGATAATCTGGGTCAGGAAGCGGTTATATAGCTTTTAGTTATAAGCTAATGAGAAAGCCGCTGTTTTAAAGGCAATGAACAATTCAGGGCGAGGGTATCGGTGACAGAGACCACAGTAGAACGCAAAGCGACCAACATTCACTGGCACGACGGCGACGTGACGCGCAATGATCGCGCCAGTATGCTCGGCCACAAAGGTGTGACCCTGTGGTTCACCGGTCTGTCCGGATCCGGCAAGAGCACCGTCGCGGTAGCGGTGGAAAAGGCTCTGGCCGCGCGCGGAGTGCTCAGTTATCGCCTCGACGGTGACAACATCCGCCACGGCATCAACGCCAACCTGGGCTTCTCCGCCGAAGACCGCCAGGAGAATATTCGCCGGGTGGGCGAGATCTCCAAGCTGTTTGCCGACAGTGGCGTGGTGGTGCTGAGCAGTTTTATCAGCCCCTATCGCGAGGACCGCGATGTGGTGCGTCGCATGCACGACGAGGGCGACCTGCCTTATCTGGAAGTGTTTGTCGACTGCTCCCTGGAGGCGGCTGAAGCTCGCGATCCCAAGGGCCTGTACAAGAAAGCCCGCGCCGGTGAAATCCGCGGTTTTACCGGTATCGACGATCCCTACGAGGCGCCCACTGCGCCGGAACTGCATCTGCACACCGATCAGATGAGCCTGGAAGAGGAAGTGGAAATGATTCTCTCCAACCTGCAGACGCGCGGCATCATTTCCTGAGTCGTCATCCTTGCCGACCAAAGAGGCCCCATTCGGGGCCTTTTTTTATTTCTGGCCAGTGCAATCCGGTTTCGGTGTGTGGCCAAATAGCGCTGCCCTAGATTGCGCTCGCGGGGCGCCCTGAAACACCCGCTCTGTCCGCGGTCGCTCTACCGAACAGCGTTCCTCGGCCAGCCCTTCGCAATTCTCGCCACAGGGGCCGCTTTGCGCGCCAACCGCCGGTGGGCCGACTGAACCCCACATATACTCAATCTGTACCAAGAGCGCAGTTGGCAGTGTGGAGGCCGTTATGTCGGGTTGGAGAGTACGGATTCTCTCTGGGGTTCTTGTAGCGGTATTGGCGATATTGATCGGTGGCGGCTGGTACGGGTACGAGAAGCTGCCACGAGTCCCGGGCGCCCCCGAGGCGCCGGTCATGGGTGTGCCCGCTGGCTCCCTGCAACACCTGCCGCGCCCGGCCTATTCCGGGCAGCATCCGCGTACCATGAAGCGCCCGCCAGAATACTTCCCGTTCCCATTGGCGCCGGGAGAAGTTGGTCCCACCGAAACCCTGTTTGCCGGCCCCTCTACCTATCCCTTTTACTGCGGCCACAATAGCGTCACCGGGGAGCAGCCTCTGATCGATAACCAGAAAGGCATCGGCGTGCCGGTGTTCGCACTGGATGAAGAGGGCAACCGAACCAAGGAAATCCTCGGCTATAGCCGCGACTGCAGCCACCCGACCCGGGTCAGTTACCTCTACCGCAGCGTCACTGATGGCGATTTCCATCCGCTCGACGAAGCCAACGGCGATATCGACCAGGTTACCGTCAATGGTAAGACCACCGATTTCGTGGTGCGTCTGGAAACCGGCACTATCGATCGTTTTTTCTATGCCATCGCGGTGCTCAAGGGGCGCGGTGAAACGGCGCAGCACCCGAGCCCCAGTAACTGGAATCGCCGCCTGATCTATCAGTTCCGCGGGGGTGTTGGTATCGGTCGACGCCAGGGGGATATCAGCGAAGGCGATATCATCGGGCGCCGTGTCGACCAGCTGGCGCGTGGCTATGCGGTTGTTTACTCTACCGCCAACCAGACCGGCATTCACTACAACATCTGGTTGGCGGAAGATGCGGCGCGCCGGGTGAAGAAACAGTTTGTTGCTCTCTACGGCGAGCCGCTGTACACCGTCGGCGTCGGTGGTTCCGGTGGTGCGATCCAGCAATACCTGCTGGCCCAGAACGCGCCGGGGCTGTTGGATGCGGCGATCCCCCTCTACTCCTACCCGGATATGATCACCCAGACCATATACGTGTTCGACTGCGAGCCGCTGGAATACTTCTTTGACGTGGTGGACGGGAACAACCCGCGCTGGCAAAAGCCGGAGCAGCGCACCCTGGTCGAGGGCCTGGCCGCCAGTAGCAAGGTAGAAAGCCGCTTCCGGCTGCTGGAAAAGGCTGCTGCGCTGTTCGATGGGCGCTACCGTCATGTTGCCGATGGTGCTACGGAATGTACCGAGGGCTGGCGCGGGTTGGTGCCGCTGGTGAACAACCCGCGCTTTGTACATTTCGCCAAGGACTACGCCGACGATATTGCCGCGAAAACCCATTGGTCGCACTGGGAGGATCTGCGCCAGTTCTACGGTGCCGGGGATTCCGGCTATGCCAACAGTACCTGGGACAACGAGGGGGTGCAGTACGGTCTGCAGGCGCTGGTAGATGACAAAATCTCGGTGGATACCTTCCTCAAGATGAACGCCACGATTGGCGGCTGGAAGGATCCGATCAACCAGAATGACGAACGGCTCTGGTTCATGAACGGCAACCTGTTCCCGATGCAGCTATCGGTGTGGAGCGATCAGAACCTGAATCTGGGCAGCCTCGACCGCCCGGCGCCGCGCACCCGCGCCAGCACCGAGGCCATCGAGGGCATCTATCGCTCCGGCCACGTTTTCCTGGGGGATGTGGAGATCCCGATCATCGATCTGCGCCACTACCTGGATGGCGATCTGAATATGCACCACGCGTCTGCATCCTTTTCCACCCGCGAACGTATCCGCCGGGCGCGCGGCCACTTTGACAACCAGCTGATCTGGGTTGCCAACAAAAACTATACCCCGCTGGACGAGGCCCTCGACACGATCGACCGCTGGATGCAGAACATCATCGAAAACCCGAAAGCCGGCGTCGCCGCCAATCGCCCGGTAGACGCCAGCGACGAGTGTTTCGACCGCGAAGGCAATGTGATTGCCGCGGGCCCAGACGTGTGGAACGGCGCCTGGAATAACAAGCCCACCGGCGCGTGCATGCAGCAATACCCGATTTACAGCACTTCCCGCCAGGTAGCCGGAGCGCCGATTACCGGCGATGTGTTCAAGTGTGCACTGCAGCCTGTGGAGCAGGCGCTGCGCAACGGCCTGTACGGCGACCAGGCGGAGGGGATCGCAGCGCATATCGACGACATGCAGCGCATTTTCCCTACCGGCGTCTGTAACTACAATCAGCCGGACCTGGCCCGGCCCCGGGAGGCGCTGATACCCGGCACCAAACCGGTGGAGATTGCCGGCCAGATGATTGCCCCGGACTACCGTCAGCCGGTTAAGGGGCTGGCCAGCGACAAGGGTGATCGGTCCGGGGACGAGGCTCCGTCGATGCCGGTCTCCCTGCCCGAAGAGAGTGATTCGACGCAGGTAGGCCATCGAACCGAGTAAATTTTTGGCGCCTGTTTTATTGACACTCGACCCGAATCCGGTATGATTCGCGTCGCTCGAGGGGCAAGGCCCCCGACCATGAAAATGGGTGGTTAGCTCAGTTGGTAGAGCGGCGCCCTTACAAGGCGTAGGTCACAGGTTCGACCCCTGTACCACCCACCACTTTCCGCTGGAAAGTGTGCCTACCGCGGACCGGTAGTTCAGTTGGTTAGAATGCCGGCCTGTCACGCCGGAGGTCGCGGGTTCGAGTCCCGTCCGGTCCGCCATATACGAAAAAGGCCCACACGAAAGTGTGGGCCTTTTTCGTATATGCGGGTCGCGGGTGACAAAATTGTTTGGAACAATTTTGGACGCCGAAGGCGCCCGGAGGGTGAGGGCCAGGACGGCCCGAATCACTGCCCCCCGTTCGACAAAATTGTCGGGAACAATTTTGGACGCAGCAGCACAGCGGAGGCGCCCGCAGGGCGAGGGCCATGGACAAATCCGCCGGGAGCGATTTGGGCAGCTTCAGCTGGCCGAAGGCCGAGCCACAGGGATGTGGCGAGTCATTGCCCGAGTCAGTCTCGTCCGGGACAGGCAAAAAACAAAATCCGCAGAGGCGAACTTTCGCCATCCTCTCGCAGCACGGGCCGCGGCGATCCGATACAATCAGCCCCACCCATTACCGAACCCTGAAAACCCGTGCGTCCACGCTACCTCACAAGCCTCAATCTCCAGCAATTCTACGAAGCCGCCTGCGACATCCCCTACCAGAAAATCGATTCCGATCTCTTCCCCGGCATAGAGCTTTGGATCCGCCGCGACGACCTGCTCGACCCGCTGATCTCCGGCAACAAAGCTTACAAGTTGATCTACAACCTGATCGAGGCACAGGAGCGGGGTGCGGATACGCTGATTACCTGTGGTGGGGCCTGGTCCAACCATATCCATGCGACGGCCGCGGCCGGTGCGCGCTTCGGGTTCAAGACGATCGGCATCATTCGGGGGGAGCGTCCTCCAGTGCTGAGTGCCACTCTGCAAGATGCGGAGCGCTTCGGGATGAGGCTGCATTTTGTCCCGCGGGAAGCTTATCGGTTGCGGTATTCCCAGGAATTCCTGAACGTATTGGGGCTCGATGCGCCCGGGAAGATTTATATTCCGGAAGGAGGCGCCAATTTGGCCGGCGCTGAGGGCGTAAAGTTGCTGGGAGAGGTGCTGGTCAAAACGAGCCCCGTTTCATTTGACGAGTGCTGGCTGGCTTGCGGCACGGGACTGACCTTGGGGGCCTTATCTGGCGCGCTGCGATCGAATGGCGCGCGACTGGTCGGTATTCCGGTGTTGAAGGATGGAGGGAGTGCCGAACGGCACGCGAGGAACTGGCGGAGCCGCCGGCCCGGGCCTGGCGCGCACATGTCCGTCCTGGCGGGCGCTCACTGTGGAGGTTATGCGAAATACCCTGACTACCTGGCGGAGTTCCAGCGCGTATTTGAGGGGGGTTCCGGTATTCCCCTTGACCCGGTGTACACAGCAAAGGTGGCTTTTGCGCTATGTAATCGAGCGCTTGCCAGTGGCGCATTGGGGGGGCGGTTTCTCCTGTTACACACCGGGGGGTTGCAGGGGTGGAGAGGGTTGGTTAAAAAACGTTCAAATGCCTTTCAGCGTTGAATGGTTATTCGACGCAGGGGAGGGGTTGATGCATAATCTCACGCTGACAGAATGATGAAAAAGTAGCGTTAGCAAACACGCGTTAGGGGGTGAAAATTGCGCAAGGGGATTATTCTTGCCGGCGGGACAGGCAGCCGGCTATATCCTTTGACCAGGGCAATCAGTAAGCAGCTGATACCGATTTACGACAAGCCCATGATTTACTACCCGCTGACGACGCTGATGCTGGCGGGTATCCGCGATATTCTGATTATCTCGACGCCACAGGATATGCCGGCATTTCAGAGCCTGCTCGGCTCGGGTGACGCCTGGGGTCTCAATCTTACCTACGCCGAACAGCCTTCCCCTGATGGACTCGCCCAGGCCTTCATCATTGGAGAGTCTTTTATCGGCGATGAAAGCTGCGCATTGGTATTAGGTGACAACATCTTTTATTCCCATGACTTCATGGGGTTGCTCCAGCGCGCGACAGAAAAGGAGTCCGGCGCTACTGTATTCGGCTATCACGTCAACGACCCCAGAGTCTACGGCGTTGTAGAGTTCGACGATCAGGGTAAGGCGCTGTCGATTGAAGAGAAGCCGCAAAGCCCGAAGTCCAAATACGCAGTGACCGGATTATATTTCTACGATAATCAGGTCATTGATATTGCCAAGTCGATCGTGCCTTCACCTCGCGGAGAGTTGGAGATTACCGACGTCAACCGCGCATATCTCGAAGCGGGCAATCTCGCAGTAGAGGTTATGGGGCGCGGTGCCGCATGGCTGGATACTGGCACCCACGATAATCTGCTGGCTGCGAATCATTTTGTGCAGACTATCGAAGCGAGGCAGGGCCTGAAAATAGCCTGCCCCGAGGAGGTTGCCTACCGCATGGGGTATATCGGCGCTGAGCAAATGCAAAAGTTGGCGCAGCCGCTACTGAAAAGTGGTTATGGCGAATATCTTCTGCAGGTACTTGAAGCTAAAGTTTTTTAATTATGGATGTACTTGATACCTCTATTCCCGAGGTGAAAATACTTGAGCCAAAAGTGTTTGGCGATGAGCGCGGTTTTTTTATGGAAACGTTCCGCGACGCATGGTTTCGTGAGCAGGTAGCGGAAGTAACCTTTGTTCAGGACAACCATTCGCGCTCAAGCCACGGAATACTCAGGGGGCTTCACTACCAGTCTGAGCAGACCCAAGGGAAACTGGTCAGGGTTGTCGAAGGTGAAGTCTTCGATGTGGCAGTAGACATGCGCCAGGGCTCGCCGACATTCGGCCAGTGGGCCGGGGCATATCTTTCGGCAGAAAATCGTCGGCAATTGTGGGTTCCCGCCGGATTTGCCCACGGTTTTTATGTCACGTCGGAATTTGCAGAGTTTGTCTACAAATGCACGGATTACTACCATCCGCAGAGCGAATACAGTCTTCAATGGAATGACCCGGACGTCGGTATTGATTGGCCCCTTGGCACGGACTCTGAGCCGCGCCTGTCAGAAAAAGACCTGAATGGCCTCTCACTGGCAGATGCTCCGAGGCTTCCTTATGAGCGCTGATAAACGCAGGGCATTGGTATTCGGTAAAAACGGGCAGCTGGCCCGGGAGTTGGTTCGAACACTGCCCGCGGAATGGTCGGTTTCTGCGCTGGGACGCAACGAGGTGAATCTGCTCGATCAGGCTTCCGTCGCCGATGCTATTGCATCAGTTCGCCCGGATCTGGTCATCAACGCGGCGGCTTACACGGCAGTCGATCAAGCGGAAAGCCAAGAGGCGGAGGCCTATGAACTCAATCAGAAATCGATTGAGCATATTGCTGCGTCTTTGCAGGAGCAGCCGGGCGGCGCACTGATACATGTGTCGACAGATTTCGTTTTTGATGGCAAGCAGTCCCGTCCATATACGGCTGCGGACCAGACTAACCCCATGAGTGTCTACGGTGCGAGTAAGCTTGCGGGCGAACGTGCCGTTTTGGAAGCGGGATTGCCCAGCAGCCTGATCATGCGCACTTCCTGGGTTTACTCGAGCTTTGGGCAGAATTTCGTCAAAACCATGTTACGCCTGATGGCCGATCCTGCCCGCAATGAGTTGAACGTTATTTACGATCAGATCGGTACTCCGACCTGGGCCCGCTCTCTCGCAGAAGCGGTATGGGCTGCCGGTTTATGCCTTGTCGATGGTCGCTGTGCTTCCAACCCCGCAATATTTCACTGGTCCGATGCCGGAGTCGCGTCCTGGTATGACTTTGCCATCGCGATTCAAGAGCTCGCGTTCGAGAGGGGGCTGCTCGACCGAAAGATCCCGGTAAACCCGATTCCACAATCAGATTACCCGTTACCAGCAGCTCGCCCCGCTTTCAGTGTCATGGATAAATCAGCGTTTGAGCGCACATTTGATTTCCGAACAAAGCACTGGCGTGCCCAGTTGTCAGCCATGCTGGATGAGCTGAAGGTTGCGGTAGAACAAAATAGTTGATTACAGGTTTGAAAACCCCATGAGCTCAGTGGAGACTACTTCGAAGTTACTGGTGACCGGTGGTGCCGGTTTTATCGGTGCAAATTTTGTCCATTACTGGTTGCGGCAACATCCGAATGATACTGTTGTCGTTCTCGATGCGTTGACCTATGCCGGCAACCTGGCGAGCCTCGACCCGGTAAAAGCCAACTCAGAATTTCATTTTGTCCAAGGTGACATCTGCGATACCGGGCTTGTGGAAGAGCTGCTTGTGAAGTACGAACTCGACACGATTGTACACTTTGCCGCGGAGTCCCACGTCGACCGTTCAATCACTGGGCCGGATGCTTTTATCGAGACCAATATCGTCGGTACACACAGCTTGCTCAAAGCTGCCAAAAAGGTCTGGTTGGACCTCCGCGCCGCAGATGGATTGCCTCCGCTGAAGCATCGGTTCCACCATGTCAGTACCGATGAGGTATATGGTACTCTGGCTCCAGAAGATCCTGCCTTTTCCGAAACGACAGCCTATGCACCGAACTCTCCGTATTCGGCGAGTAAGGCGGCTTCAGATCACCTGGTGAGAGCGTATCACCATACTTATGGTCTGGAGGTCACGACTTCCAACTGTTCCAACAATTACGGCCCGTACCACTTTCCGGAAAAGCTGATCCCGCTTATTGTCACCAATATCCTGCGGAATAGGCCCCTACCTGTATACGGAGATGGAAAGCAGGTTCGTGATTGGCTGTATGTGGAGGACCACGCCCGGGGTATCGAATTGGTACTGCAGCAGGGGCAGGTGGGAGAGAACTATAATATCGGCGGTCACAATGAGTGGCACAACATCGACATTGTGCATCTGGTTTGTGATTTGATGAATCAGGCATTTACCGAGCACCCGGAATTGCTCAAAAAATACCCTGAGGCGGAGCGAGCCGCAGAGGGTAAGTGCCAGTCACTCATTCAATATGTTACTGACCGGGCCGGTCACGACCGCCGTTACGCGATTGACGCGCGCAAAAGTCGGGAAGAGTTGGCCTATCAGCCCGCGGAAACCTTCGAATCGGGCATCCGAAAAACCATCGACTGGTATCTGGAAAATACCGACTGGTGGATCCCTCTCGTCACGGTCTGATCGACGAATTTCCCGCCGCTTGGGTCGCGGGTGATTGGAGCTGGAAGGGGGTCAATCGCCCGCCTCATTAAGAAACAGCAGGGAGCTTGAGTTGTATGAAAATCCACCGAGTCAGAGCTGCGTCTGATGGTCTTTTAAGCACTGTCACGGCTCCCTGAGCTGCCAGGCTTCTCCCTAACTATTCAAGTGCCTAACAGGCGATCTGCATTTAGGGGGAAGTTTCGGGCGTTATTACTTGTACCAAGAATGATAATTGCGTCACGCGGCTGACGGCCGTTACAATAGTAACTTGCTTTCAATTTAGTGAATTCGACTACAAGAAGTCACTGGGGCATACTTAAAATCTGCTGTCTGCGTTGGGGGCAGGGCAGATCAAAGCGGCAAGCTTTTAACATCAAAAGCGGTTAAAAATCAATCGAAACAGTTGGTCAAGCCCGGGTTCGGGCACCTTGGGGGAGCGGTGTCGGAATTCCAAAATATCGGCCTGATTGGTCGAACCGAAAGTGATAGCGCCGTACTCTCGCTCAAACGCCTCATGGCCTTCCTTGAGCGGGAAGGTTTTTCCGTCATCCTTGAGCAAAATACCGCCAATGCCGTAGCGGACAGTAAAACTCAGGTGTCCTCAAAAGGCAAGCTGGGTGAGCGCTGCGACCTCGTTATAGTAGTTGGCGGCGACGGTAGTCTCCTTGCTGCTGCCCGTGCACTGGCCAAGTTCAGTGTTCCCCTGCTGGGAATCAACCGCGGTCGACTGGGTTTTCTCACCGATATTACGCCCGACGAAATTGAGCAAAAAGTGGGCGAAGTCTTGTCCGGCAAATATATGGCGGAAAGTCGTTTCCTGCTGGATATGTCTGTCACCCGCGATGGCAGAGCTATCGGCAAGGGTTCTGCGCTAAACGATGTGGTGGTGCACCCGGGTGAGTATCTTCGGATGATCGAATTCGATCTCCACATCGATGGGCAGTTTGTGTACACGCAGCGTTCCGACGGCCTGATTGTGTCCACCCCAACCGGCTCGACGGCCTATGCGCTTTCCGGTGGTGGCCCGATCATGCACCCAAAACTCGATGCCATCGCTGTAGTGCCGCTAAATCCTCATACGCTGAGTAGCCGCCCGATCGTGGTAGAAGGCAGCAGCGAATTCAAAATCATTATTGGCGAACACAACACTGTGCACTCCTACGTGACCTGCGATGGGCACGAGCAGGTGATTACGGAGCCTGGTGATGTCATTCGCATTCACAAGAAGCCCCATCGACTGACGCTGATTCACCCGCTTGATCACAACTTTTACGAGACCTGTCGCTCCAAGCTGAACTGGCAAAACAATTAAAAGAAAGATTGAGGTAGATATTTACAATGACGAGCATTATCCCCGTTATCCTTTGTGGCGGCTCCGGAACGCGACTGTGGCCTAAATCCCGCAAGATGCTGCCAAAGCAACTTCTGAGCCTCACTGGGGAGCAGACGATGCTGCAGCAGACTCTGGAGCGGGTGCGCGGGTTTGATAAGCCGATTATCGTCTGTAACGAAGATCATCGGTTCATGGTGGCGCAGCAGGCCCAAGAAGTCGGCTTTAAAAACTTCACCATGATTACAGAACCGGCGGGGCGCAATACTGCTCCGGCAATTGCGTTTGCCGCGATTGCTGCCGCTAACGAGAATGAGTCTGCCAACCTGCTAGTACTCCCCGCAGACCACCTGTTGGAAGATGTAGAGCAGTTTCATCGCGCAGTAGATATTGGCCTCGAGAAGTCCATGAGTGGTGGCCTGATCACGTTCGGCATAGTACCAACTGCTCCCGAGACTGGTTATGGCTATATCCAGAAGGCCGCAGGTGAAGACGATCAAGTTCGCCCGATTGCACAATTTGTCGAAAAGCCGGACAAAGCAACGGCCACGAAATATGTCGAGAGTGAAGAGTATTTCTGGAATGCAGGCATGTTCCTGTTTTCCGCGAAAAGCTTTCTTGAAGATCTTGGCGAGCATGCACCAAAAATATATCAAACCGCTGCCAGTGCAATGGAAAATGCCAAGGTCGAAAGTGACTTCGTAAAGCTGAAGCTTGACGATACCAATGCAATCCCCGAAGACAGCATCGACTATGCAGTGATGGAAAAGACTAGTCGCGGCTTTGTTGTACCCTTGGCGTGCGGATGGTCAGATGTGGGTTCCTGGTCCTCGCTCTGGGAAGCACTGGATAAGGATGAGCAGGGAAATGTCGCCCTCGGCGACGTGCTAATGGAGGATTGCAAAAATTCCCTGGTATTCGGTGAGGATCATTTAGTCGCCGCGGTTGGCGTTGAGAACCTTGTTATCGTCGACACCAAAAATGCAACATTGGTTGCGCCTAAAGACCGTGCACAGGAAGTCAAGGCCATTGTCAGTAAAATCAAGACTGCCGGTCGCGATGAACATGTAATTCATCGCGAAGTTGCTCGTCCTTGGGGTAAATATGACTCCATTGGTAGTGGCCCGCGTTTCCAGGTAAAGCGGATTACTGTGAATCCAGGAGCGAGCTTGTCCTTGCAAATGCACCATCATCGCGCAGAACACTGGGTTGTGGTATCGGGCACGGCGATCGTCGAGAGAGATGGGGAAGAAATAATGCTTTCCGAAAATGAAAGCGTATACATCCCGATTGGCGCTAAGCACCGGTTGCGCAATCCCGGCATTTTGCCCATAGAGCTGATTGAAGTGCAAAGTGGCAGCTACCTGGGAGAGGACGACATCGTGCGTTTTGATGATGTGTACGGACGTAATTAACGGCTCGATCACTGAGATTAAACACGGGGTAGGGTGTTCCAGGCTTGATGGATCACCAGTTCTGTGTGCAAGACTAATCCCGGAACCAGAGACACCATGGGAGTTTCACTGTGAATAACCAACGTCAGGTATGGCCGGTAAAAGCTGTTATTGTTTGCTCGCCAGAGCGTCTCCACGCACATCGGTGGAGCATGCAGCTTGCTGAAGCGCTCGGTGGAGAGTTTGCAGAGCTCAAAAGTGCCCATGATCCAGCAGCGGTAATTGGTTTAGCGGCAAACAGAACTGAAACGCCGCGAATTTTATTCGCCCGTGCTCCAGAGCTGATCGACCCCAAATTGGTAGAAGACGCCGTTATTCTGATTTTGGTGGACTCACCATCCGAATACGTTGCTCGAGAGCTGGAGCAGGGAGCTACTGTTACTGCGGAAAAGTGTGATGTCTGGATGAAAGATACGCAGAATCAGCTCAACTTTTTCCAGCGAAACCGCGGCGCGTCAACATTACTCGTCACTCAGAACGATATTCGCACAAGACCTGAGGACTGCCTTGCGGCATTGGAGAGCAAGGGGTTGAATCTGGCGAAACTACCGGATTTTCCTCATGGATCTGCGGATCCGATGCTTGTGTTACTTGCAAATCTGCTGGCGGAGCGACATACACGCAGCCGAAACCTCTACTTAGAAGTTTTAGTGGCTTCTTCGCTGATCCGCCAGGACGAAGAGTTAGGTACTGATTTTGAGCCCGATATGGGTGCGGTTAGTGCATACTTGCATGCACAGTTAGAGATACATAAGAAAGTTGAGCAGCTAAAACTTACAGCATCTTCGGAAGAAGCGCGATCTGAGCTTGAATCGGCACATTTGGAGATTCATCAGTTACAGGAAAAATTGGAGTCGGTTCATGGTGATTCAACTGAAAAAAGTAGAGAGCAGGTTGAGTTGCAGCAGGAGAAGCTCGGCCTGAGGGTAATTCTCGAAGAGCGTGAATCTGAACTTGAATTGGCACATTTGGAGATTCATCAGTTACAGGAAAAATTGGAGTCGGTTCACGTTGATTCAACTGAAAAAACTAAAGAGCGGGCTGAGTTGCACCAGAAGACGCTGGGCCCCCAGGGGGTAATTCCAGAAGAGTGGGAATCTGAACTTGAATTAGCACATCTGCAGATTCACCAACTTCAGGAGAAACTTGAGGAACAGTATCTAAATTCAGCGAATAACGATGAAGCTGACAAAAAATCAAACGTCGGCCAACAAGATTCGGGTGAACAAGATCTAAAGTTGGAGCTTGAGTTGGCGCTGCTACAGATTCATCAGCTTCAGGAAGAGCTGGAGATTTACTATCAGAAGTATCTTCAGGAGTGCAAAAAACCCGTGGATCTGTTTGAAAAAATAGGCGGAGTTGTAGGGAGTGATACCCTGAGAGTATTGCGCTTGGCCCGTTCCCCGCAACATATTGGCCTTAGAGGCTAATTGGGCGTATGCGATCTACATCGAAACATCGACTAATTGTCCTTGATCCTGCTCTGGGCCCCAAAGGGGGGCACCACGTAGCTTTGCTGGATAGGCTTCGTGCGGCTGGAGCAGTTGGCGATATTTCGATACCTGTGGATTGTTATGGAAGTAAGAATTTGTCGGTAAACCAGGACATACGGTCTGGAGCTGATAATGTCCAGACCATTCCCTTTTTTAGTACAGAATTCTATCGCTATTACGCCGAAACACCAGGCTTGGCTGCTGCCAATCACTATATAGCCACACTGGCGAAAGAGTATTTGTTGGCATTGGAGCACGTAATCAAAGATCACTTGCCTGCTAGTGAGGCTGTCGGCAAAGGGCATCACGAACGAATAAAGACCAAGCAATTACTGATTTTTTATCCCGCCATGCAGTGGGTACACCTGATGGCGTTAAATTTGGCTATGCAGCAAGTCAGTAATACGGGGCCAAATCTGAAAGTCGAGCATCGCCTGTGTCTAATGTACAACCCTGGTAGAGACTATAGCGGTGAAGTTATCAATGCTACCGAGTGGCTAAGCTACAAGCTGGCGTGTAAATCCTTAGCTGAATTTGCAAACGTCAAGATGTTTGCCTCGGATCAGGAACTAGCTGACCACTACGGCCATTTGCTTGAACTTGATAAACCGATGCGGCTGCACCCACAGTACCTAGTTCAGCTCGGGCAGCCGCGGGAGTTGCAGAAAGTTGATAAGCAGGGGCAATCAATAGGACTCTATTTTGGCGACGCCAAGGTTGAAAAAGGCTTTACACAGTTGCCAGATCTTATTGAGCGCTTGATTCCGGCAATTGGTGAGAATGACAAGATAGTGATCCAGTACGTCTCCCAAGGTAATTGCCGGAGCGTGCTGGCTGCAGAAGAGCAGATTCAGGATATTGCTGAAAGAGAACCTCGCCTTAGAGTGACTCCCAGCTATTTATCCTCGGAGCAAATGCAGACGATCTTGTCATCTCTAGATCTATTTGTATTTACATATGATGCGATGCACTACAGGAACAAGTCTTCGGGTTTTCTGTGGATGCTCGCAGACAAGGCCTGCAAGCTGATATTCCTGGGTGAATCCTGGCTTGTTCGGGAAGCTAAACGTTTAGGGATGAACGCATATTTGTGTGGAGTTCGCGATCTGCCTGATTTTCTTCACTGCTTGCTGGCCGAAGCAAATCAGGAAAATATCGAAAGATCAGAGGCTATTCCGCTGACAGTCGACGCACCTGTCCGAGACTACCGGAAGCGGCTGAATTCCTCATTTTTTGACTGGCTTTTATCCGATGCGCGAGATTACTCGCTAATGGGGCAATAGTAAGAGAGTGCCTATGAAAGCTTTATCTAGCGTGAATTCTGATCGGAGAACAAAATGCTGAGTGATTTTCTGAGTGGCCTCAAGCAATCGGGGGCGGCGGTTAATAACGTTGTCTATCTGGGAGCTGGTGCCTGCCCAGATTTCCCAAAAATCAAGGAGCTCCAACCGGCAAATATCGTACTAGTTGAAGCCAATAGGCGGATAGCTGGAAAGTTAAAGAGTGCGTGCGAAGATGATAACAACGTTGTTGTACTCGAAAAATTGGTGGTCGCTGAAGGCGAGAAGGAGTCGCGTTTACTGGTTACGAATCTGCCTTCGTTTAGCTCAGTTTTAGAGCCGGAAGCTCTCTCTGAATATTATCCAAATATACGAATTGTCCATAGAGACATTGTGTCTTCGATAACTTTGCCGGAAATCTGTGAAGAATATGCCATCGGCATGGAAGTAGAATCTCATATGCTGGAAACAGCTTCGCGGGCGATGAACGTCCTGATAGTTGACTTGCCTGGCTATGAAGTAAAACTGATATCTTCTTGTTCGCCCAAGCTTCTTACTAATTTTGACCGCATTCTGTGCCGAGTCTCTAAAGAGGTTCTTTATGCTGAGTCGCAGTCATTAACCGAGCTCAATGCGACCTTCCATCGAGCACATTTTGTTACTGAGGTGGAGGATGGCCCTGATTACCCATTTGCGTCGTTAACGGCATCTCAAGATAACTTATCAAGACTTTACTCGAAACTAGAAGAAGCAAAGGCTAAGAACTCGGAGCAAAAGCAGCAATTGAACAACTTGCGTACAGAACTTAAAGAAGTAAAGAGTAGCAACTCGGAACAAAAGCAGCAACTGAAAAACTTGCGTGTAGAACTTCAGGAAGCAAAGGAGAGAAATGAAAAGCTCAAGCAGAATTTGACGAGCGTGCGTGGCGAGTTGCAGGAGTCGCGGAATTCTGAGCAGGCCTTAGTAAAAGAAAAAGAGCAGGTGCAGAGGGAATATGCGACTTTGCATGCGGAAATGACTGCATTGAGGGAAAAGCATGTTGAGCTTGAATCCCTGGTGGAAAACTCTACGCGTGAATTTCAAGCGTCATTGCAATCTAAGAAGGACGAGTTGGACGAACTCAGTGAATTAAAGAAACATTTGGAAGCTGACTGTGAGCGGCTGAAAAAAGATAATCAAGAATTAAAATATCGCCGTGACCTCATAGATCAGGAAGTGTTTAAAGTCGAGAGTCAACTTGAGCTTATTAAAGATATAGTTCTTCGGGATAAGGCATTTTGATATGACTGTTGAACATGATTGCGATAATTTTTCAGAAGCAGAGGTTGATGGACAGGACCCGCCCAAGGATATTGGGACGTTATTAATGGGCCTTATGGAAGAAGCCAATGGTGAGTTGTTGGCTGAAATGAAGGCAAGCTGGTATTTCGGTCAATGGGATAAGTTGGCCAGTATCTCCCTCAATGAATGTCCACATGACTCCGATTTAGCAATAATCGCTGCGTTAAAAGCGGCCGGACATCAGCAGCTTAATGAAATTGACGAGTGCAAAAAGTATGTGCGTTTGGCGCGTAGGTTGGGATGTGATGAAAGACTTGTCGCACGTCTTTTAATTGCAGGTGTCCACAATTCTTTAGGAAAGATTTCTGCCTTGAAGGGGGAGGATACTGCTTCGCTTGACCATTTTGATGCTGCAGTCAATGTCGGAGGAGTGTCGAGCCGCCGGAGTTTGGCGCGTCAGTCACGAGCGGTAACAGAAATGGCAAAAATTGGCTTGTTGCCGCAAGCCTCAAAATTGTTAAAAACCGAACTGGAAGTCATTAGGGGCGATGATTTCAGGGGTGGCTATTTTTCCGAAAAATTGAAGGTTCTTGAGACAGAGGTCGATCTGATCAACCATCAGTTGTCGTTAGCATACAAAAAGTCACAGCTATATCGAAGAAATGGTGATGAAGCCTTGGAATCTACTGGCCCTGAGGTTGGTCGTAGTAGTGGACAATTGGAAGAATTGTCCCCTTCACAGCTGGGACAAGATTTGTGGGTTTTGGAAAAAACAAATTTTAAGCGAAACGGATTCTTTGTTGAGTTTGGGGCAACGGATGGAGTACTTCTCAGTAATACTTACTTACTTGAAAAAGAGTTTGGCTGGAATGGGATATGTGCTGAGCCGAACCCTCAATTTTTTGCGGAATTAAAGAAGAATCGTGACTGCACTGTGGCTGATGCCTGTATTTATTCAAAAACAGGTGAGGAAGTAGAGTTTGTTCTTGCAAAGGAATATGGTGGTGTCGCTGATGAAGCCAGGTCGGGAGCTCATGGGCAAAAAGTTGCTGCTTATGACTCCATTGGCGAAAAGATTAAATTAAAGACAATTTCGCTTCACGATTTTTTGGTTGCGAATGGCGCGCCCAAAAATATCGATTACTTGAGCGTGGATACGGAAGGCACGGAATACAGTATTCTCAAGGACTTTCCGTTCGATTATTGGTCGATAGGTTGTTTGACCGTTGAGCATAATTTTGAGCCCCAGAGAGAGCTTTTATTTGAACTTCTTACTAATGTAGGTTATGTGAGAGAAGAGCGTAAATGGGACGATTTCTATTTTATGCCCGATTTTTTTGAAGTATGAAAAGTATGACGAAAAGATAAATATTTTTTAGTTGTTCTTTTAGGATTTTATGCAAACTTTAATAAAAATAACCGGATCAATTTTGAATCAAGGACGTCGAATAAATGCTACTGTCTGATAATTTTCCAGTACTTTCGGTGGAAGGCGAACTTTTACTCGAAAACTTGTTTGATACTTTCGAGAAAGTCGTGAAAAGCTAAGTTTAAATCATTGCAATAGTTTTTGGACATGTTTGAATCGTTTCTACTGGCGGGCCCCTGGTAGCGTTAGTGGAAACTTTTCAGGTAAAAATTCTCGCATGTGTGATAGGCGTAAATGTATCATAGTCGCTTATCTAGAAGTTTTGTAGGTATTGGTTCACATTAATGGGTAAAGAAATCATCAAAAATATTTTTCATGATCGCCATTTAGGTGAAAGGGCAGTGATCGTATGTAATGGTCCGTCTTTGAATGATATGGACCTAAGCTTCCTTAAAAATGAAATTGTTTTTGGGTTAAACAAAATATATCTGGGGTTTCACAGATTCGGTTTTTATCCTAAATATTATGTTGCGGTTAATGAAAAAGTTTTGAGGCAGTCGGCGCGGGAGATAGATAGGCTTACTTGTGTAAAATTTCTGAGTGACCGCTGTGGGCAAATGTTTCGCAATAACGCGCTGACCCACATATTGCGAACCGGAAACCCTTACGCAAGATTTTGCAAAGATATTACCAAGGGACTTGAAGAGGGTTGGACCGTAACTTATGCGGCCTTACAGGTTGCTTTTTTTATGGGGTTTAAGGAGGTCTATATCATTGGCATGGATCACAGGTTTGAGTATTCCGGGGCGCCCAATCAAGCCAGTTATATGAAGGGTGAAGATAAAAATCACTTTAGTTCTGAGTATTTTTCTCAATGTGAATGGGATAATCCGGATCTGAGAAATTCAGAAAAGTCTTATCAGATAGCCAACGAAACATTTCAATCAGTAGGTCGTAATATCTTCGATTGCACTGTGGGTGGGGCGTGCGACATATTCGAGAAAAGAGATTATAAAAAAATTTTTGGGTTGTCAGCAGGGTAGGCATCATGAATGTAAAGATCTTTTCTGAGCATGAATGCCAACTTGGAGAATCTCCTGTTTATCACCCGGGAAGGAATTCGATCTTTTGGTTAGATATCTTGAACCAGGAAATGTTCGCGAAGGCAGTCGACAGTAGCGCACATGCTTACGATGAAAGATGGAGGTTGCCAGAAATGGCATCAGCACTCGCGTTGGATGCGAGCAACAATGATCTGATATGGATGGTGACCGATAAATCTTTTGGCTATTTCGATCTCGGCTGTTCTGAATACACAGCAGTAGCCACTCTCGATCTTGTCAAGGGGATGAGAGCAAATGATGGTGGTGTTGGGTTAGATGGACAATTTTGGTTCGGCACAATGGAGTTCGAACCGTCCGGTAAACATGGTTCACTTTTTTCTGTGAGTCAGCAGGGTGCGCTTAACAAGTATGAATTCGATATCGGTATTCCAAATACTTTTTGCTGGGATGCAGGAGAGCGAAAATTCATTGTGAGTGATTCGTTTGTACAGAAGACATTTTCATTTTCAGCTCTCGCTGATGATGAAATTAATAACGAGTTCTCGCTAGAAGAAAATGCTACTTTACTCGATACCTCGAAAAAGATGGGAGTTACTCCTGATGGAGGCTGCCTGGACACCGAAGGAAATCTCTGGCTTGCCCTCTGGGGAGGGGCTGCTGTAGCTTGCATTAATAACGATGGCGTATGTAAAAAGAATATATCGATTCCAGTACCGCAACCCACTAGTTGCTGTTTTGGTGGGGGGAGTAACAACCTCCTGTTCATATCTTCAGCATACGATGGAATGACGGACGAGCAACGATCTAAATATCCAGAATCTGGAAAAATTTTCGTCGTCGAAACACCATTTCGAGGCGCAGATGTCGCTAGGTACCAGTTTTTAGGGGGAGGCTAAATTATCATGTTAGCAAGTGTCATAATAAGAACTTACAACGAAGAAAGATACCTGGAAGACCTTGTCAGGGCAGTGGGATCTCAAAAGTGCGAACTCGTTGACCTTGAAATCGTGATTGTGGATTCTGGATCCACCGATCGAACGCTTGAGATCGCCAAAAAAAATGATTGTCGAATAACACATATTCGAAAAGAGGACTTCACATTTGGACGCTCGCTAAACGTAGGGTGTGAGTTCGCGCGTGGTGACATTCTTGTATTCGTGAGTGGACATTGTATTCCAGTCGGTGATGGATGGTTGGATGAACTATGTAAGCCGATCATTGATGAGACGGTTAGTTACAGCTATGGTCGCCAACAGGGCTGGGGTACAACCAAGTATTCTGAGTACCAGCACTTTGCGAAGTGGTTTCCGGAATACAATAAGCTGCCCCAGGACGGTTTCTTTTGTAACAATGCGAACGCCGCAGTAAGTCGGTCTGCTTGGGAAAAACAGAAGTTTGACGAGGAACTCACCGGTCTTGAGGATATGCACCTCGCGAGGTTTCTGACCGAGGATGGTGACAAAATCGGCTATGTTGCCAGTGCGTCCGTTTACCATATTCATGATGAATCTTGGCAACAGGTAAGAACTCGATATGAGCGTGAAGCCTATGCTTTACAAAAAATCATGCCGGAGGTTCATTTTTCGCTTAAAGATTTTACGCGTTTTTTCGTTTCCGGAGTTCTTTCGGATTTCTCTGCGGCGGTGAGTGATCGCATGTTTTTCTCCAAGTGTTGGGAGATTGTCCTGTTTCGATTTAATCACTTCTGGGGAACTTACAAAGGTAATCGAGAGTTTCGAAAGATTTCTCAAAAGAGAAAGTTTCATTATTTTTACCCTAAAGACGTAGAAAGAGAAGTTTACAATGCAGAAGAAAAAAGTGATCGCGCTCTTGCCTATGAAGGCTAATAGCGAACGGGTGAAAGGAAAGAATTTCAAACGTTTGGGCGATAAGCCGTTATTCAGATGGATCCTCGATTCATTGCTGGCTGTTGAGGCTATTGATCAGGTTGTGATCAATACGGATGCACGCGACATACTTGCGGAGAATGGGTTAGTAGAGTCTGACCGTGTTCGGATTCGCGATCGCCGCAAGGAATTATGTGGTGACCTTGTGAGCATGAACCTGATTCTCGAAGATGATTTAGAGGCGATAGAGTCCGATCTGTATTTGATGACTCATACGACCAATCCTCTGATTTCAGCCGAAACCATCGAGCGCGCAATTTCGACCTTTATGGCTGATCATTCTTCAGACTCACTGTTCTCTGTAAATAGAACTCAGACCAGGTTCTATCGCGAGGATGGGTCACCAGTGAATCATGATCCTGACAATTTGGTCAGGACTCAGGATCTAGAACCCTGGTTGGAAGAAAATTCATGCTTGTATTTATTTACGCGGCAGTCTTTCGCCACTACGCGCGCTCGAATCGGCTCGAACCCACAGATGTTCGAAACCCCACGGCTGGAATCCCTGGATATCGATGAGCCTTATGACTGGGAGCTTGTATCCGCGGTTGTAAATAGCAATAAAGAAGGTTGATATGAAAAAAGTACTTGTCACATGCCCCCCGATGCTGGGAATGCTCGAGGAGTTTATTGAACCGGCAAGAGAGCTGGGAATGGATCTGGTACCAGCGAAGACGACGCAGGTGCTAAGTGAGGAAGAATTGGTCCTGCAAGTACCCAATTTCGATGGATGGATAATTGGCGATGATCCCGCTACGGCAAAGGTCTTTCAAGCCTCTACCAGTGGGTCATTGAAAGCCGCCGTTAAATGGGGTATTGGCGTAGACAATGTTGATTTCGCGGCATGTCGCGACCTTGGTCTACCAATTTCTAACACACCGAATATGTTTGGTGGCGAGGTTGCCGATCTCGCGATTGCGTATATTTTGGGGTTGGCTAGACAGTCCTATCTGATTGACAGAGAAATCCGCGCTGGTGGATGGCCGAAGCCTCCGGGAATGAGCATGGCTGGCAAACATGTCGGGGTTGTCGGATTTGGCGATATCGGTGAAACCGTGGTAAAGCGGCTGATGGGATTCGACGTTCGAGTGACGGTTTATGATCCTGGTGTTGACGGAGATAAAGGATTTTCTTACGTGGAGCGCAAGAGTTTCCCCGAAGGTGTTGAAGAACTTGATTTCTTGGTCTTTACATGTGCTTTGAACAGACATAATCATCATATGCTCAATGAAAATGTCCTGGATAAGATGCAGCCTGGCGTCAAGATCGTTAATGTTGCACGAGGCCCACTTATTGATGAAGTCGCTTTAGTGGAAGCGCTGGAGAGCGGCCAGGTTAGTGCCGCAGCACTTGATGTCTTTGAGATGGAGCCGCTACCACAGGATTCAAAACTTCGCTCGATGAGTGAGTGCATTTTCGGTTCGCATAATGGATCGAATACCAAAGAGGGTGTTCGCAGAGCCTCCTTTAAGGCGCTGGAGATTCTGGGTGGGTATTTGGCCAATGCCTGAAGGTAATAAGGCACGCTGTGCGCTGATAACCGGCGCAAATGGCGGTGTTGGCCAGGCTTTAGTCGCGCGCTTCTTATCTGAAGGATATAGCGTAATAGCAACTGATATACAGAAAGAATATATTGGTGAGAATGGCGACGTCTGCTATGTCCGTGCGGATCTGAATCGATATGTGCAGGAATCGCTTTATGCGGATCAGGTTAACTTTAGAATTGAAGAAGCGCTGGTAGGTCGAGAGCTTTATGTTCTGATCAATAATGCGGCCGTTCAATTGTTAGGTTCGACTGAGTCGCTCTCCCGCGACGATTGGGCTAGGACACTGAACGTCAATCTAATGGCTTGTTTCTTTCTTGCCCAGTCGTTGATTAAGGATCTGGAAAAGACCGCAGGCTCTATTGTAAATATCAGTAGTATTCATGCCTCATTATCTAAGAAAGGTTTCCTTGCCTATGCGACTAGTAAAGCTGCATTGAGTGCTCTGACCAAAAATTTGGCACTGGATCTGGGATCGAGAGTACGCATCAACGCGATTGAGCCCGCAGCGATCGACACGGAGATGCTGAGGGAGGGGTTTCGAGAGTCTCCAGAAGCGCTTGCTGAGCTGAAGTCATTTCATCCAGTGGGGAGGATTGGATCCCCACATGAAGTGGCCGACTTGGCTGTCTACCTTTGTTCTGATGGAGCGGGTTTCATTAATGGTGCGACAGTGAGCCTCAGTGGTGGCATTCACGGACGCTTATTTGATCCGGTCTAAGGCCGAAAATTTGTAGATTTGAATTTGGGGGATTTGTGATTTCAGGGGCGAAGAAACTTAAGGCACTTATTGACTCGGAGAATTACAAGGGCGCGATAGAGCTTTGTAAGCACATGTTGTCAAAAGATCCGGGGGCGAGCTATTACGAGTTTTGGCTCAATCACTTGGAATCAAGGATTGGGAGCAGCAGCAGGCGATTTGATACATCGACTGGAAATCGGTTGCAGTTCTCCTTAAAGCACAGGATTAAAGAGTGCTTTAAGGAATTCGACTATATAATATCGGCTGAACAAGCGTTATCGGAAGATGAAGCTGGTCTCCGGAATGAAAAAGACCGGCTTGTTAAAAGTTTTCCATTTAACGGCGATATTTACCTGCCGACCAATAAGATTTCACTCTCCAACCAAGTTAGTGGCCTAAGAAAGGTTGCCGATTTGGTCGGAGAAAAAAACCGGGAGGTGAGCCGTAACCGTTTCGATTCACTAAAGCAGCTCATTCAGCGGACCGGTAAGAAAAGAATATTTGTACTTGGCAATGGGCCTAGTCTCAAGAAAACCGATCTTGACCTGCTGAAAGACGAGATAACCATTGGATTTAATGGAATCTTCCTGCACGAGACGTTTACTCCGACCATTCATATAGTTGAAGATCATTTGGTGGCAGAGGATCGGGCGGAGGAGATTACCGGCTTCGATTGTCCCGTGAAGATATTCCCATCGTATCTTGGCTATTGTCTACCCGTTCAAGAGAATACAATCTTCTTGAACCACCTGCCCAGGAAGAGTTTTCCGGTAGATACAGATTTTTCGGCGAATGCCGGTGAGATTTCTTATACCGGGGGTACAGTTACCTACACGGGTCTTCAGGTGGCTGCGTCCCTTGGATTTGAGGAAATCTATCTTCTAGGCGTGGATGCCAGTTATAAGGTTGAGAATGTTGACCGCACAACTGACTATGGAACAGGTGTTCTTTGCTCGAAAGGCGATGATGTAAATCACTTTGACACTCGCTATTTTGGTGCGGGTTATCGTTGGCATGATCCAAATGTACATACTATGTTGCAGGCGTACAGAAAGGCACGTATGTATGCAGAGCGAAATAATATTCGTATCTGTAATGCAACAATTGGAGGCGAGTTGGAAGTATTCCCCCGTGCGGATTTTTACCAATTATTCCCAGTAGGTCAGGCCTATCCTAAAACCGCAATTATAGACTTCACCCATGTTAATTGGTTGTGTGCAACAGGCATCGTCAAGAAGAATTTATTTGAGGGCTGGCCGGGCCACTCTTCATTTAATATACATAGCAGAAATCCTAATTGTTTATCAGCTTTCCATAAGACAGATTATGACTGTTATGCGCAAGGGTCTGATAATGAGGGTATTTTGGCTGCACTTCGCAGCTTGATTGAATATTCTCCTAAAGTTATGTACATGCGACCGACTCATGATCGGCCCGCTCTCACAATATTCCAACTCTTGATCCCTTATCTTCTTAATGTACCATTTACAGTGCATTACATGGATGATTGGGTCGAAAAACTCAAGTTAACGAAAGATGTGGAAACGTCAGAGCTGTATCGAGGTGTAATGCAGTTCTTTTTCAATAAAGCGAGTCGTGTATTCACAATTTCACAGAAAATGTCTGATTTTCTTGCAACGAAATACGCTGTGCCGGTAGAGAAACTGCAGGTTGTTCATAACTATACTTCTGAAGGTTTTAGACATTATTCTGTTATTCCCGCAGACAAAAAAACAGTAAGATATTTTGGTGGCTTAGAAGAAGATATGAGCCTAGATTCAGTGCTTCTACTCGCGAAAAGCATTGAGAAAATGAATAACGATCTTGGTTCTAAAGTTCACTTTGAGATATTCACTGGTTCAGGTCACCTTGAGAAATTCGGGCCGCTATTTGACGGTTTTAAGTATACAATTTTGACTCCTCAGGTTGATAATTATGATGTTTACTTATCGCTTCTGAGTAGCTCGGATGTTAACGCCCTTTGTTATAACTTTGATGGTGCTTCCGAGGTTTATTTGCGTTATTCAATGGCAAATAAACTACCTGAAATTATTGGTGCCAATAAACCTTTTATCGCGATCGGAAGTTCTGAGATTGGAACCATTACTTTCCTGAAAGAGCAGGAGTTCCCTTCTGTTGTTTCGGAAAAAGATGAAAATTCAATTGTAAACTGCTTGACAAGTTTATTGTTTGAGGGCGGCGGGAGTGAAGAAGCCTATTTGGCTGCTCTCGATGAAGTCAAAGATGAATTTTCGGCGGAAAGAAATCTTTATAAATTTCAAGGCGCATTGCGATCTGTATCTGAGAGCAGTTTGGCGCCTCTTTCTAAAGACGAAATGGATAGTGTCCTTGAAATGAGCTCTAAGTTGTTTTCAGAGCTTGGTCCCCATAAGGAAAAATATGTAGATTTATTGCTGCTGACGTTCCTATTTTCCCGGAACGAACTCGACCTGTCGAATTTAGTCAATAGAATTGCTACCCATGGTGTCGCATGGCAATTTAAAGAAACCGAGAAAGATGTTAAATCTGCGTTAAAAGCTATCGACGGCGATGCGGAGATGATCTCTGAGGAAATAGTTAATGTTCTAGCGTATTTTGTGGTTTCGTTAGGTAATCGTAGGTTTTCTGATGTGACGGAAGCGGCTAGAGTGATTTTAAAGAATAATGGTTTGATGTGGTCTTAGATACTGCAATGTTAAGAATATTTATCTTTTCGATGAGATAGAAAGGAATACCATGAAAAACCCTGTGTTAATTTATCAAATGGGAAAGGTCGGCTCTGCGGCAATTCGGGATTCGCTTAATGCAATCGGATACCCGAATTACCAGGTGCATTATCTTAGGAAGCCGGCGATAGAAAAATTAGAAGCGTCCATTCGTGAGAGGGGAGAAAAAACTCCGCCGCATATTGCGCGATCTAAAGAGGTTATTGATCTCGGGATATTAGAAAAAGGGGTGAAAGTGATTACATTAATGCGTGATCCTGTGGCCAGAAATGTGAGCGCTTTTTTTCAAAACATTAACTCTTATTTCCCTAATGACGACTATAGAGACGTTTCATCGGGCGCTTTGATAGATAAGTTTATTTCTTCCTACTCCCACAATGTTAGTACTGGCTGGTTTAGCTCTGAATTTAAACACGTTATGGGGCTTGATGTGACTGAGTTGGAAGAATTGCGCACTTCGCCTTATTATGCCCTTCGTCATGATGGGAGAGATATTTTGTTGATGAAAGTTGAGTCAAGTGACTCTGACAAAAAGGAATGCCTACGCGCCTTTCTGGAATTGGATGATGAATTTGAGCTTCTCAGAACAAATATAGGTAATGAGAAGTCATATAAAGACCAATACAGGCAATTTTTAAAGAAAATAGTTCTTCCCAAAGAATATTTAGATGCAATGTATGGCTCAGCTGTTGTGCGAGCATTTTATCAAGAAGAAGAAATTGAAAGCATGAGGTCGAAATGGACCCGGTAGTTTTCGCGGGGTTTTCATTTTTTGTTAAAAATATAGTGTCATACTGAACGGTTGTTGTTATGAAAGCTCTAGTATTGGGAACTAGTAATGGAATAATCAAAGATGGTTATATAGGTGGATTAAAGTCGTCAGGGAAATTTGAAAAAGTTGTTAACGTTTCACTGGGGGCTTCACCAAATATTTTCTTCTTCTACAGGCTTTTTGATGTCGATCTATCCAGTTTTGATGTTGTTTTCTTAGAAAGTTGCGTTAATGACGCGGCGGCAATCCGTGCTGGTGCGTACGAGTTGCAGCGAGTAAGAGATGTTTATGAAGCGGTAATTGGTTATATTTCAAATTATTGTTTTCCAGTAGGAATATTGTTGCCCGGAAGAACTGACGATATTCACCGTAGTCGAGTAGTAGAATCGCAAAGAAATATATTTGAAAGTAGTGGTATTTCATACTTTGATGGTGAAGTTGAATTAGCTCAATACGCCAAGAAGAAATCTATCGAGTTTGGAGAGCTCTATCGAGATGCTGCGCATGTGAAATCCGAAGTTATTAATGGTCTTTTTTCTCAATGGTTGAACAGGTATGATAATTTTCACTTGCCAAGTGTCCATGCTACTTCTAGTCGATATGTTTTTAAGTCGTTTTCGGAATGTGCGATTGTTCGTAATGGTTCCGAAAAAGTCAATTTTCCTCCTGAGAATGTTATAAAAACTGCGCTAGTTAATGATGTTAGTTGTTCAGTATTTTCGGAGTCTGAGGTCTTAATTGAAGTCCCAATTGGAATGAAGGCGCTTGCAGGGATTGTTATCAACTCCTCTTTAACTTCAGCGTTTATATTGTCTCCAGGGGATTCTGTCCGGAAGGACTTTAGATTTAAGTACGATCCGCAAGATTCTAAAGTGTTGGTCGTGCCGGTTTATTTGACCGGCCGAAGAAGTGAGAACGTTGTTCAGATTTTAGTAAGCAATAAAGAAGGTTCCGAAGGGAGGCTGGAAAGTACTTATTTTGTGGATAAAGAAAGCATAGCTGTTGGTGAAGTTGGTTTCGTTGGGTGTATTTTTTCTGATTAGGGTTGATTTCTCATTATTACGTTTTTTTAGTTTTTTTGATAAGATTTTGGGTGTAAAAGAGTGAAAAAAGCATTAATTACCGGGGTTACTGGGCAAGACGGTTCTTATCTGGCGGAGTTCCTATTGGAAAAAGGCTACGAAGTTCATGGTATCAAGCGTCGAGCTTCGCTTTTCAATACTGAACGAGTGGATCACATTTATCAGGATCCACACGAAAAGAACCCAAGGTTTTTCCTCCATTATGGTGATTTAACTGATTCATCGAACCTGACCCGTATTTTGAAGGACGTTCAGCCGGACGAAGTCTACAACCTCGGAGCGCAGTCTCACGTAGCCGTGTCCTTTGAGGCCCCGGAGTATACTGCTGATGTGGATGCCATGGGCACCCTGCGCTTGCTGGAAGCTATTCGCTTTCTGGGGCTCGAGAAAAAGACCCGCTTTTACCAGGCTTCTACTTCTGAACTCTATGGTCTTGTTCAGGAGATTCCGCAAAAGGAAACAACGCCTTTTCATCCGCGCTCTCCCTATGCGGTAGCGAAGATGTATGCCTACTGGATAACAGTCAACTACCGTGAGTCTTACGGTATGTATGCCTGTAATGGCATCCTGTTTAATCACGAGTCACCACGACGCGGTGAGACTTTTGTAACCCGTAAGATCACTCGCGGCATCGCCAATATTGCCCAGGGTCTGGAGGAGTGCCTGTATATGGGCAACTTGGACGCGCTGCGTGATTGGGGGCACGCGAAGGATTATGTGCGTATGCAGTGGATGATGTTGCAGCAAGAACAGGCCGATGACTTTGTGATAGCGACGGGCAAGCAGATTTCTGTGCGCGAATTTATCCGCATGTCCGCGCTGTATGCCGGTATTGAGCTTGAATTTTCCGGTGACGGAGTAGACGAAGTTGCGACGGTCAGTGCTGTAAACGGAGATAGCGCACCAAGTGTCTCTGTTGGGGATGTCATTGTGCGAGTCGATCCGCGCTATTTCCGTCCGGCGGAAGTGGAAACCCTGCTGGGCGATCCTTCCAAGGCCAAGGAGAAATTGGGCTGGGTACCGGAGATTACCGTCGAAGACATGTGTGCGGAAATGGTTGAGTCGGACTTGGCTAAGGCCAAGCAGCACGCGTTGCTCAAAGAGCATGGCTTCGATATTTCTGTTGCGAAAGAATAGCTATTAGAGGGTTATGTAATTGTTGATATTGAGTGCCGGAATGAAAAGATCAGGTAGCACTTGGTTGTTCAACGCAGCGAGGGAAATCCTTACAAGTTCGAGTTCGTTCGTCACTAAATTGAAGTCTGGATGGGTGGATGATTTAGTTTCTATTCCGGATTTGGGTAACGCACTTATTAAATTGCATAATTTTGATGTTGAATTGGCCGAACGTGCGGATTTGGTGATCTATAGTCACCGTGATTTGCGTGACGCTATTGCAAGTATGCAGCGCATGTTTAATGTAGCTCCTAAGTTGGAAATTGCCGAGCACCTCATATCTCAAGATGCAAAATGGAGAAAAGTTGCGGACTATGTCATGCGTTATGAGGATTTTCTCGTATGCCCGGAAAATATTTTGAGTGGCCTGTGTGATTTGTTTGGTATAAAAGATTTAGATATATCTTCGATCAATGCTAAATTGAATGCACTTTCATTTGACTCTTCGGGTGAGAAGAACATTCGATACAATTACCAGAATCTTTACCATCAAGGTCATGTGACAAATGGCAAGGAGGGGGCATGGAAAGGCCAGTTGTCCGAAGATTTTGTTGCCCTACTTGAGCGTAATTATGGCGACTGGTTTGTTAGTAATGGCTATGTTATTTGAATTTTATTTTTGAGTTTTTTGGTTAAGGGTCGAAAGACAATTTAGTTCTTTGTACCTATGGAGTTATTTGGAGCGCATGTTGAAAAAAGTCTTTGTTGCCGGTCACAGAGGTATGGTCGGTTCGGCGATCACTCGCCAGCTTGAGCTCCGGGATGATGTGGAGCTGGTTGTGCGCACTCGGCAGGAGTTGGATCTGACCAGTCAGGGCGCGGTTCGGGAATTCTTCGCCGGCGAGCGCATTGACGAGGTCTATTTGGCGGCCGCCAAGGTTGGCGGCATTCACGCCAACAATACCTACCCGGCGGAGTTTATCTACGAAAACCTGATGATGGAGTGTAATATCATTCACTCGGCCCACCAGGCTGGCGTGGACAAGCTACTACTTTTGGGCTCTTCCTGTATCTATCCCAAGGAAGCGGAGCAGCCAATGGCGGAGTCAGCGCTGCTGACCGGCACGCTGGAATCGACCAATGAGCCCTACGCGGTGGCCAAAATCGCCGGGATCAAGCTCTGTGAGTCCTACAATCGGCAGTATGGCCGCGACTATCGCTCGGTGATGCCTACCAACCTGTATGGGCCTAACGATAACTTCCATCCTGAGAATTCCCATGTGATTCCGGCGTTGTTGCGCCGCTTCCATGAGGCGAAAGAGAATGGGGATGCTGAAGTGGTTGCCTGGGGTAGCGGTAAGCCGATGCGCGAGTTCCTGCATGTGGACGATATGGCTGCGGCCTCGGTATTCGTGATGGAGCTGGATGAGTCCATTTATGCCGCGAATACCCAGCCGATGCTCAGTCATATCAATGTGGGCACCGGTGTGGATTGCACTATCCGCGAACTGGTGGAGACGGTGGCTGAAGTGGTTGGCTTTCGGGGGGATATCCGCTGGGATACCAGCAAGCCGGACGGCACCATGCGCAAGTTGATGGATGTCGAGCGGCTGGCCAAGCTAGGATGGCGGGCCAGTATCACTCTTAGGGATGGCCTGCAACAGGCGTATGGCTGGTTCTTGGAGAATCAGTCTGGATTCCGCGGCTAATCCTCCCCCTCCCTGGCCGGGCGTTACTGCCCGGTCTCATTTCGTCTCCCAACTCTATCGCAATTCCTTTCAAAAGCGGCTGATTCCCGCACTCTTCATCAGTATAATCAGCCGTTTGCAGCGGAGAAGGGTAATTGGAACCCGTATCCGGTAAGCTACGGTCAATTATCCGACGGGAGTACAAAAAATGAACAGCGGTAAAGGCGGCGATATCGAGATGCTGGCGGAGGACTTGCGCTATTTCGATGCGCTAGTGAAGGATGATGCCCAGTCGCTGCAAGCGCGCATTATCGAGGCTGTTGAAGCAAGTCCGAACCCTTATGATCACCTCAAGGCGGTTACCGGTGTGTTGGTGGAGAACCAGGCCAATCTGGGCGCGCGAATCAAGGTGCTGGAGCAGGTATTGCTGGGCAAATCCTGGGCAGGTATAGACACTGCGGAGATTAGCCAACCTGTCGCTGAACACAATTATGCCCCTCAAGCCCAAGTAGATGTCTCGGCGGAAACCTTTGGCCAGTGCCAGAATATGTACGGTGTCGAGCACACACCCGAGGGGCTGGCCTACAGTTGGACCGGCCCTTCTCCCGAGATAGTGTTCGATGTGCCTGTACTGCGTGATGTCGAGAAGGTCTTCCGTCTCGGCTTTATTTCGGCGATGGATGATGATGAGCTGGTAAAAGAGGCAAAAATCCTGGTCGATGGTGAGACGCAACAGGTTGAAATGGATTTCGACGGGCAGACACGCGGTTTGTGTTGCGCTCTTCCGGTTCGTAAAGATTCGCGGGCCAGCCGTATTGAAGTCAAATTAATTCGTACGCTGAGCCCCGCTGAGCTCGGAAAGGGAGACGACAAGCGCAAATTAGGCTTGGCAATTACAGGTTACCAAGTGGCCGACCTGAAATCACACCCCGCCTGATTGGATGTAGTGAGCGCGTGAGAAAGCTGATTTTACACTACCACCTGTTCAAGAATGCCGGATCATCGATCGATGAGATTCTGAAAGGTAGTTTCGGGGATTCCTGGACAAGCTTCGATAAAGACACTGCTTCGGCTAAGATTCTTCCTGCAGAAATGAGGGCCTTTATCGATGAGAATCCACAAGTCAGGGCTGTTTCGTCCCATCAGGTGATGCCGCCATTGCCGCAGGGGGATTTCGAGGTTTTTCCCATTGTCTTTCTACGCCATCCGCTTGATCGGGTCCGTTCGGCCTATTTGTTCGAGTGGAAAAAGCAGCTGGGCCTGACAGTTCCAAAGGGAAGCTTCGCCGATTATGTGAGAGAGAAACTGGACTCTTGTAGTCGCGGACCGATCGCCAACTACCAGGTGTTCCAGCTTTCTAATACGGCGTGCGAGGGTGAAAAGCCCGCACATGATTCGGATACACAAAAACGGTTGGTCCGGGCCCAGACGTTTCTTGCGGAATTGCCGTTTTTTGGTTTGGTTGAGCGTTTTCAAGAATCGCTAGAGCGAATGCACTTCTACTTGAAATACCATTTCCCGGACTTGAAGGTGGTGAATAGGCAGGTAAATACGACTCAAGATACCGGTAAGCACATTGAAGAAAGGCTTCTGGAAGTAAGGCAACAACTGGGTGAAGCACTTTACGGTGAGCTGATTGATCGTAACCGGCAGGACTTGGAGCTGTACAACTTTGCCTGTAAACATTTTGCTTCCGTTGTTCCTCAAGATGTATAAGAAATTTTGCTAGGGGGTAAACCATGACCAACTCTGCTGAGCAGATCTTGCTTGATAAATTCAAATCTGAAAAAGAAAAAGGCGAGTACCTGCATCGTCGCCTTTGTGTCTCGTATGCCAAGGTGTACATGTTCAGGCGCTCGTTACTCGGGCGCCTGATTGGTCATATAGAGCGGATCATTCGCTACGTGACATTTCGACCTTCTTCCAAGAGTGAATTGACCCAGCTTTATGAGGCTGCATTGCAATATCAACAAGAACGCGGCATCGATTTTCAAGTCGTGATGAATGAATATACGTAAGACGATTTTCCGACTCGAAATTGAATGATGTATCCGATGCCAATGAATGACGTTAGGGAAGAAAGTCCGGTAGGCGAAGACGTAGATAAGTTACTGGATCAGCAGCTTGCCAGAAACGCGAGCCTTTTGAGTGAGATCGAACGTTACGCGGACGCGTTCACCCAAATAGAGCGAAGTCGTATAGGCAGGCTATCGTTGAAGCTTGAGCGGTTGCTTGGAGTTGTGCGCTTGTTACGTCGGGAAAAATTCCTGAGCGGCGCGGGGCATTTAGCATATTTGCCGCTTGAGGAGCGGGAAACTTTCAGTAAAGCCATTCCTCAGTGCGCTTTTGATCAAAAAAACAGTAGCGAATACCTGGCGCGTGAATATGAGCGTCTGGTTGGCGAGATTTTGTCTGCGGAAACGTCGCAAGAAATTAATGCAGAACTCATTCAGTCACTTAGTGATATGAATGCAGACATGTATCAGAAGCTTCTTGATACGCAAAGCGGTGTGGAAAAAAGTTTGGGGAGCTTTTCAGGGGTTTTGATGAGGTTGGTAGAGTCAATCTGGAATGGTGTTCAGATTGGGAAAGATCGAGCCAATCATCTGAACCGTCTCTGGTCTGATTTCATTCAGTTCAAACGGAGTCATGCCAACGATTTAGATAAGGTTGATGTGAGTAATTTTAATCGTCTTCACTATTTCCTGCAGGTGTTACGTTATGCCCTTGCGCACCCCTATGCCTGCCTGAGAACCTTTAGTTGGCCGAGGTTCTGGCGCTTGGCCAGAGTGCTGCTTGGCATCGAACAGCTGAATGGCGCTGCCTGGATTGACCAGCGCTTCCCGCTGGATGCATCTACTGCAGATAAGCCAGTCATATATCCTGTTGACGAACCGGGCGCCCAGTCTGTAGAGCTTACCTTCCCGCAGTGCGACCAGCCGCTGGTGAGTATCATTATTCCTGTGTACAACCAGTACGCTACAACCTTGTCTTGTTTGCAGGCCGTTCTGGCGCATTCCGCGGGGGTTGCCTATGAAGTGATAGTCGCAGATGACAGGTCCAGCGACCATACCGAAACCATTAGTGAGCGCATAAAGAACATCCATGTAGTTCGTAACGCTGTGAACCTGGGTTTCCTGAAGAACTGCAATAATGCAGCCACCTTCGCTAGAGGTAAATACCTTGTTTTGCTCAATAATGACACAAACCCTCAGCCCGGATGGTTGCAGTCGCTGCTAAACGTTTTTTCTACCCAAAAAGGTGTCGGCCTCGTGGGGCCGAAATTGCTTTTTGAAGATGGAGTGCTTCAGGAGGCGGGCGGTATTATCTGGAAAGATGGTAGCGGGTGGAATTTTGGTCGCGGTCAAGACCCCAATGCTCCAGAAGTAAATTATGTTAAGGATGTCGATTATATTTCCGGTGCCTGTGTGATGCTGGAGAAATCCCTCTGGGATCAGCTGGGAGGCTTCGACGAGAGATTTTGCCCTGCCTACTATGAAGATACCGATCTGGCCTTCCAGATCAGAGCGAGAGGTTTGCGTACTGTTTATCAGCCAGCGTCTTGTGTAGTGCATTTTGAGGGTGTCAGTCACGGAAGTGACATAAATTCTGGCATCAAGAAGCAGCAAAGGATTAACCAGCTGGTTTTCAGAGATAAGTGGGCAGAGGTGCTGGATGCGGAAAACCACGATGTGGCAAACAATGTGTTTGACGCCCGGGAGCGAGCGGGCGGGCGGACGACGCTGCTTTATATAGACCATTACGTACCATTTTATGACAAAGATGCTGGTTCAAAATCAACTTTCCTGTATGTAAAGACCATGGTGGAAATGGGCTACAGGGTTAAATTCCTGGGCGCAAACTTTTTTCCCCATAAGCCATACACCGAAGCATTGCAGCAAATGGGAGTGGAAGTTCTTTATGGTGAACGCTATGCGCGCAACTGGAAACGCTGGTTGGAAGAGAGCGCGTGTCATATTGACGTGATTTATCTGCACCGGCCGCATATTACCGAAGGTTTCATCGATGAAATCAACTCGCTGAAGGTTCGCCCGAAGCTGGTATATTTTGGTCACGACTTACACTATTTGCGAACGGAGCGCGAAGCCAAGTCAACTGGAGATCAAAGTTTGATTAAGGCGGCTCGCCAATGGAAAGATCGTGAACTTCAAATTTTCGAGCAAGTCGATACGGTATTGTATCCCTCAGATGTTGAAGTGGCGGCCGTAAGCGAGCTCTCACCTGGCACACATGTGGAACAAATACCGCTCTATGTGCTGGATCCTGATATTAGGAAGGAATTTGTCCATTCCGACCGTAAAGACCTGTTGTTTGTTGGTGGTTTCACCCACAGCCCGAACGTTGATGCTGTTATCTGGTTTGCCGGTGAAGTGCTGCCGAGAATTCTTGCTGTGGAGCCAGATATCCGACTCCATGTAGTGGGTTCCAATGTTCCCGAGGTGGTGCAGTCGCTGGCGTCAGATAATATCGTCGTACATGGATTTGTCAGTGATGATGAGCTCGAGGCGCTTTACAGTTCGATTCGAGTTTGTGTTGTGCCGTTACGCTATGGCGCGGGAGTGAAAGGCAAAGTCCTTGAAGCGCTGCAGAGTAGTGTTCCGCTGGTGACCACCGCGATTGGGGCTGAGGGGATTCCAGAACCGTTATCCGTGATGCGCGTGGCTGATGGGGCCGAGGCTTTTGCCGTAGAGGTGGTCACTCTGTACCACAATGAAGAACTCTGCAATGCGATGTTGGCTGCGCGCCCAAAATACATTGAACGCCACTTTAGCTCCACGGTCGTGAAAGGGGCGATTGAAAAGCACTTTGGACCTTCTGCTGTCTCAGTTTAGTGAGTTTGAGGTTAGGTAAAAATTTAATGAGATATGTTATTGCTCATGGGCATATGTTTAAAAATGCTGGGACTTCCTTCGATAGCGCGCTAAGAAGTGCATTTGGCGAGGAAGGATTTCTCGATCATCGTGACGATGAGTCTATGCGCAAAGGTGGTGTGGCGTACTTGAACAAGTTTCTGTCGGCCAACTCCCAGATAAAGGCGATATCAAGTCATCATCTGTGCTCACCGTTGCCAGCAGAGGCAGAGGTCTCTTATCTGCCAGTTTACTTTTTGCGCGATCCAATTGAGCGTGTTGTATCGGTATACAACTTTGAGCGCAAACAACCTATTTCCAGTCTTGGATCCAAAATGGCAAAAGAGTTGGGGTTGTTGGACTACGTCCGTTGGCGGCTGCAACCGGATGTGCCACCCACGATCCGCAATTTCCAGACCCTGTTTATCGGTGAGTCGCGGGAATGGAAACGTGGTGTGGAGGCGGGGCAGGGCTCTCTGGATGTAGCGATGGGTGTCCTTCAGTCCGAGCGGACCGCGTTTGGTCTCGTCGACGCGTTCCCAGAAAGTTTCGACAGGATTATGAGTCAGTTGGCGAGGTATTTTCCCGGAGTGCAGTTCACTTACCAGACGCGCAATGTCTCGTCGGATCTGGATGCGGAAGAGAAGAAACAGCAATCGTACAAGCTCCTGGAGCCAGTGATGGGTGAGTTGATTCAGGAAAATATTTACGATATTGCCCTCTACGAGTTCGCGAAATCTTACTTTTTCCTTGCAGGTGAATTTTCGGGGAATGGCAATATTGGCTCCGTTGTTGGGAGCTAAACTCACGTGACGGCTTTCTGCAGTTTGCATCCGCCTAGTGTTTTTGTGTACGAGAAGGGCTAGATTTCGCTGGGGCTCTATCTGTTACAGGCTAAATGAATATGTTTTCCGTGTTTAAAGATGTAGTTGGGACTGTATTCAATAAAAAGCGTACCGCTGCGCGCTTTCGGAGCGTGGCGCCAGTCAGGTTCTGGTTCGATGTCTTTACTTCGTTTTCGAGGAATATCCTTCAGCTGCTGGTATTTATTCTTCCGATTAAGGTGGTGATCGTCGTCAGCAATCCCAAACTACCGGGATTCCTTGAGCGGATCTGGCCAGGTCTGGGGCGGGGTGACTGGCTGCTGGTGCTGTCATCGATTATTGTCCTATCGTTTTTGTCTACTATTTTCCTTGAGTGGTATCTCGAGCGTTCGGGCGATTGCTATAACCGTAAGTTCTCTCGTGAGCACAAGAAGGAGCGGTTTGCCAATCGGGAGCTTCTCTCGAACGTCTACCGGAGGGTGGTCGAATCTGGTAGCGGCACTTTATTACTGCTGGCCCTGTCGGCGGGAATTGCTTTTCTCTATCCTGATTTTCTCGTGTTCTTCTATTTTTCGCTTTTTGTGGTGGTACTGATGTTTAGTGTCATCGCACTGCAGGTGCCCTCATTTCCCGATAAATTCCGCAAAAATCCGAGCAGATTTGTTGGTAAGGGAACAGGGGTCCTGTTTATCATGGCGTTTTGTTATATCGTCTATGATTTTTGGCGGGATACCAGTGCTCCTCCGCTGTTTTCCGCAGTGGTTGCCGTGATTTTGAGCCGTAGACTGTTGGCGGCCCTGAGTCGGAAAATATCGGATGTAGTGTGGTTCGCCAGGAAAAAGAATGAAATCCTGCGGCTATTTTACCGTGGGCATGAAGAGAGCGAGCAGTCTACATCCACATCGAAGCAGGTAGTAGACTTCCTGGCGGAACGCGGTGTGCAGGACTTTGCCGAGTCTGCGTTGGCTGCTTTCGGTCTGTCAGACAGTATCGGTGAAGTGTCGGATGTCCGCTGGCATGATTCTCCAGTTCCCTGGCTCAACTTACTTGATTTCTCCTGCGCTAGGGCTGATGGAGAAGAGTCTGGCAGGGTGCTGCTAAAGGTCTACGAAACGCAGCGAGGTCGCGTCGCTCGCGAAGAGCAGGTTCTTTATGCGCCGTTGGAAAATGCGGGGCTTATGCCAGAGTTTATCGGTTCAGCAAAAGTTCATGGCTCTCCTGTCCATGCATTCTGGATGTCGGAGGATTGGGGCTTTTCCGATGAACGAGAAGACGTTTTCGTATTCAAAGGGCAGTTGGTCAGTCTCGAGCTGGATGAAGATACCGTAGAACAATACAAATCAGAGCATCCTGTGCTGCCAGAACGCCTTTCCGCCTCGTTGGTTCAGCGGCTTAATCTGGTACTGGCACCACAAGAGCAGGGCAAGATTTCGCGCTTCCTGCGCATGTTGCCTGCGCTTAACGAGCTAGTTAAGCAGATGCCGCTACGTTTGCATGTGCCGGATGGCGTGATTAAGTGCTTTCTGGCAAATAATGGTGGTGCGCTTCAGCTTCTCGGTCTGGGGGAGTGGAAAATTGAGCCTTTAGGTTATGGCCTTCCAATTTCTACGGGGATGGATGGCGCTTTGGAGCCCCACGCCAATGCGGTAGGCGTCGAGGGGGAGGCGCTTTTCCCAGGCGAAGTTGAATACGTTACCTCGCGGCTTGCTGAGCTGGAAAGCTGTTGTCTCCGGAAGCGCTTGAGCTCCGGACTGTCGATTATTGATGAGTTGAGCGCCGAAGGTTCTATTGCTGTGCGAGTAGCGGGGCGAGAAGAGGGGGAACTGAAGCTGCCGCCCTTGGAGGAAGCGCAAGCGTGAAAACGGTAATTTTACATGTCGGGCGCCACAAGACCGGTACGTCCTCTTTGCAGAGCTTTTTTAGTGTCAATCGAAGGGTGTTGTCGGAATGCGGTATTTTTTACCCGCATACCGGGGTGAGGAACAATGCTCACCACATTGTCGCGGAATCCTTTTCCGGCGGGAGAGTGAAGCTGGATCAATCCAATGCTTCGCCTTTGGAAAGCCAGTTGGTGAAAGACCTGAGGGAAGAGATCGCCAGCGCAGATGAGCCGATAGCCCTGGTCAGCAGCGAGGCATTTCAAAACGTCAACCCGAAGCTCGTAGCCGAGATCTTTTCCGGTTTTAGACTCAAGGTTGTCATGTACTTGCGCGAGCAGTCGTTGTATTTGCGTTCTGCATATGCGCAGCGGGTTCACGCTACCAATATGACTCTTTCTCTTGCTGAGTACTACCAGAAAACATTTCTCGGCTCGTCAGACTATCTCACCTATTTAAACCGGTGGAAGAGTATCTTTGGTGAAAGCCTGGATGTGCTGTCCTACGAGCGCTCCGCACTCAAGAACGAGAGTATTATCGATGATTTCGTTGATCGCTACTTGCACGCTTGTGCTGAGGATCCGCGTCTGGTTTACCCGGAAAACGTTAATCCATCGCTTTCCGAGACCTACCTTTATTACAAGCTGTTTCTCAATCATTTTATCCCAGATGGTATGAATGTGTCGGGGCTGTACCAACGCCTTGGTGGGCTGTCGGAGGCGGCAGGCCCTGAGGACTCATATCGATTGTCAAAAGCGATGGTTTCAAATGTTGTGGCAGCGCATTGCGACAGTAATATCGAAGTTGCGAGCCAATACTTTGGGCAGGCGGAGCTGTTCGAGCGTTTCGAGCGGCCACGTGAGAGTACCGCTAGGCGCCCTTTCCCATTGACTGAAGAAAAAGTAGCGGAGATCACAAGGATGTTACTTGATGATCTTCCGGGCCTGCAGCCGCTTATTGGTGATGGAACCGCATTTTTTTATGGTCAGAAAACCAGGCAGGTATTAAAGAAGATTCGTGACCAGTTTCTTGCTGACTATGATGGGCCTGAAAGTGTGCTTAAGCGCTTGCTGAAAGATGCGTGGAGCAGGGTGGTCAGGATCAAGCGCGAGTACCTGGAGGGTAGAAAAGTATGATCTCGAGACTTTTTCGCCGGAAAATCGGTTCAGATGGGGTGGGTGGTAAGCCCAGGGTGGCCTACAGTTGTTTTGTTGATTCAAATTTCAAGTTTTATAAAGAGGTTTTCCGTTTTATCTGGTCGCTCCGCGAATTTCAGCGTGTACCATATTCTGATATCTACGTGACTTGCTCCAGCTGCTGTGACGAGCTTTTTTTGCGGAAGCTGAAGGAGTTCGGAGGCATTAATGTAATAGTGCGCGACCGAATGACGCAGGTGAGTCCGCCGGCAAATAAGTGGTTGCAGCTTGACGGTATTCCGGAAGGAAGGTTCTCGCATGTTATTGTAAATGATTGCGACAAGTTGTATGTGTCGTTTAACCCCGAGCGCTGGTGTAACGCCAATGTTCGTGCTGCACAGTTTGTTCCGCGGCCGACCTTTTCCGTCTTTGAGAAAATATTTTCCGAATTTAACTTGGGGCAGCCAGAGAGCTATACGACAAAGCCAGACCCCAAGGACCCGCAGCAGGACAATAGGGCCTATATCAACAATCACAATGGTGGTCTGCTGGTTTTCCCGGCGGCCCACTTTTCCAGAATACGAGATAGCTGGATTCAGTGGATTGATGCTCTACTAGCGAATATAGAGATTTTGGGTGCCAATCACCGTAACCTCGACCAAGTGGCATTCTCTCTTGCGATGCACGATAGTGGTCTGAAGATGGATTTCATTCCAAAGAGCCTGGACCTGGCCCTTGGAGTGCGGCACTTTCAAGATCGCTGGATGAAGAAGGGCGAGCTGATATTGCATATCCATGGTGATGATGATGAATATGGCCGTCTGGTGCCCAAGCCCTCTGCATCATCGGAGTTGCGGAACCTCACCGCTGATCTAAATGAGAAATACAGTACTTGGGCGGATGAAAACGGCGTGTTCGAGCTGTTGGACGAGGTCCGTTGAGGTGGCTGTCTTCCTGTGTTAAGGGGTGTTGCAGCAGTTATCTGCGGTTTGTTGTGAGATAAATCGAGCAGAGAGTTCCAGTGAATTTTCTGCTTCTCTTTGAGCCTCCCTTGCGCCACATCCAGTTCTTGCGTTAGTTTCTATTTTCCACTGAGTATCGCAGTCAGTCGTCGCGCCAGCGATCGGAGGCTCAGACGGGCCCGATTTCTCAATCTTTTCTCTATGTGGTTTGCTTGCTGTTTTAATATCTGGCTATCTCCATCTACTCTGTTTAGCAGAAATTCGGAAAACAGCTTCTTTTCCGCAACAGAGTGCAGGACAGGTGTCAAGTGAATGGCGACTTCTGTTGCTTTCCAGCTCAGTGACTTGTTCCGTTTTTGATATCCCCTTGCGGTGAATGGTTGACCGATTTGTTCTGACACAATCCTGTTTGTATTGTGGATGAAGTCTCGAAAGTCGTAGATCTTCACGGAAATGGTTTTGTTGGGCCCAATGTTGCTGAAGAATTCCTCGTATTGGTCAACAAAGTCATAACTAAGGCTGTCAACAAAATCATTTAGGTGTTCGGATTTCTGCATTTTCAACGCAAAGTCTCGGTATGTCGAGCAGAGGAAGTCTCGTAGATTGCGTTCCACGAAGAGAACATCTACGTCGCTATCGGAGAATGCCCGCTGAGTAGCCTCTAAAACCAGCGGTGCGGCGCGATAAAAGTCTCGGGCGCGCCGCCCTGAATTGGCGACAAAATGCCCGGGAGGGACGCCGAGGAGATTCTCGTCACTGATTATTATTGTTCTTTTAAGATCTGTAGGGATTTTGCGTAATTCATTGAGTCGTTTGCAAAGCTCATTAATTGTTTTGTGCCGACTGCTTTTCCCGAGTAAAAAAGAGTGTAGGTTTTTTGCATACTGCTTTCGCCATTTTCGGTACTTATTTGAATGTGCCGATTGTACGCCGAGGACTGTGACATCTTTACGTGCGAGCTCTTTTTCTGACTTTGCTAGTGCCGCCTGGAAGGAGGTGGTTCCAGTCTTGTGGGGGCCCAAATGGAGAATAATCTTGGACTTCTCTGTGGTTATGTTGTCGGAGCTACAGGCGTTCATTATTGTTTCTCGAAACAGATTGCATATCAGGGTATTTCTGCCCTTAGTGGTGACAGTGAGTCTGGCTACGCTGCTCTCAAAAGATCTTCGAACTCTTCTTTTGATGATCTAAAGATGTCTTGTAGCGTCATTAAATGCTGCCACATCTCTAAGATCTCACTTTCGGAGATTGATTTAATTTCGGTAGGCAGCTCGCATTGGTAATCAAATAGTGATTCACGATTAAAGTAGCGTTGTGCCACTTTTGCTTCTTTAACAGTCCATTTTTTCCTGACGGTCTCGGCGATTCCTTTGCTTACAGTGAGTTTTGGTGCAGGGAAGGCCGAGTTCATCAACGGTAGGGCGCGGTATAAGAATCCGGGTCGGAACTCTTTATACCGGCCACTGCGATTCAGGTATAGCTTAAACTGAGTGGTTTTTTGGTTTAACGATGGGTTGGCATTTTGATCGCTTTCGTGATTCCAGGGTAAATCCACTGGTAGTCTGAGTCCGTGCCGTATGAAATCGTCAACGATGCTGCCATTGGTGAGCGCTTTCTTGTCGTATGGCCGCACACAGAATTCGCTCGGGAAGTTACTGTGCCACCTTTCTAGAAAGCGGGCATAGTTGATACCCTTAATCTGGCGAAAGTAGTCATTAATAGTCCCAGTGTAATTTGTTGCGTGTACCCGTTGTGTATACGCAGAAGCTATGTAATCTATTTGATTTCGGATGTAGACGATTACGCGCGCTTCTTGTAACCGGAGTGCTTTCCTGATTAGGAATGGATAGCATCGCTGAAATGCTTCCGATGTAATGATGGCACTGGAATCACTGGCTGCCAGTTCCGACAGCAGGCTGCTGATCGTTGAACGTTGGGTTAGGGCGCGAATCCAGCCGAGATTTCGGGTGGCAAGTTGCTCACCTATTAGATGGTGCGCGTTACCTCTTATTCCTGACTCCGGTGTAAAAAATCCATGTTCATTCAGTAACTCTTTGTTGTTGGCCAGGAACGTCTGAATCGCTGTTGTTCCTGTTTTGTCTCTGCCGATATGAAGTAAGGGGGTATTCATCGCTGCATTCCTGATGAATCGCGTCCTCGGAGCCATATAAATCGCAGGGCACTTTTAATATGGTGATACATTAAATTTGAGAAAAGCTTTCTACTGCTGCGTGCGCCATCATGTATCGCCGTGATATGAGGGATGTAGGTCGTTTGGACACCCTGCTGTTCGGCGCGGAAGCAGATGTCGGCATCTTCGTAATACATGAAATATCGCTCGTCGAAGCCGCCCAATCTGGCGTATGTGTCTGCCCTGAAGCAGAGAAATGCACCGGATGCCCAGTCTACATTGCGGGGGGATTGGATCCGGGATTTTTCTATGTTGGTGTTACTGCTTTTCAGGGCAAGCCTTAGTATGCAGTCGATCAATGTTGGGAATTTCCTAATATTGTCTTCCGGCTCGCCCCCCGCGTTTAGGAGGTTGGGCGCGGCTATCTGGAAGTCGTATTGCCCCATCTCCATCGCCATTCGCTTTAAATTTTCAGTGTTGGTTTTGACATCGGGGTTAATACAAAAGAAATAGTCTTTGCTGTTAATCTGCTTCGATTCTTTCAGGTGTCGAAATATTGTGTTGTTATTCGCACCGAATCCGCGGCACGCTTCGTTTTCGAGGTAGAGTATTCCTGCTTGCGCGCAATATCTATTGAGCTTTTCACTCTTGGTGTTCGAAAGAATTACGGGCTTGATAACTTGCGATTCATTAAGCCACTTATCCGGCCTAAGTTGACTGAGAATCAAGTCCTCATGGCCATGGGAGATTATCGCAATAAACACCCGGTAATCTAAATTGATTGGAGTACACATACCGATTGAACTCAAATGCTGCTAGTGGGCCAAGAATGTTGGCACTAATGTGTTTAACGGGTGCGTGCTCTTTCGCACCGTGACGCCTTAACTCGCTTATTGCTGATAGGGCTGTACGCCAGGGCACTCAAGCCCGGCCTGAGCTTCAAGACTATCTTTCTTTGCTGCTACAGCATATCGAGATTCGATATATTTACCATGCCCCCATCTCCTGCTCACCCGGCAGCTCCATGGGATTAAAAATGTTAACAAAATCATCAGGTTAGCGAAAGATACAGCGACCTGGTCGGAAAATGACCACACCGGCCCTTGGCTGTTCCCTCCCTTAAATCCTTCCTGCGGTTGGATTTATATACAGAAAGCCTTGGTGCTCGCTTTTAGCTCTAGTATGAGTTGCTCTATATGAATGACCTGGATTTTATGGGGCAGGCGGGGAACAGGTTCCCTTTGAGTATCCGGTTGTTGGACTTTTAATCTGCCATTGGGTGTGCTTGTGACATAGGAGGCGGGTCGGGGCATTGAGAGTTTGGCCGAATATCTTGTGCCTTGCTCCTCTACCAGGGTCCCGTGGTGTGCACTGTCAATGAAGCTAACGTGAAATACAACGTTAGGTGGAGCTTCGCTTTCAGGGTCAACCATTTTTCTGGGCGTGCCGTGGATTCCAGCAGTTTTCCATACTCGTGCTATCAGCGCGGCAGGGCACTTATTCGGCGGGTGAGTCAGGAAAATCCCTCGCGCAGACGCGCTCTGAGTCTATTCCGGCGGTTAGGTGGCCTCAGCCAGCTCAGTGGCATTTCATGTGCGCAAGGTTTGCTTGAGGGGGTGGGCCTAGCATACCGCCACTTACGGGTCGGGGCTGGCGTGATGATAGGCTTTCAGGAGAACAGCTCGGGTAGTGGTTTGTCTGCACGTGTATTCTCTTTTATCGACTGCCGTTTGAGTAAGTGACTGGCGAGTATCTGCACCTGCTGCCGATTCAATGGCTTGGCCGGCGTCAAATAAAGTGCCGCATCCAGCTGCTCCTGCAGTCGCTCCAGTTCATCCAGCTCCAACTCCCGGTTGATCTCCCCCAGGCTGTTGCCCGGGACACCGGGCCAGCGCGCCCGCAGCCAGTTCAATGCGGCCTGCTGAATCTGTGCGGCATCTCCGTTAGCCGCCGCCTCCTCCAGCGCGCGCGCCTGCTGACCGGCGTCGGGCCGGGATTGTTTTGGGTTGCTGCCGGAAGGGTGTCCGTAGCCCCTGCGCAGAGCAAAGAAGTACAGCACCCACAGCAAGTGCGAGGCAATGGCGGCGATGGCGATATTGCGCCACATATTGCTGGCGGCTGCCGGTTTGGAGCTGCCCGCGGCGCCAGCTTCCGGCGCTGTGTTGCTGTTGGCATTCTGGGCGCTCATGGCCGCCGCGGAGCCGGTGACGGTAAAGCGGAAAGCCGGCAACTGCGTCGCCCGTTGCCGTCCGGTTTTGGTGTCCCACCAGGTGATGGTGATTGGGGGCAGCTGGTAGTCGCCGGGTTTGGTGGCGACGATGGCGGTGGTTTCTATACGGCTGCCGGTGATGCCTTTTTGATCGACCTGGTCGTCTTGCTGTGGCTGGTCGGGGTAGGTCTTGAGGCCTTCCACGTTCAGTTTGGGCAGCGGTGGCAGTTGCGCGGCGCGCAGGCCTTCGGCGCGCACGGTAACAATGCGGGTAATGGGTTCACCGACGGTGAACGAGTGGGGGTCCTTGCTCCAGGTCTGGGAGATGCCGAAGCTGGCAGCCGGCAGCCATTGGGCGCCGCTGTAGCTGTCGGGCTTGGGCAGCACCTTGATCGTCTGGGCTTCGGAGCGCAGGCGCAACCGCTGGGTGTTGCGGTTGAACAGCGAGAAGGGGTCGCGGCGACCGGTGACGGCAATATAGTTGAGCGCCGGGATGCTGAGTTCGCCGGAGCTCTCCGGGAAAACCGCATAGGTCAGTTCGTAGACCGCGTGGCCGACACCGTTGATGCGCCGCTCGTAGCGCTGTTCGTCGACTTTCTCCACATGCGCACCGGGAATCTGCAGTGGTTCGGTGGCGATATCGTGCAGGCCGATTCTGGTGTAGAGGCGGACCTTGACCAGCAGCTGCTCCTGCACATGTACCTGTTTCTTATCGAGCTCCACTTCCAGGAAGGCCTGGCGCCCGCCGCTGTCCGGTGCCTGGCCGGGTGCGGTGACCTCGATCGGGATGGCATCGGAGACCTGGCCCTGATAGTGCAGGGAGGGGATAAACAGCTTGCCCTGATGTTTGGGGGCGAGGGCCAGTGTCCACTCGACGAAGCTCGCGGGGCGGCCCTGGATGATCACGTTCTGATTGGCCTGCTCGCGTGAGAGAATATCGAAGTCCTGCTCCAGCAGCTCGAAATCCGGCTGGCCTCCATTGCCTCTACCGCTGTAGCGCAGCGTCAGGTTGAGGGTTTCGTCGATACCGATTTTGCTGCGGTTGATTGTGGCCTTGAGCAGGTCATCGGCGTGGGCAAGGTTGGTCACCAGCAGCAGCAGAAGTGCCTGCAGCAACCGGGTGGCCCAGTGGGTGCGCAAGGGCTGGCCGTGGCCAAGGGGCGCTCCGGCGGGTGCGCTGCCGGTGCGCGGATTCATACTGCACGCCATATTCCACATGCCGAATTGACTTACCATCTCTGTGTGGCTCCGTTCTCCGGGGGCTGCCATTCGCCGGCGCGGTAGGCGCGGCGGCGCTGCAGGCTCTGGTATTTGAATTTTTCACGCATCAGGCCTGCGGGGTCGTCGGGCACCTGGCGCAGCCACTGGTCGAGGGCCTGTTGCGTCTCCGGATCCAGTTTGCTCTCCCGGGCACCGGCTTGCTGCTTACCTTTCTTGCCCTTTTGGCCGTTTTTTTCGCTCTCGCTGGCGGATTGCTGTTGCTCGCTTTTTTTGTCCTGGCCTTTTTCCTTGTTGCCGGGCTGCTGTTTCTGGCCGGACTGTTGCTGGCGTTGCTGATCGCCCTGTGACTGATTCTGCTGGCCGCCGTTCTGTTGCTGCTGTTGTCCCTGTTGGTTCTGCTGATTCTGTTGCTTGCCGCCGCCCGATTGCTGTTGCTGCTTCTGCTGTTGTTTCTGGTTTTGCTGCTTCTGTTGGTTCTTTTGCTGTTGTTGCTGCTGTTTCTGTTGCAGCGCTTTCAATTTGCGGGCGATGTCGCGGTTGTGCGTGGCGTCGGCCAGCTGTGGCTGCTTTTTCAGCGCCTGGTCGTAGGCTTTGATCGCTTCGTCATAACGGCGCTGGTGGGTGAGGCTGTTGCCCAGGTTGTAGAGGTCCTGTGCGTCCTCGCGACCGGAGAAATCCTTGGCTGCCGCGTCGTAGTCGCCAGCGCGATAGTTGGCGGTGCCGCGCCAGTCCGGGCGGCGGAAGGTTTTTGCGGCCTGTTTGGCCTCTCCCTGTTTCAGCATCGCTTCCGCCTGCTGGTCCTGGCGCTGCCACAAGTCCTTGAACTCAAACGCCTCGGCCCGCTGCGGCGGCAATAACAGCAGGGTGGCCAGTGAAATGGACAGGGGCAGGGCGGAGGCCAGCGCGCCGCGGCGAAACAGCAGGGCGGCCAAGGGCAGCAGTAGCAGTACCAGCAGTGGGCCGGCCTCGCGCCACTGGTCGAATTTGCGCTCGGTTAACTGGGCTTTTTGCGGCGAGTTGTCCTCGGGAAGCAGTCTGTTGAGATCGCTGTCGTCGACGCTGATCCGGGCGAAGTGACCGCCGCTGTGGTGCGCCAGGCGGCGCAGCTGGCGGGCGTTGTAGTTGGCGATAATGATGGCGCCGTTTCTGTCGGTAACAAAGCCACCGCCATTGCCGCGGGGAATCGGGCTGCCTTCGCCGGTGCCGACAGCAAGAATGGAGAGTTTTACATGGGCGCTTGCCAGTTCGTCGGCGACAGTATCGAGGGCGGCTTTGTCGATGCCGTCGGTCACGGCGAGTATCTGGCCGCGACCATTGGCGCCGTCCTTCAGCAGTTTGATCGCCGTCTGCACCGCCATTTCAATATTGCTGCCGGGTACCGGCATGATTTTCGGCGATAGCGCCGGTACCAGGTTGGCAATGGTGGCCGTGTCCTCGGTCAATGGTGTAACGACATGGGATTCGCCCGCATAGGCCACCAGCGCGGTAAGGCCGTCCTTGCGCTTTTTCAGTATGTCGAGAATTTTCAGCCGCGCGCGGGTCAGGCGGTTCGGCGACAGGTCGGTGGCCATCATGGATGGCGACAGGTCGAGCAGAATCACCAGCGCGTCCTGATTGCTGTACACCGGTGTCGGCAGTTTGCGCCAGGTGGGGCCGGCCAGCGCCAGGATCATGGCCGTCAGCAGCGCAAAGATCAGCCCGAACAGCCACGGGCGCCGCGCGCCGCCGCGCAGGATCAGGTGCGGCAGCAATTCGGCATCAATGATTTTCTGTAGCTGGCCGCTGTTCAGCACCGTGCGTGCCAGCGCCCAGCAGAGGCCGGCGGCAGGCAAAATCAGCCACAGCAGCTGCGGGCGCAGGAAGTGAAATTGATGCAATTCGGCAAACATGGTCATAGAGCTCCGCTGCGCTGGGCGGGCCGGCGGCCCGATTTGCCAAGCCGGGACTCGGCGCGACCGATGGCGCGGGCTTTACCGGGGCGGGCATTGGCAAGCAGCGGCACCGCCGCCCACAAAAATGCCAGTAACAGTGCCAGTCCGAGGGGCCAGGTAAACAGGGATTTCAGCGGCCGGTAGCTGGCGGCTTCCTGCTTCACCGGCTCCAGGCGATCCAATTCGTCGTAGATCTGTGCCAGTTCTTGTGGATTGCGCGCGCGGAAGTAGCGCCCACCGGTGCGGTCGGCGATGGCTTTGAGGGTCTTGCTGTCCAGGTCGCGGGACGGGTTGATGCGGCGCGCACCGAAGCGGCTGCCGAGCAGGCCCGGTTGCACCATCTCGTCGGCGCCAACACCGATGGTATACACGGTAACGCCCGCCTGCGCGGCCAGCTCGGCAGCCTTCAGCGGCGCCACTTCACCGGCGGTGTTGGCGCCATCGGTAAGCAGGATCAGCACCCGGTGCTCGGCCGGGCGCTGCATCAGGCGTTTTACCGACAGGCCGATGGCATCGCCGATCGCGGTGCCCTGGCCGGCGAAGCCGATCTGCGCCTCGCGCAGCAGGGTGCCGACGGTCTGGCGGTCGTAGGTGAGCGGCGCCTGCAGGTAGGCACGGGTGCCAAATAGTACCAGGCCGAGACGATCGCCTTTGCGCCGCTCGACAAAGTCGCCCACTACGGCCTTGACCGCGTCGATGCGCATGGCAGGGCGGCCGTTGATCACCATATCCGGGGTTTCCATACTGCCGGAAATATCGACCGCCACCAGTAGATCGCGCGCGCTGGTGGTCTGCGATATCGGTTCGCCGTACCACTGCGGGCGCGCTGCAGTGGTAACCAGCAATATCCAGATTACGGACAGCAGCAACAGGTTGCGCAGGTTGCCGGGACCACCGCCGCCGCGCTGGGACAGCTCTGCGTAGAAGGGCACTTTCAGGGCGCTGGATAACGGCCGTGCGCGCGGCATCAGGCGGCGCGCCAGTAACGGCAGTGGCAGCAGCACAAACACCCAGGGCCAGGCGAATTCAAACACCGGTCGCCTCCACTGCTGCCTGTGATTGTCGCGGGCGCTCCAGTTGGTGGGTTTCGACCCAGCGCAGCGCAAAGTCGCGCAGCGCCTCAGTGGCCTCGGGATCGGGGTGGTCGGTGCGGTACAGGTGCTCGAGTAGCGCGCTGCGCACGGCCGCCGGACAGTCGACCGCGGCGCTGCGGTGGAGGAAATTGAGCCAGCGCTCGCCGGTCAGGTTGCCGCAGTGGGCGCGTCCGAAGCTGGTGACCGCCACCCGCTTGAGGATTTCATTGATCTGTTGGGTCGCGTCGGCACGGTCGGTTTCCACGGCGCGCAGCAGCCTTGTGGCTTCGACCCGGTAGAGGTTGCGGGCGCGGCGCTGTCGGCGCCGCTGCATCCACAGCAGGCCTGCGGCGATCACTGCCAATACCAGAGCGGCCAGCGCCCACCAGCCCGGTGCCGGCGGCCACCAGCTGACGGGGGCCGGTTGGTGAATATCGTGCAGCTGCGCCAGCAGTTTCTGCTCCTGCGGTGACGGCTGCTGCGCCGGTTGGCTCTGTTGTCTGGGGAGTCCGGTCACCGTGTTGCCTCCCGCGCCGTGGCCGCATCCAATCGCGAACACTGGCCGTTCTTGCGCAGGGCTACGCGCGCGGCGCACTGTGAGGGGGGCGTCCATGTTACCGGTTGTACAATCGTCACTGCGTGCGCCTCCGGTGTTTCTGCTGGCGTGCGCCGTAGTAGGCCAGCAGCGCCGGTACCAGTGGCTGGGTGTTGTCGATATCCAGCAGCGGCAGCCGGTGACGGCGGCACAGCTGCTCCACTGCACGCCGCGCCTCGGCCTGGTGCTCGGCGAAATGTTCGCGCAGCGGCCGGTTGTCGCCGTTGAGGAAAGTGCGCTGCTGGCCATCGCTGACGGTCAGGGACTGCTGCGGAAGGTGCTGCTCGAGCGGATCGCTGACGCGCACTATCTGCACGTCGGCGTGGCGCGACAGCAGGTACAGGGGTTGTGCGCAGCTGTCGTCGAGATCGTGGCAGTCGCTGACCAGGAACAGGGCGCTGCCCGGGCGCGCGATGCGGCGTGCTTCCTCCAGCAGCAGCTTGAGCGATTGGCTACCGTTGGTGGCCACCGGGCTCTGCAGGGCGCCGGCGCGCTCGACCATGCCGTGAATCATCGCCAGTACCGAGTGGTGGCTACGGCGCGGGCGCACGGTTTCGATATCGTCATCGGTGAACAGCATGGCGCCGATCCGGTCGCTGTGCTGCAGGCCGGCCCAGCCGAGGGCCGCGGCGATACCGCTGGCCGCCACGGACTTGAACGCGCGGCGGCTGCCGAAAAACATCGGCGAGCGCAGGTCGAGCAGGATCACCACCGGACGCTCGCGTTCTTCCTGGTACAGCTTGGTGTGGGTCTTGCCGGTGCGTGCGGTTACGCGCCAGTCGATCGAGCGCACGTCGTCGCCGGGCTGGTAGTCGCGCACCTCTTCGAAGTTCATGCCGCGGCCGCGGTAGCGCGTCAGCAGGCCGCCGGCCTGGTTGCTTTTGGCCAGGCGCGGTTTGAACAGTTGCAGCTGGCGCGCGACATGGCGTAGTCGCACCAGTGGCTCCACCTGCGGATAGGCGCCGGATATTTCCAGTTCTGTAAGGGCGGTGTTGTCTGGCATGGTCACTGCGTAGGGTGCGCCGGGCGCACCGGAATACTCTGTTGATGCGCGCGGCGCACTCTACCTGGTTTTCGCTGCGGCTTAAATCGCCGGTACCTGCTGCAGCAGGCGCTGGATCACCTGGTCGGCGGTGACGCCGGCGGCCTCGGCCTCAAAGCTGAGCAGCAGGCGGTGGCGCAGGATATCCGGCGCCACGTCCATCACGTCGTCGGGGGTGACATAGTCGCGCCCGGAGAGCCAGGCGCGGGCGCGGGCGCAGCGATCCAGTGCAATCGTGGCGCGCGGGCTGGCGCCAAAATCTAGCCAGGACGCCAGCTCGCTGTCATACTTCGCCGGCTCCCGTGTAGCAATGACAAGTTGGACAGTATAGGTCTCCACCGCCTCGACCATCTGCATCTCCAGAATCTGCTGGCGGGCGCGGAAAATGATGTCCTGACTGATAATGTGGGAAGGGCGATTTTCGCCAAGGCTGGCCTCGGATCTGGCCAGGCGCAAAATTTTAGCTTCCGCCTCGGCACCGGGATAGGCAAGATTCACCTGCATGAGGAACCTATCCAATTGTGCCTCTGGCAGCGGATAAGTCCCTTCTTGTTCTATCGGGTTTTGTGTTGCCATCACCAGGAATAATTCCGGCAGCGGATAGGTTTTGCGGCCTACACTGATCTGCCGCTCCGCCATGGCTTCCAGCAGCGCCGACTGCACTTTGGCCGGCGCGCGGTTGATTTCATCGGCCAATACCAGGTTGTGGAACACGGGCCCGGGCTGAAAATGGAACTCTCCGGTCTCCGGTCGGTAGATATCGGTGCCGGTAATATCCGCCGGCAATAGATCCGGCGTAAATTGGACGCGATGGAAATCACCTTCAATAGCCTCACCCAGAGTCTTGATCGCCTTGGTTTTGGCGAGCCCCGGGGCGCCCTCCACCAGCAGGTGGCCGTCCGCCAGCAGGGCAATCAGGATCCGATTGACCAGGGTTTCCTGGCCGATGATCTGTTGTTCCAGCCACTCTCCCAGGGAGACCAACTGCTCCCGGATATTCTGGTTTGGTTCCATAGCGTTCGCGTCTGTCCTGTTACTGTCGCTTCTGATGAAAATGACCCTGCTTCCGTCGTGGGGTCGGGCGGCTATCTATCATCTTCTATATATAGTCGCCACCGCGGAGCGTGGGCGTGTTGATTTTAGCGGCGAGCCGCGGAGAGGCAAGCGCAAGGTAGTGTCAGACTCCGGGGGGTGGCACAAAGTTCCACGACCCCCGACAGCGGGCTGCGGCCCGCATCATATCGGATGACCGTTGGGCGAGCGCTCCGCGGTACTGCATGACAGTTTTGCGGGGCCATTGACCCCGTTGCATTAAAAATTGGATTTTGGAGGTTCTCCGTGAATATGGCGACGGTGATTACCGATAGCCGCGAGGAGTTGGTGGCGCAGGTCAGCGCGCTGATCCGCGAAAAGCTGGCGGGGGAGGCAGAGCCCGTGGTGGCGTTTGCCGAGCAGTTTCTGCACCAGTACCCGCTGGAGGATCTGGCCGGGCGACGGCTGGTGGATGTCTACGGCTGTATCTACAGCTGGTGGGACTTTATCCAGCAGCGTCCCGGCGACAAGCCCAAGGTGCGGGTATTCAACCCTCGCCTCGAGGACGATGGCTGGGAGTGCTCGCACACCGTGGTCGGCGTACTGCAGCGGGATATGCCGTTTCTGGTGGATTCGGTACGCATCGAGATCAACCGCCGTGATACGGTGATTCACTCGATCAAGAGTACGGTGATGCGGCTGCAGCGCGACAAGCGCGGGCGCCTCCAGCAGCTGTTTCCGCGGCACCTGGAAGTCGATGAGGAAGACAGCGCCATCTGCGGTGAAGCGTTGATCTACATCGAGGTCAACCTGGACACCTCCGCAAGGCACGCCGCCGATCTGGCGGCGGCACTCCAGGATGTCCTCGGCGAAGCCGAACTGGTGGTCGACGACTATGTGCCGATGTTGGATGCCTGCAGCGCGATCGAGGACCAGCTGCATATCGGCCTCGCCGGTGCGGGGCTCGACGAAACCGATCCCAATCTGCAGGAGGCCGCAGCCTTCCTGCAGTGGATGCGCGACGGCAACTACACCTTCCTCGGTTACCGCGAATATGAGTTCTCCCAGCAGGGAGAGAAGAAAGTTCTGCGCGAGGTGGATGAGCGCCGCCTGGGTATCTTCAAGAAACTCGAAGAGCCGGCCGAGCCGACCGCGGAAGCCGCCTTCAACGAGGGCAAGCAGCGCTTCTACCAGGGGCCCAACTTCCTCACCTTTGCCAAGTCTTCGGTGAAATCCCGCGTGCACCGCGCAGCCTATTCGGACTATGTCACCGTCAAGCGCTATTCGCCCGATGGTGAGGTGATCGGTGAGTCCGCGTTTATGGGCCTGTACACATCGCCGGTGTACACCGAGAGCCCGGTCAAGATCCCGATCATCCGTCGCAAGATGGCCTCGGTGCTGGAATCCAGCGGCCTGTCGCCGCACAGCCACGACGGCAAAGCGCTGCGCCGTATTCTGGATACCTTCCCGCGGGATGAACTGTTCCAGAGCAGCACCCAGGAGTTGTTCCATACCGTGATGGGTGTGCTCAGCATGAACGAGCGCGCGCATATCCGCCTGTTCATGCGCCGCGATCCATTCGGCAAGTTTGTTACCGCTACGGTGTATGTACCGCGGGAGCAGTTCAGCAGTAGCGTGCGCGAGGAGATCTGTGCGCATATAGCCAGGGCCATCAATGCCAAGGAATCCGATTTCACCACCTACTTTTCCGAATCCATCCTCGCCCGGGTGCACTTCGTGTTCCGCGTTTCCCCCAGCGAGCCGGTGGATATTGACGTAGCGCAGTTGGAGGCGCAGATAGTGGATATCACCCGCTCCTGGGAAGACGTTTTCCAGAAATCCCTGATCGAAAGTCACGGCGAGGAAGAGGGCAGCCGCCTCTACAGTATCTACGGGCGCGCCTTCCCGGCCGGCTATCGCGAAGACTTCGAACCCCGTATCGCCGTGCAGGACGTGGCCGCCATCCGCGACCTGGATGCAGACAACCGCGTGGCGATGAGCTTTTACCAGCCGGTGGGCGCGGCGCCGGGCAGCCTGCGCTTCAAGGTGTTTAATTGGGGCGCGGGCCTGACCCTGTCCGACGTGATCCCGGTGCTCGAGCACCTGGGCCTGCGCGTCATCGGCGAATACCCCTATGCGATCCGCCCGCACCGCGACACGGCCGTGTGGATGCATGAATTCCACCTCGAGTTCGGTCTGCCCACCCGCGTCGACGCCCAGGCTTCCCGTGGCCTGTTCCAGGATGCATTCGCGGCGATCTGGAGTGGTACCGCGGAGAGTGACGGCTTCAACCGCCTGGTGCTGGCCGCGCGCCTGAACTGGCGCGAGGTGTCGATGCTGCGCGCCTATGCCCGCTACCTGAAGCAGACCAAGTTCAGTGCCAGCCAGCCGTATATCGCCTCAACGCTCGCCAACCACGTGGAGATCACCCGCAACCTGGTAGCGCTGTTCCGTGCCATGTTTGATCCGCGTATCAGTGCCACCAAGAGCGACAGCAATACCCGGGTCGAGCGATTGATCAAGAAGATTCACGAGGGCCTGGATGCGGTCGACAACCTGAACGAAGACCAGGTGTTGCGCCGCTACCTGGAGCTGATCCTGGCCACGTTGCGGACCAACTATTTCCAGACCGGTGCCGGCGACCAGCCCAAGGATTACATCTCGATCAAATTCAGCCCGCGCAATATTCCCGGCATCCCCGAGCCGCGGCCGCAGTTCGAGATTTTCGTCTACTCGCCACGGGTCGAGGGCGTGCACCTGCGCGGCGGCAAGGTTGCCCGCGGCGGTTTGCGCTGGTCCGACCGCCTGGAGGATTTCCGCACCGAGATCCTCGGCCTGGTGAAGGCGCAGAACGTCAAGAACGCGGTCATCGTACCCGCCGGAGCCAAGGGCGGCTTCGTCGTGCGCAAGCCGCCGAAGGACGGCAGCCGCGAGGCAATGATGGAGGCGGGTATTGCCTGCTACCAGACGTTTATCCGCGGCCTGCTGGATATCACCGACAACCTCGAGGACGGTGCGGTTGTGCCGCCGGAGTTGGTCGTGCGCCGCGATGAAGACGATCCCTATCTGGTGGTGGCCGCGGACAAGGGGACGGCGACATTTTCCGATATCGCCAACGGCATTGCCGCCGAGTACGGTTTCTGGCTCGGTGACGCTTTCGCTTCCGGCGGCAGCCAGGGCTACGATCACAAGAAAATGGGTATTACCGCCCGCGGTGCCTGGGTATCGGTGCAGCGCCATTTCCGCGAAATGGGCGTCGATGTACAGGCCGAGGATTTCTCCGTGATTGGCATCGGCGATATGGCCGGCGATGTGTTCGGCAACGGCATGCTGTTGTCGGAACATATCTGCCTGAAGGCGGCGTTCAACCACCTGCATATCTTCGTTGATCCGAATCCAGATGCAGCGGCGAGTTTCGCCGAGCGCCAGCGCCTGTTCGAGATGCCGCGCTCATCCTGGACCGACTACAACAAGAAGCTGATCTCCAAAGGGGGCGGCATCTTCGAGCGCCGCGCCAAGTCGATCAAGATTACGCCGGAAATGAAGGCCGCCTTCGGTATCGAAGCCGACCAGCTCAACCCCAATGAACTGATCAGCGCACTGCTGCGCGCGCCGGTGGACCTGATCTGGAACGGTGGCATCGGCACCTATGTCAAGGCCAGCAGCGAGTCCCAGAGCGAAGTGGGGGACAAGTCCAACGACAACCTGCGCGTCGACGGCCGCGAGCTGCGCGCCCGGGTGTTCGGCGAGGGCGGCAACCTGGGCATGACCCAGCGCGGGCGCATCGAGTTCGCCCTGAACGGCGGCCGCTGTAACACCGACTTTATCGATAACGCCGGTGGCGTGGACTGCTCCGACCACGAGGTGAATATCAAGATTCTCCTCAACAAGGTGGTCGCCAACGGCGACCTCACCGACAAGCAGCGCAATCAGCTGCTGGAGGAGATGACTGATTCCGTCGCCGACCTGGTGTTGCATAACAACTACGACCAGACGCGCGCCTTGTCGATGGCGGAATACCAGGTGGGCGAACGCCTGGACGAATACCGCCGCACCATCAACGCGCTGGAGGGCGAAGGGCGCCTGAACCGCGCGCTGGAATTCATCCCCGACAACGAGCAGATCTCCGAGCGCCAGAACAAGGGCCAGAACCTGACCCGGCCGGAGCTGTCGGTGCTGATCTCCTACGTCAAGGTAAAGCTCAAAGAAGGGCTGTTGGCGGCAGAGATTACCGATAATGCGTACGTGCAGGAGTCGGTCGAGTCTGCCTTCCCGCAAGAACTGGTGGCCCGCTATCACGACATGGTTTACGACCACCCGCTGCGCCGCCAGATCGTCTCCACCCAGGTGGCCAACGAGATGGTCAACAACATGGGGATCACCTTTTACGACCGCATCAGCGGCGCCACCGGTGCCGATATCAATGCGGTGGCGGCCGCCTATATCAGCGCGCGCGATGTCTACCTGATGGACGAGTTCCAGGAGCAGGTGGCGGCGCTCGATTACAAGGTGCCGGCGAGTCTGCAGTTGGAGCTGACCAGCTCCATGATCGGCCGGGTGCGCCGCGCCAGCCGCTGGTTTGTGCGCAATCGCCGCGGCGAGCTGGATCCGGCGCACAACCGCGATATGTTCCAGGACTCGGTGCAGCGCGTGATCAAGGCGCTGCCGGACGTGTTGTCCGGCGAGCCGCTGCAGGAGTGGGAATCCCGCTACCGCAGCCTGCAGGAGGCCCAGGTGCCGGAGAAGATGGCGCTGCTGGCGGCGTCGCCGACTTATCTGTATTCCGCTCTCGGCATCTCCGAATCCGCCCATGTCAGTGCGCGGCCGGTGGAAGAGGTGGCCAGCATCTATTTCCGCCTGGCCGATACGCTCGACCTGCACTGGTTCGGCAACCGGATCATCGATCTGCCGGTGGAGAGCTTCTGGCAGGCCCAGGCGCGCGAGACCAGCATGGACGACCTCGATAACCAGCTGTCCAGCCTCGCGGTGAACATTCTGCGCCTGGCTGGCGACGCCGGACTGGATGTAGATGGCGCAATGCTGCGTTGGGGCGCTATCATGGCGCCCGCCATCCAGCGCTGGATCAGCCTGCTGACCGAATTGAAGGCGGCACCGGTGGGCGATTTCGCCATGTTCACCGTCGCCCTGCGCGAGCTGATGTACCTGGCCAACGCCACCGCCGACCGGGAATCGCTGGCGGAATAACGTCGCGCGGGCCGTTGCCCGCCCGGCCCCGATCTGCAGCAGCGGCCCACGGCCGCGACCGATAGCCGCTTTAGGCTAATCCGGATCGCGACCCTGGGCCGCTGCCGCAGGTGGGGCAACTGACTGAGGAATTGAGAGCACCCATGTATTCATATCTGCGCAAGGCCTTGTTTGCGCTGGACCCGGAAAGGGCCCACCACCTTACACTCGATGCCATCGGCGCGGCCGAGCGCCTCGGTTTGGCCTCACTGCTGGCCAAGCCGGTTGCCGATGACCCGGTCGAACTGATGGGCCTGACACTGCCGAATCCGGTGGGGCTGGCCGCCGGGCTGGATAAGAATGCCCAGGCCTTCAATGGCCTTGGTGCGCTGGGATTCGGTTTCGTCGAGGTGGGCACGGTGACGCCGCGACCGCAGCCGGGCAACCCGCAGCCGCGCCTGTTCCGCATCCCCGAAGCGGAAGCCATTGTCAATCGCATGGGCTTTAACAACGAGGGTGTCGACTATCTGGTGGCGCGGGTCAAGCGCCGTCGCTACAGCGGTGTACTGGGTATCAACGTGGGCAAGAATTTCGATACCCCGGTGGAGCGGGCCGCCGACGACTACTGCCTGTGCATGGAGAAGGTTTACCCCTACGCGGATTACATCACCGCCAATGTCTCCTCTCCCAACACCAAGGGCCTGCGCGACCTGCAGTTTGGCGACAGCCTCAACCGGCTGCTCGAGGCGATCAAGGAAAAGCAGCAAAAACTGGCTGCAGCCAGCGACCGCTATGTGCCGCTGGCAGTGAAGATCGCTCCGGATATGGACGCCGAGGCCATCGCGCAGATTGCCGAGGCACTGGTGGAATTCGGTATCGACGGCGTTATCGCCACCAACACCACCATCGACAAGTCTGCGGTGGCCGGGCTGCCCCACGGCGACGAAGCGGGCGGTCTGAGTGGCCGGCCACTGGCGAACCGCTCGACAGAAGTAATCGCGCAGCTGGCGGCACAGCTCAAGGGGCGCCTGCCGATTATCGGCGTCGGCGGTATCTTTGACGGCGAGAGCGCCGCGGAGAAGATTCGCGCGGGTGCCACGGCGGTACAGATCTATACGGGCTTCATCTATCGCGGACCGGAAGTGATTCGCGAGGCGGCTGAAGCCATCGCGTTGGAGCGCCGCCGCGGCACTGCCGGTTGACCCGGGGCCGCGGATACCCGGGCGGAGGTCAGATGGTGCTCCAGCCGTCCGGGTAGTGAATATTGGTGGATACCGTCCGGTAAATTTCCAGTTTTTGTGCCTTGGTGGTCTCGTCGAGTCCGTTCCAGTAATCCTCGCGTCCTTCGCGCCAGCCGTTGATCCATTCCTGGTGGGAATTGCCGTTGACAAACGGGCAACTGTCCTCGGCCTTGTTGTTCATGGCTGCCAGGTAGCCTTTGTAGAATGCTCTCTCGGTATGATTGCGTTTTTGGCGTTTCATATTATGCGGACCCTCTCGCACAGTTCGTATAGTAGTCGGCGGCGCCCGGCGCGTTGGTCTGGCGGGCCAGTCTTTGCCGGGCAGCGGTGGGATTGATGGGGTGTCGTCTCCTTTTTACGGCTTTCTTTACAAGCTTAGTGAAGATGACAATACGATTGCCACACTTTGTCAGCGCCGGATGCCGGTGCAGATGACAGAGTGCGCGCGCTGTGATGTTTTAATATGACAGCGCAGGCTGATAGAAGAATTGGGTATAGCCTGCGGGCAATACCCGGGATGCAGTGTCATCCAGTTGTTAGAGAAAACGGTTTTGTCTGATTCGAACGCTGAAAATCTCGAGTTCACCGCCACCTGTCCCAAGGGGCTGGAGGGCCTGCTGGCCGAAGAGCTGCGCGCGCTGGGCGCGCAGGATATGGCCGAGCAGCCGGCGGCGGTGCATTTCCGCGGCCCGCTGCTGCTGGCCTATCGCTGCTGCCTGTGGAGTCGCCTGGCCAACCGCATATTGCTGCGCCTCGCCCATCGCGGGATCGCCGATGCGGACGACCTGTACCGCGCGGTGGCGGCGCTGCCGTGGGAAGACCATATCAATCCCACCGGGCGCCTGTGGCTGCAGTTCTCCGGTACCAACCGCGCCATCCGCAACAGCCAGTTCGGCGCGCAGAAAGCCAAGGACGCGGTGGTGGACCGGTTGCGTGAGAAAACCGGTGCCCGCCCGGTGGTGGAAAAGCAAAACCCGGATCTGACCGTGGCCCTGCGGCTGCACCGGGACAAGCTGGATATCGCCATCGACCTGAGCGGTGACAGCCTGCACCGGCGCGGCTACCGCACGCATATCGGCGCCGCGCCACTGAAGGAAAACCTGGCGGCGGCGCTGCTGTTGCGCGCCGGCTGGCCGCAGATCGCCGCCGAGGGTGGGGCGCTGCTGGATCCGATGTGCGGTTCCGGCACCATCCTGATCGAGGGGGCGATGATGGCCGCGGATATCGCCCCCGGATTGCTACGTGACGGTTTCGGTTTCGAGCGCTGGCTCGGCCACCAGTCGGATATCTGGCTGCAGCTGCGCGAGGAGGCGCTGGAGCGCCGCCGCGCGGGGCTGGAGCGCGACTTGCCCGAAATCCGCGGCTATGACGCCGATGCCAAGGTGCTGTTTGCCGCGGAGGCGAATATCGCCCGCGCCGGCCTCGAGCGCCAGGTGCGGGTCAGCTGCCGGCCGGTTGCCGCCTTCAAGGTCCCCAGCCATCGTGAAATCAGGTCCGGCCTGGTGCTGACCAACCCGCCTTATGGCGAGCGTCTGGGCGAACAGGAAGCGCTGCGCGAAACCTACGCCGAGCTGGGGCGCCAGCTCAAGCAGGAGTTTCCCGGCTGGCTCGCCGGTATCTTTACCGGCAACCCGGAACTGGGCTTTGCCACCGGGCTGCGCTCGCACAAGCAGTACCAGCTGTACAACGGCAGTATTCCGAGTCAGCTGCTGCTGTTCCGCCTGCGCGAACACGCCGAGCAGGGCCGCGCAGAGACTGCGCCGAAGTTGTCCGCCGAGGCGCAGATGGTTGCCAACCGGTTGCGCAAGAACCTGCGCACCACCGGCAAGTGGGCGCAGAAAAATGACATCGACTGCTACCGCCTGTATGACGCCGACCTGCCGGAATACGCCGCCGCGGTCGACTTGTACCGCTCGGCGGAAGGCGTGTTGCACGCCCATGTACAGGAGTACCGCGCGCCTGCCAGCATTCCCGAGGACAAGGCGCGCGCGCGCCTGCGCGACCTGGTGCGCGCGCTGCGCGACGTGCTGGAAATTCCACCGGCGCGCATCAGCATCAAGGAGCGCCGCCGCCAGAGCCACAAGGGCGGCGGCCAGTACCAGAAGCGCGCCGAGGGCAAACCGGGTGGTGAGGAGTTCTGGGTGCGCGAATACGGCGCCGAGCTGGAAGTGAATCTGCGCGATTACCTGGATACCGGCCTGTTCCTGGATCACCGGCCGGTGCGCCAGTACCTGCGCGCGCACGCGCGGGGCAAGACCTTCCTGAACCTGTTCTGCTACACCGCGACCGCCACCGTGCAGGCGGCACTGGGTGGCTGCGCGCAAAGTACCAGCGTCGATATGTCGAAGACCTACCAGGCGTGGAGTGCGCGCAATTTCCGCCGCAACGGGCTCGATCCCTATCGCCACCAGCTGGTGGAGGCGGACTGCCTGCAGTGGCTCGAATCCGCGCAGCAGAACCGCCGCGGACACTACGACCTGATCTTCCTCGATCCGCCCAGTTTCTCCAATTCGGCCAAAATGCACGGTGTGCTGGATATCCAGCGGGACCATGGCAAGCTAATCCGCCAGTGTATGGCGTTACTGGCGCCGGGTGGTGAAATGGTGTTTTCCAACAATCTGCGCAGTTTCAAGATGGACGCGGATGTGCGAAGCGAGTTTGCCGTGGAGCGGCTGGAGATGCTGGACCGGGATTTCCAGCGCAATCCGAAGATTCACAATGTGTGGAAAATCCAGCGGTAAGCCACTGGCGCGCGCGGCGTATCGTGGCTTTGGGGCCTTGGTTATTTACCCTTGTCGATTTTCTGAAAATTGAGCAGCGGGTGCGCATGGCGCACCCGGTTTCGGTTTATTCGAGTTCCATCACTACGCGCAATCCCACTTCGGTGGACATGGTGTTTTCACTCAGTCCGGCGCGATAAGCGGAGGTGACCTTGCTCAACGGGTCGCGCATGGAGCCGCCGCGCACCGCGCGCAGATTACAGCCCTCGATTTCCACCGGGCGGCCGTCGCGGCGGTGTTTGCTGTAGTCGCCCAGGTAACAGTCTTCCACCCACTCGGCCACATTGCCCGCGGTATCGTAAAGGCCGTAGGGGTTGGCCTTGTAGTGACCGACCGGGGCGCTGGTGGCGGAGAAGAAACCATTGAACTCGCTGCCGCAGCCGCGGCGGCAGTTGGCGTGGCCACGGGGTTCCGCGTCGCCCCACCAGAAGGGTTTGCCAACGCCACCGCGGGCCGCGTATTCCCATTCCGCCTCGCTGGCCAGCCGGTAGTGTCGGCCAGTCTGCGCCGACAGCCAGCGCACATAATTCTGCGCGTCTTTCCAGCTGACGTTGATCACCGGCCGCTCCTTGCGTCCCCAACCCGCATCGCCGGGCAGGGCGGCGCCGGCGGCGTCGGCATAGCGGTCGTAGTCGGCGAAGGTGATTTCATGCGTGGAGATGGCAAAGGGTTCGGCGATCCGTACCCGGTGCGCTGGGCGCGCGGCCGAACGCTTGTTGTTGCCCATCAGGAAACTGCCGGCACCGATCACCACCATCTGCGGCCCGCGGCCGCCGGACTTTAACCGCGAGCGGATTTTCTTGCCGGGATAATAGGCCCGCTTCAAGTTGACCGGCACGGTCAGATCGCTGTCGTCGATTTCGATCCAGCGGCGCACCGGCGTGTAGCCGCGCTTGCTCACCAGCAGGTCGTAGCGGCCCGGTTCCAGTTCCATGCCCTGACTGTAGCGCGGGGTGATATTCATGATGCGCACCCGGGCGTCACTGGGACGAGCGCGGACTTTCAATTTGAACTGCGTCGGAGTTGCGGCCGCCGCAGCATCGTCGTCACTGTCGCTGTCGGCACTGCCCGGTGCATCTTTGCTGCCCTGCGGCTGTGCATCGTTCGCGTCGGATACTGCCACTGACTCGCCGGATTCAGCGGCGTCTGGTGTGTCCGAGTCATCCGCCGCGGTCCCAGGGGCGGCAGTGGAGGTCTCGGTGTCGGTCGCCAGTGGCTGCGCATCGGCTGCTGGGGCTTCCGCGGGCATTGTTTCCCGGGCCGCCGACGGCTGCGCAGTAGACGCTACCGTGTCGGCATTGGCGTCGGCGCCTGCCGTCTCGCTGTCCTTACTCGCAGGCAACAGCAGTTGGGCGGTAAAGTGGCTGGCGTTATCCAACACCGGATTGCCAGATTGCCACTGCAGTTTCTGGCTGACCAGGCTGAACAGCAGCCAGCAGAACAGCAGGGATCCCGTCAGCAGACTGCCAAACAGCCATTGGCGCCGCTTGCGCTGGGGCGCCTGCTGGATCACCTGGTGAATGCGCATGATGGTCGCCTGCTCGGTGCGCGGGTGCTTGTCATCGAGGGGCTTGTCGCGCCAGCGCGCCCAGGCCCTTATCAGCTGGTCGCTGACAGTGCCGTAGAGGGTCATTACCAATGCGCGCAGCAGACTGGAGACGCGCACTGAGGTGTTGTTGAGCTGGGTCGGCTGGGTTGGTGGTTTTCCGGCCAGGGCGGCCAGCAGCTGGTCGATTGCATCGACGACATCCAGGCCGCGCTGGAAGCGCTGTTCCGGATCCTTGTCGAGGAAGCGATCGATCAGGCTCTGGTACAGAGAGTGGCGCGCCGGCAGCCGCGGAATCGGATCCGTCAGGTGCTTGATCGCGATCGCCACCGCTTCATCGGCCTGGTAGGGCACCGCGCTGGTGACCATCTCGTAGAACACCACGCCGAGGCTGTAGAGGTCGGCGCGGCCGTCGATCGCCGCACCGCGGGCCTGCTCGGGGCTCATGTAGTGGGGGGTACCCACAACCATACCGGTGTTGGTCATGCGCGTGGTGCGCGCCACTGCGCGCGCCACGCCGAAATCCGTCAGTACCGCGGAGCCGTCCTCGCGGAACAGGATGTTTTCCGGTTTCAGATCCCGGTGTACATAGCCCTTGCCGTGGGCGTGATCCAGGGCCAGGGCAATCTGCCGGGTAACGTTCAGTGCCTCCAGTGGCTCCATCACGCCCTTGGCCATGCGGTCGGCTACCGAGCCCCCGGGCATATAGTCCATGGCGATATAGTTGAGGCTGCGATAGCGCCCGATATCATGGATGCCGACAATATTCGGGTGCGAAAGCTGGCCGACAATATTGGCCTCGCGCTGGAAGCGCTCGCTGAATACCGGATCGGCGTTCAGCACTGGCGACATGACTTTCAGTGCCACCTGGCGGCCAACGCTGCGCTGGGTCGCCAGGTATACGGTGGACATACCGCCCTGATTGATCTTTTTCAGGATGCGATAGCCGGGTATTTCCAGAGACGTGCTGCTGGTAACGACTTCCATCAAACTCGTTTCCTTGAATCAGTGATTACCGAGCAGCCAGGCCGCCAGGGCGGCGCAAGCGCCGAGCGAACAGATCGCCAGCGCTATTTTGGCAAATGGTGACATCCCCTGCGCGGAATTCTGTAGCGCACTGCCTGTGCGCGAAGTCCACTTTTGCATACGGGATGGCGCCGGATTGGGCGCGTTGATCACCTGTACGGTAATGTTGTCTTTGCCCCCCGCGTCCAGCGCCGCGCCTACCAGCAGGTCGACGGCGCGGCGGTTGTCATCGTTGGCGGCGAGAATTTCGGCAATCTGTGTGGGCTCGACTTCCGCACTGAGACCGTCACTGCACAGCAGCAGCTTCTGGCCGGGGCGCCAGGGGGCGGAGACGCGATCGATTTCCAGCTTGGGATTGGTGCTGCCACCGATACAGCGGGTAATGACGTGGCGGTTGGGGTGGCTGGCCGCCTCGGCAGAGTTGATGGCGCCGGAATCCACCAGCATCTGCACATAGGAGTGATCGCTGGTGAGCTGGCGCAACTGCCCGCTGTGCTCGCCCGGGGTCCACAGATAGGCGCGGCTATCGCCAACCCAGTAGACGTGGAAATAAGCGCCATCCTCGGCGGCGACGACCGCGGTCGAGCCCATGTTGGCGGTGTTGTGCTCGTCGCCGAGCAGCAGCGCGTGGGCGCGCTGCAGTGCGCGTTCGTAGTGGCGGTCGGTGGCCGCGGAGCGCTGTATCTCCTCGACCACGGTCTTGCTGGCGATTTCGCCGGCCTGGTGGCCGCCGAGGCCGTCGGCCACGACCCAGATGCCGCGCTGCGGGTCGGCCCAGTAGGCGTCCTCGTTCTGCTCGCGCTTGTAGCCCGGATGGGTGGTGCCGGCGCTGCGCTGGGCGCCGCTGGCGCGATCGACTGTTCCGCTGTGCCGCGATATTTCGCGTACTTTGGTTTCACTCACTGGCGTGCTACTACCTGTTTTATTCTGATTTGCCCGGCGTTCAGCACTGCACACCGGTTGGGCCGCGTTGCGGCGGCGCGCGTCGCAGCCGCTTGCTTTCGCTGCAATGGTTTCCGACCTCGTGCCAATTGCCCCCGTAGCCTGGCGCGCAGACCATGTTAGAGCCCGGCATCATTGTAAGCTGCAAACCGAATCACACGCTAACGAATTTCCCCGTGATAAACTCCTGCCGCAAAATAATGCCATAGTTGCCTGCGACACCACGCGCTTCGCCAGGTGCCGGCCTTCAACCGCGCAGTGACAGGAAAATAGACAGGAAATTCACTCCATGCTCAAGCTCTGTGATCTCAAGGATGCCAGTCAAAGTGTGTGGTTGGTCTCACCCAAAGTGACGATCGGGCGCGCCGCTAATTGCGACCTGACCATTGCTGATGAATCCGTGGCCAAGCTGCATGCGGAAGTGGTGGTGGACAACGACCGCCTGACCCTGCACAACCTCGCCGGCAGCGGTCAGGTCTTGCTGAATGGCGAGCCGGTAAAAGGCCGCTGCCCGCTGAAGCTGAACGACGAGTTGCGTATTGGCGGGCGCACTCTTGCGGTGTTGGATCCCAAGGTGACGCGGCTGAAATCGGCTGCGGGCAGTAATGGTGTCGCCTGGGCCCTGCGCGCCAATCATCCGGCCATCGCCGGGCGTGTATTCCCGGTGCGTGAGAGCAGTGTGGTGGGGCGTTCGGACGAGTGTGATATCACCTTCTCGCTGTCTCACCTGTCGCGCCGCCACGCGCGCCTGGATGTGCGCGACGGCCTGTTGTTTGTGGTCGACCTGGGCTCCGCCAACGGCACCTACCTGAACAACAAGCGGGTCGCGGAGACCCGTGTGCGCCGCGGCGACGAACTGCGCTTCGACACTCTGAGCTTCAGCGTTGTGGGGCCGGCGGACGACCTGAACAAGACCACCGTGCGGCCGGTTGTCTCCGCCGCCCAGTTGCGCGCTGCCGGTGAATTGGACAACTCGCGCCCGGTGGAGACAACCGTCGTATCGCAATCGCAGCCGACCCGCGAGCGCAGCCGTTACGACAGCGACTCGGCGCTGGCCGACGGCGGTAGCAGCGCCTGGATCTGGATGGGCGGTCTGGTGCTGGCGGTTGCGGCGCTGGGCTTTTTCTGGGCCCGCAACCAGGGGCTGATCTGAAGGAGTCGGGCGCAGTGGCGCGTGAATTGATTCTGTATACCACCCTTGGCTGTAGCCTGTGCGAAAAGGCCAAGGTGGAGATCTGGCCGCAGCTCGAGCGCTTCGGGCTGCGGCTCAAGGAGCAGGATATTGCCGAGGACCCGCAGCTGCTGGAACGCTTCGCTACCCGCATCCCGCTGGTAGGGCTGGGCGATTGCGATGATGTCTGCGCCTGGCCGTTCGATGCCGGGCAATTGGAAGCCTGGTTGCGCCCGCGTATCACCGCATAGCTTGATGGTGATGTCGCGTGCAGGCGGCCGCGGGATTCCCTCGATTTTCTTGCGCTGATCTATTCCGACCCAGGCGTGGCCCGATTTGGCGGCGCGCACTCTTGCAGGAAAGGTAAGCGCGATTTCCTGTTTTTTTTCTCCACCCGTTGCACGCCAGACTGCTGGCCAACTTTGTCTTCATGGCCGGCTTTGAGGTCGTCCCTCTGTACAAGAAATTTGCTGTGCCTGGTTCTTCCCGCGGAGTGCTCTGCGCGTGCGGAAAATGGCGGAAAGTTTAAGCGACGCGATTGAGCGCAGTTATTCTTCTCGAATATTTATTTTCTTGCAGGCCTGCGCTTTTCGGGAAAATCCGGATGCGAACACATCGCTGCTCATGCGGCAATGTATTCGCGGAATAGTGATCGTTCCCCCAGTTGCCCTTCAGAGCTTGCTGCTGGCTTCCTGTTCGCTCAGGAGTGGCAGTTTGGTGCCACTGCGATAGGCGTAGATCACCGTGTAGGCCAGTACGTTCTGCACATACTTGCGCGTTTCGTTGAACGGAATCGTCTCGATCCAGACGTCGTACGGCAGTTTTTGCTCGGTCTCCTTCAGCCAGCTGGCGACGCGACTGGGGCCGGCGTTATAGGCGGCCGCGGCGAGGAAGCGGTTGTTGTTGAAACGGCTGAGCAGGCTGTTCAGGTAGAAGCTGCCCAGTGCGATATTGGTTTTGGGGCTCAGCAGGTCCCAGCGCCGGCGGTAGTGAACGCCGGCCCGGCGCGCAGTGGCGCGGGCGGTGGAGGGCAGCAGCTGCATCAGGCCGAGGGCGCCGGCGCGGGACTTGGCGTCGTGGCTGAAGTGGCTTTCCTGGCGCGCCACGGCGTAGATCAGGTAGGGGTCCAGCGCGGTCTTTTTGCCCATTCGCTTGCTGACATTGTCGACGATATCGGAAAACGCCAGCGGGAAACGCAATTCCAGGTCATCGAGATAGTCCGCCGCCAGCACCGACTGGATCGACTTGTGGTACCAGCCCCAGGCGCTCGCCACCTTGCCGGCGGTGAGCAGCTCCTCGTGGCTCATGTCCTCGGTGGCATAGTGCCATTCGCGGCGGGCGTGGTAGAACTCGCCGATGGCCTGCAGCTCGCGGGCGCGTTGCATGCCGGGGCGCACCGCCATCGATTCCACCTGTTTCGGTGTGACCGGTGCCGGTCGGTCGACGAAACTGTAGTTTTGCCCGAGGGTGTCGGCGGCCAGGAAGCCGTAATAGCTGCGCTCCTGTGCGGCTTCGCGGTAGAGCGACACCGCGGCGTCGGCACGGCCCTTGCCGTAGATCTCCTCCAGTGAGCGCGCTTTCCAGTAGAGCCAGCGATCGCGGTGCTTTTCGTCCTCCGGCAGGCGGTCGATCCAGAAGGCCACCTGTTCCCAGTCGAGTTCCCGCAGCGACTGCCGCGCCAGCCACTCGATCGCGCGGGCATCGGTGAAGTTTTCGCTCTTCAGCAGGCGCCGCAGCCCGTCCATATCCTCCTGGCGCGCGAACTGCAGGGCCAGGTCGCGCAGCAGACGGTCGCGCTCGGCGTCACTGAACAGGTAACTGGATTCGTAGCGGTGCCAGGTCTTTTCCGCTCTGGCGGCATCCTGCCGCGCCAGCCGCTGCAGGCCGTGCAGGACGATGGCGCGGTACTCCTGCTCAAATTTGTGGGACTTGCCGCCGGCGAAGCGCTGGTAGCGCAGCAGCAGTTTCGGGTCGCGGTGTACCGAGCGCAGCAGCTTTGCCAGGCGCGCGTGGTCGCTGTCCATTTTATCCGCCACATACTCGGCCAGCTGCAGGTTGCCGCTCGCCACCGCCAGGCGGTGGCGTTCCCAGGCGAGGTGCTGGGTCAGGCCGCCGTCCTTGATCCAGCGGGCGAAGACATCATCGCACTCCTCGGCCTGGGAGTGACCCACCAGCCACAGTTTTCGCACCAGCTTGTAGGCGGCTTTTTTGTCGCCGTGGCGAGCCTCGGCGTCGGCGTAATAGCAGCGCAGTGAGGTGCGACCGATCTTGTCCGGTTGGTAGTACTCGAGGTAGGCCTGGAAGCGCTGGCGTTTGCCCAGTTCGCGCAGCAGGCGCACGCGCATCCAGTCGCCGATGGCGGTGTCGCGATTGTCGGCCAGAAAACGGTCGATATCGCGGTAGGGCAGGCTGGAGAGCTTTTTGGAGATCTCCCAGTAGTCGATATAGGGGCGCAGCGGGTAGCCTTTCAGCTCCCGCTTCAGTTTCGCCAGCGTGGCGCGGTCGTTATGGGCGATCGCCAGGCGTGCGGCCTGCAGCTTCTCGCGCTGCGCCACGGCCCGTTCGGCATCGCTATCTGTTTCCGCTGCCTGGACGCCAGCGGCGCCCAGTAGCATGCAAATCAGTAACGCCAGTCCCTTTGCGTCAATCGACATCGCAAATCACCCGATTGAAAATCTCGCGCCGGTTATTTTCAGCAAACAGTGTAAAACAATACACTACCAGCCCTGCGCGATAAATAATGCGTAAAATATCCGTTTTTTGCACCGGGACCGGCCGCTGCTGGAGCGCTCTTGACAGGGGCAACGGGAGTCCGGTCCGACATCAAATATTGTAGTTGTTTATTATGTTGCTTCAGTTGGATGGCGTCAGTTTGCGCTATGGAACCCAGGTGCTGGCGGATGACGTCAGCGCCAAGATCGACCGCGGTGACCGCATTTGCCTGGTGGGCCGCAACGGCGAGGGCAAGTCGAGCCTGTTGCAGGTGATCGCCGGCGATATCGACCCGGAAGGCGGTGAAGTGGTGCGCGCGAACGGCCTGGTGCAGGCCTCGCTCGACCAGGAGCTGCCGTCGGACTGCACCGACAGCGTCTACCGCTTTGTCGCCGGCGGCCTCGGCGCGCTGGGCCTGTGCCTGGCGGATTACCGCGACGAGCCGCGCGCCGATCTGCAGGCGCGTATCGAAGCCGAGGGCGGCTGGGAGCTGCTGCCGCGCATCGACGGTATCCTCGACCGTCTGGGCCTGAATGCGGACGACCGGGTGGCGGACCTGTCCGGCGGCTGGCAGCGCCGCGCGGCGCTGGCGCGGGCCCTGGTGACCGAGCCGGACCTGCTGATTCTCGATGAGCCTACCAACCACCTGGACATCGCCGCGGTGGAATGGCTGGAAGACTTCCTCGCCAGCTACCGCGGCGCACTGCTGTTTGTCAGCCACGACCGCGCACTGGCGCAGCGACTGGCAAAGACCGTGTGGGATCTGGACCGCGGCCGGCTGCGGGTGTTTCAGAGCCGTTTCGACCGCTACCAGGCCGACAAGGAAAAGCTGCTCGAGGAGGAGGCCCGCAACGAGGCCCTGTTCGACAAGAAGCTCGCCCAGGAGGAGACCTGGATCCGCCAGGGTATCAAGGCGCGCCGCACCCGCAACGAGGGCCGCGTGCGCGCCCTGCAGGCGCTGCGGCGCCAGCGCGAGGCGCGCCGTGAGCGCCAGGGCGTGGCCAAGCTGGCACTGGACGCGGGCGAGCGGTCGGGCAAGCTGGTGGCCGAGCTGAGCGATGTCTCTTTCGCCTATCCGGGCGAGCCGCCGCTGGTGCGTGACCTTTCCTTCACCCTGATGCGCGGCGACAAGGTGGGGCTGATCGGCCCCAACGGGGCCGGCAAGAGTACCCTGATCCGGCTGTTACTGGGCGAGCTGCAGCCGGACAGCGGTACCGTGCGCCTGGGCACCAAGCAGCAGGTAGCCTACTTCGACCAGCGTCGCGACCAGCTGGACCCGTCCCTGTCGGTGCTGGACAACGTCGCCGGTGGGCGCGAGTCGATCACCGTCGGCGGCAGGACGCGTCACGCCATGTCCTACCTGGCGGATTTCCTGTTCAGTGGCGAGAAAGCGCGCACACGCGTGGACGGGCTCTCCGGCGGCGAGCGCAACCGGGCGCTGCTGGCCAAGCTGTTCAGTCAGCCGGCCAATATCCTGGTGCTCGACGAACCCACCAATGACCTGGATGTGGAAACCCTGGAGCTGCTCGAGCAGTTGCTGCTGGATTTCTCCGGCACCGTACTGCTGGTGAGCCACGACCGGGCATTTCTCGACAACGTGGTCGATTCCTGCCTGGCGTTCGAAGGGGAGGGTGTCGTGCGCGAATATGTCGGCGGTTATGCCGATTTCCTGCGCCAGGGCGGTCGTTTCATTTCCGCGGAAGAGCGCGAGCAGGCAGCAGCGAAAAAGCCGAAACCCAAGGCGGCCGAAGCGGCACAGCCGAAGAAGAAAAAGCTCAGCTACAAGTTGCAGCGGGAACTGGACGCGCTGCCCGGGACCATCGAGGAGCTGGAAGGGGAGATCGGCAGGCTGGAGGCGGAAGTCGCAGACCCGGCTTTCTACCAGCAGGCGCAGGAGCGGGTGGAAGAACGGCTGCGCCTGTTGTCGGAGCGCCAGGCACAGCTGGACGTGGCGTTCGAGCGCTGGGCAGAACTCGACAGCCTGTCAGACGGGGAGTGATGCGCGCGGCCCGGGCCGCGCGCTCCGGCCGTTACTCCTTGACCCGGACGGCGAGCACGTCGCAGCCCGCGCCGTGCAGCACGCCGTTGGCGGTGGAACCGAGCAGCAGGGACAGACCGTGGCGGCCGTGGCTGCCGATGATAATCAGGTCTGTGTCCTGTTCTTTGGCCAGCCGGTGAATTTCGGTCGCCGGTTGTCCCAGCACCACATGCTGGTGGTCGGCGTCGACACCCAGCTGCTCGCCGGCCTTGCGCAGTTGCTCACTGGCCTGCTTCTGCAGCTGTTCCTGTACCTCGGACAGATCCATCGGGATATCGCCACCGTAGGCGAAGGTGAGTGGCTCGATCACGTGGATCAGATCCAGCTCGGCGTCGAATGCCTTGCCGATCTCGGCGGCCTTGTCCAGGACCTGGGAGGCTTCCTCTGTCAGGTCGAGTCCCACGAGAACCCGTTTTTTACTGCTCATAGGCACTAGCTCCTTTTTTTGTTCGCCGCAGCGAGCCGCGGCCTCAGTGCGCCCGAAATCAATGCCCGCTTGCGCGATGGCCATATGTAGCCGTTGCGCGGCTTGTACCCTTTCACCAAACTCTGTCTTTAGCCGGGCCGCAGAGTTCAACAAAAGTCTACTTTAAAAAAAACGGCTTGACATAAATAGTGCTGTGTCATCCACAATGTGCGCCGTTTTCTACTCACGAGGAGCGGGTATGGCCGGTTGGCTTCCCCTGATCATCATACTGTTGGCCGTGGTGCTGGTGGTGGGCCCGGTGATGTGGCTGAAGCCCAGCAGCCGCGATCGGCGCCTTGCGGATCTGCGCCAGCGCGCCGCGCGCGCCGGCATGTCGGTACAGATGCAGCCGCTGCCGGCGGCGCTCGGGGAAGGCAGTGCCGCGGTGTATACCCAGCGCTGGCGCGACCGCCGCCGCCTGCAGTTGGGGTGGAGTCTGGAGCTGCAGCGCATGGAACACGAAATGCACTTCGCCGGGCGCTGGGACTGGAGCGGTGGGCGCAGTGCGCCGGAACCGGCGTGGGAACCGCTGCGCGAACTGTTGGCGCAGCTGCCCCGCGATGCCTGTGCGGTGGTCGCCAGCGACAGTGGTCTCGGTGTGCAGTGGCACGAAGACAGCGGCGAGTCGGGTATGGCGGCACTGGAGGGCGCGCTGCCGGAATTCGGCCCTTCTATAGAAGAAGCGATACGCCAGCCGCGCCGCGAGGAACCGGCACCGGAATAGCGCCCGCGGGCCGGCTTTTGCACCGGTGAAACGTACCTCGGTGGGGCCGGTACGGCGCCGCAGGCGCGGCCGCCGACAGCGCCGCCGGGACAAAGAATTTGCACCGCTCGCTTGACCGCACTGTGGGCGGAGCTTATATATTCGCGCAGCGCGGTCCTTCGGGAGCGGGCTGTTGAGTTTGCGAAAGCAGTAAATTTTCTATTCAAAATCAAGTGCTTATGGGTAAATCACTGGTCATTGTCGAATCGCCGGCCAAAGCCAAAACTATCAACAAGTATCTCGGCAAGGACTTCGTCGTGAAGTCCAGCGTCGGCCATATTCGCGATTTGCCCACCGGCGGCGGCAACAAGCAGCCGGTCGATCCGAAGGAGCGTGCGCGCCGCGCCGCGGAAACGCGCAAGCTGTCCCCGGAAGACAAGGCGATCTACAAGCGCAAGAAAAACCGCGAGCAGCTGATCAAGCGCATGGGGATCGACCCGGATCACGACTGGGCCGCGAACTATGAAATCCTGCCGGGCAAGGAAAAGGTCGTCAGTGAGTTGCGCAAGCTGGCCGCCAATGCCGACACCATCTACCTCGCGACGGACTTGGATCGCGAGGGGGAGGCGATCGCCTGGCACCTGCGCGAGGCCATTGGCGGCGACGACGGCCGCTACCGCCGCGTGGTGTTCAACGAGATTACCAAGTCGGCGATCCAGGAGGCCTTCAAGGCCCCGGGCCCGCTGAATATCAATCGCGTCAACGCGCAGCAGGCACGTCGTTTCCTCGATCGTATTGTCGGCTACATGGTGTCGCCGCTGCTGTGGGAGAAGGTCGCGCGCGGATTGTCCGCCGGCCGCGTGCAGTCGGTAGCCGTGCGCCTGGTGGTGGAGCGCGAGCGCGAGATCCGCGCGTTTATTCCCGAAGAGTACTGGACGCTGTTTGCGGATACGGCCACCGCCGCCGCCAACCCGCTGCGCCTCGAAGTGAAAAAGCAGGCCGGTGAGGCCTTCCGCCCGACCAACGAAACGCAGGCCAGCGTCGCCGTGCAGGCGCTGCAGGGCAGCGATTATGTGGTCAGCGCACGCGACGACAAGCCCACCAGCTCCAAGCCCTCGGCGCCGTTCATTACCTCGACCCTGCAGCAGGCGGCGAGTAACCGCCTCGGTTTCAGCGTCAAGAAAACCATGATGCTGGCCCAGCGCCTCTACGAAGCCGGCCACATCACCTATATGCGGACGGATTCCACCAACCTCAGTAACGAGGCGGTGGAAACCGTGCGGGAATTTATCGGCGAGAGTTACGGCGATAAATACCTGCCGGAAAGCCCCAACAGCTACTCGAGCAAAGAGGGCGCGCAGGAGGCACACGAGGCGATCCGCCCGTCGGATGTGCGCGTCCAGCCGAACATGCTGTCCGGCGTCGAGCGCGACGCGGAGCGGCTGTACAACCTGATCTGGCAGCAGTTCGTTGCCTGCCAGATGACGCCGGCCCAGTTCACCTCCACGTCGGTGGTGGTCACCGCCGGTGATTACGAACTGCGCGCCCGCGGCCGTGTGATCCGTTTCGACGGTTTCCTGAAAGTGGCACCGCCGTCCAGTAAAAAAGACGAGGATATGGTGCTGCCGGATGTCAAAGTCGGCGAAAAACTGGCACTGAAAAAGCTCGATCCGAAACAGCACTTCACCAAGCCGCCGGCTCGCTACAGCGAGGCGGCGCTGGTGAAGGAACTGGAAAAGCGCGGTATCGGCCGCCCGTCGACCTACGCGTCGATTATTTCCACGATCCAGGATCGCGGCTACGTTCGGCTGGAAAACCGCCGTTTCTACGCGGAAAAGATGGGCGATATCGTCACCGATCGCCTGAGCGAAAGCTTCACCAACCTGATGGACTACGGCTTTACCGCCAACCTCGAGGAGTCGCTGGACTCGGTCGCCGACGGCGACAAGGGCTGGAAGCAGCTGCTCGACGAGTTCTATCGCGACTTCTCCGGACGTTTGGAAAAAGCCCAGGACACCGACGGCGGTATGCGCCGCAACGCGCCCACCGATACCGATATCGAGTGCAGCAAGTGCGGTCGCCATATGCAGATTCGCACCGGCTCCACCGGGGTGTTCCTCGGTTGTTCCGGCTACGCGCTGCCGCCCAAGGAGCGCTGCACCAACACCATGAACCTGGTGTCGGGTGATGAAGCGGTGGATGCCGATACCGACGAAGAGGCGGAATCCCGCCTGCTGCGCGAGAAGCGTCGTTGCCCCAAATGCGGCACCGCGATGGACAGCTACCTGCTGGACGAGCACCGCAAGCTGCACATCTGCGGCAACAACCCGGACTGCAATGGCTACGAGGTGGAGAAGGGCACCTTCAAGATCAAGGGCTACGACGGTCCGGTGATCGAGTGCGACAAGTGTGGCGCAGACATGCAGCTGAAGTCCGGCCGCTTCGGCAAGTATTTCGGCTGCACCAGCGAAGACTGCAAGAACACCCGCAAGCTGCTCAAGAACGGCCAGCCAGCGCCGCCGAAAATGGATCCGGTTCCGATGCCGGAACTGCCGTGCCAGAAAGTGGATGACCACTACATTCTGCGCGACGGTGCCTCGGGCCTGTTCCTGGCCGCCAGCCAGTTCCCCAAGAACCGCGAGACCCGTGCGCCGCTGGTCAAGGAAATCCTGCCGCACAAGAGCGAGATAGACCCGAAGTACAGCTTCCTGTTCAGCGCGCCCGCCGAGGACGACCAGGGGCGCGATACGGTGATCCGCTTCAGCCGCAAGACCCAGGAGCAGTACGTGCAGTCCGAGGAAGAGGGCAAAGCCACCGGCTGGCGCGCCTTTTACCGCGATGGCAAATGGCAGATTGAAGCCGGCAGCAAGTCCGCCGGTGCCAAGCGCAAGCCGGCGCGCAAGAAGGCGGCGAAGACGGCCAAATGAGCAATCCGTATACCGGCACCGTCGCCTCGGCACTGCGCAAAGCGGAGCTGCTGCTGGCGGCGGGCGGTGATACGGCGCTGCAGCGTGCAGCGCAGCAGGAGGCCGCGGTGCTGCAGCTGTGGCGCGCCTACCGGGCGTTTCTGGCCGAACTGGCGTATCTCTTGCAGCTGGGGCAGGGGGTCGAGCCGGAATCGCCCCAGGCCCTGGACGAGCGCGCCCGCAGCCAGGGCAAATACTGTGCCGCCGCGGTGGAAATGTGCGAGCTGGATCGCGGTGACGGCTGGCTCGCGCAGCTACAGTCGGCCTGGGTGGCGCTGTGGCGCTTTGCCGGTGAGTCCCCCCGAGGGGGCAGCGCCGCGCAGTTGATCCCGCTGCAGGATCTGTCGGTCGCGGCGGAGCTCAGTGATTCGCAGCTGCGCGAATGGCACCGCGCGCTGGTGGAGCTGGTGCAACGCCACCGCGCGCAGGCGCAGGAATTCTGAGTGTCGGCAGGCCCTAGCGCCTGAATCTGCGACTACGGCTGTGTTACACTGCGCGCAAATCGAGAGTAGGGAGCTGTAAATGTCCTCCGAGACCTTTGAAATTATTGAACTCGCCAATGGTGATGTCGCGCTGCGCCGCGCCGGTCACCGGGAGGACCCGTTGGTGCGCATCCACTTTTCCGATGAAAGCAGTAATTTCCTGCGCGAACACAAGATCGCCGTCGCCCGCGCGATGCTGGAAGCGGGTATCGAGGCAGTACAGACGATCGATGAGATGGATCCGGATTTCCACGAAGAGGAAGAGCTGGAGCCGGTCAATCATACGATCCACTGATGGCCCGACCTGCATGGGTCTAATTGCCCCACTGCCGTTCCGGCAGACAAAAAAAGAGCGACCTGTGGTCGCTCTTTTTGCTTCTGGCCCGGCAGTATCTTTCTGATACCGCCTCAGCCGGTCACCCGGCATTGCCCCTTCAGGGGTGCTGGCGAATCACGCCCACGGCCAGCCCTTCGATCGAGAAGTGCTTGTCCCGCATATCCACCTGAATCACGTCGAAATCCTCGTTTTCCGGCAGTAGCTGTACCGTGGCCTGGTTGCCTTTGCGGCGGAAGCGTTTCACGGTCACTTCGTCTTCGATACGCGCCACCACGATCTGGCCGTTGCGCGCCTGATCGGATTTCTGTACTGCCAGCAGGTCGCCGTCGAGTATGCCGGCGTCGCGCATGCTCATGCCGTGTACCCGCAGCAGGTAGTCTGCCGGCGGGTGAAAAAAGTTTGACGGCAGCTCGCAGTAATCCTCGATATTTTCTTCCGCCAGGATGGGGTTGCCGGCGGCCACGCGGCCGACGATCGGCAGTCCGGGCTGGTAGTCGGGGATGCGGATACCGCGGGAGGCGCCCGCCACCATTTCGATCGCACCCTTGCGCGCCAGCGCCTTGAGGTGCTCCTCCGCCGCGTTGGGGGAGCGGAAGCCCAGCTCGTGGGCAATTTCCGCACGGGTGGGCGGATAGCCGGTTTCGTCGATATAGGACTTGATCAGTTCGAGAACCTGAGTCTGGCGGGCGGTGAGGTTGGTCATATGGGCACCTGGTTGATGTCTGTATTTTTATACAGTTGCTGTGATTATATACAGATTTGTCAGCGGCGCAATCGCCGTGCCGGTAGTGCGCGCGAGCACTAAGCGCGGCTGCTACTAGCGGCTGCTAAAGTAGGATTAGGAAAAAACAGGTTTTCGTCGAATTCGGCGACAAATCAGGGACGTACAATAATGCTCGATGCCAAAATGCCCGAAGCCTGGCGCGTACTGCGAATCCAATCCGAACTGGTCGACGGAATCGAGCGGCTGATCGCGCTGAGTGGCGCCGTGACGGTATTCGGCAGCGCGCGTTTTGCCGAAGATACGCCCGAGTACCAGCAGGCCCTGCGTCTGGGCGAGCTGCTGGCCACGGAGGGAATTCCGGTCATTACCGGCGGCGGGCCCGGCCTGATGGAGGCCTGCAATCGCGGCGCCTATCCACAGCCCGGTTCTTCCATCGGGCTCAATATCGAGCTGCCGTTCGAGCAGCACGCCAATCCTTATCAGGATATCGGCCTGCATTTTCGCTATTTCTTCGTGCGCAAGTTCATGTTCGTGAAGCACGCGGTGGGATTTGTCGGTCTGCCCGGTGGCTACGGCACGCTGGATGAATTGTTCGAAGCGCTGACACTGGTGCAGACACAGAAAGTGCGGCGCTTTCCCATCGTTCTGGTGGGCAGGCGCTACTGGTCGGGTTTACACGACTGGCTGGTGGAAACGGTACTCGAGCGGGCGTGTATCGATGCGGCCGACCTGGATCTGTTTCGCATCGTCGACAGCGTCGACGAAGCCGCTGATATCATCATCGAGTTTATTCGTTCGCGGGAGTAGCAACGCATCCGCGCGGCGCTCGCGCCGGTGCCGACTCCTGCTTTGGCCCGATCGTATTCCCCCCTTCCCGCGGCGGCGTCAACTGGCGCCGGATGTGCTAATCTGCCCCAGTACCAAACAAGCGTTTTAATTGTAAGTTTGAATATTGGGCAGTCGACTATGAGCCAGACGGATACCGTCAGCCGGATTCTGGATGCAGCGGAAGTACTGTTTGCCGAGCGCGGGTTTACCGAGACGTCCCTGCGCACCATTACCAGTACTGCCGGCGTAAATCTCGCCGCGGTAAACTATCATTTTGGTTCCAAAAAAGAGCTGATCCAGGCGGTGTTCGAACGCTTCCTGACGCCCTTTACCGAGGCGCTGGCGGCGACCCTGGACCAGCGCGCGGCAGCCCGGGAACGCTTGACCGTGGACGAGCTGCTCGAGAGCCTCTTCCGGGTCGGCCTGGGCAGCCTGGCGGCGCAGGGGCGCGACCCGCAGCGCTTCATGCGCCTGCTGGGGCTGGCCTATACCCAGTACCAGGGGCACCTGCGCCGTTTTATCGTGTCTCGCTATGGCGACAGCTACCGGCGCTTTGCCGGGTTGCTGGCCCAGGCACTGCCGGGGCTGGATCCGGTGACCTTTTACTGGCGCCTCTACTTTATGCTCGGTGCGACCATTTTTACCCTGTCGAGCTTCGACGCCATCGAGGCTATCCTGAGGGAGGATTTCGGTGCCGAGAGCAGCCTGCCGGAAACGCTTGAGCGCCTGGTGCCCGCAGCAGCGGCGATGCTGAAAGTGAATGCGGAATGAGGAGTATGGGAATGACTCTGTGTTGTTTGGGTGGCCACTGGCCGCGAAGCGGCGGTGAAAAGATGCACCGCATGAAACCTGCGCCTATGTGCCGCAATCGCCACTTGTCACTCTGCATTGAGGTGCCCGTATGCTCGGCCCATTGATGATCGATGTCGAAGGCCTGGAACTGACCGCGGAGGACCGCGAGCTGCTGCGCCATCCGCTGGTGGGTGGTCTGATCCTGTTTGCACGCAACTACCGCGACCGCCCGCAACTGCAGCAGCTGGTGGAGGCGATTCGCGCCGAGCGCCCGGAGATTCTGGTGGCCGTGGACCAGGAGGGGGGCAGGGTGCAGCGCTTTCGCGAGCAGTTTACCCGGTTGCCGTCGATGCAGGCCCTGAGTGCGCACGCCGATGCCGAACAGCTGCGCGATGTGGGCTGGTTGCTGGCCGCGGAACTGCTGGCGCTGGGAATCGATTTCAGTTTTGCCCCGGTGCTGGATGCGGACGATCGCCATTGCCGCATCGTCGGCGATCGCAGTTTTTGCCCCGACCCCGCCGGGGTCACGGAGCGGGTGCGGCCGTTTGTCGCCGGTATGCACGAGGCCGGCATGGCCACCACCGGCAAGCACTTTCCCGGCCACGGACATGTGCTCGAGGACAGCCACGAGGAGCTGCCGGAAGACGAGCGCTCGCTGGATGAGGTTATGGCCAGCGACGCGCTGCCGTTTACCGAGATGATCGGCGCCGGTGAGCTGGACGCAGTGATGCCGGCGCATATTCGCTTCGTCCATGTGGACAGCCAGCCGGTGGGTTTTTCACCGTTTTGGCTGCAGTGGATTCTGCGTGAACAACTGGGTTTCGACGGTGTCATCTTCAGTGATGACCTGTCGATGGAGGGGGCTGGCGCCGCTGGTGGTTATGCCGCGCGGATCCGCGCGGCGCTCGATGCCGGTTGCGATATGGGTCTGGTCTGCAACAATCGCGCCGGTGCCCTGGAAGCGCTGGCGGAGCTGGAGGGCATGCAGCCGTCGGCAGAATCGGCACGGCGCCTGCAGCGCATGCGAGGCCACGCGGGAATTGCCAGCTGGGCGGAACTGGAGTCCACCGAGCGCTGGCAGAAAACGCGCGCCTGGCTGGCCAGCTGGATGTAGCGTGCGCGGCGCGCACCGATAGGCGCAATGGTGCGAACAGTATCCTGATACTTTTTCAGTGCGCACGGCGCGCGCAATAAAATCTTTGATCTGACCGCGAACGACGAAGAGGGGGCATTATTCGTGGAGTCCGTTAAGGTGTTTTTGCTGTCCTGGGTGGGGGACAACCGCTGGTGGATACTGGCGGTCTTTCTGATTGTATTGGCCTCGGCGCTGAGTGCCTGGTTGCTGGCACGCTTTGTACAGCGCCTGGCGCGGCGCGCCGAGCGCACCATGAATCCCTGGGACGATGCGCTGGTCGGCGCGATGATGCCGCCCGGCGCGGCGCTGATCTGGCTGCTCGGGCTGAGCCTGGCCGCCAGCCGCGCCGGCCATGCCACCGGTGCGGAGATCTTCTCGCTGGCCGAATCGGTGCGGGAAATTGGCCTGATCCTCGTCATCACCTGGTTTGCCTGGCGCTTTTCCCGCAACGTGGAGCACAACCTGCGGGACCCGCGCTACATGGGCAAGCCCATGGATGCCACCACCGTGCGGGCCATGGGCAAGCTGGTGCGGGCATCGATCGTTATCACTGCGGCGATGGTGATCATGCAGTTCCTCGGTTACAGCATCAGCGGCGTGCTGGCGTTCGGGGGGATCGGCGGCCTCGCCGTGGGCTTTGCGGCCAAGGACCTGCTGGCCAACTTTTTCGGCGGTCTGATGATTTACCTGGATCGCCCCTTCGCTGTGGGCGACTGGGTGCGCTCGCCGGATAAGGAGATCGAGGGTACGGTAGAGGATATCGGCTGGCGCCTGACCCGCATCCGTACGTTCGACAAGCGCCCGTTGTACATTCCCAATGGCATCTTCGCGCAGATTGCGGTGGAGAATCCGTCGCGCATGCTGAACCGGCGCATCTACGAGACCATCGGCATCCGCTATCAGGATGCACCACTGGTGGGTCCCATCGTGGCTGACGTCAAGGCGATGCTGCAGCAGCACCCGGAAATCGATACCAACCAGACGCTGATAGTCAATTTCAACAGCTTCGCGCCGTCATCGCTGGATTTCTTTGTCTACACCTTCACCAGGACCACAGACTGGGTGCGCTACCACGAAATCAAGCAGGATGTTCTGCTGCGCATACTGCAGATTGTCGAGGGGTACGGTGCTTCCTGTGCCTTCCCGACCTCCACATTGCATATCGCCGAGCTGCCCGGGGCAAATAGTCCGGGATAGACAGCTAAATTAGGGGAGTACGTAAAAACACGATTGTGCACTTATATTTTGGCAATACGTCACAATTGGTGGTTTATTGCGCATGATCCGAAATCGCTGTTATTTATTTCGCGATCAAACCTAGACACTGGCGCCATTTTATCTAAGAATCGGTAGGTGTCTGTCGGGGCTGACCCGCCAGGCAGGGTACGACAGTCGCCGGCATCAGTATCGGTGACTGGGATCGGGGTGGCGTTTGCACTCTTGCTCGTGAAAGTTGATTCGCGAAAGTCTGGAGGCAAGCGCAATAACAATAATGAGGTTGTCTCAATGAGTGATCGCGTTACAGGTACAGTGAAGTGGTTTAATAACGCCCGTGGTTATGGCTTCATCACCTGTGGAGAAGGAACTGAAGATATTTTCGTGCACTATCGCAGCATTCGCGGCGAGGGTTACAAAACCCTCAACGAAGGCCAGTCGGTAGAATTTGAAATGCAGCAAGGGGACAAGGGACTGTTGGCGGAAGACGTGGTTCCCTGCGAGTAAGCCTCCGGTTGCTCGTTCGCAATAATATTCTGCACTGAAGACTCCGCATGCCGCATCCGGCTCCGGGGTTTTCAGCGTTGCTGCCCTCGGGGGGCAGTGCATCGCAATAAAAAAGGCGAGCCAGTTGGCTCGCCTTTTTTATTGCGCTCAAGCAGGGTTGTTGCGCCCTGGCGGGCGGCGGATCAGCCGCCGCCGACCATGCGCAGCAGCTGGCCGCAGAACCAGGCGGCGTAGGTGCCCAGTGCATAACCCATCACTGCAAGGAGCACGCCGACCGGCGCCAGCGATGGGTGAAAGGCCGCTGCGACCACCGGCGCCGATGCCGCGCCGCCCACATTGGCCTGGCTGCCCACCGCCATGAAAAAGGTCGGGGCCTTGATCAATTTGGCCACCAGCAGCATCAACCCCGCGTGCACGGCCATCCAGATGGCGCCGAGCAGGAACAGCTCGGGGCTGTCGCTGAGCGCGGTGATGTCCATATGGGTGCCGATAGTTGCCACCAGGAAATAGATAAACACCGAGCCCACTTTCGACGCACCGGCACCCTCGAGTTTTTTGGCGGGGGAGAACGCCGCGGCGATGCCGAGCGTGGTGGCGATTACGATCAGCCAGAAGAACTGGCTGGTAAAGCTGAAGCGGGCCAGTTGCGGTGCGTTGTCCTGGAACCAGGGCGCCAGCTGATCGGCGCAGGCGTGGGCAATGGCGGTAATGCCGAAACCGACTGCGGCAATCAGCATCAGGTCGGTCAGGGTCGGGTTGCGCGAGTGTTTCTTGTGCATCGCCTCGACGTTTTCGCGCAACGTGGTGATCGCGGAAGTATCTGCCCCGGTGCGCGCATCCAGTTTTTTGGCGTTGCCGGCCATGACCAGCAGTACCGCCATCCAGATATTCGCGCAGATCACGTCCACCGCCACCATGGCGGAGAATATCTGTCCGCCCACGCCAAAGATTTCCTTCATCGCCGCCTGGTTGGCGCCGCCGCCGATCCAGCTGCCGGCCACGGTGGTCATGCCGCGCCAGACCGCTTCCGGTCCGCTGACACCGATGATGTCCGGATCGATCCACGACATGACCAGCAGCGCAATGGGGCCGCCGATCACGATGCCCACAGTGCCGGTCAGAAACAGGATCAAGGCTTTGGGGCCGAGATTGACGATGCCCTTCAGGTCGATGCTGAGTGTCAGCAATACCAGGCTTGCCGGCAGCAGATAGCGCGAGGCAACAAAGTAGAGCTGCGACGATTTGGCATCGATGATGTGGAAGGTGGTCAACAGGGACGGCAGGAAGTAGCACAGTAGCAGGGCGGGGACGAAGCGGTAGAAGCGCTTCCAGAAGCGGTGTTCACTGCCGGCGGTGTAAAAGACCAAGCCGAGAATAGCGGCGAGAATGCCGAGAATGATGGCGTCGTTGGTAATCATGGTTGCGGAAACTGGTGCTTAGTGGAGTAGGGGTGGCGGGGAGCCGGCAGCGGGCGCAATCGCCGGCTGCCGGGGCCGGTTTCAGGCGTCGCTGCCTGCGGCGTTTTCGCTGGGATCGACTTTGCGAATTTCGATCAGAACGCCGAATTGCGGGTTGTCGAAATAGTGCAGCTCGCCACTGCGCAGGCGGCGCTTGGCCTGCAGCAATGCCACATGCCGGGCGTAGGCGGGCATGTCGGTGGCGATCGATTGGCTGGCGCCGGCCGACAGGTTCATCGGTTCGTCACTGGCGCTGGCCGTGGTGAGCGGTGCCCGCGGTACCGCCGGCACAAGCACACCGGAGCCCGCGACGTTGTCGTTGCCAGTGCCATCGAACTCGTTGTACCAGAGGTTGGTGCTCAGATGCAGGTAGTGAGCCACACTTACGGTAATCGTGCCCTCCAGCTGGTGGTGGTCGCCGTAGCTGTCACCGCCGCTGATAACAATGGCGGGCGAGCGGTGTTTCTGCTGCAGCACCTGTTGCCAGGCGCGGTGGAACAGCACCTTGTAATTGCCGCTGCGATTCAGCGCGGCGACCTTGTTGTTCAGCTGGGTCGGCACCTGGGTCAGCAGTGGTAGACCATTTTTCTGCGAGTGAAAGTCCACCCAGCGCTGAGGGTACTGCAGCTTCGGCGCCGCCGGCCAGGTCTCTCCGGACTTGTCCATGCCCTGGGTGCGGCTGAACACGATCATCTCGATCTCGAAGGGTGTGCCGGCGTAGTTGACTGCATTGGCACTTGCCGCCGCCAGTGCCAGCAGCAGTGCGGAGCACAGTTTGAGGGTTCTGGTCATGTCGTTACCGCTGTAATCGTTATCTGTTTGTGTCTGTCGTTATCGGCAGCCTGTGCAATGCCAGCAGCTCGGTGAAAGCATTCCGCTGGCGAAGACAGGCAGAGGTCATGGTGCCTGTGCCGGTCGGCAGTGTAGCGGCACATGGAAGTGCCGCCGCCGGCACCGCCGGCGCGAGCCCGCAAAATGCCAGCAGCTCCGCGCAGCTGCGATCAAGCATTGCGCGGGCGACGATTAACAGGGGCCATGGATGGCCCCTGCAGGTCGTCAGTGTCGCGGCACACGGAAGTGCCGCCGCCGGCACCGCCGGCGCGAGCCCGCGAAATGCCAGCAGCTCCGCGCAGCTGCGATCAAGCATTGCGCGGGCGACGATTAACAGGGGCCATGGATGGCCCCTGCAGGTCGTCAGTGTCGCGGCACACGGAAGTGCCGCCGCCGGCACCGCCGGCGCGAGCCCGCGAAATGCCAGCAGCTCCGCGCAGCTGCGATCAAGCATTGCGCGGGCGACGATTAATAGGGGCCATGGATGGCCCCTGTTAATCAGTAGGTAAATAGTATCACTGCGCCAGCCGATCCAACACACCGGATACCTGCTGCAGGCGCTGTTCCGGGCCGTCCTCGTCGAGGGCGAAGCTCAAGTGGTTGGCGCCGGCGAGCTGGTAGCGGCCGGGTTCGGTCTGCACCATTTTAACCAATGTCAGTGGATCAACCCGGGTATTCTCCGCAAATTCGATACGTCCCCGCGCCGCAGAGGCCTCCAGCTTGCGGATGCCCATCTTTTCCGCGGCCAGTTTGATCTCGGTAGTGCGGAACAGGTGCTTGAGCGGCTCCGGCAGCAAACCAAAGCGGTCGATCATCTCCACCTGCAGTTCCCGCAGTTCGGCGCTGTCCGCGGCGTTGGCGATGCGCTTGTACATCATCAGGCGGCCGTGCACGTCCGGCAGGTAGTCCTCCGGGATCAGTGCCGGTATACGCAGGTTCACGTCCACCGCCGGCGATTCCAGCGGTTCGTCGATATTCGGCGTCTTGCCCTCGCGAATGGCCTTTACCGCCTGGTCGAGCATTTCCATATACAGGGTGAAGCCGACGCTCTGAATCTGGCCGCTCTGTTCCTCGCCGAGTAGTTCGCCGGCACCGCGGATCTCCAGGTCGTGGGTGGCCAGGGTGAAGCCGGCGCCCAGGTCCTGGGCCTCGGTGATGGCCTCGAGGCGCTTGACGGCGTCGGCGGTCATGGCGCGCTTGTTGGGGGTCAGCAGGTAGGCGTAAGCCTGGTGGTGGGAGCGCCCCACGCGGCCGCGCAGCTGGTGCAGCTGGGCCAGGCCGAACTTGTCGGCGCGCTCGATCACGATGGTGTTGGCGCTGGGCACGTCGATGCCGGTCTCGATAATGGTAGTGCACACCAATACGTTGAAGCGCTTGTGGTAGAAGTCGCTCATGACCTGTTCCAGCTCACGCTCGCGCATCTGCCCGTGGCCGATACCGATACGCGCCTCGGGCACCAGTTCGCCCAGTTCCCGTGCGATGCGCTCGATGCTCTTGACCTCGTTGTGCAGGAAGTACACCTGGCCGCCGCGCAGGATCTCGCGCAGGATCGCCTCCTTGATCAGCGCGTTGTCGCGCTCGCGCACAAAGGTCTTCACCGACAGGCGCCGCGCCGGCGGCGTGGCGATCACCGACAGATCGCGGATGCCGGCCATGGCCATATTCAGCGTGCGCGGAATTGGCGTGGCGGTGAGGTTGAGGATATCTACCTCGGCGCGCAGGCTCTTCAGGCGCTCCTTCTGGCGCACGCCGAAGCGGTGTTCCTCATCAATGATCAGCAGGCCCAGGTTGTGGAAGTCCAGGTCGCTCTGCAACAGCTTGTGCGTGCCGACGAGGATATCCACGGCGCCGCTGGTCACCTTCTCCTTGATGCTGTCGATCTCCTTGCCGGAGCGGAAGCGCGAGATCACTTCGATATTGAGCGGCCAGTCGGCGAAGCGGTCGCGGAACGATTGATAGTGCTGCTGCGCCAGCAGGGTGGTGGGTACCAGCATGGCCACCTGTTTACCGGCGTGGGCGGCGACGAAGGCCGCACGCATGGCGACTTCGGTTTTTCCGAAGCCGACATCGCCGCAGACCAGGCGATCCATCGGTTTTTCCGAAAGCATATCCGCGACCACGGCCTCGATCGCCTGCTGCTGGTCCGGGGTCTCCTCGAACGGGAAGCCGGCGGCGAACTCGCGATAGGCCAGGCCGGGATTGGCAAACGCGTGACCGACGCGCGCCTCGCGGCGGGCGTAGATGTCCAGCAGCTCGGCGGCGGCGTCGCGGACCTTCTCCGCGGCCTTGCGTTTGGCTTTCTGCCACTGCTCGCTGCCCATCTTGTGCAGCGGCGCCAGCGCCTCGTCGGCGCCGGAGTAGCGGCTGATCAGGTGCAGGCTGGCCACCGGCACGTAGAGCTTGGCCTCGCTGGCGTATTGCAGGGTCAGGAACTCTGCCGCCTGGCCGTCGATGTCGAGGCGCTGCAGGCCGCGGTAGCGGCCGACCCCATGGTCGATATGGACCACCGGCGCGCCGATGCGCAGCTCGGCCAGGTTTTTGATCGCGTTGTCAGCGTCGTCCTTGGCCTTCTTGCGCCGGCGCTGCTGCAGCACCCGCTCGCCGAACAGCTGTGGTTCGGCAATCAGGTTCAGCGCCGGCTCCGCCAGCAGCATGCCCTGGTCCAGCGGCGCCACGGTAATACCAAAGGCCGCGTCGCTGGCGGCGAAGTCCCGCCAGCTGGCAAAGGTTTCCGGCTGCAGGCGGATACCGCGCAACAGTTCCAGCAGCGATTCGCGCCGGCCGCCACTCTCCGCACAGAAGAGTACGCGGCCGCTGAAGTCCATCAGATAGGCTTCCAGCGCCGCCAGCGGCTGGTCGGACTTGCCGTCTACCGGCAGCTGCGGCGGCGCCTGGGTGGCGAAATTGTGGTTGCCCTGGGCTTCCGGCAGCGTCTCGGCGGAGAAGATGGCCCGCGGCATGGATTTCAGGGCGCCGTTCACCTCGGCCACGTCCAACAGTATCTGCCGTGGCGGCAGCAGTGGCCGGGTCAGGTCGCCGCGGCGGCTCTCGTAGCGGTTGCCCACCTCGCGCCAGAAGTTCTCCAGCGCCGGCTGGATGTCGCCGTGCAGGAACGCGATGCTGCGGTCCGGCAGGTAGTCGAACAGGCTGGCGCAGTGGCCGCGGAAAAACAGCGGCAGGTAGTACTCGATACCCGCCGGGGCGATGCCGGCGTTGATGTCCTGATACAGGGGCACCAGGCTTGGGTCACTGTCGAACTGCTCGTGCCAGTTCTGCAGGAACTCGGCCTGGGCCGCCTTGTGCAGCGGGAATTCGCGCGCCGGCAGCAGCTCGATGCGTGCGACCTTGTCCACGGTGCGCTGGGTCTCCGGGTCGAAGGTGCGCAGGGATTCGATCTCGTCGTCGAACAGGTCGATGCGGTAGGGCAGGGGGCTGCCCATCGGAAAGATATCCATCAGCGCGCCGCGCACGGCGAATTCACCGTGTTCATACACGGTGTCTACGCAGTGGTAGCCGGCCTGCTCGAGCAGGCGGCGCTGGGTGTTCATGTCGAATTGCTGACCCTCCTGCAGGATCAGTGCGTTGCCGGCCACGTAATCCCGCGGCGGCAGCCGGTGCATCAGTGTGCTCACCGGCACGATGACGATACCGCGGCCCATCTGCGGCAGACGGTACAGGGTGGCGAGGCGATCGGAGATGATGTCCTGGTGCGGCGAGAAGGTGTCGTAGGGGAGGATTTCCCAGTCGGGGAAATGGAAGATTTCCAGCGCCTCGTCGCCGTCGCTATCTCGCCGCGGCTTGTTAAAAAATTTCAGCTGCACCTCGAGTCGGTGCGCTTCGAGGCTGTCGCGGGTCACCAGCAGGGTGGGCCCGGAGGCGGCGCGGGCGGCATTCAGGATCGCCAGTGCGGCAGCGGCGCCATGCAGCTGGCCCCAGTACTGGCGATCACTCGCAGAGCGGAATTCCGGGGGTGTCAGAGGGTGTAAATCGGTCATCTTTCCTAATAAATCCGCGCTTTTTAGTCGGGGGTCGGCTCGAGGGACGCTATTGTAGCGGTGAACGAAACAGTGTGCAGAACAACCGTTCGCAAGCGGTCGCGAAGGGCTCCGGCGAGAGGGGGTGAGGGGGCAGATGATCGGGGCTCTGGCGGCAGCGATATTGGTAGTTTAACTACAATATTTTGATGTTTTTTTGTGCGGTTGCGCGGCTCCGGGGCAATGCTTATATTCCGCGCCACGCGGCTGGGGTCTCCCCCCAAAGCCGCGATATTCCTGCCTATTCAACAGATTGCAGAGGTGTCTGACTGTGACTCAGAAGCGACCGAAGCCCGCGGACTTTTTCAAGGACTGGAAGGAGCGCGAAGCGCTGGCCGAATCCATGATCCCGATGATTGGCAAGCTCAACCGTGAGCGCAATGTCGGGGTCTATATGTATGGCCGCAACCTGGTAAACCGCTCCGTGCTCTCCATTATGAAGGCGCACCGCTTCGTGCGTCAGGTCGAGGAGAACGAACTGTCCGAGTGGGAAACTTTCCCGGTTCTGGAAGCCATCTGCAAGCTGGACCTGGGCCCGGTGCATATCGACCTGGGCACCCTGACCAACAAATACATGCGCGACGACCGCGGCCTGTCTGTGGACCAGTTCGTCAAGGAAGAGCTGGCCGACGCCGAGGGTGCCGGCACCCCGATTCCGGAGCCGCGCGACGTGGTTATCTACGGTTTCGGCCGTATCGGCCGCCTGGTGGCGCGCCTGTTGATCGAAAAGGCCGGCAGTGGCGATGTGCTGCGCCTGCGTGCCATCGTGCTGCGCAAGGGCAAGGCCGACAACGACCTGGTCAAGCGCGCCTCCCTGCTGCGCCGCGACTCTGTGCACGGCGCCTTCAAGGGCACCATCCGCGTGGATGAGGAAACCAGCTCGCTGATCTGCAACGGCAACGAGATCAAGGTGATCTACGCCAACTCGCCGCAGGAAGTGGACTACACCGCCCACGGCATTCACAACGCCATCGTCGTTGACAGCACCGGGGTGTGGCGCGACGAGGCAGGCCTGTCCCAGCACCTGGAGAGCAAGGGCGCCGACAAGGTGCTGCTGACCGCCCCGGGCAAGGGCGACCTGAAGAATATCGTCTACGGCATCAACAACGGCGACATCCAGCCGGAAGACAAAATCCTGTCCGCGGCCTCTTGTACCACCAACGCCATCGTGCCGGTGCTGAAGGCGGTGATGGACAAGTACGGTGTCGAGCACGGCCACGTGGAAACCGTGCACTCCTACACCAACGACCAGAACCTGATCGACAACTACCACAAGGGTGAGCGCCGTGGCCGCGCGGCCGCACTGAACATGGTGCTGACCGAGACCGGGGCCGCCAAGGCCGCGTCCAAGGCGCTGCCGTCGCTGAAGGGCAAGCTGACCGGCAACGCCATCCGCGTGCCGACCCCGAACGTGTCCATGGCGATCCTGAACCTGAACCTGGAGCAGGAGACCACCAAGGATGAGCTGAACGAGTACATGCGCGATGTGGCGCTGCACTCGCCGCTGCGCCAGCAGATCGACTACACCAACTCCCCGGAAGTGGTGTCCAGCGACTTTGTCGGCTCCCGTCGCGCCTGCGTGTTCGACGCCATCGCCACCATCGTCGATGGCAAGAACGCGGTGCTGTACTGCTGGTACGACAACGAATTCGGCTACAGCTGCCAGGTGGTGCGCTGCCTCGAGGACATGGCTGGCGTGCGCTACAAGCTGTTCCCGAAAAGTGACTGAGGCGCCATTTTAGCGTCGGTGCGGGCCGCCCCCGGGGGGTGGTCTGCAGCCGCGTGGGGCTGCCTGGCCCCGCGCGGTGATCTCCTCCCAAATCCCTGTTTTTTCAGCAAAATTTTCCTACCATCGGGCGCAATATCCCGCTTTCGCACTGGTAAAACGTACGCCCCATCTTTATAATGCGCGCGATTTTGGCGGGGCCGCCGTGCGCCGAGAAGTTAGCTTCCTCCTTGCCCGACCTCCGGGCGAAAACGGCTGTAAGCCCCCGCAATGTGGGAATTCCTGAAACAGTGACACTGCAATCCGGGCGTGGAGAGTCACATGCCGTGCCGTCGGATGAAGTGCCGCTGTTGCATATTTTTCAAACTAGAAACTTAGGCATAGGCGTATGAGAAAGATCCGTCGGGGATTGGATTTACCCATAACCGGCGCGCCCGAGCAGGCCATCCATGATGGACCTGCACTCAAGACCGTCGCAGTGCTCGGCCCCGATTATCACGGGATGAAGCCGACCATGGCGGTGGCTGAGGGGGACAGCGTCAAACTCGGACAGCTGCTGTTTACCGACAAGAAGACCGAAGGCGTGCGTTACACCGCACCGGCTGCCGGTCGCGTCGTAGCGATCAATCGCGGTGCTCGCCGCGTGCTGCAGTCCGTAGTCATCGAGATCGAAGGCGACGAAGCTGAGCAGTTCGCTACCTACAGTGCAGAGCAGCTCGGTGGCCTGAGCCGTGACCAGGTGGTTCAGAACCTGATTGAGTCCGGCCTGTGGACCGCACTGCGTACCCGCCCGTACAGCAAGGTGCCGTCTCCCGAGGCGCAGCCGGCGGCGCTGTTCATCAACGCCATGGATACCAATCCGCTGGCGGCCGACCCGGGGGTGATCATCGCCGAGCAGCGCGATGCCTTCGCCCAGGGCGTGGAGATCCTCTCCAAGCTGGCAGACACCACCTATGTCTGCAGCGCACCGGACGCCGATATCCCGGTACCGAGCGCTGGCAACATCCGTCACGAGACGTTTGCCGGCCCGCACCCGGCGGGCCTGAGTGGCACCCACATTCACTTCCTGAGCCCGGTCAAGCCCGGTCGCAGCGTGTTCACGATCGGCTACCAGGACGTGATCGCCGTGGGCCAGCTGTTTGCCACCGGCAAGCTGTTCACCGATCGCGTCGTATCCCTCGCTGGTCCGCGCGTCGAGAAGCCGCGCCTGCTGCGTACCCGCCTGGGTGCCAGCCTGGACGAACTGACCGCCGGTGAGCTGCAGGGCAGCGACAACCGCGTGATTTCCGGTTCCGTGTTCGGCGGCAACACCGCCGCTGGCCCGCTGGCCTACCTGGGTCGCTACGACAGCCAGGTGTCCGTGCTGGAAGAGGGCCGCGAGCGTCCGTTCCTGCACTACATGCGTGCCGGCAACAAGCGCTTCTCGATCCTGCCGATCTACCTGTCGCGCCTGTTCAAGAACCGTCGCTTCAACTTTACCACCAGCACCAATGGTTCCGAGCGCGCGCTGATGCCGATCGGCACCTACGAGCGCGTTGTGCCGCTGGACGTGCTGCCGACCCAGCTGCTGCGCGCACTGATCGTCGGTGACACCGCCACCGCGCAGAAACTCGGTGTACTGGAGCTGGACGAAGAAGATCTGGCGCTGTGCACCTTCGTGTGCCCGGGCAAGTACGAATACGGCCCCATTTTGCGGGACAACCTGACCCGTATTGAGAAGGAGGGTTAAGGATGTTGCGTAAATTCCTCGATTCCATCGAACCGCACTTCCACAAGGGCGGCAAATACGAAAAGTTCTACGCGCTGTACGAAGCCATCGATACCGGTTTCTTCCAGCCCGCGGACACTACTAAAACCACGGCGCATGTGCGTGACGGCATTGACCTGAAGCGCATCATGATCACCGTGTGGGCCTGTGCCCTGATCCCGATGTTCTACGGCATGTACAACGTCGGCTTCCAGGCCAACACCATCATCGAAGGCATGAGCAACCCGGAACTGACCGGCTGGCGCCAGGCCATCATTGGTGCGCTGGCCGGCCACAATCCGGGCAGCGTCTGGGACAACCTGGTCTACGGTGCAGCCTACTTCCTGCCGATCTACTTCATCACTTTTGTGGTGGGTGGCTTCTGGGAAGTGCTGTTCGCGGCGGTGCGCGGCCACGAAGTCAACGAAGGTTTCTTCGTGACCTCCATCCTGTTCGCACTGTCCTGTCCGCCCGATCTGCCCCTGTGGCTGGTGGGAATGGGCATCAGCTTCGGTGTGGTCATCGGCAAGGAAGTCTTCGGCGGTACCGGCAAGAACTTCATGAACCCGGCCCTGTCCGGCCGTGCCTTCCTGTTCTTCGCCTATCCGGCCTCCATGTCCGGTGACTCGGTGTGGACTGCAGTCGACGGTTACACCGGTGCTACCGCGCTGTCCTCCATGGCCAGTAACGGCATCCAGAACGGCGTCGTTGGCACTGGCGGCATGGACGGCGGCAACCTGAGCTGGTTCAGCGCCTTCTTCGGCAACATGCAGGGCTCCATCGGTGAGACCTCGACCCTGGCGATCCTGATCGCCGGCGCCATCATGGTGTTCATGAAGATCGCCAGCTGGCGCATCATCGCCGGCACCCTGCTGGGCATGATGGCCACCGCGACGCTGTTCAACTTTATCGGTTCCGACACCAACCCGATGTTCAATGTGCCCTGGTACTGGCATCTGGTAGTGGGCGGTTTCGCCTTCGGCCTGGTCTTCATGACCACCGACCCGGTTTCCGCCTCCATGACCGATACCGGTCGCTGGTTCTACGGCATCCTGATCGGGTTTATGTGTGTCTTGATCCGGGTGGCGAACCCGGCCTTCCCGGAAGGCATGATGTTGGCAATCCTGTTTGCCAACCTGTTCGCGCCGCTGTTTGACTACTTCGTGGTGCAGTCCCATATCAAACGGAGGTTGGCACGTGGCTAATAAAGATTCCGTAAAAGGTACGCTGCTGGTTGCCCTGGTCCTGTGTATCGTCTGCTCGGTGGTGGTTGCCACCGCAGCGGTCGTGCTCAAGCCGCGCCAGGAAGCCAACGTGCAGCTGGACATGAAGCGCAATGTGCTGATGGCCGCAGGCCTGATCACTGATCCCAAGGCCAGCAAGGCCCAGGTGGAAAGCGCGTTCTCCTCGGTGAAAAAGCGCTATGTGGATCTCGCCACCGGCAAGTTCACCGATCAGAAACCCGCCGGCGGCAGTGGTCGCAAGGCGGCCAAGATCCCGGACGCGAGCAAGAAGCTGAATCCGGACGACGACATTGCCAAGATCATCCGCGAGGAGAATATCTCCGAGGTTTATCTGGTGGAGAAAGACGGCAAGCTGGACAAGATCGTACTGCCGGTGCGCGGTTATGGCCTGTGGAGTACCCTCTACGGCTTCCTCGCCCTGGACAGCGACCTGAATACCGTTGCCGGACTGGGCTTCTACGACCAGAAGGAAACCCCCGGACTCGGCGGTGAGGTGGACAACCCGCTGTGGAAGGCCAAGTGGCCGGGCAAGAAGGTGTTCGGAGACAACGGTTCCGTGGCCATCGACCTGGTCAAGGGCGGCGTAAACCCGAACAGCCCGAAGGCGGTGCACCAGGTGGACGCGCTGTCCGGTGCGACCCTGACAAGCAATGGCGTCAATAATCTGCTGCACTTCTGGTTGGGCCAACAGGGTTTTGGTCCCTTCCTGAAAAACCTGAAAGCAGGGGAGGCATAATCCATGAAATTGAAAGAGACCCTGTTCGAGCCGGTCTTCAATAACAACCCCATCGCGCTGCAGATCCTCGGTATCTGCTCCGCGCTGGCGGTGACCAGCTCGCTCAAAGTCAGTATGGTGATGGCGATTGCGCTGACCCTGGTAACGGCCTTCTCCAGCATGGCCGTGTCGCTGGTGCGCAGCTATATCCCCAACAGCATCCGTATCATCGTGCAGATGACCCTGATTGCATCACTGGTAATCGTGGTGGACCAGGTGCTCAAGGCGGTGGCTTACGACATCTCCAAGCAGCTGTCGGTATTCGTCGGCCTGATCATCACCAACTGTATCGTGATGGGCCGCGCCGAAGCCTTCGCAATGAAGAACGGCCCGGTCGATAGCTTCCTCGACGGTATCGGTAACGGCCTCGGTTACAGCGCCATGCTGCTGACCCTGGCGTTTATCCGCGAGCTGTTCGGTTCCGGCAAGCTGTTCGGTGTCGAGATTCTGCAGACCGTGAACAACGGTGGCTGGTACGTGCCCAACGGCCTGCTGCTGCTGCCGCCGTCTGCCTTCTTCCTGATCGGTCTGATCATCTGGGGCCTGCGCACCTGGAAGCCGAGCCAGCGTGAGGAGAATGAATTCGAGATCACTTCCAACACCAAAGCGCTGCCGCAGGAGGCCTAATCATGGAACATCTGATTTCTCTGGTCGTCCGCGCTGTCTTTATCGAGAACATGGCGCTGGCCTTCTTCCTCGGCATGTGTACCTTCATGGCCGTGTCGAAGAAGATCGAAGCGGCCGTCGGTCTCGGTGTGGCGGTGGTTGTGGTACTGACCCTGACCGTGCCGGTCAACAACCTGATCTACACCTACCTGCTGAAAGACGGTGCGCTGGCCTGGGCCGGCTTCCCGAATGTGGATCTGAGCTTCCTCGGCCTGCTGTCCTACATCGGCGTTATCGCCGCGCTGGTACAGATCCTGGAAATGTTCCTGGATAAGTTCATGCCGTCGCTGTACAACGCTCTCGGTGTGTTCCTGCCGCTGATTACCGTGAACTGCGCCATCATGGGTGCGTCCCTGTTCATGGTTGAGCGCGAGTACAACTTCAGTGAGAGTGTCGCCTACGGTTTCGGCGCCGGTGCCGGCTGGGCGCTGGCGATCCTCGCCCTGGCAGGTATCCGTGAAAAGTTGAAGTACAGCGATGTACCGAAAGGCCTGAAAGGACTGGGTATCACCTTCATTACCGTTGGTCTGATGTCCCTGGGCTTCATGTCTTTCGGCGGTATCGCACTCTAAGCGGGGGAAATGGATCACTATGAATATTGAAATTATCCTCGGCGTAGTCATGTTTACCGTCATCGTGCTGGCGCTGGTGGCGGTAATTCTCGCTGCCCGCTCGCGCCTGGTGAACACCGGCGACGTCAACATCCTGGTCAACGGTGAGAAGACCCTCACCGTGCCGGCCGGCGGCAAGCTGCTGCAGACACTGGCGGCTAACAACCTGTTCCTGGCCTCCGCCTGTGGCGGCGGTGGCAGCTGCGCCCAGTGCGTGTGTAAAGTGGTTTCCGGCGGTGGCGACATGCTGCCGACCGAAGCCGCTCACTTCACCCCGCGCGATGCGAAAGAGGGCAAGCGACTGTCTTGCCAGGTGGCAGTGAAGCAGGACATGGAAATCGAAGTGCCCGAAGAGGTGTTCGGTGTGAAGCAGTGGGAATGCACTGTGGAATCCAACCCCAACGTGGCTACCTTCATCAAAGAGCTGACCCTGAAGCTGCCGGAAGGCGAAAACGTCGACTTCCGCGCTGGCGGTTACGTGCAGCTGGAAGCGCCGGCCCACCACGTGAAATTCTCCGATTTTGATATCGAGGAAGAGTACCGCGGCGACTGGGAAAATTTCGGCTTCTTCAAGCTGGAATCCAAGGTCACCGAGCCGGTGGTGCGCGCCTATTCCATGGCCAACTACCCGGAAGAGAAGGGCGTTGTTAAGTTCAACATCCGTATCGCTACCCCGCCGCCGCGCACCGAAGGTGTGCCGCCGGGCCAGATGTCTTCCTACGTCTTCAGCCTGAAGCCGGGCGACACCATCAGGGTATACGGTCCCTTCGGCGAGTTCTTCGCCAAAGACACCGACAACGAAATGGTGTTCATTGGCGGTGGTGCCGGCATGGCGCCGATGCGCTCGCACATCTTCGACCAGCTCAAGCGCCTGCACAGCAAGCGCAAGATCAGCTTCTGGTACGGCGCCCGCTCCCTGCGCGAGATGTTCTACGAAGATGACTACAACGGCCTGCAGGACGAGTTCGATAACTTCCAGTGGCATGTAGCGCTGTCCGATCCGCAACCGGAAGACAACTGGAGCGGCTACACCGGCTTCATCCACAACGTGGTCTACGAGAACTACCTCAAGGATCACCCGGCGCCGGAAGACTGCGAGTACTACATGTGCGGGCCGCCCATGATGAACGCAGCGGTCATCAATATGCTGAAGGACCTGGGTGTTGAAGATGACAACATCCTGCTGGATGACTTTGGTGGCTAATCGGAGGCGTTAAATTGCAAATCGCAATCCGCAAGCCGATAACAACAAAAACAGGGCCGCTCACTCCGGCCCTGTTTTTGGTTTTCGGGTTTGTATTATTTCTGGGTGCCTGCACAGCGGCACCGCATGACTGGCTGCTGTCCGGCCGCACCATGGGCACTACTTACCACATCACGGTGGTGGACGCGCCCGCGGGCCTCGACAAGACGGCGCTGCAACAGCAGATCGATACCGAGCTGAAGCAGGTCAACCAGGAGATGTCGACCTATATCGACGACTCCGAACTGATGCGCTTCAACCGCGGTCCGGTAGGCAAGCCGGTGCCGGTCAGTGCGCACCTGGCCCTGGTGGTGGACAAGGCGCTGGATATCTATCGCCGCAGCGGCGGTGCCTTCGATATTACCGTGGGCCCGCTGGTGAACCTGTGGGGTTTCGGTCCGCAGCCGGAGCCGGAAAACGTGCCTTCCGACGCGGATATCGCGCGGCTGGACAAGATCGTCGGTTCCGACGCGCTCACCGTGCAGCGCAATCCGGATCGCATTACCCGCAGCCGCCCGGTGGAGCTCGACCTGTCCGCTATCGCCAAGGGCCACGGCGTCGATCGGGTTGCCGAGCTGTTGGAAAAGCAGGGCATTCACAACTACCTGGTGGAGATCGGCGGCGAGCTGCGCACGCTGGGTAAAAACGCCCAGGGCGTCGACTGGCGCATTGGCGTCGAGCGTCCGGACCCGGGCGGTCGCGCGGTGCAGGAACCGATCGCCATCAGCGGCAAGGCGGTTGCCACCAGCGGTGACTATCGCAACTACTATGAGCGCAATGGTGTGCGCTACGCCCACACCATCGACCCGCGCACCGGCCGCCCGTTGCAGCATCGGCTGGCGTCGGTCACGGTCATCGCCGATGACTGCGCCGAGGCGGATGGTCTGGCTACCGCGCTGAATGTGCTTGGCGCCGACGCTGGATTAAAATTGGCAGAGAGGGAAGGTCTGGCCGTATTCATGTTGGTCAAAACTGACAGCGGATTTGAAGAGCGCAGCAGCAATGCCTTCGCCCCCTATCTGGAGAAGTCCAAATGATCGTATTTGTGTTTGCTTTTATCGCCATTGCCCTGGTGATCGTCGGCATGGCCCTCGGTGCCATTGTGCAGAACAAGCCGTTGAAGGGCTCCTGCGGCGGTCTCAACAATCTGGGCCTGAAAGACGGCTGTGAGATCTGCGGTGGCGATGACGACGCGTGCAAGAAAGAGCAGGAGCGCCTGGCGCGCCTGGCCGAGGCCGACGACCTGGCCTACGACGCGACCAAGCGTTGATCCCCGCCCGCAGGCTGCTAATGCTGGGGGGAGTGGTAAGGTGCGCATCGCGCACCCTACCTGCCTATTAAATTGAACGAATAAAATAGAGCTAACAGATGGCAGAGCAGAAATTCGACCTGGTAGTGATCGGCTCCGGCCCCGCCGGTGAAGCCGCCGCCATGAGCGCCGCCAAGAAAGGCATGCGCGTGGCGGTTATCGAAAAACATTCAGTGGTTGGGGGCAACTGCACCCACAAGGGCACTATTCCCTCCAAGGCTCTGCGCCACGCCGTCAAGCAGCTGATGCGCTACAACACCCAGCCGGTGTTCCGCGCGCTGGGCGAACCGCGCCGGCTGACGTTCCCGCAGGTGATGCAGACGGTCAACAAGGTGATTTCCTTCCAGGTGGAAATGCACACCAGTTTCTACGCACGCAATCGCGTCGAACTGATCATCGGCGAAGCCGAGTTCCGCGATGCCAACAGTCTGCAGGTGCAACTGCCGGACGGCGCCAGCGAAATCATCACCTCCGACAAATTCGTGATCGCCACTGGCTCGCGCCCGTACCGCCCGGCGGATGTGGACTTCGACCACGCGCGGGTGTACGACAGCGACACCATTCTCGACATGCAGCACACGCCGCACTCGATCATGATTTATGGCGCCGGTGTGATCGGCTGTGAGTACGCCTCGATCTTTGCCGCCCTGGGCGTCAAGGTGGACCTGATCAACACTCGCGACAGCCTGCTGGAGTTTCTCGACGACGAGATCTCCGATGCGCTCAGCTACCACCTGCGCGATATGGGCGTGACGGTACGCCACCGCGAGGAGTACGCCAAAGTGGTTCCCACCGATCGCGGTGTGATCATGGAAATGCAGTCCGGCAAGCGTATCCACGCCGACGCGCTGCTGTGGTGCAACGGCCGCTCCGGTAACACGGGTAGCCTGGGCCTCGACCACGTCGGCCTGGAAGCCAACCACCGCGGCCAGCTGGCGGTGGACGAGCACTACTGCACCGATGTCGAGAACATCTTCGCCGTGGGCGACGTGATCGGCTGGCCGAGCCTCGCCAGTGCCTCCTACGACCAGGGCCGCGCCGTGGCCGCTGCGATTGCCGGCCGCGGCCACCGGGTGGTGGAGGATGCGCCCACCGGTATCTATACCCTGCCGGAAATCTCTTCCGTGGGGAAAACCGAGTCGGAACTGACCGCCTCCAAGGTGCCCTATGAAGTGGGCCGGGCGCTGTTCAAGCACACGGCGCGCGCGCAGATTTCCAACGAGCGCGTGGGGATGCTGAAGATCCTGTTCCATATCGAAACCCGCGAAATCCTCGGCATCCATTGCTTCGGTGCCGAGGCAGCGGAGATCGTGCATATCGGCCAGGCGATCATGAAGCAGCCGGCGCCGAACAACACCATCGATTTCTTCGTCAACACCACCTTCAACTATCCGACCATGGCGGAGGCCTATCGCAGTGCCGCACTGGACGGTCTGAACCGGGTCGCGCGCCTGTGACGGTACCTTCGCCGAGCGAATTCCGCGAACTGGTGCGGGGCTTTTTCGAGCAGATTCCCTTCAATCGCCAGATCGGCCTGAAGATGCGGGACCTGGATCTGGAAAAGCTCACCCTGTCGGCGCAGTTCGATCTGCGCCCGGAACTGATCGGCAACCCGTGGCAGAACATTCTGCACGGCGGTGTCATGGCCACCGCGCTGGACACCGTCGGTGGGCTCACCGCGATGGTGGCCGCCTACCAGCGGATGGGGAACATCTCCTCGCAGGAAAAAATTGAGCGGTTGTCCAAATTAGGCACCGTGGATATGCGGGTGGATTACCTGAAGCCGGGCAGGGGGGAGCAGTTTGTCTGTCACGGCGCCATTCTGCGCACCGGCAACAAACTGGTGGTAACGCGGATGGAACTGCACAACGATGCGCAGGAACTGCTGGCAACCGGCACCGCAACATTTCTCTACTGACTCAGCAGCCTTCCTCCGATGAAAAACCGCCGACTATTTTCGGCGGTTTTTTTATGCATGTCCTTCCTGGCTAGTCGATTTTTTTCTACCAAGTTCTGTAGTTCCCCGCTGCAAATGCAGCGTGTGAAAAGTTGAGTGCTGTCGCAGCTGCGCGTAATTCTTATGCCGCCATTGGGGCAAATTTCGCCCGGATCCAGTGCAGATTTTGCGCCCGGAAGTGGTATAAATAGGGCGATTGTTGTCACGCGCAGCGATCTCGGTTCCGGTGAGGTTTCATGGCTGGCGCCGATGGAGTTCAAAGGAAAAATAAAAACAAGGATTTTTTATGTTGCCTCCCAACATCGATCACTACATTCGTACGCTCACCCAGGCCGATACTATCCAGACCACGTGCAGTCCGCCGCAGGCGTTTCACGCCTATGCGACAGATTTTCAGCGCAACTCACGCGCGGGATTCAGCCACAGCCGCTCGAATGACGGTTTGAGTAGTATCGATGTGCAGGTCGCCGCTGCCAGCCGGATTCGCACGTTGGACTACCTGCGTATCGCCGTCACTTCCGAGCGCCTGTTGCGGGTGCTCTATACCTGGAGTACCGGTTTCAATCCCTCGGCACCGAACCAGCGGCTCGATATCAACGGCATAAACCGCCGCCGCAACGCCATCATGACCCTGATGGGTGGCGCCTATTGCTGGTATCGGCAGAGCACGGAGGCCGCCGCCTCTGAAACCCAGGCGATCGCAAATATCAATAACGGGACGGATATCCCGTTGGCCATGTACAGCTACCGCTTCAGTCGCAGTGGCTTTAATCTGCATCAGGCGCCGAACCGACTGTACCGTGGCGACACACGCCCGCCGGCCATGCTCTGGCAGGCCGGAGGTTTCTGCCCGAAAATGTTCGACACCAATCGCTTCGATCCGCATCTGGGCACCGGTGCGTCCAACCAGGTGATCTCCAGCACCTCCGATGTCAACCTGGTTGCCCGCTTTGCCTGGTACAACATCATGTACTGTCCGAAACGCTATTACTATATCCACGATCCGGCCGGCCGCCTGATCTCCGGTTTTATTTATGAGTTCGATAAAAATGGCCATCAGTGCTTCGAAGTCGCGAATGTGACCCCGGGGCGGGAAGTCGCCTTCCTGGCAATTCCCAACCAGTTTATCCGCCGTTTCCGCATGCGTTATTACGCCGGCACACAGAACAATATCGAACTGTCGGACTGGATGTATTACAACCAGGCTTCTGTGCAAAATATCCGGATAGTGGCCGACAAGACACGCTGGGAGCGGACTAAAACGCAATTCCACGAAGACCAGAGGCGTAACCGTAACCGCGTCTCATGATGGTTTGCTGGTAAATGTTGTGTCTACGGGGGAACAAAAAAAAGCCGCCGGCACTGCCGGCGGCTTTTTTTATGGGTATCGGGAGCGACAAGCATCTTGGCGCTCCCGGAATCCGGCAGACAATCACCCGCCCGCTGTGATCGCCGCAGTGCGGCGGGGGAGGGGGAAAGCCTCGGGCGGTTGACGCCGGTTGGGCTCAGCCCTGCTGTTTCGGCTTCTTGACCGTGTGCAGCGCGGTATCCCACTCAAAATACACATAGAAGTCCGGGTATTCCCAGCGGGTGATGGCCGGGTCGCCGACCGGGCCCTGAACGCTGATGGGCTTGCCGAGGCGCGCGGTTACCTGGTCTTTTTTCAGGCCGCGCATCTCTTCTATATAGGACTTGTCGCCCTGGGCGCCGACCGGTACCTCCAGGTTTTCTGCCTGGGCGCCGGCGGCCAGTACCAGCAGCACGGCGCTGGCGAAGTGGGGGAAGCGGCGGAATCTGCTGAACATGGTTCCTTCTCCAGGTCCTCGTTATTTGGGGCTCATTAAAACAGATATTGTGCCCAAACACTGGCCGTTCTTCACGTTTTTCTCGTCGCTGACGGCTGGCGATTGGCCCGGCGCTACCGGCAGCTGTGGCTGCCCGCTGTGCTAGCCTGAGATTCATACAGGGTTGTGCGGGTGGCAGGGAATGCGCATCGGTCAATTTTTCTCCATACCGGGCTTGCTGGTGGGCACGCTGTTTCTGGCGGTGTCGCTAACGCCCTCGCTGATCCCGCGCAGCGATATCGTCCAGGGGGTGATTTCCGGCTTTTCCTTCGCCTGTGGCTACGGCGTGGGGGTCTTTCTGTGCTGGCTGTGGCGCTACCTGGAGCTGCCGCTGCCCGCTGAGCGCAGCGCGCGCTGGTGGCGCTGGGGCGCCGCGGCGCTGAGTCTGCTGATTGCGCTGGGCTTCCTGCTGCAGGCCAGCAAGTGGCAGGACTCGGTGCGCGCGGCCATGGGCATGGAGCTGGTGTCCGGCGTGCGACCGCTGACCGTGGCGGTGATTGCCGCGCTGGTATTTCTGCTGTTGCTGGGGATCGCGCGGCTGTTTCGCCGCCTGTTCTACTGGCTGTCGCGCAAGCTGGAGCACCGCATACCGCGGCGCATCTCGCTGCTGCTCGGCCTGGTGGCGGCCATAGCGCTGTTCTGGACCATTATCGACGATGTCCTGCTGACCTCGGCGCTGCACTTCGTAGACTCGGCCTACCAGAAGTTGGACGCGCGCATCGCTCCGGATATGCCGCCGCCCAAGGATCCGCACAAGCCGGGCGGGGCGGATTCACTGGTGCGCTGGCAGGATATGGGGCATCAGGGGCGGCGTTACCTGGCACTGGGGCCCACCGCCGCGCAGATCGGCGCGGTGACCGGCAGCGCCAAGCAGCCAATCCGTGTCTACGTGGGCCTGAATGCGGCGGACACACCGCAGCAGCGCGCGCAGCTCGCGCTGGACGAGCTGAAGCGGGTCGGCGGCTTCGAGCGCAAGGTCCTGGTGCTGATCACGCCCACCGGGACCGGCTGGGTGGACCCCGGCGGTATCAATTCGGTGGAGTACCTGCACCGCGGCGATATCGCCAGTGTGGCGGCCCAGTATTCCTACCTGCCCAGCCCGATCGCGCTGATGACCGAGAATGCCTACGGGCTGGAGACGGCGCAGGCGCTGTTTCAGGCAATCTACGGCTACTGGCACCGCCTGCCCAAGACAACACGGCCAAAGCTATACCTGTTCGGCCTGAGCCTGGGCGCGCTCAACTCCGACCGCTCTTTCGATTTCTACGACATCATCAACGATCCTTTCGACGGCGCCCTGTGGACCGGGCCGCCGTTCCGCAGCGACACCTGGCGCGATGTCACCGCCCACCGCGATCCCGGCTCGCCGGCGTGGCTGCCGCGCTTTCGCGGTGGCGGTATCGTGCGCTTCGGCAATCAGTTCGGCGGTTACGACAAGGGCACCGTACCCTGGAGCCATTTCCGCATCGCCTACCTGCAGCACGCCAGCGATCCGATCGTGTTCTTCGAGCCGCAGGCGCTGTACCGCAAACCCGCCTGGATGGATCCGCCGCGGGGGCCGGATGTGTCCAACGATCTGCAGTGGTATCCCGTCGTCACCATGCTGCAGCTGGCCGCGGACATGCACGCCGGCATCGCGCCGATGGGCTACGGGCACAGCTATGCGCCCAAGGACTACGTCCGCGCCTGGCGCGCACTGACCCAGCCCGGGGGCTGGAGCGATGCGGATATCCAGCGGCTCGACGCAGCGCTGCTGAAATATAACGAGCGCTGAGGGCGTGGCCGCGGAGCAAATTGGCCAAAGGTGTGTCCAAACCCTTGGATTTCTTGGCCTTTTTCCGATTAAATCACCCTCATGCTAAAACCAGTTCCCCTTTTTATCGGCCTGCGCTACGTGGCCGCCCGCCGCCGCCAGCAGTTTATTTCCTTTATCAATGGCTTCTCCCTGCTGGGTATGGCCCTCGGTGTGATGGCGCTGATTGTGGTCACCTCGGTCATGAACGGTTTCGATCGGGAGCTGAAGACCCGCATTCTCAGTGTGATCCCGCACGGCTTTGTGCAGAAGGAGGGCGGTCTCAAAGACTGGCACGGCGCCGCCGCACAGCTGGTGCAGGAGCCGCACGTGCAGGCGGCGAGTCCGTTCGTGCGCGGTTACGCACTGCTCGGCGCCAACGGCAGCAGCCACGGCGTACAGTTTGAGGGCGTGGATCCCAAGGCGCTGCGCAAGGTGTCCACGGTCGGCGAACATATGCTGATGGGCAGCCTCGATGTGCTCAAGCCGCGCAGCTACAAGATCGTGGTGGGGCGCATCCTGGCGCGCCAGCTGAACGTGATTCCTGGCGATAGCGTGGTGCTGACACTGCCTCAGGTGGTGGTGACTCCGGCGGGTATCTTCCCGCGCACCAAGCGCTTCACCGTGGCTGGTGTTTTCGCCGTGGGCGCGCAGGTGGACCAGACCATGGCGATTATCAATATCGAAGACGCCGCACGGCTGCTGCACATGCCCGGGCGCGTGCAGGGCCTGCAGCTGCGCTTCGACGATATGGACAACGCGCTGGGGCGGGTGGGCGGCTACGCGCACAAACTTGGCGATGGCTTCACCGGCGAAGACTGGAGCCACTCGCAGGGCAGCCTGTTCCAGGCGGTGAAAATGGAAAAAACCGTAGTCACGCTGATGCTGATGATTATCGTCGCCGTGGCCGCGTTCAATATTGTCTCTGCGCTGGTGTTGATGGTGGCCGACAAGCGCTCGGATATCGCCGTGCTGCGCACCCTCGGGCTCACCTCGCGGCAGATCATGTCGGTGTTCGTGGTGCAGGGCAGCGCCATCGGCGTCATCGGCGCATTTATCGGCGCGGCGCTGGGCATCCTGATTGCACTCAACCTGACCGAAATGGTCAGCTGGCTGGAAAACCTGCTGGGTTTCAAAATCTTCGACCCGCGTGTGTTTTTCGTCAGCTTCCTGCCATCTGAATTCCGCACCGCGGATGCGGTCGTAGTACTGACCGCAGCGGTAGCCATGAGCCTGCTGGCAACCCTGTTCCCGGCCTGGCGCGCCGCGCAGATTGCGCCGGCGGAAGCGCTGCGCTACGAATAAATCGCCGCAGCAAAAAATGTACGATGGGCAAAGCGAAGCGTGCCCATCGCCAGTTTGATGATGGGCACGTCGCTTCGCTCCTTTGCCCATCCTACGCAGAATAAATTGTCGATGAACAGCCAAGTGGAAATAACAACGGAACAAGCGAGTCCGGCCGTCGCCCCGGATGCAGTGCTGGCCTGTCGCCAGCTGCGCAAGCATTACCAGCAGGGCAACAACCAGCTGGAGGTATTGCGCGGCGTAGAGCTGAGTGTGGCCAAGGGCGAAAAGCTGGCGATTGTCGGCGCCTCCGGCTCCGGCAAGTCGACGCTGCTGAACCTGCTCGGCGGCCTGGATACGCCCAGCTCCGGCGAGGTATGGGTGGCCGGGCGCGACCTGGCGCAGTTGAACGCCAACGAGCGCGGCTGGCTGCGCAACTCAAGCCTCGGTTTCGTGTACCAGTTTCACCACCTGCTGGGTGAGTTCTCGGCGCTGGAAAATGTCGCCATGCCGCTGCTGATCGGCAAGCAGTCGGTGGCGGCGGCGCGCAGCGAGGCCGAGGCCATGCTGCAGGCCGTGGGCCTCGGCGAGCGCCTGACCCACAAGCCGTCACAGCTGTCCGGCGGCGAACGCCAGCGCGTGGCCATCGCCCGTGCACTGGTCACCCGGCCCGCGTGTGTGCTGATGGATGAGCCCACCGGCAACCTGGACCGCGCCACCGCGAAAGAAATTCACCAGCTGATGGACAAGCTCAACCGCGAGCTGCAGATCAGCTTCGTGATCGTCACCCACGACCCGGACCTGGCCGCCTCCCTCGACCGCACCCTGCACCTGATCGACGGCCGCCTGGAGCGCAACTGGCACGAGGGCGACCGTGTTTAGGCCGCTGCCCGCGTTTATCGGCCTGCGCTACGCCGGCGCCCAGCGCCGCGGCGAGGATTCCGCCGGCCTGGTGTCGTTTATCTCCGGCCTGTCCATGGTCGGCCTGATCCTCGGCGTCGCGCTGATGATTGTGGTGATGTCGGTGATGAACGGCTTCGACCGCGAACTGCGCGAGCGCATTCTCGGCATCATGCCCCACGCCACCATCTACAACGCCAACCCGGATATCGACTGGCCGGCGCTACGCGACCAGCTGGCGGCATCGCCGGAAGTGGTGGCGGCGGCCGAGGTGTGGCAGGTGAACGCGCTGGCGCGCAAGGGCAGGGAAGTGACGCCGCTGCTGGTGCAGGGCATCAACCCCGACACCATCGGCAACGTTTCCAATATCGGCCGCTTCCTGAAGCCGGAGAGCCTGGCGCAACTGGCCGGCGGCGGCGTGATTCTCGGCCGCGGCCTGGCGGACAAGCTGGATATCAAGGTCGGTGAGCACCTGTCGCTGATTGTGCCCGACAGCAACGATAACAGCGGGCGCAGCGCCGCGCGCCTGGCCGGGTTCAAGGTGGTGGATATCTTCCACTCCGGCACCGCGCTGGACCAGTCGCTGGCATTGGTGTCCTGGGCGCAGGCCCGGGACCTGGCCGGCGATGCCGGCGGCGCCGGCGTGCAGCTGCGCTTCCACAAGATGCTGGAAGCCAACCGCATTCTGCGCGACCTGCTGAACCAGCTGCCGGCACAGAATTTCTACGGCAACGACTGGACCAGCACCCAGGGCAACCTGTATCAGGCGATCCAGATGTCGCGCAACCTAGTGGGGCTGCTGGTGCTGCTGATCATCGCCATCGCCGCCTTCAATGTGGTGTCCACGCTGGTGATGGTGGTGATCGACAAGCACAGTGATATCGCCATCCTGCGCACCATGGGTGCCAGTACCCGCGAGATCCTGCTGACGTTTGTCAGCCAGGGCGCGCTGGTGGGGCTGGTGGGCGCCGTGGTCGGCGGGATTCTGGGCGTGATCGGATCGCTGGCGGTGACCGACGTGGTGCGCGGTATCGAAGCCCTGTTCGGCGTGCATTTCCTGAAGTCCGATGTCTACCCGGTAGACTACCTGCCATCGCAATTGCACTGGCCGGATGTGGCGCTGGTGGTGGGCGCCGGCTTCCTGCTCAGCCTGCTGGCAACGCTGTACCCGTCGCTGCAGGCCAGTCGCGTGCAGCCGGCGGCGGCGCTGCGCAACGAACAATAATCACAGAGAATTTCGCCTGCCCGGCAGGCGAAATGGGGTGGGGGCAAGAGAATGACAAAGCGCAAAGAGTCAGTAACGTTCAGCGAATTCCTCGTCGCCTTCCATCGCCCGTCGATTGCCTGGTGGCCGTTTCCGTTTTTGCGCCCGGAAGAGGGTGAGCCATTCGGGCAGTTTCGCCTGTTTACCTGCGCGCTGCTCTATCCGCTGTTTGTCTGGTGTCTGGTCTCGCTGCTGCTGTTCCTGAAGCAGGGCGTTGGCGCTGACGCGCTGGTGTCCCTGTTCCCGCCGTTGTTTGTGCTGTTTGGCGGGTACTTCTGTGTGCTCGCGCACTGCTGGAAGCGGGTGCACGGCTCCTGAATCTGGGCGCGCGGTAGGTGTAGGGGAAGGAGTTTTCGCCGCTAGGGCAGGAGTGCTGACAATCCGCATTGCCGCCAACCGCGGCAATGCGTGCTCAGCCGGCCGTCGAGCGCTTCTGGATGCGCAGCTTCCAGCGCTTCACTACATGCCAGCGCCACAGCCCCTGCATCGCAAAGTAGGATACGGCGGCAAAGAAGACCCCCGCCAGCAGCGAGCCGAAGAACAGCGGCAGCCAGATTTTCCCCACTTCCTGCGTCAGCCACTGCCACGACAGTTCAATATGGAAATTCAGCGGCGGGGTGCCCAGAATCCAGGCGCCCAGTTTGTAGGTGCTGAAGAAGATCGCCGGCATGGTCACCGGGTTGCTGATCCACACCAGCGCCATCGAAAGCGGCAGGTTGCAGCGGAACCACAGCGCCAGCAGCGCCGCGATCAGCATCTGCCCGGGCAGCGGCAGGAAGCTGGTAAACACGCCCACGGCAAAGGCCACCGAAACCGAGTGGCGGTTCAGGTGAAACAGGTTGGGGTCGTGCAGCAGCTTGCCGAGGAACTTTAAGCCGTTATTGGCGCGTACCTGTTCCGGAGTCGGCAGCCAGCGCCTGATAATACTCTTCGGCATAACTTTATCGATCCGGGATAACCGGCAGCCTTAAACAATGCAATCATCGCCAGTGGATATGCGTCCACTCCGGTGAACCCTTTCCCATTTTCGCTCACTACCAAGCATAGAGTGCCGGGCAGGCGTGGACAGGCGCAGCGACGCGGGCGCTATTATGCCGCCTTCGCTGGAACAAGACTACTGCTCCGTGACACGTCAGTTCTCCCTCTGGATTGTCAACACTTGCCGGGGATTCTTCCGGTTGACGTCGAATCCTCACTGATTTATCGTGCCCGCACATTAAGATTGTCGACAATCTGGGGCGGGTGGATCAGCCTATGCAAATGCCGGATGCACAGCTGGAAGCGGAGGGGACGGGCCAGAGCCTGGCAGATCGCCTTTTTGTGACCTTGCGTGGCGAAATAGTCGAAGGCCGCATTCCCGCTGGCAGCAAGATCAGCGAACCCGAGCTGGCGCGGCGCTTCAATGCCAGCCGCGGCAGCCTGCGCGAGGCCGTGATGCGCCTCGAATCGCTCGGCCTGCTGGAGCGCCGCGTGCACGTGGGCGCCCGCGTGGTTGATCTCACCGAACGCGGCCTGCTGGAACTCTACGACGTGCGCGAGGCCCTGGAGGGCATGGCCTGCCGCCTGGCTGCCACCGAGCGCAGCGATGAAGACCTGGCCGCCCTGCGCCAGATGCTCGCCCGCCACGAGCAGCAGGAGGGCCTGCAGGCCGGCACCGCCTACTTCCAGCCGGAAGGGGATTTCGACTTCCATTTCCGCATCGTGCAGGCCTCCAACAACGACCTGCTGATCGACACCCTGTGCAACCGCCTCTACTACCGCGTGCGCATGTACCGCTACCAGCTGGGCATGGCCAGCCCGCGGGCCAAGCGCGCGTTTCGCGAGCACAGCCATATCATCGAAGCCATCGAGGCCGGGGACGGGGAGCTGGCAGAACTGCTGATGCGCCGCCATATCCGCGCCTCGCGACAGAATATCGAGAGGAAACTCTCCCACTAAACGGAGCTTACCTATGACCCAAACAACGAGCCAGACACTGTCTGCCGGCGCGCGCTTCCGCCGCGCCCTGAAAGAGAACAACCCGCTGCAGGTTGTCGGCACCATCAACGCCTACAGCGCCATCATGGCCGAGCGCATCGGCCACAAGGCCATCTACCTGTCTGGCGGCGGCGTCGCCAACGCCTCCTACGGCCTGCCGGACCTGGGTATGACCAGCCTCGACAATGTGCTCGAAGACGTGCGCCGCATCACCGCCGCCAGCGAACTGCCGCTGCTGGTGGATATCGACACCGGCTGGGGCGGCGCCTTCAATATCGCCCGCACCATCAAGGAAATGATCCGCGCCGGCGCCGGCGCCGTGCATATCGAAGACCAGGTAGCGCAGAAGCGCTGCGGTCACCGCCCGAACAAGGAGATCGTCTCCAAGCAGGAGATGGTCGACCGCATCAAGGCCGCGGTTGACGCGCGCACCGACGACGACTTCTTCATCATGGCGCGCACCGACTCCTTCGCCCAGGAAGGCCTCGACGCCGCCATCGACCGCGCCCAGGCCTGTATCGAAGCTGGCGCCGACGGCATCTTCGCCGAGGCAGTGACCGAACTGGAACACTACCGCGCGTTCAAAGATGCGTTGAATGTGCCGATTCTCGCCAACATCACCGAGTTCGGCAAAACCAAGCTGTACAACACCAAGGAGCTGGGCGAGTCCGGCGCCGATATGGTCCTGTACCCGCTGTCCGCTTTCCGCGCCATGAACAAGGCCGCGGAGAACGTCTATACCAGTATTCTCGAAAACGGCGACCAGCAGGCCGTGGTCGACACCATGCAGACCCGCGCCGACCTGTACGACTACCTGAACTACCACGACTTCGAGCAGAAGCTCGACGAGCTGTTCAAGAAGTAATTGGCACTGCACCAGGACCCGAATCGGTAGCAGCGGCGGGGCGGCCATCCGCCAGCGGCCGCTGCTGCAAGACACAGTACAAACTTGAGAGAAAAGGGAAATAGAAAATGGCAGAGAAACAACTCAGCGGCGCCGGCCTGCGCGGCCAGGTAGCAGGCAAAACCGCACTGTCCACCGTCGGTGTATCCGGCTCCGGCCTGACCTACCGCGGCTACGACGTCAAAGACCTGGCGGAACACTGTGAATTCGAAGAAGTCGCCTACCTGATTTTCTACGGCGAACTGCCCACCAAGGCGCAGCTGGCCGACTACAAAGGCACCCTGAAAGGCATGCGCGGCCTGCCGCAGGCACTGAAAGAAGTGCTCGAGCGCATTCCCGCCGACGCCCACCCGATGGATGTCATGCGCACCGGCTGCTCCATGCTGGGCAACCTCGAAGGTGAAGAGAGCTTCGACCAGCAGCTGGAAAAAGCCAACCGCCTGCTGGCCGCGTTCCCGTCCATCATCTGCTACTGGTACCGCTTCACCCACGACAACGTGCGTATCGATACCGAAACCGACGACGACTCCATCGGCGGCCACTTCCTGCATATGCTGCGCGGCGAAAAGCCCAACGCACTGCACGAGCAGGTGATGAACGTGTCCCTGATCCTGTACGCCGAGCACGAGTTCAACGCGTCGACCTTCACCGCGCGCGTGTGCGCCTCCACCCTGTCTGACCTGTTCAGCTGCATCACCGGCGCCATCGGCACCCTGCGCGGCCCGCTGCACGGCGGCGCCAACGAAGCCGCGATGGAACTGATCGAGCGTTTCTCCTCCGCCGACGAAGCGGAAAAGGAACTGCTGGGCATGCTGGAGCGCAAGGAAAAGATCATGGGCTTCGGCCACGCGATCTACCGCGAATCCGACCCGCGCAACGCCATCATCAAGCAGTGGTCCGAAAAGCTGGCCGCCGACGTGGGCGACACAGTGCTGTACCCGGTGTCCGTACGCTGTGAAGAAGTGATGTGGCGCGAGAAGAAGCTGTTCTGCAACGCCGACTTCTTCCACGCCTCCGCGTACCACTTTATGGGCATCCCCACCAAGCTGTTCACCCCGATCTTCGTGATGTCCCGCCTCACCGGCTGGGCCGCCCACGTATTTGAACAGCGCGCCGACAACCGCATCATCCGCCCGAGCGCAGAATATGTCGGCGTGGAACCGCGCAAGGTGACCCCGATCGCCGAGCGCGGCTGATTCACTCGCTGAGTCGTCATTCCGGCGCGCGCCGGTGTGGCGACGGTTGTTTGAATAGAATCGCGAAGCAGAATGCGAAGGGACTGGTAGCGGGAGCTGTTTGCCAGACCTTATGAGGCATGGATGCCGATTAGAGCCTACAGGGATGTATTCACGGCGTGTCTGGCAAACAGCTCCCGCTAGCAGGCCCGCCCAGAATTTCCTTAGTGGCAGGGTGTTTCAGCCCGGAAAGTCCGATCGCGGCCAAGGGTGGATAGCCCTCCCGCCGCTCCTACAGGGGCCCGCGCCTCAATAGACTGACAGATTATGAATACCGAATACCGCAAAAACCTCCCCGACACGGATCTCGATTATTTCGACACCCGCGCCGCCGTCGACGCCATCCAGCCCGGCGCCTATGAAAAACTGCCCTATACCTCGCGCATCCTCGCGGAAAACCTCGTGCGCCGCTGCGCACCGGAACAGCTCACCGACGCGCTGAAGCAGATCATCGAGCGCAAGCGCGACCTGGACTTCCCCTGGTACCCCGCGCGCGTGGTGTGCCACGATATCCTCGGCCAGACCGCACTGGTGGACCTCGCCGGCCTGCGCGACGCCATCGCAGAGCAGGGCGGTGACCCGGCCAAGGTCAACCCGGTGGTGCCCACCCAGCTGATCGTCGACCACTCCCTCGCGGTAGAGCACCCCGGATTCGAACAAGGCGCGTTCGCAAAGAACCGCGCCGTGGAAGAGCGCCGCAACGAAGACCGCTTCCACTTTATCAACTGGACCAAGACCGCGTTCGAAAACGTCGACGTCATCCCGCCCGGCAACGGCATCATGCACCAGATCAACCTGGAGAAGATGTCGCCGGTAGTGCAGAAGAAAGACGGCGTCGCCTTTCCGGACACCTGTGTCGGCACCGACAGCCACACCCCGATGGTCGACGCACTCGGCGTTATCTCCGTCGGCGTCGGCGGCCTGGAAGCCGAGAGCGTCATGCTCGGCCGCGCCTCCGCCATGCGCCTGCCCGATATCGTCGGCGTCGAGCTGACCGGCAAACTGCAGCCCGGCATCACCGGTACCGACATGGTGCTGGAATTGACCCAGTTCCTGCGCCGCGAGCGCGTGGTCGGCGCCTACCTGGAATTCTTCGGCGAGGGCGCGGCCAGCCTGAGCCTCGGCGACCGCGCCACCATCGCCAACATGACGCCGGAGTACGGCGCCACCGCCGGCATGTTCGCCATCGACGAGCAGACCATCGACTACCTGAAGCTTACCGGCCGCGAAGACGAGCAGGTGGCCCTGGTAGAGAAGTTCGCCAAGGAAACCGGCCTCTGGGCCGACAGCCTCAAAGAGGCCGACTACGAGCGCGTACTCAAGTTCGACCTCTCCTCAGTAGGCCGCAACCTGGCCGGCCCGTCCAACCCGCATGCGCTGCTGCCGGTCTCCGAACTGGCCAACCGCGGTATCGCGAAGGAATGGAAGGAAGAAGAGGGCCTGATGCCCGACGGCGCGGTGATTATTGCCGCCATCACCAGCTGCACCAACACCAGCAACCCGCGCAATATGATTGCCGCCGGCCTGATCGCCCGTAACGCCAACAAGCTGGGCCTGACCCGCAAGCCGTGGGTGAAGACCTCGCTGGCACCGGGTTCCAAGACGGTGAAAATGTACCTGGAAGAAGCCAACCTGTTGCCGGAACTGCAGCAACAGGGCTTCGACGTGGTCGCCTTTGCCTGTACCACCTGTAACGGCATGAGCGGCGCGCTGGACCCGGCGATCCAGAAAGAAGTGATCGACCGCGATCTGTATTCCACCGCCGTGCTGTCGGGCAACCGCAACTTCGACGGCCGCATTCACCCCTACGCCAAGCAGGCGTTCCTGGCCTCGCCGCCGCTGGTCGTCGCCTACGCGATTGCCGGCACCATCCGCTTCGATATCGAGAGGGACATACTGGGCCACGATCAAGACGGCAACCCGGTCACCCTGAAAGATATCTGGCCGAGCGACGAAGAGATCGACGCGATCGTAAAAGCCAGCGTAAAGCCGCAGCAGTTCCGCGAGGTCTATATCCCGATGTTCGATCTGGAGAAGGGCGAGAGCGAGAAGGGCCAGCCGCTGTACGACTGGCGCCCGATGAGCACCTACATCCGCCGCCCGCCGTATTGGGAAGGTGCCTTAGCGGGAGAACGCGCACTGAAAGGCATGCGCCCGCTGGCCGTGCTGGGTGACAACATCACCACCGACCACCTGTCGCCGTCCAACGCGATTCTCGCCAGCAGCGCCGCCGGCGAATACCTGGCGAAAATGGGCCTGCCAGAGGAGGACTTCAACTCCTACGCGACGCATCGCGGCGACCACCTGACCGCGCAGCGCGCCACCTTCGCCAACCCGAAACTGCTGAACGAAATGGTGCGCGACGACAACGGCGAAATTAAACAGGGCTCCTTCGCCCGCGTGGAGCCGGAAGGGCAGGTGACCCGCATGTGGGAAGCCATCGAAACCTATATGGAGCGCAAGCAGCCGCTGATCATCGTTGCCGGCGCCGACTACGGCCAGGGCTCATCCCGCGACTGGGCCGCCAAGGGCGTGGCGCTGGCCGGTGTGCAGGCCATCGTCGCCGAAGGTTTCGAGCGCATTCACCGCACCAACCTAATCGGCATGGGCGTACTGCCGCTGGAATTCCAGCCCGGCACCACCCGCGAGACCTTAGGGCTGGACGGCACCGAGACCTACGATGTGATCGGCGAACAAACCCCGCGCGCCACCCTGACGCTGGTGATTCACCGCACTCTTGATAATGGCGAGAGGGGTGAAACGGTCGAAGTACCGGTAACCTGCCGCCTCGACACCCAGGAAGAAGTCTCCATCTACGGCGCCGGCGGTGTCCTGCAGCGCTTCGCCAAGGACTTCCTCGAAGCGGAGGCGCAGGCCTGACCATGACATTCGCACCGCAAATAAAGATCCCCGCCACCTATATGCGTGGCGGCACCAGTAAGGGCGTGTTCTTCCGCCTGCAGGACCTGCCCGAAGCCGCCCGGGTGCCGGGCAGCGCCCGCGACAACCTGCTGCTGCGCGTGATCGGCAGCCCCGATCCCTACGGCAAGCAGACCGACGGCATGGGCGGTGCCACCTCCAGCACCAGCAAGACGGTGATCCTGTCGAAGAGCGAGCAGCCGGATCACGACGTGGATTACCTGTTCGGCCAGGTCTCCATCGACAAACCCTTCGTCGACTGGTCCGGCAACTGCGGCAACCTGACCGCCGCCGTCGGCGCCTTCGCCATCAACAGTGGTTTTGTCGATGCAGCGCGGGTGCCGCAGAACGGCATCTGCACCGTGCGCATCTGGCAGGCCAACATCAACAAGACCATCATCGCCCACGTACCCATCACCAATGGGGAAGTGCAGGAAACCGGCGATTTCGAACTGGACGGCGTCACCTTCCCCGCGGCAGAGGTCCAGATCGAATTCATGGACCCGGCCGATGGAGAGGGGGCCATGTTCCCCACCGGCAACCTGGTGGACGACCTGGAAGTGCCGGACGTCGGCACCCTGAAAGCCACCATGATCAACGCCGGCATCCCGACCATCTTCGTCAATGCTGTGGATATCGGGTACGTCGGTACCGAACTGCAGGAAGCCATCAACGGTGACGACAAGGCGCTGGCCATGTTCGAGACCATCCGTGCTTATGGTGCGAAGGCCATGGGCCTGATCGACAAGGTGGAAGACGCGGCCGGCCGCCAGCATACCCCCAAGGTCGCGTTTGTCGCGGCACCCAAGGGCTACACCGCCTCCAGTGGCAAGCAAGTCGCGGCTGCGGATATCGACGTGCTGGTGCGCGCAATGTCCATGGGCAAGCTGCACCACGCCATGATGGGCACCGCCGCGGTGGCCATCGGCACCGCCGCTGCGATTCCCGGCACGCTGGTCAATCTGGCCGCTGGGGGCGGGGAGCGCAATGCCGTGACCTTCGGCCATCCATCCGGTACCTTGCGGGTTGGTGCGGAAGCGGAAGTCGTCAACGGCCAATGGACTGCTACCAAGGCCATTATGAGCCGTAGTGCGCGGATTTTGATGGAAGGGTGGGTGCGGGTGCCTGGTGATTCCTTCTAAGCCAAAGGGCACGAGCATTATTGGCTTACTCTATTCGCTGTTACGTCTTCTTGTAATGGCTCCTAAAGGGGGGCAATAGCCTCCCTGACACATCTTCTAAATCTCCAAATGGCTATTGCCTGTACGGTAAATAGCCGAATTCCTGTTCAGCCCTCCAAGATCACGAGACGCGTCGTCTATCCATCGTGAAATACTTCTAAGTCATTGACTTTCAAAGAAGGCTTAGTATCAAGTTTGAACCGCGACAATAGCCATTAGATCCCATAATACATTTCCTCTGGAGTTTTGTAGCCAAAGCGTTTTCTTGGTCGCTGATTGAGGCGATTGGCAATTTGATTGCACTGCTGCTGGGTAAGGCCCTCCATGCTTTCCGTTTTGGGTAAGTATTGGCGAATGAGCCCATTGATGTTCTCATTGCTTCCCCTTTCCCAGGAGTGATATGGATTGGCAAAGTAGAATCTCACGTCGTGACGCCCTTCAATCTTCTTGTATTGATGGAACTCTGTACCGTTGTCTGCTGTGATCGTCTTGAACCCAGCTGGATCCCGATTTATCAGGCTTATGACTTTCTTATTTAGCGCCGCTGTAGATTTATCCGGCAGCTTGCCGATCATCACATAGCCCGTCTTCCTCTCAGATAACGTCACTATACAATGATTGCTACCTCGCCCATGGACAGTATCGATCTCCCAGTGACCTTGGTATTTTCGGCTTTCAACACTAACCGGGCGTTCAGATATATGTCGTTTATCAGCTAGCCTTCCTCGGCTGTCATAGGCCTTGTAGCGCTTCCGCCGCTGCTTAGATGATTGTCGCAAGTGTGTCCATAACGTGCCACCGGCGGCTTTATCTCGCCAAATGTACTGATAGATTGTTTCATGGCTTATACGCTTAGCCATCAAACCAAATCGGCGTATATAGCCGACAACCTGCTCAGGGCTCAGCTTTTTCCGAAGTAGATTTCTAATTACCTTGAAGTCACCATGGCTGTATTGTCTGTTACGCCTCGAGCGCCTTCGCCTTGCAACAGTGCGCCGATGGGCTTTACTAGGTCGATATGAGCCGTCAATATGGTGGCAGCTGTTTCTATTGATTTCGCGGTAGATGGTGCTGCGATGTCGATCGAGGTTTTTGGCTATAGCGACTACAGAAAACCCTTGTTTTCTCAACGCAGCCAAGATATACCTCTCTTCTGAGGTGATCTGCTGGTACTTCATGGTTATTTTTCACTTCTTGGCGGGAGTAAAAAGACCTCAGTATCGCAGGTCACCTCTCTTAATAATAACAGTGTCGCACTTAGTATATGAATTCGGCAGGCTTAATATGATCATGACGCGTCAGACGAAAAATAAATATCGACGCATCGTGTTATCGCATCGACGTAATGGCGTGATGATATTTCAACCTAGTGAAAACCGTGGGTTTTCTCCTCTTTGAGGAAAAGCGTGCGTCGTGCATAGACAACAGCTGGATATATAGACGCGTCTTTTGAATAAACTGTTAAGCGATCGAGGAAAAAAGTTGATCGAGTTAGTAAAAAGTTTCGTTACTAAATCTTTAGGTTTTCTTCTTCCTTGGGTAATGCGAAAGCTGTATCCAGAAGAAAAACTCAAGAATATGATGGATGTAATGATAAGTAGTGAATACGAGGCCGTGACAATAAATTGCCAAAACCCTCCATCTGCGAGAGTGTGCTTGGAGGTGACAAACCGAAGCCCGTTCACGGTCAAAATAACTGGTGTCGAATGTGAGATTGAATGGGCAGGTACAATAGCTAAGTTGGTATCAATAAAACATGAAGAGCTATCACCAAATGCAAAAATTCAGATATTTTTAAGAGCTCCGATAGGTGGCAGGCAAGCTGATTTTGTGCTGAGTCGTATGGAAAATATGAAGCCAAGAATTATCACTGAAGTTCATTCTGCAACGAACTTCAGCATGTATACGAAGCTAAAGGATGCCGAAACTACGAGCTTTAGAGTCCTAGGTTCTAGCGCAGTGCCCGCTTAACAAAGCAATGCAGCCGACGCCTTACTTTGTGCACTTTTTGCACAGTCGCTGCGCTCCTATTTTCGTGCAAAAAGCACACAAAGTAAGCCGCGTCTGATTACGGCGTTATATGCAAGACTTACCCACGTTTAGTAGACACCCTGTATAGTTAGGTTTCGGCCTAACACGGAGGTGTACCATGGGTAAGAAAAGAACTCAGGCGTATACGGAAGAATTCCGTAGAGAGGCGGTAAAAAGAGCGGAAAAGCCTGGAGTTACTACGGCTTCAGTAGCTCGAGAGCTAGGTGTCAGTGCCCAGCAGATCTATAACTGGCGACGACAGTTCAATCGACTCTCAGAGAAGCAATTCAATCGCCTGGATGGGGTCGATTACTCCAAGCAGGAGAGCGCTGAAGTGCGCCGCCTGAAGAAGGAGCTGCATGAGGCTCGTCAGGAGGTCGATTTCCTAAAAAAGGCAGCTGCGTACTTTGCGAACCACCAAGAGTAAAGTACGCACTGATATGCGAGCATGTAGGGTTGTGCCCGGTACGCTTGATGTGTCGGTGCCTCGAAGTATCCGCTTCGGGCTATTACCGTTGGATCAGCCGAGAGGAAAGCCCTCAGGCGATCCGTAGGAAGCGGGTTACGGAGCGGGTTAAGGACACCTTTGAGAGCTTCAAAGCCCGCTATGGTGCTCCGAGGATCGCCCGTGAGCTGATGGAAGCAGGGATACCTTGCTCCACCAACTATATCGCTGGAATCATGCATAAAGAGCATATCCGGGCGAGGAACGGTAAGGGCTTCCGTTATAGCCGGCCAGTTGAGAGTAAGGTGAACGTGGCTGCCAACCTGCTGAAGCGCTGCTTCCAGGTGGATCGCCCTAACCGACGCTGGACGAGTGACATCACCTACATCTGGGTGAGAGACCGCTGGCTCTATCTCGCGGTGGTGATGGATCTGTATTCACGACGCATTGTCGGTTGGGCACTAGATACCCAGATGACAGAAGAGCTTACGCAGCAGGCATTGAAGATGGCTCTGCTGCAAAGGAAGAGAACGCCGGGCTTGATTGTTCATTCAGACCGGGGCGTTCAATATCGTGCTCAGGGATATCAGGACCTGCTAATGAAGAATAGATGCCGATCCAGCATGAGCCGACAAGCGAACTGTTGGGATAATGCCGCGATGGAGTCATTCTTCAGTCGCTTGAAGGTGGAGCTGGTGTATGCCGCGAGCTTTGAGAGTGTGGATCAGGCGAAGTCCGAGGTGTTTGAGTACATCGAGGTTTTCTACAACAGGGCACGTAGGCACTCTACACTGGGTTATATAAGTCCAGATGAGTATGAGCGCAAATGCGCGTAGTTAGAGTGTCTACTTTTTGTGGGTAAGACCAATGGCAAGGAGAAATGATGCCAAAAGTTAGAATTCAACATTTTACAAAGACAGGGTCTTTAATAGGTGACCCACTTTTTATCGAATCTCACTACACGCCTAGAGTTGGTGAACTTATAGATTCTGGCCATTTACTAGGGCTTGAATCGAAAAGTATGTTTATTATTACTGGTGTAGTTCACCGAGCAACACCCGATGGGTTGCAACCATGTATCTCTGCTAAAGAGTGGTATAAAGGACTTCGAACTGAAGTTCTAGAAGATTTTGGCTGGTTGCCACAATCTGCAGAAACAAATTTAGGCTATGACGAAGATTACTACTTCGACTAAGGCCATTTAACAAAGCGAGGCAATTCGTTCCTGCCCTATGGGCCTCCATCGGACAGCTTGATTTATGCACAGGTCGCTTCGCTCCCATTTTTGCGCATAAAGCGCCCAAAGCAAGCTGCCGCTGCTCGCGGCGTTATGCAAAAAGTTGAGAACAGCGCTATGAGCAAAGAATGCTCTGATGCTTTAAGCGGAGTAGAGAATTCACTTAGGCTAATAATTAATAAAGTGGGTGAAGATAGTTATGGCAATAACTACATAGATCAACTCGGAGTTGATCCAAAGAAGATCAAAAAGTGGGAAAAATCGAGAGAGAAAGAGGGTTCTAAAAGATCAGCAGGAATCAAAGAGAAAAGATTGCTCTACTACTCTGATTTTTATGATCTAGAAAGAATTATCATAGATAACTGGAGTTTATTCAATCCTGTTTTTTCGGATAAATGTCAAACGCAAGTATACCTTGATCGCCTTAGAACATTGAGAAATCCAGATGCGCACCGGCGCAGTTTGACTAACGTAGAAAAATCACTTGTTATCGGTATGGCTGGTGAAATCAGAACAAAGGTAGCACGCTTTATGGCCGAAAAAGATACACCTAATGAGTACTTTCCGCGTTTTGAGGCGCTGTATGATAGCTTAGGGAACCACTTTGGCCAGAATGATAGACCTACTCTTCGCGTTGGAATGTCTATTGAATTCATTGCAGAAGCTTGGGATCCTTATGGTGAAGATCTAGATTTTCAGTGGTCAGTTTCTCCTGGTTTACAAGAAACACTACAAGATTGGTCTAGCTCAAATCGCTTCACATGGAATATACGTGAGGAAAATGTATCTAACCCTGCTCATGTAAATGTAAACATGAAAAGCAGGAGGGCGCACCATGCGGAGCGAAATAGAGATGCTGGGTGGAGCATGCAATACACAGTGCTTCCGAAGAATATATAACATCAGCATCAAGAAATCTCTACCAAGGAAAAAAAGTGAATAGAAAACAAAATTTTCAAACAATCGCATGGTTCAATGATATTTACACCAGAAAGCTCTTAGACTTAACGCCACCATATCAAAGAAGAAGCGTATGGAATCAGGATTTTAAGGATTATTTTGTCGATACCTTGCTATTGAATTATCCGGCGCCAGCTATATTCCTCTATGAAGAAATTAATGATGAGGGGGTAGCTACATACCATGTGGTGGATGGGAAGCAGCGATTAACTACTATATTCGAATTTGTGAACAATGAATTTACAGTATCTGATAAGGCACAAATAAGTGAATATAGAGGAAAATACTTCAGAGATTTAGATACGGATGTCAAAAAAAGTATCTGGTCTTACCAGTTTTCTGTCGAATATCTTCCTACAGATAATGAAGGAACTATTAATAAGATCTTCGACAGAATAAATAGAAATACAGCAAAGCTATCAAATCAGGAATTAAGGCATGCTCAGTTCGACGGCGCTTTCATCACATCATGTGAGGAGATGACCGCATGGATGTCTAAGAATCTACCAGATGGATTCCCCAAAATAAGCTCCCAATCTAAAAAGCAAATGAAAGACGTCGAGTTCGTAGCGCACCTACTATTGCTGCTCGATATTGGTCCAAAAGGTCATTCTACGCAGTCGCTAGATCAAGCCTTTTCAGATCGTGATATTGAATGGGAGTCTAAGTCCGATGTCGAAGATATTTTCAAATCAACGATTAAGCATATTAAGTCTATTCGTGAACTTGATACGGACGGAAAATTCTTAAGATCACGATTTAAAAATCAAGCAGACTTCTACTCACTTTTTGGGGCGATTTCAGAACTTGTAGAAGCAGATGAAATTAAAGACAAAGATACGCTTCTGCAGGGTTTAATCGCTTTCTCTGAAGCAGTTGATAATGAAGAGGCAAGGGAAAATGACGATACTCTAGAGGAATACTATAAAGCAGCTAGATCAGCATCAAATGATAGCGGGCCGCGATCTGCTAGGATAAGAATTGTCAAAGATGTCATTCAAAAAAGGTGATGAATAATGAGCTATTCATCATTGCTTCTCAGGTATTCTGAGAATTTAGGGCTCTTAAACAATATTCAGAGCAGGGTCAAGGGAATAGTTGGCCCGTTTTGCGAAGAAAGCGGTTTTTTATTCGAAGGAAGAATAAAATCTCAAGAGTCAGTATCTGAAAAGTTAGAAACCGGGATGTATTCGAGCTGGGACGAACTAACAGATCTTTATGCCTGCACCATCGTTATAAACCTTCCAGATCAAGAAAAACAAGTTCGCGATTTTGTATCTGAATTCTTCGTTCTAGACACAGATAAGTCTAGGTATAAAGGAAAGCAAATAAAACCTGCGGATGTATTTCGTTATGACTCTACGCGACTGTACTGCAAAATTAAAAAGCCTGGCCATATCGACGACTCTGAGCCGCTGTATGACATTCAATTTGAAGTTCAAATTAGGACTATATTTGAATACGCGTGGTCAAAAACTACACATGCCCTAGCTTACAAGTCGCCTGTGGTGGACTGGAAAAGGCAGCGGCTAGCTGCACAGTTAAAAGCTGCGACAGAACAGATTGAAACATTGGTTCTTGCCTTTGATCACGCCAGTGAGTACATACTCGAAAGTAAAAGTCCTGATATAGAAGATCAAACTAAAATCCATTTATTCTTTACCGAGCTTTTCAGGGAAGAGTTGCTGCCTGCAGAATTAGAGCCGTCTGATTGGACGAGATTCTCGAGCAATGTGTATAAATTATTCCAGATAAGGGCTAATCAAAAGCCATCAGGGCGCTCTTATTATCATATAAAAGAAATTGACAGCTTGCTTGGTTGCATTGGTAGGTATATTAAGAAAACTGGCGCAGAATCAATACCTAAAAGCATGTCATTGTTTCAGTTAATCGCATGTATACTTTTCGATGGGGTCGCTGATCTTAAAGAAAGTAATCTAGAAAAATATAGTTTGTTGGTCACTCAGGAAATGAAAGATCTTTTCCCAAAACTATCAATCCCATGCAAACTATTCGATATTGCAAAGGTATAACAGCGCATGATGTCGGACTGGTTCTATGTTGTACTTCAACCTGGCCGCAAATGCGGGCATTATGCATCGGAAGGAAAATGAAGCACCGAGATATACAACCAGCGCATGAAGAATCAGTTCTTAATAGCTTCAAGTCGTTCTTGGAAGATAGTGGCACGTCGCTTACGGTTTTAGATCGGCCAGATCCGCCCGATGCAATGGTAACAATAGGCGATGAAAATAGTTGGGTTGAAGTAACTGACGCGTTCCAGAGCCCGGACTGGGCAGAAAGTCTCACTTCAAATGCAGCGGATGACAAAATTCACAAGCCTTATCAAAGAAGAGTAATTTGTGAGCCAGATCGCCAAGCATGTGAAGCGATTAAGGAGGTAATTCTAAAAAAATATAGGAAAAAATCTATGAAAGGGCTGCATTCTAAGTATGGCCCTGGGGTTCTTCTTGTGGGGGCATACACGCCAATGATTTCACCTGAAGAAATCATTGAGCAAAGCAGAAGCGAAATATTATCTGAAATAGTTAGTATGTCGCCTATATTTGAGTTCATATATCTATACAGAAATTCACATGATGGACATGTTTTCTATAAGCTGCTGTAGGATGTCGTGGTCCATACATATTTGAATAAATGGGGTCACCCATTAGCACCCACTGATTCTTCCTTCCATTAGTCTATAGCGATAACAAAGAGGGAGGGGAAAATTCGATGGCCAGATTGCCGCGCCTCGGTCCTGCGGGGATTCCGCAGCATGTCGTACAGCGGGGCAACAACCGGTAGGTTTATCAGGGCATGATCGCCTACGCCGGTTGGCTAAAACAGTATGCAAAGGAATTCGATATTCAGGTACATGCATGGCGTTGATGGCCAGCCACGTCCACCTGCTGGTAACTCCGAACATATGAGATTGGGTCCATGGATAGGAAGCCACTAGACACAGAAATTGATCACCACACTGCTAAATTCATCGTGAGATTTATCGCTTTGTCACTTGCGATTTTAACGGACTTGCTGGCGCCTGGGGTCAGTATTAGCTCGATTAGTCTGTCATATCATTTAACGGATAATGCCAGAAATGTATTCGTTGGCTCTCTCTGCGTAATATCGGCTTTTCTCTGGTCGTATAATGGCTACTCTTTGTTTCAAGCTGTCTTAAGTAAAGTTGGGGAAGTCGCTGTCGCAGCAGTGGCATTTTTTCCATGCGATTGCTTTACCGGCCGGGGTGTTGAGGGGGCAGCCAGAGAACCCACGATGACTGGGATTGTCCATACGGCTTCGGCAATTTTAATGTTAATTATCCTCGCAATTTTTTGTTGGCTGTTTTACCTGAGAGCTAAAAAGAAAGACTCTAAAGAGGCGAAGGTTCGGGGGCGGATTTATAGAATCTGCGCCGTAGTTATGGTTGGCGCTATGGCCGCGCAGTTGCTCGATATTCTGGGCTGGATAGATTTTAGCGGTATTACTCACCGGTTGACTTACTATGTCGAAGCGACAGGGTTGACTGCATTTGGTGTGGCATGGCTGACAGCTAGTCGCATGTTGCCATTTATTACCAATGAAGAAGAGCGTATAAAAATCGAGCTTTCTGGAAGATAGCTGATTTTATGGGGTTGTGTTCATTTCTCGGTATTGGTTGTTTTCTGCTCTTTTTCGAGTAGATTCAGGGCCGATTCAGTTGCGCCGGGTTAAAAAGCAGGTGTGAATCCAAGGAAAAACGCACCATGCGCCAGGTCCCATACCGATTACTCGCCGCTCTCACCATCACTTTGACGCTCTGTGGCTGTGTCACCTACCCAGCTACGCCGGTGTTCGTTGAGAGATCCTATGTCCGGAAGGCTCCTCCGGTTTACTCCTATTCAGTGATGACCGATCCCGGCCGTCGCTACTACGACGATACCCTCGGCGTTTACGTATTCTACGACCGCAGCGACATTTTCTTTCGACAGGGTCGTTACTATCGTTGGCATCAGGACCATTGGATCAGTGCCAATCACTGGCGCGGCCCTTGGTATCCGGCCCCGAATCTGACTATCTCGGCAAACTTCAAAGGTCGCTGGCAGACGCGCTTACGCCGCCACGGCCCTCGTTATGCCGGAGGACACCAGTACAGAGCGCCGCGCCGGAACGATCATGACGACGGTTACAACCGGCGGTACCGGCATGAAAGCAACGGGTATCGACGTGATCGTCGTGAGGAGGGCCAGGATCGTCGTGGGCAGGGCCAGAATCGTGGCCGAGGCGGCGAACATGGGTTTGCTGGCATAGCGGAGCCAAAGCGGCGGGCGTCTCAGGTGGATAACCGGAGCGGGGATCGCCGTAATGAACCCCGGAATCCACGTCGGAATCCAAGTCGGAACGAGCGGGCAGTTAAACTTGCGGACAAGCCAGCCGGCATTCGCGGCCCACGAGTTGTTCCTGCATTAGAGCGCCCGGCAACCCATCGCCGCACGGTGCGTGACAGGCCCAAGCCACACAACCAGCTCGGCCAGCCCCAGCGCCAGCGCTATACTGCCGCGAAGCCAGCTTCGCGCCTGGAGGCCGATCGCCGCACGGTGCGCGACAGGCCCAAGCCACAAACCCAGCGCGGCCAGCCTCAGCGCCAGCGCAATGCGCCAAATGATCGGCGCAATACTGCCGCGAAGCCAGCTTCGCACCAGGAGGCCGATCGCCGCACGGTGCGCCACAGGCCCAAGCCACAAACCCAGCGCGGCCAGCCTCAGCGCCAGCGCAATGCGCCAACTGATCGGCGCAATGCTGCCGCGAAGCCAGCTCCGCACCAGGAGGCCGAGCAGCCAAAGAAAAAGGAAAAGAAGTCCAAAAAGAAAACTGATAAGCGCGATCAGGTACGCCTGGTGCATGAGCCGCATACCCGCCGGTCCAATGAAGCACACCGTCAACTCGATTGATCCTGTCTAATAAATGGGGGCAATAATGGGGTTAGATCAACATTTTGGCATCACATACATTCCACTAAGCTAGCGCCAAAATCTTGATCTGACCCCCTTCATTTCGGGCGGTGGGCGAGCGTCACTGCGACGATAGGCAGATCTCGACTCAAAGCTGCCCTTCGGAAGAGGGCTTCTGCCTGTCCGTTAGCTTGCTCCCGAGACCTCAGGAGACAGCATTTTAGCCATGCAATAACCCTCATTCACGACTGCCAGCTTGCGCTTCATAGCTGACTTTAGCGGGGCGGTAGGTGCGGGTCACAAGTAGCTGCTCGTGCAACCTGGGCGCAGCAGGTTTCAATCCCGGTGTGTGAGGCCTCAGAATACCACTGAGCGATGTTGCTCGAATGTCGCCACAACTCTACCGCGCTTGAGCACCATCAGCCGCGCCGGCAGATCGAGAATGACATCACTGACCGCACGGGTGTCCAGCAGCACCAAGTCCGCATCGTTGCCCACTGCCAGGCCGTAATTATTCAACCTCAGGGCTTTTGCCGGGCTTGTGGTAAGCATGGAGAGCACCGTGGCCTGGTCATCCGCACCGCCCAGATGGCAGGCAGGCAGGGCAAGTTGCGCGATGTTCAGCAGATCGCCCGTGCCATAAGGGGTGAACGCATTGCGGATGTTATTGGTCGCCAGGCAGATGTTCACGCCGCCATCGCGCAGTGCCCGCACTGGGGTCAAAGTCCGGCGCACGTTATGGCTGTCGCCGCGGGCGCCCAGATGCAGGTCGGTGGCGGGCAAGCACATTACGCTGATACCGGCCTTGCGCAGTAACTCGATGATGGCTGCCTGCCGCTCGGGTGCCACGGCCGCCAGGCTTGTAAGGTGACCAACGCAGACACGCCCTTGATAACCCTCGGCGAGGGTCTTGCGGGCAACGTATTCGATCGTCATGTGCTCAGCATCATCGGCGAAATCCTGGTGCAAATCGATGTCCTTGTCGTAGCGCTTGGCCAGGTCGAAGACGAAGTCGATGTGCTCAACGGGGGAAATATCGTTGTAAGGGATACCGCCAACGACATCGGCGCCCTTGTCCATGGCTTCGACCATCATTTCCTGCATGCCGGGCAGCTTCAGTATCCCTTCCTGCGGAAAAGCGACCACCTGGATATCAATGAAATCACGGAATCTGTCGCGCAGTTCCAACACCACATCCAGGCCGGTGAATCCCTGTGACGGATCGAACTCGGCGTGGGCACGGACATGGGTGCTGCCCGCCTGCACCAGCGTGCGCAAAACCTGGGTCGAACGCTCCACAATGTCTTCTCGGGTCAGCGTGGGCTTGAGTTCTGCAGTCACCGCAATGGCCTCACTCAAGGTACCCGAGCGATTGGCCTTACGATGCATGACATTGGCTTTTTCCAGATGCAGGTGGCCTTCGACAAACCCCGGGATCAGCACATTCCCGTTGCCTTGGATTTCCTGCTTTGCGCGTGCTGCAATGGTAGGGGTAACCGCGGCGATCTTGCCGTTTTGCACACCTACATCCACCAACGGTTGCGCATCATCGATGCGCACGTTTCGAAAGATAATATCCATGTGTTTTGTTCCTCACATCGGTAACTGCAATGCCCATCAGCGTCAGTTGTTGGAGCCCCCATTGCCTGTGAACAAAGGCCGCAGGCAAGTGAGGCAGTAATGCTTTCATCGATGTTTACCTGTCCCGGAAGATTGGGGCCCGGACGCCGCCAGGCGTCGGGCCGTTTATCATGGGTTTAGAAAGGTTTGGTCGGCAGGTACTTGCCATCCAGCGTAATCACCGCGCGGGAACCGCCTTCAGGATCTTCGACCTTCTTGATGTCCAGCTTGAAGTTGATGGCGCTGATGATGCCGTCTCCGAATTTCTCGTGTACCAGTGCTTTCAGCGTGGTGCCGTAGACCTGGAAAACCTCGTAGAAGCGATAGATCGTAGGGTCGGTCGGCACACCGCGCTCCATGCAGCCGCGCACCGGTACGGTTTGCAGCAGGGCAATGCTATCGGCGTCAAGGCCGAGCTTTTCACCGACCACCTGGGCTGCGCTGGCGGGCAGCGGATGCTGGCCCAGCAGCGCGGCGGTGACGAAGGCTTCGGACAGGCCGGTGCCCTCAGTGATCTGGGCATACGACAGGTCTTTGCGGGCCTTGGCCATGAGGATGACTTCGGTCAGGGCCTGGCGAACGCTCTGGGTGGCTTGTGACTGGATCATGGTGTTGTCTCCTTGGGTGGTTTGCGATTGAGTCATGGTGTTGTCTCCATGGGTGGATTGGAGTTTCAGGGTTCAGGCGGCGTGCTTGGGTGGATGGGAAACAGCGTGTACTTGCGGGTTGTCCGCGAGGGACACGAACTTGCCGGTGCTGCCATCGAAAGTGTCGATACGGCCGCTCTCGATGTCGTAGATCCAGCCGTGCAGGGTGACGCGCCCCTCTTCAAGGGCGAGGCGTACTGACGGGTGGGTCTGGATATTGGCCAGCTGGGCGATGACGTTTTCACGCACCATGGCCCTGACCTTGCTGTGCGGGTCCTCATGGTGGCGGGCTTCGTTGACGACCCGGGCGGAGTCGGCGTAGCGCAGCCAACCGGCTACGGCGGGCATGTGGTCCAGGCATTTGCAGGTGGAGATGGCGGTCATGGCGCCGCAGTCCGAGTGGCCGCAGATCACGATGTCCGCGACTTGCAGCGCCGCGACAGCGTACTCGACCGAGGCGGATACACCGCCCGGCTCAGGGCCGTAGGACGGCACGATGTTGCCGGCATTGCGGATAACGAACAGGTCGCCTGGCTCGCGCTGGGTCACCAGTTCCGGCACCAGTCGGCTGTCGGAGCAGGAGATGAACAGCGCCCGTGGGCTTTGCTGGGTGGCCAGGTCCTTGAACAGCTTGACCCGCTGCGGGAAGGCGTTTCGCTGGAATTTCAGGAAGCCGTCAATGATATCTTTCATGGCTATTGCCTCTGTCTCTCGGTGTGTGGAGGCAAAGATTACGGATCACGTGACATAAGGTAAAAGTCTCATTTATTATCAGGTCGATCAGATAATCTTATGTGAGTGACTATGCTTGCCCGACACATCCAGTACTTCCTCGCAGTGGCGGAGCATCTGAGCTTCACTCGGGCCGCGGCGGCCTTGCATGTATCCCAACCGGCCCTGTCGCAGCAGGTCAGGCAGTTGGAGGAAAGCCTTGGTGCGCAGTTGTTCGACCGCTCGGGGCGTACCACGCGGCTGACCGATGTGGGTGAGGTCTACCTGCGCTATGCACGCCGGGCAGCGCAGGAGCTACAGGAGGCCAAGCGCGCTATCCATGATGTCAGCGACCTCAGCCGAGGCTCGCTTCGGGTGGCGGTCACGCCAACCTTCACGACCTACCTGGTGGGCCCCTTGGTCGAAGCCTTTCACGGCCGTTATCCGTCTATCACCATGGACGTGCGGGAGCTGTCCCAGGAGCGCATGGAGGAGCTATTACTCGCGGATCTGCTGGATGTGGGGATCGCGTTCGAGGACGTGCAGGCCCAGGACATTGAGGCCAGCCCGCTCCTGGTCGAAACCCTGGCGCTGGTGGTCAATAACCGGCACCCCTTGGCCAAGGCGCAGTCCATCGGGCTGGAGGCACTGAGCGCGCAATCGCTGGTTCTGCTCGGTACGGAGTTTGCCACCCGCGAGCAGATTGATCGCTTCTGCCAGCAACACGGCATTCATCCCCAGGTGCGGATGGAGGCCAATGCCATCAGTGCGGTGATCGAAATCGTGCGCCGGACGACACTGTCGACCTTGCTACCCACGCCCATTGCGCTTGCCCATGAAGGCTTGGTGGCCCTCAAGCTCGATCCTGTTCGCCTACAGCGCACCGCCGTGCTGATGTGGCGCAAGGGCGCTTATCAAAGTGCCGCGGCGCGGGCATTCATCGAGCTGGCAGGGGAAGTGGCTGCGCGACTGGAGGGCGGTCAGGAAGAGTAGGGAATCGGCGACCCGCTCTTCCGGGCTTAGCGGATTTTGTCGAGTGATTCGCCGCTTCGATCCCGCCCTAGATCGGTTAACGAGCGGCCGAGCAGAAATGTGCCAACCGCTAAGCCGGCCAGCACACCCGCCCCGATAGCCCCGCGCCACGCCCGAGCAGTGCAATACCGACCAGGCCGTCGCGGTGTGTGTGGCCATCGACTACGCATTGGTGCACCAGTAAGCTGGGGCTTTTGCCGCACGGGGTGATTATTTAGTGGGAGTGTGTTGAAATGGTAGTCGAGGTAATAAACGATTTAAGCAATGCGCCTTAAGGCGAAGCTGGTGTTACTGTTTTTTCGATAGTTTCATTAAATACTAAGGAAGGGAAATATGAATAATATAAGAATGTATTGCTGCGTTTTTTTACTATCGATTGGGTTTGCTGGCTGCTCCAGCTCGGGACCCGTAACGAATAGTTATGCGCTTGAAAAGCCATTTCCAGAGCAGAAAAGTAGTGGTTGGTGTCAAAGTAATTATTTTGATGCGTCAGTAAATGCTCGGGAAAGGCAGTCGAACGCGATCTATTGTGATCAGCAATATCGTAACATGAATATGAGAGCGCAGCAGAAGAAGCGGCAGGCAACACCGTTATCTAACCGATAGCTACAGCCCAATTTTGCGAGCATATTAATAACTGGGGTCACTCATTAGCCGGCCCCCGTCAACTGGGTGAAGGACTCTTTAGGCTATCGCCCACCATCTGACAACAGTGTCCGCCATGTACCTGAAGTTTCTATTGTAGAAGCTTCTTCAGTGGAAGTGCTTCAGCCGCCCATCTGGATCTAGACCTATAGAGGTACTGCACACTCAGGTGTAGTACCTCGCCGATTGCAGAGGGGGTTCAAAATTCTGTGTCAGCCAGATAGCCTCTTAGACTGATGTATTTCTCCAAGCAGCCAGGGAGCTGGATCGGCAGCTGTGGCGATCATCCACGATGTTCCCGCCCGGATGCTAGAATGCCCGCCAGCCTCAGATATCACTGGAGAATCGCAGTATGAGCACCGCCCCAGCATCCTACCCAATCGGTACCCCCGACACCCCCTGGGGCGACGCGGAGCGCGCCGAGTGGCTGTCGCGCCAGACCCGCCAGCGCAGTTACGAGGCGGAGGTGCTGAGTGCCATCGAGCCCCTGCGCCCGCGCTTCGACGTTGAGGAGTACGGCCGCCTGGAATACGGTTCTGAAAGCTTCCCGCTGCTGGCGATCCGCAGCCGCGACTGGCGGGACGATCTGCCGGTGGTGCTGGTGACGGGCGGGGTGCACGGCTACGAGACCAGCGGCGTACACGGTGCGCTGCAGTTCGTCGATCAGCACGGGTTGGAGTACGCCGGTCGTGTCAACCTGCTGGTGGCGCCCTGTGTCAGCCCCTGGGGCTACGAGCGCATCCATCGCTGGAACCCGGATGCCATCGACCCGAACCGCTCCTTCCGCGAAGACAGCCCGGCCGGGGAATCGGCGGCGCTGATGCGGCTGGTGGCGCCGATCCGCGACATCGCGCTGCTGCATATCGACCTGCACGAGACCACCGATACTGACGAAACCGAGTTCCGCCCCGCGCTGGCGGCCCGCGACGGCAAGCCGTTCACACCGGGCGGCATTCCCGATGGCTTCTATCTGGTGGACGACAGCGAGCACCCGCAGCCGGAATTCCAGCAGGCGGTGATCGCGGCGGTGGAGAAGGTGACCCATATCGCCCCGGCGGACGACAACAACGAGATCATCGGCTCGCCGGTGGTCGCGCCCGGCGTGATACAGTACCCGCTCAAGCAGCTGGGCCTGTGCGCCAGCATCACCAACGCCCCCTACAAGACCACCACCGAGGTCTACCCCGACAGCCCCCGCGCCACGCCGGAGCAGTGCAATACCGCGCAGGCCGTCGCGGTGTGTGCGGCGATCGACTACGCGCTGGCGCACCGCTGATAGGAAACAAGCAATCGGCGGATGTGCGGCCGGCAGGTCGCCTCCGCTGACGATCAAATCGAGATCTATGAAAGTACCCAAGAGATTACAACCGCTGGTCGACGATGGCCTGGTCGACGAGGTCATGGCCCAGCTGATGAGCGGCAAGGAAGCGCAGGTGTATGTGGTGCGCTGTGGCGACAGCCTGCGCTGTGCCAAGGTGTTCAAGGAGGCCAAACAGCGCAGCTTCAAGCAGGCGGTGCAGTACCAGGAAGGCCGCAAGATGCGCAACAGCCGCCGCGCGCGGGCCATGTCGAAGAAGACCCGCTACGGCCAGAAGGAGCAGGAGCAGGCCTGGCTGAGTGCCGAGGTCGATGCGCTGTACCGGCTGGCGTCGGCCGGCGTGCGCGTCCCCAAGCCATACGGCTTTGTCGACGGTGTGCTGCTGATGGAGCTGGTGGCCGACGACGAGGGCTACGCGGCCCCGCGCCTGGACGACGTCACGCTGAGCGCGGAGCAGGCCCGCGATTACCACGGCCAGGTGATGGCCGACGTGGTGCGCATGCTGTGCGCGGGCCTGGTGCACGGCGACCTGTCCGAGTTCAACGTGCTGCTGGACCCCCAGGGCCCGGTGATCATCGATTTGCCCCAGGCGGTGGACGCGGCCGGCAACAACCACGCGGCCAGGATGCTGCAGCGCGATGTCGACAATATGCGCGCCTATTTCGGCCGCTTCGCCCCGGAACTGCTGGCCACCGATTACGGCAGCGAGATCTGGGCGCTGTATGAGGCGGGCGATTTGCACCCGGACAGCACCCTCACCGGGGTGTTCGAGCAGGACACCGCCAGCGTCGATGTCGCGGACCTGATGGAAGTCATCGATGACGTGCGCGCAGAGGAGGCCGAGCGCCTGGCGCCGGTCTGGGATGGGGAGTAGGCCGCTGATACTGCCCATCGCGCAGCCTTCACCATAAGGCCGGAAGTCCATCGCGTGTATCCCGCACGCCGGTCATGGCTAAACTGGAAAGCGAGCCTCAAGCGGGGCTCGCTTTTTTATGCCCGCTTCAGCCGCCCAATAGCCCGGCGGCAGGCAATGGGGTTGCTGTTGCAGGCGGCGCGAAGCACGGGGCCCTGTTGTGCGATAAGGTATGGGTAAACCGTCCCTGACCGACCGAGATGATCGATGGCCGCACTTAAAAACACGGAACAGCGCTACGGCGCCGTCGCCATTGCTCTGCACTGGCTGATGGCGCTGTTGCTGATTGCGCTGATCGTGCTGGGGCTGTACATGAGCAGCCTGCCGGATGTCGGGTTCAACAAGGACAAGGTCCTGCTGGTGCTCTACCACAAGGAGTACGGCATGCTGGCGTTGGGGCTGGCCGCGGTGCGGCTGGCGTGGCGTGTGGGCAATGTGTTGCCGGCGCTGGTGCAAGGCCTGCCGGACTGGCAGCAGGTGGTTGCGCGTTTTGTGCACCTGTGTTTTTACGGTTTCATGTTCGCCCTGCCGATCAGCGGCTGGCTGATGTCGTCGGCGGCCGGCATCCCGGTGTATGTGTTCGGGGTCCGGCTGCCGGATCTTATCCCCCACAATGAGTATCGCTACCAGCTGTTGATCGACATTCACCAGTGGCTGGGTTACGCACTGATCGGCTTTATCCTGCTGCACGCGGGCGCCGCGTTACGGCACCACTTCCTCGACCGGGATAACACCCTGAAAAAGATGCTGCCCGGCACCGGAGCTTAGCGGGAGCCCGGTTCTTACCGGCCGTTCACTGCGCATTCTCCAGCACAAATTCGGCGATCTGCTGCAGGGCCTGCGCGGTGGCATCGTTGGCAGCCACAACCCCCGCATAGGGGGTTTTCTGCAGCATGGGTTGGCGCAGCGACAGGTTCCTGCTGGCGATAATCCGGTTCGAAACCCTTTCGACCAGCTGCGCCCGCAGGGCCAGCTGCAGGGTTGCCGGTTCGGTGGTGAAGTCCTGTGTCAGTTCCAGAATCTCGGTGCGCAGCGCCAAACGGTAGGGGCCGAAGTAGGGTGGGGTGAGCACTGCGTCAAAGTAGTGGGTGTTCTCCAGGGTCCGGGTCAGCAACGGCAGCAGCATCTGTGCCGGCGAGGCACCCCACTCGTTGCGGCTGAAATACTCCACCTGGTAGGGCCGTGTCCGGTAGGCCATGCGCACGCTGTCGTAAACCGGGTTGATGGCAGGCGGCAACACCAGCAGCGTGGCCGGATGGGTTTGCCGTTGCGGGAGTGCGGCCGGCACCTTGTCGATCACCGCCACCTGCATGTCGTCCTGCGCCGGGGAAATCAGCGCGCAGCTGGACAGCATGGTGACGGCGAGTGCCGCCAGAAAAAGCCGGGTCATCCTGGTAAACAACAGCAACAGCGCGAATCCCCTGTCTCTCATTTGGTTTCGCCCGGGCCGAGGGGCGGCGCGGCGCTGCCGCGCACCAGAATGGACGGGTCGCGGTTAATCTTGTCGGTAAAGTGGTTCATCGAGTTCGTCAGTTTGTTCAGTTCGGCCATGGTCCGATAGGCTTCCGGCAGGACCTGGAGCTGCATGGCGTTGATGGTATCACTGCTTGAATCCAGCAGTGGTACCAGGCGGTCGCTCGCCTGCGCGGTGTTGGTGATGATCGAATGGAATTCCTGCTGGTTGGTGGTGAGCATGTGGCTGACCTGTTGCAGCGCTTGCATGGTGTCGCTGCCCCTATCCAGTAGCGGCCCGAGCCGGCCACTGGCCTGCTCGGTGTTGGCGATGATTGCGCTGAGCCGCTGCTGGTTCTCGGCCAGCATATGGCTGACCTGCTGCAGGTTGCCCACCGTATGCCGGAAGGACGCAATCGTTTTGTCATCGAGGATGCTGCGCACCAATTCCGTCAGCACCTGCACGTTCTTGTTCACCTGGCTGATAGCGGTGTCCAGGCTTACCGAGCGCGAGGGCGCGCTGGGTATCTGCGCGTAGCGCGCGCCGGGGGCGGCGGTGAGTGGGCCCTGCTCGGTACCGGTGTTGTCGAGCAGGATGTAGACATAGCCGGTGAACCCGCGGGTGGCGAGTCCGCGCGACGTGACGGTGGCAACGGTGGCACGGCTGACGGGCGCGTCTTTATTGACATCCAGCAGAATGCGGATGGAGCGGGGGCCGGTGAGCTCCACCCGGGTTACCCTCCCTACATCCACCCCATGAAATTCGACCGGGGCACCGGCAATCAGCCCGGACACGGGATCGTCGGTGAGAATCTGGTAGGTCGTGAAGCGGCCGGATGTCCGGTAGTACCAGATTGCTGTTGCCACTAAGAGTAGAACCACCAGGATCGCAAATGCCAATCTTGCGCGGTTCGTTATGCTGATCGTCATCGAGCACTCCTGTGCGGGTGAGGTCGGCTGAATTTTTGCCAGTCCAAGTCTAGATTACGCGGGGATCGGAACACTGTGAATGCCGACCGCCGCGCCCGGAAGTGCATTTTGACGCCTCTCCCGGCCCGAAAGCAGCGGAGTGGGAGACCTCCTGCAGCGGCGGGCTGCGCCCGGTCACCCGGCGCGATAGCGCATGATCAGAATATCCCGCCCCTGTTTCAGGTAGGTATGAAAGCGATCGACAATCGCCGAGGGTTGTCCCGCAGCGTCAGTCACCTCAAAGCCGAGTGACTCGTAAAACGGCACCAGGTGCCGATACGGAAAGGTAAACGTGGCCTCGTCATAGGCCTCCGCCATACGGTGCAGCAGCAAGCGCGCGACACCGCGGCCGCGGAAGTCCGGCGCCACCGCCACGCCGGCCAGCAGCTGGCTGTCGGTCAGCTTGCGCAGGCAGCCACAGGCGATAATCTGGCCCTTGCCGTCGCGCACCACCATGCAGGGTTCATTGCGCCGCGCTTTGCCGCGGAATTTGTGGGTGCGGTAGAATTTGTTGGCCAGTGGTGTCTCTGCGTCGGAGAGCCACCGGGCAGTAAAAGAATCAGTGGAGTTATTCCGGTCCATACGCCTCTATGCCACGCCCAACCTGTCCAACCTGCCAGCGCCCACGCAAAGTCTGCTACTGCGGCGCTCTGGTGGAGGTCGCCAATCGAATCGAGGTGCTGATCATACAGCACCCGCTGGAACAGAAGCACCCGTTCAACACCGGGCGTATGGCGCACCTGTGCCTGAAGAATAGCCGGCTGGTGGTGGCGGAGACATTGCGTGATGCAGAGCTGGCGCAGCTGCTGAAGCCGGCGTCGGCACTGTTGTATCCGTCGCTCGACTGGTTGCCGGAAGTGGCGCAGGTGGAACCCGGGACCCCGCAGGCCCGCGCGCTGCAGCAGCTGGTGGTGATCGATGCGAACTGGCGTAAATCGAAGAAGATGCTGCACCTGCATCCGCTGCTGCAGCACCTGCCCAGGGTGAGTTTTGAGGGGGAACTGAGTTCCAATTACCAGATCCGCCATTCGTCGCTCCCGAACAGCCTGTCGACGCTGGAGAGTATTGTGGCGGCGATGCAGCAGCTGGAGCCGGAACATAATTTCCAAACCCTGCTGCAGCCGTTTGAGAAGATGATCTCGCTTCAGGTCGCGTCCAAAAATTGACCTGTGCTCTTGCCCTGCCACCCACAGAAATATCCTGGCCCCACCGAACTCACATCTTGAGGCAGCGGTAAAAACTGCATAGTCTTACTCCCCTGAATCGAGGGCTTCGCATGCCCAGAACAATAATACGTGCAGGTCTGCTGGTGGCGCCCTCGCCACGCAAAGCTTGATAAAGCCGATTTATGGCGTCGGGCCAGTGGTCTCCCTCACTATATAAATTAAAAATATGGAAGTTGATATGCGCCTGGTTTTCTCCATTTTCTTGTTCGTTTTTTATTCCGGGGTTTGCGTTGCCGAGCCCGGTGATGCGCTGAGCGTGGTGGTGAAAGATTTGATTCGGGAGTCGGCCGATCCGTCTTCCGATGCTCACGGGGTGGCTTCGGAAGACCTGGAGGCAGCGATCCGAAAGGGGACTCACGTGCAGGGCTTGCTGCATTTTGGTGGCCTGGATGTCGTGGGGGTTCGGGTTAATGTGAAAGATATTGTGTGGCCGGTAAGCTATACACTGCTCACCAGTGGGCGGAAAAGCCATATTTTATTCAAGACAGACTTTGCACCCTATGATCCGAAGATGAAAGATGATGTGGGTGAGTTTTATATAAGAACGGGTGCATTTGGCAATATAAAGATTTGTGTCGATTTCAACGATGATTCGATATGGCATGCGAAGAGAAATAGTGTCGACTTGAAATGCGTTGAGTACGATGCCGAAGCGACACCTCTTAACGCCAAAGACGGATTTTACGTGTTTGGATTTATGTGGGGCAGTAAAGGCGGTTTCCGGGGGCACGATAGTGTCCTGGGCGATTTGCAGGACAGAATAAAGTATCAGCCGGGACAATCAGCCACCTGTGTCTTGTATGAAGACCGGAGGATTAACAATATTACCGCCGTGGAAGATAGAGCTGAGCCGTTTATTCCCTACAAGGCGACAGACTGCATCGGCAGTGTCGGCGTTATGGCTGGACCGTTCGCTTCAGTTGATGCGCTAAATGGCTCGATCGAGGATCCCGGCTCTGGTCTGGTCGGATGGGGCAGCTACCGCATCGTGTATTGCTCACAGGGTGAGTGCACGCAGGACTACGAGCAAGATCAGAACTCCAAATAAGCCGCCTGTATGGCGATGATCCCCGGGGAAAGGTAAGAGCGGAGATTTTTGGGCGCGGGCTTTTTTGCGGCTTCCAATGGGAAATCGGCCTGCACTTACCTACAATACGCGGCTATTTCCCCAAATGAGCCGCTGTTGTGACCACCCCCGATACCACCCCCGATGCCACCCCCCCACGCGATTTCCAGTCCCTGCCGCTGCAGCAGGCCCTGCTCAAGAACCTGGAGGACCTCGGCTATGCGCGCCTGACCGAAATCCAGGCTGCGGCGCTGCCGGCGATTGTGGCCGGGCGGGATGTGATCGGCCAGGCCAAGACCGGCTCGGGCAAGACCGTGGCGTTTGGCCTGGGCCTGCTGCACAAGCTGCAGGCAGACAGCTTCCGGGTGCAGTCGTTGGTGTTGTGTCCCACCCGCGAGCTGGCGGACCAGGTGGCGCGGGAGCTGCGCAAGCTGGCGCGGGCCATCCACAACATCAAGATCCTGACCCTGTGCGGCGGCATGCCGTTCGGGCCGCAGATCGGTTCGCTCAAGCACGGCGCCCATATCGTGGTGGGCACGCCCGGGCGCATCGAGGATCACCTGCGCAAGGGCAACCTGGACCTGGGCGCGGTGGACACGCTGGTGCTGGACGAGGCCGACCGCATGCTGGATATGGGTTTCCAGGCGGTGCTCGACCAGATTCTGGCGGAACTGCCGCCGCAGCGGCAGACGCTGCTGTTCTCCGCCACTTACCCCAAAACCATCGATGCGCTGGCCACCCGGGTACTGCGCGATCCGCTCAAGGTGGAGGTGGCCGCGGCGCACACCCAGAGCACCATCGAACAGAATTACTACCGGGTGGAGAACAACGAAGAGCGGCCCGGCGCGCTGTACCAGCTGCTGGCGAGTTTTGATGCTTCCTCCGCGCTGGTGTTCTGTAACACCAAGCGGGAAACCGACGAAGCCGCCCAGGCGCTGAAGCGCGCCGGCTTTGCCGCGCTGGCGCTCCATGGCGATATGGAGCAGAAGGACCGCGACCGCACCCTGGCCCTGTTTGCCAACGGCAGCGCCACCATCCTGGTGGCCACGGACGTGGCCGCGCGCGGGCTGGATATCGAAGAGCTGCCGGTGGTGGTGAACTACCATCTGTCGCGCGATCCGGAAGTGCACGTGCACCGGGTTGGCCGCACCGGGCGGGCAGGGCAGAAAGGGGTGGCGCTGTCGCTGGTGAGCAAGAAGGAGATCCACAAGCTGGAGCGGCTGGAAGAGCTCATGCAGCAGAAGATTGAACTGCAGGCGGTGCCGGAGTTACCCCGGGGATTCACGCCGGCACGGCCGGTCATGTCCACTCTGCAGATCGATGGCGGCAAGAAGCAGAAGGTGCGCGCCGGCGATGTGGTCGGTGCCCTGACTGGCGAAGGCGGCATCGCCGGCTCGCAGATCGGCAAGATCCAGCTGTTCGATTTCTCCACCTTCGTGGCGGTAGAGCGCCCGGTGGCCAAGAAGGCGCTGGGCAAGCTCGAAACTGGCAAGCTGAAAGGCCGCAAGTTCCGCGCGCGCATTGTGGGCGTGTGAGCCTGCCGTCCTGTCACCCGCCAACACGCCTGCTCATTGAGCGCTATTAAACGGGCGGCGAGCTCAGTGCTTTGCCACCGGGTTGTGCCAGAAGCTGTCCGCTGCGATCAGTGCATCCGCTGCTTTCGGCCCCCAGCTGCCCGGCGGGTAGGGAATGGCCGCCGGGTGCTCAGCGAGCACCGGGTCTAGCACGGCCCAGGCGGCCTCGATGGCGTTTTCGTGTGTGAACAGCGCCCCGTTGCCGGCCATGGCATCGGTGATCAGCAGTTCGTAAGGCCCCTGCACATCGGCGTGTTCGTCCAGCAGAAATAGCTCCCGCTGCTCTCCGATAAACTCGTGTCCGGCGCGTTTGACGCGTGCCGCCAGGGCTATGGCGGCCTTGGGGGCGAGCTGGAAGCGGATATAGTTGGTGCGGCCATGCTCCGGTGCCGAATCGTCGAACAGCCGCTGGGGCGGCGGTTTCAGTTCCACCAGGATTTCTGCGCCCGATACCGCGAGGCATTTGCCCGAACGCAGATACCAGGGCACGCCCTGCCAGCGCCACGAGTCGATAAACAGCCGCACCGCGCAATAGGTCTCCACGTCGGAATTTTTGGCCACGCCGGGTTCCTCGCGGTAACCGCTGTACTGGCCGCGCACTACGTCATCCGCCTTTAGCGGGCGCATGGCCTGAAACACCTTGGCCTTCTCCGCATGTACGGCGCCATAGCCCTGATAGGCCGGCGGTTCCATGGCCAGCAGGGCGACAATCTGGAACAGGTGGTTTTCCACCACGTCGCGCAGGCAGCCGGCGGTCTCGTAATAGGCACCGCGGCCCCCCACACCGAAATCCTCGGCGAGGGTAATCTGCACGCTGGCCACGGTATTGCGGTTCCATATCGGTTCCAGGAACGAATTGGCGAAGCGGAAATAGAGAATGTTCATGATCGCTTCCTTGCCCAGGTAGTGGTCGATGCGAAAGATCGACTCTTCCCGGAACCGGGAGCACGCAATGCGGTTGATTTCGCGCGCGGAAGCGAGGTCGCGTCCAAATGGCTTCTCGATGATGACGCGGGCCTGCTCGGTGAGTCCCACCTGTCCGAGACCCTCGATCACACACGCAAACAGTTCCGGTGGTATGGCAAGGTAATGCACGGGGCGCCGGGCGCCGTTCAGGGCCTGTTTGAGTGCGGTGAAGGTACTGGCATCGTTATAGTCGCCGGCGACATAGCGCAGGCTGTCGAGTAACTGTTGCAGGGCCTCCGGGTCGTCGACCTCGCCGGCGCACCGGATGCTGTCTTCGGCACGCTGGCGCAACTGCTCCAGGCTCCATTTAGAGCTGGCGACGCCGACCACGGGCACCTTGAGGATGCCGCGTTTGGCCATGGCGTAAAGCGCCGGAAAAATCATCTTGTGCGCCAGGTCGCCGGTGACACCGAACAGCACCAATACGTCAGAATTTTCGGTACCGGTTCTGCCAGTGTCCATACCTTGTCGCCTTTTGGTTGTGGGTGCCAGATGCTGCGCGCATTGAGTCCATGTGAGACTTTCGGTGGCAGAAACAGTGGCAAAAAAGTGACAGAAACAGTGGCAGAAAAATTTCCCGATTGAACAATCTGGCACTGCTTGCTCTATATATCCTTCGCCTGCTTCCCTTCCGCCAACTTCTCCTACGATAGACTAACTGGTGTAGATGAATATCGGTCCGTTGACGCCAGATAAGACCGCCATTCGCCAGTTGATTTTCAGGCCGGGCAAAGTGCGGAACGCGGCGTCGACAAAAAATCGCCAGGAAAATGCATGAAAGCGCGTGTGATTCTTGCAGCCATAACCCTTGGTGCGGTGTTTGCACTTCCGGTTGCTGCCCAGGAGATTCTGCCATTTCCGCCCAAGCCTTCCGGCAGCACGGCGGCGCGGACGATACAGGACTCGACCTACAGCCCGCTGTCCGCGGTGAGCCATCTGCCCAAGGATGCGCCCAATATTCTCATTGTGCTTATCGATGATGTCGGCCCCGGCCAGACGGATACCTACGGCGGCGAGATCCACACACCCACATTGAGCAGAATCGCGCAGGACGGTATCTCCTACAACCGGTTTCATACCACCGCAATGTGCTCGCCAACCCGGGCCGCACTGTTAACCGGTCGCAATCACAATCGCGTGGCCAACGGCCAGATCACCGAGTTGGCGAACGATTGGGACGGCTACAGGGGAATGATCCCGAAGAGCAGCGCGACCGTAGCGGAGGTGCTCAAGGACTACGGCTACAGCACCGCGGCCTGGGGCAAGTGGCACAATACGCCCGCCAATGAAACGACGGCCGTTGGGCCCTTCGACAATTGGCCGAGCGGCTACGGCTTTCAGTATTTTTACGGCTTTCTCGCCGGTGAAGCGTCACAGTACGAGCCGATGCTGGTGCGCAACACGGCCTATGTCGAGCATCCGAAGACGTCCGGAGGCCACAATTATTATCACCTGAGCGAAGACCTCGCCGATGACGCCATCCACTGGCTGGATCAGCACAAGGCCCTCGCGCCCGACAAGCCGTTCTTCATGTATTGGGCCAGTGGCGCCTCGCACGGTCCGCATCAGGTGCCGAAAGAATGGGCGGATAAATACAAGGGCAAATTTGATGACGGCTGGGACAAGTACCGCGAGCGTGTCTACAAGCGCGCCAAGCGCCTGGGCTGGATCCCACAGAGCGCCAAGTTGACGCCGCGGCCGGCGACTTTGCCGTCGTGGGATTCAATCCCCGCAGACCAGAAGCCGTTCCAGCGCCGCCTGATGGAAGTGTTCGCCGGCTTTACCGAACATGTGGACGCGCAGGTCGGGCGTATCGTCGATGAAATCGACCGCCTTGGCTACGGCGAGAACACGCTGATCTTCTACCTCTGGGGCGACAACGGCGCATCGGCCGAAGGCCAGAACGGCACGATTAGCGAATTGCTGGCGCAGAATGGTATTCCGACGACCACCGAACAGCAGATCAAAGCGCTGGATGGCCTGGGTGGCCTCGACGTGCTGGGCTCGCCCAAGACCGATAACATGTATCACGCCGGTTGGGCCTGGGCCGGCAGCTCGCCCTATCAGGGCACCAAGCTCCTCGCCTCCTATTTTGGCGGCACGCGCAATCCGCTGGCTGTGCGCTGGCCTGCGAAAATCAAGCCCGATTCCACACCGCGTTCCCAGTTCCTGCACGTCAATGACGTGGTGCCGAGCATCTACGATATTCTCGGTATTACGCCTCCCCGTGTCGTCAACGGCATACCGCAGGATATCTTCGACGGGGTCAGCTTTGCCGGCACCTTCAATGATGCTGACGCAAAAGTGGCTAAGCCCACCCAGTATTTCGATATCATGGGCAGCCGCGGAATTTATCACAATGGCTGGATGGCCTCTGCCGTCGGTCCGCGCCTGCCGTGGCTTGCCGGGACTCCCAAGAATATCCTCCAGTGGACGCCGGACCAGGACCGCTGGCAACTCTACGACCTGACCAAAGACTGGTCGCAGGCCGACGATCTCGCCGGCAAGATGCCTGCGAAGCTCGCAGACCTGAAGGATCTGTTTTTAATCGAGCTCACCCGCAACAAGGGGCTGCCCGTCGGTGGCGGCATGTGGATTCCCATCTTTCACCCCTAACTCAGGGTGACGCCGCCCTACACATCCTGGACTTTGCCGGGCCCCATCACACGAATGCCTGAATTTGCGGCGCCGGCACTTGGTAACAAACACAATGTGGTCAGCGTTGATGTGGATGTGCCGGCCAAGGCGAACGGCGTGATCTACGCGCTGGGCGGTTTCTCCGGGGGGCTTGCGCTGTATGTGAAGGACGGCGTACTGTCCTACGAATACAATCTGTTCGAAATTCAGCGCACCCACATCAAGGATCAAAATAAACTGCCTGTCGGCAAGACGAAGATTGAAGTGGAGACGCAGTACGTCGAACGCAAGCCGGCCGGACCGCTGAAGGTGGTACTGAAAGTCAATGGCAGGGAAGTCGCATCCGGTCGGGTTCCCGTCAGTGCACCGCTCGGATTTACGGCCAACGATGCGCTCGATTTCGGTGTCGATCTCGGCTCACCGGTGTCGATCGAGTACTACGATCAGGCACCCTTCCGGTTCAACGGCAGGATACTGGGCGCGCAGGTGAAATACCTCGGTGACGACGCCAAACTGAACGGCAAGGAGGAGCGGCAGATCGAGGGTCCGATACCGGTGGCTGACTGATCTGCGCCTTCAACTATTTAAATTCGTCGTGTCAGCGTTTAGATCCTCGCGGTGGAAATTCCGCGCAATTGCCCGTGTTTCGGCGCCCAGGGTTGGAGTTCGCCCGGCACTAGATGCACGTGCCTGCTGAACCCGCGGCCTGCGCAGTTGCCGGGGCGGCAGCAACAGTTTTACTCTAACCACGCAATACTGTTCGCGGAACATTTCCCCAACGAATTCAGCAAAGGGGCATCAGCGCTATGAAACACGTCAATCTTGGCTCTCAGGGCCTTCGTGTGCCTGCCATCGGTCTGGGCTGCATGGGCATGTCGGATTTTTACGGCTCGTCATCGGAAAGCCAGAATCTCCAGGTTCTCGACCGGGCGGCGAACATCGGCTGCACCTTCTGGGACACGTCGGATATGTATGGCCCGTTTACCAATGAAATTTTGCTGTCCAAGGCGCTGAAAGGGCGCCGCGACCAGATTACCCTGGCGACAAAATTCGGGATCAGCCGCGCTGAAGATGGCAGCTGGCAGGGGATCAAGGGGGGCGCGGACTATGTAAAGGCGAGCTGTGATGCCTCACTGAAGCGTCTCAACACGGATTATATCGATCTCTACTACCAGCATCGCGTCGATCCCGATACGCCGATTGAAGAAACCGTGTCTGCCATGGCCGATTTGGTGCAGGCGGGCAAAGTGCGCTATATCGGCTTGTCCGAGGCGGACCCGGAAACCATCGAGCGCGCGCACGCGGTGCATCCTATCAGCGCGCTGCAGACCGAGTATTCCCTGTGGTCGCGGGATGTCGAAGCCGCCATCCTGCCGACCATCAAGCGGCTCAATATCGGCTTTGTCGCCTACAGCCCGCTGGGTCGCGGTTTTTTGACCGGGGCCATCCGCTCGCGCAGCGATCTGCAACCCGGCGACTGGCGTTTGGAAAACCCGCGCTTTACCGAGGAGGCCATCGCGCGGAACAGCCAGCTGGCCGATCTGGTGGCTGAAATCGCTGCAGAGACCGGGGTCACCGCGGCGCAAGTCGCGCTGGCGTGGCTGCTGTCGCGCGACCTTTCCCTTGCCACCATACCCGGTACGCGCAGCATCGAGCGGCTGGAGGAAAACTGGGCGTCGCAGGACGTTGCGTTAACGGGCGAACAGTTGGCGCGGCTTGAATCCCTGATTAATCAGGGCGTCACTGGCGATCGTTACTGATAAGAAATGGATCTGCGGCTGCTTCGGCAGCCGCGGAGGATGGACGAGGGATTCTGGATGTTGGAACAACGCACCGGTAAAACACTAACGAGTGAATCTGACCAGGCCGCGCAGTTATACGGCGACGCGCTCGATCTGATTCTGGGGTCGGAGTCCGGTGCGGCGGAAACCCTCGATCGGGCGCTCGCACTGGACAAAAACTTTGCCTTGGCGGCGGCGGCGCGCTATTACGTGGCCAATGACGTTGGTGAGCCCGATGCCACCGGTTACCGGGATCTGGCGCAACGCGCGGCATTGACGGCGAGCGATTGGGAGCGCGAGCATGTGGAAGTGCTGGTCGGCCTGATAGACGAACCCGGCGCTACCCGGGAAAAGGCCGAAGCCTATCTGCGCGAAACCCCCGGCGACCTGTTGGTGATGTCCCAGCTGGCGGGCACCCTGTTTTTCTACGGCGGGCCCACCAAGCTGGAAACCGTTCTGGGTATTTTCGAAGCCGCAGAATCCGTATTGGGGGACGACTGGGCTTTCCTGGCGCGGCTGGGGTTTGCCGCCAGTGAAGCCGGCCAATACCAGCGCGCCAGGCAGCTGATCGAGCGCGCGCTGCAGATGCGGCCGCAGGCACTCTACTCGATCCATGCGCTGGCCCATCTGCTGCACGATGAAGGCGCGGCCGAAGAGTCGGCAACGCTGTTGCGCGACTGGCTCGCCAAGCACGAGGACACTGCGCGCGCAGGGCAGATGTTCGGGCACGTGCACTGGCATCTCGCGCTGGATGAGTGGCAGATGGGCGAGCGCGACGCGGCGATGCGGCGTTACCTGGAATTCAGCGCGCCCGCCACCACGACCTGTGGCCCGATCCTGACGCTGGCGGATTGCGGCGGCTTCCTGCTCCGCGAGTACCTGAAAAGCGGCCAGCCGCTTCCGCTGCGCGACGATGTGCTCGCGCATATCGAGCGCGTGTGGGGAATGATCGGGCACCCGTTTATCGCCCTGCATGTGGCCGGGCTGTATGCCTCGGCGGGGGACCTGGCCGGGCTCGAGCGCTGTGCGAAGGCGATTGCGGATACGCCCGCAGGGCCGAACCGGGATACTTCGCTGAAACTGGTGTCCGCGCTCAGCGATTATGTCTCGGGGCAATTTCCGCACTCGGTGCAGACGCTGGCCACCCTGTCCCGGGGCGCACGCATCGGTATTGGCGGCAGTCATGTCGAGAGAATACTCGTCGATCTGCTCGAACAAAGCGCCACCGCGCGCGCCTGAACCCGGGAATACAAACCACGATGACTATGGCGTTGAGGCGCCGCGGCCAGGCCCCGGCAAACGATGCATGACGCCCTGATTGAGGCGCGCGATCTCGGCCGCTCCTACCACAACGGCCGCGAACAGATCAGCGTGCTGCGCGGGTTGTCCCTCGAGCTGCGCCGCGGCGAGGCGGTGGCGGTGATCGGGCCTTCGGGCTCGGGCAAGAGTACGCTGCTGAACCTGCTCAACGGTCTGCTGGCGCCCGACGCCGGCCTGCTGCGGGTATTCGGCCGCGCGCATTCCGAGCTGGATGACAACGCCTGGGCCGAACTGCGCCGCACCCGTATCGCCACGCTGTTCCAGGACGGCAACCTGATTCCCACCCTGACCGTAACCCGCAATATCGCCTTTCGCGCCGGCCTGGCCGGCCTGCAGCGGCACGACGGCGAGGCGCTGCTGGAGCGCCTGGGTATTGCCGACACCGCGCAGCGCTATCCCGATCAGCTTTCCGGTGGCCAGCGACAGCGGGCCGCGCTGGCCTGCGCCTTCGTGATGCAGCCGCAACTGATGCTCGCCGACGAGCCCACCGGCAGCCTCGATTACGCCACGGCGCAACGGGTCGCGCCGCTGTTCTTCGAGGCGATCCGCGAGCGCGGGCTGGGCGCGCTGATCGTCACCCATAACCCGGAGCTGGCCCAGCGCTGCGACCGGATTCTCGAATTGCGCGAAGGAGCCCTACACCCATGGGACTCGGCAGCGTCTTCCTGAGCCATTACCGCCGCCACCCCGGCCAGCTGGCCGGCCTGCTGCTGATCCTGGTGTGTGCGGCGATGCTGTGGAGCGGTGTTCGTTCGCTGACCGGCGCGGCGGAGAAATCCGTGGCGCGCTCGCGCGCGGCGCTGGAGCCGCTGTTGAGTGTGGTGCGCGTCGATGGCCGCGCACTGGAGGCCGCCGACTTCGCGCGCCTGCGCCGCGCGGGGCTGTGTGCCTCGCCGCAGTTGACGGTGCAATTGACCGCTGCCGATGCGCTCGCGGTGGTCGGCATCGATCCGTTCAGCGCCGCCTGTCTGCGCCAGTACCGCCCGCCGCCGGGCGAAGAGGATGAGGCTGCGGCGGCGGTCGCGCAGCTGGTCGCGGAGTTTGATCATCCGGCCCTGTTTGGCAGCGCCGCAGATCTGGCCCGCTGGCGACAGTTGTCGCTGCCGGCTAGCGGGCAATACCCGCTGCAGCCGGTCGACGGATTAGCGGGCGGGCAGCTGCTGACCGATATCTCCGTGGCCGCCGTGCTGGCGCCGGCCGGGCGCGCGAAGCTGGAAATCCTGTTGCCGGCGGCCGAGGTAAAACGCGTGCCGCTGCCCGCGGGCTACCGCGCACAAGTGCGCGATTACGGCGTGCAGGCGGATCCGCTGGTGAACGCCTTTCTGCTCAGCCTCAATGCACTGGGGGCGCTGGCACTGCTGGTGGCGGCGCTGCTGGTGCGCAGTGTCTACCGTTTCGCGCTGGAACAGCGGCGCCGCAGCCTGGAAATTCTGCAGCGCTTCGGCGTCCGGCGCGCACGGCTGCGGGGGGCGCTGATTGTCGAGGTCTTGCTGGTGGCGCTGGTCGGCGGCACGGTGGGGATCTGGCTGGGCGCGCGTCTCGCAGCGGCGATGGCGGCGGGCTTTCGCGGTACTCTCAAAGGCCTGTTCAGTGTCGAGTCGGTGGCCGGCAGCGCGCCGGGCGCGGAGACCTGGCTGGGCATGGTGCTGATCCTGGTGGTGGTGGTCGGCTGGGCCTGCGCCGATCTGTTACTGCTGCGGGGCGAGCAGGTCGGCGGGACACAACGTGGGCCACAGGAAAAGGGCGGTTGGCGCTGGTGGATGGCGCTGCTGGTGGTGGCGGTGTCGCTGATCGCGCTGCTGCTGGCCGGCCCGCTGTGGCTGATCTTCGCCGCCACCATGGGGTGCCTGATCGGCGCCGGTCTGCTGCTGCCGGAAGTGCTGAACCGGCTGCTGGCGCGGGCCGAGGGCCACTGCCGGCAACCACTGCTGGAGTGGTCCTGTTCCGAAATGCGCGCGTTGTGCCGGCTGCTGCAACTGCCGCTGACCGCGCTGGCGTTTGCTATTGCCACCGCCATCGGCGTGCAGGCGATGGTCACCGGGTTTGAATCCACCTTTGCGCGCTGGCTCGACCAGCGCCTGCAGGGGGATCTCTATCTGGATCCCGGCCGCCCGGTGGATGCGGCGGCCATGGCCGGGCGTTTGCAGCAGTTGCCCGGGGTGACAGCGGTATTGCCGATGGTGCGCGGTCGCGCGCTCTCGAACTCGGTGCCGGTGGACCTGCTGGCGGTCGACCCGGCGTCGCCGTTGTTGCAGGGCTGGCCGTTTCTCGCCGCGGTGCCGGCGCATTGGGCAGCGCTGGCAAAAGGCGGGGTCATGATCAACGAGCAACTGGCCCGTCGCCAGTCGCTGGCGCTGGGCGACCGGGTGCAGATGCGCGTCGGATCAGAACCGCTGTCGCGCATCGTGGTCGGTATCTACGCCGACTATGGCCGCCCCGAGGGCGAACTGCTGCTGCCTCTCACCGCGCTGCCGGATGCGCTGCCCGATCGTTATACGACTTTTGTACTGGGGGCGCCGGCGCCGAATAAAATCCGCTGGCGGCAGTGGCCGGCGCGGTATCCGTGGCTGGCCGGCAGCCGCCTGCGCGACCAGGCGGGGCTGAAGCGGGCCGCCAACGCGGCTTTCGAACGCACTTTCCGCATGACCCGGCTGCTCAACACCCTGACGCTGGCCCTGGCCGGCACAGCGCTGGCGCTGATGGGACTGGTGATTTTCCGCCTGCGGCAGGGCAGCTATACGCTGCTGTATGTGTACGGCGTGCAGCGGCCGCGCCTGCGCCGGCGGCTGATCGCGCACAGTATGCTGGTGACCGGCCTGCTGGCGCTGCTGGCGACGCCGCTCGGGATTTTCCTCGGCTGGGTGCTGGTGGCGCGGGTCAATCCCGCGGCCTTCGGCTGGGCGCTGCCGCTGCACCTCTACCCCGGATTCTGGCTGCAGGTATGGCTGGCGTGCCTGCTGATCGGCGCCTTTGTCGGCGCGCTGGTGGGTAACCCGGTGCGGCTGGAGACGCTGAAAAATGAATAGAAGAAATACTGTAGCCAGCCGCGCTTGGGCGCTGATCCTGCTTCTATTACTTGCCAGCTGCTCGCAGGAGGAGGATCGCGAATCCTCTTCGTTTGCGGCGCTGCACGATCCGCCCGCAGGTTTCCAGCAGGCCGCGCCGGGAATGGCCGTGCACCTGCCGCAGGATATGGGCGCACACCCGCGCTACCGCCTCGAGTGGTGGTACCTCACCGCCAACCTGCACAGCGTCGACGGCCAGCGCTTCGGCGTGCAGTGGACGCTGTTCCGCCAGGGCGTGCGGCCCGGCCCGTACAAAAATGCGCAACCCGGCTGGCAGCGCAATGAAATCTGGCTGGCCCATGCGGCCCTGAGCCGCCCCGACGAGCACCGCTTTGCCAGTCGCGTGGCGCGCGGCGGCACCGGCGAGGCCGGGGTCACCGCGCAGCCGTTCGCGGCCTGGATCGACAACTGGCAATTGGCCAGTGGTGAACAGGACTCTTGGAAACTGGATCTGGAGACGGACGCGTTCAGTTGCCATCTGCAGATTCGGCCCAGCCGCACGGTGGTGCTGAACGGCGATCGCGGCTTCAGCGCCAAGTCCGCCAATGGCGGCGGCTCGATGTATTTCAGTTATCCGCTGCCGACGATCACCGGCGAGGTGTTGGTCGGCGGCAAACGCTTCGAGGTGAGCGGGCAGGGCTGGTTTGACCGCGAATGGAGCAGCCAGTACCTGCAGCCGGAGCAACAGGGCTGGGACTGGATGGCGCTGCACCTCGACGACGGCCGCTACCTGATGCTGTTCCGCGTGCGCGGTGCGGAAGACTTTTACTCGGGCACCCTGGTTGCCGCCGATGGCACTGCGCGCACACTGGATGCCGGGGAATTCACCCTCACGCCGATCGAGAACCGCGACAGCCGTTTTGGCAAGGTGCCGGCGGCCTGGCAACTGCAGGTGCCGACAGCGGACCTGGATCTCGAAATCCGTTCCTGGCCCGGCGACTACTGGAATCCGGGTGCTTTGCGCTACTGGGAGGGGCCTGTTACCGTCACTGGCAGTGCTGCCGGCGCGGGCTATCTGGAAATGACCGGATACGGCGGGTGAGGCTTATGAAAGGGCGCTGCTGGATATGTTGCCATTGCAATTGCTAATGGTGGTTTCTCTGGATAAATGATAATTTGATCCGACCTTAATCTATCCAAAATATTGACAATATTTCAATATGTACTTTAAGCGTCTGCTTGTCCGGTGGTGGAGCTACTGTTGGTCGCTGTGGTTGGCACTACTGATTGTCGATATGATTTTCATTTCCGTGGTAAATTCTTCGCGCTCTGGGATCTGGGGGGTGATTCTGGAAGCCATTCAAGCTGAACCAAAATCTAAAGGCCAGGTTATGGTGGTCGCTTTATTGGTCGGCGGGCCGCTCCTTAATATTTATACACTGTTAAAGTCATCGAAATATATTCGCGAAGCTCACTTGGACTTATACAAATTCGCAAAGCTTCGACCTAAAAAACAAGAGCGCTTGCGGAGTAGTAGATTTCTGGCAGCGACAATAGCTGCTCCAACAATTTCTGTTGTAGTTTGGATCTACACTGCCGGCGTGGAGTGGTTTTGGTTGGGGGGAAGATTTGGTGTTTTCTCGGTTGGTGCTTTATTCAGTTGCCTCTTGGTATTTCTTGCGATCACTTATATCCCGCCATTAACGGGAAACAAATAGCCGTGTGAATTATGTTTGCTAAGCTTTTCTCCGTTGGGGCGTCGCGTACGGAGTGCATGGCGGTTCCTGATAGGGGATGTGAGTCAGTCTAGACTAAGCCTGCCAATTGCGGAGTAATGTCTCCGCCCAGCCCCTGTAAATGCCGAAGTCTCCGCGCCCACTTTTACCCGGCGGAAATCAGCGTCAGATTCGCTGATTCCCTCCGCCTCGAAGTTGACGTCAGTCCGTTTGGGAGTAATAAGCTGACGCTACTCGCTCGGTGGTATCAGCACGAAGTTCCCTACGTGCTTCTTCTGCAGGAATTCGCGCTGGGCCGCGGCGATTTGTTCGAGGGGAAATACCTTTGCCACCAGCGGTTTGAGCTGGCCATTTTCTATATAGGTAATGAGGTTGGGGAACACCGGTTCATCCCAAGTGGTGCAGCCGATCAGGGTGATATCTTTCAGGTACAGGGTGCGCATATCCAGTGACACCATGGGGCCGCCGATAGCCCCGGAGGATACGTAGCGCCCGCCGCGTTTCAGCACCGCCAGCATATCGGGGAAGGTGTTGCCGGCAACATTGTCGACGACCACATCCACACTTTCCTCCCCGAGGTGCTGCGGGAGTTTTTCATTGCGGTCGATGACCCGATCGGCGCCGATGGCGAGCACCTGTTGGGATTTGGCTGCCGACGCTACCGCGGTAACCGTGGCGCCGCGCAGTTTGGCCAGCTGGACTGCCGCGGAGCCGACCCCGCCGGAAGCGCCCATGATCAGCACATGTTCGCCGCGCGCGAGCCCGCTGCGGTAGAGCATGTTCTCAGCGGTTGCATAGGCGCAGGGGATGGTTGCCAGTTCTGCATCCGTCCAGTCACAGTGAATGGGGAATACCTCGCTGGCGGGAACCGTGACGAACTGCGCAAAGGCGCCATCGAAATCCGAACCCATCCAGATGCTGTCCATCGACTGGAAGCCGGCCTTGCGCATGCAGGAACGCACCAGTACCCGCGCACCGATGTTGCCGGGGTCCACATTCCTGCCTGCGGCCACAATGCGGCCGCAGCAATCGGTGCCCTGGATAAACGGGAAGGGGGTTTCCTCGTTCCAGCCTCCGTCTGCCATCTGGCCGGATGTGCTGGTTGCGTCGGTGCCGGTGGTGACGGAGGATGAGTACCAGCCGACACGGGTATTGATGTCGGTGTTGTTGACCCCCGCCGCGAGCACCTGCAGCAGGACTTCGCCCTCTCCGGGCGTGGGCCTTTTGACCTCGCGGCATTCCAGCACGTCGTAGTCGCCGTTGCCGGCGGTGACCACGGCTTGCATGGCCGGTTCACCCGCTTCAGCGTCGAACCGGTCATTTCTGGGCCTGCTATCCCACGGTGATGTCATATCCTGCTCCGTCCAGGGGTGTGGCGCCGCCAATCCTAGTATGCGCCGGCGCTATAGATCAATTCGTAGCTGTGGCTGTACAGCTCGAGAATATTGCCAAACGGGTCTTCCATATAGATCATCCGATACGGCTTTTCTCCCGGGTAGTAGTAGCGCGGTTTTTCCATGCGTTTCTTGCCGCCGGCGGCCACGATGCGTTCTGCCAGCTCTTCCACATTCGGGTCCTGTACGCAGAAGTGGAAAATCCCGGTTTTCCAGTACTCAAAGTTGTTGTCCGGATTCTCCTGGTTGTTGAACTGGAATATTTCTACACCAATCCGGTCACCGGTGGACAGGTGGGCGATGCGGAAGCTGCCCCAGCCTGGCCCGAATACGTCGGTGCACATGACACCAATGGCGCTGTCATCCTCCTCGATATCGGTCGGCGCCATTATCAGGTACCAGCCCATGACCTCGGTGTAGAAGGCGACAGCCTTTTCGAGGTCGGGAACCGAAATACCGATATGCGAGAAGGTGCGCGGGTAGACGTTACTCATTTACGTTGCTCCTGATTTGATCGTTGGCGCAGATTACAAAGCATAGATAATTACGTAAAATGATCATTTAAAATGTAAATGAGTACATTTTGTTATGGTGAATACCACCTGGTTAGCTACCTTTTGCACGCTGGTTGAAGTGGGCCATTTCACCCGTACGGCCGAAAAACTGCATATGACCCAGTCCGGGGTGAGCCAGCAGGTGCGAAAACTGGAGAACCAGATCGGTATTGCCCTGCTGGTGCGGGAAGGCAAACAGTTCACGCTGACGGATGCCGGCGAGCGGCTCTACGATGAGGGGCGTGCGGTTCTTCAGGCACTTGCGAATCTGGAGCAGCGGGTAGGGGAGGATCCTCCCTACGGGGGGCTGGTGCGGGTCATGTCCCCCGGGAGCGTGGGGCTCAGGTTGTATCCGCACCTCCTGGCGCTGCAGAAGCAGCATCCGGAGCTGGTGATCGACTATCGATTCGCACCCAATACCGACGTGGAGAACGCGATTGCCGATAACCGAGTCGATATCGGCTTTATGACCAGTGCTGCAACCCGCGAGGAGGTGAGCTGCCAGCCGGTTGCCACCGAAGAGTTGCTGTTAGTCACCCCGGCAGCCGTTGCCAACCCCGCCTGGGAGACGTTGCTGGAACTGGGGTTTATCGATCATCCCGATGGCGCCCATCATGCCCGGCTATTGTTGGGCGCCAACTATCCGCAGTTTGAGCACAGCGGCATGTTCAGGACCAGGGGGTTCTCGAACCAGATCAGCCTGATCCTGGCGCCGGTCAGTATGGGATTGGGATTTACCGTGTTACCGGCATACGCCGTGGAGGCTTTTCCCGAGCCCGGCCAGATCAGGGCTCATCGGCTTGCGCGGCCGGTGAACGAAACCCTGTATCTCGGCAGTCGGCGCGGCAAGCGGGTGCCGCAGCGGGTGCAGACGGTCATCGCCGAGGCCAGGCGGTGGCTCTGAGGCAGCTATTTTGAATGGGGCTTCATTCTGGCAGCGTGTTGCCGGGGCAATGGCCGGGAGCGCACGGTAAGTCTCCGGGCCCGCAACCGCTATCTGCCAAATCACCGAGACGGGCCCGCCCAAAAACTGGATAATGCCGCCGCTCAAGGCTCACCAAATTCTCCACGCCCGGTAGTTCCCCCATGGAAATCAACGTCAACTTCCTCGATAACCTGCGACTCGAAGCCAAGTTTGATGACTTTACGGTCATCACCGATCAGCCGATCCGTTACAAGGGTGACGGCTCGGCCCCGAGTCCGTTCGATTACTTCCTGGCGTCCTCGGCGCTGTGTGCGGCCTACTTTGTGCGTGTTTACTGCAAGGCGCGCGATATTCCCACGCACAATATCCGCCTGTCGCAGAACAATATCGTCGACCCGGAAAATCGCTACAACCAGATCTTCAAGATCCAGGTGGAGCTGCCGGAGGACATCTCCGACAAGGATCGCCAGGGCATTCTGCGCTCGATCGACCGCTGCACGGTCAAGAAGGTGGTGCAGACCGGGCCCGAGTTCCAGATCGAGACGGTGGAGAACCTGGCCGAGGATGCCCAGGCGCTGCTGATGGTGGAACCGGACGCGGCGCACCGCACCTTCATCGAGGGCAAGGACCTGCCGCTGGAGCAGACCATCGCCAATATGACGAAGATCCTCGCGGATCTGGGCATGAAGATCGAGATCGCCTCCTGGCGCAATATCGTGCCGCATGTGTGGTCGCTGCATATCCGCGATGCGGCCTCGCCCATGTGCTTTACCAACGGCAAGGGTGCCACCAAGGAGAGCGCGCTGTGCTCGGCACTGGGCGAGTTTATCGAGCGGCTGAACTGCAACTTCTTCTACAACGACCAGTACTTCGGCGAGGAGATCGCCAACAGTGACTTCGTGCACTACCCGAACGAACAGTGGTTTGTACCGGGGCCGGACGACGGCCTGCCGCAAGGCATCCTCGATGACTACTGCATGGCCATCTACAACCCGGACGGCGAGCTGGCGGGCTCCAACCTGATCGATACCAACTCCGGCCGCGCCGATCGCGGTATCTGCTCGCTGCCGTTTGTGCGCCAGTCCGATGGCGAGACGGTATATTTTCCGTCGAACCTGATCGAGAACCTGTTCCTCAGCAACGGCATGAGTGCCGGCAACACCCTGGCCGAAGCGGAGGTGCAGTGTCTGTCGGAGATCTTCGAGCGGGCAGTGAAAAAGCAGATTCTGGAGCAGGAAATCGCGCTGCCGGACGTGCCGCGCGAAGTGCTGGCCAGATACCCGGATATCCTTGCGGGAATCGAGGCGCTGGAAGAACAGGGCTTCCCCATCCTGGTCAAGGATGCGTCCCTCGGCGGGCAGTTTCCGGTGATGTGCGTAACACTGATGAACCCGCGCACCGGCGGCGTGTTCGCCTCCTTCGGCGCGCATCCGAGCTTCCACGTGGCGCTGGAGCGCAGCCTCACCGAGCTGATGCAGGGCCGCAGCTTCGAGGGCCTGAACGATGTGCCGCCGCCGACTTTCAACAGCCTGGCGGTGACCGAGCCGCAGAACTTTGTCGAGCACTTTATCGATTCCACCGGTGTGGTGTCGTGGCGCTTCTTCAGCGCCAGATCCGACTACGAGTTCGTGGAATGGGATTTCTCCGGCAATCACCACGACAGCAACGACACCGAGGCCACGCGCCTGTTCAAGATCCTCGAGGAAATGGGCAAGGAGGTCTACGTGGCCACCTACGAGGATCTCGGCGCGCCGGCCTGCCGGATCCTGGTGCCGGGCTATTCCGAGGTGTACCCGGTGGAGGACCTGATCTGGGACAACACCAATAAGGCGCTCGACTTCCGCGAGGATATTCTCAACCTGCACGCGCTCGACGACGACGCGCTGGAGGATTTGCTCGAGCGCCTGGAAGAGAGCCAGATCGACAACTACGAGACCATCATCACGCTGATCGGGGTCGAGTTCGATGAGAACACCGTCTGGGGCCAGCTGACAGTGCTGGAGCTGAAACTACTGATCTGCCTCGCGCTGCAGCGCCACGACGAAGCGCTGGAACTGGTGGAGGCCTTCCTGCAGTACAACGACAACACCGTCGAGCGCGGGCTCTTCTACCAGGCGGTACAGGCGGTGCTGGAAATTGCGCTCGACGATGCGCTGGAACTGGACGACTTTATCGGCAACCTGCGGCGCATGTTCGGCGACGAAACCATGGAGGCAGTGGTGGCTTCAGTGGAGGGCAGCGTACGCTTCCACGGCCTGACGCCGACCAATACGCAGCTGGAAGGCCTGGATCGGCACCTGCGCCTGATCGAGAGCTACAAGAAGCTGCACGCGGCGCGCGGCGCGCGACAGCAACAGGGGTAGATATAGGGGGGCTCTGTACTCTGCGTTATAACCCCGGCACAAAACAGTGCCGGAGTTATAGCAATGTCGGCCAATCAGCTCCATTTCTTGCCCAGTTCGTCCAACCCGCCGCGTTTGAGATCCTCGGGCGTCATCACGGTGCGGATCTCGACATCGGCCTCAAATAGCAGAAACCACGGTTCCACCAATGCGGGGATGGCGGATGGGTCGGCGAGATCGACGACGAGAATTGCCGAGCGGCGGCCATGCTGTTCGGTGTAGTAAACCGCCTCCGGTTTACTTGCTTCCACTATCGCATTCATCTTTGCCGCCACCGAACCATCCCTGACCGCGGCATTGAACTTATGATGCGGAATCTTGATGTTGAGTAGCATTCTCATGCTGTGCTCCTTTCCCGATCATACTGTTTGTCTGACCACAGAAAGAATAATGTCGCGGAATACCTGCGGCAGCTGCGTTTGTCGCGCAGGGCAGTTCGCTCTCCTCCGGGAGCGGGCGATCTGGTTCGGGGACACTGTGCTCCGAAAAATTAATTTTCGGTAAAAATCTTCCGTTTATCCTGCATGGTATATGTAAATCGATCCCGGGAGCCGGCATTTATTGATGTGTCCGGTCACTTTGCAGGTATCCCAGGATTTTCGTGCGCTTATAGCATGTCGTTGGTTATGCTGTTAAACGGAGTTAATGCGGGGCCGATTACCGTAACATTTTTCCTCACAACCGGTGTTACCGCTTTCATCTGCAGGGAGCGGCATACAATCATATGCACGGGTCGGTTCACCGGGTACTTCAGGGCTGGCAATAATTGTTTGTCGAGCAAGTGCAGGTTCATTGCGCGAACGGTGTTGCTGCCGTGAAACGCTAACAGAGATAAGCCCAGGGGATTGGTCGTTCTCACCTGATTCTGGAAGGCCCTGGCGGTAAGCATAAAGAGTTGTTGGTCCAGGGGGACGAATAACGTGTTGGCAACTGATCCGCTACCCGGGCCAAGGGTGTCAATCGGCTCGGCATGGCCCATCGAGGGCAATTTATTGAGGTACTCAGAATGATAGAGCGGTTCTGTGGGTTGTGAATACCAATGGTAGGTGTAGTTGACCCGCGTCATTCCGTCGCTCTTTGGGCTCCAGATGCCGTGAGAGGAGAATATGAGCTGTTTCGTTGGGCCATTGCTGAAAAACCTGCAATAGGGGTTTACGTCAGGGATATCTATAAAGGCCATTTTGTATTCCGCTAAATGATTTGAGTTTTTAATCAAAACTCTTTTACGAATAAAGGGCGCCCGACGACAGCGGCGTGGTGTGCTAGCTGGATTGACGGCTTCGCTATGGCTGGCGTCGAAATGACCGTCTTCTCGTATTGGGGGGTGCCGATTTTTTTGGGCCAGACACAATATCACCCCGGTGGCTGCTGGAGGCTGAAGTTTGCGTCAGATTTTTGGTGAGCACCCGGAACGCTGCGCGTTTTCCCATGCGCTTCTATATAGCCTGTTGCGCAAGGGAAACGCCTTGAGTCCGGGATGTTCAAGAGGTGGCGGCATGCCGCTGCGCGCAAAAAAACACCGTCTACGTTGATTTCACTGGCCCAGGGTCGACAGATACAGGGAATTGATCGTGCCCACCAGAAAAACTACCTGTGACCAGGCAAATATTTTCCAGCGGGATTTTGAGTTGCGGAACCTTTTGAAAATTTGCAGCAATGCCACAACCACCAATGCCGGAATGATTGACCCGAAGGCTCCACCAATCCCCCCGGCAATCCCCAGTTTGGAAAATTGAATGCTGAAGTTAAGCAGGCAAATTGGCAGGGACAGCAGTATCGCAATAGCCTTTAGCCCGGTGCCGGCCTTCGGGTTGGCTTCCTGTTCGAGCTCCGCTGCTGGAGCAGAATAGATGTTATTGGAATTCATGCGGCTTCTTCCTTGAGGGGTGACGATTATACCTTGATTCCCCCGCCCGATTTCCGGGGGCGGAAATCCGGGAGGGAGACTGATGCCAGAATGTCGGCAATGCAGCGGGAGGTCAAGGTATTGCTCGCAGGGGCAAAAGGCACTGCGCATATTTCCGTTTCCGTAGCGGAACGCGGGGTTGGTACCGTGGTGCCGGTTATCTATGCTCTCAATGTTCACATCCTCGCGATGGTTCATTGGGAGGTTCCGATATGGGTGCCAATATGGGTAGCAATGCCGACGAGAATATCCGCCCGGATTACGATCGGGTGATCCAGGATATCGCCGACTATGTGCTGGATTACGAAATAGCGTCCGCCGAAGCCTGGGACACGGCGCGCTTTTGTCTGATGGATACCCTCGGTTGCGGTCTGCTGGCGCTGCGTTTTCCCGAGTGCACCAAGCATCTGGGGCCGATCGTCGAGGGGACAGTGGTGCCGCATGGTGCGCGGGTGCCGGGGACGCAGCTGCGCCTGGATCCGGTCACGGCGGCCTGGGATATCGGTTGTATTGTCCGCTGGCTGGACTACAACGACACCTGGCTGGCGGCGGAGTGGGGCCATCCGTCAGACAATCTGGGGGCGATCCTGGCGGTGGCGGATTACCTGGCGCAGAAACAGAGTGCGCAGGGCAGGGCGCCATTGACGATGCGCGATGTGCTCGACGGCATGATCCGCGCCCACGAGATCCAGGGCGTGCTGGCGCTGCAGAACAGTTTTAACCGCGTGGGGCTCGATCATGTGCTGCTGGTGCGGGTGGCGTCCACGGCGGTGGCGGCAAAACTGAAAGGCGCCAGCCGCGAGCAGCTGCTGGCGGCGATTTCCCACGCGTGGGTGGATGGCAGCGCGCTGCGCACCTATCGCCACGCGCCCAACGCCGGCTCGCGCAAGTCCTGGGCTGCGGGGGACGCCACTTCCCGCGGCGTGCGCCTTGCGGATATCGCCATGCGCGGGGAGATGGGCATTCCCGCGGCCCTGACGGCGAAGCAGTGGGGGTTCTACGATGTCTGTTTCAGCGTAACCAACGCGGACCTGCAACGGAAGCCGGAAGCGGAGCGCCAGTTTCAGTTCCCGCGGCCGTACGGCAGCTATGTGATGGAGAATATCCTGTTCAAAATCTCGTATCCGGCGGAATTTCACGCGCAGACCGCCTGCGAGGCGGCGGTGGCGCTGCACCCGCAGGTAAAAGACCGCATCGACGAAATCGATCGGGTGGTGATCACCACCCACGAGTCGGCCATCCGCATCATTTCCAAGCGGGGCCCGCTGGCCAACGCGGCGGATCGGGATCACTGCCTGCAATATATGACGGCGGTGCCGCTGCTGTTTGGCAACCTGGTGGCCGAGCATTACGAGGACGATTTCCACGCGGCACACCCGGAGATAGACCGGTTGCGCGAGAAAATGGAAGTGGTGGAAGACAAGCGCTATTCGGCCGAATATCTGGAGCCGGACAAGCGTTCCATTGCCAATGCGGTGCAGGTGTTTTTTACCGATGGTTCAGCGACCGACAACGTGGCAGTGGAGTACCCGGTCGGGCACCGGCGCCGTCGGGCAGAGGGGATTCCGTTGCTGCAGCAGAAGTTCAGGGCCAACCTGGCGACACGATTTCCGGGGCGGCGCTGTGAGGACATTGTTGCGTTGTGCGCGGATGCCGAACGGTTGATGGCGATGCCGGTTGATGAGTTTATGGATTTATTGGTGATTTGAGCGAGATACAAAAAAAGGCGGCCGAAGCCGCCTTTCTTTTTGCAGGTTGAGTTCCGTTCTTAGAACTTGAACTCGGTACCCACACCCACGTAGTTGCGCGAGTAGTCGTTCGCTGCAGTCTCGTCGGTGTAGAACGCGAAGACCTTGGCGGCGCTGGTGAGTTTGTAGTCCAGGCCCAGGCTGTAAGTTTCGCCGTCGAGCTCTTTCATGTCGGACTGGCCGTACTGGGCCTTGGCGGTCCACTGGTTGATCTTGTAGGCCACGGAAGTCATCCAGCCGTCCTGGGTGCTGCCGTCCGCTTGCTCCTGCTCTTCGTACAGACCGCCGACCTGAACCGGGCCGATGTTGTACTGGGCTACCAGGCGGTCAACATTAAAGTCGTTGGCTTCAACACCCTGGTCGTGGGCGTAAGCCAGGTAAACGCCGTTGTTGTCGTAAGACAGAGCGACGGAGGTGCCGTTGTCGCGGGTGATGTCGTTACCGAAGGGGTCGGTGCCGATCACTTCGTCACGGTTGCTGATATAGGCCGCAGATACCTTGAAGCCGCCGAAAGACGGAGTGGTGTACTGCACCTCGTTGCCAACACGGTTGTCGCTGTTGGTCAGCAGGCTGCCGATATCGCCTTCGAGGTCGTTGAACAGGTCGACCTTGTTCTGGGATACCTTCATCGGGGTGTCGAACTTACCGCCGATCACCTGGCCGAAACCGCCTTCCAGGCCAGCGTAGATGTTGCGCTGCTTGAAGGTCTCGGAGGATTCGCCGTCGATAGCAACCTGGTATTCCATCTTGTAGATACCCTTGATGCCATTGTCGAACGGCAGCTCGCCCTTGACGCCGAGGCGTGAGGCGTTGCTCTTCAGGTCGGTGTTGGCGCCGTCGCCCTCGTCGGCCGACTGGAAGTCGAGGTTGGCCTTACCGTAGAAGTTAATCGGAGAGGATTCGGCGCTGGCGAAGGCCGGGATCATTGCAGCAATAGCCAGGGAAATAGCAGTCTTTTTCATCGGTCATCTCGCACAGGTTTTTGGTTATGACTGAGAGGCGACCTTGCTGAGTCCGAATCTGGCCCCCCCTCGAGTTGGTGCGAATTCTGCGGTTTGAATATTACAAAAAGGTTAAACATGGCATTTTTTTTAAAAAAATGTGACTGGTTGGTGCTCAAACAGACAGGTGGGGCAGCTGGGCGGGGCACTTTCGGGGCAGTGGCAGACCGTTTGGCTTTACAGGGTGGGCTGCGATCTGGCACAAGAACCGGGGGCCGCCGGGCACCTTTACACAGGAAGTGAACCACTATGGAGCCAGTCGCCGGGAAGCGTATCGATCTCCCTCGCTCGGGCAGCGCAAGCCGTGCCCCGGCCACGCTGGCGGCGGTGGCGCGGGCCGGCGGCTCGCCATTGTGGCTGTTGTGGGGTTACATACTGGGCCTGGTTGCGGTGGGCAGCCTGCCGCACCTGCCTGCACCGGCGGTGTTACTGGCTGCCACGGGTGCGCTGCTGGCCACGGTGGTGCTTCTGCCCGTGCGTCGTGCTCTGGTCTTCTTTGTGGTCGCGGCCTGCTGCGGCGCGACCTGGGGGCTGTGGCAGGATCTGCGTGCGCTCGACCAGCGTCTGCCGCTGGCACTGCACGGTGCCGACCTGGTGTTGCCGCTGGAGGTGGTTTCGCTGCCTCAGGTGCGCCGCGCTCCGGCGGCATTCGGCGGCGAGGGCCGCGAGACCAATATCCGCTTCACCGCACGGGTTCTGGCGCAGCCGGTGCCGGACCGGGCCGGGTCTGCGGCCGGGTCTGCGGCCGGGTCGCCGGCGCTGCGCGGCCAGCGTCTCATTCTCACCTGGTACGACGCCCCCGCGGCAATCCGCGCGCAGCTGCGCGCAGGCAGCCGCTGGCAGCTGCCGGTGCGCCTCAAGCGTCCCCGCGGTAGCGTCAATCCGCATACTTTCGATTTCGAGGGCTGGCTGCTGCGCCGCGGTATCTACGCGACCGGCTACGTCCGGCCGCGGGACGCCGAACCGCGCCGGCTCGCGGCGGGGCGGGGGCTGCTGGCGCTGCGCCAGCGGCTGCGCGATGCCCTCGCCGAACAACCGCGGCGGCCGGAGCTGCTGAGTGCGCTGTTATTGGGAGACCGCAGCGGCCTGACGCGGGCCGACCAGCAGATGCTGCGCCAGACGGGGACTGCACACCTGCTGGCGATTTCCGGTCTGCACGTGGGGTTGGTCAGTGGCTTCCTGCTGCTGATCGGCGGCTACCTGGCGCGATTTTGCGGCATGCTCAGCGGGCGCGCGCCCACCTGGCTGCCGACGGTCGCTGCGCTGCTCGGCAGTGGGGCCTACACGCTGCTGGCCGGTGCGCCGCTATCCGCCCGGCGGGCGCTGGTTATGGTCTGGGTACTGCTGCTGGCCTGGCAGTGGCGCCGGCGGGTTGCCCCGGCGCTGGCCATTTCCCTCGCGCTGGCGCTGGTGCTGACGCTGCAGCCGCTCGCCTTTTATGGCGCGGGCTTCTGGCTGTCGTTTGCGGCGGTGGGGGCACTCCTGTTGCGTTTCAGTTGGCGCCCGCCCGTGCGGCCTTCGGCGCGATCGCGGCTGGGCGCGCATCTCGGCGCTCTGATCAGCAGCCAGTGGGCCATCTTCGTCGCGCTGCTGCTGCCGTCGCTGTTCTTTTTTTCCGGGTTCAGCGGCGGCGGGGTCCTGGTCAATCTGGTGGCGATTCCGTGGATGGGGTTGGTAATCCTGCCGGCGATCCTGCTCGGTGCGCTGCTGCTGGCGACGCCGCTGGGGCAGCCGCTGCTCGGTTTCGCCGGCGGGCAGTTGGATCTGATGATGTCCGTGTTCGCCCGGGCGCAGGATTGGGCCCATGGCTGGCAGCCACTGGGACTGCCGTTGGGAATTGGCGGGATCCTTTTGGCCGCCGGCTGCGTGTTACTGGTAATCCTGCCGCGCGGTGTCCCCGGGCGGCCCCTCGGCTGGCTGATGCTGGTGGTAGTGCCGCTGCTGTCCTGGCTGGGGACCGGCGCCGGGCGCGACGCGCGGTTGCAGGTAACGGCGCTGGATGTCGGGCAGGGCCTGGCGGTCGCGGTGCGGACCCCCGGCTACCGGCTGGTTTACGACACCGGGCCGCGCTCGCCGACCGGCTGGAGCGCGGGGCGATCGATCGTGGCTCCCTTCCTGCTGGGTGAGGGCGAACGCGGAGTGGACGCGGTGGTCATCAGCCATGCCGACCTGGATCACGCCGGCGGCCTGAACGGTCTGGCGCAGTCGCTGCCGCTGGATCGAATCGTGGCGCCGGGCGCTCTCGCAGGGCGCTTGCACCGGCAGCTGCACCGGCCCGCGGCAATCTGCCGGGCAGGAGCGCAGGAAGACCTGGGTCGCCTGCACCTGCAGTGGCTGTGGCCGCCGACGGCGCAGGTCTCCGGTGAGGAGAATGATCACAGTTGTGTGGCGCTGTTGCGCTGGCGCGGGGTTCGGGTGTTGCTCAGCGGAGATATTTCCCGCGCCTCGGAGCGGCAGATTGTTGCCGCCAACCCCGGATTTGCGCCGGTGGATGTGCTGATCGCGCCGCACCATGGTTCGCGCAGTTCGTCTTCGCAGGCGTTTGTGGACTGGGCGCAGCCGCGCGTTGTGATTTTCAGTGCGGGCTTTCGCCACCACTTTGGCCATCCGCACGCGGAGGTGGTGGCCCGCTACCGGCGGGAAGGTGCACAAATTTTCAACACGGCGGTAACCGGCGCCGTGTCGCTGAGCTGGACAGGCAACGGCGCGCCGGTGGAAATCCGCCGGGCGCGGGATTCGGGCGCATTCTGGTTGCGCGATGGTTCCGTAGCGCCCTGGTGGGCTGCGCGGTGATTCTGTTCTGCCCTGATTCGGTTTGCTGGAACCGCAGACCAGGCCGCCAGGGAATGTGTCGCCGATCCGCTTTTGCGCAATTTGACCGGGGCGGAACTTGGAACTGAGGAGCCGGTCGCAATGCAGGAATTGGCTTCTGATAAAGTCATAAAAATTTTTTGAAGAAAAATGCTAGGTGTAATGCATGAATAAAAAAGTACTCGGGAGTGTGATTCTTTCCATGGCCGGGGGGCTCGCCTGCCACGGCGCAATTGCCGACGAATGGAAATACACGCTCGGTACCGATATCAGCAGTGGTGACTACGGCGACAGCGCCAGTACCGATATTGTCAGCACCCCGTTTACCGTCAGCTACTCGCCGTCGGACCAGTGGACCTTCAAGGCCTCGCTGCCGTGGGTGCAGATAGACGGCCCCGGCGGTGTGATTCCCGGCGGTGACGGTGGCGTGGTTGTCGGCAATGGCAACGGCAATGGTCGCGGCAACAACGGCGGCGGCATGGGTGGCGGAACTACCACCACTCAAACCAGCACTTACAGCGAATCCGGCGTCGGCGATCTGTGGCTGTCCGGTACCTACAGCCTGGAGCCGGTTGCGGAGCGCTGGTTCTTTGACCTGACCGGCAAGTTCAAGGTCCCGACCGCAGACGAAGACAAGGGCCTCGGTACCGGCCAGACGGATTACACCCTGCAGGCGGAAGCCTTTACCGCGATGGGTGACTTCACGCCTTACGTGACGCTGGCGCGCAAGTTCAAGGGCGATCTGCCCGCCCAGGAAATCAAGGACGTCTGGTACACCTCTGTCGGCAGCGGTTACCGCCTGAACGACCAGAGCAGTGTGGGCATGTCGCTGGATTACCAGCAGGCCACCAGCGACACCAGCGATCCGTCCACCGAGCTGTTCGGCTACCTGAACCACAAGTTCAGCCAGCAGTGGAGCGGCATGCTTTACGCGTATCTGGGCCTTGCCGATGGCAGCCCGGATCAGGGGGTAGGCTTCCAGGTCAGCTACCGGCCCGGAAATTGATTTTTACACAGGAGAAAAATAGATGAGCATTCCTTACAAGATGAGACTGTTGCCGCTGGTGCTGGCAGGCGTCATGGCGGGTTCGCTCGCCTGGGCGGACGATGAAGTGCCGACCACCGACACCGCGGATACCGAGGTAGTGGAAACGGTGTCCGACGTGCCGACTGGCAAGATCGCCGGCTTCTTCAGCGATTTTCTCGGCAGCGATGCCGATGCAGAGGCCACCGTGCAAGGTCTGCGCGACGGCTCCATTCACTATCAGGCACCGGAAGATGACACCGCTGATACCACCGGCGACGCGACCGACACCACTGGCGATACGGCCGACACCACCGATCAGGGTGATGCCACGACCGAAACCGACGGTGGCGATATGGCCGATGTGGAAGGTGAAGTCAGCGATGGCAGCACCGGCATGGGTAACGGCAACGTCGTGATTACCCTGGCGCTGGCGCAAAAACTGGCTGAAGACAGCGCGGCCAAGGCGCTGGAAGGCGAGACTGGCATGACGGCGGAAGAGTCCATCAACCAGGTGCTGTATCTGCGCCAGGAAGAGGGCATGGGCTGGGGCCAGATTGCGCACGAGCTGGGCTTCAACCTGGGCGAGCTGATGAGCGGCATCCATTCCAACCGCCCGGAGCGCGCCGAAACGGCCAAGGCCAAGCACCAGGCCGACCGCGCTGAGCGCAGCATGCCCGAGCATGCGCACAAAATGGACAAGGCTGACCGCCCCGAACAGATGGCCAAAGCCCAGCGTCCGGAAAAAATGGAGCGCGCCGAGCGTCCGGAGAAGATGGAGCGTCCGGAGCGTCCGGAAAAGATTGAGCGCCCGGAGAAGCCGGAGCGTCCCGAACGTCCGGGACACTGACCGCCGCAGGTGCGCGATAAACTGCGCGCCCGCAGCCAAACAAAAAAAGCCGGCCCAGCGCCGGCTTTTTTTGTGCGGCAACGGTGCGCGCGTTTTGCCGTTCCCATCACACCAATGAAAAAGACGCCCGTCGGGGTCTTAGCCGCTGGCCGCGGCTGTGGTAGAGTCACAGGCCGATTTTCCGCAGTCTGGGATTACACAAGTGTTTGAAATAATAAAATCCGGCGGTTGGCTGATGCTGCCAATCCTGCTTTGTTCTGTCGCCGTAATCGCTATCTGTATCGAGCGCTTCTGGACCCTGAATCCGCGCAAGATTGCGCCGCGCACGCTGTTGGGCGACGTCTGGGGGTGGCTAAAAAACAACCAGATCAGTGGCGAGAAGTTGAAAGAGCTGCGCGATTCCAGTGCGCTGGGGCGGATTTTTGCCGCCGGCCTTTCCAATTCCCGCCATGGCCGCGACGTGATGAAAGACAGCATTGAAGAAGCCGCCAGCCAGGTGGTGCACGATATGGAGCGTTTTCTTGGCGCTCTCGGCACCATCGCCGCGGTGGCACCGCTGATTGGCCTGTTGGGTACGGTACTGGGCATGATCCGGGTATTTACCGCCATCATGATGGAAGGCACCGGCAACGCCGGTGTGCTGGCCGGTGGTATCAGCCAGGCGCTGATCACCACTGCCGCGGGCCTGACCGTGGCCATTCCGGCGCTGATGGCGCACCGCTACTTCCAGCGCCGCGTGGACAGCATCGTTGTCACCATGGAGCAGGAAGCGGTCAAGCTGGTGGATGCGCTGCACAGCGATCGCCGTATCGAAGCGGTCTGAGCGAGGGCGAGCCATGCAATTCCGCCGCCAAACCCGAGAGCAGGACGGGGTCAACCTGACACCGTTGATCGATGTGGTGTTCCTGCTGCTGATCTTCTTTATGGTCTCCACCACCTTTACCAAGGAGAGCCACCTGGAGCTGAACCTGCCGGAAGCGTCGGGTACCCAGGCCGATGCGCAGCCCAAGACGGTCGAGATCCTGATCAACGCCGACGGTTCCTACGCCGTGGATGGCCGCGCGCTGATCAATAAAAAACTGACTACCCTGAAATCGGCGCTGTCGGAAGTTTCCGCGGGCGAGTACAATCGCCCCCTGGTCATAACCGCCGACGCCACCGCCCAGCACCAGGCTGTGGTGCGGGCCATGGATGCTGCCGGTCAGCTGGGTTTCGTTCACCTCAGTATTACTACGCGGCAGCCGCAAGAGAACTAACCGAGCGGGTGCGCGCCTTCTCCCCCGCAGGGGCAGGGCGGTGCCCGCAGCCGGGTGGGAGACCGCCCGGCGCGCTGTAAGATATCGTATGGATAAAGCCGCCACGCCCCCGAGTACTCCTCATGACGGGGCAACAACCTACCGTCGCCTGCTGGGCTATGCACTGCCGCACTGGTCGATCTTCGCCCTGGCGGTATTCGGATTCCTGCTGTTTTCCTCCATGGGCGTCAGCCTGATTGCGGTTACCGAGCTGCTGCTCGACGCGGTCGGCGCCGGCATTCAGGAGAGCCGGGGTTTTCTCGCCAAAATTGTCGCCGCACATTTCCCTGGCGGCATGATGCCCCAGGCCACTGCGCGCTGGATGATTCCGCTGGCGATGTTGATCATCATCGCCTTGCGTGCTTGCGGCAATTTTATCGGCAGCTACAGTCTCGCCTATGTCGCGCGCGCGGTGATTCACGAGCTGCGCAGCCAGCTGTTCGTCAAAATTGGCGAGCTGCCCAGTGCCTATTTCGATCGCTATACCGGCGCTTACCTGATCTCCAAGGTTTCTTACAATGTGGAGCAGGTAACGAATTCCATCACCAAGGCGGTCAAGGTACTGATCCGCGAATCCTTCACCACCATTGGCCTGCTGATATACCTGTTGCTGGTGAACTGGAAACTGACGCTGACGTTTTTCCTGTTTGCGCCGCTGATCGCGTTTATCGTACGTATCGTTGGCAAGCGTTTCCGCAAATTGAGCCACCGCATCCAGAACACCATGGGAGACGTAACCCACGTTACCCAGGAGGCGATCAACGGCTACCAGGTGGTGCGCATGTACGGTGGTCAGACGTACGAAAATGCACGCTTTGCCAAGGCCAGCGACGACAACCGCCAGCAGTTTATGAAGCTGGTGGTGGCGAACAATGCCAGTGTTTCCGTGATCCAGATCCTCGTCGGCCTGTCCACAGCGACCATTGTGTGGCTGGCGCTGGCGCCGGGCATGGTGGAATCCATGACCGCCGGTGTTTTTGCTGCCTATATCGGTGCCGCCGCCTCGCTGGCCAAGCCGGTGCGCAGCCTGTCGGAAGTGTTTGCGGATATCCAGAAGGGTATTGCCGCCGCAGAGAGTATTTTCGAAGTGTTCGACGCGCCGGTGGAGCCCGACAATGGCCACGCTGCGCTGCCGCAGCCGGTGCGCGGTGCGGTGACTTTCGAGCAGCTTGGTTTCCGCTACGACGAATCCGCACCGGCGGTGCTCACCGATATCAATTTTTCCGTGGTGCCGGGGCAGACGGTGGCGCTGGTCGGCGCTTCCGGTTCCGGCAAGAGTACGCTGGTGAGCCTGCTCGCACGTTTCTACCAGCCTACCAGCGGGCGCATCCTGCTCGATGGTGCGGATATCGCCGAGCTGTCACTGGCGGATCTGCGCCGGCAGATCAGCATGGTGTCGCAGAACATCGTGTTGTTTAACGATACCGTCTACCGCAACATCGCATACGGCGAACTGGAAGGCGCCAGCCGCGAAGCCGTGGAGCGCGCGATGGCACTGGCACACGCCAGCGATTTCGTCGGCGAATTGCCGCGGGGGCTGGACACGGTGCTGGGCGACAACGCGCAGATGCTCTCCGGCGGCCAGCGCCAGCGCCTCGCCATTGCCCGCGCGCTGCTGAAAGATTCGCCGCTGCTGATTCTCGACGAGGCCACCTCGGCGCTGGACAACGAATCCGAGCGGCATATCCAGGCGGCGCTGGCCGAGGTGATGCGTGATCGCACTACCTTTGTGATTGCGCACCGCCTCAGTACCATTGAAAACGCCGACTGTATCCTGGTAATGGATCAGGGGCGCATCGTCGAGAGCGGCACCCACGCGCAGTTGGTCGAGCAGGGTGGTCGTTACGCGACCCTGCTGCAACAGCAATCCGGGTAGGAATACGGGATGTCACTGGAAGACTGGTTTAATAAACGCTGGTATCCGTCTGAAGGGCGCGATAGCTCTCTGCCACTGCTGGCACCGCTGTCGGCGCTCTACGGCGCGGTGAGCCAGCGGCGGCGCGATGCCAGCCGCGACAACCCGCCGGCGCCGCTGCCGGTGCCGGTGATCGTGGTGGGTAATATCACCGTCGGTGGCGCCGGCAAGACGCCGCTGGTGGCGGAGCTGGCGCGCTGGTTGAGCGAACGCGGCCGGACCCCGGGGATTGTCAGCCGCGGTTACGGCGGTCGCGCCAAGCAGTATCCGTATCAGGTCACCGCGCAGTCGCACCCGCTGGAATCCGGCGACGAGCCGCTGATGCTGCACCTGCTGACCGGTCTGCCGGTGATGGTGTCCCCGCACCGCGCCGAGGCGGCGCGGGCACTGATCGATTACCACAACTGTGACGTGATCCTGGCCGACGATGGCTTGCAGCACTACCAGCTCTGGCGCAGCATGGAGATCTGTGTGGTCGACGGCCAGCGCGGGCTCGGCAACGGCAAGCTACTGCCGCGCGGCCCGCTGCGGGAGCCGCTGGATCGCCTGAACAGCGTCGATCTGGTGGTCGCCAATGGCGAACCGGAAGCGCACGTGCGTGCGCAGTGCGGCGACGCGCTGCAGTACACCATGACCCTGCAGCCGTCTGCGTGGCACCAGTTCAACCTGGACCAGACCTCCACACTCAAACTCACGTCCGGCCCCGAGCCGGGGCCGGTGCACGGTGTCGCCGCCATCGGCAATCCGCAGCGTTTTTTCCGCGAGCTGCATCAGCTCGGTTATCGTGTTACCGAGCAGGCTTTCGCCGACCATCACCAGTTCAGTGCGCAGGAATTGCATTTCGACGGCGAGACGCCGGTGATCATGACCATGAAGGATGCGGTCAAGTGCCGTGATTTCTGGCAGAGCCACTGGTGGGCGCTGGAAGTGCGCGCGCAACTGCCGGACCTGTTTTATCAAAAAGTTCATCAACACCTGCAGACGTTTTCCCCATCATGACCAACGCGCTTTCTTTCGACGTAATTATTCCGGCCCGCTATGCCTCCAGCCGCCTGCCGGGCAAGCCGCTGGCAGATATTGCCGGCCGCCCGATGGTGCAGCGGGTGTACGAGCGCGCGCAGCAGAGCCGTGCCGAGCGGGTCATTGTGGCCACTGACGATATGCGCGTGGCGGAAGCGGTGCAGGGTTTCGGCGGCGAAGTGGTAATGACTTCTGCCGAGCATGCCTCCGGCACCGACCGCTTGCAGGAAGTGGCGGCCAATCTGGGGCTTGGCGACGACCGCATCCTGGTCAATGTCCAGGGTGACGAACCGCTGATTCCGCCACAGGTGATCGACCAGGTCGCGGCCAACCTGGCCGCCAACCCCGGGGCCGGTGTGGCCACGCTGGCGGAGCCGATTCACACGCTGGAAGATTTCCGCAACCCGAATATCGTCAAGGTGGTGGCGGCGGAATCGGGCCTCGCGCGCTATTTTTCCCGCGCGCCGATACCCTGGCCGCGCGATGCCTTCGCGGTTGAGGCCACGGTACTGCCCGCGGGCCTGGTGCCGCGCCGCCATATTGGGATCTACGCGTATCGGGTGGCGCTGCTGAATCAATTCGTCTCCTGGCCGATGGCGCCGCTCGAGGCGATAGAGAGCCTGGAGCAATTGCGCTTTCTCTACCACGACGAAAGCATCCATGTCGCCGATGCGGCCGCGGAAGTGCCCGGTGGCGTAGACACCGAGCAGGACTTGCAGCGCATGCGCGAGTTACTGGCGTGACAGCGGGAGTAAGCCGTTGAGCGGAATAGAGCGCAACGTCGACCTGCAGCCGTTGAATACCATGGCGATCGCTGCGTGCGCGGCACACTTCGCGCGGGTGGAAAACCTCGACGATCTGCGCGAGGCGCTGGTCTATGCGCGCCAGCACAAGCTGCCGATCCTGCCGCTGGGCGGCGGCAGCAATGTCGTGCTGACCGGCGATTACCCGGGGCTGGTCATCCTCCTGGAACTGCGCAGCCTGACCCTGGAAAAGATCGATGGTGCCACCCGCGTCAGCGCCGCTGCCGGTGAGAATTGGCACCAACTGGTAATGCACACGGTCGAGCGCGGTCTCGGTGGCCTGGAAAACCTGGCGTTGATACCCGGCCGTATCGGCGCCGCGCCGATTCAGAATATCGGCGCTTATGGTGTTGAGCTGCGGGACACTTTTTGCGATCTGCAGGCGGTGCATATTGCCACCGGGGAGCTGCGCGAATTCAGCGCCGCCGACTGCGCCTTCGGTTACCGCGACAGCGTGTTCAAACGCAGCGTTCGCGACGAGTACATCATTACCCGGGTGCGCCTGCAGCTCCCGGAAGAGTGGCGCGCCCACACCGAATACCCGGCACTGCGCCAGTATGTGGAGCAGCACCATCGGGGCAGTGACCCGCTGACCCCGGCGGAAGTCGCACGGGCGGTGATTGCGATCCGCAACAGCAAACTGCCCGATCCGGCCAAGATTCCCAACACCGGCAGCTTCTTCAAAAACCCGCTGGTGGACGACGACTGCTACCGGCGCCTGAAGGCGGAGCACCCAGACCTGGTGGCCTTCGCCGCCGGCGATCAGTGGAAGCTCGCCGCCGGCTGGCTGATCGACCGCGCTGGCTGGCGCGGCCTGCGCCGCGATGCCGTCGGCGTCCACGATCGCCAGGCTCTGGTGCTGGTCAATCCCGGTCGCGGCACAGGCGCGCAGGTGACTGGCCTCGCCGCCGACATCGCTGCCGATATCCGTACCAAATTCGGTGTCACGCTGGAGCCTGAACCCCGTTACTACCCATAAGGTGCGCCGAGCGCATCATCCGAACCGGCGGTGCGCGCGGCGCACCCACTGAACATTGAATGAGCTGACCTTCCAAACTCGCGCCATTGCTCTGGCCGCCGATTACCCGGATGCCGAGTGGCCGGACCTGTCCCCCGGCCACGCGCTGCTGATTCGCGGCTGGCTGTCGGTGCGGGAGGCGCAGCAGCTGTTCGATGACTGCCTGCGGCGCTTGCCCTGGGAGCAACCACGCCTGCGGCTGTTTGGCCGCGAGCACCCGATTCCACGCCGCCACGCGTTTGTCGGCGATGCCGAGGCGGTGTACCGCTGGTCGGGGTTGGAACAGCAGCCGCGGCCGTGGACAGGCGCGCTGGCACAGCTCCGTGACCGCCTCAATCATGCCGGTTTCCCGTTCAATTCGGTGCTGGTCAATCACTACCGCGGTGGGGCCGACAGTATGGGCTGGCACGCGGATAACGAACGCGAACTGGGGCCGCATCCGGTGGTGGCGACGATCAGCCTGGGGCAGCAGCGGCGGCTGGCGTTCAAACGCCGCGGCGGCGGTGGTCGGGTTCCGCTGGATCTGCCGGCCGGCTCGCTGCTGCTGACGTCCGGCGCAGTACAGCATCACTGGTTGCACGGTGTCGCCAAAAGTGCACGTCCGCTGGGCCAGCGGATCAGTCTGACCTACCGGAATATTATCTATGTCTAAAAACGGGTTTCTTATGCCAATCCGATAGCCTGAACCGGGGCTCTCCAGCTTTGCACCCACGGGTTTGTCTGGTATGTTGCAAAGAGGCTCTGTGGATGGAACTTTGTAAGGTACTTTGAGACCTTGCCGGGCAATAACAAGAACTGCTAGCGGGCGAGCGACGTGGAAGCTCAGCGACGCAGGCACTGCAATATCCGTAGTTGGGGCTAATTTGATCAAGGTCTTAGTGGTGGACGATCACGACCTGGTGCGCATGGGAATTTCGCGCATGCTGAGTGACGTCGCCGGTATCAAAGTTGTGGGTGAGGCCAACAGCGGCGAAGAGGCGCTCGCGTTCGCACGAGAGTCGGAAGTCGACGTCATCCTGATGGACGTCAAAATGCCGGGAATGGGTGGGCTGGAAGCCACCCGCAAGCTGTTGTCCCGCTATCCCCAGGCGAGGGTCATCGTGGTCAGCGCACTGGATGACGACCTGTTTACCGAACGCCTGATGGGCGCCGGTGCACTGGGTTACCTGACCAAGGGCGCGACGCTCGAGGAAATGGTCAAGGCGATCCATACCGTCGTGGCGGGCGATGTTTACATCAGCAGCGTGGTCGCTACCCGCATGGCGATGCGCAACGTCAATGGCAAGGCGACGAAAGCTTCACCGTTTGACGATCTCTCCGCGCGCGAGCTGCAGATCGCTGAAAAAATCGTCAGGGGCAGTAAGGTGGCGGAAATTGCCGATACCCTTTCTGTGAGCCCGAAGACGGTCAACAGTTACCGCTACCGGATTTTCGATAAGCTGAAAATTCACAGCGATGTGGAGCTGACTTTGCTCGCGGTGAAATACCAGCTGTTGGATCCGGAGGCCGCCGTATAATACGGCGGCCTGTCGAAGCGCGTTACGCGTTAGAAGCGCGGTAGCAGCGCTCTAGGAGCGGCCATAGGCCGCGATCATATCCCCCCGAATTTACCGCCAGATGTTCGACAGCAAACGCTTCCTGCCAACCGTCACCCGCAAGCCCGGCGTCTACCAGATGTTCGACGCGGAAGGGCGTATTCTGTATGTCGGCAAAGCGAAGAATCTGCGCAACCGGCTCTCCAGTTATTTTCGCGCCTCGGGCCTGACTGCCAAAACCATGGCGCTGGTGCAGCGCATCGAAACCATTGAGGTAACGGTCACCCGCAGCGAGACCGAGGCCCTGGTGCTGGAGCAGAGCCTGATCAAGTCGCAGCGCCCGCCGTATAACATCATGCTGCGGGACGACAAGGGCTACCCCTATATTTTCTTGTCCAGCCGCGACACTTTTCCGCGCATTGCCCTGCACCGTGGCGCGAAAAGAAAAAAAGGGCAGTACTTCGGCCCATTCCCGAGCGCGTCGTCGGTGCGCGACAGTCTGAACTTTTTGCAGAAGACGTTTCGCATTCGCTCCTGCGAAGACAGTGTCTTCCGCAATCGCTCGCGCCCCTGCCTGCAGTACCAGATCCAGCGCTGTACGGCGCCCTGTGTCGACTTTATCAGCGAGGCGGATTACCACCAGGACGTGCGCCACGCGGAGATGTTCCTGAGCGGTAAGAGCGATTCCATCATCCGCGAGCTGGCCGATGAGATGGACCGCGCCTCCCGCGCGCTGGAATTCGAGAAGGCCGCGCGCCTGCGCGACCAGATTTCCGCGCTGCGCCGGCTGCAGGCAGACCAGGTGGCCGAGCGCGGCAGTGGCGATGTGGATGTACTCGGCGTGGCCAGTGTCGGCGGTGCCTGCTGCGTGCACATCCTGTTTATCCGCCAGGGACGTATCCTCGGCAGCCGCAGCTACTTCCCGGACGAACGCCTGGGGCTCGGCAGCGCGGAGTTGCTGTCCGCCTTTATCCCGCAGTTTTACCTGGGCAGCCAGCGCGAAGTGCCGCGGGAAATTCTCACCTCGCAACCGGTCGATGATGCCGAGCTGCTGCAGACGGCACTGAAAGAGCAGGGTGGTCGCGAGGTGTCTATCGTCCACCGGCTGCGCGGCAACCGCGCCACCTGGGTGAGCATGGCGCAACAGGCGGCGGAGCAGAACCTGAACAGCCGCACCGCCGCACAGCAGAAACTACAGGGCCGTTTTGAGGCGCTGCAGGAGGCGCTGGAGCTGGAGCAGCTGCCGGAGCGCCTGGAGTGCTTCGATATCAGCCACTCCAGCGGTGAGGCCACCGTGGCCTCCTGCGTGGTGTTTGATACCGGTGGCGCAGTGAAATCCGACTACCGCCGTTTCAACATCGACAATATCCAGGCCGGCGATGATTACGCGGCCATGGCGCAGGCGCTGAAGCGCCGCTATACGCGGCTGTCCAGCGGTGAGGGCAAGTTCCCCAATATTCTGCTGATTGACGGCGGCAAAGGCCAGGTGCGCCAGGCGGTGGAGGCGCTCAACGAACTGGGCGTGGTGGGTGTGCAGATTGTCGGGGTGGCCAAGGGCACCACCCGCAAGGCGGGCTTCGAGACGCTGCATGTAGTAGCCAGTAACAAAGAACTGGTAATGTCCGCCGATTCGCCGGCCCTGCACCTGATTCAGCAGGTGCGCGACGAGGCGCATCGCTTTGCCATTACCGGGCACCGCCAGCGCCGCGACAAGAAGCGGCGCGAATCGCCGCTCGAGGGGATTGCCGGCGTCGGCCCGGCGCGGCGCCGCGCGCTGCTGCGCCACTTCGGCGGCCTGCAGGAGATTCGCCGCGCCTCCGTGAGCGAGATCGCCGGGGTTGAAGGCGTCAGCCAAAAGCTGGCTCAGGATATATACTCGGCACTGCACAGCGAATAGTCGGGAACTGTCGCCAATCAACAAAATTTTACGTTTCAGTCGGCTTTTGGCGTTTTATTTTTCGCGGTGGCTTGATAAGTTACGCGCACCTTAAGTACAGGGAACAGCATGACACTCGCCAATCAACTGACTCTGCTCCGCGTGGCACTGATACCGGTATTCGTGCTGGTGTTTTACCTTCCCTACAAATGGAGCTACCTGGCCTCTGCGGTGATCTTCGCCGCTGCCGCCGCCACCGACTGGTTGGACGGCTATCTGGCGCGCAAGCTCAATCAGACGACGCCTTTTGGTGCCTTTCTCGATCCGGTGGCCGACAAACTGATGGTCGCTGTCGCACTGGTGTTGCTGGTGGGCCTGCACAAGAATCCCTGGTTCACCATTGCCGCTGCCGTGATTATCGGCCGCGAAATCGCCGTGTCTGCGCTGCGCGAGTGGATGGCCGAGCTGGGCAAGCGCAGCAGTGTGGCGGTGTCCTATATCGGCAAGATCAAGACCACCGCACAGATGGCCGCGATCATCGTGTTGCTGGCCTTCGATGTACGCGAGTATCCGGTGATGGAGACCATCGGCTATGTGCTGCTGTATATCGCCGCCGCGCTGACCCTCTGGACCATGGTGCTGTACCTGCGCGCCGCCTGGCCGACATTGATGAGTGACGAGCAGTCCGGCGCTTAACGGCGTTGGGAGCTGTGCAAATTTTTTAAAACCCGCTACGGCGGGTTTTTGCATTTTGGGGTGAAGTATTTTCGCTGGGCGCTTGCAGGCTGTTTTATTTCGACAGAAATATTCCTGCGGGAAGGGTGTTTGTGCCAGGGGTAACAATCGGAGCGTAGAATTGCTGGCCGCGAAAATTTTCGGGAGGGTTTTGTGTGGGTAGGTGTTGGTGCCCGGGGCGGGACTTGAACCCGCACGGCCAGAAGCCGAGGGATTTTAAATCCCTTGTGTCTACCAATTCCACCACCCGGGCGGGGGAGGTGTGCGAGGCGCGCCTGAATCTGAATCGGGGCCTCGCGGATCGCCGCGCTCCACAGGGGTAAGCGGGCGAGGGGGAAATGGAGGCTAGGGTCGGAATCGAACCGGCGTACACGGAGTTGCAGTCCGCTGCATGACCACTCTGCCACCTAGCCATAACATCAAATTCAGAGCTTTCGCTCCGCCGGTTCGATGTCACCGGCCCTCTTTATTGGCCTCGGGCGCTGGAGTTGCAGTTCACTGCATGATCACTCTGCCACCTGGCCATAACATCAAATTTAGAGCTTTCGCTCCGCCGGTTCGATGTCACCGGCATTCTTTAGTGGCCTACTTGCGTGGACCTGAAAACGTCGCGGATTCTATCCGAATGGAACGAAAAATCCTAGCGTTTTCTTATACTTACGCGCCGTCCGGCGTGTGAGAAGGCGCTATTCTATGGACTGCGGCGGATTAGTCAAGCGCTGGTTTCAGGTAACTGGCCCCTGATGGGGAAAAGTGCCTTATGGCGCCATGTGGGGAATTGTTGATTGGTTTTGGTACAAGCGCGAAGCTTTTAATAACTTTTGGGCTTATTGCTGAATTGACTATTTCCAATTGATCTAAGGTGTTCGGCACCTGTCGGTGGCAATTTTTCAGCCTTGTTCAATACTTCTTTTAACTGGCTAACACGGTTTCCCCCAAACGTGTTTGTTACCGCCGGTAGGGCGCTCCGCTAGGTACTCGCCCGCTGTGTAGTAAGGATGAATCCTCCAAGTTTCACTCCTAATGGTCTTGGCCCTGACGCTCTCCCCCCCCCGTCGTCAGGGCTTTTTTTTGCCTGTCTTTTGCCCAGCCGCGTTATTTCTCCGGTTTACTGAGTCGCTCCAGCTGCAGCGCGGGTACCGGGCCGCCGGCGGCCTGTTCGGCCAGGTGGCGGAACTTGGCGAGGCTGACTTCGCCGCGATCCTCGGCCAGGGCGCGGGCCACGTCGTCGAGGCTGGCCTTGCCACCGCTGGATTGGCGGATTTCCCGATCCACTTCCCGCATCACACCCACCGCGCGGGCGGTGATCGGGCCGGATGAGCGCTTGCGCAGCAGTGTGGGGGCTTCGCGGCCCCACTTGGCCAGGTCATCCATGGCCTCCTTATAACGCTTTTCACCAATGCCGCCGCTGCGTCGCGTGATTTCCAGTGCGTAATACTCCGCCAGCCCTTCGACAATCCAGTCGCTGTGTTTGTCGCCGTGGATACCGGTGGCCACATGGACCAGCTCGTGGATGATGCTACTGGTGCGGTTGCCACTGATCATCGGTCGGTCTGCGTGCATAAACAGTGAGCGGGTGCCCGAGAGGCCGCCGCGCCACATCGGATCGCCGGCGCTGACCACCAGCAGCCGCCGGGGGAAGTTCGGGAATACCTTTTTCAGGTCCGGCAGGTTATAGCTCAGGAACGCGAGGGTGTCCTGGCGGTGGATATTCTCTCCCAGCGGTGCCGCCACAGTGACATTGATACCATCAATCTCATCCTGGCGGCTGCCGATTCGCCCGGCGATCATCCAGCCCTTGGGGCGGATGAAGCGGCGGCCCGGGTCTACCAGCTTGTAGCGCTGGTCACTGATTTCCCGGTAGGGCAGAGCGGAGGACCAGCCCTTGGGCAGGTCGAGCACGAGCTCGGCGCGGGAGTGAATGTGGCGGTTGGCAACGACAGACATCGGGGGGATCAGCTTGTCGCTGCGCAGAATGGCCCAGTCTTTGGTGATCCGGGAGTCGTAGTGGCCGCTGCCTTTCTTTTCGTCGATGGTGAACTGGTAGCTGAGTGAGGCCTCCGGCCCCTTGGGGAACCAGGTCACTTTCTCGCCGTTGTGCTCCAGCTTCTGGTCGCTGTGGAGATCCGCGTAGCGCCCGGATGACAGGTCGAGGGTCAGCTTGCGCGGCAGCTTGTCGCCGCTGAGCTGAATCTCCACTCTGGCGGTACCGGAATCCGGCTGCAGTCGGGCGCGGTAGAGCAGGTCGTAGGTGTCTGCCAGGGCGCTCAGGGGGAGCGCCAGGGCGAGTAGGGTAATGAGCAGTCGCAACATAGATACTTCAATTCCACTGAATGGAGACACTTGGACACCGCGCAAGACTAACGGTGCCATGACAGGGGATTCAAGCCTTGGCCTGGACTAACGCGCGGATCATAGATGGGCGTCGAAATCGAACTGACGACGAGTGCGCACTATAGGGGAGAGCGTTGTCAGGCCGAGGTTGATATGCAGGTAATGCGAGGCCCGCTGCAGGCTGTGAGAGATACGCAGCGAGAATTTGCCGATGGCGGGGGAGCAGGCATAAAAAAACCCCGCAGATGCGGGGTTTTTTCAGAATTTGGTCGGTGAGAGAGGATTCGAACCTCCGACCCCTTCCTCCCGAAGGAAGTGCGCTACCAGGCTGCGCTACTCACCGATTTGTGTGCTTCTCTGCAGAAGTGGGGCGCATTATAGCAGCGAAATTCCGGCTGTAAACCATTGATTTCACTAAAATTGCTAAATCTTTCGGATCAGCCCTTCCTGGGTGGTGGAGGCCACCAGCACGCCGTCGCGGGTATACAGCTGGCCGCGACAGAAGCCGCGGGCGCCGCTGGCGGACGGGCTGTCGGTGACATACAGCAGCCAGTCGTCGAAGCGGAAATCCCGGTGGAACCACATGGCGTGGTCCAGGCTCGCCGGCATCAGGTGCGGGTCGAAGATGGTGGTGGGGTGCGGCTGCAGTGCGGTGGATAGCAAGACCATATCCGAGGCATAGGACAGGGCGCAGCGGTGTTCCAGCGGGTCGTCGGACATTTCGCCCTCGGCGCGCATCCACACCATACAGCGGGGCTCGCGCACGCCGCGGTCGAAGTAGCTCTGCGGGTCTACCGGGCGCAGGTCGATCATATAGCGCTGCTGGTCGCGGGCCATGCCCTGCTGCCCGGCATCCTCGGCCAGCTGCTGGGTATTCTTGAGCGACTCCGGGGGTGGGATATCGCCAGACGGCATATCGCACTGGTGGTCGAAGCCGGACTCGGCAATCTGGAAGGAGGCGGACATATTGAAGATCGCGCGTCCCTTCTGTTTGGCCACGACGCGCCGGGTGGTGAAGCTGCCGCCATCGCGGATGGGGTCCACATCGTAGATTACCGGCATCTCGCTACTGCCCGGGCGGAGGAAATAGGCGTGCAGTGAGTGGGGCAGGCGGCCTTCCACTGTGCGGGTGGCGGCCGTCAGTGCCTGGCCCAGGACCTGCCCGCCGAACAGGATTTTGCGGTAATTTTCCACGTGCTGCCGGCTGCGGAACAGATTACTGTCCAGTTCCTCGACATCGAGTAGCTTACTGAGCTTTTCCAACATGGGCGATACTGCCTGTCTATCCAATAAATCAAAAGAGTATGGAGCAGCGCTACGGCGTGTTCCAGCTGCGGGATGATAGCAATACCTGGCGCTGAGACCATTACTGAATTTATCAAGACCGGTATCAAAGCCGCGCCGCCACCTCAGGGGTTTACGCTACCGCCAGACACCAGAGCCGGGTTCGTACACGCCGCGGTGCACCCGTTGTCGGGGCGCTCTGCCGCGGACGAGCGCTTGATCCGCCGCAAAAGCGGCGAACACGCGAAGCATGGGCTCGATACGCCGGATGGAGATTCCCCCCGCGCTGCCCGATCAATCGTCGCCGCGCCGGGAAGGAACCCCTACCGAGCAAACGTCGACATAATCCGGCCGCGCCACGAACCAGTCTTCGGGCCGGTGCCGGCGCGCCGCTACCAGGTCGGCGAAGCTTGCTGAATCGGTTCTGAGAATCTCAATGGGCTGTTGTTCTTTCGCCGGCAGGTCGGCGGCGACACGCAGGGACAGAATTTCGTTGGCCGCGGGGTTTTCGAGCATGCCCATGGCCTGATGTCCACGCTGGAGTTTTTGCACGACCTCCATGCCTTCCAGCACGCGCCCGAACACCGTGGTGTTGCGATCCAGGTAGCGCTGCGGGCCGCCGATAACGATATAGAACTCGGAGCCACCGCTATTGATGTCCGCTTCGCGGCCGAAAGCGAAAGCGCCGGGGCAGTGCACCAGCCAGGTCTCGCCGGTATCCGGGTTGCGGGCGGCAGGGAAGCCATGCAGGAAGCCGGTCTGCGGTGCGTATCCATCCGGGCCCGGTATCGGAGTGAAGGCCTTGTCATTGCGCCGCATCATGGAAAACTCGGCCGGCACGTGGCGCTCGGCCTTGCCCATGGGTTTATTGCCGGTCTTGTCGCCGGCCTGGGCGACGAAGCCATCCACCACGCGATAAAAACTCAGTCCGTCGTAGAAGTGGCCGCGGGCCAGCGCTTTGATATTGGCCGCGCTGCGCGGAGCCATATCGCTGGCCAGCTCGACGATCACACGGCCGGCGCGGGTATCTATAAAGAGGGTGTTGTCCGGATCGGCGCGACGCCAGTCCGCCGCCGGGGCCTCGGCGATGATCTGCGACGGAGAGCGCAGTGCAGCCTGTTGCGACTGCTCGGCAGCCTGGGCGGCGGGCAGCGAAAAAAGCGCGGTGCAGAGCAGGGGAATTATTGTTTTCATTCGGTTTCTCGCGGTTGCTTGCCGGGCATGATAACAGGCCGTGATGGGAGTACACACGGGGTCCGGTGCCGGCGCAGCCGGTGGGGTCGACCGGCTCCATGCCCGTATTTCCGGCGATGCTGCAGTGGCATTCAACCTTGCGGGCAATCAGCCGGGTTCGGCCACAGGATTCTTAGTCCTCCGCGTGGTGGTTCGAAATGACAAGGGGTTGGTGTGCGCAGTAATGGCGCGATTGGCGGCAACCGTTCCCCGAGCGGGCGCCGGTGAATGGCGCAGGATTGGCGCCTATTGGCACATGGCCGGGCGTGGAGCGATCCGAAGGGCCCGAAGGAAGAAAATCGCGGCAGAAGGGCAGAATTTCCGCAAAGACTGCTCATCCACTTTCCCAAGTTGGATGAATTGCCTATCATTCATGAATGAATAGTCAATTTCAGTCCCCTAATTCAATGGGGCAGGTCAGGGCAGAGAAGGTCGGAAGTATGGATAAGGCAAAAGAGAAGGTGCAGCGCTTTCGCGCCCGCGAGCAGCGTATTCTGGATGCGGCTCTGGAACTGCTGCTGGAGCACGGTGAGGAAAAGGTCACCGTGGAGCAGATTGCCGAGCGCGTCGATATTGGCAAGGGCACCATCTACAAGCACTTCATCTCCAAGACAGAGATTTATATGCGCTTGTTGATGGACTACGAGAAGTCCCTGACCGAGCGTCTCAAGTCCACGCTGGCCGCGGCCGAACAGGGTGATATCACCGCTCCCGCACGCGCCTACTTTGAGTCGCGCATGGCCGATCCCTCCAAGGACCGCCTGTTCCAGCGCCTGGAAGAGAAGATCATCGCGCTGAATCTGGCCCCGGAGATGATTGCCGAGCTGCACACCATGCGCAATTCCAACGCGGCCGCACTGAACCGGGTATTCGAGCGGCGCATGGAACAGGGTGTACTGAAGAAGGTACCGGCCTACTTCTATTACTCTACCTACTGGGCACTGGTACAGGGCGCGGTGGAACTCTATCACTCCAAGTCCTTCGCCGATGTGATCGAGGATCGCGAAGGCCTGATGGAATTCATCATGGATGTGGGTGTGCACATCGGCGATATCTCCGCGCGCCGCGGTGGTGAAGAGAAGCCGATGTCGGGCGGTGCAGGGCCGACTTTTGGCTGAGCCGCTGTTCGAACAGCTGCAGGCACTGCAGCAGGAATTCCGTGGTCACCCGCCGGTAGACAAGTGGACGCCGGACCTGTGCGGCGATATGGACATGGAAATCCGTGCCGATGGCCGCTGGATTCACGAGGGTACGGAGATCCACCGGCAACCGCTGGTGAAGCTGTTTGCCAGTATTCTCAAGCGCGAGGGGGACGACTATTTTCTCGTCACCCCGGTGGAGAAATGGCGTATCCGTGTTGAGGATGTGCCCTTTATTGCGACACAGGTAGCGCGCAGTGAATCGAGTGGTGATGCGCCGCTGCTGTTCACAACCAATACCGGCGACGTGGTCCCTCTGGATGGCGATCGCGGCTGGACCCTGAGGCCGTTTGGCCAGCCGCCGCAGCCCGTCCCTTATATTGAAGTGCGCAATGGCCTGCAGGCGCGGGTGTCGCGCGATGTGTTTTATCAGCTGGTGGACTGGGCCGAGGACGATGCTGGCCAGTTGTCCCTGCGCAGTGGCGGCCATTCATTTCCACTGGGGAGTTACCGCTAGCTGCCTCGTCCGATCCGGATCTGCTTTTCCCGTTTTCTTTCCCCTGTTTTTTTGCGCAGACGTCGCCAGTGCCCGCGCGGGCGCTGCTGCCTTGTTTATGAGCAGTCTGTTTTTCTATTAATCGTTCCGTGAAACCTGTTTGCAATAAAAATGTAACTCTCGCATTTTTTCAGGATGTTATTGCAAATTTTTCCGCAATAAACGTTTTAAGTAACAATTTCGAAATATTCCCTTCCTACACTTCCTCGCGTCCGAATCGCTCAGGCGAATCAAAAAAACACGGTTTCAGGGTTATCTGATTATCCGTTTTTAATTCAGGACGCACAGCTGAAATAAAAACCGGGTCTTTGGCTGCCCGCAATTGCAAAAACTTCCTGTAGGGGGAAATATGAAACAAGTAAATAGCAAGCTGCTGCTGGCCGCTGCGATCACTGCGCTGCTGGCCGGTTGTGACAGCGGCGGTATCAATGTCGAGCCGAAAACTGTCGATAACTCTGTCGACAATTCCACCAGCACACCGACTCCGGTAGAAGACAATAATCCCTGCGCCTCCATCGTAAAAAGTGGCCAGACGCTGCAGGGTGAATACGACGCACCGAATTGCTATTACTCCCCGAGTTTCGTCGATGCCGGCAACAACCTGACGACCGACCTGTATATTCCGGCGCTGGATAATGGCGGTGTGCACGTATTTGAGGGCAGCCTGTTTGTTGGTAAGAACTACGACAACGACGCAGACATGCAGGCCGGGGGCATCAGCGAAGGTGGCGATGGCCCCACGCTGACGGTTCAGGCCGGTGCTACTATCGCATTCCCCGACAAGACCAAGTTCATGGTCATCAACCGCGGTTCCCAGTTGATCGCGCGCGGTTCCGTAGATGCGCCGATCACCTTTACCTCGGTATCCGATGCCGTGGACGGTACCGCAGGCCCCGAAGACGTTTCCCTGTGGGGCGGTATCGTGATCAACGGCTTTGGCGTTACCAATAAATGTGCCTACACCGGTTCTGTTGCCGGCGGCGACCTGGCTACCTCCGACTGTCACGTTGAGGCGGAAGGTTCCGAAGGTGCGGACCAGTCCAACTACGGCGGTGCCAACAACGACGACAATTCCGGTGACCTGGAATACGTTATCGTCAAGCACACCGGTGCCCAGGTGGCCAATGGCGACGAGCTGAACGGGATTTCCTGGGGCGCTGTGGGTCGCGGCACCGTCGTGAAAAATGTCGAGGCTTACTCCACTTACGACGACGGTATGGAGTTCTTCGGCGGCGCGGTCAATATCGAAAACTACCTCGCCCTGTACGTGCGCGATGACTCCATCGATATCGACGAAGGCTACTCCGGTACCATCACCAATTCCCTGGTTATTCAGAGCGCCGACAACGGTGCCAACTGTATCGAATCCGACGGTATCGGTTCCTACAAGGCCGGTGAGACCCGCAACGCGGATATCATCGCTGCCGGCATCAACAGTCGCCCGACCATCACTGGTCTGACCTGTATCCTCTCCCCGAACGCGCCCAAGGCTGACGGCGGCACCGGCACCCACGACTACGGCGCCGGCTGGCGTTTCCGCGAAGGCATTATGCCGACCGTGAAGAACTCCATGGTGATCTCCTCTTACAGCGCGGACACCACCCCGGGCGACGGCAACAACTACTGCCTGCGCATCGACGACGCCGAAACCCTGCAAGGTGCCGAAGACGACAACATGGTGCTGGAAGGCAATATCTTCGCCTGTGAAGAGAAGACCAAAGGTAACGCCCTCCCGGGTGGCCAGACTATCCAGCAGTGGGTAGAGGCGCACAACAACCAGTTTGTCGATATCTCCGGCAAAGTGGATCCGACCGCAAATGCAGACACCGGCCTGCAGTTGCTGGCAGCCGGTATGGAGTCCCCTCTGACGATGTTCTCCATCGATCCGGCCAGCACGATGATGGTTGGTGGTGCCGCTCCGAGCGTGACTCCGGAAGGCGCCAGCACTTACCTGGGTGCGCTGAGCAATGTGGGCAGCGACTGGACCAAGGGCTGGACCTACGGTCTGCATGACGGCAACCGCGCCGAGAGCCTGTGGATCGAAAAATAAGCATCACGCTTAGCCCGGGGCACTGACCCGGACCTTGGGGCGCCGCTTTCGCAACGGGAGTCGGCGCCCCTTTCGATTCTACGCTTGGAACCAGCAACGATAAGAGGCCATGGTTATGGTTAAGATCGACAAATTTCAAAGAGCGCCGTTGGTATTGGCTATGGCCGCGGCCTCCACATTTGCCTACTCTGCCGATGAGTCGGTGCAAATGGAAAAGCCGGCTGCACCGCAGTCGCAACAGATTGAAGAAGTGATGGTGCAGGGGCGCCTGCAGAGTTCGGCGGAAACGCTCATCAACGAGCGCATCGATGACGAAGTGGTGACCGACGTACTCGGCGCCGACATGATTGACCGGGTAGGGGACTCCACCGTTGCCGCCGCACTGCGCCGCGTTTCCGGCCTGTCGCTGGTGGACGGCAAGTTCGTTTACGTGCGCGGTCTCGGCGAGCGCTATTCCAGCACCACCCTGAACGGCGCGACCGTGCCGTCTCCGGACCTGACCCGCAGCGTGCTGCCGCTGGATATCTTTCCCACTTCAGTAGTCGAATCGCTGGCGGTGCAGAAAACCTATTCCGCGGATCAGGCGGCCACCTTCGGTGGCGGTAACGTGGATATTCGCACCAAGGGCATCCCCGATCAGCTGACCTACTCGCTGGAAGTCGGCAGCGGCATGAACAGCGAAACCAAGGGCGATGTGCTGAGTTACAACGGTGGTGGCGACGACAAGTACGGCACCGATGACGGCACCCGCGCCATGTCCGCGCAGCTGGACAACGCGATCAAGCGCTTCCATGGCGGTCTCAGCATGCAGAACATTCGCTCGGTGCTGGAACAGGAAGGCACTACGTTCGCCAGTGCACAGGAGGCGACTGATGCCGCTGCGGCACTGAACCGCGACCTGGCGCTGAAGCTGAATCGCGATATCGCTATCAAGCAGGAATCCGCGGATCCCGATTACGACCTCAAAGCCAGTGTCGGCAACCGCTTTACCATCGGCGACAACTGGGAACTGGGTTTCCTCGCGGGTACTTCCTACAAGAACCAGTGGCGCGAGGAAAACCGCCTCAAGCGCGACTACGGTTTCCCGGATGAGCGCACCGATACCGAAAACCGGTCCATCTCTTCGGTGGACCTGAGTGGCAACCTGAATGTCGGCCTCAGTTTTGCCGATGAACAGAAGCTGACCGCCACCAGCCTGTACCTGCGCAACACCGACGATTCCACCGCAATCAGCGATTACTTCAATGAAAATGGTGAAGTGTCCAGCGGCCACGGTTTCCGCGAGTACACATTCAAGTACGAAGAGCGCGACCTGGTCGTGAATCAGGTCAAGGGCAGTCACTTTATCGGCTCCGAAACCAAGGCCATGCTGCCGTTTCTGGCCTGGGTGCCGGAAGACCTGACGGTGGACTGGTTCTACTCCGACGCCCGCGCGCGCACCGATATCCCCAGTGAGATCTCGGTCAACGCCGACACCGACACCGATCCGCAGACCGGCGCCGTGTTGAATTCGTATGTGGCCGAGTCGGCGGCGAATTACCGTTTCACCAAGCTGGAAGACGAAGTCATCAACTACGGCTGGACCGGTACGCTGCCGCTGGAATTCGGTGCATCGAAACTGGAATTGAGTGGCGGTTTTGCCCGCACCGAAAAAGGCCGTACCTACAGCGAAACCAACCTGACCCTGGAGCAGGATGCGGATACGTCGGTACTGCAGGGGCCGCTGGACCAGGTCTTCTCCGACGGCCACATTACCGATGCGGACAACAATTATGTGCTCAGCATGTCCGGTAACAACCGTAGCTATATTGCCGCTACGGCCACCGATGCGGTGTTTGGCAAGGTTGACTGGACACTGGCGGAAACCTGGCGGCTGTCCGCCGGCGCGCGCTGGGAGGACTACGCCCAGGTGGCGCTGAAGTGGAATCCCTACGGCAACACCCTGGAGAATCCGCAGGTCAATACCGCCGACCCGGACGCGATCCGCTCGTTCAATGAAGACAAGGTCTACCCATCACTGTCGCTGACTTATATGGGCAACCTGTGGGCGGATACCTTCCAGCTGCGTTTTGGCGCCAGCAAGACCGCGGTGCGCCCGGACCTGCGCGAAATCACCGCGGCGATTTATGTGGATCCGATTACCGGTGAAAACGTGAGCGGCAACCCGAACGTGCGCCCCTCGGTCATCACCAACCTCGACGTGCGCGCCGAGTGGTTCTTCGGCAGTGGCGACAACCTGACGGTGTCGCTGTTCAACAAGGACATCGCGGACCCGATCGAGTTCTTCGAGCAGGCTGCCAGCGATACCAACGAATCGCGGGAAATCGTCAACGCGGAGTCCGGCACCATCCAGGGGATCGAATTCGAGGGCCTGAAGTCACTCGGCTTCCTCGGCGAGACCATGGATTCCTTCTTCGTGCAGGGCAACCTGACCGTGCAAAATTCCGAGCTGGTGGCCGGGGACGAGGCGGATGACCCGACGAGCCTGAAGCGGGACATGACCGAGGCCGCGCCCTACGTGGTGAACATGGTGGTCGGTTTCGATTCGCCTGATGGCAACCACTCCGCCACCCTCGGTTACAACGCCTTCGGCGAGCGCCTCTACGTGGCCGGCCGCAACGGCCACCCGGACGGATTCGAGCAGCCGTTCCGCTCGCTGGATATGACCTACTCCTGGTATCCGACCGCGGAAGTGACCGTCAAGGCCAAGGCCCAGAATCTGCTGGACGAGGCGGTGGAGATCGAGCGTGCCGGTGTCACCGTGTACGAGGAAAAACCCGGTACTTCCTTCTCGCTGAGCGCGCAGTACAAGTTCTAACAACGACAGGGAAATAACCCGACCAACAGGGATCTCTTCAAGCCGGGTGCTGGCAGCAGCATCCGGCTTTTTTATTGTCGCTCTGGGGTGGGGGATAACAGGCTTGCTGAAAGAGCGTGTGGTGCAGTTGCGGGTGAGTCGGGTCCGGCTGCACGCGCAGTGTGGCGGGGCTGTTATTTGCCGGTAGATCCCTTTGCCCCCAGCCGATCGAGATGTTCCTGCAGTTCCGATTCGCTCATGTCGAGCACTTCCAGCACGCGGCCATAGAGCATTGCGGTGGGCACATCGCGGCCACCCAGCTCCCGTTGGGTTTTGTGTAGCAGATAGAGCACAACGCGCTCAGTGCGTGTCAGGCCGTCGCGCACGTCGGGATACTGATCGGTAAGCTCGGTGACGTTCATGTGGGCGCCGCATCTGCCGGGATTGGCCAATAGTATGGGGTGGTCGCTGCAGGCTGGCAAACTGGCGGCGGGACTGGTGGATTTCCGTGGATATGGTGGTGGGTGCGGCACAAAAAAGGGCGTCTCGAAAGACGCCCGTCAAATAAAGTCACTACAACTTCAAATCGTTACATATTGGGGTAGTTGGGGCCGCCGCCGCCTTCCGGCGCCACCCAGACGATATTCTGCGTGGGATCCTTGATGTCGCAGGTCTTGCAGTGCACGCAGTTCTGCGCATTGATCTGGAAGCGCTTGCCGCCGGTGTCCTCGACCACTTCGTAGACGCCGGCGGGGCAGTAGCGCTGCGCCGGTTCGTCGTAGATCGGCAGGTTGTGATTCAGCGGAATCTCGTCGTCCTTCAGCGTCAGGTGACAGGGCTGGTCTTCCTCGTGGTTGGTGTTGGAAATAAACACCGAGGACAGCTTGTCGAAGCTGAGTACGCCGTCGGGCTTCGGGTAGTCGATCTTCTTGCAGTCCGCCGCCGGTTTCAGCTGGGCGTGATCTGCCTTGGTATCGCGCAGGGTCCACGGCAGTTTGCCCTGGAAGATATTGATATCGATGAACGCGTAGGCGGAACCGAGGATGTTGCCCCACTTGTGCTGCGCCGGGCCGAAGTTGCGCTGCTTGTGCAGCTCTTTCCAGGCCCAGCTATTGCGGTAGTTGCTGGTGTAAGCCGTCAGCTCGTCATTCGCGCGCTCGGCGCCCAGGGCTTCTACCACGGTCTCGGCGGCGATCATGCCGGACTTCATCGCGGTGTGGTTGCCCTTGATCTTGGCGAAGTTCAGGGTGCCGGCGTTGTCGCCGATCAGCAGGCCGCCGGGGAAGGTCATCTTGGGCTGCGACTGCAAGCCGCCCTTGGTGATGGCGCGCGCGCCGTAGGCCACACGCTGGCCGCCTTCCAGGTACTGCTTGATCACCGGGTGGTGCTTGTAGCGCTGGAACTCATCGAATGGGCTTACATGCGGGTTGCTGTAGGCCAGGTCGGTGATCAGGCCCACGACGACCTGGTTGTCTTCCATGTGATAGAGGAAGCCACCGCCGTGGGAGCCGCTTTCGTCCAGCGGCCAGCCGGCGGAGTGCACCACCAGACCCTGCTGGTGCTTGTCGTCGGCCACCTTCCAGATTTCCTTGATGCCGATGCCGTAGTGCTGCGGATCGGTGCCTTCATCCAGTTTGAACTGGGAGATCAGCTGCTTGCCCAAATGGCCGCGGCAGCCCTCGGCGAACAGGGTGTACTTGGCGTGCAGCTCCATGCCCGGCATATAGGAATCTTTGTGGGAGCCATCTGCGGCGACACCCATATCGCCGGTGGCGATCCCTTTGACCGAGCCGTCGTCGTTGTACAGGATCTCTGCGGCAGCGAAGCCGGGGAAGATCTCGACGCCCAGGTTCTCGGCCTGTTCGGCCAGCCAGCGGGTCAGGTTGCCGAGGCTGATGATGTAGTTGCCTTCGTTGTGCATGGTGCTCGGCACAAAGAAGTTGGGCACTTTGGAAGCCTTCTCGGCGCTGCCCATCACATAGATGTCATCGCCCTTGACCGGGGTGTTCAGCGGCGCGCCGCGCTCTTTCCAGTCGGGGAAGAGTTCGTTCAGGGCGGTGGGCTCGAACACTGCACCCGATAGGATATGGGCGCCGACTTCGGAGCCTTTCTCCACCACGCACACTTCGATGTTTTCATTCAGCTGGCGAATACGGCAGGCCGCAGCCAGGCCCGCCGGGCCGGCACCCACGATCACTACATCGTATTCCATTGATTCGCGTTCCACGGCGCTCTCTCCTCAGCAGGTTACAATCGGTGACTATACGGCCATTTTCTGTCGGCCGCCCTTATAATGGTGGCGGATTATATCGGTGTTTAATCACCCCTACCAATTGCAGGAGTATTCATCTTCCATGGTAAAAGTGTTGTCTATCAGGGAGTTGGCTACGCTGAATAGACGCTTTTTATGCTCGGGAATTGATCTGGTGAATGGCGGTGGCGCTATCTATTTGGCTATTGATTTTGGTGTATAGAAGGGCCACCATACACGCCGTTCAAACAACTGTTTGACCCGAAGACCCTATTCGTTCGCGATTGTGAACTGGCAGTCGCGATTCCCAAAAGGCTTATTGAAGACGGGATTTCCATGAAAGTTCTTGTAGCTGTGAAACGCGTTGTGGATTACAACGTCAAGGTCCGCCCGAAGGCGGATGGCTCTGACGTCGATACCGCCAACGTAAAAATGTCTATCAACCCCTTCTGCGAAATTGCAGTGGAAGAGGCGGTGCGCTTGAAGGAAAAAGGCGTTGTCAGCGAGATAGTCGCCGTTTCCATGGGACCCAAGCAGTGCCAGGAGCAGGTCCGCACCGCCCTGGCGCTGGGCGCCGACCGCGGCATCCTGGTCGAAACCGATGCCGAACTGCAGCCGCTGGCTGTGGCCAAGTGCCTGAAAGCCATCGTGGATAAAGAAGAGCCGCAGATGGTCATCCTGGGCAAGCAGTCCATCGACGGCGATAACAACCAGACCGGCCAGATGCTGGGTGCACTGACCGGTATGGGGCAGGGCACCTTCGCGTCCGAGGTGGCCGTGGATGGCGATTCCGTCAAGGTGACCCGTGAGGTCGACGGCGGCCTGCAGACGGTTGACCTGAAGCTGCCGGCCATCGTCACTACCGACCTGCGCCTGAACGAGCCGCGCTACGCGTCGCTGCCGAACATCATGAAGGCGAAGAAAAAGCCTCTCGATACCACCAGCCCTGACGAGCTGGGTGTCGACATCACTCCGCGCACCAAAACCCTGAAAGTCGAGCCGCCGGCCGAGCGCCAGGCGGGTGTCAAGGTTGCCGATGTGGCGGAACTGGTAGAGAAACTGAAAAACGAGGCGAAGGTAATCTGATGAGCATTCTGGTTATTGCGGAACACGACAACGCCGAACTGAAGGGCGCTACGCTGAATACCATCGCCGCGGCCAAGGCCATTGGTGGCGATATCCACGTTCTGGTTGCCGGCGCCGGCTGCGGCGCGGTGGGTGAAGCTGCCGCCAAGGCCGAGGGCGTCGCCAAGGTACTGGTGGCCGACAACGCCGCTTACGAGCACCAGCTGGCGGAAAACGTCGCCAAACTGGTCGCCGACCTGGGCAAGGACTACAGCCATATCCTGGCTCCGGCCACCACCACCGGCAAAAACATGCTGCCGCGCGCCGCCGCGTTGCTGGATGTGCAGCCGATCTCCGACATCATCGCCGTCGAGAGCGCCGACACTTTCAAGCGCCCGATCTACGCCGGTAACGTCATCGCCACCGTGCAGAGTTCCGACGCGATCAAGGTGATCTCCGTACGTACCACCGCGTTTGACGCCGTGGCTGCCGAAGGTGGCTCTGCCGCCGTCGAGGCCTGTGATATTGCCGATGATGCCGGCGTATCCGCGTTTGTCGGCGAAGAGCTGGCCAAGTCCGATCGTCCGGAACTGACCTCCGCCAAAGTGGTGATCTCCGGCGGCCGCGGTATGCAGAATGGCGAAAACTTCGAAATGCTGTACAAGGTGGCCGACAAGCTGGGTGCCGCGGTCGGCGCATCCCGCGCAGCGGTGGATGCCGGTTTCGTACCCAACGACATGCAGGTAGGGCAGACCGGCAAGATCGTTGCCCCGGACCTGTACATCGCCGTGGGTATTTCCGGCGCCATCCAGCACCTGGCGGGCATGAAAGACTCCAAGGTGATCGTGGCGATCAACAAAGACGAAGAGGCGCCGATCTTCTCTGTGGCCGATTACGGCCTGGTGGCGGATCTCTTTGACGCGATCCCCGAGCTGGAAACAAAATTGTAATTTCCAGTTAATATACTGGCCGGCATCTGAGGTGCTGGGTTACATTGGAACAAAGGGCGGCATTGGCCGCCCTTTGTTTTCCTGGCAGATTCTCGGCACATTCCCGGCGGGTTCGGGATATAGGTTAAAATTTGTGCAGATTGTTGTGCTTGCCATGGAACATTGCCTTTCGGGGGATGACGAAAGAGAATAGGCGGCAATAATCAATAAAGACTGCCACTCGATGATGTTGGCTCACAGGGTTGTTCATGTCCGCAGTATCGCGTATTACAACCTCGCTCGGGGAAAGGTTTGCCCAGGGTGAGACGCGCAAAGCGATGTCCCGCAGCACCGCTGCTTCTATTGCTGTTGTCAGTGGATGGTTGCTGGTCAACCTGCTGGCTTACGGCGGTGCGCTATGGCCGCAGAGCGGCAGCGAATCCCTGCTGGTGGAACGCAACGCCAGCACCGGTGCCAATGTTGCACGGGTGCAATCCCTCCCCAATACCCCTTTCTTCGGCCGCGCGCCGGTCAAGTCGGACAATGACGTGCCCGAATTGGATGTCGCCAATATCCCTATTACCCAGCTGAACCTGGTGTTGTCCGGAGTGCTCGACAACAGCAGCAAGAGCAAGGCCAGCGCGTTGGTGGCGGAAAAAGGCAAGCCTGCGGAGCGGGTGTACGTCGGAGACAAGCTGCCCGGGGGGGCAGAGCTGTACCGGGTTGCGGTGGATCACATCGTGCTGCGTCGCAACGGCAAGATGGAAAAGCTGACCTACCCGGACGCGGACGGTCGCCCGTCGGTGCCGCTGCGCAAATACAGCAATTACACGCGCCAGGCAGCGCAGGCGGCCCAGGCCGTCAACGCGTCGGGCCGGGGGGATAATCGCCAGTCGATTCGCGAACGGCTGGAACAGTTGCGGAACCTGGCGCGGCAGCGCCGCACTCAGCGTCAATAGCGCATCGCTTGAATTAATTCCAAGACCATTTTTCAGACCCGCATTAAATAAAAAGAGCCAGATACAGAATGAAGAGGATGTTTTATCGAGGGCTGTTGGTCCTCGGACTGGGATTGTTGTTGTCGACTTCTGGACTGGCCCAAGCCCCCGAGAAGGTCACTTTGTCGCTGGATAACGCCGATATCCGCGACCTGATCAACTGGGCGGCGGACTTCACCGGCAAGAATATCGTCGTGCACCCCAACGTGAAGGGCAAGGTGACCGTCATCGCCGGTGACCCCATGACCCACGACGAGGCGTTTAACGTCTTTATGTCGGTGCTGCAGGTCAACGGCTACAGCCTAGTGGAGCAGGGCGATACCTGGAAGGTGGTGCCGGATGCACTGGCCAAGCAGCAGGCGATCCCGGTGGTCGACGGTGACACCGAAGGCAAGGTGCCGCCAGAATCACTGGTGGTGCGCACGGTGCGGGTCGAGAATATCTCCGCCGCGCAGCTGATCGCCATGCTGCGCCCGCTGATTCCACAGACCGGCCACCTGGCCGCCTACGCCGACACCAATACCCTGATCATTGCCGATCGCGCCGCTAACATCGACCAGATAGTGCGGTTGGTGCACAAGCTCGACCGCGCCGGTGCCATCGATATCGAACTGGTGCCGCTGCAGTTTGCGTCGGCCAAGGACATCAAGAAAGTACTGAACGAGCTGCTGCAGTCCGGTGGCAAAAAGGCCGGCAACGACGTGCAGCCACTGCGCATCGCCGTGGACGAGCGCTCCAACAGTGTGCTGCTCACCGGTGATCCGGTCACCCGCCAGCAGCTGAAAAATGTCATTCACCGCCTCGACCAGCCGCTGACCGGCGATGGCAACACCGCGGTGGTCTATGTGCAGTACGCCAACGCCGCCGACCTGAAGCCGATTCTCGAAGGCATGAGCGGCAGTATCCAGAAGACCGAAAAGGACCAGCAGGCCGCCGATGTGGAGGTCAGCATCCAGGTCAATGAATCGCTGAACTCGCTGGTGCTCACGGCGCCGCCGGCACTGCTGGAAACCATGAAGGGCGTCATCGCCAAGCTGGACGTGCGCCGTGCCCAGGTATTGATCGAGGCGCTGATCGTCGAGGTCAGCGAAGGTACCGGCAACCAGCTGGGCATCCAGTGGATCACCGGCGCCAACAACGATACGGTTGCCGGCTTCAATAACGACGCCGCGGATACCCAGCTGACCGATGCCGATGGCAACGTCATCTCCGACCGCAATCCATTCTCGCTGTCGCCCTCCAACCTGCTCGGCACCGGCCTGCACCTGGGCTACCTGAGCGGCACCGATATCCGCCTGGCGATCAAGGCGCTGGCCACCGAGAACAATTCCAATATCCTCTCCACGCCGCAGGTAATCGCGCTGGACAATGAAGAGGCGGAAATCCTGGTCGGCCAGAACGTACCCTTCGTCACCGGCCAGCAGCTGCTGTCCGGCAGCAACAACGATCCGTTCACCACCATTCAGCGCGAGGACGTGGGTACCACCCTGAAGGTGACGCCGCGGGTCAACAACAACAATTCCGTCACCCTGGATATCGAGCAGAAGGTCGAGAATGTGTTGCCCGTCAGTGGCGAGACAGTGCAGGCCTCCGACCTGATCACCAGCAAGCGCGAGATCCGCACCAAGGTGCTGATCGACGACGGCGCCATCCTGGTGCTGGGCGGCCTGATCGAGGACAAGGTGACCGAGACCAAGTCCAAGGTGCCGCTGTTGGGTGATATCCCCGGCATTGGGCGCCTGTTCCGCTCCAGTGACAAAGGCGTGACCAAAACCAATTTGATGGTATTCCTGCGCCCCAAAATCCTTAACACCCAGATCGCCGGCTACGAGGAAACCCGCAAGCGTTACCTCGATATGCAGCAGAAGCAGTTGCAGCTGCGCGGCAATACCAGCCTGATCTGGGACTGGCACCGCGGCGGTACGCTGCCGGATATGCTGCCGCCCACAGGCAATTACGGCGACTCCGACGACGCCGGTAACGTCAAGGGCGCCGACCAGGGCACCGACGGCGCGCCGATGAAACTGCTGGACTCAGAGGTGATTGATTCCAAATGATGGCCGATGCCGTAAACCCGCCCCAGGTTCGGCGGCTGCCCTACGCCTTCGCCAAGCGCCACCGGGTGCTGCTGGTGGAGGTCGACGAGCGGCCCCACTGCCAGTATGTGGCACCGCTGAATCCGTCCGTACTCGCAGAGGTGCAGCGTCTGTGCGGCGTGGCCGTGCATATCGAGGCGGTTGAAGAGGGCGCCTTTCAGGCGGCCCTGCAGCGTCAGTACGAGAACCGCCAGGGCGGTAACCTGTCTGAGGTAGAAGGGCTCGGCGACGAGCTGGACCTGGCGGCGGTGGTGGATGCGCTGCCGGAAACCGAAGACCTGCTCGAGCAGGAAGACGACGCGCCGATCGTCAAGTTGATCAACGCCATCTTTGCCGAGTCCCTGAAGCAGGGCGCTTCGGATATTCACATTGAAACCTTCGAGAAGCGCCTGGTCGTGCGCTTCCGCGTGGACGGCGTCCTGCGCGAAGTGCTCGAACCGCGCCGCGCACTGGCCCCGCTGCTGGTGTCGCGTATCAAGGTGATGGCCAAGCTGGATATCGCCGAGAAACGCGTGCCCCAGGATGGCCGCATCTCACTGCTGATGGCCGGGCGTGAAGTGGACGTGCGCGTCTCCACCATGCCGTCTTCCGCCGGCGAGCGTGTGGTTATGCGCCTGCTGGACAAGCAGGCGGGCAAGATGGACCTGACCAGGCTGGGCATGGCCGGCAGTGATCTGGCGGTGATGACCGAGCTGCTGGGCCGCCCCCACGGCATTCTGCTGGTCACCGGTCCCACCGGCTCGGGCAAGACCACCACGCTGTATGCCGGCCTCGGTTCCATCAACAACCGCGAAAAGAACATCCTTACCGTTGAAGATCCGGTGGAATACAACCTGGAAGGCGTCGGCCAGACCCAGGTCAACACCAAGGCCGACATGACATTCGCCCGTGGCCTGCGCGCAATCCTGCGCCAGGATCCGGATGTGGTGATGGTCGGTGAGATTCGCGACCTGGAGACGATGCAGATCGCCATCCAGGCCAGCTTGACCGGCCACCTGGTGCTGTCCACGCTGCACACCAATACCGCCCTGGGCGCGGTGACGCGACTGGTGGATATGGGCATCGAGCCCTTCCTGCTGTCGTCGAGCCTGATCGGCGTACTGGCCCAGCGGCTGGTGCGGGTGCTGTGCCCCGAGTGCAAGGTGCCGCAGCGCGCCGACGCCAGCGAGTGCCGGATTCTGGGCGCCGAGGGCGAGGTCACTATCTACCGCCCGGAGGGCTGTGAACACTGCAGCCACAGCGGTTACGTGGGGCGGGTCGGCATCTACGAGCTGGTGCCGGTCAACGAGACCATGCGCCAGCTGATTCACGATCGCGCGTCCGAGAGCCGGCTGGTCGCCGAGGCGCGCAAGGTGGCGCCGAGCATTCGCACCGACGGTGTCGCCAAGGTGCTGGCCGGGGTCACGTCACTGGAAGAAGTGCTGCGTGTCACGCAGGAGTCCTGAGCCAATGCGGAACATCGAATGGGTAGTGTATGGCCGCGTTTGAATATACCGCGCTGACCGAATCGGGCCGCAAGAATCGCGGCACCCTCGAGGCGGACAGCGCCCGCGCCGCGCGCCAGCAGCTGCGCGCCAAGGGGCTGGTGCCACTGGAAGTGGGGCCGGCCACTGACAGTGGTGGTGAGGCCGGCGCGCGCATGTTTTCCGGCAGTCCCGGTCTCGGCGTCAAACAGCTGGCGCTGCTGACCCGCCAGATTGCCACGCTGCTGCGCGCGGGCATTCCGCTGGAAGAGGCCCTTGGCGCCATCGCCAACCAGAGCCGCAACCAGAAGATCCGCCGCATCGTGCTGGCGGTGCGCGGCAAGGTGCTGGAGGGCCACAGCTTTGCCCAGGCCCTGAGCAGTTTTCCGCGCGCTTTCCCCAAACTCTACCGCGCCACGGTTGAGGCTGGCGAACACTCCGGCCACCTCGATGCGGTGCTCGATCGCCTTGGCGACTACACCGAGAACCAGCAGCAGTTTCGCCAGAAGGTCCAGCTCGCGCTGATCTACCCGATGGTGCTGGTCGTGGTCTGCATCATGGTGGTCACCGGTCTGATGGTCTATGTGGTGCCGGACGTCATCGATGTGTTTACCGGCACCGGCCAGGAACTGCCGCTGGCCACCCGTATGCTGGTGGCACTGAGCGATTTCATCTCCGCCTGGGGTTGGCTGGTGCCGCCGGCGCTGATCGCCGCGGCGGTGGTGGTGGTGGTGCTGCTGCGGCGCCCGGCGATCCGCTTCCGTTTCCACCACCGCCTGCTGGAGATGCCGGTGATTGGCTGGCTGGTGCGGGGTGCACAGAGCAGCCGCTATGTGGGTACACTGGCGATCCTGACCGGCAGCAGTGTGCCGCTGGTGCAGGCGATGGGCATCGCCGGCGGGGTCATGAACAACGAGTTCCTCAAGGAGCGACTGCAGCGGGCGCAGAAGTCCGTGCGCGAGGGCGGCAGCCTGCGCAAGGCACTGGAAGACGTGGAATACTTCCCGCCGATGATGATTTACATGATCGCCAGCGGCGAGTCTTCCGGTACCCTGGACGAGATGCTGCACCGCGCGGCCGAGTCCCAGGAGCGCGACCTGCAGGGCGCAGTGACCGCCTTTGTGAGTCTGTTCGAGCCGGTGATGCTGCTGCTGATGGCCGCCATCGTGTTGTTTATCGTGGTGGCGATCATGATGCCGATTATGAGTATGAATCAGTTAGTCACGTAGACGGCGCCCGGCGCAACGGCGCGGCGCGCCAACTCCGGAAATTGAGTCGTTACAGGAATTTAAGCGAGAGTTTGAGACAGGTGAAAACAATGAAAAACTTGCGCAAGAGCGGCGGCTTTACGCTGATCGAAGTCATGGTGGTGATCGTTATCCTCGGCGTTCTCGCGGCGCTGGTGGTGCCCAATGTCATGGGCAAGGCCGGTGAGGCGCGCATGAAGGCGGCGCGGGTCGATCTGAAGGGTATCGAGACGGCCCTGAACCTCTACCACATGGACAATTTCGTCTATCCCAGCTCCGACCAGGGGCTGCAGGCACTGGTGTCCAAGCCTTCCGGCTTCCCCGAGGCCAAGAACTGGACCCAGCCCTACCTGAAAAAGGCCCCCAAGGATCCGTGGGGCAATGAGTACCAGTACCTCAGCCCCGGCAGTAACGGTCCCTACGACCTGTTCAGCCTGGGCGCCGACGGCAAGCCCGGCGGTGAGGGCGAGGCCGCCGACGTCTCCGTCGCGGACTTGTAAGCGGCTGGCGCCGCACACTGAGTCATGTATCGCGCAGCGCGCCGCAGTCGCGGCTTCACCCTGATCGAACTGATGGTGGTGATTGTGATCATCGGCGTGCTCGCGAGTATGGCGGCGCTGTCGCTGGGCAATTCCAGCAGCCGCGCCTGGCGCGGTGAAGTTCAGCGCCTTGCCAACCTGCTACAGCTGGTGGCGGACCGGGCGCTGATCGACAAAGCCCACTACGGCGTGCTGATTGAGAAAGACCGCTACAGTGTCGTGCGTTTCGACCCTGCCACGATGCACTGGCAAGATCCGGACCAGAAGGATCCGGAGCAGCAGGGCTCTGATCGGCAGGGCTCGGAGCGGCGGGGTGCCAGCGGCGGTGCTATGCAGCGTTTTGCCAGCCACCAGCTGCCGGGCGACACCCGTATCGAGGTGACCGACGCCGCCAAGCTCCCGGTGGCAACGCCGGCAGAGTTCGGCGCCAAAGAAGAGAAGAAGTCCAAGCAGCCGCAGTTCGTGGCCCTGTCCAGTGGCGAGATACTGCCGGTGGAGCTGGAGGTCTACCAGCTGCGCGATGGCGACGAGGTGCTCGGCGCCACCATTTCCTATACCAGTCTGAACGGCTTGCAACTCAAGTGGCAGTCCGATGACCGCTAGGGCCGGCCTGCAGCAGAATTCTGCCCGCGGCGAGTGCCGCCAGCGCGGTTTTACCCTGATCGAAGTCTTGGTGGCGATGGCCGTGTTCGGCGTTATCGCGGTCAGTGTGTTCTCGGTGATGCAGGGCAGCGTGCGCCAGCAGGAGATTATGGAGCAGCGCCTGGCCGCCAACCTGGTGGCGCAACAGGCGCTGGCCGAAATTCGCCTGAACAAGCCCTGGCCGCCGATTGGCGAGAAGACCGAGCGTGTGCCGCAGGGCGGCCGCGAGTGGCAGGTGACCGCGCGGGTGGAAGAGACCTCGGAAAAGCGCATACGCCACATCACCGTTGAAGTCGCCGAGCCCGATGCGCCCAATCCGACCCTGACCCTCGATGCCTGGGCGGCGCGCCAGCAGCAACAGGGAGCGCAGCAACAGGGGGCGCTGCAGTGAGCGGCGGAAAATTGAACACCGTGCGCGGTTTCACCCTGATTGAGACTCTGGTGGTGGTGGTGCTGGTGTCAATCGTGGTGCTCGGTTCCTACGCCTTGCTGACGCTGTTCAACAACACCGACCAAGTCCTCGAGCGCCGCGCCGAGTTGCTGCGCCGTTACTCCATGGCCATGTACCGTATCGACGACGACCTGCGCCAGCTTACCGCGCGACCGGTAAAAAATGCCTACAACGGCTACGAGCCGGCCCTGCGCGGCGATACCGATGAGATCGAATTTACCCGCGTCGGCGCCGCCAACCTCACCGGGGAGCCCCGCGGCGAGCTACAGCGCGCCGGCTACAGTCTCGGCTTCCCCGAAGATGATGACAGCAACCGCAGTGCCGCGGCGGATGAAAACGGTGGCGCACTGTTACTGCGTAGCCGCTGGCGGGTACTCGATCGGGCACCGGATTCCGAGCCGGTGGTGGAACCGCTGCTGGCCGGTGTGGAGTCGCTGAATTTCCGTTATTTCGATCCGCGCACCAATGCCTGGCTGGCCCAGTGGCCTCCGCTCAACGAGCGCAGCACCGCCGGCCAGGTGGACAACCGCCTGCCGAGCGCGATCGAGCTGGTACTGGTCAGCCGCGATGGCGGCGAGCTGCGCCGGGTGTTCAACCTGCTGCAGTGGGGCAGTGCCACAAACACCGGCGGTGGCAATGGCGGCAATAATTCCGATAGCCGCAATGATGCCGGCCGCGGCAAGGATTCCGGTAGCAACGGCGATTCCGGCAGCCGCGACAGCGACACCAACCGCGGCGGGGGAGGGCGCAGCCGTGAATAATCCCGGCCTCCGCCAGCAGCGCGGCATTGCCCTGATTACGGTCCTGTTGGTGATGGTGATCGCCATTGTGGTCGCCACCCACGCGATTACCCGCAACCGGATCGCCGTGTCCCGCACCGGCGCGCTGCTGGCCAATACCCAGCTGGCGGAATTTGTCGGTGCGGCGGAGGCCTGGGCGCGAGTGGCGCTGGAAAAAGATTACGAGAACGATCGCGAGCAGAAGCCGGCGGCGGATTCGGCCGCCGAAGCCTGGGCCGTGCCGGCGCTCTCGTTCAATCCTGACAATGGCAAAATTCGCATTAATATCAAAGACTTAAATTCTTGCTTTAATGTGAACAACCTGGTCGAGGACAGCAGCGAGGAGCGCCAGGTGTTTGAGCGCCTGGTGCGCGATGTGACCGGCCGCGCGGAGCTGGCCAAAGCCATGCTGGATTGGCTGGACCGCGGCGACACACCGCTCGCCCCGGGTACCGAGGACGATGGCTATCTGGGCCTGGAGATTGCGCACCGCACGCCGGACACGCTGATTACCGATGTCTCCGAGCTGTCAGCAGTGCAGGGCATGAAGACAGAAGACTGGCAGGCCCTGCAGCCGTTTCTGTGTGCGCTGCCGGAGACCGGCACCTCGATCAACGTGAATTTTGCCCCGCCGGAACTGCTCAGGGCCTATGCGCCCGAGGGCAATGCGGCCGAGCTGCTGCGCTTTCGCGAGGCCGATGGCGTGCTCAGCGAACAGGCGCAATTGGCCGCCTACGGCTTCGAAAACAGTGCCGGGCTGAGTTTCAATAGCGACTACTTCCTGGCGCGCATTGCCGTGCAGTTGGGAGAGGGCGCCGAATACCGCCAGTACTGGGAGAGCGAGATACAGCTCAACGAGACTACCGGCGAGGCGCGCGTGATACAGCGCCAGCGGCGGCCGTTTTCCAGCGCGATCATGCGCGACCTGCTGTCCGGCAAAGCCGGCAGCGACACCGGCAAGGTCGGTGAAGACAAACAAAATACCAATAAATCCAGATAGTTATGACCATTAGTCCCAGCTCTGACACCAACGTCAACCGCGCCGCCGGGCAACTGCTTCTGCTGCGTCTCAGCGAGCCCGCGGATCCGCAGCAGCCGCTGCACCTCACCTGCTGGACCGAAACGGGCTGGCACCCGGTGGCGCTGGACGAGGAGTTTGTCCGCGCCTTCAATCCCCACTGTGAGCCGGCGCTGCCGGAGGATGCCCAGCCACTGACATTTCCCGAGGGTGCCCGTGCGCTGCTGTTGCTACCCGGCAGCTGGGTATGGAGCGGCGTCGAATCGGTACCCAAGGCCGCCCGGCGCCAGCCGCGCGCGGTCGGTTACCTGGTGGAGGAGCGTCTCGCCGAGGACGTCGAGGACCTGCATTTCGTCTGCCGGCCACGCACCGGTGACCTGTGCAGCGTGTATGCGGTGGCGCGTAACAAGATGGAAGCGCTCAGCGCGCAGCTGCAGCGGTTGCACTGGCCCGTGGTTGCGGCGGTGGCCGAGTACCAGTTGCTCGAACTGCTCGAGCGGGATCTCACCCTGTGGCTCGATGGTGATCAGGCCCATCTCTGGCAGGGTGAAGGCCATGGCCTGACCCTGCGCCGCCAGTACCTGCAGCCGCTGCTGGCACCGCTGGCCGGCGTCGGCGAAGGGGCCGGCGAGGAGGAGGGCGAGGAGGCCGGCGAAGGCGACGCGGACGAGGCGCCGCAGCTGACGCTGCTCGGCGCCGGCGAGAGCGATGGGCTTGTCCTGGCAGAGCTCGAATCGCTGTTTGCCGGGCGCCTGCAGCAGGAAGCCGGTGGCGCCGAGGCGCTGCTGCTGGCGCGCTACAAACCGGGGCGCCTGGCCAACCTGTTGGTGGATGAGTACCAGCTCGACGACGGTAGCGTGGAAGCGGACTGGTGGCGACGGCCGCTCAAGTTCGCCGCCGGCTGTTTTGCCGCGCAGCTACTGCTGTTTATCGCCGCCGGCGGCTACTACCAGTGGCGCGCCAATGCCGCTGAAGCCGAGGCGCGTGCGCTGTTTACCGAGCTGCTGCCCAATGTCACTCCGCACCAGGGCCTGCGCCGCCAGGTTCAGGGTTACCTGACTCAGGCGGGCGGCGCCAGCAGCAGTTTTGGCAGCCAGCTGCAGCTGCTCGGCAGTGTCTGGGACCAGAAAAACGGCGCCAAGCTGAAGCTGCAATCCCTGCGCTTTGATGGCAATCGCGGCGAAATGGTGTTGCAGCTGCAGGCGCCGAGCATGACCGAGCTTGATGCGGTGGTCAGCCAGCTGTCCGGGGGTGGCCAGTACCGCGCCGAATTGCTGGCCGCGAGCGACCTGGATGACGGGGTTTCCGGGCGCATCCGCCTGCGCTGAGCGGCGGGCGCTATTGAATTTTTACTCGCCTGGGGCGGGAAAGACCTAAAAACCTGAGCAGTGTTTCGAACAATGAAAGAACAGATCGAACAGTGGCAACAAAAATGGCAGGCGCTGCCGCCCGGAGATCAGCGCGCGCTGGGAATACTGAGCCTGTTTCTCGGCGGGCTGTTTGTCGTCTACGGGCTGTTTATGCCGGCCAAGCATTTCTTCGACGACGCCCGTCAGAGCGCAGAGGAGTCGCGCCAGCTGGTGGCGTGGATCGAGTCCCAGCGGCCGCTGCTGGAGCGTCTCGATCTCGGCGGCGACAACAGCCGTGCGTCCGGTACCCTGCTGCAGCGGGTGACCGCGGCGGCCGATCAACACCGTATCGCCATCAAGCGCTTCGAGCCCGAAGGCGACGGCCGCATTCGCCTGTGGATCGAGCGCGCCCGCTACGAAGACCTGCAGCCCTGGCTCAATACCCTGCTGCAGCAGCAGCTCAGTATCCGCACCATCAATATCGATGCGCTGGAGGATAAAGGCATGATCTCGGCGCGCATGACCCTCGAGGGCTGAGTTCAATTCGGTACATTAGTGTGTGAAAATCTTCGCGATTTCGATTTTCTGGGTGTGTTTCGCATTAAAAGACCGAGAACTATTCGTTTTAATTGAGAGGGTGCTGTTCAGCTTTGGTGTGACGGGCACCAACCGATCTGCCGTTCAGGCCCTATACTTTGCTCAATGATGACGAAATAGGTGCCAGTCCGATGCTGTTTAAAGACACTGCGACCAATCACCTGGTGGATGTGGCGGATATCGTCACACTCGCCAACCCCTACGAGCTGACCGTGGTGGGGCGCTTTCTGTGGGGCGAGGAAATGCAGGATCCGGAGGTGTTCGACAAGACCGATCTGAGCTTCCTGTCCGGCGAACCGCTGCCGCGCTGCTGGCACGACAGTCGCTACCGCGAGCGCGAAGTGCGCCGTCTGCGCTGTGGCACCCGGGCAGCCGAGGACAGTGATTACTATCAGGGCGCCTGAGGCCTGAGCGACAGCAGCCCGCGGATTGGGTGCTGTTACTTATCAGGCGCCACCAGGCACTGTACAATGCGCGCCACTTTTTTAGCGGATGGTCCCGATGTCATTTGATCAGTTTGAAGAGTATTCGCTCTGGCTGGGCGTTGGCGGGCTTATCCTGTTCATGGTGTTTATCGTCTGGAGCCTGGCGAAGGAGTCGAAGGCCGGCCGGTTTGGTACCTTTATTCTGTTTTTGGCGCTGGGCCTCGGTTTGCTCGGCTTTCTAATAAAAACTGTACTGGTAGAAGTCCTGGGTATTGGCTGACTGGCTCCGGTCTTCCGGTCGCGAACAGCGGGTAACCGCTGAATAGAGATATCGCGAACCGGCAGCCGGGCACCAGAAGCCCGCGGCGACGGCCGCATCCCGGGTTGCCAGAGAAGATCTTCGCAATGCCGATATTTGACCACCCCGAACTCAAAGTGCAGAAAGACCGGCGCGTGTGCCGGGCTACCGACACGCGCATTGCCAAGTACAGCCGCCGGGGCATGCTGGTGTCGCTCGGCGCCTTTCTGCTGTCCGCGGCGATGGGCGACCTGCGCGTGGCCGCGCCGCGCCTGTTGCTGGTGCTCGGCATCGGCCTGGTGCTGGTGACGCTGCTGCGCAGCTACTACGTATTTCGTTTCAGCGCCCTCTATGCCACCGGGCCGAACCGCTGGCGCCGCCGCTATTTCCTTGTCTCGACCCTCGGTGCCCTCTGGTGGGGGCTGATCCTGCTGAGCCATGTGTGGCTGGTGGGCTTTGCGCCGGAAACCCACTTCCTGTGGCTCTATACGGTCATCTTCTGCTCGAGCATCACGTCCGTGTTCGCGCCTTACTACCGCTTCCTGACCTGGTTTATCGCCGCGTCGCTGGTGCCGGCGGCGCTGAAGGCATTCCTGTCCGGCGACTCGCTGGGGGCGATCTATGGCGCGCTGACATTCGCCTTCGTGTGGCTGACGGCCCACCAGGCGCGACGTGAGTCGGAGAACTACTGGGACCGCCTGGCCGCGATGCAGGAGTTGCAGCAGCGCGCCAGCAATCTCGCCGCGGCGCGCAAGCACTCCGAGGCGGCAGTGGAGCTGACCAACGAGTTTATCGCCAATATCGGCCAGGAGTTCCGCAGCCAGCTGTCGGATTCCCTCGGCGCGCTGGCGCTGCTGGAGGCGGAGCCGCTCAATGATCGCCAGCGCGATTGGGTGCTGCTGGCCAAGGCCGCCGGCAGCCAGCAGCTGAAGCTGGTGGACAACGTGGGCCTGTTTACCCGCGTGGCGCGCAAGGACATCCGCCTGCGCCAGGGTCCCTTCAACCTGATCAAGACCATCGAGAAGTCGTTCAAGTTCGCGGCGCGCACGGCGCATCGCCAGCGGCTGGAATTCAACTTCCAGATCGACGACAACCTGCCGGTCATGGTCACCGGTGACAACCGCAAGACGTCGCAGCTGATCCGCAACCTGGTGGATTCCGCCACCGCGATCGCCCAGACCGGTGAAGTCTGGGGGCAGGTGAGCTTCACGCCGATCACCAACGGCGAAGGCCAGCTGACCATCAGCCTCAACGACGATGGGCGCGGCGAGATACTCCCGGATGAAAGCGAGCTGTTCGGCGCCTTCTCGCGCCTGGATACCACCCAGGTCACGACGGGTCTGGGTCTGTCGATCGCCAAGGGACTGGCGGAGGCGATGGGCGGTTACCTGCAGCTCAACTCCTCCGCGGAGGGCAACCGTTACCATGCGGTGGTGAAGTTCACCATGGAGCCGAATCAGCGCGTGTACCTCACGCCGGACCGGCGCCTGCAGGATGTCGAGGTGTTGGTGTTGCACCAGAAGGGCCTGTTCGTCGCCGGGCTGGTGCAGGTACTGCGCTCCTTCGGGATGGAAGTCACCTGCATGAAGTGGCGCCCGGAGACCCGCGAAGCGGCCTGCACAGCGCTGGGTACGGCGCTGGAACGCGGGCAGCTGGTGATGTTGGCGCCGGCCATGGGCGATACCTCGCTGTTCGAGGGTGTGGGCGAGGTGGCGCAGGGCACGGATGCGGATGTGAGCCGCTGCCCGCTGGTCTGCCTCGGCGGTTACGGCCACAAGTCCAGCTTCACGCCGCTGCTGCAGAATTTCCCCGAGGCCCAGTACCTGGTGCGCCCGGTGACCCGCAAGGAGCTGCACGACAAGCTGATCGCGCGGCTGTTCGGCGGGCCCAAGAAAGGCAGCCGACGCATTGTTGCCGGCAACGGCGAGCAGCCGCGGCCGCGCTCACTGCTGCTGATCGAGGAGTCGCGCCAGCACCAGGGGGTGACCGAGGAAATGCTGCAGGCGCTGGGCTACCGGGTGGAAGTGGCTGCCTCGGTGGACGAGGCGCTAGCGCACCTGCCGCGCAGCCATTACGACCTGCTGCTGGTGGACTGCCAGCAGAATACCGAGCACAGTGCGCGGATCATCGAGCAACTGCGCCACTGGGAAGCCGACAATACACCGGACGACCGGCTGCCGATTGTGGCCCTGACCAGCACCACCGAGGAGCAGTTCGAGGGGCGCTGCCTCGCCGCGGGCATGGATGATTTCCTGACCAAGCCACTGAGCAAGGACGCGCTGCAAGAAACGCTCGAGCGCTGGCTCGGGGATATCTGATCGCCGATATCAATGCGCCGCGACAGCACAGCGCTGCCGCGGCGCGGGTTTGCGGCCGCTGGCCGCAAACCCGCACCTTCCAAACAGGCCCTTGCCCGCTAGAACTGGTAGCGAAGCCCGAGGCGCGCTTCCCAGAACGACGGGCGCGATACCCGCGACTGGCCCGACGGGTCGAGGAACTCCTCGAACACATAGCGGCCCTGATCGTCCATGCCGGCACTGACGGCCGCCTGGTAGCGCGGGAAGCCGGTTTCGTAGAGCACACCCCAGTCGTCGTTCAGCAGGTTGCCGACATTCTTCACCACGAAGTAGGCGCTGGCGCGGTCGTCGCGGCGGAAGCCGGGCAGTTCCTGATCGATGCGGAAATCGAATTTGGTCCACCAGTCGCTGTTGAGTGAGTTGCGCTTGACGATTCCACCGCGATCCAGATCCTCGGCATTGGCCCAGGCGAAGAAGGCATCGGTGTCGAAGCCGTCGGCAAACACCACGTTGGGATCGTCGGCGCCGGTGGGGACGTACAGCAGGTAGCGGGAAACCCAGCCGGCAGAATCGCCGTACATAAACCCGTTGTCGAAGGTGTAGCTGTAGGGGCGGCCTTCGTTGGCGGAGCCGAACAGGGTAAAGCGGGTTTCGTAGCCGGCAATGAACTCCTTGCCGTACTGCAGCTTCAAGGTGAAGCGGTGCGGTATCACGTAGTTGGAGGTGGCGCTGCCCGGATCCTCGGCATCGGCCGTGGCCAGGTTGGTGTAATTCGAATAGGCCACCGAGCTGGTCATCGGGTTGACGTCTTCGGCGTCGGTATAGGCGTAGCCGAGTGCGGCATCGAGGCCGAAGTCGAACGACTTGCTGAGCCCCAGCGACACCACCGTGGCGCTGCCGGAATCACCGCGCACATTGGTCAGCATAAAGTCCTGGCTGCGGCCGTTGACGCTGCCGTAGATCGGCCGGCCGTCGATGGCGGTGTCCACCTGCACGCGCGAGATATCGCGCACGATCGCCGCGTCGCGCTTCTTGCTGTAGAGCAGGTCGGCGGACGCCAGGTAGCCGCTGTCAAACTGGTAGCTGCCGCCGAGGGCGAATTTCCACACCGACGGTATCTCGAAGTCCGGATCCAGCAGGTTGACGCCGCCGGCACCGCTCTCGGCATTGGCCACAGCGTCGTACATCGGCTGCGGAATGTCGTAGATCGGCCGCCCGGACCCGGTCCAGTCCATGTTGAACAGCGAATCACCGCTGGTGTCCTGTACTTCGAGCTGGGTGACCCCGTTATTGGAGTAGCTGTTGGAGATCCATACATTGGGGTTGCCGCCGGAATAGAGTCCGGCGCCGCCGTGCACTTCCAGGTTGTCGTCGACATTCCAGTTGAAACCTAGGCGCGGCTGCAGCAGGTTCTGGCCGTCCATGTTCTGCTGGTTGGAGAAGCCGTAGAGGGATTCGATTTCCGGGTTCAGGGTCGGCTGGTCGCCACTGGTGTACCAGTCGTAGCGCAGCCCGCCCACGAGGGTCAGGTCGAGGTCGGCGAAGGTGTACTCGTCCTGCAGGTAGGCGGTGTTGGTGTCGTAGCTGAATTTCGCGGCCGCGTCGCGCGGGTTGTTGCTGCCGGCGGCGCTCTCGTAGATGATTTTCGCGGCGCTGCCATTGGCGAAATCCTCGACGCTGTCGAAGTGGTATTCGCCCTCGGCTTCCTGTACGAACATATTGAACACGTCAAAAGTGTCGCGCTCAAAGCCCGCCGTCAGCTGGTGCTCTCCCAGTTGCAGGTGGCCGGCCAGTTTCAGGTTGTAGGTTTCGTAGTAGAGCTTGTTGGCGTGGCGGGAGTCGTCCGCACCCAGGTATACCGTGGCGCGTGAGGCGTTGCCGTCGCCGTCGTGGTCGTAGGCGGTGTTGATCTGCACTTCGCCGAAGTCGGTGCCGCCCAGGGACAGCTGGCGGTTGTCGAGTTCCGAATAGCCGAACTTCAATTCGGTGGAGAAGGTGTCACTCCAGTCGGAGAACAGCTGGCCCACATAGGAGGTCAGTTCGGCACCGCGCTCGTAGTAGTGGTTGGACAGTTCCAGCTCGTCCGGATCGCCGTCTGACTGGGCGATATGATAGCCGTCGTTGTAGTTGTAGGTCAGCGCGGCGCGCTGGCCCGCGGCGATATTCCAGTCGAGTTTTACCAGTAGTTTCTCGTCGTCCACCGGCAGGCTGGTGGGCAGGCCGCCCGGATCGTAGTCGTACTGGTCGCGGGCGATGCGCACGATGTCATTCAGCTGTTGCTGCGATACACCCTGGACTTCGGCGATGGCACCGGAGCCGGCGGGGCCGCGGTCGAAGGTATCTACGCCCTCGAGCTTTTCATAGGCGGCGAAGAAAAACAGTTTGTCCTTGATGAGCGGCCCACCGAGGGTGGTGCTGTAGCGCTTTTCGTCGTAGCTGGCAATATCGAAGCGGTCGCCTTCGAGCGAGTCGCCGGCCATGCCGTCGTCGGTGTAGTCGTAAAAAACGGAGCCGTGCCATTCGTTGCTGCCGGACTTGGTCACGGCGTTGATATTACAGGCGCTGAATCCGCCGTACTGCACATCGAATGGCGCCAGCTCCGCCGACACTTGCTGCACCGCGTCGTAAGAAAACGGCATGCGCTCAGTGGGGTAGCCATTGCTGTTGAGGCCGAAGTTGTCATTCATGCGCACGCCGTCGACGGTCAGGCTGTTAAAGCGTGGGTTGGCGCCGGCGCATTGAATGGAATCGGCGTAGGCCGAGTCGATATAGATGCGCGGGTCTTCGCGCAGCAGTCCCTTGATATCGCGGCTGGTGGACGGTGCGCCCTGCAGGTCCTCCAGGTTGAAAGTGGCCGAAGGGCCCATGGCAGTGGCGCGCTCCACCTGCCTGGCCACCACGGAGACCTCTTCCATGTCGCCGGCCCCCAGATTGACCGGCAGGTTGAGCGGGTCGCCGAGCGTCAGGTAAACATTGTCGATCACGCGCTCGTCGCCGGCGGACTTGACGGTGACTACGTAGGGGCCGCCGACGCGCAGGCCTTTCAGGTTGAAGCGTCCGGAAGCGTTGCTGTCGCTCTCGCTGCGACTGTTGGACGGGCTGTGGACGACCGTAATATGGGCGTGATCCACCGGGCTGCCACTGGCATCCGTCACGATACCGCGCAACGTGGCGGAAGTTTCCTGCGCAATTGCCAAGGGCGTCGTGCCCATCGCCGTGATCACCGCGGCGGACAATAGGGCGCGCGGGAATAAGCAGCGTTTCATGTGATTCTCCTGGTCTTTGAAAATGGCCAACTGAGTGTCCTGTTTATTGTGCGATTGTTATGGCGCACCGGGCCCGGGTAGGGCGCGCGCCGGCAACCGTTTTAGCAGGGGTAATTGACCGGGGTGTGAACGGCAGATGGCAGTTTTGTCTCTAAAATTTGAACGCGAGGGATCAGCAAGCTTTCTGTCACAAAGGCCGGGTATGCTGGGGAGCAATAGAAACAGGGAGAAAGTGGGTATGCTTGGAAAGGTTATGCGCGGCCGCCAGCTTTGGCTGGTGCTGCTGTTACTGGCGGCACAGAACGTTTTTGCCTGGGGGGCCGACGGGCACCGGGTGGTGGGGGAGATTGCCTGGCGCTATCTGCATGAAGACACGCGCAACACCGTAACGGAACTCCTGCACAGTGCCGGCGAACCGAGTCTCGCCGAGGCGGCCACCTGGGCGGATCGCATCCGCAGCAACCCGGACTACGACTGGGCAGCGCCGCTGCACTATGTCAGCCTGCCGCAACAATGGCACGGTTACCGCGCCGCCCGCGACTGCCCACCGGCGGGCTGCATCCTCGAGGCGATCGACCATTTCAGCGCGGTGCTCGCCAAGCCCTCCGCCACCGAGAGTGCCCGCGCCGAGGCGCTGCTGTTTCTCACCCATTTTGTCGGCGACCTGCACCAGCCACTGCATACCGGCCGCGCCACCGATCGCGGTGGTAACGATATTGCGGTGAGTTTCTTTGGCTTTGCCACCAACCTGCACGCAGTGTGGGATACCGCTATACCGGCGGGATTTATTCTTGATTGGCGCGAGTACGCGGCGGCGCAGCTTGCCGAGATTACGCCGCAGCAGCGCGCAGACTGGCTGGCGTCAACACCGGCGGACTGGGCCGCGGAGTCGCACGCGCTCGCCTATCGCAATGCCTATACCGGAAAGACGGTGCTGGGCGAAGATTACTACCGGCGCAACCGGCCGGTGGTGGAGCAGCGCCTGCGCCAGGCGGGGGTGCGCCTGGCGGGGCTGATCGAGCGCTCGCTCAGCGGCGAGGCGCGGAATTGAGCGCAGGCTGCTACTTGGTGTCTTTGGTGGGATTCTGCAGCGCGCGCTGGTCGATGCGCTGGCGGAATTCCGCCTCGCTTTCCTTGCGTTCCGAGTAGCGATCGGTCAGGTAGTCGCTCTTGCCTTTCAGCAGCAGCGTGAACTTCATCAGCTCCTCCATGACATCGACGATGCGGTCGTAGAAGGAAGACGGTTTCATCCGGTCGTCGTCACCGAATTCGAGCCAGGCCTTGGGCACCGAAGACTGGTTCGGGATCGTCACCATGCGCATCCAGCGCCCCAGAATCCGCATCTGGTTGACCGCATTGAATGACTGCGAGCCGCCGCAGACCTGCATCACCGCCAGCGTTTTGCCCTGGGTGGGGCGCACACCACCCAGTGACAGCGGAATCCAGTCGATCTGAGCCTTCATCACGCCGGTCATGGCGCCGTGGCGTTCCGGCGAGCACCACACCATGCCGTCGCACCACTGTGCCAGGTCACGCAGTTCCTGCACCTTGGGGTGATCCGCGTCGGCGTCGTCGGGCAGCGGCAGTCCCGACGGATTGAAGGTTTTGGTCTCCGCACCAAAGGTTTCCAGCAGCCGCCGTGCCTCCTCGGTCGCCAGACGGCTGAAGGAGCGCGCGCGCAGCGAGCCGTACAGCAGCAGTATGCGGGGTTTGCCGTCGGCAATCGGGGCCTGCAGCTGTTCCTTGTCGATCGGATGCAGGCAGTGTTCGTCGATATTGGGCAGGTCGCGGTTCATACGGACGCCTCCGGAAACCAGTGGCGGGTGCGGTTGGCGAAGGCGACCAGGGTCAGCATCACCGGCACCTCCACCAGTACGCCCACCACCGTGGCCAGCGCGGCGCCGGAGTTGAGGCCAAACAGGGAAATGGCCACGGCCACCGCCAGTTCAAAAAAGTTCGAGGTGCCGATCATGCATGCCGGCGCAGCGATATTGTGTGGCAGTTTCAACGCGCGAGCGCCGGCATAGGCGAGGGCGAAAATGCCATAGGTCTGGATCAGCAGCGGTATCGCGATCAGGGCGATGGACAGCGGCTGCGCCATGATGGTCTGCGCCTGGAAGCCGAACAGCAGGATCACCGTGGCGAGCAGGCCGGCGATAGACACCGGCTTCACATTGCGGATAAAGCGCTCGAGCCGCGCGTGGTCGCTGCCGTTGTCGAGCAAATGGCGGGTCAGCAATCCGGCCAGCAGTGGCACCAGCACATACAGCATTACCGACAGCAACAGTGTATCCCAGGGCACCGCCACGTCACTGACGCCGAGCAGGAACGCGGCGATCGGGGCGAAGGCGAACACCATAATGATATCGTTGGCCGATACCTGCACCAGGGTATAGTTGGCGTCGCCACGGGTCAGCTGGCTCCACACAAACACCATTGCCGTGCACGGCGCCACACCGAGCAGGATCATGCCGGCGATATATTCGGACGCGTTCTGTGGGTCCACCAGGCCGGCAAAGAGCACGCGGAAAAACAGCCAGCCGAGCGCGGCCATGGTGAACGGCTTGATCAGCCAGTTGATCACCAGCGTCAGGGCGAGGCCTTTGGGTCGCTTGCCGATATCGCGGATCGAGCTGAAGTCCACCTGGACCATCATCGGGTAGATCATCACCCAGATGAACAGTGCCACCGGCAGATTGACATGCGCGATCTCCAGCGCGGCGATGGCCTGGAATGCGCCCGGTGCCTGGCTGCCGAGCAGCAGGCCGGCGGCAATGCACAGTGCCACCCAGACCGACAGGTAGCGTTCAAAAAATCCCATCACTGAACCTCCCCGGCAATCTTGTCCAGCGCCTGTTGCAGTTCGGCGCCGCGCAGCTGGTCGACATTGGCGGCCAGCAGCGCGCGCGTGCGCGCGGCGATGGTGTCCATCACCGCAGCAAACGCGGCCTCGGCTTCGGCGCCCTCGAGCTTCGACGGATCCGGCAGGCCCCAGTGCACCCGCACGCTCTGGCCCAGCCACAGCGGGCAGGTTTCGCCGGCGGCGCTGTCGCACACCGTAATGACCGCATCGGGGTTAACCTCCTGCAGGGTATCCCAGGACTTGCTGGCCAGGCCGTCGGTGGGAATAGCGCGGGCCTGCAAGTGCTGCAGCGTCTGCGGGTGCACGGCACCGGCGGGCTGGCTGCCGGCACTGAACGCGCGGATGCGCGTGCCGGCGAGGTGGTTGGTGATCGCCTCGCTCAAAATACTGCGGCAGCGATTGTGGGTGCAGATAAACAGCAGTTTCATCGACGGTATCCGGTCCGGTTAAAACGATAGGGAAAATTTTCAGCAGCGGTCGCCGCAACGCTCGGGTCTTTCCGCCATGCGTTGCAGGCGGCAGCGGTTCTCTTCGACAAAGGCCGGGCTGGCGGCGAGGGTCTGCTCCAGCACGGTCCGCGTCCAGGCCGGCAGGGCCGGGTCCAGCTGGTAGAAGACCCACTGGCCCTGGCGGCGGTCGCACAGCAGCCCACACTGGCGCAGCTGCGCCAGGTGCCGGGAGATTTTGGGCTGGCTTTCATCCAGTGCCTCCATCAATTCACACACACACAGTTCGCCTTCGGCGGCAATCAGCAGCAGGCTGCGCAGGCGGGTCTCGTCAGCGAGGCATTTGTAAAATTGCACCGGATTCATGGCGGCGTTCTGTCAGTGGAAGCGATGGCGGTAGGATATATGATTTCTCATATATATGGAAATTCGAATGTGGGGTGTGGGCTTTCGCTGTATAGTAAGCTATACAGCGAATTGCCGGCCCGGTGAGCGCCTGTGGCGAGGCGGCCGGCGCCACGGTGACCGTGCCAGAGGAAGAGAGCAAAAGGAATAGGGGCTGGGATGATAAGACGCTGGAGTTTGTTGCTGGTGCTGTTTGCCGTTGCGCTGCAGGCGCGGGCCGGCGAGGTCACCGTGGCGGTCGCTTCCAATTTCACGGCGCCGATGAAAGAAATCGCCGCCGCCTTCGAGCGTGAGTCCGGCCACCGGGTGAAACTGGTGTTCGGCTCGTCGGGCAAGTTCTACGCGCAGATCCGCAATGGTGCGCCTTTCCAGGTATTTTTCTCGGCCGACCGCGCCAAGCCGCGGACGCTGGACGCGGATGGCCTGGCGGTGCCCGGCAGCCGCTTCACCTACGCCGTGGGCAGTCTTGCGCTGTGGTCGCCTCAAGCCGGCCGCGTGCGCGATGGCGCTGCGCTGCTGCAAAGTGGCGACTTCGGCAAACTGGCCCTGGCCAATCCCCGGCTCGCTCCATACGGCACCGCGGCGCTGGAGGTATTGCGCAGCCTGCACCTGCAGGCCGCCACGCGCTCGCACTGGGTGCAGGGGGAGAATATTGCCCAGACCTTCCAGTTTGTTGCCAGCGGCAACGCGGATCTCGGTTTCGTGGCGCTGTCGCAGATCCAGCACGGGGGACGCATCGAACGGGGGTCCGCGTGGATAGTGCCGGCCTCCCTGTACCAGCCCATCCGCCAGGACGCGGTGCTGTTGCCCGCCGGGGCGGACAGCGCCGCCGCGCGGTCACTGCTGCGCTTTGTGCGCGGCAAGCATGCGGCGGCGATTATTGAATCCTACGGCTACCGGGCGGGCCGGTAATGGGCTTTTCCGCCGACGACTGGACCGCGATCGCCCTGACTGTGCGTCTGGCGCTGACCGTGACGATTCTGCTGTTGCTGATCGGTACGCCGATCGCCTGGTGGCTGGCGCGCAGCCACTCGCGCTGGAAGGGTGTGGTGGGGGCCGCGGTGGCGCTGCCACTTGTGCTGCCACCGTCGGTACTGGGTTTCTACCTGTTACTGGCCATGGGGCCGCACGGCCCCATCGGGCAGCTGACCCAGACCTTGGGGCTCGGTACGCTGCCATTTACTTTCTGGGGGCTGGTGGTCGCGTCGCTGTTCTACTCGCTGCCGTTCGTGGTGCAGCCGATCCAGAACGCGATGGAGGCCCTCGGCGAACGCCCGCTGGAAGTGGCGGCGACGCTGCGCGCCGGCCCCTGGGATCGCTTCTTTACCGTAGTGCTGCCGCTGGCGCGGCCGAGCTTTGTCACCGCGGCCATTCTCGGTTTTGCCCATACGGTGGGCGAGTTCGGGGTGATTCTGATGATCGGCGGCAATATTCCCGGCGAGACGCGCGTGGTGTCGGTACAGATCTACGATTATGTGGAGGCGCTGGAATACGGCCGCGCGCACTGGCTGGCCGGGGCGATGGTGCTGTTCGCATTTGCGGTGCTGCTGGGGCTGCACCTGTTCCGGCAGCGGCAGTCCCGCGCCGGCTGGAATGGCGGGGGGCTGACACCATGAGCGAGACCGCGATTCAGCTGCGCTTCCGCCTCGCCTATCCGGGCGAGGGTTTCTCCCTCGAACTCGACGCACCGCTGCCGGGGCGCGGCATTACCGCGATTTTCGGCCAGTCGGGTTCCGGCAAGACCAGCCTGCTGCGCTGCGTCGCGGGGCTGCAGCGCGCCGAGGGACTGCTGCGGGTGCGCGGCGAGACCTGGCAGGACGAACGCACCTTCTTACCTCCGCACCGGCGGCCGCTGGGGTACGTGTTCCAGGAGGCGAGTCTGTTGCCGCACCTGTCGGCCCGCGGCAATCTCGACTATGCGCTCAAGCGCGCCGATCGCGGCGCCGCTGCGACTCTCGCCCATGGCGCCGCTGCGACTTTCTCCCACATAGTGGAGCTGATGGGCATCGGCGATCTGCTGGCGCGCTACCCGCACCAGCTGTCCGGCGGCGAGCGCCAGCGCGTGGCCATTGCGCGGGCGCTGCTGATCGGCCCGCAACTGCTGCTGATGGATGAGCCGCTGGCGTCACTGGACAGCGCGCGCAAGCGCGAGATATTGCCGTACCTGGAGCGCCTGCGCAGTGAATTCGATCTGCCGATTCTGTATGTCAGCCACGCGCTGGATGAGGTGGCGCGGCTGGCGGACCACCTGCTGGTGATGGAGGCGGGCAGGGCGGTGGCGCAGGGCAGTGTGGCGTCGGTGCTGTCGCGTATCGATCTGCCACTGCCGCTGGGTGAGGACGCGGGCGTGGTGCTGGACGGGCAGGTGCTGGAGCGGGACAGCCATTGGCACCTGGCGCGCATCGGTTTCGATGGCGGTGAACTGTGGCTGCGCGATGGCGGCCAGCCGGTGGGCGAGCCGCTGAGGGTGCGGGTACTGGCGCGGGACCTGAGCCTGGCGCTCACGCCCCACGGCGATACCAGTATCCTGAATCGGCTGCCGGTGGAGGTGGCGGAGATCGCGGCGGATGCCGACAGCGCGATGGTGCTGGTGCGCCTGCGTGCCGGCGCCAGTAGTCTGGTGGCGCGCTTGACGCGCCGCTCCGCGGAACATCTGGAGCTGGTGCCCGGCCAGAAACTGTGGGCGCAGATCAAGTCCGCGGCGATCGTGCAGTAGGGGGCGCCGTGCGCACTGTCGATCGGTTTGTGGTGAACCCCGCATCGCAGATAGTTTGGTGGCGGCGCCGCTGCCGGGAGTCACTTGTTCAACAGCCTCATCGGCAAATGTTTCTCAAGTGACTCCCGGCAGCGGCACCTTCGCATCGAGTTACGAGATTTTTACCGACCTTACAACTGCTAATCGGCCATCAAAATCACACTGGAAGCCTTGAATAGCGCGCAGGCCAACTGTCCCTCCGCTAACTCCAGCGCGTCCAGGCTCTCGTTGGTAATCACCGCGGCGATGCTCTTGCCGGCGCCCAAATCCAGGGTCACGTCGCTATTGACCGCGCCGCGGGCAATCCGCGCCACGTTGCCGATCAGCTTGTTGCGGGCGCTGGATTTCAATGCTGTATCGGGGCTGAGCAGTACCCAGGAAGCTTTGACCAGCGCAATCGCCGCCGCGCCGATGTCGAGATTCAGGGTGGCGAGGCTGTCGCGGGTGATGATGGCGGTCAGCATCTGGTCGTCACCGATACGCAGTGATACCTCCGCGTTGACGGCGCCTTCGTTGATGGCGATGACTTCGCCGCGAAACTGGTTGCGCGCACTGGTTTTCACGCTGCCACTCCGGATGAATTCGGCAATGTCGCCGAGGGACTGCATGCGCGCACCGAGGCGCTCGACAAATTCCCGGTGTTCGTCCTGCAGGGCTTCAAAACCGCGGGCGATACTGAGGCCCTGTTCGGTAACCCGGGTACCGCCGCCGCGGGCACCGCCGGCGGTGCGCTCTACCAGCGGTTTGTCGGACAGGTTGTTCATCGCATCCACCCGGTCCCAGGCGGTCTTGTAGCTGATGCCGACCCGCCGGGCGGCGGCGGAGATGGAGCCGCAAGCCTCGATGGCGCGCAGTAGTTCGATCTGCGCCGCGCTAAAGGCGTAATCGTCGCCGAGAAAGGCCAGGCTGCCGCGCAGCGCCGGCCCTTTGCGTCCGCGCACGGCTTACAGCTTGAATTCCGCCCATACCGGCGCGTGGTCGGACGGGCGTTCCATGCCGCGGATGTCGTAGTCGACACCGGTGGCGATGCATTTGTCGGCCAGCGGCTGGCTGGCGAGGATCAGGTCGATACGCAGGCCGCGCTTGGGCTCGCGGTCGAAACCGCGGCTGCGGTAGTCGAACCAGCTGAACACGTCGTCGGTGTCCGGGTTCTGCGCGCGGAAGGTATCGATCAGGCCCCAGCCCTGGATTTTCTCCAGCCACTCGCGCTCTTCCGGCAGGAAGCTGCACTTGCCGTCGCGCAGCCAGCGCTTGCGGTTGGGCTCGCCGATACCGATATCCAGGTCGGTGGGGGAGATGTTCATGTCGCCGATCACCAGCACCGGCGCGTCGGCTTTGCAGGCGGTCTGCAGGTAGTTGTCGAGGTCGGCGTAATACTTGCGCTTGGCGGGAAATTTGAGCGGGTGCTCGCGGTTCTCGCCCTGCGGGAAGTAGCCGTTGATGACCGTCAGCGGCTCGCTGCCACCGATATCGAACTTGCCCATCACCATGCGGCGCTGGGCATTTTCGTCTTCGTTGGGGAAGCCGTATTCGCGGTCGACAAACGGGTAGCGGGCCAGCAGGGCGACACCGTAGTGGGTTTTCTGGCCAAAGTAGATGACTTCGTAGCCGAGGTCACGCACCGCATCCACCGGGAAGTCCTCATCGGTGCACTTGGTTTCCTGCAGGCCGATGATGTCCGGCGCGTGGGATTCCGTCAGCGCTTCCAGCTGGTGCAGGCGCGCGCGGATGCTGTTCACATTGAATGAAACGACTTTCATCTTGTCCCCCAAATAAAAAAGGCCGGGCAATCCCAACCTAAAAATCAGATCTTAATAAGTTTTGTCGTCTGGTCCGAGCGTCTTGAAATGAGCTCGGTGGCATTACTGCTTGGCCAGATGATGTCTCGCAACTGCCAGCGGGTAAGGTGCGCACCGTTGTTCTGCGGTGCGCACGCTATCCTGGCCGGACTTCAGAAGTTGGCCACCTGCGGCGGCTTCTTGGCTTCTTTGTCCGAGTCCTCGATAAAGTCGGCCATGATATTGCCGGCCTCGTTCAGGATCGGGTCGTCTTTGAGGGTGATTTCCACCGGACCGCCGACGGGCGGCGTGTCCTCGGACTCACTCTCTTCCAGCGCTTTGAAGTCCGCGTAGGGCTTCAGGCCCTTGGCGGTGCGGCGGCGGTTTTCCATGGTGAGCAGTTCGTCGTTCAGCTGCTTGCGCTTGGCTTCGCGCTCGTGCTCGTTCAGGGAAATGACCTTCTCATCGCCGCGCTCGTGTTCGAACTGGTACTGCTCGCGCAGGTAGACAAAGTCCGGGTCCACGGAGGTGCGTTTGTTGTGCCTGGCGATCAGGTCCGGCAGCAGCTTCTTGAAGTTGAAGTACTTCGCGTGCGGCACCGAGTGGATACGGTCCCAGGGCAGGGCCGAGTCGTAAGTGCTCTCGCCGACGCTCTCCGGGTCGATCATCTGCGGCATATTGATGTCCGGCGTAATACCGGCGTGCTGGGTGCTGTCACCGGACACGCGGTAGAACTTGGACTGGGTGATCTTCAGCTGGCCTTCCTTCAGCGGTGCCATGGTCTGCACCGTGCCTTTACCGAAAGACTGGCTGCCGACGATCAGGCCGCGGTTGTAGTCCTGGATGGCGCCGGCGAAGATCTCCGAGGCCGAGGCGGACAGGCGGTTGATCAGTACCATCAGCGGGCCGCGGTACATGGCGCGCGAGCGCGAGCGGTTGTGCCGCGAGATCTGCTCGTTGGCGTGCCGGATCTGCACCACCGGGCCCTGGTCGATAAACAGGTCGGTGAGCATGGTGGCTTCCTGCAGTGAACCGCCGCCGTTGTTGCGCAGGTCGAGGATCACACCGTCGACCTTGGCTTCCTGCAGCTCGTGCAGCAGCTTGGCCACGTCGCGGGTGGTGCTCTTGTAGTTCGGGTCGCGGCGACGGTAGGCCTCGAAGTCGATATAGAAGGTGGGCAGGTTGATCACGCCGACCTTGTAAGTCTTGTCGCCATCGGTGAACTCGAAGATGGCTTTCTTGGCCGCCTGGTCTTCCAGCTTCACCTTGCTGCGCTTGATCAGCACGGTGCGGTGACTGCCGTCACCCCCGGTGGGGATGGTTTCGAGGCGCACGTAGGTGCCGGCGGAACCGCGGATCAGGTCGACCACGTCATCGAGGCGCCAGCCGACTACGTCGACCATATCGCCGGTCTTGTCCTGGCCCACGGCGACGATCTTGTCGTTGGGCTTGATCTTGCCACTGCGGTCGGCGGGGCCACCGGCCACCAGGCGCGCGACCTTGGTGTACTCGTCTTCCATCTGCAGAACCGCGCCAATGCCCTCGAGGGACAGCGACATGGTCATGTTGAAGTTCTCCAGCGAGCGCGGCGAGAAATAGTTGCTGTGCGGGTCGTAGAGTTTGGTCAGCGAGTTCATGTACAGCTCGAACACGTCGTCGCTGTGCTGCTGCTTGACCCGCTTCAGCTGGCCTTCATAGCGGCGCTTCAGCAGGTCGCCGATCTCTTTGTCGGTCTTGCCGGTCAGGCGCAGGTTCAACACGCTGGACTTGAGGCGCTTGCGCCACAGCTCATCGGCCTCGCTGATGGACTTGGGCCACTGGGCGTCCTCGCGGTCGAGCTGCAGGGTTTCCTCTTTGTTGAAGTCGAACTTCGGTAGCCCCTTGTCGAGCTGGGCGAGGATGTTCTCCAGGCGATCGGAGACCCGCAGGCGGTAGCGGTTGTAGATATCGAAACCGTGTTGCACCTGGCCGTTACGCAGTTCGTCGTCAAGGTGGGTGCGCCACTTGCGGAATTCGTTGATGTCGGAGGCGAGGAAATAGCTCTTGGTGGGGTCGAGTGCCTTGATGTACTCGTCCCACAGCTCCGCCGAGATCTCGTCGGTCAGCTTGAGCTTGTTGTAGTGCAGCATTTCCAGCTTGCCGACAATTTCCCGCGCGGTCTCACCCTGATCCTCCAGCGGACTGAGTTTATCGATGTCGGCCAGCGAGGCCTGGGGCAGGGCGGTGAGGGCGAGGAACAAGAAGCCGGAGAGGAGGCCGGCGATCCGATTGGTAAGCATAGGGAGTCTCTTTATACGTCCTACTTCATAGGCCGCCGGGCTTTCGCGGGCACCAGCGAACTATAGCTTAGGACAAGTATAAAGGCTGAAAGCTCCAAAAGGCATGAAATGCCTCTAATTAGAGGCAGATGGTTTGTCTCGGGCGATGGCGGCGGGACAGTGTTTTCGCCTTTGACGTCGAATAAAGATTATGTACCAATAAGTGAAAGAGCGTTGCAACATGCGTCATACGTCGATGCCGGGCAGCCTGGAAATTGCATGAGGCTCCTGTAAGTCTTTCGCAGGAATATTTTGTAAGACATTGATTTGTATGAATTTTATTTTTCACTTTGTATCGAGGTTGCGCCTCCCGAAAAGCGCGCCCCGCCGCGTCGGTCAACTTTTTGCCGCCGCGCTGGTCACAGAGACAGAGCGCCACGATGGGCCCGTGAGGACAAGGACATGCTGATAAAAACCACAAAACCCGGAGATCTGGCCGAGCGCCATGTGACGGATGAGCGCACCTACCGGATGGACCGCCGCACCCTGATGAAGGGCCTGGGCCTCGGCGGCCTGCTCGCCGCCGGCTCCGCCCGCGCCGGCGTTTTCGATCTGCTCTCCAAAGACGACCAGCCGCCGGCGGTGCGCAAGTCGCTCGACTACCGGGCCCAGCAGCCGGCCCCGGACCTGACGCTAACACCTGAGAACAAGGTCACCAATCACAACAACTTCTACGAGTTCGGCACCGCCAAGACAGACCCGGCCGAGAACAGCCAGGGGCTGAAAGTGGAGCCCTGGACACTGACGGTGGGTGGCGAGGTGGAAAAGCCGGGCACCGTCGATGTGTGGAAACTGATGGCGGACAGCCAGCTGCAGGAGCGCATCTACCGCATGCGTTGTGTCGAGGCCTGGTCCATGGTGATTCCGTGGGTGGGGTTCGAATTGGGCAAGTTCCTGCAGCGCTTCCAGCCTACCAGCCGTGCCAAATATGTGGCCTTCGAGACACTCTACGACCCGGAGCAGATGCCGGGGCAGAAGAACCGCTACGTCGGTGGCGGCATTCACTACCCCTATGTCGAGGGGCTGCGCATTGACGAGGCCATGCATCCGCTGACGCTGCTGTCAGTGGGCCTGTACGGCAAGACGCTGCCGCCCCAGAACGGGGCCCCGATCCGTCTCGTGGTGCCGTGGAAATATGGCTTCAAGGGCATTAAGTCGATCGTCAAGATCCACCTGGTGGAGAAGATGCCGCCCACCACCTGGAACCGGTTGGCCGCCAATGAATACGGCTTCTATGCCAATGTGAACCCGGCGGTGGATCACCCGCGCTGGTCCCAGGCGACCGAGCGTTTTATCGGGCCCGGGGGTCTCTTTTCGGCCAAGCGCCAGCCAACCCTGCCGTTCAACGGTTACGGTGAGCAGGTGGCGTCACTCTACAAGAACATGAATTTGAGGAAGTATTTCTAGTGTCCGCATCCCAGTCCTCGCAGCAGGCGGCCCCGCGCCCGACGCAGTGGCGCAAGCCCGCGGCGATTACATTGCAGCTGTTCGTGCACATCGGTGCGCTGGCGCCCTTGCTGTGGCTCTTTTATGCGGTCAATGCCGGCCTGCTCGGCGGCGACCCGGTCAAAGAGCTGATTCACTACCTGGGTGCCGGCGCTATGCGCCTGTTGCTACTGACCCTGCTGGTAGCGCCGCTGTCACAGGCCCTCGGGTTTGGTCAGCTCAACCGCCTGCGCCGCCCGCTGGGGCTGTGGTGTTTTGCCTGGGCCAGCCTGCATTTCAGTGCGTGGCTGGCTCTCGACCTGGCTTTTGACTGGCCGCTGATTGGCGGGGAGCTGGTCAAGCGCACCTATATCCTTGTGGGCTTCGCCGCCTGGCTGACGCTGCTGGCGCTGGCGGTGACCTCGCTGCCGGCGCTGTTGCGGCGCATGGGCAAGCGCTGGAAGAAATTGCACGGCCTGATCTATCCGGTCGCGCTGCTGGCATGCTGGCATTTCTGGTGGTCGGTGAAGAGTGGCTGGATCGAGCCGGCCATCTATCTGGCGGTCGCCGCCTTGTTGCTACTGTGGCGCCGCGACAAGGTGCGCAAATGGCTGCGCAGTTTCGGCTGAGGTGATGCAGGGATTGTCGGCGGGAGCCAGAAGCGCTGCTGCAGCACCGCGCGCCAGCGCAGTCCCGTCACCGCTTTGACGCAAAACCGCTAGTGTGCCGACACGGCGTTATCGCTGATACGCAGGGTGGGGGAGAATCGCACCATATCGATCAGCGCATCGATATAGCGATGGCCGAGCTGGCCCAGGTCGCCGTGCGGCTTCAGCAGCCAGTCTTCCAGAATCCCGATCAGGGCCCCGTGCAGCATTGGCACCACCACGTCGATTTCCAGGTCAGCCGGCAGCTGGCCATTGGCCATGGCGCTGCTGATCAGCTGGCGCATCCGCGCGATGCCTTCGGCGTGTCCCTCCAGCAGGCGCTGGCGAATCTCACCGCTCTCGGTTACCAGTTCGCAGCGGTGGAAGATGATTTCCAGAATCAGCTGTGACTGGCGATTACTGGCCACTTCATGGAACAACCACAGCCAGCGGGTGCGCAGTACCCCGAGCGGATCGCGCAGCAGTTCCTCGCCGGCGGACTCGCACAGTTTTTCCCCCGGCAGCTGCACCCGCTCCGTCAGCGCGTTGAACAGGTCGGCCTTGTTGCGGAAGTGTCCATAGACCGCGCCGCGGGTGACGCCGGCCAATTCCGCGATCTCACTCAGGGATGGGCGTGCGACCCCGTGTTGGTGGAATACGGTGATGGCCGCGTCGAGGATTCGCTCGCGGGTTTCCAGGGCATCTTCTTTACTGCGTTTGGCCATAAAAAGCTTATCTCTACGGGGCTGCGGCGCACGTGAGCAGAGCGGCGCCGCCGATTTCGTTCGAGCCCGGATTCGCCGCTATTAATCGCACCGCGATTGAAGTTTGCCGCGCCGGCGGCATTAATAGCGACCATGTCATGGTGTGGTTGTTCCCCTGCCGAATTTCAGCATCTTCCGCAAACCTCTCGGGGCCAGATTCCGGGCCGGGGCGCGCGCATGCTAGTTCATATTCATGCATGAATAAATAGTTGCTAATTATTCGTGCATGTACATAAAATGCGACCATTCTATGTAATCGTTTATGACTGACCTGACAGTCTGTTTTTGTTCAGAGCGGCGGCGCCCGGACGGCACCGCCGAATTCGAGGATTCCATGTTCAAGAAGACGTTGCTCGCAGGCTTACTTGCCACCTCAACCCTGCTCGCCGCCTGTGGCGAAAAGCAGGCCGCGCCGCAGCGCCCGGCGCCCGCGGTTACCGTGGTCACGCTCAAGGCCGAGCCGGTGACCCTGACCCGCGAACTGCCCGGGCGTACCAATCCGTATAAAGTCGCGGAGGTGCGGCCGCAGGTGAACGGTATCGTCAAGGAACAGCTGTTCCGCGAGGGTGGGCTGGTGAAAGCCGGTGCGCCCCTGTACCAGCTGGACGACGCCACCTACCGCGCCGACTTCGATAGCGCCAGGGCCAGTGTGCAGAGTGCCGCGGCCGAGTTGAAGGTGGCGCGCCTGAATGCCACACGTATCGGCGACCTGGCGGACACCGGAGCGGTGAGCAAACAGGACAACGACAACGCCGAGGCGACTCTGGCGCGTGCCGAAGCCGCGCTGGCCTCGGCCAAGGCGGCGCTGGAGCGCAAGCGCATCGAGCTCAACTACGCCCGGATCAGCGCGCCGATCGGCGGCCGCATTGGCAAGTCGTCGGTGACCCAGGGCGCGCTGGTGACCGCCAACCAGTCGGCGGCGCTGGCCACCGTGCAGCAGCTGGATCCGATCTACGTCGACGTGACGCAGTCCACGACCGAACTGCTGAGCCTGCGCAAGGCCCTGGCGGCGGGCACCGTGGAGGCGGCGGATAACCTGCCGGTGTCCATCAAGCTGGAAGACGGCAGCACCTACAGCCAAACCGGTAAGCTGCAGTTCTCCGAGGCCAGTGTGGATCCGTCCACCGGCAGCGTGCTGCTGCGAATTGTGGTGCCCAACCCCGACCAGCTGCTGCTGCCCGGCATGTACGTACGTGCGGTGGTGGGTCGCGGTGTGCGCGAAAACGGCATCCTGGTACCGCAGGAAGGTATCTCTCGCGATCCCAAGGGCAACACCTTCGCAATGGTGGTCGGCAGCGACGGCAAGGTTGCCCAGCGCCCGGTTCAGGTCAGCCAGACGATCGGCAACAAATGGCTGGTGGACAGCGGCCTCAGCGCCGGCGACAAGGTGATTGTGGCCGGCCTGCAGAAAATCCGCCCGGGTGTGCCGGTACAGGCCACCGAAGCCAAACCGGATGCCGCCGCGGCGGCCGCCGAGCTGAGCGCCGGTGGTGCCAAGAAGACGGATGATTCTGCCCAGTCTGAACTCAAAGCGCCGGCCGGCGGCGAATCGTAAGGGGGTTCGGCAATGGCATCTTTCTTTATCAATCGGCCGATCTTCGCCTGCGTTATCGCCATTATCGTGATGCTCGGCGGCGGTCTGGCGGTCAGCCAGCTGGCGGTGGAGCGCTATCCGAATATCGCGCCGCCGGCGGTGAGTATTTCTGCCAACTATCCCGGTGCCTCCGCCAAAGTGGTGGAGAACTCGGTGACGCAGATCATCGAGCAGAGCATGAAGGGCCTCGACGGCCTGCTGTATATGTCTGCCACCAGTCAGTCCAATGGCAGTGCGTCTATCAACCTGACCTTTGCCAACGGTACCGATCCCGACACCGCCCAGGTGCAGGTGCAGAACAAACTGCAGCTGGCCATGCCGCTGTTGCCGCAGGAGGTGCAGCGCCAGGGTGTCAACGTCAGCAAGTCGCGCAGCGGCTTCCTGATGGTGGCCGGCTTTGTGTCCACCGACGGCAGCATGAACCGTAACGATATCGCCGACTACATCAACTCGACCCTGGTTGACCCGATCAGCCGGGTGCCGGGTGTCGGTAGCCTGCAGGTATTCGGCTCCAAATACGCGATGCGGATCTGGCTGGACCCGAACAAGCTCGAGACGTACAAGCTGACGCCCAGCGATGTGGCGGCGGCGGTCAAAGCGCAGAACGCACAGGTCGCCGTGGGTGCACTCGGCGGCACGCCGGCGGTACCCGGCCAGCAGCTGAACGCGGCTATCACCGCGCAGGATCGCCTGCAGACGCCGGAGCAGTTCCGCCATATCGTGTTGCGCGCCAACCCCGACGGCTCGGTCCTGCGCCTCGGCGACGTGGCGCGGGTGGAGCTGGGAGCGGAGAGCTACGGCTTTATCTCCCGCTACAATCGCCAGCCGGCCACCGGCATTGCGATCAGTCTGGCCACCGGTGCCAACGCGCTGCAAACAGCCGAGGCGGTCAAGGCCAAACTGAAGGAAATGCAACCCTTCTTCCCGCAAGGGTTGAAGTTCGTGGTGCCGTTCGACACCACGCCGTTCGTGCAGGTATCGATCGAGGGTGTGATCCACACGCTGATCGAAGCGGTGGTGCTGGTGTTCCTGGTGATTCTGCTGTTCTTGCAGAATATCCGCGCAACGCTGATTCCGACCATTGCCGTGCCGGTGGTGCTGCTCGGCACCCTCGGCATTCTCTCGGCGCTGGGCTTCTCCATCAACATGCTGACGATGTTCGCGATGGTGCTGGCGATCGGCCTGCTGGTGGATGACGCCATCGTGGTAGTGGAAAACGTCGAGCGGGTGATGCGCGACGAGGGCCTGCCACCCAAGGAAGCCACGCAGAAATCGATGAAGCAGATCACCGGCGCCCTGGTGGGGATCGGTGTGGTGCTGTCGGCGGTATTCGTGCCGATGGCCTTTATGAGCGGTTCCACCGGGGTGATCTACCGGCAGTTCTCCGCCACCATCGTGTCTGCCATGGCGCTGTCGGTGCTGGTCGCAATCGTGCTTACCCCGGCGCTCTGTGCCACGCTGCTGAAACCGCTGAAAAAGGGCGAGCACCACGGCACGCGCGGATTTTTTGGCTGGTTCAACCGCAATTTCGAGCGCGGCACCAACTCCTACCAGCGCGGTGTGCGCGGTATCCTCGCGCGCAGCGGCCGCTTTATGGCGATCTTCTTGGCGCTGTCGGCGGTGATGGTGTTCCTGTTTATGCGTGTGCCCAGCTCCTTCCTGCCGGAAGAGGACCAGGGTGTGCTCTTCTCGATGGTGCAGGCCCCGGTGGGGGCGACTCAGGAGCGCACCATGAAGTCGATCGAGAAAGTGGAAGACTATTTCCTCGATCACGAGAAGGCGGCGGTGGAATCCGTATTCTCGGTACAGGGCTTCAGTTTTGCCGGTAGTGGCCAGAACAACGGTATCGCCTTTGTAAAACTGAAGGACTGGGATAAGCGCGACGAGAAGACCGAGGGCGCCGGTGCTGTGGCGATGCGCGGGATGGGCGCGCTGAGCCAGATCAAGGACGCGATCGCCTACGCCTTCTCGCCGCCGGCACTGCCGGAGCTGGGTACTTCCGGTGGCTTCACCTTCTACCTGAAAGATAATGCCAACCTGGGCCACGAGGCTCTGCTGGCGGCGCGCAACCAGTTCCTCGGTGCCGCGGGCAAGGACCCGCTGCTGTCGAATGTGCGCCCCAATGGCCAGGAGGATACGCCGCAGTTCAGCGTCGATATCGATAACGCCAAGGCGGCGTCCCTGGGGCTGTCGATCGCCAGCATCAACGCGACCCTGAGCGCCGCCTGGGGTGGCCAGTACGTGGACGACTTTATCGACCGCGGCCGCGTCAAGCGTGTGTATATGCAGGCGGATGCACCTTTCCGCATGGTGCCGGAAGATTTCCAGAAATGGTCTGTGCGCAACAACAAGGGCGAGATGGTGCCCATGTCCGCGTTTGCGCAGTTCCACTGGAAGTACGGTTCGCCGCGCCTGGAGCGCTACAACGGCGTACCGGCGATGCAGGTCAACGGCCAGGCGGCGCCGGGCGTGAGCTCCGGTGAAGCCATGGCGGAAGTGGAGCGCCTGGTGAAAACCCTGCCCGACGGTATCGGCATGGAATGGACCGGGCTTTCGTTCCAGGAGCGGGGTGCCGGCTCGCAGACCCCGCTGCTGTATACCCTGTCGCTGTTGGTGGTGTTCCTGTGTCTGGCGGCCCTCTACGAGAGCTGGACCGTGCCCACCGCGGTACTGATGATGGCGCCGCTGGGTATTCTCGGCGTGGTGCTGGCCAGCAGCCTGCGCGGCATGGAACGGGATATCTACTTCCAGGTGGCGATGCTCACTACAGTCGGCCTGGCGAGCAAGAACGCGATCATGATCGTCGAGTTTGCGCTGCAGTACCTGAAGGACGGCCTGGAACTGGTCGAGGCGACCATGCGCGCGGTGCGCGACCGCCTGCGCCCGATCCTGATGACCTCGCTGGCGTTCGGTCTCGGTGTACTGCCGCTGGCTATCGCTACCGGCGCTGGCTCCGGTGCGCAGCGCGCCATCGGTACCGGGGTGCTGGGCGGTATGGTGATCGGCACCGCGCTGGGGATCTTCTTTATTCCGCTGTTCTTTGTTGTGGTGCAGCGGCTCTTTGGCCGTCGCCGCGATACCGGCTCAAGCGAGAGCCCGCGCGACTGGGCGCCGGCTCAGCTGGAAGCGGCGGAAGTCGACTGAGATCAGCGCGAATAACGTGCAAATAAAAAGGGCCCTGCGGGGCCCTTTTTATTTGCCTGGCGGCCGCTCCCTGGTCGCCGTATGCGGGACTCACTGAATCAGGTAGAGAACAAGAATACTGTTGAACAACCCGTGCATGACCATCGGCGCCAGCAGGCCACCGGATTTCCGTGCCAGTGCGCCGGCGCTGGCGCCGAGGCCGAAAATAATGAGCAGTTGCATCGCTGGCAGCGGCGCATGGGCAGCGCAAAAGAGGCCGGCCTGGATCAGGTTGGCCCAGAAAAAACCGACGTGGCGGCAGAAGCTCGCCAGCACCACGCCGCGAAAAATTAATTCTTCCGCGACCGGTGCCACCAGCACAAAAAGCCACACCACGGCCAGCCAGCCATAGTGCTGGTCGAGTTTCAGAATCATCTCGGCATAAACGCTGTTCTGCTCCAGCTCGGTGGCCAGATTTGGCAGGGTCAGCCAGGCGACAATGGCCGGTAGGCGAAAGGCCAGCGCCACGAGTATGCCCGCGGTGACAGCGCGCCAGGCGGGCCACGCCGGTGACAGCCAGTCGCGCTGAAAAAACTTGGCGCGGTATGCCAGCGGCAGCATGATCAGCAGAGTCAGGAAGCCATCTGCAATGAGGAGGTTGGCTATTTCGCGGCCGCTGTATGCGCCGGCGCCACTGGCTACCAGCCCATCACTGCCGAAGTTCAGCGGAGTCGTCAGCAATCCCTCGAGCAACAACAGCGTTCCGAGTGCGAAGAGTGCAAACCAGGCGTGCTTCAATTGCCACGAATGGTTGTCTCGCAGTGCCTTGCCACGCTGGAACAGCAGCAGTCCGCGATAGTGCACCACCGACACGGGAACCCAGGCGAGTGCGGCAATCGCGCCTATGGCCAGCAGCAGGCCGGCGATACCGACCAGATCCCGCAGGCGCCAGGGCAGGGTGGGGTGCTGCACCATCAGCAATAGTCGATTGGAGGCCAGCGGGTCGCTGCGCCAGCCGCGGTCGCGGAGCTGGTTGTAAGCGGCGAGTGCCTGATCGCGATCGCCATACTGGTAGGCAAACTGGAAACGCTGAAAAGAGAACAGGCCGTTGCCCGGGTGCGCCGTTTTACTCAGCTCAAACTCTTGCGCCGCCAGCGTGTCCAGGCCTGCGGTGGCAAGATCGCGGGCGGCGGACAGGTGCGGATAGTTGTCCAGCGATTTGAGTTTGTCGTACGCCCGCCGTATCTGCTGCTGGCCGCTGTCGGATTGCACCAGCAGGTGCAGCAGTTGGATGAATTCATATGGCTGGCGGTTCTCGAGATGTGCCGCCACCGGCGCCAGTACCTGCGCGGCTTTGTGCCGCTGGCCGAGATCGAGGTGTACGCGCGCGAGGTCGATTCTCACATCCGCGGTTTCATCCTGTTCGAGCGCCTGGTAGCCATAGTGGATGCTGAGATGCGGCTTGTCATCCCGGTAAGAGGAAGACAGCACCGCGTAGAGGCGCGCCTTCTGCACCGGCGTCCACGACACGTCGTTGACAGACTTTTGCAGTTGCTCGGCGCGTTTGCGCAGCGTCTCGCCGTAGAGCGAGCCCAGTTCCCGCAGGTTGACCTCCGGGTGGTCGGGAAAGCGCTGCTTCAGCGTGTTTTCGCAGTCGCGGGCCGCGTCCTGGGCGAAGTCGAGCTCGTCGGCGTATTCGTACAGGTAGAGGAAATCCTGGATATAGTCACACTGGCGAATCAGTAATTTCACGTCGGCGGGATGTGCGCGGACAATGTCGTCGATGGCCGCCACACCGCGGCTAAAACTGCGTTTGAGTTCGGCGTTGGCGGGCACGGCATCAGCGGGGAACTGATAGTAGCTGTTCAGCAGATCCTCAATTGTCGCGTGCGTTTCCGCGGCGGCAGACACCGGAGTACCCGCCAGTATCAACAGCGGCAACAGTAGGCGTCGCAGAGCGCGATAAAGAACCTGGGTAGCGGAACCGGGAATGTTCATTCGATATAGGGCTCGTGATTTTTATACAGGTTGAGCCGGGCGCGAAAGTTGTCCGCGAGCCCGCTGTCGGTTGGAAGTTTCTCGATCGCGCGCAGCTGAAAGGCGATGGCGTCATCGTAGCGTGCGTTGGCCGCGTACACGGCGGCGAGCGTGTCCAGCTGGGCGTAAGAATTGCGCAGTGCCTGAACCGGTTCCGCGACTTTCAGGGCGAGCGCCGGGTCGCGCAATTCGGCGCGGCGGTTGACGGCGAGCTCCCAGGCAAAGTTGTTGACAATGTCCGGCCGCGCGTCAGCCAGCGTTTCGTTTTGCAGGGCGAGGCCGCGTTCCACATCCACCTCCGTACCAATACCGCGGCGGTACAGCTCGCCGAGCCATAACCTGGCCAACGGGTGCTTCTGCTTCGCGGCCTGCTCAAACCAGTGCAGCGCATTTTGCGGGCTGCGCTCCAGATGTGAACCGTAAAGATATTCCCGTCCCAGATAGTAGGCGGCTTCCGCGTTGCCTCTGCGAAATGCCTTCTTCAGGTAGTCAATGCCGCGCTCCCGGTCCTCGGGCAGGTTGACGCCGGAAATCAGTTGCAGCCCGACCATTTGCAGCGCCATTGGCTCGCCGAGTTCAGCGGCGCGCTGGGCCAGGCGCTTGGCGGTCGATAGGTCGCGCTCGACGCCGGTACCGCGTCCGTACAGGTTCGACAGCACCAGCAATGCGCGCGCGCTGCCCTGATTTGCTGCGGCGGCCAGCCACTTCACGGCTTTTCGCTCATCTCGTGGTAATTGTCGGCCGTGCAGATACTTCAAGCCCAATAAATACTGGGCCGCGACAACACCCGCTCGTGCAGCGCGCTGCAGATAATCGAGACCGCGGGCGACCGACTCTTCCGATTTGCCTTCCTCCGAGTACAGGTAACCGAGAGAGTACATCGCGACGAGGTCGCCCTCCGCCGCGCGCTGCTCCGCCTGGGCCATCTGTTCGTCCGCGGTGGGGGCATCACTTTGCATCAGCTGCGCAACAGCGCTGTGGCTCGCGAAAAGTATCGAGAGTGCGGAAAGTAAGGTAAATGACAGTGGCAGGCAGGAAGTCCATGGCCTGAGGGGCTTCCGGAAACGCAAGTTCTTGGTTGTCATGGTTATATTCTGGCTTGCCGTCAAATCGGCGATTCGCGCCGGGGCGCGCTCTCCGAATGGATTGAATTCTTATGTGATGCGGCTTTAGTGCCCGCGATCGTTTGTGCTGTCGTTTCAGTTGTTGTTCATGGGCGGCTGCAACGCAAACACGCGTCAGCACCACAGCCTCGTACGCGGAATTGCTACCGGTATAGCGAGACTTCAAAGTGGAGTCAATCGGACGGGGGAAAAGGGCGCAAGAAACAAAAACCCGCCTGTCTTGCAGCGGTGGATTCCGCATTCCCGGCGCGGGGCGTCCCTGATGCCGGTAGTGACGGGAATGGCGGTATCACCTTCGGGAAACAGAAGGATCGGGCGGGGGGCGATGAATGGACCGTGATCGCGTCCAGCACGTTTACATGCGGGCGCAGCGCAAGCGCTGCCGTTGTCCGCCAATCTATCCGGCCGCTATTATTGCCCCCTCGCGCAACATTACCGCCAGGCAGGCCGCAACATCGAAGTCTGGATCCGCAGCCAGCGCGCAGTTCGCCGATTCCTGCAGCGAGCGGTTTTCACGCAGTTGTTGCACGAAAATGCAATCGCCAGCGCTCATCCGGATAAGGCCTACCTGCAGGTCGCGGCGCAACAGCCAGCAGCATTCCGCCGCCCGCATATCGATTTCGCTGAGCGCCTCTCGCGGTGCACTATGGTGCTGATGTGCCGCCCACAGTGAAACAATGGGATGCTGGCTGACCAGAGTGCCCAGCGATGGGTGCAGCTGGAAACGGGCCCGGGCGGCGGCATCGGCACTGGCCAGCAGCCCGGTGATTTTTTCCGCGCTAATCGCCTGCGCATCCGCAGCGTGGTAGGCGTGCAGATAGGCCAGTTCCAGGCGGGTCATGTCGGCGAGATAGGGCAGTGCCCGGGCGTGGGGATAGGTGGCGACAAATCCGGGTAAGGCAGCGCCGTAATCGGCGAGCACGGCGGCATTAGGCGGATTGCCGCGCACAAACGCGATCGCCATGGTGCGGAAAAACGCCGCACCGACCAGTTGCCGGGTGACTGGAAAGGTCTCTTCGAGGACATTCACCAGCGACGCAAGCACGTTGTTGCGGTAGACCGCAAAGCGGGTTGCCGGGTCGGAGTTGTTCCAGGTCTTCAGGCCCGTGGGTAGCGAGACTTCCGTCGACAGGAGTGCGTCGGCCCAGCGGGCTTCGTCAGTCATCGTTCGTTGCCCGCGTCTGCACCTGCGCCTGGGCCAAACAGCCCTGTACCAGGTCTGCCTCTGCGAGCAGTGTGGAGAGTGGGGGCAGGTGGTGGTCCCATTCAATCAGTGTCGGGCTGGGCCCGATTCGCTCGATTGTGGTGCGGTAGAGCGCCCAGACCGCCGGATCCACCCGCGATCCGTGGCTGTCAATTAACAGCGGCGCGCCGGTGCTGTCCGCGTCGCGCGAGAATCCGGCGAGGTGCAGTTCGGCCACGGCGTGCAGGGGCAGGGCGGCGATATACTGTTCGGCGCTGCGGCCGTGGTTGGTGCAGGAAACATAGGCATTGTTCACATCGAGCAACAGGCCACAGCCACTGCGCGCGACCACTTCGCCAATAAAATCCGCTTCCCCGTAACTCGACTGCTGAAATTCCACATAGGTGGCCGGGTTCTCCAGCAGCATCTGGCGGCCGAGGCAGGTCTGCACCTGGTCGATGTGTTCGCATACCCGTGCGAGCGTGTCCCTGGTGTACGGCAGTGGTAACAGGTCGTTCAGGAATACACCGCCGTGGCTCGACCAGGCGAGATGCTCGGAAAAAGCCGCCGGCTGGTAACGCTTCAGCAGGGTCCGGAGTGCCCGCAGGTGGGTCGGGTCCGGGGGCGACTCCCCGCCGATTGACAGTCCCACACCGTGTATCGAGAGCGCGTAATGCTCGCGAATTCGGCTCAGGAAATGATGGAACGGACCGCCAGCGACGAAATAGTTTTCCGCATGGATCTCGAAAAAACCCAGGTCGGGCTTCCGCTGCAGAATTTCGTCAAAGTGTTGCGGTTTGAGGCCGAGGCCGGGGCGCGGGGGCAGCGTTGCAGGCTGCCTGGCTGGTTGGGCGACGGCCCCTGGCGTCCGAGCGCCGGGAGAAAGGTCACAACGCATGTGGGCAGCGCTCCCGCATTAATCCAATCCCGGTTGCTCCTGTACGAACTTCTGCCGGGCGCACTGCGGCAGCATGTCGTTTGCGATCGCGACGGTGCTCTGCCACAAGCGCTCAGTCCCCGTTAAGGGGATTCATCGGCCGGCGTATTGTTTTCCTCAAACGGCTCCAGTTGGCCATATCCGGTCGGCGATGTGAGGGAGCGGGTCTTTTTACAGGTGCCGGCCGGGACGTACTTCCAGGCATCGCCCTGGAAGTCTCTAATGGCAGTGCCCGCACAGTTGCTGCCGTGAGCGGACTTGCAATCATTTTGGCCCTTCAGGGCGACGCCGTAGCATTTCTCTTTATTTTCCTTGTCATTATCCCCGGCACTGGTGGGAATAGAGGCTATGGCCACGGCGGTACCCAGGGCCAGCGCGAGGGAAGCTGAAGACAGTTTGCGGTTCATTACCAAGCTCCTGTTCAGAGTCGAGAGGTTCACCGGCAATGGATAGAATGTTTACCCAACGGCGTGTTGCCCCATCGGCGGATGGCGCATATCTCTTCTCGTTTCAGTGTAGCTATTTGCGGCTCAATGGCGGCCCCAACCCTGCACAGTTCCTGACCGAACGGTTCTAGGCTTGCGTAGGGAAATGGCGCTATGGCGGAGTGAAGACGTTACTGTCCGTAGAATACCGAGAGCATGCTGATGCTGCCGAGCTCAATGCCCTCGATCGGAAATGAGACCTTGTCTGCACTATCACTGGCACCGGCAATATAGAGCAGCGGCAGAAAGTGCTCGGGCGTCGGTACGGAAAGGCGCGCGTCGCCGCCTGCGTGTTCAAAATGCACGAGGTTGTCGTGGTCACCGCGCGTCAGCGCATCGCGTATCCAGCGCTCGAAGTTCTGTGCCCAAGGGTAGGGCGGCGTGTCCTGATCCCAGCGCATCAGCCCCAGGTTGTGTACGACGTTACCGCTGCCCAGTATCAGTACACCCTGATCCCGCAACGCGCGCAGTTTCTGGCCCAGCTGGTAGTGGTATTCCCCGTAGCGGGTGGCGTCGATACTCAGTTGCAGCACTGGAATGTCTGCCTCCGGGTACATCTTCAACAGTATCGACCAGGTACCGTGATCGAGTCCCCAGTCTTCGCTGACCTGAACATCGAAGGGGCTCAACTGTTCGCGGATTTGCTGTGCGAGCTGCGGCGATCCCGCGGCCGGATATTGGCATTCATAGAGCGCCGGTGGGAAACCGTGGAAATCGTGAATGGTGCGTTGCTGTGTCCCGCCAGTGATCAGCGTACCCCGGGTATACCAGTGCGCCGAAATCGCGAGAATGGCGCGGGGCCGTGGCAGCGATTCCGCCAGTTGGCGCCACGCGCGGGTATAGCGATTTTCTTCCAGCGCGTTCAGGGGGCTGCCGTGGCCGATAAATACTGTGGGCATGGTTTGTGTGTTCATCGACTTCTTTGACTCCCAGTTGGGCCCATGGTTTCAGGTGCCAAAAAAAGGGGCGCGTAAGCCGCGCCCCAAGGGATGGTTCCTGACGAGGAACGGGGGTATTCGATCAGGCCAGCTTGGCGATACGCTCGCGGGCGCTGTTAAGACTGTCATTCTTGGCCTCTTCGCCGACTGCGAGACCCTCGGCATGGATAAACTCCACATCGCTGATACCGATAAAGCCGAGGAACTGGCGAATGAAATTGGTCTGCGCATGGTCCTCGCCGTAAAAGCCGCCGCGGGTGATGACCACGTAGGCTTTCTTGCCGGTCAGCAGACCCTTCGGTCCCTCGGGGGTGTACTCGAAGGTCACGCCGGCGCGGGCCACATGGTCGAAGTAGGCGTGCAGGCTCGAGGGCACGCTGAAGTTGTACATCGGCACGCCCAGTACCAGTACGTCGGCGCGGCGGATTTCCTCAATCAGGCCATCGGAGTAGTCGGCCACAGCCTGTTGTTCCGCTGTGCGCTGGTCGGCTTCGGTGGTGAACGCCTGGAAGCGGTCCAGGGTCAGGTGCGGCACCGGTTGGGCCGCCAAGTCGCGTGTGGTCGCCGTGCTGCCCGGATTGGCGGCCTGCCACTGCTCGGCGAACTGGTCGGTCAGCTGTGACGACTGGCCGCCGCTCTGGAACAGGCTGGTCTGGATCTTGAGAAGATGTTTGTTGGTGCTCGACATTGGGTGCCTCCAATAGGATTCCGATTTGCGATGGCGGCATTAAAACATTGGTAAAATTGATTAATAAGCGCAAAAATACTGCTATACCCATCGGATTATTCGATTATGAATCAAGACAAGCAGGACAACAGCGCGCTGCCGACCCGCATCAGCCTGGATCAATGGCGCTGCCTGGTGGCAGTGGTGGAGGTGGGGGGCTATGCCCAGGCCGCCGAGCGCTTGCACAAGAGTCAGTCGTCGGTCAGTTACGCGATCCAGAAGCTGGAGTCGGTGCTGGGCATGAAGGTCTTTACCATCGAGGGGCGCAGGGCGGTGCTGACGCCCGCGGGGCAAATGCTGTATTCCCGCGCCCGTCTGCTGCTGGAGGATGCCGCCGGCCTCGAGCGGGCGGCGCGCAAGGCTTCGGCCGGCTGGGAAGCGGAGATCGGGATCGCCGTGGAAGTGCTGTTTCCCACCTGGCTCCTGCTCGATTGCCTGAACCGCTTCGGCGAAGAGAGCCCGCAGACCCGGGTCGAGCTGTTCGAAACCGTGATCGGCGGTGCACCGGAAGCGCTGCGCAACGGGCAGGTGGAACTGGCGATCTCGCCGCATATCCCCTCGGGCTTTATCGGTGAACCGCTTCCGCGACAGGTGCGCATCATCCCCGTCGCGCATCCGGATCACCCGCTGCACCAACTCGGTCGGGAGGTCACCATCCGCGACCTGCGCAACTATCGCCATCTGGTGGTGCGGGATTCGAGTTCGCAACGCAACCGGCGCACAACGACGGTGGAGGTGGCACAGCGCTGGACGGTGACCAATATGGCCACGTCCATCGGCGCCGCCTGCCGCGGTTACGGCTTTGCCTGGCTGCCGGAAGAGAAGGTTCGCCAGGAGCTGGCGGAGGGGTTGCTTAAGCCGCTGCCACTGCGTGGCGGCAGCGAGCGCTATGTGCAGATGTACCTGATTTTCGCCGATCGCGAGTCACCGGGGCCCGGCGCGCTGCGCCTGGCGGAAATCATCCGCGAGGAAATGGAAACGATCTGCCAGGCGGCCGGCAGCGGCGGCGAGCGCGGCTAGGCGCCCGGCGTTGCAGGCTCCGTGTCCGCTTTCGGGCCGCTGTACCAGAAGTTGTAGAAATCCTCGGTGGCCCGCTGTTCAATTTCGTGGGCGTCTTCGCGCGGGCAGAACAGGGTGATGGTCACCACGTCGTGGCCCAACTCATTGGTGGTGAAACTCACCTTCGGGTCGGTGCCCGCCAATTCCACCCCGGTGCGGTGCTCGATCATACTGCAGTAACGCGCGGCCACTTCCTTGAACGGCTCGCAGTATTCGCGCACGCGCTCCTCGATAAACTGCTTCGCGGCAAAGGGGTTGCCGCCGCGGTTTTCCCGGGTGATGGAGAAGGTGTGCTCGATATAGCGGCGCATAAAATTGAGGTTCTTCACCGGCTTGGTGAAGAAGACGCTGTTAGGAATGTACAGCGTAATACCGGTATAGCCGCTGCCGAGCCCATGCGGATCAATCTCCAGCAGCGTTGTACTCATCCAGTCGCTGTCGATCACCTCGCCGAACTGGTCGCCAATCTTGATCCAGTCGCCCACCACAAAGGCGCGCATGCTGGCCTGGTAAATCCCCCCGACCAGGCACTGCACCACTTCGCGCAGGGAAATGACGATGGCGACGGAAAACGCGGCGATGGACAGGGCAAAATCGTGTAATTCCGAGACCCAGATGGCAACAATACCCACCAGCAGAAACAGGTTGGAGAGGTTGTGTACCGTGTTGATGCGCCGCCGCTTGTCAGGCTTGGGCCAGCGGGTGCGGGAAAACAGGAAAGACAGCAGCAGTCGCAGTAGCGTGATGGTCACGACAACGATTGCGGTGCGAACGAGTTTGTTATCGAGGTAATGCTCGAGCATCTACGATCCTGCAGTAGAGTATCCCGCCATCACTCAGTCGGGAGGGTTGTTAAAAGCTTAGAAGCTAATTGCCGGCAGCTCTGGCACCCGGCGGTTGCCGGGGGTGGCGCTGCCAGGCGCTACTGTAGCTTTTCGCGCCGAAAATTTTAAGCTTTTCTGGCGTCGGTGAGCGGTGCGGGGCAGGCTATAGTGAAGCCTCCCGACCCTGTGGCCTGCCCCCAGCGGCACTGCGCCAGTATGATGCGGGGCTGAAAGCAGAGCCCACTGTGTAAATGAAGTCGTAAACCGAGCCCTGGAGAGAACCGTGAGTAATCTCAGTAACGAAACCGAGCTGCCGTGCGACTTTGTCGACGGCTGTGGTGCCCTAAAACTCCTTGTCGAGCCGCAGGAAAAAGCGCTGGGCGGATTCTCCGTGCGGCGCGCGCTGCCGAGTCGCGAACAGCACCGGATCGGCCCCTGGGTCTTTTTTGATCATATGGGGCCTGCGGAGTTTCCCGCGGGGCAGGGGATCGATGTGCGCCCCCATCCGCATATCGGTATCGCCACTGTCACCTACCTGTTCGAGGGCGAGATACTGCACCGGGATTCCCTCGGCAGTGAGCAGGCCATCCGTCCGGGCGATATCAACCTGATGGTGGCCGGGCGGGGGATCGTGCACTCCGAGCGCGAGCGGCCCGAGGTGCGCAGCGTCGACCACCGCGCGCACGGCCTGCAGTTGTGGCTGGCGCTGCCGGTGGCGGACGAGGAGATGGAGCCGGAATTCCACCACTATCCGGCCGCGGAGATTCCGGCGCTGGAGCTGGATGGTGTGCCGCTGCGCGTGATGATGGGCTCGGCTTACGGCCATACCTCGCCGGTCAAGACCTTTGCCGACACCCTGTATGTCGAGGCGCAGCTGGCGCCAGGCCAGACCATCGAGCTGCCTCAGGCCGAAGAGCTCGGGGTTTATGTCGCCTCCGGCAGATTGCAGGCGCTCGACACGGAGATCCCCCCATACACCCTGGCGGTGTTCTCACCGGAACCCGGCATCGTGCTGGAAGCGCGCGAGCAGAGTCGTATTGCGATTATCGGCGGTGAGAAAATCGAGCCCCGCTGTATCGTCTGGAACTTCGTCTCCAGTCGGGCCGAGCGTATCGATCTCGCCGTGCGAGAGTGGAAGTCGGGCGCTTTCCCCAAGGTGCCCGGCGACGAGGAGGAGTTTATTCCGTTCCCGCCGTAGCGCCGCGCAGCGAAGCCGGTTTTGGAGACGCCGGGCTTGAGGCTATCGTAGCGGGTACCGGTGCAGCCGGCGCCCACGGGCGCCCGAGTGCCTAGCCGCGGGAGAACCGCCATGAGCCAAGAATACGCGCGCCTCGACAAAGACGAGGTGGCATTACTGCTCGTCGATCACCAGTCCGGGCTGTTGTCCCTGGTGCAGGATATTCATCCGGACCAGTTCAAGAACAATGTCCTGGCGCTGGCCGATCTGGCCAGATACTTTAAATTACCCACCGTGTTGACGACCAGTTTCGAGCAGGGCCCCAACGGACCCCTGGTGCCGGAACTGAAGGCCCTGTTTGCCGACGCCCCCTATATCGCCCGGCCCGGCCAGATCAATGCGTGGGACAACGAGGATTTCGTCAAGGCGGTGCGGGAGACCGGCTGCCGCCAGCTGCTTATCGCGGGCGTGGTCACCGAGGTCTGTGTGGCGTTTCCGGCGCTGTCCGCCCTGGCGCAGGGTTTCGAGGTGTTTGTGGTCACCGACGCGTCCGGCACCTTCAATGCGCTGACCCGCGATGCCGCCTGGGCCCGCATGTCCGCGGCCGGCGCGCAGCTGATGACCTGGTTCGGGGTTGCCTGCGAGCTGCACCGGGACTGGCGCAACGACGTCGAAGGGCTGGCCGAACTCTTGTCCAACCATATTCCCGCCTACCGCAACCTGATGACCAGCTACGCTGCCGGGCAGGGCCAGCAATAGCGGCATCGGGTTGTGACGGCAATAGTCAGTTCGCGACGCGCAGCTCCGGCATCGCCGGCAGTTCCAGGTAGTAAGACATGTACTTGTGCACGGCGTGAAAGGCTTCGAAATTACCATCGATCGCGCGCTCGAACTCGCGGTCGCAGGCGATAAGCTCTGCCATGCGCAGGTGGTAGTCGTAGCCGGAAAAGTTCTGCAGGGCGTCTGTGGCGAGACGGGTCATCCGTTGCGCGTTGATGATTGGAGCGCCGTGTGCCACCAGTGCTTCCCGAAACACTCTTTTGAACTGTTCCAGGTAGGGCGCTTCGGCGCTGAAAAATTCTACGGCGTTATAGAGTTTCTGTGTCGTGGTCATGGTCTGGTCCCCCCGGTAAAGCGAGCGGGGATACTACCGGAGGCGAAGTACAAGAAACACAGATTCGCCAGTCAACTGCATGAGTTTGACGACAAAATTTCACTAAGGCTCAGCCCGCAGATTTCGGGGGGTAAATTTTGCCGACTGGCGAAAAAATGCAAGTGCTCGGCGGACCCAAAAGCGTAAATAAGGCGCCAACTTTTGTGGCGCCGGAAGCGCTATTGGATGGGATACTCAGCGCGTGAGTTTGGCCATCTTCTCCATCAGAACCACAGTGGCATTGTCACTGAAGCGCTGACCCTCCTCGATGTAGCCCCACACGGTGGCATCGCTCTTCCAGCCCCCCTGCTTCTTGATCAGCTCGAAATCCACTTTCTCCCGCGCCGCCGACGTGGACAGGCCGCGGCGGAAGCTGTGGCTGCTGAGCTCGGCGACAAAGTCGAACTGGCAGTCCTCCCCCAGCTGTTTCAGCAGCTGGTTGATCGCCCCGGGGCGCAGCGGTGTCGCCTGCACCTGGTCCCAGCGGTTTACCGGCCGGAACACCGGGCCCGTGCCGATACCGGCTTCTTCCAGCCACCGGCGCAGCGCCGTGGCCGCGCATACGCGGCGGTCGCCGTAGGGCAGGGCGCGCACAGAGCCTTCGCCGGTCTGGTCGACCTTGGTACGCGGCAGCCGGATCAGTAAGCCCTCGTCTTCCCACGCCAGGTCTTCAACCCGGATTGCCACCAGCTCACTGCGCCGGAAGGCGCCGAAGAAGCCGACCAGTAGCAGGGCCTGGTCGCGGCGGCTTTTGTGGGTGTCGGGCAGTTGGCGCAGATGCTGGGCCATGGTGGCGATGTGCTCGAGCCGCAGGGCCCTGGCTTTCTGTTTCGGGCGCCCGTGCAGCCGGCGGATGCCGTGCATGGTTTTCTCCACCAGTGGTGTCTGTACCGGATTGGTGAAGCCCTGTACGCGGTGCCACTGGCCAATCGCGGTCAGGTGTAAATCCAGCGTGCGTGGATTGATCGCCTCGGCGCGCTCCAGCAGGTAGCGGACGATGGCCTGGCTGTCGCAGGGCAGGCGCCCGCCCCATTTTTCGAACTGGCGGATGGCGGACTGGTAGGCCTTGCGGGTGTTGTCGGAAGTGGCGGCGCGCAGGTACTGCTGCAATCGCGCTGGGTCTGCTGCTTGTGGGGTCCGGCTGCTTGTCGCGATGGCTGGTGCGGCCGCGGGAGTGGGGTCGTCTTTATCCATAAATAAATAACCGGGTAATAGCAGCTTCTGTACCGTGGCCGTAACCGTTGCACGGAAAGTTTGAAAATATAACTAACGATAATATTCATTATCGAGGGTTAGAAAATGGGAGGCAAGCGTTGTATTAAAAATGGAAAATAATGTTATATTATGTATCACGTAATACGTTACTAAAAAATAGCGAAAACAATCTGCAGGGAGCTCCGCAAATCCATGGCGCGCACCGGTGTCACTTACTTCGATATTTCCCAGGCCGCAGAGGCCATCAAGCAACGCGGTGAGGAGCCGACGGTGGACCGCGTGCGCGCGGAACTCGGTACCGGCAGCAAAAGCACCATCGCGCCGCTGCTCAAGCGCTGGCGCGCCGACACCGGCGAATCGGTGGCGGATACCGGCGGCCTGCCGGCGGATCTGGTCGAGGCACTGAAAGCACTGCACCGGCAAGTGCAGCAGGAGGCGGAAGGCAAGATTGACGCCGCGCAGCGCGAATTCGACGCGACCGCAGACAGGCATGACAGTGAAATGGCGCACCTGCGCAATGTCTTGTCCGAGCGTACCGCCAGCCTGGAAGACCTGGAGCAGAAGTTGCAGAACTCCACGGAGGAAAACCGCAATCTGCAGCGTGATTTACAGGAAATGCGCGCGGCACTGGCCAAGAGTGAAGTGCAGCGCGAGGAGGGTGCCGGTCGCGTTGCCGAGCTGAAATCCGCGCTGGAAGAAGCCCGGCAGGAAAATCGCGATATCCGTGCGCACTTCGAGCATTTCCAGCAGCGCACCGCCGAAGACCGCCAGCAGGAGCGCGATCAGCACCGGCTGGCCAGCGAACAGTTGCGGCACCAGGCCGCCGGCCTGAGTGAGCAGCTGGCCGCGGCGCAGCGCAAAATCGAGCAGCGCGAAAGCGCTATCGAACAGCTGCGCAACGATTGCGCCAAACTGGAGTCCGAACAGCAGCGCCAGCTGGAAGCCGCTTCCGGCCACCGCGCCGAGATTCGCGCGCTGGAGCAGCGCTGCGCGGAGCAGCAGGAATCGTTGCAACAGCAGACTGACCTGGCCGGCAATCTGCGGGAAACCGCATCTGCGCTGCGCGCCAGCAACGCGGCCTTTGAACGGGAGTCCGAGCTGCAGCGCGACGCGGCGCACAGGGTGCAGTCTGCGCTGCAGACAACCGAGGAAAAACTCGGCACCATAAGCGCGGAAAACCGGCAGCTGCTGCAGGAAAAGGCGGCGCTGCAGGGGCGGCTCCAGCAACTGGAGCGCGCCAGCGAAGACACCCGTATCGAATAACCGCGACCAACGTTAACCCAGAAGTATTGGCCCGGACGCACGCTTGCCGGCCGATTAAGGACAGAATTGATGGAAGAGTCCCGCGAACACCAGCTCAGCATGAGTGTGCTGATGACCCCGGACATGGTCAATTTCACCGGCAAGGTTCACGGCGGTGAACTGCTGTCGTATCTGGACAAGGTCGCTTTCGCCTGCGCCAGCCGCTATGCCGGCTCCTATGTGGTCACGCTGTCCGTCGACCGGGTGCAATTCCGCCAGCCGATCAATGTCGGCGAGCTGGTGACGTTTATGGCTTCGGTCAACTACACCGGCAACACATCAATGGAAGTGGGCATCAAAGTGGTCACCGAAGATATCCGCAAGCGGGTGGTGCGCCACACCAACAGCTGCTATTTCACCATGGTGGCGCTGGATGATGACGGCAAGCCGACCCCGGTGCCGCCGCTGAAACCGGAAACCGTGGTGCAGAAACAGCGCTTCGAAGCGGCCATGCTGCGGCGGAAGCTGCTGCACGAACAGGAAGCGGCGCACGATGCGATCAAGGAGAAGGTGCGCGGTTTTCAGTTCTAGCGGAATTCCTTATTGGTTTCTAAAGACTGTTTCTACTTTTTTCCTTTTGAGTGCGGATTAAAGATTTGGGGTGATCAAGTGTTTCAGACGTTTGCCGGAATTATTGGCCTGTTTTTTTGTTTTTCAACGGCGACTCTAATTTCATCTAAAGCTTTTTCGGAAGGCAATATGACACCTGAGGTCAGCATTAAATCGTCTAGATTCAATCGGAGTGATTTAATTGTGAGGCTCGCTTTCACGAACAATGGAGGAGAGCCATTTTATTTATATGAATATAACCTGTGTGATGAGGGTGTTTTGTTTGATGATATATTTTCTGTTGAACGCTTGATTGACAATAAAAAATATGATGTCTCATATGGAGGTATGGTTGATTTCTTCGACGTAGGTAAGGCGACGGAGAAGAACTTTATAAAAATCGACCCCGGCAAAGAAGTTTCCTGTGAGGTGGTACTGGGGAATTACTACGACCTGAGGCGGGATGGTAGCTATGAGGTGACTTATCGAGTTGAAAATCCAAGCTATTCAAATTTCCAGTCAGCCCAAATTTTAAAGAGCAATACAATCAGGTTCATTTTGGAAAATTGAGTTCGAATGGGTTGTGAATGGGGGAAGACCAGAATTTTGGCGCTTAATTTCCCTTCATTGTGCGCTTGAGAGCCTCGTCACTTAGGAGATAGGCCGCCCTCATTATGACGGCAGTGTTGTCACACAGCCGACTAGGCCCATTCGGCGCCGTCAACTGCCTGGCAATCCGGCGCTCCGCCAAACTGACTATTCACAGGGGCTAGAGTAGTGCTGTTCGCATCCGCACCGCGCCAATGGTATACCTGTGGTCGGGATGACCGACAGCAACACACGCAAAGGAGCACCTGCCAATGAAAGCGTCTGATTTGTTCGTGCGCGCACTGGAAGCGGAAGGGGTTGAATACGTATTCGCAATCCCGGGGGAGGAGAACCTGGATCTGCTCGAGTCCCTGCGGGGCTCGAAAATCAAGCTGGTCATTACGCGTCACGAGCAGGCCGCCGGCTTCATGGCGGCTACCTACGGGCGCCTCACCGGCAATTCCGGCGTCAGTCTGTCGACGCTGGGGCCGGGTGCGACCAACCTGGTGACCGCCGCCGCCTACGCGCAGCTGGGCGCCATGCCGATGGTGATGGTCACCGGGCAGAAACCCATCAAGACCTCCAAGCAGGGTCAGTTCCAGATCATCGATGTCGTCGACATGATGCAGCCGCTGACCAAGTTCACCAAAACGATCGTCAGCGGCGACAGCGTACCGGCACTCGTGCGCGAGGCCTTCCGCCAGGCGGAGGAGGAGCGCCCCGGTGCCACGCACCTGGAGCTGCCGGAGGATATCGCCCAGGAGCGTTCGACCATGCCGGTGCTGGAGCCCAGCTATACCCGCCGGCCGATCGCCGAGGAAAAAGCGATTCACCGCGCGGCGCAAGCCATTACCGCGGCGCGCCGGCCGCTACTGCTGATCGGGGCCGGGGCCAACCGCAAGCTCACGTCGAATATGTTACGCGAGTTCGTGGATAAGCTCGGGATACCCACCGTCACCACGCAGATGGGCAAGGGGGTCATCGACGAAACCGGCCCGCACTTTGTCGGCAATACGGCCCTGTCTGATCACGATTTCGTGCACCGCGCCATCGACCAGGCCGACCTGATCATTAATGTCGGCCACGACGTGGTGGAAAAGCCCCCCTTCTTTATGCGCCCCGGCGGCGCGGAAGTGGTGCATATCAACTTCAATGCCGCCCAGGTGGACCCGGTCTATTTCCCGCAGATCGAGGTGGTGGGCGACATCGCCAACAGCCTGTGGCAGCTCAAGGAGCGCCTTGAGCCGCAGGGACACTGGAACTTTGACGATGTGCAGCGCATCCGCGATGCACTGCAGAAGCACATTCACGACGGTGCCGTTGACGACAGTTTCCCGATACGCCCGCAGCATCTGGTCAAGGAAGTGCGCGATGTCATGCCCGAAGACGGCATCCTCGCGCTGGACAACGGTATGTACAAGATCTGGTTTGCGCGTAACTATGCCGCGCGCTCACCCAACTCAGTACTGCTGGACAATGCCCTGGCCACAATGGGTGCCGGCCTGCCATCGGCGATGGCGGCCAAACTGGTGTACCCGGAACGCAAGGTGATGGCGATCTGCGGCGATGGGGGCTTCATGATGAATTCCCAGGAGCTGGAAACCGCGGTGCGCCTGAAACTGGACCTGGTGATCCTGCTGTTGCGCGACGACGGTTACGGCATGATCAAGTGGAAACAGAAGCAGATGGAATTCGGCGATTTTGGTCTGGATTTCGGCAATCCGGATTTCGTTGCCTATACCGAATCCTACGGCGCCCACGGCCATCGTGTCGGTGCGACTGCGGAGCTGAAGCCGCTGATCGACAAGTGCTGTAAGCAGGGCGGGGTACACCTGATCGATGTGCCGGTGGACTACAGCGATAACGACCGTATCCTCAATCGGGAGATTCGGGAGCTCTCCGGCAGGTTGTGATGCCGCCGGGCCCGATGGCAGGCCGGTCTCGGAGTTGGAGCGCACCGCTGCATTACCCTGGACGAGCAGCCCGCAGCGATCCTGTTTCTGGCTTCCGATGATGCCAGCTACATTACCGGCAGTGTGTTGCCGGTGGCGGGTGGTGATCTGGGTTGAGGCTGTGCGGCTAACAAGCGGGGCGGCATGCTTGATGCGCGAAAAAAAGGGGGCGTAGACCTCCGAGCTAAAGTGCAGAAAGTATGCCGCCCCGCGCGAGTTACTTGTTACTCGGCCGCAATATAAGCCTGGCCCCCAACCTGAGTAGCACCCGCGCCAAAACGGAGAGCGATAACACCAGGATTGAAATGCCGACTAGTACTTCCGGCCCAAAGACCCTGTCTGTATTGCCTGTTTGTTGTGTCTCCAGGACGTAAAACATGCTCGCCCACAGGAAAAACCAGGCAAAAATCGATACGCGGAGAAAAGCTCTACCCCATGGAATTACCAGGGGAAACATGGGAAGGATTGCAAATACTGCAACCAGCCACTCGATTTGCATATGATCACGCTGTTCGACTGCTACCTGACAAAGGCATAGATTCCCCTGAAACTCGGGGCCGCGAGAACGTCCGACATGCGTACCGAGTCTGGCGCCGCGCGTAATTGCTGCCTCAGGCTCCGCAGTTTTACAATGCCGCGTATCGCCTGGGTCAGAATCAGGCCGGAAAACACAAGCAGCAGGGTGTCATAACCTATGCCGCCCAATAAAGTCGAGCCCAGGGAGCCGAGAAACAGGAACCCCATTAAAAAAGCGGTTATCCAACAGCTTACGAGGTTGGAGCTGATTTCTGCATAAATATCAGATGACGAGTGTTTTCTTCTTTTCATAAGCAAATTTTACTCTGACTGGATTCAACCACGCAGAGCGTGACCGTATTTCACTGGCCCGCGGGCGGCTCCCACAATTCCACCTTGTTCCCCTCCGGATCGATCACCCAGGCAAACTTGCCGTGCTCGGAGTCATCGATATTGTCGAGGACATCGCAGCCCTCGGCCTTGAGTGCCGCGACCAGGGCGTAAAGGTCGTCAACCCGGTAGTTGATCATAAACGGGGATTGGCTTGGCGCAAACTGGTCGCCAGTCTCTGGACTAACTGACCATACCGTTGTGCCGCCTGCCGGCTTGCCATCCGGGTCTCCCCAGGGGAATGCGGTACCACCCCATGCCTGGACATCGATGCCGAGATGACGCTTGTACCAGGCCTGTAGTGCGGGTGCATCCTTTGCCTTGAAGAAGATACCGCCGATGCCGGTGACTCGTTTCATGTGAACTTCCGATGTTTGCTGTGAGAGTGGCTGTACGCCCTAATATTTTGGTTTTAATTTCTCTGTTTGATTCCGGTGTCTAAATATTACTCTGATCCGATTTTTGATAGAATACTCAAAGTTATATGTTCGGCGTAGAATTTAAAACTATCTAACATTACTCGTTACACGGACTTCCTTGGCAGTTCGCTCAGTTTATATTGCCTGACGGGCCCGCAAGTCAAAACTATGCCGTCCTCTGATGGCGGATAGCTATACATCACAGTTAGGCGAGTATTGATAAAGTAATTCTCAATCATACCAAAATTTATTAATGCCGCTCCCTTAAATTTCTTAAAGCTTTTGAAGTTTTTTGCCAGTATAAAGTCTGAATAAATGGCAAAATTTACTTTGTCGCCATCCTTCATGTAGATCGTGGTGCTTGATACTTTGGCCCCATCTACTTCAGCTGGAAAGAATACTGTCACATCCAGGTCGCTGGTAGAATCTGGCTTGATATCTACAAAAGGCTGAAACTCTTTCTCTTTCGGCTCCATTCCGCATGCTAAGACACTTGTTGATAAAAAACACAATAGGAATATAACGTTCTTCATTGATTTGATTCGCATAATGTTGCTTTTAATGTGAATTTGGGATGCCGTATACGTTGCTCTTGCGATTGTCTTGGGTAGATATGCAACCTTTAAATATATCAATTAAAATTTAGAATAATTGAGGTCGGATCAACATTTTTCCGTCTATGTAGCCGTGAAGATGCATGCCAAAAAGTTGATCTGATAATCATCTAGCCGGCTCCCACCATAAGTGCCAACATCGAGTTTCCACACTTGATCTGCCACTCACAGGGGAGCCGAACGATGAAACTATATTGCGGAATCGATTTACACTCCAACAATTCTGTAGTTGTAGTTATTGATGAACGGGATAAACTTATTTTGAGCAAAAAATGTCCCAATGATATCTCAGCGATTCTTGGTCAATTAGCACCCTTCTCGGAGGATATTCAGACAGTTGTTGTCGAATCGACTTACAACTGGTATTGGCTTGTAGATGGCTTAGAAGATGATGGATACCAAGTGCAGCTGGCCAATACCGCGGAAATTCAACAATACAGCGGGATCAAGCACACAGACGATAAATCCGATGCGCGTTTTCTGGCAAACCTTCTAAGGCTAGATATATTGCCCACTGGCCATATCATGCCTAGGGAACAGCGGAATATCAGAGACTTACTTAGAAAACGTACTCTGCTAGTCAAGCAGCGCACTATGCTTAACCTAAACCTTCAAGGAATGATCGCTCGTCATACAGGCATGCGATTGAGTGCCAATCAGCTGAAAAGACTTGACCAGAAAGCCATTGATGAACTGATGGCCGAGCAGGTCGTCAGAGACTCGGCCATGATCAATTTGATGCAAATCGAAGCGATAAATAAGTCAGTTAAACTACTCGAACAGCGAGTTTCCGGATGCTGCGTCAACACCACGGAAAACAAATTACTGCAAAGCATACCAGGTGTCGGTCAGATACTGTCCCAAATGATCGCGCTGGAATCCGGCAGTATGGACCGTTTCCCTGACGTAAGAAATTACTCCTCGTATGTTCGTTGCGTACCCAGCAAGAAGATCAGCAATGGAAAGAGCAAAGGCACTGGCAACAAGAGGAATGGCAACCCTTGGCTTGCCTGGGCCTTTATGGAGGCGGCCCACCTAAGCGCGATCTGGAGCCCAGAGATTAAAAAATATTACCAACGCAAGACATCCAAGACTCATATATTGGTTGCCAAGAAGTCGGTAGCCAACAAGCTAGCGAGAGCGGTATATCACATGCTGAAACAGAATACGGTTTTCGATGTGAAACGCGCTTTCGCATGATTTGCGCCCCTGTCGCAGATCAAAATGGGGTAGGACAAAGAGCCAGCTACTCTGAATATCGCGACAGGGGCCTCTAACAGCAATTGCTGTCAAGAAGTGCCCTGGTGCCGAGCCATGCAAGGGGTGGCCCTTGAGGCCAAGACTCTGTAATCAAATAAGGACGGCAGCGGGAACTGATGATTTTCTGGTGCACAGAGTGCAACGGGCGAGGGACTACACCTGAGTGTGCAGTCCCTCTATAGGCCTAGATCCAGATGGGTGACTGAAGCACTTCCATTGAAGAAGCTTCTAAAATAGAAATTTCAGGCGCACGGACGGACACGATTGTCAGGTGATGGGCGATAGCCTAGAGCAGCCATCGTCCAGTTGACGGGGACCGGCTAATGGGTGACCCCATTTATTGCCACAGCTGACGATCCACTTCCCGGAGTGCTTGGAAAAACACATGAGGTTATCTGGCTGACGCGGAATTTTGAACACCCTCAGCACGGGTTTTTCAGAGAAAGTAGTGTCAAATAAGAACCAATCAAATTATATGCTTCGACGTTAAGATTTACGTCTTTTTCGATCTCTTTATACCCATCTCCGAATGAGCTCAAGAAAATATTCTGAATGGCCTTTTTTATCTCTTCGCTCAACTTTCCATACGGATCGGATACTTTTTTCTGAGACAATGTATCTAATAGTGCCACGCCTTCAGAAAATTTTTCAATACTATCACTATCTACACATACTAAATCATAATCAAACTGGAATATCTTACTCGACTCTTCTTGGGTGTCGGAAACCATCGCCGGGTAGCGCTCTGATATGGTTTCACCATTTTTGTTTGTTTTTTTATCGGTCTGTTTATAAGGCTGAGTCCATAGAACAGCAATAAGCACAATTGATCCGAATAGCGAAAAGAAAACACCGGGGCCGATATCGCTAAGTTCGAGAGAGGTTTCCTGTTGTGCAATCTTTAGTTGACCTTGCCTTTCGGTGACAATGGTAAAAAGCCTATATCCAAAAAAAATGGATAATCCGGAGATGGCAACAATCATCATTCGAATTAAATTATACGCTTCTATTTCCATTATTTTCTCACTAAATAGGATCTCTGTGTTGCCCAACGCCGTTCCTTTGCTGCGCTTTGTTGGCACTAAAATGGCACATCACTTGGGAAGTCTTGCGTAAATTCTGGCGCTTTTGGTAGGAGAATATTCTCATTATGCAGCAGCGCATCGATTCCCATTTCAGTAATTGAATAAGCAAAAAAATCATAGCCATCCTGGTGATCGGTTTCTATGGTCTTATTTAAGTAACCCATTCTTTCAAGTTTTATTAGGGATATTTGCAAGGTTGCTTCACTTGATCCGCGAAAGCTATATGCAATTCTATGAAACGGAAGACCCAGGGGGTCCGCAGTATGGCTTTGTAGGCAAGCTGCGAGAAATTTATAGTCTTGCTCTTTAAGCTCGTAGTTAGATGGGTTGGCGATAATTTTTTTTGATTCCGAGAGGTTTTCATGATCTATTAGACCCAACCGTTCAACCTCCGCTTTTATTAATGAACAAGCACGATTAGTTGCTGATACCAAATCCCCGTCTGAACGATTGGCATCGTAATCAGCAGGAGTTACCCCTAGTAAATCAGTTGGAAGATGCATTTCTATATCGCGAGGCTTCAATATGAATGAGCGAGACTTTCCAATTGCTCCAACAAATAAACCCATTTCAAAAATCACGTTATCTCTTACAACATGTTCACTTCTACTTCTTATCGTGGCTATATCGTCTGGCGCGAAAATGAAGAGTGAAAAATCTACAAACGATGACTTCTCTACAAGATCATCAATAGCTGATGATGAAAGCTTGAATGTACCATTTTTCCATAGCGTGACTTCAAATTCGTGATCCAAATTTACATTGACAGCCTCAGCAATCGATAAGCTCTCAACAGATGAAGCTATAAATAATCTTGGCTTTCTCAAATCATTATCTCCATACTCGATTGAGTGCTAATGTTGCCAGCGTAGGCCGTTCTGCGGAGGCGTGCAGCGCCGGAGCGTGCTGCCTGGTCTAGCTATGGCTGCCGCCGCTCTGGATTCACTACTGGCACTTTGCCCGTAGCGCAGCGAAGGACCACCGCCTATTTAGGAAGCGGAAGAATACCGAGATTCCCGCACCGCTGAATTTTCTTACTGCTTACCCTCAATACTGGTTTGAACTTGCCGTCGCGATCCCCCAGAACGAAGCTGCTTAACTAAAACCTTGTGCTATGCCATCAAAATGGAGCTTAAAAAAGCACGTAAACCCTTCCAGGCACTAACTTTCTGATTTTTGCCAAGCCACCATAAAAGTTATATCGCGGTCTTCACGACCGACATCCCTCCTTGAGCCATATTCAAGGCGAAATAAAGCCTCAGAATGTCCCCAATCGCCCATACGGTCAAGCGCACAGCTAATTTGGTTCGTTGGTGCTATTTGCCAAAGACTGTCGCTACGACCACTATCCCATATCCCAATAGTGCCGTTCGCTCGGTATTGCCGCTAATCCGAGCGCGCCAGATTTGCCCGCAAAGCCCCACCCAGACAAGAAAAATACTCCGCAAACGCTGCATTAATCCGCTGTCGGTGTTCTCCATTCGGGTAGAGCCCCATCCGTGCCTCGTCGGTGGCCTTGGTGCCGGCGACGAGGAAGTTGTTGCTGATGCTGGCATCCTGCACAAATGCCTCGAAGGCGCGGGCGCTGAGTTCGGCAGGGTCGCTGTAGTAGAGGCAGCCGTTGGCTTTGTCGGCGGTGCTGGAGATGCGGAACAGTTCGCTGGGGTTTTCGCCGCTCTCGTCGAGCATGATCGCGCGGAAGCAGGCGAACAGGCGGTCGTTGAGGGGGTGGGGCACCGGGGGGGCGTCGCGCAGCCAGGCTTCGGAGGCGTAGATGCCACCGGACACATCGCTGAATGCCTTGTCGGCCAGGTAGTGATCCAGCGCGTGGAACCATTCGTGGGCGATGGAGCCGGGGCCGGCGTTTTTGGCCAGGGAGAAGGTGCGGCTGGCGGGCTCGTAATGGGCCATGATGCCCGGGCGCCCGCCGGTGCCGTACTGGAACGACAGGGTTTCGCGCAGGGAGATCAGGATCTCCGGGCCCCGCAGAATCGCCATCAGGTCGGCCAGCGCATCGTAAAACAGGCCGGCGGCGCGGTCGCGCTCCTGTTGGGTCACCCAGCGGCCGATGGGGATGGACTTGAACCCGAAGGCTCTGCGTACGTCGACAAAGCTGATTGGCTGCTGATCCCGGTGCACCGGGCCGCGGCGATAAAACTGTCGTGAAGCGGCCATCCTATTGTTCGTCCCCCTGTTGTTGCCCTTGTTCTTGCTTCTGTTCTCGCGCTTGTCCTTTCCCGGACAGCCAGAAGTGTTCCAGTTGTGCCGACAGCGCCGCGCCGCTGCTGCAGGTCTGAATCTGCCAGTGCTGCGGATACAGGTTGCGGTAAAAGGGATCGGCGAAGCGGCCGTCGGCCAGGATCACTACGCCGCGATCGGTCTCGGTGCGGATCACGCGCCCGGCGGTCTGCAGTACCCGGGTCAGGCCCGGGTAGCGGTAGGCGATATCGAAGCCGTTGCCGGCTTGTCCGTTGTCCGCGTCGGCGGCGTGGCGCAGCAGTTCCTGCTCCTCGTTTACCTGCGGCAGGCCCACCCCCACGACGATGGTACCGATCAAGCGCTCGCCCACATAGTCCACACCCTCGCCGAACACGCCGCCCATAATCGCAAAGCCCAGGCTCCGGCTACCGGTGCTGAAGCGCTCGAGAAACGCGGCCCGTTCGCGCTCGTCGGAGCCGGGCGTCTGCTGCACCAGATCCAGCTGCGGAAAGCGCTCGGCAAAGCGCTCCGCCACCTGCTGCAGGAAGCGGTACGCGGGGAAGAACACCAGATAGTTGCCCGGGCGGCTGTGATAGACCCGCGCAATCAGGTCCACCAGTGCGTCGGTGGCCTGTTGCCGCGCGCGGTAGCGGGTGTCGATTGCCGGGCACAGGAAAACGCCCAGCTGCTCGGGGTCGAACGGCGAGGGCAGCTGCAGGTAGGGCGCCTGTGACGGCAGCCCCAGCTGCTGGTAGATATAGGCGGCCGGGCGCAGCGTGGCGGAAAACAGCAGCGTGGCGTGGAACTGCTGGTAACTCTGCTGCAGATAGTCGGCGGCATTCAGGCACAGTAGTTTGAGCTGCTGCTCGCGCCAGCCCTTGCTGCCGATTTGTTCGCGGGTCAGGCAGCGGTGCGCATTGCCGCGCAGCTCGTCGATACACAGGTAGCGGTAGACGGTTTTCAGCCAGTCGTCGATGGCCTCCGGCGGCGCATTGGATTGCTCCCACAGCTGGCTCACTTCCATCGCCACCTTGTGCGCGGCGCGGGTGACGGCCAGCGGCTGGCCTTCCGCCTCGGCCAGCGGCGTTACCCAGGTGGCGGTTTCGCCCGCGGCCGGCGCGTCTTGCCGGCGCTGCTCCACCCACTGATCCAGCGCCCGCACCAGCGCCTGGATACGCCGGCGCAAGGTGGGGTGGGTTCCCTTGCAGGCGGCCGCGGCGCGGCGGCTGTCGTTGCGTTGCAGTACCGCGCTGTACATATCCCGCGCGCGGTCGTTGAGATTGTGCGCCTCGTCCACCAGCAGTGCGCGCCGCCGGCTCTGGTCCTGCAGCGTCTGCATGCGCACCAGCGGATCAAACACATAATTGAAATCGCACACCACCAGGTCCACCCACGGCAGCATCTGCAGCGACAGCTCGAACGGGCACAGCTGCCAGCGGTCCGCTACGCGGTCGATCGTATCCTGAGTCAGCAGCGGTTCGCCCAGCAGCTGTTGCCGCGCCTCGGGCAGCCGGTCGAAGAAACCGCGCGTGCGCGGGCAGATGCCGTCTTCGTCGCGGCTGCACAGGCCCAGACTGCAGGCGCAGGTTTTGTCGCGCGCGCGGATTTCCAGCAGCGACAGTGTCAGCCCCGCATTGTGCAGACGCGCGGCAGTTTCGCGCACGACGCTGCGGCCGGAATTCTTTGCGGTCAGGTAGACCAGCTGCTCAATGTCCTCTTCGCCCAGCGCCTTGATCGCCGGGAACAGGGTGCTGACGGTCTTGCCGATGCCGGTGGGGGCTTCGGCGACCAGTGCGCCGCCGTCGCGCAGGCAGCGGTAGGCGGCGACCGCCAGCGGGCGCTGGCCGGGGCGGTAGTCGGCAAACGGAAAGGCGAGGGCGCGCGCAGAGGCGTGCACCCGATCGCGGTGCTGCTGCCAGCGCCGATGCCACTGCACATAATCCGCGAGCGCAGTGCGGGCAAAGTCCTGCAGTTCCGCCCAGCGGTACTCGCGCAGTTCCGGATAGGTTTTTTTCTCTTTCAGGTTGTGCCACAGCATCTGCAGCGCCAGGCGTTCGTCAGCGTCGCTCTGTTGCTGCAGGCCCTGTTGCAGGCCCTGTTGCAGGCCATAGCAGAAACCGTAAATTTTCAGCTGCGCCCAGTGCAGTGCGCGCACCGGTTCCGGCAACTTGTCCGGCGGGCAGTAGGTGGTCTTGATCTCGTCCAGTTGCGCCGGGCGGTGCAGGTCGACGCTGGGGTGCAGAATATCCACGCGGCCACTGAGGATCACTTCCTGTCCGTCGCAATCGCAGGCTACCTGCAGCCGGTATTCGGCCTCGCTGCCGGGCGGCAGTTTTTTCTGCAGTTTCTGGTGCGCGCGGATACCTTCCTGCGCGGTAGGGCCGGCAACGCGCTCGCCGATCAGATCGCCGCTGCGGCAGGCGAAGGCCACCAGTTCGCCGACCGACAGCTGCAGCGGCGCGCTCCCTTCGTCGCCTGTCGCGGCGGTGGCGGGTTCGTGGACGGTGTCAGCTGTCACGGCTGCTGCCACTCCACGTGCAGCACGCGGTGTGGAATCTGGTGGCGGGCAAAGTAGGCCAGCCAGCGCTGCTGGTTCTGCTGCAGGCGGTCGCCGGGGCCCTTGATCTCCACCAGTTCATAGCCGCCCTCGGCCGGAAACAGGATCAGGTCCGGCAGCCCGCTGCGGTGCTCGGTGATATCGCCGAGCAGGCGGCGGAACAGCGCCTGCCAGTGTTCGATGGGGATACGCTGCAACGCCAGTTGCAGCAGCTCGACCGGCAGCGCCTCCCAGGCCACCAGCGGATTGGCGATACCGAATTTGTCGTCGTAGTGCTGCCACACGCGCTGCGCCAGCTGCGCGCTATCCAGTTCCGCCAGGCGCTGTTCGAAGGCGGCGCGGCGCTGCGGGTAAAAATCGGCGCTGCGGAAATCGCTGGGGGCGATCTGGAACGGATTGAAGAAGGCGCCGGGCACCGGGGCGAACAGGATGTCCCAGATATAGAGCCCGAGCACACCGTTGATCAGCGTGTTTTCCACATAAAAACACTGTGCGGTGCTCGCCTCCGTTTGCAGGTGGGCGGCGGCGAGCAATTCCACCCGTTCCGCCAGCTGCGGCAGCACGGCGGTTTCGGTGGGCGGCCGGTAGCGCGCCGGCGCCGGCCAGGTATGTGCGTGTACGGTGCGCTTGGCGCTGCGGTGGCCGAAGCTCTCGGCAAACAGCTGTTCGGCCTCGCACAGCGGCGCGGCGAGGATTTCCCGGCACAGCTCCAGGCCGCGGTCGACATCGCCGCGCTTGATCGCGATACGCGCGCGGCGCTCCCGTGCCGGCGGGCGGCTGCAGTGCCGGTACAGCTGTTCGGCCGCGTCCAGTGCGTCCAGCCGCTCCAGTTGGCGCGCCAGGGTCAGGCGCAGGCGGTCGAGGCGTCGCGCCAGTGCCGCGTCGCCCTCAATACCTTCTAAATCGTCAGGCAGTTGTGCGGCCAGCGCCAGGATCGCGTCGGCGCCGGTCTCCAGCGCGTCGTCCAGCTGCGCCAGGCAGTCGTAGTAGCGCAGGTGGCGCTCAATCTGTGCGCGGCTGGTGAACGGCAGGTGCTGTGCGTCGAGCGGATAGCGCTCGTAGCGGTAGAGGCCCAGGTCGCGCAGCACATAATCGGTCAGGTCCTGGTTCAGGTTGCCGAAGAAGCACAGCTTGAAGGTATCGAAATGCTCGGCGGCCTGCACCGCGAGGATCGTGTCCGCGCCGAGCAGCGCAGCGGTTTGCGGCGGCTGTTGCAGCAGCGCCTGCTCCACATCCGGGCGCTTCAGGGTTTTCGCCAGTGGCGCCGGGCTCGCGGCGAGCAGTTCCGCCTTGGTGAACAGCGGCAGCAGTTGTTCCAGCGCCAGGGCTGGATTGCGCTGCAACAACCCGGCGGCTACCAGCCGTTCGGCGGCCTGCGGCAGGTCCGCGATTTCGGCATAGTGCAGCTTGTGCAGGCGAAACAGTGCGCCAGCAGAGGAGGGCACGCCCTTGCGCGACAGCAGCCGTACATACAGGCGCTGGCTGTCGATATCCAGGGTGTCGAAGGTTTGCTGGAACTGGTGCTCGCCGTCCGACAGCAGTGCGGCGTAGCGGTCGGCGACAAAGTCCACCAGCGCACGGAAGTTGGACAAATAGTAATCGGGTGCCAGTTCTATCGGGTCGGCCATGGGTACTGCGCGGTTTGCGGTGATTTGCAGGGTCGGGGAGCTGTACGGTTATACAGCATGCGGCGGTTGCGGACAAACGCGGGGGCGACTGCGTGGCCACGGCTGCGGCCCGCATGCGGCGCGTGGCCAATGGGCAGAATGACGGCTGCGAGCACCTGATATCGCCACGCGCCGGCGCCGCCTTCCTATGCTGTAGGGATCAAATCCCAGCCCGATGGATACAGATGAAACGCGTTGCAATCAACGGCCTCGGCCGTATCGGCCGCCTGGCGCTGCGCCGCTACCTCGATGGCGGCTACAAAAACTTCGAACTGGTGGCCGCCAACGAGCCCATGGATGTCGACAACCTGATTTACCTGCTCAAGTACGACTCGGTGCACGGCAGGCTGGGGCGCCCGGTGACGGTGGCCCAGGGGCGGCTGCAGGTGGATGGCCTGTCGCTGCCGCTGTCGGCGGAGCGGGACCCGGCGCAGTTGCCGTGGCGCGACCTGCAGGTGGACACGGTGCTCGATTGCAGCGGCCGCTTCACCCGCCGCGCCGATGCCGCCCAGCACCTGCAGGCCGGCGCCAGCAGTGTGCTGATCAGTGCGCCGTCGGCGGATGCGGATGTGACCCTGGTGCTCGGCGTCAACGAGGCCGACTACCAGGCGGGCAAACACCAGGTGGTGTCCAATGCCTCCTGTACCACCAATTCCCTCGCGCCGCCGCTGAAAGTCCTGGACGACGTCTTCGGCGTCGAGCAGGCCCAGGTCACCACCGTGCACGCCTACACCGCCAGCCAGAGTGTCGTTGATCAGCCGGCGGGCAAGCCGATCCGCGGGCGCGCCGCGGCGATCAATCTCATTCCCACCGCCACCGGCGCCGACGCCGCAGTGGTGAAGGTGATGCCGCAACTGCGCGACCGCATCAGTGCGCTGGCAGTGCGCGTGCCGGTGGCGGACGGCTCGCTGACGGATATCTGCGTGGAGCTGAAGAGATCGGCCAGCGCCGATGACATCAATCACGCGCTCAAGGCGGCGGCGCAGGGCGAACTGCGCGGTGTGCTCGAATACAGCGACGAGGAGCTGGTGTCATCCGACATCATCGGCAACCCGCACTCCTGTATCGTGCACGGCCTGTCCACCCGCGTGCAGGGCAACCTGGCCAAGATCCAGGTGTGGTACGACAACGAGTACGGCTACACCTGCCGCTGCCTCGACCTGCTGGAGCGCGTGCTGCGCTAGCGGATTGTGGACGCGGGCGGCGAGAGCGGGGAGGCATAGTGGCAGAGCCGGTTGGGACCAAAACGCCCGCGCCCGGTAGCGATGCCGACGGCGCCGCGCCGCTCGGCGCCATCGTCGAAGTGCACGGCCCGGTGGTGGTGATCCGCTGTACCAGGTTACCGCCGCTGCGCCGCGCGCTGTCGGCCTCCATCGATAGCGATACCTACCTGTTCGAAGTACACCAGCACCTGGACCGCCAGCATGTGCGCGCCATTACCCTGCACCGCACCGCCGGCCTGCGCCGCGGCATGCCGGTATTCGACACCGGCGCACCGCTGCATGTGCCGGTGGCACCGGAGTGTCTCGGCCGCATGCTGAATATTTTTGGCGCGCCGCTGGATGGCGAGCCGCCGCTGCGGGCGGCGGAATACCGCAATATTCACACGCCGCCGGCGGCGCTGGCGGATACTGTCGGCACCGGGGACATACTGCAGACCGGCATCAAGGTCATCGACCTGCTGTGCCCATTCGTCAAGGGCGGCAAGACCGGCCTGTTCGGCGGCGCCGGGGTCGGCAAAACGGTGCTGGTGATGGAATTCATGCACGCCATGGCCGCACTGCACCGCGGCGTGTCGGTGTTTGCCGGCGTCGGCGAGCGCATCCGCGAGGGCCACGAGCTCTGGCACGAAATGCGCGAGGCCGGGGTGATGGAGCAGACGCTGATGGCCTTCGGCCAGATGGACGAGTCGCCCGGGGTGCGTTTTCGCGTGGGCCTGTCTGCGCTCACCTACGCCGAATACCTGCGCGATACGCTGCACCGCGAAGTGCTGTTCGTGATGGACAACATTTTCCGCTTCGTGCAGGCCGGCAGCGAGATCTCCAGCCTGCTCGGGCGCATGCCGGCGACGGTCGGCTACCAGCCAACGCTCATTTCTGAAGTGGCGGAAATGCAGGAGCGCATTCTCTCCACCCGCGCCGGCGCCATCACCTCGGTGCAGGCGGTGTATGTGCCGGCGGATGACATGACCGACCCGGCGGTGGACGCCATTCTCAGTCACCTGGATTCGTCGGTGGTGCTGTCGCGCGCCCAGGCGGGCAAGGGCATCTATCCGGCGGTGGAACCGCTGCAATCCTCCAGCCGCCTGATGGATCGACACACGCTCGGCGACCGTCACTACGATGTGGCCGAAGGTGTGCGCGAACACCTGGCGCGCTACCGCGAGCTGGAAGACATTATCGCTATGCTGGGGATCGAGGAGCTGTCCGCGGAGGATCGGCGCATCGTCATGCGCGCGCGCAAGTTGCAGCGCTACCTGACCCAGCCGTTTACCGCCACCGCCTCCCACACCGGTATCGCCGGTGTGTCGGTGCCGTTGGCGCAGACCCTGGCAGATTGCGAGGCCTTTTTGCGCGGCGATTACGACGAACTGGCGGAGGAGGCCTGCTATATGCGCGGCAGTATGCAGGAGGAGACGGCATCGTGAACGGTGTCGTGAACACCATTGCGCTGGAACTGCTGTCCGCCAGCGCACAGCAGAACATCGACGGTGTGGTGTCTTTTGTCGGTGAAGATACCTCCGGCAGTTTCGGCCTGCTGCCCGGGCACGCGCGCAGTATGACCTCGCTGCTGTTCGGCCTGGCGCGCTTCCGCTGCGTGGGGGAAGACTGGCAGTACCTGGCGGTGCCCGGCGGGCTGCTCTATTTTGTCGACAACCGCCTGCAGATCTGTTGCCGCCGCTTCCTGCTGGATCGCGATTACGAGCGGATTTCCGCGCTGTTGCAACAGCAGTTGCTGGCCGAGGAAACACAGCTGCACGACATGAAGGAAAGCCTGCGGCGTATGGAGGAAGCCGTGTTGCACCGCCTCTGGGATGTCAGCCGCGAAGGCGCGGCGCGCCGCTGAGGCGATTCGGGAGAATGCAATGAAAGATCGCGAGCGCGAACTGCGCGAGCGGGTCGAGCGCCAGGCAAAACGCATGAAGCGCGCGGAGAAAGAGCGCCCGACGCTGATCGCGCAGACGATCTACCTCGGCACCCTGGGGCTGGTATTTGTGTTGCCGGTAGTGGCCGGCGCCTATCTCGGCCACTGGCTCGACAGCCTGCTGGCCGGCTATTCCACCCGCTGGACCCTGAGCCTGATTTTTATCGGCGTGGTGGTCGGTGCCATCAATGTCTATCTGCTGATCCGGGAGTGAGCCGTGGACCAGAGCGCAATTGTCCCCGTGGTGCTGTTTCACCTGGGGCCGCTGCAGATTACCGTCACGGTGGTGACCACCTGGGCCATTATCGCGTTGCTGGTGCTTGCCGCCTGGTTGCTGGCGCGGCGCCTGCGGGTGAAACAGCCGGGGCGTGTGCAGACGCTGGCCGAAGGCGCCGTGTTGGCGATGGAAGACGCGGTGCGCGCAGTGGCGCCGGACCACGTGAAACTGCTGCTGCCGTTTATCGCCAGCCTGTGGGTGTTCCTGGTGGTGGCCAACCTGAGCGGGCTGATACCGGGCGTGCACTCGCCCACGCGCGATCTGTCCGCCACCGCGGCGCTGGCGATCCTGGTGTTTCTGTCCACGCACTGGTTCGGTATCCGCAACCAGGGCCTGAAAAGCTACCTGCGCCACTATCTGGTGCCCAGCCCGCTGCTGTTGCCGTTTCACCTGATGAGTGAAATTACCCGCACCGTGGCGCTGGCGGTGCGCCTGTTCGGCAACATCATGAGCCTGGAAATGACCGCGCTGCTGGTCCTGCTGGTGGCCGGCTTCCTCGCCCCGGTTCCTATACTGATGCTGCATGTGATCGAGGCGCTGGTGCAGGCCTATATCTTCGGCATGCTGGCGCTGATCTATATTGCCGGTGGCCTGCAGTCGCAGCAGCTGCGCCAGCAACAGCGGGAGCGAGAGGAGGAGCGCGGCAATGGGCGTGGGGAAGAATGAAGCGGGAGTGCAGACACGATGCATGACATAAGTTGGTTTTCCCTGGGGTCGACCGTGGTGGCGGCGCTGGCCATCGGCATCGGCGTGCTCGGGCCGGCCCTGGCCATGGGCCGCGCCATCAGCAGTGCGCTGGAAGCGCTGGCGCGCCAGCCGGAAGCGGAACGCTCGATCATGCGCACGCTGTTTATCGGCCTGGCGATGATCGAATCGCTGGCCATCTACGTGCTGGTCATCGCGCTGATCATCCTGTTCCGCAATCCGCTGCTGGAATACCTGCTGAAGCCCGGCGGCTGAACGGAGGAGTGCGGCGGTGGAACTGAACTGGTCGACCTTCCTGCTGGAAATCGTCAATTTCCTGGTCCTGGTATGGCTGCTGAAACGCTTTTTTTACAAGCCGGTGCAGCAGGTGATTGCGCGCCGCCAGCAGGGCATCGAGCAGCGCGTGGCCGCCGCAGAAAAAATGCAACAGGAAGCGCAGCAGCTGCAGCAGCGTTACGAGGGGCGCCTGCAGGAATGGGAGCAGGAACAGCGGCAGGCGCGCACCGCACTGCAGGAGGCCTTGCGGGCCGAACGCAGCCAGCGCGAGCAGGAACTGGACGGCCAGCTGCAGCAGCAGCGCCAGCGGGCGCAGGCAGTGGCCGAGCGCCACGAGCGCGAGCGGGTGCAGCAACTGGAGCGGCGCGCGCTGGAGCAGGGCGGTGAGTTCGCCGCGCGGCTGCTGCAGCAGGGTGCCGGGCCGGAGCTCGAAGGGCGCCTGCAGGCGCTGCTGGTCGAGGCGCTGGCGGATCTCCCCGACGAACAACTGGCTGCACTGCGCGCGGAGCTGGCCGAAAGTCCCGGCGCCGTGGAGGTGGCCAGTGCCTTTCCGCTGCCACAGGCGCAGCGCAGTGAATTGACCGAGGCGCTGCAGGAGCTGACCCCACAACCGCTGCAATGCCACTTTGTCGAGGATCCGGATCTGGTGGCGGGGCTGCGCATCGGCATCGGCGCCTGGGTGCTTGACTGCAACATCAGCGCGGAGCTGCGCGGTTTCGCGCAGGCGGCGCCGCTCACTGCCGAGCGTGCGTCCCCGTGAACAAGGGCGAGGCCGACAGCAACAACAATGGCGACAGCAACCGCGACACTAACGGCGAGCGTGGCGGTGAGAGCAGCGGCCTCGCGCGCCGTGCCCGCTGGCTGCGGCACTATCGCCCGCAATTGCGCCTGCGCGAGCAGGGCAGGCTGGTTTCCGTGGGCGACGGCATCGCCTGGGTCAGCGGCCTGCCCACCGCGGCAATGGACGATGTGGTGGTCTTCGACGACGGCAGCCGCGGCCAGGTGTTCGACCTTACCGGTACACTGGTGGGGGTGGTGCTGCTGCTGGAAACCGCGGAGCTCACCGCCGGCACCGCGGCGCGGCTGCATGAACGCGCGCTGGCCATTGGGGTCGGCGATGCGCTGCTGGGGCGGGTCATCGATCCACTGGGCAATCCCCTCGATGGCGGCGCGGCCCCCGAATGCAGCGACTGGCGCCCCCTGGAGAGCGGCTCGCCGGGCATTGTCGAGCGCGACTTCGTCAACCAGCCGCTGTACACCGGCAGCAAGGTGCTGGACACGCTGATTCCGGTAGGTCGTGGCCAGCGCCAGTTGCTGATCGGCGACGAGGGGCTGGGGCGCAGCTCGCTGGCGCTGGATACGGTGATCAACCAGCGCGGGCAGGGGGTTTACTGTATCTACGTGCTGATCGGGCAGAAGCGCTCCGCGGTAGTGGACACCATCGACCTGCTGCGCGACTACGACGCATTGGAATACACCACGGTGGTCGTGGCCGAAGCCAGCGCGCTGCCCGGCCTGCAGCACCTGGCACCCTTTACCGGCTGTGCCCTCGCCGAGCACTGGATGCGGGGCGGGCAGCACACGCTGGTGATCTACGACGATCTCTCCACCCACGCCAAGACCTATCGCGAGCTGTCGCTGCTGCTGCGCCGCCCGCCGGGCCGCGAGGCCTATCCCGGCGACATCTTCTCGGTGCACGCGCGCCTGCTCGAGCGCGCCACCTGCCTGCGTGCGGAAGCGGGCGGCGGCAGCATGACCGCGCTGCCGATCGTTGAGACCCAGCAGGGCGAGATCGCGGCCTATATTCCCACCAACCTGATTTCCATTACCGATGGCCAGGTGTACCTGGACCGGGAACTGTTCGCCGGCGGCTTTCGCCCCGCCATCGACATCGGCAAGTCGGTGTCGCGCATCGGCGGCCGCGCCCAGCACGCCGCGATCAAGCGCGAAGCGGGGCGTATGAAGCTGGATTACCTGCAGTTCCTCGAACTGGAAATGTTTACCCGTTTCGGCGCCAAACTGGAGGCGGCCATGGAACGGGCCATCCGCCGCGGCCGGGTATTGCGTGAATTATTCAAACAGGAACGGCTGGTGCCGCTGCCAATCGAGTTCCAGCTCGCGTGGATGATCGCGTTCAATGACGGACTGCTCGATGCGCTGGCCCCCCGGTCGGTGCCCAAAGTGCTGGCACAGCTGCGCGCCGAACAGGCCGACTCCGATTTGACTCTGGATGACGGGCGCCAGCGCTGGCAGGCCGCGGTGCGCGGTTGGCTCGCCCAAATGGCGGAAGTCCCGCAGTGAGCCGCCGCCGCGCGCTGGAATACCACCGCGAGAAACTGGGGGAAGCGCGTGAAATCGTCTCGTCGATGAAATCCTTGGCATTTATGGAAACACACCGCGTAGGGCGATTCCTGGATAGCCAGCGCCGCGTGGTGCGCACGGTGGAAGAGGCCGCGGCCGACTTCCTGTCCTTCTACCCGGAGACGCTCTATGCCGAAGGCGTAGCGGCGCCATCGAGGAGGGTGTTCCTGCTGCTGGGCTCTGAACGCGGCTTCTGCGGCAATTTCAATGAGACGCTGATCGATGAATTGACACAGCAGCTGCGCGCCGAGCCCGCAGGGGAGGTGGGTATTATCGCCTGTGGCAGCAAGCTGTGCGCACGGCTCGCTGATCACCCGCAACTGCTTGCGGCCGTAGAGGGTGCCGCCGTCAGCGATGAGGTGGAGGACACCCTGCAGCGCCTGCTACAGCCGCTCGACACGCTGCAGCAACGCGAGGGCACCATGAGCCTGCGCGCGCTCAACCACGAACCCGAACGCGACACGGTGCTGAGCCGTGACCTGCTACCGCCGTTCACCCAACTGCCGGCCCCCGCGGGCGACTTTCACTACCCACCACAACTCAATCTGTCCCCGGCAGACTTCCTGCTGGCACTGGTGGAACAGTATCTGTTCGCCGCCCTGCACGAAATGCTCTATGTCTCGCTGATGGCGGAAAACCAGCGGCGCATGCAGCACCTGGAAGGTGCCGTGCGGTTCCTGGACGACAAACTGGAAGCGCTGCGCCGGCGCGGCAACCAGCTGCGCCAGGAGGAGATTACCGAGGAAATCGAGGTGATACTGCTCAGTGCGGACAATGCTGGTGCCGGTTCTCCGTTGCCGGTGCGGGGCAGGGAGTAGCGTTTACAGGCTTCTTGATTGGCCTCAATACCGATATCGGTATAGTGAAAGATCTGTAAATGACTTTTTGCCGCATTGTCTGCAGTGTAAAAATTGTACTGATGCGGCAGCCGCGTAAGTAAACCTGTTAAAAATCATTAACTTTTTTATAGTCAGTCGGGCAGGCTTTGGTTTCATCTCTGGTATCACACACGTAGATCCCCGCCAGTCTGGAAACCCAGGTAGAGACGTCAGGTTTAACCTCATCTCCTCGCCATACTTTCCGGATATGGTAGAAGCTATCCTTACCCTGGATAAGCAAATTGATCATTTGCGCCTTAAAGCCCTGACCGGTCTCGCATTCGGTGCGCCAGAAAAGCGAGGGGTAGTTGCGATTAGCAATCGGCTGTAAATCGATACTCTTGAATCGTTTGGTGCAGGACTTTTTCCCCGGAGCATCGTTCAGGGTGCGCATGGATATAAGAGATTTCGTCAGACCCGGGTATACAGTGACAACGTAGGAGTCATTGAATCCGTACTGCTTGCTCCGCCACATCATTCCCCGTTCATCTGGTGTGTCCTTTCGTAAAAGCTCCCACTGATTCTCTGCAGGCTTATATGGCGTGACAAGGTTTTCACCCTGGCGCCAGTCGTCAGCTATCAGTAAGCCTGGAAGCAGGCTGAATAGCAGCGCAATGAGACGATATTTCTTCATAATTCTTCCTGTACGTGGCACCCAGAGGCGAATAGTGACTAAGTTGTTGGCTAGCCTTGTTGGTGGCAGGGAGACATTCCTTAGAGCCTGGTTGAGCGCTACAAACCGTGATGTCGCCGCAGATGCTTGATAAGCCCGTTGTCATCAAATTCCAGGGAGACAATGTTTGTACTGGTGTACTCAACCACCTTTTTCAGGTGAGACGGCTTCACTTTAGCGTGCTCAGTATATTTGATGAAGACAACATTGCGGCCAAACATCAACTGATCTATTTTTATTTTGCAGAAGTAAACTTTATCCGCCAGCTTGGTGATCATGCCTTGTCTGAGGTCGGACTTCTTTGTAACGGTAACGTTATATTTTACATGTTCGTCAATAAAGTCATCGGAGAATAAGGAAATAAAGTTGTCAATGTCCTTTATGGTTGTACCGGGCTGTTGCCTCGCATTCTTTGCCTGGATGAATTCTTCCGCTTTCTGTTGCAGCTCTGCTTGAGACAAGGGTGCGTTAGCCAGCACTGATGCTGAAAGGCAGAATAGAATAATAACCGATATTAAAATTTTCATTATTATTATCCCTATTATTTTGCGCTTAGTATCTATTTTTCTGTAATCATGGGCCCGAAAATTTTCTTAAAGGTCGCCGCAGGCCAGGAAGGGCGGTAGTGCCTCTTTGCTACACATAGCTATTTTCAAGGAAGATGGTTAGCCATAGTGTAAAAGCAATAAAAAATAAATTGATGGCGCAACGAATGGTCCATGGATAGGTATGGTAAGAAAGTGAAAGGTATTTGGAAATAATAACGACCAGACCCATAAGTAAAAACCAGGGCGTAAAGAAGAAGATGGCTTTCCATTTTGCCAGAGATACAGCGGCATCATGAATGGCACCGCTGACCATAAAAGTAAGGAGTACTGCTAACCAGTTTGGCAGGAACGCGTTAAGCGGCCTCATAACGTTACGAGACAGATAGAAGCCCCAAATGGGGTTCCAGTAATGCCAGAAAGCGGCGAATTCACCTGCTCCCAGAGAGCGAGATAACATATTCCGCATCGAACCAGTGGCGCCCAGGGCTACCCCGTTTCGCTTTTTGACATATCTTCCTAGCGAAACTGAATTTTGCATATTGGTTCCATTCCCATAGTGCTTTGTTTGGCCGCAAATAAGTCCATTATCCATTTGTACCATAATTGGAATGTCGGGCTAGAGCAAAGAATATACAGTCTTTTCGGCGAATTACCGCACAGTGCCAGCTTAATTCCATGGAATATATTCATAAACTTTGCCGCAATCGGTGAGTATTTCATCACACTGCTCTGGAATGCGCTTTAACTTTTGGTAAGAGTCGTTCAGCTCAATTATCTTGTATCTGTCTCTATATTCTACACTTTCCCCATCTACCCTATCTGTATAAATTATTTGGGTGTCTCCTTCGCACTCCCAATAGCCGGTTTCTACTTGCTTGGTCTTGCCTGTGCCGGTGACATTTACTGAAACGATCTTAAACGTACCATCCTTGAAGAACTCAGAATAGGACTCGCGCTGAGCCGCCATGGTGTAATCAAATCCATCCATTCTCCATTTCCCAACGAGTAAGCTGCAGTCCGGCTCATCGGCGAATACGAAAGGCGGTAAGCTTAGAAATATGGTTAGTAGGATTAATTTTTTCATGTCAAACTAGTTTTTCTCAGTGTTATCAGTTGGGGCATTCAGCGTGGCCTGCTTAAGTAGGAATTTGCGTATTGCTGCAATCCTGCTTTCCTAACCCATCCCTATAACCTTTCATTGTTGCCAGGCATTTATTCATGGCGTATATGGCAGGGTGACTATCTTTTCCATAAATAGTGAAGTGTCCCTTCTAGATGCTCACCGGGAGAGTCAGTAAAAGTAGACGTGGAGTGTATAACAAGTAAGAACGCTACGTATTTATTCATGTCTTTACCGGGAATATAGTGCCGCGCCCTGGGTAATCCGGTTCGCGGCGTAGACATTGCCCCTAATGTACGTTTTTATACCTTGCCTGATCCAAGCCACGATTAATCCTTTAAGTCTTACGTTTCAATCTTCGGCGGCGACAGCAATTTAGCGCGGTGAGTATTGCGGAATCTGTCTGTCGGTGTGGTCTGGTTGTTTTTTAGGCCTGTCAAACTTTTGGACTCCTTTTCGCCAAAAAATCACGGCAATGATGCCGGCCATCAGGGGTAGGGCAATGCCAAACTCGTCTACAAACCAGGCTGAATTTGAGGTGCTCTCTGTGATGGGTGTGAAGAACTTCTGCAAGAAGGCGTTGTGGCTCATGTGCAAAATAACTGCCGGCCACAAGCTGCCTGTTTGGTAGCGGATGTAGGTCATCACAACCGACATAGACACAATGCACAGTGAGAAGCACGTCATCTGATAGCCAATGGAAACCTCTGGATTTTTGTAGAAACCCAGGAGCATGAGAGGCCAGTGCCAGACGGCCCAGATGATCCCGCTTATCAGGCATACTTGCGAAAAACTCAGACTCTTGGAAAGTTCCGGCACGAGTAATCCGCGCCACCCGATTTCCTCTCCTAAAACACCGGGCAGTATGAGCGCGAAGCTTACAGTAGCCGTGACCGCGAATCGAAATGCAATGATTGCCCCGTCTGTCCAATTGTCGACCTGATATCCGCTGCGCAACGCATCAATAAAGCTCTGATCGTACCAATTGCCGAGGCCAAGCCACCAAATAGCAACATAAGCGATTGAGCAGTAGGCCAGGGGGATGAGATAACTAATCCAGTGATATTTCCAGCTTCCCCAGCCCCAGCCCAGAGATCTGGGGCTGCGCCGGCATATAAGGCAGGCTCCGATCGCAGCCAATCCGACGGAGAACATCAGCGGGCTCGCAGTTTGCAGCCTGACCAGCAGCCACAACCCCAGGGGGTATAGGCATGCAGTCAAGCCGAGGAAAATTAGTATGATGCGGTATGAAATAGTCACTAAGTTGGCACTTTATAGTTCTTGAAAAATGGGAAATCACGGCTGGACTACGCCATAAGCCGCAACAGTGATGTTCTCGAAGTGACGGAAACACCCATGAGGGAGCAGCGCTGAACCCCTGAAGCGGTTTGTTGCCATGATGGATTGCTTATTCTTTGCTCTAATTACGCATAACCTTGCTGTACAGCCGCTCCCCCAATTACTGCTCCAGGGCAACACGAAATCCCACGTGATAGGTGCGAAACGACTCGGGAATCCAGGTTCGATTAGCTGAGCGGAGTTGCGCGGTAGGGCTCATGAAGTCGCCCCCTCGCAATACCCGGCCTCGACATTCCGCTTTAGCAGACGCTTCCCATGAGCGGCCGTCTGAAGGAGCATCTTGATACGTCTCGTGCCAACAATCCTCGGTCCACTCCGATACATTGCCCACTATGTCATGAAGACCGAAGGCATTGGGCTCATAATTTCCCACCGGGGCAGAAAATGCATGACCATCATTGCAGCTTGTCGTTTCAGATTTCAAGTCAGGCAGTACGCTCCGCAAGCTCTTATCTCCGTGATTGGCACGTACACAGAGCTCACTATCATCAGGCCAGGCATACGGGGTGCGTTTACCAGCCCGTTGTGCATATTCGAATTCACTCTCGGTCGGCAGCCTATAGTTGAGTCCTGTCTGGTCCCGAAGCCAGGCCACATAGGCGCTGGCATCATTCCAGCTAACACATACAACGGGGTGAGTATCGGCTTGAGCAAATCCGGGGTCGCGCCAGGAACGCCCCGCGACCCAGCCTGCTGAGGGTTTACCCGCTTGCTGGTGCGAAAAACACCCTGGAGCCGCTTGGCCAAATGCGGGGACATCGCGTTCGGCATCCGTAAGATAGCCCGTTTGCTCTACAAAGGTGCGAAACTGGGCCACGGTTACCTCAAATCTGCCAAGGGCAAATGTTTGCAAGTGCACCTTATGCACCGGGCCCTCACGGTCCTGGTGCCTGGGTTCGCTATCCGGGCTGCCTTGCTCAAATGTACCGCCAGGCAAGACAACCATGAATTCATTCAAAGTAGGGGGTAATGTTCGAGCATAGACGCCGTGTGCAAAGCACATTACAAGGATGCAAAGTCCGGAGATACCACGAGGATCGTATAGCTTTGAGAATGTTTTCATAGTAAGAAATCTGATTTAGCCACTTGTGTTTATAGCCGCCTATATAATGTCAGAAAAATTTTCAGAGGATGGATCATATAAAACCTTTTCAAAACTTCATGTTAGGTTCCACAGAACTCTCTGCTCTGCCTGGCCTTTGATGCCCAGCTTGTCTTCATTAGAGAACTTTGATAGGAGGTCAATGATCTGCTAGCACTTTCGTGGACACTTTATGCGTATTTTACGCGAAAATAGGAGCGCAGCGACTGCGCAAAAGGTGTATAAAGTAAGACGTCGGCTGCAGCACCTTGTTAACTTCTGGCCTTGGCACAGGAATGACCTAGATTGAAGACTTCCTGAGCCGCATCTATCCATGGAACGGTGAATTGAGTACTTGAGTCGCCTTTGAGTTCAAAATATCCCGCTTCAATACTTCTAATGCGTAGTTTCATCCAATCTCCATCTAAGACGGCAACTTCTGGATCTGGTATGGCTTCGACTCCGGCTATACGCGCTACTGAATTAACTGCTGAATCCTTGAGTTTGTCAACGGCAATCTTAATGCCTTCACAGTCAGTAATATTAATTTTATAGAATTTTGGCTTTGATTTATCATCGTAGTGATGGTCGTACAAATAAACAAAATTTCGGCTTATTGAAAATTGATGCTCTGGCTCTGCAGAAAACCATACGGCCTGCTCATAAAATATTTCACCTCCATAGAATTCGTCTCCAAATTGACGCTCCAGTGGAGATTCCCCTCTATTAATGCTAGAGCAGCCTGAAAGAATCGAAATAAAAAATAGAATCAAATATTTCATATGAAGTTAACGCTCGCATTTGGGGCCGTAGTGAAGCTCAGCGTAACGGAGGCCCCAGCCCCGTAGGGGCGAACGACATGCGCTTGTATGGTTTAATTCCCCCGAATTCGGTAAGTTGAAGCCCGTAACATCTCTCACCATGTTACCGGCCTCCCAGCCCGATGCTTGCCTGGTCCTTAGAGACCGTTAACAAGCGTGGCGCGGGCGGCCGACCCGATTTACTAACTCGAACAGTCGAATGGGCTTCGAGCCCGAATTTAGCAAGGAAGAGTCTCTATGGCAATTCAACGTAACAGGGTAACGGGTGTCAATGTTGGTGTGGATGTTGGCAAGTTCTCTCTGGATTTTCACATCCATGAAAGAGGCGTTCACTGGTCGTCTGACAACAGCGAGGAAGGTATTCGCTATTCGATTGGGCGCATACGCCGTTATAACGTAGAACGGGTAGTTGTCGAGGCCACGGGCCGTTATGAGCTGAACTTTGCTCAGACAGCCTTTGAGCGCGATCTGCCGATCGTAATTGCTAAACCTCTCTCTGTACGGCGCTATGCAGGTGCTATTGACCAGCTGGCAAAAACTGATCGCATAGATGCTGCTCTGATTGCAGAGTTTGGCGCGAAAGTGCAGCCTAGGATAAGTCGCAATAACGGAAAGAACTTAAGAAGAATCAAAGACTTACTGGCCCGCCGTCGCCAACTGATGAACATTAGAGTTCAAGAATTGAATCGCGATGAAGTCATGGGAGACGGAATCCTGGAGGCCTCCTACCGGCGTGTCCTGAAGATTCTCGACAAGGAGATTGAGTGGGTTGATGGGCAGCTCTCAAAGGCCATCGAAAAAGAATCATCCTGGTCTGAGAAGAAGAGATTGCTCAAAAGTGTACCAGGTGTTGGCGACGTTCTAGCGCACACTCTCCTTGGAGACCTACCTGAACTCGGAACGTTGAACAACAAGCAGATTGCTTCGCTAGCTGGCGTCGCGCCATTTAACCGAGACAGCGGGAAGCTCAAGGGAAAGCGACGGATTCAAGGTGGCAGGAGATCTGTACGTGTCGTGCTGTATATGGCTACCGTCAGCGCTACGCTGTGCAACCCGGCAATCAAAGCTCAATACCAACAATTGGTAGCAAAAGGAAAGCACAAAAAGGTAGCTTTAGTTGCCTGCATGCGTAAGTTGCTCACGGTCTTAAACGCGATGGTTCGCGACCAAAAGGAATGGGTCGCCTAGTTTTTTGATAGGGATTGAAGCCACAGTCGCTTGTTATGAGATTTGTGACTTGGTATCGGGCAGGCAATCCGCAAATTCTCTTTGAATTTTTGGTATTTTTCCACGCTGCTCACCACCACCGTGCAATATGACCAATAGCATGCCCACCATTACCGATATACCATTGGATATTCGAATCATCTGCTCAAGCAAAGGAAGCGGATACCCTTTGCTATGGCGGTGGATTGCATGAATACCACCATGGATAAAGGAACTGAGGGGCTTCCAAGAGAACTCCTTGAATTCCAGCAACATGTCTACTGGCTCCGGTGGAGCTTTGCCCTGCAATTTCTCAAGCATTTCGCTGAGCATTGGAAGTCTGTTAGCTCTATCAGCCGTTTCCCGTGTCAGTTCACTTGTTAATTTTGAGACAGCGGTGTCAGAAGCCGCGTATAAAAGCCACATTGCCCTGACCAACGCTTCATACTGGAGACGAACAAGTCCCGTGGCCGAGGTTAAGTTACCAGCCGCAATCAGCATTTTTGCACTTTCGGCATGCTCAAAAGCAATGCTGCACACAACTCTGCTTGCCATAATTTTCTCCGAATCATCAAACGGAGCGAGCGCTAGAAATTCCAAAAGCTTGCTTTCAAGCTTGGCAGAACGCGACAAAAGACTGTCTATCATTGCTATCCTTACTCATAACGCCGTGCTCTGGGCAAACCGAAGCGCAGCGTAGGTTTGTCCCTAGCAGTACTTTGTTAGGCATGGGCTACTCCGCTCCATCGTAAATGTCAAGTGCAAGCACAATGCCTCGACTACCAAGCTCTACCAATGTCTTTGGGGATATATCTATGCCCTCATTACTTTTTTCCATGAATATTCCACAAAACAAATCAATACTATATTTACTTGCCAGTTCATGCCAAAGAGAAAGGTCACTGGACAATTGACTCAGCAATTCGGAAACCTGACCATCAATATCTTCTGGCTCACAAGCTGCTGCAACTAAAGACCAGTGCCCACTTTTTCGTTCGTACTGCTTTCCTGTTCTTTTGTGGACTCGAATATCTCCTTTTGAATACATAGTTGTACCCTCACATCCTAAAAGATCTGATATCTCCTTGGGGTTGAGAGATTCGCCTATTAATCGCAAAGAAGCTTTCGATCTACTTACTTGTGCCATTTCTTGTGATGCCTAACGCTGCAATCAGACGCGGCCAATTTTATGCGCGTTTTGCGCAATAATTGGAGCGCAGCGACCGCGCAAAAGGTGCACAAAATTGGCCGTCGGCTGCATTGCTTGGTTACATTTTTTCTACTTTTCCATTCTTAAAGATAAACGAAACAATAGTTCTTTCATAATAGCTTTTAGGCATCTTCATGATCAGATGGCTATTGTTTTTTTCTACTTCAAGATCAGCATCGTAACACGTCCCAAACTCCTCTGTTTTTGATATGAATTTTGGCTTCACCTCATAAATAACAAATAAACCTGGGCATGAATTTCCTTGAGGAGTTCTAACAAGAATCACGTCGGCATCTCCCAACTGCCAAGTTCCAATTAATGAATCATAATCCACAAAATAGATTGGACTTAGTCCGTCCTTACTATCTTCAATATTTTGCTCTTCTCTTCCACTAGATTCATCGAAGTAGATATCTACCGTACCAAATCGCGTACTGACCGAATCCTTAAGTTCAAAAGCTATACAAGTGCTAGAAAGTAGGATCGTAAACAATATAGCTATTCTCATTTTTACCTCTCAAATGTAACGCCCACAGCACGGGCGGCCGGAGCGTAGCGTAGGCCGTCCCGCGAAGGCCCGCAGGGCCGTAGCAACGTGCCTGTGATTGTTATGTGTTGCTTGCGGCATAGCTCGATAAATACTCTCTTGCAGACTCAAAAGTTGGCAGAATTGCCTTCTCATTTTCTGGGCACCAAACTGGGAGTCGCCACTGAGGATCTCGCTGCTTTCTAAATGAATAAGCTAGATAGCAACCATCAGCTCTTTGATAAATTACTTCTAGGCGGTCAAGCTTCTTTCTATAGCTTTCGTGCACGACTCTAGAAGAATTATCTTCTTCAATATTAAGCCATATTCCTTCGTACTTTTCTTCCATGTTTACTTACACATAACGTTGCCAGCTGGGGCGGCCTGCGCTGTTTATGCGCGTAGCGCATAGCGTAAGCCGTCCCGCGGAGGCGCGCAGCGCCGGAGCGTACAGCCTGGCCTGGTTAGTGGTTACTTGGTACATCATCTGTTTCCTGAGATGAATCATAGTGATGCAACAGCAGGTAATTATCCCAGCTTTGGCTGCCTTCACACACAACAATAGATGATTCTTTCACTCCAGGGCAGAGAAATAACTGTGGCTTTAACCTATTCCATACCTCGTATACGGAATGAACTCTGAAATCAATATTTATGTATTGTCCGTTGTCATTTCCCTCAGAAATTTTTGGAGATAGTTTTTCTATCTCGAGAACACTTAGAACATTTTCAACTTCAAGATTTGAGGATCTTTCAGGTTGCAGTTGTATGTTGATTCCCTTCATTTCCAACTACCCACTAACGTCCGGCTTAGGGGCGGACTTGTAGCTGCGAAGCAGCGGAAAGGCCGTCCCAGCCATGCGAAGCATGGCGACTACAGCCGCTTGTTAAGTTTTGTACCTGCACGAAGTCCAAAGCCTACCCATGTCGTTAAGATATGTAGGGCTAGAAAAGTACCTACACCAGCATAAAAGCCAACCACAAATGCGGCCACTATAGCCGATAGACCGAACGCCACTAAATTTTGTACCCAGCCTATTTTTATATCTTTTTCGTTTAGATCGCACCAATCCCACCAGAGGATATTCCACCACAGACTCGATGCGGCAATGTACTCCAACAACCAGCGATAGATGCCGGTAACACCACGTTCCCTCAATTCAGATTCAAGATTATCAATGTATTCGTCGTCGTGCTGGGTATCTAAGTAACGATCGCCGATTATTGAGAAAGTGCTTCTATCCATGCCTGAAACTTAACGTTGCCAACAGCGGCGGCCGGAGCGTTTGGCGTGCGTAGCGCGCCGCGTAGGCCGTCCAGCCGGCGCCCGAAGGGCGCGGGCGATGCTGCTTGGCCTAGTTATTAAAGGCACGGTTTGCACGACCTACTGGCACGCTGCCTGTAGCGCAGCGGAGGGCCGCAGCCCAATTAAGACGAGAAAGAATACCAAAACTTACCCGCCTGTGAATTCTCTTACCGGCACCTACAATACTGGATTGAAGGTGCGGAACCACATTTGTTGAACGAAGGCTCTAGGAGCGAAACTGCCAACCTGGAACCTTGCGACATGCACGATGCTGAAAACGCTCTTAAACGGCACAAAACTTCCGCGTTTCTAAATTTTCCAACCAGAATTTTGGTTGCCGTAATAACAGTTAATTCAAAAGCCGGCCGCTATATATCCACCTGGCTTCTATCCACAAAAACCCTCCAAGCCGGTCGCCCAAAAGAATCCTGAAAATCAACCAGATACCCAGCGTTGTATGTTTTTCACGCAGAAATATAAGGCGAAACCCCAAGGCGTCAAAATCAACATTAGGCTATTGATCCCAATGTGATTGCTTTTAAAGTCAATAAGTTACGCGTTTTTTAAAGTGGATAGAAGCTTTGGCTCTTGAATTCCGGCTTTGGGAGTTTCCACTTCGCGGGATGTGTTGGACAAACAGCCTGATTTGGAAGTCGGCATTAGCGATATGCGGAAGTCGACCGCGCGCATCATGCCCATGTGCGCGCTCAGCGCGCCGGCCCGATAGGGCTGGTCGCTCGGGAGCTTGTAGTGTTACAGCGTCGCGGATAGGGCGGTCGGCGCCAAGCGCAGCGCCAGGGTGCCCGCGACAAGAAGCGGACCGAACATTGAGGATCGAATGGGAACGCCCGGAAGGTCAGCAGCGGGGTTGTGGGGGCCGTTGCCGTACGTTGAAACGAACAATCGCCCACCCCCGGATCGGGGGCGGGCGATTGTTTCATCCTGGAACAGGAGGTCCGTCCGTCCCGCCTGCCAAAGATCATGCCGGGGGCGGCAGGTGCATGATGGCGCTTACAGCTCGCCGTTGTTGTGCTGCTCGACCTTGCTGTGACGCATGCCGTAGCCGAAGTAGATCATGAAGCCGATCGCCATCCAGATGATGAAGCGCAGGATGGTGACCATGTCCAGGCCACCGATCGGGGCGAAATGCCCGTCCTTGAACCACGGCCAGCCGATGATCAGGAACAGCGAGAACACAATGCCCAGCGGTGCCAGCAGCCACAACACCGGCGTGCGGAAGCGTCGGCGGATGTCCGGTCGCTTGATGCGCAGGATCAGCACCGAGGCGCAGATCAGGATGAACGCCGACAGGGTGCCAATGTTGACCAGCTCGGCCAGCTCGCGAATCGGCAGGAAACCGGCCGCCAGGGCGGTGAAGATACCCAGCAGCATGGTCGGGCGGTACGGCGTGCCGTGCACCGGGTGGCTCTTGGCGAACCAGCCCGGCAGCAGGCCGTCACGCGCCAGGGCGAACCAGATGCGCGCCGCGCCCAGCATGAACGCGAACACCACGCTGGCGATGCCGCACACGGCCGCGATATTGATGATGGCGCCGATCCAGTGCAGGCCGCGGGCCTCGAAGACCGCGCTGACCGGGGCCTGGCTGGCCAGGATCATCTGGTCGCAGTGGCCGGCGGCCTGGCTCGGGTCCATACAGCCGTTGTAGGGCACCATGCCGGTCAGCACCAGCGAGATCGCCAGGTACATCACCATCGAGATGCCCAGCGACAGCACCACCGCCAGCGGCAGGTCGCGCTGCGGATTATTGGCCTCCTCGGCCGCGGTGGTCAGGGTGTCGTAGCCGAACACCGCGAAGAACACGATGCTGGCCGCGGCCAGCACGCCGTTCCAGCCGTAGCGGGACCCGCCGGTGGCTACCGCGTCCTGCACTTCGTGTGGAATGAACGGCGTCCAGTTGGCCGTGTGCACGTAGAACGCGCCGGCGACAATGACGATGATGACGCCGATCACCTTCAAGGTGACGACGATGGTGTTCAGCTTGGCGCCGATCTCGGTGCGCATGATCTGCACCCAGGCGATGCCCAGGGCCACGATCATCGCGATCAGGTTGACCACGTGCCCGCTGTCCGGGTGCGCCGGATCATAGGCACCCTGCAGCCATACCGGCAGGTGCAGGCCGGTGATCTGGGTAATCAGCGATTGCAGGTAGTTGGACGTACCCGCCGCGACCACGCCGACGATCAGCGCGTACTCCACCAGCAGGTCCCAGCCGATGATCCAGGCGGGCAACTCGCCCAGCACGGCGTAGCCATAGGTGTAGGCGCTGCCGGTGACCGGGATCATGCCGGCGAATTCGGCGTAGGAAAGAGCCGCACAGGCACTGCCGATGCCGGCGACGAGGAAGCTGATGATGATGGCCGGCCCGGCATTGAGCGCGGCCTCGTTGGGCGCCAGCACGAACACGCCGACGCCGACGATGGCGCCGATACCGATGGCGGTGAGCTGCCACACGCCCATGGAGCGACGGAAATCGGTGCTGACGCCTGCGTCCGCCTGTAGCTGTTCGACCGACTTGCGTCGGATCAGTTTCGACCAGAACCCCATACATTACCCCTTGTTCTAAGAATGTAAGTGAATGCGGAATCTGGGGCGGCGGGCCAGGAGCATTCGCCACCCGTAACGGTGCCTGCACGCGCCTTCAGCGCGCGTCCTCGTCGCGATGCAATGTCGGGCAGTAATACAACGACAAGCCCTGACATGACACGGCCTCTGGCCGGTCACAAGGTGTTGCATTCCCTCTATTTAACCTAACAGAGATCTGCCTTCCTCGTGGTGATTAATGCTGCGGTGGCGCGCACCGGGTAGAGGAGGGTGCTTGGCTGTTCACGTGGAGGGGGGATCGGGCGTCGGCTTCGTGTACGGCCGTGCACTGCTGCGCCGCTGCTCAATTTAGCGGGTATCACTCAAGGTGAAATAGAGTTCCTCTTCCTGGGCAAAGTGCAGCCGCACAATGGCGAGCAGGCTGAACAGCAGCTGGCGCAGTTCCTGCAGTTGCAATTCGCTCGGCGGGTCGGCGTTGAGTTCCGTGGTGAGTTGCTCATAGCGCCGGGCGAGACGGAATATTTCGCGGTGGGTGTGGCTCATGGTGCCCATGGGATCGAAGCCGCGCACCACGTCGGCGAGCTTCGGGTAGAGTTGTTCCTCGTCTTCGCGTTCGTGCGGCAACAGCTGTTCGCGGATCAGTGTGGCGACCGCTTCCAGTTCCTTGCGGATATCGTTCGGCGGTTCGGCGTTCAGGGCACTGGCGGCGGTTTCCAGCCGGTCAATCACCGGTTGCAGCGACTGGTGCTGGTCGCGCAGCTCTTCGACAAATTCCGGCGGCAGCGGCGCTTCCAGGCGCTGGTGATAATCCGGGCGCAGCGCCCGCAGCGCATTGAGGATTACCGCCACGTCGATGACCTCCTGCAGCAGCGCGCCGGCCACCGGTGGCAGGTAGCCGAATGCGGCCACCAGCATGGCGATGCCGGACAGCGCCATGCCGGCGACCACGCTCTGCACGGCGATGCGCCGGCCGCGCCGGGCCAGTGCGAGGCCTTCGGGCAGGCGGTCGAGGCGGTCCACCAGCAGCACCACGTCGGCGGCTTCCGACGAGGCGCCGGCGCCGCGGGCGCCCATGGCGATGCCCACATTTGCGGCCGCGAGCGCCGGTGCGTCGTTGATACCATCGCCGACCATCGCGGTGGTGCCGCGCCGGCACTCCTCACGCACGGTGGCCACCTTGTCCTTGGGCGTGCGCTCGGCCAGTACGGCGTCGAACCCCAGCGCGGTGGCCACCGTTTCGGCCACGTCGCGGCGGTCGCCGCTCAGCATGGCGGTGCGGCGAATGCCGGCGCGGTGCAGTTCACGCAATGCGCGCGGGGTCTCCAGGCGAATTTCGTCGGCCAGCTGGAGCACGCCGGCGAGGCGCTGGTCGACGCTGACAAATGCACCGGAGCGACCGCGCAGCGCCATATGGCGCAGCTGCGCGCGCGCCCATTCGTCCGCCGGTGCGCCGTTGAGGGCCAGCGCCAGGCTGCCGACCGCCACCGCGTGGCCGTCGACCTGTCCGCGCAGCCCCTCGCCGGGCAGTTCCTGTACCTGATGCGGCAGGCTCAGGTCCAGGTTGCGCCGCCGTGCCTCGGCGACCAGGGACTGCGCCGTGGCGTGCTGCGATACCTGGTCGAGCGAGGCGGCGAGGCGCAGCAGTTCGTCGGGTGTCATTCCCGCAGTGACCTCGATGCCGGTCAGTTGCGAGCGCCCCACGGTGAGTGTGCCGGTCTTGTCGAACAGGAAATTTTGCACCGCCGCCAGTTGTTCCAGCGCGGCGCCGTTCTTGATCAGGATGCCGCGCCCGGCGGCGCGGGAAATGGTGGCGATGATCGCCACCGGCGCGGCGAGGATCAGCGGGCAGGGGGTGGCCACCACCAGCACGGCGAGGGCGCGCACCGGATCGCCCGACGCCAGCCAGGCGATGCCGGCGACACCCAGCGCCACCGGAATAAACAGCAGCGCGTAGCGGTCTGCCATGCGCGTGAACGGCGCCTTGACCGCCTGCGCTTCCTCGACCATCCGCACGATGCCGGCATAGGTACTCTCGTTGGCGGTTTTCAGTGCCTGCAGCTCCAGCGGGCCGCCGGCATTGACGACACCGCTGGCCACCTGGTCGCCGCGCAGCCGTCGCTGCGGTTGCGATTCACCGGTCACTGCGGATTCGTCGAAATGCCCGGCGTCCGAGAGCAACAGCCCGTCCACGGGGACCACTTCACCCGGTTTCACCAGCAGCCGGTCGCCGGCGCCCACGGCATCCGCCGCCACTTCCTCGATCGCGTCGTTTTCATAGCGATGCGCGGTGCGCGGGCTGCGCGAAATCAATGCCGCCAGCTCGCTCTGGGCGCGGCCGCTGGCGTATTCCTCCAGCGCGCGCCCGCTGGCAAACATAAACGCGATGACCGCGCCGGCCAGGTATTGCTCCAGCGCCAGGGCGCCGGCCATGGTCAGCAGCGCCAGCAGATCCACCCCGGCGCGCTTTTGCAGCAGCGCGCTCAGGCAGTCGGCGCCGGCCACGATCAGCATCAGTGCGGTGGCGGCGATCCAGGCGGGCGCAGTGGGCAGGCCGAACAGCGCGGCCAGGCCGCCGCCGGCCAGCAGCAGGGCTACCGCAATGGCTATGGCGGTGTGGCGTTTGTTCACCGGTGGTATGTGCCTAAACCAGTGGGCGGGCGGCGGCCATTGGAGCGTTTTGGTGCCATCGGCAATGCCTCCTGGCGGCATTGATTGCAGGGTCGCGGTTGTGCGCTTTCATCCGGAAATGAAGTGCAGTGGGTGAGGGGCCTTGGCCTCTGTTCCTATACTAGAGGCTTGTGCGGAAGGTTTAGAAGGTTTAGCGGGCGATGGTTGACGGGAGCGACATCATGCAGGGGAGGAGTCTCGAACGAACCCGGGATCCGGTCTGCGGCGAAGAGGTGCCCGCGAACGCCCACGCGTGGACACATCAGCATATCAAGTATGCCTTCTGCTCCGAGCGTTGCCGCGAGCGCTTCAAGCGCTGGCCGCACCTGTATGTCGGCGAGGCCACCTGGGGCCTGGCGGAAAAGCAGCGCGGGAAGGTGGTCAGGAAGCGCCACGGAATCCGCCTGGCGGCGGCGCCGGACGACGCGGAGTCCGCCGCGTTGCGCGACGCCGTTGCGGCGGTGAAAGGGGTGCTGTCGCTGGATATCCGCGGCGACCGCGTCTTAGTCGACTACGACCTGATGCAGGTTTCCCTCAGCGATATCGAAGCGGCCCTGGCTGCAGCCGGCAGCGGGCTGGATACCGGTGTAGCCGAGCGCGCGCGCCGCGCCATGATTCATCACAGCGAGGCCTGCGAGCTGGACAACCTGGCGCATCTCGCCAGCCACTACCGCTCGATGTACTAACGGGAAAACCGCAACAATATTCAGCGGCTTCACACGGAAGCGATCAGTCCTCGTCAAAAGACGCGTAGAAGTCCACCAGTGCATCGATCAGCGCGCGCACCGATGGCAACAGCCCGCGCCGGGACGGAAACACCACATGAATGATATCCCGGTGCAGCGGCCAGTCCGGCAACAGCCTGACCAGCTCGCCCCGTTGCAACTGTTCCTCCACGACTAATATCGGCAGCTGCACCACGCCGACTCCGGCCAGCGCGGCGCTGCGCAGCGCCATCATGTCGGTCGTCACATAGCGCGGCCGGTGGTAGATGGTGGACTCGGCGCCGTTCTCGCCGTAGAGAATCCAACTGTGACTGTGCTGCGGCACCCCGAGGCCGAGACTCGGCCAACCGTTGAGGTCGGCGGGTGTCGCGGGCAGGCCGCGCTGTTCGACCAGCGCCGGGCTGGCCACCAGGCACAGGCCGCGGTCGGACAGCACGCGCATCACCAGGTCGCTGTCTTCGAGCGGCGGCGGGCGCACCCGAATGGCGACGTCGACGCCTTCGCCGAGCAGGTCCACGCGGCGATTGGTGGCTTCCAGGTGCACGGTGATCTTCGGGTAGCGCGCCATGAAGTCGGCGAGCATGCCACCGATATGCGCGTGCAGCAGGGCGATGGGGCAGGTCAGGCGGATCACCCCGGCCGGTTCCGCCTGTACCGAGTCGATCGCCGCCTGGGCGGCCTCGGCTTCCACCAGCATCGCCTTGCAGTGCTCGTAGTAGGTCTGGCCGATTTCGGTGACCGAACAGTGGCGCGTGCTGCGCTGGATCAGACGCACGCCGAGGCGCTCCTCCAGCGCCGCAATCCGGCGGCTCAGCTTGGATTTGGGGATGCCCAGGGCGCGCCCGGCGGCGGCGAAGCCGCCGTGATCCACGGTTTGCACAAAGTAGTAGAGATCATTCAGGTTCTGCACGGTCACTGTTCCATTTTTGGGACGCTGCGAAGCAAAATTACAGGCTAGCACCTTGTCCGTTGCAAAACTATCCTGCGCCCATTCACTCGGCCGCTCTCGTTCAGTCCTGGCCAACAATGGAGACATAGCGTCATGAAACAGCTTCTCGGTGTCTACAGCGCGCCCAGACCGCACTGGGTCGGCAACGGATTTCCGGTGCGCTCCCTGTTCTCGTACCACAGTCACGCCGAACAGCTGAGCCCCTTCCTGCTGCTCGACTACGCCGGGCCGGCGGATTTTGCCCCGGCGGCGGGCCCGCGCGGTGTCGGCGAACACCCGCACCGCGGATTCGAGACGGTGACCATCGTCTACAGCGGCGAGGTGGCGCACCGCGATTCCACCGGCCAGGGCGGCGTGATCGGGCCGGGCGACGTGCAGTGGATGACTGCCGGAGCGGGCATCCTGCACGAGGAGTATCACTCGCCCGCCTTCACCGAATCCGGCGGCACCCTGGAGATGGTGCAACTCTGGGTCAACCTGCCGGCGCGCGACAAGATGACCGAACCCGGCTACCAGGCCGTGCTCGCCGAGGATATACCGCAGGTATCGCTGCCGGACGGCGCCGGTGAAGTGCGCGTGATTGCCGGCGACTACGCCGGTGCGCAGGGGCCGGCCAGAACCTTCACGCCGATGCAGGTGTGGGATCTGCGTCTGGCCTGTGGCGGCACTGCGGAATTCGCGCTCCCCGACGGTTGGAGCTGCGCGCTGGTGGTGCTGGATGGGGCTGTGTCCGTCAACGGCGCCGCCGAGGTCGGCGCGGCGCAGATGGCGGTGATGGCGCGCGAGGGCGAACAGCTGTCACTGAGTGCCAGCAGCGCGGCCAAGGCGCTGCTGCTGTGTGGCGAGCCCATCGATGAACCCATCGTCGGCCACGGCCCCTTCGTCATGAATAGCCGCGAGGAAATTGCCGAGGCCATCGAGGATTTCAGTCGCGGTCGCTTCGGCCGGCGCGGCTGATACCGCTTGCGAGCTGACACCCCGGGCGCCGCGTGCGCCCCACATTCTGTTTAGAGGAGAAACCCCATGAGCAAACCCTATGTACGCCTGGACAAAAACGATGCGGCGGTGCTGCTGGTCGACCACCAGGCGGGACTGCTGTCCCTGGTGCGGGATATCGAGCCGGACAAGTTCAAGAACAACGTGCTGGCGCTGGCCGACTCGGCCAAGTACTTCGGCCTGCCGACCATTCTCACCACCAGCTTCGAGGACGGTCCCAATGGCCCGCTGGTACCGGAGCTGAAAGAGATTTTCCCGGATGCGCCGTATATTGCGCGCCCGGGCCAGATCAACGCCTGGGACAATGAGGACTTCGTCGCCGCGGTCAAGGCGACCGGCAAGAAGCAGCTGATCATCGCCGGCGTGGTGACCGAAGTCTGCGTGGCGTTTCCGACCCTCTCGGCACTGGCCGAAGACTTCGACGTGTTCGTGATCACCGACGCCTCCGGCACCTTCAACCCGCTCACCCGCGATGCGGCCTGGGAGCGCATGTCCGCCGCCGGCGCGCAACTGATGACCTGGTTCGGCGCCGCCTGCGAGCTGCACCGCGACTGGCGCAACGATATCGAGGGGCTGGGCAACCTGTTCTCCAACCATATCCCCGACTACCGCAACCTGATTACCAGTTACACCACGCTCAAGGGCGAGTAACACAGGCGATCACCGCGCCGCCTGCAACCTTGTGGGCGGTGCTGTCTTTCTTGATGGGAAAAAACAAGAGCAGGAAAAACATGTCCAATAAAATCCGTATCGTCGGTATCTCCGGCAGCCTGCGCGGGGAATCCTACAATACGGCCGCGCTGCGCGCCGCGGCCGAACTGGCCCCGCCAAATGTCGAGCTGCAGATCGCCGATCTCGCCGATATCCCGCTGTACAACCAGGAACTGCGCGATCGCGAATTACCCGCTGCAGTCACACAGCTGTCCGATGCGATTGCAGCGGCGGATGCGGTGCTGTTCGCGACCCCCGAGTACAACTATTCCATTCCCGGCGTACTCAAGAATGCCATCGACTGGGTTTCGCGCCAGTCGCCGCAGCCGCTGGCGGGCAAACCGGCGGCGGTGATGAGTGCGAGCATGGGGATGCTCGGCGGCGTGCGTGCCCACTACGACCTGCGCAAAATCCTCGTTTACCTCGACGTGCACTTTATCAACAAGCCCGAGGTGATGATCGCCCAGGCACAGCAGAAATTTGATGCCAGCGGCGCGCTGGTGGACGAGATGACGCGGGACTTTGTTCGCCAGCAGATCGCCGCGCTGTGCGACTGGGCCGAGCGACTGCAGCGGGGATAAAAGCATGAGCAATCTGCACCAGATCGCCGAACACGAATGCCAGCTGCAGCCCGGCTGTGGCGCCCTGGAGCTGGTTATCCATCCGCAGGAGAAGGATCTGGGCGGCTTTTCGGTGCGCCGCTGCCTGCCGAACGCGGCCCGCCGCGCGGTGGGTCCGTGGATCTTCTTCGACCATATGGGGCCGGCGCAATTTGCCGCGGGGCAGGGCATCGACGTGCGCCCGCACCCGCACATCAATATCGCCACGGTTTCCTACCTGTTCGAGGGGGAAATACTGCACCGCGATTCACTCGGCAGCGAGCAGCTGGTGCGCCCGGGCGATATCAACCTGATGGTGGCGGGCAGCGGCATCGTGCACTCCGAGCGCGAACGCCGCGCAGTGCGCGACGCAGCGCACCGGGTACACGGCCTGCAGTTGTGGCTGGCGCTGCCGCAGGAATTTGCGGAGATGGACCCGGAGTTTCACCACTATCCCGCGGAGACGATTCCGTCCGTCACCGTCGACGGAGTCGCCGCCCGGGTGATCATGGGCAGCGCCTTCGGCGTCACCTCGCCGGTAAAGACCTTTGCCGAGACCCTGTACGTGGAGATGCATTTACAGGCGGGCCAGTCGGTTACCCTGCCGGCGGCGCCGGAGCGGGCCGTTTATGTGGCCAGCGGCGCGCTCAGGGCGCGGGATATGCAAATACCGGCAACGGCCATGGGAGTGTTTTCCGCGCAGGAAGGGGTAGTCGTTGAGGCCACGCAAGAGAGCCGTATCGCGATTATCGGCGGTGCCAGCGTCGGCGAGACCCGCATCGACTGGAATTTTGCCTCGGCCAGCGATGCGCGTATCGAGTCCGCCATTCGCGACTGGAAATCGGGCCGTTTTGCGCAGGTGCCGGGCGATAGCGAAGAGTTTATTCCGTACCCGGCCGGCGCTGAGTCTGCGGCTGAAGAGAAATAGCAGACAGGTAAAAATCAACAGGAGTCATCGGGCATGTTTTCCGGCTTTTCAGCGAGTCTGTTCCGGGTAAAGGGCAGCGCGCGCGAGCACAAGGTCGATTTTGTCGAGCTGTTTTTCGACCTGGTGTTCGTCTACGCGATTACCCAGACCACGCACCTGCTGATCGCGAGTCCCGGTTTGGCGGGCGTCTACCGTTTTTTCCTGATCCTGCTGTCGGTGTGGTGGGTATGGGTTTTCACCGCCTGGGTCACCAACTGGCTGGACCCGCAGAAGGTGCCGGTAAAACTGTTACTGTTTGCGCTGATGTTCGCCGGCATGCTGATGGCGATCGCTATTCCCCACGCCTTTGACCAAGCCGCGTGGCTGTTCGCCGCCAGCTATCTATTCATGCAGCTGGGGCGGACACTGTTTATGTGCTTGGCCAGCCGCCGCGAACGGCCCGCGGTGCACGGCACCTTTGTGCGCATGGCGCTGTGGTTCGGGCTGTCGGCGGCACTGTGGATCGGCGGTGCCGCGGCCGACGGTTCGGCGCGCCTGCTGTGGTGGTCGGCGGCGGTGCTGGTGGAGTACACCTCGGCGATGGTCTCCTTTCACATTCCTTTGCTGGAGCGTTTCACTGGCCTGGTGCCTTCCCGCAGCGGCGACTGGGATATTTCCGGCGAGCATATGGCCGAGCGCTGCGGCCTGCTGGTGATTATCGCGCTGGGGGAATCCCTGCTTGTCAGCGGTTCCACGTTCGCCGGGCTCGACTGGAGCCCGGCCACGGTAAAGGCGTTTGTCAGCGCCTTTGTCGCCACCGTGGCCATGTGGTGGATCTATTTCAATCTGGCGGTGGAACACGCCAATGAAGAAATTGCTGCGGCGGAAAATACCGGCGCCGTGGGGCGGCTGGTGTATACCTATGTCCATTTGCTGATTATCGCCGGTATCGTGGTGGTCGCCGCGGCCGATGAATTTGTTCTCGCGCATCCGTCGGGGCATACGCCGGCGAGGGTGGTGTGGGCGGCCATCGGTGGTGCCGTGCTCTATCTGGGCGGCAATTTACTGTTCAAATGGCTGATCTTTCGCAGCCACCCGCGCTCCCACTATGTGGGAATTCTGCTGTTGCTACTGCTGATTCCCGGTGGTCTGTTCCTGCCGCCGCTGGCGCTCGGCGTTTTGTCTTCGGCCATTCTGGTATTGGTGGGTGTCTGGGAAACGGTGGCGGTGACTGCTGCCCGCCGGAGCGAGACAGCAGTCCGCTGAAGGCGAGACAGAATTTACTCCACCCGCTCGACCGGGGGCGGTGCCCAGCTGCCATCGAGCACCTCCAGCGCCGGCCAGTAGAGGCGCATCATCAGCGAGAAGTTGCCGCTCTGCGGCGCCGGCAGCCAGTTGGCTTCTTTGTCGCTGCCCGGGGATTCGCGCTGAATGTAGAGATCCAGTGAACCGTCCGCATTGAACCTGAGCTTGTCCCGGTCGCCGATCGCGTAGCGGTCGATGGGATTGTCGGCAAACAGCTGGCGGTCGTTGTACAGCGTGAGGGACCAGAAGGCGCGCGCCGGGGGCCGTTTGTCCTTGTCGAAGTGCAGTGTGTAGCGCCGGTCGCTGTGCAGGGGTTCGCCGCGGGCGTCCGCGAAGGTGGTGGGGTAGACCGCATCCTCCGGCACGTTTGCGCCCAGTCCGCCGTAGGCAACCGCCGCGCGGCGCAGGTAATTGGTGCCGTAGGTGCCCATTCCGCTCAGGTTCACGTTCCAGCCATTGACTACCGTGCCGGACTTTTTCCAGGCTGCCTTGATCCGCGGCAGGGCGTCGGCCGGTGCCGCCTTGATGGCCTCCTGCACCACCTCCGGCTGTGCGGCCATGGAGAAGGGCTTGCCCGGCACTATGCCGATGCGCCGCATGCGGTCGAGGATCGGGTAATCGTTGGCGTGCGGGGGATTGTTTTTCACGTGTTCGGCAAACACTGTAAAAAAGGTCTCCGCATCCATCTTGTCCACCTGTTCCACCGGCGGGCTCATATCCTGTTTGGGGTCGACCGCGGTCCGCGGCGGGGTATAGGGCTTGCCGTAGGCGCTGAGTGGCACCACCTTCAGGCCCTGCTGGAATTTGTACACCGCCGCGTAATCCGCCTTGCCATTGGTCTGCACCCGGCCACCCATCCAGCCGCGCGCGGTGGGGCTGTCGTAGCGGGTGATGCCGTGCGGCAATTTGCCCTGCCAGCCGGGGCCGACAATGGCGAAAGTCTGCGCGGCGGTACCGGTGGTGCGCTTGCCGGGCACGGTGAACACATCGGTCCACTCGTCGAGAAACGGCAGCAGGTAATAGCGCCCGCCGGAGTCGGGCACGGTGACGACAATCGGCTCTTTGGATACGTCAAACGTCATCGAGGTATACAGCGTATCCGCGTTGGGGCTGGCGATGATATCCATACTGGCATCGGGAAATGCCTTGGCGTGGGCCAACTGGTTGATCGGCGACAGCGGAAACTGCGGTTCCGCCACATTGGTCGACACCTGCGAGCTGACCCGCATCAGCACCAGCGGATAGGCGTAGAGGTAGGCATCCCGCGCTATGTCCCGGGCCTCCCGGGCCGAGAGGCTGTCGGCGGCCTGACTTGCGGGCAGCGTCAACAGTGACAGCAGGAGCGCGCAGGCGCGCAAAAAATATTTCACTGGCTTTTCTCCTCAGGGCTGTTGCCTGGCATTGGTGACTTTGCTCAACGGCGGCAGTCCGGGCCCGTTGCGCAACACTTCCGGCTTGGGTGAATACATCCGCATCATGGCTTGAAAGCGCCCCGCGGGCGCCGGTAGCCAGTTGGACTCTCTGTCTTTACCGGGCGACTGGTGCTGGATATACAGATCCAGTGACCCGTCGGCATTAAACTGGAGTTTGTCGCGGTCACCAATGGCGAAACGGTTGAGTGGGTTGGGCACCTGGAAGCCGTCCGTGTCGTACATGGTCAGGGACCAGAACGCATTTACCGCTGGCAATCTTCCCTTGTCGAAGTGCAATACATAATTGTGTTGGCCGGAAGTCGGGTTGCCATCGGCATCGGCGATGGCATTGGGGTAGATGGCATCCTCCGGCAGGTTGGCACCGAGACCGGCCATGGCCACCAGGGCGCGCCGGCGGTAGTCGGTGCCGTAGGTGCCGATGCCCTCCACAGTGTAATTCCAGCCGTTCTGAATCTCCCCGATAGCACCGCTGGCGACGGCCTGGCGCAAATCTGCCATGGCCTCTTTGGCGGCGGCGTTGATTGCGTCCGCCATCTGCGGGGAGAGCTTGTCCGGATCGAAGTTTTGCCCGGGGCTGAGGCCCAGCCTACGCATTTCAAACAGGATCGGATAGTCGTTGGCGTGCGGCGGGTGCACCTGCAGTAATTTCGAAAAGCGCGCGAGCAGCTCTACGCCACTCAGGCTGTTCACCTGTTGCAGCGGATCCGTGTGACTGTCGATCTTCGGATCCGTAGGCACCTTGACCGGGGCTGTGTAGTCCTGCCCCCAGCGGCTCAGCGGAGTCAGCTTGTAGGCATCCTGCAGGCGGTGGACATTGGCGTAGTCGTCCGGGCCGTTGGTCTGGGTGCGGCCCATGATCCAGATAATCGGCGTTGGCGCGCGGATCAGGTCCACACCGGCGGGGAGCTGTCCCTGCCAGTCCGGCGCGACAATCGCAAAGTTGCCGGCGCCGTTGCCGGTGGTGCGGGTGCCCGGTACCGCGAAGACATCAGTCCACATATCCAGCATCGGCATCAGGTAATAGCGCCCGCCGCTGTCCGGCAGCGAAAGCACCTGCGGTCCGTCGCGCAGATCCAGCCAGGCAAACGAATACAGCGTGTCGAAATTGAAACGCACCACGTCTCTGGCGTCTGCGCCGGGATACTCGCGAAAGTGCGCAAACTGGTTCACCGGCGCGCGCATGGGTGCGGTTTCGGCATTGGGCACACTGGTCGCCTGGCGCATCGTGATATCCATCACGACCAAGGGATAGGCGTAGAGGTAGACCCGGCGCGCGAGGGCTTTGGCTTCCTGCGGGCCGAGCATTTTGTCCGGTTCGGCGCATTGCGCCGCGAGACTCGCCAGTAACAACAGAGCTACTGTGCCGAGGCGGAACGCGTGGAGAGTTGCCAAGATGCAGTACCTCTGAGGTTCGTGGAACTGTGGCCGCTCAAAGGCCTTCCGTGGTCCAGTTGCAGCCGTGTCTGCGCCAGGAATTTGGCACACTATTGATCAACTATAGGTAGCCATAGTCATGGGGAAGAGGAATTGCATGCCGGAATGTCGCCGGAACACGCGGCGCGAGGGGTGCATTGCCCAGGCGACGTAAGGGTGATCTTCGGCGGCCCGGCCATTGCTGCTATGGCGCAACATTGAGCGCGGTGCGCTTGTTTGCTAAAGTTTTAGGCATCAATTTAAACAAACCGGTATCTATCCCGAGATGTCCATATCCACCGAGGCGAGTCGCCTGTGCTATCTGCTGATCGCACTGCTGGTCTTCCAGGCCGCAGTGACGTTCTTTGATAGTCACGAGCAGCGCCAGGATATGGCGACCCACGTCGCGCCACATCATCTCGATGTGGCCGATGACGGCGTGGCGATTGTGGCCGGTTCGATTGTCGCCCAGGTGGCCAGCGATCTCGCCGGCGATGCCGGTGATGACCACGGGCAGGAATTCTGCCACCACTGCTGTCACTGCCACAGCTTCGGTTTTGTCGGCCTGCCCGGCCACAGCGAGCAGGCGCAGGTGTCCGGTACCGCCGTGACGCGCGCGGCCCGCTCACCGTTCCTCCCCAGTATCGATTCCTCCGCGCTCTACCGCCCACCCATAGCCCGAGTCTGATCCCGCACACGCGCGCCCTGTGCGCGCCTACGAGATAAGACTTGGGAGATCCCTATGCATTTTTTGCACGCGTACTCATCGAGTGCGCTCTGCCGTCGTGCCGCCGTGTTGCTGCTGGCGATGGCAGTTCTATGGCCTGTGCCTTTGGTTCAGGCACAGGGGGGCGCGGCGCTGACTCTTGCCGACGCGATCCAGCGCACCCTGGCGCGCAATCCGCAGCTGGCGGTATACGACCTGCGCGACGCGGCACTTGCCGGTCGCGCACAGACCGCGGCGCTGAAGCCCGCGCTGAATTTGGACGCCGAGCTGGAAAACTTTGCCGGCAGCGGCGGCTTCAGTGAGGCGGAGCTGACCGCGTCCATTTCTTCGGTGATCGAGCTGGGCGGCAAGCGCCGCGCGCGTGTCGATACCGTCAGCGCCAACCGCGCACTGCTGCTGGCCGACGAACAGGTCACAGCGCTGGATCTGTTCGGCGAAGTGATTCGCCGCTACACCGAGGTGCTGGCCGCCAGGGAGCGTTTGGCGCTGGCGGGCGAGTCGGTGCGCCTCGCGCGGGATACGCTGCGCGAGGTGGACAAGCGGGTCGATGCCGCCGCCGCGCCGGTGGCGGAAAAACTGCGCGCGCAGGCGGCGCTTGCGGAAGCGCGGCTCACCGAGCAGTCCGAGCAGCGCCAGCTGCAGGCCCACAAGCGCGCGCTGGCGGTGCTGTGGGGCGAACCGGACGCGACTTTTGCGGTGGACGGCGGTGCACTCTATCGCTTCGCGCCCGCTGCCGGTTTCAGTGAGCTCTACGCCCGTGCGCGTGAGAATCCGGCCATTGCCCGCTTCGCCTCACAGGAGCGCCTGCGCGAGGCCGAACTGCGCCTCGCCGAGACCCGCTCCAGCATGGATATCGGGTGGTCGGTCGGTGTGCGTCGATCCCGCGAACTGGGTGAGACCACGCTGGTTGCGGGCGTCAGCGCACCGCTGTTCCAAGCGCGGCGCAATGCCGGCGCCGTGGCCACCGCACTGGCCGAGCGCGATCAGGTGGCGCTGCAGCGCGAGGCCGCGCTACTGCAGTTGTACGGCCGGCTCTATCGCGCCGTCAGTGGGCGCGAACAGGCGCTCGCCACCGTCGAGGCCCTGACCCAAACCATCATTCCCACACTGCGCGATGCGCTCACCCAGGTGGAGCGCGCCTATCGCCGTGGCCGTTATTCGTACCTGGAATGGTCCACCGCACGCGAAGACCTGATCAGTGCCCGGCGCGCACGCATTGAAGCGGCCCGCGCGGTACTGCGCTTCGGCGCCGAAATCGAACAGATGACCGCTGCACCCCTGCTGCCGGCACAGCCGGATAACAGCAAGTAGCGGAACCAGATACAGAGCGAGTACATAGCAAGTACCCGGAAAGTACAGAGAATGAGTATGAACAGAAAAGTTTTAATCAGCGCGCTGGCGGCGCTACTGCTCGGCCTGGTGTCACTGCTGGCACTGACGCCGATGCAGCGTGACGACCATGTGGGGCAGGCTGCCCATGCACAAACGGCTGGTGAGCACGAGGGCGGCCATGGAGAAGGTGGCCAAGGAGAGGGCGGCCACGACGAGGGCCACGCACAGGCGCGGGCCGAAATTGATCCCGCTACCGCGCGCAAGGCCGGTATTGAAACCGCCGTGGCCGGACCCGGTACGCTGCGCGAAACCGCCACCCTGTACGGCAAGACCGCCGCCGATCACGCCAGTATCAGCCACCTGCGCGCGCGTTTCCCCGGGCCGATTATCGAGGTGAACGCGGTGCTCGGCGACAGCGTTAAAAAAGGCCAGCAGCTGGCCGTGATCGAGTCCAACGACAGCCTGCAGACCTATCCGCTGCGCGCGCCCATCGCCGGGCAGGTGATCGACAAACAGGCCAGCCGCGGCGAGTACAGCGGCGACCGGGTGCTGTTTACCATCGCCAATTACGATCAGCTGTGGGCCGAACTGCAACTGTTCCCGAAAAACCGCGCACTGGTGGCGCGCGGGCAGAAAGTCGTTATCCATGTCGGCGCGCACACGGTGGAGTCCACGATCGGCAATATTTCGCCGGGCACCGACGGACAACCGTTTGCCGTTGCCCGCGCCGCGATCGATAACCCGGAGCAGCGCTGGACCACCGACCTGATGGTGCAGGGCGAAGTGGTGGTCAACGAGCGGCGCCTATCGCTGGTGGTCGAGAACCGCGCGCTGCAACCGCTGCGCGGTGACAGGGTGGTATTTGTTCGCGACGGCGATCACTTTACCGCGCGCCCGCTGCAACTGGGGCGCAGCGATGGCCGCGTGACCGAGGTGCTGGGCGGGCTGAAAGCCGGCGAGCGCTATGTCACCGCCAACAGTTACGTGATCAAGGCGGACATAGAAAAATCCGGCGCGTCGCACCATCACTGAGAGAGGTTGAGGAATGATTGAATCGATTCTGCGTCTCTCGATCGAGCGGCGCTACCTGCTGCTGTCCCTGATTCTGGTGTTGGTCGGTGTGGGTATCTGGAGTTACCGGCAACTGCCCATCGATGCGGTGCCGGATATCACCAATGTGCAGGTCCAGATCAATACCGCGGCCCCGGGTTATTCGCCGTTGGAGGCGGAGCAGCGCATTACCTATCCGGTGGAGACGGCGCTGGCGGGCCTGCCGCAGCTGGCCTATACACGCTCCCTGTCGCGCTACGGCCTGTCGCAGGTCACCGCGGTGTTCGAGGAGGGCACCGATCTGTACTTTGCCCGCAACCTGATCAACACCCGCCTGGGTGCGATCAAGGGCGGACTGCCGCCGGGGCTGGAGCCGGAAATGGGGCCCATCGCCACCGGGCTCGGTGAGATCTTCATGTACACGGTAGCGGCTGAGCCGGGGGCCACCCAGCCCAACGGCCAGCCCTACGATGCCACCGCGCTGCGCGAGATCCAGGACTGGATTGTGAAACCGCAACTGGCGCTGGTGCCGGGAGTCACCGAGTTGAATACGATCGGCGGCTACGACAAGCAGTACCACGTCACGCCGGACCCGCGCCAGCTGCTCAATTACGGTGTCACCATGGCCGATATCGTCGCCGCGCTGCAGCGCAATAACGACAACCGCGGCGCCGGCTATGTCGAGCGCAACGGCCGCCAGTTGCTGGTGCGCTCGCCGGGCCAGCTGAAGACGATTGCGGATATCGAAAACGTCGTGGTGGCCAACCGCGACGGCGCGCCGGTAAAGGTTGCGGATATCGGTGCGGTGGCCATCGGCCGCGAACTGCGCACCGGCGCCGCCACCCGCGACGGCCGCGAAACGGTGCTGGGTACCGCGATGATGCTGGTGGGGGAGAATTCACGCGCGGTGGCCCGCGATGTGGCCGCGGCGCTGGACAAGGTCAAGGCGTCGCTACCTGCGGGCATTGAGCTGGAGCCGGTTTACGATCGCACCACGCTGGTGGAAAAAGCCATGCGCACGGTGCAGAAAAACTTATTGGAAGGCGCGCTGCTGGTGATCGCGGTGCTGTTCCTGCTGCTGGGCAACCTGCGCGCGGCGCTGATCACCGCCGCGGTGATTCCGCTGGCGATGCTCGCCACTATCACCGGCATGGTCAAGACCGGCGTATCCGCCAACCTGATGAGCCTCGGTGCGCTGGACTTCGGCCTGATCGTCGACGGCGCGGTGATTATCGTCGAGAACGCCATTCGCCGGCTGGCCGAGGCACAACAGCGCAGCACCGGCAAGCTGCCGCTGGCCGAGCGGCTGGAACTGGTGTTCCGCGCCACCAACGAGGTGATTCGCCCGAGCCTGTTCGGGGTATTGATCATTACCGTGGTGTATATCCCGCTGTTCACGCTGACCGGTGTGGAGGGCAAGATGTTCCAGCCGATGGCGGCGACGGTGGTGATGGCATTGCTGTCGGCGCTGCTGTTGTCACTGACGGTGGTGCCCGCTGCGGTGGCGGTATTCCTCACTGGCAGAATCAGCGAAAAGGAAAACCGCCTGATTGTCGCCGCCAAATCCGTGTACCGCCCGGTTTTGCAGGCCGCGCTCCAGTTGCGGTGGCAGTTGCGCTGGCTGGTGCTGTCGGCGGCCCTGGGCCTGGTGATTCTGTGCGGCTGGCTGGCGACCACGCTGGGCTCGGAATTTATTCCGCAGCTGAACGAGGGGGATATCGCGCTGCACGCGCTGCGTATTCCCGGCACCGGGCTGGAGCAGTCGGTGCAGATGCAGAAATTGCTGGAGGAGCGCATCGCCGAGTTCCCCCAGGTCGACAAGGTGTTCGCCAAGATCGGTACGCCGGAGGTGGCCACGGATCCGATGCCGCCCAATGTGGCCGACAATTTCGTCATCCTCAAACCGCGCGACCAGTGGCCGGATCCGCAGTTGCCGCGGCAGCAATTGATTGCCGATATCGAGCACGCCGTGCGCCAGCTGCCGGGGAACAACTACGAGTTTACCCAGCCGATCGAGATGCGCTTCAACGAACTCATCTCCGGTGTGCGCGCGGATCTCGGCATCAAAGTTTTCGGTGACGACCTGGACCAGCTGGTGCGATCGGCCAGGCAGATTCTCGCGGTGGTGCAGGGGATTCCCGGCGCCGCGGACGCGCGGCTGGAGCAGGTGGAGGGTCTGCCGGTGCTGTCGGTAGTGCCGAAACGTATTCAGCTGGCCCGCTACGGTCTCGACCTGCAGACCCTGCAGGATCTGGTGGCCACCGCGATCGGTGGCGAGTCCGCGGGGCTGATCTACGAGGGCGACCGCCGCTTCCAGCTGGTGGTGCGCCTGCCGGAACTCTTGCGGCGCAACGTCGAGCGCCTCGGCGACCTGCCGGTGCCGCTGCCGGAGGGCAGCGCGCTGGGCAGCTATGTGCCGCTGGCGGAAGTGGCGCGTATTGAGATGAAGCCGGCCCCCAACCAGATCAGCCGCGAAAACGGCAAGCGCCGCGTGGTGGTCACCGCCAATGTGCGCGACCGCGACCTGGGGTCCTTTGTCGATGAGGCACGCGCGCGCATCGCCCGCCAGGTGCAGTTGCCGGCCGGTTACTGGCTGGATTACGGCGGTACCTTCGAGCAGCTGGAGTCCGCGAGTAAACGGCTCTCGCTAGTAGTACCGCTGACGCTGGCAATTATCCTCGGTCTGCTGGTGATGGCGTTCGGCTCAATCAAAGATGCGCTGATTATTTTCACCGGCGTGCCGCTGGCACTGACCGGTGGTGTGCTGGCGTTGTGGCTGCGCGACATGCCGCTGTCGATTTCCGCCGGGGTCGGGTTTATCGCGCTGTCCGGGGTCGCCGTATTGAACGGGCTGGTGATGCTGTCGTTTATCCGCCAGCTGCGCGCGGAGGGCGGCGAGCTGATTGCGTCCATTGTTGACGGTGCCACGATCCGCCTGCGCCCGGTCCTGATGACGGCCCTGGTAGCGAGCCTCGGGTTCGTGCCCATGGCGCTCAATACCGGTACCGGCGCCGAAGTGCAGCGGCCGCTGGCGACGGTGGTGATCGGCGGGATTATTTCGTCGACGCTGTTGACGCTACTGGTGCTGCCGCTGTTGTACCGTATCGTGCACGGCGAGAAAAAATAGACGCGGCCCGGTGGGCTGTCCGCAGGAAATTGCCAGACAGCCCAGCGCGGTTACGACAGTAATACTCAGAATCGATACTGCATCGTCAGTTCGGTAAAGCCGAGATCATCGGAGGGGCCGGTTTCACGGATGAACCGCTCCGGCTTGTCGAACGTGTGTATCGCGGTCAGCACCAGGCCGCGGCAGACTGTGTACTCAGCGGTTAACGAAAGGGTAATTGCCGCGAAGTGCGCGTCACTGTCGTCCGGGCCGCGAATAATCTGGCCGCTGGGGCTGTAGAGACCATCCTCGGTCTCCAGCCGCCAGAAAAAGTCCAGATCTGCGGTGAGCGCGAGGGCTCTATTCGGTTGCAGGTTGAGAAATGTGTGGAAGTTGTAAAAGTTCCGCGGGCCAAAGACCGCTGCCTCGGAAAAATAGTTTCCCCGCGGGTAGAGTGGGTTGAAAGTGCCCAGCTTACGGTCATTCGGGTTGTCGTCACCGCTGGCGATATTGATGCTCAGCTTTACGCTGGGCTGCCAGCGTACGTCCTGCCAGTGATAGGTTGTCTCCGTGGCCAGGGTCCAGGCGTTGATGTCGTCGCTGCCGAACCGGCCAAACTGGTATAGCGCTTCCCAGTTCCAGTTCCAGCTGCCGGATTCGCCCCAGAAGCGCGCGCCGAGAGAATGGCGATCTTCATGCTCGGTACCCTGCACATAGGTCGAGTCGTCATTTTGGTTGCCAAGGTAGTAAAGATCGAGATTGCCGGGGTAGCGCAGCGGCTTCTGTAGAACACCGTAGATACCCCAGAGCGCCTGGTTGTAATTGGTCTTGTCATCGAACACTCCGGCCCGGTCGAGGCGCGGACGCGCAGCCACAAATTCCACCCGCCAGTGCTCATCGGTAATAAAAGCCCGCCCTCCATCGAAGGTGCGCCGCACATTGGGTCCTTCACGCACATCCACGAGCCGCCCGGAGCCGAACACCATTTCCTGGCGCCCCAGGCGTACGGTGGTGTCGCTGCCGTTTGAATTGTGTGTGCTCAGGTCCAGGAAGGCGTTTTGCCATGTGAGCTTGTCCTCGTCCACCGGGCTGGGACCTTCGGCGCGGCCGGCTTCGAGAGCACTGGTTAACTGAGCAAAAAAACGCAGGTGCGTATTCCAGTGCAGATCGCCAAAGGCTGAGTAGCGCTGTAGCCAGACACCGCGCTTGTCCTGGGGATCCTGGCCAAAGGTCGGATTTTTGGTGTACTCATAGCGTTGCCGCACTTCTCCGCCCAGGGTCAGGTAGCTGTCACCACTTTCGCGTAGCGGGATATAGTCGCGCAGCGGAATGTACTTCCAGCAGGCCGGCCACTGGACACCGGGGGGCGCGGCGCGCAGGTAGGAATAGTCCTCGTCGAAGCGCAGTTTCTTGATCGGCGGCGGCTTGCCATCATCCGCATAACCTGCCGCGCAGACCAGGAGTGCAATTATTGATAAGGCTGCAGCTTGGTATTGCATAGTGTCAAACGGCATTAAGCAATGGTGGCCCGGCACCACAAAAGTGCCGGCGGGCAATGAGTGGCGGCGGAGAAGGCGGGGCAACCCTGCCATAGTCCAGGTGTTTCCGCTGCAGATGACGCTACTCGATCGAGCCCCGGGCAGCGGCCGGCTCCGCGACCGGTGTGGCCCCGGGCTCGGGGGCCAGAAGGTGCGTCACCACCGGATCGGTATCGCCGTGATGCAACTCCCTAACCCGTTGCTGGATCTCGCTGTCGAGCATCGAGACACGCTGATGATGGCGCAGATGCGCAACCCACGACTCCTCGATAAAGTATTCGATCATGCGGCCCGGCTGGCTGACGTCTTCAAACACGCCCCAGGCGAAGGCGCCGTGCCGCTCGCGGGAGGCCTTGAGGTCGCGCATGGCGGCGACGAAGTCGGCGATGTCGGCGCTATCAATGTGGTATTCGACGGTAACCATGACGGGACCACGGTCGAGCCCCACGTCACTCGCGACCAGCGGCTGTGGCCAGTAACCGCTCGGCGTGTGATCGAGCGATTCATCCTGCAACAGGCGGTAACGCGAGCTGAGACCCGCGGCCAGCACCGCGCCCGCGGCGGCGATCAGCTGTGTCACCGAGATCCCGAAATGGCTGGCAACCTGGCCCCAGAGGATGCTGCCAAGCGTCATGGCACCGAAAAATACCGTGATAAACATCGACAACCCGCGCGCGCGGACCCAGTCGGGCAGGGCCAGTTGCGCGGAGATATTCAGGCGCGACAGCACCGTAATCCAGCAGGCACCGGCCAACAGGCATGCCACCACGGCCGCGTCGGCGCGCTTTAGCAGGGCCAGGGTGGCCAGCACCAGCGCGGTGCCGAGGGTGCCCATCAATACCAGCTGTTCGGCGCTGAACTTGCGCGCCAGACGCGGCAAAAACGCCGCTCCGGCGACCGCGCCGATACCCACCGCGGTCAGGATGATGCCGTACAACTGCGGGCCGCCGCGCAGTTCCTCCCGTGCCACCAGCGGCAGCAGGGCCCAGAAGGCACTGACAAACAGGAAGAACAGGACCGCACGGATCAGGGTAGAGCGCATCGCGCCGCTGGCGCGGACGTAGCGCATACCGGCGCGCATGGCGCCGAGGAATCGCTCTGCGGGCAGGTCGCTTTCCTGGGATAGTGGCGGCTTCCACCAGAGCAGTGCGGCAATCACAGCGAGAAAACTCAGCGCATTGACGACGTAGGGCCAGGTGATGCCGATGCCCGCGATGATGGCGCCGGCGAGCGCCGGGCCAATGGCGCGACTTATATTGATCCCGACACCGTTCAGGGCAATTGCGGATTTCAGGTCTGCCCGGGGCACCAGCTGCGGCACTATGGCCTGCCACGCCGGAGCGACAAAGGCCGCACCGGTCCCGGACAAAAAGGTGAAGAGCAGGAGTCCGCCGGGGGTGATTTTCTCGGTGAAGACCAGGCTAGCCAGTATCAGTGTGGAGACCGACAGTGCAGCCATCACCACAATCAACAGTTTGCGCCGGCTGACGAGATCGGCGAGCGCACCCGCGGCGAGCGCGAAGAGGAATATCGGCGCACTGGTGGCAGCCTGCACCAGCGCAACCATCGACGGTGACGGCGCCAGTGAGGTCATCAGCCATCCGGAGGCGACATCGTGCATCCAGGTACCGACATTGGAAATGACCGTCGCAGTCCACAATACCGCGAAAGCAGGGTGGGCAAAGGGGGCCCAGGCCGAACCGGAAGGCGCTTTGTGCAGATCGTCTTGTCGATCACTCAAACCTGAAGCCCTGCGTTAACCATTAAGGACTGCTGAAGCGTTCCTGTCCCTGCAGGCGAAATAGGTACCGCGATAGGCCATACACGCTCGGACGTTGTACCTATTTGGCGGGTTTCGGGTCGAGTGTTTCGCCGTGTTTCACTCGCTCCGGCGCTTTGTGCACCATTGTGTAGGCGTAATCGACCCCCATGCCGTAAGCACCGGAATGTTCCTTGACCAGTTCCATCACCGCATCATAAGTGTCGCGATGCGCCCAATCGCGTTGCCATTCCAGCAACACCTGTTGCCAGGTCACCGGAACAACGCCCGCCTGTACCATCCTCTCCATCGCATAATCGTGCGCCGCGACAGAAGTCCCGCCGGAGGCATCGGCCACCATATAGATTTCATAGTCTGCATCGTGCATGGCGCTCAGGGCGAAAGTGCAGTTACACACTTCCGTCCACAGACCGGATACCACGACTTTTTTTCGCCCGTTGCTGGCCAGGGCATCGCGCACCTTCTGGTCATCCCAGGAGTTCATCGAGCTTCTCTCCAGGATAGGAGCCTCGGGAAAGACGCCCAGTAATTCCGGGTAGGTATAGCCGGAAAAGGATTGCGATTCCACGGTGGTGATGGTGGTGGGGATATTGAAGATCTTCGCCGCCTTCGCCAGCCCGACCACGTTGTTCTTCAGGGTTTGGCGGTCGATGCTCTGCACCCCAAATGCCATTTGTGGTTGTTGATCAATGAAAATCAACTGACAGTTTTTGGGCGTCAGCACTTCGAGCTTCTGTTTGTTCATGGAATACTCCAAAGAAATGTCGCTCTATGAGAAGATCAGTGCCCGCAAATCCGCACGACATGGCCACGACCAACAGCGCACCAATCAGTTTTGGCGGCGCCGGCAGTGGCAGGTCGAACCAGCGGCAGGCTGCGCCGATAATGAGTCCGAGGGCAATGCCCAGCAGGGTGTTGGTCACGAATCGTCTCCGCGGGACTTTTTTGAGGCGTTCGAAGACCTGGTGGATCCGGTCGGACCACCGCACAGGTCCTTGTTCCTTGCGGGGCGGTGCGCGGCCAGGTAGTCCACGATCAGGTACCCGCACGTCATTGCCACAACCAGCAGCGCGCCGAGGATTACCGGCGGCGCTGGCACCGGGATACCCGTCAACCTGCAGCCGGCGCCGATCGCCAATGCCAGTATGAAACCCAACACCACTTTCATCGTGAACCGTCTCTGCTCCCTATGGTGCCATCACAAATTCAGTCGCTAGAAGGCGAAGCAGCTGCATCCCAGCGGGCCCCAGAAGGGATCCGCAGACGCGCGTGATCCGCAGAATGGGTGGTGGTGAGCGTGCCCCGTACCCGCGCAGGCGTGGGGGCGCGCCGCCGTGGTAAAGCTCTCCCTGAACGCAGAATAGGTGCGTACCGGTGACCAGTCAGGGCTTGCCGGTGGCAGTGGCGGCGCCAGCTGCTTGAAATCACCGTCCCCGTGGACGACCTTGCCGTCGACGATGGTCAGCACCGAGGTGATCGCCTTGATGTCCTCATCGGGGACGGAGAAATAGTCGGCGGAAAGTACGGCGAGATCCGCATATTCGCCCGGCACGATGGCGCCCTTGACCTGGTGTTCACCGGAGAACCAGGCGCTGCCTTTGGTGTACAGGTAGAGCGCCTTTTCACGCTCGAGCCGGCGATCCTCGGGGTATAGGGTCAGGCCGCCCAGGGTTTTCCCGGTGGACATCCAGTAGAGTGACACCCAGGGATTGAAGCTGGCTACGCGCGTGGCATCGGTGCCGGCGCCAACAGGCAGGCCTGCGGCGAGCATTTCATTGATCGGCGGCGTCAGCTCCGCTTCTGTCGCCCCGTAACGTTCGACAAAATACTCGCCCTGGAACGCCATGCGGTGCTGAATGGCAATGCCACCGCCGAGCGCGCGGATGCGTTCAATGTTGTGCGGCCGAATGGTTTCCGCATGGTCAATAATGAAGCGCAGGCCATCGAAGGGGATGTCCCGATCGACTTTCTCGAACACATCCAGGAAGCGCGCGATGGACTCATCGTAGGTTGCGTGCAGCCGGAAGGGCCAGCGGTGTTCCACCAGTAAGCGGGTGACCTGCTCGAGCTCGGCATCCATATCCTCGACCAGGCGCGGGCGCGGTTGCAGGAAGTTCTCGAAATCCGCCGCCGACCACACCAGATTCTCGCCGGCGCCATTGACGCGCAGCATCGCATCGCCATCTCCGGGTTTGGTCATTTTGGTCCAGCGCTTGAAGTCATCCAGCTCCGAGCCCGGTTGCTGCGCAAACAGGTTGTAGGCGATGCGCATGGTCATTTCGCCGCGCTTGTGCAGCTCTTCGATAACCTTGTAATCCTCCGGGTAATTCTGGCCGCCGCCGCCGGCGTCGATCGCACTGGTGACACCCAGGCGGTTGAGTTCGCGCTGGAAGTGCCGGGAGGAGTTGATCTGGTCTTCGAAATCAAGGGACGGCCCCTTGGCCAGGGTCGAATACAGAATGAGTGCGCTGGGCTCCGCAATCAGCATGCCCGAGGGGTTGCCGCGGCGGTCGCGATAAATCACCCCGCCGGGTGGATCGGGGCTTTCCCTGGTAATCCCCGCCGCTTTGAGCGCGGCGCCGTTCAACAGGGCGCGGTCGTACAGGTGCAGGATGAACACCGGAGTATCCGGCGCCGCCGCGTTGATTTCGTCCAGCGTGGGCATGCGCCTCTCGGCAAACTGGAATTCAGACCAGCCGCCGACGACCCGCACCCACTGCGGCGGCGGCGTGTTCTGCGCCTGCGCTTTGAGCATGCGCAGCGCATCCGCCAGCGAGGGTACACCCTCCCAGCGCAGCTCCATATTGTAGTGCAGGCCACCGCGGATTACATGCAGGTGGGAATCGTTCAAGCCGGGAATGACCGTGTGCTTTTGCAGGTCGATGACCTGTGAATCGCTGTCCTGTAACTGCAGGATATCGCTGTCGCTACCCACGGCCTCGAACAGCCCGTCCTTGATTGCGACGGCGGAAGCGGAAGGGCGGGAAGGGTCGAGGGTGCGGAATTTTCCGTTGGTTAAGAGCGTACGGGGCATAGTCAATACTCCTCCGGGTCCGGGCTCTTCCCTGCAGGAAACATCAAGCGCCGTAATCGACGGCAATCTGCCGATTACGGCGCTTGAGAAAAATTTTAGTCCAGGCAGCCATTTGCGCGCCAATCGCAACTGGGCATGCTGGAAAGTATAGGCTGGCCAAATCCGTTTCGTGACGGGGATATTCGCCGGGAAATTGACCGGGGGGTGCGATGAGTGGTCACCTAAGCGGCCCCCCCCCCCCCCGGCTTGCCGGGCGGGGGTACGATCTTCAGGAAGTGTATTTTACTTCCAGTGCTGCAGAGCGGATCCCGTGTGGATGAGTGGCATTTTATTCATTTTCTCGTACTGGATTGCCGGAGGTTTCTCCAGATTCCTTGCTCGTTCCTGCAGAACTTGAAGTGTGCGCTTGTTAAGAAAGTGACACTATTTTATGTTTTATGAGCATCGAACAATGCGTTAGTCGGCGAGCTGGTACATGTCGTATTGGAATCCTGAATTGACTGGCGTTATTTATCGATTCGTTGCGACCGTACATATTGCGTAGTGTGGAGAGAGTATGTCATCTCAACATCCCCTGACAAAAGATATCCGTTTGATTGATGTGATGGCGGCACTTGTTGATCCAATACGCTGTGGCGTTGTCCGCTGCCTATATGACGGTAGGGAGTATGGCTGGGGTGATATCAGTGCGCCAGTGGCAAAATCGACGTTAAGCCACCATATGAAAGTTCTGCGAAGATCTGGATTGACCATGACTCGGGAGGAGGGGACTCGCTGTTTTGTTAAATTGAGAATAGGTGACCTGGAAAGCAGGTTTCCTGGATTTTTGTCTGCATTTATTGCTTCCGCAGAGCTGGACGATGTTGGTTCCCAGGTGAGTATGCACCGCACGTAAATTTCAATGTAATAGAGTTTTCGGTAGATTTTTTCTTTATTGTTTAACGATATGGTTAGTGAGGCTTGGCATGGATGATTTCAAGGATAAGGTAGTCATAGTTACGGGTGGAAACGCGGGCATTGGGTTGCAGGCCGCAAAGCGGTTTGCCGAGCGTGGTGCAAGAGTACTGATAACTGGCCGCAGGGAGGGTGTCTTAAGAAAGGTAGAAGCTGAGAACCCGAATATCATAGCGTTGCAGGCGGACTCCAGCGATTATGATTCAGCGGAAAGAATCGTGAATTTTGCGGTAAAGGAGCTGGGTGGAATTGATGTGTTGGTGAATAACGCTGGTGCCGGTGCCATTCTCCCGGTAGAGGAAATTAACTATAAAGCGTTAAATGACGTGTTTAATGTCAATGTGTTTTCTGCGGCCATGCTGGCGAAATTGAGCATCCCCTATCTTGAAAAGTCGGGGGGTTCCATCATAAATATTTCCAGCACCTTCGGCCATAAAGCCGGTGCACAGCTCTCCATCTATGGCGGGAGTAAGGCGGCAATAGAGTATATGACCAAGTCGTGGGCACTGGAGTTGGCGGCGAAAAATATTCGTGTTAACGCGATTGCTCCGGGACCGACGGAGAGCCAGTTCCTAAAGGAAAGGATGCGCCTTACGGACGAGCAGATATCAGCCGTCAAAGAGCAGGAAAAGAACGCGATTCCGCTGGGACGGCGCGGAGTTCCGGAAGACGTCGCACACTGGATTGTCGAGGTGGCCAGCCCGCGTGCTAAATGGTTGAGCGGTCAGATCGTTAGTGTTGACGGTGGACTTTCCGAATCATAAAAATTCTGAAAGGGTGAATGGCAATTTTAGCGCAGCAACTCCCGGCTAAGGCGGGAGTTGCTGTTTGTCCTGCCGGTGATCTTCAGAAGGCGTATTTCACTGCTAGTAGTACATAGCGGGTAGGGCCCGGGATAGTGTTGCTTTGCCGGGCCCTTACCGGCCATCCGGTTCTTTCAGGTTGGTTAGATTGACTCTGGCACTGGAGTGGCAGGGTCGACCGCGAAGCGCCCGTAGCGCAGCGCGAGGCTGGGCATCACCAGCAGGTTGAGTGCGGTGGAGGTGAACAGGCCGCCGAGGATTACCCAGGCCATGGGCCCCTCGATCTCGCGGCCCGGGTCGCCGCTGCCGATTGCCAGTGGCAACAGCCCCAGCGCGGTGGCCAGGGCCGTCATCAGGATGGGCGCGAGCCGCTCGCCGGCGCCGCGCGCGGCGGTGTCGGGGCCCCACTGCAGTCCCTCCACCGCCACCAGGTGCTGGTAGTGGGACAGCAGCATCACCGAGTTGCGCAGGGTGATACCGAACAGGGTGACAAAGCCCACCAGTGCGCCCAGCGACAGGCCGCCGCCCCCGGCGAAGGCGGCGATGACACCGCCGGCGAGGCCGAAGGGCAGGTTGAGCATCAACAGCGCCAGGTTGCGCACGCGGCCCAGCACAATCCACAGCATCAGGCAGATGGCCACCGCGGCGATCAGCGAATGTACGACCAGGTCGCGCACCGAAGCCGCCTGCGCCTCGGCGGTGCCACCGAACTCGATATAGTGCCCCGGTGCCAGCTGGACCTCGTGCGCAATTTTCCGTTTTGCCTCGGCGACGAAGGACGCCACGTCGCGCCCCGCGGTATTGGCGGTCACCGCCTGCACCCGCCGCGCACCGTCGTGCAACACCAGGTAGCGCCCTGAGTCGGTGTAGACATCGGCGAGCTGGTCGAGGCGCAGGATCTTGCCCGCGCCGTTGCGCAGGGGCAGGGCGCGGATGTCCTCGATGCGCGTGCGCTGTTCCGGCGCCAGGATCACGCTGACATCGAACACGCGATTGCCGTCGTACACCTGCCCCACCACCTGTCCCTTGCCGGCAGTCTCGATTGCCTCCAGTACATCCACCGCGTCGAAGCCCCACTGCGCCAGCGCCTCCGGCCGCAGGCGGATACCGATTTCCGGCATGCCCGGCGGTGCCGGTATCTGCACCTCCGCGGCGCCGGGCACCCGCCCCAGCACCGCGGCCACCCGCTGCGCCTCGCGATCGAGGGTGTCGAGGTTGTCGCCGTAAATATTGATCACCACCTCGGCGGTGTAGCCGGACAGGGTTTCCTCCACACGTTCGGTGAGGAAGGTGTTGACCGCGAAATTGACTCCGGGAAAATTCACCAGCGCTTTGCGGATGTCCGCCAGTGCGGATTCCGCCTCTCCACCGGACAGCGGTTTCAGCGGCACCTCGAACTCGCTGTAGTGGGTGCCGTTGGTGTCATCCGCCAGTTCGGCGCGGCCGACGCGCTGGCTGACCGAGCGCACGAACGGCAGCTTCTTTAACGCGGCACTGACCCCGCGACCCAGGCGCAGGGATTCCTGCAGGGAGGTACCGGGCACCGCGGACATGTGCACGATATAGTGCCCCTCCTGCAGCTCCGGCAGGAAGCTGCCGCCCAGAAACGGCAGCATGGCCAGCGCCGCCAGCGTGAGCAGCGCCACGGCCACGATCACCGTGTGGTAGCGGCGCTCGACGCCGGCCACCAGGTCGCGGTAATGCCGTTTCAGCCAGCGCACCGGCGGCGCATCGCGCTGTTCCAGTTCGCCGGCCGGCAGCAGGGTCAGGCACAGGGCCGGGGTGACGGTGATCGCGACCAGCAGCGAGGCGAGCGTGGCGAGCAGATAGGCCGTGGCCAGCGGCGAAAACAACCGGCCCGCGAGCCCCGGCAGGGTGAGTACCGGCAGGAACACCAGGGCGATGGCCAGCGTTGCATAGACCACCGCACTGCGCACTTCCAGCACCGCGTTCAGTACCCCCGGCAGCAGCGCCGCGGGCGACGAATTGGCGGGGGACTCGCGCAGTCGCCGGTGCACGTTTTCCACCACGATGATGGCGTCGTCCACCAGCAGGCCCACGGCGATCGCCAGACCACCGAGGGTCATGGTGTTGAGGCTGATGCCACGCAGGTTCATGACCGTGACTGCGGCCAGTAACGACAGCGGGATGGCGGTCAGCGCGATGGCCGACGTGCGCCACTCGAACAGGAACAGCACCACCACCGCCACCACCAGCAGGCCGCCGAAAGCGAGCGAGTGGTACAGGTTGGCGGTGGCGGTTTCGATGAAGTTGGCGGGGCGGAATATATCGCCGTGCAGTTGCACCCCTTCGGCCTCCAGCGCCGGGCGCAGCTGCGCCAGCGAGCGCTCCACGGCGCCGGTTACCGCCAGGGTATTAGCGCTGTACTGCTCGGAGATCACCAGCTGCACCCCCGGCTTGCCGTTAACGGTGGCGGCGCCGGCGGTGGGCGCCGGCGCCGCGCGTACCTGTGCCACGTCACCGAGGGTCAGGTCGGCGCCGTCGTGCTGGCGCACCAACGTGGCGGCGATGGCATCGGCATCCGCCGCCTGGCCGTAGCTCTGCAGTACGATGCGCTGGTTGGCGCTGTCGATAAAGCCGGCACCGCGCACGCCGGTGGCGCGCTCGGCCGCGGCGCTGACGGCGGTGAGTGACAGGCCGTACTTGCACAGTTTTTGCGGATCGACCTGCACCTGGTACTGCTTCACGTCACCGCCGAACACGGCCACTTTGGAGACACCGTGTGCAGCCAGCAGGCGCGGTTTCACGGTCCAGTCGGCGAGGGTGCGCAGATCCATCAGCGAATGTTTTTTAGAGGTCAGGCCGACCACCATCATCACGCTGGTGGAGGAGGTCAGCGGCGACATCACCGGTGCTTTGACCCCGGCCGGCATTTCCCCGGTTAGCGCACCCAGGCGCTCGCCCAGGTTCTGGCGGTCGCGGTAGATATCCGTGCCCGGATCGAAAGTGGCGGTGACCACCGACAGCCCCTGGATCGACTGGGAGCGCAGCTGGTCCAGGCCCGGCACGCCATTGACGGCATTTTCCAGCGGCTGGGTGACCAGCACTTCCACCTGCTCCGGCGCCAGCCCCGGTGCCTCTGTCTGCACCGAGACCTGCGGCGGCGCGAATTCGGGGAAAACATCGTAGTTGGCGCGGCCGATCTGGTAGAGGCTGTAGCCTGCCAGCAGTACCGCCAGTGCGATCACCGCGCCCCGGTAGCGCAGCGAGAAGCCGACCACACCGGCGAGGGCGCCGGCTCCGGGAGTCTCGCGCATCAGTCTTCGTCTCCCACCTGGATCTGGCTGCGCAGTTCCTCCGACAACAGCGCCTGCGCGCCCCGGGTTACTACCCCGAGCGGCGCCTGTCCCGGCACAAACCAGCCATCGGTGACCGGCTCACCGTCGCGCAGCGCCTGCCGCACAAAGTGCCCGGGGGTGCGCTCGGCGTAATACCAGCGCACGCCCTGCCAGGACACCACGGCCGCGGCCGGGATTGTCACCCCGGCGCGGGGTTTACCCTGCGGCAGCTGCGCCGCGAGTACACTGCCTGGCAGCAGGCCCGCAGCCGCGGCGCTGTAGAAAAAGGTCGGGCCCTGGATGCGCGGATCGGCCTGCGGCGCCGGGGCTATCAGTGTGGCGGGCCGGGATTGTCCGTCGTCGCCGATGACGCTGGCGGTGACCGGCGGTGTTTCCAGCTGGTGATTGGCGGGCAGGGCGATGCGCAGCAGCACCAGCTTCCCGCGCGCCAGGTCGAGGAAGCGCTGCGTCTCCCGTGTCGTCGCCGCGGTAAGGGCATCGCCCCAGGTGCTGCGGGCATCGCGGATGACGGCGTCGGTCTCTGCGCGCGCGGCCCGCAGTGCTGCGGCGTCGCCCCGCCAGGTTGCTTCCGCAGCCTGTAGCGCGCGGTCGGAAAGATTGCGGTCGTCGCCGTGCAGCGCCTTTACGCGCTGGTATTCACGCCGCGAGGCCTCCAGTGCGGCGGCCTGGCGTTCGGCCTCCGCGGCCGCGGCGACATAGCGGCTGCGCAATTCGATCAGTTCGCGCGCCGGCTCCACCGTGGCCAGCGCATCCAGCCGCGCGCTGCGCTGCGCCTGCGGCAGGCGGGCGACGCGGATACCCGCGCGCCGCTGCGCCTCGTCATCCAGCACCACCTCGCTGCCGTTTTCGGTGGCGACCACCCGCGAGGGTGATGCGAGCGGTTTTTCGCTCTCGCGCTCCTGCGCCAGTTCCTTGCGGCCCTCGATAAAGCCCCAAATTATGAGTGCCGCGACGACGATGGCGATACCGATGGCAAGCGGCAGCCGGGGCATTCTTCTCATCGATTGCGGTTCCTTTTCATTGGCTCACGGCTTAATTAGCTCACGGCGTCTTATTTGGCGTACGGCGTCGACAGTGCCGCGGATGCGTCTGCGCCGAGCGGCAGGCGCAGTGCATCTTCCAGTTGTCCGAGGCTGCGGTTGGCCTCGATCAGCGCGCGCGTGCGGGCCTGCTCGGCGGCGGCGGTCTCGTAGCGGGCCGAAAGCCAGTCGAGCCGGTCCGCCTCGCCGGCGCGGAAGGCGGTTCCCGTCGCCTGTTCGTTGTGTTGCTGGCGCTGCAGCAGCGCCTCGGCGTCGCGCAGTATCTGCGCGGCGTGGCGGTATCCGGTCAGTGCGGTGTCCAGTTCCGCGATGGCTTCTGCCTGCGCGCTGAGGAAGGCCGCGGCCGCCACCTGGCGTTGTGCGCGCGCCTCGGCGATGGGGCCGCGATTGCGGTTGAGCAGCGGCGCCAGCAGCGACAGGTCCAGGGTCCACTTGCGCTCGCCCTGGTCCCAAAGATAGCCGGGGCCGATGTTCAGGTCGGGGTACTGCCGGGCGATTTCCAACTGCAGGTCCGACTGGGCGGCCTCGTAATCCGCCAGTGCGGCGAGCACGTCCGCCCGATTCAGCAGCGCCAGCTGGCGCGCCTGCGCGTCGGGCAGCGTTTGTGGTGCGGGCAAACGCGCGAAGCTGTCATAGGAGATCTGTACATCGTCCAGTGCCGCCGCGGGCAGGCCCACGGCGGCGGCGAGGTGGGCGAGATTTTCCGCGCGCGCCTTGCGCGCCTCGCCGAGAGACAGGGTGGTGCTGTCGAGGTCCAGTTGCGCCCGGGTCAACTCCGGGCGCGAGGCGTAGCCGGCATCCAGGCGGCGCTGCAGGATGGCGGTGATCTGCCGCTGCAGGTCGCGCTGCTGCTGCAGCGCCGTTTCCTGCGGATAGGATGCCAGCAGGGTGGCGCGCACTCGGCTGCGCACCTGCCACAGGGTGTCGACTTCGCGCAGCTGCGCGGCGCGCGCGCGCGCCTGCGCGGTATCGATGCGCAACGGGCGTTTGCCGGCCGTTTCGATTGGCAGCTGCAGGCTGATGCCATTGGTCCAGGGCGAGATATCCTCCGGCGGGTTGGCGCTGTGCTCGCTGGAAACATCGGCGGTGGGGTTGGGGCGGCCACCGGCGCTGATCACTGCTGCCTCGGCCGCCAGGCGCCGGGCCCCGGCGCGGTCGATGTCCGGCTGGTAGTAGAGTGCAGTCAAAGTCAGTAGCGGCAGGTCCCAGGATGCGGGCGGCCACGCGGCGGTTTCGCCGCCAGCGTCAGTACCGCGGATATAGCGGTGCAGGCCCGGATCGTCCAGGCGGCGCTGTTGCAGCGCCGCCTGTTGCGCGGCCGGATCCAGGGGTTCGGGTGTGTAGCTGGCGCACCCGGCGAGTGCCAATAAAAGTGCCAATAGCAGAAAAGTGGCGGTGAACCGTTGCTTCATGACTGTGCCGTTACCTGGCGAAAATTTTCCTGCTTCGCGTGGCGATTTAACCGCTGGCGAGCAGTCGGCGCAAATCCGCCGTTACCGCGGCGGTCGGGTCGCCACTGCGGATCAGCAGCTGCGCGTTGCCGGCGCGGTCGAAGGCGAACACGGCACTGGCGTGGGACACGGCGTAATTGCCGTCGGCATCCTTGTCGCCGTAGCCGTAAGTGACACGGTAGCGGCGCGTCAGCGCGGTGAGGGCCGTCTTGCTGCCGGTGAGCCCGATAAACTCCGGGCCGAAGGCGTCGGTATATTGGCGCAGGCTTATCGGGTCGTCACGCGCCGGATCCACCGACACGAACAGCACCTGCAGGTCCGCGGGTGCGCCCTTGTGCTCCGGGTCACCCAGCTGCCTGGCGATCCCTGCCAGCCGCGCGAGGGTGGTGGGGCAGACTTTGGGACAGTGGGTAAAACCGAAAAACAGCAGCGTCGGTTTGCCGCGGTAATCTGCGGCGCTCACCATGCGCCCGTTTTCGTCGGTGAGCTTGAATTCGAGCGGCGGCATCAGCCCGGAGATATCTTTGGTTTGCCAGCCGCGGTCACCACAGCCGCCAAGTAAAAGTGAGAATAGCGAGAACAGTGCGAGCAGCGCCAGGGCGCACATCCGTATCCATGGTTGGTCAAATTGCCGCATTGCCGGCCTCCGCCTTATCGGTGTCCACATTGTTGGGGGAGCTGACGGCGGCGCTGCGCTGGCCGTGCAGGAGATACCTGAGCACAATCAACGTGCCGACCACGCTCATCATCGCCGCCGGAATCCAGGTGAGCAGGCCGCCGAGTTGCTGGTCGGTCAGTGGCGGGAGCGGCCAGGCGCGCCCGCATACGGCGTAGACGTCGTACAGCACGTGATCGCTGAAGGTGATATAGGCCCCCAGCGCAATCTGTGGTGGCATCACCGCGACCAGAATGGCAATGCGCTTGCCGTAGGCGAGACCGCCGGCGCCCGCGGGGCGCGGGTCGAGAATCAGCCACCAGAACAGCAGCCCCTCGATGGCCATGCTCCAGTTCATCAGGTCGTACAGTGGCCGGCTCAGCATGGCGTCGAAATGCACGGCCGGCGTCAGCCAGAAATAGATCAGGCCGACGAACAACAGCGGTGCGACAAATGGATGCTGGATGGTGCGGTACAGCGGCCGCAGCACGCGGCCGACCGCGTTCATTGCCGGCATGCGGGTAAGGAATGGTGGCAGCCCGGCGGTGAGGATTGGCAGCGGTGCCGCCAGGGCGATCAGAAACGGTGCCAGGTGGTGCAGTACCAGATGCTGGCCGCGGTGGGTGAAGAACATGTACTGGGCGAGGTAGTCGTAACGCGTCTGCGTCACTGTATAGATGGCGGCGACACCGAGCAGGAAGGCGAGCGGTCGCCAGAAACCGACCGGCGTTCCGCGGCGGCGGCGCTGCCGTATCCCGCGCAGGTAGAGTGCAATGGCTCCCAGGCAGGCCAGGAACCAGCTGGCGGAAAACTCCCACGGCAACAGGCTGTTCAGCATCGAACTCCACTCTCCGGAAAGCGACGACTGCCGGCAATTCCCTAGCGCGCTTGCCCGCTGTCGGGGATGCCTCTGCCACAACAGTGCCATAAAGGGGCACGATTTGCACCGGGAATATGGCGGGCAACCCATTGCCGATACCGCGCGCGCAACTGCCCGCGGAGTGCCGGCGTGATAGGCTGATGAAAGTGTCAGCGTTTAGCCCGGCCAGAAAGCGTGCCCGGTTGCAAACGTGTGGGCGAACAACCAGCAGGGGTAAATCCGATGAAATCCATTGCTCCCAATGCCCTCGGCGTTGCCATTGGTGCGCTGTGGGCGCTCTATGTTTTCTTCTGCGGTATCACTGCGCTGTTCGGGTGGGGAACCACCCTGGTCGAGGTACTCGGCTCCCTGTACATCGGTTATGGGCCGACCCTCGCGGGTGCCGTGATCGGCGCGGTGTGGGGATTTGTCGACGGTTACATCGCCGGTGTGGTGATTGGCTGGATTTACAACAAACTGTCCAAGTGAGCTCCCTGGAGAGCACTTAAACTCCCCGGGCGATGGCCGCATCGAGCGGCCGCCTATTGCGCCTTCAGCGCCAGAATCCGCCGGGCGCCGTTGAGGACGATCAGCCCCACAATGGTCCCGATCACCAGATCCGGGTAGCGGGACCCGGTCCAGGCGACCAGGGCACCTGCCGCGATGACACCCAGGTTGATCAGCACGTCGTTGGCCGAGAAAATCCAGCTCGCCCGCATATGCGCTCCGCCTTTACGGTGTCTGGCGATCAGCATTAAACACGCGGCATTGGCGAGCAGGGCGAGCAGCGCGACGGCCATCATCAGTTGCGATTGCGGCTCGCTGCCGAAGACAAAACGCCGCGCCACTTCAGCGAGTACCCCAAGGGCCAGAATCAGCTGCAGCACGCCGGCAAAATGGGCGGCGCGCACCTGCATTTTTACGCTGTGCCCGACGGCGTAGAGCGCCAGGCCATAGACCGCCGCGTCGGCAAGCATATCCAGGGCGTCGGCGATCAGCCCGGTGGACTCGGCAATTACCCCCGCGGCCAGTTCCAGCACAAACATCAGCGCATTGATCGCGAGCAGTAAACGCAGGCTTTTCGATTCATCTTCGGCCGGCCCCGCGGGCGCTTCCGTTGCGGTCTGTTCATCGGCGGCGTGGGATTCCAGCAGGCGGGCACCCAGCCGCAGGCGCTGGAGTTTGTCCGCAATCGGGGCGGGCGCACCGCTGTGCACGATTTCCAGGCGGCGGTTGGGCAGGTCGAAAGACAGTGTGTGAATGCCGTCAAATTCGCTTAATGCGAGGCGAATCATCCGCTCTTCCGTGGGGCAGTCCATCTTCGTGACGGAAAAGACGCTCACCCGATTGCCGTGCTGCGGGGACGCGGCTGCGCTGTCTCCATCGACGGCACTGCCTTCCACTGCATCGCCATCGACCGCCGGTGCCGGGGGGCAGGCACTGTTGTCGCCACGGGTTTTCTCCACGATACCTCCAACTTCACTATTTGGATATTTCTGCGCTGGCTTCACGGATACGCGCCAGCTGCACGAAGGGTAGCGGATAGTTACCGCGGCGTCTCCAGCGCGCGAATCCCCGCGGCGAGCAGGCCGGCGAGATCGATGGCATTGGTCGCGTGCGGAATGGAGTTGCAGGTAACCACGCGCGCCGCGCTGGCGGCCAGTTGCGCCGCGGCCGTATCGGCGAAGACGCCGTGCACGGCGATGCACACCGCCTTCGGCAATCCGAGCTGCTGCAGCTGCTTCAGGGTTTCCAGCATCGTGTGCCCGCTGGAGACGATATCGTCTACCAGCACTGGCGTGTGGTCGCGCCAATGGTCGATATCCGGCGCACTGACTTCCACATCCCGATCGCCGTGGCGGGTTTTATCCAGGACCGTGCAGGGGGCTTCCGCGCGCTCGGCTACCGCCTGCACCCATTGCGCACTTTCGCTGTCGGGGCCGATCAGCAGCGGCCGCTCGATATTGGCCGCGATCCACTGCGCAATCAATGGCGCCGCCTGCAGGGCCCGAGCGGGAATCGTGTAGATCTCCGACAGCGATGCATAGCGGTGCAGGTGCGGATCCACGGTAACCAGCGCATCGACGCAGGACGACAGCAGGCGGGCAAAATAGCGCGAGGTGATCCCTTCACCGGGGTGAAAGCGTTTGTCCTGGCGCATATAGGGTAGATAGGGCGCCGCCAGCAACACCGATTCCGCCCCCAGGTCGCGCAGGGTCTGCGCGAGTAGCAGGGCCGGCAGGGCGTTGCGATCCGGCTGGTGCAGGTCTGCGAGCAGTACCACTGTGCGTCCGGCAACCTCGGCGCGTACGCGAAAGTAGCTCTCGCCATCGGGAAACTGGCGCCGCTCCAGCCGGCCTTCGACCGCGGCCAGGCCCGCTGTCACGGCTTCGGCGAGGGTGCGATTGGGGTGCAGGTTGAACAGGAAATCGGTCATTGCGCGTCCCTGCCGATTGCGCTGCCGGGAAAGCGCAGCAGCGGGCGCGGGTCGGCTTTGCCTGCCAGGGCTGCGAGCTCGTTGGCTTCCAGCCACTCGGACAGTTCGACCTCCAGCAGCGCGGCGAGTGATTGCAACAGCTGTAACCAGCTGCAGCCGTTGGCGAACAGCATGCCTTCGGTATCCAGAGTGCCGCCCTGGTTGCGGTAGCCACAACAGGTGTGTCGACCGCCGCCCGGCAACAGGCCGGTCAATGCTTCGGGGCGCGTGTGGCAGGCCACCAGCGTGGCGGTGGCGGCAGCGGGAAACAGTGCCGCGACCAGCGATGTCTCCGCCCCCGCGGCCCGCTCGCGCGCGTCGCGGAAGTCGCGACGAAAGCGCCCCGGTTCCAGCAGGCACACCAGCGCGGCATCGACGCCGCGCTTCTCCAGGCGCTGGTAGGCCAGCAGACATTGCTGCAGCTGGTACGCGCCCACGGCGACCAGGCGCACGCTGGCGGCCGCGCGGCCCTTCAGCAGCAGGGCGCCGTCGCGCACCAGTTGTTGCGCCTGCTCGCCGTCGAGCAATACTGGCAGTTCCCGTTTCGGCACGACCAGCGCGTGCAGTTCCCCCTGTCGCTGGTAGCAGTCCGCCAGCGCCGCTGTGGCGCTGTTGGCGTCTACCGGGAAGCGCACCACACTGGTGTCGGACAGTTCGCCCAGCATTGCCTCGCACAGGGTGGGGTCCTGGTGGGACTGTTCATTCTTGCCGTTCTCCCAGGTGTGCGAACTGAGCAGGAAGGGCACCGATAGCCACCGGGGCGGCCGGCCGGCCTCTTTCTGGTGGCGCGCAAAGATCAGCTCCTGGCGGATGATGCCGAGCATCTTTACCGCGAAGGCCTCATAACTGACCACCAGATTGATACCGCCCTTGTTGCCCAGTGCCGCGCAGGCCACGGCTTCCTCGTTGAGCGCGGTGATCACCGCGCCGTCGACAGCCTCGTCACTGCCGGCTTCTGGCACGTATACCCGGTGACGGAAGCGCTCCAGCGTGCAGTAGAAGCGGTTGCTGTGCAGCTCGTCGGGGTTGCCGATGCGCACCCGCCACTCGGGATTGGCGGCGGTGACGGCGACAAAATAGCCGTCGAGCGCCGCCATCGGCGACTCGCGCTCGTCGGTGGTTTTCCAGTCCGGCGGTGGCAAATGCTGCAGCTCGACCGCGCGCCTGCCCAGCGGGTGATCTTTTTCCTGCGGGCGGTTCTGGGCGGCGTGGTCGGTGAAGTAGGGCAGCACCGCGAGCAGCTCTCTCTCCTCGATAAACAATTCGGCGGTGCCCGCGTTGAATTCCCGGCGGGCGCCATCGTCCTGTGCCGGATTGGCCGACAGCGGCAGGCTGTGCGCGCGGTTGGTGCCGGCCCCCGGAAAGCCATAGCCCTTGGGGGCTTCGGCGATCACATAGTGCAGCGGCACGGGGTAGTGGGCGCTGCCATTTTTGATCGCATCGACGCAGCCCTGCAGGCGCTCCTCCGCCTCGAAAATGGCCCAGGCAAACGCCGCCGGGTCGGTGCCGTCGATCAGCAGCGGGTCGAAACCGTTCAGGCGCAGGTGGGCGGCGAACCAGTCGACGCCGCCCTGCTGGAACAGCGTGGAGCGCTGTTCGATGCGCCGCCCGTTGGCGATCATGATGGGGGTGACCAGACCACAGTCCTCGGCGCGCCACCAGCGCGGCGCCCAGTCGCTGCCGCGCTGTTCCTCGAAGGCGCCGTCGCTGACGAAGGCCACCAGCCGCTCGCCGGGCAGCGGCATATGCACATACTGCAGTTCGGCAAAGCCCAGGTAGCCGCCCTCGAGAATGCCGCCGGCGGTGTGCACATTGACGTGGCTGCCCAGCGGTGACGCGGGGTGGCCGTGCGCGTCGAGCGCGTAGGAATAGAAATCCTGCACCAGCCGGGTGAGCCCGGCATCCGACCAGCCGTAGCGGTCCGCGTGCGCCGCTTCCATATTGCCCACCAGCAGGTTGCAGGCGTCGATGGCGGCAACGCAGTGGCCCTGGCCCATCAGCCAGCTGCGGGTGATGCCGCCGAGGGCGTTGGCGGCCAGGTAGCCGATATAGCCGGGCACCATATTCAGGGCGCCGCCGGAGTGGCCCTGCGGGTCGGCCTTGAAATCGCCGGCGACCAGGGGGCGGCCGTCGATATACACGCGCTTGGCATAGGTCATGTGCACCACCAGCCACATGGCCGCGAGTGCCAGGCGGTCGGCCGCCGCCAGCAGCAGGAACACGTCCGCCCTGTCGCCGACGGCACCGCGCTGCTCCAGGTCGCAGGCCAGGCGGAACACGTTGACCTGGGTGTCGGCGCGGTGGTGGATGACACCGCAGCCCGCGGCCCAGGTGGCGAAGTCGGCGTGATGCTCGCGGTAGCTGCGCGCCTGGCGCTCCTGTCTGTGCCACTGGTGCATATTCCGGTTCATTACCCGCTCCGCTGCTGTGGCACCGACAGCGCCGTGGTGACTTTCCGGTGCCGTTTCGCCATGCTCACAACTAAGGTTAAATGACAGTAATAGTCGAGTCGGCAACGGGTGTCTTCAGCCTGTTGTTGCTGTGTATTGGCGCTGGCATCTGTTGCCGCCAGGCGGTGTCGGTCGTCAGCGGGATCGGCAGGCGGGCGCGTGTCATCGGTCACGGAGGCAGGAATGAAACAGGATGGCAAACACCCTTCGGGCGCGAAGTCGCGGAAGAAAAAGTACAAAAAGGAGCTGCGCGCGCTGCAGATCAAGCTGGTCACGCTGCAGCGACACCTGATCCAGCACGACCTGCAGATTGCCATCCTGTTCGAGGGCCGCGACGGGGCGGGCAAGGATGGCACCATCAAGCGCATCATCGAGCACCTGAGCCCACGGGAGACGCGGGTGGTGGCACTGGGCAAGCCATCGGACCGGGATAACGCCAGCTGGTATTTCCAGCGCTATGCCTCGCACCTGCCGTCGCGCCAGGAAATGGTGCTGTTCAACCGCAGCTGGTACAACCGCGCCGGCGTCGAGCGGGTGATGGGCTTCTGCACCGACCATGAGTACCGCGAGTTTATGGATGCGGTGGTGCCGTTCGAGACGATGCTGGTGCGCTCGGGGATCCAGATCATCAAGTACTACCTGGATATCGATAGAGAGGAGCAGCGCCAGCGCCTGAAGGCGCGCAAGGTGGACCCGCTCAAACAGTGGAAGGTCAGCCCGGTGGACAAGGTGGCGCTGAAGCACTGGGACGAGTACAGCGTGGCCCGCAACGAAATGCTCGCCCGCAGCCACAGTGAAATCGCCCCCTGGTACGTGGTGTGCGCCGATGACAAGAAAACCGCGCGCCTGAATGTCATCCGCCATATCCTGGCCACGGTGGAGTGCCCGGAGTCGGATCAGCAGGCCGAGGCTCCCGATCCCGATATTGTCTTTCCCTACGACGGCGCGCATCTGCTCAGCGGCAAGATTGCACCTTGATGGCACCGGGTCAGGGGGGCAGGGGGCGCCGCCAAATTCCGCGCTCCGCGGGGGGCGGCCGGGTAGCGGCTATTCCCCGGAGGCGCTGCCGCCGATCCTCTGCTGCAGGTAGTCGACGGTGTCATCGAGGCTCTGCAGCTTGTTGTAGTCCTGTTCCGGAATATCCAGCTGGAACTCCCGTCCCACGGCAATGGCGAAATTCAGGAAATCCATCGAGTCGAAGTCGTACTGATCACGGATCGGCGTTTTCGCCTCCAGCTGCTGCGGGTCGATGTCCGGCGCCACTTGCAGCAGCTTTTCCAGGGTCAGGGCCCTGATCTCGTCGCGGGTCATAGCGCTTCCGGCTCCTGTAGCAATCGATCCAGTTCGGTCAGGAAGATGCCGCCGCGGTGACCGTCGCTGACGCGGTGATCGGCGGCGAGGCTGGCGTTGATGATGCGGCGCAGCTGCGGCTTGCCATCGACCGGCCACACGCGTTCGACGATGGAGCCGAAGCCGACAATCGCCACCTGCGGCGGGTAGATGATCGGGAATACGGTTTCCACACCCTGTTCGCCGAGGCTGGTGACGGTGATGGTGGCATCCTGCAGCTCTGTTGCGCGCAGGTGGCCGCCGCGGGCGCGGTTCACCAGATCGGCGAACTCCGGCATCAGCGCGTCGATACCCTTGTCCTGCACACTGTGCAGTGCCGGTACCACCAGGCCGCCGCTGCGCAGCGAGATGGCCACGCCGATATGTACCTCATCGTGCCGTTGTGTCGCGCCGTCGATAAAGAAGCCGTTCAGCTCCGGGGTTTTCTGCACTGCCCGCGCCACCGCCTTCAGCAGCAGTAGTGCGTAGACGGCGCGCTGCTGCAACGGGCGTTCCGCATTGTGCGCCTGCAGCCAGTCGAGTGCGCGCGACAGGTCGATGCTGGTGGAAAGATAGTAGTGCGGAATTTCCCGCTTGGAGTGCGCCACGGCGGCGGCGATGGCGTGGCGCATGTCGCCCGCGGCAGGCCTCTCAGCGGGCTGCGGCCTGGTCGCCGGGGCCGCGGGGCCGGCACTGTGCACCACGTCCTCCACGCTGATGGCGCCACCGGGGCCGCTGCCGGTTATACCGCTCGGGTCGATACCCAGCTCGCGCGCGCGGCGGCGTGCGGCGGGGGAGATGCGCAAGCGCGCGTGCGCCGCTGTCGTTGCGCCGCCGCGCTGTGCGATTGTCGAGGCAGGCGGCGCGCTGGACTTTTCTGTTTTTTGGGACGCGGGTTGCTGCGCGGCAACGGCCCCTGCGGCCGTGTCTGCGGTTTCGCCCTCGACGCTGTAGGTGGCGAGCACCGTACCCACCGGAACCTTCTGATCCGGCTGTACGAGGATGTTGTCGAAAGTACCGGATTCGAAAATTTCGATATCGATAATGCCCTTGTCGGTCTCCACCGCGGCGACGATATCGCCTTTTTTCACGCGATCGCCGGGTTTGACGAACCATTCCCGCAGTGTGGCGGATTCCATATCCGCGCCCAGGGAAGGCAGGTGAAAGTCAGACATTGCGGGCCATTGCCTCACGCGCTGTTGCCGCGATGGTTTCCGCCTGGGGCAGCGCGGCCTGCTCCAGGTGCCTGGCGTAGGGGATGGGTACTTCGGCGGTGCACACCCGGGAGAGCGGCGCGTCCAGGTCGTAAAAGGCCTGCTCGGCGATGCGCATGCCGATTTCCGCGGCGAGGCTGCCGCTGCGCCAGCCCTCATCCACCATCACCGCGCGGCGGGTCTTGCGCACCGAGGCGAGAATCGTCTTCTCGTCGAGTGGCCGCAGCGAGCGCAGGTCGACGACCTCGGCGCTGATTCCCTCCTGCGCCAGTTGCTCCGCGGCCTGCAGCGTCTTGGGCAGATTGCCGCCGTAGGTGATCAGGCTGATGTCCTCGCCGCCGCGGCGCACGGCGGCGCGGCGCAATTCGGTCACCGGCAGGCTTTCATCCAGCTCGCCCTCCATGTTGTAGAGCGCGTTGTGCTCGAAAAGGATTACCGGGTCCGGGTCTTCCAGCGCCAGCGCCAGCATGCCGCGCATATCCTCCAGCGTGGCCGGGGCGATCACGCGCAGGCCGGGGACGTGGGCGTACCAGCATTCCAGGCTGTGGGAGTGCTGGGCGGCCAGCTGGCGGCCGGCGCCGGTGGTCATGCGCAGCACCACCGGCACATTGAACTGGCCGCCGGACATATGCCGCAGCGTGGCGGCGGTATTCACGATCTGGTCGAGGCACAGCAGGCTGAAGTTGACCGTCATCACCTCGACGATCGGCCGCATGCCGCCGAGCGCCGCACCGATACCGGCGCCCACAAAAGCGGATTCCGACAGTGGCGTATCGCGGATGCGCGCCTCGCCGAACTCCTGCAACAGCCCCTTGCTGACCGCGTAGCAGCCGCCGTAGCGGCCCACGTCTTCGCCCATCAGGAAGACCCGTTCGTCGGACTGCAGGGCGTCGCGCAGCGCATTGCGCATGGCTTCGCGATAGGTGGTTTTCATTGCACTTCCTGTGAATTTATCTGCAGGATTGGCAGGTGCTCGGCGTATTCCATTCGATTTTTCCGTTAGCGCAGCCCCAAAACACTCCTGTCCGTTACTCGCGTCCGGTGTAGACGTCCTTCATCAGATCTTCCTGCGGCTCCCAGTGACCCGCCTCGGCGAAGGTGGTGGCCGCGCGAATTTCCTCGGCGACGTCCTTTTCGATCGCTTCGAGTCCGGGCCTGTCGAGCAGCTGCTGGGCCTGCAGGCGCGCGCTGAGGGTGGCGATCGGGCACAGCTGTTTCCACTGCTCCACCTCCTCCTTGCTGCGGTATAGCTCCGGGTCGAACATGGAGTGGGCGCGGAAGCGATAGGTACGCATCTCGAGGAAGGCGGGCACCCGCTGCTCGCGCACCCTGCGCACGGCATCGCGCATGGCGGTATTGACCGACATGACGTCCATGCCGTCCACCGCCGCGGAGAAGATGCCGTAGGCGGCGGCCTTCTGGTGAATATCGGTGACTGATTCGGAGCGCGCCAGTGCGGTGCCCATGGCATAGAGATTGTTTTCACACACGAACAGCACCGGCAGCTGCCACAGTGCCGCGAGGTTGAGGGATTCGTGGAATTCGCCCTCGGCAACCGCGCCCTCACCGAAAAAGCAGGCGGTGACCCCGGGTCGCTGCTGCATCTTGTCCGCCAGCGCCAGGCCGACGGCGAGCGGCAGGCCGCCGGAGACGATGGCATTGCCGCCATAGAAGCGTGTCGCGGCATCGAACAGGTGCATGGAGCCGCCACGGCCCCCCGAGCAGCCTTCGCGTTTGCCGTACATTTCCGCCAGGATCGCGTCCATGGCAATGCCGCGCATCAGCGCGTGGCCGTGTTCACGGTAAGTGGCGACGACGGCGTCGTCTTTGTCGAGCTCCGGGATACAACCCGCGGCCACCGCTTCCTCGCCGATATACAGGTGCAGGAATCCGCGAATCTTTTCCTGGCCGTAGAGTTCCGCGCACTGTTCCTCCATGCGGCGGATGCGGGTCATGTCGCGCAGCCAGCGCAGGCCCTGTTTGCGGCCGATCTGCGAGGGCTTGTCGGTCATGATTTGCCCTCCAGGGTCGAGGTGTCGCCCTCGGGCAGGCCCAGTTCGCGCGCCTTGAGCAGGCGCCGCATGATCTTGCCGGAGCGGGTGCGCGGCAGGTTGTCTTCAATCTGCAGCTGCCGCGGCGCCACCGCCGGGCCCAGGCGCTTGCGCGCCAGCGCCAGGATTTCCCGCTGCAGCGTCTCATCCGCGCTAAAACCGGGCTTCAGCGACACGAATGCTTTCACGGCCTGTCCGGCCACCTCGTCCGGCACGCCGATCACCGCGGCCTCGGCCACGGCCGGGTGTTCCATCAGTGCGCTCTCCACCTCGAACGGGCCGATCAGGTGGCCGGAGGATTTGATCACGTCGTCGGCGCGGCCGACGAACCAGAAGTACCCGTCTGCGTCGCGCCGTGCCAGATCCCCGGTCAGGTACCAGTCGCCGCTGAAGCACTGGCGGTAGCGCGCCTCTTCGTGCAGGTAAGCGCGGAACATCGACGGCCAGCCGCGCTTCAGCGCCAGTTCGCCCTCGTGATCCGCTTCCTCGATTACCTCCACCGAACCGTCAGCGCGGCGCCGTACCACGGCGGCCTCAATGCCGGGCAAGGGCCGGCCCATGGAGCCGGGACGGATCGGCTGGCTGAGGAAGTTGGCGATCATGATGCCGCCGGTTTCGGTCTGCCACCAGTTGTCGTGAAACGGCAGGCCGAAGGCCTCTTCCCCCCAGTACACGGCCTCGGGGTTGAGGGGTTCTCCGACACTGGCCATAAATCGCAGCGCCGGTAATGTGAACTGCTGCGCCAGCTCAGCGCCGTATTTCATCATCATGCGTACGGCGGTGGGTGCGGTGTACCAGACGCTGACCTGGTGATCGCGCAGGATGCCGTACCAGCGCTGCGGTTCGAATTCCGCACTGTCGACGATCATGGTGGCGCCGATGGTCAGCGGCGCGATGATGCCGTAGCTGGTGCCGGTCACCCAGCCGGGGTCGGCGGTGCACCAGAAAACATCCTGCGGGTGCAGATCCAGCGCCAGGCGCGCGCTGGCGTAATGGGCCACTACTGCCTCGTGCACATGCAGTGCGCCTTTCGGGGTACCGGTGGTACCGCTGGTAAAATGCAGCAGCGCCGGGTCCTCTGGAGCCGTAGGCTCGATGGTGCACTGGTCGGCCGCGCTCTCGAGCAGCTGGTGGAAGTCCAGCGTGCCGTCGGGCAATTCTCCCTGTGGGGTTTCGCGCACCAGTAACACATGTTGCAGCTGTGGCAGTGCCTCGCGCAGCGGCGCCACCTTGCGCCGGTACAGTTTCTCGGTGGTGACCAGTACCCTGGCGTCGCCGATGGTCAGGCGCGACTGCAGCGGCTCCGGGCCGAAGGCGGAGAACAGCGGGCAGAACACGCTGCCGTTTTTCAGGGTGCCGAGGGCGGTGATGTACAGTGCGGGAATCCGTTCGCTGAGGGCGAAGACGCGCTCCCCCTTGGCGACGCCCAGGCTGCGCAGCACATTGGCGAAGCGGTTGCTGTGCCGGCTGAGTTCGCCATAGGTGAAATCGGTCGCCGCGCCGCTGTTATCCAGCCAGCGCAGCGCCACGTGGTCGCAGCGATCGCCGGCGGCGTGGCGGTCTACGGCTTCAAAAGCAATATTCAGCGCGCCGCCGGGCAGCCCCTGTAGCTCGTCGCGTTCGTGTGCCCAGCTGAAGTGTTCGCGGGCGGAGTGGTAGTCGAGCAGGTTGGGAATCAGTTCCCAGTCTTCGCTGTTTTTGCGGATCGTTTGTCGGGACATGATTTTTCAAGCAAAAATTCGGTAAGCCAGGCTCAACGCTTGGCGTCTTCTTTCAGTTCCGCCACCATCTGGATCAGGTCCAGGATCCTGCGCGCCAGTTCCCGTGACAGGTTGATCAACAGAATGCCGAAATCCAGTGGTCTCTCACTATGCAGGGTGTAGAACAGATCCGAGGTTACCTCCAGCACATGACTGTCGCTGCTGGCGATAGTGGTGCCCGGCCACGGTGTCATCGCGATCATACTGACGAAGCCAATGGCCTCGCCAAAGTGGAAGTCGTAGATATGCTCAATGTTGTGATTGGTTGCCTGGTAGTAGGACAGCGAGCCACTCAACACAATAAAGAAGGAACCCGACGGCATGCCGGTGTCGATCAGCGTGTCGCCCTTGCATAACGCGTGAATACGGCCCTTTTGCATCAGGTAGCTGATGGCTTCGTCGGACAGGGCCCCGAATGCCGCGGCGTCCTGCAAATGCTGAATGCCGAGTTGATCCTGTAAAAGTGCGCCATCTACATATCGCACGATCGCTATCCCACTTTGGCGACCTGTGGCCGAATCTGGTTAAGTATGGGCCACTGTCGACCGGGCTGCCGTGCCCGGCGCGGGATGTGCGCCTGCCCAGCGGAGTGGGATGTGTTTGGTGGGGCGGGGGAACGGGTTTTTCGGCTAATGTTGCAGCATCAGTGAGTCAAACCGTTCCCCAACCGTCTCCCATCATCGCCGCTATGACCGATACCCACAGCCAGCACCATTGGCACTGCCTGCCTTCAGCTGAAGTGGCCGCCCGGCTGAACAGTGGCGAGAACGGCCTGTCCACCGCAGATGCCGAGCGCCGCCTGGCCAGTTGTGGCCCCAACGCGCTGCCCTTGCCGCGTTTGCCGGGATTTGCGCGCCTGTTCCTGCGCCAGTTCGCCAGCCCGTTGATCTATGTGCTGCTGGCGGCGATGCTGGTTTCCCTCAGCGTGGGAAAACTTGCCGACGCCTCCTTTATCGGACTGATTCTGTTACTGAATGCACTGATCGGTGCGCTGCAGGAAAATCACGCGCACCACAGCGCCCAGGCTCTGCGCAAGCTGATGGTGAGCCGCGCGCGGGTAGTGCGCGACGGGCGGATCAGCGAAATCGATGCCGGGTTACTGGTGCCCGGCGACCTGGTATTGCTCGCCTCCGGCGACCGGGTTCCGGCAGACCTGCGCCTGCTCGATGCCAGCGGGCTGGAGGTGGACGAGTCGGTGCTCACGGGGGAATCCCTGCCGGTTTATAAAGACAGCGCAACGCTGGCGGAAGCGACGACACCGGTGGCGGAGCGGGCCAATCAGTGTTTTGCCGGCAGCCTGGTCAGTGCCGGCCGCGGCCGCGGTCTGGTGATCGCCACCGGGCTGCACACCGAGATGGGCAAACTGAGTTTGAGTCTCGAAGCCGCCGAGGAAGTGAAACCGCCACTGTTCCTGCGTATTGAACGCTTCAGCAAGAAACTCACTATCGCACTGTTGTGCACGGTAGCGGTGCTGGCTGCGATCGAACTGATGCGCCAGACACCGCCGCTGGTGATTTTTATGACGGTGGTGGCACTGGCGGTGTCGGCGATTCCCGAGGGATTACCGATGGCGTTGACGGTGGTGCTGTCCATCGGTACCCGGCGCATGGTCAAGCGCAATGTCATCGTGCGCAAACTGGTAGCGGTAGAGAGCCTCGGTTCCTGTACCGTCATCGCCGCCGACAAAACCGGTACCCTGACGGAAAACCGGCTTACCGCCAGTGAAGTGGTCTTCTGCGACGGCAACGGCATAAAAATTGACGGTGGCAGCCTGCCCGTGGATGAAAAGCCGCTGCCACAAGGCGGCGAACTGCTGGCGCGGTTCGCCCGCGTAGCGGCGCTGTGTAATGAAGCGGAGCTGCATCCACTGGACAACGGCCAGTGGCACAGTAGCGGCGATGCGGTGGACCAGGCATTGCTGGTGATGGCGCACAAGGTCGGCTACACGCGTCAGCAATTGCTGCAGGAGCACCCGCTGCAGGTGCAGATCCACTACGAACCGGCGTTTGGTTTCGCCGCTACGCTGCACGGCGATGGCGAGCGGCGCCTGGTGTGTGTAAAGGGGGCGCTGGAGAAGGTGCTGCCCATGTGCACGACGATGGCATCCACCGCGGGGGATGTTCCACTGGATGGCCAGCGCGCACTGGCGCAGATGCACAAGCTGGCGCAGCGCGGTGCGCGGGTGCTGGCCCTCGCGGAGGGCGGTTGGCACGACGCGCGCGCTTTCGAGACGGAGGCGTTGCGGGACCTGTGTCTGCTGGGGCTGGTGGGCATGTTCGATCCGCTGCGCCCGGAGGCGGCCGCAGCGGTGGCGCAGTGTCGCCATGCGGGGATTCATGTATGCATGTTGACCGGCGACCACCCGCACACGGCGCTCAGTATCGCGCGGGAACTGTCGCTGGCGGGCAGCGGCGATGGCGCGGTGACCGGCACCGAGCTGGCCCGGGCCGAGGGCGCTGGGGCCGGCGCCGTGGACGCGCTGACTGCCGGTGCCCGGGTCTATGCGCGGGTGTCGCCGGAGCAGAAGCTGACGATTGTGCAATCGCTGCAGCGCCAGGGGGAGTTTGTCGCGGTCACCGGCGACGGGGTCAACGATGCCCCGGCGCTGCGGGCGGCGCATGTGGGCGTGGCCATGGGCGAGCAGGGCACCGAGGCGGCCAAGGAGTCCGCCGACCTGTTGCTGACCGACGATAACTTCGCCTCGGTGGTGGCCGGCGTCGAAGAGGGACGTATCGCCTACCAGAATATCCGCAAGGTGATTTTCTTCCTGATCTCCACCGGTGCTGCGGAAGTGGTGTTGTTCATATTGACCACCGGCTTTGGCCTGCCGCTGCCGCTGACGCCGGTACAGCTGCTGTGGCTGAACCTGGTCACCAACAGTGTACAGAGTATCGGCCTGGCGCTGGAGCCGGGCGAAGGCGACGAGATGCGCAGGCCGCCGCGACCGCCGCGGGAGTCGCTGTTCAACCCGCTGATGTTGCGCCGGGTACTCACCTCCGGGCTGGTAATGGGCGGGCTGGCCTTCGCTTGTTTTTCCTGGCTGCTGGCACAGGGCTCGACGGTGGAGACCGCGCGCAACAGCGTGCTGTTACTGATGGTGCTGTTCGAGAATGTGCAGGTACTGAATAGCCGCTCCGAGCACCACTCTCTGCTGCGCCAATCCCTGTTCAACAATCCGGTCCTGTTACTGGGCACCCTGGCGGCACAGGGTATTCATATTCTGGCCCTGTACTCGCCGTTGATGCAGCGGGTACTGGGGGTTTCCCCGGTGGGGGCGGCGCAATGGGGCACGCTGCTGGGCGTGGCGTTGCTGCAGGTGCTGGCGATGGAGCTTCTATTGCGGCTAACGAAAGCGCACCGTTAGGGTGCGCGGAGCCCCTGTAAGTGCGCGCGGCACACTTCTGATGGGGCGCGCGGCGCTCCCTACGCGTTCAATTCTTTTTCCAGCGCCGCGACTTTTTCGATGGTGCGGAGCAGCGCATCCGGACTCAGGCTGATGGAATGGATGCCCAGCTTCACCAGATACTCCGCCACTTCCGGGTAATTGGATGGCGCCTCGCCACAGATGCCGGCGGGGATGCCATTGCGCTGCGCGCCCTCGATGGCGAGTTTGATCATGGTCATAACGCCGGGGTCGCGTTCGTCAAAGTCGAAGGCGACGATATCCGAATCGCGGTCGACGCCGAGGACCAGCTGGGTCAGGTCGTTGGAACCGATGGAGATGCCGTCAAACAGCTGACTGAAGGCGTCGATCTGCACCACGTTATTGGGAATTTCACACATCACATAGACTTCCAGGCCAGCCTCACCGGGTTTCAGCCCGTGCTCGGCCATCGCCTGCAGGACCCGCTCGCCCTCGGGAATTCTGCGGCAGAAGGGAATCATCACCTTGATATTGTCGAGCCCCATGGCTTCGCGGGCGCGCTTCAGTGCCGCGCATTCCAGCGCAAAGCCGTCGGCATAGGCTTCGTGTGCATAGCGCGCGGCCCCGCGAAAACCGAGCATCGGGTTTTCCTCGTGGGGCTCGAAATCGGCGCCGCCGATCAGGCGTGCATATTCGTTGGTCTTGAAATCGGAGGTGCGCACGATCACCGGCCGTGGATAGAACGCGGCGGCGATGGTGCCGATGCCCTCGGAGAGTTTCTCGATAAAGAAGTCAGCTCCGCTGTCGCGATGACCGATCAATTGCTCGAGCCGCTCGCGCTCGGCAGTATCCTTGACCCGCTCCGGGTGTGCCAGCGCCATCGGGTGCGCCTTGATGTGCTCGTTGACGATAAACTCCATGCGCGCGAGGCCGACGCCGTCGCAGGGCAGGGCACTGAGGCGGAATGCCTGCTCGGGGCTGCCGAGGTTGATCATCATGCCGGTGCGCGTTTCCGGCAGCGCGTCCAGTTCGGTGGTGGTGACGTCAAAGGGAATTTCACCGGCGTAGACGCGGCCAACATCCCCTTCGGCACAGGACAGGGTCACCGTGTCCCCGTCCTGCAGTGGTTTGTGACCGGACCCGATGCCCACTACCGCCGGGATGCCGAACTCCCGTGCGACTATCGCCGCATGACAGGTGCGGCCGCCGCGCTCGGTCACCAGCGCGGCGGCGCGGCGCATCGCCGGGCCCCAGTCGGGGCTGGTGCTCTCTGCGTACAGCACTTCCCCTTCCTTGAAGTCACCGAGTTGGGCCGCGCTTTCCACCCGGCGCAAATTCCCCGCGGCGATACCGGAACCAATGGCGCGGCCCTCGGCGAGTATGTGCTCGGCAGCGGGTTTGTCGCGCAGCCGGTAACGCAGGAGCTGGTTGCGCGGTTTTTGTGACGCCACTGTCTCCGGGCGTGCCTGTACCAGGTAGAGCTTGCCGTCGTCCCCGTCCCGGGCCCACTCAATATCCATCGGACAGGGCGCGCCGCGCTTTTCGCTGTAGTGCTTTTCCGTCTCGATGGCGTAACCGGCCAGTGTCAGTACGTCGTCGTCGCTGAGACTGAAACGCTGGCGACGGGATTCCGGGGTGTCGATATTGTGCAGTTCCTGGCTGTTCAGGTTCTCGTCGCACACCAGTGTCTGCTGCTTGGCGCCGAGCTGGCGGCGCAGCACGCAGCGCCGGCCGTGTTCGAACGTGGGTTTGTGTACATAGAATTCGTCCGGATCCACATTGCCCTGCACAATATTCTCGCCGAGCCCGTAGGCGGCGTTGATAAAAACCACATCGCGGAAGCCGCTGTCGGTATCCAGAGTGAACATGACGCCGCTCGAGTCGAGATCGGCACGCACCATTTTCATCACCGCAATCGCCAGCGATACTTTGAAATGATCGAAACCATTGCGTTCGCGATAGCTGATCGCACGGTCGGTAAACAACGACGCGAAGCAGCGTCGGCAGGCCTCGAGCAGGCCATCCCGGTCACCGATATTCAGGAAACTGTCATGCTGGCCGGCAAAGCTGGCGTCGGGAAGATCCTCGGCGGTGGCGGAACTGCGTACCGCCAGGCGCAATTGCGGGCCGTACTGTTCACGCAATTCGGCGTAGGCCTCCCCGATTTCCCGATCCACTGCCTCCGGCAGGCCGGCCTCGTAAACCAGGCGCCGCGCTTCCCGGCCAGCCTTTTGCAGTCGATCGCTGTCGTCGGCGGAGACGCCCTGCAGTGCGCTGTGCAGCGCCTCACGCGTATCGCCGTGATCGAGGACGGCGCGGTAAGCCGCAGCGGTAATTGCGAAACCGTTGGGTACGCGGATATTTCTCGGTGCCAGGCTGCAGTACATTTCCCCAAGCGAGGCGGTCTTGCCTCCGACCTCGGCGATATCCTCAAGGCCGATAGATTTGAACCAGCGTACAAACCGTTTTGCTGTCATAGTGATTGCAGCTCCTAAAATTGACTTGTCATTCAACCCGGCACGGTCAGGTTTTTTGTAATCTTGACAATAGCCGAGCACAGCAGGTTTATGCTGTCTCGGTACTGTTTTAGTCCATGCACTTTCGTGGACACCTTTTGGGATGAAAATCCCGCAGCGCCTGTCACTTTCTGACAACCCTGTTAAATACGCATCCAATCGGCAGCCGTCGGAGGAATCACGCATGCCGTTTCACCATATTTTATTGCCGCTTGACGGCTCCTCCGTCGCCGAAGAGGCGATCGCTCATGCGGTGTCGGTTGCGCGCGGCTGTGGCGCTGACCTCCATTTATTGCATGTACAAAAACCGCCATCGCACCTCGAAGAGCACGGTATCGACCCGGTGGAGTGGCGATTGCGCCGCGCCGAGATTACCAGCTACCTGAAACGTCTGGGGGAAGGGATTTCCGCTGGCGGCGTCGAAGTTGAAATCACATTGCGCGAAGGGCGGCCGGCGGAACAGATCGTCGAGTATTGCGATGAAGCGGAAATAGACCTGATCGTATTGACTAGTTACGGCCGGGGAGGCGTCAGTCGCTTTCATTTCGGCAGCACGGCGCAGAAAGTTTTCAGCGGTTCCGGGCGCTCTTTCATGATCGTGCGTCCCGGTGCGGTGAATAATGACAAAGACAAACACTACCAGCGCATTCTCGTGTCGGTAGACGGATCACATCGCGCCGAGTGGGTGGCCTGCCAGGTCGCCGCGATGGTGCGCGGGCAGGAGGCCGAACTGATTTTACTGGAAACCATTGCCGTGCCGGATATGCCGCGGCGTATGCCAATCACCCGGGAGGAGCACGCGACCCGGGAAAAATTCGTCGAGAGCAACCGTCGCGCCGCGCAGACTTACCTGGAGGAAATGGCGAGGCAGCTGGAAAACGGTATCAAGGTACGTTCGCGACTCGAGGTGACCCGCAATCAGGCCGAGTGTATCTGCACGACTGCCACTGAAGAGAACGTTGACCTGATTGCCATCAGTGCGCACGACTGGCAGAGCGGAGTGCAGCGGGTGACCGGAAACCTGTGCCAGACCGTCATGTGCCACAGTCCGCTTCCGGTCCTGGTGCTGCAGGAGAGATCAGAGGCGGAGAATCAACGGGAATCTGGCGAAAACCACGCCGCGTCTCTGCCGATGTATGCACAACAGCAAGCCGGTGAGCGATGAGCTTGCGCCGTAAGAAGCCGGCGTCGAGAGCCGGCAAACGGGATTTTTTTACCCTGTTGAAATCATCGCGCCGCGGGCGTGCAGGCAACACACTCCCGAACGATGCGGGACCAGAGGAGCGCAATGAGGAGCGCCAGCGCAAAGCGCAAATCGATGCCCTCGCCAAGCGGCACCGCCATGTGCTTCCCGCTGCCGGCAGCTATGCATTTGTATTCTATCTGAATCGGCTCGAGCGGGATCTGCAGGCCATCTACCGGCGCCTCGCCAAGCGGGTGGAATCGGGCGAAAAGGGCACCCGCGGCGAAGAATGGCTGTTGGACAACCGCCACCTGATCCAGGAAGCCCTGGAGCTGGTGCGGGAATCGCTGCCAACCAGTTACCTCAGGCAATTGCCGGCCGTGCGCGCAGAGGATGGCGGCCGCGAAATGCGGGTGCGGCGCCTGGCCGTTGCTCTGGTTGCCGATCTGGCACAACCCCTCGACATGTTGTCCATCACCGAGCTGGTGGCGGAATACCAGAGCGAAACAATCCTTACCACCGGTGAACTCTGGGCACTGCCGGCGCTGTTGCGCCTGAACCTGCTGGAACACCTGGCGGATTTTGCCGAGGAAATACTGCAGGCGGAACAATCCGAGCCCACTGAGCCCGAAGCGGAAGCCGGCGGTGTCGGCGTTGCCAGTGCGGTGATCAGCCTGCGTGAACTGCGCACCCACGATTGGCGCGCGTTCGTTGAAACCCTGAGCCGGGTGGACGCGGTTTTGCGCCGCGATCCCGCCGGCGCCTATACCGACATGGATTTCGAAACCCGCGATAGCTATCGCGGCGTGGTCGAGGCGGTGGCGCGCAGTAGCGGTGAGGCCGAATACAAGGTGGCACAGCGGGCGCTGGAGCTGTGTGAAGCAGAGAAAGTCGGCGAGCGTCGCAACCATATCGGCTACTTCCTGGTAGACGCGGGCCGCCGCCAGCTGGAAGAAGCACTCAATTGTCGGCCGTCGCTGCGGCGGCGTGTCCTGCGCAAGGTGTCGGAGCGGGCCGGCCTGGTGTATTTCACCGGGCTGACCGTCTTTTCTGCGCCGCTGCTGATCGCTCTGGCGGTCTTTCTAGTCCTCGAGGGGTTGCCTCTCTGGTGGGTATTGCCGCTGCTCATCATTGCCGCGGTGCCGGTACTGGGGATGGCATTGGCGCTTGTGAACGGTCTGATCACCCACGCCCTGCCGCCGCAAAAACTGCCAAAACTCGACTTCGAAAAAGGTGTGCCGGCGAGCTACCGCAGCATCGTGGTAATGCCCGTGCTGATTGCCGACGAGGAAGACCTGCAGCGCATCGTCGAGCATCTCGAGATCAACTTCCTTAATAACGAGGACGAAAACCTGGTGTTTGCGCTGCTCGGCGACCTGCCCGATGCGGATCGCGAGGAGACCGACCAGGACCGGGATTTGCTGGCCGCGGCTGAGACGGCAGTAGATGCGCTCAATGCGCGCTACGGCGATGAGAACCGGGCGCCATTCCTGATGCTGTTCCGTCGGCGACGCTGGAATCCGGCAGAATCGTGCTGGATGGGTTGGGAGCGCAAGCGCGGCAAGCTGGTGGAATTCAACGGTCTGTTGCGCGGCCGCGGCGATGGCAGTTTTGACACCTGTTTCGGCGATCGCGAAGTGCTGCAGGGCATTCACTATGTTGTCACGCTGGACGCGGATACCCAGATGCCGCCGGGTACCGCCCGGCGCCTGATTGGCACCCTGGCGCACCCGCTCAATACCGCGGTCGTGGACACTCAAAGCCGGCGGGTGGTGGCCGGCTTCGGTTTCCTGCAGCCGCGCCTGGAAACCGACCCCGGCAGTTCCGCCGATACGGTGTTTACCGAGGCCTTCTCCGGCGATCGGAGCGTGGATCTCTATACCCATGCGGTGTCCGATGCCTACCAGGACCTGTTTGGCGAGGCGATTTTTGCCGGCAAGGGGATCTATGATCCACGCGTATTTTCGCAGACTCTCGCCGGCCATCTGCCGGAAAATACGGTACTCAGCCACGATCTGCTCGAAGGCGCCATCGGCGGCGCCGGCCTAGTTTCCGATGCGGTGTTCTACGAGCAGTATCCGCCCAATATCTTTGCGCTGCTGCGGCGTGCGCATCGCTGGATACGCGGAGACTGGCAACTGCTGCCATGGCTGCGCCGGCGGGTGCGGATCGACGACGGCAGCCGCGTGCAAAACCCGTTGCCAGCGATCCACCGCTGGAAAATTCTCGACAACCTGCGCCGCAGTCTGGAAGCGCCGTGCCTGCTGGCGCTGTTCCTGCTGGCGTGGTTTGGCTGGCTACCGGGCAACGCCATTGCCTGGACACTGGTATTGCTGGCGGTGGCGGCGACTCCGGTTTGGGTGGAACTGCTGTCATTGCTGTGGCGCCTGCTGACGAAACCGCTGCGTGCCAACCGTTACCTGCGTTCGACCCCCGGCCAGTTGCGCCAGCAACTGCTGCATTGGGCGCTGTCACTATCGTTGTTACCAAGTCAGGCTATCAACGCTGCCGATGCTATCGTGCGCACGCTGTACCGCCTGTGTATTTCCCGTCGCCACCTGCTTGAGTGGACCTCGGCCGCGCATGTAAACCGCGCTGTCGGTGACGGCCAAAACGGCGTGTGGCGGCAGTTGTGGATTTCGCCGGCGCTGGCCGCGTTGGTCACCATGGGATTGCTGGTGGCCAACCCGTTCGGGTTGCTCGGCGCCGCACCGCTGCTGTTGGCCTGGTTCCTGGTTCCGCAGCTGATTGCGCGCATCGACCGGCCGCAGCGCATTGCGCCACCGTCACTGGGGGAAAAGGAGCGCGGCGAGCTGCGCCTGTTGAGCCGGCGGACGTGGTTTTTCTTCGAACGTTTTATGGGGCCGGAGGACCACTGGCTGCCGCCGGACAACTATCAGGAAGAGCCCCTCGCGGTGCTGGCGCGGCGCACTTCACCCACCAATATCGGTCTGGGCCTGTTGAGTATCCTCAGCGCCTACGATTTCGGTTATCTCGACCTGCCACTATTGCTGGCGCGGCTCAACAATACCTTCGATCGCATGGGCGGGCTGGAGCGCTACCGCGGCCATTTTCTCAACTGGTACGAGACCCAGGAGCTGCGGCCACTGGCGCCGCGCTACGTCTCCACGGTCGACAGCGGCAACCTGGCAGCCAGCCTGCTGACGCTGGCGGAGGGGCTGGAGGCGTTGCCGGCGCAACCCCTTAGTGGCCGGCCGCTGGTGATGGGCATCGCCGATACGCTCGGCGTGATCGAGGAGACGCTGTCGCCTCAGGGCAGCGACACTGTACCCGCGGCGGTGAAGGAGGCAGTTGGCGCGCTGCACCTGCTGCGTGAGCGACTGTTACACGGAGCCGAAGACACCCACTGGTGGCAGACCATCGACGTCGTGTACGAGCGCGAGGTACCCGCGCTGCAGGAGCAGTTGCTGGCGGTGATCGAAGATGACGAACAGAACTTCAGTGCCGAGGCTCTGTCGCGCTTGCGCCAGTGGCTGGATGAACTGCACAAGCAGGCGGTCGCGGCGCGCCGCTACCAGGAGCGGCTGGAACCGTGGCAGCGATTGATCGCGGCGCCACCGGGCGCTTACCGTACGGCGCAGGGCGAGCCGGTGCACGCCACCTTCCGCAACCTGCTGGAGAAGCTGCAGGCACCGGTTACCCTGGCGAGTATGCGCGATACCTGCACGGCGGCAGGGCGCCTGCTGGACGAACTCGAGAGCGGTCTGGGCGGGGTGGATACGCAACTGCGCCACGAGGCCAGTGGCTGGACCGAGCAGATGCGCTCAGCGCTGAGAAGCGCGGCGGACAACGCGGCCAGTTTCAGCGAAGAATTAGGTGAGCTGGCGGCCCGCGCGCGGCACTGGGTCGAGGAAATGGACTTCGCCTTCCTCTACGATTCCGAGCGCCACCTGTTCCATATCGGCTACAACGTCACCGATGCGAGTCTCGACCCCAACTATTACGACCTGCTGGCCTCCGAGTCCCGCCTGACCGGATTTCTGGCCATTGCCAAAGGGGATATTCCCGCGCGCCACTGGCGTCACCTGGAGCGCCCGTTCCGGCGTTTGCATCACCGGGTGGTGTTGATGTCGTGGAGCGCCACGCTGTTCGAATACCTGATGCCGCGGCTGCTGATGGAGACACCGGAGCACAGTCTGCTGGCGCGCGCCTGCCGCAACGCCATCGCCGAGCACCGCGATTTCACCGGTCAGTTTGACCTGCCGTGGGGCATTGCCGAATCCGGTTACTACGAACTCGACAGCCACATGCATTACCAGTACCGGGCGTTCGGTGTGCCGGGTATCGGCTTCCGCCGCGACCTGGGAGAGCGCATCGTGGTTGCGCCCTACGCGTCAATGATGGCACTGCCATTCGACGCCGATGCGGTCGTCGACAATCTGCGCGCGCTGCGCCGACACGGTGGCTGCGGTCAGTTTGGCTGTTACGAGGCGATCGATTTCGGCCGCACCGCCAAGCCGGCACCACGCCGGGCGCGTGCCGTGCGTTCCTATATGAGCCATCACCAGGGCATGATCCTGCTGTCGCTGAACAATTTCCTCCACGACGACATCATGTTGCGGCGCTTCCACCGCGATGTGCGCATCGCCGGCCTGACGCCGTTGTTGCACGAGCGTATTCCCGCCGCACCGCCGGCGCCGCGGCCGTGGCAGCGCCCCGGTGTACTGCGCAGCTTCCATCCGGAAGTGGCGCTGGAGAGCTGGTGGGTGCCACTCGCGCGCCCGTACGCGCAGTACAACCTGCTGTCCAATGGACACTATGCGGTGGTGCAGGCGGCCGATGGCGGCGGTGGCAGTTATTGGTACAACATCGCGCTGACACGCTGGCGCCCGGACCCGACCCGACACCAGTGGGGGCAGTGGTGCTACGTGCGCGACCAGGATACCGGTGAACTCTTTTCCATGGCCCTGGCGCCGGGTGGTGGCGATGCGGACAACTGCGCGGTGAGTTTCTCTCCCCACCGGGTCGAGTTCCAGCGTCGCGAGGCGGAGCTGTTCTGCCGGTTGCAGATAGCGCTCAGCTCCCAGCACGATATCGAGGCGCGGCGCCTGTTGATCAAGAATGAAAGCAGTCGCCCGCGGCGGCTGCTGCTGGCCAACTACGCCGAAGTCGTGCTGGCGCCGGAGAAAGATGACCAGCGCCACCCGGCGTTTGCCAAGCTATTTGTCGAGAGCCAGTACCTGCCGGACGATCGCGCCATGCTATACCGGCGGCGCCCGCGCAGCAGTGCGGAAAAACCGATCTATCTCGTGCACGGCGTGCTGGTGCCGGGCGGGACCAAACACAAGCTGGCGTGGGAAAGCGATCGCATGCGCTTTCTCGGCCGCGGTGGTTCCGCGGCCAGCCCGCGGGCGCTGGAGAACGGTCTTGCGGGGTTCACCGGCACCACCGGGCCGGTACTCGACCCGGTAATTGCGTCCGGACAGGAAGTGCTGGTGCCGGCGCAGGCCGAGATCGAGGTGATTTACCTGACCGGCGTGAGCAAGTCGCGGCGCGAACTGCTGTCGATCCTGCGCAACTATCGCGCGCCGGCCAAAGTCCGCTGGCTGTTCGACCTGGCGCGTATGCAGTCGGAGCAGGAACTCCGCCATCTGCGCATCGGCGCCGCGGAAATGCACTGGATGATGGACTTGTTATCGGCGGTCCTGGCTCCGGCCGGTGGCCTGCGCGCACCGTCGCGGGTGCTCGCTCACAGCCGACATATCCAGCCGAGTCTGTGGAGTCGCGGGATTTCCGGCGACAACCCGATCCTGCTGTTGCAGATTCGCAACGAACAGGATATCGGCTTCGCCGAACCGATCATCCAGGCGCACACCTACTGGTGCGGTCGTGGTGTCGCGGTCGACCTGGTCATCATTGACGAGGAGTCCGCCGGCTACGCCCAGCAAACCCGCGACCGCCTGCAGCAGACGATTGCGGATATCCGCGGGCGCACCCTGCGCAAATTGGCCGGCTCTGTCGTGGTGGTGCCGGGCAAGGAGATGCAGTGTGCCGAGCGCATCCGCTTGATGGCAGCGGCGCGCGCGGTGCTGGATTCCGCCGCCGGCTCGGTGGCGGCACAGCTCGATGCCGCTGCCACCCGCGAGTTGCAACAGCCATTGCCGCCGTTTGTACCGGTGCACGCCGGCGACTTTACCCCCGAGCCTACCCCGGAGCTGGAGCGGCCCGACGACCTGCTGTTCGACAATGGGATCGGCGGCTTCAGTGCCGACGGCCGCGAATATATCCTGCACCTGAAGCCCGGTCAGCGACCGCCGGCGCCCTGGGTGAACGTTATTGCCAATCCGCAGGCCGGTTGCCTGGTGTCCGAAGCCGGCTCCTGTTGTACCTGGGCCGGCAACAGCGGCGAACACCGCCTGACTGCGTGGAACAACGACCCGGTGCGCGATCCCAGTGGCGAGGTGCTCTACCTGCGCGATGAGGAAACCGCGGAGGTGTGGTCGCCGACGCCGGCACCGCGGCCGGGGGAGGGCGATTACCAGGTGCATCACGGTGCCGGCTACAGCGAGTACCGCCACCACAGCCATGGTCTCAAGCAGGCCTGGCGGATCTACGTGGACCGCGAGGCTCCGGTCAAGATTGGTCGCCTGACCCTGACCAATTGCTGGGAGCGGCCACGCCGGATGACCGCGACCTATTACGTGGAATGGGTGCTCGGCCTCACCCGCGGCGACAGCTGGCCATATCAGGTGTGCGAATTCGACTCGGACAGCAACGCGCTGCTGGCCCGCAATGCCTTCGTGCCGGACCCGGAGCCCGGCGTGGCCTTCCTGACGGCCAGCCTGCCACCCCACGGGTTGACCACCGATCGCTTTGAATTCCTCGGCAGGGCCGGCAGCCTGGAGACGCCCGCGGCGCTGTTCCGTATCGGACTGTCGGGCAAAGTGCAGTGCGGTGGCGATCCCTGCGCCGCCTACCAGGTTCACATTGATCTGCAGCCCGGGGAGACCGCGCACATCTACTTCGTGATGGGCGAGGGCCAGAGCAGGGCGGAAGCACTGGAATTGGCGAACACCTTCCGCGACCCGGTGCGCGCCGAGTCTGCCCGCGAAGGTTTCGAACAATTCTGGGAGGACTATCTGGGGCGGATTCAGGTACGAGTGCCGGATCAGGCCACGGAATTGCTGGTCAACCGCTGGCTTCCGTACCAGACGCTGGCCTGTCGCCTGTGGGGGCGCAGCGGCTTTTACCAGTCGAGTGGTGCCTTCGGTTTCCGGGATCAGCTGCAGGATGTGCAGGCCTTGCTGTGGACCCATCCGGACTGGACCCGAAGCCATATCCTGCGCGCCGCGTCGCGCCAGTTCCAGGATGGCGATGTGCTGCACTGGTGGCACGAAGAGCCGCTGCGCGGTGTGCGCACCCGCTGTTCCGACGACCTGTTATGGCTGCCGTTTGTCACCGCGCAGTATATCCGCACCACTGGCGATTACGGCATTCTCAACGAAACCATAGCTTACCTGCGCGGGGCGCCACTGGAGAAAGACGAACACGAGCGCTATGCCGAATTCGATCCCAGCGATGAATCCGGTTCCCTGTACGAGCACTGCTGTCGGGCGATCGAGCGGGCCAGTGCGGTCGGCCCGCACGGGTTACCGGTGATCGGTAACGGCGACTGGAATGACGGCTTCAACCGCATCAGCACGACCGGGCGCGGCGAGAGTGTGTGGATGGGCTGGTTCCTGTTGCGGGTGTGCCGCGATATGGCGCCGCTGTGCGAATACATCGGTGATGAAGCCCTGGCCGAGCACTACCGCGCGCTGGGTGAAACCTTTCGCCAGCAGGTGGAGGACAGCGGCTGGGACGGCGAATGGTATCGGCGCGCCTATTACGACGACGGCACGCCGGTGGGCTCCAAACAGAGCGATGAATGCCAGATCGACTTGATCGCGCAGACCTGGTCGGTACTGTCCCAGGCGGAGCCCACCGAACGCGCGCGCCAGGCGATGAATTCCGCCTATGAGCACCTGGTGCAGGAAAAGGCCCGGCAGATATTACTGCTCAAGCCGGCTTTCGATCGCACGAAAAAGGATCCCGGCTATATCAAGGGTTATCCCCCGGGAATTCGGGAGAACGGTGGCCAGTATACCCACGCCGCCACCTGGGCGGTGTGGGCCGCGGCCGGTTTGGGGCACTGTGAAAAGGCGCACCATCTGTTCAGTCTGCTCAACCCGATTACCCACATGCTCGACAGCGATGGCCTGGAGCGCTACCGCACCGAACCCTATGTGCTCGCTGGCGACGTTTACGGTGTGCCGCCGCATGTGGGGCGCGGCGGCTGGACCTGGTATTCCGGCGCCTCCGGCTGGCTTTACCGCGGTGCGCTGGAAGCGCTGCTGGGCGTGCGCATTTGCGACGGAGACAGCCTGGAGATCTCGCCGTGTTTGCCGGCAGCGTGGCAAGAATTCCAGTTGTCACTGGCATTTGGCAACAGTCGCTTCGAAATAGAGGTGCACAATTGCGGTGGTGGTCCGGACAAGGTGGCCGAACTTTTGCTGGACGGGGAAAAAATTTCCGGCCCCCGGATTCCGCTGAGCGATGACGGCCAGACACACCGGGTAAAACTCGTGTTTGAAACAGCGACCAGCTGATTCTGTTTGGCGTCGTTCCCTCGGGGGCCGGTGCTGGGCGAAGCTATAATCCCCGGGTAATTATTGCCGGTGCACCCGGCATACTTTTATCGCATATCGGGAGAGAATGATGAAACTGCCATCGAGAAGACCCAACGACCTGTGGCACCGCGTTCAGGAAGATTTCGATCAACTGTCTCAGGCGATGGGAGAGCGCTGGCCATCCCTGTTTCACGAAGAGGGCGAAATGGCCAGCCGCGAATGGGCACCGTCGGTGGATGTGATCGAAGAGGACAACCAGTTCCTGATAAAAGCAGACATCCCCGGGGTCGACCCGAAAAATATCGAAGTCAGCCTGGACAACGGCCGCCTGGTCATCCGCGGTGAGCGCAAGTGGGAAAAAGAGGAAAAAAAGGAAGGCTACATGCGCAGCGAGTGTTCCCACGGCATGTTCTACCGCCGCTTCACGCTGCCGGAAACGGCGGATCCGGACAAGATTGCTGCAAAAGGCAAGGACGGCGTGCTGACGGTTACCATCGGCAAGCGCGAGGTGTCCAAGCCCAAGCGGATCGACATCCAGTAGCGGACTTTTCCTGAACATTGAACACGATAAGGGCCTCGCTGGCCCTTATTTTTATCTGCTGATAACCGGGGGCCGGTTGCCGGTACCGGTCAGCCTGATTGGAACACCGGGTGGTCATTTCTGACAGTGTCCGGAATAGCCGATCAATAGGAAGGTTCGTCCGCTTCACCTTTGTGCCCGCCATTGACTTCACTCTAGGGGCGAACGCGCAATACCGGGCTGTGGCGCCGCTGCCCCGTTATCGGAGGAGGGTGCGTGTATTCGGCTAGGGCGTTCGACATTGTCAGGGATTTCCTCTCAAGTCGGTGGTCCGCTTTCTAAAATCAGCCTCAATAACCGACATTTGCCGTAGTGCCGGCCAACCACAACAATCTATTGGTGCGTAAAACAGCGCCAGGGTGGACACGGAAACAATGCAAGATTTTGTGCTGCAGGCGGACGATCTGGATCAATTGATTCAGGTGCTGAAATTGCGGGGATATCAGGTGCTCGGCCCGGTACTCGAGCAAGACGCCATCATCTACGCTGAGGTCGACTGTGCGGCGGACCTGCCACGTGGCTGGACTGACGATCAGGAGAAGGGCTGCTATCGACTCCGGCGCCGGAATGACACGGCCTATTTTGGCTATGCAGTTGGTCCACATTCCTGGAAACAGTTTCTGCAGCGGCCGCGGCGCAGGGTGTGGCGTGCGCAGAAAGCGACCCAGCCGATGCAGATCACTGCCGCGGTGGAGGCCCCGCCGGCAATGGCATTTCTCGGCGTGCGCAGCTGTGAGCTGCATGCGATCGCAACCCAGGATCGCGTGTTTATCGACGATCAATACCGCAATGAGGACTACTCCGCGCGGCGTGCCGAACTGTTCACCGTCGCCGTCAATTGCACTGCGCCTTCGGCCAGCTGCTTTTGTGTCTCGATGGACACGGGGCCTAAAGTGTCCCTGCCCAGTGACCTCGCTATGACAGAAGTGATCGACGGGAACGAGCATTTTTTTGTCATCCGCAGCGGCTCCTACGAGGGACGCAAGGTGCTCAAGCAGCTGCCGCTGAAGCCTGCGACGCGGCATCACCTGGAGCTGGCCGAGCGGGCGGTTGAGGGCGCGAAACAGCAGATGGAGCAGGGGCCGCGGAATTTTGATAGTTCCGACCTCAAGGCGCTGCTGTACCGCAACTATGAGAGCCCGGTCTGGGAGGCAGTGGCCGACCGCTGCCTGTCCTGCGCCAACTGCACCATGGCCTGTCCCACCTGTTTCTGCTCGACCGTGGAAGATACCACCGACCTGAGCGGTGATTACGCGGAGCGCTGGGAGCGCTGGGACTCCTGCTTCACCGCCGAATTCACCTATATCAGTGGTGGCTCGGTACGCCCGGATACCCGCTCCCGCTACCGTCAGTGGATGACCCACAAGCTGGCCACCTGGCACGACCAGTTCGGCACTTCCGGTTGCGTGGGCTGCGGGCGCTGTATTACCTGGTGCCCGGTGGGTATCGACATCACCGAGGAAGTGCAGCGTATCCGGGATACGGAGGATGCATGAAACCGATAGCCGAACAGCTCTGCGAGCATCCCTTCTTCCGTGATATGGCCACGGCGGATCTCGGCCTGATCGGTGGCTGCGGTGACAATGCCATCTATGCCGCGGGCGATTATCTGGCGCGGGAAAACGAGGCGGCAGATCACTTCTTTGTGATCCGCAGCGGGCGTATTGCGGTAGAAACCTTCCTGCCCGACCGCGGCCCCCTGTGTCTGCAGACACTGCACGACGGCGATATCTTTGGCTGGTCGTGGCTGTTCCCGCCCTACCTGTGGACCTTCGATGCACGCGCACTGGATGAGGTGCACGCAATCCGCTTGAACGGAAAATGCCTGCGGGAAAAATGCGAGGCGGACCCGCGGCTGGGGTTTCAACTGATGAAACGCTTTGCCCGTATCGCCACCGAGCGGCTGCAGGCAACACGGATACAACTGCTGGATGTCTACGGCCAGAGTCCGCCAGTACAAGGCGATGTGCCGTGATACCGCAGCTGTATCGCGTAGAGCGGCGGCAGGAAGAATTTCCGGGCACCTTTACCCTGCAGCTGGCGGCAGACCGGGGCAGCGCATCCGCATTCCGGCCCGGGCAGTTCAATATGCTGTACGCCTTCGGTGCCGGTGAGGTTGCGATCTCGATGAGCGGCTCGCCGTTGACTGAGCCACTGGTGCATACCATTCGCACTCATGGTCTGGTGACCCGGGCGCTACAGCAACTGCGGGTGGGTGACAGCGTCGGCGTACGCGGTCCATTCGGTTGCGGTTGGCCGCTCGACAGGATCGCGGGCAGGGAGCTGCTGATCGTCGCCGGCGGTCTCGGCCTGGCGCCGCTGCGCCCGGTCATCTACAGCCTGCTCGAGAGCGATGCACAATCGGCGTCGGTGCGACTGTTTTATGGCGCCCGACGCCCACAGGAGCTGCTTTATGGCGCGGAACTGCAAAACTGGTCCAAATCGATGGAGCTGGTGACCGCGGTGGACCACGCCGGCGGCGATTGGAGCGGCCGCGTCGGTGTGATTACCGATCCGCTGGCTGCGGCCGAGTTTACACCGGACAGGACTATCGCCTTTCTGTGCGGTCCGGAAATCATGATGCGTTTCTGTATCCAGACGCTGCTGGCGAAAGGGCTGTCGCCGGCAGACATCTACCTGTCGATGGAGCGCAATATGAAGTGCGCCACCGGCCTCTGTGGTCACTGCCAGTGGGGTCCAAATTTTGTGTGCAAAGACGGGCCCGTATTCCGCTACCAGGATGTGCAGCCATGGTTCCAGATCCGCGCGCTGTAAACCGCGATTCCGCGCGCCCGCAAAAACGGGCCAAACTGGCGGTGTGGAAGTTTGCCTCCTGTGATGGCTGTCAGCTGAGTCTGCTCGATTGCGAGGACGAATTGCTGCAACTGGCAGAGACCGTTGATATCGCCTATTTCATGGAGGCTTCCAGCCGCCAGGAAGCCGGGCCCTATGACCTGTCGCTGGTAGAGGGCTCCATCACCACCGCCGAGGATGCCCGGCGCATCCGCGAGGTGCGCGCCCAGTCGCGGGTGCTGGTCACCATCGGTGCCTGCGCCACGGCCGGCGGCATTCAGGCGTTGCGCAACTTTGCCGATGTCGAGGCATTTACCGCGGCGGTCTACGCGCACCCGGATTATATCGCCACCCTGGCGACGTCCACCCCGATCAGTGCCCATGTCGATGTGGATTTTGAGCTGCGTGGCTGCCCGGTAAACAAGCGGCAGCTGTTGGAGGTCATCAGTGCCTTCCTGTACCGCCGGCCCGCGCAGATACCCCCGCATTCGGTGTGCATCGAATGCAAATTGCGCGGCAATGTATGCGTCTGGGTTGCCAGTGGCACCCCCTGCCTTGGGCCGGTCACCCACGCTGGCTGCGGCGCCCTGTGCCCGAGCTATAACCGCGGTTGTTATGGTTGTTACGGCCCCAAAGAGAATCCCAACACGGCCTCCCTGTGCCACTGGTGGCGGGGCGAGCTGGGCGCGGATACGGCCACGGTGGTCGAGAAACTGCGTAATTTCAATGCCGCTGCCCCTGAATTTGAGCGGGAGAGCCGGCGCCAGGAGCGAGACGGTGACGAAGGGGAGTAAGAGCAAGACCATCAAGGTGGATTACCTGGCGCGCGTCGAGGGGGAGGGCGCCCTGTATATTCGCTATGACGACAGTGGCGTGCGCGAAGTGCAGCTCAAGATCTTCGAGCCCCCGCGTTTTTTCGAGGCTTTCCTGCGCGGACGCGATTATCTGGAAGCGCCGGATATCACCGCCCGAATCTGTGGCATCTGCCCGGTGGCCTACCAGATGAGCGCGCTGCATGCGATGGAGGATGCACTGGGGCTGGCGCCGAACCCGGCATTGCATGCGCTGCGCCGGCTGGTGTACTGCGGCGAGTGGATCGAAAGCCATACATTACATGTGTTTCTACTACACGCGCCGGATTTCCTCGGCTATCCGAGCGCGGTCGCCATGGCCGCGGATCACCGCCAGATAGTGCAGATGGGGCTGCAGATCAAGCGGGCGGGCAATGCCCTGGTGCGCCTGCTGGGCGGCCGCGAAGTCCACCCGATCAATGTGCGGGTAGGGGGCTTTTACCGCATCCCGCGTGTCGCCGAGCTGCACGCGCTGCGCGATGAACTGCTCCGGGCCCGCGATCTGGCGATGGATGCCGTGAACTGGGCGGCGTCGCTGCCTTTCCCGCACTTTGAACGCCCCGCCGGGGCGCCATATGAATTCGTTGCCCTGACGCATCCACACGAGTACCCGATGAACACGGGCCGTATCGCTTCGAGCCTCGGCCTCGATATCGCGGTGCAGGATTACGAACAGCATTTCCGCGAGACACATGTCGGCTATACCAACGCGCTGCACAGCGAACACATCGGTTACGGTCCCTACATGGTCGGCCCGATGGCGCGCTACAACCTGAACTACGACCGGCTCTCGCCGCTGGTGCGGGAAGTTGCCAGCGATGCCGGCTTCGCGCCTTTCTGTGCCAACCCGTTTCAGAGCATCGTGGTGCGCAGCCTGGAAGTCCTGTACGCCTTTGACGAGGCCTTGCGCATTATCGACCAGTACCAACAGCCGGAGACTCCTTACCTGGAAGCTGAACCGCGCGCGGGTTGTGGCTGTGCCGCCACCGAGGCGCCCCGCGGGTTGCTCTATCACCGCTACGGTCTCGATCAGAACGGCAAGATCACCGACGCCAACATAGTGCCACCGACGTCACAGAACCAAAAAACCATTGAGGCGGATTTGCGCCTGATGTTGCCCGGCTTCCTGCATCTGCCCGAGGAGCGCCTGCGGCGACAGTGCGAACAGGCAGTACGCAATTACGATCCATGCATCTCCTGCTCGACACATTTTCTGCAACTGCACCTGCAGCGTGAAAGCGATGCCTGACAGCAGGCTGCTGATCGCGAGCCTCGGCCACCGTTTTCGCAGTGATGACGGGGTGGGTCCCCATATACTGCAGTTACTGTGGCGGCGCATCGGCGCGCGCGCCGACTGGTATGAAAATACTGGCGACATAACCGGGCTCTTGGAAGTCTGGCAGAACCGCACCGTCGTCCTGATCGATGCGCTGCACGCGCCGGGCCGGGCAACCGGATCCGTGTGCCGATTGGATGGCCTGCAGAATCAGCCGTCACTGGCTGCCGTTTCCACCCACGGTATCGACCTCCCGCAGGCGCTGGAGCTTGGCGCCTTATTAAACGCGCTGCCGCGTTCGCTGGCTATCTATGGTATCTGTGGGGAAAACTTCTCGCCCGGCCTGAGCCTCAGCGCGGCCGTGCAGACTGCGGCGCAACAGATAGTTGCTGAAATAGCTGCCAGAGTGATATCTGGCTGCCAGGCCGATGTCTAGCTGCCAGCGGTGTCTAAGCTGCCAGAGCGATGCCTTAATAGTGCTCGCAGGTCGATGATCAGGGCGGCGGCGCAGGCCTGGTCCGCCCCTGATTTGATATCTGTATTTGCGGCGATTCTCGCGCCAGTGGCAACCGGTATAACCGGAGTGCGCCCGCCGCGTTGTCTGCCTTGCGCAGTCTCCACCGACCGCCAACCCGGAATCAATGCTGCCTGCCGTTAACCGCTGGCAATTCCATGCAAGCCTCTCGCGGAGATACTACCCTGTTAGATAGAGGCAGGGAACGACATAGATCGGGAATGCTGATTGCACAACAGCCCCGTTACTGAAATAAAATCGTAATCCGCAACCGGTAATCGAAATAACTAGTTTCCCTATAGTGAATCCAATAAATACGAACTTGGCAAATCGGATATGAGCAAGTCTGCAAAAAATGGAAGCTACTATCTCAAGGGCTTTTTAATACTGCTGGTTTTGATGGTCCTCGGTGCCTGGTATGGATACGAAAAACTGCCACGCTTTTCCAGCGTACCCGAAGCCCCGGTGGTGGGAGTCCCCGCGGGGGCATTGGACCACAAGCCGATACCGGCCTATTCCGGGCCGCATCCGCGATTGCTGAAACGTCCGCAGGAAACATTTCCGTTTCCCATCAAAATCGGGGAATCCGGACCGGTTGACCCGCTGTTTGCCGGCCCCAACAGCTACCCCTTCTACTGCGGTAACAACTCGATCACCGGAGAGCAACCGCTAGTGGATAATCAGCGGCGCGAGGGGGTGCCGGTGTTTGCCCTGGACAAAGATGGAAACAAGACCGGGGAGATCATCGGCTACAGCCGGGACTGCAGTCACACGACTGATGTGGGATATTACTATCAGAGTACGCGCGATGGAAAATTTCACCCGCTCAGTGAAGCGGCTGGAGACATTGCACAAATTACTGTACGTCAACACAAGGTTGACTTCGTGGTGCGCCTGGAAACGGGCACCATAAATCGCTTTTTCTATGCGATTGCCGCTCTGCGCGGGGAGGGGGGGTCCGCCGCGCGGCCCAGTGGCAAAAACTGGAATCAGCGGCTGATTTACCAGTTGCGCGGAGGGGTGGGTATCGGGCGCCGGCAGGGCAATATTGGCACGTCCGATATCCTTGAGCGTCGTGCCGACCAGATCGCCCGTGGCTACGCCGTTATCTACTCCACGGCCAATCGGACCAGTAATCATTACGATATCTGGCTGTCGGAGGATACCGCACGCCGGCTCAAGAAGCAGTTTGCGGCACTCTACGGCAAACCCCGCTACACGGTCGGTCTTGGCGGTTCGGGGGGCGCGATTCAGCAATACCTGTTTGCGCAGAATGCCCCGGGGCTGATTGATGCCGCCATCCCCCTGTATTCATTCCCGGATATGGTCACGCAGACAATCTATGTATTCGATTGTGAACCATTGGAGTACTTCTTCGACGTGCTGGATTCCGACAATCCGCGCTGGAGAAACGCCGCCGAACGCAGTCTTGTGGAGGGGCTCTCCGCCAGTAATACCGTCGAAGGTCGCTTCAGCAGCATGAAAACTGCCGCAGCGTTATTTGATAACCGTTACCGCAACAAGGTCAAAGGGACAACAGAATGTGCCCAGAGCTGGCGCGGCCTGGTGCCCCGGGTCAACAATCCCAATTTTGTGGATTTCTCCAAAAACTATAGCGAAGATGTGGCGTCGAGAACACACTGGTCGCACTGGGAGGATCTGCGTCGATTCTATGGTGCCGGAAGCTCCGGCTACGCCAATTCCACCTGGGACAACGTCGGTGTTCAGTACGGCCTGCGGGCGTTGACGAACGGTAATATTTCCGTCAACACCTTCCTTAAACTGAATGCGACAATTGGCGGGTGGAAGAGCCCGCAAAAGCAGGTTGACGAGAAATTCTGGTTTCTCAATGGTGGCGTTCTACCGCTGGAGTTCTCCATCTGGAGCGACCAGAACATGAACCTGGGCAGTCTTGATAGCCCGGCTAAACGCAGCAAGGGCAACATCGAGGCAATAGAGGGCATATTCCGCTCCGGCCATGTATTTCTCGGGGATGCAGAAATCCCCATCATCGATCTGCGGCACTATCTGGACGATGATCTGAATATGCACCACAGCTCGGCCTCTTTTTCCGCACGTGAACGTATTCGGCGCAGCCGCGGGCACGCGGACAATCAGCTGATCTGGGTGAGCGATAAACGCTATTCGCCGATTAATGAGGCCCTCACTACCGTAGACCACTGGATGCAGAATATTATCGAACACCCGGATGCGGGCGTCGTTGCCAATCGTCCAGCGGAAGCGGTTGACAAGTGTTTTGACCAGTTGGGCGGTGTCATCGCTTCGGGAGGCCATGTGTGGGACGGCAGTTGGAATGGGCAGCCGAACGGGGCGTGCATGAAGGAATACCCGATTCACAGTACTTCCCGGCAGGTGGCTGGAGCCCCGATCACCGGTGATGTCTATAAATGTGCGCTGCAGCCGGTTCAGGCCGCCATTGAACACGGGCTATACGCGCCCTATACCGAAGAAATCGTTTCACATATCGCCGATCTCAAGAGAATTTTTCCCGCTGGGGTGTGCGATTACAGCAAGCCGGGAATTGGGCAGCCGCAGGGCCGATTGGCGCTCGATGACAAGCCGATAAAGATTGCCGGGCAACGTGTTGCGCCGGACTACCCGAGAGTAAAGCGCTCAGCAATGTGAGCAGCGAGCGAATAGCTGGCAGACTGCATCTGCCGGCCCTGCGCTTTGTCTAGTGTCATTACGGTATTGCTGCTGGAGGGGGCTTCTCGGATGTTGCCATTGGCTGCGTTTGGCTACTGTTCAGATACTTGATCAGCCTTTCCGGATGATCGGTTTGTATTCCGTCAACTTTCCATTTCAGCATCTTCTGCCACTCTGCCACAGACCCTTCATGCTCATCGACAAAAACCATGACATTGTTGTCGTGTGCTATTTGTATAAATTCCGGTGTCAGGGCGCCCATATCTGTGGCGACAACCGCAACATTCTGGTGCTGCAGGAGTGTTTTTAGGTTCTCTGCATTCCCTGGATCCGGCATTGGGAAGGAATTACCGAATGGCTGGGCGCCGATCTGCGTATAGAAATCTAACGGGATATACCAGATTACATCCTTTTCCATGCCGTACCGTTTGATGATTTTCATCAGTTCCGCGACGGCGGGTACTTTCAGGTCGAGATAGATTCCTGCCTTACCCTTACAGAGTGCCAGTATTTGCTCGAACGTGGGCACCTTTGTATTTACCCATTCAGGGCCGATTCGTCGGCCAATATCCAGGGACATCAACTCTGACAGTGTCATGTCACTCACCAGGCCGTCCCGGCCTTCGGTGTAGGCTTTTATCGTTGGATTATGGATACTGACGAAGTGGCCATCTTTGGTGGCGCGCACATCGATTTCGATAAAGTCACTGCCCAGTGCAATCGCTCTGGTGTACGCCGGAATGGAGTTTTCCGGGACACCATTGTGCGCACCTCTGTGCGCAATTACGTAAACTGCGTGACCACTCCTGTGAAAGCCGCGCTCAGGTTGTACCTCCAGGGCGTGAGCGGTCAGGGAAAGTAGGACAAAGACAAGACACAGCAGGGATGGGAACCTGGCGGTCCCAGTCGTTGAGTTCCTAATCTTTAGGGTCTTGGTCACTGGGGCACCTCCCGCGCTTTGTTTGCGGATTTGGCCATCTTTGATGCGCATGTTTTCAGGCGCGCGAATTACCGGCAAAGGTCCCACTAGAGGATAGCATCACAGGTATGGGCGCTGGTTATTGGCTAGTCAATCTGGCGTTTCCAGTGTGGTATCTGGGTGCCGGAGAAGGGGGAATATGCAGGGGGAGGTGGGGCCACCCGGACTTCAGGTGGCCCTTGATACGATGGTTTACGGGTCAATGGTCTGACGGGTTCAGCTCACAGGTAGGGCCGCTTCCGTGGCGACCAGCCCAGATCTACCTTCGACCTCTCCCCAGACGATCTCCTTATGCGGGAGCTGCTCAAGCGGCAGCGACTGGTAGAAGTCTTGTAGCGTGATCAGGCTGTCTCCATTGGCCTGCCATTTCTGCAACAGAGCCTCCATAACTGGCAGCAGTTGCATGCCTTCCAGCTCGGCGTGCAGGGTGTACACATGGCCATAAGCCGAAGGCTTCTGGCTCGCCGCAAAAACCCGATCGGCCACGTTGGATTCGTCGATGCCGTCCCGACCAATGAGTTCATCCAGAGTTGGTAGCGTTGTGGGAATTTGCAGGCAGCGACTGGCCTCACCTTCGATTTCAGGATAAAAAGGTGTATGACCGCGAATATCACTGGCGTAAGCAAAGCCCATTTGCTCCTCGAGCGAAATGACATGCTTGTTGAGCTGCCAGCCCGCCGCTCCCAGTGTAGTGGGATTTACGCCAACCGCCTCCACAAAGGCGTCGTATGCGCGCTGTAGTTCCCGCGCCGTCCACGCGCGATCCTTTCTGGCAACAAAATCCTGCCAGCGCACATGGTCATAGCAGTGTATTCCCACTTCATGTCCGGCTGCACGAGTTTGTCGCAGAATAGTGCCCGCCTTGCGACCGATATGTGGCCCCGGCAACAATACGCCGTACATCAGGGTTTTGTAGCCGTAGTGGCTGGCCACCGATGTCCGTTTGACCTTCTTTAAAAAACCGGGCCGAAACACCCTTCGCAGTGCCCGGCCGGTGTGGTCGGGGCCGAGGCTGAACAGGAAGGTGGCCGGGACCTGGTAGCGGTTAAACAACTCAAGCAGGGCAGGCACGCCTTCCAGCGTGCCTCTATAGGTATCAACATCAACCTTCAGTGCAATGTTCATTGACTACTCTACTTCCAGTAACTCTCTGGCATCGGCGATTTCACTTCGATATTCATTGAATATGTTTCTCAGAGAATCGCTGGTAGTGACTTGCGGAGACCACTGGAGCTCCCGCTCCGTGTTGCCAATATGGGGAACCCGGGTCTGGATATCCTGGTAGCCCTTTCCGTAGTAGTCTTCAGAGGTGACATCAACCAGCTTTACGCGCTCTGCGCCGGGTCGGTATTCGGGGAATTCCTTGGCGATATCAAGCATCAATTCAGCCAGTTCCCGAATAGACAGGTCGTTGCGCGGATTGCCAAGATTGTAAATCTTGCCGCTGGCAATACCCTCCTTATTCTCGATGATCTTGATTAATGCGGAAATTCCATCATTAATGTCGGTGAAGCTCCTGCGCTGACTGCCGCCATCTACCAGCTTGATTTCCTCGCCGCGTGCGATATGACCGAGAAACTGCGTCATGACCCGTGAACTTCCTTCTTTCGGGGTATGCAGGTTATCGAGGCCGCGTCCGATCCAGTTGAATGGGCGGAACAGTGTGTAATCGAGACCCTGCTGCTGCCCATAGGCGGAAATCACACGATCCATCAGCTGTTTGGCACAGGAATAGATCCAGCGTGGCTTGCTTATTGGGCCCAGCACCAAATTGGATTCATAGGGATCAAATTCATCATCGTCACACATGCCGTAGACTTCCGAAGTCGACGGGAAGACCACTCGTTTTTTATATTTTACGCAGGCACGGATAATGGGTAGGTTGGACTCGAAATCCAGCTCAAAGACACCGAGTGGATTTTTGACATAGCTCACCGGTGTGGCAATGGCGATCAGCGGCAGCACGACATCACACTTCTTGATGTGATACTCGATCCATTCGTGATTGATGGTGATATCGCCTTCGAAGAAGTTAAAGCGGGGATTGTCGATAATTTTTCCCAGTCGGCTGGACTGCATGTCCATGCCCCAGATATTCCAGTCAGTCGTTTCCAGTATTCGTTCTGATAGGTGATGTCCGATAAAGCCGTTAACACCGAGGATAAGTATGTTCATTTTTCCCTTTCCCATTTTTAAAAGCTGGAGTCTGAGTAGTTATTGCTCTCTAAAGGCTTTCTAGTTCTTTTGAAAGCAGAAATTCTTCGCCAAAGTTTTGCTTAAACAGGCTTTCGGATAGCGGTTTACCATCGAGCTCTGCCTGCGTGAGTATCAGGCTTCTGCCGTCTGCGCAATCTGCCCAAAAGCGGCTGTCTTTCCAGTGGAGCCGCGGCTGACAAGCGTCCGCTCTATCCTGGCGATAATAGCTCCCCAGGATAGTGAGGCGCTTGTTGCCCAGATCAAAAAAAGCACCCGGGTAGGGTGGCGCGACCGCTCTGATCAGGTTGTGGATTTCCTGCGCAGACCGGGACCAATCAATTAGTCCGTCGGCTGGCTTCCGTCCGCCAAAGTAGCTACCGGAACTGAGCACCAACGGTGTTTCCTTGGCAGTCCCGTCCAGCATTTTTGGCAATGTCCGCAGGAGCACGGTTTCCGCTGCCAGGGTGACCTTTTGAAACACATCAGTGGCTGTATCGTTGGGGAGTATCGGCACTGCCTGCTGATCCAGCAGGCTTCCCGCATCGGGTTTCAACACCATTCGATGGAGGCTGGCCCCGGTTTTTGTTTCGCCATTGATGATCGCCCAGTTTACCGGCACACGCCCGCGGTATTTTGGCAGCAGCGAGCCATGCATATTGAAGGCGCCCGCAGTCGGGATATCCAGCAGTGGAGCCTGCAGCATATGGCGATAGTAAAAAGAGAAAATTCTTGCCGGGGCCAGGGCCTGGATCTTGTTGACGATATCCGGCGTGTTCGGATCATCCGGTTTGATAACCGGGATGTCGTTTCTCTTTGCAAGTGCTTCTACGCTGTCAAACCAGATGTTTTCATTTGGGTTGTCTTCATGCGTGACGACAAGCTGTATATCAACGCCGCACGATAGCAGAACCTCAATGCCGCGAGCGCCAACATTATGATACGCAAAAACTACTGCGCTATTTCTACCGGGCATCTTCTAATTCCGTTGCGGTATGTTGGGGGCCTGACTCTTGCACTGATTTTTCCAGCACTGTCTTGATCAGAAATTTTGGACGATTTCTGACCTGGACATAGATCCTGCCGACATATTCACCGAGAATCCCCACGGCGAAAAGTAAAACGCCGAGGATGAAAAACGAGATTGCAAATAGGGTAAAGACGCCCTCAACTTCAGAGCCGACAATCAGTCGACGCAAGGCGAGGAATAGAACAAAAAGGAAGGAGAATACAGATACCAGCATGCCCACTACGGAAAAAATCTGCAGCGGGAGAATGGAAAAGCTGGTCATCAGATCAAAATTGAGGTGTATCAACTTAAATAACGAATATTTGGACTCGCCCGCAGCTCTCTCTTCATGTTGCACCACCACCTCTACCGGATTGGCCGCGTAGATATAGGCCAGTGCGGGTATGTAAGTCTGGGACTCCTGGGAGTCGAGGACAGCCTTCACAATATCGCGGTGATAGGCGCGAAACATACACCCCTGATCGGTCATATGGACGTTGGAGATCCGCTCGCGCACGCGATTCATGATTTTAGATGCAACATCGCGCCATTTTGAATCCATGCGCTGGTGCCTGATGGTGCCGACATAATCGTGCCCGTCATCAAGCTTGCTAACCAGCTTTTCGATTTCTTCCGGAGGGTTCTGTAAATCGGAGTCCAGCGTAATGACATAGTCTCCCAGAGCGCGCTCGAAACCCGCAACAATGGCAGCATGCTGACCGGCATTTGCCCTGAGAATAACGACTCTGGTCACTTCCGGGCGCTTCTGATACTGCTGCCGCAGCATTGCTACAGAGCGGTCACGGCTGCCATCATCGACGAAGATAACTTCATAGGACCTGTCCAGGCGATCCATGGCGCCATAGAGCCGGTCAAAGAGCGATTCGAGCACCGCTTCTTCGTTATATACCGGTATCACAATGGACAGTTCTACCCGGCCATCGGGTGAATTTCGGTGTTCTGAGCCGGTTTTCTCAACTTGTTGTAACATCATTGGCCTCGCTCGGAAAATAATCCATGCACTGCCTCGCAGACCAGATCAACATCAGAATCCGTCATGGTGGGGAAGAGGGGTAATGTGAAGGTCTGGGTGCCGATTCTTTCCGCATTAGGGCAGCTTCCCGGGCCATATCCCAGTTTGCGATACAGTGGAAACAGGTGCATTGCCGGGTAATGCGCCCCGACCGCGACGCCGCGGTCATTAAAGTAGGCGACGATTTCCTGCCGCTCCATACCGAGCGCCGCTGAATCAATACAGACGCAGAACATATGCCAGGAATGCCCATCACCATCCTGTGGTTTGATCAGGGCCGGGTGGTCGGGCAGGTGACGGAAATATCTCTGGGCCAAATGCGTTCTGGCCTGATTCCATCCCTCCAGCTTATCCAGTTGAACGATACCCAGAGCGGCACTGACATCAGAGAGGTTCATTTTCCCTCCCCATTCCGATACCAGAATTTCCCCCTGCGCATCGCGCTCTATACCATGAAAGCGAAGACGCTCGATCTGCGCCATGAAGTTCTTGTCCGAGCAAGCCAGGGCGCCACCTTCGATAGTGGTCATATTCTTGTTGGGGTGAAAACTAAAGCAAACGGGATTACCTGCCGAGCCGATTCCGTTACCTTTGTAGTTGGAGCCGATCGCATGGCAAGCGTCTTCAATCACTACGTAACCACTGTCAGATGCAAGTTTATAAATCGGGTCCATGTCTACCGGCAGGCCGGAGAAATGGACAGGCATTATCGCGCGTGTCTTATCCGTCACTGCAGGCTTTACTTTTTCGATATCCAGATTGCGGGAGCGAAGATCTACATCCACAAAGACCGGTGTTGCACCCACTCGAAGTACGACATTGGCGGATGCAACAAAACTCATGGCGGGCACAATGACTTCATCTCCAGGTCCGATACCGGATGCGATGAGTGCCGCTTCCAGGGCCGCTGTACCCGAATTGAACGTTCTAACCTGCGTGCCACCGCCAATAAAGTCAGCGAGCTTTGCTTCAAACTCCTTGACCTTGGGGCCCGAGGCTAACCAACCGGAGCGCAACACATCCGACACCGCATCGATCTCTTCCTGGGAGATGGTGGGCCGTGTAAATGGCAGCATGTCAAGACCTCGCTAAAACTATTACACCAATAATAATGATGCCGATACCGGCAAGTTTTCCGTAACCCAGCGACTCACCGAGCAGCCACCATGCCATAAAGGCATTGACTACGTAGCCGATGGAAAGCATGGGGTATGCAATACTGACGTCGACTCTGGAGAGCGCCAGTATCCAGACAATCACGCTAACGCCGTAGCAACACAGTCCCAGCCATAGCCAGGGTTCACTGATTAGACGATGGGTGATAGGCCAGGCACTATCGATAGTGAGGCCGATGCTGCCGACTTCACTCACGGACGCTTTTAGCAGCAGTTGCGCGATGGCGTTCAGTAGCACACCGGCCATAATCAACGAGAATGTGACGCCTGTCATTTGATTACTGTTCCTGTTCTAGGGTTCGCTGGGTGCTATTTTAATTGCTTGGCCATGACAATTCGGCGAGGCCCTTCATAAATTATTTCGGTATCTTTTCCTTTGGCCAGGAAATCTTCCTTTTCGTCAGCGCGGATGACGGCTACTGCCTGTCTCTGCGTATTCCATTTTTTCCAGAACTCGGCCTTGGTGGCGATGTACTTTTGCGGTTCGGCTTCAATACCCATTTTCAGTTCGCCGGTGTAGGAGACCAGTGTAATGGGGCGCTCCAGATAGAAGGGCAGGGCCTGGGGATAGTTGTCGATAGCGTAAATCGGCGTAGAGTCGTCGGCGTAACTCATGATGGCCTTTGCTTCATCAGCACTGGATCGGGATACGGCGATTGATTGAAAGCCCCACAAAAACAGCATGGTGCACAGTGTCGCGCATACGCTGGCGACAGGGATGGCCGTTGAAGGTTTGCGTTTCCATTTGAGCAATGCAAAGGCGCCGAGTCCCAGCGACAAGGCGGCGCCAATCAACCAGGGCCGATAGGCGATAAAGAGCGCGGCGGGATTCTTCTCCGAGGCGAAGTGCGGTCCAAGCATTGCCAAAACGAATGCCAGTACTGCCGTAACCAGCATTACCCAGGCGTCACCTTTGACGACCTTGTCCACGCTCAGTCGCTTCGCTGCCAGAAGTGCGACGAATGGGAAAATGGGCAGTATGTAGGCCGGTAATTTTGAGTGGCCCAAAGAGAAGAAGATGAAAGTGATTGCGATATAAAGCCAGATGAACTTTTCGGTATCGAATCCATTTTCTTTGGAGGAACCCCATGAGAACCGTGGAAACAGGACGCTTTTTGCGCTGGTAACCAGCCACGGTAGTACACCTATGATAAATACGCCTAAGAAATAGTAAACAGGCCCTTCGCGATGGTGCACGTTGGTTGTATAGCGCTCGAAATGCTCACGAATAAAGAAAAAGTGAAAGAATTCGGGGTTCTGTCGCGAAACTTCTATAAACCAGGGTGCACAGACAAGCAGGAACAGGAGTATGCCTTTTACCGGGTGCAGATCTTGTATCAGTTTCCAGTCGCGTTGCCAGAGTAAATAGCCAACAAGGGCTGCACCCGGCAGAACAACGCCAATGAGCCCCTTTGACAGTACCGCGAATGCCAGAGCTGCCCAGCCAGCCAACATCCAGTTGCGCTTCGCTTGAGGAGAAATGCCTGGTCTCATCGCCAGGATCGGGCAGCCGACGCCCAGTGTCATGAATAGCGTCAACGTCATGTCGAGCGTGAGGTAGTGACCCGCCCCGGCGAATAGAACTGTACTTGCAGTCAATAGAAAGCTGTACCGGCCGACGTCGCGCCCGTAGAGGCGCAGCCCCAGGAATCCCATAAACGCTGCGCAAGCGAAAGAGGCCAGAGCAATCCAGAGGCGTGCGCTCGCGTTACTGTAACCAAAGACCTCATAGCTGGCCGCGGTGAGCCAGTACTGCAAGGCCGGCTTCTCGAAATATTTCAAGTCATTGAGGCGTGGCGTGGTCCAGTCGCCAGATGAAACCATTTCCCGCGGGATTTCTGCATAGCGCCCTTCGTCTGGCTCAACGAGGTCGCGGTGGCCCAGTCCGGAAAACCATATGATCAGCAGGAGTGCGACGCACACATAGAAGAGGTTCGTTCTACTGGTGCTACTTTCTTTCACATCTGGAATACGATCTGCACTTAGATAGCCTGTGTCCATTTCTGCCTCTTGCTATTAAACCTTAGAGAGATTCTTGTGGGTGCGATTCGTGGGGCGGGAGGCTATCCGGGATTGGAATACATGGACTTGTACAGAGCTGCTCGGCACGGGCTATTAAGGCTTGAACAATGTAGGGGTGCCACCGGATGGTCTTCCTGCTTTAACAACAAATACTATCCGAATCCCTTGGGGTTTTCACCGGCTTAATGGCCATGAAGCTGGGATTCAAGGCAAAGAAGGCTGCGTCCTTCTGGCCGAAAAGTCAACCTGACAATTGTGACAGAACCAAAATTCGTCGGCTGTCGTGTAATACCAATTGCCGGGCCGAAAAAATTGCACGGAACCATGCCAACCCCGAGTCGGTACCGCTTGATTTGACATAGTTTTTACATTCTTTTCATTATTATTTTATCCCCTCTCCTGTACTCTCCCGCCATCGTTACTAATATTTACCAGCTGAGGGCAAGATGATGGATCGGAAGCATCCCGATACATTCCCAAATGGAAAAAGGTGCTCGAGATGCGCGCCGATTTCCCGGTTCCCGGCTGACACCAAACTGCTTGTCGCGGACATCAGCCTGGGGCGCCTGTCCGGTGCCGCTGGCAGTTGGTAAGACGTAGGGCTGTTGCGTCGTAATACAGCTCCATCTACTCGCCGAGGGGGAAGCCCGCAATGACGACATGGTTAAAAAATAACCAGGTCCTTGTTGGTCGCTGGTTCGCCGGCACCAGGCCTGTGAAATGGTCCCTAGACGGGTCGTGTAGGTCTAGTGCCCGTGGCCGTTACTTTCGACGACTCCATCCTATCGCAACATTAGGTACAGGCCTGTTGGCGTTGTGCTCTTTACGCTCAGGTGTCTGAGCGCTTCCATGATCCACTGGGGCTGATAAATACGGATGATATGGATGTTGAGTTCTGTTCGATTTGATTCTCTTATTATCAGGTCTTTTGCCTTACTTGCTGTTGCTGCCATCACCAGTTGCACCCGTTACACGCCTCAACCGATTGTCGATGATGCGCCGCCGTTGGCTTCGAGTATGCAAGGTGGCATAGCGATGGCGGCCAACCAGCCAGGCTTGCAGCATAGCTATTCCGTTAATTTGGAGGATGGCCTGAATCTCACGGAGATAGGGATTCTCGCCGTCTTGAACAATCCCCGGCTACAAGCGCAACGCGCAAGTGCGTCGGTGGGTCAGGCGCAGGTCTTTGCTTCCGGGCTGGTCCCCGATCCAAGATTTTCGGGGTCAGTGGATAGGCCGGATAACGATGCCCCGGACCTGGTGGATGGCTGGCTGTCGATGCTGGAGTACGATTTCGGGAACTTGATTACGCGTAATGCCCGTATCGAGGCGGCGCAAGCGAGTCAGGAGAAACTGAATCTCGATATTCTGTGGAAGGAGTGGCAGGTCGATCTGAAGGCGCGCTCTCTGGCCGTAAGGCTTCAGTTTGAACAGCAACAGCTTGCACTGCTGCATAACATTAAAGCGCTCTACAAGGAGCGTTACGAGCACTCCGCGAGGGCGTTGGAGCGCCATGACACAACACTCTCGGTCAGCGGTACAGACCTCTCCGCATTAGCAGATGTCATCAGCCAGCTCTCTCAAGTGGAGCAAACGCACAACAAAACACGCTACGACCTCAATCTGTTATTAGGGCTGCAGGGTGAGGTTAAGGTCCCGCTATCAGCTATGTCCGCCCCGCCAATGCTGGACCGGACTGTTGCAGAGTCCTACATCCAGAGAATGCCTGCTTCAAGACCGGACCTGTTATCTCTCAAGGCAGGCTATGCAAGCCAGGAGTCGCGGGTTAGGGCGGCGGTATTGGCACAGTACCCGGCGGTGACCGTGGGTTTCAATCGTGCGCGCGATACGAGCAACATCCACAGTAGCGGTGTTAGTGTCAGCCTGCAGTTGCCATTCTTTAGTGGTAACCGTGGCAACATTGCCATAGAGCGTGCGACTCGCCGGCAGTTGCGCGAGGAATATCACGCAAGGCTTGCTGAAGCGGAGAAAAATGCCAGACAACTTCTCAGCCTGCAGCAGATTCTGCATGACAAGCAGGCGCAGTTAGAGAAAATCCTCCCCACGTTACAGAGTCAGGTGAATAACGCCAGGGCTGCCTATGCACATGGTGATATCAATGCGCTCACATTTTTGAATTTGGAATCCACGTGGGTAAACAAAAAATTGGAATCGCTCGATCTCAAAAGATCGCTCTGGGAAAACAGAATTGCGCTTGAAGCATTGCTGGCTATGCCGGAATACAGCGCCACAAATGTGATTGATCCGTCGGAACCCGTGAAATGAAAAAGGCTACCAAGCTTCTTGGCCCAGGCATACAGGGGGTAATAGCTGCCTGTATCTTGACTCCTATTGCTCTTCTCGCTCATGCAGAGCCGCCAAGTGTTCTGGTGAACGTCGCAACGGTGAATCAACAGGAGGTCAAAAAGCACCTGACCGCATATGGAACCCTGGAGCCAGATCCGGACAGTGAGTTCAGTCTCTCGCTTCCGCGCGCGGGGCTCATCAATCGGGTCTGGGTTCGGCTGGGGCAACGGGTAAAAAGTGGTGATCAGCTACTTGAGCTGGTGACGTCCCCTGATGCGCGCACGCAATATTTTCAGGCCAAGAGTGCCGTGGATTTCGCTAAACGCGAACTTGAGCGGCAGAAGCGCCTCCTGAATGAGCAGATGGCGACAGGGGCGGAGGTTGATGCAGCGCGTAAGAATTTACAGGATGCGCTCTCGACTTTTGAGGCGGTCAAAAAGCGCGGGCAAGGGTTGTCTCGGGAGGTCCTGCGTGCGCCGGTAGACGGGATCGTAACCAGCCTCTCCGCGACCCAGGGACAGCGAGTGGCAGCTGATACTACTGTGATGCTGATCGGTGCACAGCAGCGCTTGATCGTGCGCCTCGGCGTGGAGCCTGAGGACCTGCCAGAAGTACGGGCGGGAAATCCAGTGATCGTGAAGTCAGTTTTTTCCCCGGATACCCAGATTACGACGGAAGTCCGGGAAGTTCACGCAATGATTGATCCTGTTACCCGCCTGGTAGAAGTGCTTGCGGTGGTGCCAAAAGCCCAGAGCGATCAGCTCGTTCTGGGCAGTCGTGTTTCAGCACAGATTCAGGTTCTCTCCCGGCAGTCTCTCGTCGTACCGCGCAGTGCCGTGTTGTTTGATGCTGGGAAGGCCTATGTATTCATCATCAAAGCTGGGCATGCAAAACGTGTTGCCGTAGAGGCTGGGGCGGATGAAGGCAAGATGATCGGCGTCCGGGGGGATCTGCAGACGGGGGATAAGGTAGTGATAAAGGGTAACTATGAATTGACTGACGGCGCTTCAGTGAGACTGGCGGAGCGTCATTGATGTCGATTACTCATTGGGCCGCCGGGCACCGACGCTCCATTTTGTTTATGGTTGGAATTTTAGCGTTGGCCGGTGTTGCTGTCGGAATACGCCTGCCGGTAGCACTCTTTCCCCATATTGACTTTCCGCGCATCGTGGTAATGCTGGATTCCGGTGATCGTTCTGCAGATCAAATGGTCATTGAGGCAACCCGAAAAGTAGAGCAGGCGGTTCGTTCTGTTCCCGGTGTCGTCAGTATACGTTCGACCACCAGTCGTGGTAGCGCCGAACTGTCAATAAATTTTGGCTGGGGTGACGACATGATCAGCGCAATGCTGCAGGTCGAGTCCGTCGTCAATCAGTCACTTTCTGATTTACCCCCTGGAACAAAGTTCACCGTGCGGCGCATGGATCCGACCGTTTTCCCAATCGCTGCTTACAGCTTGACGTCGGAAAGTGAATCACAGATTAAATTACGTGACCTGGCCAAGTATTCTCTTGTGCCATTATTGTCATCGGTTCCCGGTGTCGCCAAGGTATCAGTAATGGGAGGGGATACTGCGGAGTACCGCGTCGAAGTTGACCCTCAGAAGCTTGCTGCGTATGGGCTTAGTTTTGCGGATGTCGCCAAGGCAGTCTCCGCCAATAATGTACTTCAGGCCGTCGGCCGCCTGGAGGATCATTACAAACTCTATCTTTTGCTGTCGGATATCCGGATTCAGTCGTTGAAGACGATTGAAGACACCGTTTTGCGTAGCGGCAACAGCGGCCTTGTCAAGCTTGAGGATATCGCCCGGGTCTACGCTACCAGTGCCCCTAAATGGCAGCGTGTAACGGCAGATGGGCGCGACGCAGTACTGGTACAGGTCTATCAGCAGCCGGGCGGTAATACCGTCCAGATCGTGAAAAATGTGAATCAACGGCTGTCCAAGTACCGTGACAGAATTCCCAAGGACGTCAAAGTCGCCAACTGGTATGACCAGAGCGACCTTGTTACAGCGTCGGCGAAAAGTGTACGCGACGCTATTGTGATCGGTGTCATACTGGCCGCGCTGGTGCTCTTCGTTTTTCTGCGGAGTATGAAGATTGCCCTGGTAGGGGTGCTGATCGTGCCCTCGGTTCTGGCCAGCACAGTGCTGCTCCTATATCTCTTCAACATGAGCTTCAACATCATGACGCTCGGTGGAATGGCAGCTGCGGTTGGCCTGATTATCGATGACGCCATTGTCATGGTCGAGCACATATTGCGGCGACTGCGTGAAAGAAATAGTGAGTTACAGCGATCCGTTCGCCAGGCAGCGATAGAATTTACCTCGCCGCTGGCAGGTTCCTCCGCTGCGACAATTATCGTTTTCGCACCACTGGCGTTTCTTTCGGGGGTAACTGGTGCTTTTTTCAAGGCACTTTCGCTAACGATGGCAAGCAGCCTGATCATCTCTTTCCTGCTGGCATGGTTGGCAATTCCACTGCTGGCTGAACATCTTTTGAGTCGCAAGGACGCGGAAGTCGAGGATTCACAACCGCTTTTTGAGCGAATTCTTCGTTTCTATCGTTTTGCCATGGCGCGCCTGATGCGCACTCCGGTACTGATCTTAATCGGAGTTCTACCTTTGATGCTGCTCGGATATTTCGGCTATCGACAAGTCGGCACCGGGTTTATTCCGAAGATGGATGAGGGTGGATTCGTCCTCGACTATCGCACTCCGGCGGGGACCTCGCTCGCTGAGACCGACCGGCTTCTACAGCAGGTTGAGAAAATACTGACGGAAAATAAGTCCGTTGAGACCTATTCCCGACGCACTGGTGCGCAGCTGGGTGGCGGCCTGAGTGAGGCTAACGAGGGCGACTTTTTTGTGCGTCTGAAGCCATTTCCTCGCCCACCTATTGGTCAGGTTATGGACCAGATTCGCAGTCGAATAGAGCAGCAGGTACCAGGCATTGAGCTGGAAATGGCGCTCTTAATGGAGGACTTGATAGGGGATCTGACAGCAGTACCACAACCGATTGAAATCAAGTTGTATGGTGAGGATTTCGATCAGTTAATGAAGACCGCGCCGAAGGTGGCTGCTGCGATTGAGAAGGTACCCGGGATTGTGGATGTTCAGGACGGTGTCGTTTTGGCGGGTGATGCTGTGAATATTGTCGTGGATCGCGACAAGGCGGCGCTCGCCGGTATTGAGCCGGGAGAGGTGACTCAACAACTGGATGCGTGGTTCCACGGTACGGTTACCACCAACGTTCAGGGAAAAATCAAGCAAACGCAAGTGCGGGTGTGGGTTCCACAAGGGGTTCGGGACCGTGTCTCCGCAATTAAAAATGTTCAGCTTCGCGCTCAGGATGGCCATTTGGTGCCATTAAGGCGCATTGCCAAGATAGATATAGAAACAGGACAACCGCAGATTACGCGGGATAACCTCCAGCGGATGGTCGCGGTGACCGGGCGTATCAGCGGTCGCGATTTAGGCTCGACCATGCGAGATGTGCAACACCTGTTGAAAAAACGCGGTTTCCTGCCCAAGTCAATCTACTTTGAGCTTGGTGGCCTGTACAAGCAGCAGCAAATTGCGTTCAAGGGGCTGCTGTTCACATTCACGGCAGCCATTGCGCTGATTTACCTGCTATTGCTATTCCTGTATGAGGATTTTGCCGCTTCGACTGCAATCGTGATTACGTCTTTGCTAGGCATGGCGGCTGTATTTTCCGGTCTCTGGATCACCGGGACAGAGCTTAATATTACAGCCATTATGGGCATGACCATGATCGTCGGTATGTTTACCGAGGTCGCCATCTTTTACTTTTCGGAGTATCGAAGCCTTAGAAAAAACAAGATGGAGTTCAGCCAGGCTTTAGTTAAGGCGGGAGAAAACCGCCTCAGGCCAATATCCATGACAACAATTACCGCTATATTCGCCCTTTTGCCTCTGGCACTGACGCTGGGGGAGGGCGCCGCGATGCAGCACCCGCTGGCGGTGGCAATTATCTCGGGATTACTGGTTCAGGTGCCGATGGTCGTTATTGTGATGCCGTTGATATACCGGGTCCTGGTTTCAGTCTCCTTGCGGCCTTTCTGGCGCCGGGCTAAAGCGTAACTAAACGAATGTAATAAAATAAAGAAACAGGATAAACTATTATGGGGCGTTACTCCGGTATTTTCTTTCGCGGTGCAGCTATGGGCGCGGCCGATGTGGTTCCAGGGGTGTCTGGGGGCACTATTGCCTTTATCACGGGAATTTACGATGAGCTGATCGATAGCCTGAAAGCGATTGATATTAATGCGCTAAGAATCCTATTCAGCCGCGGTTTGTTTGAGTTTTGGCGACATATCAATGGTAACTTCCTGATTAGCCTTTTGATTGGGGTTGCGTTTAGTGTGTTTACGCTCGCTCATGCAATATCCTATTTACTTGAACACTACGCGGCGCAGACTTCGGCCTTTTTCTTTGGTCTGGTAGCGGCGTCAAGCTGGTTTATCTACCGGCAGATGCCTGCAGGACGCTTTAGAGCTTCCTGGTTTATTGTGGGCATTGCCTTTGCAGTCGCTGTGGGTTTGGTCCGGCCGGCGGAAATCCCTGTTACTCCACTTTCTGTTTTTCTGTCTGGGGCCGTTGCCATTTGTGCAATGATTCTTCCGGGAATTTCAGGAAGCTTTATTCTTCTTCTATTGGGTATGTATCAGCCAGTTCTGGGCGCCGTGAAGTCGCTGGATGTGGCGACGATCCTTGTCTTTTCTTCGGGGTGTTCCGTTGGTCTTGTCGTTTTCGTGCGCCTCTTGTCGCTGCTGCTTCATCGTTATCGCGCGTCAATTCTATCCTGGTTGACCGGAATTTTACTCGGCTCGCTGTCAATCATCTGGCCCTGGAAGGAATCGGCAGGCGAGGGGATGGGAGGTTTTACCATGCATAACATATTGCCTACCGCAGATCCCGTGATGGACGTACTCCTGTGTGTCGCGCTCGCAGCGTCCAGTGTAGTGTTGGTTTTTGTTCTGGAAAATAGAGCTGGCGTAAGTGCCAAAGCAACATCATGAATGTAAGTAATTCAATCCGGTTCTTTATTTCGTAGCGGTCGCGGATAATTTACAGCCACCGTAAGTGCTAACGTTGGATCTTATTTTCGATGAAATTATGAGCGATTTATAATGATTAACCAGGATTCAGTACCCCCCGGAAGAAACATTGTCTTCCAGCCGGGGGTTGATTGGTGGCAAAAGAGGTTGCTGATTACCGCGGTGATCACGGTAATCATGCTGGTCATTTTCTCCGGTATTGATGATACGCCATTAACAAATTCTACCGAGACCCGTGTGGCCGGTATTGCCACGCAGATGTACCTTGATCAGGATTATGTCGTTCCGAAGCTGAATGGGCAGCCCTTTCTTGAAAAGCCGCCGCTATATTCCTGGTTGACGGTGGTGTCATACAAGATTTTCGGTATTTCATATTGGTCTTCTCGTTTGCCTTCTGCACTGGCCGCTATTGGATTGCTCATTTTGCTCAGCGTACAGATGCGGGCGCGGAAATACCCGATTGCAGTGCAGCTGGTATCGATCCTGACTCTGGTGACTATGGCGGAATTCTGGTCCTATTCAAGAACCGCGAGCCAGGATATGGTCTTGGCTTTTGGCGTTGCGCTCTCTCTCCTGAGTTTATACCGATACCTCGATTCAGATCATTATCGGTATCTTGTCCCCAGCGCTGTGGGAATAGCAATTGCCGCTATGGCCAAAGGCGTTTTCGGGATCTCCGTCATTATCATGGTGGTCCTCCCTTATTTCTTGTTGAGCAATCGTGATAAGGATCGAGGTCACTGGCTTAAACAATTTTTTGCGCTGGGGGTTGCCTTTTCGTGCGGATTGATACCACTGGCCATTTGGTTGTGGTTTCTGTATGCGCAGGCAGGTTGGGATGCGTTTTATACGGTCACCTGGGTGAATAGTGTCGGTCGCTTTTTGGGGCAGTACCAGCACGGTGGGCATGTTGAAGCCTGGTACTATTACCTGGCACGAGTGCCCGTTCTGTTTGAACCGTGGCTGCCTATTGTATTTGTGGGTGTGTGGTATCTGGTCAAAGAGGGCAAGCTGAGCGGCTATCGCCTGCTGCTGATCTGCTGGCTTTTTGCTCCGATTTTCCTCTTGTCGCTATCCAGCTCTAAACGTGAGGTTTACCTACTCTCGATCTATCCTTCTGCCTGCCTGTTGATCACCGATGCGGTTAATCGCTTTTACCGCATTGGCGAAAGGACTTTGTCTATGCAGCATGCCAGGCTGCCCCGCCATGCGCTGTCCTTCCAGCTATTCCTGTCCACAATTCTATTGGCCGGAGTTTTCTATCTGGCATTATTCAAGTGGCAGGCGGGGTTGTATACGATTACCGTAGCCGCAATCAGCGCACTGGCATTATTCGCTGCGGTATTTTACCGCGTGAAAGCGGACGTTGGGCGTGCCTTAGCCTGGAGTCTGGCCAGTATCTGTCTGCTTTTTATCGTTTATGGTGGCGTGCTTGATCCAAACGAGGGAAAGGCCCGGTCTTATGAAGCGGTATTCGACAATGCGGTATTTTCCGACGCAAATGCAGAAATCGGACTTTACCGCCCTCAAGAGAGAACGTCTGGCGCTGCAGTCTACTATTTACGTCGTGTCGTTAAGCAGCTGGATACACCAGAGGAGCTTGCCGTTTTCATGCGGCAATACCCTGATCATGTGGTGATTTCGGAAGATAAGGAATTACTCAAGCTGCCGGGAGACATCCAGAAAATTTCAGTTTCCTCGGATACGATGTACGTGCTGACTCGGTAGTAGACATTCCTAGAAAATGTACTTTGTGCTGATGGCGTAACCGCCGAGTAGGCCATAGTGGATGTCATTATCCGGAGCCTCCGAAATTTCTAAGGTTGAATAGGATTACATTAGCTCTGTATCCGATGTGTACTCGATTGTCGGCGTATTGCCTTCGTGTTTTGAGGGATGGTCCAGCCCAAAACCTCGATCGGCCTGATGTGACGCCAATGTATCATGGGCGTATACCGAGGAGTGCTCGTCTTTAGCATCGGGAGTTTGAACAGCGTGGCGGGCATTTGTCGATCGAAATTTCCGGCGTTTGGCACTCGGTGACGGTGGTTTATTGCTCGAGCCGGCGCTGAATGGCGCCGGGTTCTCCGAGTCTACCGCTGGGACAGTCAAACTGCAGTATCGGCTTTCCACACTGCAGATGGTTGGCAGGATGGGAGATTACAGGGGATTTACGCCGCTGCGATGTCGACTAAAACCTTACCTTGCTTGCCGCAGGACTGGTATGCATGAGGCTCGTTGGCCTGGGACAGGGAAAAACGACGAGGATCCAGGATGACGCGAAGAATACATGAATGATGACCCTGATTACTGCATTTTGGAGGAGCTGATCGGACATCGCTACAGCCCCTCCTTATGCGCTAACTGTTTCAGCTACCGGTCGTTCATTTAACTCAACACTGCGCGGGGCTCCATGAACGCATCGAGACCAAATGTGCCGAATTCACGACCGATACCGGAGTGCTTGAACCCCCCGAAAGGTGCCAGGGGTTCATGGGGAGCACCATTGATCACAACGCGGCCGGCTTCCAGCTGCCCGGCGACACGCTTCGCGCGCTCCTGATCTGTGGCATAGACGTACGACTGTAAACCGTAATCGGTATCGTTGGCGATGGCCACAGCCTCTTCCTCATCGCGATATGAAAGCAGGCACAGTACCGGCCCGAATATCTCCTCGCGTGCGATACGCATGTCATTGCTGACGCCGGTAAAGATCGTGGGCTGAACAAACCAACCACGCTCGAGTCCCTCGGGGCGACCCTCTCCACCGACCAGTAGTGAAGCGCCCTCCTGGATGCCGAGACGAATATAGGACTGTACCCGCTCCCACTGTTTTTCGCTGACCATTGGCCCGATTTGCACCTCCTCCGTGCGCGAATCACCAACCTTTAGGGTATCGACAAATGTCTTGAGTCGGGAGGCCACCTCGTCGTACCGGCTTTCCGGTACCAGGATGCGGGTGCCTGCGACGCAGGCCTGTCCGCTATTATTGAAGCCGGCCATGGCGATTTTCGGGATGGCCTGGTCAAGATCAACATCGTCGAGCAACAGTTGCGGCCCCTTGCCGCCGAGTTCCAGGGTTACACGCTTGAAGGTGTCGGCGGCGGCGGTGAGGATTGCGCGACCGGTTGCCGTCGATCCGGTGAAGCTGACTTTGGCAATATCCGGATGGCGGCTCAGCTCGGCGCCGACGACATGTCCGTAGCCGTTAACAATATTGAAGGCTCCCGCAGGAAGACCGGCGCTGTGCAATGCCTCGGTCAGGACCTGCGTCTGGATAGCACTCATTTCCGACGGCTTTATGACGATCGTCGATCCCGCCGCAATGGCCGTGGCCAGCTTCGAGCAGATAAAACCGAAATTGCTGTTCCACGGCGTAATGGCCGCAACCACACCGAGCGGCTCCATACTGACCTCGGCCCGCCCCATGGTGCGGCGGAAAGGATAGGTGTCGACGGTCTTCGCCATCTCTTCGAATGCCGTCGCCGTACGCGCTACGGAGAAGGTGGTGAAGTAGTGGGGCGCGCCGTACTCCTCGGTCATTGCCGCCGCCATATCCTCGGTGCGTGCGGATACGGCGTCGCGCAAGCTGAGCAGCATGGCGATTCGCTCTTCCTTGCTGGTCCGTGACATCGCCGGGAATGCCCGCTTGGCGGCGGCGATAGCGGCGTGAGTGTCGGCCACATTGCCAAGCCTCACCTGCCCGATTTTTTCCCCGGTGGACGGGGCGAACAGATCGGCGACGTCCTGGCCTTGCGGTGTGACGAAGGTCCCATCGATATAGATATGTTCGATATTGTGCATGAACTGTTCCCGCTGGTTGATGATTTCGGGGCAGTATGCGCGAGACACACTGATAGAATAAGATTGTTAATGTGGGACAGACTGTTGAGGAAATTCGTGCAATGAGTAGGGCAAGTCTCGCTGAACTGGAAGCCGTAGTGACCGTCGCGCGGTGCGGTGGCTTCCGCGCCGCTGCGCGAGAACTCGATGTTTCCTCATCGGCTTTGAGTCACGCTGTGTCGGCACTGGAGGAGCGGATAGGCGTGCGCCTGTTCAACCGCTCGACCCGCAGTGTCGCCCTGACTGCGGCGGGGGAACAATTCGTCACCGATATCGCACCAGTTCTGGCCACCATCGACGATGCCATCGAAAATGTGGGCGAACATCGCGCCGAGCCGTCCGGTGTGCTGCGCCTGAATATGGCACTCGGCGCGGCCCGCATGCTCCTGAAGCCCCTGATAATCGAATATATGCGCCGTTACCCGGCGATGCAGGTCGAGATTGTGACCGAGGGCATGTTGGTGGATGTGATCGGGCAGGGCTTCGATGCCGGTGTACGCCTGGTCGAGTCGGTGCCGCCTGACATGATCGCAGTCCCGATCATCCCGACGGTAAGGTCAATCGTTGCCGGGGCTCCCTCTTATTTGACTGGGCGAACCTTACCCGAAACACCGCATGACCTGATGCAACACCAGTGTATTCGTGCCCGCATGGCAAGTGGCCGCCTCTACCAGTGGGAATTTGAGCGACATGGCGAGAGCCTCTCGATCGATGTCCCCGGTGTCCTGACACTCGACGACAGTGAGTTGATGCTCGAAGCCGCAGTGGACGGTGCCGGGCTTGCCTATATCACCGAACACTCGGCGGCCACCTATCTCCAGGAAGGTCGCCTGGTTCGCGTTCTGGATGACTGGACTCCGCCTTACGCCGGCCTTTGCCTGTATTACTCCGGCCGCAAACATGTGCCCGCCAAATTGCGTGCATTTATTGAGTTGATCCGTGAGACGAAAATCTGGACATAGCGCACGGGGGTGGGTCTGCGTACACGACTAGACTGTGCCCGGCGACAGATTAGCGGACAGCTTTTCACGCAGAATAGGGGCGGCGAAGTCGAGAAATGCGCGAAGCTTGAGCGGCAGCATACGTTGACGCGGGAAAACCAGATTGACGGGTATCGCTTCCTGTTCATAGTCATTCAGCAACAACCGCAGTGAGCCGTTTTCTATCGCGTCTGCAACCTGGTAGGACAACACACGTGCAACCCCCAAACCCTGCAGCGCGGCATCCACTGCGGTCTCGGCACTGTTGACCATAAGTCGTTGACGAATGGCTGCATCGATCCCACTCTTACCCTGACTGAAAGCCCAGCGGTCTCCGACAGTGATCGCGTCGAAGGCGATACAATCGTGGAATGCCAACTCATCTGGTGCCTCCGGTATACCGTGTTTTAACAGGTAGGCCGGACTTGCGCAGGTAACAATACGAATCGAGCCCAAATTCTTGGCAATCAGGCTGCTGTCGGGGAGTTCCCCGAAACGGACAGCGAGGTCTACCTGCTCCTCCACCAAATTCACGCGTCGCTCCGTCTGTATCAGGCGGATGTTCACATTGGGGTAAGCCTTGAGGAAAGCGGAAATCACCGGAAGCAGATACAAGCGGCCAAAAACCATCGGCGAAGTGATGACCAGATCGCCGGTCGGTGCCCGGTATTCCCCGGAAGCCCGCCGTTCAGCCTGCCTCACTTCTGAAATGATACGGCGACAGTCTTCGAGATAGGAGGCGCCGGCATCTGTCAGTTGCAGCTGCCGGTTGCCGCGTATCAGCAGTCTGGTATTCAAGTGGGTCTCGAGCTCCGACACCTTGCGGCTGACGGTAGCCAGCGGTATTCCCAATTTGCGCCCCGCGGCGGACAGGCTGCCCGCATCGACGGCTTCAACGAAGATCGACATGGCTTCCAATCTGTCCATTACACCTCCCATTTTTTGGAAGGGTGACTACAGAAATTACAGTCTAGTCTGCCTAAAAGGAAACTACTATCGTGCGAGCCATAGGCGGTAACCGGGAGAGGGGTTGCGCCAGGTCTTACCGAAATTGAGTGTAAATGGAGCCACCGACAGTATTGCCTGGGCCCCCGGGCTTTGTCGCGGCCCTCTTTTTGGAGATTGAAAAGCATGGAAAATCCCATTCTTGTTACTGGTGCAGCAGGTCGCCTGGGTGGCGTTGGCCGCACTATTACGGAAGTTCTTCTCCGGCGGGGACTGCCGGTGCGGGCTCTGGTGCGCCGGGAAGACGAACGTTCAGAGGCTCTGCGCGAAATGGGCGCAGAGGTTTTTGTTGGCGATCTCACCCGTGCCGCGGATGTTGCGCGCGCACTGGAGGGGTGTCGGCGCATGTTCTTCGGAATGAGCGTGTCCGCCCCCTATCTGGAAGCTACAGTCACCACCGCCGCGGCTGCGCGAGCGGCGGGCGACCTGGAGGTACTGGTCAATATCTCACAGATGACCGTATCGCAGATGAGCCTGCACGATTCGACGGACTCACCCCAGCAGCGCCAGCACTGGCTGGGCGAGCAGGTATTGAACTGGTCGGGATTGCCTGTCGTGCATATCCGCGCCACGGTGTTTCTCCAGCATTTCTTTTTCTCCGCCTGGGCGGCCGAGTCGATCGCGCGGGATAACACGATTCGGCTGCCTTTTGGCACTGCGCGGACATCACCGGTTGACAGCCGCGATGTGGCCGAGGTCATCGCGGCTATCCTGGCCGATCCCGACGGCCATATCAGCAAGGTTTACGAGCTCACCGGCCCGCGTTCTCAGGATATTGCCGCGCATGCGGGGGAGTACGCCGCTGCGCTTCGACGCCCGATCAATTATGTCGATGTTCCATTTGATGAGTGGCGCGAGCAGCAGCTCGATGCGCACGAATTGCCGGATCATGTCTACCAGCACCTGCTGACAATGGCGCGTCTGCATGCCGAGGGGCGATATGATCGAAGCACGCGGGATGTCGAGAAAATTCTGGGACGCGCGGCAACGAGCACCCGCGAGTATGTTGCCGATAACCTGGAACTTTTCGAACCATAAGCGACGGTTTAAAAAAAGTTTTTGAGAAATTATTCGGCTGTCGACAGAGGTCAAGTAGCCGACTGCCTTTGGATGCTGCTGGATAATACTTTTCGGCAGGGCAGAAAATGCAGTGCCGGTTACCGACACTGCAAAAGCCTGACAGGATGGGAAGTCTTCGATCGACTTATACCTCTGAGATGTCGATCACTACTTTGCCGCGCGCTTTGCCGGAAGCCTGGTATTCATGTGCTTCATTGGCCTGGGAGAGTTCGAAGCGGCTGGGATCCTGGAGAACCCGAAGCTTTCCGTCTTCAACAAGTTTGGTTGCCTGTTGCATGATTTCACCGTGGTGCGCACGACCCGCTCCGGTCAACAATGGCAGCAGTGTGAACACTCCGGAATAGGTCGCACCTTTAAAGGAGAGTGGGGCGATACTGTGGGTGCCCCAGCCAAGGCAGCTGACAACATGCCCGACATAGGTCTTGACCGCTTTGAAGGAATTGTCCAGAACTTCTCCGCCAACGGTGTCATAGACGATATCGAATCCCGCGCCACCGGTGTGCTCCTGAACATACTCATCCACTGTCTGCGTGTTGTAATCGATCGGCGTGGCACCCAGCTCGCGGATGGTTTCCTGGCTTGAGGCACTACCCGTGGCATAGACGTCGGCACCGAAAGCTTTGGCGATCTGCACGGCCATTTGCCCAACCCCGCCGGCACCACCGTGGACCAGCACGGTTTTGCCGCTCGATACCTTGGCGCGGTCCACCATGCCCTCCCAGGCGGTGATAAAAATCAGCGGGATTGATGCGGCCTGCCGCAAGTCGATTGAGTTGGGCGCCGCTGCCAGCAGGTCGGCATCGGCAACGATGAACTCGGCGAGTGAGCCCTGCACACCGCCGACCCCGCCGGTCAGGCCGTATACCGCATCGCCAACCTTGAACCGAGTGACGTTGCCGCCAACCGCGTCGACGATGCCGGCGGAATCCAGGCCCAGAATCGCCGGAAACGGATGCTTGGCGTGGGGTGCTTTGCCTGCGGCGATCTTCAGGTCGAGCGGATTGACACCGCTGGCAACCACTTTCACGCGGACCTCATTGGGGCCGGGTTCGGCCACTGGCAGCGATGCCAGGGCCAGGGGGGCATTGGCCTGTTCGACCACGACCGCTTTCATCATCTTCGACATGTTCTGTACTCCAAAAGTGTGTGAACAGCAGTTACTATTATGGTTATTCCATATTGAATAGAAATGGATAGTAATGAATGCTGGCAATTCAAATATGAATAGAGTGATGGAGTGGGGAGATTTGCGCTATTTCCTGGCCGCCGCCAGGGCGGGGACTCTGGTGGGGGCGGCAAAACGGATTGGCTCCAGCCAGCCCACCGTCGGGCGGCGCCTGCAGGCGCTTGAGCGAGCCGTGGGTCAAAAGCTGTTCCAGCGGACCACAGAGGGCCTGGTTCTCACTGAAGAGGGCCTGCTGGTTTTGCAGTATGCCGAGAGAATGGAAGGAGAGGTGTTCGCATTATCGCGCAGTCTCGAAGGGCAGGAGGGGGAGCTGACTGGCCAGGTTAAAGTGTCTTGCTCGGACTGGTTTGGTGTTTACGTGTTGGCCCCGATCTTCGCGGATTTTTTACATCTTCACCCCGGAATTCGCATAGAGTTATTAACGGATTCGAGGCCTTTCGACCTGAATCGACGGGAAGCCGATCTGGCGTTTCGCATTGTCCCGTTTGAAGACCCGGATATCGTGCAGCGAAAATTGCTGGAGATCGAATACGCCGCGTACACGGCAACGCCGAACGTGATAGAGCCGGACGGTGATGGGGAAGGGCAGCGGCTGGTGACCATGGACACCCAGTTTGGGGATATGCCGGATGTTCAATGGCTCCATCAGCAGCTGCCACAGGCAACCGTCGCATTCACCAGCAACAGCCGCCAGGTGCAAGCCGAGTATTGCGCGCGAAGTAATGGCATTGCGATTTTGCCGCGAGCGATCGGCGATGGCCTGGCGGGTTTGAAAGTTGTGGAATTCCCTACGCACCCGCCGGGCAGGAGCGTTTGGCTCGGCTATCACCGGGATTTGCGAAACCTGGCGAGGCTGCGCGCCCTGATCAAGTTTGTAACGGAAGCACTGGAAGCCGATGAGCGGTTTGTATAACGGTTGGTGCTACATGATTGGAGGTACTACGGCTGTGTCGAAAGACTGCTACCGGCTGGTTGCATTGAATATCATTGGTGAGGGTTTCGGGTTGTAAGCCTGGGAGCTTCAGGGAATTTGGAATCTGACGGTTGCGCGAGGTGTGCAAAATTGAAAATCGGCAAATCCGGCACACTGCTTGCCGAGATCATCCGTGCCCACGGCGGCATGGAACTCTGGCAGCGGTACGAAAAAGTGGAGGCCACCATCGTGAGCGGCGGCGGGCTCTTTCCGTTGAAAGGTGTCCCGCAGAGTTCAGAACCGCGCCGTATGACAGTCTGGCTGCACGAGGAGCGCTCTTCGGTCTTTCCCTACGGCGCCGCCGATCAGCGCACGATGTTTACGCCCGAGCGGATCACCATCGAAAAGCTCGATGGCTCGCTGGTTGCAGAGCGATATGGACCCAGGGATTCGTTTGCCGGCCACCAGATGAACACCCCATGGGACGCGCTCCAGCGGGCCTACTTCAATGGCGAAGCCCTGTGGACCTACCTGACCACACCTTTCCTTCTGGCCATGGAGGGCGTCTGCGTTGAGGAAATTGAGCCGTGGCGTGAGGACTCGGAGGAGTGGCGGATTTTGCGGGCCCGCTTTCCCGGCTCGATCGAGACACATTGCCTGGTCCAGGATTTCTACTTCGATGAGGATCTGCGGCTGCGCCGCCACGATTACAGCGTCAATATTGCGGGCGGTTTCGCCGCCGCGCAGCTGACCTCAGATTACGTAGAGACCAACGGCATTTGGCTCCCCACGAAGCGTCGCGCCTATGCGCGGGGTCCCGATCAGCGGCCCATTCCTGACCTGCTGATGGTATCCATCGATATCAGCGACATTAACTTTTCTTAGTACCCGGGCTGTTTGCCATGTTAGTGGCGAGCACAGATTTCCGCGGCGGTGAAGTTTCGTGGGAAACCGGACGCTGGAAGGCTCCGGTGATCAGGCATCAGCGTTCTCGGTCGACGCGTCTTCGGGGCACAGGGAATCGCGTTGTTCCGCCCATTTCAGCATGGCATCCAATGCGGGACACAGCGCCTGCCCCCAGTCGGTCAGTCGGTACTCGACCTTGGGGGGGACTTGCGGATACACCTTGCGAGACACGATACCGTCGCTCTCCAGTTGCCGCAGTTGCTGAGCGAGCATCTTCTGGGAGATGCCGGGGATCAGCTTCTCGAAGTCCGAGTAGCGCTGCACTTTGCCGTCAAACAGGTGGAACAGAATGATCAGCTTCCATCGGCCTTCCAGCAACCGGATCACTTCTGCCGCGCCGCTGGCCGCGGTTACAGGGGTGTACTGCTTTCTCATGGGTAAGTAGCTTACTTTTAGGTGCGTTCTTGTTGAAAGGTTAGTTTATGAGGAAAATTCACGTACAGCAATTTCCTCATAAGAGACTGATTACATGACAATTTTGCTACCCGATCCTATTTCTACCTACTTCAGTGCCTGCAATGGTGCGGATCCGGCCCGGCTTGCCCGCTGTTTCACACGGGACGCCAGCGTAAAAGATGACGGTCAAGCGCATCTCGGACACGATGCCATCGAGGCGTGGCAACGTGAGTCTCGGCAAAAGTATGAGTTCAGCATCGAACCGCTAAGCGTCGCGCAGGACGGCGACCGTGTGACGGTGGCTACAAACGTTGTCGGCAACTTTCCCGGCAGCCCGATTCAGCTCGACCATGTGTTTCTGCTGGCGGGCGACAAGATCCAATCACTGGAGATTCACTGAGCCATGGACCTTGAACTGAAAGGAAAGCGGGTGCTGGTTACGGCCGGCACCAAAGGGCTGGGAAAAGCTATTGTCGCCCTCTTTGTCGAACTCGGTGCAAAGGTACTTACCACGGCGCGACATCGGCCCCAGGAGATGCCTGCCGCCTGCTTTGTCGCCGCCGACCTGTCGACGGTCAAGGGTTGCGGAGCCGTAGCGAAAGCCGTAGAGACCGACCTTGGTGGAGCGGACATCATCATTCATACGCTCGGAGGTTCTTCGGCGCCTGTCGGTGGATTTGCAGCCCTGGATGACCAACAGTGGCAGCGGGAACTCGATCTCAATCTGCTCCCGGCGGTCCGGCTGGATCGCGCCTTGCTACCAGCGATGTTGGCGCAGGGATCAGGGGCCATCATCCATGTCTCGTCAATCCAGCGTGAACTTCCGTTGCCGGAAGCGACTACGGCCTACGCCGCCGCCAAGGCTGCGCTTTCAACCTACAGCAAGAGCCTGTCGAAAGAGGTTTCGCCAAAGGGTGTGCGCGTCGTGAGTGTTGCGCCGGGGTGGATTCTCACGGAATCGTCCGTGCACTTGGCGGAGCGGCTCGCGGTTGAAGCGGGTACAGACATTGAAGGCGGCAAGAAGATCATCATGGATTCGCTCGGTGGTATTCCATTGGGAAGACCATCCGAACCCAGCGAGGTGGCCAATCTCATTGCGTTTCTGGGTTCTTCGCGCGCCGCAACGATCACCGGTACGGAGTATGTGGTTGACGGAGGAACCATACCCACGGTCTAGCACTCGCGCCGCGAAACAAGCATCGAGGAATCTGGAAAATGAAGATGACTACTGGTGAGCAGATTGAACGCTGCACCTGGTCAGTGAATGACCCGCTAATGCGTCACTATCACGATACTGAGTGGGGCATACCAATTCGAGACTCACAACTGCTGTGGGAAATGTTGATGCTCGAGGGGTTCCAGGCAGGTCTGGCCTGGATCATCGTTCTCCGCAAGCGCGAGGCATTTCGCAAAGCTTTTGCGGGTTTCGATCCGGCGAGGGTAGCAATTTTCGATGAGCAGGACGTCCTGCGCTTGATGGCTGACTCGGGAATCATCCGTGCCAAAGCGAAGATCGAAGCCACGATCCGGGGTGCGCAGATCTACTGCGAGATGGAGAGCCGAGGAGAGAGTTTCAGTGACTTCTGCTGGTCCTTCACGGATGGCGAGCCGATACAGGGCGATGGGAAAACATGGGTAACGAACTCGCCGCTCTCCACGAAGATATCGAAGGAACTCAAACGGCGAGGCTTCAAGTTTGTTGGACCGACGATCGTCTATGCATGGATGCAGGCGGTGGGCATCGTCAATGATCACGCGGCTGATTGCTACCGGCGGAAACAACTTATCCAGAAGTTGGGGTAACTGTCTATTTCACTAGAACGAAGCTCGGGTCATCTTCCGGTGAAGCTCCGGCACTAGTGTGTGAAACAGATCCGAGGGAGGTGAGCAGGGCTGAACTCCGGACCAGCCAGGTTGGGTCGTTCACGGAAAGCCCTGTTTTCCACGTCATGATTAAAGGCGCAGTTGAACGTGGATTGGCCATTGGTTATAAGGTTGCTTAAAGGCCAATGGCATATGGCTCCCCACCAAGCGCCGTGCCTAGGCGCGCGATTTCGAGCAGCGGGTCATCCGGAAACTGCTGATGGTATCCATTGATATCAGCGACATGCGCTTTCCGTAGTACCCGGCCCGTTAGCGTAACGGCGAGCACGGAGATCTGTATCAACTGTGCAGTTGCCGAAACTGGCCTGGCGTATGACCCTGGTGCAATTTGAAAGCGCGACTGAATGCCGCCTGGGACTGGTAACCGCACTCTTCGGCAATCCGCGCGATACCATAGGCTTTTTCCCGAAGGAGACGTGCGGCCAGGACCATACGAATCTGGGTTACCCATTCCAGTGGCGCCAGGTGGTACAGTTCCCTGAAATGTCGGGCAAAGGTGGCCCTGGAAACATGGCAGAGGGTGGCCATGGCCTCATTGGTCCAGTTTGTCTGCGGCTCGGCCAGTACGGCGGCGATCGCCGGAGCAAGCTTGGCGTCCGCCATCAGGCTCAACAGGCCTGGCGCCGGCTCGTTTTCAGTTACCAGCGCCCTGAGCAACAGCGTAAACAGCGTTGTGGAGAGTTCGCGCACGATGGCCAGGCTGCCGGGTTGGCCGCTGATACTCTCGCGTCCCAGCATCGTCATCAGTTCCCTCAATTCAACGCAGTCGGCGCGCTCCCCGGTGCGAACCCGCAGCAGCTCCGGCGTGCCTTCCAGTAACAGGGCGCCGGGCGCGCCCACCCGGAACTCGCCGCAGAGCATTGCCAGCTCTACACCTTGTCCGGCACGTACCATCTCCGTGACTGCGCCGTTATCGCGACTGGATAACGGCGCCTCGACGCCACTCTCGATCAAACCTTTGAGCCGGTGGGGGGAGCCGGCGGGCATCAACACGACATCGCCGGCCGACAGGTGCCATTGCGCATCGGTGGTAAAGAGCCGAGCCTGTCCATCCAGAATGACATGATAGGGAATAACGCCCTCGGGAACTTGTGCATGGTCGCTCTCCCATTTGCCGCTGAAGCGGCAGTGCAAGTCCACCGTGCCTCTCGGGGCGATCAAGCTAACCAGGCTGCTTAGTTTATCCATGGCTTCCTTGAGACGCTGGAGCAAAACTTCGAGACGCTGCTGTGCAGAGGGGCAAAGTGAAACTCCCTAATATGTGCTCATCGCCATTGGGGCGATCACTGTTAAGCAAGAGGAGTTCACCATGAGCCGTCTGCATACTACCACTATCGATCAAGCCACGGGCCAAACTGCCGAGCTGTTTACTGCCATCAAATCAAGCGTTGGCAAGGTGCCCAACGCCTACGCGACGATCGGCAGTCACTCGCCGCCGATCCTGAAGCAGGCCCTGGAACACAATGCCGCGCTCAAGCAGGGTGCGCTGAGCGACCGCGAACTGGAGGCGATCAACTTGGTCGTGAGTGAGGCTACCGGTTGTGACTACTGCCTGGCCGCGCACACGCTGATGGCCAAAATGGCTGGTTACAGTGTCGAACAAACTCGACAGTTGCGCAGCGGACTTTATGAGGACGACGTGGCAATTGACGCTTTGGTGCGCTTTGCCCGGGAGGTGGTCACCACCACTGGCACGCTTCCTGAGGCGAGCCTGGAAGCCATCCAGGCCGCGGGCTACACGGACCGCCAGGTGATTGAAGCTATCAGTGCAATCAGCGCGATTCTCTTTACTAACATGGTAAATCGCGTCAATGACACGACTGTAGACTTTCCCAAGATAGCCTGATTAACGGGGCTGATATTTGGGACATTGTGTGGCTGGCGTCATCGCCCACCCGAAGTGTGGAGCATCCGGACGGATGCTCCATCTTTAATCGCTATTACACTCAGGGCCAGTAAAGGCGGTCCTGAAAATTAGTCGCTAGATCAAATTCCGCGCCGCGATGAACCGCGATGGCATTCTGGTCTCGAGTAGCGGTGACCAGTTTTGTCCATAGGGTAATGTGGCGGTTAGAAAGGAAAATGATTGCTCCAGTTTTTAGTAGGGATAGAGCTTGCAATTTCGTTCTGCAGGCCATAATCTCACCATAGTAGACCGATCGTTCCAGAATATGGGTGGGTAGTCATGGCAAGATCAAAAGAGTTTGATAGAGATGAAGTGCTGGATTCCGCTATCGAGATCTTCCGTGAACATGGTTACGAGGGCTCTTCAACGGTAATGCTCGTTCGTGCAATGGGAATTAGTAAGCAGAGCACGTACGACACGTTCGGAGATAAATGGAAACTTTATTGTAGCGCAGTGCAAAGATACGTCGCCGGAGAGGTGGCCCAGCATTTGAAAGTCTTGCGAGAACAGCCGACCGCTCTTGCAGGGCTGGAAAAATTGATTGAGCGTGTCATTTTGCACGCAAATCACGCTTGTCTCGGTGTTAGTTCAATCTGTGAATTCGGTAAAAGCCGTCCGGAATTGAATCAGATTCACGATGCGGCACGACCGGTAATTCAACAAGCCATTGTCGAACGCATATGCCAAGCGCAGGAAGCAGGCGAGATTGCCGCTGATCTGGATCCGAACGAGGCGGCCGGATTTATTACTGCGAATATTGCAGCAATTCGAATCGCAGCGAGGGGAGAAGCTGATTTTCGCAGCCTCACTGCAATCGGCCAGATGACGATTCGGGCCTTAAAGCCATAAATCTTTTTATTTGTTTTGTTCTGGAATGATCGTTCCAAAAAAAGGAGTCGTTATGAAAGCCGTAATTATGTCGAGCGCGGGTGGGCCGGATGTCTTGCAATCTGTTAAACAGCCCGATTCCTCTCCGGGGCCCGGCGAGGCCTTGGTTGAGGTGGCTGCCGCCGGCGTCAACTTCATGGATGTAGGTGTTCGGCAAGGTAAATTCTGGTCTGAAATGCCCAACCCAAAGACACTGGGCGTAGAAGGTTCAGGACGGGTTTTGGCGGTTGGAGAAGGCGTCGATGACATTGCGCCAGGCCAACGTGTAGCCTGGATTTACGTACTGGGGAGCTATGCGGAGAAAGTACTTATGCCCGCGGCATCCCTTGTACCGGTCCATGATGGGATAGATGACCGTATTGCAGCTGCCGTGATGATGCAGGGGCTTACCGCTAGCCACTTCGCAACGAACTTTTATCCGATACAGGCGGGAGATGTGGCGCTTGTGCATGCAGCGGCTGGCGGAGTTGGACAACTGTTAACGCAGATAATCAAACTGAAAGGGGGCAGTGTGATTGGACGTGTGTCCAACCAGGACAAGGTTTCGGCGGCCAAGGAAGCGGGGGCTGATCACGTTATAGTGGACAGTAAAGGGGATTTCACAGAAGAAGTAATGCGTATAACCGAGCACCGGGGAGTGGATGTTGTTTTCGACGGATCCGGACCAACAACATTCAGGGGATCAATAGAATCCTTGCGTCGTGCGGGAACTCTTTGTTGGTATGGTCCCGCGTTCGGTGCGCCAGAACCTATTGATTTATTCAGCCTGCCAAAGAGCATTAAAATTGGTTATGCAAATTTTGGCGACCATATTTATAGCCGGGATTTACTACTCGCGAAGGCTGCTGAATTGTTCGACTGGATTGCGAATGGCAAGTTAACAGTACAGATCGGCGGTATTTACCCATTTTCGGAGGCGTCGCGTGCGCATGCCGATATTGAAAGCCGGGCAACCACTGGCAAGTTACTGCTTATCCCCTAAGCCTCGCGCCAGGGGGTAGAGCATTGCCTCAGCTCTAGCCCGAGCGCCTGGTCTGTTTGGAAATTGTTTTGGGTGGATTGTACCTACTGAACCGTTTCCTTCTCAATTTCGCGGTAGTACTGTTTCAATACCTCGAATGCCTTTTTCTTATTCCCTTGATCATCAATCAGCCCCTTCCGGTTCCAGCCCTGCTGGTATACCGGGTGATTCCTCTTCAGTTAGCAGTGCCCTGAAAAGCGGGGTAAACAGCGTTACTTCGAGACTCTGCTGTGCAGAGGCGCACAGTGAAACTCCCTACTATGGGCCCATCGCCTTCATGGGCGATCACCGTTTGGCGCACAAAGCTTGCGGCATCGGTCACGTCCAGCTGCAGAGCAATACCTGTTGCGGCTTATGGTCAAGCCCGAGGAATTCTCCGCACTCGCGCCGGTCAATGAGCAGGAAGTCCTCTTCCGTGTTCTGCAGGGCCACATGGTTGATTGTGCGGCTCGGTCACCGATCACTAAGGCGATGGCCGGGGCATCAAATCCGGAGTAGGGCAGCTGGCAGTTGGTGGCGACAACATAATATGTATCAGCCGAACGACTCGAAGATATCAGTCGGGGCTGTTTGATCCGGAGTTGACCTCGATTCCCTTCCAATGCTCCCATTCGCAATCTCCAGAAGAAAGCCACGAGGAGACCAGCGGTGCTCTCCCGGGAGTCGTCGATCCATGTGCCGCCAGTACGCGATAGATTCAATCTCTTCAACTATTATCGTTAGCTAGTAAGCTCTTTTTAGTGGGGCAGGAGGTGACATTGCTCGACCAACTAGACCCGGTACTATTGGCGCGTGCGCAATTTGCCTTCACGGTCTCCTTCCACTTCATTTTTCCCGCGTTCTCGATTGGATTGGCGAGCTACCTGATGGTGCTCGAGGCGCTGTGGCTGAAGACGGGGCGGGGCGTCTATGCCAACCTGTACCGCTATTGGCTCAAGATCTTTGCGGTCGTGTTCGGAATGGGGGTCGTTTCCGGCGTCGTTTTATCCTATCAATTTGGCACAAACTGGTCGGTATTTTCGACCAAAGCCGGCCCGGTTATCGGCCCACTGATGGGCTATGAGGTGATCACGGCGTTCTTTCTGGAGGCGGGCTTTCTTGGCGTCATGCTGTTCGGTATCAGCAAGGTCGGGCGGCGCCTGCATTTCTTTGCGACCTGTATGGTTGCGCTCGGCACCTTTATTTCGGCCTTTTGGATTCTGTCAGTGAATTCATGGATGCAGACGCCGGCCGGGTATGCCATCAACGATAGCGGCCAGTTCATTCCCGCGGGCTCATGGTGGGATATCATTTTCAACCCGAGTTTTCCTTTCCGGCTGGTGCACACGGTAACGGCGGCCTACTTGACGACCGCATTCGCCGTGGGTGGGGTCGGTGCATGGCATCTCCTCAAGGACAGCAACAATATCGGCGCCCGGAAAATGTTTTCCATGGCGATGTGGATGGCGGCGATAGTGACGCCTATCCAGATTGTCGCCGGCGATGCCCATGGACTTAATACACTCGAGCACCAGCCGATTAAAGTGCTTGCCATGGAGGGAGACTACCAACCGAGTCCGAATGGTGCGCACCTTGCTCTGTTCGGCATCCCGGATGATGACGAGGCACGCGTGCGCTACGAGGTTGCCATCCCGCACCTGGGGTCGCTCGTGTTGAAGCATGACCCGTATGCACCTCTACCCGGGTTGGTTGATTTTCCCCGCGACCAGTGGCCTCCCGTGAAGATTGTGTTCTGGTCGTTCCGTATCATGGTGGCACTTGGCCTGGCAATGCTGGGGCTAGGGCTGTGGAGCCTGATCGCGAGAAGGCGCAGGAGGCTCTTCGACTCGCGCTGGTTACACCGAGCTGCCGTAGTGATGGGGCCATCAGGCTTTGTCGCGGTCCTCGCGGGCTGGGTGACCACGGAGGTTGGCCGTCAGCCATTCACGGTTTACGGTTTGCTGCGCACCGTCGAATCCAACTCGCCGATTGATGGGCCCGCGGTAGCCGCGTCACTGATCGCCTTTGTGATCGTCTATTTTTTCGCGTTTGGTGCCGGCGTTTATTACCTGTTTCATTTGATGGCGGTACCGCCGCACCGGGGTGAGACCGAGCCGGACAACGTGCCAACACGCGCTGCTGGTATTATGCCCGGACAGACGCTGAACGCTCCCTCGTTAAGGGGAGGGGAGCCTCATGAGTAATATCGATCTCGGCACGGCCTGGGCTGCCATTCTGTGTTTCGCGGTATTTGCCTATGTGGTGATGGATGGATTCGACCTGGGTATCGGCATTCTGTTTCCCGGTTTGAGTCCGGGCACTGAAAGGGATCAGGCGATTAACTCTATCGCCCCGGTCTGGGATGGAAATGAAACCTGGCTGGTGCTGGGTGGCGGCGGCCTGTTTGCGGTCTTTCCGCTGGCCTACTCGATTATCCTGCCTGCCACCTATCCGCTGATAATCGCCATGCTATTGGGGCTTATCTTCCGCGGGGTGGCCTTTGAGTTTCGCTGGCGTGATCCCCGGCACCGGCCCCTGTGGGATCTGGTGTTCACCCTGGGGTCTACGGTTGCCGCGGTCTCCCAGGGGATAACGCTGGGGGCGATCCTCCAGGGCATCGACGTTGCAAACAATGCCTATGCGGGCGGGTGGCTCGATTGGCTGAGCCCGTTCAGCCTGCTCACCGGCATCGCCGTAGCGGTAGGATACAGCCTGCTGGGGGCAACCTGGCTCATCATGAAAACCGAGGGCAGCGGCCAGCGCCATGCGCGCCGGATGGCGCTGCGACTGGGCTTCGGAACAGTCATTGCGCTCGCACTGGTGAGTGCTGCCACGCCGTTCCTGAACAACGTCTATTGGCGACGCTGGTTCGATATGCCGCAGGTACTGTTGACGGCACAGGTACCGCTGCTGGTCACGATCTGTACGCTGGTCTTTTTCTGGAGCCTAAAAAGGGGGGGTGAAAAGCTTCCGTTCCTGATGGCGCTGGCGCTGTTTCTACTCGGCTTCATCGGTCTCGGAATCAGTATGTATCCATATCTGGTCCCGCGTTCGATCACCATCTGGGACGCCGCGGCGCCGCATGACAGCCAGCTGTTCCTGCTGGTCGGGTCTGTCTTCATCATTCCGCTCATCTTGGCTTACACGGCCTGGTCTTACTGGGTGTTTCGCGGAAAAGTCGGTACCGAGGGCTATCACTGATGAAGGATGCGCCGGTATTTTGCAAGCAACTGGCATGGATGGTAGTTATCTGGGCGCTGAGCGTTGCATCACTTGGTGTCGTGGCGGGGTTGTTGCGCTGGTGGCTGCTGGGTTGAGCGCGAACGGCGCTGTTCTGGAGCCTTGTGGTTCGCGTAGCCAATGGAGTCGAGTGATGTGGGAGCAACACAGAAGGGAGATTATCCATTCTCTTATGTCGTATACTGTTTATTGGTCGTTTTTTGCACAGGAAAACCCGCCAATTCAGGGGGTTAGGGGGTCGCAGGATTCAACCAACGGGCGTGCAAATTAGCATTTGACGCCCGGAGGGGCCGATATCGGCGGGGGAGGGGAGGTTGGCCAGAATGGCCGCCCCAGCTAGCTAGCGGCGGCCCAGGTCTTTGGGGTGTGCTGCTCCGCGATCCTTTCCAAAACATCGAATGCGGGGCTGTTCCTGGAACGCTCCGCCACCATATTTAAGATAATAGATTCCACTGGAACCCCTAGAAAAGCAGCTATTTTTATCGCGTTCGCATCAGTGAGCGTTCCACCTTTGTTGCGAAGGTGCGTAATGCGGTTTGGATGTATATCCAGTAGTTTCGCAGTTTTGTAGTCGCTGCCAAGACGCTCTTTCATTACGTCCAAAATGTCGACGGTTGTCAGCATTTGCGTTGTCCCTGCCTTAGAACATTTTTGCATTATAGGTTCCATCCATTTGGCTGGTTAGCCAATTACGCTATTGCCGCCCAATCAATCTATTGGGTAGTCTCCACTCCGTAGCCACTGGCTGTCCGTCCCTGCCTATCTCGGCGGTCGGTGCGCTACCAAGCCACCCCAGGCGGGCTGGGTAGCTCCCAGCCTTTTTTAACGCCTCGGGTGTTTGCTCAACTACTGAGGGTGGACACTATGGCAAACCATGCCTTAACCAACGCTGAAGTTTCCTTTCAAGTTGTTCTCACAGTCGATGAGGCGCTCGCTTTTTTGAAGTTCCTGAAGCGCGCCGGCCATTCCGATTACAAAAAATTCGCAGACACCCGAGGCGGCGACGCGGAGGTGTACGAGATGCTCTACGCCGGCGAAAAAATCCGCGCGGAAATTGCCGCGACCGGTTTTTACTGTCGATAGGGGGTGAGCGTGGAAGACCCCAAAATGATCAGGCTCGGCAACTACTACCAGGAAGGCGATCTGCAGTTGATAGCAAATTGCCTTATGGATCAATTCCGGGCGCTGCAGTCTCAAGTGATTTACTGTCCAACGGGTTCGCCGGAGCACAAAGAGCTCACACAAAAACGCGTCGCTATCAGCTTTTTCCTGACTGACCTGGAACGCCTCGGCATTAAACCGGAAGGGTCGCGCTAGCATGGGGAACCGCTGCGGCCACAATCGCGACCAGCTGCGTTTTTGCGACCTGGCAAAGCGCGGCCGCGGCGGCCAGCCCCAGGTGATCGGTGTGGTGTGCGCGTACCTGCGCGAAGCCGCCACGAAAATGAATCGCCTTACCTCCTGGCAGCAGATGAACGAGAGCGGCCGGCAGCGCCGCTCGGAGTCGCGCGAGCGCATGGCCTCGACGGCGCAGGGGCTGTTTTCCCGGGAATACCAGATCGACAGCCGCCGCTGCGCCCGTGTGACGCCCGAGGGCCACGTGGCGCCGGATATGCGCCTTGTCGCCCTGGATATCTCCCGCAAGGGCAAAGCCTGGAAGGGCGCGCCGATGAGTGAAGCGCGGGTGCGCATGACCGTGCGCGAGTTTGTGGCGTGTGGCTACATCAAGCTGTCGCACCAGCAGCGCCGCCAGATGGCCACCGGTGAGTGGCAGGCGAGCCCGAAAATCATCACGTTTACGAAAAAGTTTTTTGTCGAGTTGGGCGGTAAGGGCCTTTGGAAAAAGGTGTTGAAGGCCAGTTCGGACCGCGCCGCCCAACTCCTGTGCAAGTTCCAGCAGGACGCCGAAGCCCTGGCTCGCTACTTCCGCATCGATCGCATCTTCTCCCCCGGCCAGCACCGCCGCCAGCGCGGCGCGCCCCCTGGCTCCATACAGGCGACGCCAACCCCCAATCCCTGACGCGTTGTCTCGCTTCGCAGGCGCCCCCGTGGGCGCCTTTTTTTATTCCGGCGATAAATCCCCCGTCTAAACTGTAAATCCCGCGAGAGAGCCGCACAGACGGCCCTGTCGCCCCGTCGATTTTATCCACCGCGAATAGTTATCCCCTGAATCTGTGCAAAAGGTTGGGGATAGCTGGGGGTTTGCGGTGGAATATAGAACTTAAGTTATTACCCCCTAAGTTTGTGACATAACCGTCGATTACATAGTAATTAAGATAACCCACTATAGGCCGGCGTCGGCCTATATTTACTGATCGCTCTGGCGATCAAAAAACGCCCGCCCAAGGGCGGAGCGATCTATAGCGGCTGCGCCGCTGGACTATGCCCGCGCAAGCGCGGGATCTCTTTTTGCCGCTGCGCGGCGTGGGTGCGGCCCATAGGCCATTTGGTGGTAGTGAGCAACAGAGCGGGGGAGGGCACAGAGGTATGGTTGACCAGGAGGAGGAGTTAGGCGGTTCTCGCTGGCCTGTGGTATAAACACGGCTCCTGGGGTGGCTTGTATTTCCGTTAACTCATACGGGTACAAGCCAAATGAACAAGTCGAAGGGTATTCTCGCCGCCATCGGTGCGGCGCTGTCCGGTTTATCCGGGCCGGCACTGCCGCGCCAGCCGCAGGCCGTCATCCGCAACGGGGCGCATATTCCGCGCTCGCAGCTCAACCGCTCCAAGTACTCGCCCGTCCAGTGCGATCGCGACCGCGCGCGCCGCCGTCAGGAGGTGGCCTGTGGCTGAATATATCGCCGCGCAGCTGCTGGTTTATCCGGCGCTGCCATTCCTGTTCCTGGCACTTCTCGCGGCCCTGGTGCTGCAAATTCTCGCCTACCGCAAAGAGCGTGACCGTTACCGCGATCGCTGCAAAAGCTTGTCTGAAATCCGCGTTACCGCCCGCGACCTTAATGGGCAGCTGTTTTGTCTTCCCGTGTGGGATATCCATGCCCGCTTGGCATTGCGAGGCGGCGGCCCTGATATCTGGGTATTGGAGGCAAACGATATTAACCGCCGTTGCGTTGTGACTTTTGACCACGGAGGCCGAGACCATGGCAATTATTGAAAGCCCAGCCGGCCAGCAGCTGCGCGCGCTGGCCGCAAACCTCGACGGCCTGGCGGACAACCTGCCGGCCATGGTGCGTATGGTGCTGCCGGATATCGACACCGAGGGCGCGGCCCAGGTGCTGAACGCGGCGGCGGACGAACTCGATCGGCTGGCGGCCCTCGATCGGTGGGCCGAGGGTTCCCAGGTGCTGCTAGAGGAACTTCAGGATCGAGTCAATAGCCTGGAAGGGAGAGCGGATTAATGGGCCTTTTTAGCAATGGCTATTCGGGCCATAAAAGGATTCACCACAGTTTTACCAGGGAAGAATTGAACCAGATGATGGCCGGCCGTCAGGTACAAAAACAGGGCAACGATGAGCCAGACGGCGGTGGCGGAAAATTAAAAGTTTTTAACAATTACGAGATGCGGCCGGAACCGAAAGGCTGCTGCTGCTGCTGCTGCAAATGCAAAGGGGGCACCGATGGCGAATAGCGAATTCATTGGCCTGGTGACCTGCCCGCACTGCGGCAACGAAAACGCGACGGTGCACGAGCAGCAGACGGGCACCAAACGCGGCCGGCGTTACTACCGCTGTTACACCGAGATCAACGGCAACAAAATGCGCTGCGGCACCAGTCAGATCATCGGCCCGGACGGGCAGGCATGGCTCGCGGCCAATATGCGCCCGGTGCCCGGTGCCGAACCGGCGCCGGCCGCGCCGGTACCGGCGGAGGATCAGCGCGGTTTTGTGGCCGAGCAGCAGGCGGAGGAGGGCGACCCTATAGGCCAACCCCGGCCGGCTGATCCACTGCGCGACGGCCCGCCGATATCGGTAGAGCCGCGCGAAACTCGGCCTATAGGCCAAACCGGTAAAAAATCCTGGCTTGATGCACTATTCGCGGAGGACGACGATGAAGCCTGACCAGCCCGAGCAGACCCCGGAACCCAAAAAGGAATTGCCGCCGAAGCAGGCCGCGCAGTTCGCCAGCCTCGAGGTGGGCGAAGACCCGGACGGTGTGTATATCCCGGAGCGCGACGACCCCCAGGGCGGCCAGCTGCCGGCGGCGCCGGTACCGGTGGAGCCGCAGGGCCACAAATTGGTCGCCACGTTTATCGTGGTGGTGTTCGGCCTCCTGGAAGCGCGCCGCGGCCCGCTGTGGAAGCTGACCCCGAAGGAGGCCGAGGAACTGGCGCGCACCGGTGGCGACGTCCTGGATTACTACTTCCAGCTGTCGCCCTCGCCCCTGGGCGCATTCCTGCTGTGCGCTGGCCTGACGATCGGCCCGCGTGTGGCCCTGGATATCCAGCAGACCAAGAAACGCCAGCAGGCGGACGCACAGCGCGACCAGGAGCGGCAGCAGCGAGAGGGCGCTATCGATGGCGATTAACCCGGACAACAGCCACGAGTGCCGGCACATGTTCCTGTGCGGCTGCAGCGGCAGCGGCAAATCGTCGTTTCTGCGCCGCCTGAATCTGGCCCGGCTCTATCAGCGGGTGATCTACTGGGACCCGGACGAGGATCACAAGGCCGAGCACTGCTACACCCGCGCCAGTTTCAAGCGGGCGGTGATGCGCGGCGTTGCCAGCGGCAAAAAATTCCGCGTGGCCTATACCCCGGATAAGGTCACCCAGGAGGAGTTCGAGTTCTGGTGTGGCGTGTTCTGGGCCGCGCTCGATGGCAGCGTATTGACCGCCGGTGTGGTTGAGGAGCTGGCAGATGTGACCGGTACCGCGAAGGCAAAGGGCACCTGGGGGCAGCTATCCAGGAAGGCGCGCAAGTACGGCGGCCATATCTATAGCGTGAGCCAGCGGCCGGCGGAGATCGACAAATCCATCCTGAGCCAGTCGCCGATCAAATGGTGCGGCCAGCTGGAGACGCCCGCCGAGCGCGATTATCTCTCACGGGTGCTCGGCATCCAGGCGGAGGCGCTGCAGACCATGCCGGCGAATATCCCCGGCAAAAAGTGCCATTTTTATATCAAATACCCCGGCCCCGATCCCGCAAAACCTCGGGTTTTTAACCCTGTACAGGGTGCCGTGACGATCTGACTTGAATTAATTTTTACCTATAGGCCAGCGCTACAGAAACCGGTAGCGCTGGCCTTTTTTTTTGCCATAAATCGGGTCATGAACAGATTTCAAAGTCATGTTTTGGCCGCCGTAATCGCAGGAGTGATCACGGCGGTAATTATCCGTCAACTGGAGAGAAACAATGTTCTCTAAGACCCGCCTGATCACTGTGGCAATGACCCTGGTCGCCATCGTGCTGATCAACAAGTTTGTGCCCAACACTAAAAACCCGCTCAAGTAAGAGGCCGCGACATGCGTATCGATTTGGAAATGCCGAGCTTTGAGGGCGTCGGCAAAGGGCAGAAAGGTCTGATCAAGATGCCGATCGGTCGCCGCTATCACAGCTGTGACCTGACCTATTCCGGCTGCACCCTGGCCGAAATGGAGTTCACCCTAAAGCTGAACGGCAAGGTTTTTCAGACCTTCAGCGGTGCCCAGCGCGACGCGCTGAACCAATATTTCGGCCTGGAAGCTGCCGCCGGTGTACTGCACATTCCGTTCGACCGCCAGCGCCTGCTGCAGCGCGAACAGATGGAATCCACCGCGATTAACACCGGCGTCGCCGACAAGGCCGGGAACATCATCAAAACGTTCACGCTAGAGGTGAAAGTGGATTCGGGCGCGGCCGGCCCGGTTGCCCTGAGCCTGGATGCCGAAATGTCCGATCCGGTCGCCGGTGGCCCGGGCCTGATTCCGTACATCCACCGCGAAGACCGCAGCACCGCCGGTGCCGGCTGGTTCACGATCTCCGACTTCGACAAGAATGTCCCGGAGCGCCTGCTGCTGCAGCGCGCCACTTTCATTCCGTCCACCGGTCAGATCGACGGCGCCGAAGTGTGGCGCGAGAACCGCGCGGAGTGGCAGCGCAACACCACCCGCAACCAGCGCAAGCAGAAAAACGGCAAGCGCGTGCCGCAATCTGGATACTGGAGCATCGACACCGAGGAACTCGGCTTCGGTGGCAACACTATTCCGCTATCCCTGGTGGATCAGGAAACCGGACAGGTGGTGCAAAACGGCGTTCAGGACTTCCGCATCAAGCTCGATGCGTCCGAAGCCATGAACGTGACCGCACTGCTGGAAACCATCGGCGTAATGGGCCGATAAGGGGGCACCGTGGGAACCATCACAGATGGGGTTTTCGGGTTCCTGGATAAGGGGCTCGACCTGTACGCGCAAAAGGAGTTCGGCAGCGCCGGCGGTCAAGTGGCGACCACCACGGCACCGAATACCGGCGCTGTCGCCAACGGCTCCCCGGCGCGGATCGCGGACGTAAACGCGACCGTCAGCCCGGTCAGCGGCCCAGATCCCCAGGTGCAGGGCGGCGGCGCTTCTGAAAATGTGGTGATCGCCGGCCTGACCTTCAACCGGTCGCTTCTGACGCTGTCGGTCGTGGCGTTTATCGCGTGGGCCGTGCTCAAGGGGGCGAAAGGTGGCTAATCCGCTGGCGCTGCTGAATACCGGCGGGGGTGGCTTTTCCGGTTCCTCTGGCGTCACGGATCAGTCAGCGACGACTGCCACCAGCTCGACCGGCACCAAAAATATAGGCCTGGGTGGCAACCCCAACGCGGCCGGCCGCGCAGTGGAAAAGGTGTTCACCAATCCGCTGTTGCTGCTGGCCGTGGTGGTGATTGCCTGGCTGTTTTTCCGGGGGCGCTGATATGGGTTTTTTCGATTCCAAGAAAACCACCAAAAACGAAAATATCACCAACGACTACACCACCACGACAGCCGATAACCGCATCAACGAGCAAGACCTCGCTGATAACGCAATCGGCATCGGTGGCGACGTTGGCGGTACTCTCACAATCAATACCACTGACCAGGGGGCAGTGTCGGCCGGTAAGGAATTGAGCCTTGCCGCGCTCGACTATTCCAATGATTCGCTAGAGGGGGCGTTGTCGTTTGGCAGCGACGCGCTAAACGGTGCCCTGGGCCTCGGTGAAACGGCGATCCTGTCGCAACAGGAACTCGCCAACCATGCGATTGACCAGGTAAGCACCGCCAGTGCCGTTAATGCGCAGAACTACAGCGATGGCCTGTCCCAGGTACTGAGCTTTGCCCGCTCCGCCAATACCAGCGAAGACGGCCAGCTTTCCCAGGGACTCATCAAATGGGGCGCCCTGGTACTGATTTTTGTATTGACCATTCCGTATCTGTCCAAGGTGATTAAATGAGCGCGAGCAATGGCGACGAGCCTATTTTTCTGAAAGCCGGTGTCAATACCAACGTGCGCGCGCCGGGTGATTTTGTATTCCTGAAAGAGGCGGCGTTCCCGGTTGAGGTAACCATCCACGGCCAGACCGTCAAGATGGACCCCGGTGAATCTCGCGGTATTCCGCGCAGCAACTACAACGAGCCGGCATTTTCTTCATTCGAGGCAAAAAACACCGGCCCCGCCGATCAGTCGGTTGTGTTTGTAGTGGGCGAGGGCAGCTATAACAAGGTGATTGTTGACGGTCAGGTCAATATATCGGCGTACGTAAAAACTGCCGCACGCGGCACCGCTGACAGTTTGCCCACCGATTACCAGCGCGAAGTCGGGGCGTTGTCGGTGGGTGAGACAGTGATTACAGCGGACACTGCTGACTGGACCGGAACCGGTGTTAAAGACGTTTCCTATGGGGTGGCCTGTATTTTCAATGGCCTTTTTTATCTGCTCTATGACGATAACACTATCAGCGTAATAGACCCCTATCAGGCGACCGGCACTTTTATTAAGCACTACGGGGGCATCGGTTCATTGTGGGGCAGTGCGGGAATGGCGATTAACGAATACGGTGTTGTATACACAAAGGGATCAAGCGGACAGATTTTCGCGGGACAAATTGGGGGCACACCTTCCGGGGCGCTTTCTCAGGTCAATACATTCGGCCCGTATGTTGCGACAACCCGTTATGGGTTAATGTGGTGGAAAGGTCGCCTGTACTCGCTTAACGGGAGCGGAAAAGCGGTGCATAGTTGCGCGCCTGATGGCACCGACATTAAGGTCGAACTTGATCTGACTCCCTACCTCGACAGCCCCGAGCAGAGCAACGGCGGTGCAGATGTTTTCCTGCACCTGGGTAACGGTGAGGTAATGATCTATGACCATTACGTAACCGGTGTAGGCGCTTGGAAAAAGTACCACGTAAACGACGCGGGAGTTTTCGAGAGAAAAACCGGCGATGTCAATTCAGAAATGTCGCACGACTCTGGCCGCAGCGCTGAAGTCTGGCGGGCTCTGACTCCCGATTGTTCGCGGGGCGTTGTCACTTTTTCGGATGCTAGATACCGCATTGCGGAATTTCAGAATGTCACAAGCTATGCGGAGCTTTACCACCAAAGGCCGGGCGACGCCGCGACCATTGTTAGAAAGCGCGTTCTGGACCCCATTTCGGTTGTCACCACGCGAGTGGGGGACGCTGTTATTTATGATTGGGCCGGGTTCGTACTTGGCGACCAGTTCGGCAACTACGCGGATTATTTAACGGGCTATGCCTATGACAATGGCGACGTTGTCCGGACGGTGGACACCGGCACGCAGACTTTTAGTCGACGCAGCGTCAGCGTTCCAGACCTCGCCGTTTTGGATGGTTCAACCATGACATTTAAGGTTCTGCCGGACATTTTCGACTAATGCGCACCGCCGTCGCCGCCCTGGTAACCCTCGCAGCCGGCGCGGCGCTGCTGTTCAGCACCCGCGCCCGCGCCGCGACCCCTGAACCAAACATCTCACAGGATGAAATCGACATGACCGAAGACACCCGCCCCCGCGGCATCCGCAACAACAACCCCGGCAATATCGAAGCCGGCGAGCCCTGGCAGGGCGCCACCGGTGACGATGGCCGGTACCTGGTATTCGAATCACCGCTCTACGGCCTGCGCGCGCTGTCGCGCACCCTGGACACCTACCGGAGCAAATATGGCATCAATACTGTGGCGGGCATTATCGACCGCTGGGCGCCGGATATTGAAAACAATACGGCGGCGTACATTGCCCATGTAGCCAGCGCCGTCGGCGTCGCGCCCCAGGAGCAGCTGCAGCCCGTCCACCGTCTGCCGCTGATCGCCGCTATCGTCCTGCACGAAAACGGCCAGCAGCCCTACAGCGATGCCCTGATCGCGCAGGCCATCGAGCTGGCGAGGGCGTAACGGTGAAGTTCCCGCAGGTCAAAATCGACGGCGTGATGGTGCTGGCCCTGCTGGCCGCCGCCGGCCTTGTGTGGCTGTACAGCAAGCGCGCGGACGCCGCCAAAGCCCTGACGCCCACCAGCGACCAGAACCTCGCCTATAGCGCTGTCAACGCCGTGGGCGACGTGCTGAACGACGGCAGCGACAACAACGATTTCTCGCTCGGTTCCTGGATATACGAAGTCACCCACCCGGGCGACGCCGAACTGTTCCTTGGCACTAGCGCCGCAGAGGCCAGCGGCAACCCCGGCCTCGCCATCATCGACACCAGCAACAACGGGAGCAAATTGAAGTGAGCCTATTCGGAAAACTTACCGATTGGATCAGCCCAATCGACAAGGGCCTCGATATCGTTGACCAGTTCGTCGTGGACAAGGACAAGCGCGCGGAACTGCGCGCGACCCTGGAGCAGACGCGGGAGCGGTTCAAGCAGCTGCAGGAGCAGAGCTACCAGCTCGAGCTACAGACGAAAACCGTCCCCTGGATCGACGGCGTGCACAAGATGGGCCGCCAGCTCCTGAGCGTGTTTTCCCTGGGCGTGGGCGCGCTTCTGCTGCACCTGCACCCCGACATAGACCCGCTGTCCCTCGGCGCTGTCGTCGCACCTGGTGGCATTTACAACCTGATCAAAGGGCGGGGCAAGCAGTGAACGATTTTGACCTGGGAACCTTCCTCTCTGCGGCTGCCGGTGCCGGCGCCGCCTGGGCCGCGATCCGGGCCGATATCGTCAGCCTGCGCCGCGATGTAAACCGACTACTCGACAAGGTATTTAAGTAATGGCAACACGCAAGAAACCCGCAAAACGCAAAAACACCTGCGCGGTGAAACTCGGCCGCCTAGGTGGCCTGGCATCGGCCCGCAAGCGTCGCACCAGGAAGCGCCGCAAATAGGGCTGTACGTCAAAAATCACAAACAAAAAGGTGGGCTGCAGCCCGCCTTTTTTTATGGGCGATATCGGGTTAGGCTGGATTTTTCCCCCTGTAACCCGCGATATTTGAAGTAAATTCGCAGAAATCGCATATATAGCCAAATGTTATTAAAAAGAGTAAAAAATACTCATTGCGGCGGGTGATTGAGCAAAAAGGTTGAATTGTGCGCTACAGTCCAGAATGCCCGCTTGATTTTTATAATCGAATTGATCCGGGCAGGGCGAAAAGTGGCTCTGTTATGTCCAATACTGTTTAGTATTCGACAATATGGGTTAGGGCGGTTATTATGGGCTTTCCCGCTCAAAACCGGACTTCAGGCTTCTTTATGGCTATCCCCAGACCCGTGCCGCTGTACCCGACCTATCGCGAACTCAAGGATCTGCGCTTTGGCGACTATCCGGAGATCAAGGCGCTGCTCGAGTCCGGTGAATCCTGGTGGCTGTCGCACTGGCATTGGGGCCAGGAGTTTTTGCGCTACACCGGCCGCAACAAGTCTGAGCACACCTTTGCGCGCTTTCGCAATGAAACCGAGCGTTTCCTGTTGTGGGTGTTCCTGATCAAAGGTACTCCCATGGAGCGCCTGCGCAAGGCGGATATCCTCGAGTATGCCGATTTCTGCTGGCAGCCACCGGAATCCTGGATTTGCCTTGCCAATACCGACAAGTTCGTGCTCAACAATGGCCGCCATGTCCAGAACAAGGCCTGGGCGCCGTTCAGGCTGAAGCTCCCCAAAAAGAGCACTGTCGAGTCCACTGCGGACAAGCAGTCGGATAAGAAGCCGGACAAGAAAAAGTACCGCCCTTCACAACAGACCCTGACGGCCACTTTTACCGGAATTATCGCCTTCTATAAATATCTGATGAATGAGGAGTACCTGTACGGCAATCCTGCGCAGATTGCCAAGGCAGATTGCCGTCATTTCATCAGAGATGCCCAGGTCAAGGAAATCCGCCGACTGACGGAATCCCAATGGCGGAACGTGTTCAACACCGCGCTGCAGATGGCCGATGAGGATCCGATCTACGAGCGCAGCCTGTTTGTGATCTGCGCGCTGAAGACGCTGTTTCTGCGAATTTCCGAGCTGTCCGAGCGCCCGAATTGGACACCGGTCATGAGTCATTTCTGGCAGGATTCAGATGGCAACTGGTGGCTCAAGGTGTTCGGCAAGGGGCGTAAACTGCGTGATACCACAGTGCCGGACAGCTTTATCGGCTATCTCAAGCGCTATCGCGCCTACCGCGGCCTCAGCCCGCTGCCGTCGACAGGAGAAAATGAGCCGCTGGTGGAGAAAGTTCGCGGCCGCGGCGGTATGACATCGCGCCAACTTACCCGCATCGTCCAGCAGGTCTTTGATCGAGCCTATGACGAGATGCGCCTGGTTGAGGGCGAAGATAAGGCGCGTAAACTCAAAGAGGCTTCCACCCACTGGCTGCGCCACACCGGCGCCAGCATGGAGGTCGAACGCGGTCGCGCGCTCAAGGACCTGTCCGAAGATCTGGGGCATTCCAGTATGGCCACAACCGACAGCGTGTACGTGCAGACTGAAAATCGAGTGCGTGCACGAAGTGGTAAAGGTCGTAGTGTAAATTGAACTCTGCTATAAGTAGTCGCTCATCGAAAATCAACGCCTATATAGCGTTGACTCTTTCTTAGAGCTTTCGATTGTATTCAAAAAAAATCCAATAATTTAAGCTGCAAAAATTCGTTGTCGCTCCGTTTTATCACTTCTTATGCGCGGAAAATTGTGGCTAAATCGAGTGGGATCGCCAACTAGTCGAAAGGAAAATCGGAAAGTAACATTCCAAGGAGAAGGAAAATGGAAACTTCCAATTGCTGGGTTCAGTTCTGGGAAAACCCGGACTACGAGAAAGGAACCTTGAAGTTTGAGGGGGTAAATAATGTCCCCAATATGGATGACTATGAGCTTGATAATCCAAATGGCCTGGACAAAGGCCTGGACGACCAGGTGGACTCGCTCAAGACCGGATCGTCCAGCTGGTTAGAGCTGTATCGTGACAAGAACTACACGGGAAATGTGCTGCGCGTTCCTCCGAATTCGGCCTATCCAAATCTCGATGACTACAGCATGGGCGACAACACCAATAGCTTTCGCCTGTTTGACCAGCGTCCGATCTGGTGGCCGGTATCTGACATTAATGCCCCCGGCGAGTGTTGGGTGCGCTTTTACGGCGCCCCCCGGTTTAGCAGCGACTACCCGACCAGAATCAACGGGCCGGGCGACGCCAGCACTTTTTCCCTATGGGGCGGCACAGGGGTACCCTGGTCGCTTACCACCGGGCCATCAACCTGGGTGAGGCTCTACCCCACGGAAAATTTCGACGGCGAACCTGTCAGCCTTGGCCCCAACTCCCTGATCCAGAATTTTGGTGATGGATTTGCGATGTCGACACTGGAGAGCCTGGAAGTGTTCGATGCACAGCCACAAGGCTGGGAGCCGAGCATACCAGATGCTGCGAATGTGCAGACCCTGCTGAGCCTGGAGGAACAGAACGTAAGCGCGTCGCTGGAGTCTCTGGTGGCCGGTATCGCCGGAACCGTGCCGACGGTTGGCGCCGCGCTGAAGGGGCTGGTGGGTGCTTTGTGGCCCAATCCGGAATCGCCGATGCAGGTATGGAACAGCATCGAACTCTATATCAATGCGTTACTAGCCAGCCTGGTTGACCAGATCAAGGCTCAGTATTTAACCGACACGCTCGATGGCCTCTACCGGGCTTTATTGGTCTACAACGAGACTGCCTATGGCACCAGCCAGAAAGGGAGTCTGTTCTCTGCGCTGCTTACCGAGCTTCGCACAGACGAGCCCTACTTTGTGGATCGGGACAACCCCGCAAGCACGTTAATTTATATGATCCCCATGAGTACCATCATGTTGATCGTACTGCGGGAACAGGCGCTGTTTTACGAGGATATCTATCTGGAATCCGACCCGGACGCGGAAATGCATCGCCGCTCCGTTATCGAACATATCGAGAGCTTCACCCGATTGGCCCAGCAGGGGGCCAGTGACGCCCTGGCCTGGCGGTTGGACCAGATTCAGGTAGTAACAGAGGGCAGCAATTACTATGTGGTGGATCCTGCCGCCAATTATCAATCTCCCTCTTACTCTGGACAATCCCCCGCCGATGAGGCACTCGCATGGCGCCGAAGCTATGTGGAGAATGAGTACACTATTCAGCTCGATGCTTTGCTGGGACCTGTTCAGTTGTGGAAATATCTTTCGCCCGATAATACCGAGGTGCCCACTCAGGAAACTCAGCAGGTGCATAGCCTGCTCCTGTCAGACAATAACCCGTCCGATACGCCATTCAGTGACGATCCGAGTGCGCCAGTGACTGGCCTGGTGGTCCGCGCAGGAGACCTGATCGACTCAATCCAGATGATTTACGGTGGTGAGCCCGGGGCGGTCCACGGCAGCCCCGCTAGCGGCGAGCCCCATCGCTGGGATTTGCAAGAAAATGAAGCGATTGTCGGGGTTTTCGGCGGTGCCGGCGGTGCGATGAATCAGTTGGTGTTTCGCACCAATCTCGGCCGGGAAATCGGTACCGGTGGATCCGGGGGCAATTATTTTATTGCCCTCGCGCCGCAGGGTGTTAATGCGGCGCTTACGAGCATCGAGGGCTACCAGTCCGATACCGCACTGGAGGCTATCCGTTTTAACTGGACTTATCAGCGTTACGTGTAGAAGACGATCCGGCGGGCGCATAGGGTCTGTGCGCCTGGCACCTGAATATTTGAATATGGTAGAAGATCGAGCCAGCAGGCTGCCAAACCGTTACCCCGGTGGCCTGCTGACCGGCTGATTATTGGCAAATCCAACGATGATCGGTTTCCCGCCAATCGCTACCGCCTCTCCCCTTGATCAATCCATAACTCCATGGTTATACTTTAATTGATAACCAGGGAGTTATGGATTGATGATCACAGACAATCGGGACCTGCTCTTCAAAACGCTCGCCGACCCCACGCGGCGCGCGCTGTTTGAACAGCTGTGTCGCGATGGCGAGCAGACCGTCGGCGCACTCACTGCGCTGGCCGGCGTCTCGCAGCCAGCCGTGTCCAGGCACCTCGGGGTCCTCAAGCAGGCCGGACTGGTGCGCGATCGCCACCAGGGGCGCCAGACCCACTACAGCGCGCAGCCCGCAGCGTTATCTCCCCTGCTCGACTGGACCACGGAAATGACCGCTTTCTGGCAGCGGCGGTTTGACGACCTCGAAGACCTGCTCAAAAGGATGGATCAATGAATGAAACCGCGATGGATCTGCGTTCAGTTGTGGTCGAGCGCCAGTTCCCCTACCCGCCGGAAAAGCTCTGGCGCGCCCTGACCCAGCCGCACCTGATCGAGGAGTGGCTGATGAAAAATGATTTTGTGCCCGCTGTGGGCCACACATTCAAGCTGCGAGGTGACTGGGGCGGCGTGCTCGATTGCGAGGTACTTGAGGTGGAGGAGCACAAAACGCTGTCCTACACGTGGAACCACGAACACGAGGAAGCGGCATTCAATCTCGAGAGTGTGGTGACCTTTACGCTCACTGCGGCCGCTGGCGGCACGCTTCTACGTATGGAGCAGCGCGGTTTCCATCCACAACAGAAACAGGCCTATCAGGGGGCCAAGCAGGGCTGGCGGACATTTTTCATGTCACTGGACACGCTGCTGGAACGACAGGATTAGTTTTTTACGCCTCCGGTCTCACACGACCGCTGAAAAACGTTCAACAAAGGAATGGATTGATGAGTATTTTCTTGTGGATTCTACAGGCCCTGCTTGCCCTGCACACCGCTGTGGGCGCCGTGTGGAAATTTTCCAACTCGGAACAAACCCTGCCCACCCTGAGCGCCATCCCCCACAGCGCCTGGCTGGCGCTGGCCGGGTTTGAGTTACTGTGCGGCCTGGGCCTGATTGTGCCGGCGTTCTACAAACCGTTGGTATTTCTGGTGCCCATCGCGGCGCTGTGTATTGCCGCCGAGATGCTGCTCTTTACCCTGTTCAATGTTTTCTCGGGAACGGTCAATTTTGGCCAGATAACCTACTGGCTGGTAGTGGCGGCAATCTGTGTCTTTATTGCCTATGGCCGCTTTTCGCTGACGCCGCTTGCAGGCGCAGTCTGAACCGGTTTCTTGCCGACATGTTTGCGGGTCACTGCTGGCCCCGGAATTTGTCGAGGTAGTCGGGGATATTCTGTTCCAGCCAGTATTCTGGCCGCCACAGACTCCCGGCGATAAAGCCGACATGGCCCCCGTGGGCACTGATAGCCAGCTCTACATTGGGGCTGACTTCCTTTGCAGTGGGAATGGCGCTCGGGCAGATAAAAGGATCATCGACGGCATGGATGATCAGTGTCGGCACGGCGATATTTTTTAGCAGCGGCTTGCTGGAGGCGCGGGTGTAGTAGTCGTCGACATCGCGGAATCCATGCAACGGCGCCGTGAAAGCATCATCGAAGTTGCGAAAATTGCGGAAGTTGCGTGGATCCTTCAGATTGGGCATGGCGTCCGCGAGACTGGAGTCCCGCGCTTTCTGCTCGAGACTGTTCTTCAGGCTCTTCAGCAGGTGACGCTGGTAAAAGCGCGATAGGCCGGAATTGATACGCCGGCTGCAGGCATGCAGATCCATTGGCGCGGACACTGCCACCGCCGCACTCAGCGGACTGCCCTGCCCGTCTTCGCCGAGCCACTTCAGTAGCACATTGCCGCCGAGCGAATAGCCCACGGCCATCATCGGTGTATTCGGTAACTGTTTGCGCAGTTCGCCGGCAAGCCAGCGCGGATCCTCGCTGTCGCCACTGTGGTAGGCGCGCAGCAACATGTTGGGCACACCGCCGCAGCCGCGGAAGTGCATCACCGCCACCTGGTAATCGCGCTCTAGAAGTGCCGCCATCAGCCCCTGTGCATAGGGGGATTCCACCGATCCCTCGAGGCCGTGAAGAATCAGCACCAGCGGATGTTCAGCGCTGTCGCGGAGCGGCCGTGGCAGGTGCAGGCCCAGGCGGTCGCCGTCGAGCGTGTAGTGCCAATGGCATTCGGTGCGCACCCAGGGCTTGGGGCGGTGAAGGCGGGAAAAGATGGTCTGCAGGTGACAATTGCCCAGGCCGATAGCGGGGGAAAACTTCTCAATCATGCGATGGATCCGGCTACTTGAGCGGGCAAGATACTGAGGTTGGGGGCAAAACGAAAGCCCTGCGTCGAACGCAATGTTCTGTCTGTAAAGCGGCTTGTTTGATGGCACTGCGATACCTGCCATAGCGCGGTTTGGCCCGGGTATGAGCGCCGGGCCGCGCGACATGCCTTAGCGGGATTCGCGCTCGGTCACGCGGGTGTAGAAGCGGTAGTCGCCACCGCGCATCAGCAGGTACACATTGTAGGGTTCAAACTCACCGCCGTCGTCCATGCCGGGGCTGCCCTTGGGCATTCCCGGTACCGTGAGCCCGAAACTGCCCTCGGGTGGATCGCTCAGGTACTGGCGAATCAGGCGCGCCGGAACATGGCCCTCGAACACATACTTCTGCTGCCACACCGCGGTGTGGCAACTCTGCATCCCTGCGGGTACGCCCCACTGCCCCTTGATCTCGCCCATATGCACGCTGTTGTCCGTGCGAGTCCGGATGCCGGCCTTGTGCAGGTGCGCCATCCATTTCCTGCAACAGAAACACAGCGGGTTTTTGTACACGACAAGCGCATTGTCGCCCTGTTTTCCGACATCGTTATCTGCCAGTACGGGGAAGGCCGCCAGCAACAGCACCAAGACTGCGGTGGCGACGCTGGGTTTATAGAACTTCCGCATAGTGCACCGCGTAATATTGCTCGGGATCGCTCCAGTAGTTCACCGCTCTAAAACCGGTATTCGCGAGCAGTTGGCGGAAGTCCTCGAGCGGGTATTTATGGCTGTTTTCGGTATGAATGGTCTCGCCGTCGCGAAAACTGAACGGCTGTCCGGCAATCGTGACTGTCTGTGCGCACAGACTGACCAGGTGCATTTCCACCCGCTGGCGCAGCGGATGGTAGAAAGCGCGATGGGCAAACCGCGACAGGTCAAAATCACCGCCCAGTTCCCGGTTGATGCGCACCAGCAGGTTCTTGTTGAATTGGGCGGTGACGTGTTCGCTGTCGTGGTAGGCCCGCTCGAGCACGACGGCGTCCTTGTCCAGGTCGGCGCCAATCAGCAGGCCGTCACCGGGACGTAACTGCTCGGCGAAAGATTGCAGCAGTTGCCGAGCCTGCTGCGGATCGAAATTGCCAATGGTGGAGCCGGGAAAGAAAATGACCTGCTTTTCCGCGGGGGGACGCTCGAGTGTCTGCCACACTTGCGGGCTGGTGAAGTCGCCCACAGCTGCGGTGATCGCCAGCGCTGGCAGGTGTGCCTGTATATCTGCCTTGGCGGCCAGCAGGATTTCCGGCGAGATATCCATCGGCATATAGCCGGCGGGATCCCGCAGCTGCGCGAGCAGTGGCCGGGCTTTTTCGCAATTGCCGGCACCGGGTTCGATGATCAGCGCGTGCGCGCCGATGGCGGTGGTCATTTCCGGCAGGTGGTTGGAAAAAATTGCCGCTTCGGTACGGGTCAGGTAGTAGTCATGCAGCTCGCAGATCTGCTCGAACAGTTTCGAACCGCTCTCGTCGTAAAGGTATTTGCACGGCAGGGTTTTCTGTGTACGCCGCAGGCCTTCGCGCACATCAGACAGAAATTCGGCAGTTTCACGGTTGTGCGCGTGCGGTGGTTTCACGGCCAGGTTCATAGGGTGTCTCCTGCCAGGCGAATGCCGGTAAATTGCCAGTTCTGGTGCGGATAGAAGAAGTTGCGGTAGCTGATGCGGACATGGTCCGCCGGGGTCACACAGGAACCGCCGCGCAGCACCTTCTGGTTGCACATGAATTTGCCGTTGTATTCGCCTACGGCATCGGCGCTGGGCCTGAAGCCGGGGTACGGCAGGTAGGCGCTCGATGTCCACTCCCACAGGTCGCCGAGAAACTGCTGCTGGGGGCCGGCAGCCAGTGGACGGAAGTTGCCTTTTTCCAGCAGGTTGGCGCCGGCGAGCTGATCCGGTCGGCGCAGCTGGCAGGCGGCCACTTCCCATTCGAATTCCGTCGGCAGGCGTTTCCCGGCCCAGGTCGCGAAGGCGTCCGCTTCGTAGAAACTGAGGTGGCAGGCGGGCTCCCCGTGACATAACGGCTCCAGGCCGGCAAGGGTGAACTGGTACCACTGCCCTTCCCTCTGCTGCCAGTACAGCGGCGATTCGCGCTTCTCGCGTTGCAGTTGCGCCCAGCCGTCGGACAGCCACAGGCGTGGCTCGCGGTAGCCACCGTCGCGGATAAACTCGAGGTACTCCCCATTGGTGGCCAGGCGCGAGGCGATACAGAAATCCTGTAGCAGCTGCTCGTGCGCCGGGCCCTCGTTGTCGAAATAGAAATGCTCGCCCTCGCTGCCGATACGCTGTATCCCGCCGGCGATTGGCAGCCACGACAGCGGTGCCGCAGTTTCAGCCGGGTCGTCGTCGCCGCGGGTGTCGCTGTAGGCCGGCAGTATCGGGTTGATGGAAAAGGCGTGTTTGATATCGGTCAGCAGCAGTTCCTGGTGTTGCTGCTCGTGATTGAGCCCCAGGGCAACCAGCTTTCCGATTGACGCGGGCAAGAACCCCGCCTCGAGCAGCTCCACCATCTGGCGGTCAATGCTGTCGCGGTAGGCGAATACCGACTCCAGGTCGGGGCGCGATAACAGGCCGCGCTGTGGGCGTTGGAACGGTGTGCCGAGGCTGTTGTAGTAGGAATTGAACAGGTGGTGGAAGTCGGGATCGTAGGGGCGGTAGTCGGCCACATTGGGGCGCAGCAGGAATGTCTCGAAAAACCAGCTGGTGTGCGCCAGATGCCACTTGCTCGGGCTGGCGTCGGCCATCGACTGCAGCTGCATGTCCTCAGCCGATAGCGGATCCACCAGGCGCTCCGTCTGCGAACGGATGCGCAGGTAGCGGGCGAGCAGTTCCGCGTGGCTGTCTGTATCTACCTCTCCGTCTACCTTTCCGGCCAGTGTCGTCATAGGTCGGTGACTGCGTTGTATTTCAATTGATGATACGCAGTTTTGGTGGGAATCCTATGACTTTGCCAGCGTTACGCGGGCAATTGGCGTCGTAATACACGGCTATTCAGAATGGCATAAAAAAAGGGCCGGCAGAGCCGACCCCATTCTCATCATCACTGACGTGGTGTCAGTGTCGGCGGCCCGGATTACCGGCCCGCCAGTTCGAACAGTATATCAGAAGCGTACGGTAACGTCGGCACCAACGGTGCGCGGCGCGAAACGCCACCCGGTATTGGAACCGATGGCTTCACCTGGGCCGCCGTAGCTGCCCACCACTTCCTCGTCAGTAACGTTCTGAACCCAGCCGGATACTGTGTAGCGGTCATCTGCGCTATTGAAGGACATGCGCGCATTCAGCAGCTGGTAATCCGGAATCACCAGGGAAGCATCGGTGATGGTGCCGACACGCTCGCCGGTCCAGTTGTAATCACCGCGCAATACCACGTTGGCGCCGGAATTCAGGTCGATGGTGTATTCCGCCATCAGGTTGAACTTGTCCTCCGGGGTGCCGACGCGCGGCTGGCCAGTGCGGTCGTCCGCGGCGGTCTCGCCGGCGGCAGTGATCACCTGGTAGCGGGTGTACTCGGTTTCCAGGTGCGAGTAGTTGCCGCCGATCAGCAGGCCATCGGTGGCCGCCCACAGCACTTCCAGTTCGCCGCCCTTGCCTTCGGCATCGGCGTTACGCAGGTTGTAGCTGGGGATCGGGAAACCGATCAGACTCAGCTCCTGCAGGTTGTCGTACTGGTAGCTGAACAGCGCGGCGTTCAGCTGCAGGCGGTTGTCGAGTAGGTTGGACTTCAGGCCCGCTTCGATATTGGTGACGTTTTCCTGGTCGAAAGAGTTTTCGATATTGGCGCCGTAGTTCAGGCTGTTGAAGCCGCCCGCCTTGAAGCCGTTGGCCCAGGACAGGTAGGTCATGACGCTGTCATTCCAGCGGTAGTTCAGGACTGCGCGGCCAGACAGGTCGGACCAGGTATCGGAAGGCGTCTCGGAAATCATCGGCTTGCCGCCGCTGAAGAAGGCGATACCGAACGGAATGCCGTACAGCTCGTTCTGGTAAGCGGTATCGATGGAGAAGTCTTTCTTGTCCTGGGTGTAACGCAGGCCCATGGTCAGGTCGAGGGCGTCGGTAATTGACCAGGTGGCATCGCCATAGACGGCTGCGGAGCGGTAGTCACCGGTGTTCTTCACGCTCTCGCGCCAGCTCGGGTCTTTACCCTGCACGAACGCGCTGGCACCCATCATCAGGCACTGCCGCAGAGCCATCTGATCGCCGGACGCGAGTTGCCCGCCGCAGTCGAAGCTACCGATAAACTGCGGCATGGTGCCGTTGATGGTGGCCTGCTGAACCAGACCCGGCAGCATATAGTTGCCGAAGAAGTTGGCGATCATGACGCCGTCGAGGCCGAAGCCGCGCAGCATTTCCCGCGCCGCCGGCAGCTGCTCGGCAACCTGCTCGTCGTCCATCTGCGCAATAGCCGCCAGTTGCGGGCCGAGTTGTGCCGACACCGGGCCCTGCATGTCGGCCGGCAGCAGCTGCGTCAGGGCCATCAGGGATTCCGGATCTTCCTTCAGCGCGGTGTACAGCGCAAAGCTCTCGAAGGTGCTCGGTGTGAAGAAGGCCTCGGTGGTGTGCTCCAGTTTCTCCTGCGAGTAGGAGGCACCCAGGGTCCACTTGAGCGAATCGGTGGCACCGTTCAGGCGGAATTCCTGCGAGAAATACTTTTCGTCGTCGTCGTTGAGCGAACCGAAGAAGTAATCGGGATTGTTCTCGCCGTCTTCGTCCTGCTGAATGACCGCGTTGTAGGTGCGGTAGGCAGTGATGGAGGTCAGGGTAGCGGCGTCGAAATCATGCGTGACGGTGAGAGAGGAACCGTACAGGTCACGCTTCTCGTGGTCGGGGAAATCGAAGTTCACGTCGCCGAACATATCACCGGAGGACAGGGCGCTGTTAGTGGACACGCGCACGGCGCTGTTCTGGTCCAGCTTGTTGTATTCATTGCGCCAGACGACTTCGGTGTTCTCGCTCGGCAGCCAGGCCAGCGCCGCGCGGAAAGTCTGGGTGTCCTGGCCGCCCCAATTGGCGCCGTTGCCGCCGTTCGGGTAGTAGCCGTCGCGCTTGTTGCTGGAGGCGGTTACGCGCATCGACAGGTCGTCGGTCAGCGCGCGGTTGACGATCACATCGGTGGACAGGCGGCCGTAGTTGCCGGCGGTGAAATTCACCTCGGCCTGGTTTTCGTTGAACGGCTTCTTGGTGATGATGTGGATCGCACCACCGGTGGCGTTGCGGCCGAACAGGGTCCCCTGTGGGCCTTTCAGCACTTCGACGCGCTCGATATCCGCCAGCGGCACTTCGGCGCCGGCACCGCGGCCGGTGTAGACACCGTCGACATACACCGCTACCGCCGGGTCAGAGCCCACTGTGAAGTCGGAAGTCTGGATGCCGCGGATGTTGTAGGTCGGCTGCAGGGTGGTGTCGTTGTTCATCTCTACGCCGGGGGTGGTTTTACCCAGGTCGGTGAGATTCTGTGCTCCCATCTTCTTGATACTGTCGCCAGTAAAGGCGGAGATGGCGATCGGAACGTCCTGCAGGTTTTCGGCGCGTTTCTGCGCAGTAACGACCACTTCTTCGATTTCGGCAGCATAGGCCGAACCGCTCAGTGCGGTGGCAAAAGCGATTGCCTGGGAGAGGAAGGTCAAACGGAAGTTCCGGTGTTTACCGGTCTGATCGGCGTCGAGCATCATCGCGTCCTCGCGTTTGTTGTTATAGAAAAGCGTGATGTAATTTGTGTTTGTTTTTGTTATTGGGCGCCATCTTACGATCACCTGAGCCGCTTGGAAAGCCTGTTGTGACTTTTTTCTAGTGACCAGTCAGTTCTACGTGGCGCGCAATAATTGATGTGCACTCTATTGGCATTTATTTCAACTGAAAATCATTTTTTGTGACTAATTCTTGTCCTTGAGTAACTATTTTTGCTGCCTTATGGCACGGTAAACTAAACCGATTACAATAAATGTGCAGTTGAGACGTTCCCATGGCCGAGCCACGCACCCTTACCCTTCCCCGTCTGTTATTCCGTATTGTCACCATCGTTGCCGCCCTGTTGCTGCTAGCCTGGCTCGCCGTATGGTTGTGGATGCGCCAGAGCCTGCCGATTCTGGAGGGCACGTTGGATACCGGTGAGCTGCAGGCGCCGGTAACCATTCGCCGCGACGCCCAGGGCGTGGCGCAGATCGACTCCACTGACCGCAACAGCAGCGCCTTTGCGCTGGGGTTCCTGCACGCGCAGGAGCGCTTTTTCCAGATGGACCTGTTGCGGCGCAATTCCGCCGGTGAGCTGGCGGAACTCGTGGGCCCCGCAGCACTGAAGCATGACCGCGCCGTGCGCGTGCACCAGTTCCGCAAGCGCGCCGAGCGCAATGTCGCCGCCATGCCCCCGGCCCAGCGCCAGCTGCTGGCCCAGTACGTGAAAGGGGTGAACTACGGCCTGCAGCATCTCGGAGCCAAACCGTGGGAATACGCCCTGCTCGGCCAGGAACCGCAGCCCTGGACCGCTGCCGACAGCATGCTGACCCTGTTCAGCATGTACCTCACACTGCAGAGCGCCAGCGGCGACTACGAACGGCGCGACACGGCACTGGCACAGCTGCTGCCGGCCGATCTCTACCACTTCTTCTTCCCCGCCGGGGGTCGCTGGGATGCGCCGTTGATTGGCGACGCACGCGGCCCGGTGACCATGCCGCAGACGGACGTTGCCGCGCTGCTGAAAAGTGACGACGCCATCGCCTACCAGCCGATGGCGAGCGAGGACATGATTATCGGCAGCAACAACTGGGTCGTGGGCGGCGCCCTGACCGATGACGGCAGCGCCATCCTCGCCGACGATATGCACCTGGGGCTGACCGTGCCGAATATCTGGTATCGCGCCAGCTGGCGCATTCCCGGCACCGACCGCTACCAGCGCGGCGCGACCCTGCCCGGCGGTCCGATCGCGGTGGTCGGCAGCAACGGCCTGGTGGCCTGGGGTTTCACCAATACCGGCGGCGACTGGAGCGACCTGATTCCGCTGGAACTGAACGAGGACGGCAGCCAGTACCGCACGCCGGACGGCTGGCGCGACTTCGATATCGACGAGGAGCGCATCGCCGTGAAGGGCGCGGAGCCCGACACCCTGGAGGTGCGTAAAACGATCTGGGGCCCGGTGGTAGGCAAGGATTACCAGGGCCGCCCGCTGGCGTTCCGCTGGGTGGCACACGACATCCAGGGCTGCAACCTCAACCTGCTGCGCATGGAAGGCGTGAAGAGTGCGAAAGAAGCGCTGGACCTCGGTCCGGCGCTGGGGATTCCGCACCAGAACCTGGTGGTGGGTGACCGCGACGGCCATATCGGCTGGACGGTGGCGGGCGCCATTCCGCGGCGGGTTGGTTTCGATGGCAGCCGCTCCGCTTCCTGGGCCGACGGCAGCCGCCGCTGGGACGGCTATCTGGGTGTAGACGAGCAGCCGCGCGTCTACGATCCGCCCTCACACCGCATCTGGACCGCCAACGCACGCACCATGGACGGCAAATTCCTGTCGATTATGGGCAACCAGGGTTACGCACTCGGCGCGCGCCAGCAGCAGATTCGCGACGACCTGATGGCGCGCGATCACTTCACCGAAAAGGATCTGCTGGCAATTCAGCTGGACGACCGCGCCGTATTCCTGCAGCGCTGGCAGCAGGCGCTGATGCAGCTGGTCGACGGCAATGCGAACTACCGCGACGTGCGCGCCCAGGTGCAGAACTGGGGCGGTCGCGCCAGCGCCGATTCCGTCGGCTACCGCATTGTGCGCAATTACCGCCTGAAGTTTATCGAGCTGGCGTCGGCGCCGCTGGTGACCTACATGCGCCGTTACCAGGAGGGCTTTAGCCTCAACCCGGTCAATCGCCAGATCGAATATGCGTCCTGGGCGATGCTCGAGCGCGAGCCGAAAAATCTGCTCAACCCGGACTACGAGTCGTGGCAGGGACTGAAAATGGCCGCGCTCGACCAGGTGTTGCAGGAGATGGCGAAGGACGGACGTCCGCTGGCCGAACAGACCTGGGGGGTGCAGAACACCGCGCAGATTCACCACCCGCTGGCGCGCGCGGTGAGCGCCATCAACTGGTTTACCGCCATGCCGGCCGAGCCGCTTTCCGGCGATACCCATATGCCGCGGGTGCAGGGCCCGGACAAGGGCGCGTCCGAGCGCATGGTGGTTTCACCGGGGCACGAGGAGCGCGCCATCTTCCATATGGCGACCGGCCAGAGCGCGCACCCGATGTCGCCCTTCTTCGGCAACGGTCATGAGGATTGGGTTAAAGGCAATCCGTCGCCGCTGGAGAAGCAGGCGACGCGTTACGAACTGACGTTGCGTTGAGGTGACGGTGCGTTGGTCGCGCGCGGCCAATGCCACCTGCTGGCTAGGCGGTCTCGTCGAGAATGGCAAAAGACAGAAAGGCCGAGAGCAGGCCCAGTGCCAGCACCACCGGCAGCAACGGGAAACACAGCATCAGCAACGCAGTGCCGATCCACAGGTTCTTGACCCAGCCGCGTTTGAGGCGGTAACGGCGCGTGTAACGGCGGCGGTGGGCGTCGTTCGGATCCGGCAGACGGATTTCATCTTCCCGCGGCTGAAATGTCCGCACAAAAAGAGTGCAGTAGAACCGGATCAACGCCAACAACATAGTGAGCACCACTTGCAGACTTCCCCTGCAGTATAGATGCTCGCTCGTCTCCAGCCGGTGAAGCGCAGTGGAAGCCCGCGACCCTGCGCCAGCGCAAAGTGATCAGTGCCGGGTGCGGTACCAGGCGAGTTTATCGTGCAGGCTGACAACGCCACCGATGATCGTCAGCGCCGGTGCCTCCACCGCTTCGGAAACGGCCCGCTGCGGCAGTGAGGTCAGATCACCGGTCACTACCCGCTGTTCCGGTGTGGTGCCCTTCTCCACCAGCGCTGCCGGCGTGTCCGCCGGCAGGCCGTGAGCAATCAGCTGGCGGCAGATGGTCTCCAGCCCGGTCAGCCCCATATAGAACACCAGCGTCTGCCCCGACGCCGCCAGTTCCCGCCACGGCAATTTCAGCTCGCCCTGTTTCAAATGACCGGTAATAAAGCGCACCGACTGCGAGTAATCACGATGGGTGAGCGGGATGCCGGCGTAGCTGGCGCAGCCGGACGCGGCAGTAATGCCCGGCACCACCTGGAACGGAATACCGGCTGCAGCGATTCTGTCGATCTCTTCGCCGCCGCGGCCAAAGATAAACGGGTCACCGCCCTTCAGGCGCAACACCTTTTTGCCCTCGCGTGCCAGGTCCACCAGCAGCTGGTTGATATCGTCCTGCGGCACCGAGTGAAATTCTTTTTTCTTGCCTACGTAAATGCGCTCGGCGTCGCGGCGCACCAGCTCCATGACCTGCGGGGATACCAGGCGATCGTAGAGCACCACATCGGCCTGCTGCATCAGGCGCAGTGCGCGAAAGGTCAGCAGGTCCGGATCGCCGGGGCCGCCGCCCACCAGGTAGACTTCCCCCCGGGTAGCCGGGCGGCCACGCCACTGGGCCAGCTGGGCAAGTAACGTCTGCTCGCCGGCTTCGATACCGCCGGCTTCCACCTGGCTCGCCACCGGTCCGGCAAACACCCAGTCCCAGAAATCCTTGCGCTCGCGCTCCGGCAGCGCCGCCTTGACCCGCGCGCGTATGCGTGCGGCCATCTCGGCCAGTGCACCAATGCCCGGCGACAGCAGCGTTTCCAGTTGCGCGCGAATGCGTCGCGCCAGCACCGGTGCGGCGCCGCCACTGCTGATGCCGATGGCCATGGGGCCGCGCTCGACCACCGAGGGAAAGGTAAAGGTGCACAGATCCGGTGCATCTACCGCGTTGACCGGCAGGTGCCGGGCGCGGGCATCAGCGGAGACGGCGGCGTTGACACTTTCATCGGCGGTGGCGGCAATCACCAGGTCAACACCGTCGAGAAAATCAACGCGGTAGCGCGCCGCGAAATACTCGCCGCCGCTATCGCTGACCAGCTGGCGCAGCTCATCGCTGATTTCGGGTGCCAGCACCAACAGGCGCGCGCCCGCTTTATGCAGCAGGCGCGCCTTGCGCGTGGCGATACCGCCGCCACCCACCAATAGACAGGGGCGCTCTTTGAGGTCGAAGGCTAGAGGGAGGTAACGCATGCCGTACACTCGCTGGGGCTGATACCGCTCGCCCGGGATACAAAAAAGGCGAACCAAAGGTTCGCCCCACTTTTCCGACTAAGTCAGGTCCGGCCGCTCCGTTGCGGCGCTGGAGGTTCGCACCTCTGCCGGTTTGCAGTCTCGCTCGGAAGCTGTCAGCGCCTCAGCGCCGGGCGCCGGACAGGTTCGTCGCCTTTTTATGCTATGCAGATTCCGGGCCGATCACTTCCTGGCCGCGCATATAGGGGCGCAGTACTTCCGGCACTTCTATGCTGCCGTCTTCGCGCTGGTAATTTTCCAGCACTGCGATGAGGGTGCGGCCCACCGCCAGGCCGGAGCCATTCAGCGTGTGCAGCAGCTCCGGCTTGCCGGTTTCCGGATTGCGCCAGCGGGCCTTCATGCGGCGTGCCTGGAAGTCGCCGACGAGCGAGCAGGAAGAGATTTCCCGGTATTTGTCCTGGGACGGAATCCACACTTCGATATCGTAGGTCTTGCGCGCGGCAAAACCGATATCGCCACCGCACAGCACCACGGTGCGATACGGCAGGTTCAGTTTCTGCAGGATGGTCTCGGCATTTCCGGTCAGGGTCTCCAGTGCCTGTTCCGACTGGTCGGGGCGTGTCGCCCATACCAGCTCCACCTTTTCAAACTGGTGCTGGCGAATCATGCCACGGGTATCGCGGCCGTGGGAGCCGGCCTCGGAGCGGAAACAGGTGGTGTGGGCGGCAAACTTGTGCGGCAGCGACTGCGCGTCTTCGACGATGTGATCGCGGTAGAAATTGGTCAGCGGCACTTCGGCGGTCGGGATCAGGTAGAAGTCGCGCTCGTCGTTCAGCTTGAACAGGTCTTCCTCGAACTTGGGCAGCTGCGAGGTGCCGTAGAGGGAATCGCGGTTGACGATCACCGGCACATTGGCCTCGCGGTAGCCGTGCTCCTCGATATGCGTGTCGAGCATGAACTGCGCCAGGGCGCGGTGCAGCTTGGCCACCTGCCCGGTCATTACCGCAAAGCGCGAGCCAGTGAGTTTGGTGGCCATTTCGAAATCGAGTCCACCCAGTTGCGCGCCCAGGTCGACGTGATCCTTGATGTCGAAATCGAACTGGCGCGGCTGTCCCCAGCGGCGCACCTCCACGTTGTCGTCTTCGCTCGCGCCTTCCGGCACGGATTCATCCAGCAGGTTGGGAATCGCGGACAGGATCGCGTCCAGCTCGCCCTGCAGAGCAGAGAGCTGCTGCTTGGCATCGTCCAGCTCGCCGCCGAGGGATTCCACTTCTTTCAGCAGCGGGGCGATATCCTCGCCGGCGGCCTTGGCGCGGCCGATATTCTTGGATTTGCTGTTGCGCTCGTTCTGCAGGGATTCGGTGCGTACCTGCAGCTCCTTGCGGCGCTCTTCGAGGTTCTCGAGCTTGGCGGTATCCAGTTCCATACCGCGCTTTTTCAAAATCGCGGCAACTTGGTCCATTTGGGTGCGAATGAGTTTGGGATCGAGCATCTCGGTATTCTTACTGCTGGTTGGTTGGGCCCGCGGGCCGGAAATCGCGAAATTGGTTAAAAAAACTTCATTAGCAGCGCCACGGTGGTAGCGGTGGCGCTGAGGCACAGGATCAGGCTGATTGCGATATAGGCCAGTGCCGTCAAAGGCTGGCCATTGTGCCACAAGATCAGGCTGTCCAGCGAGAAGGTGGAGAAAGTGGTGAGTGCGCCGCACAGGCCGGTCATCAGCATCAGCCGCCATTCCTCACCCAACAGGGCGCGCTGGGCGATCAGCACATAGGCGACACCGATCAGGCACGACCCGACCACATTGACGATCAATGTGCCAAGCGGAAAGCGGCCTTCGGTAATCGGGAAGCTCCAGATCGTTACCAGGTGGCGGATGATCGCCCCCACTGCGCCGCCGAAGGCGATTGCCAGCCACTGCATCGATTTCTCCTTATTCGGCTAGTTGCCGTCTTTGTAGCGCTGCTGGTCGCTGTCGCGATTGCGCTGGCGCAGAATTTCCAGTTTTTCGCCGATCTTCAGTTCCAGCCCGCGCGGCACTGGCTGGTAATAGCGGCGCTCGGCAATCTCCTCGGGAAAATAGTTCTCGCCGGCGGCAAACGCATCTGGCTCATCGTGGGCATAGCGGTACTCGGCACCGTGGGCCATGCTCTTGGCCAGCTTGGTCGGGGCGTTGCGCAGGTGCACCGGCACCTCGTAGCTGGGGTCGCGGCGCACGTCGGCCATGACTCTTTTGTAAGCGCTGTAAACGGCGTTGCTCTTCGCCGCCACGGCCAGATAGGCGATGGCCTGGGCGATCGCCAGCTCGCCCTCGGGGCTGCCGAGGCGCTCCTGCACATCCCAGGCGTGCAATGCCAGCTGCAGCGCGCGCGGGTCGGCATTGCCGATATCCTCGCTGGCCATGCGCACCGCCCGCCGGGCGATATACAGCGGATCGCAGCCGCCGTCGACCATGCGCGCAAACCAGTACAGTGCCGCATCCGGGTCGGACCCGCGCACCGCCTTGTGCATGGCGGAAATCTGGTCGTAGAAGTAGTCGCCGCCCTTGTCGAAGCGGCGCACGTCGGCGCTCAGCACTTCTGCCAGCACCGCGTCGTCGATCACCTGGTGACCGCCCTCTTCCCGCGACAGGTCGCAGGCAATTTCCAGCAGGTTCAGCGCGCCGCGAGCGTCGCCATCGGCGGCGCTCGCAATCCTGGTCAGCACCGCGTCGTCAATGGCGAATTCGCGCCGGCGCAGCTCGTCGTCTTCGCGCAGGGCGCGCTGTAGCAGATCGAGCAGCTCTTCCTCGGCGAGGCTGCGCAGCCGGTAGACGCGGCAGCGCGACAACAACGCATTGTTCAGCTCGAACGCGGGGTTTTCCGTGGTGGCGCCGACAAACGTGACGGTGCCCTCTTCCACGTATGGCAGGAAGGCGTCCTGCTGCGCTTTGTTGAAGCGGTGCACTTCATCGACAAACAGAATGGTGCCGCGGCCGGACTGGGCGTTGACCTGCTCGGCTTCGGCCACCGCCTGGCGGATCTCCTTGACGCCCGCGAGCACCGCGGACAGAGTCGCGAAACGCGCGTCACACTCTTCCGCCAGCAGTCGCGCGAAGGTGGTCTTGCCAACTCCGGGTGGCCCCCACAGCACCATGGAATGCAACTGGCCGCGCTCCACTGCTTCACGCAGCGGTTTTCCCGGCCCCAATAAATGCGTCTGGCCCATGTACTGGGCCAGAGATGCGGGCCGCATACGCGCGGCCAGGGGTTGGTGTCTCGGTGTGGCTTGAAACAGGTCACTCATCTTTGATGATATCGGTCCCGGCCGGCGGCTTGAAAGTAAACAGTGCGGCTGACAGTTTGGGGTTTGCCTTCAGGCCGCGGAACTTGATTTTGGTGGTCTGGCCCATGCTGTCGCGTACGGTCATGGAATCCGGCAGGCCGTTTTTGGCGAAGCGGATTTCCATGGTCTTGAATGGTGAGGACGCATTTTTGGGTTTCAGGTGATACGCGCCCTTCTTGCTCGTGACCTCGAATGAGCCGCGGATCTCCTCGACCTTGCCGCCGAGTAACAGCGCGGGGGTGTCTTTCATGCGCTTGTCCACCGGGCGGATGGTGACCTGCTCCAGGTCCGGGTCGTACAGCCACAGCTTCTTGTTGTTGGTGACCAGCAGTTGCGGGAAAGGCTCGCCGGTCTTCCAGCGCAGCTTGCCCGGGCGCTGTACCGAAAAATCACCGCTGCTCTTTTGCAGCACTTCGCCGCGCTCGTCGGTCAGGGTCTGCTGGAATTTGCCGGAAATGGAATTGAGCGGCTGCAGCAGGCGGCTCAGCTCGTCGGTGGCATCGGCCCGGGCGCCGGCAGCGACCAGGCCCAGAATCAGCAGTGCGGTGCGCAGAAGTGGTTTCATAACAGAATTCCAGTTCAGGGGTTTCCCTAAAGATTAGTTGGCAGCCGGTGAACCCGGCCTGAATCGCCAAGTGGCGCCAGCGGGCCCTAGACCGGTGGTGGCGCCAGCACCGTGCGGTTGCCGTTGTGCTCCGCTGGCGACACGACACCGGCGGACTCCATGGCGTCGATGATGCGCGCGGCGCGATTGTAGCCGATGCGCAGCTGGCGCTGTACCGAGGAGATGGAAGCCTTGCGCGATTTGGTGACGAACGCCACCGCCTCGTCGTAGAGCGCATCGGTTTCCGGATCGTCGCTGCCGTCTCCGTCGGTCTGCATGCCCGGTACCGGGATACTGTTGTTGCTGTCATCGACAATACCGTCGATATAGTTGGGCTCACCGCGGCGGGCCCAGTCTGCCACCACCTTATGCACCTCGTGGTCATCGACGAAGGCACCGTGGACGCGCACCGGCACGCCGCTGCCCGGCGGCAGGTACAGCATATCGCCGTGGCCGAGCAGTTGTTCGGCGCCGCCCTGGTCGAGAATCGTGCGCGAATCCACCTTTGACGACACCTGGAAGGCGATACGGGTGGGCACGTTGGCCTTGATCAGGCCGGTGATCACGTCCACCGACGGCCGCTGGGTGGCCAGCAGCAGGTGGATGCCGGCGGCGCGGGCCTTCTGCGCGATACGCGCGATCAGCTGCTCGACCTTCTTGCCGACGATCATCATCATGTCGGCAAATTCGTCGATCACCACGACGATAGCCGGCAGCGGCTCCAGTTCCGGGCGTGTCTGCTCGGCTTCCGGCACGCTGGACATCGGATCCGGCTGCCACAGCGGATCTTCCAGCGGCGCCCCGGCTTCCTTGGCCTCGCGTACCTTGCGGTTGAAGCCGGCCAGGTTGCGCACGCCCATGGCGGCCATCAATTTGTAGCGCCGCTCCATTTCCCCCACGCACCAGCGCAGGCCGTTGGCGGCGTCGTTCATATCGGTGATCACCGGCGTCAGCAGGTGTGGGATACCCTCGTAAACCGACAGCTCGAGCATCTTCGGGTCCACCAGGATCAGGCGCACCTCTTCCGGGGTGGACTTGTACAGCAGCGACAGCAGCATCACGTTGATGCCCACCGACTTACCCGAGCCGGTGGTACCGGCGACGAGCAAGTGCGGCATCTTGGCCAGGTCTGCCACCACCGGCTGGCCGGAGATATCGTGGCCCAGTGCCAGGGTCAGACGGGACTTGGCGTTGTCGTAGACATCCGCCGACAGCACCTCGGTCAGGCGCACCATCTGCCGATTCTCGTTGGGGATCTCGATGCCCACCACCGATTTGCCCGGAATCACTTCCACCACGCGCACGCTGATCACCGCCAGCGAGCGCGCCAGGTCCTTGGCCAGGTTGGTGATCTTGCTCACCTTCACCCCGGCGGCCGGTTGTATCTCAAAGCGCGTGACTACCGGGCCGGGCAGTACCGAGACCACTTCGGCGACTACGCCGAAATCCTTCAGCTTCAGCTCCAGCAGGCGCGACAGGGCCTCGAGCGATTCACGCGAGAATCCTGCTTTCTTGTTCTTGTCCGGCTCGTCCAGCAGCGATAGCGGCGGTAGCGTGCCGCTGACCGGGCCCTTGAACAGCTCGCCCTGCTTCTCCTTACTCGCGCGCGGGCTGGGCTTGGCGGCGGCTATAACCGGCTCGATCTTCGGCGGCAAGCGCTTGGTACTGCGCTGTTTTTCCTCTTCCACCGCCGCGCGGCGCACCACGATAGCCTCATGGGCGGCACGCTTTTCCTCGCGCTGCTGGCGCGCGCGCTGCATCCGGCTGCCCAGCCAGGCGAACAGGCCGAGCAGGTTGCGGCCAATGGCGTCGGCCAGTTTGAGCCACGACAGTCCGGTAAACACGGTAATGCCGATGGCGAACAGGGCCAGCAGCAATATGGTGGCGCCGACGTAGCCGAGGCTCGACTCCGTTGCCGAGGATACCGCGGCGCCGACAATGCCGCCGTTGGAGAACGGCAGCGGCTGTTCGGCCTGGGCAAAGCACAGAGTGGCCAGCGCGGCGCCGGCCACCAGGCACACCACCAGTCCGCCGAGGCGCAGCGCAAACAGCGGCCCGTGGAAGCGCGCATTGCGATCGCGCAGGATCCGGAAAGCGCGCCAGCCGATCAGTAGCGGGAAGACGTAGGCCATCCAGCCCAGCAGCGACAGGCACACATCGGCGAGCCAGGCACCGGTGGGGCCAATGGCGTTGTGGATGTCGCCGCCACGGCCGGTGTGGGACCAGCCCGGATCCTGCGGGGTGTAGCTCATCAGGCTGATGGCGAGCAGCAGTGCACCGGCGAGCAGCGCGATCAGTGCGCCCTCGCGCAACAGGCGGGCGATCAGGGATTCGTGCAGGCTGCTGCTGTCATTGGCGGATTGGTCGGTCGCGCTATCGGCCTTCAATGGCTTACCTCGGTGCTTTTATCTGTTGTGAGTCTTCAGCGTGGTCTGGGTGCTTAGACGGGGGTGGCCTCCGCCAGTTCGCTGGCGCCAGCCGGCCCGTTGCCGCTGCCGACAGCGGACTATGTACTACAGACGCCGCCCAAATGCTACCAGATGCCCAATCTAGAGAATACTTTAACTGTCTTTAAGTCTAATTAAATCAATAATATAGAACATTATTTTCATGCGATTTGTGATCTTGTTGGCGCTTTGTCGAGCTGACTCAGCAACGTCGGGATAGCGCCTGCCAATGATAGAAATTAAGGCAAACTATTTCGTCGCCCCTGGCCTTTCGCCTATGATGGCCGCCAATCTGATAGTCTATGCCGATCAAAAATTGGCCGCGGGCGAGAATCGCTGCTGAAGTGAAAAAGGCGCCCGCTGAATACACTGTCTTCCATAGCTTGAGTTAAGAGTGATCCATGAGCAGCAATCATCATCGACTGATTATTCTCGGTTCCGGCCCGGCCGGTTACACCGCCGCTATTTATGCCGCGCGCGCCAACCTGAAGCCGGTTGTCATCACCGGCATGCAACAGGGCGGCCAGCTGACCACCACCACTGAAGTGGAGAACTGGCCCGGCGGCGTCTCCGACCTGCAGGGTCCGGATCTGATGGTGCAGATGCAGCAACACGCAGAGCGCTTCGAGACCGAGATCATTTTCGATCACATCGAATCCGTGGATCTCGAGCAGCGCCCCTTCACCCTCAAGGGCAATGAGACCTACACCTGTGACGCGCTGATTATCGCCACCGGCGCCTCGGCCCAGTACCTGGGCCTGCCCTCCGAGGAAGCCTTCCAGGGCCGTGGCGTCAGCGCCTGCGCCACTTGCGATGGCTTCTTCTACCGCGACCAGAAAGTGGCCGTGGTCGGCGGCGGCAACACTGCCGTGGAAGAGGCGCTGTACCTGTCCAACATCGCCAGCGAAGTGACCCTGATCCACCGCCGCGACTCGCTGCGCTCAGAGAAGATCCTGCAGGATCGGCTGATGGACAAGGTAGAGAACGGCAATATCAATGTCTGCTGGAACCACACCCTGGACGAAGTCCTCGGCGACGACGGCGGTGTGACCGGTGCGCGCCTGCGCAGCACCCAGGACGACAGCACCCAGGAGCTGGACGTGTCCGGCGTGTTTATCGCCATCGGCCACAAGCCCAACACGCAGATCTTTGAGAGCCAGCTGGAGATGAACAACGGCTATATCGTGGTGCAGAGCGGCCTGTCCGGCAACGCGACCCAGACTTCCGTGCCCGGCGTGTTCGCCGCCGGCGATGTATCCGACCATATCTACCGTCAGGCGGTTACCTCAGCCGGCACCGGCTGTATGGCGGCGCTGGACGCGGAGCGCTTCCTCGACGCACAGTAATCTTCATGCCCGCCGGGCGCGGGCAGTGCAGGAATATTGGGGCGATCCTTGTGATCGCCCTTTCTGTTTGCGTATGCTCGGAGTCTGAATCCGCGGGGATAGACACGTGACCGGAACCACTCAGGGCCACCTGACACTGCTTGACGACCAACAGGTTGAATTTCCCTCGACGGCACTGGCGCTCGACGACCCCAACGGCCTGCTCGCGATCGGCGGCGCACTGACGCCGGAGTGGCTGCTGGCGGCCTATCGGCGCGGCATCTTTCCCTGGTTTTCCAGCGACCAGCCGGTACTCTGGTGGAGCCCCTCGCCCCGCTGCGTCGTTTTCCCCGATCGCTTCCGTATCCGCCGCAGCCTGGGCAAGACCCTGCGCCGTGGCGAATTCCGGGTCACCTTTGACCGCGCTTTCGCCGCTGTCATCGAAGCCTGCCGCGGCCCGCGCCGCGATGAAACCGGCACCTGGATCACCACCGCCATGCGCGACGCCTATATCGAGATGCACCACCGCGGCCATGCCCACTCGGTCGAAGTGTGGCGCGGCGAGACGCTTGTCGGGGGCCTCTATGGCCTGGCGCTGGGGCGGGTGTTCTTCGGCGAATCCATGTTTCACCGCGCCACCGATGCCTCCAAAGTGGCTTTTGTCCACCTGGTGCGGCAATTAGAATTGTGGGGCTGCCCGCTGATCGACTGCCAGGTTGAAAATCCTCACCTGGCCAGTCTGGGGGCGGTGACGATCCCTCGCGAGGATTTCGAACAGCTGCTCGAGACCGGCATTGCACAGTCGGACTTCCCGCAGCCCTGGAACCTGACGTGGACGTATGACTAAGTATTCGCAACTGGATGCCGTGCGCCTGCTGGCCACCGTGCCCCACCCCTGCGGCTACCTGCCGGAGCGGGAAGCCACGACCGTGTTTGTCGATCCGCAGACGCCGATAGACCAGCGCCTCTACAGTCGCCTGTCTGAGCTGGGCTTTCGCCGCAGTGGAGAATATCTCTATCGGCCGCAGTGCGCCCGCTGCCAGGCGTGTGTGCCGGCACGCATCCCGGTGGCCCTGTTCGTACCCGATCGCAAGCAGCGGCGCTGCTGGCGGCGCAACCGCGACCTGGATATCTTCCATGTCGATTGCGTCGATACCGATGAGCACTACGAGCTGTACGCGCGCTATATCGAACGCCGCCACCGCGATGGCGAGATGTACCCGCCCAGCCGCGAGCAGTACCGCAGCTTCCTCGGTGGCGCCTGGGGCACGACGCGCTATGTCGAAGTGCGTGCGCGCGGCCGCCTGGTCGCAGTTGCGGTTACAGATCTGCTCAGCGCGGGCCTGTCGGCGATCTATACTTTTTTTGACCCGGACGAGGAGCGGCGTAGCCTCGGCAGCTACTGTATTCTCTACCAGATTGAGTGGGCGCGGCGCCTGGGGCTCTCCAGCCTCTATCTGGGCTACTGGATCGAGGAGTGCCAGAAAATGGCCTACAAGACCCAGTACCACCCCACCGAACTGCTCAGGGAGAACCGCTGGGCCCTGAAAAAGCCCTGAATACCCCCTTCGGGCCGTGAATTCCTCCCTGCGCTTTGCCCTGCCGTGGCTTTTCGTGCAAAATGCTCGCCCGTCGTGCCGCGGCCCCCTGTCATTGGGAGAGAGAGCCGGGGTAAAGGTCAAAACAAGATATTTTGAAGGTTACTGCCGCATGGCAAAAGACGATTACATTGAGATGGAAGGTGAGGTGATCGACACCCTGCCCAATACCACGTTCCGCGTAAAACTGGAAAACGGACATGTGGTGATCGCGCACATTTCCGGCAAGATGCGCAAAAACTACATTCGCATCCTCACCGGCGACAAGGTCAAGGTGGAGCTGACTCCCTACGACCTGACCAAAGGGCGCATCACCTACCGCGCTCGTTAAGCCGAGATCCGACCGGCCCGGCCGGTTACGGAGATAAAAAAGCCACCTCGAGGGTGGCTTTTTTTGGTTGCGGCCTCGACCGCGGAGTGCCCCGTCAGGCCGGCACCGCGGTCTTGATCGCCAGCTCACCGTTTTCGATGGTGACCTCCACGCGTCCGCCCTCACCCGCCAGATCACCGAACAGCACGGCTTCAGCCAGCGGTTTACGCAACTTGTCGCGGATCAGTCGCGCCATCGGGCGCGCGCCCATTTTCTCGTCGTAGCCGTGTGACGCCAGCCACTCGCGCGCCTCCTCGTCCACTTCGAGCGTTACACGCGCATCATCCAGCTGCGCCTGCAGCTCGACGATAAACTTGTCGACCACGGTTTTGACGACCTCCAGGTCCAGCGCGCCGAACTGGATGATGCTGTCCAGGCGGTTGCGGAATTCCGGCGTGAACATCTTCTTGATCTCTTCCATACCATCACTGGAGTGATCCTGGCTGGTAAAGCCGATGGAGCGGCGACTCATCAGGTCGGCACCGGCGTTGGTGGTCATGATCAGGATGACGTTGCGGAAGTCCGCCTTGCGGCCGTTGTTGTCGGTCAGGGTGCCGTGGTCCATGACCTGCAGCAGCAGGTTGAACACTTCCGGGTGCGCCTTCTCGATTTCGTCGAGCAGCACCACGCTGTGTGGATGCTTGGTGACCGAATCGGTCAGCAGGCCGCCCTGGTCGAACCCCACGTAACCCGGCGGCGCACCAATCAGGCGTGAGACGGTGTGGCGCTCCATGTATTCGGACATGTCGAAGCGGATCAGCTCGATCCCCATGACCTTGGCCAGCTGGCGACACAGTTCGGTCTTGCCGACGCCGGTGGGGCCGGCGAACAGGAATGAGCCGATCGGCTTTTCCTCCGCCCCCAGCCCGGCGCGGCTCAGCTTGATCGCTGTGCCGAGCGCGTCGATGGCCTTGTCCTGCCCGAATACGACCATTTTGAGATTGTCGTCCAGCTTACCGAGCTGCTCCTTGTCGGAGGCGGAGACGCTCTTGGCCGGGATGCGTGCCATTTTGGCGATCACCATTTCGATCTCGGTCACGCCGATCATGTCGCTGCGCTGCTCGCTCGGCAGCAGCGCCTGGAAGGCACCGGCTTCGTCGATGACATCGATGGCCTTGTCCGGCAGGAAACGCTCGGTCAGGTGGCGACTGGACAGCTGGGCTGCAGCATCGAGGGCCGCATCGGTGTAGCGCACCTTGTGGTGATCCTCAAAACAGCTTTTCAGCCCCTGGAGAATCTGTACCGTCTCTTCAACCGATGGCTCATTGACATCGATTTTCTGGAAGCGGCGCGACAGCGCGCGGTCTTTCTCGAAAATACCGCGGTACTCGGAGAAGGTAGTGGAGCCAATACAGCGCATCTGGCCACTGGAGAGCAGTGGTTTCAGCAGGTTGGAGGCATCCATCACGCCACCGGAAGCGGCTCCGGCGCCGATGATGGTGTGAATCTCATCGATAAACAGAACAGCGTGTTCGCGTTTCTTGAGTTCGGCCAGCAGCGCCTTGAAGCGTTTCTCAAAGTCGCCACGGTACTTGGTGCCGGCCAGCAGTGAACCCAGGTCGAGGGAGTAAATGGTGCTCTGGCGCAGTGGTTCCGGCACCTCTTCATCCACGATACGCCGTGCCAGGCCCTCGGCGATCGCGGTCTTGCCGACCCCGGATTCGCCCACCAGCAGCGGGTTGTTCTTGCGCCGGCGCGCCAGCACCTGGGTGACCCGTTCCACTTCCGGTCCGCGCCCGACCAGCGGGTCGATCCGACCGAGGATGGCCTCCTGGTTCAGATTGGTGGCGTAGCTCTCCAGTGGATCGGATCCGCCGGGTTCGGCGCCGGTACCGATCTCCTCGTCCGGCTGCTCCGGGGCCGGGTCCGGGCTGTGGTGATTGTGGCCAGTGGAGCCCACTCGCGAAATGCCGTGGGTGATGTAGTTGACCACATCGATACGGGCCACGCTCTGCTGCTTCAGGTAGTAGACCGCCTGACTCTCCTGCTCGCAGAAGATTGCGACCAGCACGTTGGCACCGGTCACCTCCTTCTTGCCGGAGGACTGCACGTGAAAAACCGCGCGCTGCAGAACGCGCTGGAAGCCTAGCGTCGGCTGGGTTTCCCGCTCCGTATCGGTCTCGGGGATCAGCGGCGTGGTGGAGTCGACAAACTCCAGCAGCTCGCGACGCAGGGCGCTGAGATCGGCGCCGCAGGCATGCAAAACGTCGGCGGCGGACTCGTTGTCCAGCAACGCCAGCAGCAGGTGCTCCACGGTCATAAACTCGTGGCGTTTTGCGCGCGCACCTTTGAACGCCAGATTGAGCGTTACCTCTAAATCCTTGCTGAGCATCTGAACCTCAAACCCTAGTCGCTAAATTTCCCCGTCAACTGCACTTCAGCAGCGCGCGCCGGAGGCCGGCGTCTTGAGTGTGCCTGATTCCGTTCAGGCGACGGGACCCTTAATCAGTCTGCCGTCAATCGTCTTCGCTCTCGTCCGCTTCGATCTCACACAGCAGTGGGTGCTGGTTGTCCCTGGCGAATTGATTGACCTGGGCGGCCTTTGTCTCCGCTATATCTCGAGTATAGACACCGCAGATCGCTTTTCCCTGCGTGTGTACCTGCAGCATCAATCGGGTGGCGCGCTCCCGGTCCGCCCCGAAAAAAACCTCCAGGGTTTCGACCACGAAGTCCATCGGGGTGTAGTCGTCATTGAGCATGATGACTTTGTACATGGGCGGGCGCTTGAGGCGCGGAGCGGCTTCCTCAAGTACAGGATCCCCGCCTGGATCATCGGAGTACGGCAGGTCTTCGTCGGCGCCACTGGAGTGTAGTTTAATGGCTGGTGATATTCCCATAGTGCTAGCTTGTGCGAATCATCGGTGAACAGGCAATACCGGGTACGCCCAGTACCAGGTGCGACCCCGCTTTCACGGCCCGCCATTGTAACCTCATTTGCCGTGTGGCACAGCGGGCGCCAACAGGCCTTGACATTGGTAGATCAGTTGGCTACAAGAGATATTGCTCGCATAACAAACGGGCGCACCCGCCGAAGGATCGCGGGTGTAGAGTGGATGATGCATATAGAAATATGCATTTAAATGCATAAAAGTGCAGATAACTATAAGAGACTCTGTAAGGTGGCTCACTGCCGCCCAGGCAATTAGAGGGAATTCGCCATGCCTACCGGTACCGTCAAGTGGTTTAACAACGCCAAGGGATATGGGTTTATTCTTGCGGACGAAGGAGGGGAGGATCTGTTCGCGCACTACTCCGCCATCCAGATGGAAGGTTATCGCACCTTGAAGGCTGGCCAGCAGGTCACCTTTGATATCATCAAGGGCGACAAAGGCTATCACGCCGCCAATATCGTGGCAGGCACGGGTGCCAGCACCGGCACGTCCCGGGACGGCGGTTCCGGCGAAGCGCACACCGAGCGCGAAAAAGAAGCCGAAGCGCTGAGCTGAGCGCATCCGCGCGAGCCCGGAATAGAGAATTCGCACAAAAAAAGCCCCACACCGCGGTGTGGGGCTTTTTTGCAATTCGGGGCCGCGGCGCGGCCCCTCAAGCCAATCAGGCCATGTGCTTGATGACTTCGTCGCCGAAATCGGAGCAGGACTTCAGTTCCGCACCATCCATCAGGCGCTCGAAGTCGTAGGTCACGGTCTTGGCTTCGATCGCGCCTTCCATGCCCGTAACCACCATGTCGGCAGCTTCGTTCCAGCCCAGGTGGCGCAGCATCATTTCTGCGGACAGGATCAGGGAGCCCGGGTTGACCTTGTTCTGGCCAGCGTACTTCGGCGCAGTGCCGTGGGTCGCTTCGAACAGGGCCACTTCGTCAGACAGGTTGGCACCCGGTGCGATACCGATACCACCGACCTGGGCCGCCAGGGCGTCGGACAGGTAGTCGCCGTTCAGGTTCAGGGTGGCAATCACGTCGTATTCGGCCGGGCGCAGCAGTACCTGCTGCAGCATGGCGTCGGCGATCACGTCCTTGACCACGATTTCCTTGCCGGTCTTCGGGTTCTTGAAGCTGTGCCAGGGGCCGCCGTCCAGCGGCTGCGCACCGAACTCATCGCGGGCCAGCTCGTAGCCCCAGTCGGCGAAGGCACCTTCGGTGAACTTCATGATGTTGCCCTTGTGCACCAGGGTCAGGGAGTCGCGGTCCTGATCGATGGTGTACTGCAGCGCCTTGCGTACCAGGCGCTTGGTGCCCTCTTCGGAAACCGGTTTGACGCCGATGCCGCAGTGCTCCGGGAAGCGAATCTTCTTGACGCCCATCTCGTCCTGCAGGAACTTGATGACCTTCTTGGCTTCGTCGGTGTCTGCTTTCCACTCGATACCGGCATAGATGTCCTCGGAGTTTTCGCGGAAGATCACCATGTCGACCTTGTTCGGCTCTTTCACCGGAGACGGCACGCCGCTGAACCAGCGTACCGGGCGCTGGCACACGTACAGGTCCAGCTCCTGGCGCAGGGCCACGTTCAGGGAGCGGAAGCCGCCGCCAACCGGAGTGGTCAGCGGGCCCTTGATGCCCACGGCGTACTCTTTCAGAGCGTCCAGGGTTTCGGCCGGGAACCAGTCGCCGGCGTAGGTCTCGGCGGCTTTCTCGCCACAGTAGATTTCCATCCAGGAGATGGCCTTCTCGCCACCGAACGCTTTCTCGACCGCAGAATCGATCACCTTGCGCATAACCGGGGTGATATCCACGCCGATGCCGTCACCTTCGATGAAGGGGATGATCGGGCGATTCGGAACATTCAGCGAACCGTCGGAATTGACTGTAACTTTTTCGCCGTCTGCCGGCACTTGGATATGACCCATATTGCTTAAACTCCCAAAACTCTGTGACTATTTAGGTCGGGTGTTGCTTGCGCCACCCCAAATACTCCGGGGGCGGCATGAAAAATCGGCCGGATTATATCAGCATCCGCTCATTTTTGTAGTTGGATTACAATAGCCCATTTTTTTATGGCCAGAATCATCCTGTTCAACAAGCCCTACGGCGTACTGACCCAGTTCACCGACGACCGCGGGCGCCCTACTCTCGCCGATTACATTCGCGACAAGGGCTTCTATGCCGCCGGGCGGCTGGATTTCGACTCCGAGGGCCTGCTGCTGCTCACCGACGACGGCGCGCTGCAACACCGTATCAGCCACCCGCGCCAGAAACTGGCGAAGACCTACTGGGTTCAGGTCGAAGGCGAGATCGACGAGGCCGCCCTGGCCGCCCTGCGCCGCGGGGTGCCACTGAAAGATGGCCTCACCGCACCGGCCAGGGCGCGCCCGCTGGCCCCGCCGGCAGTGTGGCCCCGGGTGCCACCGGTGCGCGAGCGCAAATCGATACCCACCTCCTGGCTGGAGCTGACTATCGGCGAGGGGCGCAACCGCCAGGTGCGCCGGATGACCGCCGCGGTAGGCTTCCCCACCCTGCGACTGATCCGCACGGCGATTGGCAGCTGGAATCTTGGCCAGCTGGCGCCCGGCCAACAGCGCATTGAAGAAGTCTTCTCGGCGCCGGCCGGCAAGCGCAAGGCAGCACCGGCGCGGCGCCCGCACTCGCGCCGGCGCCGCTAAGCTTTTATCGAGTGTGAGGTGGCGGTTTCCCGGCCGCGACAGCCCCGCGTAACCGCACTCTTGGTCACAGACCCCAAACACGGGTAAAATTCGCCCCCTTTTTAACAGCCAGCGGCTTCCGATAGTCCTCATTTATGTCTGATAGCAACCTGAAACAGCCCCAGCGCGACCTTCCCCGGCGCGTCATCGTCGGTATGTCCGGCGGTGTGGACTCCTCCGTGGCCGCCCTGCTGCTGATGCAGCAGGGCTATCAGGTCGAGGGGCTGTTCATGAAGAACTGGGATGAGGACGACGGCACCGAGTACTGCACCGCCAAGGCGGATCTGGCGGATGCCCAGGCGGTGTGCGACCGCCTGGGCATCAAGTTGCATACGGCCAATTTTGCCGCCGAATACTGGGACCACGTGTTCGAGTACTTCCTTGCGGAGTACAAGGCAGGCCGCACGCCGAATCCGGACATCCTCTGCAACCGCGAGATCAAGTTCAAGGTCTTCCTCGAGTACGCGGAAATGCTCGGTGCCGACGCCATTGCCACCGGCCACTACGCGCGGCGCAAGGATATCGACGGCCGCACCTACCTGCTCAAGGGGCTGGATCCGAACAAGGACCAGAGCTATTTCCTGCACGCCGTGGGTGAGGCAGAGTTTGCCAAGTCCCTGTTTCCCGTGGGAGAGCTGGAAAAGCCGGAGGTGCGCCGCATCGCCGGGGAAAACGGCTTCATTACCCATGACAAGAAAGACAGCACCGGTATCTGCTTTATCGGCGAACGCCGCTTCAAGGACTTCCTCGAGCAATATCTGCCGGCCCAGCCCGGGGATATGGAGACACCCGAGGGCGAAATCATGGGGCGCCACGCGGGGCTGATGTATCACACCATCGGCCAGCGCCAGGGCCTCGGCATCGGTGGGGTCAAGGGCAGCGGTGATGAGCCCTGGTACGTGGTGGGCAAGGATCTGCAGCGCAACGTGCTTCTGGTGGCCCAGGGCAAGCACCACCCGCTGCTCTACGCCACCGGGCTGGAGGCCGCCCAGACCCACTGGATCAACGGGGCCGCGCCGGCAGACACCTTCCGCTGCCGCGCCAAGACGCGCTACCGCCAGCCGGACCAGGACTGTACCGTGACGGTGCGCGACAATGGCGATCTGGTGGTGACGTTTGACGAGCCCCAGCGTGCCATCACACCCGGGCAATCGCTGGTGCTGTACGATGGCGACATCTGCCTCGGCGGCGCGGTTATCGAGCGGGCCACCGGCGTCGGCACCGTCTGAGCGCCGGGTTACCGGCAACTTCCACGGGGAATTAAGGAGCGATTTTGACTAACTGGCGGGATGAAGCACTGGCGCTGGCGGGAATATTCCAGTCTGCGGTACTCGTGGAGCGCCTGGCGAAAACCGGCAACGCGCCCACGGACCAGATGGAGACCGGTATTTACAGCCTGTTTCAGGTTAACCCGGATCGCGCCGAGGATGTTTTTGGCGGTGTAGAAAAAATTCGCCCGGGCCTGGAAGTCTCGCGCCAACTGCTGCGTTCGCGCCAGCACCCCGAGTACACCGACAGCCTCCGCTACGCGCTGTCGATCCTGTATCTGCAGCGTCAGCTGGCGAAGAACAAGGATCTGCTGGAAATCATCGGCAGCCGCCTGGAGAAGGCCCAGCAGCAGGCGGAGCACTTCAGTCTCGGCCACGAAAATGTGTTTTCCAATCTCGCCAGCATTTACAGCGATACGTTGAGCACTTTCCGCTTTCGCATCCAGGTGCTCGGCGATTTCAATTTCCTGCAGCAGCAGCGTATCGCCAACCAGATCCGCACTATGCTGTTTGCCGGCGTGCGCGCCGCCACCCTGTGGCGCCAGGTCGGCGGTAGCCGCCTGCACCTGTTATTCCAGCGCAAAAAATTACTCGCCGCGACCGACACACTGATCGCGCAAACCGAATCCACCAATTTCTGAACCTGGAGTTGAATCAATGACAGTCGAGTTATCCGCACTGACCGCGGTTTCCCCCATCGATGGCCGCTATGAAAGCAAGACCGCGCCATTGCGGGATATCTTCAGCGAATACGGCCTGATCCGCGCCCGCGTGGAGGTCGAGGTACGCTGGCTGCAACAGCTCTCCCGCCACCCGGAGATTGCCGAGGTGCAGCTGTTCGATGGCGCAGCGACGACATTGCTCGACAGTATCGTGGCCGAGTTTTCCATCGATGATGCCCGGCGTATCAAGGAAATCGAGCGCACCACCAATCACGATGTGAAGGCGGTGGAGTATTTCCTCAAGGAAAAAATTTCCGCTAACGAGGCACTGGCCAAAGTCGGCGAGTTCGTGCACTTTGCCTGCACCTCCGAAGACATCAACAACCTGTCCCACGCGCTGATGCTGCGCGCCGGCCGCGACCAGGTGCTGCTGCCGGCGATGAATCGCATTGTCAGCGTCGTGGCCGAGCTGGCCCAGAAGTTTGCCGACGTGCCAATGCTGTCACGCACCCACGGTCAGACCGCCAGCCCCACTACCGTAGGCAAGGAACTGGCCAACGTGGTGGCGCGACTGCGCCGCCAGGTACAGCAGATCCACAGCGTCGAACTGCTGGGCAAGATCAACGGTGCCGTGGGTAACTACAATGCGCACCTGTCGGCTTACCCGGAGGTAGACTGGGAGAAAAATGCCGAGGAGTTCGTGACCTCCCTGGGCCTGAGCTGGAACCCCTACACCACCCAGATCGAGCCGCACGACTATATCGCCGAGCTGTTCGACGCAGTCGCGCGTTTCAATACCATCCTGATCGATTTCGACCGCGATATCTGGGGCTACATCTCTCTGGGTTACTTCAAGCAGAAGGTCGTGGCGGGTGAAGTGGGCTCTTCCACCATGCCGCACAAGGTCAATCCGATCGACTTCGAGAACTCCGAGGGTAACCTGGGCCTGGCTAATGCGGTGTTCCAGCACCTGGCGGCCAAACTGCCGATCTCCCGCTGGCAGCGCGACCTGACCGATTCCACCGTGTTGCGCAATATGGGCGTGGGTGCCGGCTACGCGGTGATCGCGTACGAGGCCACACTGAAGGGCCTGGGCAAACTGGAACTCAACCGCGAGCGCCTGGCGGCCGACCTCGACAACGCCTGGGAAGTACTGGCGGAACCGATCCAGACCGTCATGCGCCGCTACAACATCGAAGAGCCCTACGAGAAATTGAAGGCGCTGACCCGTGGCCAGGGCATCAACCGCGAGACGCTGAAAGCGTTTATCGAGAAACTCGAGATTCCGGCGGAAGCCAAGAAGGCCTTGCACGAGATGACCCCGGCGAGCTATATCGGCAACGCCGTGGATCAGGCCAACAAGATTTGATTTCGACTCTTTGACGGGCGCTACGCGCCCGTTTTTTCCTATCCCGCTGGCCTTGTGCCGAACCGGGAGGGCGCTCTCCCTCCCGGTTTGCGAGCCAAGTGCCACGTCCTGATGCCTGGTGCACGATCGTGGTCAAACCTCTTACTAATCTGGGCAATATGCCCGTCGCCGAATTCATGCGCGACTACTGGCAGCAGAAGCCGCTGCTGATCCGCAACGCCTTCCCCGACTTCGAGTCGCCAATTTCCGGTGAGGAACTCGCCGGGATGGCGCTGGAAGAGGCGGTGGAGTCGCGGCTGGTACTGGAAAATGGCGAAAGCGGCCCCTGGGAACTGCGCAACGGGCCGTTTAGCGAAGAAGATTTCCTGTCCCTGCCGAAAACACACTGGACCCTGCTGGTGCAGGCGGTGGACCAGTGGCTGTCGGAACTGGCGGAACTGAAGCAGGCGTTTCGCTTTATTCCGGATTGGCGCCTGGACGATGTGATGATCAGCTATGCCGCCGATCAGGGCAGTGTCGGGCCGCATTTCGATTACTACGATGTGTTCCTGCTGCAGGCGGAAGGCAAACGCCGCTGGCAGGTGGGCGCGAAAGCGGATGAAAGCAGCCCGCGCGTAGAGGGCACGCCGCTGAAGATCCTGCGTGAATTCACCGCCGAGGACAGCTGGGTGCTGGAGCCCGGCGACATGCTCTACCTGCCGCCGCAATACAGCCACTGGGGCGTGGCCGAGGGCGGTTGCACGACCATTTCCATCGGTTTTCGGGCGCCGTCGGCGCGCACGATCCTCGAGGACCTGGCCGCGGAGCTGGCGCACGGTCTGCCGGAACATCTGCGCTATACCGATGCGGGCCGGGCACCGGCCACAGCGCCGGCGGAAATCGATCCCGCTTCGGTACAGGGGTTGCGCGCGCAGTTGCAGGAGTGGCTGCAGCAGCCACAGAATATCGCGCAGTGGTTCGGTGCGGTCATGACCGAAGCCAAGTACCCGGATACCGTGGCGCTGGATGCGGGCAGCGCCGACGACTGGCGCGAGCAACTGGCGCAGGGCGCCGAGCTGGTGCTGAACCCGGCATCGCGCTGCGCCTTCTGTCGCGATCCGGAGACCCTGTTTGTGGACGGCGAGAGCTTCCCCGCTCCCCTGCCCTTTGCCGAGCAATTCTGCCAGACGCACCGGATTGTGCAGGCGGATGTCGAGCGCCATCCGCAAATGGCCGCGGCCGGTGGCCCGATCGAGTTGCTGGTGGCGCAGGGCACGCTGATCTATCCGCCCGAGGACTTCTGACATGAGCGTGGAAATTCGGCCCGCCGACTGGGCGCGGGAACGCGAGCAGATTCGCAGCGTGCGCGACGCGGTATTTGTGCGCGAACAGCAGGTGGACCCGAAAATCGAATGGGATGATTGCGAAGCGCGGGCGCAGCACTTCCTGGTCCTGCGCGATGGCACGGCGGTGGGCACCGGGCGCCTGCTGCCGAGTGGCAAGATCGGCCGTATGGCGATTCTCCAGTGCGAGCGCGGTACCGGCCTGGGCCTACGCCTGCTGGCACAGATCTGCGACTTCGCGCGGCAGCGCGGCGACAAGGAGGTCTACCTGCACGCCCAATGCCACGCCGAAGACTTCTACCACAAGGCCGGTTTCAGCACCGCGGGCGGGGTTTTCAGTGAAGCCGATATCCCGCATGTGAAAATGGTGCGCGCTCTTGGCTGACAGCGGGCAGAGCGCACAGGCGCTGGCCGATCTCGAGCAGTTTCGCTACGCGATGGTCGAGCTGCTGCGCGGCGCCAGTCGCGAAGTGGATATCTTCTCCGCGCAATTGGCGCACGCGCTGTATCACGATGCCGGCGTGACCGAGGCGCTGTCGGATTTTGCCCGCAGCAGCCGCGTTGCCCGTGTGCGCCTGCTGGTACGGGACACCGAACCGATGGTGCGCCGCTTTCACCGGGTCGCCGCCCTCTTCCAGCGCCTGAGTTCGCGAATTGAACTGCGCCGTATTGAGGCGACCGTGGACACCCCGGACTGGGAGTTTGCCATCGCCGATGGCCGTCAGCTGGTGGTGTGCGACGATCGCCGGCAGTGGTGCGGGTTGTTTGAACGCGCCAACCCGGCACGCGCGCGCCAGCTTGGCGATGCCTTTGAGCGCGAGTGGCCGCTGGCGGCGGCCGACCCGAATCTGCGTCGACTACAACTCTGACCGTTCCCGAACCATTCCGCGCCGCAAGTGCGGCGGACAGCACATTTCCGACATCCAGACCGCACCTACCCTGGCCGTGGCGCGAGATTGCCTTGGGCAACGGGGAAATTCCGTTAGCATGAATTCCGAAAGACAGCGCTGTCACCAGCGCGCTATTGCTGTCTTTTCCGCCTGAGTTAGAAAAACGGCCCGCAACGGGCCTTAGATCCATGGCGGCACACAGGAATTGATAACAACAATACAGAAGGAGAATCCCATGAAAATGCGCACAGCGCCGCACACCCGGCTATCGCTGCGGCTTCCCCGCCAGTTGGCCGTGGCCCTGGTGGCGGGTTGCCTGCTCCCTGGCACCCGGGCGATGGCACACGGCACGATGGTGGTACCGGAGAGCCGGGTGTACAAATGTTTTCTCGACAACCCCGAGAACCCCTCGGATCCCGCCTGCGCCGCGGCGAAAGATGTCGCCGGGTCCCAGGCTTTCTACGACTGGAACAGCATTCGCCAGGGCAACGCCGCCGGCGATCACCAAACGGTGGTACCGGACGGCCAGCTCTGTTCCGGCGGCGGTGCCGAATTTGCCGGACTCGACCTCGCGCGCCCCGACTGGCAGGCGACACCGATCGCCCCCAAGGCTGACGGGACCTTCGACTTCGAGTTCTATGCCACCGCGCCCCACGCCACCCAGGAGTGGATCTTCTATGTCACCCGCCAGGGTTACAGCGGCGATACCCCGTTGAAGTGGAGTGACCTGTTCGAGTTCTGCCGCCTCGGCAATGTGGCGCTCGGCGCCGACAATCACTACACCCTCAACTGCCCGCTGCCATCGGTCACCGGCAAGCATGTGATCTACACCGTGTGGCAGCGCGCCGACAGCCCCGAAGCGTTTTACACCTGTACCGATGTCGTGCTCGGCGATGGCACCAGCAGCCCCTGGGCCGATGAAGGAGCGCTCAATGCACAGAGTGATCTGGTCGCCGGTAGCACCGTGACACTGCGGCTGTTCAACAGTGGTGGCAACGATGTCGAGAGCCTGCCCTACTCGCTCGCCGCGGACATGACCGCCGCCGAGTGGGCCTACGCTTTTGCCCAGTACGTCAACAGCCAGTCCCAGTACGCGCGCATCGGCGTACTCGACCCGGATAGCGGCGCGATTACACCGGTGCAATCGGCGTCGGCAAACCGGGTCTTCACCCAGGCAGATATGGACCTGAGCCATCAAGTGGAATTCGACATTCCCGCTGGCAACAGCGCGCCGGTCGCGGTTGTCGCGGCGGACCCCGCTGCTCTCACTGGCGCCGGCAGTGTATCGCTGTCAGCGGCGGGTTCCAGTGATCCGGATGGGGATGCGCTGACCTACAGCTGGAGTATCACGGCCGGAACCGGCGCGAGCCTCAGCAGCACCAGCGGCGCCAATGTGACCCTGAGCCTCGCAGAACCGACGGCGGACCAGACGGTAACCGTTTCGCTCAGCGTCAGCGACGGTGAGCTCGGCGATGCTGCCAGCGTCGATATCAACCACAGTGCCAGTGGCGACACCGGTGGCGGTAGCGGCGGCAACTACGACTATGCCTATCCGGACGGTATCGGCAGCTATGTGCCGGGCGAAACCGTCGTGCTGGGTAGCGATGGTAACCGCTACCAGTGCCGGCCCTGGCCCTACGGCGACTGGTGCAATATCGACAGCGCCTACCACTACGCGCCGGGCAGCGGCGTAAACTGGCAGGACGCCTGGACCCAGCTGTAACCGCGCAGCCCTCTCCCGCTCGCGGGAGAGGGCCGCACTCATCACGCCTGGCGTGCCGGCGCAACAAACAGTCTCTGCAGTCCCCGTTCAACGGCGGCATCCGCCGGCAGCTGGATATCGAAGACGCTGCTCAGCGCATCGCGCAGTTCCCGCGGCCCGGCCAGGAGCAGTGTGGTTTTTGGCCCCTGCACCGGATGGTAACTGAGTGTGCGGTCGAACAGTGTGTGGCGGCCGCCACTGAAAGCGCGCGCAGCCACCAGGTGATTGACGAAACGCGATTCCGGGTGCGTGGAGCAATACCAGTTGAAAACCTTGTAATCCCCGGCGGACTGCTTGTGCAGATTGAAGCGGTACACCGGCTGCCAGTCGTGATCTCCGGCAGCCTGCGACGCTTTGCTTTCCAGCAAGAATTCACCCTCGATCGGTCTGATCCGGTAACTGCCCTGCGGTGTAGCCTGCGCGCGCGGTTCGTCCATGCGCAGTGGCGCAGTCGGCGTGTGGCCACCGAAACCGACATCCACCAGATAGGCAGTCTGCTCCAGCGTTACCCGCAATATCATGTGCGACTGCGCCGCCTGGTGGCCCGCCGGCTGCTGCCACAGCACTCGCGCCGCCAGACCGTCGGCCGAAAAACCGATGGCCAGCAACGCCGCGCGCAGCAGCGCATTCTGCTCAAAGCAATAACCGCCGCGCCGGGAGTTCACCAGTTTGTGGGCCACCGCGGCCAGTTCGGTTTCCACCGGCCAGCCGAGAAATGGATTCAGGTTTTCAAATGGAATGGTGCGCGTGTGGTGGCTGATCAGGGCGGTGAGCGTTTCCAGATTCACCGCTGGTCGCCCGCGAAAGCCGATGCGCTGCAGATAGGCGTCGAGGTCGAAAGTGTTCGTATTCATTGTGGCTGCTTCCCGGTTGCCGTTGAACAATGGGAGCAGCTTAGGACCTCAAGCTAAGTTGAGGTCAACAGCCGGGAGGAAATTCTTTCGCTGCGATCCGCCGGGCGTCCGCGGACCCATTCGTACACGCCCGGCTGTCGTGATCGCTTTCCGGTTGTCATCGTTTTCAAACGATGCGCTCCGGTGCCGTGTTCGGCTCGATACAGATGGCGATCAGCTTTGATGTCGGCGTAAAGCTGCCGACCCCGTAGCTTTCCAGCGGCACCAGCGGGTTGGCTTCCGGATAATAGGCGGCCGCGGAACCCGCTGGAATATCGTAATCGATCACGGTAAATCCCCGCACGCGGCGCTCTATGTCATCGTCCCACAGGGAGACGATGTCCACTTTTTGCCCCGCCTCCAGTCCGAGCCGCTCGATATCCTTGCGATTGGTGAACAGCACATGACGCCCGCCGGTGATTCCGCGATAGCGGTCATCGAGGCTGTAAACCGTGGTATTGAACTGATCGTGGGAACGCATCGTCTGCAACATCAGGTCGGGCTTGCGCGCTTTTTGCCGCACGCCGTCGCGCAGCAGGGATTCCAGCAGCGGGTTACTGACAAAGTTGGCGCGCTGGCTGTCGGTTTTCCAGCGCCGCTGGCCTGCAGCATTCTGCAGATAAAAGCCGCCGGGCTGTTCGAGTCTGCTGTTGAAATCCTCAAAACCGGGGATGACGTCGGCAATCATTTCGCGAATTTTGCTGTAATCGTCGATCAGTGACAGCCAATCGACGACATCGTTGCCGACTGTCGCATGGGCGATTCCGGCCACGATGGCCGGCTCGGAGCGCATTTGCGGTGACAGGGGTTCCAGCTGCCCGCGCGATGCGTGCACCATGCTGAACGTGTCTTCCACGGTCACGGCCTGGGGCCCGCCGGCCTGGTGATCGATATCGGTTCTACCGAGGCACGGCAGGATCAGCGCCTCGCGCCCGGTGACCAGGTGGCTGCGGTTCAGCTTGGTGCTGATGTGCACCGTGAGCCGGCAGGACTGCAGCGCCTTGTGGGTGCGCGGGTGGTCCGGTGTCGCCTGGGCAAAGTTGCCCCCCAGGCCGATAAAGACCTTGACCCGCCCCTCGAGCATCGCGGCGATACTCGTGACGACATTGACACCATCTTCGCGCGGGCAGTTGAAGCCGAAGCGCTTTTCGAGCGCATCGAGCAGAGCCGGCCCCGGTCGGTCGTTGATACCCATGGTGCGATCACCCTGGACATTGCTGTGCCCGCGCACCGGGCACAGCCCCGCACCCGGCAGGCCAATCTGCCCGCGCATTAGCAGCAGGTTGGTCATTTCCTGGATGGTGGCCACGGAGTGGTACTGCTGGGTGATACCCATACCCCAGGCAAAAATGACCCGCTCACTGGCGGTGTAGATATCCGCGATGCGCTCCAGCTCAGACTTTTCCAGTCCGCTCTGCCCCAGGATATGTTCCCAGCGGGTTTCCTCCACCAGGGTCCGGTATTCGTCAAAACCGCTGCAGTGTTCACGAATAAAAGCCAGATCCAGCGGCGCATTGTTGCCCGCGTCGCCGCCCTCTTCGGCCGCCCGCTGGCGCTCGAACAACAGCTTGGCAATGCCGCGCACCACCGCCATATCGCCGCCGAGCGCCGGCCGGAAATAGTCACTGCTGATGGGCGTGGATCCGTCGGTTAACATTTCTACCGGATGCTGGGGCGCCTGGAAGCGCTTCAGGCCCGGCTCCAGCAGCGGATTGAACGCCACTATCCTGGCGCCGCGGCGCGCGGCCCGGCTCAGAGGGTCCAGCATGCGCGGGGAGTTGGTGCCCGGGTTCTGGCCGAAGATAAAGATCGCGTTGGCGCGCCCCAGATCTTCATAAGTACAGGTGCCCTTGCCGACACCGATACTCTCTTTCATCGCCACACCGCTCGCCTCGTGGCACATGTTCGAACAGTCGGGCAAATTGTTGGTGCCATAGATCCGGGCGAACAGCTGGTACAGGAAGGCCACCTCGTTGCTGGCGCGCCCCGAGGTGTAGAACGCCGCTTCATCGGCAGAATCCAGGTCGTTCAAGTGCCGCGCGATCAGCGCGAAGGCGTCGTCCCAGCTGATCGGCCGGTAGTGTCCCGATTCGCGGTCGAAAACCATCGGCTCGGTCAGCCGGCCCTGGTACTCCAGCCAGTAGTCGTCGTGCTGCAGCAGCTGTTCGACGCTGTGCTCGCGGAAAAATGCCGCGTCGACCCCGCGTTTGGTTGCTTCCCAGTTGGTCGCCTTGGCGCCGTTTTCGCAGAAGCGGATGCGCCCTTCATCCGGCGCCTCGCCCCAGGCACAGCTGGGGCAATCGTAGCCACCGTCCTGATTGATGCGAAATAGCAGGCGCGTGTTGTCGAATGCCTGCCCACTGTCCAGCGTGGTATGGGCGACGCTGCGCAGCGCGCCCCAGCCTGCGGCGGGCCGCTCGTAGGGGCGAAAGCGGAAGGGTTTGATGGGTGGTTTCATCGGTGCTCCTTGCGACTGATGTACGCTGGCGGCTGGAATCGGGCGGCTCGACTGAGACGCAATCCTCTAGATTCAGGTTTCCACGACGGGGCTGTAAATACGGGCGGGATCACCCGCCGGCTGGTGAATCAGGTTGAGCCGTTGCTCGCGCGCCCAGCGCACACTGATATCCGTCGGCGACGACAGGCTCACCAGGGTGCCGACCCGCACGCCTGCGGCTTTCTGCACCAGTTCCAGGCCACAGCGACTGGTGACAGCGACGAAGCCGCTGCGCAGATCGATGTTGGCACGCAGACAGGCGCCGATCAGTTTGTCCAGCGCATTGTGGCGGCCGATATCCTCGCGGCACAGCCGGGTTTCACCACTCGCATCCACATACAGGGCGGCGTGCATGGCGCCACTGCGCCGCAGGTGTTGCTGCGCGCGCTCGAAACGCCGGCGCAGGTCGTGCAGATGCGGCGCGGGCGGCAGCGCGGCATGGGCAGGTTCGCCATCCCACACCGGTTGCGCCAGCGCCTGTTCCAGCGCGGCCACACCGCAGAGCCCGCAGCCGCTGCCACCGGTCTGGGCGCGGCGCGCGTACTTGAGCTGCTGGAAGGCACGCTGGGTAACGGTGATATCGACGGTAGCGCTGTCCCGATGCCGGGCGATGACAATATCAAGAATGTCCTTTTCCGCCGCGGCGAGTCCGTTGCAGACACTGAAGCCGACGGCATAATCCTCGAGATCGGCCGGCGTTGCCATCATCACCGCGTGATTGAGGCCGTTGTAACTGATGGCGACAGCGGCCTCTTCCGCCAGAGGATGATAGTGGTCCGCGCTTCCCGCATCGCGCCGGTCGCCGCCACTGCCGACGTCGCGCCGTTCTTCGTGGGGCGGAGAAGTCATCGGCGCGCAGCGCAATTCGGGCATAGTCGGATTCCATCCTGTATCTGCAATACAGCAATCCTAAACCCCGGTGGCGATATCGCAAACCGGCACAGTCCACCAATCCGGCAGACAAGCAGATTTGTCGGCTTAATCAGGATAGGAGGCGACTATGCTGACACTGCAACGGTGACAGGCGCCGGAGGGACAGGATGCGGGATAAATTCAACGAGCACGCGGCCAATGAACGCACCTTTCTCGCCTGGGTGCGCACCGCGATCGCCGTGGTCGGTTTCGGCCTCGCCGCCGCCAGGCTCGGGGGGCAGCAGACTCCGGTCTGGTCAGACATTGCCCTGATCGTCAGCGGCGGCCTGGTGGTATTGCTTTCCTATATCCGCATGCAGATACACCGCAAGCAAATCGATCGCCTGGAATCCTTCGACGACAAACCCGCACCAATTGACCTGCTGTTATTGGGGCTGGTCTTCAGCCTGTTTGCGCTGATGGTGTTCTTTGCGCTGCATATCACCTGACTGCCATGCAGCGCGTGGCGACAAATGCAGATGCACCGACCAAAAAAGCCCCGCAAGATGCGGGGCTTTTCATTGACCAATTGCGGCAAGCGGAACCTTACGATGTCTGGTGGCGCGCCTTGAACTCCCGGCGGCGGCGATGCAAAACCGGTTCGGTGTAGCCGTTGGGCTGGGCGCAGCCCTCGAAAACCAGTTCACAGGCAGCCTGGAAGGCGATGCTGTCGTCGAAGTCCGGCGCCATATCGAGATAAGCGGAATCCCCGGCATTCTGTCGGTCGACCACCGCGGCCATGCGCTGCATGGTCTCCAGCACCTGGTCCCGCGTGACCACGCCCTGCTTCAGCCAGTTGGCGATATGCTGCGACGAGATCCGCAGCGTGGCGCGGTCTTCCATCAGGCCCACATCGTTGATATCCGGCACCTTGGAGCAGCCGACACCCTGGTCGATCCAGCGCACCACATAGCCGAGAATGCCCTGGGCGTTATTGTCCAGCTCGCGCTGGATTTCCTCGGGGCTCCAGTTGGGATCTTCGGCCACCGGTACGGTGAGGATGTCCTCCAGGTGCGCGTGCGCGCGGCTGGCGAGCACCTGCTGGCGCTTGGCCACATCCACCTTGTGATAGTGCAACGCGTGCAGGGTGGCGGCGGTGGGCGACGGTACCCAGGCGGTATTGGCGCCGGCCATCGGATGCGCCAGCTTGGCGTGCATCATCGCCGCCATCTGGTCGGGGATCGGCCACATGCCCTTGCCGATCTGCGCCCTGCCCTTCAGCCCCGCTGCCAGACCGGTGTCCACGTTCCAGTCTTCATAGGCCTGAATCCATTTTGACTGTCTCATATCGCCCTTGCGGATCATCGGCCCGGCCAGCATGGACGTGTGAATTTCGTCGCCGGTGCGATCGAGGAAACCGGTATTGATAAACGCAACGCGCTCGCTGGCCGCGGCGATGCAGGCTTTCAGGTTCACCGTAGTACGGCGTTCCTCGTCCATGATGCCCATCTTGATGGTGTTGCGCTCCAGCCCGAGCGCATCCTCGATACGGCTGAAAAGTGTATTGGCAAAAGCCACTTCCTCAGGGCCGTGCATTTTCGGTTTGACGATATAAATGCTGCCGGTACGCGAATTGTTACGCGCACTTTTCCCGCGCAGATCGTGCAGTGCAATCAGGCTGGTGAGCATACCGTCGAGAATGCCCTCGGGTATTTCATTGCCGTCTTTGTCGAGAATCGCTTCGTTGGTCATCAGGTGGCCGACGTTGCGTACAAACATCAGGCTGCGCCCGGGTAACACCAGGGGGTTGCCGTTGGGAGAGGTGTACTCGCGATCCGGATTCAATGTGCGCTCGATACGCTCGCCGCCCTTGTCGATGGTCTCGCTCAGGTCGCCCTTCATCAGGCCGAGCCAGTTGCGGTAAACCGCCACTTTGTCTTCGGCATCGACCGCGGCGACTGAGTCCTCGCAGTCCATGATGGTGGTGAGCGCGGCCTCGACCAGCACATCTTTGATGCCGGCCGGGTCTGTCTTGCCGATGGGGCTCTGGCGATCGATCTGGATCTCGAAGTGCAGGCCGTGCTGGCGCAGCAGTATCGCCTCCGGCCGCTCGCTGTCACCGCGGTAGCCGGCGAACTGTCTACCCTGCTGCAGGGTGGCGACATCGCCGCCGGACAGTTCCACTTCCAGCAACGAACCGTTGATGCGGTATTTGACCGCATCCTTGTGGCTGCCAATGGTGAGCGGCGCGGACTGGTCGAGAAACTCGCGCGCGTAGTGAATCACTTTCTCACCGCGCACCGGGTTGTAACCGCTGCCTTTTTCCGCGCCGTCGGCCTTGCTGATCACATCGGTGCCATAGAGGGCATCGTAGAGGCTGCCCCAGCGCGCGTTGGCGGCGTTGAGCGCGTAGCGCGCATTCATCACCGGCACCACCAGCTGCGGGCCGGCCAGAATGGCAATCTCGGTATCGACATTCTCCGTTGTCGCGTTGACGTCCGCGGGCTCGTCGACCAGATAGCCGATCTCGCGCAGGAACGCGGTGTACTGGTCGAGATTGCGGTAGCCGCCGGGGTTGTCGGTATACCACTGGTCAATCTGCGCCTGCAGCTGGTCGCGCCGGTCCAGCAGGTCGCGGTTCAACGGCGCCAGGTCGCGGACAATTTGCCCGAATTCGGCCCAGAAGACGTCGGCGCCGATACCGGTCCCGGGAATCACCTCTTCCACCACCAGTTTGTGCAGCGCCTGGGCGATCTGCAGATCACCGATTTGGACTCGTTCCGTCATATCCGGACCTCTCATTGACTGTTGGTTCTGCGGCATTCTAAACAGCAGCCCAATCATATCGCTAATTTATAGCCGCTATTCTCACTATTCAGCGCGAGAATTTAGGTTGACCAGTAAGCCCGCGGAGGGGAATGCCGGCCCCCAAGGAAAATCGTGCACTGCCGAAATTGCCGGGGGGCACAGCGCCACCCGGCCGCTACAGCTGCCGCCCCACATCCAGAATCAGACGCCGCAACCAGCGGTGCGGCGCGCTCTGCTGCAGCAGCGGGCTCCAGGCCATTTTCAGCTCCAGTGGCGGAATCTCCAGCGGCGGGTCGCGACGCACCACACGCGGATTGTCGCGCGCCAGCAGGGCCAGTCGCGTGGGTACAGTGACAATCAGGTCGCTCTGCTCCGCGAGCAGCATCGCCACCTGGTAGTGGCGGGTGAACACGGTGATCTCGCGCTTCTCCCCCAGCCGGCCGATGGCCTCGTCCACCCAGCCGAGGCGCTGCACGTCTTCCGGGTTGACCCCCACGCCGACGCCCATACCGGTCTTCGACACCCAGATATGCTGCGCGCGCAGGTAGCTCTGCAGATTGTAGTCGCCGAGGATCGGGTTATCGGCGCGCATCACACAGGAGAAGGAATCCCGCCATACCGTGGCCTGGTGGAAACTCTGCGGCATGCTGTCGAAGCGGTTGATGACCATGTCCACCTTGCCCTGCTCCACATCCACAAAGCTCACATCGCTGGGGGTCATGATATCCAGGCTGATGCCCGGTGCCTGCTCGCGCAGCTGGATCAGCAGAGCCGGAAACAGCGTGGACTCGGCGTAGTCGCTCGCCATGATGCGGAAAGTGCGCCGCGCCGCGGCCGGGTCGAAATCCCGATTGGGCTGCACCACCCGGTCGATGGCGGCGAGTGCCTCGCGCACCATCGGCTGCAGCTCCAGCGCGCGCTCGGTGGGCATCATGCCCTCGCGGGTGCGCACCAGCAGCGGGTCGTCAAACAGGTCGCGCAGGCGCTTGAGACCGTTGCTCATGGCCGGCTGGGACAGGCCCAGATAGTTGGCGGCGCGGGTGACGTTGCGCTCGCGCAGCAACACATCCAGATAAACGAGCAGGTTGAGGTCGGCTCTCTCGAGGTTCATATATTTGCCTGGCTGATAGCGGGGATCACGATAATAAATTAGGTAAATTATGCCAGAGCCACTAGGATTCTCAACATCCAATCGCAGTCACATTTTCGAGGATACCTAGCCATGTCCACCTACGCTCAAGATATCGAAGCGGCCAGCAAACTCTGTGAAACCCACGGCAGTGCCTGGGACGCCATCAACCCGGAATACGTGGCGCGCATGCGTGCCCAGAACAAATTCAAGACCGGTCTGGATATCGCGCGCTACACCGCCGATATCATGCGCACAGACATGGAGAACTACGACCGGGACACGTCCAAGTACACCCAGTCGCTGGGCTGCTGGCACGGCTTTATCGGCCAGCAGAAGATGATTTCGATCAAGAAGCACTTTGAAGGCAATACCGATCGCCGCTACCTGTACCTGTCCGGCTGGATGGTCGCCGCGCTGCGCAGTGAGTTTGGTCCGCTGCCGGACCAGTCCATGCACGAGAAAACCGCCGTGGCCCACCTGATCGAAGAGCTCTACACCTTCCTGCGCCAGGCGGACGCGCGCGAACTGGGCGGCCTGTTCCGCGAGCTGGATGCGGCGCGCGAGGTCGGCGATAAGGCAGCGCAAAAGGCCGTGCAGGACAAGATCGACAACCACGTTACCCACGTGGTGCCGATCATTGCCGACATCGATGCCGGTTTCGGCAACGCCGAGGCGACCTACCTGATGGCCAAGCAGATGATCGAGGCCGGCGCCTGCTGTATCCAGATTGAAAACCAGGTGTCCGACGAGAAGCAGTGTGGCCACCAGGACGGCAAGGTCACCGTGCCGCACGAAGACTTCCTGGCCAAGATCCGCGCCGTGCGCTACGCCTTCCTTGAGCTGGGCGTCGACAACGGCGTGATCGTCGCGCGCACCGACTCCCTGGGCGCGGGCCTGACCAAGCAGATTGCCGTGACCAAAGAGCCCGGCGACCTGGGAGACCAGTACAACAGCTTCCTCGATTGCGAAGAAATCGCCGCCGCCGACCTGGCCAATGGCGACGTGGTCATCAATCGCGACGGCAAACTGCTGCGTCCCAAGCGCCTGGCTTCCAACCTGTTCCAGTTCAAGAAGGGAACCGGCGAGGCGCGCTGCATCCTCGACAGTATCACCTCCCTGCAGAACGGTGCCGACCTGATCTGGATCGAGACCGAGAAGCCCCACGTGCGCCAGATCGGCGCGATGATGGATGAAATTCGCAAGCAGGTGCCCAACGCCAAGCTGGTCTACAACAACAGCCCGTCGTTCAACTGGACCCTGAACTTCCGCCAGCAGGTTTTCGACACCTGGAAAGAGGAAGGCAAGGACGTGTCTGCCTACGATCGCGACAACCTGATGAGCGCCGAGTACGACGATACTGCGCTGTCTGCTGCGGCCGACGAGAAGATCCGCACCTTCCAGGCCGACGCCTCGCGCGAAGCCGGCATCTTCCATCACCTGATCACGCTGCCGACCTACCACACCGCGGCCCTGTCCACGGACAACCTGGCCAAGGCCTACTTCGGTGAAGAAGCGATGCTGGGCTACGTGAAGGGTGTACAGCGCAAGGAGATCCGCCAGCGCATCGCCTGCGTCAAACACCAGAACATGGCCGGCTCCGATATGGGCGACGACCACAAGGAGTACTTTGCCGGTGAGGCCGCGCTGAAAGCGGCGGGCAAAGACAACACCATGAACCAGTTCGGCTAACCGGAATTCAATTCCAGGCGGCCCCACGGGGCCGCAAAATATCCTTCACTCGTCTTGGGGGCCGCATTGCGGCCCCTTTTTTGTATCTGCGTTATGTTCCGGTCATGAAACCCGGGCGCCAATCCGGGCTAGCCTTAGGGTAATGATCTGTGACCAGGCGGAGCACTATGCAGGCTGCGCGCGGAGTGCTGGTGCTGAATGCCGGCAGCTCCTCCCTGAAATTTGCCGTGGTCGACCCGGACACCGGCGCCCAGCGACTCAGCGGTATCGGCGAATCCCTCGGCGACAGCGACCCGCGGGTATCCTGGCGCTGCGACGATGAAACCGGCCATCTCGCCCTCGACCCGGGCGCCGCGCACGCCGCGGTGCTCGACTACCTCGTCGGCGAACTGCTGCCGGCGCAGCCCGCGTTGCGCGCGCAGCTGATTGCCGTGGGCCACCGGATCGTGCACGGCGGCGAGCACTTTGCGCAGTCCGTACTGATCGACGGCGACGTCATTGCCACCATCGAAGACTGTGCCGCGCTGGCGCCCCTGCACAATCCGCCGGGGCTGCTGGGCATTCGCGCCGCCCGGCGGGCCTTTGCGCAACTGGATCAGGTCGCGGTATTCGATACGGCGTTTCACCAGTCGCTGCCCCCGCACGCCTACCTTTACGCCCTGCCCTACCGCCTGTACCGGGAACATCGCATCCGCCGCTACGGCATGCACGGCAGCAGTTACCGCTTTGTCAGCGAGCGCGCCGCAGCGCTGCTGCAGCGGCCGCTGAGTGCGCTGAATATCATCGCCACCCACCTGGGCAACGGCGCCTCGGTCGCCGCGATCAAAAGCGGCACCAGCGCTGACACCAGCATGGGGCTGACACCGCTCGAGGGGCTGGTAATGGGCACCCGCTGTGGCGATCTGGACGCGGGCGTGCTGATTCACCTGGCGGAGTCTCTGGGCTATGCGGTGGCGGAAATTCGTGCGCTTTTGAATCGCGACAGCGGTCTGCTGGGCATTTCCGGACTGAGTAACGACTGCCGCGAGCTGGAGCGCGCCGCCGGCAATGGCCACCGCGGCGCCCGCCTCGCCCTGGAAATCTTCTGCTACCGCCTGGCGAAATATATCGCCGCCTACACGGTACCCCTGCAGCGCGTGGACGCGCTGGTATTTACCGGCGGCATCGGCGAGAACTCGACCTGGGTGCGCGCGCAGACGCTGGAGTGGCTACGCGGCCTGGGCTACCGCCTCGACAGTGCGCGCAACCGGCAGATGCGCGCCGGTGCCGAGGGCGCGATCACCGCGGCCGGCAGCCCGCTGGCGCTGGTGATCCCCACCAATGAGGAATGGGTGATCGCGCGCGATGCGGCGCGGCTGGTCGCAGCGCAGGAGTAGCGAACCATGTCGCGCACCATAATGCTGATCCCCCTAAGCCCGCGTGTCGGCATCACCTCTGTCAGCCTCGGTGTCACCCGCGCGTTGGAGCGCAACGGCGTGGGTGTGAAATTTTTCAAGCCCGTAGCGGAACCCGAAGAGCACCGCGGAGTAGAGCGATCAGCCGAAATCCTGCGCCGCGGATCCGGGCTGGAAATTATGGATTCCTTCAGTGCACGTCACGCCGAATCGATGATCTCTGCGGGCAACCTGTCCGAACTACTCGAGGATATCCTGGCACGGTATCGCCGCTGTACGGTGACGGCGGAAGTGGTTCTGGTTGAAGGGCTGCTGCCAGACAGCGACAGCCAGCTTGCCAGCCAGCTCAACTACCAGGTTGCCAAGGCACTGGATGCCGAGGTAGTACTGGTTGTCTGCCCGCACCTGGACTCCACCCGGCAACTGCAGGAGCGGCTCGCGTTTGCCGATGAGCAGTTCGGCGGCCGCGAAGCCGGCCGGGTAATGGGGTGCATCATCAACAAGGTGGGTGCGCCGCCAACCATGCCGGACGCATTGGGAGCGGACCTTTCCGGATTTTTCGGGCAGGTGGAAAGCCGCCGCAGCACGCTGGATATTCGCGCGCTGAACCGCAAGAGCCCGGTGCCAATACTCGGCTGTATACCCTGGAGTGCCGAGCTGCTGGCACCGCGTGCAGTGGATCTGGCAGAGCATTTCAACGCGGAAGTCATCAATCGCGGCGAGCTCGCGTCGCGCCGTCTGCGCAGTATCACTTTTTGCTCCCGCTCGCTGGGCAATATGATCCATCGCTTTGTCACCGGCGCCATGCTGGTGACCTCCGGGGACAGGCCCGATGTGATTGCCGCAGCCGGCCTGGCGGCCATGAACGGTGTCGATATCGGCTGCCTGCTACTCACCGGGGGCTACCAGCTGGAGCCCGCGCTGCGCAAACTGTGTACCCCGGCGCTGGAAACCGGGCTGCCGGTGCTGCTGGTAAAAACCAATACCTGGCAGACTGCACTGCACCTGCAGAATTTCAACACACGCACGCCGACTGACGATACACAGCGTATCGAAAAGGTACAGGAGTTCATTGCCGGAAACCTGGATCGGCAGTGGGTGGAATCCCTCAGCCGTGCATCCGCCCGTCCCAAACGGCTGTCGCCGCCGGCATTTCGCTATCACCTGACCGAGCTGGCGCGCCAACACCGCAAGCGCATCGCGCTGCCGGAGGGGCATGAGCCGCGCACCATCAAGGCCGCGGTCATTTGTGCCGAGCGCGGCATCGCCCGGCCCGTTTTGCTGGGCCACCCGAAGGAAATCCGTCGGGTGGCCGAACAGCAAGGGGTCAAACTGGGAAAGGAAATCGACATCATCGATCCGGTCGCGGTGCGCGAACAATACGTCGCGCCGATGGTGGCGCTGCGCAAACACAAGGGCCTGACCGAAGTCGTCGCCCGCGAGCAACTGCAGGACAACGTGGTGCTCGGCACCATGATGCTGGCGCAGGGCGAGGTGGATGGCCTGGTGTCGGGTGCCGAGCACACCACGGCCAATACCATTCGCCCCGCCCTGCAATTGATCAAAACCGCCCCCGGGGCGAAACTCATCTCTTCCGTGTTTTTTATGCTGCTGCCCGACCAGGTACTGGTATACGGCGACTGCGCCATCAACCCCGATCCCGATGCCGGGGCGCTGGCCGCGATTGCGATCCAGTCAGCGGACTCGGCACAGGCGTTTGGTATCGACCCACGGGTAGCGATGATCAGCTATTCCACCGGCAGCTCTGGCTCCGGCTCGGATGTGGACAAGGTCCGCGAGGCCACGCGCCTGGCCCGGCAACAGCGGCCGGACCTGGTCATCGACGGACCGCTGCAATACGACGCCGCCATCAACGAGGATGTGGCCCGTAGCAAAGCGCCCGGCAGCGCAGTCGCCGGCCGCGCCACAGTACTGATTTTTCCCGATTTGAATACTGGCAATACCACCTACAAGGCCGTGCAGCGCAGCGCGAATCTGGTGAGCATCGGACCGATGCTGCAGGGCATACGCAAACCCGTCAACGACCTGTCGCGCGGTGCGCTGGTCGACGATATCGTCTATACGATTGCCCTGACGGCGATTCAGGCCGCACAGTAATTCAGCCTCCCGACTGATCGCGGGGCGGCACGTCCACACGGACGGGTAATTGTGTAAGGGTTGCGCGGAAGAGAATTTCGCGGCGCACTGTGCGAGTCAGGGCGTGGCGGATTGGTGGGAGTTTTGGCTGGACGGCACATCCGGCCCTCCATGGCCGGATTGGGAAAGGCTTTGCGGCGTGTTTCAGCGCCCTCTGGCGGGCCGGCTAATCTTCCTCATCGTCCATGTCGCCGTGTTTCATGTGCCATTTCCCGCGGAGTTCGGATTTGAACTTCTCCAGCTTGGCTTTCTGCTCATCATTGAGCATCTCTTTGAACTTATTCTGATACTTGTGCGCCAGCGCCATCCGTTTGACCTGGACTTTACCCCATTCTGCACCGAGATTGTCGAGGGTCGACTGATCGGCGCCGGACTCGAGGGCGTCTTTGATCTGCTTGTGTAACTTCTTGCTTTGCTCCTTCAGCTGCTTCCGCTCTTCGCTGGTGCTCTCCCGATAGGCTTTCAGTTTCTCTTTCTGGTCCTTTGTCAGCTCCAGTTTCGCCTCCAGGGTCATCCAGAACTTATCGAACCGATCGGAGTGCTCGTGCCGCTGGTAGTTCACCGCGGTCGCACCGGCCTGGCCGGGCAACGCGATCAGGATACCGGCAAGCCCCAGGCAGGCTACAACTAACTTCCACGAATTCATGAGAACCTCTGCATCGTTCACCGTGTTGATACAGAAACCCTAGGCGGTGGATTTTGGCGGTTCAAGACATTCGATATAACTTTTTCTAGTAGCGGCAGCCCCATTCATCACATCGGGCCATTGCGGCATAGGCCCGCTCCATAAGCAGTTGCGCGGCCAGCCATCAGTCACCGCGCTGTGGTCGCCTTTGATCGATGTAGCGACACAGTGCTCCGGCCACCACATGGATCTTGAGACAATGCTCGTGGGTATCGGGGAAACAGGGTCGATCAATATTTCGACACGAATATCTATATTTCAGATTCGCTTATTTTGGGCCGCCCCAGCAGAACCTCTGTAACACGCCGCTCAAATCGGGATTCCAGCGCTCTCTTAAACTTCTCACTCCCCAGCGCCAAACCTTTATTCACCGACTTGCGGATTTCATCGATCATTCTCCCGTCGAGATGACTCCGAAAGAGTGACCTGTAGCGTTCACATCGCTGCTTTGGGTAGCGGCCTAGCGCCAGGTATTCCGAATGCGGCGTCGCCAGTGTGGATTTTCGACCAAGGCCGTTACAGGAATAGCTGGACCAATAATAATCCGCCGGCTCTTTCACCATATTCGCTCTGACCGGGTTGAGCTCTATATACCGATAGCATTGCAGCAGATAAGCTTCTGACTGAACCAGGCAGGATTTGTACCGCCCCTCCCACAGGGTTCCAGAGCGTCCATACTCGCGATTGAAATATCGCACATAGATTCGCCCGATCGCCTGCATCATTTTGCTGACCCCATCTTCAGACTGCGGCGTAACGAGCAGATGGACGTGATTGGTCATAAACACCCAGGCATGCACCTGAACATCAAATTCACAGGAGTACTCTTTCAACCAACCTGCATAAGCGATCAGATCCTGCTCTGAACAAAAGCAGGCCTGGCGGTTGTTGCCCCGCTGAATAACGTGCTGAGGAATACCAATGGGATTTAGGCGAGGCAATCTGGCCATCGTAGACTCCTTTCTAGCGATGGGCAGAGTGTAGCCGGGGGAGAACCTAGGATGTTCTATTTGGCGTCAAAATGTTGATCTGATAATCATCTAGCCGGCTCCCACCATAAGTGCCAACATCGAGTTTCCACACTTGATCTGCCACTCACAGGGGAGCCGAACGATGAAACTATATTGCGGAATCGATTTACACTCCAACAATTCTGTAGTTGTAGTTATTGATGAACGGGATAAACTCATTTTGAGCAAAAAATGCCCTAATGATATCTCAGCGATTCTTGGTCAATTAGCACCCTTCTCGGAGGATATTCAGACAGTTGTTGTCGAATCGACTTACAACTGGTATTGGCTTGTAGATGGCTTAGAAGATGATGGATACCAAGTGCAGCTGGCCAATACCGCGGCAATTCAACAATACAGCGGGATCAAGCACACAGACGATAAATCCGATGCGCGTTTTCTGGCAAACCTTCTAAGGCTAGATATATTGCCCACTGGCCATATCATGCCTAGGGAACAGCGGAATATCAGAGACTTACTTAGAAAACGTACTCTGCTAGTCAAGCAGCGCACTATGCTTAACCTAAACCTTCAAGGAATGATCGCTCGTCATACAGGCATGCGATTGAGTGCCAATCAGCTGAAAAGACTTGACCAGAAAGCCATTGATGAACTGATGGCCGAGCAGGTCGTCAGAGACTCGGCCATGATCAATTTGATGCAAATCGAAGCGATAAATAAGTCAGTTAAACTACTCGAACAGCGAGTTTCCGGATACTGCGTCAACACCACGGAAAACAAATTACTGCAAAGCATACCAGGTGTCGGTCAGATACTGTCCCAAATGATCGCGCTGGAATCCGGCAGTATGGACCGTTTCCCTGACGTAAGAAATTACTCCTCGTATGTTCGTTGCGTGCCCAGCAAGAAGATCAGCAATGGAAAGAGCAAAGGCACTGGCAACAAGAGGAATGGCAACCCTTGGCTTGCCTGGGCCTTTATGGAGGCGGCCCACCTAAGCGCGATCTGGAGCCCAGAGATTAAAAAATATTACCAACGCAAGACATCCAAGACTCATATATTGGTTGCCAAGAAGTCGGTAGCCAACAAGCTAGCGAGAGCGGTATATCACATGCTGAAACAGAATACGGTTTTCGATGTGAAACGCGCTTTCGCATGATTTGCGCCCCTGTCGCAGATCAAAATGGGGTAGGACAAAGAGCCAGCTACTCTGAATATCGCGACAGGGGCCTCTAACAGCAATTGCTGTCAAGAAGTGCCCTGGTGCCGAGCCATGCAAGGGGTGGCCCTTGAGGCCAAGACTCTGTAATCAAATAAGGACGGCAGCGGGAACTGATGATTTTCTGGTGCACAGAGTGCAACGGGCGAGGAACTACACCTGAGTGTGCAGTCCCTCTATAGGCCTAGATCCAGATGGGTGACTGAAGCACTTCCATTGAAGAAGCTTCTAAAATAGAAATTTCAGGCGCACGGACGGACACGATTGTCAGGTGATGGGCGATAGCCTAGAGCAGCCATCGTCCAGTTGACGGGGACCGGCTAATGGGTGACCCCAATTATTAAGCTCTCGTCGACCTTGGCGATATTGTTTCTGCGATGTTTGAGATTGCCGTAGCTGTCGTACTGGTCGTAGACCAGGTCGGACACATCGCAGTTGCCGGCCACGCCGCTGGTACAGCGCGCTTCGAGCAGGCCGGCGGCGCTGAACTGGCTGATTTCCACCATCAGGTCGCTGGCGAGGTGCTGCTGGGTAATGCTGTCGCTGGCGTTGCGGCTGTCGACGCTGCGCAGCTTGATACCCGCAACGAAATCCCAGTCTTCTGCCACACGGCCGGTGTCGTCGTAGAGGGTTTCTACGATGGTGCCGTCCGGGTACTGCACGCCCTTGACGCGGCCGTAGTTGCCGTCGATCTGGGTGGTGCGGGCGGTCTCGCGCTGCAGGCTGTCGTAGCTGTAAATCCGCTCGAAGTCCGGATCGCCAGAGGCCCCGGTGTGCTCGCGGTTCAGAGTACCGTAACCACCGTCGTCGAACTGGATGTGCTGCGCCGGGTCGCTGCCGGGGTATTTGTCCGTGAGGCGGCCGAGGGCGTCGTAGTTGAAAGTGGTCACCTGGCCCTTGGCGTCCCGGTATCGGTGCTGAGACCGCTGTAGTGAGGGTCGATCTTGATAGCCTAGAATAGCCCTCGCCCACTTTAACAAAAAATTTGAAGAAGGATTTTACGTCAAACTTCAACACATTTATTGCACTTTTTTAAAGTAACATTCTGCATCCTTACGCCCCCTCTCTTCAGGCCAAGGTTCATTATTTATCTTAATAATTCTAAAATCACCTCCACTATCTTTAGTCTTTGAAAACCAGATTTCGCCCTGCCCCACCATCACACCCGTAGGCCGCAATTTTAGGCCTCCAACATCTTGACAAGCAACTGCAGCCATTACCCATTTATTAAATATTCTTTCATATTTAGCAACAAGCTCTTTCTTGCCACTGATAACTGTTGGAACACCATCCACATAAACTCCAAGAGGGTAATTAATGTGCAGAGATATCCAGTCGACATCAGATGATGCTAGCCTCGCTCTTAACTCTTGAAAAAAACGAACCTCTTCAGATGCTACTTCAGAAGTGTTCGTACTTTTCATAGAAGAAACTCCGCTCTCATCTCCAGCCTGACACCCTACTGAAAAAAGCATCGGAAATAAAAAGATGATCAAAGCTAAAGTGCGCATTAGAAGTCTTCTCTATTTGTGATTAACATAATTTCCACTTTTGAATATTTCCATTTCAGCCAATCTCCGCTTTGTCAATCCTGGAAGCGGTGTCAATTTTTTCGTTATTTTATCTCTAATTTTGTCAATATCACGAAACTCCGAAATTCCAGCAGAATAGTTTCCTTTATCAAGCTGTTTTCTTGCATTATATCGAGCGAACTTCGTTGGTCCGATATTAAACACCAAGCTTACAGTTGCATCAAACTGCTGCTGAGAAAGCGGAGCGCGAACTAAAGAAAGCACTGCAGCTTCTGTCGCAGACAAATCTTTTTTGAAAAGCGCCAGAGCCTCTTTCTTAGATATGCCTTTATTGTAAATTCCACTCGTAATTTCTGAACGTGTTAACGCGTGCCCATATCCGATAGTTAATATACCCGCAGCATCAGGATAAATGAACTGCTCATATGATTCATAACTTCTGATAAAGTCTTCCCCCTTCTGACTCGTAGTTGTAGCTGCAGAAGAGGGCTGTTGTGATGAACTTATGCTACCTGAAGGGTTTGAACACTCATAAAGTGTTCCACATCCCGCAAAATGCGCTTGATTTGCAGTATCCACGGCACTCTGGCCATTGCTTCCACTCCCAGGGTTTTCTCTAGTCCCATTGCCCTTTGGCGAAATTACCGCAACTGCCCCAACCTTACCACCTCCGTTACCATTGCCCTTCAAATAGATTACAGTAGTACCGTCAAGCAGCTTAACCTTCACCCCACCACATCGAGTGGAATTACAAGCATCAATCGCGCTCTTGACCTGTTGCCCCGTGTTATCCGAGACACTGATATTCGTGCTCGGTAAATTGACCACATACCCCGTCGGATCCGTATACCGCAACGGATTATTCATCACGTAACTGTACGGATTATACGCCTGACTATTCTCCGGCATCGAGATAAACGGATCCACACTCAGGAACCTGCCCAGATTGTAGTCATAGGCCCTACCGTTCATATGGATCAACTCCACCCCATCCAGGTGCTCGTGGTTGGTAAAGCCCCGTTTGGTGGTGGTTCTCTGCAGTAGGCCGCCGTTACTGTCGTCCTCATTCAGGTCCCGCGCCTTGCCGAACGGGTCGAAGCCCCGGCGCTCCTGCACCGTGCCGGCGATATTGCTGACGCTTTCGATGGAGCCGAGGCGGTCCTTGTGCAGGAACTGCCATTCGCTGGACTGGGTGGTGCCGTTGAGGGTTTCGGTGCGGTACTGGGCGAAGTCGGCGACGGTGGTGCGCTCGGTGACGGTGAGGTTGGCGCCGTCCTGGGTCTTTTCGTATTCGTAGGCGCCCAGGTAGTAGCGCGTGGTGGTGGCGCTGCCGTCGGTGGCGACCTGCTTGTAGCGGCTGTCGTCCGAGCCGTAGTAGAAGGCGGCACTGTTGCCGTTGCTGTGGCTGATGGTGCCGGGTTTGTTGTTGACGCCGTAGCTGATGGTTCTGAGTCCATCGGCGGTGAGGTTGCCGTTCAGGTCGTAGTGATAGCTGCGGGTGCTCTGGTCTTCCAGGGTGACCTGGGTGACGGCGTTGGGGCCAGCGTTGTCGGTACTTCTGCCACTGTCCCCGTACTGGTAGGCGTTGGGGCTGTCGGCGGAGAAGTCGGTTTTGTACAGCAGGTTACCGACGGCGTCGTAGCCGTAGTCGACGGTGGCGTGCAGCGTGCCGGGGATATGGGTATCCCAGCTGCGGCTGGACTGGATGAGGCGGTGCAGGTTGTCGTAGGTAAAGCTCTCGTCGACCTTGGCGATATTGTTCCTGCGATGTTTGAGATTGCCGTAGCTGTCGTACTGGTCGTAGACCAGGTCGGACACATCGCAGTTGCCGGCCACGCCGATGGTGCAGCGCGCTTGGAGCAGGCCGGCGGCGCTGAACTGGCTGGTTTCCACCATCAGGTCGCTGGCGAGGTGCTGCTGGGTAATGCTGTCGCTGGCGTTGCGGCTGTCGACGCTACGCAGCTTGATGCCGGCGACGAAGTCCCAGTCTTCGGCAACGCGGCCGGTGTCGTCGTAGCGGGTTTCTACGAGGGTGCCGTCCGGGTACTGCACGCCCTTGACGCGGCCGTAGTTGCCGTCCCAGGCGGTCTTCTGTACGAAGACGTTGCCGTCGATCTGGGTGGTGCGGGCGGTCTCGCGCTGCAGGCTGTCGTAGCTGTAGATCCGTTCGAAGTCCGGGTCGCCAGAGGCGCCGGTGTATTCGCGGTCCAGAGTACCGTAACCACTGTCGTCGAACTGGAAGTGCTTCGCCGGGTCGCTGCCGGGGTATTTATCCGTGAGGCGGCCAAGGGCATCGTAGTTGAAGGTGGTCACCTGCCCTTTGGCGTCCTGCTGCCAGCGCAGTTCACCGAGGGCGTTGTAGGCGAACTGCCAGTTACCCATATTCGGGTCGCTGAGGGCGACCTTGTGGCCGAGGCCATTGTAGCTGGCGGTGATGGCATTGCCGGCGACATCCTGGATCATGGCCACATTGCCCAGAGCGTCGTAGCGGAAGCGGGTGTACTGGCCCTTGGCGTCCTGGTGATACAGGGGCTGGCCGAGTACCGTGCTGCGGCTGGCCATCATCAGCACCGGGCCGAGGCCGTCCGGGGTGACTGTGATATCAGTGCTGAGGCCGCTGTAGTCGTAGTTCACCTGGTAGCTGATCGGCAGGCGGCTGACCGACTTGTGGCCGGGGCGGTTGAGGGCGTCGAACTGGGAATAGTCAACGGTGCCGTAACTGCTGGCGGCGGCGCCGCTGTAGTGCGGGTCGACCGCCTGGGTGACGCGACCGCGCTTGTCGTAGGTCTGCCACTGCACGATGGTGCCGTTGGTGCCCTCGGCTTCCCGGTAGACTTCACGACCCAGGGCGTCGTAGTAGGTCAGCACCATCGGCGCGCCGGCCTGCGCGGCGATCTCGAAGTAGACCGCGTGGCGATTGTTCGCGGCGGACGGGCAGCAGCTGTCGCACCACTGGCGCGACAGCTGTTGCGCCGGTACACCGGGGGCATCGGTTTCGGTCAGGTGGCCGAAGTGGTCGTACTGGTTGGTTGTGGTGTGGCCGTTGGCGTCTTTCTGGGTCAGCGGCTGGCCGGTGCGCGCGTCGTAGGTGGCATCGTTGGCGGCAACCCCCGCGCCCCAGGCGCTGCTGTAGGTCTTGGCCACGAAATAGCCGTTGTCGCTGCCGGTGGAATACGCCATCTGCGTCCAGCGGCTCAACCATCGGTCCCCACACGGAAAAAGCTATTTTGTTAAAAAGCATACGCAGGCGCTGCTGGAACGCTCTGTTAGTTCCTTTTCAATCGAGCCCAATCCTATCGATACGCCACCGAGGCACGCAACAACTAGTCGCAATTCAACATTTTTTTAAAAATCTCCAAGCGCGTGCTAAGCACACCCCGCCTAATCCCCGCAGCCACCGATGCCTTACCCCCCTCTTCTTCAAGATCTGCTAGCGTCAGCTTCATCCCTGTATCATCGACAATGTCATCCTGAAAATACCTATTCCCTATTGCTTCGAGCCCTTCATTCAATAATTTATTAGCATCGGAGTATCTCTTTTCGATGATTGCCTTATCAGCCTCGGAAAGCTGATCACTAGCCTTGTTATAAATCTCGACATCTCCAGAACACTCCCTCACCTCACCTCCTTGGCTGGGTCTTGATGCGTCAGCATTGGCGCAAGAAGAAAGTCCAATCGCTCCACAGAAAACATAAAAAACAACACTATTCAACTTTTTTAAAAAGCCCATCTTCACCCTCATAATATGTCAAATTATACTTCCTTGCGGTTTCCAATGCCGCCTTCCGGCTAGCCAAACCAAAACCCATACCACTTCGAACAAGCTGGGAAATTCGATTATTCTGACTATCGTCGGCTTCCCGATAATTGATTTTCTCTGGGGTTTTCATTGTTCGCATAAACATAAATTGCCTACTGCCGCTCTGGGCAATAATTATTTTTAAGCCGTTGTTAATTAGATAAGCGGAATCACCGCCACTCAGAGAAACCCCAGTATACCCTCCCTCACTACTATCATATGGATGCGTATGAAAAACCCCAACAACTATGAAGTTAGGTGATGGCACGGACAAATCCGGGGAAAAGGTCCCGGACTCTCCTCCCCCTTTATTAATCAAATACAACTTACCGTTTCTTCCTTTTATGACCGTACCACCATGTTCTTGGCTTTTTCCGTTTGGAAAACTCTTCCCCCACAAGCCTTTGAATTCAGAGTCTAAAGATGACAGGTCAACCTTATCCGGAGCCGACGCTGGCTTAGCAGGAGTAACGGAGCTAAAGCTGGAGTTTTGACCAGAGGAATCAGCCTTAGGCTTACTTAGCGAATGGCTGCTGTCCCCTAGCGAAATTAAAGCAGTATCGCCAACTTTACCGCCTCCATTGCCATTACCCTTTAGATAGATCACCGTAGTCCCATCTGAAAGCGTTACCTTCACGCCTCCACATCGACTGGAGTTACAAGTATCTATTGCCTGTTGCGTTTGCTGCGCCGCTTCGTCGGTCACTGTTTCACTGGTTCCCGGCAATTGTGCTACATAACCAGTTGGATCAACATACCGCAGCGGGTTATTCATCACATAGCTGTACGGATTATATGCCTGAGAGTTGGCGGGCATCGAGATAAACGAATCTACGGACAGGAACCTACCGAGGTTATAGTCATAGGCCCTACCGTTCATATGGATCAGCTCCACCCCATCCAGGTGCTCGTGGTTGGTAAAGCCCCGTTTGGTGGTGGTGCGGTTTAGCAATCCGCCGTTGCTGTCGTCCTCATTCAGATCCCGCGCCTTGCCGAACGGGTCGAAGCCCCGGCGCTCCTTCACCGTGCCGGCGATATTGCTGACGCTCTCGATGGAACCGAGGCGGTCCTTGTGCAGGAACTGCCACTCGCTGGACTGTACGGAGCCATTCAGCGTCTCGGTGCGGTACTGGGCAAAGTCGGCCACCGTGGTGCGCTCGGTGACGGTGAGGTTGGCACCGTCCTGGGTCTTCTCGTATTCGTAGGCACCCAGGTAGTAACGCGTGGTGGTGGCGCTGCCGTCGGTGGCGACCTGTTTGTAGCGGCTGTCGTCGGGGCCGTAGTAGAAGGCGGCACTGTTGCCGTTGCTGTGGCTGATAGTGCCGGGTTTGTTGTTGACGCCGTAGCTGATGGTTCTGAGTCCATCGGCGGTGAGATTGCCGTTCAGGTCGTAGTGGTAGCTGCGGGTGCTCTGGTCTTCCAGCGTGACCTGGGTGACGGCGTTGGGGCCGGCGTTGTCGGTGCTTCTGCTGCTGTCCCCGTACTGGTAGGCGTTGGGGCTGTCGGCGGAGAAGTCGGTCTTGTACAGCAGGTTGCCGGCGGCGTCGTAGCCGTAGTCGACGGTGGCGTGCAGCGTGCCTGGGATATGGGTGTCCCAGCTGCGGCTGGACTGGGTCAGGCGGTGCAGGTTGTCGTAGGTGAAGCTCTCGTCGACCTTGGCGATATTGTTGCGGCGGTGGGTGAGGTTGCCGTAGCTGTCGTACTGGTCGTAGACCAGGTCGGAGACGTCGCAGTTGCCGGCCACACCGCTGGTGCAGCGCGCTTCGAGCAGGCCGGCGGCGCTGTACTGGCTGGTTTCCACCATCAGGTCGCTGGCGAGGTGCTGCTGGGTAATGCTGTCGCTGGCGTTGCGGCTGTCGACGGTTCTGAGTTTGATACCTGCGACAAAGTCCCAGTCTTCGGCGATGCGGCCGGTGTCGTCGTAGCGGGTTTCGACGATGGTGCCGTCCGGGTACTGCACGCCTTTGACGCGGCCGTAGTTGCCGTCCCAGGCGGTCTTCTGTACGAAGACGTTGCCGTCGATCTGGGTGGTGCGGGCGGTCTCCCGCTGCAGGCTGTCGTAGCTGTAAATCCGCTCGAAGTCGGGACTGCTGGAGACGCCGGTGTACTCGCGGTCCAGGGTGCCGTAGCTACTGGCGTCGAACTGGAAGTGCTGCGCCGGGTCGCTGCCGGGGTATTTATCCGTGAGGCGGCCGAGGGGGTCGTAGTTGAAAGTAGTCACCTGCCCCTTGGCGTCCTGCTGCCAGCGCAGTTCGCCGAGGGCGTTGTAGGCGAACTGCCAGTTGCCCATATTGGGGTCGCTGAGGGCGACCTTGTGGCCGAGGCCGTTGTAGCTGGCGGTGATGGCATTGCCGGCGACGTCCTGGATCATGGCGACATTGCCGAGGGCGTCGTAGCGGAAGCGGGTGTACTGGCCCTTGGCGTCCCGGTGATACAGGGGCTGGCCGAGCACGGTGCTGCGGCTGGCCATCATCAGCACCGGGCCTAGACCGTCCGGGGTGACGGTGATATCGGTGCTGAGGCCGCTGTAGTCGTAGTTCACCTGGTAGCTGATCGGCAGGCGGCTGACGGACTTGTGGCCGGGGCGGTTGAGGGCGTCGAACTGGGAGTAGTCGACGGTGCCGTAACTGCTGGCGGCGGCGCCGCTGTAGTGCGGGTCGACCTCCTGGGTGACGCGGCCGCGCTTGTCGTAGCTCTTCCACTGCACGATGGTGCCGCCGGTGCCCTCGGCTTCCCGGTAGACTTCCCGGCCCAGGGCGTCGTAGTAGGTCAGCACCATGGGCGCGCCGGCCTGGGCCGCGATCTCGAAATAGACCGCGTGGCGGCTGGTGGCGGCGGACGGGCAGCCGCTGTCGCACCACAGGCGCGATAGTTGCTGCGCCGGTACACCGGGGGCATCCGTTTCGGTCAGGTGGCCGAAGTGATCGTACTGGTTGGTGGTGGTGTGGCCGTTGGCATCTTTCTGCGTCAGCGGCTGGCCGGTGCGCGCGTCATAGGTCGCGTCGTTGGCGGCCACCCCGGTGCCCCAGGCGCTGTTGTAGGTCTTGGCCACAAAGTAGCCGCTGTCGCTGCCGGTGGAATAGGCCATCTGGGTCCAGCGGCTACCCTCGATGGCGGTGTTACCACTGCCATTACTGGTGAGCGTCACCCGATCGAGCTGTTTGAACGGGCCGTTGAAGCGATTGGTGGTGACCAGGTTCAGCGCAGTGTCGTTGCTCGCGGTGGTCACCTTGGTCGGCTGGCGGGTGCCGCTGTCGGTGTACTCGTAAGTCTTGGTGACAGTGACATCTTTCAGCCCATCCGCGGGGAATTGGCGCCAGTCCGCATAGCTGATCACGTGGTGCTCGGAGCTGCTGCTCAGTTTGAACCACCAGCTGGTGGTGTCCAGGGTGAAGTTGTTGTCCTTGGTCGTGGTCTTGGTCACATCACCGCTATTGTCGCTGACCACTGTGGTTTTACCGGTGAGCAGGCCCAGGTAGTTGTAGGTCGGGGTGACGGTCTGGGTGCTGATCACGCTGCCGTCCAGCTCTTTCTTTGTCGTTGTCGAGGTATCGGCGTAGACAAATTTGGTGTCGGCCAGCTGGCCAGTGACCACCGTCAGCTGGTTATCCACCACGGCGGTGGTGACGAGATTTCCGCTGCTGTTGCGCACCCTGGTTTCCTGATGCAGTACCGAACCGGTTTCCGGGAAGTCCTGGGCAAAGGTTGTCACCACTTCCGCATAGGGCTCCGTGTCCGAGTCCGATGCGTATTTGCTTTCGGTGATCTCACCAAACCCCTGGTTGCCCCGCCCCTGCAAATTGAACAGGGAATCCCTGTAGCTGAAGGTGCTCTTGTTGAGGCCGCCCAAGCCGTCGCTGGTGCGGTACTCCTTGACCGCGTGGCTGTGGGTGCTGCCGTTGATATTGGGGAACGACTGGCTGGTGCTGGTGACGGAATAGAAGCTGGGATCACTGTGCAGCATGGCGTAATCGAATTCATGTTCAACACCAAGCCCTGTGGTGACCCTGCTTACTTGGTCGCTTGCACTACTCTGGTTGTAATACACATAGACGCCGGGCTGACTCGCATAGGGGCCGGACATTTGCACGGTAAAGCCCATACCCGACTCAACATCTTTAGAGCCATAGCGCGTTACCAGGTCCGGATAACCATCAGCGTTGTAATCTGCCGGGTTGAGGTCTGTCAGTGGCGCCAACACGCCGGAAAGCTGTTGCGCCGCACCATAGGAAATTTTCCCGGAGCTATCGTAAGAACCGAGGCGGATACTCCAGTGATAAAGATCCATTCGATCTGCAAATGACTGTCGCTGGTCCCAGGAAATGCAGCTACCGGTACAACCGGCCATTTCATAGGCGGGGGTAACATCCGGTATCAGCAGATCCGTAATACCATCACGGTTATAGTCCAGAGTTCTAATATATCCCTGCAAAAACCTCTGATTTGAAAACCTGGAATCATCTTGGAAGAGAGAGTCGCTGAATCCGGTACTATATTGCTCCTCTATAAAATTCCCGCCGGTATTAATGTGCAGAACCCAGCCACCAGGATTGTAAAGCAGCAGGTCGATCATGCCATCCTGGTTGGCATCGAGGAACACCGGACTGTAGTCGTTATCAATTAGCGGTATATCTTCTATGCTCGGTATAACGGCCTCCGTGGACAGGCTGCTGCCATTCCATTGAGTTGTTAGCGCCAGGATCTGCTTTCTGCCGTCAGGGTAAATGCTAACACCTACCAGATCCGGGTCTCCGTCCCCATCATAGTCCGTAACAGTCAATGGGCTATCAATCGACAATCCTTGACTGCGATGCACCATGGCGAAGGTGCCGTCACCATTGGCACGATAGAAGTCCAGATAAACGCCGCCAGCAGACTCCTGATGGGTGGTGACTAAATCCTGCCTGCCGTCGCCATCAAAGTCCATGGAGTAACTTGAGCATGCTCGATATAAGTTTCCACCCTGCGGGCTAACGGGATAAGTATTCCACGGAGAGTTTATACATCGGTAGGAAACACCATTGCTGTCAGTAACAAACTGGCTCCCACTCCAATGTCCGTACGCTTGCGGATGATATGACACATTATCGACTCGTCCATCCCCATCGACATCAATACCGTTGTTATTAAAGGTTGTAGATTGATCGTCCGGCAGTTGCATGCTTGCCGTCTGATAAGGCAAACCGACTTCTCCGCCGGTAGAGGAAAGTATGATATTTCCAGGAAGGCCGTCTTTACCCAGAATTATATCTTTCTGGCCATCTCCATCATAATCATAGGAAGCGCTGATGGAACCGCCAAAATTCCTATAGTCACTACCCAGTGAATCAACCTGGACCGGAGAGGCTGCAAATCCGGGCTGCCAGTCATCCCAATCAAAGCTGGTTGGCAAATAGCATTGGGTATAGATACCGGAATCGTCCCAGCCACACAATGTAACAGATTTTATCTTTGATGATGTCGTATTCGAATAATAGTCAATGAAGTAGTCTCGCACTTTTTTGCTATTGGCATAGGTGCGCACCTGGCTCAATCGTTGATCGAGCAGCCTTCTACTACCATTACGGTAACTCACTTGAATGTCGTTACGAGATTCGTAGGTGAAGTGGACACGGCGATTTCCCTGAGTATCGCCATCGCCGGTGTAATAAATATCGCTGATATAAGATCCGCCTTCGAAAGCGGTGTAAGTGTAAATTACGCTATTATCCTGAAAATCTTGGGACTTGCGTAATTTCCATGCAACGCGGATACCATTGCGCACAACCTGACTATTGCTGGTATCTCCGTAATAATCAACGGTGCCATTGCTGTGCTGCACAGTGAAAGTAGCACCGGCCAGGGCACCCGATTGCACGACTTTTAGTTGCGGCTTGGTTTCTGGGTAGTAAGTAGAACCACCATCTCCGTAAACACTGTCATTGCTTGACAATACCAGGCGCTCACCATTCAGGCAGAGCTTGTCATTCGCATCGTCCGTTACGCTACCGGAGCTATTATCCAACTGATAAATATCTGCGCACCGGCGAATGGCCCCACCCGCGGACAAATTGCCGCCGAGTCCCAACAAGCCATTACCTGCACTGCTGGTGTACTTGATGGATAAATTGGGCTGCACACCAGCCCTACCTGGCGGCACCACAATCGGCATCGACAGGCTGACGCTACCACCATTAACACTAACCTGTGGATTCAGCTGGCCCACAGTCGAGTCATTTGCCGGTACAGCAATGGAATTCAGGGGAGCATTCGAGATGTCGCCAATAGCCAGAGAAGTAATATCAATGGATTCCACGCTGGAAACCGCACAGGAAATCGACGTATTACAAGCGGTCAACTGATATTCCCAGCTTTCATTGGGGGCAGTCTTGATGACGCTGTCACTGTTAGCGGTTCCCTGATAAACAGTGCTCCAACTGCTGGTTCCGGCCTGGCGTTCCTTTAAAGTCCACTGGGTTACACTACTTCCAGCCGAAAAATTCGCATCGAAACTGCTCCGGGGCTTGCTTTCGGTTGGCACTGAAAGTGCAACGGCTTGTGGGAGCTGGCGGGCATTGATCGCACTGCTCGCACTGCTGGTCGAGCACGCCCAGTCGAAATCGTTACAGTGTGAAACCTGAAAATACCAATAGCCATCGGTCAATCCGTTTGCCGTTGTGGTTGCCGTGCTAAGGTTAGATCCTGGGTCGTGTTCGGTAAAACTTCCACTACTACCTTTGCGGCTAAGTAATTTGTAGTAATCTCCATCGGTTGCAGCAGACCCGAAATCAATGGTTGCACTTTGATTCACGGTTTGCGCGGGAACATCAGGTGCACCGGGTGCAGGTGGCAAGAAGCGCACATGACCGATAGCGCTGACAGATGAATAACCCGAGCAGGCCCAACTGAATTCATTGCACCCCCGGACTTTAAAGATCCAATCCCCTTCGCCCAGCTCTCCCAGTGTAGTGGTGAGACCAGTAGCCCCGGTGATTGCACTTGTCCAGCTATCACTATTTAGCCTTTTTCGGAGGTCATAATACGAGGCCGAACCACTCGGCTCACTCCAGGACACAGCCAAACTACCGTTGGTGCTATGGTCATCGGAAATGGGGGCCGCAGGTGTTCCCGGTTTACGCCGCACATAATTAATGCCGCTCGCCGCGGAATAAGAGCTGGAACAGGCCCAGCTGAATTCATTACAGGCGCGCACGCGGAAATGCCAGTTACCATCGCTAAGTGTCGGAGGTGTACCACTAGTGGCACTGGTGCCCGTAATCGCATTGCTCCAGGATCCGCTACCTAACTGCTTCTGCAAATCGTAATAAGTGACAGTCCCGCTAGGTTTACTCCAGCTCACTGGCACGCCGCCATTGGTGCTTTTTACCCCTGAAGATGGTGCAGTGGGAATCCCAGGTCTGAAGCGCACATGGCCGATAGCGCTGACAGATGAATAAGCCGAGCAGGCCCAACTGAATTCATTGCACCCCCGGACTTTAAAGATCCAATCCCCTTCGCCCAGCCCTCCCAGTGTAGTGGTGAGACCAGTAGCCCCGTTGATTGCACTTGTCCAGCTATCACTATTTAGCCTTTTTCGGAGGTCATAATACGAGGCCGAACCACTCGGCTCACTCCAGGAAACAGCCAAACTACCGTTGGTGCTATGGTCATCGGGAATGGGGGCCGCAGGTGTTCCCGGTTTACGCCGCACATAATTAATGCCGCTGGCCGCCGAATAAGAGCTGGAACAGGCCCAGCTGAATTCATTACAGGCGCGCACTCGGAAATACCAGTTACCATCGCTAAGCGTGGGAGGCGTACCACTGGTGGCACTGGTACCCATAATCGCATTGCTCCAGGATCCACTCCCTAACTGCTTCTGCAAATCGTAATAGGTGACTGTCCCGCTAGGTTTACTCCAGCTCACTGGCACGCTGCCATTTGTGCTCTTTACACCCGAGGATGGCGCATCTGGAGTCCCTGTCTGAAGCGCACATAATTGATTCCGCTAGCAGTAGAATAGCTTGCACATGCCCAGCTAAATTCATTGCATGCCCTAACGATGTATGTCCAATCACCTTGACCCAAGCCGGAAACAGACTTGCTCGTGCCGCTGTAATTGCTTACGACGCTGGTCCATGATCCACTCCCTAACCGCTTTTTAAGGTCGTAATAAGTAGGAGTTCCCCCAGGCTTGCTCCAAGTAATGGTCATAGAGCCATTTGTGCTATGTGCACCAGAGGAAGGCGCGTCGGGCCGACTTGGCTTACGTCGCACATAATTAATGCCGCTGGCCACTGAATAAGAGCTGGAACAGGCCCAGCTGAATTCATTACAGGCGCGCACGCGGAAGTACCAGTTACCATCGCTAAGCGTGGGAGGCGTACCACTGGTGGCACTGGTACCCATAATCGCATTGCTCCAGGATCCACTGCCTAACTGCTTCTGCAAATTGTAATAGGTGACTGTCCCGCTAGGTTTACTCCAGCTCACTGGCACGCTGCCATTGGTGCTCTTCACACCCGATGAGGGCGCACTGGGAGTCCCTGGTTTGAAACGTACATAATTGTTCCCGCTGGCCGGCGAATAGCTGCTGCATGCCCAGCTGTACTCGTTACACGCCCTGACCCGGAACTTCCAATTACCCTCTCCCAGCCCGGAGACGGTCTTGCTTGTGCCGCTGTAATTAGTTACGACATTGGTCCATGATCCGCCACCCAATCGCTTTTGAACATCGTAGTAAGCAACATCCCCTGCGGGCTTAGCCCAAGTTATGGTCATAGAGCCGTTCGTGCTGTGAGCACCAGAGGACGGGGCCGCAGGTCTGCTTGGCTTTACACGGACTTTTATCGTATTGCTATAGGTGTAGTCACTACAGGCACCCTCGCAAACCTTCACTCCAAATTTGTAATCTCCACTGCCGGACACCGTGAAGGTCGAACTGAGATCTGGTGCATTTTCGAAATTTGTTGCAGACCAGGAAGTTCCACTGACAGATTGGCCGGTGACCGTGTAAGTGGTCAAATCAACCAACCCGGTGTAACTCCACGTAACGGTGACAGTTTTACTGGTGCTTGTAGAGGGAACCGACACGTTGGAGGCAGGGCTGGGAGGAACAGGGTCTCCTACGGGGGGCAGCGCATAGATTACTTGTGAAAATGCCGCCGCCATCAGAAATGTCAAAGCCGACCAAGCTTGTTTCATCTGATCCCCCAAAGGATAAATTATGATTTTTATAGGCTTTGGAAGATAAGGGAAAATTTCACTGCAAATCAATTACACGCCATTACACGGTCAGGCATTTTAAATTGATCACACTGAAAGATTGTGAATATTGCGATTTAGGCAGGAAAATAGGTTTTTAGAGGAAAGTCGCGTGAGTAATGATCAACCATCTATCAATGGCCTTCTGAAATCTACGAAATTGAGCAGTGCTCCGGCCACCGCATAGGCCTCGAGGCGATGTTCGAAGGAGTCTGTGCGCTCGAACTCCATTCGCGCCAGGCAGTCGTGGATCCAGCGGTTGTCACTGCTACGGGACTTCCACACGCGGCGCCCGGCGAGCATCAGGCGCAACAGTGCCCACCGGTGTTTGCGGCGGCACTTCAGTTCCTGCAGCGCCACTGCCAGCAGGGCTTCTTCATCGGTAAAATCGGTGCCCAGCGGGTAGTACGGCAGTCGTTGCAGGCGCTGTGGATCGTCGAAGGTGGCCGCGATGCGCTCGGGCGTATTGTCGCTAAACTCCAGCGGAATGGTGTAGTCATCCTCGATTTTGCCGGCGCGCCGGGCCGTGTCCAGCAGCTCTTCCTGGAAGCGGGAATCGCAGATGCACAGCATCGCCGCAATGACGTCGCGATCGGACTTTCCGCGCAGGTCGGCAACGCCGTACTCGGTTACCACGATATCGCGCAGGTGGCGGGGTATGGTGCAATGGGGGTATTGCCACACGATATTGCTGTTCACTTCACCATCGCGATGGCGGGTACTCGGCAGTGCGATGATCGAGCGCGCACCGGGGAGCTGGTGCGCCTGCGCCACGAAGTTGTACTGGCCCCCTACCCCGCTGACCACCTGATTGTCGGCGAGCCCATCGGAAATCACGGCGCCGGTCAGGGTGACCATCATGGCCGAGTTCACAAAGCGCGCCTTTTGCCGCTGCGCCGCCTTCAGGTGGAAGTCTTCGCAGGCGTCGTTGATATAGTCGATCGCGGTCATGTTGATACCGGCACGCTCCCCGTCCGCCAACTCCCTCAGTTCCGCGTACATGGATTCCGGGCCCAGATAGAAGCCGCCGTGCAGCCAGATGCCGCCTTTGAGCTTGCCGTTCAGGCAGCGCCCGAGCAGGCGGCGACGGCCGTGCTCGCTGTGCAGGTCGCACTCCTCCTCTTCCCCTTCGGGATTCAGCAGCTTGTGCCCCCGCCAGCTGTAACTGGGGTCGACAATCCCCAGTTGCTGTAGAAATTCGGTGTCCGCCGGCGTCAGTGGCGAGCCGATACGGCCACAATCGCGCAGCGCCAGCAGGGTGTCTTCGTTGACGGTGGTGGTAATGGTGTCGCTATCGAGCAGTTGCTGCAGCGCTGCATCCGGGTAAACCTCGCGTCTCAGTACGCCAGCGCGGCGCAGTTGCAGGAATCCCGGCGGCACCATTTCGCTGGCACCGTAGAGACCATGCTGGAAGGTGTCGAGCATCGGCGGCAGCAACTGGCGCAATTGCAGCGAGTCGTCGCAGGTCAGGTCGCGCAGCAGCTCCCGGTAAGCGGCATTGTCGGTATGGCGCAGGCGCAGGATATGGCAGATGGCATCGCCCAGCGCGCCGATGCCCACCTGCAGCGTGCCGCCGTCCGCCACCAGGCTGGCGATATGCACGGCCAGCGCGTACTCGGTGAAACCCACCGCCGGCGCTGGCGCCGCGAACAGCGGTGCGTCGAAGGTCTCCCCCTCGAGCAGAAAATCGAAGTCCGCGGTATCGAGCACGGCGTCATTGCCGAGAAAAGGCAATTGCGGATTGCACTCGCCCAACAGCAGCAGTGCGTCGTCCCCGCGGGCGCGCGCCTCGCGCAGTAGCGGCAGAGTCAGGTCGGTGTTGCTGCTGATGCTGAACTGCCCGTGGGGGCCCGGCGACACCATCTGCGCGACCAGGTTGACCCCGCGATCGAACAGGTCGCGCACCACATGGGTGTAATTGGCGCTGACGTAATCCTGCTGCACCGTGCGGTTGCCGAGAAAGCTGCCCGGCTGCAGGAAAAATTCACACACCTCGATATTCGGCGGCAGGCGATTCTTGCGCCGCGCGGGCGTATAGCCGAGATCCTGGTAGTGGTTGTAGACGCGGTCCAGCAGGGGCTGGATAAAGCGGCGCTCTATCTCGCCGTGCCCCAGCGGGCGCTCCAGGGTCAGTGCGGTATAGATTGTCAGGCTGATGGAGGGGTCCGCGGCAGCGCGGGCATAGAGGGCGTTGGCAAAGTGATTGGCCTTGCCGATACCGAGCGGCAGGCCGAGCACAATGCGTTTCCCCAGTACTTCCAGCACTGCGTCGACGCAGCGCTCGGCACTGTCGAAGCGCTGCGGTTGCTTGTCGCCCGTGTTTTCAGACGTTGCCATCGCCCTGTACACCCTGCCGGCTGCCCGCCGGGGCAGCGGTTATGCAGATTTGCCCAGATCGTCGAAGTGATCCACCTGAATCGCCATATCCACGGCATCGGCCGCTTCGCGCAGCTGGGTCGCCTCTTCTTCACTGATCAGCTTTTGGTCCAGCGCCGCATCGATATCCTTGCGGTGGAAGGTGCGGATGCCGCCTTTCTTCATTTTGTCCCTGCCCTCTTCCGTGGCACAGACCTTGTTGAAGGCCTGCTCTATGAGGTCGACACCGTCGCCGGGATTGCCGAGGAACACCCCGCGGGTGAGGCGGTCGCGGGTTTCCGACGGCGTCAGCAGCAGCTCCGCACAGGCCTGTGCCTTGCGGTCTGACGGCGTATTGACACTGTGGCCCCAGGGCATGGTGAGAAAGTGCATCAACTGCCCGAGGAAGCGCACCGGGAAATTCTGGAACACTTCCAGCAGGCTCACTTCAATCCGGTGCAGGCCCGCACGCATGGAAAATTCCAGCAGCGGGCGGTCTTCTTTCGGGCTGCCATCGTCCTTGTAGCGCTTGAGCGCGCAACTCAACAGATAGAGCTCGCTCAACACATCGCCGAGGCGCGACGAAATAAGCTCCTTGCGTTTGAGTTCACCGCCAAGCGACATCAGCGAAATCTCGGTGGTCAGGGTAAGAATCGCCGAGTAGCGGTTCAGCTGGCGATAGTACTTGGCCGCATCACCAACACCGCGCGGACTGCTGGCAAAGAGTCCGCCGGTCCAACCGTGGAAGACGCCGCGTAGCAGTGTCTTGATTTGAAACCACAGGTGTTTCGGCAGCAGCTTGTCGAGTGCGTCGACACCGGCTTCGGTATCCGGGTTTTCCGCCGCCATCATCTCATCGAGCAGGTACGGGTGACAGCGGATTGCACCCTGCCCGAAGATCATCAGGCTGCGGGTGAGAATATTGGCACCTTCTACCGTGATCGCCACTGGCACGGCGCGGTAGACATTGCCGATATAGTTGAGCGGCCCGTCCATAATCGCCTTGCCGGCGTGGATATCCATGGCATCGTTGACCGCCTGGCGCAGGCCGGTTGTGGCGTGCGCCTTCATGATGGCGGAGACCACCGCCGGCTTGAGTCCTTCGTCGAGCGCGCGGGTGGTGGCCTTGTGGGCGCTGTCGAGGACGTAAGCAATGGATGCAATCTCCGCCAGACGCCGTTGCACGCCCTCGAATTTGCCAATCGGGATGCTGAACTGCTCGCGGATGCGCGCATAGGCGCCGGTGGTGCGCGCGGCCATTTTGGCACCGCCGGTGGACAGCGACGGCAGTGAGATACCGCGGCCCGCGGCCAGTGCGCTCATCAGCATCTGCCAGCCGTGGCCGACGTTGTCCTGCCCGCCGATAATCCACTCCATCGGCACGAACACATCCTTGCCCCAATTGGGCCCGTTCTGGAAGGCCTGCATGGCCGGCAGGTGGCGCTGCCCGATGCTGACGCCGTCGGTATCGGTGGGGATCAGGGCCACGGTAATGCCCAGCGACTCCTCCTCGCCGAGCAGATGATCGGGGTCATAGAGCTTGAACGCGAGGCCGAGAATGGTGGCCACCGGGCCCAGCGTGATATAGCGCTTGTGCCAATTGACGCGCATCCCCAGCGTTTTCTCGCCCTTGTACTCGCCGTAACAGACCACGCCACGATCGACCATGGCGGCGGCGTCGGAGCCGGCCTCGGGGCTGGTGAGGCCGAAACAGGGGATCTCGCGGCCGTCGGCGAGGCGCGGCAGGTAGTAGTCCTTCTGCTCGTCGGTGCCGTGTGCCATCAACAGCTCGCCCGGGCCGAGTGAGTTGGGGACCATCACGGTAACGCCGACGCTGGTACTGCGGGTGGAAACCTTGGTGACAATTTCCGCATGGGCGCTGGGCGAGAAACCCAGACCGCCGAATTTTTTCGGGATAATGATGCCGAAGAAGCGCTCCCGTTTCAGAAACTGCCACACCTCCTCGGGGATATCGTGATCCTCGTAGCTGATTTTCCAGTCGTCGACCATGCGGCACAGCTCTTCCACCGGCCCGTCGATAAACGCCTGCTCTTCCTCTGTCAGCTTTGGCGGGCCCATGCTCAGCAGCTGGTCCCAGTCCGGCTTGCCGGACAGTAACTGGGCGTCCCACCAGACCTCACCCGCTTCCATCGCCTCCCGTTCGGTGTCGGAAATCGGCGGCAGGATCTTTTTGATCAATTTCAGCAGCGGCGCGGTGATCCACCTCTTGCGCAGGTCGCTCATTTTCACCTTCCTGATGACAGAGGGCTGCGGCGCAATATCAGCGCGCGCAGTAAAGACATTCAGCTCACTATGATAGGCGACAAAATCAAGCCAATGCCAGTGCGCCGATGCCGCTGAAGATGATCAGCGCCGCAATCAACCGGCGCGGCGAAAAGCGCTCGTTCAGCGCCAACACGGAGATGACAGAAGCAAACAGGATACTGGTTTCGCGCGTGGCCACCACCGCTGCTACCGGCATCACCGACGTCGCCCAGAGTGCCACAGCAAAGGCCCCGCTGGCCAACATTCCGGCAGCGGATCCGCGCAGCAGATTCGCGCGTGCAAATGACAGGCCACGCAGCGGCTGGGTCAGCAGCACCGAGACCAGTATTCCGCCAGCCGACAGCATTTCCAGCCAGGCGACAAAACTGAGCGGATTCGCCACCGTCCGCACCCCCGCCGCACCGAGAGTGGTGTAGCCAGTGATCGCCACACCGGTGCCCACCGACAAAAGAATTCCCGGGCCGGATACCCGCAGCTCCTTCATGATCAGGGCAAAGATGCCGCAAGTGACCAGCAACACACCGGTCAACTGCAGCGGCTGCAGCGATTCATCCAGAAACAGCAGTGCGGCGATGGCGACCAGCATCGGCGTCACGCCGCGGGCGACCGGGTAAGCGGTGCCGTAGTCGAGCACGCGATAGGAGTGCGTGAGCAGGAAAAAGTACAGGTACTGGAACAGCGCACCGCCAATCAGGTAGCCCAGGGCCCCGGCGCGGGGCAAGGGCGTCTGGGTGGCCAGCAATGCGCCAAACAGCAGACCAACACTGCGGATCATGGCCAGCTGCAGAAAACTTTCGCCGCTGTGTTTGACTACGGCATTCCAGACGGCGTGGGCCAGCGCCGACAGCAGGACCAGCCCATAAATGAGTGATTCCGGTACTGACAAGGTATACGGCTCGGGTTGCACTGCGACCGCTGTGGCGACGAAGCACAATTGCTATTTTGCAATAATTGCATCGAAATTCTGCCAGCTACGGCCAGCCGGGGGTAACTGCCCTGTACGCCATGTGCACACTGGTCGCGCTCGGCGCTATCCGGACAGCCCGGCTGCATCAAAGCAGGGGCTGCGGTGAAACGATCACGCCGTTATTGTCCGCGTACAGGAATTCTCCAGGCCTGAAGGTGACGCCGCCGAAAGTCACCGCGAGATCGCGCTCGCCAATACCTTTCTTTTCGGTTTTCATCGGGTGGCATCCCAGAGCCTGTACCCCTAACTCTAGACCAGAAATCTCATCTACATCGCGGATGCAGCCGTAAACAAGTATTCCCTGCCAGCCATTATTGCAGGCCTTTTCTGCCAGTTGATCACCGAGATGGGCGCGACGCATGGAGCCGCCAGCATCCACGACAAGCACCCTGCCGCCGCCCTCTTCGGCCACCAGTTCGCGCACCAGGGAGTTGTCCTCAAAACACTTGATCGTCGCAATCGGTCCGCCGAACTGCTCGCGGCCGCCGTAATTGATAAACATCGGCTCCACCACGCGCACCAATTCAGGGTGGGCATCGCAGAGATCGGGAGTGGAAATTGTCATGGTGGCCTCGATTGATCTGCCGGAAGGATAAGACACGGATAATAGCGGCCGAGCGAGTGCAACGCAGCAGCTTTGGTCAATAGCGGATATCTATTTGCTGGATATTGGGCACTCACAAAAAACCGGCGCAGTCTCCCGCGCCGGCTTTTGCTACGCATTGATGCGCTCTCAATCAGTAACGGACTCGCACCGGTGTGCCCACACGGGCGTAATGGAAAAATTTGCGAGCCATTTGCGGCGGCATGCGCACGCAACCGTGGGATGCCGGGTAACTCGGCACATGTCCGGAAGCGTGCATACCGATACCGCCATTGAAGCGCAGATAGAAGTTCATTTTCGCTCCGCGGTAGTAGGTTCCCGGCGGGCGACGATCGCGTCGTGTATTGACATTGGCCTTCACTACGCGGCCGGTGCGCCGGTCGACGAAGCTACCGTAAATGGTGGAGCGGTGATTCGGCCGCTTCGCCAGTACGCGGAAATGGCCGGCACTGGTGCGGTGGCCACTCTTGCCGGAAGAAACCCTGGAGACACCTACCAGTGTGCCGCCTTTGTAGAAGTATGCGCGCTGTTCGGAAAGTGAGATGGTAATGGAGGCCGGCCCGGATGCGGCAGCAGCGGCGTAATCGTCAAACCAGTTCACACCGCGGCGATCGGGATTTGCCCAGCTGTTGGCGGTCAACAGCAGCAGGATGAAGAAAAGCAGTCCGGTATACCGTCGAAAATCCCAGCTGACTCTGATTCTATGCATGGTTCACCTCACTCTCTCGGTCTGAAAATGCGGAGGTCGTGCGCACTGTGTGTCCACTTGTTTTGGTGAAATTTCCGGGGCGTCGCCCTGTCTGGCTTTCCCGGAAAATGCGCTACTGTGTATCCGTGTTGACGGCCTCTTGAACACAATTTCGATTCTATTGCGCATAACCGCGTCGCTTAGACCGAATGTTTCTCTGCGCTGGTTGAGTTATCGGGTTGGAGCCTGAACCTAATGTGTGTCCACACGTCCGGCGAGGAGAATTGCAGGAAAAAATTGGGGATTTTTACCGGTTAGAGATAACAAAAATCTAAAAACCAGCGGAGGGGAACCGAAAACTTTCAGGTCCGGGAGGAGGGAAAAAGCGGTCCATGTGGACCGCTTTTGGGGGGAACGTCAGGCTTCCTCGTTGGCCAGGAAGAGCCAGGTATCGACGGCGGTGTCGGGGTTCAGGGAGACACTGTCGATGCCTTCATCCATCAACCAGCGGGCAAAATCCTTGTGATCCGACGGGCCCTGACCGCAAATACCCACGTATTTACCGGCCTTCTTGCACGCCTGGATGGCGCGTGACAGCAGCGCCTTGACCGCCGGATTGCGCTCGTCGAACAGATCCGCCACCAGTCCGGAGTCCCGGTCCAGCCCCAGCGTCAGCTGGGTCAGGTCGTTGGAGCCGATGGAGAAACCATCGAAGTGCTGGAGGAATTCCTCCGCCAGCAATGCGTTGGAGGGCAGCTCGCACATCATGATCACCTTGAGGCCACCCTCGCCGCGTACGAGGCCGTTGGCTGCCAGCAGCCCGACCACTTCCTCGGCTTCCTCCGGGGTGCGCACGAACGGCACCATGATCTCGACATTGGTAAGCCCCATTTCGTCACGCACTTTCTTCAGTGCGCGGCATTCCAGCGCAAAACAGTCGCGGAAATCGGCAGAGCGATAACGGGCCGCACCGCGGAAGCCAAGCATCGGGTTTTCTTCGCTCGGCTCGTACAGTTGGCCGCCCACCAGGTGCGCGTACTCATTGGATTTGAAATCGGACAAGCGCACGATCACGCGGTTCGGCGCAAAGGCTGCGGCCAGGGTCGCGATGCCTTCCACCAGCTTTTCGACGATAAAGTCCTCAGGCGAGGCGTAGCCGCCGATGCGCTCACGGATTGTCTGCTGCAGGTCTTCCGGCAGCTTGTCCAGTTCCAGCAGCGCCTTCGGGTGGATGCCGATCATGCGGTTGAGAATGAACTCGAGCCGCGCCAGGCCCACGCCCTGGTTGGGCAGGTGGCTGAAGGCGAAGGCACGGTCCGGATTGCCGACATTCAGCATGATCTTGAACGGCAGCTCCGGCATGGTGCTGACTTCCGTTTCCTCGCGCTCGAAGTTCAACTCGCCGGACATGACGAAACCGGTGTCGCCCTCGGCGCAGGACACGGTTACCGGGGTGCCGGTCTGCAGCAGCTCGGTGGCATTGCCGCAGCCGACGACCGCGGGAATGCCCAGTTCGCGGGCGATGATCGCCGCGTGACAGGTGCGGCCGCCGCGGTTGGTCACGATGGCGCTGGCTTTCTTCAGCACCGGCTCCCAGTCCGGGTCAGTCATATCGGTGACCAGAACCTCGCCGTCCTGCATGGCCGCCATATCGGCGACGGATTCCAGTACCCGCACCTTGCCGGCGCCGATGCGCTGGCCGATGGCGCGGCCCTCACACAGCACTTCGCCCCGCTCGCGCAGGTGGTAGCGCTCGATACTGGTACCGACATCGCGCGAGCGCACGGTTTCCGGGCGCGCCTGGACGATAAACAGCTCGCCGGTATCCCCGTCTTTGGCCCATTCGATGTCCATCGGGCGGCCGTAATGCTTCTCGATCTTCTGCGCCTGAATGGCGAGGCTGGCCAGCTCCTCATCGCTCAGGGAAAAGCGCAGGCGGTCTTCTTCCGGCACCGGCACGGTCTTGACCGAACGGCCGCAATCACCGCTGTCGTCGTAGACCATCTTGATCGCTTTGCTGCCGCGGTTGCGGCGCAGGATAGCCGGGCGTCCGGCATCCAGCGCCGGCTTGTAGAGGTAGAACTCATCGGGGTTTACCGCGCCCTGTACCACGGTCTCGCCGAGGCCGTAGGCCGAGGTGATGAAGACGACGTCGCGGAAACCACTTTCGGTATCCAGCGTAAACATGACCCCGGAGGCGCCGGTCTCGCTGCGCACCATATGCTGGATGCCGGCGGACAGCGCGACCCCGGCATGGGCGTAGCCGGTGTGCACGCGGTAGGCGATGGCGCGGTCGTTGTACAGGGAGGCAAACACTTCCCGCACCGCCTGCAGCACCGCGTCGATACCGCGGATGTTCAGGAAGGTCTCCTGCTGTCCGGCGAAGGAGGCATCGGGCAGGTCTTCCGCGGTGGCGGACGAGCGCACTGCCACGGCGGTGTCGCCGCCGCCCAGGGCCTCATAACCGTCGCGAATCTGTTGCTCCAGCGCGGCCGGGAACGGCGTGTCCATGATCCAGCCGCGGATCTGCTCGCCGGCCTCGGCCAGCGCGACCACGTCGTCGATATCCAGCTGCAGCAGGCGATCGGCGATACGCTGCTCCAGTTGTTCGTGCGCCAGGAAGGCGCGGAACGCGTCGGCGGTGGTGGCAATGCCGCCCGGCACACTGACGCCGGCCCCGGCGAGGGAGGAGATCATCTCGCCCAGCGATGCATTCTTACCGCCGACCTTGTCGACATCCCCCATGCCTAACTTTGCAAATTCGATGGTGAAGTCTGTCAAGTGCATGCCCTCTGCAGCAGGAATTGGTGGCGCAGATTATAAGGATGGGTTTTGTAAAAAATACCCCGAAAATTGCAGCGAAAATGTTGTAAATTTTCTACAAAATGCGGCGCGACCTGTAGTTCAAAAACGATTACCATGCGCCATCGCCGCTTGACTGGGGATCCCTATGGCCCAACACAAACGCACCGCGTTCTTTATTTCCGATGGCACCGGCCTCACTGTGGAGGCCATCGGCCACAGTCTGCTGGCGCAGTTTCGCGACCAGCACGTGGAGCAGGTTACCCTGCCCTACGTCGACTCCACCGAGAAAGTCCGCCTGGTACTGGCACGGATCGAGCGTGCAGCGGTGGATTCGGGGCAGCAGCCGATCATCATCACCAGCATTGTCTCCGACCAGATCCGGCGCGAGTTGCACAAAAGCTCCGCACTGATGCTCGATGTATTCGAAAGCTACCTGACCCCGCTGGCCAATCTGTTCGGCGCGGACCCGGGGCAGTCGGTGAATGTATCCCATGGTATTGCCGATGATCGGCGCTACAGCGACCGTATCGACGCGGTGCATTTCGCCATGGACAACGATGACGGCCGCCGCGTGCGCGAATTCGAGCGTGCCGACGTCATCCTCGTGGGGGTCTCGAGATCGGGCAAAACCCCTACCTGCCTGTACCTGGCGCTGCAGTTCGGCCTGCGCGCGGCCAACTACCCGATTACCGAAGAAGATATGGATTCCACCGCGCTGCCAAAGATCCTGCGACCCTACCGAAACAAACTGTTCGGCCTCACCATCGACCCGAAGCGGTTGATGAGCATCCGCCAGGAACGCCGCGCCAACAGCCGCTACGCTTCTATGGAACAGTGCGAATTCGAAGTGCGGCAAGTGGAGCAGATGTTGCGCCGCGCCCAGGTGCCTTCCCTCAACGCCACCCAGCTGTCGGTGGAGGAGCTGGCCACACGGCTGATGTCGCAGGCTGGCATTGAGCGCAGAATCGAGTAAAGTAGCCGCCTTTTTTGGCCGGCGGGAACGCGCCGGCCCGCCCGGCTTCAAGAGGCAGTTTCTCTCACCATGCAAATCGTCTCCCTGCCCTACTCGCTCAACACAGCCGCGGCCTTCCAGGCCATTGCCGACCTGCCGGCCCCCGTGTGGCTGGACAGCGGCAGACCGCTCGCCGCCGGCGGGCGCTTCGATATTGTCAGCGCGGACCCGCTGGAAACCCTGACGCTGGCCGCCGACGACCAAGCGCCGTTCGAGCGCCTCGACGACCTCGTGTGTGAGCTGTGCCCGCAGGAGAGCGACGGCCAACTGCCGTTCTGTGGCGGTGCCATCGGCTACGCCGGCTATGAACTCGGCCACAGGGGCAATTTCCTGCCCACAGATCCGCGCCCGACACCCCTGCCGGCGGGCTTCTTCGGCCTCTACAACTGGGCGCTGATCGTCGATCACCAGCTGTGTGCCAGCCACCTGGTGTTCCATCCCAGCTGCAGCCGCCGCCAGGTGCGCGACCTGGTCGCGCGCTTTACCGCGGTCCGCTGGCAGACGCCGCCCCAGAGCGGCGATTTCAACCTGCGCGCGCCCTTTCGCCACGAGTTCAGTCGCGATGATTACTGCGCCACGGTAGATCGGGTGCTGGACTACATCGCCGCCGGCGATATCTACCAGGCCAACTTTACCCAGCGATTCCGTGCGCCCTTCGATGGCGATCCGTTCACCGCCTACCTGGCCCTGCGCGAACGCGCGGCCGGCCCGTTTTCCGCCTATCTCGACCTGCCCCAGGGGCAGCTGTTGAGCCTGTCACCGGAGCGCTTTATCCACGCCGATGGCGACAGCCTGCAAACCGAACCGATCAAGGGCACCGCGGCGCGCTCGGCCGATCCGGACGCCGATGCCCGCGCCGCCGCAACGCTGGCGCAAAGCGGCAAGGACCGTGCGGAAAACCTGATGATCGTGGATCTGCTGCGCAACGATTTCGGCAAACTGTGCCGGCGCGGCAGCGTACGGGTACCGCGCCTATTCGACCTGGTGAGCTTTGCCAACGTGCACCACCTGGTCAGCACCATTACCGGTGAACTGGACGGCGACCACAGCTACGCCGATCTCCTCGCCGCCTGCTTCCCCGGCGGCTCCATTACCGGCGCCCCCAAGCGCCGCGCGATGCAGATTATCCGCGAGCTGGAGCGCAGCCCCCGCGGCGTCTACTGCGGCAGTATCGGCTACCTCAGCAGCTGCGGTCGCGCCGACACCAATATCGCCATCCGCACCCTGACCGCCGCCGATCGCGAGCTGACCTGCGCTGCAGGTGGCGGTATCGTGGCGGATTCCGATCCGGCGGCGGAACACGAAGAGTGCCTGAGCAAGGTGCGGATGCTGATGGAGACGGCGGAGCGCTTCCTGCCCTGAGCCAAACCACGCTGATTGGTGATCGCGGGGTGCGCCGTGAAGGCTGAACAACTCAGAGAACTTTATTGCGTGGTGCGCACGGCGCACGCTACGGTCGCGGCTAATGCATCCGAAAAGTTATAAAACTATCTACTATTGATATTTCCAAGTTATTAGCCGACCTGCTAGATTTTGCGCCATTGCCCGATCCGGGTTTCGGATTCGCAGAGAAAGGATGTGCAAGTGAAAATCACACTGGTCAAGAAAATACTCGCCGACGGCTCCCCGTGCGCCAAATGCCGCGACGTGCAGGAAAAGCTCGAGGAGAACGACCAGATGCGCTTTATCGACCGCACGGTAATTGCCGATATGCGCGATGAGGACAGTGAGGGATTACAGCTGGCACAAAAATTCAATGTGCAGCGGGCGCCGTTTTTTATCGTCGAACGCGACGGCGCCGAGGCGGAGATTTACACCGTGTATTTCAAACTCGCCAAGGAAGTGCTGTCGGCCAAGGTGCCCTGAGCGCCTGGCCCCGCCCCCTCCCTGGGCATTTATCCCGCTCAGTAAACCGGTAACTCCAGCTCCGCAAACAGCTCGTCCACCTCGGCGCGCGAGGCGGCGTGTGCGGCCTTGTCGATCAGCTCGCGATCCAGGTGCGGGGCAAACTGCTGGATGAAGTCGTACATGAAACCGCGCAGGAATATGCCCTTGCGGAAACCGATTTTGGTGACGCTGGGCTCAAACAGGTCACTGGCGTCCAGCGCCACCAGATCCTCGTCGCGCTCGTCGACGGCCATATCGGCGACGATACCGATACCCAGCCCCAGGCGTACATACGTCTTGATCACGTCCGCGTCGGCGGCGGTGAATACCACCTTGGGCGACAGCCCCCTTTCAAGGAAGGCCTCGTCGAGTTTCGAGCGGCCGGTAAAGCCGAACACATAAGTAACAATCGGGTGCTTGGCGACCTCTTCGAGGCTCAGCTTGCTCAGCTGGCACAGCGGGTGATCCTTCGGCACCAGGATGCAGCGGTTCCAGCGATACACCGGCATCATCACCAGATCACTGAACAGTTCCAGCGCTTCGGTGGCGATGGCGAAATCCGCAGTGCCATCTGCGGCCATTTCGGAAATCTGCATCGGCGTGCCCTGGTGCATATGCAGCGACACGTCGGGATAGCGGGCGATAAAGGCTTTGATCACCGGCGGCAGCGCGTAGCGGGCCTGGGTGTGGGTGGTGGCGATGGCGAGGCTGCCCTTCTTGTCATTGCTGAACTCCTGCGCCACCTGCTTGATGTTTTCCACCTTGCGCATGATTTCGCCGGCGGTTTTCAATATCGCCTCGCCGGCGGGGGTGACGCGCGTCAGGTGCTTGCCGCTGCGGGCAAAGATCTCCACCCCGAGTTCGTCCTCGAGCAGGCGGATCTGTTTGCTGATGCCCGGTTGCGACGTGTACAAGCTCTGTGCTGTCGCGGATACATTGAGATCGTGGTGGGCGACCTCCCAGATATAACGCAACTGCTGCAGCTTCATAGATTCTCCCTTACCTGTGTCCACCCGCAGAGGCCGCACTCTCGCGCGCCAAGATAGTTATAAAAACGGCATTAGTTTATGCGAGAAAAGAATAGCAGTGAACGGCAACGCGAGCCAACCACCCCGACAATTTTATCCGGCGGAGAAGATGCGGATTGAAACCGGGCAGCTCAGGCCTCTTGATTGGCAATGCCGTGGGGCACGTGGCCAGTGGCTACGTGCTCTGCGGCCGAGGCGCAGTGATTGGGCTGGTCGTCAAAAAACACATCGGCGCCGAAAGCGCGCAGGAATTCGCCCTTGGGCAGGCCGCCGAGAAAGACCGATTCGTCGATGCGCACATTCCAGGCGCGCAGCGTGCGGATAACCCGCTCGTGCGCCGGCGCCGAGCGCGCGGTAACCAGTGCCGTGCGGATCGGACAGCAATCCGGCCCGAATTCGCTCTGCAGGCGCTGCAGCGCCTCGAGAAAGCCCTTGAAGGGGCCGCCGGCCAACGGCTCCTGTGCCGCGGCGCGCTCGCTGGCGGTGAAGGCGGCCAGGCCGTCGCGCTTGAAGATCTGCTCGGCTTCGTCGGAGAAGATCACCGCGTCGCCGTCAAACGCGAAGCGCAGCGTGTCCTCGCCACCGTCGCGGACACCACCGGCGATCAGCGTCGCCGCGGCCACGCCCTGCTCCAGCGCATGGCGCACGTCGCGGCCATCGGTGGACAGAAACAGATGGCAGCCAAACGGGGCGATGTAGCGGTAAGGACTCTCGCCATTGCAGAAGGCCGCGCGGGTGATATTGAGGCCGTAGTGCTCGATAGAATTGAACACGCGCAGGCCGGTGTCGGCACTGTTGCGGGACAGCAGGATCACCTCGACCCGCGCCTCGTCGAGCCGCTCATTGATACGCAGAAATTTTTCTACCAGCGGGAAGGCATCGCCCTTTTGCAGGACATCGTTTTCGTGGGCAATCTGGTAATCGGAAAAAGCGTCCAGGCCCTGTTCTTCGAAGACCCGGTGGCTGTCCTGCAGGTTGAACAGCGCCCGCGAGGAAATGGCGATCACCAGCTTATCGGTGTGCTGAGACATCAGGGCGCCTCCACGTCGTCGAGATCGCCAGGGCGCGCTTCTGCGCGGTGGGCATCGAGCATTGTCAGCAGCATCTGCTGCAGGTCTGCCTGGGTACGCCGGGAACGCAGGCCGCGCTGGTTGACGATGACCAGGAAGAGTGCGTGACAGGTCTCCAGTGTGGCCCGCGCCAGGCGGTTCATCTCGTTTGGCGGGCAGACAAAACCGAGCCGCCCGAACATGCCGGTAAGATGGGTGATAATCAATTCATCGTGGCGCTCGTCCAGTTCGTGCAGCTCGGGGATACCCCACATGGCCTGCACCAGCGGCAGCAGACCGCGCTGCTCGCGGTAAACCGCCAGCAACCGCTCGATCAGGTCGTCGAGGAACTGCTCCAGCGTCACGTCTCCGAGATCCTGCTGCTCCATCTCCTCGAGGGCGGTGGTCATGCTTGCCAGCCACTGTTCGCCCATTGCGTAGAGAATCGCGTGTTTGTTGGGGAAGTAGTGGTACAGCGAGCCTACCGATACCCCCAGCTCCTTGGCGATCAGGATGGTGGTGAGATCGTTGAGCCCCACCTCTTCAAGCAGGCGCCCGGTAGTATCGAGTATCTGCCGGGTGCGCTCGCGGGCACGCGCCTGGACCGGTGCGCGGCGCGGTGTCAGCTGGCTTTTGCGTTTGCGCTGTTCGAGGTTGGACAAGATCGCTGTTCCTCATTCAGGGATCGGAGGTCAGCCGGGGAGCCTGTCACTCCGAAACTTGAGCTCCTTATTGTGTCTCCCTGCAGTCTACCATCATTCCGTCGTCATTTTTCGGGTCCCCAAATACAGAGAGCCGGCGCTGGGCGCCGGCTCTCTGCTCATCCTGTGAGAGATGAAGGGATCAGAAGCGGTAGTCGAGATTGACCCCTACCACGCGGCCGCGGGACGGGTCGGTTTTGGTTGCCGGCAGGTTGTACAGCGCCTCGGCGTAACCCCAGTGGTAGTACTCTTCGCTGAACAGGTTCTCGGCGTAGAGGCCGGCGGTCCAGCTGTCGTCCGGCGCAGTCAGCGCCAGGCGCAGGTTGACCACGTTGCGGCTGGCCAGCTTCACTTCCTCGGTGTTTTCCAGGTCGGAGAACTGCTCACCGGTGTAGTTGTATTCGGCACTGTAGGTGATCTCGCCGAAACCACTCTGCTGGTGATAAGTCAGCGCGGTGGAGGAGGAGAAGTTCGGCGAGAAAGCCATCTCATTGCCGTTGCAGCCTTCACAGAGTTCTTCCGGCGCGCCGGTGAACTTGGTACCCAACCAGGACAGGCCCCAGTACAGGTCCAGGTTATCGGTGATCAGCCAGCGCGTATCCACTTCCACGCCGTGACCCTTGGATTCGCCCACATTGCGGGTGATCGCCGCGGCGCCGACCCAGAAGGCCTGCTGCATATTGTCGTAGGTGTACTGGAAGGCCGCCGCGTTGATCGCCAGGCGGTTATCCAGCAGGCGCGCTTTCACGCCGAGTTCGTAGGAAAGGACATTCTCCTCGTCGAACTTGCTCGGCTCGGCGTTGCTGGAATCCACTTCGTAACCATGCGCATCGAGCCACGCGTACTGGCTGTCCTCGTCGGTGCCGTAGGCCGGATCGGTGATGTGGTAGGACAGGTAGTCGAAGCCGCCGGACTTATAGCCGGTGGCCACGCTGCCGTATACGGTGACGCTGTCGCTGAGGTCGTGGTTCAGCGTGGCGCGACCGGAAACGTTGCTCCAGGTGTTGTCACCGGTGATCGGGCCGTCGGTGTACATGGCCTGGTAGTTCCAACCGCCGGTCCAGGTGTCCGGCCACGGCGAATCGACGGAGTATTTCTTGGTGTCTGCGGTGTAGCGGATACCCAGGCCCAGGCTGGTGGCTTCGCTCAGATCGAATGTGGTGTTGGCAAACACACCCCAGCCGCTGAAGTCGCCGACGGTGTTGGCGGCTTCGATGGACAGTTTGCCCGGCGCGTATTCCCAGGGATCGCCCTCGAAACCGAAGAACTCGTCGATAGCGTCCTGCGGCAGGCTGGAACAGGTATCGAAAGTACCGATGCCCTCGCCCCACTCGTCGGCGTAAATACCGTCACAGATATAATCTTCGTTGTCGATACCGGCCAGGTCCGCGTCGATACTCTCCTTGTAGTAGGAGGCCCCCAACACGTAATTGAACATGCCGCTGTTGTTGGAGGTGAGACGGAATTCCTGGCTGAAGAAATCGCCGGTCTGATCGCGCGTGTATTTATCGATCGGCTTGGCGGTACCGTCGAAGTCCTCGGCGTAGCTGTAGTTGTGGGTCTTGTAACCGGTGATGGAAGTCAGCGTGCTGCCACTGGAGAGGTCGTGCTCGATGGTCAGGATCGCATCACCGATCTCGGAGTCATCCTTGCCCTGGGCATCGTTGTACACCTCGTCGTACTTGCCCTTGGTGTCGAGCGCGCGGTAAATGGTGCCGTCGCCATCGCGGTCCTCGTACTGCGCCAGCAGGGTCACGGTGGTGTCCTGCAGGCCGCTGTAGACGGCGGTCATACGCATGGCATTGGTTTCGCTGGCGCCCAGGTCGCGGCCGCCGGCGAGGTTCTTGATGTTGCCGTCTTGCTGGTCGTGATAAGTGGCGATGCGCACGGCCAGGTCGTCGGTCAGTGGCAGATCCACGTTGCCCTGGAAGTTTTCGCGGCCGAACTGGCCGGCGCCGATGGAAAGGTCACCGCCGAAGGTGTCGCCCGGCTTGCGCGACACCATGGAGATGGCGCCGGAGGCCGTGTTGCGGCCAAACAGGGTGCCCTGCGGCCCCTTGACCACTTCCACCCGTTCCATGTCGTACATGCTCGGCGTGGCGCCGGTGCGGCTCTCGTAGACGCCGTCGAGGAAGACGCCCAGCGCCGGGTCGCTGCCGGTGCCGAAGCTGTTGTTGTTGACACCGCGCACGGACACCGAGTCGAAGAAGGAGTCATTGGTTTCGCCGGAAATGCCCGGAGTCTTCGAGAACAGGTCCTTGAAGCCGTCCATGTGGTCGTTCTTCAGGGTATCGCCGGTGAAGGCACTGACCGCCATGGGCACGTCCTTCAGCGACTCCGCGCGCATCTGTGCCGTAACCGTGACCTCTTCTAGCTCCGCTGCGGTGGCACCGGTACTCACGGCAATGACGACTGCACCGATAGCCGAGGCCAGCAGGTGCTTGTGGTTGTGTTGTGGTCTCTCTGAAACAGGCATGTTGAGTCCCCGTCATTTTTTTTATTCAGGGTTGGCACATCCAATACCGCCGATGGCTGCACCCCAGCGAGTGAATTTGAAGGTCTGTTATCCCACAAACCGAATGATTATTCAAATTCGAAATACTGCTCCTAAACAGTGCACGTCCCGGTGCCTCCTGGTGCGCCGAATCAGGCGCCCAGCTTGTCCATCAGGCTGTAGTAGAGCATCCCTGTCACCAATCCCGGCCAGCGCAGCAGTGTGCCGCCCGGGAAGGTTGGTGTTGGAATTTGCGCCATTATATCGAAACGCTCTTCGGTACCGGCAATCACCTCTGCAATTAATTTGCCGGCGAAGGTCGCGGTGGGAACACCGTGACCGGAATAGCCCTGGCTGTAGTAGACATTGGGCTCGAGGCGCCCGAGGTGCGGCATGCGGTTCAGTGTGATCGCCAGGGTCCCTCCCCAGCCGTAGTCGATACGGGTGTCAGCCAGCTGCGGATAGACCTCGAGCATGTATTTCTGCACGAATCCGCGGATATCCTGCGGAAAACGCGAGGTGTAATTTTCACCCCCGCCGAAGATCAGCCGGTTGTCGCCGGAGAGCTTCCAGTAGTTGATTACGAACAGGGTATCCTGCAGCGCGTGGTCGTTGGCGATCAGCTCGTGCGCCAGCTCGTCGGACAGCGGCTCGGTGGCCAGCACAAAGTTGTTGATCGGCATGATCTTGCCGGCCATGCGCGGCTCCAGCTTACCGAGGTAACCGTTACAGGCGAGCACCACATTCTTTGCCCTGACCTGCCCTTTGGCCGTGTTCACGACGCAGGGCGAGCCGCTGCGATAGCCGGTTACGCGGCTGTGCTCGAAGAATTGCACACCGGCTCCTGCGGCGGCGTCGGCGAGACCCAGCGCATAGTTCAGCGGGTGCAGGTGCAGGGAGCCAGTGTCGACCTGCGCACCAAAATAGCGCTCGGACCCCACCAGCGCGCGGGCCTCCTGCTCGTCGATATAGTGCATCTGCTCGTAGCCGTAGCGCTCATTCAGCAGCTCCACCTCGGCCTTGAGCTCCTCGTTGTGGCTACGCTTGGCCGCGAGGTGCATAATGCCGCGCTTGAGGTCACACTGAATATTGTGGCGGGTGATCAGATCCTCGACCGTGTTGACTGCCTCCAGGCCAAGATCCCACAACTGCTTGGCGGTATCGAAACCGAGCATCTTTTCCAGCTCTTCCTGCCCCTTGCGCTGGCCCACGCCCACGTGGCCACCGTTGCGGCCCGACGCTCCCCAGCCGACCCGCTCCGCTTCGAGCACGACCACTTTGTAGCCGCGTTCGGCGAGATGCAGGGCCGAGGACAGGCCGGTGTAACCGGCCCCGATTACACAGACATCCGCCTCTACACTACCTTCCAGTGAGGGGTAGGACGGCGCCGGGTTGGCGCTGGCCGCGTAATAGGAATCGGTGTGGCCGATCAACTTCTGGACAGTGCCGGTCATAAATCATTCTCCAAACTGTGCGCGCAAGCCGCGCCGGGGATTCGGCAAAAACCGAACAATCATTCAATTTATATTGAATAATAATTCGGTTTCTTGTCATAATCAAAGCCTGTGATCGGGTTTTTGATCCCGATCGTACTTTACCCGGCCCGCCCGACGCGGCCCCGGGGCATATAATCAAGCTACCCATAAAGGGGCGAGATCGTTCAGATCAAGGTGCAAAATGGACAAGATAACCAAGTGGCTCGCAGATCACGATATATCCGAAGTGGAGTGTCTGGTGCCCGACATGTCCGGCAATGCGCGGGGCAAATTTACCCCCACGGACAAATTCCTGACCCAGGACAGCCGTCTGCCGGAGAGTATTCTGGTGCAGACGGTGACCGGCGACTACGTCGATGAACACAATGAACTGGTGGACCCGGCAGATACCGACATGCTGCTGGAGCCAGACCCCGATTCCATTCGCCTGAACCCCTGGGCCAATGAGCCCACCGCCCAGATTATCCACGACTGCTACACCCGCGACGGCAAACCGCACCCGATCAGCACGCGCAATATCCTCAAGTTTGTCCTCGACAAATACGCGGCGCGCGGCTGGAAACCGGTGGTGGCGCCGGAAGTGGAATTCTACCTGATCAAGCGCAACCTCGATCCGGACGAAAAATTGTCAGCACCGGTCGGCCGCTCCGGCCGCACCGAGAAAACCCGTCAGTCCTATAGTATCGACGCGGCCAACGAATACGAGCCGATCATCGAGGATATGTACGATTTCTGCGAGGCCCAGGGCCTGGATGTCGACACATTGATCCACGAATCCGGTACCGCGCAGATGGAAATCAACTTCCTGCACGGCGACCCGCTAAGACTGGCCGACCAGGTATTTACCTTCAAGCGCACCGTGCGCGAGACGGCGCTGCGCCACGGTATTTACGCAACCTTTATGGCCAAGCCGATGGAACACGAGCCCGGCAGCGCACTGCATATCCACCAGAGCATTGTCGACCGGGAGACCGGCAAGAATATTTTTGTCGATAATGAGGGCCGCGAGAACGAGACTTTCCGCCACTTTATTGGCGGCATGCAGAAATACACACCGGGGTTTATCAGTTTCTTTGCCCCGAACGTGAATTCCTACCGCCGTTTCACGCCGGAAATCGCCGCCCCCACCAGCCTGCACTGGGGTTACGACAATCGCACCACCGGCTTGCGCGTGCCAGACAGCTCACCACAGGCCAAGCGGCTGGAAAACCGCTTCCCCGGTGCCGACTGCAACCCCTACCTGGCCATCGCCACCTCACTCGCGTGCGGCTACCTGGGTATGGTGAACAAGGTACAACCCAGCGCCCCCTATGAAGGGGACTGCTCCTCGGAACCGATTACCCTGCCCCGCACCCAGGAGCACGCCTTGAGCCTGCTGCTGGAATGTGAAGAGGCGGCGGAAATGTTCGGGGAGAAGTTTGTGCGCGCCTGGAGCGCCATCAAGCGCGACGAGTACGAGGAGTTCAATCGGGTGATCAGCTCCTGGGAGCGGGAATACCTGCTGCTGAACGTTTGATTCTACGCGCACTAAAGGGCCCCGCTCGCGGGGCTTTTTTGCACCCTCCCAGTGCAAATCCGCTTTGACACCTGTACGCCAGTACAGCAGGAAATTAGGATAATTATCTCTCTCGCGTGACAGACTGCGCAAACGCAATCAAAAATTACAAAATAGCGCAATATCCCTTCCTGCACGCCTTGTTCACCTCAATAGCCCGTGTACTCTGCCATAGGCCCGGTAATCCCGGGCTCGGTATGAGAAAGCGGACTGTCACCGCCGTCCGGCGGCCCCACCCAGCAGTCCAGCCTGTCTTCTGCAGTCGTACCTATTACTCTCCAGTCCCGTGCACTGTGCTTCAGTGCGGCTGGTGCTGTACCTGTTTGCACTTGCGGAAACCCCGCACGCTCGGGACATGGAATTCCTACACAAAAGCAATAAGGAAATACAATTAATGAAGCGTCTAATTGCATTGAGTTGCACACTGGCCGTGGCGGTCGGTGCCGAAGCGGCGAACCGCATTCCGGCGACACCGGATATGCTCAACGCCCAGGCACTTGCCGCCACCACGGGGAACGATATCGCACTGGAGAAAGTCCGCTCGCGCACGCTGCCAAACGGCAACACGGTGACCCGCTACCGGCAGACCCATAAGGGCCTCCCGGTCTGGGGGCAGACCGTCACCGGCAGCGGCCAAGGGGTAGCCGCGCAGGTGGACGGCGAGGTCCTGAGTGGCCTCAGCCTCGATGTTCCCTCCATCAAAGCCTCCATCAAGGCCGATAATGCTCTGCGTCGGGCCATGGACCACACTGTCAACCAGCGCGCCCAGCAGGGCCTGCTGAAAGGCGCCCAGTCGCTGTCCGCTCTGCGCATGGCCGCGAAGGACCAGCATCGCGAGCTGCTCGTTTACGTCGACGCGCAGAATCACGGCCGGCTCGCCTATCTGGTCAGCTGGGTCGAGTACGGCGATGCCCCCTCGCGCCCGTTCTATTTCATCGATGCACTGACCGGTGAAGTGATTGAGCACTGGGATGGGCTTGCGTTCCAGGATGCCAGCGGCCCCGGCGGCAACCAGAAGACCGGCCGCTACGAGTACGGCACCGACTACCCCTACCTGCAGGTAGACAGCAGCTGCGCCATGAACACCGCCAATGTCGAGACGGTGAACATGAACAACGCCACCAGTGGCGGCAGCATCTTCTCATTCACCTGCCCGTACAACGACTACAAGACCGTCAACGGCGCCTACTCCCCGCTGAACGATGCGCACTTCTTCGGCAACGTCATCTTCAACATGTACAGCGACTGGTACAACACCGCGCCGCTGACCCAGAAGCTGCGTATGCGCGTGCACTACGGCACCAACTACGAAAATGCCTTCTGGGACGGCAGCCAGATGACCTTCGGCGACGGTGGCAGCACTTTCTACCCGCTGGTCAGCCTGGACGTATCGGCGCACGAAGTGAGCCACGGGTTTACCGAGCAGAACTCCGGCCTGCAGTACTCCGGCCAGGCTGGCGGTATCAACGAAGCGTTCTCGGATATGGCCGGTGAAACGGCCGAGAACTACATGCGCGGCAGCAATGACTGGCAGGTGGGTGCCGACATCTACAAGGGCAACGGTGCCCTGCGTTATATGGATAACCCCACCCAGGACGGCAGCTCGATCGACAACGCTGCGGACTACTACTCCGGGCTGGATGTGCACTACAGCTCCGGGGTCTACAACCGCGCTTTCTACCTGGTCGCCACGACCAGTGGCTGGGATACGCGCAAGGCGTTCGAAGTCTTCCTGCTGGCCAACCAGATGTACTGGAGCTCCACCAGTGACTATATCGATGCAGCCTGCGGCGTCATCTCCGCAACTGAGGATCTGGGTTACGACGTCAATGCGGTCACCAGCGCGTTCAGCAATGTCGGTGTAGCGACATCGAGCTGCAGCGGCGGTGGTGGCGGTGGCGGCACTGGCGGTACTCTGCAAAACGGCGTCGCCGTTACCGGGCTTTCCGCCAATACCGGTGGTGACGTCCAGTACACTCTCGACGTACCCGCCGGGGCTTCCAATCTGTCGTTCCAGATTTCCGGTGGCACTGGTGATGCAGACCTGTATGTGAAGTTCGGTTCTGCACCGACCACTTCCAGCTACGATTGCCGTCCGTATCTCAATGGCAATGCGGAAACCTGCTCCATCTCCAACGTTCAGGCCGGCACCTACTATGTCATGGTCCGCGCCTACAGCAGCTTCTCCGGGGTCAGCCTCGTAGGCAGCTACGACGAGAACGGCGGCGGTGGCAGCGGTAGCGGCTGGACCGAAACCAACCTGTCCGGTGCCCAGGGCTCATGGCAGCACTTCACGCTGAATGTCGATTCCGGACTGTCTTCTCTGGATGTACAGATGTCCGGCGGCAGCGGGGATGGCGACCTGTACGTACGCTACGGTGCGCAGCCGACCACCTCCAGCTACGACTGCCGCCCCTACAAATACGGCAACAGCGAAACCTGCAGCTTCGCCAATCCGCAGTCAGGCACCTGGTATATCAGCATTCGCGGTTATAGCGCCTACTCCGGCGTAACCCTGGACGCCCAGGCCAGTCCGTAACGCTCAGCGCCGGGACGCTCGCGTCCCGGCATTTTTGAGCATAAAAAAAGGGGCAGCCATATGGCTGCCCCTTTTTTTGTGATAACGCCTGACTTATTTGTGCTCTGGATCGCGCCAGTATTCCCTGACGGTCTCCTTCATCTCTTTTGCCAGCACGGTAATGCCGAACAGGTTGGGCAGCGTCATCAATACGATGGCCACCGCAGAGAGGTGCCAGATCAGCGTGGTATCGGCTGTGGCCGCCCAGAAGAAACCGAGCACGTAGACGAGCCGGTAAGGCATGACGGCTTTGGGGCCCAACAGGTAAATCATCGAGCGATCCCCGTAATAAGACCACGCAATCGCTGTTGAGAACGCGAACAGCAGAATACCCAGAGTAACGATGTAGCTGCCGTACTCGCCGAAGAAGCCCTTCTGGAACGCGCGATTGGTCAGCGCCACCGAGTGCAGCAGAGAGTTACCCCAGACATCCACATTGGGGTTGGCAAGCTGGCCGTTCGCCACATTGAGGACACCGCTGAAGTTGTCATCACCCACGCGGTATTCGACATCTTCACCAACGGAGCGCGCATTCAGCACGGTGAAATCCTTACCGTTGAGTGCGTGCCCGTCGGCCACAATGATGGAACCATTGAAGGCCTTCACTTTGCTGTCGTGTCCGCGCAGGAAGTTGTACAGGCCCTTCACATCATCCGGCTCGCGGTCGTCATAGCTACCGGCAACCACGAACATATCGGCACGCTCGAACTTGTTCATGAACTTCTGCGTCCATACGCCCGAGGACAGGATAACCAGGCCGGTCAGGGTACAAATGATAATCGTGTCGATAAACGGCTCAAGCAGCGACACCATGCCCTCGGAAACGGGTTCGTCTGCGCGGGCCGCGGCGTGCGCAATCGGGGCAGAGCCCTGCCCCGCTTCGTTGGAAAACAGCCCGCGGCCTACCCCCTTGTTGAAGGCGTAGGCAAAGCTCGCACCGAGGAAACCGCCCGCCGCGGATGTGCCATTAAACGCGTTGTGGAAGACGGCGACAAATGAGGGAATGATGTTTTCGTAGTTATAAAGAATGACCCCCAGTGCGCCGATGATGTACAGCACCGCCATAATCGGCACGATAGTGGACGTCACTTTGGCAATACGGGTAATACCACCGATGATGACCATGCCCAGCAGAATGGCAAGCACGCCACCGGTGACCGCCTTGTTAATGCCAAAGGTATCGAACATGGCCTGGGCGATATTGTTCACCTGCGGCAGGCTGCCGGTACCAAACGAGCAGATTACCGTCGCAATGGCAAAAATAACCGCCAGCCATTTCATGTTCAGGCGGCGCTCCATGTAAAACATCGGGCCGCCGGCAAAGTAACCGTCTGCGGCCTTGATGCGATACTTGTGCGACAGGGTCACTTCCACGAATTTGGTGGTCATGCCGAGGAACGCCGTCGCCCACATCCAGAAGAGTGCGGCGGGACCACCGATCGCAATCGCGAGGCCCACACCACCGATGTTGCCGGTACCCACGGTACCGGACAGTGCGGTGGACAGCGCCTGGAAGTGGGAAGCATCACCGGGATCGCCCGGCTTGTCGTATTTGCCTTGCACAATCTTGATTGCGTGGCGGAAATAGCGCACCTGCGGCACACCAAGATAAATGGTAAAGAACAGGCCTACGCCCAACAGCACATAGGGAAACCAGGGAGAACCCCCCAGGATGCTGTCCAGCTGCAATAGCCAATTGTCGAAGGATTCCAAATTTACCCCCACTTCTCTTATTTCGTTCTGGTGGTTTTATAGACAGACACTGCGGTCAATTGCAGCGCAGATTAGCAGTTTCCGACCTGCGATTGTACTGCCACATGGTAACGGTCGCCGCAGTAACCTGCCAGCTCATCACTTTTTTCTTAAAACGGCGAGGTATCGTCAGTCGAATGAACGGTGAATGCGATCGCCAGGTTGCGTTTGCACTAGCCTTCCAGGTGGGCAAATTTCTCCCGCTGCGGAAAGATCCCGAATTGACCGCCGGTGTGTACAAACACCAGATTGCCACAGTCCCGATAGCGGCCCGCACGCAGCTCCTGCAGCAAGCCGTAAAACGCCTTGCCGGTGTAGACCGGGTCGAGCAACAGCCCTTCCAGCGATGCCGCTTCGGCGATGGCTCTATATACCGGTTCGTCCGCTACGGCGTAGCCAGGGCCGATATAGTCAGCGTTGACGTGGACATCCAGCGCCCCGGTATCGACCTGCTGCCCATTCAGCGCGCTCCAGTGGGCAATATCTTCACGCACCTTGTTCTGGAAATAGGCCTCGTTGTCGCAAACGGCGTAGCCAGTAACGCGGGTGTTTGCCTGCAACAGCTGCGCGCCCAAAGTCAGCCCGGCCTGGGTGCCGCCACTACCGGTGGCACAGACGACGTGTTCCGGTTCAAATCCCCGCTCGCGGCAGTCTTGCAACAGCTCCTCGGCTCCGGCGATGTACCCCCAGATGCCCAATCCATCGCTCGCCCCGGTAGGAATACACAACGCTTTGTGCCCACGCCCGGCATAGAACGCCTTCCAGTGCTCGAACAGCGCCGGCAGTTCGGCAAAGAATTGGCGCGGTGGGTAAAAGGCGGTCGCGGCGCCGGCCAGCCGATCCAGCAATAGGTTGCCATCAGCAACCGCCGGGGCGTCGCCGCGCAGGATCAACTGTACGTGCATGCCGAGGCGCGCGCCGACCAGGGCCGTGGTGCGGCAGTGGTTGGACTGCTCGCCGCCACAGGTAATCAGCGTGTCACAGCCCTGCTCCCGTGCCGCGCCGGTGACAAATTCAAGCTTGCGCAGCTTGTTACCGGACATGCCGGATTCCGTGAGGTCGTCGCGTTTTACCCAGATACGGGGCCCGCCCCCGGGGAGAGAATATTTTTCGCTAATACGATCCAGGGGCTGCAGCGGCGTTGGCAGCCTGGCAAGGGAAATGTGTGGGGGATATCTCGGAATCATGCCGTTCCTCGATACAAAAAACCCGGCGTGATTGCCGGGTTTTAAACACTTGGGACACGCAGAAGATCAGACCTTCTTGATCGTACCTTTCGGCAGAATCGCGTGTACCGCCACCTTCTGGAACTTCAGCGACATGTTGTCGGCCACTTCCAGCACGATGTAGTCGTCGTCCACCTTCTCGACACGACCCAGCATACCGCTGGTCATGACCACTTCATCCCCTTTTTTCAGGGCACCGACCAGATCCTGGTGCTCTTTCTGGCGCTTGCGTTGCGGGCGAATAATAAAAAACCACATAAACGCAAACAGGCCGGCGAACATCAGCAGGGTCACCAGCGGGCTACCCTGGGGTGTCGGGGCCGCGTCTTGCGCCATTGCAGCGGGAATAAAGAAGCTCATGCAAATCCTCGAAGAGTCAGCTTGTTAAATTGCCGCCAACTCTAACGGGTTTGAACTGCAGAGGCAACGTATCGGCGCCGGGAACGCCTATACCCGGCGACGCTGATTCCCACCGGATCAGAACCGCTGGCGCACCTGGCGGCGATAGCCGGTCGGCGACATACCAGTCCAGCGCTTGAAGGCACTGGTAAAGCTGGTTCGGTCAGAGAAATCCAGAATCCGGGAGATGCCATCCACACTGAGCGCGGTATCCTTGAGGAAGTGCACCGCATGGCGGAAGCGCACATGGTCCCGCAACGAGGCGAAACTCAAGTTGTGCTCCTGCAGCCGGCGCTGCAATGTGCGGGTGGACATGCTGAGATCGGAAGCGACCGGCCGGATGGCCAGCGATGCTTTGCCGATTCGCTGCTCCAGGACATCAATGACCCGCGCGGCGATCCCGAAACTGGTGGCTTCTGGTGGTGCCAGAAGCTGATCCAGAATATTCGGATCCCCGGACAACCGGGCTTGTTGTAGTGGCTTATCTTCAGAGAGCGAAGTTTGGTCTGGCTGAATATGGTTCATTGAGCTGCTCCTTTTTCGTTCCGTGAGCCGCAGTTATTGTTCTAATGTCCGCGTCCTGCGAACCCCTTTTGCCTCAACCTGCCCCGTATTTTTGTTTAGGGCGGGCTACTACCCGGGTGCCGGGTTGCGCCTGAAACAGACACCGAATCTTCACAGAGCTGTATAAATATTAAACTAAACGCTCCGGCAACATCTCTTTAACGCTAGACTCCGGTACCGGCGCACCTTTCCTTCACATAACGCAGTATAGACCATGAAATCAGAACGCAAGGGGCGACAGTCGATTTTTTTTGGCCCTGTCACAAAAGACAGTTTTGCGCCAAAGTGGTACTTAAATACCGCCTAGATGAGCGCTGAGAATGGTTTGGGCGAGATGAGTTGGCAGGAGGCGACGGGTATGGCACGAAGGGCGCCACACCCGGCAACCGGGGAGGTAGGTGGGCGTCAGAGCAGGTTTTCATCGATCCAGTGAAGCACGTCATCGTGGTGGGTCTTGGTTTTGACCTTGTCGATAATATGGCGCAGCCGGCCATTCTTATCGATGATGAAGGTAGTGCGTAACAGGCCCATATACTCGCGGCCCATAAACTTCTTCAGGCCCCAACAGCCGTACTTGTCGGCAATTTTGTGCTCCTCATCGGCGAGCAGGTCGAAATTGAGCTCGTGCTTTTCGATGAACTTCTGCAATTTGGCCTCGGGATCCGGGCTGACACCCAGCACCACGGTATCGCGCTGGGCAAACTCTGCGGCGCTGTCGCGAATGCCGCAGGCCTGGGTGGTGCAGCCCGGGGTCAGCGCCTTGGGATAGAAATAGAGCACCACATTGTTGCGATCGCGAAAGTCTTTCAGCGAAACCTTCTCGCCACCCTGGTTGCGCAAAGTGAAGGCCGGCGCCAGATTGCCGATCTTGGGAAATGCCATGGAAACCCCCTGTTGGACTGGGCAATAACTTGCTAAGCGGAATTCGGCGTGGATTATAGCGAAAAGCAGGCAGCGCCCGAAGCCACCAGTCCGGTCTTGGCGGCAAGGCCCAGCCCTCGGACCCGGCTCCCGGGCAACTGGCGATGCCGGATACCGCTACCCTGCACCAAGCCGGCCGCCTCGAATCAATGAAAGGTATTTGTCTGCCGCGGGTCAGAACGCCCGCAGCTGGTAACCCCGTTCTTTACGGGCACAGATACCGCAGTCGTTCAGCTTGTGCACCAGGTCAGCGCGTTCGGCGTCGGTGAGAAAATCACCGACTTCCAGACACCCTTCCGGCCCCGCGAAGCTGACCGAAGCAGGTTCCGTGGCGCTGCCACCAAGGCGCACCAGTACCGCAAGGCTGTCGCGGGAGAACTCCTGATGATAGATACTCTGCTGCCGGTGCCCCTTGCAACAGTCCAGCAACACCCGCTCGCCGCTGATGCGTATCACCTCCCGGCGCGTGCTTTCCAGGTACACATAGCCGAAAAGTACCGCCAACAACAGCGCCTCCAGTCCGGCAAACGGCAGAATCATCCAGGCCCCGGCCAGCGCAAAAGCGAGGCTGATGCCGAGAGACACGGCCACCAGTGAGACAAAAACCCACAGGTTGCCTGAAAACGACAGGGATTGGTTGGGTTGCAGCAGGATGCAGGCGCTGCGTGAGGAGACACGGCCGACTTCGGTAACCATAGTGACGAATCCGGGTACATCTTGCCCTCAGTGTAGCATCGCGCCACTCAAGCCAGTATCTGCCCGTTCACGGCCAAAAGCCGGCCCCCGGCCCCGTCCGCTGGCACACCAACCGGACCGTACCCGGGGCACAAAAAAACCCGCACCGAAGTGCGGGTTTTACGCTCGCGCGGTAAAGCGGCGAGGCGGCGATTACGGCAGCAGGTGCGCTACGGCATCGCGCTCTTCCGCCAGCTCCTTCTCGGTAGCCGCCATCTTCTCGCGAGAGAAATCATTGATGTCGACGCCCTGGACGATTTGCCAATCGCCATTCTTGCAGGTGCAGGGGAAAGAGTAGATCAGGCCTTCCTGGATACCGTAGGAACCGTCGCTGTAGATGCCCATGCTGGTCCAGTCGCCCTCGGCAGTGCCCAGCGCCCAGTCGCGCATATGGTCGATGGCGGCGTTGGCAGCGGAAGCGGCAGAGGACGCACCGCGAGCCTTGATAATGGCTGCGCCGCGCTGCTGTACGGTGGGGATGAAGTCGTTCTCGTACCAGTCCTGTTCCACCTTGTCCATCGCGTTGGCGCCGGCAACCTTGACCTGGTGCAGATCCGGGTACTGGGTGGAGGAATGGTTGCCCCAGATGGTCATGTGCGTAATGTCATTGACACTGGAGTCGGTCTTGTTGGCCAGTTGTGACAGCGCGCGGTTGTGGTCCAGGCGGGTCATGGCGGTGAAGTTGCGCGGATCCAGATCCGGCGCGTTGCGCTGGGCGATCAGCGCATTGGTGTTGGCCGGGTTGCCTACAACCAATACCTTTACGTTGCGAGAGGCAACATCGTTCAGCGCCTTACCCTGGGCGGAGAAGATAGCGGCGTTGGCTTCCAGCAGATCCTTGCGCTCCATACCCGGGCCACGCGGGCGGGCACCGACCAGCAGTGCATACTCGGCATCTTTGAACGCGACAGTAGCGTCGTCGGACTGAACGATTCCGGCCAGCAGCGGGAAGGCACAGTCTTCCAGTTCCATGGCAACGCCCTTCAGCGCTTCCAGGGCCGGAGTGATTTCCAGCAGCTGCAGGATAACCGGTTGATCTTTACCCAGCATTTCGCCGGAAGCGATACGGAACAGCAGCGAATAGCTGATCTGACCGGCGGCGCCGGTAACAGCAACACGAACAGGTGCTTTCACGATAGTTCTCCCTCGTTTGTAAGCGGCCCGCATTATAGAGATTTACGGGCAAATTTCACCCCGTAGCGGCTTCAGACCAAAGTCGCAGGGCGCTGTGAGGATTTTCAGGCGTCGGCAGTTTCGCGGTAGCGACCGGCCAGAGCACGGTAAACCTCGCCACTGTAATCCGCTGCAGCGCTGTCCAGCTGGGCGCAGATTTCCGCCAGGTGCTCATTGTCTTCCCTGCCCTGCCAGATTTTTACATAGCTACCGTCCTGGTAACCGTTATCCTGGCGAAAGCGGTTCAGCACATTTTTGCCCACGTAACGCTGGTACAGCTCATCAAACGTCATCCCTGTGTCCGCCAGTAACTGGGCGAAGCCCACCAGATCGAATTGCTTGCTGGCCAGGGTGTTGAGGGTGAATTGCTCGAGGTCCGCGCGGAAATCGCCGGGGATGCGCTGCGTGCCGGTGAGCTCCGCACGCATCAGCGCGGCAGCCTCTTCCGGACTGCCCTGCTGCAGTTCCAGGCTGAGCCCGAAATGCCAGATATCCACCAGCTCCAGCTTGACCTGGTCCATATCCGGCTGTTGCTTTTTCCACCATTTCCAGCCGAAATGATCCAGTAACTCAGCGCTCTCGACCCAGATGGCCCGATACCAGGGAAAGTTCTGGCCGCGCCAGTTATCGTTGACCAGCGTATTGATCTCATCCTGCAGCGCCAGCATGGTCTGCAATTGTTGTTGCATCATCGGAGATTTAATCCTGTCGGCGGGCTCAGGCAGCCCGCGGGAAGAGTCGGTAAAAGTTTTCTGTGGTGATCTCGGCCAGCTGCTCGTAAGGAATACCGCGCAGGTCGGCGATAAATTCCGCTACATCGCGCACATAGGCCGGAATATTGGGTTTGCCCCGGTAAGGTACCGGTGCCAGATAGGGGGAGTCCGTTTCCACCAGCAGGCGATCCAGCGGCAGCTTACGCGCGACATCACGCAGCTCCTCTGCCTTCTTGAACGTCACGATACCGGACAGCGATATATAGTAATTCAGGTCCAGCGCAGCCCGGGCCATATCCCAGCTCTCGGTAAAACAGTGCAGCACCCCAGCGTGTTCTGTACTACCGTGCTCGCGGATCAGATCGATGGTATCTGCACGCGCATCACGCGTATGCACGATCACCGGCAGGCCCGCGCGGCCGGCCGCCTGCAGGTGCGCGCTGAAACTCTGCCGCTGTACGTCTTTGGTTTCAGTGCTGTAGTAGTAATCGAGCCCGGTTTCGCCGAGCGCAACCACCTTCGGCCGAGCGGCCAGCTCCAGCAGCTTGTCGACATCCGCAAGCCCCGAATCCACATCGAGAGGATGCACGCCCACGGAGCAGACGACGTCGTCATAGCGCCCGGCCAGCTCCACCACGCGATCGACATTTTCCAGACTGATACCGACGCACAGGAACTGGCCGACGCCGCGGCTGCGGGCCAGGTCCAGCACCGCATCCAGGTCGCCATCAAATTTGTCGAGTTTCAATCGGTCGAGGTGACAGTGGCTATCTACAAGCATTCCAACAACTACAGCGTGTGAGTGGGTCGGCTCGATTCCAGCGAACCGGCCAGATAGGTTTCAATTTTACTCTGGGCGACATTGTCCTTGTCGCTGAACTGGACGCCGATCCCCGGAGTACGGTTGCCCTGGGCACCGCCCGGAGTCGTCCACACCACCTTGCCGGCTACCGGTACCTTGTCCGGCTCGTCCATCAGGTTCAGCAACAGGAACACCTCGTCCCCCAGGTTGTAGGACTTGTCGGTACTGATAAACAGGCCGCCGTTTTTCACAAACGGCATATAGGCCGCGTACAGCACTGATTTATCCTGAATCTTCAGCGAAAGGATACCGTTGCGGGCACCGCCTCCCATGGCTTTCATGGCCGAACCTCGTTGTTCTCGTTTGAGCGTAACTTATCTGAGCGTACTGGTTGTGTCCAGAATTCCAAGAGCTCGGGAAGGAATACCGTAACCCGACGTGAAGGCTCGGCGGCCGTGCTCTCTATCGGACCTGCGGCGACCCGGCCAGCAGAAAGCGTGAATTAGCCCAAGCTACGAAGTTCAATTCAAACAGGCACGCACAAGCCGGGGCCGGATATGCCTTTCCGGGACCGTCGGAGGCACGGATGCCGACGCCGAGCGTACACGGACGTATTCACAGCGTGTCCCGGAAAGGCATATCCGGTCCGGGCGCCCCGATTCGAAGCCAGGGTCGCAATCATCCCCCTGAGCGTTTTCACTTAGCTGTTTCGTCGCTAGCAGCCTTCCCTGGGGCTCCGCCCGGCCCAGCCAGTCGGGCCGCTCCAGGCATTCACGGCGCCTTCGGCCCTTGGCCGGCCGCGAAGTTGTACAGCGAGCAGTGCCAGTTAGATAACTCGTCGCTAGCAGCCATCCCTGGAACTCAGCCCGGTCCGGCCATCCTTGGCCGGCCGCGAAGTTGTACAGCGAGCGTTGCTCGCTAAGCGTACAACTTCGCCCAGCGGATCATGAGTTCTTCTATCAGCAGGCGCTTGTTCGGGTTGGCGCCGCCGACGAGGGCCTGGCGGGCCTGCAGCAGGTGGTCATAGAAGGCAAACAGCGGCCTCAGCGCCGCCTCCTCCCCGCCCGGCAAGCGCTGCAGCAGTGCCATGATGTGTGGATCGGCGGTCAGGTCACAGCTACGCGCACGCAGCATCTGCGCCAGCCAGTGCTGCCAGAACGTCAGCAGCTGACTCAAATCCGACCCTTCCGGCGGCGCCTCCCAGCGCCCCGCAACCATCACCGCGCTGGCTTCAGCGGAGGCCAGCGCGGTCAGGTCGGAGAGAAACTGCGCACGCGTTTCGCTCGCCTGGGGATCCGCCAGCTGCAGCGCCCGCAGCGGCGTACCGCCGGCCAGCAGCAGTGCGCGGTCCGCGGCGGTTTCATCCAGTCCACTCTCCTGCAGCCAGCGCAGCGCCACCGGGCGCTGCGGCGGCGGAAAGGAGACGGATTGGCAACGACTGCGAATTGTCGGCAGCAGCCCTGCCGGCGCATCGGTAATCAGCAGAAAGATGACCGCCGCCGACGGTTCCTCGAGGTTTTTCAGCAGCGCATTGGCGGCATTAACGTTCATCGACTCCGCCGGCGCGAGCCACACCAGGCGCGCGCCCTCGCGGCCGCTGGTCCGACTGACAAACCCACCCAGATCGCGAATCTGCTGGACTTTCAGCGGAGCGCCGGGCTTTTCCGGCTCCACCCGCAGAAAATCCGGGTGAGAACCCGCCTGCCACAGGCGGCAACCGCGGCAGCCACCGCAGGCCAGGCCGTCGCGGGGCTGCTCACACAGCGCCAGTGCCGCGAACGCCTCCGCAAATCGGCGTTTGCCCAGCCCCTCGGGCCCACTCAGCAACAAAGCATGCGGGCAGCGGCCGGCGCGCCACTGGGCACCCAGGCGCTGCCACTGCTCACGCTGCCAGGGCAGCGGCGACGGGATGGTCGGTGAATCGGGAGCTTCGGACACTTGCTTTTGATCTTCCATTATCCGCAGAAACGGCCGGCGGCCGTCGCTACAGGAGTTGTTCCAGTTCTAGGCGCAGCTGATGCTGCACTTGATCCAGCGGGCGGCTGGCATCGATCACGGCGTAATTGGCTGGCGACGCTTCCGCGCGCGCCAGATAGGCACTGCGTACACGCTTGAAAAACGCCTGCTGTTCACTTTCGAACCGATCTGCCGCGCCGGTGCTGGCGGCCCGTTGCAGACCGATCTCCGGATCCAGGTCGAGCAACAGCACCCGGTCAGGGCGCAAAGCACCCTGCACCGTCTCCTCCAGCTGGGCGATCAGCGAACCATCCAGCTGGCGACCACCGCCCTGGTAGGCATAGGTAGCATCGGTAAAGCGGTCGCAAATGACCCAATCACCCCGTGCCAGCGCCGGTTCGATGACCCGCGCCAGGTGCTGGGCGCGGGCGGCGAAAACCATTAACAGCTCCGCGGTGGGATCGACGGGCTCTTCCCGGCGCTCCAGCAACAGCTCGCGCAACTCCTCCGCCAGCGGCGTACCCCCGGGTTCGCGGGTCTGCACGAAGTCGATACCCTGCTCGCGCAGCCAGTCGGTGATGAAACGCAGGTTGGTGGACTTGCCCACTCCTTCGCCGCCCTCGAGCGTGATAAATTTTCCGCGCTGCAAATCAATTCTCTCCATTGGCGGTCGGACTCGAGCGATAGTCGCTGCGACGGCGCAGCTGAAACTCGCGCACCGCGCGATTGTGTTCCGCGAGGGTCGCCGAGAAATGGTGCGAACCATCGCCCTTGCCGACGAAATAGAGGCTGTCCCCGGCCGCCGGATGCAGTGCCGCGTGAATCGCCTCACGACCCGGCAGCGCAATCGGCGTCGGCGGCAGGCCCCGGTTCACGTAGGTGTTGTATGGCGTGGGCTTACGCAGGTGGGCACGGGTCAGGTTACCGTCAAAACTGGCGCCCAGGCCGTAGATGACTGTCGGATCTGTCTGCAGGCGCATGCCCTTGTCGAGGCGGCGCACGAAGACGCCGGCAATGACGCTGCGCTCGGATGGCTGACCGGTTTCCTTTTCCACTAGCGAAGCCATGATCAGTGCCTGATACGAAGATGTGTACGGCAAGGCATCGGCACGCTGCTGCCATTCCTCGTCGAGTACTTTTTCCATGCGCTTGTGCGCCTGGCGCAACAGGTCGATATCGCTGGTACCCGAGCGATAAATGTAGGTATCCGGGAAAATCCAGCCCTCGGGGCTGTGGTCGTCGAATCCGAGCGCGCGGGCGGCACTGTCCGCTGACGCGCCGGCCTTGGTGCGGACAATATTGCGCCCGGCGCGCACCTGCGCCAGCGCCTGGCGAAAAGTCCAGCCTTCCACCAGCGTGAGCCGGTAGCGGGTGACATCACCGCGATACAGGCGCGAAACCAGGTCCATGGCGTTGCTGCCGCGGGGCAACAGGTACTCGCCGGCGTGAATCGCTGTCTCGCCGCGCCAGTAGGCGTAGGCCAGCACCAGTCGCGGCCAGCGCACTACCCCCTGGGATTCGAGTTCGCGCAGGGTGCGGGACAGCCCATCTCCACTGCCAACCTCGAAACGCAGGCCGTCATCGCCCACCGCAAGCGGGCGCACCAGCGCGGTCTGTGCGGTCCACAACAACCCCACTGAAACGACCGCCAACAGCAGCAGTCCACCCAGGAGGTAGCGCCAGACCGGCTTCTTTTTCACTTTCGCGGCTTTCGCCCGTTTCTTCTTCACCACAACTCTTCCGCAATCAACTGCTGTAACCGGCGCGTCTGCGGCCCCACCGCCCAGCGGCGCTCACCAAGCAACTCCACTACCGGCAGAACACCGCGCACACTGTTGCACAGGGCGACCTCATCCGCCGCAAGCAAGGCCTGCCATTGGACATCGACACCGGCCAGCGATATCCGTGCCCCCAGCCAGTCGCGCATCACGCCGCGCACACCACAGCGACTCAGGTCCGGCGTCAACCAGCGGTTGCCGCGGTACAGCAACAGGTTACAGCGCAGACTCTCGATCGCGCGCCCACTGTCATCCCGCAGCAGGCCGTCACAGCGATCCAGCTGGGGCAGCTCGCCCTTGGCGCGATTATATCCCGCGCGCTGCAGCGATTTGCAGCCCGGGTTGGCAGTTTCGGACGCGAGCAGGCGGGTCTCGCAGGGGAATAGCCGCACGCCGAGAGTCAGCTCCGGCGTCGGCTCCAGCGGCGTCAGCGCCAGGTCCCAGTGCGATTGACCCTCCAGCAGGCCCAAGCGCAAGCGCAGCTTGGCGGCTTCGGCCGGGCAGTCGCGCGCGATGGCCGATACAGCGGCTTCAATCGTGTCGAGGGTGGCGGAATCGATCTGGCCGCTGCGTTCGAGCCGCGCGCGGTGCAACGGCCACAGCGGCACGCGCCCGCGCTGGCAGCGCATGGTTTCCAGCAGGCCGCCGCTATAGGCGGCGTCCGCAGGCAGGGAGGGGACGGGGGCGCCGTCGGCATGAAATTGCGGGAGAGTCGACATGACACGCGCGCGCGGCCCGCTACGCGGGCCACAGCACTCAGACCCGCTTGAAGATCAGCGAGCCATTGGTGCCGCCAAAACCAAAGGAGTTGGACAGTACCGCGTCGATGCTCATCTGCTGCGCATCCCCCGGCACCAGGTTGATATCGCCGCAGGCCTCGTCCGGGTTTTCCAGGTTGATGGTCGGCGGTGCCACCTGTTCGCGCAGCGCCAACACCGAGAATATTGCCTCGATAGCACCGGCGGCGCCCAGCAGGTGGCCGGTCATGGACTTGGTGGAGCTGACCGCAAGCTTGTCGGCCGCCGCGCCAAACACCGAGCGCACCGCGGCAATTTCGGCCTTGTCGCCAAGTGGCGTGGAAGTCCCGTGGGCATTGATGTACTGGATATCGTCAGCCCCCAGACCTGCGTCGCCCAGCGCATTGCGCATGGACAGCGCGGCACCGGCGCCATCTTCCGGCGGCGAAGTCATGTGGTGGGCATCGCCGCTCATGCCGAAACCGGTCAGCTCGGCATAGATCTTGGCACCGCGCGCTACAGCGCGCTCGTATTCCTCGAGCACCAGCACGCCGGCACCCTCGCCCAGCACGAAGCCGTCGCGATCGCGGTCCCACGGGCGGCTGGCGCGCTGCGGATCGTCGTTGCGGGTGGACAGTGCGCGAGCGGCGCAGAAGCCACCGAGACCTACCGGGGTGGTAACCATCTCGGCACCGCCACACACCATCACGTCGGCATCGCCGTACTGAATCGTGCGCAACCCGAGCCCGATGGCATGGGTACCGGTGGTACAGGCGGTAGTGGTCGAAAGGTTGGGCCCTTTCATTCCATATTTAATCGACAGGTTGCCGGCAACCATATTGATAATGGCGCCCGGCACAAAGAAGGGGGATACGCGGCGCGGACCTTTCTCCGCAATCAGCAGGGCATTCTCTTCGATCGCGGCAATGCCGCCCATACCGGAGCCGATACAGGCGCCGATACGATGCGCATCGCTGTCGCTGACTTCCAGACCGCTGTCGCGCATTGCCTGGATCCCGGCGACCATGCCGTACTGCAGAAACTGGTCCATCTTGCGCGCTTCCTTCGCCGGCATATAAGGCGTCGGATCGAAATTCTTGACGGTAGCAGCGAAGCGGGTGGAAAACGCCGAGACATCGAAAGTATCAATCGGCGCCGCGCCACTGGTACCGGAAAGCACACCGGACCAATTCTCTTCCAGGGTGTTGCCCAGCGGCCCCACCATACCCATTCCGGTTACGACAACTCTTCTACGCGACACTCGTATTCCCCCGAAATTCATTCATGCACCACCCTGCCCCGCACAACTCGACGCAGTGCAATGCGGTGGTCATATTTTGCCAAACGCTAATAAAAGGAAAGCCGCACTATGCAACATAGAACGGCTTTCTCAGTACTTCAGGCAGCGGCGCAGATGGCGATCCGCCGCCTAGACTACCCAGCGGGAATTAACCAAGGTTTTCCTTGATGTAATCGATGGCCAGCTGAACAGTGGTGATTTTCTCGGCTTCCTCGTCGGGAATTTCGGTTTCGAATTCCTCTTCCAGAGCCATGACCAACTCAACTGTGTCGAGGGAGTCCGCGCCCAGATCTTCAACAAATGAGGCTTCAGGCTTAACGTCTTCTTCCTTCACGCCCAGTTGTTCAGCAACGATCTTCTTAACGCGCTCTTCAATGCTGCTCATGATTCAATTTAACTCCTAGTGGATAAAAATCTGTTGTAGTCGTTATTGTAATTTCGCTGTTGTGCGATTCGCGCAAATAACGACCGGCTCACACAGCTTCTGGTTAATGCGAGGCGGCATTGTACCCCAACTTTTTCGGGATGTAATGCGCAGCTGCCAAAAGGCATCAATCAGAAGCAAAAACTTATAAAAATCAAACAGTTATGACGAATTTTAAGCGAAATTCATCACGCCATATACATGCCGCCATTCACATGAATGGTCTCGCCAGTCACATAACCACCAGCCTCACCGGCTAAAAATGCGACAACAGAGGCAATCTCTTCCGGCTGACCGAGGCGACCCAGCGGGATCTTGGCCATCAGCGCCTCGCGCTGCGCTTCCGGCAACACCTTGGTCATGTCGGTGTCGATAAAGCCAGGCGCCACCGTATTGACGGTAATGCCGCGAGAGCCGACCTCCGCCGCCAGCGAGCGACCAAACCCGGCCACGCCAGCCTTGGTGGCCGCATAATTGCTCTGACCGGCATTGCCCATACTGCCGACCACGGAGCTGATATTGACGATCCGGCCCCAGCGAGCCTTGGTCATATCCCGCAGGCAGGCTTTGGTGACGCGGTAGACCGCCGACAGGTTGGTCTCGATGACCGAATTCCACTCGTCGTCCTTCATGCGCATCAACAGGTTGTCCTTGGTGATGCCCGCATTGTTAACGAGGATAGTCGGCGCGCCAAACTCGGCTTTGCACGCCTCCAGCAACGCGGCCAGGCTGTCGGCGCTGGTCACGTCGAGTACCTTTCCGGCACCCTTGATGCCCTTTTCGGCAAAGCGCGCGCTGATTTTCTCGGCGCCGCTGTCGCTGGTGGCGGTACCGATCACGGTGGCGCCCAGTGCGCCCAGGGTATCGGCGATGGCGGCACCGATACCGCGGCTGGCACCGGTTACCAGCGCCACCTTGTCCTGCAGGGAAGTTGTCAAAGTCATGGCTACTCCAGTAATTCCCGGTCCTGCACCGGGTTGATATTATTCTGCGGCGGCAATCAGCGCTTCTTTAAGCTGCGCCGGAGCCTCGATGTTAAAGGTACTCAGGCCGCGATCGATGCGCTTGGCAAGACCGGCGAGCACCTTGCCCGGACCACACTCGAGCAACCGCTCGACCCCTTCGGCGGCCATCGCCTGCACGCATGCGGTCCAGCGCACCGGGCTGTAGATCTGCTCGATCATCAGCTGCTTGATCGCTTCCGGATTCGCCTCGTGACGCGCATGCACATTGTGGATCACGGGGATTTCCGGCACATGGAATGTGGTCGCTTCAATCTGCGGTGCCAGTTTCTCGGCCGCAGGGCGCATCAGCTCGGTATGGAACGGCGCGCTGACCGGCAGGGGCATGGCGCGCTTGGCACCGGTGGCCTTGCAGGCGTCGATGGCGCGCGCTACGGCGGCACTGCTGCCGGCAATGACCACCTGTCCGGGAGAGTTATAGTTCACTGCGGCAACCACTCCACCCTCGGCAGCATCGGCACAGGCCTTTTCCACGGCGGCGTCATCGAGACCGATGACGGCGGCCATGGCGCCCTCACCCGCGGGTACCGCCTCTTGCATCAGGCGACCGCGCTCGCGCACCAGGCGCACGCCATCGGCAAAAGCCAGGGTGCCGGCGCAGACCAGCGCCGACCACTCACCCAGGCTGTGCCCCGCCATCCGCGCCGGGTGCACACCACCATTGGCACACCAGGCGCGGTACAGCGCCACACTGGCAGTCAGCAGCAGCGGCTGGGTACGTTCAGTCAGGTTGATATCGGCCTGCTCGCCGTTCTGGCACAGGTCCCAGAGGTCGTAGCCGAGCACTTCGGAAGCCTCGGCAAATGTAGCGTGAATTTCGGGGAACGCGGCCGCGGCATCCGCCAGCATACCAATCTGCTGGGAGCCCTGGCCGGGAAAGACAAATGCGAGCCTTGCATTGGTCATGGCACTTCCTTAAACCTGGTTGGTGTTGCGGGGTCGCTCGAGCGACGCGTCAGACCTGCTGCGCCATGGCGCTGGCCAGCCTGTGGGCCAGGTCGGCCTCGGCACACTCTTTGGCAGTGATCATGGCACGGTAAAACGCTTCGCTGCTGGCACCGCCGTGGCTTTTGACCACGTTGCCTCTGACCCCTAAAAAACTGGCGCCATTATAGCGAGCGGGTTCTACCTGTGTACGCCATTTTCGCAACAGCTTTATGGCTAACTGGCCAAAAAAGCGCTTGATGGAGCCCTTTGCCTCGATCGTGAACGCCTTTTGACCCATTAGTCGAATGACGCCTTCGGCAGTCTTGATGGCGACATTACCCATCAGCCCGTCACAGACAACGACATCCACGACCCCGGTAAAGATATCGTGCCCCTCGACGAATCCCACGTAATCGATTGCCGTATCCGCTTCGAGCAGCTCGCCCGCGCGACGGATCTCCTCAGTTCCCTTGTGTGGCTCCGCACCGATATTGAGCAGCGCCACCCGGAGCTTGCCGCTACCGGTGTGCACGCGCTGGGCCTCGATACCCATGCGCGCGAACTGCAGCAGATCCTCTGCGCTGCAATCGGTATTGGCGCCGAGATCCAGCAGAAAACAACTTCCCCTTTCCGTGGGCACCGATTTGCCCAGCGCCGGGCGCCGTACGCCGGGGATATTGCCGAGAAGGCTGCGACTCAGGGCCAGCAGGGCGCCGGTATTCCCGGACGTGACCATCGCCTGGGCCTTACCGCTGGCGACAGCCTGCAGGGCACAAGCCATGGAGGACTCGCGCTTGCGACGGAGGGCGTGTAACGGGTTGCAGCTCTGGGTCACTACCTGCTCGCAGGGAGCGAGCTCAAGCCTGGATTTCAGCTCCGGGTGCCGCTCGGCGTCGATCAGGGGCTGGAGCTGGGAGTGCGGGCCGTAGAGGGTCAGCTCCGCTTGGGGGAAACGCTGTAAAAATCTGATACAGGCCGGAACGACAGAGCGGGGACCTAAGTCCCCGCCCATCGCATCCACGGCCAATCGTAATTGGCTGGACAAAGCTTACTCTTCTTCAGAGCCGCCGACTTCGATCACTTTGCGACCGCGGTAAAAACCGTCTTTGGTCACGTGGTGACGACGGTGTTTTTCACCGGTAGTCGGATCTACGGACAGAGCCGCACCAGCGCCCAGGGCGTCGTGAGAGCGACGCATACCGCGACGGGAACGGGTCTTTTTGTTTTGTTGAACAGCCATGGCTTGCTCCTAAAGTAACCAAATGACACTGGAACCGGGGCGCCTACCGGCGAGCCCAAACTCCCCGGGCATATCCGACCAAAGAGAGGCCTTACGATTTACCCGAAGAACCCTTTAACTGTTCCAGCACTTTAAAGGGGTTTTCCTGCTGCTCCTCCGCCGACTCGACTTCCTCTCCCGAATGGAAGTGCTCGCGGGCGACGCACTCCTCATCGTGATAGGCAACCATGGGCAGATTGAGCAAAATCTCATCTTCCAGCACTTCGTACAGGTTGAGCTCATCGCCCGCCTGCACGATCGGGTCCAAATCCTTGGGCAATGCCTTGCCCCGCTCTTCAGACCAGACGATACCCCACCGGAAAGTCCCGTCGACCTGCGCCGGCATCGGCTGCAAACAGCGCTGGCACAACAGCTGCACCGCGCATTGCACCCGTCCGTCGACGGTCGCGTGACCCTGCAGATCCCGCCCGAAGGTGAGCTCTGCGCGGACTTCCCCGCTAATCGACTCTACGGCCGCGGGCAACCGCTCCAGCTGATCTACAGCGAGAACGCCGTCCAGGTACTGCTCGCGCTGCACCAGTTTGCGTGCATCGACGCGCTTGGGAATTGGGGGGTTCGACATAAGCGCGCAATTCTATGGACAAGCCATACCCTTGTCAAAACAAATCAACCGCCGCAATATCACCCGTGGCGGCCGCCTTTTTTACCATCCCTGACGGAACCGCAAATATGCCCCGCAATTTGATTCTAGCCTCCAGCTCCCCTTACCGGAGAGCGCTGCTCGAGCAGCTACAACTACCCTTCAGCTGCGCCTCCCCCCATATAAATGAAGAAGCATTGGCCGGCGAGACACCGCCGGGTACAGCACAGCGCCTTGCCGCCGCCAAGGCGCAGGCACTGGCCGACCGGTTCCCGGACGCACTGATTATCGGCTCCGACCAGGTGGCCGAGTGTGAAGGCCATGCCCTGGGCAAGCCCGGTGGCTTTGACCGCGCACTCACCCAACTGCAGGCCTGCTCCGGACACCGGGTCAACTTCTACACCGGCGTCAGCGTACTCGACACCGCCAGCGGCGAGCAGCGCACCGAGCTGGAAATTTTCAGTGTGCACTTTCGCCAGCTTGGCGAAGCGGAGATTCGCGCCTACGTGGAGCGGGAAAAGCCCTACGATTGCGCCGGTTCGTTTAAGGTGGAGGGACTGGGGATTGCTTTATTCGAAAAAATGGAAGGATCTGACGTCAATGCCCTGATAGGTCTCCCACTAATCCGAACGCTTGAGCTGCTGCGCGCATTCGGTGTCGACCCGCTCCGCCCCAGCTGATCACGCCACCAGCGGCGGCCACTGCAGCAGCTCGGGAAAACGGTCGATGATTGCGCGGGGTTTTACCGTCGCCAGGCGCTCCGGATGGTGTACACCGTAACTGACCGCCACCGAGGCCATTCCGGCGGCAGTGGCCATCTCCAGATCATATACCGTATCGCCAACCATGACGGCGTCTTCGACCGCGCAGCCGGTTTCCTGCAGCAATTCATTCAGCATCAGCGGATCGGGCTTGGACGCCGTCTCATCAGCGCAGCGGCTGGCAACGAAGAGACCGCCGAGCCCATGGTCGACAAACTCGCGATTGAGTCCGCGACGGCTCTTGCCGGTAGCCACTGCCAGCTGGTGCCCCTTACTCAGCAGCTGGTCCAGGGTTGCCACCACCCCATCAAACAGCGGCAGCGGCTCGGCGCGGGCGGCCAGCCACTCCTCGGAATAGAGGTCGCCGAGCTGCCGGCGCTGATCGCTGGCGGCCTCCGGGAACAAGTTTGCGATCGCCTCAGGCAGGCCCAGACCGATGATATCGCCGACCGCTTCCGGCGCCAGAACCGGCAGGCCAACCCGCTCGGCGGCGCGTTGCATACAGGAGACAATGCGCGCCTCGGAATTGCATACAGTGCCATCCCAATCGAGGATCACCAACATGTCAAACTCTCTCCACTACTTCTTACCCGGTTACCCGTCGCGCAACGCCTGCAGCACCGCCTGAAGCTCCGCGGGCAGCGGCGCCTCCACTTCCACCTGGTCGCCATCGGGCAGCGTGCAGCTCACCCTCTGTGAATGCAGGAATAGCCGTTTCAGCCCTCGCGCACGGAATTCGCGGTTTACCTCATCCGGCGCGTATTTCGGATCCCCGGCCAGGGGGCAACCGATAAACTGTGCGTGAACACGGATCTGATGGGTGCGGCCGGTCACCGGCTCCGCCGCCATCAGGGTCGCACCGCGGAAGCGCTCCAGCACACGGAAACGGGTCTCCGAGGGCTTGCCCTCCGGATTGACCGAGACCATGCGCTCGCCGCTTTTCAGCGTATTCTTGCGCAGCGGCGCCTCCACCACCCGATGGCCACGAGGCCACTTGCCCGCCGCCAGCGCGAGGTAGGACTTGCCGACGCGGCCGGCGCGCAGCTCCGCTTGCACATGCAGCAGAACCGCCCGCTTGCGCGCCACCATGATCGCGCCACTGGTGTCTCTGTCGAGCCGGTGAACCAGCTCGATAAAGGGGCTCTGCGGGAACATCTGCCGCAGCACTTCGATCAACCCCAGCCGCACGCCGCTGCCGCCATGCACAGCCAGCCCCGCCGGCTTATTGACCACCAACAGGCCGCGCTCATCATAGAGTATGGATTCTTCCACCAGCTTGCGCAGCTGGTCACCGACCACCGGCGCGGGCGCCTGCGCGGGCGAGCGCACCGGCGGCACGCGCACCACATCACCGGCCTGCAACTTGTACTCCGCCTTGACCCGCCCCTTGTTCACACGCACTTCACCCTTGCGCAGAATGCGATAGACGCGCGAGCGCGGCACACCCTTGAGGCGCGCCTGCAGGAAATTATCAATGCGCTGACCGGCGAGTTCTGCCGGTACGCTGAGAAACTGTACGCCGCCGTCGGGATTCCAGCGGTCGGATGGGGCGGCCGTGGCGGCCGAATCGGCTGCAGGAGCCGATTTAGAGGGGGGCTTACTTCGCATGGCGCGCATGATACCGCCGCCCCCGCCGCAATTGAAGCGCTTCGCCACCCATGCTATATTCGGCGAGCCTGAATTGGGCTGGTTTTCGGCCGCGGGCGGCTCCCAAGGGAGTGACAGCCACGGTTCCAGAGAAAATACCGCCAATCGGCCAGTGCGCACCGCTTCGTCAACAGATCGGCCGCGTCATTGAATAAACTTCGCCGACTAGGTCTGCCCCCAGAATTACGGGCGCCTCGCCGGCCACAAACTTCCCGCTCAACGCGGGTATTTATCGCGAAGGTAAGACGGGCTGAAGCCCGCAGCGCTTGACAGGACAACTCAAACATTTACGTCCCTCTCTGCTAGAGAGCCAGCGACCGCACTGGCAAGCCCGGGCAGCCCAAATTCGGCGCCCCGGCCATAACACAGACAAACTGAAGGGGGATCGGCCAAAAGCCGACCGCAGCAGAGCTGACTGGAGACGTAAACCTCGCCACCCATTCGACTCATTAATGAAGGGTGGCGCCCGATTTGATCGCGCCCAACGCGGACGCTAGAGCGAAAACGCTCTAGAAGTCGAACGCCAAAAGCGCGCTACCAATCGGGTGGTACTACATAAAAAGTACTAAAGGATAAAAGGTGCTTTCACCGGCACCAGCGGAAAGCGTGGCTCACTGCACGCTTCCGGAGTTACCGCAGTGTGACAAACGGGTAGAAGTCCGGCCGCTCCGCCAGTTCGCGGGTGATCGAGGTTCCCCGCCGGTCCCTGCCTGCCCCGCGGCCATTATCGCGCGGCAACCGCACAGCAAGCCTGCGACTTCAGTGTCTGGCCTTCGCGCAAACGCAAGGATACAAGACACGCATGAAGAGAATGCTAATCAACGCAACTCAACCGGAAGAGTTGCGCGTTGCCCTGGTCGACGGACAGTGGCTTTACGACCTGGACATTGAAAACCGCACCCGCCAGCAAAAAAAGGCCAACATCTACAAGGGTAAAATCACCCGCGTAGAGCCCTCCCTCGAAGCCGCTTTCGTCGATTACGGTGAAGAGCGCCACGGCTTCCTGCCGCTGAAAGAAATCTCCCGCGAGTATTTCAACAAACAGCCCAAAGATATCGATGGTCGCATCAAGATCAAGGATGTGGTCAAAGAGGGCATGGAAGTTATTGTCCAGGTAGATAAAGAGGAGCGCGGCAATAAAGGTGCGGCACTGACCACTTTTATCAGCCTCGCCGGTCGCTACCTGGTATTGATGCCCAACAACCCTCGCGCTGGCGGCATTTCCCGCCGCATTGAGGGCGACGAGCGCTCCCAGCTGCGCGACGCCCTGTCCGGTGTCGAAGTGCCATCCGGCATGGGCATTATCGTACGTACCGCCGGTGTTGGCCGCAGCGGTGAAGAACTGCAGTGGGACCTCAACTACCTGCTGCAGCTGTGGGACGCCATCAAGACGGAGGCGGACACCTCCAAGGCCCCGCACTTCCTGTTCCAGGAAAGCAACGTCATCATCCGCGCGATCCGCGACTACATGCGCGACGATATCGGCGAAGTCATCGTCGACGACAAGGGCGCCTATCAGCTGGCAGCGGAGTTCGCGCGCCAGGTAATGCCGCACTACGTCAGCAAGGTAAAGTACTACGAAGACGCCATTCCGCTCTTCAACCGCTACCAGATCGAAAGCCAGATCGAGACCGCCTTCGAGCGCGAAGTGAAACTGCCCTCCGGCGGCTCCATTGTGATCGACGTCACCGAGGCGCTGATCTCCATCGACATCAACTCCTCCCGCGCCACCAAGGGCGGCGACATCGAGGAGACAGCACGCAACATCAACCTCGAAGCCGCCGACGAGATCGCCCGCCAGCTGCGCCTGCGCGATATGGGTGGCCTGGTGGTCATCGACTTCATCGACATGCAGAACAAGGGCAACCAGCGCGAAGTGGAAAAGCGCATGGAGAAAGCCCTCGGCATGGACCGCGCGCGCGTACAGATCGGCCGCATCTCCCGCTTCGGCCTGCTGGAGATGTCCCGCCAGCGCCTGCGTCCCTCCCTGGGCGAAACGACCTTCCGCGTCTGCCCGCGCTGTAGTGGCCAGGGCACCATCCGCGGCACCAAATCCCTGTCGCTGTCGATCCTGCGCCTGGTGGAAGAGGAAGCCAAGAAGGAGCGCAGTGCAGAGATTCGCGCAATCACCCCGGTGAACGTTGCCACCTATCTGCTCAACGAAAAGCGCAAGGCCATCTCCAACATCGAGTCGCGCAACAACACCCGCGTGGTGGTGGTGCCCAATGCCGATCTGGAGACGCCGCACTTCGAAGTCCAGCGTCTGCGTGACGATGACTCCGCGACCCTGGAAACCTCCTACAAGATTTCCGGCTCCATCGAAGAGAGCGCTGCCCGGGAAGAGGAAGAGCCGGTGCGCGCGCCTGCCCAGCCCGCAGTGCAACAGATTGCCCACACCGCCCCCGCGCCCACGCCTGCGGAAAAACCGGCCCCCCCGGGCCTGTTCACTCGCCTGATCGGCGCCATTGCCAGCCTGTTCGAGGGCGAAAGCGAAGAAGACAAGAAGAAAAAGCACAAGAAAGCCAACGGCCGCGGCAAGAACTACCAGAAGCAGCGCTCCCGCAGTCAGCAGCGCGGCAATCGCGGTAACCGTGGCAGCCGCCCTGCCCGCCGCAAGGACGAGCGTCGCGAGGACGTCAAACGCGAAGAAGCAAAGCGTGAAGACACCAAGCGCGAGGCCAAACGCGATGAGCGTGAAGCCAAGCGCGAAGATCGCGAAGCCAAACGCGAAGAGGCGCAGCCAACCGGAGAGCGCAGCCAACGCCGCCGCCGTCGCCGCCGTGGTGGCGAGGGTCGCCGCCGTCGCGAGGAACAGCAGGCCACAGCGACTGAAACCTCTGCAGAAAGCGCCCAGCCCGCCCAGGTCGAGAGTGAGGCGGCGGAGCAGCCGACGCAACAGGATGAGCAACGCCCGGCGCGCCGCCCCAACAACGTGCGCGGTCGCCCGCAGCCCCGTCGCCGCGGCCGCCGCGGTGAAAATGCCGCAGCTGCAGCCGTCGCCCAGGGCCAGGAAGAGCTGGAACGCGAAGTCAATGAAGCCATTGACGAAGCCGAGAGCGAAACCAAGGGTCGCGGCCACAAAGAGCAGCCTGCAAAACAGCCCGAGGTGAAAGCCGAAGCCGAGACGAAGGTCGAAACTCCGGTCGCCAAGGCTGAGGCCAGCGAAGCAGCGGACAAGCGCGAACACAAGCCGGTGGAAAAAAGCCAGGCTCCGACCGAGCGCACCGAGAAGAAGCCCGCGGCAGCGCAACCTGCGGTAGTGGAAAAAGCGGAGCAAGCCCCTGCCCCGCAGGCCCAGCCGAAAGCGGAAGCCCCGGTAGAAGCAGTGCCGGTTCAGGAGGCCAAGGTTCAGCAACCCGAACTTCAGGAGACCGAGGTTCAGGTAACTGCCGAGGCACAACAGGCTCCCGTACAAGAGCCCGCCGAAGCCGAGCAAAAGCCGCAGGAAACCACTCCGGCTCCGGCAGTGGAAACCGCACCTGAGGCCGCGCCGGTTAAAGCCGAGCCCGAAGTAGCGACCGCCGCCGAAACCCAGCAAACCGCTGAGGAAGAAGCCCCGGTGGCCGAGGAAGCACTGCCTGCCGAGCCCGAGCAGGCTGCAGAGGCCCCGCAGCCTGCCCCGGCCGCCCCTGCAGCACCGGTAACCCGCGGCCGCGCCGTAAACGATCCGCGTGAAAACCCGCAGCCGCTGCGCGACCTGGAAATCGTCACCGAGCGCCGTGATCTCGGCCTGCTGCACGCGCTGGACACTGCCCAGCCCGCCGCAATCGAGCACCAGCCGCGCGCGCTGACCCGCCCGGCAAACGACCCGCGCGTCGCACGCCGCGTGGAACAGGCTAACGACAGCAGTGACGACGATTCCGCCGCCGCCAGCTGATCGCGCCAACTCCGCACCCGGAACGGCGCCGCCGCTCCGGGTGCGGCACCGGTATCTGAGTGAGACTGTTCAATAATTCATCTAACTTATTGAATCAGTTAAAAAAATTGCTCACACACTTGTACCGGCCAGCACGGCCGGTATAATGCGCCGGACAAATTGGTGGGGTGGCTGAGTGGTCGAAAGCGGCGGTCTTGAAAACCGTTGACTGTAACAGGTCCCAGGGTTCGAATCCCTGCCCCACCGCCATATAAAAGAACCCGGCCTTGTGCCGGGTTTTTTTATGTGGTGCTGGGGTGGCTTTGGATAAGAACCTCCGTTCGACTCGAAGGGCGAAGCCCGCAGAGCAGCGAAGCTAATCCCTGCCCCACCGCCATATAAGAGAACCCGGCCTTGTGCCGGGTTTTTTTATGTGGTGCTGGGGTGGCCTTGGATAAGAACCTCCGTTCGACTCGAAGGGCGAAGCCCGCAGAGCAGCGAGCGCAGCGAAGCTAATCCCTGCCCCACCGCCATATAAAAGAACCCGGCTTTATGCCAGTTTTTTTATTTGGCATAGGTGCAGATTTGGATGAGAACCCCGTTCGAGCCGGAGCGCGCCAGCGCGAAGAGCCGCGAGCCTAATCCCTCCCCCACAGCGGGAACCGATATCTCCTATCCTGCGGGCTTCCAGCTAACTGCAGTTCCGGCTTGCTGGAACTTGAGTGGCTCCACCGGCTTGAATTTTCCGGACACTTCGCCGGCGGCTTCTAAGTCCGATGCCAGATCAAACATCTGTACCGGCGCACCAGCAGACAGGTCGAGGTTGGCAAAGTCGACCCAGACCACATTGGGCATACGGGCGAGTTCGAAGTAATAGCGCTTGTTGGTCAGGTCACTGATTGTTTGCCACTGTGTCGGCGAGACATTCGGCTTTACAGGATCGACATAGCCGAGAGGCGTGGCCATATTGCGGATAACACTCAACACCCCGGCAACCGCTTCCTGGTAGGACGCCGGCTGCTCCGGCAGCTGGCTCAGGTAGTAGGCGCCGCGGGCAAAGCGATCCTCTGCCTCGGCTGATCCCGGTAGCAGCTTCTTGCCGCCGAGGCCCTCGTACTGCTTGACGAGAACCAACTGCTCTTCATAGATGGGCGAGTTGGTCATCACCCGGTGTTGCGTGCCGTGGTGAATCACCGGCTTGCCATTGAGGATCTCGATTACCGCAGAATCGCCCGATGCATCCGAGATACAGGTATGCATTGGCGCGTCTGCTTTTTCGCCCAGGTGGATAATTTCGATGGGGCATACCTGCAAGGATTTGGTCGCCTCCACCGCCTCGGCGACGAATGCCCCTCCCGACCAATTCCCGTCACAGACTGGCGGCCCCCATACAACCAAAAAAATTTGGCGCAGTGAAACAAGCACATCACCCCCTACCCTCCCTTGCTATTCTCCCTGTCAATTTTTCAATATCCCCATTCGGCTTAAAGTGCACCACCGAAATTCGCGCGGCCTGCAGAGTGCGCACCTGCTCTACCGTCAGCCCCCAGTGCGCTGCGTGGCGCTCTAATTCCAGCGGACCCGGCTGGTCTGTCCTTCTGGACGCATCGGCCAGGCGGCGTCTGCGCACGAACGCAAACGAGACTAGCCACAGCGCGAACAGGCCAATGACCGCCAGAAATGGCAGCAGGTCGTTGATAAGCAGGTGTGCTTGCCGCTGCGCCAACGCATCCTGCGCCCCGAGACCAACGAGCAGTATTGCCCAGAGCAAGTGCAGCAGAGGCTGCAACAGATACAGAAGCACGCCCCACGCGATCAGCGTAAGCAGCCAGCCCTTGGCACGCCGCCAACGTGAGATTTTTACGCCTTCGATGATCGGAGGCCAGCGCCCGCTCACCGGAAACCCCGGTCCGGGCTGACCCAGGTTGCCGCTTTCTCGCGGCGAAGATGCAGCAGTGCGTAGGGTAATCCCACCACCGCCGAGGCTGCCTGCAGTATCCAGAACACCAGGGGATACCAGACCACCCAGAACAGGTTGCGGAACATGCGCGACTCCACCCGATAGTCCAGCGATGCGGCAACCAGTGACTGCAGCAGGTAGGTCAGGGCCAGCTCCATACCCCACTGCTGCGGCAGAAAACCGAAGCCCTGCTGAACCACGGGTGTCTGTATGCCGAATAGTGCAAGGAACCAGATAGCGATCATCAGCAGCATGGCGTAGGACCACATAATCGACACGACGTAGTTCAGCCAGAGTGGCCACATTCGCAGTCCGCCACGGCGGAACAGATACGGAATGGCACGCAGCACAACCGCCGTGCCGCCCTCGCTCCAGCGCAACCGCTGTCGCCACAACCCGCTAATGGTTTCCGGCGTCAGAATCCAGCAAATCCCCTTGGGCCCGTAGATCAGGTTCCAGCCGGAAAACTGCACTCGCCAGCTCACATCCACATCATCGGTGATGGCAGCCGGATCCCACCACCCGGCATCCTGCAGAGCCCGTTTGCGAAAGGCACAGTTGGCACCCGACACGGTAAAGATCGCGCCGTAGACGGTTTCCGCGCGCTTGATCAGGCCAACCATTGCGGAAAATTCCCCCACCTGCAGCTTGCCGAGTGGCGTGGTACGGTTTCGAATGCGCGGATTGCCGGTCATGCCACCGAGCAGGGGGTCATTCTGGAAGCGCCGCGAACACCAGGTCAGCGCATGCGGGTCCAACAGGGCATCACCGTCGATGCCCACCAGCCATTCGTGTCGGGCGGCTAATGCGCCGACATTGAGCGCAGTGGATTTCCCCTGATTGGTGGCGAGGTGAACAACACGCATATTGGGGATGCGCCCGGCCAGTTCATCGAGCACCGCTCCTGTACGGTCGCGCGAGCCGTCGTTGATGGCGATGATCTCGAAGTTAGGGTATTGGATTTTCTCCAGCGCGGAGAATGTCTCCTCGGCCTGCTGCTCTTCATTAAAACATGGCACCAGGATGGATATTGGCGGGTACTCTTCCAGCGCCGGTGGCGCGCTGGGCACTGGCTCATAGCGCTCGCGCATGTAACGGTACAAAAGCGCACCAAACATCCAGTAGTAGGCCATCACGAACGGATAACCGAAGCAGAATGTCGCCAGTAGATCGCCCAGTGTTTCCGCGTTCATTATCCCAGTACTCCGATTACCGGAAAAAGCCAGCGTCGCGGTCGCGAGCCGTAGGGCAACTCGAGCGCTCAGGTGCTCGGCTTTCCGGGGCGCTCAGCCGGTCGGCGGAGATCAAAAACTGCGAGTGATCCCGAACACGATATTACCATCCGCCAGCTTGGGGTTCGCCAGGAATGGTTCGATATCATTGGTGTCATACCATCGCAGGGAGAAGTTGAAATCATTCCAGTCCTTGGCGATACCGAAATCCCAGTAGGTGTAATTCAGCCAACTGTAACCAGACTTAAACGTCTGCTCCCCGACATGGGCTGACAGGGAAATATCGCGCTGAAAGTCCGCGCTTACCGTTACCTCGTAGGCGAGGGATGAAACCCCCCTGAGAAAGTCGTGCCCAAAATAGTTATCGGCGTACCAGAAGCCCGGAGAAATGGTGATATTGGAAAAGCTGTAGCTGGGCGTGAAATAGAATTCGCCGTAATCCAGCTGCGATTCCGAGCCCGGGTAGTTGTATGACCAATAGCCGATATCGTAACTGAAGCCGCTGTCCCCGATATCGCCTGCAATACCGATGTAGGGATCCAGCTCCATACTGTTACCTACACCGCCAAAATCGGTGTTCGAGGCCCACAGCCCCACATAGATACCGCTGTCGTGGGACCAGTGCATATCCCCTTGCACCTGGGCGCGGTTATTGGAATTGGAGATACTGCGGAACATGTAGTTGGTGGAAAACAACAGGCTGCCACCGAATTCGCCGGGTATATCGTCCTCCTCTTCTTCTTCAGCGCAATAGCCTGGCGCTGCAATAGCCAGCAACAGCAGTAGTCCAGACAGTCGAGCAACGGTCACCCAATTCATCATCCATTCTCCCGGGCGTTAATCCATAGTTGTTCCCGCCGCATCGACATGTCGAAACAGCCGCGCTCCCAGTCAGCACTTTGCGCGATTCAACGACAGACAAGTTTCTGGCGCAATGTGACTGGTGTGCCTCTCCGTAATAGTCGCTGCGCGCCAATTTGCAAGAAACCGCCCGGGCGGGGCGCCCCCTGCCACCTCTGCGACCGTCGTCACAGCCTCCGCACTGCGCAAAAACGCCCTCTGCGCAGCAGTTGACTAATCTATAAATTGGCGCAAACCAATACGGCGTTCAGGAGATCATGCAGAGCGACACTATGGCGGTAAAGTACTCCCCTGTTCTCCTTCTCGTAGTCTGTATTCTCGTGGTCACTGCCGCGGTAGGGCTGCTGCACTATTTCGAGCTCGACCAGCGCCTCATCGAACTACTGCAGTGGCTGGACAGTCGCGGATGGCAGGCGAGCTTGCTGTTTGTGTTGATCATGGCCGCGGCCATCGTGGTACTGGCACCCGGGGTGATCTTTACCATGGGTGCGGGCTTCGTGTTCGGCGTCCTGCGCGGCACACTGCTGGTGGTGGCGGGTACTGTGCTAGGGTCCACGCTGGCATTTTTGATCGCACGCTACCTGATTGGCGAGCGGCCATCGCGTTGGCTGATGTCCCACGTACGTCCGCCACATCTGGGCGAAGTGATTCGTGAGGAGGGCTGGCGCATGGTGATGCTCACGCGCCTGGTGCCGCTGTTTCCGTTCAAGCTCTCCAACTATTTTTTCGGCCTCACCCCGGTGCGGCTGCGGGACTTTGTTATCGGCAATGCGATTGGCATCATTCCGATCACGCTAAACAATGTTTACCTCGGCTCTATTGCCGCGGACCTCGCCACGCTCGGGCAAGGCGGCAGTGAACGCACGCCGTTACAGTGGACGTTTTACGGTGTCGGCTTTGTACTCGCGGTGGTGGGTGTCATCGGACTGACACGCATCGCCAAGCGGGCACTGGCCCGCAAGATCGATAAAGAGGACCTGTAATGCCCTGGATGAAATGGCTCCCCTGGCGCTTCTTTGTGCGCAAGTTTGCCACCGCGCACGGATTCCTCGACCCCCTCGCGGTCATGGCGCGCCTGCAGCGCTTCGCCGAACCCTCGGAAGTGGCAGAACCGATAGAGCTGCTGCGCGCCGGGGTAATTTTTCACGCGCGCGCACTGATGAACAGCAAGGTCATCCAACACAACCTGGACTGGGTCTGGCCCTACTGGATCGAGCGCCAGTTCGATCCTCGCGATAAATCTTTCATCCCGCGCGCGTTTTCCATCACCCATTGCAATCTCAGCCACCGCAACTGGACCGCGGTTGGTCTGCCAGACTGCGAGGAGATGCCGATTGTCGATCCCCGTGGCCTGCTGATGCCGCACTACGATGGCTGGTCCATCGACACCTGGATCCTCAGCGACAGCGGCGAAATACTGCTGCCTTCCAAGGCAAAGGACTGCAAGCAGAGGCTGTTGATGAACGACAACATCGCCGTGCGCACCGACAGCTCCGCGGGCGGACTGCATCTGCAAAATACCGCCAGTGTGGAGCGGGACAGCGCCGACAGTCACTGCCTGCTGGAACTGCAGGGGGAATGTGAGGGCGGCGGCTGGCTGGTCGTGGCGCTGCGCCCTTGCAACGCCGAAGGGGTGAGTTTTGTGCATCAGGTGCGCCTCCATGACAGTCGCCAACACTGGCTGATCGAGGACCGGCTGGCCGTGGATTTCGACCGCCCGGTAGATCGTCACCTGGCCTCCGATTACCGCGGTGGTGATATTTTCCTGCACCTCGACGACCAGGGCGGCCACATTCACGCCGAGTGCGATGTGGGCATGGCGACTGCCGCCGCGCTGTTTCGTATCGAGAGTGGCGCCCCGCTCAATATCGAAGTGAAAATCCCCCTGCACAGCGGCCGCCACAAAAGCCAGCTACCACCCGACTGGCCGGAAAACCTGAGCCAGCATTGCGCCCTGTCAGTGCCGGACCCCCAGTTCCAGTTCCTGTACGATGCCGCCGTGCGCACGCTGGTGCTGCACTCTCCCAAAGACGTCTACCCCGGCCCCTATACCTACAAGCGCTTCTGGTTCCGCGATGCCGCCTTCATGATTCAGTCGCTGCTTTACGCCGGCTTGCTGGAACGCGCCGAGCGCGCCCTGGACCAGTTTGCACCGCGGCAGAAGCGCGATGGCTTTTTTCACTCCCAGGACGGCGAGTGGGATTCCAACGGCGAAGCACTGTGGATCTACGACCTCTACTGCCAGCTGACCAACCGTCCGATCAAGCCGCACTGGCAAGACCCGATAGTGCGCGGCGCGCGCTGGATCGATGGCAAGCGTCAGCCCAAAGGCCGTGGCCGCTGTGCCGGCCTGTTGCCAGCGGGCTTTTCCGCCGAGCACCTGGGTCCCAACGACTGCTATTACTGGGACGACTTCTGGGGCGTGGCCGGCCAGCGCGCGGCCGCGCGTATCTGCCACCGTGAGAGCCTGGACAAAGAGAGCGACACACTGATTGCGCAGGCTGAGGATTTCCAGCAGACCATCGATTCAAGCCTCGCCGACTGCGCCGCGCGGCTCGAGCGCGAAGCGATGCCGGCATCACCGAACCGGCGCCTCGATGCCGGTGCCATCGGTTCCATCTGTGCCGGCTATCCACTGCAGCTTTACGCCCCGGATGACCCCAGGCTTACCGATCTGTGCGATTTCCTGATCGAGAACTGCTTTGTCCACGGCGGCTTTTTCCAGGACATGATCCACTCCGGGATCAACGCCTACCTGACGCTGCATATCGCCCAGGTACTGCTGCGTGCCGGCGATGCCCGCTGCGTGGAATTGATGCGCAGCGTCGCGGATCTCGCCTCGCCCACCGGCCAGTGGCCCGAAGCCATCCACCCGCACTCCCTCGGTGGCTGTATGGGGGATGGCCAGCACGCCTGGGCAGCGGCGGAATGGGTTGCGATGCAGCGCAATTGTTTCGTGCGCGAGGAAGGCGATACGCTGGTACTGGCCGGCGGCCTGCCGCCGGAGTGGCTTGCCGACAGTGGCGCGGACAAGCCGATTCGATTCGGCCCGGCACCGACCCGCTTCGGCAGTGTCAGCGTGGAGATCACGCCGGGGGACAAGCCCAGAGTGGCCTGGAATGCCAAGTGGCACCGTCAGGCACCGCCGATCGAGGTGCGCGCGCTGGGTTACGCCCCGGCCACCGCCGGCCCCGGCAGCAACAGCGTGGAGCTATCGCCGCAGTGAATATCGTGATGCTCACCAATACGTACCTGCCCCACGTGGGCGGCGTCGCCCGTTCGGTGGCGGCATTTGCGCAAGCCTACCGCGAGCGCGGCCACCGGGTGCTGATTGTCGCACCGGAATTTTCCCAACCGCCCGATAACGACAGCGACGTTGTGCGCATCCATGCGATCCAGAATTTCAACGGCAGCGACTTTTCGGTTGCCCTGCCCTTTTCCGGTCACCTGAGCGAAACACTCAACGATTTCCGCCCCGACCTCATTCACGCACACCACCCGTTCCTGCTCGGGATGACCGCACTGCGCATCGCCCGCGCGCGGCAGTTGCCGCTGGTATTCACCCACCACACGCTGTACGAGCGCTACACCCACTATGTGCCGGCGGACTCGCAGGCGCTGAAACGCTTTGTGATCGAACTGGCGACGCGCTACGCCAATCTCGCCAGCCTGGTGTTCGCGCCGAGCCAGAGCATCGCCGAATTGCTGCGCCAGCGCGGCGTCAAGACGCCGATTGCCGAGGTACCCACCGGCGTCAAGCTGGCCGACTACCGCGGGGGCGACAGTGCCGCTGCCCGCCGCGAGCTGGGAATACCCGTCAACGCCTTGCTACTCGGGCATCTCGGCCGCCTGGCGGCGGAAAAGAACCTGGAGTTTCTCGCCGGCGCCGTGGCCGAGTTTATGCAGCGAGACCCGCAGGTTCACTTTCTGCTGGTCGGCAGTGGGCCACTGGCAGAAACGCTGCGCCAGCTGTTCGACGCTCGTGGCCTGGGCGAGCGGCTGCATATGCCGGGCACGCTGCAGGGAACGAAACAGCGCGATGCCTACGCCGCCATGGACGCGTTCGTATTCGCGTCCACCAGCGAAACCCAGGGGATGGTGCTGACCGAAGCCATGGCCGCCGGCACGCCGGTGATCGCACTGGACGCCAACGGCACGCGCGAGGTGGTGCGCGATGGCGTCAACGGCCGCCTGATCCAGCGCGAGGACGCCGCCGAGCTGATTGCCGCGCTGGAGTGGTTGCGGGATCTGCCGCCGGAGCGCCGCAAACAGTTGTCGCAGGAAGCGAGCACGACCGCGGAGACCTTCTCGATGGATAACTGTGCCGACCGCGCGCTGTCCCTGTACCAGCCGCTACTGGAACAGCCATGGTCGCTCGACGACTCCCTCTACGCCCAGTGGCAGCGCCTGTGCAATGTCATCGGCGCCCAGTGGGAGATTCTCGAGGGCGTCACCGGCGCCGCCGGCGCGGCCCTGTCCCAGCCGCCACAGCGATAAATTGCCGCTGTAATGTTAGATCGCATCGAGTCTACCCTGCGCCGCTGGCGGCGCCGCTTCAGCCGCAGCGAATGGATGGCCCGGCTGCTCGGGCTATCGCGCAGTGAATGCCCGCCCAGCGATCACGGCCTGATCCTGATCCAGGTGGACGGCCTCGCCCACCCACAGCTGGAAAGGGCCCTGGCCAACGGCCGCATGCCCTTCCTGCGCAAGTTGATGCGCAAGGAGCACTACCATCTGGAACACCTGTTTCCCGGCGTGCCGTCCACGACGCCCGCGGTGCAGGCGGAGCTGTTTTTCGGTGTGCGTCAGGCGGTACCCGCGTTCGGCTTCATGCTGCGGGAAAACCAGCAGCTGGTGCGCATGTACGACCCGGAGGTGGCCGCCAAAGTCGAGTCCCGCCTCAAGGCACGCTGCCGCGACCCCCTATTGAAGGGCGGCAGCTGCTACCTGAGCCTGTTCCGCGCCGGCACCGAGCACGGCGAGGCGCATTTCTGTCCCGCCGACCGCGGCTGGGGGCCGGCACTGCGCGAGGCCAGTCCATTCACGGTGGCGCTACTGCTGCTGACGAATTTGTGGAGCCTGGTGCGCACCGGCGCGCTGGTGGTGGTGGAGTTTTTCCTCGCGCTGGTGGACTGCGTGCGCGGCATCATCCAGGGCCAGGACCTGATGCGTGAACTGATGTTCGTGCCCACGCGGGTGGCGGTCACCATTCTGATGCGCGAACTGTGCACCATCGGCGTCAAGATCGATATCGCCCGCGGTCTGCCGGTGATCTACGTCAATATGCTCGGCTACGATGAGCAATCCCACCGCCGCGGCCCGCGCTCGGCGTTTGCCCACTGGGTACTCAAAGGTATCGACGACGCCATCGCGCGTATCTGGCGCGCAGCGCACCGCTCGGACCACCGCCACTACGATGTGTGGATCTTTTCCGATCACGGCCAGGAACAGGCGCAACCCTATGAGGAGCGCTTTGGACGCAGCCTCGGTGCCGCTTTGAGTGAGGCCCTCGCCGATCTGCCCGGCGACAGCTCCGACTACCGCAGCAGCGGCCGCAGCGGCCACCAGCTGGAGCGGGCACGGCTGTTCGGCAGCGAGTGGATCGAGAAGATCATGCCCGACAATGCCGGCGACCCGCACACCAGCGAGGCGCCCTTGGCGCTGGCGGCGCTGGGTCCCGTGGCCATGCTTTACAACCTCGATCTGAACGGCACTGACCGCGCCGAGGCGGCGCGCCGGATTGTCGAGAAGGCGCAGGTGCCACTGGTGCTTTACAAGGCGGAGCCCGACAACCCGGAATCGGAAATTCGCGGCTGGTGGCGCGAAGGCGCGGTGACAATGCCGCAGGACGCGGCACAGGTGCTCGGCCATTCACACCCGTTCCCGGCGGAGACGGCCGCCGATATGGCGCAACTCTGCTTCCACGAGGATGCCGGTGACTTCATGATGTACGGCTGGTGCGCGGGTACCGAGCCGATCACGTTTGCGATGGAGAACGGCAGTCACGGCGGTGCCGGACCCAACGAGACCCACGCGTTTGCGCTGATGCCGGAGGATATCCCGCCGCCGGACCGGCAGCGCGGACACTGGCGCCCTGAAGAGCTGCGCGCCGCTGCGCGGGCGTTCCTGCGCGGTGCGAAGCCGGCGGCGGTGCGGCCGCGCGCGAGTGCGGTCAAGACCCTGCGCGTGATGACCTACAACGTGCACAGCTGCCGCGGCGTGGACGGCAAGCTGTCGCCCCAGCGCATCGCCCGCGTGATCGCGCGTTACAACCCCGACGTGGTGGCGCTACAGGAACTGGACGTGATGCGCGAGCGCAGCGGTGGCCTCGACCAGGCCCAGCGCCTGGCGCGACTGCTGGCGATGGACTTCCATTTCCAGCCGGCGCTGCACCTCGAAGAGGAGCGTTACGGCGATGCCATTCTGTCGCGCGTGCCAATGCGCATGGTCAAAAAGGACATACTGCCGGGCCCACCGTCGACCAAGCCCGGGCTGTTCAACCCCGCCGCCGACGAACCCCGCGGCGCGGTGTGGGTGGAGGTGACACACGGCGATCACAAGGTCCAGATCTTCAACACGCATCTGGGGCTCGGCAAGGCCGAGCGACTGCTGCAGGTGGACGCACTGCTCGGCCCGGAATGGCTGTCGCACCCGTCCTGCAACGGCCCCAAAGTCCTGCTGGGCGATTTCAACGCCCTGCCCAACGCCGCCGAGATCAAGCGCCTGCTCGGGCCGCTGCGCGACGCCCAGGTCCAAGCCCCCGACCACACGCCGCGCGGCACATTTTTCAGCCGCATGCCCAAAGTGCGTATCGACCACATCTTTGTTTCGCCGGGTCTGAAGGTCCAGCGAATTATCGTGCCCAACACCGAGCTGTCGCGCCAGGCCTCCGATCACCTGCCGCTGATCGCCGATATCGAGATTCCCACGGAGGCGCCAGATACCGATTGAAATGCCGTCCGCAAGCCCCCATATTCTGTGTCTGGTACCCGACACTCGCCACGCTGGAGCAACCGGCCGGCGGGTGAACCAGTGAAGAACCTTTTGCCCGACTTGATGGTCTATATCACTGGCTATATGATTCTTCCAATTATCACTAGCAGGAGTCGCTAATGCAGCCGCAAGTTTATTCAACCACCCGCGCAGTGGATCGCTCGGAATCGGCAAAAGTCTTGCGCAACACCTATGCGCTACTGGCCATGACCGTGCTGTTCAGCGCCGTTACCGCCGGTATTTCCATGGCCATCGGCATGGGCCGCGGCATGAGCCTGATCTGCTCTCTCGGTGCACTGGCGCTGATCTGGTTTGTCCTGCCGCGCACCGCCAACACCGGCAAGGGTGTGGGCGTGGTGTTCGCATTTACCGGCCTGCTCGGCGCCTCCCTCGGCCCGATGCTGAACCACTACCTGGGTATGGCCGGCGGCGGCCAGATCGTCATGCAGGCCCTGGGTACCACCGCACTGATCTTCTTCGCGCTGTCTGCCTACGTGCTGACCACGCGCAAGGACTTCAGCTTTATGGGCGGCTTCCTGTTCGTCGGCCTGATCGGCGTGCTGGTGTGCTCGCTGGGCATGGTCATCGCGAGCTTCTTCGGCGTTTACATGCCGCTGGCCAGCGTAGCCCTGAGCGGCGTCATCGCCCTGCTGTTCTCCGGCTTTATCCTGTACGACACCAGCGCGATCATTCACGGCGGTGAGACCAACTACATCTACGCCACCGTGCGCCTGTACCTGGATATCCTGAACCTGTTCACCAGCCTGCTGCACATCATCGGCTTCGCCTCCGACGATTAATCGCAGTCACCGGCCCCGTGACTTTCCAATGCCCCGCTCCGCGGGGCATTTTGCTATACGGCACACTATGAAATTCTCACTCGCCGTTTACGGCGCTCCGCATTCATCCCAGTCCGCCGCCACCGCGCTGCGCTTCGCCCGCGCACTGCTGGCGCAGGGGCACGAGCTGTACCGGGTATTTTTTTACGGCGACGGCGTACACAACGGCAGCGCGCTCAGCGCACCGCCGCAGGACGAGGCGGATATTGTGAGTGGTTGGCAGGCGTTACAGCGCGAGCACCAGCTGGACCTCGTGGTCTGCATTGCCGCGGCCCAGCGCCGCGGGCTCTTGAGCGCGAGCGAAGCCAAGCGGCTGGAAAAGCCGGCCGCCAACCTCGCCGCGGGCTTTGCGCTGGCCGGGCTCGGCCAACTGGCCGACGCGGCCGCCTGCTCCGACCGCCTGATCACCTTTGGAGGCTGACCCAGTGGCAAACAAGACCCTGGCCCTGTGCCGCCAGCCCCCTTACGGCAATGCCCTCGCCCGCGAGGGGCTCGAGGCGATACTCGCTGCCGCCGCCATGGACTGTGCCCCGCAGGTACTGTTTCTGCGCGACGGCGTCTTCCAGCTACTGGCGGCCCAGGAGCCGGCCGGTATCGAGCAAAAGAGCCTGCTGCGCAACCTGCAGGCGCTGCCGATGTTCGGGGTGGAGACCCTGCACGTGTGCGAGGCCAGCCTGCTGGAGCGCGGTATTGATCCGCAGCGCATTCAGGTGCCCGGCGCCGAAATCAAGCTGCTGCCGGACAGCGGTAGTTTTATTGGCGCTTTCGACACCGTACTGAGCTTTTGAGGGACAGGCCATGACTCTGCATATCGTCAACCAATCCCCGTACAACTCCACCGCGCTGGGCGACTGTATCGCCGCCTTTCGCGACGGCGACGCGCTGTTGCTGATTGAAGACGGCGTCTATGCACTGAGCGGTCTGGCCGGTGAGATCGCCGCAAACCCGGTATACTGCCTCGCCAACGACGCCCTCGCGCGCGGTCTCGAGGTACCGAAAAACGTCCGGGCAATCGACGACGCCCGTTGGGTCGAGCTGTGCACTGAACACCAACCCATCGTCAGCTGGTTCAAGTGATGAGCAATCTTGTAATCGAGGGCCGGGAAATCCCGCTGGACAAGGAAGGCTTCCTGCGCAATCTGGATGACTGGAGCCCGGCTGTGGCCGAGCAGCTGGCCCACGCCGAAGGCATCGAACTGAGCGAGGCACACTGGCAAGTGGTCCGCCTGCTGCAGGATTTCTACCGCGAATTCGAACTGTCCCCGGCGATGCGCCCGCTGGTCAAGTATGTCGGCCAGCACCTCGGCGCCGACAAGGGTCGCAGCATCTACCTGATGCAGCTGTTCCCGCCGAGCCCGGCCAAGATCGGCAGCAAGATTGCCGGATTGCCGAAGCCGACCAACTGTCTCTGACCCGCTATATCGACCGTAGGGTACGCCGCGCGCACCGCCGATCTCGACATCGGCAAAACTCGCAGCCCTGACTTAGTTCAGTGGCGGCGCCGCTGCCGGTAGCCGCTCGTTCAACAGCCTGATCGGCAAATGTTTCTCGAACGGCTCCCGGCAGCGGCGCCTGCGCGTTGAGCGTTGAGATTTATACAGGCACCTGCGCCGCCTGCTAAATATGTAATATCACCCGCCGCCGTCCGCGGTGATGCCGGTGTTCCCACAGATACAGCCCCTGCCAGGTACCCAGTAGCAGGCGCCCGCGCTGAAATGGCACCGACACGCTGGTGGCGGTCAGCGCCGCCTTGATATGCGCAGGCATATCGTCCGGGCCTTCCAGGGTATGCGTGTAGAGAGGGTCGTTTTCCGGTACCAGCCGGTTCAGCCAGCTTTCCAGGTCCACCCGCGCGGACGGGTCGGCGTTCTCCTGGATCAGCAGGCTCGCCGAGGTGTGCTGGATAAACAGCGTACACAGCCCCTCATCCGCGCCCTGCCCGGCCAGCCAGTCAGACGCCTGGTCGGTAAACTCGTGCAGCCCCTGGCCTTTCACTAAAATCTCAATCTCACCAATTGCCATAGAAATTCCTTTACAATGCGCGCCCGCTCCAACCATGTAATGAATGCATTTTAATATGGCCATACACCGGGTAAACACCGACGACTACGAAGAACAGCTCCGCGCCAAGGCCGAGCGCCTGCAACAGGCCTACAGCGCCTATACGGATCTGGCACCGGAGGTATACCCGTCGCCGCCCAGTCACTACCGCCTGCGCGCCGAGTTCAAGGTGTGGCAGGAAGGCGGTCGCGCCCACTATGCCATGTACCGGCAGGGCGAATACAAGCAGCCGTTTATCATCGACGAATTCACCGTGGGCGCCGAGCTGATCAATCAGTTGATGCCGACAGTGCTGGATGCGGTGAATCAGAGCGAGGTGCTGCGCAAGCGCCTGTTCTCGGCCGAATTTCTCACCACCCTGAGCGGCGATGCACTGATCACGCTGATCTACCACAAGAAGCTGGATGAACAGTGGGAAGCGGAAGCACGCGCGCTGCAGGAGAAGCTTGGCTTCCCCGTACTCGGCCGCTCGCGCAAACAGAAGCTCGTTCTGGAACGGGACTATGTGATCGAGCAGTTACCGGTGGGCGACAAGACTTACCAGTACAAGCAGGTAGAAGGCAGTTTCACCCAGCCCAACGGTGAGATCTGCCGCGCGATGATCGGCTGGGCCAAGGATGTGTGCGAAGACAGCAGCGGCGATCTGCTGGAACTCTACTGTGGCAATGGCAACCTCACGATTCCACTATGCGAGCACTTCGGCAAGGTGCTGGCCACCGAGATCTCCAAGGTTTCGGTGAATTCGGCCCAGGAGAATATTCGCGCGAACGGGGTGACCAACCTGGATATCGTGCGGCTCTCCAGCGAGGAGTTCACCCAGGCCATCGACAAGGTACGCCCCTTCCGCCGCCTGAAGGATATCGATCTCGACAGCTACGACTTCTCCACCGTACTGGTCGACCCGCCCCGCGCCGGGCTGGATCCCGACACCTGCGCTATGGTCGCGCGCTTCCCGCGCATTCTGTATATCTCCTGTAACCCGGAAACGCAGTTGGAGAACTTAGTGGAATTGAGCAAGACCCACAGAGTGGAGCGCTTTGCGTTGTTTGACCAGTTTCCGTATACGGATCACACGGAGTCGGGATTGTTGCTGGTGCGCAAAGATTCCTGAGGTTTCTGCCGGCTCAGTCGGGCGAACACAAGGTTCGCCCCTACCGATCCTGCTCAATGCATTTTAATAGTGCACGACTTCCGGATATTGCGTAGGTCGCGAACTTAACAGAATCTACTGCACACCTTCCGTAGGGGCGAACCTTGTGTTCGCCCAACCCCGCCGCGGCGTCAAACGATCAGAACTCCCGCCCGATAATCCGCTTGGCCGCATCCAGCGCGAAATCCTTATACTCGACTTCGATCTCGGCCATCTCCACCTCAAACTCGAACTGCTTCTTGCGCGGCAGTTTCTTCCACTCTTTCAGGATCGGGATATGGCCGGTCTTGTCGGCGATGGTGTAGAAGGCCACAAACTCATCGCGTACAGACTTGTCCACGTGCAACGCGTCGAGTAATACGCGGATACGTATCGAGGCTTCGGTCAGGCCCACGCCGTCGTCCAGCAGCGTGCGCGCGATAATCTGGATACTATCATTGACCCGCTGGCGCTGATCCTGCGCCGACTGCTCCAGCTCCGCCAATTGCTGCGCCTGCCTGCGTTGCGCCAGCTGTAACTTGCGCAGGTAGTAGCCGGCAATCACGGCGAGAGTGAAGATAATCAGCGCGGCTACTACGAGCAGCCAGGTCGGAAATGCGGTCATGGGAAGAGTACCTCAAGTAGCGCCAGCCCCAGGCTGGCAGTGACGATGGACAGCAACGTGCTGAGGGCCACGATGTTGGCCGCCAGCTGGCTGTTGCCGCCGAGCGCGCGCGCCATGATAAACGAAACCGTGGCGCTGGGCGTGGCCGCCAGCAACAGCAGCACGCCCATAGACTGCGGCGGCAGCTGCAGCAGCCAGCCGAAGACCAGCAATACTGCCGGCACCGCCAACAGCTTGAATGCCACCGCGCCGAAAGCGGCCAGCGAGCTGCGCTTCAACAGGCTGAAATCCAGGCTGGCGCCGATACACAACAGCGCCAGCGGCAGTGTAATCGAAGCCAGGTAGTCGCCGGTCTGCAGCAGGATATCCGGCAGCGTCAGGCCGATCTCGCGGCACACCAGCGCCAGCACGATGGCCACGATCAGCGGGTTGCGGGCAATATCCTTTGCCAGCTTGGCCCAGCGGAATTCAACCTCCTGGCTGTAGACCGCAAACAGGGTCACCGCGGCGAGATTGTACAGGATGGTCACCACCGCCATCAGCAGCGCCGCCTGTGCCAGGCCGGCGGAACCGTAGGCGTTGGTAGCCCAGGCCAGGCCGATAATGCCCAGATTGCCGCGGAAGGCGCCCTGGATAAACGCGCTGCGATCGCCGCGCGCCAGCGGTCGCGCCACCAGCCACGCCAGCGGGATACTGACCAGCGTGCCGAGCACGCCGGCGGCCAGCAGCGGCAGCTCCTCGTGCAATTGCGCATCGGCGGTAAAAATCTTGATAAACAACAACACCGGCAGCGTGATCAGAAACACCAGCCTGGAGGCGTCGTCGACGAACGCCTCGCGCAGCAGGCCCCGCTGCGCGAGCCAGTAGCCGATGATCAGCGTCAGGAAAATCGGTCCGGTGACCGACAGGGCAAAGGCGAAGGTCTCCACGAATTACTCGCCGTCGCCCTCGGTTTCCACTTCCTCCAGCGGTTCCTGCTCCGGCTCCGGCAGCGCCGCCCGGTCGCTGTCACCGGCGCGCTCGCGCAGCTCGGCGCTGATCTGCTTGCGCGTCTTGGCGCCGAGCTTGCGCAGGCTATCGATACGCTTGACCGCGTTGCCGCGGCCGGTGGACAGGCGCTTGCAGGTCTGCTGGTAGGCGTCGTCCGCCTGGCGCAGGCGATCGCCCAGTTCATCGAGAGACTCCAGCACCAGCGCAAACTGGTCGTGCAGCTTGCCCGCCTCGGCGGCGATCTTCTCGGCGTTCTTGTTCTGTTTCTCGTAGCGCCAGATATTCTCTACCGTGCGCAGGGTTGCCATCAGGCTGGTGGGGCTGACCAGTACGATCTGGCGCTCGTAGGCAAAGCGGAACAGCTCAGGATCCGCCTGCATGGCAAGCATATAGGCCGCCTCGATGGGCACGAAGATAAACACGAAATCCAGTGTGCGCACGCCCTCGAGCTGCTCGTAGGCCTTCTTGTTCAGGCCGGTGATATGTGCGCGCAGGGAGTTGACGTGCTGCTTCAGGGCCTGGGTGCGTTCCTCATCGGTTTCCGCCGAGCTGTAGCGCTCGTAATCCACCAGCGACACCTTGGAATCGATGATGATGTCCTTGTGCTCCGGCAGGCGCACGATCACGTCCGGCTGGCGGCGACGGCCGTCGGTGGTGATGGTCACCTGGGTCTCGTACTCGCGGCCCTTCTGCAGGCCGGATTCCTCCAGCAGCCGCTCCAGTACGACTTCGCCCCAGTTGCCCTGGATCTTGCGGTCGCCCTTGAGCGCCGAAGTCAGGTTCAGGGCCTCGTCGCTGATGCGCTGGGTCTGCTCGCGCAACGCCTTGATCTGGCCTACGAGGCTGCCGCGCTCGCGGTTTTCCTGATCGTAGACATGCTCCACCCGCTTGCGGAAATCGCCCAGCTGGCGCTCCAGCGGGTCGAGACTCTTGCGCAGGCTGTCCTCGCTGCGGCGCACGAACGCCTGCTGTTTCTCTTCGAAAATCCGGTTGGCGAGGTTCTCGAACTGCTGCGCCATCTGCTTGCGGTTCTGCTCCACCAGCTGGCGCTGCTCGGCCAGCGCCGCCTCGCTCTTCTCCACCAGCACCTGGCTGCGCGTCAGGCGCTGCAGCTTGTCCTCCAGTTCGCCGCGCAGCTTTTGCACCTCCGCCGCCAGCTGCGCCTCGCGCTCGCGACTGCCGTCGAGCCGCGCCTGCACCACGTTAAGCTCGGCCCCGGCGGCCTGCAGCTCGGCAGCGGCCTCCGCCTGGCGGCCGCGCGCGCCCAGCCGGGCGAGCCAGAACACCAGCCCGAGCAGTACGGCCAGCGCCACGGCGGCCAGTACGGCGTGTTCGGAAGTCAGCGTCAGCGGGAACAATTGCATAAAAAACTCGCGGATTTGAGGTATTCTTTTACGACTGGTCTCAGTAGTGCCTGAACGGAAACACCGATCTACTGTGATCGCCCCAGGCACGTCATCTTCCGTCCCCAAAATATTGGGAAATAGAACAACTATGTCCACACTATCTTGTGGACGAAATCTAACGCACCTGGACCGACCTCGCTACGACCGAGGTTTCCGTTCAGGCACTACGGTCAGGATCTATTTCGAGACACATGGTGGAAGCCGCCCATTCTAGCAAAATGCCTCCCAGCGCGCTGGTGTTCGACTCCGGCGTCGGCGCCATCAGTATCGCGCGGGAAATTCGCGCCCTGCTGCCGGGCCTGACCCTGCACTTCGGCATCGACAACGGTTTCTACCCCTACGGCACCAGAAGCGAGGAGGCCCTGCGCCCGCGTATCGTCGCGCAGGCGCGCCGTATGATGGCCGCCACCGCGGCGGATATCCTTGTGGTGGGCTGCAATACCGCCAGCACCCTGGCCCTGCCGCAACTGCGCGAGGTGCTGGCGCAGCCGGTGGTGGGGGTGGTACCGGCAATCAAGCCCGCGGCAGCGGCAACCCGCAGCCGAACCATTGCCCTGGTTGCCACCGAGGGCACCGTCAACCGCAACTACACCCGCGACCTGATCGAACAGTTCGCCGACGGCAACCGCGTGATCAACGTGCCCGCCCCGGAACTGGTGCGCCTGGCAGAAGCCAAGCTGCGCGGCGAGACCATCACCGCCGACGACCTGGAGCCGGTGCTGGCGCGCATCTTCCATACCGCCGGCGGCGACAGGGTGGATATCGCGGTACTCGCCTGCACCCATTTCCCGCTTTTGCGGGACGAACTCGACCGCTATGCACCGCGCCCCATCCAATGGCTGGATTCCGGCGCCGCCATCGCCCGACGGGTGCGCTGGTGGCTCGACGAGCTGCAGCTGGCACTGCCGGACACGCCCGGCCCCAGCCAGCTGCTGACCAGTGCGCCGGACACCGATGGACGCATCCAGCAGGCATTTGCCGAATTCGCGCCGAGCCCGGCAACCACCACCTAGGGTACGCCGCGCGCACCACCAACACAGTGCGCCCGCACCAGTTGACACCACCGCCGCAAACCGCGACCGTTTACCCTATTCCCACTCAGATTTCGGACCCCAGAATCCATGCTCCAACCGGCATTCCCCGCCCTGGAAATCCTCGCGCAACTCCCGCCCGGAGGTCTGCTGCTGACGCCCAACAACCGCCTGCGCAACCGCTGCCAGCAGGTCTATGCCGCACAACAGGCGGCCGGCGCCTGCTGGGCGCCGCCGGCGGTGGAATCGCTCAGCGGCTGGCTCGACCAGCAGTGGTTTCAGCTGCAGCAGCAGGGCTGGAAACCGGCGCTGAAGCAGGTACTGAACCGCGAGCAGCGCCAGCTGCTGTGGCAGCGTGCCCTCGATGAAGCCCTGGAGCGCGCCCTGCTGAACAGCCAGCAGCTGTGCCGCGACGCCGACGGCGCCCTGGCGCAGCTGCTGCAGTGGCAGCTGGTGACCGATATCGAGCAGCTCGACGCCGCAGTGGAGCCGCTTCTGGAGCAGTTCGCGCTGTCGCTGGATCGCGAGCGCTATCCGCTGTTTGCGATGATCCGCGCCTTCGCCCGCCAGCTGCACACCCACAACGCCATCACCCCGGACCAGCGCGACCAGCTGATCCTGCGCGCGCTGCACGAGCGCGCCCTGCCGCGCCTGCCGCAGATCGACACCGCCGGCTTTGCGCAGATCTCGCCCCTGGCCGAGGAGATCATCAACACCGCCGCCGACACCGTCGCCGCACGCCCGGCGGCCGAGCGCGCCGCCACAATCCAGGCCGCGGCCTGCCAGAACCTGGAGGAAGAGCTGTACCAGGCCGCGCGCTGGGCCGCGCAAAAGCTGGCGCAGGACGCCGACGCCAGTGTCGCCATCGTGGTCAACAACCTGGGCCAGTGCCGCGCCCAGGTGGAAGCGATCTTTGCGCGGGTACTGGAACCGCAATTCCTCGCCACCGAGCGGCCGCGCTACACGCTGCCGTTCAACTTCTCCGCCGGTACACCGCTGGCGCAGACCGCCATCGGCGGTGGCGCGCTGCAGTTGCTGGAACTGTTGCAGGACGACTGGGACTACGCGCAGCTGCGCAACCTGCTGTTCAGCCCCTTCTGGGGCACCGCCGACCACGAGACCTGGCTGCGCACGGCCCTGTTCCGCCGCCTGCAGAAACTGGAGCTGCGCCGCATCGATGGCGCCACACTGCGCTACTGGGCCGAGCGCGTCGCCGAGGGCCTGGGGCTGGAGGCACCGCAGCTACCGCGCCAACTGGAAAAGATCGGCGACTGGCAGCGCCGCTGGCAGCGCGCGCCGGCGGAAGTCTGGGCCGCGCGCTTCAGCGAATTGCTGGCGGCGCTGGGCTGGCCCGGCCCGCGCAACCCCGACAGCCAGGAATACCAGCAGCTGCTGCTGTGGGAGCGCGCGCTCGAAGAGCTGGCCGCGCTGTCGGAGTACGCCGGCAGCCTGACCCCGACCCAGGCACTGCAGCAACTGCGCCAGATCGCCAGCCGCACCCCCTTCCAGGCCGAGACCCGCGACGGGCCGCTGCAGATCCTCGGCGTGCTCGAGGCCGGCGGCCTCGCCTTCGACCACCTGCGCCTCGTCGGTTTCGGCCAGCAGCAGTGGCCGCCGGCCCCGGCCCCCAACCCGCTGCTGCCGGTGCAGTGGCAGAAACACTGGAAAATGCCCCGCGCCAGCGCCGAGCGCGAACTGGAACTCGCGCGCGAACTGACTGCCGACCTGCTGAATGCCAGCGCGGATATTGTCGTCAGCTATGCCAGTGAGGAGGACGGCGTACACCAGGGGCTCAGCACCCTGTTCGGCCAGCCGGCCACTTTGCCGGCTCTGGACGGCGATGCACTGACGGAACACTGCGAGCAGCTCGGCAACGCCGCCGCGCTGGAAAGGATCGACGATGCCCGGCTGCCGCCGCTGGCACCGCAGGACTGCGAGCGTGTGCGCGGCGGCGCCTCGGTACTGAAAGCCCAGGCGCTGTGCCCGCTCAATGCGCAGCTGCGCTACCGCCTCGGCGCCAGTGGCTTTATGCAACCCGGCATCGGGCTCAGCCCCGCCGAGCGCGGCAATATCGTGCACCAGGTGCTGGCGGAGTTCTGGCAGTACTGCGGCGATGCCGCCCACCTGCAGACAATGGATGCACCGGCCCGCCAGCAGCAGGTGCAGACCGCCGTCGACAGCGCCCTGCGCAGTCCGCGCAAAAAACACGCCCACCTGCCCGAGGGCTTCTGGCAGATGGAGGCCGAGCGCCTGCAGCGGCTGATGCAGCAGTGGCTGGATCTGGAAGCGCAGCGCCCCGCCTTCGCGGTGGAAAAGGTCGAATGGGAACAAAATGTCGAGATCGGCGGACTGCAGTTCAACCTGCGCCTCGACCGGCTCGACCAGCTCGCCAGCGGCGAACAGCTGGTGATCGACTACAAGACCGGCACACCCAATATCAACGACTGGCTGGCGCAGCGCATCCGCGAACCGCAGCTGCCGCTGTACGCCCTGTTCCAGCCCCACGCCCGCGCCATCGCCTTCGGCCAGGTGCGCAACGGCGACTGCAAATGGCGCGGCTGCGGCGAGCTGGAGCACCCCATCGACGGCATCAAGGCTGTGGCCGACACCCAGAAGGACGCGCCCTTCGCCAACTGGGCGGAACTCAGCGATTACTGGCGCAACGGCCTGGAACTGCTCGCCGGCGAATACCGCGGCGGCCACGCCAGCCTCGCCTTCGATCGCCCGGCGGATAACGACCCGGAACTCTGGCCGCTGAACCGCTGGCCGGAGCGCGAACAAGCCACCGAGTAAATTTGATACCGCCGTCCGCCAACAAACAGAACAGCGACAAGCCCGACCATGAACGCAGTGCTAGAAGAAACACCTCAACCGGTAGACGCCAGCGCCCGCGCCCGCGCGTTGGATATCACCCACAGCTTCGCCGTGTCCGCGCCGGCCGGCTCCGGCAAGACCGGCCTGTTGACCCAGCGGGTACTGAAACTGCTGGCGGCCTGCCAGCAGCCGGAAGAAGTGCTGGCGATCACCTTTACCCGCAAGGCCGCCGGCGAAATGCGCGAGCGCCTGATCAGCGCGCTGCTGCAGGCACGCGACACCGAGCGCCCGGACAACCCGCACGACGCCGTTACCTGGGATCTGGCCCGCAGCCTGCTCGCCCGCGATGCCGAATTGAACTGGCAGCTGCTGCAGATGCCGCAACGCCTGCGCATCCAGACCATCGACGGCCTGTGCCGCAGCCTCGCCAGCCAGCTGCCGATCGAGAGCGGCCTCGGCGCCCCGGGCGAACCGCTGGAGCAGACGCAGATCGCGTTCGAGATGGCGGTGGTCAACCTGCTCAAGCACCTGGACCGGGACCCGCCGGACGCCGACCTGCAACAGCTGCTGCTGCACCTCGACAACGACCTGGGCCAGCTCAACAAGCTGCTGCAGATACTGCTGGAAAAACGCGAGCAGTGGCTGGGGCCGCTACTCGGTGTCAGCCACGCTGGCGCACAGGATTATTTTCACTTCGCCATCGACGAACTGGTGACGGAGAACCTGGACGCCCTGGCGCAACAACTGCAAGGCTACGCCGGCGAACTGGTAGAGCTCGCGAGTTACGCGGGCAAGAACCTGCGCAAAGACAAGCCGGAACACCCGCTATGCGCCTGCGCCGAACTGGACGACCTGCCGCCAACCGACAGCGGCGCCCTGCCCCAGTGGCTGGCCCTGACCGAACTGCTAGTAACGGGCAAGGGCGAACTGCGCAAGGCCGTGGACAAGCGCGTGGGCTTTCCCGCGGTGGACAAGAAGGATCCGGAAACGGCGCTGGCCAACGAGTACAAGGCGCGGATCAAAGACCTGCTGGCAGAATTGCGCGGCAACGAAACACTGCTCGCCGCTATCAATGAAGTGCGCCAGCTGCCGTCCGGTCTGCAACAGAACCAGTGGGAGCTGCTGCAGGCACTGGCGCAGGTACTGCCCAAACTGGTCGCCGAATTGAAACTCGTCTTTCAGCAACTCGGCGCCACCGACTACACCGAAGTGGCCCAGGCCGCGCTGATCGCCCTCGGCAGCAGCGACGAGCCCACCGACCTAGCGCTGAAGCTGGATATCCAGACGCAACACATTCTCGTCGACGAATTCCAGGATACCTCGCAGATGCAGCTGCAGCTGCTGGAAAAACTTACCGCCGGCTGGGAACCCGGCGATGGCCGCACGCTGTTTATCGTCGGCGACGGTATGCAGTCCTGTTACGGTTTCCGCAACGCCAACGTGGGCATCTTCCTCGATGCGCGCGCCCGCGGTATTGGCGAGGTAGAACTGGAGCCGCTCGACCTGCAGGTGAATTTCCGCTCCGAGGGCGCAGTGGTCGACTGGGTCAACGCGACTTTCCAGCAGGCCTTTCCGGCGCAGGACAACATCAGCCGCGGCGCCGTGCGCTATCTGCAGTCCCACGCGTTCAAGGGCACCAAATGGCCGGCGCCGGCGGTGAACTTTTACGGTTGTGTCGACGACGACAGCCGCGAGCGCGAGGCCCTGCAGGTGCTGGATCTGGTGCAGCAGTTGCAGGCCAAAGATCCCGACGGGCGCATCGCCATCCTGGTGCGCAAGAAAAAACACCTGGGGCGCGTACTGCCGGCGCTCAGTGCCGCCGGCATCACTTTCCAGGCCCCGGACCTGGCGCCGCTGGCCAGTAAGATGGTGGTGCTGGACCTACTCAGCCTGACCCGCGCCCTGCTCGACCCGAGCGATCGCATCGCCTGGCTGGCGCTGCTGCGCGCGCCCTGGTGCGGCCTGGCCCTGCCCGACCTGTATACCCTGGCGAACTGGGGCAACGGCGAGCTGCCGGCTACCGATACCAGTGCGCGCCCGCTGTTGCTGGCACTCGAAGAAGTCGATGCGATCGATCTGCTCAGTGACGACGGCCGCGCGCGCCTGCAGCGCGCCGCCGCGCCGTTGCTGCTGGCCTGGCAGCAGCGTGGGCGCAAACCGCTGCGCGCCTGGATCGAGGGCCTGTGGCTGGCCCTCGGCGGTCCGGCCAGTGTCGCCGACAAATCCGAACTGGGTAACGTGGCGGATTTCTTCCACCTGCTGGAACGCTTCGATAGCGGCGGTGCCATCGCCGACTGGCCGCAGTTCTACAACGCGCTGGAAAAACTCTTTGCCCGTCCCGGCAACGACGCCCGCGTACAGGTGATGACGATCCACAAGTCCAAGGGGCTGGAGTTCGAGCATGTGCTGATCCCGGGGCTGGACCAGGGCGGCAAGCCCGGCGGTGACCAGCTGCTGCGCTGGGCCGAATGGCTGAACAAGGACGGCGACAGCCGCTTCCTGCTCGCACCGAAAAGCGCCCGCGGCGACGCCGACCCACTCTTCGACTTCCTCCGCTATGACAACAACGAGCGCGAGCGTTTAGAGGGCACGCGCCTGCTCTACGTCGGCTGCACCCGCGCCATCCGCTCGCTGCACCTGCTCGGTTGTATACAGCGCGACGAAAAGAAAGGCACGCTCAAGCCCCCCGGCAACGCCGCACTGCTGACCGGTATCTGGCCATCAGTCGAGCGCGAACAGGAGAACGACTGGTGCCATTGGCTGGAGGCGCCGGAGGAACAAGCGCAAGGCGACCAGCACTACGCCAGCCGCGATTACCTGTTGCGCCTGCCGGCCGACTGGCAGGCCCCGGCAATTCCGCAGCGCGAGTGGCTGACCCAGTACCGCATGCCGGATTACCGCGCCGCGGCAACCGATGATCCCGAGGCACCAGCCAATATTCCCGCGGACATGGGCCAGGTGGCGGTGCGCTGGCTGCGCCATGCCGGCACCGTGGCTCACGAAACGCTCGCCACCATCGCCAGCAGCGCTGACACCGACGTCTCCCAATGGAATCGCGAGCGTGTGTTGCAACAGCGCCCGCTGTGGCAACTGCGCCTGAAGCAACTGGGACTCTACGGCAGCGGCCTGGAAAAGGCGCGCGAAAAAGTCGAGCAGGCCATCACCATGACGCTGGACTGCGACACCGGCCGCTGGCTGCTGGACAACCGCCACCGCGAATCCGCCTGCGAACTGGAACTTCACAGCGGCGGCCGCCAGCTGCGCCGCTCCATCGTCGACCGCACTTTTATCGATGGCGACGGTGTACGCTGGATTATCGACTACAAAACCGCCGAGCCGGCTGGCAGCGAAGCGCAACCGGACTTTGTTGCCGCGCAGCTGGAGAAGTATCGCGGCCAGCTGGAGAACTACCGCAAGCTGTTTTACGCAAAAGGCGAGCGCAATATCCGCTGCGCGCTCTACTTTCCACTGCTGCAGCAGCTGGCCGAACTGAAGTAGTACGCCGCGGGTACACACGGGCGAACACAAGGTTCGCCCCTACGGAAAATGCTCCGGTGTGTTAACCCATTAAGTGCCTCGAGTGGCCTGTGGTGATTTTGTTGGTCATGATCTCTGCGCTGGATCTGTAGGGGCGAACCTTGTGTTCGCCCTCTCCCCGATAGCCACGACACCACCAACCCGACCAAAATACCCCGCCCAACAACCCACCTTCGGCGGCCTTCTCAACAACACTTCTCCTACATAATCCGATTCTTTAGGAACCGCTTTGCGGTCTGAATCCAGGCGAGCAACTCGCAACTAGTTGCAAATGAAACCCTCGCCCTGCCCGTATACTGTGAGTAGGATAAGTGCCCCGCTCCGGCGCGGAATGCCCGGCGGACACGCGAATAGAAGCAGATAGTGAATGACATGACCACACAGCAGTTTGACGACCTCAACGTCGTCTCCCAGGACATCCTGATCAGCCCCGAAGCGCTCAAGGCCGAGCTGCCGGTGAGCGAAGCCGCCGAGGCGACCGTAGCCACCGGCCGCGCCGCCGTGCGCGATATCCTCGACCGCAAGGATCACCGCCTGATGGTGGTGATTGGCCCCTGTTCCGTCCACGACGTGGAGGCCGCGATGGACTATGCCCATCGCCTCAAGAAAGTGGCGGACAAGGTGTCCGACACCCTGCTGATCGTCATGCGTGTCTATTTTGAGAAGCCGCGTACCACCGTGGGCTGGAAAGGCCTGATCAACGACCCCTACCTGAACGATTCCTTCAAGATCGAAGAGGGTCTGCATATCGGCCGCAAACTGCTGCGCGATATTGCCGAGCTGGGCCTGCCCACCGCCACCGAAGCGCTGGACCCGATTTCACCCCAGTACCTGCAGGACCTGATCTCCTGGTCCGCCATCGGCGCACGCACCACCGAATCCCAGACCCACCGTGAAATGGCCAGCGGCCTCTCCTCGGCTGTGGGCTTCAAGAACGGCACCGACGGCAGCCTGGATGTGGCCATCAACGCGCTGCAGTCCACCGCCAACCCGCACCGCTTCCTCGGCATCAACAAGGAAGGCCGGGTCGCCGTCATCCATACCGCCGGCAATAGATACGGCCACGTGGTATTGCGCGGCGGCAACGACAAGCCCAACTACGACTCCGTCAGTGTCGCCATGTGCGAACAGGAACTGCACAAGGCCGGTATCCTCCCGAACATCATGGTCGACTGCAGCCACGCCAACTCGAACAAGAACCACGAGCTACAGCCACTGGTAGTGGACAACGTCACCCACCAGATTCTTGACGGCAACAAGTCTATTATCGGCATTATGGTGGAGAGCAACCTGAAGGCCGGCAACCAGAAGATTCTGGATGACCACAGCCAGATGGAATACGGGGTGTCCGTCACCGACAAATGTATAGACTGGGAAACCACCGAGACGCTGCTGCTGGGCATGGCGGAACAATTGCGGGAGCCGCTGAAATCGCGCAATGCCTGAAGGAGTTCAGACTCCACCTTGCAGAAGGGCCGGCTTTGCCGGCCCTTCTCTGTTTACATACCGCAACTTTCGAATTTCGGCATATAGACGGTTGCACTGCGAAAGCGGAAAAAACGGTCAGCGATCAAAAAACATCATTGAAATACTGCCGGAGAAATCCGTAAACCGGCCAACTCCTGAGTGAGATTGAGCACCCGGGAACCCAAAACTTCCATTTTCCCCCTCTAATCAACGGCGACACTCCATGGCAGCTCGAGGCGAAGCTCATATAATGGTTCCCCTTTGTAGTACTCCCATGAGGCACTGACTATGGATCCGGAATTCTGGCACCAGCGATGGAAAAACAACCAGATTGGCTTTCATGAACCGCAGGCCAACCCATCTCTGGTCGACAACATCAACGCCCTCGCCCTCGTCAAAAACCAGCGCATCTTTCTGCCGCTGTGCGGCAAGACACTCGATATCGGCTGGCTGCTGTCGCAGGGCTACCGCGTGGCTGGCGCGGAGCTGAGTGCGCTGGCCATCGAGCAGCTCTTCGACGAGCTGGGCGTCGAGCCGCGGGTGACGAAAGTCGGCCAGCTGCAGCACTACCAGGCCGAAGGCCTGGATATTTTCGGCGGCGATCTGTTCGCGCTTACCAAGGAAACGCTGGGGGCGGTTGATGCCGTCTACGATCGGGCAGCACTGGTCGCCCTGCCGGAACCCATGCGCGTGCGCTATGCGCAGCACCTGATGGCCATTACCGCGAAGGCACCGCAGCTACTGATTACGTTTGTCTACGACCAGACTGTAATGCCCGGCCCGCCGTTCGCGGTCAGCGACGCAGAGGTAACGTCCCACTACGCCGCCGACTACACATTACAGCAACTGCAGAGCAAGGAAGTGGCAGGCGGTCTGAAGGGCAAATGCCCGGCAGAAGAGCACGTGTGGCTGCTGCAGTGCAAATAACCGATCCGCTGACGCCTGCTACCCGGTTGATTTCCGTGTGGCAGGCGCCCATAGTCTGTGCTCCGCGACCGGCCGGATTTTAGCCATGACCAACCCCCTGCAAATCGTCTGCCCCGCCTGCGGCGCAATCAACCGTGTGCCGGACAGCAAGCTCGGTGACCGTCCCCTGTGCGGCAAGTGTCGCGCAAGGCTGCTGGCTGCCAGTCCTGTTGACACCGGCGACCTCAATTTCCGCCGCTTTGTCGACCGCAGTGACCTGCCGCTGGTAGTCGATTGCTGGGCGTCCTGGTGCGGCCCCTGTCAGCAGTTCGCCCCGGTATTCAGCCAGGTGGCCGCGGAAATGGCGACGTGGGCGGTCTTCCTGAAGCTGGATACCGAAGCCAATCCCCAGACCGCCACACAACTGCAGATTCGCTCCATCCCCACACTGCTGGTCTTTCGCGGCGGGCGTGAAGTGGCACGTCTCTCGGGCGCACTGCCCAAAGCCCAGTTCGAGCAGTGGCTGTTGCAGCAGCTGCGTACACCCGGCAACTAGCCCGCGTCCCGGCAGGCCGCGCGCAGATCGCCTGCGGCAATGTGCAATATTGGCAGTTGTTTCTTCGTTCCCATCCAGATCCCGTCCGGGGCGCTGACGCTATGACATAAGCTGTCATCTGATGCACAGCAGTCGCCCCTATGAGCAAACTTGATGCAAAGCTAGGTTTACAGGCCACCTGGTCCATGGCCGTGGGCGGTATGATTGGCGGCGGGATTTTCTCCACGCTTGGCGTGGTGATTGAAATTGCCGGTGCCTGGGCCTGGGTCAGCTTCCTGGTGGCGGGCCTGATTGCGCTGGCCACCGGCTACTGTTACGCGGAACTGGCAGAGCATTATGAGGAGGGCGGCGGCGCCTACACCTACCTGCGCAAAGTCAACGCGCACGGTTTTGCCGGCAGCCTGGCGTGGATACTGATCGTCGGCTATGTGCTGACCAATGCGGTTTACGCCTTTACGTTCGGCCAGTACCTTGGCCATGTGATGCATCTCGGGCCCATATTCTCGCGCGCGTCGGCGGTCGGCATCATGTCCCTGTTTATCGCCCTCAACCTGCGCGGCGTGGCAGAGGCCGGCTGGGTAGAAATCTTTCTGGTGTGGATCAAACTGGTCGTGTTGCTGGGGCTGGCCATCTGGGGCATCGCCTCCTGGCAACCGGATTTGCTCGCGCGCGGCACGGAAGACAAAGGCTTGGGCGCGGCAATGTTCGGTGCCGCTTCCGTCTTTATGGCTTATGAAGGCTTCCAGCTGCTGGCATACGGGTACGACGATATCGAAAACCCGAACAAGAACCTGCGCCGCGCTATGCTCGCCGCGATTGCGATCGTGATCGTGACCTATGTCCTGGTGGCCATCGGTACGGCCATGCTGATCGGATCCGACCAGGTGGTGCAGCACAAGGAAGTCGCGCTCTCGATCGCCGGCGAAAAGGCGCTGGGCACCACCGGGCTGATTATTGTCACTATTGCCGCAGCCTTCTCTACTGGCTCGGCGATCAATTCAACCCTGTTCGCTACCGCGCGCCTATCGCTGATACTGGCCGAAGCCGGCGACCTGCCGAAATCCATGAGCCACCGCAACGACGCCGGCATGCCGGATCGGGGCGTGATGATACTGGGCGTAGCGGCGGCGCTGATGGCCGCCGTGGGCAATCTGGAAATTCTGGTGAAGGCCGCGAGTCTCGCCTTCCTGCTGACATTCGCCGTGGTCTGCGGTCTCGCCTTCGACAAGCGCGCCGGCCGCCGTTCGATCAGCGGTTTCGGTGCCGTCAGCGCCTCTGCGGCGGCGGTGGCACTGGTGCTGAAGCTGGCGGAGGAGGATCCGCTCGCACTGATGATTCTGGGTGGGCTGATTGTGCTGGCGCTGTTCGGCAAGCCGCTGGTCTTGTATGCGATGAAGAAATTTGGCGGCGGCGACTAAGGCTCCCCGCCGATTCGGTGCTATTCAGTGCCGGCAAACACAGCTTCCTCGACCCGCTTTACCTGCTTGTGCTGTTCCTCGTTAAGCCCCTGCTTCCAGTAGCTGGAGATGTAACGATGACTGGCCGGCACCTGGTGCTCCGCGCGAAAGTACTGGCGCAGCTGGCGCATTACATCGAACTCGCAGGCGGCCCAGACCGCCCCCTTGCCCGGGAGCCGCGGCAGTGCACGAATATGGTTGAGCAGTGCCATGGTGCCGTCCTTGAATGGATCGGTAACCAGCCAGTGCACTTCCACCCCGGGCGGATGCGCCAGGGGCTGCCGATCCCCTTCCTCGGATACCGCGATCACCGCGTAGCCGCGTGCGGCTGCCGGCAGCTGTTCGAGATTCACGGCAATGGCCGGCAGCGCCGTCATATCGCCCGCCAGCAGCAGCCAGTCGGCGTCGCTATTGATCAGTTTTTTCCCGCCGGGGCCGGCAATCGATATCCGATCACCGACACCAGCGGCCTGCGCCCAGCTGGAGGCGGGACCGGCGTGTTCGTGCAGGGCAAAGTCGATATCAATTTCGTCGGCGCGCTGGCGGCGAATGGTATAGGTGCGCATCAGCGGGCGCTCGTCGCCGGGTTGCGGCAGCAGCAGCTTCACATAGGCGCTCTCCTGCTCGACAGGAAAGTCCGCCATCTGCTCGCCACCGAGGGTGATCCGTAACATATGAGGGCTGATCAGAGCCGAATTCAGAACTTCGAGCTCGCGCGGTTGGGGTCGTGCCATAGTTGCCTCCCCGAAAGAATCCTTCGGACAATTGGTTGATTCGATCAACTATACAGAAATTAGTTGACTACTTCAACCAACTCTCCGACGCCGCAGTCAACGCCGTCGCGAACCCGGTATAATGGCCGCATGTCTGAGTTACCCATTCACGCCGCCCTGCCCGAGCTACTCGCCGCACTGCAACAGCACCAGAATGTCGTCCTGCAGGCGCCCCCCGGCGCCGGCAAAACCACCGCCGTGCCGCTGGCATTGCTCGACTGCGCCTGGCTCGGCGAGCGCAATATCATCCTGCTGGAGCCGCGCCGCCTGGCCGCGCGCAGCGCCGCCGCACGCATGGCGCAGATGCTCGGCGAGCGGGTAGGCGAAACGGTCGGCTATCAGATCCGCGCCGAGCGCAAGGCCGGTCGCCGCACGCGTATCCTCGTGGTCACCGAGGGCATCCTGACGCGAATGCTTCAGGCAGACCCGGAGCTGGCGCGCACCGCGCTGGTGATCTTCGATGAATTCCACGAGCGCAACTTACAGGGCGACCTGTCGCTGGCACTGTGCCTGCAGTCGCAGGAATACCTGCGCGACGATCTCAAACTGCTGGTCATGTCCGCCACCCTGGATGCCGACGCCGTCGCCGCACTGCTCGACGACGCACCGATCGTCACCAGCGCCGGGCGCAGCTTTCCGGTGGAGGAACACTACCTGCCCCACGAGCAGGTTCCGGATGACAACCGCCAGCTGCCGGCGCTGATGGCGCGCAGAATTACCGCCTGGATGGGCGGGCACGACGGCAGCCTGCTGGCGTTCCTGCCCGGTGTCGGGGAAATCAGACAGCTGGAGGCCCTGCTGCGCGAACAGCTGGAACGACACGGTGATATCGACGTAGCGCCACTCTACGGCGATCTGGGCAAACAGCAGCAGGACGCCGCCATCGCGCCCTCGCCGCCCGGGCGACGCAAGGTGGTGCTGGCCACCAATGTGGCCGAGACCAGCCTGACCATCGACGGCATCCACATGGTGGTGGATTCCGGCCTGATGCGCGAGTCGCGCTTCGATCCCAACACCGGCATGAACCGCCTGGTGACCACACGGATTTCGCAGGCCTCCGCCACCCAGCGTGCCGGCCGCGCCGGGCGCCTCAGCGCGGGCCTGTGCCTGCGGCTGTGGAGCGAAGCGCAGCAGCGCCAACTCGCGCGCAAGAGCACCGCCGAGATTCTGCAGAGCGACCTGGCGCCACTGGTGCTGGAACTGGCCCAATGGGGCGTCACTGACCCCGCCGAACTGCGCTGGCTCGATCTGCCACCGCCCGGCCCCTGCGCCCAGGCGCGGGAACTGTTGCAGCAACTGGGCGCGCTGGATCGGAGCGGGCGCATCACCGAACACGGCGGCGCCATGCTGGCGCTGGGCACCCACCCGCGCCTCGCCCATATGATGCTGCGCAGTGTGGACTGGAACCTCGCCGCCGATGCCTGCCTGCTCGCGGCGCTGCTGTCGGAGCGGGATATTTTGCGCGGTGAGGCGCGCTGGGATCGCGACATTCACAAACGCCTGCAGGTACTGAACGGTCGCGCGCAGCACAGTGCCGCGGACCGCGGCGCGGTGGCGCGCATTCGCCAGCAGGCCAAGACCTGGCAACGCCAGCTGGAAAGAAGTCAGTCTCCCGACACGGGAAAAGACATCGACGAGCTCGATCGCACCGGCGCCCTGCTCGGCCTGGCCTATCCGGACCGTATCGCACGCAACCGCCGCGACCGCGAACGTCGTTTTATCCTCGCCGGCGGCCGCGGCGCGCACTTCTCCCACGACGACGAGCTGGCGCTGGCAGAATACCTGGTGATCGCCGAACTGGACGGCGGCGGCCGCGATGCGCGCATTCAGCTGGCCGCGCGTATTTCCGAACCGGCGCTGCGCGATTGCTTTGCCGAGTTGATTGAGCAGGAGACATCGGTGCGCTGGGACGACAGCGCCGGGCGCGCGGTGGCCAGCGAACAGACCCGACTCGGCCGCCTGCTGCTCGATGAACAACCGGCCCGGGACATAGCACCGGAACTGCTGAGCCGCGCCCTGCTCGACGCGGTGCGCCAGAAAGGGCTACAGAGCCTGCCGTGGAGCAAGGAGGCGCAGGCGCTGCGCGCGCGAGTGGAATTCCTGCGCCGCAACCAGTCCGACTTCGCCGATCTGCTCGACGGATTGGCGCTGCCAGACTGGAGTGACGACGCCCTGCTCGCCACGCTGGAGGAATGGCTGCTGCCGCACCTGGCCGGCTGCAACAAACTGGAACAACTGAAACAGCTGCAACTGCACGCCATTCTGCAGGGCCTGCTGGAGTGGCCGGTGCAACAGCAGCTGGACACCCTGGCGCCGAGTCACTTCACCGCGCCGAGCGGTTCGCGTATTGCGCTCGATTACACTGAGGAGCAACCGGTACTGGCGGTGCGCCTGCAGGAGATGTTCGGCCTGGCCGAGACGCCGGCGGTACTGCGGGGCCGCTACCCGCTGATGATCCACCTGCTGTCGCCGGCACGGCGGCCGGTTCAGGTGACCCGCGACCTCGCCAGCTTCTGGGCCAATACCTACGCGGAAGTGAAGAAAGAATTGCGTATCAAATACCAGAAACACTACTGGCCCGACGACCCGCTGGCCGCGCAGGCCACCAGCAAGACCAAGAAGCGCATGGGTCACTAGGCCGGTTGCCTGCCCGCACCGGCCCTGCTAACGTCCAGTCAACGAATGGAGTATCTGGAGAAGGATCTTGAAACGCCCCCAAGCCGTATTACTGTTGCCCCTGCTGTCCCTGTTATTCACGGGCTGTGATTTCAACAACGTACCTTCTTTCCTGCCGGAAACTGGCCGCACGGATCGTCCGCAGGATATGCGCGACTTCGTCGAAGGCATCAGCGATTACGCGCACGGACTGGATCCCGCCTTCCTCGTCATTCCCCACGGCGGAGTGGAACTGGTAACGACAAACGGTAAAACCACCGGCGATACCGACACCCGCTACGTGAGCGCGATCAACGGCCTGGCGCAGGACTCCGTGTTCTACGGCTTCAATGGCCTCGACCAGGCCACGCCGGATAACGAGAGCGAGCGGCTGCGCACCTACCTGGATATCGCCCGCAACGAGGGTCGCGCGGTCATCATGGTCACCGATTACGCCAGCAGTACGGCCAACATCGACGATTCCTACCAGAAGAATTTCGATGCCGGCTATATTTCTTTCGCCGCCGACAATTTCGGCCGCGACAATATTCCCCGCTATCCCGATGTGCCCTACCGGTTCAACCGGCGCGATATCCGCAAATTCTCCGATGCGAATAACTTCCTGATCCTGGTCGATACCGCACTCTATTCCACTCCACAGGAGCTGGTGGACGCAATCAGCGCGTCGAATTATGACCTGGTGGTACTGGACTACGACTTCAACGGCGAACCCTATACCAGCGACCAGATCCGCCAGATGCGGGTGAAGGGCGACGGCGGCGACCGGCTGCTGATCGCGGCCATCGATATCGGCCACGCCGACAGCGATCGCTACTACTGGCAGAGCCAGTGGGTTTCCAACCCGCCGGAGTGGCTCGGGGACCCGCTCGCCAGTACCTCAACGGATTACCGGGTCAATTACTGGCTCCGCGGCTGGCAGGACATTATCTACGGCGATAACAATTCGTTTATCTACCGCCTGATCAACGCCGGCTACGACGGTGTGTATCTGGAGGGGGTGGATGTAGTGGATGATTTCTAACGGGCGTCTAACGACCGCGAAAATCGAACGCGGCGTAGCAACCAGCTAGCCCATATTTCCCTGCAAACTTGGCGAAGCCGCCCGTACTGAACAGGATTGCTCTCGAGACCGGGTCCCTGGATGCCCACCTCCGAGCCAGGGTATCTTCGAGAATCCACTGCCCGATTCTGCCGGCTAGGTGATTGCGCCTCTCGCTCCAATCGAGGCACGATTTGCACAACGGACGCCGCCCACCATTGAACTCATCCAATGGCATGCCCTGAGAGAGAAAGAAGGTCCTGCCTGTCGCTGTCAGCAGCGTCTCGCTGCCATTGTCGACAAGATACTTACCCGCCACCAACGCATCGTAGAGCGCGACACCGACTTCACCGGCGAGGTGGTCGTAACAGACCCGCGCTCTGCGGAGATTCGGATCGCCGGGCCCCGTGGTTATCTTGAGCGGTGCCATCTGTGTACTGAGGTTCAACATCATTTCCAGCAATTCGGCAACCTCCGCACCCTGTAACTGAAAATATTTGTGCCGCCCCTGCTTCCTGGCCATCACCAAGCCACTATCGACAAGCTTACCCAAATGGCTGCTCGCCGTTTGCGGCGTGATGCCTGCTTCCAGAGCTAGCTCGGTGGCCGTCAGGGCCTTACCGCCCATCAGGGCGATCAGCATATGGGCGCGGGCAGGATCACCGATCAGGCTCGCCACACCGGCAATATTTGGTTCCAGCATTTTCACGCAGATCCTATTCAGCTGACCAATTCGTCAATTCGATAGACATCGAAGCATGACTCTTGAGAAAAACTAGAATGCGTCAAAGCATCACCGGAAACAACTGCAATGAGCGTTACCGTTTTTATTGAGTACAAACTCGATCTATTCAAGCTCACCCAGTTTGAGCAGCATGCAAACCGCTGGGGTGAGATCATTCCCATCTGTGGCGGGGATCTGCTTGGATATCTCCTGCCACACGAAGGCAGCAATAAACTTGCCTTTGGGCTGATTACATTTGACAGTCTGGGAGACTATGAACGCTACCGCCGCAGACTCAGGAAGGACCAACAGGGCGACGACAACTTCCAGTTCGCACATACCCACAAGTTCATTCTCGAAGAGAAGCGCTCGTTTCTCACCGTCGTTTCGGGCACTTACAAACAGCCGCCGAGGTCATTGCGATGATTGCTGTTATTTTTGAGGTGGAACCTGTCGAGGGAGAGAGAGATTCCTATCTCGCGATGGCCGGCGCACTGAAACGGGAACTGGAGCAGGTAGACGGTTTTCTGTCGATCGAACGATTTCAGAGCGTCGCCGATCCACGCCGAATGCTATCGCTGTCTTTCTGGAGGGATGAAACCGCGATAGAAACCTGGAGAAGGCATCCGCCGCACCGCCAGGCCCAACGGCGGGGCAAGGAGGAACTGTTTACGCACTACAGATTACGTGTCGCCGATGTGAAGCGCGATTACAGCCTGCGCGACCGGGACACAGGCACCTAACGATCTGCCGTAACCCACCGAACTCATTTGCCCCGCCCGCACTAACCATACGAAGGAGAGCATCTTGTTACAGGACTATCTCAACCAACATTACATCACCCGCAAAGAATTGTTGGCCCGACTCGATATCACACCCCTTGAGCTGGATAGTGCTATCGCAGCAGGAATGCTGCCCGCCTGTTCCTACCGGGTACAGGATGGCAGCGTCACTACGGCCGTATTCGGACGGCATCCCGCACCGGATTGCAGCGATGGGGAGTATTTTACGCCCGCGGCAACGACCTGGTATCGCAACAGCCTGCACCTGCTCGGTGATTCAGCAAAAAAAGAGTCGACCGCGGCGCAGCTGCTAATGCAGGACTTTATCGATAGCTATATCAAATCTGCGCAGACACACCCGATGTTCAGAAGTGCCTTTGCCAACCTCCTCACTGAGCCGCAGGCACTGGAGCAGATGGCGACGGATACCTGGGGAAACCACTGCCAGGGGACATACGGAGTCTGTGTGATCGCGCCCGATTCAGTAGAACAAATACAGACCAAGCAGGCCGCAGTTCAACGGTTGATCGATTTCACGGACGATGCGAGGAAGACCAGCTATAGCGCGGCGGAGAGAATCGAGCTGAGAAAGCTGATCCAGAGCTACAACACTGTGGCCATGCCGTTTTCACCTGCGGATTATCCATTTTCCAGCCGCAAACGGCTGGTGGATGACCTGGTCGTGCCCTGACCGACGGAAAAATAAAAAGGGCGAACCTGCGGGTTCGCCCTTCTGGGATCACTGGCAGATGGCGGTGATCAGTAATAAGCCTGCGACTTATCACTGTGGTCGGTGACGTCCTTCACCCCGGCCAGTTCCGGCACCTTCTCTTTCAGGGTTTTCTCCACGCCCTCTTTCAGGGTCATGTCCACCATGCCGCAGCCCTGGCAACCACCGCCGAATTTCAGCACCGCGTAGTGATCGTCGGTAACCTCCACCAGGCTCACCTGGCCGCCATGGGCGGCGAGGCCCGGGTTGACCTCGTTGTAGAGCACATAGTTGATGCGGTCTTCAATCGGGCTGTCGTCGGTGATCTTGGGCATGCGCGAATTGGGCGCGCGGATGGTGAGCTGGCCGCCCATCTTGTCCGCGCCGAAATCGACCCGCGCCTCGTCCAGGTAGGGTACCGAGCGGCCCTCGAAATAGGCCTTGAGGCCGTCCATCTCCACCAGCACATCGCCCTCCTGCTCCTCGCCGGGGCGGCAGTAGGCGATACAGGTCTCTGCATTGGGCGTGCCCGGGTTGGACACGAACATGCGGATGGCGATGCCCTCGCATTCCTGCTTGGCGAGCAGGTCGCGCAGGTACTCGCGGGCGGAGTCAGTGATGGTGACGTTCAGTTCGGAAGACTGCTGTGACATATTGCTTCTCAAATAACCGAGTTCCTTTGTCGGGTATTTTACTCTGACTGGGCCATAAGTTAAACCGCTGCGAACCGTGCTGTTGCGCCCGCGCCGCAGATACGCAACAGCTTAGACAGATTAAGTCAGCTTTTAGGTCTATTTTGCATAAGGCGAGCCCTGTCGCGGCGCGCGATCACAGCCCAACATGGCGGGCCCGGGAATGGTAAGATAGCCGCCCTTTTTAACCCGCTAACCGACCAGATCCGGCTTAAGGAAACGCCTCTATGTCCCAGCAGTCCCGCAGCGAACGCCTCCAGCAGCTTCACGCCGCGCTCCAGCAGCGCATCCTGATTCTGGACGGCGCCATGGGCACCATGATCCAGCGGGAAAAACTGGACGAGAGCCAATATCGCGGCGCGCGTTTCGCGGACTTCGACCGCGACGTCAAGGGCAACAACGACCTGCTGAGCCTGACCCAGCCGGATCTGATCGAACGCCTGCACCGGGAGTATCTCGAAGCCGGTGCCGACATTATCGAAACCAACACCTTCAATGCCACGCGCCTGTCGCAGTCCGATTACGCCATGGAAGACCTGGTGCCGGAACTGAACCGCGCCGCGGCCGAAGTCGCACGCCGCGCCGCCGATGCGCTGGCCACGCCGGACAAGCCGCGCTGGGTAGCGGGCGTGATCGGGCCGACCTCGCGCACCGCCAGCATCTCCCCGGACGTTAACGATCCGGGCGCGCGCAACGTGACCTTCCAACAGCTGGTGGACAACTACGTGGAAGCCGGCCGCGCACTGATCGAGGGCGGTTCCGACCTGATCCTGATCGAAACCATCTTCGATACGCTAAATGCCAAGGCAGCGATCTACGCGCTGCAACAGCTGTGGGACGAACTGGGCTTCGAATTGCCGATCATGATTTCCGGCACTATCACCGATGCCTCCGGCCGCACGTTATCCGGCCAGACCACCGAAGCCTTCTACTACTCCGTGGCCCACGCCAAGCCGCTGTCCGTCGGTCTCAACTGCGCCCTCGGCGCCACCGAGCTGCGCCCCTATATCGAGGCCTTGTCCGGGGTCTGTGCCGAACACGTTTCCGCACACCCCAACGCCGGCCTGCCGAACGAATTCGGCGAGTACGACGAGACGCCGGCAGAGACCGCAGCCATCGTGGCCGAGTTCGCGCAGAGCGGCTTCCTGAATATTCTCGGCGGCTGCTGCGGTACCACGCCGGAGCATATCCGCGCGATCGCCGATGCGGTGGCCGCCATCGCCCCGCGCCCGCTGCCGGAGATCAAGCCGGCCCTGCGCCTGTCGGGCCTGGAACCGTTTGTGGTCGACGAGAACTCGCTGTTCGTCAATGTCGGCGAGCGCTGCAACGTGACCGGCTCGGCACGGTTCAAACGCCTGGTCATGGAAGAGGACTACGACACCGCGCTGCAGGTGGCCGCCGCCCAGGTCGAGGACGGCGCCCAGGTGATCGACTTCAATATGGACGAGGCGATGCTGGATTCCGTCGCCGCCATGCGCCGCTTCCTCAACCTCGCCGCCACCGAGCCGGACATCGCCAAGGTACCGTTTATGGTGGACTCCTCCAAGTGGGAGGTGATCGAGGCCGGTCTGCAGTGCATCCAGGGCAAGCCGATCGTCAACTCCATCAGCCTGAAAGAAGGCGAGCAGGACTTTATCGACAAGGCGCGCCTGTGTCTGCGCTACGGCGCCGCGGTGGTGGTGATGGCCTTCGACGAGGACGGCCAGGCGGACACCCTCGAACGCAAGACCGAGATCTGCAAGCGCAGCTACGACGTGCTGGTCAACAAAGTCGGCTTCGCCCCCAACGACATCGTCTTCGATCCGAACATCTTCGCCGTCGCCACCGGCATCGAGGAGCACAACAATTACGCGGTGGATTTCATCGAGGCCGCAGCCTGGATTCGCCAGAACCTGCCCGGCGCCAATGTGTCCGGCGGCGTATCCAATGTGTCCTTCTCCTTCCGCGGCAACAACCCGGTGCGCGAGGCGATCCATTCGGTGTTCCTGTTCCACGCGATCAAGGCGGGCCTGAACATGGGCATCGTCAACGCGGGCATGCTCGAGGTCTACGACGAGCTGCCGCAGGCATTGCGCGACAAGGTCGAGGACGTGATCCTGAACCGCAACCCGGACGCCACCGAAGCGCTGCTGGATATTGCCGAGCAATACCGCGGCGACGGCAGCACCCAGGCGCGCAAGGAAGACCTGTCCTGGCGTGAGCTGCCGGTTAACAAGCGTCTGGCGCACGCGCTGGTCAAGGGCATCAACAACTATATCGTCGAGGATACCGAGGCCGCCCGCGCCGTGTCCAAGCGCCCGCTGGACGTGATCGAGGGGCCACTGATGGACGGCATGAACGTGGTCGGCGACCTGTTCGGCGCCGGCAAGATGTTCCTGCCGCAGGTGGTGAAATCCGCACGGGTCATGAAACAGGCGGTGGCCTACCTGCAGCCCTATATCGAGGCGGAAAAGACCGAAGACAGCAAGACCAACGGCCGCATCCTGATGGCCACGGTCAAGGGCGACGTGCACGATATCGGCAAGAACATCGTCGGCGTGGTACTGGCCTGCAACAACTACGAAGTGATCGACCTCGGCGTGATGGTGCCGGCGGAAACCATCCTGCAGACGGCGAAAGAAAAGCAGTGCGACATCATCGGCCTGTCCGGCCTGATCACGCCGTCGCTGGATGAAATGGTGCACATGGCCGCGGAGATGGAACGCCAGGAATTCGATATCCCGCTGCTGATCGGCGGCGCGACTACCTCCAAGGCGCACACCGCGGTGAAAATCGATCCGCAGTATCACCGCAACCAGACTGTCTATGTCGCCGACGCCTCGCGCGCGGTGGGTGTGGCCAGCAGCCTGATTTCTGACGAGCTGCGCCCGGCGTTCGTCAAAGGTATCCGCGAGGAATACGATAAGGTGCGCGCGCGCACCGCCAACCGCAAGCGCAACGACAAACGCCTCAGTTACGAAGAAGCACTGCAGGCCGGCCCGCAATTCGACTGGGCCGGCTACACCGCCGCCGTGCCCAACAAGCCCGGCGTGACCGTGATCGACGACTTCCCGCTGGAACAGCTGGTAGACACTATCGACTGGACGCCCTTCTTTATCTCCTGGGATCTGGCCGGCAAATACCCGGCAATTCTCAACGACGAAGTCGTCGGCGAGGCGGCCACCGATCTGTACCAGAACGCCCAGCGGATGCTGCAACAGATCATCGACAAAAAACTGCTGCGCGCCCGCGCCGTATTCGGCCTGTGGCCGGCCAACAGCGACGGCGACGATATCGTGGTGTACAAGGATGAGCGCCGCACCGCGGAGCTGGCGCGCCTGCACCAGATGCGCCAGCAGGTACAGAAGCGCGGCGGCGACGGCCTGTGCCGCTCACTGGCCGATTTCGTCGCACCCGCAGGCACCGTCCGGTCTGACGGCTCCGGCGTGGCCGACTACGTGGGCGGCTTCGCCGTCACCGCCGGCATCGGCGCCGACGAACTGGCAGCGGAGTACGAGGCCAAGCACGACGACTATAACGCGATCATGGTCAAGGCACTCGCGGACCGCCTGGCGGAATCCCTGGCCGAAACCCTGCACCAGCAGGTACGCAAACAGTTCTGGGGCTACGCGCCCGACGAAACCCTCTCCAACGAGGAACTGATCAAGGAAGCCTACCGCGGTATCCGCCCGGCGCCCGGCTATCCGGCCTGCCCGGATCATTCTGAGAAAAGCACCCTGTTCAAACTGCTCGACGCGGAGCAAAATGCAGGAATGAGCCTGACCGAACACTTTGCCATGCTGCCGGCGGCGTCCGTCAGCGGCTGGTACTTCGCCCACCCCGAGGCCAAGTACTTCAATGTGGGCAAGATCGGTCGCGACCAGCTCGCCGACCTGGCACAGCGCAAGGGTATGAGTGAACAGGAGCTGGAACGCTGGCTGCGCCCCAACCTCGAGGACTGAGTACAGGACCAAGCAATGCGTGACGACAACCATAAAAAAGACAAACCGTCCTTCGGCCAGGTGGTGCTCAGCACCCTGGCCGCCGCGATCGGCGTGCAGAGCAGTAAAAACCGCGAGCGGGATTTCAAGGGCGGCAATATCAAGACCTATATCGCCGCCGGCATTATCTTTACCACGCTATTTGTGATTACCCTGGTCGTCGTGGTTAAGACCGTGCTGAACAACCTCGGCCAGTAAGCCCCCGTCACTCCGCGCGCGCACAGAGTGCGCCGCGCCCACCAGAAACACCGCCCCTAATCGTTTCCGCGTTCAGTGCGCACACTGTATGCAGCTGGGGAATTGCTCTCAGCGGGATATTAAGAAGTAGGCGGGAGGGCTGGCCCGGGACCACTCTGCTCCGGGCGAAATACGGGGTTGGTCAGTGGGAAGCCACCCAGAAAATACAGGTGCCGACAAAGATAGCCACCAGGGCCACCGCCGCGATGGCATCCACCGCATTGTCACTATCATTAGATACAACTACTTCTTCACTCATCGAAAGACTCCGATTGCTGATTATTGTTATTCAGGGTAGCTGCACCGTCCGCAAACGGTCAGTCAAGTAGAGCAAATACCCTTCCGTAGCGCAACCGGAGCCGGCTGTGGCAGGCCTCGCGGCTTATAACCGTTTGTTACCTGTCTAGCAAAAAATATTGTTATTTTTTGCATAAGGCCGCTGGTATGTTATGCGCCATCGGAGTCTGGCCGGGGCCGCCCCGCACGCCGCTCCCAGCGCAAAAGAGCTATGGAATCAAGCTGTTATGTATCGATATGACGACCGGGACCGCACTATTATCGGCGAGCGCGTGACCCAGTTTCGCGGCCAGACCGAACGCTATCTGGCCGGCGAGTTGAGCGAGGAGCAATTCCTCCCCCTGCGGCTGCAGAATGGCCTCTATATCCAGCGACTGGCACCGATGCTGCGCATCGCCGTGCCCTACGGCCTGCTGAACAGCGCGCAGATCCGCCGCCTGGCCCGTATCAGCCGCGACTACGACAAGGGCTACGCGCATTTCACCACGCGCCAGAACCTGCAGTTCAACTGGCCACAGCTGGAGGAAGTGCCGGATATCCTCGCCGAACTGGCCGAGGTGGAGATGCACGCGGTACAGACCAGCGGCAACTGCATCCGCAACACCACTTCCGACCCCTATGCCGGCGTGGCCCGCGACGAGATCGTGGATCCGCGCCCCTACTGCGAGCTGATCCGCCAGTGGTCCACCTTCCACCCGGAGTTCGCCTTCCTGCCACGCAAGTTCAAAATCGCCGTCAACGGTGCCACCACCGACCGCGCCGCCATTCGCGTGCACGATATCGGCGTACAGATTGTCGAGCGCGACGGCGAGATCGGCTTCCAGGTACTCGTCGGCGGCGGCCAGGGCCGCACACCGGTAATCGCCGAGTTGATCCGCGATTTCCTGCCGGAACGCGACCTGCTGTCCTATCTCGAGGCGATCGTGCGCATCTACAACCAGTTGGGCCGCCGCGACAACAAGTACAAGGCGCGCATCAAGATTCTGGTCAAGGCCATGGGCGCCGAAGAATTTGCCCGCCTGGTGGAAGCGGAATGGGAAAAGATCAAAGACGGTGCCGAACAGCTGACGCCTGAGGCACTGGCCTGGGCCAAGTCGTTCTTTACCGAACCGGCCTACAACGCCTTCGACGGCGCCGCCAGTGACACCGCGCTGGAACAGCAGGCCGCAGAGGACAAAGCCTTCTCCCGCTGGCTGGAGCGCAATACCTTCCGCCACCGCGTACCCGGCTACCGCGCGGTGCGGCTGTCCACCAAGCCCACCGGGGTGCCGCCCGGTGACGTCACCGACCGCCAGATGGAGGCCATTGCCGATCTGGCCGACGCCTTCAGCTTCGGCGAGGCGCGCGTCACCCACGACCAGAATGTGGTGCTGGCGGATGTGCAGCAGGACAAACTCTACGAGGTTTGGCAAACGGCGCGCGCACACGGCTTCGCCACGCCGAATATCGGCACCCTCACTGATATGATCTGCTGCCCCGGCGGCGACTACTGCTCACTGGCCAACGCCAAGTCGATTCCGATAGCGGAGGCGATCCAGCGCCGCTTCGACGATATGGATTACCTCTACGACCTGGGCGACCTGAACCTGAATATCTCCGGTTGCATGAATGCCTGTGGCCACCACCACGTGGGCCATATCGGCATTCTGGGCGTGGACAAGAAGGGCGAGGAGTTCTACCAGGTGCAACTGGGTGGCAGCTCCTCCGAGCAGGCCAGCCTGGCCAAAGTGCTCGGTCCAAGCTTCTCGCGCGCCGAAGTCACCGACGTGATCGGCAAGATCCTCGATCTCTATGTGGCCGAACGCCACCCGGATGAGCTGTTTATCGACACCTACAACCGCATCGGCCTGCAGCCCTTCAAGGAGACCGTTTATGCCAAAGCCAGCTAAACCCGGGCCGCAGCCGGCCAATCCGGCCGAACTGATTGTCGATGGCAGCGTGACAGCCAATGAGTGGCGACTGCTGCCACAGTGCGACGACAACAGCGAGATTACCGCCGACAACCTGGCGCCCGGCAAGGTGATACTGCCGCTCGGTATCTGGCAGGCGCTGCGCGGCGATCTCGAAGGCCGCAGATCTGAGATCGGTGTGTGGCTCGACAGCGACGAGAGCGCCGAACAGCTCGACGATGCCGCTGCCAAGCTCCCGCTGGTGGCCGTGCACTTCCCCGCCTTTGCCGACGGTCGCGGCTTCACCGCAGGCCGCCTGCTGCGCGAACGCTACGGCTTCAGCGGCGAGCTGCGTGCGGTGGGCGCCTTCATGCGCGACCAGCTCACCTACCTGCGCCGCTGCGGCTTCAATGCTTTCGCCTACGAGGGTGAACAGCCCCTGCCCGGCCTGCTGGATTCACTGCGCGACTTCAGCGACAGCTACCAGGCCGATGTGGAACAGACGCAGCCGCTGTTCCGCCGCCGCGGCCTGGCCTGACCCCCCACTTGCCGCCACCGCCATCCCGCGCTGCCGGGGTGGCGTTACTTGCCATTGCCCGCCGCAGGGCTGGATTTCCCGCCGCCAAAACGTCAATATGCCCGCGACATTCAACCGAGCGCGATGTGGCTATTTTTTACCCAGATCGCACAAGTTCAGGTAAGCGAGAACAATGCAAGTCGAATCCGTAGATTCCCTTTTGAAATCCAGCGGCCGCGAGGGCAGCGAAGCCCGCATCCAGGGCTGGATCAGAACCCGCCGCGACTCCAAGGCCGGCCTGTCCTTCCTCGCCGTACATGACGGCAGCTGCTTCGACCCCATCCAGGTGGTGGTCGAAGCCGACCTGCACAATTACGAATCCGAGGTCCTGCGCCTGACCACCGGCTGCGCCGTGGATATCACCGGCACCCTGAAGGCCTCCGAGGGCAAGGGCCAGGCCATCGAGCTGCTGGCCAGCGAAGTGCAGGTGGTGGGCTGGGTAGAAGACCCGGATACCTACCCGATGTCGCCCAAGCGCCACACTATGGAACACCTGCGCGAACACGCCCACCTGCGCGTGCGTACCAACGTGGGTGGCGCCGTGGCGCGAGTGCGCAACTGCATCGCCCAGGCCCTGCACCGCTTCTTCCACGAGAACGGTTTCAACTGGATCCATACGCCGATCCTGACCGCGTCCGACTGCGAAGGCGCCGGCGAAATGTTCCGCGTCAGCACTCTGGACCTGGAGAACCTGCCGCGCACCGACAAGGGCGAGATCGATTTCGGCCGGGACTTCTTCGGTGAGGAAAGCTTCCTCACCGTGTCCGGCCAGCTGAATGTGGAGAGCTACTGCCTGGCCCTGTCCAAGGTCTACACCTTTGGCCCCACCTTCCGCGCGGAGAATTCCAACACCACCCGCCACCTGGCGGAGTTCTGGATGGTGGAACCGGAAATCGCCTTCGCCGATCTGGCCGACACCGCCGACCTGTCCGAGAAGATGCTGAAATATGTCTTCAAGGCGGTACTCGAAGAGCGCGCCGACGATATGGCCTTCTTCGCCCAGCGCATCGACAAGGAAGCTATCTCGCGCCTGGAAAACATCATCGACAACGACTTCGCGCGCATCAACTACTCGGATGCGATCGAAATCCTGGAGAAGTGTAAAGAGAAGTTCGAGTTCCCGGTTTCCTGGGGCATCGACCTCGCCTCCGAGCACGAGCGTTACCTGGCCGAGAAGCACTTCAAGAAGCCGGTCATCGTCATGAACTACCCGAAGGACATCAAGGCCTTCTATATGCGCATGAACGACGACGGCAAGACCGTGGCGGCGATGGACGTCCTGGCCCCGGGTATCGGCGAGATCATCGGCGGCTCCCAGCGCGAAGAGCGTCTGGAGAAGCTCGATGAGCGCATGGACGAAATGAACATTCCCAAGGAACACCTCGACTGGTACCGCGACCTGCGTCGCTACGGCACCGTGCCGCACGCCGGCTTCGGCCTCGGCTTCGACCGCATCGTGTCCTACGTCACCGGCATGGGCAACATCCGCGACGTGATTCCATTCCCGCGCACGCCGAAGAATATCGCCTTCTAAACCAAAAGCCCCGCAAATGCGGGGCTTTTTCGATATAGCTTGTCGATAAAAAAGGGGCCAGGCGCCCTAACCACTCACATCAGCCGCATAAACCTGCGGATACACGAATCCATCGACGTCGCCTGACCGGGTCACAATGATAATTTGCGAACCCGTCGTGAAAATACGGTATGCGTATTGCTCGCCCTGGTCTGCCGTGCGCAATGTCATACTATCAAGTTTCTCTCCAGTCGATGAATAACGGGAAACTGTGCCCTGCTCCCTGTCCAGGAAGTAGAGTTCACCATTCGCCCACTGGGCGCTTCCAGCATTGAAGGCCAGGTCTGGCACGGCGACGATATTGCGCGCCTGATCCATGACACCATAACGCGTCAGCGCCAGCTGCCCGTCACCGGACACCACGGGCAGTGGCTCTCCGCTTACACAGGGATCTGACGCCGGACCCCCTACGCCGATATCGACAAAAACGCCATCACTATCGACATAGAAACCACTATCACAAAATGGCGCTACATCGTGCGGTCGAAAATTGCTTGGATCATCCGCATATTGGACAGGTTCTGCGTATTCATCCATAAGGCTACCGTCCGCCGCCAGACTGAAAAACTTTTGATCGATACCACCCATTCGATTTACCGCGAATACGGGCCCCTGCGGCGATTCATCTTTTAACTGCATGCCAGATATCCAATAAGCGCTGATGTCGTAGTCATCCCCATCAAAAAACAACTTCTCATCAAAACCTGCAGATAGGTCTACACGAGACACATACGAATATTGGCGAAAAACGTAGACGGCATGATCGCTTGTTGAATAGTGCAAATTCCCTGAGATTTGCTCACGAGAGGGGAAGTCATAGCCCACTGGGTTAAAGGAAACAGCAGGTAAAAAACTCTGATCAACCGAGTCCCACCGATAGACCGGATCTTCAAATGGTGACCAGAAATACACGACACCATTTTTGTCGACAAAAACAGAGGTTTTATTGAGCGTCCTAAAGGAACAGACATCGCCAGTCATGTCATCAATGGCACTGCAAACCCAATCCAGCGGTTGGGCATCCTCGACATCGGCAACACCATCACCGTCATCGTCAACATCCTGGTTGTTGCCTACGCCGTCCCCGTCGGTATCTACACTTTCACTCTTATCCCGCGGAAATGCATCCGCGCCGTCGTCGACGCCATCGCCATCGTCATCGCTATCCCTGTAATCAAACTCTCCATCACCATCCAGGTCGCTGTAAACGGGGATCTCGACAAGCAGCGGCTCAGACAAGTCGACACCAAACGCATTTTTCGCCCGAATTTCGAACGTGTACTTTACAATTTCCCCCGGCGTAGCAGACTCGAGAGAGAAGTAGCCAGCGTGAAGCTGGGAGAGGCTATAGCTAACATCGGCGTGACCAGTGAGATCAATCCGCTCGCTGTCGAGAGAGGAATCCGGAACCAGCTCAACCTTCTTGAGATCGGCCTCGAATTGCAACAGGTTCCCACCCGGATCGCGAAAAAAGGAAACCGTATCGAACAAGGTGACGCCGTCAGATATTGGTTCCGCATCCTCATAGATAAAGATTTTGCTGCGCACCTCTGGAACCGACGACACCAATTGATGCAGGGGCGTTTGAGCGTATTCGTCTGGCACTGCGACGAACAGGCGATTGTCAAAAGCGAGATCGCCATCATCATCAAAGGCAAAAACCAGTCCATCCGGCTCGATCGACAGCTGCGCCCATGCCGGCGTGCTACCGGAGAGCCGCAACCCCGAACCAGCGTCCACCAAACCCACCCGGGAAACGCCCCACCCTTCATACTCCACGAGGCCGGAGACATGAGTTAACGACGCATAAAAATCATTCCCGGCCGCAGTATCTTGCGAATCCACCTGAAACTCGACCGAGTTTGCCCGGATGACTCCACGATTTTGGTCCTCCATCATCAAATCGAGCGTCAAACTTAGCGGATAGCCCAAATCCCGCGAAACAGTCATGTCAACGGAACCGTCAACCTGCAATGATTCCGCACCGCCGATGACACTGTACTCGTTATAGGCAACCAGGATTCTGACAGTATTCCCCGGCATCTCCTGCCAGGTTACCCGCTGTGCGCCATCAAGGGTTACGCCCCCATCAACGCAGTTGCTGAATCGGAAAGCCAGTACTGCATTTTCAGCAGAGGACTCTACTTTTACGCTGCCTCCGCCCGCGCAAGCCTGCTCGTCTGACTCATCCTGAAGCGCATCACCACCCCAGAGCGCCGGGTCCTGATACTGGTCAAAACTTTGCTGGGCAAAATAATAGAATTCGTAAAGTGCGCTTAACAGCGCCGGAGCGCTATCCAGTGATAGCGGAGTTTCGGTTGCATCAATTGCAACACGCCCTTTCAGATCAGATAACGTAGCGCCAAATAAATCGCTGCCAGCATTAACCGTATTCGGCGGAGGGGAATCGGTACTGCCCGAGCTCTCACTGCCACCACCACCGCCGCCACACGCAGACAGTAATAGTGAGAAACCAATCGCAAACCAGAACTTGATGTAGTTGCTCATATATCCCTTATTATTTTTGAAATATTTTTATTTCTTAGCCTGGCTATCACAACCACTACACCAGCACTTTATTGCTCACACCCCAAAAAACGTTTAACCCCACCAGCGTTCTAACACGCGCCAACCATAGTTGGTGCCTGGCAACCCGGGAATGCCCCCAAAACCATCTTGCTTGCAAACCACACTGAAAACCCAGGATACCAGATGCTAAGCCAGGGGCGCACAGGCGCCCTATCCGCAGGAAAATCCCGCACTCACGTTAAAACATCGACAAAGCGCTACTTGGTTAAACTTGGTGTTTAGATAACACCCTCGGCTTTGAGTCGCACCAGGTCTTCTTCCCCTTTGTGCAACAGTTTCTGCAATACCTCTGCGGTGTGCTCCCCCAACATCGGCGGCCCCTGCTCATACTCCAGTGCTGTGTCGGAAAACACCACCGGATTGCGCACCGTTTTCACCTTGCCTGCCTGCGGATGCGGCTGTTCGACCACCATGCCGCGCGCCTGCACCTGCGGATCGGCGAAGACCTGATCCAGTGTGTTGATCGGGCCACAGGGTACGTGGGCGTCGCTGAGCTTTTCCAGCCACCAGGCAGACGGCTGCTCGCGGGTAGCAGCCTCCACCAGCGGTACCAGTTGTTCGCGCGCGAGTACGCGCGCGGCGTTGGTGGCGTAGGCGGGGTTTTCCGCCAGCTCGCCGACACCGGCGATCGCGCAGAACCGCTTGAACTGGTCGTCGTTACCGATCGCCAACATGAAGTAGCCATCGGCGGACGGCACTGCCTGATAGGGCACGATATTCGGGTGGCCGGTACCCTGGCGCTCCGGGCTCTTGCCGGACTGCAGGAAATTCTGTGCCTGGTTGGCAAGCCAGGCCACCTGGGTGTCCAGCAGTGCCAGGTCGATATGCTGGCCGGTACCGGTTTCGTTGCGGTGCACGATGGCGGCGAGCACCGCGGAAACCGCGTACATTCCGGTCATCAGGTCCGCCACCGCCACCCCGACTTTCTGCGGGCCGGCACCGGGCTGCCCCTCCGGTATGCCGGTGATGCTCATCAGCCCGCCCATGCCCTGGATCATGGCATCGTAGCCGGCGCGGTTTTTATACGGGCCTGTCTGGCCGAAACCGGTAATCGAGCAGTAGACGATTCCGGGATTCACCGCTTTGATGCTGGCATAATCCAGGCCATATTTTTCCAGGCCGCCGACCTTGTAGTTTTCCAGCACGATGTCGCACTTTGCCGCCAGCTCGCGGATCAGCGCCTGTCCCTCCGCGGTGGTGATATCCACGGTGATGGACTTCTTGCCGCGATTGGCACTGAGGTAATAAGCGGCGTCGGTGGTATCGGCGCCGTCGCGATCTTTCAGGTAGGGAGGGCCCCAGTGGCGGGTATCGTCGCCGCGCTCGGGGCGTTCCACCTTGATGACTTCAGCGCCGAAATCGGCGAACACCTGGCCGGCCCAGGGGCCCGCCAGGATGCGGCTCAGATCGAGCACTTTGAGATGCGAGAGTGGACCGGCCATAACTTCCTCTTCAATGACGCCACTGAAACAGCTCCCGGCACCGGCCGGGAGCGGCAAAAAACCCGCGCAGACTAACAGATTGGGGCCTGCCGCGACCATCTTGGAGCGGCCGGCATTTCACCGTAAACTGCCGCCAAGTGATGAGAATAACAAGGAACCGCGCCATGGCTGCCGGCGAACCGAAAACCTTCAACCGCTTCAGCGACTTCTATCCCTTCTACCTGCAGGAACACCGCAATCTCACCTGCCGCCGCCTGCACTTTGTCGGCACCGGCCTGGTCATCGCGCTGGTGTTGATCGCACTGTTCAGCGGCAACTACCGCTGGTTGGCCGCGGTGCCGCTGGCCGGTTACGGCTTTGCCTGGGTGGGCCACTTTTTCTTCGAGCACAACCGCCCGGCCACATTCAAAAACCCCCTGTACAGCCTCTGGGGCGACTTCGTGATGTTCAAGGATATGCTGCTCGGACGCATCGAGCGCTGAAGCCCCCCTCCTTGGCCCTCCCTGGCGCGCGTCAGGGTGCGGTTGTCGTGAGGCCGTGCCTGCGCAACTTGTTCGCCACCGCGGTATGGGAAATACCCAGCCGTTTGGCCAACTCGCGCGTCGAGTGGCATTCCGCCAGCAACTCCTGCAGCAGCGCGCGCTCGACCCGCGCCATGATCTGCCGATAATCCAGCCCGCGACTCCACGCCTGCCACGGCGGCAGGGCCCGCGCGTCGAGTTCCGGCAGATCGAGCGGCTCGATCGATTCGCTGCCGCGGCGCCGGCAGCGCTGCCTCGCGGCCAACAGGTAATCCCGCAAGCCGGCGAAATTGTCCGGCCAGTCGTGGCGCTCCATTTGCGCCAGCGCGTCCGCCGCCAGCGCCGGCGCCGCGCTGTCGCCGCACTCGCTGCGCAGCAGCGCGCCGGCGAAGCGCCCCAGCGCCGGGCGCATGGCGCGCAGCGGCGGCAGGTTCAGTACCAGAGTGGAAAACACCTGCAGCAGTGCCGGCACCAGGGACGCGCGCTGCGCCGCCGTGGCCACGGCGCGCAAGCCCGGCGGCAGCGACTGCAACGCCACTGCCAGCGCGCGCTGGGCACCGTCGTCCAGGCACTGCAGATCTTCGATCACCAGGGTGCCGCGCTGCGGCCAGTGCGCCGGCAACGAGAGTTCACTCCCGTCGCCGGTGGGCTGCAAGCGATAGCAGTCGCCCCCCGCCGCCAGTGGCGACAGGTAGTGCACCGCGGCGGCAAAGGTACTCTTGCCGCTGCCCTGCTCGCCACGAATCAGCAGCGGCGCGCCGAACGCCGCCATCTCCTGCAGCTGCAGGCAGCTCTCGCGGCGCAGGTCGAAATCCCACAGCGCCGCCACTGGTGGCGGCTCACTGAGGCTGCCGGCCACTTCACGGGGCTCCAGGGTCAACACCGCACCGGCCAGAGATTCCACGGCACCGGCGCCCTCCGCGGCCGACGCGGGAACCTCCGCCAGCGCAATCGGCGACCACTCCAGCTGGTAGCTGCGGCCGCGCACTTCGACCGGCATGCCATAGCGCGGCACGGCGAAATCCCGCAACAGCTCCGCCACCTGCAGTAGCGGCAGAAAACGCTGCAGCTGCAGGCCCGGCACGCGATCGAGATTGACGCCGAACGCGCGCGCAGCCGCCAGGTTGGCCGCCACCACGCGGCCCTCGCGATCCACCGACAGCACCGGCGATGCGACGTGGCGCAGCAGGATATCCAGCTCAAAGTGGCGCCGCTCCGACGGTATCAATGCGATGCGTCGCACGCGGCGCACGCCCGGCACCCGCGCCAGAGATTTCTCGATCGCCTGGTACTGGGTGGTCAACATCGACGGCGCAGACAGGTAGACCTTGTCCCCGCTATCGCCACCCAGCTCGCCGGACGTCACGTTGATCCGAAAATCTGCAAATATCTGCATAATTTCATGCAAGATACCCACACGATTATCGCAAGTAATCTCTACCCTCACCGGCCACCTGTAAACTTTTATTTACAAAAAGTGTAGCTCGGGCGCCGCTGCGGCAGCAAGAGTGCCGTCATTAACCTCCCCAGCAACGCCGGCGCCGCCTAAAAATAGAGGCAAGCGATAACAACAAATGCCAGCAGGCGCCAGGCCCAGTGGCCGCGCCGGTACAGGCGACTACGCCCGGAGAGCACCATGCAAGAAAAGACTGCCAAAAGCGCCAAGAAGCCCAGCAAGTATGTGGCCCGCGAGCCCGACGCGCAGGGCTTCATTCACTACAGCGAGCAGGAGCACCAGACCTGGCAGCACCTGATCGAGCGCCAGCTGCAGGTGGTGCCCGGACGCGCCTGTGACGAATACCTGCACGGCCTGGAACTGCTCGACCTGCCCCGTGACCGCATCCCGCAACTGGCCGAAATCAGCGACGTGCTGCGTCGCGAAACCGGCTGGGAAGTCGCGCGCGTTCCAGCGCTGATCGGCTTCGAGACTTTCTTCGGCCTGCTCGCCGATCGCAAGTTTCCGGTGGCCACCTTTATCCGCACCCCCGAGGAGTTCGACTACCTGCAGGAACCGGATATCTTTCACGAGATCTTCGGTCACTGCGCCATGCTGACCAACCCGGCATTTGCCAACTTCACGCAGAAGTATGGCGAGCTCGGGCTCAAAGCCTCGCCCAAGGAGCGCGCCTATCTCGCCCGCCTCTACTGGTTTACGGTGGAGTTCGGCCTGCTGCAGACCGATGACGGCCTGCGCATCTACGGCGGCGGCATCCTGTCCTCACCGAAGGAAACCCTGTACGCACTGGGCAGCGAACCGGCCCGCTATGACTTCGACGCGCTCGACGCGCTGCGCACCCCCTATCGCATCGATATCGTGCAGCCGATCTACTATGTGCTGCAGGACCTGCAGCAACTGCAGGAACTGACCGAAATCGATCTGATGGCGCAGGTGCACAAGGCCATCGAGCTGGGCCTGTTCGAGCCGCGCTTCCCACCCAAAGACGCCGCCTGATAGCGTCGGCCCGCCAACGGCGGGCTCCCTCCCCGGGCGACCATCCGCGTCGCCCCGGCAGGTTGCTGAAAAAAGATTCTCAACCGCCTGCCTTCCAGAGCACCACCCCTATCGCCGGAGAAAATTCCACTACCGACGCCAACTTTGGGAGCCTATCGTTACAGTGGCATGCGGAGTGTGAGCCCAAGCATCCCGCTCGGGTCCATCGGCGGCAGGTCTCTCTCGGACCGCGCCAATCCGCAAAAAATGGCCGGGGTATTTTGTTGCCAACGATGGCACCGGAAAGCCACCGTGAGAGACTTATTCCGGCAAAATTGGGAGCTTTGTAGAATCATGTCCTCACTAGACGCAATTGATCGACAACTTCTTGCCATTCTACAGTCAGATGTTAGCCTCTCCATCGAAGAGCTCGCCGAGCGCGTGGGACTGACGAAAACGCCCTGCTGGCGCCGGGTGCAGAAACTCGAGAAAAGCGGCATCATCCGTCGCAAGGTGGCGCTGCTCAATGCGGAAATCCTGGGGCTCCCGGTTTCGGTGTTTGCCCAGGTAAAGACCGATCAGCACACCGCGGAATGGGCCGAAACCTTTGCCCGGCAGATGGCGGATATGCCAGAGGTGGTGGATTGTTACCGCATGGCCGGAGACTACGACTACCTGCTGCGCGTCGTGGTCAGCGATATCGGCGCTTACGACCGCTTCTATAAAGAACTGATCCGCCATGTCGGTATCAGCGATATTGTTTCGAACTTCGCCATGGAGCAGATCAAGAGCACTACGGAGCTGCCGATCCCCAGCGGCGAATAACGCGCACAGGACGCACAGGGAAATTTACCGCAGCAGCGGTCGTTTCCCGCAATGACGCCAATTGGCGATTGCGGGAAACGACCGCTTCTGCGTTGTATAGGCGAAAACACAATAACAACCAGATGTAGAGACTTGAGGTAAACATGACCTGTAACGAATCCCTGCTCACGCAAATTCGCACCAGTGTGATCGGCGAACGCATGGCACTGGCCACTCCCTTCGGTACCCGGCCACTGGTCTATGCCGACTACACCGCCTCCGGCCGCGGACTGACCTTTATCGAAGACAGCATTCGCGATCAGGTGCTGCCCTGGTACGCCAACACCCACACCGAAACTTCCGCTACCGGCCGCCAGACCACCGCGTTCCGCGAACAGGCGCGCGCCGCCATTCGCCGTTCGGTCAACGCTGGCGACGATCACGCGGTAATTTTCTGTGGCGCCGGTGCCACCGCCGCCATCAACCGCCTGGTCGACAGCCTCGGCCTGCGCGCTGCACATTTCGAGCGCTTCGGCGCCGACCCGGCAAAGCTGCCGCAGGACCAGCGGCCGGTCGTCTTTATCGGCCCCTACGAACACCATTCCAACGACCTGCCCTGGCGCGAGTCTATTGCGGACGTGGTGACAATTCCGCAAAACGACGCCGGCGGTGTCGACCTGCAGGCGCTGGAAGAGGCGCTGGAACTCTACAGCCAGCGCCCACTGAAAATCGGCAGCTTCTCCGCCGCCTCCAATGTCACCGGCATTCGCACCGATGTGGATGCGGTCACCGCCCAGCTGCACCGCCACGGCGCGCTGTCGTTCTGGGATTACGCCGCGGCAGCGCCCTATGTGGCCATTGATGTCAACGGCGATGGCGACAGCACCCGCAAGGACGCGCTGTTTATCTCCCCGCACAAATTTGTCGGCGGTCCGGGCACGCCGGGGATCCTGATTGTGCGAAAGTCCCTGCTGCCCAAAGAGCAACCGGCAGTGCCCGGCGGCGGTACCGTGTCCTGGGTGGGACCGGACAAACACACCTACCTGCCCGCGGGCGAACGCCGCGAGGAGGCCGGCACGCCGGCCATCGTTGAATCGGTGCGCGCCGGACTGGTGTTCGCGCTGAAGGATCGCGTCGGCGCCGAGACCATCGAGAGACGCGAGACACAGTGGCTCGAGCGTGCCTTTGCGCGCTGGCGCGACAACGCCAATATCGAGATTCTGGGCGGTACCGAATTGCCGCGGGTCAGCATTGTCTCCATGCACATCCTCAGGGAAGGCAAACCCCTGCACCACGGCTTTGTCGTCGCGCTGCTGAACGACCTGTTCGGTATTCAGGTGCGCGGCGGCTGCTCCTGCGCCGGGCCCTACGGCCACTCACTACTGCACCTGACGCCGGAGTTGAGCGAAGCGCTGGAACAGGTGGTTAGCGAGGGCGAGAGCCTGTTGAAGCCGGGCTGGGTGCGCCTGAATTTCAACTATTTCCTCGACGAGGAAACCGTCGACTACCTGATTGAGGCGATGGAGATCATCGCCGAACACGGTTACCGGCTGCTGCCCTATTACCAGTACGACGCCCCGGCTGGCGTGTGGCGCTACCAGGGCCAGAGCGGGGACGCTGTACTGCCGCTGTCACTGGATGCCAACTCAGGCGCACCACGCACCGTCGACACGCCGCTGGCAAGGTTCCTCGAACAGGCGCGCGAGATACTGGAACAGCCCAGTGGCGAGTTCTGCGCGCAACCGATTCTGTCACCGCAGGCGGAGAACCTGCGCTGGTTTAATCTGTAACGCGCATTTGCACGTGATACGCGTGTAGACCACCAGGCAACGCTGCGCCATCGGCCGCAGGGGTGAACCAATGGGTCCGTCCCTGCGGCCGCCCCTATTCCCGCTGCACTACCATCTATGGATAATGGGACTCAAACCCACGTAGCAAGGATGTCCGGTGGTGGAAACCTCTCTGTTCCAGTCGTTTTTCCTGATCTTCAGCGGCGCCGCCATTGTCGCCTCGCTGGCGCTGTTCGGGCGCCAGCCGCTGCTGGTGGCGTATATCGCGCTGGGTATACTACTGGGCCCTTCGGGCGCGGGCGTGATCAATAATGTGAGCCTGCTGGCGGACATGTCCAATGTCGGCATCATCTTCCTGTTGTTCCTGCTCGGCCTCGACATGCAGCCACAGGCGCTGTTGTCGGTGTTGCGCAAAGCCACTTTTGTCGGCCTGATCAGCTGCGCAATCTTCCTCGGGCTGGGTTTTGCCATCGGCCAGCTGTTCGGCTTCACCCGCATCGAGTCGTGGGTGATCGGCATGGCCATGATGTTCTCCAGTACCATCATCGGCATCAAGCTGCTGCCCACCACCGTGCTGCACCACAAACATCTGGGCGAGCTGATGGTGGGCCTGCTGCTGTTTCAGGATTTTGTCGCTATCACCTGCCTGATGATCCTGCTGTCCGGCAGTACCGGCGAGGTGGACCTGGCGCAGCTGGGGCTGTCGTTTGCCGCACTGCCGCTGCTGGTTGGTTGCGCCTGGGTGGTGGTGAAATATGTGCTGCTACCCCTGTTTACCCGCTTCGACCGCTTTCACGAGTACGTTTTCCTGCTGGCGCTGGGCTGGTGTATGGGGCTTGCCGAACTGGCCGAGGTACTGGGGCTGTCGCGGGAGATCGGCGCCTTTATTGCCGGTATTACCCTGGCCACCAGCCCCATCTCCCAGTACATCGCGCTGAGCCTGAAACCGTTGCGGGACTTTTTCCTGATCCTGTTTTTCTTCAGTATCGGCGCCCAGTTCCATCTGGATATGCTGCCGCGCATTGCACTGCCGGCGCTGGTCACCGCCGCCGCGGTACTACTGGTCAAGCCCGCGGTGTTCCGCTACCTGCTCGGCAACCAGAGCGAACACACGGTGCTGGCCTGGGATATCGGATTCCGCCTGGGACAGATCAGTGAATTCTCGTTGCTGATCGCGTTTCTGTCGTTCAACCAGAAGCTGATCGGCATCGAGGCCTCGCACCTGATCCAGGCGACGGCGATTCTGACCTTCTTGGTATCGTCGTATATCGTGGTGCTGAACTTCCCCAACCCGATCGCGATCAAGGATCACCTGCGGCGCGATTGATACGCCCGCGGCGCGCGGTCACTGCATATCCGCCGCCGCGATATCCTTGCGCCGCAACAGACCGAAGCGCGCCGGAATGTCCTGCGCGAACACCAGGTACAGGCACGGCACCAGCAGCAGCGAAATGGCGGTGGCGGCGAGGATGCCGTAGCCGAGGGAAATTGCCATCGGGATCATAAAACGCGCCTGTACCGAGGTTTCGAAAATCATCGGCATCAGCCCGCAGAAAGTGGTCACGGTGGTGAGAATGATCGGGCGGAAACGGCGCAGCGCCGCCTGGCGGATTGACTCGCCGACACTGGCGCCCTCCTCGTGCAACCGGTTGCTGTACTCGATCATCACCAGCGTATCGTTGATCACCACACCGGCGAGCGCCACGATACCCAGCAGGCTCACCATGCTCAGGCCGTAGCCCATGATCATATGGCCCAACAGCGCACCGATAATGCCGAACGGAATCGCCACCATCACTGTCAGTGGCTGGATGTAACTTTTCAGCGGAATCGCCAGCAGCAGGTAAAGCGCCGCCATGGTGAGCGAAAAGGTCAGCCCCAGTGACGCCAGCCCCTGGCGCTCATCCGCCTGACGCCCCTCGTAGGACACGCTGAGCCCCGCAAACTCGGCCTGCATCTGCGGAATCACACTGCGATTCAGTTCGTTGATCACCAGGGCCGCCTGATCCGGCGGATCCACATTCGCGGTCACCGTCATCACCCGGCGCCCGGCGCGGCGGTTGATGGTGGCGTAGGCGCGCCCCTTGTGAATCTCCACCAGGTCGGGCAGCGGCAACCACAGGCCGTTGCCGGCGCGAATCATGAGGTCGGACACATCGTCGAGCGACACCCGCTGGTCCTCCGGCAAACGCACCATCACCTTGACCTGGTCGCGGCCGCGCTGCTGGCGCACGGCTTCGGCGCCGTAGAGCGCGGCGCGCAACTGGCGGCCGATCTCCTCGGCGGAAAGCCCCAGGCTCTTGGCGCGGTCGGTGAGCTTCAAGTCGAGCTGGCGTTTGCCCAGCGAAATACCCGGATCGATATCGCTGACCGCGGGAAATTTTTCCAGCTCTTTGGCCAGGCGCCTGGAGGCCTGCTCCAGCACCCTGGTATCCGTATGGCGCAGCTCGATGGTCAACGCCGCACCGGCGCCGGGACCACCGCGGTCGGAGGCAAAGCTGGAACTCATGGCGCCGGGCACGGCCCCCACCGCGCGGCGCCAATCGCGCACAAATTCGCCGGTGGTAAACGGGCGCTGATCCGCCGGCACCAGATACACATCCACTCGCACCGAGCCCTCGCGCACCAGCCCGCGCATGCCGAGAAACACCTTGTCGCGGTCATGGCCGTCGAGCACTTTGTCCGCCGCCGCCATGATCTGGCTGCGCGCAGCGCGCAGCCGGCTCTCCGCGGTGCCGGGAGGGAAAGTGACCTGTACGCGGCCCGAATCCCGCTCCACTTTCGGCATCAGGGTAAAGCCCATACGCCCGCTGGCAGCGTAGCCGCCCACCAGCAACAGCACTGCCACGGCGGTGGCGATGGTCAGGTAGCGGTGGCGGATACACAGATCCAGCAGCGGCCGGAAACGCTGCTCGACAAAGCGGTCAAATCCCTTCGCCAGGCGCTCCTGGCGCGCGGCGATGCGCCGCGCCCACGCACTGCGGTGACCGCGGCGCGAATGCGCCAGGTGTGCCGGCAGGATAAACAGCGCCTCGATCCAGGAAATCACAAATACCGTGCCGACCACAAACGGGATAATGCCGAAAATCTTGCCCATAAAACCGGGCAATTCCATCAGCGGCAGGAAGGCCACCACGTTGGTCAGGATCGCAAATGTCAGCGGCACCGCCACCTGGCGGGCGCCGGCGATCGCCGCCTCCAGATTGCTGTAGCCGCGGTTGCGCCACTCGTGGATGTTTTCACCGGCAATAATCGCGTCGTCCACCACAATGCCGAGGGCAATGATGAACGCAAACATGCTCACCATATTGATGGAGATATCCATCGCCGGCAGAAACAGCAGCGCACCGAGGAAACTGGTGGGAATACCCAGCGTCACCCAGAAAGCCAGGCGCAATTCAAGGAAAGCGCCAAGGACCACAAACACCAGCAACAGGCCAAAGAAACCGTTTTTCAACAGCAGCGTCAGGCGTTCCTTGAAGATCAGTGAGTCGTCATCGCGAATGCTGACATGCACCCCCGGCGGCAGCGTCCTGGTCACTTCTGCCAGCACTTGCCGCACCGCAGTGCTGACACTCATCGGCGTCTGGTCGCCGATGCGGTAGATATCGATCCCCACCGCCGGCTCGCCATTGAACACCATGTCCTTGGGCACATCGACCAGCGCATCGCGAATGGTGGCGATATCACTCAGGTGCACGGCACCGCCATCGCTGCCTTCGGCCACCACGATATTGCGAAACTCGCGCGCCCAGTCGCGCCGCTCGGTGACGCGCACGAGAATTTCCCCGGCTTTCGACTTGACGCCACCAGCGGGGACATCCACTGCCGCATTGCGGATCAGCTGGGCCACCTCCGACAGCGTCAGGCCGTAGCGGCGCAGATCGTCGCGGCTGATTTCCACCGCCACCTCAAAGTCGCGGATACCGGACGTGGACAGCTGGGTGATATCCGGGTGCGCTTCCAGGCGACTGTAGATCTGCATCGCCACATCGCGCAGCGTGCGCGCATCCAGATTGCCGTGAATCACCAGGTTCATTACATCGCGCTGGTGATCCGCCAGGCTCACCTGCGGGCGCTCGATATCCTTGGGAAAGGTCGACACCCGGTCGATGGCCTGCTGTACATCCTGGTATACCTGATTGCCATTGGCGTCCTCCTGCAACTCCAGCGTCAGCGAAGCACTGCCCTCGCCGGCCGAACCGCGCATTTCCTTGATGCCGGGAATCCCCTGTAGCGCCTGCTCGGCCGCCACCAGTACACCGCGTTCCACTTCCGCCGGACTCGCGCCCGGATAGGAGATCTGCACGGTGATCATATCGAGGCTGAATTCGGGGAAGACCTCTTTCTTGACCACCATGGAAAAGATCAGGCCGCCGACGATAAACACCAGCATCAGCAGGTTGGCGGGCACGTGATTGTGGGTCATCCACGCGATGGCACCGCCGCGGGTCTCGACCGGCGGCTGCGGTGACGAGTGCTCGCTCATTTGCGCTCCCCCGCACCGCGCACTGGCCTGCCACCCTCGGCCGGCACGGCGCCGGCAATGCGCACCGGCATGCCATTGGTTACCGTCGTCAGCCGCGTGGTAATCACCTGTTCGCCGCCAGCGAGACCACTTTTCAGCACGGCGTAGTCGCCACTCTGGTAATCGATCTGCACCGGCCGAATGGCGACCTTGCCCTGCTCGACCACCCAGACCCGGTCGCCGTCCTGCACGGCGGCGACCGGAATACGCACGGCATCGGGCGCACTGCGGCCGGTCAGCTCCACCTGTGCCAGGTCGTTCAACAGCAGTGGCGGCATGCCCGGGTGGTCGGCGGCCAGCGGGTCCGGCAGTTCCAGCAACACCTTGGCCAGGCGCCCCTGCTCCTGCAGTACCGGGATGGCGCGCAAGAACTCGGCGCTGCGGTACTGGTTGGCCGGCCACTGGCTGCCGCGCACACGCACCTTGAGCTGCGGCTGGTTGAGGCGCGCCAGCTGTGTCGCACTCACTTCCACTTCAATCTGGAAGCGGTCGGCGCCGGCCAGGGAGTAAAGCGCGGTACCCGGGGCCACCCGATCGCCCACATCGACACTGCGACTAACCAGCAACGCGCGCAACGGACTCTTGATTTCGGTCAGGCGCAGGTCGCGCTGGGCCAGCTTGACCTGCGCCGCGGCCGCATCCACCCGCGCCTCGGCAGCGGCCAGTTGCGGCTCGCGCAATACCAGTGCCCGGTCCGTCTTCGGCAGCGACGAGCCCAGCAGTTTGTACTCTTCCTTGGCGACTTCGCGCTGGCCCTGTTCCTGCTGCAACTCTGCACGGCGCTCGGCCAGCGAACTGCGCGCGGTCTGTAGGGCCAGTTCGTAGGGCTCGCGCTCGATACGCAGCAGTGGCGCACCGGCGGCCAGGATCGAGCCCGGCCCCAGGTCGTAGTCGAGCCACGCCACGCGGCCATCCACTTGCGGCTGCAGCTCCACCAGTTCCCGCGCCCTGACCTTGCCCAGCGCCGTCACGGTCAGCGGGAACTGGCCGCGCTCGGCCCGCGCCACCTCCACCGTCGGCGGCGGTGCGCGGTGGGCGCCGCGATGCAGGGTGGGCTTTTCCCGCAACATCCAGGCGGCGATCGCCAGCGCGAGCAGGATCACCAACACCGGTAGCGCGAATTCCCAGTTAAGTCGTTTGAACATCAGCCTTGCCCCTCCCGGTACAGCTCCAGTTCTACCGGCTGTGGCTCCGGCAGGTCCTCCTGCGGCAAGCCGCCGGACAGCGCGCGGTACAGTGTCACGCGGTTTTCCATCAATTCGCGCCGGGCGGTCAGCAGCTGCCGCGCCAGGCTCTGTTGGCTATTGGTGGCGGTCAGTACGTTGAGGAAGTCGACCGAACCACCGCTGTAGGCGCGCCGCTGGCGCACCACGATTTCATCCGCCAGCCGCGCCCGCTCACCCAGGTGGTGTATGCGGTCGCGCAGGGCGCGCTCCTGCACCAGCGCCTGCTCCACTTCCGCCAGCGCATTGTTGACTACCGCGCGGTAATTGGCCCAGCGCTCCTGCAGCACCGCGTCCTGGCGATCCTGCGCCAACTTGAGCTGGCCGCCGTCGAACAATACCCCTTCGGCCGCGGCAGTCAGGGTCAGCAGCCAGTCCTGGAACAGATTGGCGAACGAAGCCCCGTCGCTGGCCACTGCGGACAGGCTGATCACCGGCAGGCGGTCGGCCCAGGCCCGATCTGCGAGATAGTAGCCCGCGAGCAGCTGGCGCTGGGCGCGCTGTACGTCCGGGCGCCGCAACAGCAGCTGTGAGGGTACCCCGGTGGCCGGCAGCGCCGGCAATACCGGCAGCCCCTGTTCCCGCTGCAGCACCTGCGCGAGGCGCTCGCCGGTGACGCCGAGCAGCGCCGCCAGCTGCACCTTGAGGGATTCGAGATTCTGCTCCGCGGCCTGCAGTTCCTGCTCTGACTGCTGCACCAGCTGGCGTTGCTGCAGCACATCGGCAGCACTCGTCACACCGCCGCCAAAACGGAGCTCCAGTACCCGCAGGGATTTCCGGTTGGTGTCCAGCTGTTGTGCCAGCAGCGCATGCTGGCCCCACTGTTCGCGCAGTTGCAGCCAGGTATTGGAGACCTCCGCGGCGAGGCTCAGCGCCGCCGTCTGCAGGTCCTGCTGCTGCGCCAGGCGATCGGCCTCCGCAGCGCGCGCACCGGCGCGCACACGCCCCCACAGATCCACCTCATAGCGGGCAGCGAGGCGGCCGCTCCAGAGGTTGCCATCGCCCTGACCACCGGAGACATCCGCATCGCTGCCGGAGGAGCGGTGCTGCTGGGTATTTTCCAGTGACGCGGTAATGCCGGGCCAGAGCCCCGAGCGGGCGCCGCGGGCGCTCGCCTCGGCCTGGCGCAGGCGCCACAGGGTCGCCTGCAGATCCGGGCTGCCGTGCAGGGCCATCTGGACCAGGCGGTCCAGTTCCGGATCATCGAAGCTTTGCCACCAACGCGGCCTGGCGACCTGCTTGCCGCTCGCGCGAAAGTGATCCGGCAAGCCGAGACTGTGCGCCGGCAGATCCGGCGGCAGTGGCGGGCTCGCACAGGCGATAGTGAACAGTGGCAACGTTATTGCTAAAAGGCGGAACAGAAACAAGAAAAAACCACCAAAATGTCCGTATAGGGCTCGAACTTGGAAATTTATTGCGTCCATTATGGAATGCGCACCCTACACTGCAAGAAAATTTACGCTCATTTACCCTTGATTCGAGTTAAACGGACCTGAACAGCTGGAAAATTGTCGATGCCGGGAGTGCTCCTGCACGGCGACTTAGGTATCATGCGACACACTTTTCACTGATCGGTCGCCGGTGCCCCGGAACCGCAATGAACCGTCAGCCGGCCGGAGACGCCGGCGCCCTAAATACGGAAGAAGTAGACGAGAGAAATCATGAGTAAACACCAGCCACTGGCCCACTGGGACGATATCCTGCTACTGGATCGCCAACTGACCGACGAAGAGCGCATGGTGCGCGATACCGCGCGCGAATATTGCCAGAGCAAACTGATGCCGCGTGTCCTCGAGGCCAACCGCCACGAAATTTTCGATCGGGAAATTATGAACGAGATGGGCGAGCTGGGCCTGCTCGGTTCCACGATCCACGGCTACGGCTGTGCCGGGCTCAATTACGTTTCCTACGGCCTGGTGGCACGGGAAGTCGAGCGCGTCGATTCCGGCTACCGCTCTGCAATGAGCGTGCAGTCCAGCCTGGTGATGTACCCGATTTCCGCCTACGGCAGTGAAGCGCAAAAAGAAAAGTACCTGCCTAAACTCGCCACTGGTGAGTGGGTCGGCTGTTTCGGCCTGACCGAACCCGACGCCGGTTCCGATCCGGGCGGCATGAAAACCCGCGCGAAAAAAGTCGACGGTGGCTATCGCCTGAGCGGTTCGAAAATGTGGATCACCAACAGCCCCATTGCGGATGTTTTCGTGGTCTGGGCCAAAGATGACGACGACGTGATCCGCGGCTTCGTGCTCGATAAAGGCATGGAAGGCCTGTCGGCGCCGAAAATCGAGGGCAAATTCTCCCTGCGCGCCTCTATTACCGGCGAAATTGTCATGGACAACGTCTTCGTACCGGAAGAAAACAAATTTCCGCACATCGGTGGCCTGCGCGGCCCGTTCGGCTGCCTGAATCGCGCCCGCTACGGCATTTCCTGGGGCGCAATCGGCGCGGCAGAATTCTGCTGGCACGCCGCACGCCAGTACGGCCTCGACCGCAAACAGTTCAACAAGCCGCTGGCACAGACGCAGCTGTTCCAGAAAAAGCTCGCCGATATGCAGACCGAAATCGCGCTGGGCCTGCAGGCCTCGCTGCGCGTCGGCCGCATCATGGACGAAGACCAGGCTTTCGATCCGACGATGATTTCTCTGGTGAAACGCAACAACTGCGGCAAGTCCCTGGACATCGCGCGCGTCGCCCGCGACATGCACGGCGGTAACGGTATTGCCGACGAGTTCCACGTGATCCGTCACGTAATGAACCTGGAAGCGGTCAATACTTATGAGGGCACCCACGACGTACACGCGCTGATCCTCGGCCGCGCCCAGACCGGCCTGCAGGCGTTCGTTTGATAGCGAACCCCGCACCGGGATGCCGACAACCGCTTCGGCGGGGCGAACATGAGGTTCGCCCCGCACCGCGCAGGATGCGCGGGCGCTGACACCGGCGGCCAACCGTGAAAGACAACTGATATGTCGATGGAACAACTCCTGCACTGGTGCGACCTGACTGGCATAGTGGTATTTGCCTTCAGCGGCGTACTGGCCGCCGGTCACAAGCAGATGGACCTGTTCGGTGCGGTGGTGCTCGCCTGTGTCACCGCCACCGGCGGCGGCACCACGCGGGACATGATCCTGAATATCCCAGTCTTCTGGCTCGAAGACAGTTACTACCTGTGGATTGCCGCCGGCACCGGCGTGATCAGCTTTTATCTGATCCGCTATCTGCAGGTACCCATGCGGCTGCTGAAAGTGGCCGATGCCATGGGGCTGGCCGTGTTTGCGGTAATCGGCACCCAGAAGGTACTGGCGCTGGGGCACTCCCCCGCGATCGCCATCGTGATGGGGGTGATGACCGGCACCTTCGGCGGCCTGATCCGCGATGTGCTGGCCGGGGATATCCCCCTGCTACTGCGCCGCGAGATCTACGCCACCGCAGCGCTCAGTGGTGCCGCGGTACTGGTGCTGCTCGATGCCACCGGCCAGCTGCCGGGCAAGGTCGTCGTGTCCACGGCGATTCTGGTAACCTTGGGTATTCGCCTGGCGGCTCTGCGCTGGAATCTGTCCGCACCCATCGCCCGTTTCGGCAACCACCCGTAATCAAGCCCCGCCCAACCAGAGACAGGTACACCCCGCAGTGAGTCAATCGCGTTTTTTCTCCGCAGCACTTCTCTTCCTGGGACTGGTTTCCCTCAGCGCGTGCGAGCGCGGCAGCCAGGGGGAAGTCGCCGCCGCAGATCCCGAGCGGCTGATCCCCAAGCCCTGCTGGTTCCAGAGTGACGACAACTGGCCCGATGCCCAGTGCTTCATGATGGAAGTGCCGGAAAATTACGCCAAACCCGCCGGCCGCAAGATCCGCTTCCCGGTGGTGCGTTTCAAGGCGGTGACACCCGATCCGACCAAACGCCCGCTGCTGCACCTGGGCGCCGGTGGCCCCGGCGCAAGCATGGGGCTGGAGCCGGAAAATGCCAGCGACTGGCTGTGGCTCAACTACGCCAAGATGACCGTCGAGGACGGCCGCGACCTGATCATCATGGATCCGCGCGGCAGCGGCATGGCGGAGCCGCGCCTGAACTGCAAGGAATTTATCAAGGATGCCAACACGGCCTTCCAGCGCAAACTGACTTCGGACGAAGAAGTCCGTGTTTTCACCTACTCAATGGAGCGCTGCTACAACCGCCTGAGCCAGATCGCCGACCTGGCCGAGTACAACAGCGCCACCGTCGCCCACGATGTAGAAGCCCTGCGCGAGGAAATGGGCGTGCCGCAATTCAATCTTTACGGTGTCTCCTACGCATCCCGCTACGCACTCACTGTGGCTCGCGACTACCCCAATGCGGTCCGCGCACTGGTGCTGAACAGCGCCGTCTTCCCCAATATTACCTACACCCAACACCTGGCTGACGACACCGTTGCCGCATTCAAGCGCGGGTTCGAATACTGCCGCGACGACAAACAGTGTCACGAGCAGTACCCACACCTGCAGAGCCGTCTCGAGAGCCTGGTACAGGCACTGGATGACAACCCGCGCACCATTACCGTCAAACACCACTTCTCGGAGCAGGAATACCCCTTCGTACTCACCGGCCAGCGTTTGCTGCGTGTCCTGTTTCAATCACTCTATAACGAGCAGTTCTACCCGGACCTGCCGCGGGTGATCGCGGCACTGGAGTCCGACGACAGCGATGCAGAGGCCATGGCTCCGGTGAAAAAGGCGGTGGCGAAGTTCATGGATATCGTGCTCGATCCCTATTTTGGCGATGCCGCCGGGGTCAGCCATTACTGCTATGAAGAGGCGCCCTTTGTCGACTTCGACAAGGCCCGCGCCAAGGCCGATGACACCGGGGTTCTGGGCGGTGCGGTGCGCACCGATCTGGAACTGATGCAGGTGCAGTGCCGCATCTGGGCCATTCCCGGGGCCTCGATGCTCGAGTCCCAGCCGGTACACACCTCGCTGCCGGTTCTGCTGCTGCACGGCGGGCTGGACCCTATCCTCGCCGCCGCGGATGTCGACAAGGCACGCCACGAGCTGCCCAATCACCAGTGGCTGCTGTTCCCCCACCTCGCCCACGACGTGATCTCGGCGAGTAACTGTGCCGAGAACGCGGCCGCGCGCTTTCTCGACCACCCCGAGGAACCCCAGCGGGACTCTGCCCTCGCCTGCCGCCAGCGCGAGCTGGCGCAGCAAAGCGGGGACGCAGACACCACACCGCCGCCGTCGAGTCCGCAGCCCGCCACTGCCCCGGCGCCGTGAAGCTCCTTTTGACGACTGGACAAAGCGGCGACTTCAGCTTAATTTCAGCGCCATAACCACTATAAATATGGCGACGGGATCATGAGCGAACAGTCAGTAATAGATGCACGGCAATTGGCCGCATTGCTAACCGACACCAAACTGGTGATCCTCGACTGCCGCTACGACCTGGCGGATAAGGAAGCCGGCGCGCGCGCCTTTGCCGAAGGCCATATTCCCGGCGCCCGCTACGCCAGCCTCCATCAGGACCTGTCCGCCCCACTGGGCCGTTATGGCGGCCGCCACCCGCTGCCGGAGGCGGAGCAATTCCAGCAATTCGCCCGCGCCGCCGGCATCGACACCGACAGCCGCGTGATCGTCTATGACGACCAGCGCCTGGCCTTCGCCGCCCGCGCCTGGTGGCTGCTGCGTTATTTCGGCCACGAGCGCGTCAGTATTCTCGATGGCGGCTTCAGCGCCTGGCAGAACGCCGGCCTGCCGATTGCCAAAGGTCCGGCCGACCCCGTGTCCCCCGGCGACTTCAGTGCGACTCCTTCCCCGGAACGCCTGCTCGATCACACCACCATCTACCGCCAGCTGGACAATCCTCCCTGGCAACTGGTGGACGCGCGCGATGCGGCGCGCTTTGCCGGCACGTCCGAGCCCATCGACCCGATCGCCGGGCACATCCCCACCGCCATCAACAAACCCTGGATCGGCGTCACCCGGGAGGATGGCAGCCTCAAGTCCGTGGGCGAGCTGCGCGCCCACTGGGGAGACCTGCCCGCCGACGACCTGCTGGCCAACTACTGCGGCTCCGGCGTCACCGCGTGCGTCAATCTGTTTTCCCTGCACCTGATCGGCCGCGACGCACTACTGTATCCCGGCAGCTGGAGCGACTGGTGCGCACATATCGTCTATCCAGAGACTGAGACGGCTGAGAAGCCGGCAATGTGATGAGCCCAAAAGCATACAGCGGGCTCCGGGGAAGGATTTGGGGAAGGATTTGTCAGGGCGAAAGCCGGCCAGCGCCGGCTTCCGCATAGCGCATCAGCGCAACAGGCAGGCGCCGGTGCCGGCGAGGCCGCAGTATCCTTCGGGATTCTTGGCCAGGTACTGCTGGTGATCCTCCTCGGCATAGTAGAAAGTCGGTGCCGGCGCCATCTCGGTGGTAATCGCTCCCAGCCCCTTCTCCTGCAACGCGGCCTGGAACTGCGCCTCGGTCTCCCGCGCCAGCTGCAACTGTTCGTCGCCGTAGCAATAGATGCACGAGCGGTACTGGGTACCCAGATCGTTACCCTGGCGCATGCCCTGGGTCGGATCGTGCTCTTCCCAGAAGCGCTGCAGCAACTCGCCGTAACTTACCTTGGCGGGATCGAATACCACCAGCACCACTTCCGCGTGGCCAGTGCCACCGCTGCACACTTCGCGATAATTCGGATTCGGCGTGCTGCCGCCGGCATAGCCCGCGGCCGTGCTGTAGACGCCGTCAATCTCCCAGAACAGCCGTTCGGCGCCCCAGAAACACCCCATGCCGAATACGGCTTTTTCCAGCCCCGCCGGAAACGGCTCCACCATGGTGTGACCGGATACAAAATGCACACCGCTGATCGGCATCGCCGTATCGCGGCCCGGCAACGCATCTGCCGGTGTAGGAATCGAAAACTTGTCGTACTGCATCTCTACCTCTGCTCTGCAATCATCAGGCAGCCACTGGCCGCCATTGGCCGGCTGACACGCCACTCGCAATAGGTGGCATCGAGTTTATCTGCCGCGCGCTCCGCCAGGCGGCGAAACGGCGAGCGACCGGGGTCTGCCAGTACCACCCGCCCGACTCCGGCCTGCATGGCGCGGCGGGTAAGATTGTACAACGGCTCCTCGAGCTTATCCCAGAAGCAGATATCCGTGCCGATCACGGCGTCGAAGCCGGCCAGATCCTGCTTGCGGACTCTTTCGTAGTAACAGCGCCAGGTTTTTACCGCCACGCCGTTCAGTTCAGCGTGATACTCGAGGAAGGGAAACACGCTAGGGTCCGCATCCAGCCCGGTCACTTTGGCATCGAAATGTTTCGCGCAAAAAATTCCACCCAACCCCCAGCCGCAACCGAGATCCAGCACCCGGGCACCCTGCTGCAGCGGGTTACGTTTCAGGTAGTCCATTATCAGGCAGGAACTCTTCCAAAATTTATTGCCATGCAGGCTGGGATCACCCGCCTCTCTGCGCAACCTGCGCATGTCCGGGTGAGCATTCTGACGCACCGTCAAGCCGAATAGCCGACGACTGCTGTTCGTACCGGAGGGCATATCGTTATAACCATCCTCATTGTTACTGGAAATTTTATAGGTCGACGAACATCGACCGCGCCAGTTTACCGCTTTTCCATCGAGGTTACAGCCGCCAGAAATCACCCACAGTCTCAGACCTCGTTGAAAGTGACGTTGAAATCCCGCTTTCCGTATCCGCCCCAACCTCATCAATTGCGAACCTCACCGCCACCAGTGACGCCCAGGGATACCCAATATGAACACGATTCATCAGGCATAACAGTGCACACCAAACCTCCCGAGAAGCTAGAAAAATCTTTTAGAAGTCTCCCCGGATGGCACTGCCGTTTAAATTACGGCGCTTTGATCCACTTTACTGACATTACTCTCAACTAAAATTCCCATCGCCAAGCGACAGGCAAAAAATTAACCGTCACCCCGAATAACGCGCAGACCCGAGCGAAGACGGAAAAAACTTTTTCGACACCCACAGCGAAACGAGACCCTGGACAGGGTTCACACAGACGCCAATCAAGGATTTGAGGCTTAACCAATGAATTATCTCCACCGAAAGATTCTCTACATCGCTGGCGCCTTCATTCTGGCCTTGTCGTGCACCTGTGCTGCAGCGCAGAGCAACAAGGAATATCTCTTTAACGATTCGCACTTTCACCTGACCAACTATGTGCAGAAAGGTACGGATATTCATAAATACCTGGAGATCATGGGTGACAAGGTCGGCCGCTCCACACTCTTTGGCATTCCACTGCAGCAGACCTGGTCGTATGAGAACTCCGGCGACTATGCGCCCACTTACTATCTCGAAACCGACGCACCACTCTACTACTACTCATTTACCGATGCCTTTATTGCCAAGGCTTACGAGTCACTCTCCAAGGAGCAACAAGCCCGGCTCGACCCGATGATTACCGGCTTCAACCCGGCGGACATGTATGCAGTCGACCACATTCGCCGGGTTCTGGAGCTCTTTCCCGGAGTTTTCACCGGCATTGGCGAGTTTACGATTCACAAGGAGTTTGTTTCCTCCAAGGTGGCCGGGGATGTTGCCAGCCTCACCGACCCCGCGCTCGATCGAATCCTGGATTTCGCCGGCAAGGTTGGCCTGGTCGTCATCCTGCACAGCGATATCGACATGCCCTTCTCGAAACCGGGCAAGGAGCCGATTTTCCTGAAGCAAATGAAGGAGCTGCTTGCGCGACACCCCAAAACCACCATCATCTGGGCGCACACCGGGCTCGGCCGCGTCGTTCACCCAGCCGAGGATCAGGCAATAGCCGAACCGAAGGTTGAGCGCAACCCGAGGCACCTCGAGTACATCGAAGGGATGATCAAGGATCCCAAACTGAGCCATGTCTATTTCGACATTTCCTGGGATGAAGTGGCCAAATATGCCGTAGCAACTCCCGAGGCCACAAAAAACACGGCCGGCATGTTCGACCGCCACCCTGATCGCTTCCTGTTTGGCACCGACGTTGTTGCGCCGTCCGACCAGGCTGCGCAGCTCAGGGTTTATAACCTGTGGGACCCGGTTTTCGCCCTGACAAAATCGGCGACCAAGGAAAAGATCATGAAGGCGAACTATGAGCGCTTGTTTGACGCTGCGCGTAAAAAAGTGCGTGCCTGGGAGAAAGCCAACGTAAAAGCCGCTAAAAATTGATTTCACAGAGGTGCGCCATGCATAAGGAAATAATTGCAAAGCTTGCCCTGCTGTGCCTCCTGGCATATCCGTCCATCGGCTTCCCGGCCGATGCCAGGACAGAAAAAAGGCTTCGCGAGCTGGAAGAAAAGCAGCGCCAGCTCGAGCGTGCCGTTAAGGATCGCGACGAGGTAATCAAGGATCTAGAAAGGGCCAGGAGGGAAGCGAGGTCGGCAGGATCCCGCTCCCCGCAAACCACCGGTCTCGCCTCTGATTACCCGCAGGATGATTTCTGGAGCCGATACGAACCCGGCAACGGCTTTAAACTGGCACAAACCCCGTATGGCGACCTCACCTGGTCGGCGTTCACTTATGCCCGCTACCTGAATCAGAGATCGCTCGATCCCTACTATACCGACAGCTTTGGTAGAGAATTCGAACTGGATCGACGCCATGACATGCAGCTGCAGAAAGTCACCATGTATTTCAAGGGATGGCTTTTAGATCCAAAGTTCCACTACCTGCTCTACACATGGACCAGCAACTCCAACCAGGGCCAATCAGCCCAGGTGGTGGTGGCGGGCAACCTCGGCTACAAATTCAATGACAACTTCAACCTCAGCGCCGGCATTAACAGTTTGCCCAGCACCCGAAGTACCCAGGGCACCTTCCCCGACTGGCTGCGGGTAGACCACCGAACGATTGCCGATGAATTTTTTCGTGCTTCTTATACCAGCGGTATTTGGGCAAGTGGCGACATCACCAAAAAATCTCGCTATCAACTGATGCTGGGCAACAACCTCAGCCAGCTCGGGGTTGATGCCAACCAGCTCGATGAACAATTCAATACTGTTTCTGGCGCAGCGTGGGTGATGCCGACCACGGGCGAGTATGGTCCGAAGTCTGGCTTTGGCGACTATGAATACCATGAAAACCTGGCAACACTGTTCGGCGCAAGCTACACCCGCAGCCGTGAAGATGCACAAGCACAACCGGGGATCAACAGCTTCGAGAACAGCCAAATCCGGCTTTCCGATGGAACGCTCCTGTTCCAGCTGGATCCTTTTGACGTGGGCTCACAGGTTGACCGGGCCACCTATCAGATGGCATCAGTCAATGGCGGCCTCAAAAAATGCGGCTACTCTCTCGACGCAGAATATTACTGGCGCAAGGTAGACAATTTCGAGACATCTGGCCCGATCCCTGTCGACGCGTTGCATGACCATGGATTTCAGTTGCAGGCATCCGCGATGCTTGTACCCAGCTTATTGCAGCTGTACCTGTCCGGATCAAAAATCTATGGCGATTACGGCAATCCGTGGGACGTAGCTCTCGGAGCGAATATTTATCCCTTCAAAAGACGGGAAGTACGGGTAAATACACAGGTTTTATACCTGAAAGATTCCCCCGTAGGCTACAACAGCGTGCCATTTATCGTCGGTGGTGACGGGGCAGTGCTCTCCATTGATCTGATGCTTGCTTTCTAGCCTTCCCCCTACCGTCCGGAAACACCACTACACAGGAATTGAACTTCGGTACCAACGCAAAATGCTCCCACTACGGTTTGGCACAAAATGGACGCCCGCCGGGGTTACTCCTCGCAGACAGAGAGTAACTTCCCTGGATTTCGCAGCCTCTCCCGATCACGGGGTCTCGATCAGGTTTCATCAAAGGTCGAGGCTCAGAGGCTGTGGTAAAAGCAGCAGGCGAGGAAAAGTATCCGCGCCAAAAATCTGGCATGGCATGCCGATTATGCCTATGAATCGCCCGCGTAAACTACCTTTTAGTTCGATGCAACATGCATTTCCCCTGGTGTACGCCGACAAGAAAGCAAGGAAGGCCTCAAAATGAGCATACGTAAGCTAATACCGCTCGGCATTGTCGTAGCCACCACTGCTAGCGCCCCATACACCCACGCCCTACCAGTGTACGAATCCAATCTGGTGGCGCTCTATATCCAGGGCTACCTGGAGGTCAACCAGGTCAATATCGAGGGCAATACCGTCATGAACGACGGCCCCTCCCGTATTGGCTTCAACCTCGATGTGCCCGCTTATCACGACTGGAATGTCGGTTTCAATGTCGAGTGGGGAATCCGGGCAGTTTCGCCCAACCAGCGACTGGACATTTCCGGCGACCAGCAGGCCTCCCCCGGCGAGCGACAGGCCCCACTCTACGTGAGACAGGGACATGTCTACGCGAAACACCCGTTGTATGGCGATTTTGCGGCGGGAAAACAATGGGCGGTCTACTACGACGTCGCCGGCATTACCGACTGGTATAACGTTTCCGGCGGCCTGGCCAGTGGCGCCTTCGCCCTCGGCGGTGACGGCGGTATAACCGGCACCGGCCGGGCGGATGCCGCTCTCACCTGGCGCAAAGATTGGGAGGCGCTGGGCGGTACATTCCAGGTGGGGCTGCAGCGCGCTGCCCATGTCGCCAGTTTGAATATTGAGGTCGAGGATGTCGCCGGTCCCAATACGCTGCTGGTGTGCCCGCCCGGCGATTGCGAGTACGGCCTCAGTCGCGGTATTTCACTCAGTTACAAAGCGGATCTTGGGGACGGCCTGTTTCTCGGCACCGCCTACCAGCGCACGAATCTGGATATTTCCACCGATCGCGGCATCGTGACCGATATTTCCGACCCTTTCGATCCCGTCGTGATTCAAAACGACTATGTGATCCGCGCCAGCAGTAACGATTTCGCCTTTATCGGCGGCATCGCCTATGGCAAAGGCGCGTATGAAAAAGGGATCTACGCAGCCTTCAACTGGCATCGCTCCCACAACAACGAGCTGGCTCCCCCCGGATCCACCATGGGTGCCACCAACTTTTTCAATGCTGTCGGTTCAGAGAGCTTCGTGAGTTATACCTGGGGAGCCAACAACTGCTACAGCATTTACGGTGGCCACAACTTGCTGAAATCCCACAACGACAAGATCTTCGAAGACGCACTGATCACCGGCGACAAGTATGTTCTGGCCAAATATTACCTCGGCTTTCAATATCTCTGGAACGAGCGGGTAAAGGTGTTCTTTGAAGGTGCCGCAGACAACAGCAATACCGTTGCACAGCAGGATAACGGCTTTGCCAGCGTCGGCATCAGAGTCGACATCTGATACGCTAGCGAGCCGACAGATAACAACAAGGACGGCCTGTGGCTCGCCTGATCCTGCTGCTGGCAGTCGGCATCATTGCCTGGCTGGCATGGCAAAAATTCCGTAGCAGTACCCCCGCCGAGCGGCGCAAGCTGCTGTTGCACTGGCTGCTGATCGGCGTCGCGGTGGTGGCGGTACTGGCGGCCATTGGCGGCCGCCTGAACTGGGTGGGCGCGGCGGTGGCGGCGGCGCTACCCTTTGCCGGTCGCGCGGTGCGCTGGCTGGCCCGCTACCTCCCCTGGCTGGCGCCGCTGCTGGCAAAACACGCCCGCGCGCGACAGCGACAGAACGCCCACCAGGCTGACAGCTCCCCCCAACTGACGCCGGAAGAGGCGCGGCAGATTCTGGGCGTCTCCGCCGATGCCGGCAGCGAGGAAATCATTGCCGCCCATCGCAAGCTGATCCAGCGCCTGCATCCGGACCGTGGCGGAAACGATTACCTTGCGTCCCGCATCAATGCCGCCAAAGAGTTGCTACTCAAAAAAGGAAGTTAGGCGGAATCACCACTTCGACTATAGCGGTGCGCGGCACAGCAGGTGAATATAGCGCGCCAGCTGGCGGTAAGGATCTGTGCGGGAATAGGCCAGCTCTTTCGACACAATCGCCGCCGTGGGCAGCTTGTCGCGGATCTGCGGTGTCATGAAATCGTGAAAGCAGCGAATACCGCTGTGCGCTACTACCGTCAGCCCTACCTGGGCCAGCCAGTCCTCCACCCACTCCAGCAGTAACGGGTTTTGCGGTGTCAGGCTGCCCGGATGGCCGCCCCAGTCACCGGATTCGATATTGCGGTCGAGCTGGTAGAAACTGCCGCGCTGCAATAAGCGAAATTCCAGCGCGCGGCGATTGTAGAAGGTGAGAGACAGGTAGCCGCCCGGGCGCAGCAGGCGGCGCAGGCTCACCAGCGCGCCGTGCGGATCATCGAGCCACTCCAGCACCGCGTGGCACAGCACCAGGTCTGCACCGCACAATTCCGGCAGGGCCGGCAGCGCCTGTAGCGGCTTGTGCAGCAGGGTCACGCGATTTTCGAGGCCGCGTTCGGCAACCGCCTCCGCGGCCTGCTCGAGCATCGCCGCAGAGATATCGGCGATATGCACGCGGTGGCCGGCGGCGGCCAGCTCCAGCGCAAACTGCCCCTGACCGCCGCCGGCATCGACGACGCGCAAGGGGCTTTCGCCCTCTGCCAGCACTGCGGCCAGATCGCGGTTCAGCACCGCCAGGCGGACTTCGCCCTTGGCGCCGCCGTAGATACGCTTGCGAAAACGGTGCGCCAGGTCGTCGAAGTTGCGATCAGTCATCGCCGCCCTGCTCCGCCGCCTCGGCGCGCAGGCGGTTTACCGCAATCTTGTCCCGCAGTGCGGTGTCCAGATCCACATCAAGCGTATCGGCAAGCTTGACCAGGTACATCTGGATATCCGCCAGTTCCGCCGCCACCTGGGCGGCATCTGCGCTGTGCATCAGCGCGGTGATGCCGGCGTCATCGCGCCACTGCAAATGCCGCCCCAGCTCCGCGACTTCCACCGCCAGGGCCATGGCCAGGTTCTTCGGGGTGTGCAGCCGCGACCAGTCGCGGCGCTCGGCGATTTCATTGAAGGCCGCGAGGATCTCCCTGTGCTTCATGCTATTTCGCCTTATGTGCCTTCAGCTGTTCCGGCGCACGGCCACCGGCGGCCAGGATCGACTGCAGGGTGCGCGAGCGGAACTCGCGCAGGTACAGCACCCAGGCCACCAGCAGGTAGCTGCCAACAAACACCAGCGGGTGGATAAACCAGCCCAGTACCGACATGGCGAAATAATAGGAGCGCAGGCCGTAGTTGTAGCTGTGGCCGGCCTGGTCAATCACCTTCGCGGCGCTGATGGCGAAGCGGCGGCGCGCCTGGTCGGTGAGTTCCTCGGCGTCTGCCGCCGGTGCCGCGCCGATCAGCACATTGGCGAAGGAGTACTGGCGCAGCGACCAGGTAAAATTGAAGAAGGCGAAAATGAAGATCACGATCAGCAACAGGATCTGCATCTCGAACTGCTCCTTCGTCGTGGAGCCGGTCAGCGGCAGGCTGCTCAACAGCTCGATCGCCGCCTCGTTGGCGGTAAGCGCAGTGACCAGACCGGCCAGGATCAGGATACTGGTGGAAGCGAAAAAGCCAATCACCCGCTCGAGGTTGCTGATAATCGCGGCGTCCGGTACGCGCAGGTCCCGCTCCAGCATACGCAGCATCCACTCCACCCGGTACCACTGCATCGAGGATGCCAGGCACCAGGACACCTTGGCCTTGCGGCGCGCAAAGACGGTATAGCCCGCCCAGGTGATAAAGAAACCGGCGAGGCTCGCGAAATCCATCCAGGTCAACGTCTGTCTCCGTGTTCGTCTATTTTATATCCCGGGGGACACCAGAGAAGTCTTTGCCCTGCTGACACCTATGTCAACACTATTCTTTTGGCCGCAGTGCTGTTTTTCCGGCGGGACCCGGCGTTAAAATGGCGCCCCACTCGCCGGCACCCGCGGCCGCAATCAATCGAAAAACCAGGGAGCTGTCTTTTGAACAACGCACACCCCGCTTTTGAACTGGTCATCAGTGCAGAAATCGAATCCCTCGGCGTGCGCGTGGAGGAATATCGCCACACCACGACCGGCGCGCAACACCTGCATATCGCCGCCGACAACCCGGAGAACGTCTTCCTGGTAGCACTGCGCACCGTACCGCAGGATTCCACCGGCGTGGCCCATATTCTCGAGCACACCGCGCTGTGCGGGAGCGACAAATACCCGGTGCGCGATCCCTTCTTCATGATGATCCGGCGCTCCCTGAACACCTTCATGAACGCCTTCACCAGTTCCGACTGGACCGCCTACCCGTTCGCCAGCCAGAACCGCAAGGACTTCGGCAATCTGCTCGATGTCTACCTGGACGCGGTGTTCTTCGCGCGCCTCGATCCGCTCGACTTCGCCCAGGAGGGCCACCGCCTGGAGTTCACCGAAATCGACAACCCGGACAGTGAACTGGTCTACAAAGGCGTCGTCTACAACGAAATGAAGGGCGCCATGAGCTCGGTCGGCTCGCAGCTGTGGCAGACCCTGAGCAAGTACCTGTTCCCGACCACTACCTATCACCACAATTCCGGCGGCGAACCGGCCGATATCCCCAAGCTCACCTACGAGCAGCTGCAGGACTTCTACCGCAGCCACTACCACCCGAGCAACGCCATTTTCATGACCTATGGCGATATCGACGCCGCGGAGCACCAGGCGGTGATCGAGGAGAAAGTGCTGCACAAGTTCGAGCCGCTGCACAAGACCATCGCCGTGGGGCGCGAAGACCACTATCTGGCGCCGGTATCGGTCGAGGAATTCTACCCGGTCAGCGAAGAGGACGGCCTCGAAGAGAAGACCCATATCGTGCTGTCGTGGCTGATGGGCGATGTCACCGATCTGGAGGAGGCGCTGACTGCCCACCTGCTCGCCGGTGTGCTGCTCGACAACAGCGCCTCGCCGCTGATGAAGTTACTGGAGACCAGCGATCTCGGCACCTCGCCGTCACCGCTAGTGGGACTGGACGATTCCCAGCGCGAGCTGGTGTTTGTCTGCGGGATCGAAGGCAGTGAGCGCAACCGTGCCGACGAGTTTGAACAACAGGTGCTGGCGGTGCTCGAGGACGTGGCCGACAACGGCGTACCCTACGAGCAGGTGGCTGCGGCACTGCACCAGCTGGAACTGCAACAGCGCGAGATCGGCGGCGACGGCTTCCCCTACGGGCTGCAGCTGATCCTCACCGCGCTCACCGGCGCCACCCACCGCGGCGACCCCATCGGCCTGCTCAATATTGACGCGACCCTGGAAAAGCTGCGCGAGCAGATCAAGGATCCGCGCTTTATCGCCGACAAGGCGCGCCACTTGCTGCTGGACAACCAGCACCGCGTGCGCCTCGTTCTGTCACCGGACGGCAAGCTGGCCGAGCGCCGCGAAGCGGCCGAGAAAGCGCGCCTGGCAGAGATCAAGGCCGCCCTCAGCGACGGCGAAAAGCAGCAGATCGTGCAGACCGCGCAGGCCCTGCTCGAGCGCCAGCAGCGCGAAGACGACGAATCCATCCTGCCCAAGGTCGGCGTCGAGGATATCCCGCCGGAGATGCCCCGCGTCGATGGCGAGACCATCGCCGTGGGCCCGCAGAAGCTGACCCGCTACAGTGCCGGCACCAACGGCCTCGTCTACCAGCAGATGATCTGCGCCCTGCCCGACTTCAGCGAGGAAGAGAAACAGCTGCTGCCTTACTACTGCCAGGTACTGAGCGAAGTGGGCCTCGGCGACAAGGACTACCTCGAGGTGCAGCAGTGGCAGGCCAGTGTGGCCGGCGCGCTGCACGGCTTTACCAGCAGCCGCACCGCGATTGACGACCTGCAGGCGCTGACCGGGCACTTTGTGCTGTCCGGCAAGGCACTGGCCGCCAACCAGGCGCCCCTGACCGAGCTGATGCAGGCCACCCTGGAGCAGGTGCGCTTCGACGAGCTGCCGCGCATCAAGGAACTGCTGCTGCAGACCCTGGCCCGGCGCGAACAGGGCGTCGTCGGCAGCGGCCATGCGCTGGCCATGGCTGCTGCCAGTGCCGGCTTCAATCGCGCGGCGTTTGAAAGCCACGCCACCGGCGGGCTGCTCGGCCTGCGCCACCTGAAAGGCCTGGTACACGGGTTTGACAGCGAGGGCAGTCTCGACACGCTGGCGGAAAAACTGCACACCATCCATCGCAAGATTACCGGCGCCGAGCGCCAATTCCTGCTGGTGGGCGAAGAGGAACGACTGGCGGACTTCAGCGGTGCGCTGGCGAGCCTGGCCAACGACGCCAGCGGCACTGCCGCCGCGGCCGAAGCACCGTTCGCCACATCGCGCATCCAGGATCTGTGGATCGCCAACAGCCAGGTGAATTTCTGTGCCAAGGCCTACCCCACCGTACCCATGAGCCACCCGGATGCCGCACCGCTGTCGGTACTCGGCGGTTTCCTGCGCAACGGCTTCCTGCACCGCACCATTCGCGAACAGGGCGGCGCCTACGGTGGCGGCGCCAGTCACGACAGCAATATCGGCGTGTTCCGCTTTTACTCCTATCGCGATCCGCGTATGGGTGAAACCCTGCAGGACTTCGACGCCTCCATCGACTGGCTGCAGAGCCACAAGCACAAAAGCGAACAGGTCGAAGAGGCCATCCTCGGCGTGGTCGGCGCGCTGGACAAACCCAGCTCCCCCTCCGGCGAAGCCAAGAAAGCGTTCCACTCGGCGCTGTACGGCCGCACGCACGAGGTACGCGAGGAATTCCGCCGCCGCGTGGCCCAGGTGCAACTGGAGGATCTGCAGCGGGTCGGCGCCACCTACCTGAAACCGGAGCGCGCCGGCAGTGCCGTAGTCACCGGCGCCCAGGGCCGCGAGGCCGGGCTCAAACTGGATCTACAGGAAGAAAAACTGTAGCGGGGACATCCCCCGCGGGAGCGGCCACCGGCCGCTCCCGACCTTGACTGTATTGAGATGAACAAGCATCAATGAGTAAACGCGACAACATCTATGCCAACCCGCTCGGCGACGTAGCCGGGTTCCAGTTCGACCAGTCGGTGGTCGAGGTTTTTCCCGACATGATCCAGCGCTCGGTGCCCGGCTACACCACCATTGTGGCCATGATCGGCACCCTGGCGGAACGCTACGCCCAGGCCGGCAGCCGCTGTTACGACCTGGGCAGCTCGCTGTGCGCAGCCACTTTGGCGATGCGCCATCGCATTCCGGCTGCGGACTGCGAGATTGTCGCCGTGGACAACTCGCCGGCGATGGTGGAACGGGCGCGCACGGTGCTCGCGGCAGACAGCGGCCAGATTCCGGTACAGCTGGTCTGCGACGACCTGCAGCAGGTGGCGATTGAAAATGCCTCGGTCGTGGTGCTGAACTTCACCCTGCAGTTTATTCCGGTGGAGCAGCGCCGCGAGATCCTGCAGAGAATCTGCGACGGTCTGCGCCCCGGCGGCGTGCTGATCCTGTCGGAAAAAGTGGCCTTCGCCGATACCGCCCACCAGGAGTTGATGATCGACCTGCACCACGCCTTCAAGCGCGCCAATGGTTACAGCGAGCTGGAAGTGGCACAGAAGCGCGCTTCGCTGGAAAACGTACTGATCCCGGAAACCCTCGACACCCACCGCGAACGCCTCAAGGGCGTCGGCTTCGGCAGTGTCGATGTCTGGTTCCAGTGTTTTAATTTCGCCTCCCTGATCGCCATCAAGCCCCGAGGCGAACAATGATTGATTACACGCAACTCTACGCCGGCCTGCAGCATGTGCCGGCACTGCGGCAATGGCTGGCGCAATTGCCGGGCCAGGTGGCCGAGGGGCTGAGTCCGCACCGCTGGGGCGACCTCCCCGACTGGCGCGCCGCGTTGCAGGCCCTGCCGGACATCCCTCACGGCGTAGTAGAGCTGGAAGACAGAGTACGCGTCAGCGGTGACATCACCGCGCAGCAGCGCAGACAACTGGAAACCCAGCTGCGCCAACTGCACCCGTGGCGCAAGGGGCCGTGGGAAATCTTTGACCTGTTTATCGATACCGAGTGGCGTTCCGACTGGAAGTGGGAGCGGCTGCTGCCACACCTGGAACCGCTGCAAAACCGGCTGGTGCTCGACGTCGGCTGCGGCAATGGCTACCACTGCTGGCGCAGCTATGGCGCCGGTGCGCGGCGCGTACTGGGCATAGATCCATCAGCCAAATTCGTCGCCCAGTTCTATGCACTGAAAAAGTATCTCGGCAGTGACGCGCCGGTGGATCTGCTGCCGCTGGGGATCGAGGCCCTGCCGGAAAACCTGCGCGCCTTCGACACCACTTTCTCCATGGGCGTGCTCTACCACCGCCGCTCGCCGATGGACCATCTGCGCGAACTGCGCGACACGCTGCGCCCTGGCGGCCAACTGGTGCTCGAAACCCTGGTGATCGACGGCGGCGTCGGAGAGTGCCTGGTGCCCGAGGGACGCTACGCCAAAATGCGCAATGTCTGGTTTATTCCCAGCAGCGCCACACTGGAAAGCTGGCTGCGCAAATGCGGTTTCGAGCAGCCGCGCACGGTCAACCTCGACACCACCAGCCTCGGCGAGCAGCGCCGTACGGAGTGGATGCATTTCGAGTCCCTCGCCGACTTCCTGGACCCCGAGTCACCGGATCGCACGGTGGAAGGTCACCCCGCGCCCAAACGGGCCCTTCTGGTCGCGACAGCGCCATAGCTTCTGTGCCACAAGCGCGCTAAACCTGCAAAAATCCCGGCAAAAACCATTTTGGAAGAATTTTGTCGGGATTGGCGGCGGGATACTTGAACAGCGCGCTTTTCTTGGCAAAGTCCGCCCCCAAATGGTGCGACTCCTCCACCACAAACGATTCTACCGGTAGGCACGGGCTGCGGCCGTCCCTACACTGTCTTCGGGCCAGAGTAATTCTATGAGCATCAGCGTATTCGAACTCTTCAAGGTCGGTGTCGGCCCCTCCAGCTCCCACACGGTGGGCCCGATGGTGGCCGCACGGCAATTCGTGCAGGACCTCCGCGAGCAGCACAAGCTGGCGCAGACCGATCGCGTTGAGGTACACCTGTACGGCTCCCTGGCCCTGACCGGTATCGGTCACGGCACCGACATGGCCGTGCTGATGGGCCTGCTCGGTGAAGCCCCCGATACCATCGATGTGGATACCATCGACGACAAACTGGAACAGATCGCGCAGAACGCATCACTGAATCTCGCCAGCGATCACGCGATCGAATTCAATCGCGAACGCGACCTGCAGTTCCACAATGACGAATTCCTGCCCCAGCACGCCAACGGCATGACCTGCCGTGCCTTCGACGGCGAAACACTGCTGTTCGAGCGCAGCTACTTTTCCATCGGCGGCGGCTTCGTACTGTCGGAAGAGGATTTCGCCCACAAGGAACAGATCGCCACACTGCTGCCCTACGATTTCAGTTCCGCGGAAGAACTGATGAACCTGTGCGAGCGCCATGGCTGGACCATTGCCGAGCTGGCGATGGCCAACGAAAAAGCGTTTCACACCGAAGCGGAGGTCAAAGCAATGCTGTGGCATATCTGGCAGGTCATGGACGCCTCGATCCAGCGCGGCTGTCGCCAGCACGGCACCCTGCCCGGCGGCCTGAAGGTGCGCCGCCGCGCCGCAGAGCTCTACCGCGAACTCAGCAAGCAGTCGGAAGAGGAGCGCCGTAACGGCCTCGCCATTCTCGACTGGGTAAGCCTGTACGCGCTCGCGGTCAACGAAGAAAACGCAGCCCGCGGCCGTATCGTCACCGCGCCGACCAATGGCGCCGCCGGCGTGATTCCCGCCGCCATCGCCTACTACGTCGACTTCGTCCACGACCCGGACATCCACGGCGACCTGAAAGACCAGGTGGTGAAATTCCTGCTCACCGCCGGCGCCATCGGCATGCTGTTCAAGAAGAATGCCTCCATCTCCGCCGCCGAAGTGGGCTGCCAGGGGGAAATCGGCGTGGCCTGCTCCATGGCCTCCGCCGGCCTGGCCGCAGTCCAGGGCGGCAGCAACCAGCAGATCGAAAATGCCGCCGAGATCGGCATGGAACACAACCTCGGCCTGACCTGCGATCCCATCGGCGGCCTGGTACAGGTGCCGTGTATCGAGCGCAACACCATGGGCGCGGTCAAGGCCATCAACGCCGCGCGCCTCGCCCTGCGCGGCGACGGCGCCCATATCGTACCGCTCGACAGCGTCATCGAAACCATGCGCCAGACCGGTATCGATATGCAGAGCAAGTACAAGGAAACCTCCCAGGGCGGGCTCGCGGTCAACGCGGTCAACTGCTGATCGGGCTTCCACGTAGTGGTGCGCACGGCGCACCCTGCGGCTGCAGTTCGAAAAAATTGCGAAGCCCAATGCGCGGGCGGTGATGCCGGGAAGCGTTTGAGAAAAGCGCCAGCGGCCGACTGTTAGACCGATCAGGCTGTTGAACAAACGGTTACCGGCAGCGACACCGCCAACGAACCGTCTACAGAACCCCGACGGCGTGCACGGCGTTCCCCAACGGTACCAGCTCGAAAAATTCACGAAATCCGATGCGCAGGCGGCGATGCCGGGAACCGTTTGAGAAACGGTTGCCGATCAGGCTGTTGAACAAACGGTTACCGGCAGCGGCGCCGCCACCGATCCATTCAGGAACTTTCGGTGGTGCACACGGCGCACCCTACAATTGCAGATCTAAGGAACCACAGAGCCAGATGTGAAGGCGGCGATGCGCGGAACCGTTTGAGCAACGATTGCCGATCAGGCTGTTGAACAAACGGTTACCGGCAGCGGCGCCGCCACCCACGCCGCTACAGAGTGACCAGCCAGCGCCGTAACAGCGAAAAGTGTTGGCCCGCAGTCACCCCGGCACACCGTGTTTGGTGTAGATATCAAAGCGCCCCGACTTGCCTGCCAGCTCCAGCGCCGGCTTTTGCCCGGCCAGATAAGGCGCACCCTTGGGGCGTTTGACCACCACGCGGTAATAGCAGGCCGCCAGCGCCGGCGCGAGCAGCGCGTCCGCATCTTCATCTGCGCCCACCAGCGCATGAAAAGCCGCCATGTCTTTTTTCACCTTGGCACTCTTGCCCCGCTCCGGGAACATCGGATCCAGGTAAACCACCGGCTGCGATTCCGGCGCCTGCCGGGCCAGCCACTGCGCCGCCGGCTCCAGCGACTCCTCCAGCACCAGGCGCGCAGCGATCGCCGTCAGCTCCGTATCGTCCGCAGCCGCACGCCGCAGCCACTGCAGACCGTCGTCGAGCAGCGCGCGCACTACCGGATTGCGCTCGAGCATTGTCACTTCGCAACCGAGCGAAGCCAGCACAAAGGCATCGCGCCCCAGCCCCGCCGTGGCATCCAGTACGCGCGGATAAAAACCCCCGCGCAAACCCACCGCCTTGGCGATTGACTGGCCCTTGCCACCGCCGTATTTGCGCCGGTGCGCCGCCACTCCCGAGACAAAATCCACCGCGACCGGGCCCGGCGCACCGCGCCCGGTGGCGCACAGCTGCAGCCGCTCGCCGAGCTCCAGAACGTAGGCCGGTGCATCCAGATGCTTGGGAGAGAGATCGCCGAGAAACGGCAGTTGTAATTCTGTCGCCAGGGCTTCAGCGGCCACCGCAAAGGGTTCCGCCGCGACTACGGCCAGGCGCTTGGCCAGGGGAATTTCCACATCGAATCCGTCGTGACTGTTTCACGCGGATGCTAACCCGGCGCGCCCAGCCATTCCAGCGCCTCGCGCCGCTCATCAACGGCAAACGGACGCACCTCGGCACCCACAAAGTGATTGACCAACTGCGGCATGAACGCGAGCAGCGAGCGATCGGCAATCACGGCGACCTTGTGAATATGACGGTGCTGATCGCGGGTAAAGCGGCAGTAATCGAGCATTTCGGCAAATTGATCCCAGTGCCGGAAGTGCCCCGTATCGATCAATAGCCCCAGCAGGCGCCCGTGTGTCACAAGGACAGGATTCACCTGCCCCGCAAGAATGGCAAAATCCTCGCGACTCAAGGGATCCCGAGGCTGCATTTCGAGAACCTGATGTTCCCGGTACCAGTGGTGTTCAATCATCGGACTCAGCTACAAACAGGCTGCTGAAAAAACTGGCCCAGCCTATATAACAAGGCGGGAGCCGCCCTCAAGGCAGCCCCCGGCCCCCAATCGCCAGTGGGGAAAACGAAACTCAGTTCTGTGGTTCGTCGTCTTTGCCCTTCATCTTGTCCATCGCATCTTCGGCCGCATCCTTGGTGGCTTCACCGGCATCTTTCACCGCTTCACCCGCCTTTTTAGCCGCTTTGTCGACTTCCTCACCCGCTTGTTCCGCGGCCCCTTTCATGGTGTCACCCATGTCTTTGGCCGCGTCTTTACTCTTGTCCATCATGTTGTCCTGGCTACCGGGCGGTGTGGTATCCGGCTGGTCGCTCTGCATGTTGGAATCCGGCTCGTCTCCCATCTGGTCGGGAGGCGTCGACATCTCCTCTTCGGACTGGTTCTGGTTTTGGTTCTGATCCTGGTTTTGCATGTTCTCGCTCTTCGGCTTCTCGAGCGACTTGTATGCATCCTTGGCCTCGTGATGACCACCGCGAGACATGAAGTAACCAATAATCAGCAGCAAAATAATCAGTGGAAGCAGTAGCTTTTTCATAAACCCACCTTGTGACCCCTGGCTGTTGCAGAATTTGAGATACAGAGAGCAGTATGCCCACCTGCCGCTCCATGGCACCAAGCGATTCTTCACCATCTGAAACTTTACAGAAGAAGTTGACGCCAATATTGATAAGAATAACCCGCCAATGGGGTTCTTCAAGGAACATTATTCCTCTACGCCAGTATGGATTGCTGTAAAAAAGGAGATTGTTAGAGCGGCAGGTTTTATGCCGCAGAGCGGCAGCAGCTCTCAATGATCAAAGGAGAGAGCACAGGGGGACGGCAGCGATGCTGAAATTGCTGATCGCCGCCGGGTAGAGGGATTCAGCCCGGTTGTTGGATCTGCTTGATTCGGGCCACCAGCGGGCCCGCCTCGGATTCCGGCACCGCCGCCTTGCAGCTGTGCAGTTGCAGGCGACCAAAGCTGTCGGGGCTGGCGAAAATCAGGTAGCGGCCGCCCTTTTTCAGCTTTATTTCACAGGCATCGAGCCCCAGGCGGAACGCGATCAGGCGGTTGGCCTCGCCCTTCCAGACCTGCCGCGAGACGGCGGAATAGACATAGCCAAGTATCGCCGTCATGCCCGGTTCCGACAGGGCGTTGTCGACATCGCGGTGGACCCCGGCAATCTGCACCTCGGCCACCAGATCGGCGGCGGCGTAGCGGGCACCGAGATCGTCCTCGCCCACCTCGGCGCTCTGCGCCGCTGCGGGTGTTTCATCGGCAAGTGGCGCCAAACTGCAGGCCCAGCCCAGCAGTAGGCCCGCGGCCACACAGCCGGATCGCATCCAAGCCTTGTTCATCTCGCTTCTCTCCCGTTTGCCATTTTCCCTGTCCTTGTCCGTGCCTGCTGCCCGCGCTCGTAATCACGCTGGCGTCGCCACAAAATATTGGCGCCGACACAAAAAAAGGGCACCGCAGTGCCCTTTTCTCTTCACCGGATTGGATACCGGTTGTCGGGCCCGCGATCCCCGTCAGTGCGGGGGCGTGGACCCTGCCGTTTGTCTCATATTATTTGAGCGGCAGCAACTCCAGCTCTACACGGCGGTTGGCCTGGCGGCCAGCCTCGGTGTCATTGCTGGCCAGCGGGTAGCGTTCGCCGTAACCCACCGCCTGCACACGTCCGGAGGCTACGCCACGGCCGGTGAAGAAGTTGGCGACAGATTGGGCGCGCTGTTCACTCAGGGTCTGGTTGTAGACGTCGGAACCGGTGCTGTCGGTGTGGCCGCTGACGCGAATAGCGGTCTGGTCGAACTCTTTCAGCACCAGGATCACAGAGTCCAGGGTGTCGTAGAAGTCGGTGCGGATATTCGACTTGTTGCTGCCGAAGGTAATATTGCCCGGCATGATCAGGCGAATATTGTCGCCCTCACGCTGTACACGCACACCAGTGCCTTCGAGACGCTGGCGCAGAGCCATCTCCTGGCGGTCCATGTAGTAGCCGATACCGCCACCGATGGCCGCGCCACCGAGAGCACCGGTGATCGCGCCCTTCTTGCGATCCTTTTTGCTCGCCGTCGCTGCACCGATGATGGCACCCGCCACAGCACCGGCACCGGCACCCTTGGCCGCATTACTGGTCTTGCTTTCGCCAGTGTAAGGGTCGAGCGTGCTGCAGCCTACCAGCGAGCCCAGGGCGAGAATTGCTACCCATTTTTTCATGTAAGGTTCTCCTAACGCTTTATATCGGAACAACGGGTGTCTAGAGGTAAACAGTCATTCCGCAGTAACGGCAAAAACCGATCGCCACACTGCAAATCACTGCTACCGGAATCGGGAGGGAAGTATCGACCGGTTCAGCTGACTCGCAGCTGAACCGGTCGCCCCAGTTCGGTACGGAAGCCTAGGCGGAAACGACGCCGAGGTCTACCGATCACCGTGCAAATTTGTGCAGTCGCTCGCGTGCAAGCCCAACGTTTGGCCGCCACTGCAGCCGCCGAAAGAAACTTTGTCACACACCGACAAGCCTGCAGGCCGTCCACATATTCTGTGGATAACTCTGTGCACTAAACGGCAACAGAGCGCGCCATGCGGCGTCTTGGCTGGGTTCCAGCATTTTGCGCACTTTTTAAACGCGCCTATTTTTTGCTTATAAAACAATAACTTACAAGATTTCCGCGCCGCGGCGTACCAATTTTGCGGCTGTGACTAACTTGTGCCGAACGCTACTACGCGATGTGGAAAAAGCTTGTCAATGGTTGATGCGGGGCCTGCAAATAATTTTTTTAGAAAAATTTTAAATGACAGAAACTGAAACCCAATCCTTCGACTATTAGAGTACGTTCGTGCTACACGGGTGCAGCGCATCCGGTCTCATCGGTCGATGCCTGCCCCCTCAGTAGTGCGGCGGCTTTTCCTGCCCGGACTTGTCGCCCGTCTGCAGCTCGAAGGATAGATCCCGGTATCTGTCGCCGAGTTCCCTCAGCCGTGCCACCAACCCACGGATCTGCACATCCTGTGCCGCAATGACATCGTTCAGCTGCGACAGGGTATCTTCCTGGAAGGCCACGCGGCTCTCCAGCTCCTCGACACGCATCGCCAGGTTGTTCAGCGTCTTATCCATCACAGTAACCCGTACAGTTGTTCCAGTAGTGACACACAGCGGCGATCCATAAACAGGCTCTGCCCGAGGCGCGTAGTGACGTAGCCGCAGCCAATCCCGTTTTCCGGATCGGCAAAGCCCACACTACCGCCGGCCCCGGGGTGCCCGAATCCCCGTGCACTGCCGAAACGCAGATCCGCAGCGCTGCCACTGAGGATAAAGCCGCTGCCGAAACGCACCTCCGCCTGCAGGATTGCATCGCGCGCGCAGCTCTGCTCGCGGGTAGCATCCGCTACCAGTGCCGGCGGCAGCAGCGTCGGCACATCCTGTGCCAGGTCGCCATACACCGCCGCCAGGTCGCGGGCGCTGAAATGGCCATTGGCAGCGGGAATCAGCGCGCGGCGCCAGGCGTCGTTGTTGGTGCCCATCATCAGGCTGACCGGGTTGGTGAAGGCCTGCGCCACCGGCCCGCCGCGCTCTTCTTTGATCGCGCGGCCCACCGCGTTCTCGCGCAGCTCCGGCAGCGGCTGCTTGAGCGGCGCGACGTCGGCGATACGCGTGGAGTGATGCCCGTGCGCGCCGTAACCGCCATCCAGCTGCAGCGGTGCCGCCAGGCCCGTGCGATAGAGATCTCGCAGAGATTGACCGGCAGCGCGCTCGATCAGGCCACCGACGCTCCAGCCATACAGAAATGGCGCGTAGCCCTGATGGGAACCGGGCGGCCACCAGGGCTCGGTAGCGGCGACCTGTGCGCAGGCAGCATCCCAGTCGTAGATCAGGTTGTCGGCGACCTTTTCCCGGAAGGCCACCAGCCCCGCGCGGTGGCACAGCAGCTGGCGCCCGGTGACGCCCTCCTTGCCCGCGGCGGCAAATTCCGGCCAGTAGTCGGCGACCGGACGATCCAGGTCCAGGGTACCGGCCGCCACCTGCTGCAATGCCAGGACCGCCAGTATGCCTTTGGAGGAAGAAAAGACATTGGCCAGGGTATCCTCGGTATAGGGCACCTGCCCGTCGCGGTCGGCGCTGCCGGCCCACAGGGAGACAATCAGTTCACCGTGCTGGCGCACGGCGAACCCCGCGCCGGTATCGCCGCAGTGGCGAAAGTTGTCCGCAAAGCGGTCGTAAAGCGCCTCGAAACCGGGGGCACAGAAGCCGTATATTTCCATGAGTAACCATCCAACAGCACAGTGAGGCGCGCTAGTTTACCGATTTGGACATGCGGGTGGTATCCGCATTAGCATTGCCCCGCCCTCCCGGGGCAGACTCGAATTCACACTGAGGAAGTAAAGCATGGGCGAACAGACGGCCATCCAGGACCAGATACCGGACAACCACTGCTTCGGCTGCGGACCACACAACCAGAACGGGCTGCAGATCAAGAGCTATTGGACCGGCGACGACACCAGCCGCTGCGAGTTCGTGCCGCAGGCGCACCAGTGTGCTGGCCCCACTCACTACCTGAACGGGGGCATCATTGCCACTGCGATCGACTGCCACACCATTTGCACGGCGATCGCCGACGGCTATCGCCAGGCAGGCCGCGCCACCGGCAGTGGCGACAAGATCTGGTACGCAACCGGCAAACTCGACGTCAGCTACCGGGCGCCGGCAGCGATCGACAAACCGGCCGTGCTGGAGGCCACCATCGTGGAGCGCAGCCCCAAGAAAACCCGGCTGCAGTGCACCCTGTCCAGCGACGGGCGCGTCTGCGCGACGGCGGAAGTGGTGGCGGTGCGCGTACCGGACAATTGGTAAGCCGTCAGTGGCCGCGCGTTAGCACCCGTTCCTCGGCCAGCTTGTAGCCGCAGTGCTTGCAGTACTCGGCATCCGCGTCGTGGCCGGCATGGCTGCAGTTGTCGCAGCGGCGCAGGCTGCGCTCGCGGCTAATCTCCGAGGCCAGCTCCGCCGTCACGATGCCGGTGGGGACTGCAATAATCGAGTAACCGATCAGCATCGTCATCGAGGCGATGGTCTGCCCCAGTGAAGTCTGCGGCGTGATATCGCCAAAACCGACCGTAGTGATGGTGACGATCGTCCAGTAGACACTCTTGGGGATACTGGTGTAGCCGTTCGCCGGTCCCTCCACCAGATACATGATGGCGCCGAAGATAATGCACAGCACCAGCACGCTGGAATAGAACACCAGGATCCGGCGCCGCGACTGCCACAGGGAGCGCATCAGTATGTTGGCGTCGTTGGTAAAGTGGATCAGCTTGAGGATCCGGAAAATCCTCAGCACCCGCAGCATGCGGATCACCAGCAGCGTACTGGCGCCGGTGAAAATCAGGGCCAGGTAGCTGGGGAGTATCGCCATCAGATCCACAAGCCCGTAGAAACTGAAAATATAGGCGCGGCGATTCACCGAACAGTAGATGCGCAGCATGTACTCAACTGTGAACAGACCGGTGAAAACCCATTCCAGCAGGAAGAACACTTCGCGGTGGCGGGAGCCAACCCGCTCTACCGTGACCATCAGCACCAGGGCCACGCTGGCCAGGATCGCCCAGATCAGAAAGACATCGAAGGCTTTGCCGGCCGGGGTATCCGTACCGAAGATCACTTCGTTCAGCCATTTGCGCACACCGGTCTGTGGCATAAAGTCTCCATCGCGCCCGCGGATTGGTTGGCGGCAGTGCCGCCACCTCTGCGCCCGGCAGCCTGTTCAGTTGCCGGGTTAATATAGCGCCAGTGCGCCGCGGCTGCCACAGGCGCCGCTGGCATCTGCCGCCACTTACCGCTAACCTCTGCGCGCTCACACGCCACCAACCAGACTCTCTAGCCGGAAGTTGCCGTTATGAAAAAAGACAGCCGCCTCGTCTACTCCACCGACCGCGGCCGCATCAAAGAGGAAGCACAGGCGCCGCGCCGGCACAGCGGTGACGGCTTCGTGCGGATACAGCGGGAGACCAAGGGTCGCAAGGGCAAGGGCGTCACCTGCGTGCGCGGCCTGCCGGGTACCGACGCGGAGCTGAAGCTGCTGCTGGCGGAAATGAAAAAGCGCTGCGGCTGCGGCGGCGCTCTGAAAGATGGCGTGATTGAAATTCAGGGCGACAAACGCGCCGAACTCAAGGCGCTGCTGGAAGCCCGCGATTTCAAGGTGAAACTCGCAGGCGGCTGACCCCCCCTTCGAACCTCGACAGTCGTCAGGCGAGGCTGGCCACCAGCCGCAATGGGCGTATATCGAGCGCGCGCTCACGCTCCAGGCACAGGCCCAACAGTTCGGCGAGCTGAATCCGGTACTGCTCCATCACCGCCGCACCGGCACTCTTGCAGCGGATTTCCAGCGCCCGCAAGGCATCCAGTGTGCCCTGGCGCTCCGCCGGCAGCGCCGGTGCCGGCGCCCGACCGATCCGAGTTTCCAGCGCGCCGGCCAGGCCCTGTTCGCGCAGGCTGGTGCTGGTATCAACCGCACTGAACAGCGCATCCAGTTCCGCTGCTGCCAGCTGGTGGAATTTGAGCACCAGCTCCCGCTGCGTGGCGTCCAGAGCCAGGCGCTCGATCATCAAGGCGATAATGTCGCCGTAGCGTTTTATTTTTTCCAGCCGCGGAGCCAGTGCGGAATAGTCGCGCACCCGCGACAGCTGCTGTCCGGCCGCCTGCTGTGCCGCCCCGCCCATCGCCGCCACTGCGCGCTCGATACGCAGCACAAACACCGCAAACACCTGCCGGTATTGCTGTTGCAGTTCTGCACAGCGAGTGCGGTTATCGCGCAGGCTGTCATCCGCCGCCGCCGGGGTGACGCCGCTCAGGAAGTAGTCCTGCGGCTGGATCTTGCCGGGCAGGCGCGCCAGCGCAGCACCGAGCTGAATCGCGGCGCCGCGCGCCAGTAACTCGCTGCGCCGCTGATCCAGCTCGCGCGCATCCACTAGCTTGCCGCGCAGCCAGTCGATGGATGCCTGCAGGTCCATGGCGGCAAACTCGTCACCCGCCGGTATCGCCTGCGGGAGAAACTCGCGCAGCGGCAGCCGATTGAAGTACTCGTCGACCCGCTGCTGCGAGGCCTCGGACTCTTTGCTCGCGCACAGCAGCTTGCGGTTTTCCACCGCCTCGGCGTCACCCTGCGCGCTGAGCGAGACACACAGTGCCGGCAGTTCGTCGATCAGTTTCTGCACCGAAAACTCCCGCGCCAGCATGGGCTCCAGTGCCAGCGCCTCGACCCGGGCAACGCGCTCGTTATCCGCCGCCTGGGCGCTGTCCCAGACATCGGAGGTCTGCGCCATGGCCAGCTCGATATTGGAGCGGGTTTCCTTGTCGAGGTTGTCCAGGGTCCAGCGAATCGCTGCGGGGACATCCTCCAGCCGCTGGCCGGCCACCGCCGCCTCGCGATTGATTTCCGCGACCACCAGTTCTGCGTGCACCAGCTGGTGCCACTTTTCCGCAAAGCGCACAAACCCGTCGCTACCCAGCAATTGCGCGGCACAGGCATCGCCCTCACATTCCAACAGCCTTGCCGCAGCGCCGCTCAACCTGCAGTGCAGAGCGCCCACCCGATCCAGCAGCGGAATCAATGGCCGCCCGCAGAGCGCCAGCACCCGGTGCAGTGGGCGCAGCAGCGCGGGACACTGCCCCTGCGGTGCCAGTGCCGTGCGCTCATTCTCCAGTGCCCACTGCATTTTCTGCAGCCGCTGGGCATTGCCCAGCACCATGCGCGCGGTCGTGCCGTGCAGGGAAGTCCGGTAGCTCCCCAGCGCACGCGCCACCAGGGCCAGCAGTTCACCACCGCTGAGGCTGCACACCGCGCCCAGACCGAGACTCAGTGGCAACTGCCGTGCGCGCAGTGCCGCCAGGTCCACCGGACCCGCCACAACCTCGGCGCCGGCATGCAGCGACAGCCGCGACACACCCGGCAGTCCGGTTTTTTCCGCCAGCACCTCGAGCAGCAGGTAGAGTCCCTGCGCGCGCTGCTTCGGCAACGGTTGCCCGCCCTGTCCGGCACCACCGTCAAAGCGGTCGCTAAAAAAGAAGGGCCACAGCAACAGTGCTGCAACAAAACCAATCAGCAACAGCGACACCAGGCAACCGATCACCGTGGTCGCACTGAATTCACCGGCCATCACTGCCGCGGGTATCTGCCACAGGGCGCGGCCCGCACTGTAGAGGCAGAATACCGCGAGCAACGCGAACAGCCCCGGCACCACCGCGCCGGCGACAGTACCGGCGATCAGCTGCAGTCGCCTGCCAGTGGAGATACCGTTGTCGACGCCGCGGTCCGCGAACAGAGCCTGGACCTGTGACCGCGCGCGGCCGCCGGCGGTGTTCGCCGGCGCCGCACTGTCGGCTTGCGTCTCGGACTGAGGTTGAGAGGGAGACGGAGATGGAGACGGGGATTGCGACGGTGCAGCGGGCCGCGACTGGGCGGCCTCGTTGGCGGCCGTGTTTTTCTTTGCGGGGCCTTTCTTTGGCTCTGCGCCACTCTCGGCCGCCGCCGCGGTCTCCACAGCCCCGACGCCAGTGTCGGCTGCGGCGCCGCGGGCGCGGCGTTTCTGGGCAAACTGCATGCGCGCCACCAGTGCGCGGTTGTCGTATTTTCCCGCGGGGAACACCTCCACACGCAGGCCAATCTGCTGTAGCCGCGCGCGGTAATCCACCACCTGTTTGGAGGTCAGCTGATCCTTGATCACCCATCCCTTGACCAGCAGGCGCCGGGCCTGCGCGGCCGGAATGGCAAAGACCCGCGCCGCCGCCTCGATAACCTCTCCAGGCGGCTTGGCCTTCAGGGTCTTGCCCGCAGACACGACTTGATATTTTTCCTGGCCAGACATGGTGCGCTCCACTGTTGCGAAGTGACATCCCATGTCACTATTTGGCTACTGAACGCAGCGGAGCCTAAAAGATTCCCGCAGCCGGGGGTGGGTACTGGTTCTCACCGGCGCAGCGAAATAGCCACATAACTGAAAAAGGTGGTGGTGCGCACATCGCGTACGTGAAGCAGGTCGCCACCGCGCGTACCAAGTCGTTGTCTGCTCACGACAGGCCGCAAATTCACTCTGCAGCGGCAAACAATTGCAGTGTTTCGTCCGCCAGCTGCGCGATGCTCAGGCCGCGCCCGCGGGGTTTGAACCAGCTGTGCGTGTGTATCAGCGCCCCCACTAACAGGCGCCGCAACAGCGCCGCATCGGCCCCGCGCCGCCCCGCCGCGGCCAGCACCTGGCACCAGTACGCCTCGTAGGCATCGCGCAGTTTCAATACCTGCTTCTGGCTGGCATCCGACAGGCTGCGCCACTCCACTACCAGCATGGAAAACCCGGGTACCGCCAGTCCGTGGATGGCCTCCAGCTCACACAGAATACAGGCACGCAGCTGTTCCCGCGGCGACGACGCCCGCGCCACTGCGGAGACCATCCGCGCATGGGCGAAATGAATCACCTCGACCATCACATTGCGCAGTATGTCCTCCTTGCTGGAAAAGTGATGAAAGATGCTGCCGGAAAGAATCCCCACCTCGGAGGCGATATCCCGCACCGTGGTGCGCGCAAAGCCCTTCTGCTCGAACAGCCGTGCCGCTGCGTTGAGCAGGCGCCCGCGCGGCGCTTGTGGCGCGGTCAACACGCCCTCGGCTACCAGCGCGGCCATCAACTGTTCCGTTGCCGCGCCGGCACTTCCCACAGAGCGCGCGGCGCGCTCGGCGGCGGACAGCGACTCGGTATCGATATTTCCCGCGCGCTTGCCAGCGGCCCCCTTGATAGCCGAACTCAAGGCAGCAGTATTCTTCGCGACCACGCCTTTTACCCCCTTACGCTCTGTTGACGGTACGCCCTATTGAATACCAAGCGCTTGCTTGGTAGCGTTAGACCATTCTGCGCATTCAATGGCTGCGGCGCAAGCGCCGCCACAATAACAACGGAAGCGACACCATGAGCTACCACAGCCAGCTGCGCCCGGGCAGCTTCGACGGCACCACCCAGATAGTCACCGGCGGCGGCAGCGGTATCGGCCGCTGTATCGCCCACGAGCTGGCGAGTCTCGGTGCCCACGTGGTGCTGCTCGGCCGCAGTGCCGACAAGCTGGCGACAGTGGCGGCGGAAATCCGCACCGACGGCGGCGCCTGCAGCGAGTACAGCCTGGATATCCGCGATGAGGAAGCGGTGCGCGAGACGGTGGCAGAGATAGTCCAGGCCCGCGGCGCGATTCACGGGCTGGTCAACAATGCCGGTGGCCAGTACCCGGCACCACTGGAGCAGATTAACGCCAAGGGTTTCCAGGCGGTGTTCAACAGCAACCTGCTCGGCGGCTTCCTGATGGCGCGCGAGGCCTTCAGCCAGTCGATGAAAGAAACCGGCGGCAGTATCGTCAGTATCACCGCCGACAATTGCGGCGGCATGCCGATGATGGGCCACTCCGGCGCCGCCCGCGCCGGCATGGAAAACCTGACCCACACCGCCGCGGTGGAATGGGCCCGTTGCGGCGTGCGCGTCAATGCGGTGGCGCCGGGCTATATTCTCTCCAGCGGCTTTGACACCTACGACCCGGCCTTCCTGCGCGAACTGTTGCCAGGCTTCCGCGACAGCATTCCGCTATACCGCCTCGGCGAAGAGGCGGAGATCAGCGGCGCCGTGTGTTTCCTGCTGTCGGACGCCGCCAGCTATATCACCGGCCAGGTGCTGCGCATCGACGGCGGCTCCAGCCTCAAGCACCACTCGCCGCTGTGGCAGCCGCCCGCCACGGCGCACAACCGCAAAACCTTTGACGGTTTCCACCGCCGCAACAAGCCGCAGGTGGTCGAGGAACTGGAAGCAGAGGGCAAACTCTGATGCAGCCCTTCGCAACGGAAGTGGATAGCAGCGCGGCCGAATTCAACGACAACCGCGCGGCCATGCTGGAAGCGATCGAGCGTTTCCGCAACGCGGAACGTTTACCCGCCGACGCCGAACAGGCCAAAGCCGCGCGCTACCGCGAGCGCGGCTGGCTGCTGCCACGCGAACGCCTGAACCGCCTGCTCGACCCCGGCGCGCCGTTTATCGAGCTGTGCGCCCTGGCCGGCTACAAACTCTACGACGACCGCGACGGCAGCGGTGCCGGCGGCGGCGCCATCTGCGGTATCGGCCGTATTGGCGGTCGCCGCTGCCTGGTGCGCGTCGACAACTATGCCGTGAAAGGCGGCACCATTTCCCCGGCGGGTATGGACAAGGCGCTGCGCATGCAGCAGATCGCGCTGGAAAACCGCCTGCCCATCGTCACCCTGGCGCAGAGTGGCGGCGCCAACCTGATGTACGCCAGTGAAACTTTCGCGCCCGGCGGGCGCGGCTTCGCCAACCAGGCGCGGATGTCGGCCGCGGGCATTCCGCAGATCACCGTGGTGCACGGCAGCGCGACTGCCGGCGGCGCCTACCAGCCAGGCCTGTCGGATTACGTGGTGATGGTGCGCGGCCAGAGCGGCATGTACCTGGCCGGGCCGCCGCTACTGAAAGCGGCCACCGGCGAAATCGCCGATGCGGAAAGTCTCGGCGGCGCCGTGATGCACTGCCAGCAGGCCGGCAGTGGCGACTATCTGGCGGAAGACGATGCCGACGGCATTCGCATCGCGCGCGAAATCGTCGCCAGCCTGCCGCCCCATCCCCAACAGTTACAACAGTCACCCTACTCCAGCGCTATCGGGGAATGGTGCGAGCCGCGCTATCCCGCTGACGACCTGCTGGGGCTGGTACCCGCGGACAGCAAGAAGCCCTACGACGTGCGCGAACTGCTCGCGCGCATCGCCGACGGCTCCGCGCTGCTGGATTTCAAGCCGGAGTTCGATCGCCAGACCTACTGCGGCCACCTGCGCATCGAGGGCCAGACCGTCGGTGCCATCGGCAACAACGGCCCCATCACACCCAAGGGCGCCAACAAAGCGGCGCAGTTTATCCAGCTGTGTGAACAGAGCGGCACGCCGCTGCTGTTCCTGCACAACACCACCGGCTTTATGGTCGGCACCGAGGTGGAGCAGCAGGGCATCATCAAGCACGGCTCGAAGATGATTCAGGCAGTGGCTAACGCCAGCGTACCCAAGTTCAGCATCGTCGTCGGCGGCTCCTATGGTGCCGGCAACTACGCCATGTGCGGGCGCGGGTTCGATCCGCGCTTTATTTTCGCCTGGCCCAATTCCCGTACCGCAGTCATGGGCGCGGCCCAGGCCGGCAAGGTACTGCGCATTGTCAGCGAACAGAAGATGCAGCGCGCCGGCCAGGTGGACGAGGCAGCGCTGCAAAAGCTGGAAACCGACACCAGCGCATTTATGCAGGCCAGCTCCGATGCGCTGGCCTGCAGCGCGCGTCTGTGGGACGACGGCATTATCGATCCGCGCGACACGCGCCGGCTGCTGGGCATGCTGCTGGAAATCTGGCGCGAGGCAGAAGCGGCGACGCCGCGGCGCAACAGCTTCGGGGTTGCGCGCTTCTGATTTGTTATTGAAAAGGCCCTCCCGGCCTTTTCAATCCGGGTTTGCGACGCTTGTCCGCAAACCCTCCACGACAAATCAAGCACTGCGTGCTCGATTTGCGGGTCCGGCCGTCCTGGCCGGACTGGCAAAGAGCAGCGGTCGATACAAATTCTCTTTAATAACGGCGGGATAAAAATAATGTACCTCACCGACGAACACCGCGAACTGCAGCGCACCGTGCGCAACTTCGTGCAGCAGGAAATCAATCCGTATATTCCCGAGTGGGAAGCGGCCGGTGCATTCCCCATCCGCGAGCTGTTCCGCAAGCTGGGCGACCTGGGCCTGCTCGGCATCAGCAAGCCCACCGAGTACGGCGGCCTGGGGCTGGACTTCAGCTACGAAACCGTGTTTCTGGAAGAGCTGGGCGCGGCCCACTGCGGCGGCGTGCCGCTGTCGATCGCCGTGCAGACTTCGATGTCGACGCCGGCGCTGGCCAATTTCGCCAGTGACGCACTGAAAGAAGAGTTTCTTGCCCCCGCCGTGCGCGGCGACATGATCGCCTCCATCGCCGTGTCCGAGCCCGGTGCCGGCTCCGATGTGGCCGGTGTCAAGACCCAGGCGGTGGCCGACGGTGACGACTATATCGTCAACGGCTCCAAGATGTGGATCACCAACGCCCCCAATGCAGACTTCTTCTGTACCCTGGTCAACACCGGCCCGGGCAAGCCGCACCGCAATAAATCCCTACTGGTTATTCCGGCGAATACGCCCGGCGTGCGCGTGGGCGAAAAGCTGAAAAAACTCGGCATGCGCTCCTCGGAAACCGCGCCGGTATTTTTCGATGATGTGCGTGTGCCGCAGCGTTTCCGCATCGGCAATGAGGGCGATGGTTTCCTGTTGCAGATGCTGCAGTTCCAGGAGGAGCGACTGGCCGGCGCTGCGCTGACGATCAAGGGGCTGGAAAACTGTGTCAGCACCACCATCGATTATGTTCGCGAGCGCCATGCGTTCGACGCACCGCTGCTCGACAACCAGGCAATCCATTTTTCACTGGCGGAAATGCAGACCGAGGTAGAGTGCCTGCGTGCACTCACCTGGCAGGCGGTGGAGGCCTATGTGCGCGGCGAGGATGTCACCACCCTCGCTTCCATGGCCAAACTGAAGGCCGGGCGCCTGTCGCGCAGCATTCCCGACCAGTGCCTGCAGTTCTGGGGCGGCATGGGCTATATCGAGGAAACGTCGATCAACCGCGCCTACCGCGACAGCCGCCTGACGGCGATCGGCGGCGGCGCCGACGAGGTGATGCTCGGCATCATCTGCAAACTGATGGGCATACTGCCCGGCCGGCGCAAGACCGGCGCGTGAGGGCAGGAAAAATGCAAACCCTGCTCATCGAAGACCGCGGCCACGCCCGCTGTATCACCCTGAACCGGCCGCAGCAGCGCAATGCAATGAGCCTGCAGATGGTGGAGGAACTGCTGCAGCAACTGGAGGCGGCGGAAACCGATAGAAACCTGCGCGCGCTGGTATTGCGCGGCAGCGGTGGCCACTTCTGTGCCGGCGGCGATATCGCCGATATGCTCAGTGCGCAGCAGCGGGCTGCCGACGGTGACAGCGATGCCTTCTATAACATGAACCGCCGCTTCGGCGAGCTGCTGTGCCGCTTCAACGATACCCACCTCGTAGTGATTGCCGCACTCGAAGGTGCGGTGATGGGCGGCGGTTTCGGTCTCGCCTGTATCGCCGACCTGTGCCTGGCCGCACACAGTGCGCGCTTCTCCCTGCCGGAAACCCGCCTGGGCCTGCCGCCGGCACAAATCGCCCCGTTTGTCGCCGCGCGCCTGGGCCAGTTCCAGGCCCGGCGCCTGGCTCTGGGCGGCCGCGCCATCGATGCCGCCGAGGCGGCGCGAATCGGCCTGGTGCACCAGCTGGCCGACAACAGCGCCGACCTGGAAACAGCGCTCGACGAACAACTGCAGGCGATCCGCGCCTGCGCACCCGCCGCACTGGCCACCACCAAACAGTTACTGCGCAATACGGCCACTGCAAGTGATCGCGAGAGTCTCAGCAGCCTACTCGACAGCGCCGCACGGGATTTTGCCCGCGCGATCGCCGGCGAGGGCCGCGAGGGCGCGCAGGCGTTTATCGAGAAACGCCCGCCGGACTGGGACAAAGCACCGCAGGGGAAGCAGTCTTGAGCAGGAAAACAGCCATGAGCGAAACAACAGCATCCGGCGAACGCCCCGCCCTACTGATCGCCAACCGCGGCGAAATTGCCGTGCGCATTGCGCACAGCGCCCGCGCCGAGGGCTACCGCACCATCGCCATCCACAGCGATGCCGACCGCGATGCTTTGCATGTGCAGGTCGCCGACAGCGCCGTCGCCATCGGCGGCAACACGCCGGCGGAATCCTACCTGGATATCGGCAAGGTCATCGCCGCCGCGCACCGCAGTGGCGCCACCGCCGTGCACCCGGGTTACGGCTTCCTGGCCGAGAACGCCGACTTTGCCCGCGCCTGTAGTGATGCCGGCCTGCAGTTTGTCGGCCCGGCGGCGGAGGCCATCGAACTGATGGGCAACAAGCGCCGCGCCAAGGACTTTGTCGCCGCCGCCGGCGTCCCCTGCATTCCCGGTTTTCAGGGCAGCCAGGACGACGACGTATTGATCGAGGCGGCACAACAGATCGGTTTCCCGCTGATGATCAAGGCTGCCGCCGGCGGCGGTGGTCGCGGCATGCGCCTGGCCCACGATAGCAATGAATTGCCGGCGCAATTGCGCTCGGCGCGCAGCGAAGCGCAGAGCGCCTTCGGCAGCGGCGAGCTGATTCTGGAAAAGGCATTGATCGACGCGCGCCATATCGAGATCCAGGTATTTGCCGATAACCTCGGCAACGCCATCCACCTGGGTGAGCGCGACTGCTCGATTCAACGGCGCCACCAGAAAATCGTCGAGGAGTCCCCCTCCCCCGCTGTCGACCCGGCGCTGCGGGAAAGAATGGGCGCGGCTGCCGTGGCCGCCGCGCGCGCGTGCGATTACAGCGGCGCGGGCACGGTCGAGTTCCTGCTCGACGGCAACGGCGATTTCTATTTTTTGGAAATGAACACCCGCCTGCAGGTGGAACATCCAGTAACGGAAATGGTGACTGGGCTGGACCTGGTGGCGTGGCAACTGGCGGTGGCGCGCGGCGAGCCGCTGCCGATCACGCAGGAACAGGTACAGCAGCGCGGCCACGCCATCGAGGTGCGCCTCTACGCCGAAGACCCGGAGCAGCACTTCCTGCCACAGACCGGCGAGATACTGCACTGGCGCGCGCCGCAGGGCGACGGCATCCGCATCGACCACGGCATTCGCGCGGGCTGCGCCGTTTCCCCCTACTACGATCCGATGCTGGGCAAGCTGATCGCCTGGGGCGACAACCGCGAACAGGCGCGGCGGCGCCTGTGCGCGGCGCTGGAGCAGCTGGAATTGATCGGGCCGAAAAACAATCTGCCGTTCCTGCATCAGATTCTCGAGCATCCGCTGTTTTGCAGCGGCGGCGCCACCACCGCGTTTATCGAACAGGTCTTTCCCGATCTCAATCGCGACAATTCAGCGGCGCCAGCGGATGCGGAAACCCTGGCCACGGCCGCGGCGCTGCTGCACGAGGCCGGCCTGTCGGCAGCGGACCGCCGCAGCGGCCGCGCCAACTGGCGCAGCGACGACCACCGCCTGCCGTTCAACTACCGCTTACAGAACGGCGACGAAACCTACGAGTGCCTGCTGCACTGCGGCGGCGCTCACAGTTACCGTATCGCCGTTAATGAGGCGGCAATCGATGTGGAAATCATCGACAGCGAGGCCGCCCTGCTGCGCATCGACGGCGCACAGCAGCGGCAACTGTACCGCCTGCACAACGGCACACTGCACCTGCCCCGCAACGGTTATCAATGGCAGTTCCGCAATGCCACCCAGGCCCCGGCCAACCGCGGCAGTAGCGCCGGCAATGGCCGCATTACTGCGCCGATGGACGGCTGTATCGTCGAAGTACTGGTGCAGCCGCAACAGGCGGTAAAACACGGGGAAACGCTGGCGGTCATGGAGGCGATGAAAATGGAGCATCCGTTGAAAGCCGACCGCGATGGCACTATCGCGACCATCGCTGCCGGCACCGGTGACCAGGTGCGCGGTGGGCAGCTGCTGGTGCAGATCGAGGCAGATTAGCCGGGATTACATTAAAGCTTTAGTGAGGAATGCAGAAAAGGGCATAGCCGCGGCACCCCTGCTTTGCATTCCATCACGCGCCTCCCCCATCCCAAACATCGTGCTGCACCCCTTTGATATTGTACTGGCGCGCATCAAACACCGGTTCCGCAATCCCCTTGGCCAGCTGCGCCTCGTAGTCACCGAGCACCTTGAACGCCACACCGGAGAGCAACAGTATCGCCAGCAGGTTGGCCGAAGCCATAAAGCCCATCGACATATCCGCCATGCTCCACAACAGCGCGAAGTTGTCCGATCGCCCGCTGGCGGCAATCCAGGCACCGAAGAGGATAAACAGGATATACAGCGCGCGGTAACAGAAGATCGAGGTGCGCGTATGCCAGAGGAAGAAGATATTGGTTTCCGCGTAGTAGTAGTTGGCGATAATCGAGGTGAAGGCAAAAAACAGCAGCGCGATGGCCACAAAACTGCCGCCCCAGCTACCTACCTCGCTGGCTAGCGCGTCCTGGGTCAGTGTCACACCCTCCACGGTGCCCACGGAATGCATATCCGCCAGCAGAATGATCGACGCCGTGGCGGTGCAGATCAGGATGGTATCGAGAAATACCGAGGCCATCTGCACATAGCCCTGGATGACCGGGTGCTTGACGTCCGCCACGGCACCGACGTTCGGCGACGAACCCATCCCCGCTTCGTTGGAAAACAGACCGCGCTTGATACCGTTGGCCACCACCGCACCAAAGGCCCCCGCTCCCGCCTGCTCCATACCAAAGGCATTGCCGAATATGTGCGCGAAAACCTGTGGCAACTCCCCCAGGTTGGTGAAAATTACATAGAGGGCAACCAGAATGTAGGCCAGCGCCATAAACGGCACCACGATGCCCGCGAAGCGGCCGATCGAGTGAATGCCGCCGAATACGATGATCGCTGCCAGAATGGCCACCAGCGCGCCCACTAACAGCGGATTGATCCCCCAGGCGCCGTGGATCGCCGACGCCATCGCATTTGCCTGTACCGCGTTGAAGACAAAACCGAAACAGATCACCAGGAAAATGGAAAACAGCACCGACAGCCATTTCCAGTTATGCCCCAACCCCTTCTCGATGTAGTAGGCCGGCCCGCCGCGAAAGGTACCGTGTTCCTCGCCGCGCTCCTTGTAGACCTGCGCCAGGGTGTTTTCGACAAAGCTGGTGGCCATGCCCACCCAGGCCACGATCCACATCCAGAAGACTGCCCCCGGGCCGCCCGCGGTAATCGCCACCGCCACGCCGGCGATATTGCCGGTACCGACCCGCGCCGCAGCGCTGGTGGCAAAGGCCTCGAAGGACGACACCGAATCGCCGTGCTCCTTGCGCAGGCTCAGGCGCATTACGTGGAGCATATGGCCGAAGTGACGAAACTGGATAAAGCGGCTGTGCCAGGTGAAATAGAGCCCCGCCGGCAATAGTGCCACAATCAGGATGCCCAGCCACCAGAAGCCACCGAGTCCGCCCCAGGTGATCGCATTGCCCCAGTCGACAAAATGCGCAAAGGTATCCAGAAAGCCCTGCATCGCCCGCTCCCGCACAGGCGCCTGCCGCGCAGACGCGGTTGGCGCAAAAAGTTGCCTGTGCAATAAAGACTAGCCGACAACCGGGCATGCGGAATAAAAGTACAGTGTCCCGGCGGTCGAAAAAACGCAACCGCTATCAATATGGGAAATTGAAGGCAAGTTTCACAAACCCTACTTCGCGTGGGATCCGACCAACCCTGCAGATGTCGTATTTTTCTTTTGTTGGCTATGCTGCATACAAGATCGCGATCGCGTCAGCGCCGGCGAACAATTCAACAGCGAACTTCCTTGTGGACACTTCCAAGGCAGCTAATGATGTACAGGTCAATTCGCGAAAACACTATCCGCAAGGCATATGGACACGAGTTTGCGACCCTGTTTGCCTTAATCTCGATAGGAATCGTTGTGGCCACAACGATTGATGCGGTCCACGAAGTGCTCTTTCTGAAAGACATCTATGATTTCAACGCGATCACGCAGATTTTCGTCAAGACCGTCAGTAATCTGGTTGTCGCCCTGACGATTTTCGAGCTGGCGTTAGTCATTGACTCGGAACTCTCGACGCCACACCCGACGGACGCGACGCGTTTTACCAACGAGTCATTGCGCCGCGGAGTGCCCCGGTTTATCGCTACCGTCGCCTGCGCGCTCGCCCTGGAAGGTCTGATCCTGATCATAAAATACAATTCAGAGGGCGCTTATGACCGCATCTATATTGCCATCGCCGTTATCTTGAGCTCTGCGGCCCTCGTGGGGGCACTGGCGCTCTTTCTCAAGTTGCACAAACCTGAGCAGGCTTGACCAATCCACGATGAACGGCCCCGTACATGCCGCACGAATGGTCGCCCGCTCGCGTGGACGAACATAAACCCGGGAAGGACAGTTTCCCAGCTAACATCCGGAGACTATGCGGGATAGGTGCCCGGACTACGCCGACTCACAAAAACAGCTCGCGCGCACGCCCCGGCGACACGACCTTACGCCCCGCTTCCTCAGCAATCCCGACCAGCGCCTCGATCAGCTGGCCATTGCCGCTGGTGCGCACGCCATCGGGCAGGTAGAAAGTGTCCTCGACGCCGCTGCGCAGGTGTCCGCCCAGCTCCGCCGTTTTGCGATGCACCGGCCAGATCTCCTCGCGACCGATCACCGTGCTCTGCCACAGCGCGCCGGGCTTCATGTACTTCGGCAACAGCTGCAGGAGTTCAGGATCCGCCGGCATGCCGGAGGCCACGCCCATCACCAGGTTGTAGTTGGGCGCGTCCACCATACCCACATCGGCAAACATGCCCACCGAGCGCACGATGCCCAGGTCGAAACACTCAAACTCCGGCCGCGTACCGGTCTCGCGGCACACCGCCAGCAGCTCCTCGACCTTGTCCACCGGATTCTCGAATACCATCGGCGGCCAGGCCCAGGTGCCGTTGGAGCGCGCCTTCAGATAATTGAGGCTACCCGCATTGCACGCGGCAATTTCCGGGCGCCCGGCGCGAATGCAATCCAACGGCCCCTGCTGATCGCGGCCAATGGTGCCGGTGGTGAAGTTCAGGATCACGCCGGGACAGGCCGCGCGGATTTCATCCGCAATCGCCAGCGCCACCTGCGGATCCCAGCTGGGCAGATGGCCCTTGCCTTCCTCCTGGGCGCGGAAGTGAATATGCATCACCGAAGCGCCGGCGTCGTAGGCCTCGCGCGCCGACGCCGCCATTTGTTTTGGCGTCACCGGCACCGGATGTTGTTGCGGGTTGGTCAGCACGCCGGTCAGGGCGCAGGTAATGACCACTTCATCAGACATGGACGCTTCTCCTGCATTATCTTTCTTGTGTCAGGCAATTCTTGCAGGCACCTCTTACAGGCAACCTATTGCGCCATTTACCAAGCGCTTGCTTGGTGCAGGCTAGCATAGGCCGAAGACGAGAGAAAGAATGCAGGCGGCGGGCTCCGCTAGTCACAACAGCACTTGCCGCGAAGGTGACGCTACCGGCTACCGCTTTGTGAGACTTTATGAGCCATGGATGGCGATTAAAGCCCCCAAGGATGGGTTCACGGCGTGTCTCACAAAGCGGCACCCGGTAGCGTCACTGCCACTCAAACCGTTCAATAGACCACATCCGCTGGATAAAGGCGGCTTGTCACTCCCCCGTGGCACCGGCAGAATGCGCCGCACAACAAACGCGAGGACAGGAACCCCATGAGCGACAATGCGAGCGTGCACACCGCCCCCTACGGCAGCTGGAAATCCGACATCGACGCCGACCTGCTGGTACAGGGCAGCGTGCGGCTCGGCGAAGCGAGCCTGGTGGACGGGCGCTATTACTGGCTGGAGTCACGCCCCGCAGAAAAAGGCCGCTCTGTGCTGGTTCAGCACTGCCCCCATAATGGCCGCCGCGATGTGATTCCGGCACCCCTCAGTATCCGCTCCAAGGCGCACGAATACGGCGGCGCCAGCTACCTGGTCAGTGGCGATACCGTCTATTTCGCGCTCGCCGACGACCAGCGCCTGTACCGCATGCCGCTGGACAACCCGGTACCCGAGGCGATCACCGCCGAGGGCGACTACCGCTACGCGGACCTGCACCTGGATCGCCGCCGCAACCGCCTGCTCTGCGTGCAGGAAGACTGTTCCGGCGACGGCGAACCCCGCGCGCGGATCCTCGCCATTGATCTCGACAGTCCGCTGGGCTCAACGCCGGCGATACTGGCCGAGGGCGCCGACTTCTATTCCAACCCGGCACTGAGCCCCGACGGCAAGCAGCTCAGCTTCCTGCGCTGGCAGCACCCGAACATGCCCTGGGACGCCACCGAGCTGTGCCTGGCGCAACTGGATGACGATGGGCAACCGCAGCACACTGACGTGGCCGCCGGCGGCGCCGACGAATCCATTTTCCAGCCGCAGTGGTCGCCGGAAGGCGAACTCTTCTATGTGTCCGACCGCAGCAACTGGTGGAACCTGTATCGCCGCGGTGACGACAAGCCGGTGTGGGCCCTCGAAGCCGAATTCGCCACACCGCAGTGGGTGTTCGGCATGTCCACCTACGGCTTCCTGAACTCCGACGAGATCCTGTGCACCTACACCGAAGGCGGGCGCTGGCACCTGGCGGTACTCGACATCCACAGCGGCAGCCACAAACGGCTGGACGCGCCCTACTGCGATATCGAAAGCCTGCGCTGCGAAAGCCACAAGGCGGTCATGATCGCCGCCGGCGCCAGCCAGTTTCCGGCGGTGGTGGCCTACGATAACCACAGTGGCCAGTTCAGCCAGATCGCCAGCAGCAACCGCTGCGATCTGTCCGACAACCTATTTTCCCTCGCCCAGGCGATCGAATTCCCCGCCGGTGAACGCAGCGTGCACGGCTTCTACTATCCGCCGCACAATCCCGCGTTTACCGCCCCGGACGGCGAGCTGCCGCCGCTGATCGTGTTCAGCCACGGCGGGCCGACCGGCGCCACCTGCGCCGGGCTGAACCTGAAGATCCAGTACTGGACCAGCCGCGGCTTTGCCATCCTCGACGTCAACTATTCCGGCAGCACCGGCTACGGCCGCGCCTACCGCGACCGCCTCAAGGACAACTGGGGCATCTGGGATGTGGAGGATGTCTGCGCCGGTGCCGAATACCTGGTAGCCAAGGGCCTCGCCGACCCCGAGCGGCTGCTGATCAAGGGCGGCAGTGCCGGCGGTTACACCGTGCTGGCCGCCCTGACCTTCCACAGTACCTTCAAGGCCGGCGCCAGCCACTACGGTATCGGCGACCTGACCACACTGGCGCGCGACACGCACAAATTCGAATCCCGCTACCTGGACAAACTGGTCGGCCCCTGGCCGGACACAGAGGCAGTTTACCGCCAGCGCTCGCCGATCGAACACGTGGAGCAGCTGAGCTGCCCGGTGATTTTTTTCCAGGGCCTGGAAGACAAGGTGGTGCCGCCCAACCAGGCACAGACCATGGTCGACGCGCTGAAACACCAGGGGATCCCGGTGGCCTATATCACCTTCGAAAACGAGGGCCACGGCTTCCGCGGCGGCGATGCGATCAAGATGGCTTTGGAAGGCGAGCTGGAATTCTACAGCCGCGTATTCAAGTTCCCGCTGCCGCAGCCCGGCCCGGGCATCACCATCGAAAACCTGGATTGAGAGACCGGAACTAAGAATATGGGACGATGGAGACCACCGCGCCCGCGCGGTTCCCGCTATATCACCCCGGAAGGCGCGCGGCGTATGCGCGCCGAGGTGAAATTCCTGTGGGAAGAGGAACGCCCGCGGGTCACCCAGGCCGTCAGCGACGCGGCCAAACTGGGCGACCGCTCGGAAAACGCCGACTATATCTACGGCAAGAAACGCCTGCGCGAAATCGACAGCCGCGTGCGCTTTCTGACCAAGCGCCTGGAAGAGATCACCGTGGTCGACCGTCTGCCGGAAGACCGCGACAAGGTCTTTTTCGGTGCCTGGGTCACGCTCGAAGACGACGACGAAAATACGCGCTGCTACCGCATCGTCGGCCCGGATGAGTTCAATGTGAAGGAGGGACTTATTTCGATGGACTCACCGGTGGCCCGCGCCCTGCTCGGGCGGCGGCTGGATGATGAGGTGGAGCTGATGGTCGACGAAGAGTGGGTGACTTTTTATATTGTGGAGATTCGTTATCAGGAGTGACGCAGAGATTGCGACACCTCGATTGGCGTGTCCTCGGTGATGCTCTTGTTCTCAAGAACGCGAGAAACGCCTCTGGAAATCAGAGGCTTGTTTTATGCCACCCGCGCGTCTCCATGCACTGGACATACATGGTGTCGCGCTGGCTTTTCAGCTTGCTAAGGGATTCTGTATCTTTCATATATTTCTGCTCCTGGACACTTGTATTGGTTTGCGCAACAACTGAGTAGTAGCCACCGTCGTGCCCGCTGTACGGCTCAGAATAGACACCGAATACCGGGCTGTCCCCGAATACGGACAGGGTTGCATCCACACATTCGCTCTTGTCCTGCGCAAACAGGGCATCCCGCGCATCTTCAGACAATTCTTCTCGAGTGAAGGTCATGGTCGGGTTATAGGTTGCACATCCGGTGATGGAGAGGATTATTATGGCAATCGCGATCCGCATTTAGAGCTGCCCTCTTTCTAAGCTGCAAAAAGGGTGCGGAGTCTGGACTAACCACAACCGAAATTCCAGAGTTTTTCTGCAGATAACAGCTCATTTTTCGACGCAATTGACGCATAGATCAATGTGATCTTGCCCGGAAAAAAGGGCAAATCACTTCTTCCACTCACGGTCAAGCACCTCTTTATTTGGTAATGAGGTGTCTACTTTTGGTGGGGAAGTTGGACCTCTAACGCCGCGCTCTGCGGAAATTTTGGAGCGTAGCGGAAAAATTTTCCGGCAGAAGCGCCTTATTATACGCTTTTTCATCCAAGGACTTGTATCCGGTTAGACTTGTTTCCCTCAAATTTAATGCCCCAGCCATTCCTCCATCTATCATAAGCGTGCTCGAAGTTTTTGTGCGATTTGTCAATTTCCTGACCACTAGAAATCATCTTGTCAATTTCTACTTGAATTTCTCTTTTAGATCCAGAAAGGCGGGCATTAAAAACAGCGAACTCAAACATTATTCTTTCGTGGTCTTCTGACCTATAAAGCTGTTCTTGACGATAAAGGAGAACTTCCATCAGCCTATCTTTATTTCCTTTTGGCATTCGAGCACCAAAAATAATACCCACTAATTGCGTTGGCTCATAATAAAACAATCGTTCTAGCGAGCTTAATTCTATATTCTTACCGAAAATCCAAGACATTCTAGGAGATATTGAAACTCTTACTTCCTGCTCATAATCCCAAGAAATATGCTTGTGCAAAAACTGTTCAGATTGTAATGTTATTAGATTAATTCTTTCTTCTTCAGGGAGATCCCCTCCTATAACCGCCACTGGGAGCCTATGGAATCCGCACAAGGACTTGACTTCCTCTTGATAAATAACTTCTTGGAAGCTGAAACTTTCAGGTAATCCGTAACTACTATTTTGGGCGAGTCCATTAGGCGTCTTTCGGCTAATAGAGCGTTTCTTGAGAGGAGGATATTGCCTTAGCTTCCCGTCAATAGGCTTAAATATAAGGCTATAACCTTGGTGTTGCGAGGCATAGTGCGACCACATTAGAGGATCGTTATCTGCTTTTGAGAAACAGGCAAAATAACTTGGTTCTGGTTTGTAAATTTTCAAAAGTTGATTAAAACAAGCCGCAAGACTTTGAGACAAAGTAAAGTCTTTTAATACTTCAAAGCACAACCGTGATATATCTAGCAGCAATGCCTCGTCATAGGTCAGAGGACACAAAGACGAAATTTTGCCCGCCACCTCCTTTATTTGCAGGCCACTTACATTGTTATTACCTATCTTTCTTACAAGTAAATTTACGAGATTCTCCCAGTAATCCTGGCGACCAGTAAACTCATAGAACCCTTTGCTGTCATAAGGGTCATTACACTCTTCCGTTGAAGCAAGAAACAGCTCACTATACATGAGTTCCTTGATGCTTAATTCAGAAAATGGCCTGTAACGATAGTACAAACTTTTAATCCTCTAATTCTGATTTCATGACCGAGCTATTTTCGCGTATAACGCCGCAATCAGCCGCGGCTAAGTTTTGCATTTTTTGCGCGATAATGGAGCGTAGCGAAAGCGCAAAAAGTGCACAAGCTTAGCCGTCGGTTGCATTGTTTGGTTATGCGACGCCACCATCTAGATATCCCATGAATCGCAAGCCCGGGTAAAACCACCAAGAAAAATACACTTTATCAGCAATGAAAGGTAGCAGCCCTAGAATACTAGAGAAACCACATACAGACCAAAACACAAACTCAAAAGATTTATGTCTTTTCTGAATCTCATTTTCGTAGACCTTAAATGAATAGGTGAGCGTCAAAAAAGATACGCCTAAGAAAATAAGAAAGCTAATAAAAAGCGGTCCGACAAAGACAAAATCCTCTAATGAAAACGCGACTCCACGCGCATGCCAAGGAATAGGAAACCCGTATACCACGACAACTGGACCTTCTCCGACTATAGCCGAGCTCGCAGAAAAGAAGCTGGTTAATACCAACAATGAAAACGCCAGGGTAAATATCTTCATTTTATTAAACGCTATAACGCCCAGTTTAGGGACGGCTGGAGCATAGCGTCAGCCGTCCCAGCCGCGTATTTCTCGGCGACTACAACTGCTTTTTAGCTTTATTGATTGTCAAGATAATCACTTAAAGACTTAACTGTCATTGCACTATCATGCCAGCCAATTTCCTCTGCTATGCCAGCAATATCTATGAAATCTTTAGCATTGTCAGTGCAAATGGTTGCGAATATATTCCTAGCTGTAGAGTATATTATATGATCCATGTGCCTCTTTTTAATGCCGCTAGACTGTAGCCCATTTAGCTCTATGTGCTTTGACATTCTATTTGTTGCTGCTTGCCACTCATGATGTGATGGATTGACAATGTACAGACCATTAGGAACTTGCCCAGCCCTTCTACCCATTTCAAAGCTCATGCAATCATGCCTCTTTGCTTTAGATATAAGTCCGAGGAGTTCCTTTTCAGCATCACTGCTCTTGTGCTTAAAGAGTTCAAATTCGTAAAGTGCAGGAGTTGGAATAACAATTTTGTATTGAGATACAAGGCGAGTAATTGCCTTTTCCCAATCATTTTTCTTAGCAATATTTATGATCGCATTTGTATCGAGTACAACCACATCATCTAGAGACTGATTTTTACCCATGTTTTGCAATAACTCCGAAAGCTAACGCCGCTGAAACGGGCCGAGCGATAGCGAGGTCCAGCCCCAGCTTGCTGGGGCGATGTGCTCGACTTTGTTAAATATTTTTAAGGGCACCAATGCCAATTTTTCTCCATAAATAAACGTCCAGATCAACTCTGTTACAACGCAACTCGCCCGCTACCAGCCCAGCATATTTTTGATACAACATATTCTCGGACTCTTTTAAGCGTTTTATCGCGTCCCATTTCGGTAGTTTCGGCTTATGTTTAGTCAGCTCAAGACCCTTAGCAACATGACTATCTAGTGGCAATTCTAAAATCGAAGCAATATGATCTAAAGAAAACTCTTCATTTATATATTTGTTGTATAAGCAGTCCCGAAGGTAGATATTTATCGATTTTCTGGCCGCCCCAAAATTGTTCGCACCTTTAGGGAACTTCAATCTGAGCTTTTCAGTTAGATTTGCTAAATTTTCGGAAAACTTATCTTTTTCACTAGATAAATGCTGCAAGTCTATAGTGCACAAGAAATCTCTAGCAATTTTATTAAGACCTGACGCTCCTTGATTCCTCAGCGTGGAGTTGCCAATTGCTAAATTCGCTGTCCTTTTAATCAAGTAATTTAGTGCTTCGCGTTCCATACGTCACCTATATATTTAACAGTTTATTAAAGAGCCAATGGCTCACTATCTCTTTGGCTACTATTTCTTGGCAACCGTTCGGAATGCGATTAAAAAAATTATTTCAAATCAATCAGTTACACGAAACTGAGCACCATTTAACCAATAATAACCAGCCAACGGCTCAAGTCGCCTGCATCTACCTATGGCTGTTGAGCATATTTCAAACCCATGCAAAGTCAATGACTTGGGTGGGCTGCCAGGTAGATATGAGCCGCGACTCATTATTTCGGGGCTTGGCGCCTTGCTCACGGAAAATCTAGTGTATTGCCTTCGGCTTCCTTCAGATTCGACCTTGCGATGGACACCCTTGCCGCTCGGCCAATCGTTCTCTTGCCAGGCCGGTAGTAAACTTGCACCACCAGGTCATCCAGTCGTGACCACTATCCCCAATTAGCGTGTTATTTCTAACCGATTGATAGGCAGTGGAGTTTCCCAACCCTCCGCATCCAGGTAGAAATAACGATCGCCGGGAACGATATGAGAATCGCCATGCCAATATTTTTCATTATTCTCCCCTATTTCAATTTCAGAAAAACCTCTACTACATTATCCCCGTGAGCTTCTATCAGGGTAACGAAGACTTAAAACAGTTTCGACACTTTCCTTCTGATCCTATTTCACTCAGCAATCTTCGATTTTATGTCAGCGCCAGGGGCGATTCATGACACACTCCCGCCAAAGCCGGCCCGACTAAAAATTGATCTCCAACATTGGCTCTATCAGAACAGGAATTTCGGCGGTCGGCGCAGTGAACCATAAACCCGACGGTCATCTGACCGCGGGATGGAAACGCCGAACCTGCCTACTCTTTGATCAATCATAAACGGGAATGTCCCTCGGCGGCCGCGGGCAGCGACTTCCGCTGCGAGTTCGACGCCGTCCGGCACAACGCCCTGCCCGTCAAACGGCGTATCGGTTCCCGCGGACTCGCCGCCAAAGCGCAATAACAGTCAGGTTTTTGCCGGCCGATTCGGCTAATCTTGCGGGCAACGGATCGGCAGAGAAGCCATGGCGGATTATTCACAGCAACTACAGCGCGTACTGCACTTTATCGACGCGCACCTGCAGGAGCCGCTGTCGGTGGAGCAGCTGAGCGCTGTGGCGCACCTGTCCCGTTATCATTTTCACCGCCTGTTTTCCGCGCACTGTGGCCATACGCTGTTCGACACCATCACAGCGCTGCGCATGAAGCGCGCGTCCTACCAGCTGGCATTCCGGCGCCGGCAGCGGATTGTCGATATCGCGCTGGACAACGGTTACGACAGCGCCGAGGCGTTCAGCCGCGCGTTTGTGCGCCGCTTCGGCCAGACCCCGTCGGCGTTTCGCCGCGCGCCCGATTGGGGCGCCTGGCACCGCGAGCTGCAAACGCTGAATGACCTGAGGAGAAAAATCATGCCTTCCGAGATCACCACTGATGCGGTGGAAATTATCGAATTCCCCGGTATCGAGCTGGCGGTACTGGAGCACTGCGGCGATCCCGCCACCCTCGGTGCGTCCATTCAGCGCTTTATCGAATGGCGCCGGGACAACGGCGTACTGCCGGACCGCAGCCGGACCTTCAATATTGCCTACAACGATCCCGGCACCACGCCGGCGGCGAAGTTTCGCTTCGATCTCGGCGTAGAGATCCGCGGGCCACTGGCACCGAACGCCCAGGGGCTGGTGGCGAAATCCATTCCGCCCGGGCGCTGTGCGCGCCTGCGCCATGTGGGCGGCGACGACACCTTCGGCGCCAGTGTCGAGTACCTGTACCGACACTGGCTCAGCGGCAGCAGTGAGGAGCTGCGCGACTTTCCGCTGTTTTTCGAGCGGGTGCGCTTTTACCCGGAAGTACCCGAGAGCGAGCGCATCACCGACATCTACCTGCCGCTGCGGTCCCGCTAGGCCGGCACTTTCCCCGCATCAGCGCCGAACTGCACGGTTGGTACGGCTTTGCGGTCTAGACTGGTAAGCAGTGTGCCAACTTACCAGAACCAATAATGCTGCCGACCCAATTGGCCCCGGATGGGCCCAGCGGTGACCTTCCCGATGCGGTGCAGTCTTTCTTTGATTCGGAAAGCCTGATCGCGGTCGGCATTGCGCTCGGGCTCGGGCTGCTGATCGGCCTGCAGCGGGAGCGCACCACCGACCGCCTGGGCGGCATTCGCACCTTCCCCCTCATCGGCCTGTTTGGCGCCCTCGCCGCCAGTGTCGCCAGAGCCAACGACGCGCTGTGGCTGGTGGCCGCGGGGTTGTTGTGCATGACCGTATTGATTCTGCTCGGCAATATCGAACGGCTGCGCGGTGAAGAGGAAACCAACGGCATCACCACCGAGGTGACCGCCCTGCTGATGTACCTGCTGGGCGCCTACCTGATCCTCGGTGAGAAATCGGTTGCGGTGGTGGTGGGCGGCATTGTCGCCGTGCTGCTGCACCTGAAACCCAGCATGCACGCCTTTGCGCGCAAACTGCCGGAGCAGGACCTGCGCTCGATCATGGAGTTCGCACTGATCTCGCTGATCATTCTGCCGGTGCTGCCCAACCGCAATTTTGGCCCTTTCGATGTACTCAACCCGTTCAAGATCTGGCTATTGGTGGTACTGATCGTCGGCATCGGACTCGGCGGTTACGGCGCCTACAAGGTGATCGGCGCGCGCGCCGGCACTGTGCTCAGCGGCCTGATCGGCGGACTGATCTCATCGACCGCGACCACCGTCAGCTATGCGCGTCGCGCCGGTACCAATCGCGATATCGCCGAGCTGGCCGCACTGGTGATCCTGATCGCCTCCACCAGCATGTTTATCCGCATGCTGGTGGAAATATCCGTGGTGGCGCCGCGCATTCTGCCGCAACTGGCGCTGCCGCTGGTGGTACTGATGGTGATCAACCTCGCCGTGTGTGCGCTGGGCTACCGGGCGGTGGGGCAGCATGAGAAGTCGATGCCCGAACAGAGCAACCCGGCGGAGCTGAGCCCCGCGCTGATCTTTGTCGCGCTCTACGCGCTGATCACCGTCGCCATTGCCGCCGCCAAGGAATATTTCGGTAACCGCGGCATCTACGTGGTGGCACTGATCTCGGGGTTTACCGATGTCGATGCCATTACGCTGTCCACGGCCAACCTGGCCCGAACCGGCACCATCGAGGTTGCCACCGCGTGGCGGGCCATGGTGATCGCTACCCTGACCAACATGATCTTCAAGACCGGGGCCGCCAGCGTGCTCGGCGGTACCGCGCTGTTGCGGCGGGTACTGTTGCTGTTCGCCCTGCCCTTTGCCGCCGGCATCGCGGTGCTGCTGTTCTGGCCGCATTGATCGCCTGTGCCGCTGGCCGGCCTGCAACCGGAGGAAACGTTTCGCGCATCATGAACCACACCAAGTCCCGCACGCTCGACAATGGCGGCGACAACCGCGACAACCGCGAAAATACAGCCTTTCGCGCGGAGGGGCTCACCAAGGTCTACGGCGTGGGCGAGTCCCGGGTCTACGCACTGCGCGGTGTCAGCCTTACGGTGCCGGCGGGCGATATGGTGGTGCTGCTGGGGCCATCCGGCAGCGGCAAATCCACATTGCTGAATATTCTCGGTGGCCTCGACTCGCCCACCGAGGGCAAGGTCTTTTTCGGTACGCGCGAGCTGACCGCGTTTGACGACCGCCACCTGACCCTGTTCCGCCGCGAGTCGGTGGGCTTCGTGTTCCAGTTCTACAACCTGATCCCGAGCCTGACCGCGCGGGAAAACGTGGCCCTGGTGACCGAGATTGCGCGGCAGCCAATGGCGCCCGAGGAGGCGCTGGCGCTGGTGGGGCTGGAACAACGCATCGATCATTTTCCCGCCCAGCTCTCCGGCGGCGAGCAGCAGCGCGTGGCCATCGCCCGCGCCATTGCCAAGCGGCCGCGGGTACTGTTCTGCGATGAACCCACCGGCGCGCTGGACAGCCAAACCGGGATTGTCGTGCTGCAGGCGATTGCGCGGGTCAATCGCGAATTGAATACCACCACCATGATCATCACCCACAACGCCGGCATCGCCGCCATGGCCAACCGGGTGTTGCAGATGGCCGATGGCGAAATCCAGGACACGCGGATCAATGCCGAACCCTGCGATCCGACGGAACTGAGCTGGTAGGGCCGCGCCGTGCTGATCGAATGGTGCAATGCCCTCGACCGCAAATTATTGCGGGACCTGTGGGCCATCAAGGGGCAAGCACTGGCCATTGCGGTGGTGATCGGCTGTGGCGTGGGCATGTACATCATGTCCCGCGGTATGCTGCTCTCGCTGCAGGAAACTCGCGACGCCTATTACGAGCGCTATCGCTTTGCCGACCTGTGGGCACCGGTCAAGCGCGCGCCGGATGCCCTGCGCGAGCAGATCGTCACGCTACCCGGTGTGCGCCGCGCCGAAACCCGCATTCGCGCCGGGGTAGTCCTCGACGTGGAGGGCGCCAGTGCACCGATCACCGGTGAAATCCAGTCGCTGCCGGAAAAGCCCGTGCCACACATCAACGATATTGTGCTGCGCCGCGGCCGCTACTTCGATCCGCAGCACGAGGACGAAGTGCTGGCGTTGCAGTCTTTCGCCGAGGCCCACGGCCTCGGCCCCGGCGACCACCTCTACGCGATCCTGAACGGCACCAAGAAACGGCTCACCATCACCGGCGTGGTGCTGTCACCGGAATACGTGTATGCCATTTCACCCGGTGAAATCGTGCCGGACAAGAAACGTTTCGGTGTTTTGTGGATGAACCGCGAGGCGCTGGCCAATGCCTTCGACCTGGACGGTGCCTTCAACGAGGCCGTACTACTCACCTCGCCCGGCGCCAACGAGGACGCGGTGATCGACCAGCTCGACACCCTGCTCAAACGCTACGGCGCCACCGGCGCCTACGGCCGCAAGCAGCAGATCTCCGACCAGTTTCTCAGCAACGAGATCAACCAGCTCAACACCATGGGTCGCATACTGCCGCCGGTATTCCTGCTGGTGGCGGCTTTCCTGTTGAACGTGGTGATCAACCGCCTGATCGACACCGAACGCGAACAGATCGGGCTGCTCAAGGCCTTCGGCTACGGCCGCATGGCTGTGGCGCTGCACTACCTGAAAATGATTGGCGCGGTTACCCTGCTCGGCATTGTCATCGGTATCGCCATGGGGCTGTGGCTGGGCCAAGGGCTGGCCAGAATGTACCAGGATTACTTCAAGTTTCCGTTCCTGCTGTTCAGCGCCCCGGCCGATGTCTACCTGATCGCAGTCGGAGCCGCCCTCGGCGTGGGCGGTACCGCCACCGTGTCTGCGGTGCTGCGCGCCACTCGCCTGGAGCCGGCGGTGGCGATGGTGCCGCCCCCGCCGCCGGATTACAGCCGCTCGGCAGCGGGGCTCGAACGCCTGGCGCGCTGGCTCGACCAGCCGAGCCGCATGATCCTGCGCCACCTGTATCGCTGGCCCAAGCGCGCCGGGCTGACGACCCTCGGCATCGCCATGTCGATGGGCCTGCTGATCGGCGCGAGTTTTTCGTGGGATGCCATGCTGTATATGGTCGATATCAGTTTCAATGTCATCGATCGCCAGGATGTCACGGTCAATTTTGTCGAGCCGCGCAACCGGCGCGCCGTGCAGGACCTGCTGCACGCCCCGGGGGTGATGACGGCCGAGCCGTTTCGCGCGGTACCCGCGGTCCTGCGCAACGGCCAGTTCAACCGCCGCGAGGCGATTATCGGCCTCAGTGACAACGCCAAATTGAGCCGCGTGGTGGATACCACGCTGCACCCGGTCCCCCTGCCCCCGAACGGGCTGCTGCTGTCGGACAAGCTCGCCGAACTGCTGCACGTGGAAGCCGGCGACCTGCTGCGGGTCGAGATCCGCACCGGCCGGCGACCGGAAGTCGATCTTCCGGTACGCGGTATCGTCAAAACCTATATGGGCACCGCGGCCTATATGGACCTGCGCAGTCTCAACCGGCTGCTGAAGGAAGATATTGCCATCAGCGGCGGCTACCTGCTGGTGGACCCACAGCGCACTGACGCACTCTACCGCGCACTGAAAAATACCCCGGTGGTCGCCGGTGTCAGCCTGCAAGAGCAGGCGCAGAGCGCGTTTTACGACACCCTGCAGGAAAGCCTGGGCACCTTTGTATTTTTCAACACGCTGTTCGCCGGGCTGATCGCGGTGGGCGTGGTCTACAACAATGCGCGCATTTCCCTGTCCGAACGGGCGCGCGAGCTGGCCAGCCTGCGGGTACTGGGCCTGACCCGCGGCGAAGTGTCCTACATTCTGCTGGGAGAACTGGCGTTGTTGACCCTGCTGGCCCTGCCATTGGGGGCCTTCCTCGGTTACGCGCTGGCACGCGGGCTGGTGCTCTCCTTCGACACCGAGCTGTTTCGCATTCCGCTGATCATCAACCCCAGTACCTACGGCTACGCCGTGCTCATCGTAGTGCTGGCGGCCATCGGTTCCGGCCTGCTGGTGCGCCGGCGCATCGATCGCCTCGACCTGATTGGCGTACTCAAGACCCGGGAGTGATATGGGCAGGAAACTGGTCAAGCGACTTTTCGGTATCGGGCTGCTCGCCGGCCTGCTGCTGTTCTTCGCCTACGCCTTTCTGCCCAAGCCGGTCCCAGTGGACATGGCGCATGTTACCCGCGGCCCAATGACCGTTTCGGTGAGCGACGAGGGCTATACCCGCGTGCGCGATGTGTATGTGGTATCCGCGCCGGTGACCGGCTACCTGCTGCGTATCGAGCGCAACGTCGGCGATCGCGTCGATGCACACAAGACACCACTGGCGCAGCTGCTGCCCACGCACCCGGAGTTTCTCAATGAGCGCGCCCGCGTGCAGGCGCAGGCCGCCATCGACAGTGCCAAAGCCGCGCTCAACCTGGCCCGCGCCGAGCGCCGCGATGCGGAGGCAAAACTACGCTTTGCCCGCGCCGACGCCGCGCGCGCGCGCAAGCTGGCCCCCAAGGGTTATATCTCCAAAGAAGAACTGGAGCGCATGGAACTGGCACAGGACAGCGCCGAAGCGGCGCTCGACACCGCCAAGGCCGCCGAACGCATGCGCAGTGGCGAACTGGACAATGCGCGCGCGCAGCTGATTACCCCGGATGCCGAGCACCCGGATGCCGGCAACAATAAAATCATCACGATCACCGCCCCGGTCGGCGGCCGCGTGTTGCAGCGGCGCCAGGAGAGCGAGAAAGTCGTCACCGCCGGCACCCCATTACTGGATATCGGCAACCCGGCGCAGCTGGAAGTGGTGGTGGATCTGCTCTCCCGCGATGCGGTGCAGGTACAGCCCGGCGCTCCGGTAAGCATGACCAACTGGGGCGGGGACTATCCACTACACGGCCGTGCGCGGCTGATAGAACCCTACGGCTTTACCAAATACTCCGCCCTCGGCATCGAGGAGCAGCGAGTCAATGTCATTATCGATTTTACCGATCCACGCAGCGAGTGGCAGCGCCTTGGCCACGGTTACCGCGTCGACGCCGAGATCCAGACCTGGCACGGCGACAACATCCTGCAGCTGCCCGCCGGTGCCCTGCTGCGTCACGCCGGCCGCTGGGCGGTATTCAGGGTCGTGGGCGACCACGCGGTGATGACGCCGATTAAAATCGGCCACAACAATGGCCAGCAGGTGGAGATACAGCAGGGGCTGAGCGAGGGCGACACCCTGGTGCTGCACCCGAGCGAGCGCATTGAAGATGGAATCAGCGTGGTGCGTAGGAAGCAGTAATCCGCTCGCCGCCGCTTCAGGCAAACACCCAGCCGTGCAACAGTCGCCCGGGCATCAGGGCAAAGGAGCCGGCCAACAGCAGGCCGCCGATATACAGCCCCACCATATTGCCGCGATGTTTTTTGATATTGCCGCTGCGCACCGCCAGATAAGCCGCAGGCACGCTGTACAGTACCAGCAGGCTGAAAATATGGATAAAACCGAAATGATGAAAGAGGGTCGGCCCGACCTGCGCCGACATGAACAGCGTAATCAGCGCCGTGGCCAGCATCAGCAGCATATACAGTTTACCGAGCAGCCGGTGCCCCGGCGTCCCCTTGCGCCGCAGCAGCAGATAAGTACCGATGAAAAATGCGGGCACGATAGTGGCCAGATGCCAGTAGGCAAGGTGCAGATAGATCATCCCTGATATCCTCCAGAATATTTCAAGCGGAGCAGCGCAACATCCGAATTGCGACCCAGCTCCGCCAAATTCGCGGCGGATATTACCACACGGCTCAACGATGGCAATGCAGTGCTATTTAGCTTTTATCGCGATACCCCAGTACACGCGCGGGCAGAAACAGCAGCTCGCGCAGAAACGCAAACAGCGCCTCGAAGGTAATGCCGAGCAGGCGAAACGGTAAAGACAGCAGCCACACGAACGGCCATAGAATCAGGGCCAGCAAAGCCAGCGGCCAGCACAAAATAAACAGGATCAACCAGAGGACAAAAGTGACCATGGTTTAATTGCCTTCTCCCAGGTTCCAGGCAGGGTGCGCGTTACGCACCCTGCCAATGATTACAGCGATTTTGCGTAGGTCCTGATCACCGACACTTTGCCGTTCTCGATTTCGAGCACTTCAATAACATCCGATGCGAACCCCACTTCTTTCTTGAGTTGCTGGTGGTAACCCGCAAAGCGCTGCTTGTATTTCAGCACGATCACATCCTTGCCGGTAGTGATGCTCTCAAGCTTCGCTTCGAAACTGGAATTTCCACCGAGATAATGGGTCATCCCCTTGCGTGCCCGCGCCTTGTTGCCCCGGGCCCGGCTATCGTCCGGTGAATTGGGAAAATGCTGATGACCAACGTCGTCAGTGAGGAAGGCAAGATAGTTTTCGACATCCTGCTTGGTCGCATCCGGCTCCTGTGTCGCTACGAATGCCGCAAAGTAGTCCCGGCCCAACTGCTCCAGATCCGGTGTCTTCGCACTGGCCCCCGCACAAATGCTCGCCAGCAATACAGTGACCAATATCAGATATTTCTTCATGCAGCCTCCTTTCAACATTATTGTTATCGCCGTCTGCGCGACTTCCAGCGCTGGAATCCGCTGACCCAAACGGGCAGCTGACACAACGGTCAGACGGGTCACGTTAGCTTATCGCAATCGGGAGAATCGGGCTACGACAGCAGAACACACCGCCAATCGAACACGTTACAGATAATTATCCTGCACTAATACCGGTGCTCCCGCCTACAACTCGCCCCGCCGCGGCGGCGCTTGAATCCACTAGGCAATGCGATAGTATGCAAAACGGACCGGTTTCCGGCTTTCCGGAAACCTTTTTGACGTGCCAATGCTCTGCATCAGACCGCGATACCGCCCTGTCGGTCGAGCCGCGCCTTCTGTCGCAGCCCGGAGAGAGTCCAGTCAAATCTAGTGATTTTCTCGCTTTCGTCCCGCTGCAGATCATGTGCAAACCATTCGGAGATAATATGCGCAAATCCCTGATCGCTACCGCCATTGGCGTCAGCCTGGCCATTAGTGCCCACGCAAATGAAACACCGACCAGTCACCAGAATCCCGCCGCCAGCGCCAGCAAGATGATGGCCGCCAAAAGCGCTACCGCAGCCAACCCGCTGATGAAGCCGAGCCCGCTACAGGACGAAGCCCCGCAGTTCGACAAGATCAAGGTCGAAGACTACCGCCCCGCGTTTGCCGCCGGTTTCAAACAACACAACGCCGAAATCGCAGCAATTGCCAACAGCTCCCAGCCCGCCACTTTCGACAACACCATCGTGGCAATGGAAAAGAGCGGTGCACTGCTGACCCGGGTTGCCCACGTCTTCTTCAACCTGGCCGGACTCAACTCCAACAAGCAATACCAGGCGATTGAAACGGAAATTGCTCCGAAGATTTCCCAGCACAATGACAACATCTACCTGAACCCGAAGCTGTTCGCGCGCGTCGCCAAGATTTACCACAGCGACGATAAAATGAATGCCGTCGACAAGCGCCTGGTGAAGAATTACTACGACCAGTTTGTCCGCGCCGGCGCCAAGCTGTCGGACCAGGACAAAGCCAAAGTTCGCAACATCAACAGCGAACTGGCAAAGCTGTCTACCGAGTTCTCGAAGAATATCCTCGAGTCATTCAAAAATGACACCATTCTGGTGACCGACAAGCAACAGCTCGACGGCCTGTCGGACTCCGAAATTGCCTCACTGGCAGCCGCGGCGAAAAAGGCCGGCAAGACCGGCTACATGATCACCCTGGTCAACACCACCCGCCAGCCGATCCTGGGCAGCCTGAAAAACCGCGCACTGCGCGAGAAAATCTGGAACACCTCCGCCAACCGCGCGCAGGAAACCAATGGCCCGCTGATCGTGCGCATGGCCGAACTGCGTGCCGACAAGGCGAAGCTGCTGGGCTACCCGAACTGGGCCGCCTACGTCACTGCCGACCAGATGGCCAAGACCCCGAAAGCCGTGTTCAAGATGCTGGACCAGCTGGCACCCAAGGCCGTGGCCAAGGCCAAGTCTGAAGCGGCAGATATCAAGGCAGAGATGGACCGCGAAGGCGCCGACATCAATAAACTGCAGCCGTGGGACTGGGCTTACTACGCCAACAAGGTACGCGCAGCCAAGTACGACCTGGACGAGAGCGAGGTCAAGCCCTACTTCGAGTTCAACCGCGTGCTGAAAGATGGCCTGTTCTTCGCCATGAACAAGCTGTACGGCATCACCGTCAAGCCGCGCAAGGATCTGCCGGTGTGGAATCCGAACGTGAAGGCGTTTGAGATCTTCGACAAAGACGGCAGCTCCATCGGCCTGTTCTACCTGGATCCGTACGCCCGCGAAGGCAAGAACGGCGGTGCCTGGATGGATGAGTGGGTCACCCAGAGCTTCCTGCTGAAGCACAAGCCGGTGGTGTACAACGCGCTCAACATTCCCAAGCCGGCGGCCGGCCAGCCGACGTTGATGACGTTCGACGAAGTCAGCACCATGTTCCACGAGTTCGGCCACGCCGTGCACGGCCTCTTCTCCCAGGTGAAATACCCGAGCCTCGCCGGCACTTCCACCGCGCGTGACTTCGTTGAGTTCCCGTCCCAGTTCAACGAGGACTGGAGCATCAACCCGATCGTGATCGCCAATTACGCCAAGAACTACAAAACCGGCAAGCCGATCCCGAAGGCGCTGCTGGACAAAGTGCTGAGAGCGCACAAGTTCAACCAGGGCTTCGACACCACCGAATACCTGGCAGCGGCATTGCTGGACATGGAGTGGCACAGCATTCCGGCCGGAGAGAAGATCACGGACTTCAACGCATTTGAGCAGAAGGCCCTGGCCAAGCACGGTATCGACTACACGCCGGTTCCGCCGCGCTACAAGTCCGCTTACTTCAGCCACATCTTCTCTGGCGGTTACTCTTCCGGTTACTACGCTTACCTGTGGACCGAAGTGTTTGCTGCAGACGCCTTCGCCTATATGAAGGAGCACGGCGGCCTGACCCGTGAGAACGGCGACAACTACCGCAACAACGTTCTGTCGCGCGGTAACAGCCGGGATCTGATGGAGGACTACGTCAAGTTCCGCGGCCAGGAGCCGAGCATCGATGCACTGCTGAAGCGTCGCGGCCTGGTGGACAAGCAGGGCCAATAAAGCCGAGATAAGTCTCGCAACGCAAAAAAACCGGCCTCAATTGAGGCCGGTTTTTTAATGCCTGAACGCTATTTCTCGCGTAAACTGAAACAGTTGAAGCATTTTGGTGCACCGTTACCACTTTGGTGCGCCGCCAACTCGATGCAATTTTTCCCCCTGCCAAAGAAACTTCACGTAGATTTTCCCGCCAACAATGCGTGATCACTCACACAATTAATGCCGCAAATCCGACAATACTCGTCACCAGATGACAATAAAAACAAAATAATTCGAGAAACGCTTACATTTTTGCACAGCAAAACTTTTGATATCGCGCAATGATGTTAAAAAAAGTAGAAACAGCCTGCCCCGCAAAAGAAAAAATATCTCCTTGACGATTTTTTTACTCAGGCGTAAACATTAGCGCGCCTCGTTGAGCACCAACGCTTTTTACGAGGAAGTGACCGACCGAAGTCTGATCGGCCCTTAAATCTGTATCTTGAAAATAAAAATCAATCTTGATTGAGGGTATTTTGAGTGAAGAATAAAACATCATTCGTAGCTGCACTCGCAGCAGGCCTAGCAATTGCTGCCACTAGCCAGGCAAGCGCCATCAAACCCGATCCCAATGCCGTATACCGCCCCACCGGTAAGGGATTTGGAGAGCTGGTATCGCCCAGCGATATCCATTCGAACAAGGGCGCCAAGCCCGGTGGTGGCGGCCATGGCGGTAACAACGGTATTTTCTATAACGGCGGCCCGGTGATGCTGGGCACTACCAATGTCTACTACATCTGGTACGGCGACTGGAGTGCGTATTCAAGCGCACAGACTATTCTTCCGGACCTGATCCCCGGTCTGTCCGGCTCCCCGATCTACAATATCAATACCAGCTATTACAACGGCTCCAACCAGCACGTGTCCAACAGCACGCAGCTCGTCGCCCAGGTATACGATAGTGGCTCTTACGGGACTTCCCTGACCGATGCCAACATCCAGAGCATTGTCACCAACGCGATCAACAATCTCGGCCTCGGCACCGACACCAACGGCGTTTACTTTGTACTGACCGCACCGGACGTGCAGGAGACCAGCGGTTTTGGTACCCAGTACTGCGGCTGGCACACCAAGGGCACCATCAACGGCCAGACCATCAAATACTCCTTCGTAGGCAACCCGGTAACCCAGGCGCCTACCGGCTGCGGTGTCAACAACCCGTCGCCCAATGGTGATGGTGGCGCCGACGCGATGGCCAGTGTCATCTATCACGAGCTGTCCGAGGCGGTGACCGATCCGGAACTGAACGCCTGGTACGATCGCCGTGGCTACGAAAATGCTGACAAGTGTGCCTGGGATTTTGGCAGCACTTATACAACCGGTAACGGTGCCACTGCCAACGTATCGCTGGGCGGCCGCGACTGGTTGCTGCAGCGGAACTGGGTCAATGACAACGGTGGTTTATGCGCTCTGTCTTACTAAGGCGCATTTTTCTGATAGGAGTGACCAGCTTCGGCTGGCTCACTCCTGCGTTTGCGTCCGAGCCCCCGACCGGGGGCAAGGGCGTGAATGTGATGACGCGCTATATGATGGTATTTGGGAAACTGGAAAACAAACTGCTTGCGGCGCAAGGCGCCGGCGACAAAGCCGCCGTCATCGCCCAGCTGAATCCCTTTTTCGAACTGAACACCTACGATCACAAACGCCTTACCCGCGATGCTTTCGCCGCACGGAAACCAAACTCTACGCAGCGGAAAATCAGCGGCCTTCGCGTCTACGAAGTTGGCGAAAATGCCATCGCCAATTTTGTTCTGCAGTCGCCTGACGGAAAGGATCTTTCAATCGTTGATGTCTGGTCCAGGAAGGGGCAGGACTGGCAGTTGCGGCTTCGCTTCGAATCCAACTATTGAGATCAATGCCAATCCGCCAGTGGTAGCCTGCTGATAAAAATTTCGCAGGCTGCCAACCCCGGCGGAAAGTCCCACCACCGCCTGATACGCAGTCCCGCGGCCGCGCTTGCGGTCTTGGCTGCAGACGTTCCCGTTAACGGTAGCCAATTGATCCCCCTCCCTTCCTCCATCTGCCAGCACCAGGCAGATCCCCCCGCTGCCCTCGCACAGCGAGCCCTCCCCCGGGATGACTTTGTTCGCCGCCTGACCGCATACAACAGGTATCGGAAGCTTCGTGCAAAATGTCGTCGTAATAAACGGCAAGTGCCAGTTCGTCACCTATCCTTTGCGGGCAGCTTTCAATGACACACACGACCCACCGCGCCCGCTCCAGATCCCTTCATGAGGTAACTTTGTGACTATTTCCATCACGCGTAAGCCATTTCGATTGCTGGCTGCAATAGTGATTCTGGCGCTGACTGCTGCCTGCGGTTGCTCCCGCGACGCCCCATCGAAAACTCAGGAGGCGGCAAAGGCACCCAATGAGACCGCGCCACCAAGCGACAGCGCAATGGAAGACGCATCTCCCGCGACCGCCGATAGCACCACCACCAACCGCGAGGACAACGGCAGCTGGCCCGATCGCGAACACCTGCCCATTCCGCTGTCGCCGTTCAAGGGCAAGATCGGCAAGACCTATAAGGATTCCACCGCTGACTGGCAGAAACATGCCGCCGCACCCGACGGCGCACCGAACGTGATCATCGTGTTACTCGACGACGTGGGGTTCGGTCAGGCCTCGACTTTCGGCGGACTGATTTCCACACCGAAGCTCGACGAGCTGGCCAGCGAGGGACTTAAATACAACCGCTTTCACACCACCTCTATCTGTGGACCGACGCGCGCGGCGCTGCTCACCGGGCGCAATCACCATATGACCGGCAACGGCTTCCTGATGGAGTGGGCTACCGGCTTCCCCAGCTATTCGACGATGATGCCCCGCGACACTGCCACCATCGGCAGGATCCTGCAGGACAATGGCTACGCCACCTGGTGGTTCGGCAAGAATCACAACACCCCCGACTGGGAAACGACCGTGGCAGGCCCGTTCAATAACTGGCCCACCGGCCTCGGTTTCGATTACTTCTACGGTTTCAATGCCGGCGAAACCGATCAGTATTACCCGGTGCTGTTCGAGAATACGACGCCGGTAGAGCCCGACAAGACGCCCGCCGAGGGCTACCACTTCATGACCGATATGACAGATCGCGCCATTGCGCGTATGAAGCTGTCCAAGTCGGTGGCGCCTGACAAACCCTTCTTCATGTACTTCGCTCCGGGCGCGACCCACGCACCGCACCAGGAGCCGGCGGAATGGCGCGACAAGTACAAGGGCAAGTTCGATATGGGCTGGGAGAAGTACCGCGAGGAGGTGCACAAACGCCAGCTCGATATGGGCATCATTCCGCCCGGCACCAAACTCACCCCGCGACCGGACTGGGTGCGGCCCTGGGACTCCCTGACGGATGTGCAGAAAAAGATTTACACCCGGCTGATGGAGAATTTCGCCGGCTACCTGTCATTTGCCGATCACGAAGTCGGGCGGCTGCTGGATGCGGTGAAGCAACTGCCGGATGCCGACAACACCATGGTGATCTATATCGTCGGCGATAACGGCGCCTCTGCCGAGGGTGGCCCCAATGGCACCTTTAACGAAATCGCCTCGCTGAACGGTATCCAGACGCCACTCGAAGACCTGGTGCCGCTGCTCGACAAAGTCGGCCAGCCCGGCACGGAACCACACTATCCGCGCGGCTGGGCCTGGGCCGGCGATGCGCCCTTCCAGTGGGTCAAACAGGTGGCTTCGCACCTCGGCGGCACGCGCAACCCGATGGTGGTCAGCTGGCCGGCAAAAATTAAACACGACGACCAACCGCGGGATGCCTTCCTGCATGTGATCGATGTGGTGCCGACGATTCTCGAGGCCGCCCATATCCCGATGCCGGAAACCGTAGATGGTATCGAGCAGAAGCCGCTGGAGGGCAAATCCTTCCTGCCAAGCTTTGACAACCCGGAGTTCAAGGGGCGCTCCTCGCAGTATTTCGAAATTTTCACCAACCGCTCCATGTACAAGGACGGCTGGAAAGCCGACGCCCAGCACACGCTCCCGTGGCGGCAGGACCTGGCGCCGGGCAACTGGGACAAGGACCGCTGGGAGCTGTACTACCTGCCGGATGATTTCTCCGAGGCCGTGGACCTGGCGGACAAGAAGCCGGAGAAGCTGGCTGAGATGAAGAAACTGTTCGACGAGGCCGCGCAGCAGTATCACGTCTATCCATTTGACGATCGCGGCTCAGCCCGCCTGGCGATTCCGAAGCCACTGCCACCCGGTGCCAAGCCAGACGCCAAACTCTTCACTTACTTCGCCGGCGCCACGCGTATTCCCGAAACCGCGGCGCCGCCCATGAAGAATCGCTCCTGGACGGTTACCGCAAAGGTAAAAGCCGACGGCGCCAAAACAGACGGCGTAATCCTCGGCTTTGGCGGCTCCGCCGCGGGGCTCACTCTGTACCTAGACAAGGGCATCCCGGTATTCGTGTACAACTACTTCAATAGCTACACCACCCTGAAAGGCAAGAGCGCGCTCAGTGGCGACGCGACCATTGCGGTGCAGTTTGAGTATCAGGGAGGTGACAAGACCGGCGGCCCGGCGCTGGTGACGCTGATGGTCAATGGTGAGCAGGTGGCGCAACAGAAGATGGATGCCACCGTGTCCGGGCGCTTCGGGGCGGATACCTTCGGTATTGGTGCAGACACCGGCCAACCGGTGACCCCGGAATACGAGCCGCCCTACCCGTTCAACGGGGCCATCGACAAGGTCACCGTCGAACTGCAATAGTCCGGCGCCAGCGAGGCCGCTGGCGCACGCGACAGCCGCTGGAACAACATTCCAGCGGCTGTGGATCAGAAGGCGCGGCGGCGGTACTTGCGGTAGTTGGGCGCCCAGAAATTGCGCTCGATGGAGCGCTCCAGCTTCTCCTCGGCCACTACCGGGGCCACACCGTCCTCCTGCGCCTGGCGGCCTACCGCCAGGGCGATGGCCTTGCTGACCGCGCGAATCTGCTCCAGCGGTGGCAGCAGCGCGCCCTCCGCCTTGCCACCTTTAGCCGCCTGCACCACCGGCGCCTGCTCGGCCAGCGCATTGGACGCGGCCATCAACATATTGTCCGTCACCCGCGACGCAGCGGCGGCGATCACGCCGAGGCCGATGCCGGGGAAGATGTACACATTGTTGCACTGGGCCACCGGGTAGCTCTTGCCCTCAAGCTCCACCGGCTCGAACGGGCTGCCGGTGGCGACCATGGCTTCACCGTGGGTCCAGGTGAGAATCTCCTCGGGCGTCGCCTCGGCGCGCGAGGTGGGGTTGGACAACGGCATCACCAGCGGTCGCTTGCAGCCGGCGTGCAGTGCCTCGATCACCGGCTGGGTAAACAGGCCGCCCTGCCCCGACACGCCGATCACGATCTGCGGTTTTACATTCTCTACCAGTTGCTGCAGATCCCAGTCGGTGACACCGTCGAATTTGCTCGGGTCCTGCGCCAGTTTCTCCTGGAAGTCGTGCAGGCCTTTCATATCGTTGGTGAGCAGGCCGTAGCGGTCGAACATGAACAGGCGCTCGCGCGCCTCCGCGTCACTCAGCCCCTCGCCCACCAGCGCCTTGACGATCTGCTCGGCGATACCGCAGCCGGCAGAACCGGCGCCGACCACCAGCACGCGCTGCTGCTGCAGGCTTTCGCCCTTGGCCTTGCAGGCGGCCAGAATGGTGCCCAGTGCCACCGCGGCGGTGCCCTGGATATCGTCGTTGAAGCAGCAGATCTCGTCGCGATAGCGCTGCAGCAGCGGCATCGCATTGGTCTGGGCGAAGTCCTCGAACTGCACCAGCACCTTGGGCCAGCGGCGCTTTACCGCGGCGATGAACTCGGCCACGAACTCGTCGTACTCCTCCTGCGAGATGCGCTCGTGGCGCCAGCCCATGTACATGGGATCGTTGAGCAGGTTGCGGTTGTTGGTGCCCACGTCCAGCGTCACCGGCAGTGTGTAGGCCGGGCTGATACCGCCGCAGGCGGTATACAGGGACAGCTTGCCGATCGGGATACCCATACCGCCGATACCCTGATCGCCGAGGCCGAGGATACGCTCGCCGTCGGTCACCACGATCACCTTGACGTTTTCCTTGGTGGCGCTGCGCAGGATGTCATCCATATGCGCGCGATCCGGGTAGGAGATAAACAGGCCGCGGTGATTGCGGTAGATATTGGAAAACTCCTCACAGGCGGCGCCGACCGTCGGGGTATAGATGATCGGCAGCATCTCCTCGATATGTTCCTGCACCAGGTTGAAGAACAGCGTCTCGTTGTCGTCCTGGATGGCGCGCAGGTAGATGTGGCGATCCAGGTCCGTCTTGCACTGCAGGTACTGGTGGTAGGCGCGGCGGCGCTGCTCCTGAATGCTTTCCACATTGTTCGGCAGCAGGCCGATCAGGTTGAACTCGATGCGCTCCTTGAGACTGAAGGCGCTGCCCTTGTTGAGCAGCGGGATTTCCAGCAGCGACGGTCCGGCGTGGGGGGTATACAGGGGGCGTTTTTCTTTGTTGCTCATGTCTCTACTTACTTCTGACCGCGGCGGCGGACACCGCCGCGGGAGGGAATACCGGTACGGGGAGGGGGCAAGGTGACCAAAAGTGCAAGTATGGTCTCAACCCTGCCGGCGGCCTGAGCCCGATGATGGCCGGAAGCCTAACCATGGCCCGCGAAGATAACAAGTACCGCCGGCCATGCCGAGTCGGGGGAGCAGCCGATTGACGCCTCAACTGGCCGAAAGGCCCTCGGGATCGTCCAGTCTGGACGGCGGCGCCAGCCCCTCCACTTCCACCGTCAGGTGGAATACCTGCGGGCAGCGCGCCTTCAGCTGCGCTTCCAGTTCATCGATCACCCGCTCGGTCTGCTCCAGTGTCGCCTGGATAGTCGCGCGTGTCTCGGCATACTCGCGCACCGCCTCAGTGCGCCGGTGCTCCGGCACCCGCTCCAGCAAGGCCTGCTGGTGGGCGATGATACGCTGGCGGATATCGGCCACCAGCACCTCCTCGCGCAACTCGATTTCCGCCACCACCACCGTGTGCGTATCGTCGACAATGATCGAGCGCAGGTCGTGAAAGCGCTCGATCTCGCGGTGCTCGCGCACTATCTGCTCGAAGGCGCGCTCCGCCTCGTGATCGCGGATGCTGGTGAGGAAGCGCATATTGACGATGCCGAGGAAAATCGCGGTGATACCCAGCATCAGCGCAATCAGCACCGAGAAGCCGATATCCCACACCGGGTTCCCGGTCAGTTGCGACAGGCCGATACCCGTTGCCGCGAGCAATACACCGGTAACGGCGATGGTATCTTCCAGCAGCACCGCCAGCAGCGTCGGGTCGTCCGCCGCTACCAGATAGTGCAGCAGGTTCTGCGCACCGTCCGCGCGCATGCGCGACAGAAACTCCCGCGACGCCATCACCAGCACATAGCCCTCCAGCAGGAAGGCGATGAGCAGGACAATTGCGGATACCCACAGTGGCGAAAAGGACAGCCCCAGAACCGAGATGGACTCCGGCACGGCCACCGAAGCCAGGTTGTGATAGGCGTGCCAGGCGTGGGCCAGACCCAGCCCGCAACCCACCGAAAACAGGCCGATGGCGCTCCACAGATTCCACAGATATTTCTTCTGCCCGTGACCGAAGGCGTATTCCGTATCCGCCGGCTGTCCGCCGCGGGAAAGCCCCAGCAGCAGGAATAGCTGGTTGAGGGTATCCATCAGGCTGTGCACGGCTTCATTCATCATCGCCGCCGAGTGGGTCACCGCGGCGGCGAGAAATTTCAGGCAGGTAATGATGGCATTGACACAGATCGCGTAGAGAACGGCTTTTTTTGAACCTTGTGCCATAGGCGGTACCGACTTTCCTTTTCTTTTTCGAAGTGCAGTGATCTAGCGGGTAACTCTAACGTGTCGCGGCTATAAGCGACAGAGGCACAGCGTATCACCCCCGCCGAGGCGCGGCCCCGTACTCCGGCACGACAAGCAGTGCCACACACCAGAGACCGCAAGCGCCAGTTTGCTGCGCAATCCACTATCGTCGCGCCAGCGACAATAGCCACAAGCGCTTTCAACCTATGCTTTCAGCCAGGGAATCCGCAACATGGAGATCAGCAAGGTGCGAAGCTTTGGTTATCGGCTACTGTGCGCAGCGGCGCTTAGCGCCGCCCTGCCCACTCTCGCCAGCGCGCAATCGGGGCCTAAAATACCACCGTCCATCACCACACCCAAGCAGATGGAAACCCGCATCGGGACACTCGACTTCGACGATGGCGTCCCCAGCGTGGAAACTGCCGGGAAAGTGCGCGACACCCTCTATTTCACCCGCGCCCTCAACGCCTACAACAACAGCTTTCGCGGCGCTTCCGCCTATGCGATTCGCAAGGGCCTGCAAAGTATTGGCGCGACCGACAATGACATAGTGATCTTTCCCGAGTTGATGGACTCCAACTCGCTGTTTCTTACCGCCAACGCGGACACCGTCTACTACATGTCGGTGCTGGACCTGTCCAAGGGGCCGCTGGTCATTGAACAGCCATCGATGGGGCTCGGCACCATCAACGACATGTGGTTCAGCTGGGTGGTCGATGTGGGCTTCCCCGGCCCGGATCGCGGCCAGGGCGGCAAATACCTGCTGGTGCCGCCCGGCTATGATGGTCCATTGCCCGAAGGCGGCTTCTATATCGCCCACTGCAAGACCAATCACGCGCTCTACGCCATGCGCGCGTACCTGGAGAACAACGACCCGGCGCCCGCGGTCGACAACATCAAGCAGCACCTCAAAATCTACCCCTACGCGCGCGGCGGCGTGGGCACCAGCATCGCCACGGCGCTGGAAGGCAAAGTCAGGCTCGGCAAAAATCCGCCGGTGCCCGCGACAACGTTTGTCGACATGAGTGGCAAGGTGTTCAACACCATTCCGCCCAGCGATTATGGCTTTTTCGAAATGATCAATGCCAATGTGCAGGATGAACCGGCGGGCAGCTACGATGTGGAACTCGCCGGCCAGCTGGCGGCGATCGGCATTGTAAAGGGCAAGCCGTTCAAGCCCGACGCGCGCCAGAAAAAGATCCTCACCGATGCCGCCGCCGTCGGCAATGCCACCGGCCGCTTACTGAACTGGCGCTGGGCCATGGTGCATCCGGACTGGGCCTATTACCCCGGCTCCATGTGGGCCAATATGCTGTGGCAGGGGGGCGCCATGTTCGAGACCCCGCCACCGCAGTTCACCAAAGAGGGCATGTTCAAGCCCTACCCGCCCACCGGCGCGCGCACCCTGGATTCGCGCACGGCCTTCTATTACGGCTATACCCTCGACTCCCCCGGCATGATCATGCGTATTCCCGATGTCGGCTCGCAGTACCTGATGGGCTTTACCGACGCCGACGGCAAACCCTTTGATGGCGCCCGCACCTACAAGGTCACGCTGCCCAAAGGCATCCCCGTAGGCAAGTTCTGGTCGCTCACCGTCTACGACAACCAGACCCGCTCGATGCTGGCGACGCCACAGCGCTATCCCCGCGCCGGCAGCCAGAGCTACCCGAGCCCCGCGGCCAAACCAAACCGCGGTGGCTCGACTACCATTTATTTCAGCCCCGAACAGCCGCAGGGGGTCGCGCGCGGCAACTGGATCCAGACAACCCCGGGCAAGGGCTGGTTCACGATCCTGCGCCTGTACAGCCCGCTGCCGCCGTTTTTCAGCAAACAGTGGCGCGCCGGCGAAATTGAACTGGTCCAGTAGCTGCGGGAATTTCTCTCTTCCGCGCTTCACGAATTTTGGCAAGGAGTGACTCAACCATGTTCTGGCAAAAGCCCAGCTCGCTGCTCGTTCTGATCTCCCTGGTGACCGCGCTGGCCGCCTGCGGCGGTGAACGCGCTGACAAGGAAAACGCTGCCGAAAAACCAGCGGCAAAAGCCTCTGAGGAATCGGGCTCCACGGGTGAACAAATCATCGGCGAGGAAATGGGCACCGCCGCTCCGAAGTCGGGCGCGCTTGATACCGAGTCCAACCCTTACGCCGCCAGCGGTTCGAGCAAACGCCCCCCCGCCACCCACCCGGCCGCCTCGTCCGCCGACTACCCGACCAATGTCTACTTCGGCGATACGCACGTGCATACCGGTTGGTCCGCCGATGCGGGCATGGACGGTGCTATCCTCACACCGGAAGATGCGTATCGCTTTGCACTCGGCGAAGTGGTGAAATCCAATAGCGGCATCAAAGCCCAGCTGCATCGCCCCTACGACTGGTTCATGATCACCGATCACTCCGATGGCATGGGCGTCATCAACGAAATTATTGCCGCCAATCCGGAAATGATGGCCAACGCCACCGTAAAACGATGGCACGACGCACTCGCCTCCGGCGACGAAAAGGCTGCGGCAGACGCAAAAAGCGAACTGATCGTGCTGCAGTCGGAAGGCAAGTTACCCAAGGTGGTGATGGATCCGAAGTGGATGAAGTCGGCCTGGGAGAAGACTGTCGACGCCGCGGAGAAATATAACAAGCCCGGCGAATTCAGCACCTTTATCGCCTTTGAGTGGACCGTCAACGCCAACGGCGGCGACAATCTGCACCGCAACGTGATCTTCCGCGACGGCGCCGACCACACCCGCAGCCTGCTGCCCCTGACCACCTTCGAAACCCAGGATCCGGAAAAACTCTGGGCGTGGATGGAGGCCTACGAGCAGAAAACCGGCGGCCGCGTGCTCGCCATCCCACACAACGGCAACCTGTCCAACGGGCGCATGTTCGAGGAACAACGCTTCGACGGCTCACCGATGACCAAGAAGTGGGCGCAGATGCGCGCAAAATACGAGCCGCTGTTCGAGGTCACCCAGATCAAAGGCCAGAGTGAATCACACCCCACCCTGTCGCCCGAAGACGAGTTCGCCAATTGGGACCTGTGGGATCGCGGCAACCTGATTTTGGCCCCCAAACCCAAGGGGGCAATCAAACATGAATACTGGCGCGAGGCGCTGAAGAGTGGCTTGCGCCTGGAAGAGGAGCTGGGCACCAACCCCTTCCAGTACGGCGCCAATGGCGCCACCGATACCCACACCGGCCTGTCCACCACGGAGGAAGATAACTTCTTCGGCAAATTCAAGACGCTGGAACCGAGCAACAAGAATCGCTGGAATTTCCCGCTACTGACGGGACCGGCAGGCTCCTATATGGGCTGGGAAATGGCCGCGTCCGGTGTCATGGGCGTGTGGGCGAAGGAGAATACGCGCGAATCCATCTGGGACGCGATGATGCGTAAGGAAACCTTTGCTACCACCGGCCCGCGGATCACCCTGCGGTTCTTCGGCGGTTTCGACTTTACCGATGCGGACAGCGAAGGCGACATCGCCGACGTCGGCTATCACAAGGGTGTGCCCATGGGCGGCAAGATCAGTGGCGCAAAAAAGGGCCAAGCCGCCACTTTCCTCGTCGCCGCGATGAAAGACCCGGAGGGCGCCAACCTCGACCGGGTACAGATTATCAAGGGCTGGCTGGATAGCGACGGCAAGACCCACGAAAAAATCTACAACGTCAAGTGGTCCGACGACCGCAAGCCGGGCGCCGACGGCAAACTGCCACCGGTCGGTGACACCGTCGATCTCGACCAAGCCACCTACCAGAACTCCATTGGCGCCAAGCAGTTAATCGGCACCTTCAAGGATCCGGACTTCAACCCCGCGGAAAAAGCCGTCTACTACGTGCGTGTACTGGAAATACCCACGCCGCGCTGGACCCTATACGACAAGGTGCGCTTTGGCCTGGGCGACATGGATAAGAAGGTACCCCTGGTGCACCAGGAACGTGCCTTTTCCAGCCCGATCTGGTATGCGCCGTGATGTCGCCTGAAACAGCAACAGGGTTTGGGAATCAACTAAGCTCGCCTCATTCGCGCCTCGGCGTGAATGAGGCAGGTTTGCACAAATAAAATTCTTGTCGTAAGAAAATTCCGCATGGACACGCTGGATATTGGGAAACGGGTTACCTGTTCTGCCCGCCCCGCACGTTGTTAATCCGCAACCATGCCTGTGATCATCAACTGGAGTTACCCATGCGCCACCTATTCCCATGTATTCTGTTGACCATATTCCTCTGCGCCTGTGGCGCCAAAAATGAAACCTCGGCTGGGCAACCAGAGCGCCCCATCAGCAGCGGACTCATTGCTGCGGCGCACGCACAAACCGATGCAGGCTCCGCCAGCCGCATGCAGAGTTATGATACCGACAACGCAGCGCCGGCCAAGACAGCCGGCACCAAGCCCAATATCCTGCTGATCGTTTCCGACGATACCGGCTGGGGGGATCTGGGTCCCTACGGCGGCGGTGTCGGGCGCGGTATGCCGACACCCAACATCGACAAGATGGCCGACAACGGCATGACCTTCTTCTCCTTCTACGCACAGCCCAGCTGTACTCCGGGCCGGGCGGCCATCCAGACCGGTCGCATCCCCAACCGCAGCGGCATGACGACCGTGGCCTTCCAGGGCCAGGGCGGCGGCCTGCCGCACGCGGAATGGACACTCGCTTCCGTCCTCAAGAAAGCCGGCTACAAGACCTATTTCAGCGGCAAATGGCACCTGGGCGAATCCGACTACGCCCTGCCCAACGCCCAGGGTTATGACGTGATGAGACACGCCTTCCTCTATCACGCCAATGCCTATACCTATGGCGATCCCACCTGGTTCCCGGATATGGACCCGAAGCTGCGCGCCATGTTCAACAAGGTCACCAAGGGCTCGATGTCCGGCAACGCCGGGGAAAAAGCGCACGAGGACTGGAAAGTCAACGGCCAGTATGACAACACGCCGAAAAAAGGCGTCGTCGGCCTACCCTTCCTCGATGAGTACATCGAGAAAGACGGTGTGGCATTCCTCGAGGACGCGGCCAAGAATCCCGATCAGCCGTTCTTCATCAACATCAATTTCATGAAGAACCACCAGCCGAACATGCCCGCGCCGGAGTTCAAGCACAAGTCGATGTCCAAGAGTAAATATGCCGATGCCGTGGTCGAGTTGGATACACGTATCGGGCATATCATGGACAAGCTCCGCGAACTCGGCCTGGACAAAAATACGCTGGTATTTTACACCGTCGATAACGGCGCCTGGCAGGACGTGTTCCCCGATGCCGGCTACACCCCCTTCCGCGGTACCAAGGGCACCGTGCGCGAAGGCGGCAACCTGGTTCCGGCGATCGCCGTATGGCCGGGTAAAATCAACGGCGGGCAACGCAATCACGATATTGTCGGCGGGCTCGACCTGATGGCGACCTTTGCCGCGGTCGCGGGGATAGACCTGCCGAAAAACGACCGCGAAGGCAAACCGATCTATTTCGACAGCTATGATATGTCGCCGATTTTAAACGGCAGGGGCAAGAGTAAACGCACGTCGTGGTTCTATTTCACCGAGGATGAACTGACCCCCGGTGCCGCCCGTGTCGGCAACTACAAAGCCGTCTTCAACCTGCGTGGCGACGATGGTGCACGGACCGGTGGTCTCGCGGTCGACACCAACCTGGGGTGGAAAGGCGCCAAAAAATATGTCGCCACCGTACCGCAGGTCTTCGATCTGTGGCAGGACCCGCAGGAGCGCTACGACCTGTTCATGAACAACTTTACCGAGCGCACCTGGACCATGGTCACCATCAGTGCGGCGATCCAGGACCTGATGAAGACCTATGTAAAATACCCGCCGCGCAAACTGCAGAGCGAGACCTATACCGGCCCGCTGACGATCACCCAATATCAACGCTTCAACTGGGTGCGCGAGCAGCTGGATAAGGAAGGGGTGCATATCCCGATGCCGACGGGCAACTAGGAAAATACGTTTGCAGGAACGTCCCTTCAAAAAGGTCAACTCCAATAAAAAAGGGCCCGCGCTGGTGCGCGGGCCCTTGTTATTTTCCGGCCAATCGAAACAAGTCACTTACCGGTGATACCGGATTCCAGTTGCTTCTGGATCTTTTCCAGGTTGAAAGATCCCGGGGTCTGGCTGGGCGGGTACTCTTTCATCGTCTTCAGGAACTTAGCCGCATACTGCTGCATCGGCACCAGTACAAAGGCGTGGTCGAGCAACCAGTCATAGTAGGTATTGGCATTGTGCTGGGCACGCTCGAACGGATCTCTGCGCAAATTGAAAATCAGCGGTACCCGGAGTTGCGTAAAGGGCTCCATCCAGACGCCGAAGGCCTTGCCGCGGTTTTCAAGGAACACCGCCTTCCAGGCGTCGTAGCGCATCGCCACAATCTGGCCATCATCGTTGACGTAGATGAACTCATGCCGCGGCGACTTGTCGGTTTTCCCGGTGAAATAGTCCAGCATGTTGTAGCCGTCGATATAGTTGCGATACTTGCGCCCTTCCAGGTTTACCCCCTTGAGCAGCTGTTGCTTGATATTGGGATTACCGCCAATTGCCGCCAGCGTCGGCAGCCAGTCTTCATGGGAGACAATGCCATTGAGGGTTTTGCCCGCGGGGAACTTTCCGGGCCAGCGCACAAACGCCGGTACCCGATAGGCGCCCTCCCAGTTGGAGTTTTTCTCACTGCGGAATGGCGTGGTTCCCGCATCGGGCCAGGTATTGAAATGCGGGCCATTGTCAGTGGAATAAAACACGAGCGTGTTGTCCGCGATGCCCAGCTTGTCGAGCGTATCCAGCAGCTGCCCGACGTTCATGTCGTGCTCGACCATACCATCCTGGTACTCATTGCTGTTCGGCCCAGCCAGGTTCTTGTGCGATGCGCGCACATGGGTGCGGAAATGCATCCGGGTGGCGTTCCACCAGACAAAGAAGGGCTTGTTGGCCTTGTGCGCACGCTCGATAAACTTGATCGCCGCGGCCACGGTTTCGTCATCGATGGTTTCCATACGCTTCTTGGTCAGCGGGCCGGTATCCTCTATTTTCCCACCCGCATAGGAGTGAATCACGCCGCGCGGGCCGTATTTCTTGCGGAATTCCGGGTCTTTCGGGTAGTCGCGGTTTTCCGGTTCCTCCTCCGCGTTCAGGTGATAGAGGTTGCCGAAGAATTCATCGAAGCCGTGGTTGGTGGGTAGGTGCTCGTCGCGGTCGCCCTGGTGGTTCTTGCCGAACTGCCCGGTGGTGTAACCGAGGCTCTTCATCACAGTGGCGATGGTGACATCGGAATCCTGCCAGCCTTCTTTCGCGCCCGGCAACCCGACTTTGGTCATGCCCGTCCTCACCGGCACGTTGCCACCGAGAAATGCGGCGCGACCCGCGGTGCACGACTGCTGCCCGTAATAATCGGTAAACGAAAGCCCCTCTTTGGCGATACGGTCGATATTGGGTGTCTTGTACCCCATCAAGCCGCGGCTGTTGAAGCTGATATTGGTGATACCGATGTCATCGCCCCAGATCACCAGAATATTGGGCTTGTCCTGGGCCTGGGCAGCCCCGTGGTAAAAAGCAAACAGTAATAGCGGGACCAGGATCAGTCCGCGCAATGAAGGTAGGTACATTATGTCCTCCAGAGTCTCAGCCTGCCGAAAAATCAGCGCTCCGGGAGGGACAGGCAGGCTGCCGGAGCGCACGAAACTAGCCGGTTACTGAGTGGGCGCGCTGCTGCGGTTGCCCCACGGGAAGATCGTCTTCCAATCCTTTTTCATATCGATCACTGTCCAGCCATGCCTGGGCGCGGCAGACAGGGCCTGATCCAGGCGACCGACCGGGGAATCCTTGTCGTAGGCCCATTCGCGCCCGGCATCTGTGTGGTGGAGAAGCAAACCGAAGCGCGGCCCCGGGCCAGAGGTCGTCCACAGCAGCATCTCGAAGTCGCCATCGGAATTGCCCGCCGCAAAGACGGGGCGGCGACCAATATGCTGGTAGATGCCAACCGGCTTGCCGGCCTTGTCGTCGATCAGGTTGACCTCGGGTAACTTGATGATCACCGGCTTGCCGTCACGCAGTTCAAATTTGGCTTTCAGGCTGCTGCCAACCACCTGTTCGGGGGGGATACCGTAAGTTTTTTCGGCAAAGGCACGTAGAAAATCGATACCGCCACCGGAGACGATGAAGGTCTTGTAACCATTGCTGCGCAGATAGTTGAGAAGCTCCAGCATGGGCTGGTAGACCATCTCGGTATAGTGCTTGTGGGTTTCGGGGTGCCGCGCTGTAGCCAGCCATTGCTTGACGCTCTGCCGGAACTCGTCGCCGCTCATACCGGTGTGGGTCGCCGCGAGCAGTTGCATCAGGGCGGGCTTGCCGCCGGCGAGTGCCTTGCGGGAATCGCCCTTCAGAATCGAGGCGAAGGGCTCCTTGGCTTTCCACTCCGGGTGCCGGGGCGCCTGTTGCCTGACTTTATCAATCGCGTAAAGCAGCTGGAAATAGACCGGCTTCTCCGCCCACAGCGTGCCGTCATTATCGAAGGTGGCGATGCGCTGTTCCCGGGGGACAAAGTCGGGCGATCCGCTTTTTGTGGTCTTGTTGACGAAAGTAATGATCGCCTGCTTCACCTTGCCATCGTTCCAGGATGGCAGCGGGTCGGTCGGCTGCGCAGCCACTACCCCGGCGAAACTACAGAGAACAAACCCCAGCGCGACCAGGGCGCGGGAAAAGTGTTTGGACTTCATGGCTGGTTCCCATCCGGCATCGAAAGCCATCCCCCGTGGAAACGGTGGTGTGGCACTTAATTTCACTTTAGCCGACAGGACAGACACGGCGTTCCAATTAGCGCCGGGAACCCGGCAGTCATCGGATTCAACCCACGCCCCCGCAGGGCAGCAGTGTCACCGAGCAGCATTGCCGGCCAGTGCCTTTATTCACGGGAGTTGAAGCGGGCGGTGTGTCGGATATTGCGCCTAAACCTGGCCGGGGACGCACGAACAGGCGCCAGATTAGAGAGGCCTGAACTAACCTAGAGGGGTCACGCGACGAACGTGGCCACGGAGTCAATAACAGGCGTGCAGCATTGATACAGCCACCCTGCAACGCCATCGCAAAATACGAACGCCCTATGCCGATATTTCTGAGGTTTCTGCTGCTCGCGCTACTGCTCGCCGGTTGCGACAAGAACAATCCGCCCGATCAGGCGCAGGCAAACGCCGGCGCCGCGCCGGCAACGAATGCGCCTTCCCCCGCCCCTGCTGCTGCCCCCGCGCCGGCAGTGACCGCGGCTACGGCCAAAAGCGCGCCCGGGCATGCCGAGTATGTCGGCGCTCGAGTTTGCGGGAGCTGCCACCAGCGGGAATTCCAGTCCTGGCACCAATCCGACCACGACATGGCGATGACACAGGCGACGACGGCCACCGTTGACGGTGACTTCGACAACGCCGAGTTCAACTACTTCGGCACCCGTTCTCGCTTCTATAAAAAGGGGGGAAAATTCTTCGTCCGTACCGACGGTGCGGACGGCGCGTTGCACGACTACCCGATCGCCTACACCTTCGGCATCTATCCGCTGCAGCAGTACCTGGTGGCGTTTCCGGGCGGCCGCCTGCAGGCGCTGAGCATTGCCTGGGACAGCCGCAGCAAGTCAGACGGCGGCCAGCGCTGGTTCCACCTGAATCCGGACGAGCACATCGAACACGGCGATGAGCTGCACTGGACCGGGCGCAATTACAACTGGAACTTCATGTGTGCCGACTGCCATTCCACCAACCTGCAGAAAAACTACGATCCCGTCAGCCGCAGCTACGATAGCCAATGGTCTGAAATCAATGTCGCCTGCGAAGCCTGCCACGGCCCCGGCGCGCGGCATGTCCAGTGGGCACAGAAACCCCACGGTAGCGGCGCGGACAAGGGCTTTGCGCAGTCCTTTGCTGCCCGCCGGCAGGCGGTCTGGAAAATGAACCCGGATACCGGCATCGCCGAATTACAGCGGCCGGCGCAGACGCAGATGGAGCTCGACACCTGCGCCCCCTGCCACGCCCGCCGCGCCACCCGCTTCCCCGGCGCCAGGCCCGGCGACCCGCTACTGGACCACTACAACCTGGCGCTGCTGGATCCGGGCCTCTACCACGCCGACGGACAGATCGATGGCGAGGTCTATGTTTACGGTTCCTTCCTGCAAAGCAAAATGTACGCAGCCGGCGTGACCTGCAGTAACTGCCACAACCCGCACAGCCTCAAGGTGCGCGCACCGGGCAACGCCCTGTGCGGCCAGTGTCACCTGCCGTCGAAATTCGACACGCCCAAGCACCATTTTCACCCGGCCAACAGCAGTGGCGCCCAGTGCGTCAGCTGCCATATGCCAACCAAGACCTATATGCAGGTGGATGCGCGCCGCGACCACAGCTTCCGCATCCCGCGGCCGGACCTGTCCGACAAGCTGCACACGCCCAACGCCTGCACCAGCTGCCACGCGGATAAATCCAATACCTGGGCGGCGCAGGTTCTGCGGAAAAAATTCGGCCCACCCACCCGCAGGCATTACGGCGAGGCCATCTACGCGGGCCGCCACGGCCTGCCGGGTGCAGAGGCCGCGCTGGTGCAGCTGATCGCCGATGAATCCCAGCCGGAAATCGCCCGCGCTACCGCGGTAAAACTGCTGCCGCGCTATCTCTCCGGGACCTCGGCGCAATTGCTGCAGGCCATTGCCCAGGGCGATAACGCCCTGCTGCAGCTGGGCCTGGCCCAGTCGCTGCAAGCGTTGCCGTCACAGGTGCGCTCGGCCCTGGCGATCCCCCTGCTTTACGAAAATGAGCGGGTGATCTCCACGCTCGCGGCCAGCGCGCTGGCCGGCACACGGATGGACCGCTTCCCGCAGGCTGTGCAGCAGAAATTCGCCACGGCACTGCGCGGCGCCATCGCCTCGGAAACCTTCACCGCCGACCGCCCGGAATCACTGGCGAACCTGGCCGGAATCCGCGCCGCACAGGGCGATGTGGCGCGGGCCGCAGACCTCTATCAGCAGGCCATCTCGTTGGCGCCCGACTACATCCCCGCGTATGTCAATTTCGCCGACCTGTACCGTGCGAACGGCCACGAGCAGGACGCCGAATCACTGCTGCGCAGTGCCCTGCCCAAAGTCCGCAACAAAGCGCCGCTGCAGCACAGCCTTGGCCTGTCGCTGGTGCGGCAGCATCGCAACACCGAAGCCCTCGACTACCTGCGTGAGGCCGCGGAAAATCCGCACAGCACCGGCCGCTATATCTATGTCTATGCGATTGCGTTGCATTCCGCCGGCAGATCCACGGAGGCGCTGCAGGTGCTCGAGCAGGGGCTGGTACGTTTCCCCCACGACAGGGAAATGCTCCAGGCCCGCGCATCCATCAACCGTGAACTGGGTAATCCGCAGGCCGCACAATAGGCAACACACGCGTGCCCGGTGCCGCTCAGTCGGCCGGGCCCCCGCGGTGCTCACGCCGCCAGTCCCGTGGCGAGCATCCCGTCCAGCGCTTGAAATTGCGGCTGAAGATGGCCACATCCGCGTAGCCGAGATTGAGCGCCAGATCGGTAATCGACAGCCGGCCGTGCTGCAGTTGGCGCTGGGCAATTTCCATTCGGGTATGCTGCAACAAGTCGCGAAACGTGGTGCCCTGCGCCTGCAGGCGTTTCTGCAAAACCCTTGCCTGTACATTCAGCCCTGCGGCGACACGCTCCACGCTGCACTCACCACTCGGCAACAGGTTGGCAATGAGATGGCGCACCTGCGCCTGCAGGTTTCCCGGATAGAGCGACTCCAGCAATCTGATCCGTTGCTGGAAATGTTCCCGCAACAACTCCTCGTCGTAGCGGGGCTTTCTCTCCGTCCAGCTGAGCGGAAAGCTGACGCCGGCGAAATGGCTGGCGAAAACCAGGTGTCCGGCAAAGCGCTGCGAATGCCAGTGCGCGCCTGCCGGCTCCGCTTGCGGCAGGTGAATTTTCAGCTGCGCACTTTCCGTATCGATCATCCGCGCGACCGAATTGAACGCCTGCCCGGCACTCAACTGCACCAGCTGGGAGAGGCCGCTGGCATTGGTGAAATCGAACCCCAGCTGCAACTCGATCAGGTCGCCGTGTGGTACCTGATCGACGTGCACACCATAGGCGTGCAGACTGATGTGCTGGTTCGCATAGCGCAGTGCCGCGCCGAGCGTCTCCTGCTGGCGAATTGACAGGGCAATCTCCCCCAGAGCCAGAACGCTTTGCCCGGACGCCAGCCGCAGGCCGAACATCGGCTCCGCGCAGGCAGTCGCCGCCCTATCCAGCAGGTCGGCAAGGCGGGTGTAGGACACATAGGTATTGGGGTCGCGCAGCTGCGCACTGCTGAATCCACACTGCCGCAACAGTTCGGCCGGGTTCTGCCCCAACTGGCTGACCAGCAGTTCAAACCCCTCAATTGCCCCACTTCGAATCAGGAACATGGTCTCCCCGCGCATGACTCAGAGGCGACGGAAACCGGCCACCCCGCTATTCGCAAATAATCAACTTATGTTCGCAAAAGATCAAGTTGAGATTTCGCGCTATCCATAGACTGCAATCAACGGCAATCCACGCCACCACCAGAACAATAAAAAATGTACCGGAGTAACGCGATGAAGAGAGTGTTTGTAACCGGCGCCGGCGGCTTTATTGGCCGTCACCTGGTTGAGCAGCTGCTCGAGCGAGGCTGCCAGGTCACCGCGCTGATGCTGCCCGGCGAGCCGGTGCCCGCCCGCTGGAGCGGACAGGTCCGTGTCGTCACCGGCGACGTTCGCCGCCTCGACGAACGCGCCGATGCAATCGGTGAGATAGACACCATCTTCCATCTCGCCGCCGTGGTAAGTGACTGGGGCTCCCGCCAGGCACATGTCGACACCACCGTGCGCGGTACCGAGCAGGCCATCCAGCTGGCGCTCAGATGGGATGCGCGCTTCGTCGTCACCACCAGCGTCGCCGCCTTCGGCAGCGCCCTGGGCTCCGGTGTGCTGACGGAAGATACGCCGCGCGGCGTGCCCGCTTCCAGTTACGAATTCGCCAAGCAACAGCAGGAAGACGTGACCCTGCGCGCCGTGCGTGAACACCACCTGAGAGCAGTGATCATCCGGCCGGCCAACGTCTACGGTGTCGGCAGTGTCTGGGTGAACCGCTTCCGCGATTTTCTTGCTGGCCGCAAGCCGTCCCTCCTCGGGCGCGGCAACTGGGATGCGGGACTGGTGCACGTGCGCAACCTGGTCGACGCGCTGCAGCTGGCGGCGATACGCGACAATGTCGCCAACGGCGAAATCTTTGTGATTTCCGATGGCCATGGCGTCACCTGGAAAGAGTACCTCGATACCCTCGCCCGCACGCTGGCCCTGCCCGCCCCCAAAAGCATTCCCAACAGCGCAGCGCGCCTGCTCGCGCCGGTATTCGAGTTTTTTGGTCATCTGCTCAAGATGAAAAAAGCCCCCCCGGTTACCCGTCTCGCCTATCGACTGACCGGTGTAACCAGCACGTTTGATAACCACAAGGCAAAAACGATCCTCGGCTATCGCCCTTCCGTTTCACTGGATGAGGCGATGCAGGAAATACGTCGGGCTTATTGTCAGGCGCAATAGAGCCCGTCCGCCGTTCAATCCAACAACCAACAACAGCAGGTGAGAAAAATGGTCCTTCCCGTTCCGATCCATCCCCAGGACGCGCTCCTGACACTCGACACCAGCAAGCTTCCGCTGATCAAGGATGCCCTGCCCGGCGTGCATATCTACCCGTGCTTTCTCGATCCGGAAAATGGCGTCTGGGTGCTGCGCGTCCTGTTTGAACCGGGCACCACACTGCCGAAACATTTCCATACCGGGCCCGTGCACCTCTACACCATGTCGGGCAGCTGGCACTACGTGGAGTACCCGGACCAGGTGCAGACTCCGGGCAGCTATCTGTATGAACCCGGCGGTTCCATTCACCAGTTCCACGTGCCGGTGGAAAACACCGAGCCAACCGATACCTTTATGGTCGTGATCGGTGCGAATATCAATTTCGACGCCGACGGCAACTTTATGAACGTCATGGACGCCGGCTGGATCGAGATGATGATTCAGGAAGTGGCAAAAGCCCAGGGTGTGGTGCCGCGCTACATCAAGCCGACATCCGGCGCGGGCTATTCCGACGAATAAACGCGTATGCCCTCTCAACCGAGGGGGCAGCGTACCGGCCCCTCTTTGCAACAATCTCTTCCCCAGCAGAGGCTATGCCCGCAGCGGCCGGCCAGATCTGTGGATGTACAGGGTGAATTGAACATGAACAACTGGAAATACGGCTGCCCGCAAGTGGCGTTTGTCTCCGGCGGCGGCAGCGGTATCGGCCTGAACCTGAGCCGCGCACTACTGCAGGATGGCGCCAGCGTGGCGATATTCGACCTCGCTGTCAGCGACGCACTGTTGGTCGAGCTACGCCAACTCTGCCGCAACGGCCAGCGCGTGAAATCCTATACCGTCGACATCACCGATCCCGAAGCAGTCGACGAAGCCATGAACCGCGCCGCAGCGGAACTTGGCGCGCCGGATTTTGCCGTCAATTGCGCTGGCATCCTGCGTACGGCGGTTTTCAGCGCACTGCGCTATGAGACGTTCGAGCTCACCGTGCGCGTCAACCTGATTGGCAGCAGGAATTTTGCCGCCGGCGCACTCCGGCATATGCAGCCCGGCGGCCACCTCGCCCTGACAGCCTCACTGGCGGGCATCTGCGGCAGCTATACGCACGCCGCCTATTCGGCCTCCAAGTTTGGCGTAGTGGGCCTGGCGGAGGTCTTGCGTACCGAACTCAAGCCGCAGGGCATCCATGTCTCGGTCATTTGCCCCGGCGAAATTCAGACGCCGATGCTCGCCGAAGAGCGCAAAGTGGGCAGCCCGGTGACCGAACTGGTGAACGAATTTGCCGGCGTAATGCCGGTAGACAAAGCGGTACAGGGGATCCTCAAGGGCCTGCGCCAGCGCCAGTACATGATTACCCCGGGATTCCGTGCCCGGCTTACGCGCGCCCTCGCCAGAAAGGCCACCACCCTTTTTCACTGGATCGTGGACGGCAAAGTCGCGCAGGGGCTCGCGCTGGAAAGGAGAAAGGCCGGCAACGCGTAAGCCGTTACGGCCGGCACGCTGCTCGGCGCGCCCGCGTGGCATTTGCGGAGCAACAACGACGGCAGCGGCGGTGCACAGTGCGCACCGCCGCTGCCTGCCCCTTACTGAATAATATTGACCGGCGGCACTGACCGGTGTGTCGCTCCCGGAGAATGCCATGACAAACCATGGACTCAATGAAGCCTTCCCCAACCTGGCGGCCTTTATCGAGCGCAGCCTGGATACTTTTGCGGATCGGCCGGCCTATCACTGCCTCGGGCAGACACTGACTTTCGCTGCCATCGAGGAACAATCACGGTATCTGGCCCAGTGGCTGCTTGGCGAGGCCGGGTTGCAGCCCGGCGATCGTATCGCTATCCAGCTGCCCAACATCGCCCAATACCCGATCGCCGCTTACGCAGCGCTGCGCGCCGGGCTCGTTATCGTCAATACCAACCCGCTGTACACACCGCGGGAAATGCAGCACCAGTTTTCCGATTCCGGCGCGCGCGCACTGGTGATCCTTGCAGACTATATCGATAAATTTACCCGCATCGCCACTGACACCGCGATCGAAAAGGTGATCGTCACCGGCGCCGCCGAACTGCGCGGCGAAATGGTCGACGCACCCGCTGACTACATCAGTTTCACCGATGCCCTGGCGCAAGGCAGCCGCCTGCCGGCGATTGCGCAGAGCTCCGCACAGCGCCATGATATTGCCGTACTGCAATACACCGGCGGCACTACCGGCGTGGCCAAAGGCGCCTGCCTGACGCACGCCAACCTGCTCGCCAACGCGGCACAGGTACAGCAGGTGATATCCGGGCGCTGCAACGCAGCAGAGGAAATCTTCGTCTGCCCGCTACCGCTCTATCACATCTACGCCTTTACCGTGAATATGCTGACATTTGCCAGTATGGGCAGCCTGAACATCCTGATTCCAAACCCCCGGGATCTGGACAGCTTTATCGATACGATTGCGCCTTTTCCGTTCACCGGCTTCGCCGGCATCAATACACTGTTCGCCGGCCTCAGCCGTCATCCGGCCTTCCAGCAACTGGACTTCAGTCACCTGAAGATAACTTTCTCCGGCGGTACGGCGCTGACCAGCAGCGCCGCAGAACTCTGGCATTCGGTAACCGGTTGCCGGGTAACGGAAGGCTGGGGCCTCTCGGAAACCTCACCGGTGGTGACACTGAACAGATTCGGCAGCGAAGAGCCGGGTTCGGTCGGTGCGCCGCTCGGCGGGACTGAAGTACAGGTATGGGGACCGAACCAGCAACCGCTTGCGCATGGCGAAGCCGGCGAACTGGTGGTCCGCGGCCCCCAGGTGATGCGCGAATACTGGCAGCGGCCGGAGGATACCGCCAAAGCCATGCACAATGGTTTTTTCAAGACCGGCGATATCGGCCTGGTGCAGGACAATGGCAATATCCGCATTGTCGACCGGTTGAAGGATATGATTATCGTCTCCGGCTTTAACGTCTACCCGAACGAAGTGGAGGATGTGCTGTGCAGCCACCCGCAGGTACGCGAAGCTGCGGTTGTGGGAATGCACAGCGCGCACAGCGGAGAAAGCGTATGCGCCCACCTGGTGGTGGATGGGGAGATCGAAGACTCTGCAATTACCGAATTTTGCCGCGAGCACCTCACCGCCTACAAACTGCCGAAGAAAATTGTAAGACATCGGGAGCTGCCCAAATCCACCGTCGGTAAAATCCTGCGGCGGACACTGCGCAGCGGAGACCATTAATCCGACGGATAATAAAGGGGACCGGGTGAATAACCCTATTGCCGGCTGGCACGTCAGCACCATAAAAAATTCACGCCATTTACTCGGCCCGGCGCATCTTCTTCTATCCTTGCAGGCATGACCAGCCTGATCCGCGCCGCGACATTGCAGGGCTATGCCGACCTGGTGACCCGACTGAACGGAGATCCGGATGCCCTGCTGCGGCGCGTGCACATCAATCCCAACACTCTGCATGAACTCGATGGTGTCATCTCACTGCAGGCGCACTTGCGCCTGCTGGAAGAGACGGCGCGGGAGCTGCAGTGCGCGGATTTCGGCCTGCGCCTGGCAGAGTGCCAGGACCTGATGGTGCTCGGTCCGCTGGCCGTGGCCGCACTCGGGGAAAAAGATGCCCGTGCCGCCCTGCTAAAAATATCCGAACTGATGCACTTCCACTCCCCGGGTCTCGCCATGAAAGTGCAACCGAACCACCAACCCGGTATTGCGCGGCTGGATTTTGAGCTCAGGATTCACGCGCTCGAATACCGCCAGTTTATCGAGTGCGCACTCGGCGTCGCGCAGAAGGCCGTACAGATGCTGTGCGGTGATCACTATCGCCCCCATCGCGTGCTGCTCGATTTTTCCTCGCCGCTGCCGCAGGCATGCTACCAGCAGTATTTCAGCGCCCCGGTTTATCCCGACGCCGGCCACAACGCACTGGAATTTTCTGACGACGGCCTGTCCCAACCGCTGCCGCGGAACGAACACGCCATGAACAATGTAATGGAGCAGTTCGTGCGCGACACCATCGGCGAGCGCAGTATGGAGCTGGTGGAGCGGGTAAGACTGCTGATTATGTCGCTGCTGCCCACCGGGCGCTGTTCCCTGAAAATCGTCGCACTACAGCTGGGCTTCAATCCCCGCACCTTGCAGCGGCGGCTGGCAGAAGAGTCGGTAAGCTTCCAGCAGCTGGCCGATCAGCTGCGGCGCCAGTGTGCCGAGAACTTTCTGGCCGAAGTCGATATGCCACTGGTACAGGTGGCCGGCCTGATCGGCTACACCGATCAGAGTTCCTTCAACCGCGCCTGCCAGCGCTGGTTTGACGCTACACCGCAACAATACCGCGAACAACTGAGCGCCACGGCGCGCACATTGATAAGGCGCTAGCCCCCGGACACGCGCCCGTCGCTGCTGCACACGGATCTCGGCTAAGCTGAATGGCAACACCGCCATATCGCGGTTGAACCGCCCGCTTCCGCCACAATCCGCCGCACCGCCACAGCCATGCACAAAACTGCCAACCGCCCCCGTACCAGTGCCCTGCCCCCCGCCGTCAATACGCGGCTGGCACACGGCGTGGCCGCCGCTAGCGGCACCCGCGGCGGTGACGAATCCGGCTTTCACCTGATGCACGACGGCCTGTCGGCGTTTGTTGCCCGCGCCGTGCTGGTCGAGGAAGCCGAGGTCTCCCTGGATCTGCAGTACTACATCTACAGCGATGATATCTGTGGCCGCCTGCTCACGGCCAAACTGCTGCAGGCGGCGGACCGCGGCGTGCGTGTGCGACTACTGGTGGACGACCTGGGTACGCGCCTGGTCAACCCCTGGGTCTCCGCGCTCGCCAACCACCCCAATATGCAGATTCGCGTCTTCAATCCGGTCGAGGGACGCAGCGGCCTGCGCCGCAGCCTGGAGCAGGCACTCGACTTCGGCCGTATCAACCACCGCATGCACAACAAGTTACTGGTGGCCGACGGGCTGGTGATGATCACCGGCGGGCGCAATATTGCCGACGGCTATTTCAGCAACGCGGAGGTGGAGTTTCTCGATGTCGACACCATGGCCATCGGCGGCGTGCTGGCCGACGCCGCGGCCTGCTTCGATGACTACTGGAATCACGCGGTCTCCGTCCCGGTGACGGAACTGCTGCTGGCTGACGACGAAGACTATTCGCTGGAAAAACTACGCGGACACCTGCAGGCCCATCTGGCGGCCGAAGCCCGCTCCGAGTTCCACCGTGCACTGGAAGGCGCCGACCTGGCGCAAGAGCTGGCCGAGGCGCAGGTGCACTTCGACTGGGGCGCGGCACAGCTGCTGGCAGACCCGCCGCAAAAAGCCACCGACCCGCAGAGCCTGGCAGCGGAGGATTTCCCCGCGCACCAACTGAAAAAGGCGCTCGAGCAATGTCGCGAGCGGGTGCAAATCGCCAACGCCTACCTGATTCCGCGCCAGCGCGGGGTGGCGCTGTTCGAAGGGCTGCGGCGCCGCGCGGTGCAGGTACAGATACTCACCAACGGGCTCGGCACCACCGATGAAGCCGTGGTGCACGGCGCCTACGCCCGCTACCGCAAACCGCTGCTGCGCAGTGGAGTGCAGCTGTGGGAACTGCGCCCGATTGCCGACCAGCGCCGGCGCCTGCACTGGTTCAAGGGAGAATCGCGCGCCAGCCTGCACGCCAAGATCATGGTGCTGGACCGGGACTGGGCGTTTATCGGTTCTCTCAACCTGGACAGCCGCTCGGTCTTGCGCAACACCGAAATCGGCCTGCTGATGCACTGCCCCGCGATCAACCGGCAGCTGCACGATTTGTTCGATGAATGGACAGCGCCCGACTGCGCCTGGCAACTGCAACTCAACGCGGAGCGGAAGCTGCGCTGGCACGGCCGCGGCGAACAGGGGGAAAGCGTGACCGTCCACCGGGATCCGGATTCGACGCTCTGGCAGCGGTTGTTGTGCCGGGTGCTGGGGAGGCTGCCGGTGGAATCGCAGATTTAGGCGCGACACTGCCCTGTTGTTTTGCGCTAGGTTGACGCCAGCCGCGAGCGCACGACGATTTCCGAAGTCAGGGTATTGTGCACCGGGCAGCGATTCGCAATCTCCAGCAGCCGCTGGCGCTGCTCACCGGTCAGCTCTCCCTCCAGGGTGATCTCGCGCACTATCTCGTCGATCTTGCCGTCTTTGGTTTCGCAGTCTTCACAGTCCTTCGCATGCACCTTGCGGTGGGACAGAATCGTGCGCACGCGCTGCAGAGGAATTTTCTTGTGATCGGCATACATGCGAATGGTCATGTTGGTACAGGCGCCGAGCCCGAGCAGCACGTATTCGTAGGGACCGGGGCCCTTGTTGTCGCCGCCGACATCCTCGGGTTCATCGGCGACCAGGCGGTGTGGGCCGGACTGTAATGTCTGGGTAAACTTGCCCTCCCCCGCCTCTTCAACGGTGACAACCGTCGGTGTTGGTCCACTCATGCGTACTTCCTTTTTTTTGCTGGCAATTACTCGCTGGGCGCACGCCCGTAAAAAAATCCTTATGGCTACAAGCCGGATTCAGGTCGCCGGGGCGCCCTGTCAGCGAGCGAAAACTCTATCACAATGAGATGGTGAACTCCGGCGCTTACAGCTCGAACTGCACCGACGCGCCAAAGAAATTCAGCGCATAATTGTCGTAAGTGCCCTGCAGCCGGGGATTAAACGGTGCCCCACCGCTCTGGTCGATCCTGGTATCCCCCATCCACACCAGCGTATAGCCGACATCGAGCCGCAGTCCCGGGCACAGTTCCTTGCGCGCTCCCAGCCCCAGCCGCCAGGCGTTGTCGACCACCAGATCCGCGGTGCGCGAGCCCAGGTCCTCCATGCTGCTGTCGAAGGCCACGCCGGTGGAGAACGACCACCCCTGCAACCTGCCCGCAGTGAAGCGATGGCGCACGCCGAGGGCGCCATGCCAGGTATCATCGTATTCCCGGTTGATCGTGGCGCTGGTCTGGTTCGGATTATCAATCTCAAAGCCGATGTAGCCAAACTGCGACCACTCCTGCCAGTTCAGGTTGGAATACAGGGTGGTATACGGCGTAAGGCGCTGTTGCCAGCTGACGGTTGCCGTCTGCGGCACCGTCATATCGATCTTGGTACGCGCGCCGTTCAACCGTGCGACCAGCGGCGAAAACAGCGGCCCGAAGTCTTTGAGGCGCAAATCATCCCTGAATTTCCAGTCCACCTCGGAGGTGTAAGTAAAGCCCAGCGTGGTGGTATCGGTCGGCTTGTAGATCACGCCCAGGTTGCCGCCATAGCCGATATCGATATCGTCGTATTTCAGCCTGCCGTCCCCCAGAGCCAGGCCCGAGCGGGGACGCGATTCGTATTTGTAATAGCCGCCCATCACGTTGAGGCCCAGACCTATAGACAGGCAGTCGCTCGCCTTCCAGCTCAGGGACGGGAGCAGGCTCATACCGATGAGACTGGTCTCCGTGACGAAGCGGCGGCCCTTCCAGCTGCTGTTGTAATCCAGGACGCCCCCGACATTGCCGGCCATCGCAAACCCCCAGCCGAGGCGGTCACTGAGGTGCCCCGCGGCGAAAAAGCCGCCGCCCGGGAACCACTCGATCGCATTGCCGCCGTCGTTTCCCGGCACAGTGCTGGCGCCGCCATTACTGAAATCGAGGTTTCCATAGAGCAACTGCCCGGCCGCCATCATCTCGGTATGGTCACGCCACACGGTACCGGCCGGGTTGGTATAGGCGGTGGACGCATCTTCGGGCATCGCCGCCCAGCCGGCGCCGGCCGTGCCCAGCGTGGGCGTGCCGATTTCCCACACCATCAGGCCGCCGGCACTGGCCAGCGGCGATAGCAACAGCGCGCCGGCGGTTGCCACCAGGGCCATTTGTTTACGGGGGCAATTGAACCGATCCATAACCAACTCCATCTGGTGGCAGATTCACTCTATTTCGGGAAAAGCAGAATGAAATTAAAACGAAAACCCATATTGTGAGCGCCGCCATCCGGGCTCTCGGCGTAATAGCGCGGCCCGGCCTGTATCTGGTAGGTCTGCTGTCCCACCTTGAACAACTTGGCCACCAGAAAGGCCACGGGCACGTTCCACTGCTCCGATTCCCAGTCGTAGGTGGATTCCGTCTGCAGGGTGTAGGTCCAGGCACTCGGCGTGGTGTAGGCGGCAAAAGGTTGCAGGAAAGTGCTGTTGATGTCGGCGCGATTGCGATTGCCGCCGTACGACCAGATATGGTTAACCAGCGCGCCATAGGTCCAGCCACCGGTTTGCTTCAGCACCACAGCGGTGGGACCCGCGCCCCATTTCTCGGTACCCAGTTCATCCTCGGTGGCGGTCGGGAACAGGAAAACCGGGCCCACCCCCCAGGTAATACCATTGACCGGTTCTGCCGGCGAGAAAAACAGGCTCTGGGTGGTATCGCCGAGGCCGGTTTTTTCCGGCGCCTGCGGGAACACATCTTCCTGGTTGATCACCGGAACAATGGTGCGGCTGATCAGGTTCCACTTGTCATTCAGGCTTATGGGAATCACCGGCTGGATGTTGAGCGTGTAGCGGTGCCCCTGATCGAGCGGGCCGACGTCGCGATCAAAATTGTTCTGGAAAGGGACGCTGATCAGGCTCGATACCGGATTCGCCAGTTTTTTCGCAAGGTCGGCCCCGCTTTGCGCATTGGCCAGCGACATATTCAGCAGTAACAGTAATCCCAGCGCGCCTTTCCACATACCGGCACTCCATAGCCTTCACAGAGAATTCCAATTCGCCCCGTAAAGTGTAGGAAGAAAATACCTGCTGAATTTTCACCATGCGTTGGAGTGAAGGTGATTCGATAGATCCCCCGCCAGGCACAAAAAAGGCCCGGCAACGTTTCCGTTGCCGGGCCCTGTGAGTCGGATTAAGGGAGCGCCGTCAGCGCACGCCCTGCAGCAGATGGCGCGCGATAATCAGGCGCTGAATCTCACTGGTGCCCTCGTAGATGGTGGTGATGCGCACATCGCGCGCCATCCGCTCCAGCGGATACTCGCGGGTATAGCCGACACCGCCGTGCATCTGCAGGGCCACATAGCAGGCCTCGTTGGCCTTTTCACTGGCATAGAGTTTGGCCATGGATGCGGCCGGGCCGAACGGCTGGCCGGCGTCTTTCTGCCAGGCCGCCTGCATCAGCAGCAGGCGCGCCGCCTCCAGCTCGGTGTACTTGTCGGCCAACTGCCACTGCAGGCCCTGGAAGTGGGCCAGCGGCTTGCCGAACTGCTCGCGTTCCTGCAAATAGCCGCGCGCGCAATCCAGCGCTTCCAGGCCGATACCCAGCGCCAGCGAGCCGATACCGATACGGCCGCCGGCCAGTTCACCGGCGGCGATGCGGAAGCCGCGATTTTCCTCGCCGAGCAGGTTGGCGGCGGGAATACGGCAGTCGTCGAAGGCCACTTCGTTGGTCACCGAGGCCTTCTGCCCCATCTTTTCCTCGGCCTTGCCGATGATCAGGCCCGGCGTGCCCGCCTCCACCAGGAAGCAGGAAATGCCCTTGCCCTTGGGGGCGTCCGTATCGGTCACCGCCCAGACGACAAAGACACCGGCGAATTCCGCGCTGCTGATAAACAGCTTGCTGCCATTCAGCACGTACTCGTCGCCCTCTTTGGCCGCGCGGGTGCGCATGGCCGCGGCGTCGGAGCCGGAACCGGGTTCGGTCAGGCAGAAGGAACCGGCGGCATACTCGCCGCTGCAGATCTTCGGCAGGAAATACGCTTTCTGATCGTCGTTGCCCACGGCCTGGATGACCTCCGCCACCATGTTGGTGACCGAGGTAGTGGTAGCGGTCGAGGCACAGCCACGCGCCAGCTCGGTGATGGCCAGGCTGAAGGCAATACTGCCCGCGCCGGTACCGCCGAAGTCGGGATCGATATTGATGCCCATAAAACCGAGCTCGGCCAGCTGCTTGAGCTTTTCCAGCAACAGGGCGCGGTTGCCGGTGTGGTCCAGTTCCGCGGCGACGGGTTTCAGTTCACTCTCGGCAAACTGGCGCGCGGCGTCCTGGATCATCTGCTGTTCTTCGGTGAGTGCGAAATCCATACAGTACCTATTTATTCTCTAACGTCTCTCGTAGTGCACGCTAATTTCTCTAGTCGCGGCATAGGGCCGCTGCGACAGAGCACCGGCCTGCGCCGCTGAGCGCTGCGATCTACACGCCGCGCGGGCGCAACCTGAGCAAACGGCGCAATGCCCCGTTCTGAATTGCGACACCGAGCATAATCAAAACCAGACCGACAATGGTTGCCTTTTGAATCTGTTCGCCCACCAAAAGCGCAATCAATAGCAACGATAGCGGCGGCGAGAGATAAATCAGGTTACTGATCCGCGCCGTATTGTCGCAGGCCAGCAGCGCCGCCTGCCACAGCAGGAAGGCGATACCCATTTCGAACAGGCCCACATACACGGCGCCCAGCCAGCCGGCCAGCGGCGGCGACTGCCAGCTACCCTGCACCACCAGCGCCAGCCCCAGCCACGGCAGCCCGCACAGGAAGCCGAGCAGCAGGTTGACCGGCGCGCTGCCGCCGATGCGCGTATTGAGCAGCCAGTAGCAACACCAGATCAGGGTGCTGAACAGGGCCAGCGCGATACCCAGCGGCTGTTCGAATTGCAGGTTGACCAGGCTGCCACCGGTGGCGATCACCAGGACCCCGCCATAGCAGAGCATAGCCGCCAGCAGATCCTGCGGGCGCAGCCGTTGCTTCAGCACCGGCACCGACAGCAGCGCCAGCAGAATGCCCCAAGTGTAGTTCAACGGCAGCACCTGCTGCGCCGGCAGCAGGTGGTAGGCATTGAACAGCACCAGGTAATAGAGAAACGGATTGCAGAACCCCAGCAGCAGGTACCAATACCAGTGGCGCCGCCAGGCGCTGCGGAGCAGAGCCCAGTTGCGCGACTTCGCCACCACCAGCGCCAGCAGCAGCGTGGACACCAGCGATGCCACGCTCACCAGCTGCAGCGGGGTCAGATAGCGCAGCGACAACTTGAACGCGCTGGCCACCGTGGACCAGCAGAGCACGGCGGAGAGGGCCAGCAGGTAGGCGCGGCGGTTGTCTACGGCAGGGGAATCGCGCATCGGCAGTGACTTCTTAGTGGCTCTAAGTGGCTTCTATCTGGTAGTGGAGCGTGATACGCAATGGGGATACCGGGTCACGCGCCGCGCTGCCGCGCCGCACACCCGGCATACGGAAGTAGAGCGGCAACACCTAGCGCTTGGGGCTTTTCACCTTGGGCTCCGGCTCCGGCACCGCGACCGCGGTGTCGGTCTTGACCTCCTGGATCACCACATAGGTGTGGGTTTCACGTACGCCGGGTATCGAGGCCAGCTTTTCGCCGAGGAATCGGCGGTACCCGAGCATATCCTTGATACGGATCTTGATCAGGTAATCAAAGCCGCCGGCAACCATATGGCATTCCTGCACCTCTTCCAGGCTAGAAACATGGTCGTTGAACGCTTCCAGTGCCTCGGTGGCGGTGTCGGTCAGGGTGACCTGGATATAGACGACCAGCCCGGCATGCACCTTCAGCGGATCCAGCAGCGCCACATAGTCGCGGATAAAGCCCTCGCGCTCGAGGCGCTTGACCCTTTCCAGGCACGGCGTCGGGCTCAGATTGACCCTCCGTGCCAGTTCCACATTGGGCAGACGCCCATGACGCTGAAGGATGCGCAAAATCTGGCGGTCGATACGGTCCAGATCTTCCAACTGTCGAGACATAGCAACATACCCTACTGGTGATCACGCTTATAGGCATTATATTTAACCACAACCGCCGCCAATATGGCGATTAATTCTGAGGACTTTCGCACATAATCCGGTTTTTTATTCTGGACCCCACAGACAGAGTTTGGGAGACGATATGTCGACAACACTTGCCGGCCAATCCACCGACCAGTTGCACGGTGCCCGCCAGCGGGCCCGCCAGTATCTGCACGCGGATGAAAACCAGTGCGTCAGTGAACTGCTGGCCGCACCGCGCCCCAGCGACGAGCTGCGCCAACGTATCCTGCACAGCGCCCGCGAGCTGGTACGCCATTCACGCCAGCAGCGCAGCAAGCGCGGTACCCTGGACGCCTTCCTGCAGCAGTTCGGTCTGTCCAATAAGGAAGGCGTAGCACTGATGTGCCTGGCCGAATCCCTGTTGCGGGTGCCCGATGCCGACACCGCCGACAAGCTGATCGCCGAGAAAGTGCACTCCGGCAACTGGTCCAGCCACCGCGGCCAGTCTGATTCGCTGTTCGTCAACGCCTCCACCTGGGGCCTGATGCTGACCGGCAGTATCGTCGAACTCGACCCGGACATCACCGACCAACCCTCGTCCTGGATGAAGCGCCTGGTCAGCCGCATGGGTGAGCCGATGGTGCGCACCTCGATGATGCAGGCGATGAAAATCATGGGCGGCCAGTACGTACTGGGCCGCACCATCGAGGAGGCCCTGAAGCGCGGCCCGGCGGAAAACGCCTCCGGCACCCGCTTCTCCTTCGACATGCTGGGCGAAGGCGCCCGCACCATGGCGGACGCCGAGCGCTACTTCGACGCCTATATGATGGCGATCGAGAAGATCGGCAAGCACAACACCCAGCACGACGTGGTCGAAGCCAACGGCATCTCGATCAAGCTCTCGGCTCTGCACCCGCGCTACAGCGTGCTGCAGCGCGAGCGGGTTATGAGCGAGCTGCTGCCGCAGGTCATGCGCCTGTGCGCAGCGGCGGCCAAATACGATATGGGCCTCAATATCGACGCCGAGGAAGCCGAGCGCCTCGATATCTCCCTGGACATTTTTGAAGCCCTGGCCCGCGCCCCGGAACTGAAAGACTGGCAGGGGCTCGGCTTCGTGCTGCAGGCATACCAGAAGCGCGCTCCGCACGTGGCCGACTGGCTGATTGCGCTGGGCCGCGACACCGGCCGCAAGCTGATGGTGCGCCTGGTGAAGGGCGCCTACTGGGACACCGAGATCAAGCACGCCCAGCAGATGGGCCTGTCCGACTACCCGGTATACACGCGCAAGTGCCACACCGACCTGTCTTACCAGGTATGCGCGCAGAAGCTGCTGGATGCGCGCGATGCCATCTACCCGCAGTTCGCGACCCACAACGCCTACACCGTGGGCCTGATCCTGGAAATGGCCGGCGACAGCGAAGGTTTCGAGTTCCAGCGCCTGCACGGCATGGGTCACCTGCTGTACGCGCAGGTTGAAGCGGTACACGGCAAGCGTGTGCCGATCCGCGTGTACGCCCCGGTGGGTGCGCACAAAGACCTGCTGCCCTACCTGGTGCGCCGCCTGCTCGAGAACGGCGCCAACAGCTCATTCGTAAACCGCTTTATGGATGAGAAAACCCCGATCGATGAACTGGTGCAGGACACCCTCAAACTGAGCGAAGCCTGCAACCCCTACCGCCACCCGAAAATCCCGGTACCAGAGGACATTTACATGGGCGCAGAGGCACTGCCACGGAAAAATTCACACGGCCTGGAACTCACCGACCCGCTGGCGGTGGAACCGCTGCTGGCCACCGTGGAAAAGATGCGCGGCAAGGAATTTCGCGGCGGCCCGATCGTCGACGGCGTTATGGGCAAAACCGACCTGCCGGTGCACAACCCGGCCACCGGCGCGCTGGTGGGCTACACCGCCAACACCGACAAGCAGCTGATCGAGCAGGCCTACGCTGATGCCAGCGAAGCACAGATCGCCTGGGACCGCCTCGGCGGCGCCAAGCGCGCAGAGATCCTGGACCGCATCGCCGACCTGTACGAGCAGCATATCAACGACCTGACCGCGCTGATCTGCCTGGAAGCCGGCCGCACCCTGAACGACGGCATCAGTGAAGTGCGCGAAGCGGTGGACTTCTGCCGCTACTACGCCAACGGTGCACGCAAGCACTTCAGCGAGCCGACCGACCTGCCCGGCCCCACCGGCGAGAGCAACCAGCTGTTCCTGAGCGGCCGCGGCACCTTCGTGACCATCAGCCCGTGGAACTTCCCGCTGGCGATCTTCACCGGCCAGGTGGTGGCCGGCCTCGCCGCCGGTAACGCGGTACTGGCCAAGCCCGCCGAACAGACACCGCTGATCGCCGCCCGCGCGGTAGAGCTGATGCATGACGCCGGCGTGCCCACCAAGGTGCTGCACCTGATCACCGGCACCGGCGCCGCCGTCGGCGCGGCGCTGATCGAGGACCCGCGCCTGTCCGGCGTGGCCTTCACCGGCTCCACCGAAACCGCGCGCCTGATCAACAAGCAGCTGGCGGACAAGGAAGGCCCGATCATCCCGCTGATCGCCGAGACCGGCGGCCAGAACGTGATGATCGTCGACTCCACCGCCCTGCCCGAGCAGGTGGTGGACGACGTGATCCAATCCGCCTTCCTCAGTGCCGGCCAGCGCTGCTCCGCCCTGCGCATCCTCTGCGTGCAGGACGTGATCGCCGACAACCTGCTGAACATGCTCAAGGGCGCCTGCGAGGAACTGACCCTCGGCGACCCGTCCAAGCTGGAAACCGATATCGGCCCGGTGATCGACGACAAGGCCCTGTCCATGCTCGAAGACCACCGCGAGCGCATGCAGCAAGAAGCCAAGCCGCTGTTCGCGTTCGACGAGAGCAAGAAACCGGCCAACGGCACCTTCTTCGGCCCGCAGGTGGTCGAGATCGAGGACTTCTCGCTGTTGAAGCGCGAAGTGTTCGGCCCGTTCCTGCACGTGGTGCGTTTCAAGGCCGGTGAACTGGAAGACGTGATCCGCCGCATCAACGCCACCGGCTACGGCCTGACCTTCGGCCTGCACTCGCGCATCGAAGGCCGCGCGCACGCCGTGTTCAAGCGCATCAACGTCGGCAACACCTACGTCAACCGCGATATGGTCGGCGCCGTGGTGGGCGTCAACCCGTTCGGCGGCCAGGGCCTCTCCGGCACCGGCCCCAAAGCCGGCGGCCCGCACTACCTGTTCCGCTTCGCCAACGAAAAAACCAAGACCATCAACGTCGTCGCCACCGGCGGCAACACCGAGCTGTTTACCCTCGGCGAGTAAATCCCGGTCTCACAGGACCTGCGATAGGGCGAACTTCGGTTCGCCCTTTTTTATGCCTCCTCCCCCAAGATCAAAAGCCACTGGCTCTTGATCACACCGAATATCGCGCAAGCCTTTGATTCCTAAAGCCCCCGTAATATGATCAAGAGCCGTACAAAAAATAAACGACACAGGCGTTCGCTCGTTAATTCCGGTTAATATTTAAACATTAAATCGTAACCAATTGATTTCAATGGCTTTTTATTTCTCCCGAGATTTGGCTATCGGGGATCAAGAGCCAAAGTGATAAAGAGTCGTCGGCCTTTGAATAAACTGTTATGCAATCATCGGTACTCACACAGTGAATCAAAAAATTAAAGACTTTTTCAGCTGCTCTGAACTATTTGATTACATGAAATGCCGTCAACTTTCCCATATTCGTGGGAATTGGGAGTTAACCTGGAGTCATGCAGAGGAAATTTATGAGCCAGAAGATGATAGCTATGCTGATCTGGTTAACAAGTTGATTGACCAGTTGTGTCTTCTCGATCCGCCAATAAAATATCATGACCATGAAGATCGCTTGGCTGAATTCTGCAGAGAGCGGCTCAATTGGGATATAAAGAAGGTAGGAAATCGCTGGATAGGCTCAGAATATCGATCCATTTTGGAGCAGGGTGGTTTTGATGATGAGGAGGAGGCTGATCTTTGTCTAGCTGCCTGCGGCAGAGTTAAAGCGGCATTAGAACGTGATCAATTGCACTTTGATGATATGGAATCATCGCACAGAGCAATCCTTTCTGATGTGATCGCAATTATTCTCTACCATCGGAGCGTCTAGTGCATAACAAGCAGCGGCAGAGCGACAGCCAACGCTACGCACCTTTTGTGTTACTCGCTGTCGCTCAAACATTAACACAAAAGGAGCTCCGCGCTGGCTGCGCCTGCGCTGGGCGTTATGTTTTAGGACCATGGGCATGAAAGCGTTCGTTATTTCTACTGTATTAATACTTTCTGGATGCGGATTCTACGATGCCAATGACAAGGTAAATCTGATCATTAGTTGTGCTAGCGGGGATTTTGAAAAAGTGAAGGAGTTTTCCGAAAAGGTACGATCACTAGATTATGTCTCTATCAAGGGAGATACTCCGTTGGTGGCCGCAAGCTATAATGGCCATTTGACGGTGGTTAAGTACCTGATTCAGAAAGGTGCGACTTGTAATTTTCCTGACGAGTTGGGCAATACGGCGAAATCAGTCGCACTTGAGAGAGGATACAAGGATATAGTTGGTTTTCTACAGGCTGATAGCACATGTACAAAGTAGCAAAACATAACAATCACAGGCACGTTGCTACAGCCCTTCGGGCCTCCGCGGGACGGCCTACGCTGCGCTCCGGCCGCCCGTGCTGTGGGCGTTATGTGGCTATCGGATCGAGGCGCAGATGAATATTAGAAATTTTTTTGCGTTAGTTCTTGCTCTCTCTGGAGCAATATTATTAGCGAGCGCCTTGTGGTCTTTAACGGGTATATATACATGCCCAGAGGGCACGCCGGATTGTGAGGGTTGGGCCATTTGGGGTGGCTATGTACTCGGTCCAGCAAGCTTCGGGCTTCTAGTTGGTGGAATAGCTCTGTATAAAAGGTATAGCGCTTGGTTTCAGCTTGCCACAGCCCTTGGGTTAGCGTGGGGCGCATATTGGGGGTTCATGTGAACCCACATAACAATCACAGGCAGTTAGCGCCGGCCCCTGGCGGGGCCTCTGCGGGACGGCCTACGCTATGCTTCGGCCGCCACTGCTGTGGGCGTTATTACGGCAACCAAAATTCTGGTTGGAAAATTTAGAAACGCGGAAGTTTTGTGCCGTTTAAGAGCGTTTTCAGTATCGGGTATGTCGCAAGGTTCCAGGCTGGCAGTTTCGCTCCTAGAGCCTTCGTTCAACAAATGTGGTTCCGCACCTTCAATCCAGTATTGTAGGTGCCGGTAAGAGAATTCACGGGCGGGTAAGTTTTGGTATTCTTTCTCGTCTTAATTGGGTTGCGGCCCTCCGCTGCGCTACGGGCAGCGTGCCAGTAGGTCGTGCAAACCGTGCCTTTAATAACTAGGCCAAGCAGCATCGCCCGCGCCCTTCGGGCGCCGGCTGGACGGCCTACGCGGCGCGCTACGCACGCCAAGCGCTCCGGCCGCCGCTGTTGGCAACGTTATACGCAAAATCGAGTATGAAGAACGCAATAATCGTAATTTTGTCTTTTTTATTGGTTGGATCGCTTGGGCTTGGTTTCTTTGTAGCTAAAGATCTGGCATTAGCTGAGCCAAAGTACGGTGCTGTTTCGTGGTCAGAGAATGATCTGATCATTCTAAACAAGGCGTACGCGGAGCTTGGTAAGGAAGCGAAATTTCCTTTCGGCTACTATCCATTTGAAATAGTCGAACGCGAGGGCGGCACATCAGTAAGGTTCAGAAGTTATAGGTTTCTTCAGTTAAGAAAGTCTGCATTACTTGATGGTGACATTATGGATGGCTGTGTATACGTTAATTTTGATAAGTCCATGAAACTGCAGGACGTCTTTTACTGTGGCTAGGCGTATAACAAGGCGAGGCATTTCGTTCCGGCCCTTCGGGCCTCCACCGGACAGCTTACTTTGTGCAATTTATGCGCAGGTCGCTCCGCTCCCATTTTCGCGCATAAAGCGCCGAAAGCAAGCTGCCACTGCTCGCGGCGTTAGCTGCTACTGAGAGCCATGAGAAATATCCTACTTAGCTTATTGATTTGGTCGAGTCCGTTACTGGCAGAGCTAAACCCGGATGAAATTGAGTTTGCGGCTGAAAATATTGCCTTTTACGAGAGCGTAAAAGTTCAGGAGATAGAAAGAGAGAAGGACGCCGCAATACTGGCTAATCTCTATTTTGAAAAGTATTCGGCTTTTAGTGGGTCTCCAATACGTATCAAAGATGCTGATAGCGAATGGAAGTTCTCGGTTGGATATGGTTACGGCTTAACTGAAAGCGGAGAAACAATTGTTATAAATAAAGAAGATGGTGCTCTTTCGCATAACACATGGCCAAAAGATCTGGCATCGAATTTGGTTGCAGAAAAGCTGGTGGAGCTCAGAGCTCATGCACCGGAGTGAAATCGCAGCTAACCAGGCAATGCAGCCGACGGCCAACTTTGCGCACTTCTTGCGCGGTCGCTCCGCTCCCATTATCGCGCAAAAAGCGCACAAACGTAGCCGCGGTTGATTGCGGCGTTAACTGTACATATGGATAATCAAGAATATTACAAGGCTCAGAGTCATGGGTTCTCATACCCACAAGAATATGATGGGCTTATTACAAACGCAGGTGAATTTGGCGAATTGCGCTGGTGGTTTATCGGCTCATCTTCAGGCTTATACGACATTAGCTATGAGCTTGTGAACAGCGACCTGAAATCAAGCATTGAGCTATTCCCTTTCGCCAAGAGTAGCGAAACAAACGCATTAGCCTGCTTCGATTCAAGTGGTAAAGTCTATTTCGTTATCGGTTCCAAGCCACTAAATGAAGTAGATTGGTCGCAGCGATTAACCAAACCAAACATAACAGAATGGTACAACGGGGTAATGGCAGGTGAGTTCTAGGGCCACAGTTAACAAGTCAAAGCACGCGGACTTGGCAAAGTTGTCACCTTTTTTCCAAAAAGCCGCCAACTCCACCAAGCTGGTGTTTGAGGCGTTATAAGGCATTGAAAATATGAGGATTGTTCTAGCTCTATTTTTTTCAGCTCTGTCTATACCCACATTTGCATTAAATCTTCCCGATGGCTGGAGACTTCCAAGTGAAAAGGAGCTCTCAGGGGAAGAGAGGGATAATGCACATAACTCCTATTCCTCGGGCAGTCGTTTTTCTAAAGCGGAGGGTGACTTCAACAGTGACGGTGTATTAGATTTCGCTTATATACTAGTCAGTACAAAGTTCAATGGAGACGGCCTCTTTATATATTTATCAACTCCATATGGTTATAAATGGATTGCACTGGAGGAAGGTAATTTGGATAAAGCATATCCGGACAAGGGTTATGTATACTCTACTCCAGCTATGGGCATAGGGGCACTGTCTCCGACGACATTTCGCTCATATGTAGAAAATGCTTGGCCAGAGAATAATGTCTTTCCGGAAGAGGCTGACTTTTCTAGCTCCGCACTAGATTATTTTAAATTTGAGAGTGCTGGATCTCTATATTTTTGGAGTAAAAGCAACAAAAAATTTGTAAGGTTTTGGTATAGCGACTAGTCGCCTTATAACAAGGTGCAGCAATCGCTCCCGTTGGTCGCTGGGACGCCCAAAACGCTGCGCTTATTTGGCCGCCCCTGTGCGCGGCGTTAAGTGTTCTAGAGCAATGAGGGAAAAATGAAAAATTCTTATGCTGCGATAATTGTCGGATCTGCTCTTGCTTTCTTTTTAGAGGTGGTTGTCGGCTACACTAGCGCTATCGAAATCCCAAAAATAATTTTTGAAAATCTAGGCCCTGAAAATGGACTCCTTCTAGTTGGCATATTCACAGTGACTATCCCATATTTCTTAGTCTCTATTCTGGTTATTCCATTCTTGGCCTATTTCGCTAGATCTAAAACGCCAGCATATAGCATTGTTACCATGGTGACCCTTGCAGGAATTATTGCCTGGAAATCAAATGGAAATTCTGCTCTCATTAGCCACTACTGGTCCTCAATACCCGTCACCTTGGGTCTCCTATCTATATTGCTAGCGGCATGGCTAGTTACAAAGCATAAAGTCTACACTTAACAAACGGCTGTTATCGCCCCTTTGGGGCTGGGACGGCCTTTCCGCCGCTTTGCGGCTCCAAGTCCGCCCCAAAGCCGGGCGTTAGCTCACCAAGTAGTGATTTATGAGATACGCAATATCCTTTACATTTCTATCTGGCCTCCTTTTAGGTGGGGCAGCTACCTATATGGTAAACCTGGATATTGCAGAGAAGAGAGAAGTCGCAATCTATGAGGGAGCTAGAAGAAATGTGTTAGTTGATTTCGTGCGCTTTTATCGTACTAGCGCAATAAAAAAGCATATAAGTGAGAAAGAAGGTCTGGAGTGTTTCCTAGTTGATTTATACTCTGACATATCGCGTGAGGTAGAGGAAAATAAAGTTCCTCTGAAAAGTTACATTTACAAAAATGAATCTGCATATACCAATATAAATAAAGATCTCAAAGAGGTCGCCACGCTGATTGAGTCGAAATTAGAAAGCCCATGCCCACTGATACAGAGCTAACAATGCAATGCAGCCGCGGCGTTAGGCGGTAAGCAATGAATAGTTTAGAAAAATACAAAAAGGCCGCTGATTTTCTTGTCAAAAATGGCATTGAAAAAAAGTCATTGGTCCCACGTTATGTGAGATTTCTTGCAAATCTTGGGTTTGAGGTAAAGCACCCGGCTTATGCGTCAATTTCATACAACCATTTACGGTACTTGCTCCAACTATTTTTGCCGTTTTCTGCAGGTATCGGAATTTCACTGCTGTTGGGTCGAAGTGTCGACTATAAAATTTGGGTTGGCGCAGTTATTATTCTTCCGCTTGTATTTTCTCTATACGATTGGTCTCGTGCCTCAGATAAAAATCTTCCGCGTTGGGATGATCTATGAGAGCAATGTGCCTAACAAAGCAATGCAGCCGACGTCTTACTTCGTGCACTTTTTGCACGGTCGCTACGCTCCCATTGTCGCGCAAAAATTACAAAAAGTAAGCCGCGTCTGATTGCGGCGTTATGCATAAGACTTACCCACGTTTAGTAGACACCCTGTATAGTTAGGTTTCGGCCTAACATGGAGGTGTACCATGGGTAAGAAAAGAACTCAGGCGTATACGGAAGAATTCCGTAGAGAGGCGGTAAAATATGAAAGTTAAGCGCATTATGGCCAATACGGCCACATCTGACCTCAGCAAAGCGAAGGCCTTTTATATGGACATACTGGGCCTTGAACTCTTAATGGATCACGGCTGGTTCAAGACATACGGATCAGATGCAACGATGACTATTCAAGTGAGTTTCGGGTCTGAGGGCGGCTCGGGGACTCCTGTCCCCGATCTATCCATCGAGGTTGATGACATCCAATCTGCATTGTCACAGTTCAAGATGGCGAAGGTTCCAATCGAGTATGGGCCCGTCAGCGAGCCCTGGGGTGTTACGCGCTTCTACGTTCGCGACCCTTTCGGAAAGCTCATTAATATTTTACAACACGAGCGAGCGAATGCCCCTGACTAACTATCCCCGCGGATGCCCGCGAGAATAGCTACCCGTCAATCGCCGTTGTCCGGGCTCGTCGGCGGCTGCGGACGTTAGGCAATGGATAGTGAAAGATGATCGTAACTATTTTCGGATGTCTGATTTTCGTTGCTAGCGTTTTTCAGATTCGATTTCCAAACCTGGCTGTTCTTTTAAGAAATGAAGAATCAGCGACCTGGAAGTCTCTTGGAGCGCCACTGGGGTTCTCCTTCACGGATCTAGGGAATACACTTTCGCTTTACAGCTGGGTTCTCTCTAAAAAATTCCTGGAATCAGAAAATCCTGAGATTGTTGAAGAAGGTAAAAAGGCATATATAAAAGCCCATCGAATAAAGTATGGACTTATTCTTGGCCTAACCACAATAATCATGGGCTTGGCCGTCGATCTCGTGCGGTCATTTTCTTAACAAATCCGGGCAATTTTCTCCGGGCCTGCGACCCTCCTCGGGACAGCTTAGCTTGTGCATATAGTGTGCGGTCGCTGACGATTGTATTTTAGCGAAAAATCTGAAAATTAAGCTGCTCTTGAGCGCGACTTGATAATTCAAATTTGGTACCCTCATAACGATAAAAATGAATATATCTTATCCGTACATATGTGCCAATATGGATAAAGCACTTAAAGAGGCGCTCGGACCCCTAGGCGCTTATATATTAGACAAGTTTTTTCGGAAGTAAACCAAGTAAACTTAATTTCAGACTTGAATATATTTATAATCCAACATAAAAAATTCTGCAGATAAAAATACGGTTAAGGATAATCGGAGGAAAGAATGGAATTTATTACCAGCACCGCTGATGTAATTGGACTTATCATCTTTGGGTTTAGCTTTATTATGATTCTTACCCTTGCCTTCCAGAAAGGCACAGGCTGGGGTCTTAGCATGCTGGTATTTACGCCGATAGCAGCGCCAATATTTCTACTGAAAAACTGGAATGAATCTTCTTTCTGGTTTTCCGGAGCGGCGATAGGCCTGGCAATAATGTCAATCTTTTGAGCCCGCTTTACCTCCGCAAGAACGATGCCCCGAGCTTTTCCTTTCCGCAGGATGCCCGACATTTTGCATTTTTGTGCGAATCGCTGCCCCCTCTATTCCGTACAAAATTAACATGGAATTGATCTACCCTGTTGTAGACGTCAAGTAAAATAAAATGGTAATTCATATCCCCAGAAATTCTCATCGCTACTTAAGTGTGGCGTTGTTTCTGTTCTGTTTTCTATTCATCCCTTTTTATACAAGCGAAACATATAAAGCACAATCATCTACAAACTTACTCTTGCTAGGTTGGTTAGGGCTTTTGGCCGGTTATTTTTCATGGCTAGCTAACCCGGCTTATCTTGTTGCTGTTATATTCAAAAAAAGGAAAATAACAATCTTATTTTCCGTTCTAGCTTTAATCCTATCCTTATCTTTCCTGGAAAAGGAAAGGTTAGTAGTCAGCGAAGCTCCTACATATGAAGCAATTGTCGCCTATGGCCCTGGCTATTTCCTCTGGACACTTTCCTTCTTCACTCTTTTTCTGGGGGAGATATTAGCCACACCTAAAATTAAGGAATCTCATAGGCAGGCCTCACTGATTTCAGCAATTATCTTTTTAACACTTATCTATGGGGCCTATTATTGTTGGGGAAACCGCAGTATTTATCATATATTTTCAGAGCGCGAAAAGAACTTTATGGCGCTATGCTCGAAAGTTCAAGAAAGACAATACAAACCCGTCAGAAATATCAAAGGGGTTTATATTGACTACATACCCGGCAACTACTTCAGAGACATTTCAGGCCACAAGTATGGCGCCCATGGTGGGACCTTAATTAGTTATATTCGTGGTGGTTACTATGACTTTGAAGAAAGAACACCCTATAGCGAAAAAGAAACGACATTACCTTTTGTTAGAATCTACGCTAATGCACCCAATAAACGCTTACCGATTAAAAACCTAGAGTCAAATTACTCGGTAACCTCTATTGATTTGGCATCAGGTCTTCCGGATGCCTTGGGAATAGAAAGCTACAAAATTATCATAAAATCTTTAGAGACCGGCGAAATATATGCAGAGTCATCTTTTGCAACTATTGAAAACGAACTAAAAATTTGTGCCCCCACAGATAGCAGCACCTATTCAGTATCTGGCTTTGTTTTCAACGCGCTGAACCTTCAGAAAAATCACTGACGGGAGGAGTCCACTTAACAGGCGTAGTTACAGGCGTAGAATTCCCTCTGCCCTATAGTTTTAGCTGTGTTCTAGAGGTTATGACACAGCCGAACCATACGAAAATATGACAGAAGGTTGATGAAATTATTAAGATGGGCACAACCCCCTTTAAATTTTCACGGGCATATTGCCAACCAGGCATTTACTGCTATAGGTTATCCAAGGGAATTGGAGGACTATGCGAGTAATTAGCAAGCGGATATTATCGCCCTTCCGGGCTGCAAAGGGCCTTAAAACCAACCCACCAGCCAGACACGCTGAAACCGCATGTTATGGCACGACGCCGCTCACAAGACAAGGAGAGAGTGTGTGAGAGAAACTGTGAAAGAATCATTGAAAGAGTCATTAAAAGATTGGTGGGCTAACAATAAAGAACATGAAAAGAGAGCCTTATTGGTTTTGGGTGCTATTTTTTGTGGAATTTTTATTTTTGTATCCGGGATTTCTGTGGGGCGTGCTGTAGCAGCACTCATATAGCTGAAAGCAGCAAAAACCACGATGGATACTTGTGAATACGCCATCTGGAAAGCACAGAAAATTACCCAATGGTACGCCTGATGGGAAACCCACAGGAGAAGTCATTGTTGACCGTAGAGACAAGAAGGATGTTGTGTTTATCCCCCTCCCCTGTTGACTTGTCATACCTTCCAGAGATTTTAGCGTGAAGGCATCATCATCGTCTCACGACCTGTTTTTCTCGTTTCTGTACAGCGCATTGGGCATCGCCATGGCCACTGCAGCATTCTCAGCCCTGTTTGGAAAGCGCCATTTATGGCGCCGGCACTACTTTTGATTTCAGTATTTCTATTCGTGCTAACTCCTCAGCACTCAGAGCATCTTGACGTGGATAGGTAACAGCAATCGTCAGCAGTATTTCAATCGTACTGAATCAAGCATTGCATTAAATCCTGAGTATTAGATACTCTTCCGCCTCGCTCCATCTACCACCCCAGATACCGTTTTTCATATAGGAGAAGGAACTCACCATGCGACTAATTCTTGCGCTCTTGACTTTTATTACCGCAATTGCCCATGCAGACTCTTATCATCGTTTTGCAGGTATTACCTGTATTGAAGAGGCCGGTTATCTTGAAATACGGGCCACAGGTATTAGCAATATCTTTATGGATGGTATAAAACCTGAGGTGATGAAGGCGATCAAGGAGAAGTCGAACCTTCACTACGGGAAAAATATTGAACAATCATGCAAGCTTGGAAAGTATTCCTATACCACTCAGATAAAATTTCAAGATTCTCAGAGCCGTGGTCGATGCATGGGTAATCCCGGTGGATATATAACACTAAAAAGAAACGGGAAAACCATAATCGATAATGTATCATTTGACTGGGATTGCGACTGGCCAGACCTGGATACAATTAAAGTGCAGTGGTATAAATTTGTTCATGCTTGTGGGATAGATCATACTCAGGGCGAGCGATACAACAGGTCTTTCTGTATAGACTATTCGGGTGCTAGAAATCCGATAATCAATAAAAAAGAAATTACCAGAAAGCTCAATCGTCTATACCCAGAATAGATTAGAATATAGCCAAGTGCTCTGGTAGACATCATAAAATACGCACCTCTGTGCGCGGTTATCACTCCGCCATTTGCACAGAGGTGATGTGTACTGTACACCGCCCCGAATCCGGGGTTATCGGGCCATGTCATACACAATGCGTACAGGTGTCACAAAGGTGTCGTAACCAATTAAGGCTGATCCACTGAAAATATGACCTCAATTTTCAGAGGACAGAAATGTGGAAGTGAAAGTAAACGCACAAAAAATAACCAGCTTGAGAGCTACCCGGGCCTGGAGTCAACAACAACTGGCTGACATCGCATCAGTGAGTTTGAGGACCATACAGAGGATTGAAAAGAGCGGAAATGCCTCGCATGAGTCCGTGAAATCACTTTCTGCGGCCTTTTCGATCAGGCCTGAAGATCTGCTGATTCAGGAAACACAGAAGTTTTCACTGGAAAAACTCGGTAAGAGATATATCGCCGCAATGTTTGCGTTAGGCGCGGCGTCTCTTCTGTATGCATCCTTGTCCTCGGCATCACCCATCATGCTCAAGGTAGAGGCAAGCTCAAATAATGAGCAGCTGGCATCCATCCATCTTCTGAATGAAGAAGGTGATCACAGCGAAATGCGTGTTGAGAATAGGCTCAAAATTGATATCTCTGCAGAACAGACCCCGGAGAACCAGATTCGCTTAAAAACCCGGGTCTATGAATTTAAGGAGAAGTTGGGTTATGTCAATGTAGCAAGCCCGATATTACTGACGGAGTTTAATAAATCAGCCGGGATTAAGTTTATCGCCGCAGACGGAGTACCCATTGAAATCCAGGTTACACCACAGAACTAGCTCTTAGGCTCAATAAAAAACGCGATATAGTGACCTCGCCCCCGGGGACCAGCTGCGGGGCGGGTTTTAATAGGGAAAATCGATGAATCAGTCACAACAGTTGTTTGGTAACCCTTCAGAGAGAGCGGCATCGAAAGTAAGAGATCATATGGTGCCGTGGATAATGGACTTTATCAGAAACTCACCCTTTTTGGTGATGTCGACGAGCGACAAATCGGGTAATTGCGATGCATCTCCCAAAGGGGGGTTGCCGGGGTTTGTAAAGGTATTATCTGAAACAGAGTTGCTGCTCCCTGATGTGGCCGGAAACAAGCTGTTTCAGTCTTATGAAAACTTTGAATCAAACCCTAAAGTTGGCCTCGTATTTTTTATCCCGGGCATAAACGCGACGGCGCGAGTGAACGGGGCCGTTTCAATTTTGAGAGCAGGCAACCCGGAATTTGAGGCACTGGGCCTGGAGGTCTATACGCCTGACGAAAAAGCGAAAATATTACAGGCGATAAAAATATCCGTTCATGAATCTTACAGTCAATGCCCGAGGGCTTTGGGATTTTCAGGCTTGTGGAACGGCGATACGATCGCGCGCAATGTCGAGCACTCACCCATCGGCAAGTGGGTTGCGGGAACGTAAGGATCTGCGCCAGCTTTGCCACTACTGAATAGACAACGCCAGGCTCCGGGTAGCCACCTGCGGCAAAATCATCTTTACTAGGCTGGAGTAAGCCCCTCGAAGGATTGCTCAAGCGATATAGCCAGTGGATGCCTGCAACCTGATTCGCGCGCCAATTCTGCACCCTGCAGGCCCCGTGGCCATCGCCGAGCGCGACCTGCTGTTCACCGCGGTTTTCATCATGCTGATCGTGGTGATACCGGTCTTCGTGATGACCTTCCTGTTTGCCTGGCGCTACCGGGCATCCGGTGGCCGCGGACGCTATACGCCCAACTGGTACTATTCCGGCAAAGTGGATGCGGTCATCTGGTTGGTGCCGGCGCTGATCGTGATGGTGCTGGGCTACCTGCTGTGGACCGAAACCCACAGGCTCGACCCCTACCGGCCACTGGCCACCGACGCTCCACCCCTAGAGGTAGAGGCGATCGCCCAGGACTGGAAGTGGCTGTTTATCTATCCCGATCTGGGAGTCGCGTCGGTCAACGAGCTGGCGTTTCCCAGCAGCCGCCCCCTGAGCCTGAAGATCACGTCCGATACGGTGATGAACTCTTTCTTTATTCCGGCGCTGGGCGGGCAGATCTACGCCATGGCAGGTATGCAGACACGCCTGCACCTGCAGGCCGACAAGCCCGGCTGTTTCCGCGGCCGCAATATGCAGTACAGCGGCCACGGTTTCCCCGAGCAACGCTTCGCGGTGCGGGCCCTGACCCGGACCGAGTTCGATGCCTGGCTGTCCAGGGCCAGGAAGTCCCCCCAGAAACTCGACCAGACTAGCTACCGGGCGCTGGCTGCGCCCAGTGTCGACCACCCTGTCAGCTATTATTCCGGGGTCGCTCCGCGGCTGTACGACAGTATTGTCGCGAAATATGGCGGCAAACATCCGGAATAAGTTATGGATATGCGGATCCTGGGACGGCTGACTGCCGCAGATGCCCTGCCCTTTTACAGCTGGGTCGCCGTGGGTGGCGCTATTGTCACCCTGCTTGGCCTGCTGACCATCGTCGGCACGATCACCGTACTCGGTAAATGGCGCTACGTGTGGACCGAGTGGATGACCAGCCTCGACCACAAGCGCATCGGCATCCTGTACGTCATACTTGCCCTGGTAATGCTGGTGCGTGGCTTTGTCGATGCCATCATGATGCGCGCCCAGCAGGCGGTGGCGCTCAATTCCAACGGCTACCTGCCGGCCCAGCATTTCGACCAGATATTCAGTTCCCACGGCACTATCATGATCTTTTTTATGGCGATGCCGTTCCTGACCGGGCTGATCAATATCGTTGTCCCCCAGCAGATCGGTGCGCGCGACGTTGCCTTTCCGTTTATGAATTCCGTCAGTCTGTGGCTCACTGCCGCCGGGGCCGGCCTGGTGCTGATCTCGCTGGTGGTCGGCCGCTTTTCCACCGCCGGGTGGACCGGCTATCCGCCCTACTCCGGCCTGCAGTACAACCCCGGTGTGGGCGTGGATTACTGGATCTGGGCGATCCAGGTGAGCGGTATCGGCACTACCCTCTCGGGTATCAACTTTATCGTCACCATACTCAAGCGGCGCGCGCCGGGCATGAAACTGATGCGTATGCCCCTCTTTTGCTGGACCACGCTGGCCACCAGCATCCTGATGATCTTTGCCTTTCCGGCCCTGACCGTGACGACCGCGCTGCTGGCCCTGGACCGCATTTTCGGGATGCACTTTTTCACCAATGCCGACGGCGGCAACCTGATGAACTACATCAACCTCTTCTGGATCTGGGGGCACCCGGAAGTCTATATCCTGATACTGCCGGCCTTTGGTATCTATTCCAGCGTGGTTTCTACGTTTGCGGCCAAGCGCCTGTTCGGCTACAAGTCCCTGGTGTACGCGACCATGGCGATTGCGCTGTTGTCTTTCACTGTGTGGCTGCACCATTTCTTCACCATGGGGGCCGGCGCCGGGGTCAATGCGTTTTTCGGTATCGCCACCATGGTGATCGCCGTTCCCACCGGGGTGAAGGTCTTCGACTGGCTGATGACCCTGTTCCGCGGGCGCATTACCTTCCACCCGTCGATGCTGTGGGCGCTCGGGTTTATCGTCACCTTCGTGATCGGCGGTATGACCGGCGTGCTGCTGGCGCTGCCGCCGGCGGACTACCTGATGCACAATTCGACCTTCCTGGTGGCGCACTTCCACAATATGCTGATTCCCGGTGCGCTGTTCGGCTACCTGGCCGGCTATATGTTCTGGTTTCCCAAGGCCTTTGGCTTCACCCTGAGCGAGCGCTGGGGCAAGCGCGCCTTCTGGTGCTGGATCATCGGTTTTTACATCGCTTTTATGCCGCTGTACGTGCTCGGCTTTATGGGCATGGCGCGGCGTATGGAGCGCTACGAAGTCGCCGCCTGGCAGCCTCTCCTTGTGATAGCGGCCCTCGGTGCTGTGGTCATCCTTGCCGGTATTACCTGCCTGGTGATCCAGCTGGTCGTCAGCATTCGCGACCGCGAACATAACCGGGACCTGACCGGCGATCCCTGGGACGGACGCACTCTCGAGTGGCTGACCGCTTCGCCGCCCGCTCCCTACAACTTCGCCATCCTGCCGCAGGTGCGGGATATCGACGCCCTGCATGATATGAAGCGGCATGGTTCCGCCCATATCAGGCCCAAGCGGTATCACGATATTCTGCTGCCGCAAAACACCGGTGCCGGTGTGCTGATCGGCGGCTTCGCGTTCTATTTCGGCTTTGCCGCGGTGTGGCATATCTGGTGGGCGGCCGCCGCAACCCTGCTGGGCATCCTGCTCACCGCCGCCGCACGCAGCTTTCGCGACAAGACCGAAATCTGCATCCCCGCCAGCGAGGTGCAGCAAATCGAAAACCGCCATTTCCGCAATCTGGCCAGGGAGGGCGCAGTGTGAGTTCGGCCAGCGACAACAGCGCCCTGCTGCCGGATGCCGAGGCCTACGAGGAACGGGCTTTCGGCTTCTGGCTTTACCTGATGAGCGACGCGATCATCTTCGCGTTGCTATTCGCCACCTACCAGATCATGGCCAACGACACCGGCGGCGGGCCGGCGGGTCGCGACCTGTTCAGCCTGCCCCACACCTTCGGTGAAACGCTGATGTTACTGACCAGCAGCCTGACCTTCGGCCTCGCCTCACTGGCGCTTGATGCCGGCAAACGCCGCTGGGTACTGGCCTGGCTGGCAGTGACTTTCTTATTGGGCCTGGGTTTCGTGGCAATGGAAGTGCACGAGTTCCACGACATGATCGCGCAGGGTGCGGGGCCGGGCCGCAGCGGATTCCTGTCCGCCTTCTTTACCCTGGTCAGTACCCACGGGCTGCACGTGAGCGCCGGGCTGGTGTTTATTGTGGTGATGGTGGTCCAGGTGGTGGTAAAGGGGCTGAGCCAGCCGGTAAGCTCACGCCTGGAACGGCTCGGGCTGTTCTGGCATTTCCTGGATATTGTGTGGATCGGGATCTTTTCCGTTGTATACCTGCCGGGGATACTGCAATGAAACGCTCCAAGGCGGCTGGCGGCCGCACGCTGCGGTCCTATATGTCCGGCTATGTGCTGGCGCTGGTGCTGACTGCCATTCCCTTCGGCATTGCGGCCTCCGGCGCGCTGTCCCTACAAGCAGCTCTGATCGCAATCAGCGCTGCCGCAATTATCCAGGTGCTGATTCACCTGCGCTACTTCCTGCACCTGCGGCTGCGCACCACGCCACCGGAGAGGCTGCTGGCCATCGCTTTCGCCGCGGTTCTTATCCTGATCATGATCGGCGGTAGCCTGTGGATCATGCTCAATCTTTACTATCGGATGTGGGCCTGACCCACACTGGAACCAATCCCCTACTCTCACCCAGAACTCCGGAATCGAATATCCGATGACTTTTTCCCGTAGAAAAAAACAAGTCGGGGCATGTGCCGCTACTGCAGCCCGGCGCTAGTGCTGACCAGCAGCGGCTCGGCAATACCGGGTCTATTCAGCCACGCACTCGACAAGGTGAATGATATTTTCGGTCAACGGTTTTCAATAGGGGAAGCTAACAGCTCTTGCACGGTTAAAAACCATTTCCCGATATGGGATAGTGGAGGTAGTGGCTATCGTGAAAACCTGGAACTATAGAGCCAATTTCAATGGATGCCTGGCAGGATTGGAAATTGTGTAAACCAGTCTGTTCGTATAACGCGGTTTCAAGTAATAACTGCAATTTCTTCATGCAGCGAGCAAATCGTCCCGCCGCCCCATAAATAGCTCATTTGGCGATCGTCCACCCCTGGTCGCTCTTGGTCTGCTGTTCAGGCGGTCCATGACAAACTGAACCTGCTCATCCGATACCGTACTGAAGTCCGTTCCCTTCGGGAAATATTGCCGAATAAGACCATTGGTATTTTCATTGATTCCACGCTCCCATGATGCATAGGGATGGGCAAAGTAAATATCCGCCTCCAGTCCTTTCGCGATCTCTTCATGACCGGCAAACTCAAGGCCATTGTCGAACGTGATTGTTTTGACTTTCTCCTTAAGGTGTACCATATGCGCAACCGCTGCAGCGGCGAGCAAGTCGGCTCTCTTGCCCGTCAGCAACACAATGACCGTATACAGCGATTTGCGCTCTACCAGGGTCAATAGCGCACCTTTGCGGCCTTTGCCGATGACTGTATCGCCTTCCCAGTCGCCAATTCGGTTACCCAGGTCAACAACCTCAGGGCGTTCATCAATACTCACTCTGTTCTTGATCTTGCCGCGTTGATCGTTGCTGCCGTAACGCTTGCGGTAGGGCTTTGACGCTACTCGCAGATGCGTATACAAATCGCCGCCATGAGCCTTGTCGGCATAGATCAGCTGATAAATTGTCTCATGATGTAAGGAAATACCCGTACACCGTTTCAGATAATCTGCTACCTGCTGCGGGCTTAACTCCTGCCGGAGCAGCGTTTCAATCTGATCACGTACCTCGTCCGTCACCTTCCGAGCCTTGTGGGCCCCATACCGTCTAACATTCGACAGCTTTTGAGCTTGCCCGGGCCGGTACCCTCGTAGCCCTTTGTTGCGACGCAGCTCTCGACAGATCGTAGAGGGATGCCTTTCCAGAAGTTCGGCAATCTCTATTTGCGAGTGCCCGGCTTTCTTCAGACTATAAATCTGGTATCGTTCGTTCTCGGTCAGCTGGTTGTAGCTCATCAGTGCTTTTCTCTTGGCGGGGAGAAGCGCCGACTCTACCAGCTGGCCTCTCTCTTACCAATTGCACTTATTATCCGAAACCGCGTAATTCAAAACTCATGATTTCAGATTATAGAAATTTTTAAATCTTCTATCGCCAACATAAAAGAGAACGATGCTATGAACGATACTATGAAAGCTATCTCGCTAACGGTGCTGGCTCTTCTCGGTACATTTTTAAGCCTTCCCGGACTATCAAAAGAAGCGGCGGATATCGACCAGCTTAAAGCGCTCGCGAAATCCTACGTAAAAGCACAAACCACGTTTGATCAATCCCTGCTTGAGTCAATCACGACACATCAATTCGTGGAAATATCACCCAAAGGCGAAGTAGATGAGCGAGAAGAATTTATAGACTTCTATGCACCGGAGAAGAAAATCCCCTCACCAACGTTCACCATTACAGACGTAAAAGTACGCCAGAATGGCGACGTCGCATTTATCTCCCAGGTCATCACATTTTCGATGGGCCCAAGAAAGTTGCAAATGACTGAGGGGCTGAGTGCAATCAAAACCGAGCAGGGCTGGAAACTCGCCTCATCACAGACAACCCCGAGACCGATGGATACCAAGAAAACTTCCGGGTAATTCCGCTCCGATAGCAGAAATGCGTTATACCAGCGCTATCGCTGGTATAACGCTCTGCACACCGCATCAGCGCGACTTTTTGCCGCCTTGCACCGCTTCCTTCTTCGCCAGGAATATCGTGTGTCGCGCGCCCTTGCCGGGGCGCTCGCGGACTGTCTTGACTTCAACCCGGAAGCCGGCCTTCTTGAGCCGGCCCACGTAGGTCGTATCCGGCCCCGCCGACCACACCGCCAGGACACCGCCCGGCGCGAGGCTCTCGTAGATACAGCCGGTGCCATCGATGGAGTACAGCCAGTTGTTGTCGCTGTGCGTCAGCCCCTCGGGGCCATTGTCGACATCCAGTAACACCGCGTCGTAGCCTTCGTCGCGCTGCACCAGCAGCTCGGCCACATCGCCGATATGCACAGCGACGCGGCTGTCATCCAGTGGCCGGCCGGCGCATTCTCCCAGGGGGCCGCGGTTCCACTCCACCACTTCCGGGATCAGGTCGGCCACGATAACCTCGGCAGAGGATGGCAGTGCCGCGAGCGCCGCCGCCAGTGTGTAACCCATGCCCATACCGCCGACCACGACCCGCGCCTTGTTGCGATTCTTCAAGTGCGCGCAACCCAGCACCGATAGCTGTTGTTCACTGTTGAAAGCGCGGCTGTTCATCAATTCGCCACGGGGACCAGACAAGCTGATGGAGAATTCCTGGTCGCGCTGACGCAATTTGAGCGTCCCGCCGTTGTTGGGAATTTGGGCAGTGCCGAGTTCGATCCAGGGTTTCATCGCATGAGCTCGCTGTGGAGGGGTGGTGATACGGCGCGCAATGTACCATAGGTTGCTTGGCTGCGCTGGCGGCGTTAGCTGCGCCCCCTTTGTGGGATCGGGCAACCTTCGTCTCGCACACCTCCCTGCCCTGACCGGCCAAGCTGCCGGCCAATGTGCATTCGCAGCCTTCACGCTCTGGTCATTCAGGACTCGACAGCAATCCCATCCAGCTTTTCATTGAGTGTCAGTCCCGGTTTCACTCCGGCTGGTCCGCAGGCAGGCTCTGCGCCTGCACTCTGGGTGGAGTGCATTCCGGAACATCCAGATCCCATGTGCTATTGCTTCGGCATCCGCACCCGGTATATCGGGAATTCCATGTCGGAAACCGGACCGCGAACCTGGTGAATGCGGCTATCGGTGTAATAGAGCCAACCGTCATGGATAGCGAATGAGTCCGCCCAGCCTACGTTTTCCCCCTGCGCCAGCGGGTGAATCTTGCCATTGGGATCGCGATAGTTGATACCGTGCTTTTCCAGATCGCCGAAATAGAGATTTCCGTTGCCATCCATGATCATGCCGTCCGGGGCACTGGTGGTGGCGATTTTGCGCACATGCTTGGCCGCGTCAGTGCCCGGAACCAGGTACCTGGTGTCGATGGCATAGAGCGTGTATCCGCTCAGGGCGTGAAAGTACAGGGTGCCATTTTTCCGATCCAGGGCGATGCCGTCACTGTGCACGGTATTGTTCCAGGGTTTCCCATCGATCATAAGATGATCGACCTCGGCGCTTGTGCTCTTGTCGTCATCGAGGAATCGATAGCTCTTGTTTTTTGCCAGGTCAAACACCACCAATCCCGGGTGATTGGAATCGGTCATATAGATGCGCCGATTCGGACCATCGATACGTAAATCATTGATATAGGAATCGCTGTGGTAACTCCCTTCCGTCAGGATCAAGGTGCTCTCCAGGCGGTTATCGGATAAATTGAAGACGAAAACTCTTGGCGCATCCTTCACACCGCGAAACTTCGGATTCCTGGTATCCAGTACGTAAAGCTTGCCCTGGTAGGCAACGACCGACTGCACTGCGAGGAAGCAGTCCTCGCGCACGATGCTATCAGCCACGCAGCGGTTCATCGCCGCATTCGGATAAGGCTTGTATTGACCGCTCTGCCGATCGACTTTGGCGACGGCGAATGGCACGCCGTCGCGCCAGTTGGGCGCGTTGGTATAGAGGTCGCCCGCTTCTGTTACGGCTATACCGGTGGTTTGCACCCCTCGAATCGCACTGACCTTTTGCGGTATTCGCATCTGGGGCTTTTCCGTTGGAGCCCCTGCTGCCAGTACACCCTGAGCAATAAAAAGGGCTGCCACACCGGCGGACAGCAACTTCAGCGATATATTCATCGACATTCTCCAAGTATTTCCATAGCGATCACGGTTCACACCAGCCTGCCGAATTATGTCCGCTGCATTATGGACTGAAATAAAGCGACTATAATCTGCCTCCGCAAAACTCTGCATCCGCAAAGTCGATGGCGGTTACCGTTCTTTTCCGGGAGGACTTGCCAGCATCGCGCAATGCAGTTACCGATGGCCATAACCTCATAGCACAATTTTTGCGGAGCGAATAAAAAAGATAAAAAAAAGCCGGGTTTAGCACCCGGCTCAGACCAATTCCTGTGAGATTGCCGAATATCAACAGGTCAGTTAACTCTTCGACCACCAATGTTTAAAAAAGATCAATTTAACACGCGATATCCGCGACCCTGCAGACAGTTTCTCGTGACGTAGTCTGCCTCCACATTGGCACTGGTGACACCGGACACGCCACCCAACAGTGCTCCGGCGCCGGCACCGGCCGCGGCGGCACTGCTGGAATCACCGATAATCGCGCCCAGCGCGCCGCCCAGCAATGCGCCACCGGCAGCCCGGGTAACGCCACGGCGACCCTGGTCGTTGCGCGCGACAACAGACAGATTTCTGCAGTCCGCCAGATCCATCTGGTATTGCCGCATATTCACGCCGTAAGTGTCGATGATGATACCCCCTGCCCCGGGCACCTGTTCCTGCTGCATGACACAGCCGAACAGCGTCGCCATGCACAGCCCCATTGTCGCCAGGAAACCTAATCTCATTTGACGCACCTCTCGATATCTACTACGCCGCTCGCTCGTCTGTATCCATTCTGCTCGGAGCTGCTGTCGCCTTACTCATCATTAGGTTTAGTTGCTCGTAGAGTTGTGCGCCAGCGGCGACAAGGGAAATTCATGACTTTCAGGTCTGAAGAGTCTTCGGGCGAATGGGCACAGAAGGCGGGAAACCGGTTTCAGCGGTACTCTCAGCGGTACTCGTAGAACAGATGCAGTCGCTGGGTTTTGCCGCGGGCATCGAGCAGATTCACCACGCCCTGAAACTGCAGCAGGCGGCGGGTCTTGGTGTCGTACACAAGGGACAGCTTGCCGGCGAACAGGCGCAACAGTGCCTGCGCGAGATCGACCCGCAGGCACAATGGCGGGGTGGCGGGTTCAGAGCGGGAGGGTGTCGTGCCACTGGCGCAGGCAACACGGTGCGCACGCAATTTGATCGTGCGGCCGTGGGGCGGCGAGGCAAACTGGAATGTCAGCGACTGCCCCGCCTCCAGCTGCTGCCAGTGCGCGCGCACATAAGCATCGAAGCCGGCATCAATCACATCGACTTTGCGCGCCGCCAACAGCTCCTGTTCCCAGTTCGCTGTACCGCTCGCCCGGTAGCGCAGCAGCCACGCATCACCCTGCCGGCGCACCTCACGCTGTTCGCCGCTACGGAAATCCCTCTGCACCACCTGGGGTAACGGCGTACCGGCACTACCATGGCCGGCCGGCCCGTAAAGTACCTTCTTCGCGATACGCTGCCCCTGCGCGCTGTAGTAAAGGACGGTAGTTTTGTCGCCCTCGGTTGGCAGGAATAATTCGCAGTAGACCAGCGACTTGCTTTCAGGCGCGTAAGCGCGCCCGATCACCTGGGCCGGGCCATCGTAACCACAGGTGGAACCGCTCAGTGCCGCGGCAACGATCAGGCTAAACACATCGGGCTCCAAGGAAACAGGGCCGGCGTGCGAGGCCGGCAAACAGGGGGAGCAGCAGCGCCCAAACTACGGCCAGTACCGCGAGAGACACGGCCAGGGGTCGCTGCAGGTCCACGCTGCCGTTAAGCAGACTGCCACTCAGGTAACTGGCGGGGCCCGCCAGGGCACCGAGCGCAGCCGCAAGCCACAGGTTGCGCTGCAGGAATGCAAACGCGGTACGCAGTGCCGCGGCAAAGTTGAGCCACAGGCACAGTAACCAGAACGGCGGCACTGCCGCGAAATCGCGATTCTGCAGGACTCCCAGCTGGAACAGCATCGTATCCAGCGCCGCCCCGGCAATAAACACCACTGCCAGCCACAGCCACTGCCGCGCCGATCGATCGAGAAACCGGGCGTGCACGGCAAGGTTGAGCACCGTGACAGCGAGGACGATACCGGGCGCCGGCACCAGCACGCAGACAAACCATGCCAGCTGGAACAAGAGCGCGCTGGCGAGCGTGCGTCCCATCAATGCCACCGGAAAGCCGCCTTAAAGCGCCGGACTCGGGCAACGGGGCTTGGCGAAGACGAACTGCGCCGTACTGATCACCCGCTCCAGGAAGCCCCCCTCGCAATAGCAGAGGTAGAAATCCCACATATTGATAAAGCGCTGGTCAAAGCCCTGCTGGCGCACGGTATCGATACTGGCGCGGAAGGCCTGCCGCCAGGCGTTCAGGGTCTGCGCATAGTGGCGCGTGATATCCTCCAGCGCCACTATCTGCATATCGGTGTCCTCGGCAATATGCTGCGCGATTACCTGGTTCGAGGGCAGGCAGCCGCCGGGGAAGATATAGCGCTGGATAAAATCCACCTGCTTGCGGTAGCTGTCGAAACGCTGATCCGGGATGGTAATGGCCTGAATTACCATCAGGCCGTCATCCTTGAGCAGGCGGCTGCAGCGGGAGAAATACTCGCGATAATAGCGGTGGCCCACCGCCTCGATCATTTCGATGGAAACCAGTTTGTCGTATTCCCCGCTGAGGTCGCGATAGTCCTGTAGCAGCAGGGTAATTTTGTCCTCCAGACCCTCGCGCGCCACCAGGGCTTTGGCGTACTCGTACTGCTCGCGGGAAATGGTGGTGGTGGTTACCTGGCAGCCATAATGCCTGGCCGCATAAACCGCCATGCCACCCCAGCCGGTACCGATTTCCAGCAGGTGATCCGACGGCTGCAGGCGCAGCTTCTGGCAGATGCGCTCCAGCTTGTTCATTGACGCCTGCTCCAGCGTCGCCTCTGCTTGCGGAAATACCGCGGCTGAATACATCATGGTGGGATCGAGGAACAGCCGGAAGAAATCATTGCCCAGATCATAGTGGGCGGCGATGTTGCGGCGCGAGCCGCTGCGACTGTTGCCATTCAATGTGTGCAGCACTTTGAGCACGGCCTTGTGCGCAAAGCTCCAGCGGGAATCCAGATCCTGAATCAGATCCATATTGGCGACCATCACGCGGATCACTGCCACCAGGTCCGGCGAGCTCCAGCTGCCCTGCATATAGGCTTCGCCGGAGCCGATGGTGCCATTCAATAACACCTGCACATAGGTGTTGTCATCGTGCACGCGGATGGTGGCGCGCGGCACTGCCGGGGTTTCGGTATCACCGAACAAAAAGCGTTCACTGCCCTCTTCCACCGCCAGGCAGCCACTGCGAATCGCGGCGAGCTTGCCCAGTACCAGGCGCCGCGCGAGGCGGCTGAGCCAGTTTGGACGGACGGCCGCCGGGGGTGCGGTAATTGCATTGTTAACGGATTTCATCGGCGTTTTGCTCCTGCTTCGACCCGAACGCGATACTTCGGATGTGAAAAAATCGGCACGCGTTTGAGCCACAACCTTAATGCCTGCCAGTAAATAGCGCTGATCACTTTTACGGTCATCAGCGGGTAGCGGATCAATGTACGATGCAGGGTGGCAGCGGATATTTCCTGCCGCTGCAACCTCAGCACCGCTTCGAACACTCGCTCGTCACCCTGGAAATTCTGTAGCCGCGCTGTCAGCGCTTCACCCGGCGTGTTACTACGCCAGCGGTACTGCTGGTCCATCGGCATAAACGGCGAGACATGAAATGCCTTGTCGAATTCGGCACGCTGCAACGCTTCCCCCTCGCGGCAGTCGAGCAGGTAGCCGTGACGCTCGTTCCACGGCGTGTTGTGCACGTCGAGCAGAATCCAGCGCACCTGCTCGCCACTGTCGTCGAAGCAATAGTAAACACTGAGCGGATTCATGTTCACGCCAAAATAGCGCCAGTTGGCGAGCATACGAATCGGGCCGCCCGGCCGCTCACCGCCCTGCTCTGCCACACGCCGGCGCACTGCCTCATCCAGGCTGATGGACGGATCACCGAAGAAATCCTCGCGCCGGAAACGCGCCGGAGCCCATCGCGACAGCGACCAAAACGGGCTGGTACCAAGCACCTGATCCAGTTCCGCGAGATCCAGATAGACCATAAAAACCCGATAGCGAAAACCGTGCGCGCGCGGTGACAAGCGCTGGTGACTGACCCAGCCGCTATAGATGGCGCTCTGCAACGGCAACCTCCTGTTCTGTCCGCGAGCCAGCTTCTTTCGCCGCGGGCGCGGCGCCGGCGTCGTCATCCAATGTTATGCCCAGCGCTGCGGCAACACGCAGCGCGCTGTTGACGCCGTCCTCGTGGAAACCATTAGCCCAATAGGCGCCGCAGAACCAGGTGCGATTGACGCCGTTGATACTCTGCCACTTGGCCTGCGCCTCAGTGCCAGCAACGGAAAACTGCGGGTGGGCGTATTCAAAACTGGCGATTACCTTGCGCGGGTCTATCGCCTCCGGTGCATTGACGGTAACACAATAAGTCTGCTCGCTCTGCAGACGCTGCAGGATATTCATGTTGTAGGTCAACACTGGCGGCTGGTCGGCACCGGGCTGCAAACGGTAGTTCCAGCTTGCCCAGCTGCGCCGGCGGCGCGGCAACAGGCCGGTGTCCGTGTGCAGCACCACCGAGTTGCGCGCATAGGGAATGGCGCCGAGCAACCGCCGCTCCTCTGCACTGGCATCGCCCAGGCAGGCGAGCGCCTGGTCCGAGTGGCAGGCGAACACCAGTGCATCGAACTGCTCCTCGCCGCGGGCGGTGGTTACTGCCACACCATCGCGGTTGCGGCGCACCTGTTGCACCGGCGTAGACAGCCGGATGCGGTCGGCGAAAGATTTCACCAGCGGCGCGATATATTCCCGCGAACCGCCGCGGATCACCCGCCACTGGGGCCGGTTGAAAACATTCAGCAGGCCGTGGTTATAAAAAAACCGCACAAAGAACTCGGCGGAAAAGTCACGCATCTGCGCCGTGCTCGCCGACCAGATTGCCGAGCCCATCGGTACCAGGTAGCGCTGGCAGAATTCCGGCGAGTAGCCCCGTTGCTGCAAATAGTCACCCAGTGACAGGCCCCCGGCCAGCGCACCGCCGCGCCAGTCACGCACCGACTCGCGATTGAAGCGTACGATGTCCCGCAGCATGCGCCAGTGGCCGGCACTGACCAGGCTGCGGCGACGCGCAAACAGGCTGTTGAGGTTGTTGCCGGCATATTCGAACGCGCTCGATTCGTCACAGACACTGAAGCCCATGTCCGTCGCCTGTGAATCGACGCCCAACTGATCCATCAGGCGAATGAAATTGGGATAGGTCCAGTCGTTGAATACGATAAAACCGGTATCAATGGCCAGAACACGGCCGTGCTCCTCGACATCCACGGTCGCAGTGTGGCCGCCGAGCCGATCGGCGGCCTCAAACAGGGTGATATCGTGGCGGCGGTTCAGCAGATAGGCGGCGGTCAGGCCGGATATGCCGCTGCCGACGATGGCAATACGCATCAGGGTTTCCTCAGGGAGTGAATTCGGGTGATCCGCGGCGCGCAGAAGCGAAACCACAGCGGGCGCAGGAAGCCGAGCAGCCGCAGCGGCCAGCTCAGGCGACGCGGGAAATCGATGGTTGCATGGCCCCGCGCCAGGCCGCGTTCGATCCGCGCGGCGGCCTGCTCCGGGGTCATCATAAAGGGCATGGAAAAATCGTTGCGTTCGGTGAGCGGCGTATCGATAAAGCCCGGGCGGATATGCACGATGCGCAGCGGCAGGTGGGAAGCGTCCGCGCGCACCGCGTCGAGAAAGTACCCGAGCGCGGCCTTGGAAGCACCATAGGCTTCAGCGCGTGGCATGCCCACTACCGAAGACAGGCTGCCAACGGCGGCGAACGCCGGTTGCGCGCTGTTGGCCAGCAGCGGCATCGCCACGCGCAGCGTATTCACCACACCGAAAAAGTTGGCATCGAACACGCGGCGGTAGCTGGCGCTGTCGAGATGCAGGTCGTCATCGTATTCACAGGTACCGGCACAGGCGATCACCAGATCCAGCTGGTCGGTCATCTCCGCCAACCGCGCCGCCGCAAGCGCCATGTTCTCGTCGTTCCCGACGTCGCAGTCGAGGGTCCGTATACGCTGCGGCGAAACCTTCTGCAGCTCCGCCAGGGCCTCGCGGCCGCGGCTGCTGGCAATGACGAAATTGCCCTGTTCCGCCAGCTGCAATGCCAGCGCACGGCCGATTCCGGAACTGGCACCGGTGATCCACACCGTCTTCTCTCGAATAGAGCCCACCGCTTATTCTCCCGTCAGGCGGTTCTTGATCCCGCGTACCAGAGCACCAACCACAGGGATACGCTCGTAGACCATCGCGCCCAGGTCATAGAAATCTTCGTGGTAGCGGATACGTTGGCCGAATTGCAACAGGCTGCAGCCGCGCAGGGTCAGCAGCGCCCCGCCGTTGAGGCGACGGTGCGCATAATGCATGTCCCAGGGCAGACAGGCGCTGGTGTCGCCGATCACGCCGGGAGAAAACTCAAAGCGACACTCGAGCAAATCCTCGCGCATCGCGGCAAAGTAGCGCTGCAGGGCACCCAGTCCCTCTATCTGGTGCAAGGGATCGCGGAAGACCACGTCATCCTGATAGAAGTGCCCGAGCATCGCCGGATCGGCGGCAAGGTACTCCTCGTAATACTGCTGTAACTCCCCAATCAGGCCGCTCATACGCCCTTTCCTTGCTGTAAATGTCACTGCCGCTTTTTACGCCCCCGCTACATAGGCGGATCACATGCCGGCGGCCTGTATCACTGCCCCGGGCCAATTCACGGAAATTTTCCCCCTATTAGAGATCCAATAGCCCAACCCCTGCGTAAAAGGGTTCGAAAGACAGGCAAAGATCGCTAAGATGGCGCAAAAACCACCAAACACAAGCGGTGACAGTACCTTGCAGGCTACCGAAAACCGAGATGATGACTGGAGTACGCTGCTCAGGCTAGTCGGCTCTCAGCGCGACCGCGCCGCTTTTGAGCAGCTGTTTCGCCACTTTGCGCCACTGATCAAAGGCTTTCATCACAGCCGTAACACCCAGGCACTGAGTGCCGAGGCGGCCGACGAGCTGGTGCAGGAGGTCATGTTTCGCGTCTGGCGCAAGGCGCCGAGCTTCGATGCTGCCAAGGCCTCCGCCAGCACATGGGTTTACACCATCATGCGCAACTGCCGGATCGATATGTTGCGTCGTGGCAACCGGCACCGGGATATCGATCGCGATATCCAAGTGGATGATATCTGGGACGAATCACCGGACAGCCAGCCTCTGCTGTTTCTGCAGCAGGCACGCGATGAGCGCGACATCGCCGAAGGGCTGCGCAACCTGCCGGCGGAACAGTGCCACGTGGTGAAGAAGGCCTATATGGAAGGGAAATCCCACAGTGAAATTTCAGTCGAACTGGGGCTGCCGCTGGGTACCGTGAAATCCCGCGTGCGGCTGGCCCTGAAGAAGTTACAAGCAAGTTTGAACAGGTAGCGCACAATGATTCGCCACCATCCCGACCAAAACATGTTGCTCGAATACGCAGCCGGTAATCTGCCCTGGGCCGTGGGCCTGGCGGTGTCCGCCCACCTGCAGCTGTGCCCGCAGTGCCGCCAGCAGCGGGACAACCTCAACCGCGTTGGCGGCCAGTTACTGGAGCACGGTGAACCGCAACCCATCGCCGACGATGCACTGCAACGCCTGTTCGGCCGTATCGAGCACGGAGAGGAACAACCGGCGCCTCAGGTGCAAGAAGCCGCAAAGGTGGACCCCCCGGTCAAGGATCCGGCGCTGACCAACCTGCCGAAAGTGATCGGCAAACTGGTGAGCAACAGCTGGCCGCTGAAGTGGAAGCGGGTTTCTCCGGCGCTGAAGATGTCGCGCCTGAAAACCGGGCAGGATCGCTACGAGGTCTCCTTTCACCGTATCGGCGCCGGCGGCCGCACGGCCGAACACGACCACCGCGGGCAGGAGATTGTACTGGTTCTGCACGGCAGTTTTTCCGACGCCGATGGCGTCTACACCCCGGGAGATTTCCTGGTGCGCGAGCCCGGTGAAGTACACCGGCCGATCGCCACTCAGGACCGGGAGTGCCTGTGCCTGTCCGTGCTGGAAGCGCCAGTAGCAGTAACCGGCGTGATTGGCTGGCTGGTAAACCCCTTTCTGTCCTTTCGTCCGAGTTGAGCTGCTCGATTGGGGTCTTATGGCCCAATGACGAAGCGGGGCATTTGCCCCGCTATTTTTTTCCTGTTGCTCAGCTTCGGACGTCGACGCTTCAGGCCTCCACGGCCAGCGCCGCGTCCGCCTCACGTTCACCATCGCCGCCGTCGATTTCGTTCAGCAGTTGATTCCAGCGCTCGCGCACTGCAGCGAACTTTTCCGCACGCACGTGGCCGTAACCGCGCACCTGCAATGGTAGCTCCAGCAGTTCCCGCGCTGCCGCCAGGTTTTCGTCATTCAGGGATGCCGCCACGGCACTGACCGCGCGCTCCACCTGCCGCGCCCAGCTGCGCTCGATACGGCGCTCGCGGGTGTATCCGAACAGGTCGAACACGGTACCGCGCAACACTTTACCCTTGGCCAGCAGCGGCATCAGCTTGCCCATCCAGGGGCCGAATACCATTTTCTTGACCTTGCCAGCGGCATCCGGGCGCGCCATCAGCGGCGGCGCCATATGGAATTTCAGTTTGTAACTGCCGGTGAAGGTCTCGCGCAGCTGGCGCTGGAAGTCCGCACCGCTGTAGAGGCGCGCCACCTCGTACTCATCCTTGTAAGCCATGGCCTTGTGCAGGCTGCGCGCGGCTGTACGGGTCAGCTCACCGTCGCCGCCGAGCGCTTTCTCCGCATTGTGCAGACGCTCGATAGCGCGGGTGAAATGGCCCGCATAGGCCGCGCTCTGGTATCCGGTCAGCTCCGAGGACAGGCGCACGAGCAGCTGCTCGACCCCTTCCTGCGGCTCCACCAGCTTGACCGGCTGCGCCGGCACCGCCAGCTGTTCGATCGCCTGCGGATTCACCGCCAGCAGCCGCCCGGCGCGGAAGGCGCGCAGGTTGGTCTCTACCGCCACGCCGTTGAGCTCGATGGCGCGCTCCAGCGCCGCTTCACCGATCGGCAACAGGCCCTGCTGGCAGGCGTAGCCCATGACCATCAGGTTGCTGGCGACCGTATCGCCGAACAGCGCCTGGGCGTACTTGTTCGCGTCAAAGGCGAAGTACTCGGCACTGAGCGACTCGATGCTCTGTTCGGTGGCATCCGCCGGGAAAGCCAGTTCGTTATTGCGCACGAAGGCCGCCACCGGCACTTCGGCAGTGTTGACCAGCGCGCGCATCTTGCCGGTGGCAAATTTGGTGCGCTGGCCGGCCGCGGTGACCATATCGCAGCCCAGCAGCAGCTCCGCCGCGCCATCGCGAATACGCGCGGTGGTGATGTTATCCGGCTTGGCTGCCACTTTGACGTGCGCCACCACGGCGCCGTTTTTCTGCGACAGACCGGTGAAATACAGCGTGGTGCTGCCCTTCTCTTCCAGGTGCGCGGCCATACCCAGTAGTGCGGCCACAGTCAGGACACCGCTGCCGCCGATACCGGCGACGAGAATGCTGAGCGGCTGATCCAGGTCAGCCTGCGGCGCGGCCGGCAGGCCGGCGATGGCCGCGTCCAGGGACTGCGCCAGCGACTGCACCGGCGGCTTTTTCAGTTCGCCGCCCTCTACGGTCACGAAACTGGGGCAGAAGCCGTCGGCACAGCGCATGTCCTTGTTACAGCTCGACTGGTTCACCTGGCGCTTGCGACCGAATTCGGTCTCCAGCGGCTCCACCGCGATACAACTGGACTGCACGCTGCAGTCGCCACAACCTTCACACACGCGGTGGTTGATCAGCAGGCGCTGAGCCGGATCGACCATCTGTTTCTTTTTGCGCCGGCGACGCTTCTCCGCCGCACACACCTGCTCGTAAATGATGGCGGTAACCCCGGGGGTCTCGCGCAGGCGGCGCTGCACCGCATCCAGCTGGTCGCGGGACAGGATTTCCACCGCCGCCGGCAGCTGGCTGCGGTGCTTGTGCCAGTAGTCCGGGTTTTCGCTCAGCAGCACGACGCTGCCGACGCCCTCGGCCAGCAGCTGCGCCGCCAGGCTGGGCGCAGTGACCTCGCCCTCGGCGGGCTGGCCGCCGGTCATGGCCACGGCGTCGTTGAGCAGGATCTTGTAGGTAATATTGACCTTGGCCGCCACCGCCTGGCGGATCGCCAGCAGGCCCGAGTGGTTGTAGGTACCATCACCCATGTTCTGGAAGATATGCTCGGCACTGGAGAAGCGGTGCAGCCCCACCCACTGGGCACCCTCGCCACCCATATGGGAGAAGGTGTCGGTGCGCAGGCCCTTGCCCAGCGCCATGATATGGCAGCCGATGCCGGCACTGCCGAGACTGCCTTCCGGCAGTTTGGTGGAGGTGTTGTGCGGGCAGCCGGCACAGAAAATCGGTTCGCGCGCCAGCAGGCCGGAAGCCTTGCCGGGGACAGCGGCGCCGAGTTTCTCCGCCAACGGGATCAGTTGTGCCGCCAGCTCGGTATCCGCCAGCCAGCGGGCCATGGCCTTGGCCACCTTGTCCGGCCCGAAGCCCCACACCGCCGGCAGCAGGTCGTCACCATTCAGGTCTTTCTTGCCCACCACTTTCGGACGGGCGCCGTCGGACCAACCGTAGAGCAGGTTCTTCAACTGGTCTTCCACCAGCGGGCGCTTTTCCTCGACCACCAGCAGGCGCTCCATCCCCTCGGCGAATGCGCTGATACCGCAGGGCTCCAGCGGCCAGGTCATGGCCACCTTGAAGATGGAGATACCGGCCTGCTCCAGATCGCGCTCGGTCAGGTTCAGCAGCTCCAGCGCCTCCAGCAGGTCGCCGTGCGCCTTGCCCACGGTGACGATGCCGAACCGCTTCTGCGGCGCGGCGACGATGGTCTTGTCCAGCTTGTTGGCGTAGGCGAAGGCCGTGGCGGCCGGCAGGCGCTCTTCCAGCATGCGGCGCTCGTATTCGAGGCGCTCTGCGGGCCAGTTGAGGTGCGGGTCGTAGTTGAGGCCGTGGGCGGGAATGGGGAAATCTTGCGGAATGGTGAACTGCGGCAGCTCCGGCACCAGGATGGAGGCGCCGGCCTCGACCGTCTCGGTAATCGCCTTGAAGCCCACCCACAGGCCGGAAAAGCGCGACAGCGCAATCCCCGCCAGGCCCAGTGTCAGGTATTCTTCGATATCGGCCGGGAACAGCAGCGGCATCATCACCGACTCGAAGATCTGATCGGTGTTATGGGAGAACATCGAGGATTCAGCGGTGTGGTCGTCGCCACACAGGGCCAAAACACCGCCCAGCTTTGAGGTGCCCTGCACATTGGCCTGACGGAAAACATCGGCACTGCGATCCACACCGTGGCCTTTGCCGTACCAGATGGAGAAGACCCCGTCTCGGGTGGCCTGCTGGCGGTAGTGGTCAAGCAGCTGGGTACCCCAGATGTTGGTGGCACCCAGATCTTCGTTGATACCCGGTTCGAAATGGATGTCGCGCTCGGCCAGCAGCTTCTTGTGGCGCCACAGCGCCTGGTCATAGCCGCCCAGCGGCGAGCCGCGGTAACCGGAGATGTAGCCAGCCGTATTGAGGCCGGCGCGCTCGTCGAGGCGCTTCTGCATGATTGGCAACCGGACCAGAGCATCGATTCCGGTCAGGAAGACGCGTCCGGCATCGCGGGTAAATGCAGACCTGAGAGAATAATCGCGATCGAAGCCCAGCTCCTGATCGCCTTCTACCATCGCCATGGGTACCACCTGCTTGTACTTTTTAATCTGCAGTAAAATTAACACTGCGCCGCGAAGCAGGTCATACCAAAATAGCCATCGATCAGGCATAATAGCGACACAAGTCACCACTGTAAGAGTGGTGCCAGCAACAAATCACTCAAATCACACCCATTTGAGAAATGCAAGATAGCTGCGTTACAGCGCCGCCAACCCTGTTGGCGAGACGTGCGATCAGCACTTATAGTTGTTCGCGGTGGATCGTTGTTCGCGGTCGGGTGTGACCACCACTGACGAGACACGGAATCCCTATGGCCTACGTACTGGATGCCATCGACAAGAAGATCCTGGAAATCCTGCAGCAGGACGCCACCATTCCCAACATCGAGCTGGCGGAGAAGGTCTGCCTGTCGCCCTCCCCCTGCTCGCGCCGGGTAAAGAACCTGCATGAACAGGGCTTTATCAAGCGCGCGGTTACCCTGCTGGAGCCGGACATGGTGGGGCTGCCGGTGAGCATCTTCATCCAGGTGACGCTGAACCACCAGGTCAAGAAGGAACTGCAGGACTTCGAAACCGTGATCGGGCAGTGGCCGGAAGTCATGGAGTGCTACCTGATGACCGGCGACTTCGACTACCTGCTGCGCGTCGTGGTGCCGAACCTGCATGCCTACCAGGAATTCCTCGACAAGAAACTCACCGAGCTGCCCGGAATCGACCACATCAAAAGCAGCTTCTCCCTCAAGCAGGTGCGCTACCGCACCGAGCTGCCGCTGGATCAGTTGCTGGAAAAGGACTGAGCGCAACCCGGCAATCACATGGTTGCCGGGCTAGAAGCGGCGCAGCAAACCCAGTATCAGGCTCAGCACCACACTGACAATAATCATCGACGTGATCGGGATAAACACCCGGCTGTGCTCCGATTCAATGCGAATATCGCCGGGCAGGCGCCCGAACCAGGTAAACAACCAGGGCGCGAAGTGGTAGAGGACACCGACGGCAATCAGTAGGGCGCCGGCGACGATCAGCCATTTATCCATGCCTGTTATCCATTGCGGGGCTCGCTGCAAAGCGCTCACGATACGACGTTTGCGCTTAGTTTAGTGTGCCCTCACCGGTTTTGATCGCGGGCTACCGTCATTCCTGTCGCCCCACCGACATCCCCTTTCCCGTACACACGCTGGCCATTCGCGGAATGGGCCGGGCAGAAAACCAGGCACAAAAAAAGCCGCGCTGCCCTCGCAGCGCGGCTTTGTTACTGCAACCGGGTAATCAGTCTTTCACTGCCACCGTGGTCGGCTTGGCTTCCGGCACCGGAAAACCGCGATCGCGCATCAACGCATCGATCTTGGCATCGCGGCCACGGAACTGGCGATAGGCCACAGACGGGTCGATGGCGTTGTGCGGGGCAAACAGGTACTTGACCAGCTTGTGCGCCATGTCTTTGTCGTAAAAGCCACCTTTCGATTCGGCAAATGCCTCGGCCGCATCGGAGGTCAGCACATCGGCCCACAGATAGCCGTAATAGCCGGTGGCGTAGCCCTCACCAGAGAAGATATGGCCGAACTGGGTGGAGCGATGGCGCATGACCAGCTCTTTGGGCATACCCAGCTTTTTCAGCGTTTCGCGCTCGAACTTGTCCGGATCGATGTCCTCCGGATCGGTGGTGTGGTACTTCATATCCATCAGTGCCGACGCCAGGTACTCGGTGGTGGCGAAGCCCTGGTTGAAGGTGGCGGCCTTCTTGATCTTGGCAATCAGATCCGCCGGCATTGGCTCGCCGGTTTTCACGTTCACCAGAAACTTGTCGATGACGCGATCGGTGGACAGCCAGCGCTCCAGCAACTGCGACTGGAACTCGACATAGTCGCGCACGTCGTTGTTCAGGGTCGGGTAGGCGACCTGCGACGACAGGTAGTGCAGCGCGTGACCGAACTCGTGGAACAGGGTCTCGGCATCATCCCAGCTCACCAGCACCGGCTCGCCCGGCGCACCCTTGATGAAGTTGGAGTTGTTCGACGCAATCACCGTGCGCTCACCATCGAACGTACTGTGGCTGCGGTACGTTGTGGCCCAGGCACCGGAACGTTTGCCAGCGCGCGCGAATGGATCCTGGTACCAGACACCAACATGCTTGCCGCTGGTTTTGTCGGTCACCTCGTAGACTTTTACATCCGGGTGGAACACCGGCACGGTGCCGGCTTCCACCGGCGTGAACTCAAAGTTGAACACTTCACCAGCCACATAAAAGAGTGCCTCGCGCAGCTTGCCCAGCTGCAGGTACTGCTTGACCTCGTCGGAATCCAGGTCGTAGCGATCCTTACGCACCTTCTCCATGTAATAGCGGTAATCCCACGGCTTGATGGTGATACCGACCTTCTCGGAATCCGCCAGCGCCTGCATGTCCGCCACTTCTTCCTTCACCCGCGCAACCGCTGCCGGCCATACCGCCTTCATCAGCGACATGGCGTTTTCCGGGGTCTTGGCCATCCGGTCCTGCAGGCGCCACTGGGCGTAGTTGTCGAAACCGAGCAGGCCGACGCGCTCGTCGCGCAGTTTCAGGATCTCGGTGATGATCGCATTGTTGTCGTGCTCATCGCCGTTGTCGCCGCGGTTGTAATAGTTGTGCCAGACCTTCTCGCGCAGTTTGCGGTCGTCGGAATAAGTCAGGAAAGGATCCATGGACGAACGCGTATTGGTTACCGCGTAGTTGCCTTTCTGGCCCTTCTCTGTCGCCAGTGCGGCGGCCGCATCAATGTAGGATTGCGGCAGACCGCGCAGCTGGTCGCTGCGCAGGAACAGGTCGTAACCCTCTTCATCGGCGAGCACGTTGTTGGAGAATTGCGTGTAGAGTTCGGCCAGGCGCTGCTCGATTGCCGCGTAGCGCTGCTTGGCCTTGCCGGTCAGCGTGGCGCCGTTGTTGGCGAACTGGTTGTAAGTCAGTGTGACCAGACGCTTCTGGTCGTCGCGCAGATCGGATTTGTCGCGCGCGTCATACACCGCCTTCACGCGCTGGAACAGCGCCGCGTTCTGCACGATGCTGGACTGGAACTCCGCCAGCTTCGGCGCCATCTCCTGCTCTACCGCGCGGAACTCCGGCGTGGACAGGTTGGAGCTGAAGATGCCCCAGTAGGTGAACACCCGATCCAGCTCGGCACCCGTGCGCTCCAGCGCCTCGATGGTATTGGCAAAGGTCGGCGCTTCCGGATTGCCGGCGATGGCATCGATCTCCGCCAGGTCGTCTTTCATCGCCTGCTGCAGCGCCGGCTTCAGGTCTGCGACCCGCATCTTGTCGAATGCTGGTACCCCGCCATAGGGGCCGGTCCACTCCGCCAGCAGCGGGTTGCCGACTTCGGCCTGTTTGGCCGCGGCCGCAGCCGGTGCCTGTGCATCGGCAGACGGCGCCTGCGCCGCGTCTTTGCCACAACCGCCAGCGGCCAGCGCCGCGGCAATCGAAAGTGCGATCAGTGATTGACGCATTTCCACAATCCCCTCTTGTTTTGTTTGATGGGCCCCACTCAGGTTGCGGCCTCTTTTTGTGTAAACCGCCCGAGTGTAACCGCCCTCGCCTGCCACGACCATTATCCCGTCACAGAATCGCCGCAACTGACGACAAATAGATCCGTTTCCACGACAGATCCTCGCCATTGATCAACAAACAGACAACCACAGGACCCTCTATTATCGATATTAACGCAAGATGATAACGACTTAACAAGTGGTATTAATGAAGCATTATTTAATCGGCTGGCCAGGGAGTGGCGCAGGCGCTGAATCGGTAGTTGGCCGCTGGGGAAATCAGTAAGCGGGCGATCGAGGCAGGATTCGGCGCGTCGGTTGCGCCGGGCTTTGATTCCGCCGTGTCGGCAGACGAAAGGCGCATCGGGAGCTGTGGAGTTGCCGCGCGCCTGTACTGGAGAGGGGATGGAAGTGGTGGCGGTTAAAGAGCGGAGTAGCACTTGCGGGCCGGGGCAACCGCAAGCGCCCCTGCCCCCGCCTGACTGAATTACGCGCGCACATCCTCGACAATATTGCCCACGCGCGCCAGCTCTGCCTCGTGACCCGGTTCACGCCAGCGCTCGGCAACCCCGTCGGCAATCCACTCCCGCAGCGCCGGCAGCTGCAGCAGGCGGCCGGCGTACGCCGCAGCCGTATCACTCAGCTTCAGGCCATAGGTCTGCGCACGAATGGCCACCGGCGCATAGAACGCATCCACTGCCGTGAACTGATCACCGGCCAGGTAGGGCCCGCCGAAACGCCGCAGCCCTTCGCACCAGAGCTCATCGATACGATTGATATCTTTCTGTAACGCCGGCGGGACTTCCGCCAACTGCACGCGCACACCACAGTTCATGGTGCAGATATCGCGCAGCGCGGCAAAACCCGAGTGCATCTCCGCCGCAGCCGAGCGGGCCCAGGCACGGGCGCCCTGCCCCGCCGGCCATACCTGCGGCTGCGCCTCGGCAACGTATTCGACAATGGCGAGCGAATCCCACACGCAGGTGTCGCCATCCACCAGGCACGGCACCAGACCGTTGGGCGCAAAGCTGCGGAATTTATCCCAGCTGCCGCCCTCCTCGAAAGTCACCAGCTGCTCTTCGAACGGAATTTCGAGCTGGCGCAGTAGCAGCCACGGGCGCAGCGACCAGGAGGAATAGTTTTTGTTGGCGATATAGAGCTGATACATGGACACCCCCAATGGGAAGGAAATGATAAGGAACGAACACAAAAATGATCAGACTGGCACAAAGCAAGGCCCCGACGCCGGTGGCACCTCCCGAAACGATTGCCGATCAGGCTGTTTCGGGAGGTGCCACCGGCGGCGGGGCCGGATAAAAACTACTCCGCGCAGTTACTGTGGCCGCCCCTGTGGGGCTTGTGCGGTTCGCCAGGGAATCAGCTGCGACCGGCGCGCAGCCACTCGGCCACGTTAAACGCCAGCTCCAGTACCTGGTCGGCGTTCAGGCGCGGGTCGCACTGGGTGCGGTAGCAACTGGCCAGGTCGGCTTCGGAAATCTTCCAGGCGCCGCCGGTACACTCGGTCACGTGCTGGCCGGTCATCTCCAGGTGAATACCACCGGGGTGGCTGCCTTCGGCGCGGTGCACGGCGAAGAAATCGCGGATCTCTTTCAGGATCTTGTCGAAATCGCGCGTCTTGTAACCACTGCGGGCCTTGACCGTATTGCCGTGCATCGGGTCGGTGCTCCAGACCACGCTGCGCCCCTCCCCCTGCACCGCGCGTACCAGCGCCGGCAGTTTCTCGCCGAGCGTGTCCGCGCCCATGCGTGTAATCAGGGTCAGGCGCCCCGGCTCATTGTTCGGGTTCAACTTGTCGATCAGGCGCAGCAGCTCGTCCGGCTGCATGCCCGGACCCACCTTGACCCCGATCGGGTTCCATACCCCGGACAGGAATTCCACGTGGGCGCCGTCCAGGTCGCGGGTGCGCTCGCCGATCCACAACATATGCGCCGAGCAGTCATACCACTTGCCAGTGAGGCTGTCGGTGCGGGTCAGTGCCTGTTCGTAGTCCAGCAGCAGTGCCTCGTGCGACGTGTACAGCACCGTCTCCCGAATGGCCGGCGTATTGGCCGAGTTGACGCCGCACACCGCCATGAATTCCAGCGCATCCTGCAAGCGCTCCGCCAACTGGGCATACTTTTCCCGCTGCGGATTGTTCTCGAGATAACTCAGGTTCCAGCCGTGTACCTGGTGCAGGTCGGCAAAGCCGCCCTGGGCAAACGCGCGCAGCAGGTTGAGCGTGGCCGCAGACTGGTTGTAGGCGGTCAGCATGCGCTCCGGGTCGGGCACGCGCGCCGCGGCGGTGAAGTCGATACCGTTGATGATATCGCCGCGATAGCTGGGCAACTCGACCCCATCGATTGTCTCGGTATCCGCCGAGCGCGGTTTCGCATACTGGCCCGCCATCCGCGCCACCTTGACCACCGGCAGGTTGCCGGCAAAGGTCAGCACGACCGCCATCTGCAGCAGCACCTTGAAGGTATCGCGGATCTTGTTGGCATTGAAATCGGCAAAGGACTCGGCGCAATCGCCGCCCTGCAGCAGAAAGGCTTTGCCCTCCGCCACCTGCGCCAGCTGCCGGCGCAGTTCGCGCGCCTCGGCGGCAAATACCAGCGGCGGATAACCCGCCAGCTCGCCGGTGACGCGGGCCACCTGCTCGGGAGATTCGTATTTGGGCTGCTGCCTGGCTTGGAATTGGTGCCAGCTCTGCGGGGTCCAGGATCGGGCGGGGGAATCAGACACTGTGGGGGTTACCTCAACTTCCATATGCGGTGATTTGTAACGGCTATCGTAACAGGCGAGCCCCACATGCCGGGGCCCGCCCAAACGGGTACAGCGGCCAGTTTACAGGATGCTGGCAACCGCTTTACTGAAGTATTCCATATTACTCTGGCTGAGGCCCGCAATACTGATGCGGCTGGAATCCACCAGATAGATGGAGTACTCCTTCTGCAGGCGCTCAACCTGCTCCGGGGAAATACCCAGGAACGAGAACATGCCCTTCTGCTGCTGGATAAAGCTGAAATCGCCCGGCGCGCCGGCGGCGGCCAGACTTTCCACCACACCCGCGCGCAGGCCATTGATGCGCTCGCGCATCTCGGTCAGCTCGGCTTCCCAGTTGGCGCGCAGGCTGGCATCGGTCAGGATCGACTCGACGATGGCCGCACCGTGGTTCGGCGGCATGGAATAGTTGCCACGAATCACATTGAGCATCTGGCTCTGGCCGACATCGGCTTTGGCGGCATCGTTGTAGATGACCATCGCCAGGCCGACGCGCTCGCGGTACAGGCCAAAGTTCTTGGAACAGGAGGCCGCCACCAGCATTTCCGGCACCGACTCCGCCATCAGGCGCAGGCCCCAGGCGTCGTCATCGAGGCCGTCGCCAAAGCCCTGGTAGGCCATATCGATGTAGGGAGTGAAGCCCTGCTTCTGCGCCATTTCCACGATCACTTTCCACTGCTCGCGGGACAGGTCCGCACCGCAGGGGTTGTGACAGCAGGCATGCAGCAGTACCAGATCGCCCTCGCCGACGTTTTTCAGCGTGTCGACCATTTCGTCGAACTTGAGGCTGCTGCTGGCGCGGTCGTAATAGGGGTAGCTCTCGATCTTCAGGCCGGCATTGCCGAGTAGCGGCACGTGGTTGGCCCAGGTGGGATCGCTGACCCAGATAGTGGCGCCCGCCTTGGCGCGGTTGGCGAATTCCGCCAGCACCCGCAATGCGCCACAGCCACCGGGAGTCTGCGCCGAGCGCACACGGCCGGCTTTCAGTGCCGGGTGATCGGCACCGAGGATCAGCTCCTGCATGGCGGCGTTGAAACCGGGGGTACCGGCCGGGCCGATATAGGCCTTGGTCTCTTCGCTCTGCAGCAGGCGCGTCTCCGCCTCTTTCACGGCCTGCAACACGGCGGTGTGGCCGGACTCGTCTTTGTAGACCCCCACCCCGAGGTCGATCTTGGCAGGGTTCTCATCGGCGCGGTAAGCCGCCAGCAGACCCAGAATCGGATCCGGCGGAAGGCTGTGCATATGGTCAAACATGCGGTGACTCCTGTAATTCTCTGTCAATCATCCAATCAATCGATCAGGCCGCGATCGGCCCAGGCCTGAGCGCGGTCCATTAACTTTTCTATAATGCTGTCCAGCTGCTGGCGCTCCTCAGTAGATAGCGATGACATCAGGTCGCGCTCATACTGGTGTGCCAGCGGCACAATGCGGGCGTACACCTCACGCCCCAGTTCCGACAGGTTCAGCACCTGGCGGCGGCGGTCGGCCGGATCTTCACTGCGGGTGATGTAATCGTTCTTCAACAGCGAAGACACGGCGCGGCTGATGGCGACCTTGTCCATCGCCGTCTGCTCCACCAGGTCAGCGGCAGACATATCCGGGAAGCGCCCCAGAATCGCCATCACCCGCCACGCGGGAATGGTCAGGTGAAAGCGTGTGCCATAGGCATCGGCAATCGCATTGCTCACCCGGTTGGAAAGCACCGACAAGCGGTACGGCAGGAACCTTTCCAGGCGCAGGTCATCCGGGGCCACAGCCGAGTCGGTAGCAGTGTTATCAGTTGTCATGGCGGTTTACGCGCTCGCTGTTGCTCGGGTTGAATCAGGTTACAAAGGTAACTAACATTGGTTTCAATTGTAACCACTTTTACCGGAAATTTCCCGGCAGGCCGCTGTTTTAACGGCCGCTCCCCGGTCGGCGCAGATCATCGGACAAAATCGGTCGCGCATTATACGGCTTCTTGCGCCATTTTTGGTATCGAAAAGCCTTTGCGGCGCAAAATATTTGCGCCCAAAACCCGGCCGCTCTGACACGGGGAATACCCGCACTCGGTCGCAACGTCTGCCGGCGCCCGGCGACTATCGCAAAAGCACAGGCTGGAGGCAGCGCATGAAGAAATGGATCAGCTTTCCCCGCACTGAGGGCGAGACCAGCCGCCAGGCCCACGCCGACCTGCCCGCAGGCACCTTCGAGCGCGAAATGGGCAAAGAGGGCTTCTTCGGCCCCGCTACCCACTTTTACCACCGCCATCCCCCCACCGGCTGGACCGACTTCCAGGGCCCGCTGCGCCCGCACGCGTTCGACAGCACGAAGATGGTCCACAGCGGCACCAGCCCCTGGGACAGCAAACCGATCCTGCAGAATCGCGACAGCCTGGTGGCCCTGTGGACCTGCCGCGCGCCGATGGAGCACCTGGCGCGCAATGCCGACGGCGACCAGTTGTTGTTCGTGCACAACGGCAGCGGCCACCTCTACTGCGATTTCGGCCATCTGGAGATCCGCGATGGGGACTATATCGTGCTGCCGCGCGGCAGCCTGTGGCGACTGGAACCCGACCAGGGCGCAGCGCTGGAACTGCTGCTGGTAGAGGCCAGCGGCGGCCACTTCCAGCTGCCCGACAAGGGCCTGGTGGGCCCACATGCGATCTTCGACCCGGCAATCCTGGATGTACCGGCCATGGACGATGCCTTCCGCGCCCAGCAGACCGAGGAGCCGTGGCAGGTGCAGGTCAAGGCGCGCCAGCAGATCTCCACCATCACCTACCCGTTCAATCCGCTCGACGCGGTCGGCTGGAAGGGCGACAACCTGGCGGTGCGGATCAACTGGCGCGATATACGCCCGCTGATGAGCCACCGCTACCACCTGCCGCCGTCGGCACACACCACCTTTGTCGCGCGCGGCTTCGTGGTCTGCACCTTTGCGCCACGGCCGATCGAGAGCGACCCGGGCGCGTTGAAAGTGCCCTTCTTTCACAACAACGACGACTTCGACGAATTGATCTTCTATCACCGCGGTGACTTTTTCAGCCGCGACAACATTCACCCGGGCATGTTGACCCTGCACCCGATGGGCTTCACCCACGGCCCCCACCCCAAGGCCCTCGCCGCCGGCGCCGCCCATACGCGCAAGGAAACCGACGAGGTGGCGGTCATGCTCGACAGCCGCACGCCCTGGGATATCCTGCCCGACGCCCACGCGGTCGAGGTGCAGGACTATGTGAACTCCTGGGCGCAGCCGCATAAATAGTGTGCACCGCGCCCGGCCGGGCAAAACCGGGCCGGACACAGCAGCAGGACACCGAAATGAAACTCGCCTCCCTCAACAAAGGCCGCGACGGCGAACTGATCGTGGTCTCCCGCGATCTGTCGCGCTACTGCGGCGCCGCCGATATCGCGCCAACGTTACAGGCGGCACTGGACGCATGGGACATCACCGCACCGAAACTGCGGGCGCGCTTCGCCGCGCTGCAGGACAACGAGATTACTTCCTTCCCGTTCGACGCCGCCGCCTGCCACAGCCCGCTGCCCCGCGCCTACCACTGGGCGGACGGCAGCGCTTACGTCAATCACGTGGAGCTGGTGCGCCGCGCCCGCGGTGCGGAGATGCCGGAGTCTTTCTGGAACGACCCGCTGATGTATCAGGGCGGCTCGGACAAATTCCTCGGCCCGTGTGAACAGATTGCCGTGGCCGATACCGATTGGGGCATCGACTTCGAGGCGGAAGTCGCGGTCATTACCGGCGATGTGCCCATGGGTATCGGTGCCGGCAACGCCGGTGACATCATCCGCCTGGTGATGCTGGTCAACGACGTCTCCCTGCGCAACCTGATTCCCGCCGAGCTGGCCAAGGGCTTCGGCTTCTACCAGTCCAAGCCCTCCAGCGCCTTTTCGCCGGTAGCGGTGACACCGGACGAACTCGGCCACCACTGGCACGGTGGCAAGCTGCACCTGGACCTGCACGCCGTGCTGAATGGCCGGAAAATCGGCGCACCCAACGCCGGCGTGGACATGACGTTCAACTTCCCGCAGCTGATCGCCCATGCCGCCAAAACCCGCCCGCTGGGTGCCGGCACCATTATTGGCTCGGGCACCGTATCCAACGTGGACCGCTCCGCCGGCTCCTGCTGCCTGGCTGAAGTGCGCATGCTGGAGATCCTCGCCGACGGCAAACCCGTGACGCCCTTTATGCAGTTCGGCGACCGCATCGAAATCGCCATGTACGATGAGCACGGCGAGAATATTTTCGGCACCATCTCCCAGCGGGTGGTCGAGTACACTGAACCCCATTGAATATACGAACACGCCGCAGGAACGGCCGTTGGCCGCGCCTGCACAATCAGAAAAGCGATAAGGAAAACCTATGGACCTGCACGGCTACTTCCGCTCCTCCGCCAGCTACCGCGTACGCATCGGCCTGAACCTGAAAGGCCTGCAGTACGATTACTGCCCGGTAAACCTGCTCAAGGGCGAGCAGCGCGGCAACGACTACCGCAAACTGAATCCGCAGGGGCTGGTGCCTGCGCTGGTGGACGGCGACACGATTCTGACCCAGTCGCTGGCAATTCTTGAATGGCTCGACGAGACCCACCCCGAACCGGCGCTACTGCCCGCCGAACCGCTGGCGCGGGCCCGCGCCCGCGCACTGGTCTATAACGTCGCCTGCGATATCCAACCGGTGCAGAACCTGCGCGTGCTCAAATACCTGCAGGGGGAATACGGGATCAGCGATGAGCAGAAAATCGGCTGGATCCGCCACTGGATCCACGAGGGCTTCTGCGCACTGGAACAGCAGCTGAACCCGGCCCCGTTCGCCACAGGCGAGCAGCCCGGCCTGTTCGAGTGTTGCCTGCTGCCGCAGATCTACAGCGCCGAGCGCTTCGGTATGGATATCGCCGAGTACCCGGCGATTCACCGCATTGCCCTGGCTTGTGGGGAAATTCCCGCGTTTATTGAGGCGCGCCCGGAAAACCAGCCGGACAGTACCTTGTAAGCTGTCCGCTCTGGCGGCAGCGACGCAGGCGGGGTAGACAGGTCATGGGAGAGACAAAAGCTATCGGGGCAGCCCGGATTGAGGAGAGTCTCACCGGGGTACCCGGCTTCCGCCTGTTGTATGGCCGCAATGTGACGTTTGCGCAACCACGCAGTATTGTCCACGCCGATTACGCGATCAAACTGACCACCAGAGGTTGCGGCGCCCCACTCTGGTATCGGGGTGCGCACCATCCGCCCTGCGCCACCGGGGAGCCGAATCTTTTCTCTCCCTTCAACCCCCTGGTCGCCGGCACCAGCGAGACCGCCACCGATTTCACCACGCTGTTGATCGAACCAAAACTCGTCGCGACCGCGCTAACCGCGCCGGGATCGGCAGCCCCCGCACCGGATTCGTCGCAGCTGCCGTTTGTGCACCGAAAGCACATTGCACGGCAACTGCTCACCCTGGCCGACGCGCCGGGCAGCGGCGCAGAAGCAGAACTGCAAGTCAGCAAACTGCTCGAACAGCTGTTCGCGGCACCGACGCCCTCAGTCCTGCGCGCGGCGACCACCGCGGTGGAACGCGCCCGCGAGTGTATCCTCGACAACCTGGCAACCAATATCCCCATGATGCAGCTGGAGCGCGAGAGCGGCCTCGGTCGCTTCCAGCTGATCCGTAATTTCCGCCAGCAGTACGGACTGCCGCCGACGGAATACCGCATCCGCGCCCGACTCGCGCTCGCGCGCCGCCTGCTCGCGCGAGGCCACAGCCAGGCCGACGCCGCCCACTCGGTCGGCTTTTACGACCAGAGTCATTTTCACCGGCATTTCCGCCGCCTCCAGGGATTCGGCCCGGGCCAATTCCAGCGCTCGCTTGGGTTGCGCATCACCTAAAAGGCTGACTGCGCAAATCCGTACAAGACCCACCAGCAACTCCGCCCTAACCTGCCGCGATACTCAATGGTTAGGAGCAAGCCATGACAAAAATTCAGACTACCGGTAAACGGGTCGCGTTGGTGACCGGCGCAGCGCGAGGTATCGGCCGCGCCATCGCACTGCAGCTGGCCCGCGCCGGCATGGATATCGCCGTGCACTACGGCAGCAGCGAACGCGAGGCCAGTGAAACCGTCAACGCGGTCGAACAATTCGCCGTAGGCGCCAGGGCCATTCACGCCGATATGGGCGACCCCGGGTCCATCAAAGCGCTGTTCGCGGAACTGGATAAAACCTTCGGGAGGTTGGATATCCTGGTCAACAACGCCGCGATCCTGCAGCCCGGCGCGCTGGAGTCTCTCCGCGAGCAGGACCTCATGCGCACTTTCGCCATCAACGTTCAAGGTCCCGCCGTCGCCGCCAGGGAAGCGGCCGCGCGTATGATTAACGGTGGACACATCATCAATATCTCTTCGAGTCGCGCCCATTTCGCGGCCGCAGGTACTGGCAGTTACTCGGCCAGCAAGGCGGCGCTGGAGTGGATGACCCGCGTCTGGGCACAGGAACTGGGTGGGCGTGGAATCCGTGTCAATGCCGTCGCTCCCGGCCCCACGGCACCGGGTATGTTCGAGCGGGCACCGGAATTTCTGCAAGCCGCCGCCGTCAAGAGCTCACCCTTCGGGCGCATCGGCGACGCCAGTGAAATCGCCGACCTGGTGTGCTTCCTGTGCAGCGACAACGCCAGCTGGATATCGGGTCAGGTAATACTGGCGAATGGTGCTGGTTGCCTGTGAACGGCGATATGAATTGTATTGGCGATACATACACCGCGGCGCTATGGTGTGTTAAGCGCGCCACCAGCTCTTGGGATTTTGGCGCAGGCGGCGCGGCTGACTTTTGGTTACGCCAAAGCCGATTAACACCTACCGATATGGTTCCGATGAATACACCAAAACTGTTCGAACCGCTCCACGTCGGCACACTGGCGCTTTCCAACCGCATTGTTATCGCGCCCATGTGCCAGTACTCGGCCGTCGATGGCTACATGACCGATTGGCACCTGATGCACCTGGGCCAACTGGCCATGTCGGGGGCGGGACTGCTGACTATCGAAGCGACGGCGGTGACACCGGAAGGCCGCATCAGTTACGCCGACGTCGGCCTGTGGGACGATGACTGCGAAACCGCGATAGCGCGCACGCTCGAATCCATTCGCAAGTGGTCGGATATGCCGATTGCCATCCAGCTGGCACACGCCGGGCGCAAGGCATCTACCGATCTGCCGTGGCTCGGCGGTAAACAGATCGCCCCCGAGCACGCGCACGGCTGGCAGACTGTCGCCCCTTCGGCAATTCCCTTCCTCGACAGTGAGCGGGCTCCGCAGGCGATGGATCGCACGGCGATGAACACAGTGCGCGACGCCTTTGTGGAATCCGCGCACCGCTCGGTGCGCCTGGGTATCGATGCGATACAGCTGCACGGCGCACACGGCTACCTGCTGCACCAGTTTCTCTCGCCGCTATCGAACCGTCGCGATGACGACTACGGCGGTTCACTGGAAAACCGGATGCGCTTTCCGCTGGAAGTGTTCGAGGCAGTGCGCGATGCGGTACCGGCCGGTTACCCGATATCGGTACGGGTTTCCGGTACCGACTGGGTGCAGGGTGGCTGGGATCAGGAACAGACCATCGCGTTGGCGCAGGCACTGGAACAACGTGGCTGCGCTGCGATCCATGTGTCCAGCGGTGGCCTGCACCCGGCGCAGGAAATTCCGGTCGGACCCGGCTACCAGGTGCCGCTGGCGCGGGCGGTGAAGCAGGCGGTGTCGATCCCGGTGATTGCGGTGGGGCTGATTACCGACTTCGATCACGCCGAGGCCATCGTCGGCACCGGCGACGCGGATATGGTGGCGCTGGCCCGCGGCATGCTCTACAACCCGCGCTGGCCCTGGCACGCGGCCGCGCACCTCGGTGCCTCAGTGTCCGCCCCGAATCAGTACCTGCGCTCGCAGCCGCGGCACTTGCGCGACCTGTTCAAGTAGTCGCGCCGGCCCGCACAGCAGCGGCCGCAAACCGGCCCGGTTACTTCAGCGCACGACGCCGGCAGGCGGTAGCGCACGAAGCAGTACTTCAACGAGCAGGTCCACTTGATAGAAGCCAACACCAAAGACTACTGGCGCGCTACCGCGGCGCTGTGTATCGGCTCCTTTATGGTCTTCGCCAATGTCTACCTGACGCAGCCGCTGCTGCCAACACTGGCAAAAGAGTTCCATATCACCGCCCTGCAGTCGAGCTGGACCTTTACCGTCACCACCCTGACTCTCGGTCTGTCGCTCCTGGTCTACGGGGCACTGTCTGATGCCCTCGGGCGCCGCAATATCATGATACTGACACTGGTCGCCGCGGTGCTCTGTGGCATTGGCTTGAGTGTTGTGCGCGATTACACCGGCCTGCTGGTACTCCGCGCACTCCAAGGGTGGATGCTGGGAGGCCTGCCGGCCATTGCCATCGCCTATATGGGTGACGAGTTCTCCCCCCGCGCCCTGACACTGGCGGTTGGCCTCTATATCGGCGGCAACACGCTCGGCGGGATCAGCGGCCGCCTTATAGGCGGCTTCGTCGGCGACTGGCTCGGCTGGCACGGTGCATTTGTCGTCATGACCGTCACCAGCGCGCTCTGTGTCGCGGCCTTTGTCATACTGCTGCCGCGCTCCCGGCGCTTCACCGGCAGGCCGCTCAACCTGCGCGCAATGAGCGGCGCCATCTTCGCACACCTGCAGAACCCCGAGCTGCTGACGGCCTACCTCATCGGTGGACTCAATTTCTTTATCTTTATCAACCAGTATTCCTACATCACTTTCGTGCTCGCGGATCCGCCCTACTCACTGCCGGCCAGCATGCTCGGGATGCTGTTCCTGACGTACCTGAGCGGCACCTTCGGATCGGCCATCTCGGGCAAGATCGCCGACCATCTGCCACAGCCGCGCATCATGGGTCTCGGTATACTCGTGTTTATCTGCGGTTCACTGGTAACGCTGAACGAATCCCTGTGGGTCATCGTGGCCGGCTTTCTGCTCAGCAGCTTCGGTTTCTTTCTGTGCCACTCGACCGCCAGCAGCTGGGTCAGCCGGCGGGCGAGAACCGCCAAAGCCAGCGCGTCGTCGCTCTATCTGGTGTTCTATTACCTCGGCGCGAGCACGGGTGGCTTTTATCTGCATATTTTCTGGTCATCGCGGCACTGGCCGGGCGTCGTGCTCGGTTCAGTCCTGGTGCTGCTGGTAACACTTGGACTCGCCATCCGCCTCGATAAACGCGCAGGCGATGCCGCGCGCTGCGACCGCATTTAGGGGGATCACTTTTCGGCGGGCGGTGTCTGACCGCCTCTGCCGCAGCTCCGGGGCATGCGGAGGACACCGGCTGGTCCCTGCGTGAAAACACTCGCGAGGTAGCGGCCCGGGACTGTTCCCAGTGCGGTCCCCGCCAGCATTAGCACTGAACCAGCACCAATACGTTACTTTACGACTTCGACCTTTGGTGGCACCCATGAGCCGTCGAGAATTGGCTTCTTGCCCCAGTAGGCACGGATATACAGGGAGAAGGGTTCCTCAGGCGCCGGGAGCCAATTGCTTTCCTTGCCCTTACCCGGGGAGGCAGCACCGGCATAGATGGTCAGAGAGCCATCTTTGTTGCGCTTGAGGTCAGTATTTTTCGTACCCAGTGAATAACGTTTCAGTGCGTTCTCACTGAAAAAGTGATGTTTGTTGTAAAGCGTCAATGACCAGAAGCCATTGACCGGAGGCTCCTGCCCGGCGGCAAACGTAATGGCATAGGTCCTGGAACCGTCAAGCTGCTGGCCAGAGGCGTCGACGTCGGTATAGAAGTACTGGGTTTCATTGGGGCGATTGTCGAACATGTTTGACTTGGCCGTGCCGGTGCGGTCGTAATAGTCGAGCCCCCACTGCGCATTGTTGACCGAGCGATTCCAGTTATTACCGGCAGGCTTACCGTTGTGTTTCCAGGAGAAAAAGGGCGCGATGACCTCTTTCTCCGTCGCGATCGCCTCCTCGGTCGCCGCCTTTTTGAGCTCCGGATTCTTCTCCAGCACGTCCACCAGCCAGCGGAACTGCGCGTAGAGCGCCTCCTCGCCGGGCAGCGGTGGCACGATTTTCAGGACTTCCGGGAACTGATCAAAGAACCTCTCCGGTACCACCCACCTGGTTTCTGTCGATCCGGATTTTTCCGGGTTGGGAATATCTGGCGCTGCGCTGTAGTCCAGCGTTTTCATCTTCCCGTCGAACTGTGTCAGCGGGTATACGACGATCTGGTCGATTACCGACTGAATGGCCTCACGATCCCTATCGGTATCATTCATAAAGACCCTCGGAATCGCATTCGCCAATGCGGTGGACGAGTGCACGACACCGGTGATCCCGTCAGGCACCTTACCCTTCCAGTTGGGGCCGGCGAGGAGATAAAAGCCCGGTTTGGTCCCATAGGGCTTGCCGAGTTCACCAAACTGGTCTGTACGGGCATCGTACAGCGCATAGACCCAGAAACGATCACCGAAATCCGGCACCTGGATCACCACCGGCTCTTTATCCAGGTCGAAGAAGCCGAGCCCATAGACGACATCCTGGTTGGGGCACACCACAAACCGCTCACCGGGGGTGATGTAATCGTGCAGCATGCCAATTTGGCCCCGCGGTGCGACCGGCAGTACACCATCCAACAGACCGGGTTCCGGCGCCTGTGTAATATTGGCACGACGATTGATCATATTGACCATGGGCCAACCCCAGATATAGGCGGTTCTTGCCAGCGCCCGCACGTATTCCGCCTGCGGCGTCGCATTCGCGTCTGGCAATGACAGCTTCGTCGAACTTGTTGAGTTTTCTGCGAAGGAGGGAACGGAGACGAGGATGGCAACCGCAAGTAACAGCGTACAAGCAACATGCTCGATAAGCTTCATAGGTGTCCCGGCGAGGCTGTGAAGGTGAGTTTTGCAGGCACTGCTCTCAGCCTAGACCATAATATTAAAATCTGCGCCAGGCGCCGGGGACACTGGTGTGTAGAGTGGTTATCAGCCCTCCCCACCCTCGACTCGCAAGGGCTCCTTAAAGGTCAGCGTGCGATACGGGAACGGAATCTCGATACCGGCTTGATCCAGCGCCTTCTTGATTGCGGTGACTACTTCGCCTTTGGATTCGCGTATCGCGAACGGTGTCGATCCGGTCCACCAGGTCACTTCGATGTCGATACTGCTGTCGCCAAAGCCCTCCGCAAAAACCTGCACCGGTTCGTCATCGCGCACGGTTGCGCAGGTGGTCATCGCGGTTTTCATGACCTCGACCGCGGTTTCAATATCCTCGCTATAGGCGATGCCGGCAATAATGGACACGCGGCGTTTCCTCCGGTTGGTGAGGATGTGGCAGGGATTCTTGAACAGGAACAGGTTCGGCACGATGACCAGCTCACCGGTCACGCGGCGGATGGCGGTATTGCGCACCTCGACGCGCTCCACCCGCCCGACAATTTCCTCACATTGGATGACATCGCCCTCCTCGAACGGGAAGTGCCACAGGATCAGGATGCCGGCGAAAAAGTTCTCGAAGATATCCTTGAACGCGAAGCCCACCGCCACCGAAAACAGGCCCACGGCCCCCAGCATTTTGGCCGGAGTCAGGCCGGGGATCAGCACCATGGCCGCGAGCAGCAGGCCCAGTATCCAGGTGACGATGGTCAGCAGCCGCGTGAGCAGATCCTGCAGGGATTTGCGCGAGGTGGTGCGCCGGAAGAAATGACGCCCGAAGCGGCGCATCATGAACACAACCACAAAAGTGAACAGGATCACCATCAGGCTGGCGATCATATAGGGCGTATGGGTGAGGAAGTTACTCCAGATATCGCTCAGCGAGCCCACCACCGTATCCGCCGCCTTCGACACCGTTTCCGGGGTGATATCCTCCAGCGCGGTTTTGTCCTTGCCCTTATCCTGGACCAGCGGTAACCAGTGGGTAATCGGTATGAGCCAGTCAATGGTCATGCAAGTCTGTCCTTCTACCTGAGCAGATTACGCCGGTAGTGCGCTCTGCTGCGCCTGAAGCCAGGCATACCAGTCCGGCAACCCCGCGCCGGTTCTGGCGGAAACCTGCACGACAGCGATATCCGGATTGACGCGCCGTGCAAACCCGAGACAGGTCTCCACATCAAAATCCACATAGGGCAGCAGATCGATCTTGTTGAGGATCATCAGCGATGCGGCGCGAAACATGTGCGGATACTTGAGTGGCTTGTCCTCACCCTCGGTCACCGACAGTATCGCCACCTTGGCGTGCTCACCCAGGTCGAACAACGCCGGGCACACCAGGTTGCCGACGTTTTCGATCATCAGCAGCGAGCCCGGCGCCGGCATCAATTCCTCCAGCGCGCCGGCGAGCATCGACGCCTCCAGGTGACAGCCGGTACCGGTGTTCACCTGCACCGAGGGACAGCCGGTGGCACGGATGCGTTCGGCGTCGAAGCGGGTTTCCTGGTCGCCCTCCACGACGCTGACCGCCGTACTATCGCCAAGGTCGCGCAAGTGACGCAGGGTGCGTTCCAGCAGTGTGGTCTTGCCGGCGCCGGGGGAACTGACCAGGTTCAGCGCGAGGATATTGCGCGCGCGCAGCCAGTCGCGGATGCGCGCGGCGATGGTGTTGTTATGGGCCAGCAGGTCCCGTTCCAGGTGCTGCAGGTCTGCCGTTGGCGCCGCGGTGGAACGCACCCCGGCGCGCGGCCGTGGCACGCGTTGCGCAACGCCAATCGGCGCCTCGATATGCGCGACCTCAAGGCGGCTGGTCTTGCCGGTGGCGGTATTGGTCAGCAGCGGACGTGCGCCGCCGGAGCAACCGCAGGTGGTACACATCAGAGTGCCTCCTCGATTTCCATGGATTGAATCCGCAGCTGGTCGCCGCCCTGTGGCGGCGACATATTCGCGGAGCCGCAGGCGCACACATCCAGCAGCGACTGCAGCTCGATATCGGCGCCGCAGTCGCGGCAGCGGCTGTATCCGGGCCGCCGCAGTATTTCCAGTTCCGCGCCGGCGAGCGGGGTGCCGTCACTGACCGCGGCAAAGCAGAACTGCAACGCCTCCGCCATCACACACGACAGCGCTCCCACTTCCAGCGTAATCCGGCGCACCGGCGCGCCGCCGGCATATTCGCTGCAGGTCTGGACGATGCTCCGCACCAGCGACAGCTCATGCACGGCAGCCCGTCTCGAGCGTGCGCATTCCCTCTTCCACCCGGAACAGCCGCGCCAGCGGTTCACGCCAGACCTGTTCCGCCAGCTGCCACTTCAGCGCGGCGAAGCGTACCCGGTCGCGGCGCTGCTCGCGGTGGCTGTCGATACGCTCCAGTAACTGGTACAGCTCCTCCGGCACAAAGTCGTCGCGCAGCGACAGCGACACGCTGCCACCACGCTCGCCCCCCTGCTCCACCCACCAGGCAAAGCGCATCCCGCGGCCGCAAGCAATTTCCTCGCGCTCCACCCGGTAGCAATTGCGCGACACGCAGCGGGTGACGGTTTCCACCGCGTCGCGCACGCCCCTGCCCGGGTGACCGCTGGTGATCCACAGCCCCTGACGGTCCCACAGTCGCTGCCGCGACAGTCTGCGCCCGGCGGCCTGCAGCATGCGAAATGCCACCGCCACACCGAACCAGGACTCGCCGCCGTGTTCCGCCAGTGCCTGTTCGTAATCCAGGGTCAGCGGCATGCCCATATCGGCAATCTGCAGCTGTTGTCTCAGGTTTGCGCGCATCAGCAGATCCTCGGCAGTTGTTCACCCACCAGCATGTCGACGATGCGCTCGCCACCGAAAGCGCTGCGCATGACCACGCGTCCCGCCGGTGCCTCGGCCACCTCGCCGATCATTACCGCGTTGGCCCCCGCCGGATGTGCGCGCATCGCCGCCAGCGCGCGCTCGGCGTGCTCGCCTGGTACCACCGCGACCAGCACCCCCTCGTTGGCGTAGTAGAGCGGATCCAGGCCGAGGATCTCCGACACACCGCGCACTTCGTCATGTACCGGGAGGGTGACTTCGTCGAGAAACATGGCGACGCCGGCACTCTCGGCAAATTCGTTCAGCACCGTTGCGAGGCCGCCACGGGTAGCATCGCGCAGGCAGTGCACCGGGCAGGCGTCGAGCAGCGCGCGCACCAGGCCGTGCAGCGGGCGGGTATCGCTTTTCACCGGCACCTGCAGGGCCAGGTCGTCGCGGGCGGAGAGAATCGCCACACCGTGGTCACCAATAAAATTGTTCACCAGAATCCTGTCGCCGGGGCGCGCCTGCGCCGCGGCCACCTGTACCCCGGCGGGGATAACACCGATACCACTGGTGTTGATAAACAGCTTGTCGGCAGCGCCCCGGGGCACCACCTTGGTATCGCCGGTAACGATGCGCACCCCGGCGCGCGCCGCCGCCCGCGCCATAGAGGCAGCGATACGCAGCAGGTCCGCCAGCGCAAAGCCCTCTTCGATGATCACGGCGCAGGACAGCTGCAGCGGCACCGCACCGCCCACGGCCAGGTCGTTCACGGTGCCGTTTACCGCCAGCGCACCGATATCGCCGCCGGGAAAAAACAGCGGATCCACCACATACGAATCGGTGGTGAATGCCAGCCGGTCGCCGACCTTAGCCAGTTCGGCCAGCGCAATTCGCGCCTGGTCTTCCAGTTCCGCCGCCTGCGGTTGGCCGAATGCCGACAGAAAGACCGCGTCGACCAACTCGCGCATGGCGCGACCGCCGCTGCCGTGCGACAGGTCAACGCGGCCACGTGCCGGCTGCCCGCGTGCCAGGCGCCCGGTATCGCGTTCGGACAGGGTGTCATTCATGCGCTTTCCTCCCGCAATTCACGGGCACGGATCAGGTCCAGGCGCCCGTAGCTGTGCACCGCCGCGCAGGCGCCCTCGCTGGAAACCATCAGCGAACCCAGCGGCGTTTTCGGCGTGCAGGCACTGCCGAAGACCTTGCACTGCCAGGGTTTGATTGCGCCTTTCAATACTTCGCCGCACTGGCAGGACTTGGGGTCGGCAATTTTCAGGTTGGGTACCGAAAAGCGCCGCTCGGCATCAAAATGCGCAAATTCGCCGCGCAGGCGCACTCCGGAATGGTCGATGGAGCCCAGCCCGCGCCACTCGAAAAACTCGCGCAGCTCGAACACCCGCGCCACCGCCTGCAGCGCGGCGTCGTTGCCGCCGGCGGCGACCACGCGCCGGTACTGGTTTTCCACTTCGCAGCGACCTTCCACCAGCTGGCACAGCAGCAGGTAGATCGAGTGCAGGATATCCAGCGGCTCAAAACCCGCGATCACCAACGGTTTACGATAGTGGTGACAGATAAATTCATAGGGCGCACTGCCGATGACCATGCTCACGTGGCCGGGTCCCAGAAATCCGTCCAGGCGGATATCGGGCGAATCGAGAATTGCCTTGATGGTGGGGATGATGGTGATGTGATTGCAGAACACCGAGAAGTTATCGATGCCCTCTTCCAGCGCACGTAGCACCGTCAGCGCCGTGGACGGCATGGTGGTCTCGAAGCCCAGGGCAAAGAACACCACTTCGCGCGCCGGGTTGTCGCGGGCAATTTTCAGGGCGTCTTCCGGCGAATAGACCATACGCACATCGGCACCGTCGGCGCGCGCCTGCAACAGGCTCTTGCGCGAGCCGGGTACGCGCATGGCGTCGCCGAACGTCGTGAAGATCACATTCGGGTGTTCCGCCAATGCCACGCAGTCGTCCACCCGCCCCATCGGCAGTACACACACCGGACAGCCGGGGCCGTGCACCAGCTCGATATTGCGCGGCAGCAGCTGCTCGATACCGTAGCGGAAGATGGCGTGGGTGTGGCCGCCGCAGACTTCCATCAGCTGCAGCGGTCGCCGGCGCGGCAACTGCGCAGCCAGTTGCTCGATCCGGGCAAGCAGCACGCGCGCCCTGTGCGGATCGCGAAACTCCTCGATAAACCTCATCCCGCCGCCTCACCGCCCGGCTGCAGGTCCCCGCGACTGTCGGCCAGCAGGGTATGCACCAGATCCCAGAGGATGTGGTAACAGGCCAGATGGGTCTCCTGGATGCGGTGCACGCTGTCACTCGGCACCACCAGGCAGTGGTCAATGTAGGGCGACCGCGCCATGACACCGCCGTCGCCACCGGCGAGCGCGACGGTGGCGATGCCCATCTCCCAGGCGCGGGCAAAGGCCTCCAGCAGGTTGGCGGAATTGCCGCTGGTGGAAAACCCCACCAGTACATCGTCGCTATCGCCCAGCGCCGCCACCTGCCGCAGGTAGATCTGCTCGACCCCCACGTCGTTGGCCAACGCCGTCAGGGTGGCATTGCTGGCTCCCAGGTCCACCGCCGGTAGCGCCGGCCGCCCGGCGGTCACCGGGTGCAGGAACTCCACCGCGAGGTGTGCGGCATCGCAACTGGAACCGCCATTGCCCATGCACAGCAGACAGCCACCGCGACGAAAGCGCTCCGCCATGGTGTGCGCCACGCTCACCAGATCCTCGGCGCAGCGACTGAAGAACTGCATCTTGATGCGCAGGCCATCGCGCGCCTTCTGCTGTAGCGACCACTGCAGCGCCTCATCCATCGCGGTGACGCGGCGCTCGCGACCGTGCAGGAACGGATAGAGTTCCTGCAAATGATCCTTCATCGGTGGCTCTCCTTCAAAGTTCCATTTTCACTGCCGCCCGGTGTCGACTCGAGGGCCGACATGGCGTCTTCCATCTCACCCAGCTCTCGCAACAGGGCCAGGGTCGCCTCCGCCTCACGCGGATCCAGCCGGCTCATGGCAAACCCGACATGCACCAGTACCCAGTCGCCGAGGCACTGGGCATGACTGCGCGTATCGCTCACCACACAGGCGATGTTGACCGCGCGCCGCACACCACAGATCTCCACCAGTGCGGTATCCGTGTGCGCGTCGACGATCTCGACAACCTGCGCGGGAATCCCTACACACATAGTTCCGCTCCCGCTCTACCCGCTGCGATTTTTAATCGCGCGCGCGGCCGCCACCGCGGCCTGGCCGAGGCTCAGGCCGCCATCATTGGCGGGGACCCGCCGGTGCTGCAGCACTTCCAGTCCACGCCGCCGCAGTTGATGCAGCACCAGTTCGCTGAGCAGTGCGTTCTGGAACACCCCGCCGGACAACGCCACGCGGCCGCACCAGCGCGCTCCGCACACATCGCCGAGGTGATCCACCATGCGCCCGATTCCCCCGGCCAGCCCCTGATGGAAGCGCGCGGCGATCACCTCCACGGCCGCACCGCGCTGCAGATCGTCCAGCAGCGCGCGCCACATGGCGTCCGGCTGCAGTCGCGGCAGCGCTGTGCCGGTTTCCAGCGCGAATGGATAGCCGCCGCCGACAGCCGCCGGCGCGGCGCCGCTAGCGCAGGACTCCAGCGCCATCGCCGCCTGCCCCTCGAAACTGCTCTCCCGGCACAGGCCGAGCACCGCGGCCACGCTGTCGAACAGGCGCCCGCAGGAACTGGTTTGCGGGCAATTGAAGTCGTTGTCGATCATCCGCGCCAGCAACCCCAGCGGCCGCCCGCCGAGATAGGCGCCGAACTCCCCGCTCTCCGCACACAGAGTGGCAACATCGCCGCCGAACAGTCGGTAGAGCCATGCGAATGCCATGCGCCAGGGTTGGCGAACCGCCTGTTCGCCGCCGGGCATCGGTACCGGGGCGAGGCTCGCCAGCCGCTCACTGTCGATATAGTCCGCCAGCAGGAATTCGCCACCCCAGAGGGTGCCATCGGCGCCATACCCCAGTCCGTCCAGCGCAATACCCAGTACCGGCGCCGTGTCCGGCGGCAGGCCGTTGTCGGCGAGGCAGGCGGCAATATGGGCGTGGTGATGCTGCACTGTCTCCAGCGGCAGGCCCTCGCACGCCGCCAGCGCCGCGCCGATCGTGCTGGCGCGGTATAGCGGATGGCGATCCACTACGAGCAGCTGCGGCGCGTGGTCGAACAGCCGGCGGTAGAGCGTCAAGGACTGTTCGAAGGCGCCGCTGGCGGCCATATTGTGCAGATCGCCAATATGCTGGGAGACAATCGCGCCACCGTCTTTCAGCAGGCAAAAGGTGCTCTTCAGTTCCCCGCCGAGCGCCAGCAGCGGCGGCGCGGCCGCAAAGCCGGGGGCCAGTGGCAGCGATTCGGGTGCGTAGCCGCGCGCGCGGCGCAACAGCTGCGCGCGGCCGGCGACGACGCGCACCACCGAATCGTCGAGGCGGTTGACGATATCGCGGTCGTGCATCAGCGCCGCGTCGGCAACCGGCCCCAGCAGGGCCCGCGCCGATACGTTATCGATACACTGGGGTTCACCGCTGCGGTTACCGCTGGTCAGCACCAGCGGAACATCCAGTTCCGCCATCAGCAGGTGGTGCAGCGGGGTGGCGGGCAACATAAAGCCGTAACCGTTCTGGCCCGGCGCAATGCCGGCAGCGAGCGCGGCACCGCCGCGCGCCATCAGCACAATCGGTGCCGCGCGCTGGGTGAGCAGTGCACTCTCGGCGGCATCGGCCCTGCAGTAGCGCCGCACCATCTGCAGATCCCGCGCCAGCAGTGCGAAGGGTTTGGCCGGCCGCCGTTTGCGCGCGCGCAGCGCCGCTACGGCTGCAGCATTGGTGGCGTCGCAGGCCAGGTGAAAACCGCCGATTCCCTTGATCAGTGCGATGGCGCCGGCGCGCAGGCGCTGTTGCACCGCGCGCAGCGGCGCCGCGCGTACGGCATCCGCCTGCGGCAATTCGAGCCACAGCTGCGGGCCGCAGTGCGGACAGCAATTGGGCTGCGCGTGAAAGCGCCGGTCGGCGGGGTCGCGGTACTCGGCCAGGCAGGTGTCACACTGGGCGAAGGCCGCCATGCTGGTGTTGGCGCGGTCGTAGGGCACCGCGCGGACAATACTGAGCCGGGGCCCGCAGTGGGTGCAGTTGGTAAACGCGTAGTGCCGGCGGCGCCCACCGGCGGCAAACACGTCGCGCAGGCAATCGGCGCAGGTGGCCGCGTCGGCGGCAACCTGGGTGCGCACGGCACCGGCACGGCTGTCGACGATGCGGAATTCCCGCACGGAGAAATCCAACTGCGCCAGCGGTGCGCGTTCTATCGCGTCGATGCGCGCCAGCGGCGGCGGTTCGCGGTACAGCGCGCGTACGAAACGGTCCAGCTGCGCGGCGCTGCCGCAGGCGTGAATCCAGACGCCTTCGGCATCGTTGCCGACACAGCCGCGCAGTGCGTATGCCTGCGCCAGCCGCCACACCAGCGGTCGAAAGCCGACGCCCTGCACCAGGCCGCGCACACGGATCTGCTCCGCAATGGCGTCTGCCATTGGGGTCTGCAGTGACCGCGGCTCCGTGTGGCTGTTCAATGATTGCTCCGGCCGTTTGCCGATAAAAATCGAGGCAGTAGTTTCTATCGGTGGTTTATCTCTACATCGCAAAAAATTATCCAAGCTGGTCGAAATCCGGCGCCCCGGGCACCGGTCATCGGTCATCGGTCATCGGCCGCTGCTGCCGGGGATACCCTGAACCGTCCATTCAGCGCTCGGCCCCCGGCGGGGAGCGGTATCCTGTGGATCCAGGCCGTGCAGCAGTAACAGACTGCGCACCCGCGGATTGGCGGCAAAGCGCGGCAACAGGCTGCCCGCCGGCTCGTCGCCGGCGTCGCGCACGATCGCCAGCATCTCTGCCAGCCCTTCCCGGTGCAGCCCCAGAACCGCCTGCATGCGGTGCTGCGCCGCCGCCCGCGCGGGCCCGCCGGTTTCCTCCAACAACGTCAGCTGCGACTGCAGAGCGGCGGTTTCCTCTTCCAGCGGCAACTCTAATTCCTCGCGCATCACGCCACGCCTCGATAAAGTTGATCCAGATGCTGCGAACCGGTTGCGAATCCGGTTTGCAGTCGATTTCCCCGCCCCGGGCAATGTCACCGGCTTCGGCCGTGACCACTAACCGCAAGGAATCCGCTGACCGGTGCCGCAGGCACTGGCCGCCAACGCGCACCGGAATCGGTCACCCGAATATAGTTGAGAAACGGCAGCGGCCCGGCTCCGGCGAAGCCAACGAAACCAATCGCGCGCCCGCCAGTTGCGGCGGTGGCGTTCTGGCGCGCCCTGCCGGCCCGGGCGGGCAATGGCCACTTCGAGCCAGCGAACGATGTCGGCGCGGATGCGGTCAGAAGGATGGGAAATGGCTTTATTGCCAGAAACGGCACTTTTTATTGGTATCGATCATTACCGCAGTGATATTTTGCCGGCAACGACAAAGACTTGATAAGAACCGCGAGGACCCTTTGTGACAACTTCGATTCGCTTCCTGTTCACCGCGCTACTGGCGCTGCTAATCGGCGGCTGTGCGACCCTGTCGCCGAACTTTCAGGAGCCGGAGGTACAGGTCACGGCCATAGAGCCGATGCCCGCGGCCACCGGCAACGACCTGCGCTTTCGCATACGCCTGCGGGTGTTCAACCCCAACGATTCCGCGCTGGCGCTGTCGGGCCTCTATTACACCCTGAGCCTGTCTGGCCACAAGGTCGTCACCGGCACCGCCAATGACCTGCCGACCATCGCCGCCTACGGCCAGGGCGATATCGTGGTGGATGCGACAGCTAATGTGATGGGATCGCTGTTTGCCGCCGTGGACCTGATCGGCAGCCGCAGCGATACCGTGTCCTACGAACTGGAAGCCAAGCTCGGCCTGCGCCACTCCCTGCTGCCGTCGATCAAGGTGCGGCGCACCGGCAAGGTGAACCTGCGCCAGCACCGCTAGCGGGCTACTGGAACAGGGGTTTTCGGCCACGTGCCGGCACCGGGCTGGCACACGCCAACAAAAAAGGGGCAAACCTTTCGGTTTGCCCCTTTTACGATCAGCCGGTTTCCGCCGGAGCGGAGTACCCTAGCGCCGCGCGGCGACGATACCCCCGGTCATCACCACCAGTGATCCGAGCATGCCCATGCCGATCAGGCTATACAGACTGATGGTCTGCTGCGCCGCTTCGGTCAGGACTTTGTCGAAGGGAAAGAGGCAGGCAACGATGGCCGAGGCGACCACCACCGCGGCGTACTGCACGCGCGTGGCGCGGCGCTCCGAACGCCGCGACGGCGCCGGCAGCTGGGCCATCACCTGCTCGCAGAAGCCGTCATTATCCAGATAGGGTTCACTGAACTGCAGCTGCTGGCCGAGCCAGGCGTCGAAGTCGGGGTCTTTGCCTTTCAGAGCAGAATCGTTCAAGGGTTCAATCCCTTCAATATTGCGCTTATCCACTGACTACCTCCTCGCGCCAGGCCTGAAGCAGAGTCTGCAATTTGGCGCGCGCGCGATTAACGTGGGATTTTAGCGTACCCAGCGGCAACTTCATAATCGTCGCCGCCTCCTCGTGCGAGAAACCACGCTGCATGCACAGGTGCACCGCCTGGCGCTGGGCTTCGCTGAGTTCACCCATGGCCGAGTCGAGGTCGCGAGCCATGCCCAGCTGCTGGGCCTCCTCGACACTCTCCTCTGCCTGGGCGCGATCCACTGCATCCTGATCCACTTCCGGCGCATTCTTGCGCTTGTGACTCATGACGAGATTGTAGGCGATACGGTACAGCCAGGTGCTGAACCGGGCATCACCGCGGAACGCCGGCAGCGCTTTGTAGGCCTTGATGAAAGCCTCCTGCGCCATATCGTCGGCCATGGCCTGGTCGCCATCGCACAGCTGACGGAGCGAGAAACGCAGCTGTGACTGATAGCGCCGGACCAGCTGGGCATAAGCCCGCTGGTCCCCGTCGTCGACGACGCGCCGAATCAAATCCTCGTCATTGAGGTCCATATACCGCTGTCCTAGCCCGCCAGATTGTTGTGCTGTGCGTCGAGTTTCCAGTTAACGAAGCGGGCGATCCCGATAAACAGCGGTATCAGTCCCAGGCTGCCAACCTCCACACCGGAAGACAGGCTCAGCCAGATAAACAGTGCCAGGCCCACCGCGATGAGGGTAAAGCCGCGGTCGCGTACGTTGCGCGGGGATTCCCCTTCCATCGCATCCAGCAGTTCCGGCGGGATATCGCGGCCTTCGGCCACCATGCGGTTGATATTGTCCATCATCAGCTGCTTCTTGCGGTAGCTGTTGCGGGTCACCAGCCACACGATCAGGATCGGCGTACCGAATACCGCCAGGATGCCCATCACCGGTACCAGCCAGCTCAGATCCAGGCTGTCGCCACCCATATGGAAACTCTGGCCGTGGTGATGATCAAAGTCCATATCTCCCTGGAAGCCGATATCGACATTGCGCGGCACGTCCTCGAGCGCGTCGTCGACCGCCTTCTCCACCACCAGGCCTTTTTCGTCGAGAATGCCCTTCTCCTCCAGCTGCTCGTAGATGCGCCGGGTCAGGGCCCCACCGAATTTCTCGCCGAGGTCTACCTGGACATCGGTGCGCTTGCCACGCTCATCGCTGGTGCGGATGCGCAGGCTGCCGTCCTCGCCGCGGGTGATGCGCACCTGCTTGTCGACCTCCTTGGCTTCCGGAGGAGCCGGCGGCGCCGGGATGGCCGATTGCCTGGCGGCCTTCTCCTCGGCGGCGTCATCCTGCGCCCAGGCGCTGCCGACCGCCAGTACCGCCAGCAGTGCCAGCAGCCAGCGGGCGCCGTGCCGCGCCATCGTATTGTGGTGATTTCTCGCTCTCATTGTGTTTTCGCTCTCTACTAGTGATTTCGATCCCGGCCGCCTCAGGGTGCCGCCCAGTGCGCACCGCCGAAGACCAGCGGGATACCCTGGGCGGGCTCCTGTTCCTCGGCGATACGCACCGGAAACTGCGGGGCCTCCTGCCCCTTGTGCTGCTCCTGCTCCTGCACCTTTTCCTGGTCCTGGCACTGTTGCAGCTTGCGGGCAACGGCCTGCTCGGCCTTTTCCGCCAGCTGCCGCTGGACTTCTCCCATGGGAATGGTCAACTCCGTCGCCCCCACACCGTGGGCGCACAGGGCCAACACCACCACGGCGCAAAATTGTACCTTTTTCACACTTCCTGTATTAGGGGTTAACATAATCGCCTCCAGGCAATTGTTCCGTGTACACCCCTATGACGGCGCTGGCGGCGCACCTGGATGCACCGCTAGTTAAAATTTTTATGGGAACGCTATGACACAACCCGCCGACATCCTGAAATTCTGGTTCGGCAGCGAGCATCTCGACGCACCGGTTGACCCCGTCTTCCGCCAGCGCTGGTTCAGGGGGGGGCCGCAGTTCGACCAGCAGATCGAGAAGGCCTTTGGCGACACGGTAGCCGCCGCCCTCGCCGGCGAACTGACGGACTGGCGCCGCAGTCTCGCCGGAGAGCTGGCCCTGGTGCTGCTGTGCGACCAGTTCACGCGCAATCTCTACCGCGGTACGCCGCGCGCCTTCGCCGGCGATGCGCTGGCCCTGGAAACCGCCCTGGCGGTGCTGGAACGCGGCGACGACCACCAGCTGGGGCTCAACCAGCGGGCATTTCTCGGCATGCCGCTGGAGCATGACGAACGCCCCGGGATACAGGCCCGTTCGGTGGCATACTTCGACCGCCTGCGGCGCAGCTTCCTGGACGGCCACGAGGGCGCCGCGGAAGCGGAGAGTTTCTACCAGTACGCCGTCGCCCACCAGCGCGTCATCGAGGAATTCGGCCGCTACCCGCACCGCAATGCGGCCCTCGGGCGCGCCTCGACACCTGATGAACAGAAGTGGCTGGAGCAAGGGGGAGGTTTCTGATGGAGTTACTTGCCTGGCTATCGCTGGCCGGAATCTGTGCGCTTGGCGCCATGTCGCCGGGTCCCAGCCTGCTGATCGTACTGCGCAATGCCGCCGCAAGCCCGCGCCACGGTGCCGCCTGCGCCCTGGCGCACGGCGCTGCTATTGCCATTTATGCCGGTCTCACCGCGTTCGGCCTGGCGGTGCTGATCACCCACTCACCGATGGTGTTCACCGCACTGCAGTGGGGCGGCGCGGCGCTGCTGATCCGCCTGGGCTGGAAGGCGCTGCGCGCGCCGGCCCCGGAACCGGACGCGGCGCGGCCTGAGGCGCCGCAACAGAGTGTCGGACGCGCCGCCCTGCAGGGCTTCGGCGTGGCCTTCTTCAACCCCAAGGTGGCGGTATTCTTCACCGCCCTGTTCAGCCAGTTCGTGGCCGCGCAGCAAGCGCTGTCCACCAAGCTGGGCATGGCGGGCATGGCGGCTGCCATCGACGCCAGCTGGTATTGCATCGTGGCGCTGGCGGTCTACGCCGGGCGCAACCGCCGCTGGATCAGCGATAGCGCCGGGCACCGCCTGCAACAGGTGTTCGGGGTATTGCTGCTGGGCCTGGCAGCGCGACTGCTGCTGACAATTTGACCCGGTCTGGTTGATCCGGTCTGGCTGATCCGGTCGGGCTTCCCGACCGGCCCCATTTTCCACCCGCCATAAAAGAAGGCCCGCCAATGGCGGGCCTGAACGACATACTGCGGGGTTGGAGCCGGTCACCTCGCACTGGGGGGGGGGGAGGCGGGGCGCCGTGCTCGTGACCATTATGGCAGCCTGGGTTCGGCCGTGCGCTGCCGTCAACGCAAGCGCCGCTCCACTCGTCGCAGCACCTCCATACCGGTACGTTACCGGTTGACACTGCACGGGCATACAGATACTGTACATCCATACAGAGTCATTTTTCAGGAATCACTAAAAGAAGCGGAGGCACAAAATGGCCGTTGTAGCTGTGTGGAAATGCGATAGAGACGGAGCCATGTTCGACAATAAAAAAGATGCGGAAGAACACGATAAGATGCTGGAGCTGGCCGCCAATATTACCTCGTTGATCGAGCGTCATATTGAGGGTATCTCCGAACAGGCCGGTGAGGACATCGGCCTGCTGCTGGCCAAGCGCCGCGAAGATCTGGCCAAGGCCTGCAAGGGCAAGCCGGAGCTGCTGCTGGAAGAAGACAGCGCGGACGCGGACACCGCTGAAGCGGACGACGACCGCGTCACTCCGCTGGTAGCCAACCAGTAATTCCTTTTTCCATCCCTGTACTTTACCGCCCGGCCCCGTGCCGGGCTTTTTTGCGCCCGGAAGGCGCTCGCGGCCAGCGGCCGCTCCTGCAAACTTGGGCAGGAGCCGCCCGCCTCATCTGTCCGGCGCCACTATTGGCCGTGCACGGCAAAGCCGATATCCACTGCCGCCAGCGCTAAAATCACCAGCCAGCTCAAAGCGATACCCAAAAAACGCCCCGGGTGGTAACCGCCCCGCCCCGCGGTCAGGCCGAAGGCGTGTAGCAGTCGCGCCAGTACCAGCAGGCTGCCGAGCAGGTGCAGCCAGCTGTGGGCCAACCCGTTCAATTCCGCCACCAGTAACAACAGCAATGCAATCGGTATATATTCCACCGCGTTGGCGTGGCTGCGAATCAGCACCTCGGCGCGATGCTTGCCACCGCTGCCGAGCCCGACCTTTTCACTGCGACGAAAACGCACCACGCGAAACGCCAGCGCGATAATCAGCAGTGCGCAGAGACCGCTGTAAAGTCCTGTGATCTGGGCCATGTTTCCTCCATTAATAAATAGCGGGGCACGGCCCCGCCAGCAGTGTGATCCATCAGAATTTGTAGGCCGCTTCGTGTCCCGGCTGCGGCGTCAGGTAGCGATCGCGCAGACGCGTGGAACGGCTCACCAGCGATTGGGGCACGCCATCGATCAGCACCTGCTCCGCATAGCTGGTCACTTCGAGCGGATCGCCGCTCCACACGACGATGTCCGCCACCGCGCCGGGTTCGATGGTGCCGCCGTCGATGCCAAACACCTGCGCCACATTGCGGCTGATCGCTTTCAGCGCCGCCTCGTAGGGCATGCCATTGGCGACCGCGTTGCCGGCCCCCTGGCGCGCCAGATAGGCGTTATAGGTGGCGAGCGAGCCGGGCGGACCACTGATCAGCACTTGCACCCCGGCCCGGTTCAACAGCGCGGCGTTGTCCAGCCGCGCGCCGAGGCTCTCGAAGGCGATGGGAAGATTGTCCATCGCGTCGATCACTACCGGCACCTTGGCCGCCGCCAGCTGCTTGGCGACCATCCAGCCCTCGGCGGCACCGTCGATGACCAGACGCAACTTGAACTCCTGCGCCAGCTTGATGGTTTGCAAGATATCGCTGGCGCGGTTGGCCTTGACCAGCATGACTTCGCGCCCGTTCACCAGCGGCTGCAAAGCCTCCAGGTCCGACAGCGGCAATTGCAGATCGCGCCAGTCGCCGCGGCGGATCGCATCGCGGTTGGCAGCATACTCTCGCGCCTCGTTCAGGGCCTGGCGCAGCTGCGCATAGGCCACCGCGCGGCTGCCGCCGGCGAGCTGCGCACCGCTCTCACCGAGGTAGATCCGCTGCACCAGATTCTTGCCCACCACACTGTCAAAATCGCCGTTGAGCTCGATGGCAAAGCCGCGCCCGGCAAAGATTTTCTGCTGGCTGTCGGGAATCACCATTGCGCGGGTCACGCCGCCGGCGCGGTTGAACGGGATCAGGGTCGAGTGCGGATTGTAGGCCGGCAGCGGATCGTAAGAGGTACCGATCTGCACGTTCTTGGTGTTGTCTCCCTCCACGGCAGCATCGTCATTGGTGGACATGGCCGCGCCGATCTCGGTGAGGCCGAGTAGCGTGTCGGCGGCAATCACACCCGGGGTGACGATCTTGCCACTGGCATCGATGACTTTGTCCGCCTGCGCATCAAGCCCCGCGCCCACGGCCTCCACGTGGCCGTCACGCACCAGGACATCGGCACTCTTCAGAGTACCCGCATTGGCAAGCGTATATACCTTGCCGCCCTTGATCAGCAGCGTGTCAGCCTGCGCCGCGGCGGACGCCAGGCCCAGCACCAGGGCGCAATTCAAAATTATTGTGTTTATGCGCGTGTTCACGGCCGCTCTCCTTTTGCATCGAGAATACCCAGGTCGAAATCACTGTGTGGCTGGCGTTTTTTATTGTCGCGGTCGTACATCAGCTCGCCATCGATATAGACTTTCTCGGCCTTGCTGTAGACGCTGAACGGATTGCCCGACCAGAGCACGACATCGGCCATCTTGCCCTTCTCCAGGCTGCCGGTCTGGTCGTCGATACCCAGTGCCTTGGCCGGGTTCAATGTCATCCACTTGACCGCATCCTTCGGCTGGATATCAAACCCCGCGCGCTGCCCGGCGGTCATCGCCTTGGCGGTTTCCTGATTCAGGTGCTGGATACCCACGGCGTCGTCGGAGTGGATCATTGCGCAGGCCTTGGCGTGATCGACAATGGCGATATTCGCCGGGGTCATATCGAAAGCTTCGTGCTTGAAGCCCCACCAGTCGGCCCACATGGCCGCACAGACGTGGTTCTTGGCCAGCAGGTCGGCCACCTTGTAGGCCTCCACGGCGTGGTGAAAGGCGGCGATATGGAAGCCGAACTCATTGGCGATATCCATCATTACCGCCATTTCCTCACCGCGGTAGCAGTGGTTGTGCACCAGAATCAGGCCATCGAGCACACCGGCGAGCGTCTCCAGCTGCAGATCGCGCTCGGGCTTCTCACCGCCGTTCTTGGCGTAGTCTTCCCACTTCTTCTTGTAGGCCGCTGCAGCGATCCAGGCTTTGCGGTAACCGGCCACATTGCCCATGCGTGTGGAGGGTGCCATACCCTTGCTGCCGTAGACCCGCTTGGGGTTTTCGCCACAGGCCATCTTCAGGCCGTAGGGCGCACCGGGGAATTTCATATCCTGTACGCTGCGGCCCGGGACATTTTTTAACGTCACACTGCGGCCGCCGAACAGGTTGGCCGAGCCGGGCAGAATCTGCAGGGTAGTGACACCACCGGCAAGCGCGAGTGCAAACTGCGGGTCCTGTGTCCATACAGAATGCTCCGCCCACACTTCAGCGGTATTGGGCGAGGTCATTTCGTTACCATCCTGGGAGGACTCGATCGCCGGCGCCGGGTAATCCCCCAAATGCGAGTGCACGTCGATAATGCCGGGAGTCACCCACTTGTCGTGGCCATCGATCACTAGCGCATCCTTCGGCGCTTTCAGGCCCTTACCGATCCGGGCGATCTTGCCATCGGCCAACAGCAGGTCTGTGTTATCGAGTTGCTCATCGGTACCGGTGAGCAGGGTGGCGCCTCGGATCAGCACCGGCTTGGACTCGGGAATGGTATACGTGGAGGGGAAGGCGTCCTGGTCGGCGAAATCCAGGGCCTTGCCCTTGTCTCCCCGTTCGTCTCCCCCACACCCGGCCAGGAGCACTGCAGTGCACAGCGCAGCCGCAAAACAGCGAGCGTGTAAAAACATAGATTGTTTCCATTGTTATTTTGTCGGAAGCCCGGCCGGCGCGAATTACTGCGCCGCTGGGCGATGGCCACATGCTACCAGCATGAGCGGTCGCCGCCATGGCCAAAGGGTTCAATTGGGGAAATTTTTTTGATTTGTAACGGACCGCTGAATTCAGTCCGCGTCCGGCTGCCTCGGCGCCGAAGCGCGACGGCGATCCCTCCCGCTGCCATCTTCCAGATCGGCAACCAGGCCAGCCACCAGCGTCTCAAACTGGTGCGCACAGTCGAGCGCCGCCAGTAACTGCAGCAGCGCCAACAGCGTGCAGCCCTGCCCGCGCTCCAGACGCTTCAGCGTACTGAGCCCGACGCCGCCATTATCGGCGAGCGCCTCCTGGGAAATATTGCGCGCGAGGCGCAGCCGGCGAAAGGACTCGCCGAGCCGGCGCAAACGCGCGTGCTGATCTGCGCTTCTGGTCTCAGACATACTGCACCGCCGGAAAAAGGAAAAATTATAACCGACTAAAGTTGTGCTTTCAGTAAGCGACCGGCAATCAATAGGCGACCCGATCGGTGGACTTTTCCGCGCAGTCATGATGGAATCAAGCGGGTAAAAATTATCCAGGATGGATGGATGGCAAACGGCAAGCAAGACCGCAAAAAATCAGTGGTGAGCGCCACCGCCCGGTCCGCGACAATGGCACCCTCCCCCCAGGATTCAACCCGCATTTACGCGGCGCTTCAGGAAAGTGAAGCCCGCTATCGGGAACTGGTCGAGCACGCCAACTCCATTATCCTGCGCTGGGACCGCGCAGGAATCATTACCTTCTTCAATGAATACGCCCAGCATTTTTTCGGTTACTCCGAAGCGGAAATTATCGGCCAGCACGTGATCGGCACCATTGTCCCCGCCGGCGAGAGCACCGGCCGCGACCTGCGCCCGCTGATGGACCATATCTGCCGCTTTCCTGAAGAGCACCGCTACAACGTCAACGAAAATATCACCAAGCGCGGCGAGCGGGTCTGGGTGGCCTGGACCAACAAGGTGCTGACCGATAGCAATGGCGAGACAATCGGCGTGCTCAGTATCGGCACCGACATCACCAAGCAGCGGCTGCTTGAAGAGGAGCTGCGCCAGGCGCAAAAAATGCAGGCGATCGGCGAATTGGCCGGTGGTATCGCCCACGACTTCAACAATATGATCCACGGTATTAGCGGCTATGCCGAGGTCATCCAGCAGACCACCAATGACCCGCGCGTCGCCGAGTACATCACCCATATTCTCACCACCGCGCAGCATGCCGCCGAGCTCACCCGGCAGCTGCTCACTTTCGCGCGCAAGGGCAACTACCAGTTGAGCGAATGCAACACGCACGGGATTATTCGCGATGTCTGCGCGATGCTCGAGCGCACCATCGACCGGCGCATCCATATCGAGCAACAGCTCGATGCCAGCCGCCCGCATGTGATGGGCGATTCCGCCCAACTGAAAAGCGCTCTGCTCAATCTCGGCATCAACGCCAAGGACGCCATGCCCAAGGGTGGCTCACTGCAATTTGCCACCAGTAACCTGACTGTCGACAAGCCGACCGCCATTGCCGATTTCGAGATACAGGCCGGGCAGTACCTGCTGATTAATATCAGAGACAGCGGCACCGGTATGTCCGCCGAGGTGCGGCGCCGCATATTCGAACCGTTTTTTACCACCAAGGAAAGTGGCCGCGGCGCAGGGCTGGGACTGGCAGCCGTGTACGGCACCACCCACCTGCACAAGGGCGCGATCGTCTGTCACAGCAATGAGGGTGAAGGCAGCAGTTTTGAGCTCTACCTGCCGATCCTGAAGGACTGCGTCAAACACGTGCGCCAACAACGCCAGGCAACGCGACACGAGCGCAGAATTCGTATCATGGTGGTGGACGACGAGGCGATGGTGCGCAACTACTCGAAAACCCTGTTCGAGCTGCGCGGCCATGAGGTGGTGACATTTGGCGGGGCCGAGGAAGCGATCAACTACTACCGAAATAATTTTGAAAATGTCGACCTGGTGCTGCTCGATATGATCATGCCGCGCATGGATGGCCAGCAGCTGTTCGCGTTCCTGAAACGCATCAACCCGGAAATCAAGGCAGTGCTGTCAACCGGCTACAGCGTCGACAGCAAGGTCCAGGGCATTCTTGCCGACGGCATTCTCGACTGTATCCAGAAACCGTTTACCTATGAGCAGCTGCAGGAAAAGATCACCCAGCTGGTGGCGGAAGGACACCTGAACCCGCTGGCAGAGACGGAAAGCCCCCCCACCTGAACCACCCCCTGCGGCGTGCGCGCATTCAATACGAGCCAGCCATAACACACATGCCGCACCCGTGCGCCGGATTTCACGCGCGGCAATAAAGTCGATAATTTATCATCAATTTTACAGCCCGGTACCCCCTACCCGCCTGCTTACCCGCCGGTTTATTGACCCGGCGATTTACCTTAGTAGTGCAGCAGCTTGATCACCGGCTCGCCGTTATCGCATTCCCCCACGACTTCCGGATCCCCCAATCCGGCACCAGCCTGGATCACCTTGTTCTTCGGGTAGGACACGAAACAGGCCACGGTGAAGTCCACTGCCCAATTGCAGTACAGCAGCCCATCCTTCTCTTCGAAAAAGCGCTGTTGGCAGAATGCCAGCGATGGGCTGGAGCCGCCCTGCTGGGGACCAATGGTGATGGTTTCACCGGAATAGGAAACAGCGACCGACAGACTCGTCGCCAGCAACCAGTGCCACATGGTGGTATCCGCGCGATGATCGATTGACTCGAATTAAGCGTAGCAGCGCGCGGCGTCATTTTCCTCTTTCGGCGCGGATCAGGAATCCGCTGCCAGTGCACGGAAACGGCTTGCTTCCGCCAGGGTCGGCTGCAGCCCGTACTTTCGCGCGATCGCCATAAAGCGCTCCACGTAGATACGCGCGACCGGCTTGTACGGCGGCATCCACTCGTCCGGCCCCCTGTCCCCTTTGCTCTGGTTGCGCCCGTCATCCACCAGCCAGAGATTGTCCGGGTCCTCGGCAAACTGATGTTTACGCTCTGCAGACCAGTAGGCGCCACCGTGGTCGTGGGCCCATTTCAGCGGCACGATATGCTCCACATCCAGATCCGATGCCTTGCGGTAAAAGTGACCGGTATAGGGATCCAGCCACAGGCCGGTCGCTACCCGGCAGTGGTCGGCGCGGGTAAAGGTCACCGGTGCCAGTGAGAAGCGGATCAGCAGTTCGTGACGGGTGTCGCGGCAATCACCGTCGCGATCGGACCAGCGCGCCAGCCACTCCGAGCGACTGTAATCGCCGCCCCAGGCACCGACACCGTGCAGCAGCAACAACAGCGCCCCCGCCCCGCGTGAAAGAGTCCAAATTCGCATAGGATCCGCCTCAATTTTTGGCACGATCGTACACGACAAGTTGGCGCAAAAGTACTTATTGTGAAGTAAGTCCTGCGATTTGTGACGACGTTCGAATACTGTGGACTCAATCGCCACCGGCGTATCAGCGCGCCATGGACCGATAAGTCAGTAGTGCTGCCAGTCCACCCGAGCGGGAACTTCTGCTGCTTGATCCTAAACTGACAGCAGCCGGGCCGCGCCGGTCGGCGGCTTTTACGACGGCGACCGATCGGCCGACCCATCGACAGCAGTTCTCCAACACTGGAAAACAACGGCACACTTATGAACGACGACCTGATCAAGGAACTGGGCGCGCTCACCAGCGAGGCACGCAACCCGGATACGCTCGATATCGACCTGCTGCCCACTGAAGAAATCCTGGAGAAAATCAATCGCGCCGACGCCGAAGTACCGCCGGCAGTGCACCGGGTGCTGCCGCAGGTGGCCGCTGCCGTGGACGCGATTGTCGAAGCGTTCAAGCGCGGCGGCCGGCTGATCTATATCGGTGCGGGTACCAGCGGCCGCCTCGGCATCCTGGACGCGGTGGAATGTCCGCCGACCTACGGCGTGGATGAGGATACGGTGATTGCGCTGATCGCCGGCGGCGAGGATGCGGTGTACCGCGCGCAGGAGGGCGCCGAAGACGACCCCGAGCTGGGCCGCACAGATCTGGAAAAGATTCACCTGTCTGCAGCAGATGTGGTCGTCGGTATCGCCGCCAGCGGGCGCACACCCTACGTGATCGGCGGCCTGCGCTACGCGCGCGAGTCGGGCTGCACAACCGTGGCGCTGTCCTGCAACAAGTCCGCCGCCATCGCTGCGGAGGCGGATATCGCGATACTGCCGGAAGTGGGCCCGGAAATTCTCACCGGCTCCACCCGCATGAAAGCCGGCAGCGCCCAGAAGCTGGTGCTCAATATGCTGACCACTGCCAGCATGATCCGACTCGGCAAGGTGTTCTACAACCTGATGGTCGACGTCAAGGCCACCAATGCCAAGCTGGTGGGGCGCACCCGCCGTATCGTGATGGAAGCCACCGGCGTTTCCTACGACGAGGCCGACCGCGTCCTCAGCGAGTGCGACCACAATGCCAAGCTCGCGATCATGATGCTCCTCAGCGGCCTCGACTGCGCCGCGGCAGAGAACGCCCTGGCAACCGCCGACGGGTTTCTGCGCCGCGCCCTGCAAAATAGTGCGGCCGGGGCTTCGCGCGCCGACTGACCCGGCTATCCCGCGGTTGGCGGTAGTGCCTCCGCCACCAGTTCCAGCCAGTGGCGCACCGGCGTGTCGGTTCCGCCCTGCAGGTGCAGCTGGCAACCGATATTGGCGGTGAGGATGGTGTGCGGCTTTGACGCCTGCAAGTGCTGCAGTTTTTTCTCACGCAGCGTTTTCGCGCGCTCGGGCTGCAGGATTGAATAGGTTCCGGCGGAGCCGCAACACAGGTGGCTGTCCGTCACTGCCGGCAGCGCCACCCCCAACGACCGCAACAGCCGCTCTACCCGCCCACTCAACTGCATGCCATGCTGCAGGGTGCACGGGCAATGAAATACCAGCTGGCGTTGCGCCGCCCCACCGGTAAGCTGCAGGGGCTGCTCCGCGTGCAGCTCCTCCAGCAGTTCCACCGGATCGCGGATCAGCCCCGCCAGCACCTCGGCGCGCTCGCGGTATTCGGGATCATCGGCGAGCAGTAGCGGGTAGTCGCGCAGCTGCGCGCCACAACCGGATGCCGTCATGACGATGGCGCGCAGTGGCGCGCGCTGGGCCTGTTGCCACCAGTGGTCCAGCTGGCGCCGTGCGATCGCGCGCGCCTCCTCCTCACCGCCGGTATGGAAACTCGCCGCGCCGCAGCAGCCGACCGCGGTGGACTCGCTTACCGGTACCTTGAAGTGATCTAGGATACGCAGCAGCGCCGCGTCGGTGTGCGGACGCAGCAGCGGCTGCACGCAGCCGCGCAGCAACAGCACCCGCCCCGCCGCCTCGCCGCTACGCGCAGCGGGCAATAGCGGGCGCGGCGCCGGGAAGTAGGTGCGCCGCAATGCCGCCGGCAGCAGCGGCGCCAGCGCGCGCCCGGCACCGAGCAGCACGCGCAACAGCCGCGGCGACAGCATCAGTTTGCGCAGCGCCGCGCGCTGCACCCGCTGTGCCCGGGAGCGCGGCGCCAGCTGTTCCACTGTCTCGCGCCCCACCGCCACCAGCTTGTGATAGTCCACCCCCGAGGGACAGGTGGTCTCGCAACTGCGGCAGGTCAGGCAGCGGTCGAGGTGGGTGCGCGTCAGTGCACCGGCGGTGCCGGTCTCGAGCATTTCCTTGATCAGGTAAATGCGCCCGCGCGGGCTGTCGAGCTCGTTGCCGGCCAGCAGGTAGGTCGGGCAGGTGGCCGTGCAGAAGCCGCAGTGAACACAGCTGTTCAGTACCTGTTCGGCGCGCGCCGCCTCACCGGCGGATACCAGGTTTTCGACGATCTTTACCTGCATAAACTCATCACCTGCCTGCCGACGCTGCGTCACGGTCAAAGCGCAGGGCAAAAATGTCGCGGTTGAACAGTCCTTGCGGGTCGAAGGCGCTGCGGATGCGCCGGTGCCAGTCCACCGCGGTCACCGCCGGCGGCAGCGGCGCGCCGCGCAGCACCTGTACAAAGCCACCGTGTGCCGCTGCCACTCGCGCCAGCGCGCGGTGGTCGCCGTCGCGCACCCACACCCGCGCCCCCTCCCACTCCACCAGCACGTCGTTCCATGCAGGCCGCGCGCAGTGCCCGTTCTGCGGCGGCTCGAATTGTGCGGCGCGCGGCAGGTGCACACAGGCCAGTGCGGCACCGTGAAAAAATTCGTCGCGCAGATCCCGCAGCGCGCCCCACTCCAGCGCACTGCGCTCACCGCCGAGAGGCTGCAGCGCATCGCGCACCGCCGCGGCGCGGCCACTCAGGCGCAGGTGCAACTGGCCATGGCGGTAGCAGGTGGCCGACACCAGCGGGCGCAGTGTGCGGGTGCGCTGCCACCACTGCGGCAGCATCGGCGGCGCGACTTCGAAACAGCGGCTCTCGTGCACCTCCGCCAACGGCGCCAGGCGCAGGCTGGTTTCGAGCAGTACACCGAGTGTGCCGAGAGCGCCGACTTGCAGGCGCGCGCAGTCGTAGCCGGCGACATTTTTCATCACCTGACCACCGAAAGTAAGCGGCTCCCCGCGGCCATTGATGAGGCCGCAACCCAGTACCGTGTCGCGCAGCGCGACTCCGAAGGCGCGTGCCGGGCCATCCCAGCCGCAGGCGACCGCACCGCCGACAGTGCTGTGTGGGGCCGGGGCGGGAATATCCGCGGCGAACTGCTGGCCCTCGGCGGCGAGCAGTTCGCGCAGTGGCTGCAGGCGGGTACCGCTGCGCACCCGCAGCACCAGTTCATCGGGCTGGTAATCGATCACGCCGCTGTGTTCGTGCAATCGCAACCGCGCCGGCTCGCACTGCAGGCCGAAACCGGCGCGACTTGCACCGCCGGTGATTGCCAGTGGCTGTTGGCTGTCGATGGCGGCGCGCACCTGTTCGCACAGGGCCGCGCTGCGATCACCGCCACTGTCTGTGGCCGCAGCCATTAGCGGTCCCCCTGCCGGCGCAGCGCACGATACTCGCGACAGTGCGCCAGGGTCGGGATCAGTTTGCCCGGATTCAGCAGTGCGGGCGGGTCGAGCGCCTGCTTGAGGGCAAGGAACTGTGCGATTTCCGCATCACTGAACTGCACCGCCATCTCGTTGATTTTTTCCACGCCGACACCGTGCTCGCCGGTGATGGTACCGCCGACGGCGATGCAGAATTCGAGGATATCCGCCGCGAGCAACTCCACCCGCTGCAGTGCGCCGGCCTCGCTGGCATCAAACATGATGATCGGGTGCAGGTTGCCGTCGCCGGCGTGAAACACATTGGCCACCCCCAGGCCGCGGTGTTCGGCAAAGCCGGCGATCGCCTCCAGCACCTCGCCGATACGGTGGCGCGGCACGGTGCCATCGATGCAGTAATAATCGGGAGACAGGCGGCCGATGGCCGGAAAGGCGCTCTTGCGCCCTTTCCACCAGCGCTCGCGTTGCGCTTCACTCTGCGCCAGCTGGGTGCGGGTGGCGCCGGAGTGCTCCAGCAGGGCACGCACCAGATCCAGCTCCACCGCCACTTCGCGCGGGTCCCCGTCCAGGTCGATCAGCAGGATGGCGGCGGCATCGAGCGCATAACCGGCGTGACAGAACGCCTCGGCGGCTTCGATCACCAGGCCGTCCATCATTTCCAGCGCCGCCGGCACCACCCCGGCGCGCACGATCGCCGACACCGCGTCCGCCGCCGCGCGCACAGTGGCGAAGTCCGCCATCAGCGTGCGCGTCTGCGCCGGTAGCGGCAACAGCTTGACCGTCACCTGGGTGACGATGCCGAGGCAGCCCTCGGAGCCGTGTACCAGCGCGAGCAGGTCGTAACCGGGCTGGGCCAGGCAGTCGCCGCCGATCTCGAGGATGTCCCCCTCGATGGTGACCAGCCGCAGCGCCACCACGTTGTGCACCGTGACGCCGTATTTGAGGCAGTGCACGCCGCCGGCGTTTTCCGCCACATTGCCGCCAATCGAGCAGGCAATCTGCGACGACGGATCCGGTGCGTAATAGAGGTTATGTGCCGCGGCCGCGGCGGAGATCTGCAGGTTCACGGCACCCGGCTCCACCCGCGCGCGCATCGCCTCGGGATTCAGTGCGAGGATACGATTCATCGGCGCCGTCACCAGCAGCACACCCGCCGCCGCGGGCTTGGCACCGGCGGACAGGCCGGTGCCGGCGCCGCGGGAAACCAGCGGGATTTTGAGCCGGTGACAGAGTTTCGCCACCGCCACGACATCGGCTTCCGACTGCGCCAGCACTACCGCCAGCGGCCGCTCGCAGTAGACCGGCAGCCCGTCGCACTCGTACGGGGCCAGCTGTTCACGGCGCGTCAGCAGCCGCTCCGGCGGCAGCAGGGTTTGCAGGGCGGGAATCAGTTGCTGCGCGGACATAGGGTTACCGTGTTCGGATCTTCACCGCGACCGGCATGGCGCCAGCTGCGGCCCTGTACTGAAGATAGCAACAGAATCGCCGGCGGCTAGCCGGCGAAGACAGGGAGGAATCGAACCTGGCTGCGGCAGGCGGTCAACTGTCGAGGGCGCGACGTATTTCCACGATGGTAGCCACTCCGGCCGGGTTGTCGCCGTGCACGCAGATGGTATCCGCGGCCAACTGCAGTGTGGTGCCGTCAGCGGTCACCACCTCGCCACGGCAGAGCCCCTCCACCTGGCGCACGATGTCGCCGGTATCGTGCAATACCGCGCCATCTTCCGCGCGGGGCTGCAGGCGACCGTCGGCGCGGTAGCGACGGTCGGCGAACGCCTCGAACAGCAGCGGCACACCGTACTCAGCCGCCAGCGCGCGGTAGCGTTCGCTGTCCGGCGTCGCCATCAGCAGGAGCGGCAATGGCTCGCCGGCACTGGCCAGCGCCGCGAGTATCGCGCGCAATACCGCATCGTTGCGCATCATGTCATTGTAGAGAGCGCCGTGCGGCTTCAGGTATTCCACCTGCGCCTGCTCGGCGGTGCACAGCGCGCGCAGTGCGCCCAGCTGGTAGAGCACCATTGCGGTGATTTCGTCGGCCGAGCAATCCATCGAGCGGCGGCCGAAGCCGACCAGGTCGGGATAGGCGGGATGCGCGCCTATGTTTACCCCACACTCGCGCGCCAGGCGCACCGTGCGCCGAATACCGACCGGGTCGCCGGCGTGGAAGCCGCAGGCAACATTGGCCATATCGATGTGCGGCATCACGGTGCGCTCATCCACCAGCTGCCAGTTGCCAAACCCCTCACCGAGATCGCAATTCAGTTTCATTGCGTCGTCATTCCTTCAATCACCAGAGGATGGTCACGACGCGTCGGCGGCAAAAAAGCGCCGCAAACGCGCCAGTTCGGCCTGCGCCTCGCGCAGGTCGCCCAATTCAAATTGTACCTCGTCGCCCGGGCGGGCCTGCGCGAGATGATCGAGATCGACACGGTAGACATGCCCCAGCTTGGGATAGCCACCGATCGTCTGGCAGTCGGGCATCAGCACAATCGGCTGGCCGTTGCCCGGCATCTGAATCGCCCCCGGTGCCACCGCCTCGGAAATCAGGTTGCCCGGCACCGGCTCCAGCGCCGCCCCCTGCAGGCGCACGCCCATGCGGTCGGATTGCGGAGAAACCTGGTAAGTGTGCGCAAAGAAGCGTTGCCGCTGTGCGGCGGGAAACTGCTCGAACTGGTTCGACGGCACCACGCGCAGGCGCACCCGGCGCGAATAAGTGCGCGCGAACTCAGCCGGCATGCAGGTGGCCCGCGCGCGCGCCGCGGCGGTATAGGGCAGCTGATCACCGTCGGCCAGTGCGCGCCCGTCGAGACCGCCGAGGCGCTCCCCCACGTTGGTGGCGCGGCTGCCCCACACCGACGGCGTCAGGATGCCGCCCGCCAACGCCACATAGCTGCGCAGACCGCTACGGGCAATACCGCCTTCGAGCAACCCGCCGGCCGGTATCAGGCTGGTGGCCCAGTTTTGCAGCGGTTGGCCGTTCAGGCGCCAGCCGCAATCGGCACCCGCCAGCGCCACCCAGGTAGCAGCGGCGAAACGCAACGCAAAGGGACCCAGGCAGATCTCCAGCAGCGCCGCGGAAGCGGAATTATCCAGCAGGTAATTGGCCCAGCCGGCGGCGTGACTGTCGGCGCTGCCACTGACACTTACACCAAGGTGTTGCTGGCCGCGGCGACCGCTGTCCTGGATCAACGTCTGAGGGCCGGCGCGCTCGACCGTGGCGAAATCAGTCATCAAGCAGGCCTCCCAGCTCCAGGTAGCGCTGGCGTGTGACCGGCGCGAAGCGCACCCGATCCCCCACCTGCAATAACACCCGGGGCGGATTGCAGTCGCGCTCGAACAGCGCCAGCGGGCAGCGCCCCAGGAGGTTCCAGCCGCCGGGGCAGCTGTCGGGGTATACCGCCGTCTGCGCATCCGCCACCGCGACCGAACCGGCCGGCACCCGCGGGCGCGGATTCTCCAGGCGCGGCGCGCGCAGTGGCTCCGGCACCATGCCCATAAAAGCAAAACCGGGGCGAAATCCCAGCGCATAAACCCGGTATTCCGTGCCGCTGTGCAGCGCGATCACGGATTCCTCATCCATGCCGGCGAATGCTGCCAGCCGCTGCAGGTCGGGGGCCGCCTCGATGCCATAATAGACTGGCAACTCGACGCTGCGCCCGGCCGGTGCCGCGCTGTCGCCGCCATCGCCAACCGACTCGGCAATGGTGCGCAGGCGCTGTGCCAGTGCATCGCGCTGCCAGCGCCGCACATCGTAATAGACGGTGACACTGCAATAGGATGGCACCAGGTCGGTCAGACCGTCGCCCAATTGCCCGCGCAGGGTCTCAACCAGCTGCGTCACGCGCGCCAGTGCGGCTTCACCACGGGTGTCCGCGACATAAATGGTGATTGATTCATCGCTGGAATCGCAAAACTTCAGCATCCAGTTGTCTTCCCAAACCGGTTAGGAGCTCGGCAATCGCGCGCCGACTCCGACTGTTGCCGTACCAGAAGCAAGCCTGCCACAATATGTACCCCACTGCATTGTTTCGAATGATCCACGTACCATGATAGAAGCCTCTGCCCCCTGCCCGTGCGGCTCGAACAAATCCTTCGACCAGTGTTGCCAGTTGTATCTGTCCGGCAAGGCCTACCCGCGGGACGCCGAAACGCTGATGCGCAGTCGCTACAGTGCCTATGTGACCGGTAACCTGCCGTATCTACGCAAGTCATGGCACCCGGATACCTGTCCCGAGCTGAACGCTGACGACATGACCACACAGTGGTTGCGGCTCGAGGTGATCAAGAGCAAAAAGGGGCTGAAAAAATCCGTGGTGGAATTCAAGGCGTGGTTTCAGGAAGGCGGCAGTGAGCGGGCGCTGCACGAGATTTCGCTGTTCAGGCTGTACAAAAAGCGCTGGGTGTACGTCGAAGCGTTGGCGGACTGGGACTAGAGGCGGACTCAGGCGGCGGGATGCGCTGGGCAAGGTGCCAATCGGGCATCGCGGGAGCCCTTCCACTCCCGCGCCGCCTTCCTGGCCTGCTGTTTGCTGGCAAAACGTTCACCAGACCTGGCCCGCTGGTGGGCTCCCCCTTTACGCAATAGCGGGTTCTGGGCCACGCGGTTGCGCGGCTTCGGTGCCGGCACTGCGAGCTTGATGGATTTTTTGTTTTTCATCGACACTTCTCCTCTGGATTAATCGGGTTCCCGGCCTCTGGCATTGCTGCCAGGAGCCGGCTGGACTTCCCTGTCCGCGCTGGATGCGAAAACGATTGCAGGCAGTTTCTGCGCTTTAGGGCCTGACGGCATACAAAGCGCGTGGCAACTCTCACCTCAAGGGCATCCCGCCACGGTTTCGGGTTGTCCGGCTTCCGGGTCGCCATTTCCGGCTTCCCGCTAACGGGCTGTGGTTCAATTGCCCTGTGACAGATATTGTTACAGACAAATTTACAGGCATAGGCAACTCCTGGACTGAGCCACATCTCGGTTAAATGGCCTTTGCAGCGCCAAAAAAAAAGCCCCGGCGAACGCCAGGGCTTTGGATATCTGGCTTGAAAGGCGATACGACCTTTCAAGCGCGAGCACATGAAAGGTGTGTCAGCTGGGCTGGTTGTTCCGCTTGTCAAAATTCATTTCATGGCTCCTTGGTAAAAACGGTTCAAAATCGGAAATGCATTGACACGATGCCAATACCGGGCGGGAGTCTAAATAGCGACGTGCAAATGTCAACTGAAATATCGCCATCGACGCATATTTTATCCGCCTGCCAAACCTACCGCGCCAACTTATAATAGGCGCTCTGTTTCTGCTGCACCGATCGATATGTCTCCGGAAATCCTCTTTTCAGACGAAAGCCTTGTCGCCGCCTACAAGCCCGAGGGCTGGCTGGTGCACCGCTCCGATATCGACCGCCACGAGCACCGCATCCTGCTGCAGTACCTGCGCGACCTCTGCGGCAGCCACCTGTACCCCATTCACCGGCTGGATAAACCCACCTCCGGTGTCATCGTCTTCGGCAAAAGCGGCGATATCGCCGCGCGGATACAGGCACAACTGGAGAGCGACACCTCGGTGAAAACCTATATCGCGGTGTGTCGCGGCTACTGCCCGGAACAGGGCGAGATCGATTACCCGCTGCCACCGGTGGCCGATTTCAAGCATCAGCGCAAACGCCCCAAGGCGGAGCTGCCGCGCCAGGAGGCCGTCACCCTGTTCCGCCGCCTGGCCACCGTCGAACTGCCCTACGCGGTGGATCGCTATCCATCGAGCCGCTACTCGCTGGTGGAGATCCAGTTGAAGACCGGTCGCCGTCACCAGATCCGCCGCCACTTCAAGCATATCCACCACCCGCTGATCGGCTGCCCCAAATACGGCAAGTCGACCCACAACCGCTTCTTTGCCGAGCAGTTCCAGTGTCCGCGGTTGTTACTGCACGCGTTGCGACTGGAGTTCGATCACCCGCAAACGGGCACCAGGCTACAGCTGGTGGCGCCACCCCGGGGGTGCTTTAAGACCCTGCTGGAAACGCTCGGTTGGGATCTGCCACACTAATCTCAACCATCCAACGCGGAGATCGCCGTGAGTACGCCCTTTGATCTGCAACGTTTTGTCGATGCCCAGGCCAGCAACTACGCCGCAGCGCTGGCGGAACTGCAGGCCGGCCGCAAGCGCTCCCACTGGATGTGGTATGTATTCCCGCAACTGGCCGGTCTCGGGCACAGCGCCACGGCGCAGCACTATGCGCTGAGGAGTCTCGATGAAGCCCGTGCCTACCTGGCCCATCCGCTGCTGGGCGCGCGCCTGCGCACCTGCTGCGAATGTCTGTTGCAACAACACAGCAGCGATGCCCACAAAATTTTCGGCAGCCCGGACGACCTGAAGCTGCGCTCATCGATGACCCTGTTCGAAGCCACGGATCGCGGTGAACTGTTTGCTCGGGTGCTCGACAAGTACTACCGCGGTGAGCGGGATACCCGCACCCTGGCGCTGTTGCAACAAAAGCCGGGTTGACGCACCGGCGCGACCGAAGGGTCTTCCCCCCGCCCCACCCATTGGCGCCACGACTGGAGCTTTTCCACGCCATTGCCTAGTCTTTAATTGTCGCCCGCCGGAAGCACAGATCCGTGCCCCGGTGCTGCGTGACCACACAGGACAGGGAAGCCACCAATCACCAGACCCGGAGGCACCCGTGGCATCGAACAGCTGGAATGACATCATCGACAAGCCGACCTTTCTCGGCTCCCTCTTCCTGTTATTGGCTGTCACCCTCCCGCTGGTGATCTTCCCCGAGGCCGGGGCGGCCTGGGTGATGAGCGCCAAAGCGTTCGTCACCGACAAGCTTGGGGTCTTCTACCTGGCGCTGGGGCTCGGCGCCATCCTGTTTATGGTTTATATCGTGTTCAGCGATATCGGCCAGATCAAACTGGGCACGCCGGAAGAAGACCCGGAGTTTTCCACCTGGTCCTGGGCCTCAATGCTGTTCTGTTCCGGCATCGGCGCCTCGATCCTGTACTGGTCAATGATCGAGTGGGCCTTCTACTACCAGACACCGCCATTCGATATCCCCGGAGGAACGCCGGATGCGGCGCGTTGGGCGGCGGCCTACGGCATCTTCCACTGGGGCCCGCTGGCCTGGGCCATCTACCTGATCCCGGCACTGCCGATCGCCTACTTCTACTACGTGCGCAATCACAGCGTGCTGAAAATCAGTGAAGCACTGATGCCGGTCCTGGGCGAACAGCGCGCGCGCGGCTGGCTCGGCAAACTGATCGATGTATTCTTTATTTTCGGCATGCTCGGCGGCGGTGCCACCACGCTGGGGCTGGCCGCACCACTGATCAACCAGGGAGCCCACGAGCTGTTCGGCGTGCCCACCACCCTGACCACCCGCATTACCGTACTCGCCATCTGTACCGGGATCTTTGGCTACAGCGCCTATGTAGGGCTGAAGAAAGGGATCCGCCTGCTGTCGGACATCAATATGTGGCTGGCGGCGGCGCTGCTGCTGTTCGTTTTTCTCGCCGGTCCAACGCTGTTTATGATGAATACCGGCCTCGATGCACTGGGCCGCGTGCTCACACATATTTTCCATATGGCGACCTGGACCGAACCCTTTGCGCAGTTCGACCAGTTTCCGGATACCCACTTCCCGCAGGATTGGACCATTTTCTACTGGGCCTGGTGGCTGGTATTTGCCCCGAGTGTGGGATTGTTTATCGCGCGCATCTCCCGCGGGCGCACCATCCGCGCGATGGTGGCAGGGGCCATCTTCTTCGGCACCCTGGGTTGCTTTCTGTTCTTCATGATTCTCGGCAACTACGGCATCTTTCTGCAGTTCTCCGAGAAACTCGACGTGATCAGTATCCTCAACAACCAGGATGCCACCACGGCCATCTTCGCAATCCTCAGTACCCTGCCCGTGGCCAAGCTGGTGATCGCGATGTTCACGCTCCTTGCAATCATTTTTACCGCCACCACCTTTGACTCCATCTCCTATATTCTCGCCGCCGTGGTGCAGAAAGAAGTCGATGAGGAGCCGGCACGCTGGAACCGCCTGTTCTGGGCCTTCGCCCTGTCGATAATGCCGGTAACGCTGATGTTCCTCGGCGGCCTGGAAACCCTGCAGACCGCCAGCGTGATCGGCGGCGTACCGCTCATCATCGTCGCGTTCCTGTTGTGCCTGTCGATCGTGCGGGCGGCGCACTACGACCTGCGCTACCAGCCGGACTACGAGGACAAGGAAATCTATATCGAGGAGTTCCCGGAGGATGACCCCTGGTGCGAAGACGGCACCTGGCAAATACCGGAAGAACCGGAACATGGCGTCACCCACAGCGACAAACCCCACGACGAGGGCGACCCGCACAGCCATCCGTCGCGCTTGTAGCAGACTGCGCGCCGGCCGCGGCCGGCGCGAAACGGTCACCTGTTTCAGGATTGCAGAATGGACGATCCGTACAACCTAGAGCGCTTTGTGGAAGCGCAGCGCAACGTCTACGCAACCGTTCGCACCGAACTCGCCGCTGGACGCAGGCAGTCTGACTGGATGTGGTTTGTGTTTCCCCAGTTTTCCGGCCAGCGCGACAGCCTGCACGCGCCGCGCTATGCCATCCAAAGTCTCGATGAAGCGCGGGCTTACCTGGCCCACCCGCTGCTGGGCCCGCGTCTACGCGAATGCTGCGAACAATTGCTGTCATTTGACGACCGCAATATCACCGATATTCTCGGAGCCCCGGAAGATATGCGCCTGCGCGCATCGATGACACTGTTTATCGTTGCCGACGACGGCGAGGAAGTCTTCCGGGAGGTGTTGGACAAATTCTTTCGCGGCCGCACCGATCACCGCACACTGGAGCTGTTGGCACCGCCGCGCTAAACCGGCCACGATCGCATGCGGCCGGCGGATGATTCCTCTATCATGTGGGCCAAAACAAATTTAGCCCGCTTTTGGGGAACCCCTTCCATGATCAACGCAATACGGCGCAAGCGCGTCCATTTCCTCGCCGGCTGCCTGCTCAGCGCCGCCGTCGTCCCGGCAACGCAGAGTGAAGAATACCCGCAGGCACCGCTGCCCCCGCTGCTGCCCTGGCATGGGGCCTCGGAACAGCTGATAGTCAACACGGGCGACTGGGTAACCCCGGCAGAGGCCAGTGATTTTCACACCACACCAGACTATCGCCAGACCCGCGCGTTTATCGAGCGCCTGGCCGCCGCCAGCGCGGACATCAAAACCACCGATATCGGCACCTCCGCCGGCGGACGCCATGTGCTACTGGTGACTCTGACCGAAAGCGGCAGCGATGCGCAGGCCAACGGCAAACCCACCCTGCTGGTACAGGCCGGCATCCACTCCGGCGAGATCGACGGCAAGGATGCCAGCCTGATGCTGCTGCGCGATTACGTGAATGGAAAGCGTGAACTGCACCAACTGGTGCAGCACGCCAACCTGTTGATTGTGCCGATCCTGAATGTGGACGGCCACGGCCGCAAGGGCCCCTACACGCGCATGAACCAGCGCGGCCCGGACAACGCCGGCTGGCGCAGCAACGGCAATAACCTCAACATCAACCGCGACTACACCAAGCTCGATACACCGGAGCTGCGCGCGGTGATGGACGTGATCAACGAGTACCACCCAAGCCTGTATATCGATGTTCATGTCACCGATGGCGAGGACTACCAGTACGATATCACCTACGGTTATACCGCCTCTTTCGCCAGTGATTCCCCGGCCATCGCCGACTGGCTCGAGTCGAACCTGCGCAGCAATCTGGACTCCGCCCTGACTGCCGCCGGCCATATTCCCGGCCCGCTGGTCTTCGGCGTGAACCCACAGGAATTTTCCGACGGCATCACCCACTGGACTGCGCTGCCGCGCTTCTCCAATGGTCTCGGCGACCTGCGCCACACACCCACCGTATTGGTGGAGAACCATTCGCTGAAACCCTACCGGCAACGGGTGCTGGGCACCTATGTATTTATTGAAGCGGCACTCAAGGCAGTCGGTGACGAGGGTGACGCGATTAAAAAAGCCATCGCCAGCGACCAGCGGCGCCACCCGAAAACCCAGGTGCTCGCCTGGGAAACCAGTAAATCACCTGACCTGAAGGTGTTTGCCAAGCAGCCGTTCAAAGGTATGGCGTACAAAAAGGTAAAGAACCCGATCACCGGCACCGAACAGGTGGTGTGGCTGGGCAAAGCCAAGGACTACCCTGCCCTGCCGGTGTTTGCCGACAATGTGAAAGACGTGGAAGTGCGGGTGCCCAAAGCGTATTACCTGCCGAAAAAGGAAACCCTGGTGCTGGCGCGCTTGAAGGACCACGGTATCGAGGTCACTGCACCGTCGCGCCCCAGAGCCACACTGACCCGCCTCAGTGCCGACAGTCATACATTCGCGGACAAACCCTTCGAGGGACACTTTCGCGTCAAGGCCAGATTCAGTGAAGAGCAAGTACAGGTACCGCTGGCCGATTATGTCGAGATCCGCACCGACCAGCCGCTCGGCAGCCTCGCGGTCGCACTGCTCGATCCGCGCGGCCCCGATTCTTTCTTCCAGTGGGGATTCTTCAATCAGATGTTCCAGCGCACGGAATACTCCGAGCCCTACGCACTGGTACCGCTGGCCGAAGAGATGCTGAAACGCGATCCGGCCTTGAAAAAAGAATTTGAAAAGCGGCTGCAAGACAAGGCCTTTGCCGGGGATCCGCGCGCACGCCTGGACTTTTTCTATCAGCGCAGCCCTTATTACGATCGGGCCTATCTGCAATATCCGGTATTGATACAGAATTGACAAACCGACACATGGAATCGAAAAAGGCCCCGGCGAGACAGCTCACCGGGGCCTTTTTTAGTGATCAGCTAGTCAGCCGTCTCGACAACTTCCGGCCTCTTGCCGGTGATACGGCTCACCAGGAAGGACCTGCTCCTTGCCACCAGTGTGCTGACATCAACACCAATCGCATACAGCGATGGCACCAGCAGCAATGTCACAAAGAAGGCCACAAATACCCCGAACGCCAAAGCCACCACGGTCGGCTTGAGGAAAGCGGCCTGGATACTGCGCTCCATCATCATCGGCATCAGGCCGGCAATAGTAGTGAGCGTGGTCAGCAGGATCGGACGGAAGCGGGAGACGCCGGCTTCCACGATCGCTTTCATCGGTTCCATCCCCTGCGCGCGCAGGCGGTTGCACTGGTCCATGAGCACCAGGTTGTCATTCACCACCACCCCCGCCGCCGCCGCGATACCAAAGTAGCTGAAAATGGCCATGGTCAATCCCAGCACCGCGTGCCCCAGGATCGCACCGACGAAAGCAAACGGGATCGCGACCATGATCAACAGCGGCTGGAAGTAGCTGCGGAAGGCCACGGCCAGCAGGCTGTACATGGCGAAAAGGGCCATGGTGTAGAGACCGACTACCTCTTTAAGAAAACGTTTTTCACCCTCAGCCTGGCCCACGGCACCACGGATGATACCGGGATAACGTTTTTCCCAGCCCGGAAAGAAGTTCTTCTCCAGATCTTTCATGATCTCGCCGCGAACGTCGTCTTTCAGGTCGGCCATCACCCGTGCTGCGCGATTGCCATTCCAGCGCTGGATACGCTTGATCCCCGGCGCATACTCCAGGTCGGCGATTGCCAGCAGGGGGACCTGGCGACCGTCGGCGGTACGCACGCGGAAGTCCTTGAGGCTCTCTATCGAGCGGCGCGATGACTTCGGGTAGCGCACCATTACCTTGACGTCCTGGCCAGCCCTCGGCAACCGCTGCACTTCTTCGCCGAAATAGGCCTGCCGTACCTGGCGATTCACTGCCGCCAGAGTCAGGCCCAGCTTCTCCGCGCCGGGCTTGAGTTCGATACGGATTTCTTCCGAGGCGCCCTCGAGGTTATTGCGCACGTCGTACAGGCTGGTGTAGGTACGCAGCTGGTCTTCCAGATCCGCCGTCGCCCTGCGCAATACATCGAGGTCGGGGTGGCGGATGGAGAGCTCGAAGCCAGGGCCGTTATTGTTGAGCGAATACTGCACCGAGACCTCTTTGGCATCCGGAATATCGCCCAGCAGCTTGCGCAGGCGCAGCGCTGCCTGCTTGGCCGACATATCGCGCTCTTCCGGCGGAGCCAGCTGCACGATCGCCATGACGCTGTCGCGCCGGGAGCGCGTATACCAGTTCTCGATCAACGAGCTCTTGCCGTCGGTGCGCTGATTGACCTCACTTTCCAGTTTCTTTTCTGCGCTTTGCAGCTGCGCCAGCACTTCCAGGGCGCGACTGTAGGGGGCCCCTTCGGGCATGACGACATTGACGATAATCTGGTCGGATTCGATATCCGGCATAAAGCTTTTCTTCACCCAGCCGCTGCCGAACATACCGAAACCGATCATCAGCACCGCCACAAAAATACTCAGCGTCAGGTAACGGCGATCGACCGCCCACTGGCCGATACGGCGGTAGTATGTCTGGGCGAAATGGACAATGCCGTCCGCAATGCGCTTCTGCACGCGCCCGAAGCGGCCGAGCTTTGTGCGCGGCTTCATATGACTGAGGTGCGCCGGTAGGATAAACAGCGACTCGATCAGGGAAAATACCAGCGCGAGGATTACCACCCAGGTGATGTGCCGGGTAAACTCACTGGTGGAACCGCTAATAAAGATCCACGGCAGGAAGGCAAATATCGTCGTCACTACCGCAAAGATCACCGGTTTTGCCACCAGCTGCGTGCCGAGCACGGCGGCCTTGAGACCGCCACCCGGGCCCCGGTGTTCCGGATTGTGGGATTCCGAGTGGATACTCTCCCCCACTACAATGGCGTCGTCCACGACAATCCCCAGCACCAGCAGGAAGGCAAAAGTGGACAGCATGTTCAGCGAGACACCCATACTCGGCAGCAACACGAAAGCGCCGGCGTAGGCGGTGGCAATACCCATTGCCACCCAGAACGCCACCTTCGGGCGCAGGCTCAATACCAGCACCAGCAGCACCAGGATAAGCCCCTCAAAAGCTGAGGTGCCGATGGTATTCAGGCGACTCTTGAACTCCTTGGCGTTATCGGTCCAGAGCGTGAGTTTGGCACCCACAGGCAATGTTTTCTGGCGCTCGGCGATCCACTTGTGAATCGATTTCGATGCGGTGACGATATCCATCGTCTCGGTGCTCATGACCTGCAGCAGCACCGCCGGCTCGCCATTCAGGGTTGCAAGAATCTCATTGTCTTCAAAGCCGTCCACCACATGGGCCACATCGCCGACGCGAATGGTGCCGCCGCCAGCGGTTTGCCGCACGATGATGCCGGAGAAGTCCTGCGCACTGTTGGCCTGATTGCGCACCTTGATCTGGTAGGAACCGGCCTCGGTCCTGACCGTTCCTGCCGACTGATTCAGCGAGCTGCCGAGAATTGCATCGGCCACTTCCTGAAAGGTGAGGCCGTAGCGGCGCAGAGATTGCTCGCTGACCTCGACTGACACTTCTTCCATGCGCGTGCCAAACAGCTCCACTACCGAGATGGCCGGCAGGGTCGCAACCTCGCGCCGCAGCTGTTCCGCCAGCCGCTTCAGTTTTTTCTCACTCAGGTCGCCGTGCACCGCCACGCGGATAAATTCCTCGCGGTTCACCCACTGGTGCACCTGCGGCGGTTCTATATCCCGCGGGAACGAGGAGATACCGTCTACGCGGATCTTGACGTCGTTCATAAAGCGGGAAAAGTCCACGTTACTTTCGGCCAGAATATAGACCTGCCCCTGCCCTTCGGACGACGTGGAGCGCACCCATTCGATATTGTCCAGATCGCTGACGGACTCCTCGATACGGGCGACGATCTGCTGCTCGACTTCTTCCGGAGCGGCGCCCGGCCAGGAAACATCGATCTCCAGCCCCGGGAATCGCACCTGGGGATCCATTTCCCGCTCCATGCTGGAAAAGCCAATAAGGCCGGCAACAAAAATACCCACCATGGCCAGGTTGGCGGCAACGCTGTTGCGTGCCCACCATTCAATCAGTCTGTTCATGTGCGTGTTCCGTTATTTGCGGGCCAGCTGGTCGAGGGGCTGTACTTCCATACCGTCGACGGCGTTGGCGATGGTGGAAGTCACCACCCGCTCGCCGTCTGTAATGCCAGAGGCCACCACGACCCGGCTTTCGGAAGTGGACAGAACCTCCACGGTGCGGATGCTCAAGTGGTTATCCGCGTCAATCACGTAAACCTTGTCTGCATTGCGCAGCGCATCGCGCGGCAGCACCAGAGCGCGGTGCTCCTGCACGCCCTCGGCGGCGGCGCTGACAAACATCCCGGCGGCCAGCGGCACACCATTACTGGCACCGGCCCCGTAGGGATCCTGCACCTCCGCCACGGCGTAGATCAGGCGGGTCTGCTGGTCGACCGCCGCCTGGGTACGCACGATGCGACCGTGCCATTGGTACTGTTTGGCGCCGACCTGCGCCGAAAATGTCACCGCGGGGCCGGGGGCTTTGTCGCTGGCGACAAAGCCCATTGGCAAGTCGAGTTCCATCAGCTGGGAATCGGTGAGCGGCAGGCGCACCTCCACTCGGTCTGTGGCAAACACACGGCCCAGCGCCGTACTCGCAGTGACATACTCTCCTACACCCACATCTCGCCGAATCACACGACCGCGAAACGGCAGCTGGACTTTGGTCCGCGAGAGCTTCAGCTGCGCTTCTTCGAGTTCGGCCCGGGCGGATTGCACCTTGGCCTTGGCCTCGGCGACCTGGGGTTGGTTGATCTGCAGCGGCGAAGGCTGCTTGTTCGGGTGGACAGAAAACCACTGCTGGCGTTTGATGGTGGCCGCTGCCTGAGCTTGCAGCAGCTGCACTTCAGCGGTGGCAACTCCGGCCTTGGCACGGGCCAGGGCGAGCCGATAGTCGGCATCGTCCAGCTGTATCAACGTCTCGCCGGGTTCAAAACCCGCGCCCTCTGCAAAGTGATCTGCGATCGCGACAACACGGCCTGCCACCTGCGGCGTGAGATCGATTTCGGTGTGTGGGCGCACTTCACCCTGGGTACCCACCGAGAGATGCACCACCTCTTCGCGGGCTTCGGCGTAGGCCAGCGATACCAGTCGCTGCTCCTCTTCCTTTTTTTCCGGCACCGGCTTGGTGGCGTTCATGGCTTTTACGACCCCAAAACCCAACGCCAGCACCAATACCGGCGCCGCAGCTTGCAAATATTTCTTATTCATCTGTCTAAACTGTCTAGATTGCCAAATTCACCAGCGGCGGTCGCTGGTCCAGGAGGGAGCTCATGGAAGCACGAACTCCGAGGCATGGCTACAGACCAGAAGCCTGTACGAGCGGGATTAGCGGTGAACGCCCATTGCCTCTCGTACTAATGACCGATTGGAGTGACAGTTTGGATGCAGCCTGAAAAAAATATTTTCTCGAGGTGGGACGCCGCATCCCTCTCACCGGTCAGACGGCCATTTCTGCAAGCCCTTCGGAAGATGCCTTGATAAAAACTCCCCCCAAAAACTGCACGTCATTCCCAATTGATTTACCGCCAATTGGCAATGCCGATGACGCAATCGAAATATTCCGTTATCCGGGACCCAGCGCTTCCAATAGTTTGGGAGAGCTATTCGGGACCAACGAGATTTGGAGCTATTGGAGCTATTAATGAACAACGAAGTACCAATACAGGGGAAGCGAATCCTGGTTGTCGGCGGAAGTTCCGGCATGGGCCTGGCAACAACCAGGCGGCTGCTGCGACAGGGCGCGTCAGTGGTGATAGTCGGTCGCGATGCCGACCGGCTTCACACAGCGTAGATTGCCCTGGACACCAGCGACAGGCTGCATACCGCAGCAGTAGACATCACCAGCGAAAATGCCGTCATGGACCTGTTTCATGATCTCGGCAGCCTTGACCATATCGTCTGCACCGCGGCAAATATCGACGGCGCGTACCAATTACTACCCGAATTGGACCTGCACGCCGCGCGGCGGGTGATCGACAGTAAGTTGATCGGCCCCATATTGCTGGCGAAACACCGCGCACCCCGGCTGACGGAAGGCGGATCCATCACATTGGTCTCGGGGATCGCAGCCTACCGCCCCGCTGCCCGCGGCACCGTCGCCGCATGTGAACAGAAGTCCTCTGTGCTCGCCGCCCTGGCAGAGCGCCTGCCCGTGGGGCGCATCGGTACGACGGCCGATATTGCCGATGCCATGTGCATGCAATCTGCGGCGATTCCAGGACATATCGCCATACCTTTTGGGTCCGACAGGTTCATCGGGCAAATCAACCGGTGGATTGTCGGATATTAGCTATGCAGGTTTCAGCGGGCGCATTGCTGAAGTCACAGCGAATTTCATCCGGTTTTACACCGGTCATAATGATCGCTACGGGAATCCGGCCCCCGAAATAACGTGTACCCCCGGGGCATATTCGAGAGCAAGGGGTATAAGCTCTTTTAAAGACGACGAACAGCATCGACAACGATCAGCTCCGATATTTCCCCGTGCTGTCTGCGACTGACAGACAGAGCCCGCAAGCCCCATCAGTCCCCGCGTCGCCAGCCATAAATCCCCGCGGCACAGCCCAGCAGCGAAATGGCCCCGCCCAGCAGGCAGACACCAATCCAGCCGAACTGCTGGTACAGCGCCGCGGAGGCCAGCGAACCGAAAGCGCCGCCGAGGAAGTAGACAAACATATAGCCGGAGTTGAGACGGTTGCGCGCCTCATCGCTGAGGGCGAAGACCAGGTTCATATTGGTGATATGCACCGCCTGCAACGCCAGGTCCAGCAGCAGAATGCCGCCAAGCAGCGCCGCGATGGAGAAGCTGCCGGCCCCCAGCAATGGCCACGATAACGCCAGGAGCAGTAGCCCGCCGAGGGTGACCTGCCGCGCGTAGCCGCGATCCGCCCAACTGCCGGCCTGACGCGCGGCCCAGGCGCCCGCGGCGCCGGCCAGGCCGAACAGGCCAATCACCGCATCCGAGTAGTGCCAGGGGGCGCCGGCCAGCAGGAACGCCAGCGAGGTCCACAGCACACTGAACATCGCAAACGCCAGGAAACCCAACAGGCTGCGGCGGCGAAACAATGGATACTCGCGAAACAGGTCACCAATCGACAGCAGCAAACGGCCGTAGCCCATTCGGCTGCCACTGCGATAGTCCGGCAGCAGCCGCCAGAGCGCGACCGCGTTCAACAGCATCAATCCGCCGGCAACCCAGTACACGGTGTGCCAATTCCCCAGCGACGACAGCGCCCCGGCAATTGTTCTGGCTAGCAGAATTCCCAGCAGTAAGCCGCTCATTACCGTGCCGATCACCTTGCCCTGCTCTTCCGGTACCGCCAGGGTCGCCGCAAAAGGCACCAGTACCTGGGCCACCACAGCGAAAAAACCGGCCACACCGGTTCCGAGTAACAACAGTGCCAGACTGCCGGCATTGGCACTGATCAGCAGCCCCGCGGCCGACAGCACCATCATCGCCACAATCAGGCGCCGCCGCTCCAGCATATCCCCCAGCGGTACCAGCAGCAGCAAACCCGCGGCATAACTGGCCTGGGCCACAGTAACGATGATGCCCGCGCGGGCGTAGGACAGCGACAGCTGTTCGGCGATGGTGCGCAACAGCGGCTGCGCGTAGTAGTTACTGGCCACCGCGAGACCGGTGGTCAGTGCCATCAGGAACACCAGTCCCTTGCCCAGGGGCAAGGCTGGATCAGCGTGATTATCCATTCATACCTCCACTACAGTGGCGGCCAGTGTTGTGGAATCGCGCGTATCACGCAAACAGTTTATGAATTTTTCGAGCAACGGGAGTGGCGATAAAGATAGCGGTTGGCTGGGGAACAGCGCTGCGATAGCTGGCAACGAAAATGTACTACTACTAACTAGTTGGTACGCGATAACCTCTGCGCAAATTTCAGAAAAGCTCACTCTTCAGGGAATCACTTTAAATCAGCAAAACGTTCGCCCCTTTGCAGCGTCATCAATGGCATTGCAAAAAACTTTTTAGCCTAACACCAGAAAAGGGATTTTTTACCGACCGCCGCAATATTTTGTCGCCGAATCACCTTCTGATTTAGATCACTGCTGTGACAATATTTCGTGCGACCTACCCAAGGCTTTCCGCACCGGCACCCCCACCACAAATCCGGGGAGCCAATCCCTCGTTATTCGCAAGTCAAAAATAATCGACAAGGAAACACCATGCCTCATTTTACTTCCTCGCAACTGGCCGAATTCAAAAACCTGCCTAATACGGTCGAAACCCTTGTGGTGGGTGCCGGTATGGCCGGGCTCTATTGCGCCTGGCGCTTGCAGCAATCAGATCCCGGCAGCAGCGTCATCGTTGTGGATCGCAGCGGCCGCACCGGCGGGCGCCTGGATTCCGACCTGGTACATTTTGCCGATGGGGAAACGGTGAAAGAGGAAGAAGGTGGTATGCGCTTCACCTTTGAAGACATGGATGACCTGATGAGCCTGTTCCTGCTCCTCGACCTGGATGACCAGATCGTGCCCTTCCCCATGAGCAGTGGCGGCAACAACCGCCTGTGTTACCGCGGCCACAGCTTCACCAATCAGTTTGCGCGGGAAAACAATTACAGCATCTGGAGCCAGCTGTACGACCTGCGCCCGGAGGAACAGGGGATAGATCCCAAGTCCATCCTGGATACCACCTTCAACCGGATTCTGGCGGAAAACCCCGATTTCAAAGAGCGGCCCGATCAGCGCACACCGGAGTTCTGGCAGAAGTTCCGCCTGGACTGCCAGTGGCAGGGCGTACCATTGAAAGACTGGACCCTGTGGAACCTGTTCAGCGACATGGGCTATTCGAAGGAGTGTATTGAGCTGCTGTACAACCTGCTGGGCTTTAACGGCACCATTCTCTCGCAGATGAACGCCGGCATCGCCTTCCAGCTACTGGAGGATTTTCCGGATAACCCACAATTTCACACGCTGGAAAACGGCTTCAGCACGCTGCCCAATGCGCTGGTCGAAAAGATCGGCAAGGAGCGTATCTTCCTCGAAACCGGCGTGATCGGGATCGAGGGCACCGAGCAGGACGAATACTACACCGCAAAAACTATCGGTCCCGACGGTGAACTGGGCGAGATCCAGGCCAAAAAAATCATACTGGCACTGCCGCGCCTGCCACTGGAAAAACTGTTTGCAGCCTCCCCGGCCGTCTACGCTCTGCCCAAAGAGCGCTCCGAGACCCTGTGGAACACACTGCAGACCACCACCAACCAGCCGCTGGTCAAAATCAACCTGTACTACGAACAGGCCTGGTGGGGCACCAACCTGACCGGCCGCGAGCCGGTGGCCTTCGGCCCCAACTTTTCCGACCTACCACTGGGCTCCGTCTACCCCTTCTACGCTATCGACGCCCCGACTTTTGCCGCGCTGGAATACGAAGAGCTGATGAAGGAGCTGGGCCGGGATATACCGCCGGAAACGCAGGCAAGAGTCGACCAGATCAATCAGAAGAAATACAAACTACCCGCCGCACTGACGATCTATTGCGACTTTATGAATGTCAATTTCTGGGAAGCACTGCAGAACAACGGACCGCTGTTTGATTCGCCCATGCAGGAAAAATACAGCCAGAAAGTGCCGCAAACGATATTTCCGGCCTCCCAGGCGGTAGTGAAACAGGCAACCGATTTTTTCCAGCAGCTGTTCAACACCCACTATGTGCCGCAACCGATGATGACCAGCACCCGCATCTGGAGCGGCAGCACCCGCTTCAACCGCCCGGCCAGCGAGCAGTTCGATTTCGCCGTTCACCAGTGGGCACTGGGCGCCAATGATAGCGAAGTCATGGCGTTGATGGCCGAGCCACTGCAGCGCATTTACACCTGCGGCGAGGCCTTTTCCGATGACCAGGGCTGGGTAGAAGGCGCCCTGCGCTCGGCGGACCTGGCGTTGCATAAGGGCTACCAGCTCGACCCGATCAGCAAGGTCTACGAACAGACCCATGGAGAATCTCCCTCCAAGGCGATCAAAGACCGCTATGTGGCCGCCAGCACCGTGCGCATCCAGGAATATATCGATCCGAATTTCGATCCCAATGAATCCGAGAAGAAGCCCGGCATCACCACCGCGCCGGGCGACTTTGCCCTCAACCTCAGCTACTTCGACCAAGTTTGAAGCGATTTCAGGGAGAGCAATCATGCAAGAGACAACGACCGTCGCCGACTACCTGAAATTGCGCCTGGAGCAGCTGGGCGTGGAGCAACTGTTCGGCGTTGCCGGCAATTATACCGCCGGCTTCCTCGATACGATTTTGAGCGACCCGAAATCACCCATCACCATTTCCGGCAATGCCAACGAACTGTGCGCGGGCTATGCCGCCGACGGCTATGCGCGCACCAGGGGCATCTGCGCAACTTACGTCACCTACAGTGTGGGGGCCTTCAGCATCCTGAATACCATCGCCGGCTCCTTTACCGAGCAGGTGCCGGTGCTGCTGATCAACGGCGCGCCCACCAACAAGGAGTATGCCACCGAGCGGCACGCCGGCCTGCTCTACTCCCACACCACCGGCTACCAGAAGGTGGACATCCATATGTTCCGCCCCATCACCGCCGCCGCAGAGCGCATTATCGATGCCAGGCAGGCGCCCTACCAGATTGACTCGGCGCTGATGGCACTGCTGACCCAGCAGCGCCCCGCCTATCTGGAAATTGCCGAAGACCTGTGGCGCGCGCAGTGCCCGGCGCCGCATAGGGAGCTCAAGGTGGACGCCCCCGCCTCGGTTACCGTGAGCTCGGTCAAGCAGGCAGTACAGGCCACCGTGGAGTTGATGCGCACCAAGCCCAAGCCACTGTTCTGGGCCGGCGTCGAGCTGCAGCGCCAGGGCCTGCAGGCGGAATTCGAACAGATGCTGGAGCAGGTCAACCGGCAACTGCCGGCCGAACGCGAAATCCGCTTTGTCACTTCCGCCCTGAGCAAGAGCGTAATTTCCGAGGGCAACCCCTACTTCGAAGGCAGCTATACGCTCAGCGAGGCAGAGATCAGCAAACTGGTGGGTGACGACGGCTGTATCGTCGGGATCGGTGCCTGGACCATCGGCAAGGATACCGGCGACGAGAATATCCGCGGCGACAATATCGCGCTGGCCGCGCAGGGCGGCGTCCTCTGTGGTGCAGACTACTATGCCAGCGTGGAGCTGGGCAGCTTTATCCGCGAACTCGGCGCGGCGCTGGCGGAGTCCGTCGCTGCCGACACCAGCGCCGTCACCGGCCTGCGCCTTGCCGACAAGCTCGCCACTGCCAGCGCCGCCGAAGCGGCGGCGCCAGACACGCTCGGCTACGACCGCTTCTTCCAGGCGCTGGAGCCCTGGCTGAGTGAAGAAGATATTCTGGTGGTGGACGCCGGCTTCCCGCTGCTCGCCGCGCAACCTATCCGGGTTCCCGCCGCCGACAGCTTTGTCGCGCAGGCCGCGTGGCTGTCGATCGGTTACTCGGTGGCGGCCGCCACCGGGGTCAAGTGCGCCCACCCGGACAAACGGGTTGTGGTGACAGTCGGCGACGGTGCCTTCCACGAGACCTGCCAGGCGCTGTCGGACCAACTGGCCTACGGACACAACACCGTGGTGTTTGTGCTGGCCAACGGCATCTACGGCGTCGAGCAGTACATCGTGAACCCCAATCCGTTCCGCAAGCCGCCGGATGAATACGGTCCTCCCAACACCATTCTCAACAAGCCCTACGCCTATAACCAGTTACCCGCGTGGAACTTCGACCGGCTCGCCGAGGCGTTTGGCGGCCTCGGGCGCACGGTGGGCAGTGCGGACGAGCTGGCGCAGGTTCTGGTCGAGATCCGCGAGAAACCACAGGACCGTTTCCTGGTAACTATCCAGGTTCCGGAAACCGATATTCCCGGAGCACTGCGCCAGGCCGTCGATCATACAGTGGGCGAAGACGAAGTCGGCAATGACTACTGGCCGCCCGGAGATGTCTTTTGACAAGGTGTTGTTCGCACAAGGAAGAGTGCACCGGACGGATATCACCCGATAAGCCGTTCGGTGCTCCCCACACCAATACAGGAAAAATCCAATGAGCACACTTGCCCTGTTGAGCTCCAACGACAGCAGCACCCGGGTCGCCACCGTGCAGGCCAACCAGGCCTGGCAGCCAACCCAGGTGACCGTCCCTCCCGGAATCGAAGTAACCATTGCCTTCCAGAGCGGCAAATGGACAGCCGATCCCAACCGCAATCACGGCCAGCTGTACGATGCCAATGGCGACCCCGGCACCACGGTGCCGGCCGACTACACCAGCTACCCGGTTCCCGGTGCGCCTATAGGGGCGCTGGTCGCCCGCTTTGACGGCACCCCGTTCCTGGTCGGCGACGGCACTTACCGTATTCTGTCGGAAAAAGGCGGCATGCTGGAGCTGTGCATCAACGACGACCTGACCGGCCAATACGGTGCCGGGCTCACCGACAATGAAGGCAGCATCGACGTAGAAATCGCGGTGTATGCCAACACCAATACCAAGGCGGATCTCTCGCAACCACTGGTCAGCGACCCGGCGCAGATGTCACCGGAAGTCCCCACCGCGGCGCTGGGCCCGCTGCAGCACCTGATTGGCACCTGGACCAACCAGAACCAGCCCGACTCGGACAGCGGCGGGCCGGATTCGCCCTACTCGTACAATGTGATGCCGCTGCCGCAAATGGATCCGTCGTCACCCTCCGGCTATATCCTGAAGAATTTCCGCTACTACGAAGAGCTCACCTTTACCGCCATCCACGGTAACGCCCCCAATCGCGGCGGCAAGGGCCAGCAGGTGGCCTATACGCTGTTCTACGAGCAGCGCGTGTATTTTGCCGAGGGCCCCAACAAGGATGCCCTGGTGCACGCGGAAAACGGTTCCCTGCTCTACCTGGTGGATACCGAGCAGCCATTGGGCCCCTATGGCAATGGCGATAATCCGGGCCTCGGCGATATGGCGGTCCAGGGCAGCACGCCACCGACGCAAAAGTATAACCTGGTGAAACAGGTATCGGTCCCGCACGGCAATTCCATTCTCGCGCTCGGCAACTACAGCGATACGGGTAATAACGGCAATGGGGTCCCCGACATACCCGCGGTCTCGCCACTGCCAACCGGCGTCGACACCGAGCAGTATGAAACGCAGGATCCGGTCAGCAACCCCCACCCCGCCCTGACCAAGGACCCCAACCTGGCGCTGAAGAATGCGTTAGGTACACGGCCCTGCACCAAGTACATCGCGCTGAGCATGTGCGGTGACAACAGCAGCGACAGGGGCGCGGTGACCAACATCGGGTTTGAGCAGGAACATGCCAACGTCACCCAGTACGACTGCACCTACTGGCTGGAAGCCTTCGACAACAGCCCCAACTTCACCCAGCTGCAGTATTCCCAATCCATCACCATGGCGATGCCCATCAACGGCAAGACCATCAGCTTCCCGCATATCACGACCAATACACTGACCAAAGTCTCCGGTTCGTAAAGCGCAGGCGCACTCCCGGCACAGGCCGTGAGTGCGGCGAGCGGGGCTTCTTCTATACCCGCGCGGCGGCCTGTTGGGCCGCGCGGGCACCGTGCTCAAACGCCCCGATCACATTCTGGGCGCCATTCAGTTCCGAGTGCGCAATGATAATGCGCCCGTACCCCTGTTTGACGACCTCCAGCGGATTGACGGAATGGTCCGCGCGCATCATAAAGCCCGCGGGGCGCGCGAGGCGCGCGTGGCCCCAGCGATTCAGCACTATGCCAGCAATATCCCGCCTGGCATCGAAACCATAGGCACTGAACATTCGGCTCATCTGCTGGCGCAGCATCAACTCGTAGTCCGTATAGTTGGTGCTGAACAGGCGCATACGCCCTGCCACTGTCTGCCTGCGCGCATCCATTTCACCGGGCTGGTACAGACCCATATAGAGGGTAAACAGTGTCGGTTTGTCAGGGTCCATCGGCGGTGTGTGGCCGGCCACCTGCATCGGCGCGCGGATATTGCCGCAGAAACCCAGCTGGTGCTCATCGTCAAACCAGCGCACGGCACCAACGCCCATTTTCGCCAGGAAACGCCAGTTGGTCAGCGCCACATTGATCACCAGGGCCGGAGCGTGAATGAATTCCTGATAGGCGTCGTGAATCGCGGACGGCATATCGGTAAGCACATGCCGGTTGACCCAGCCACCGCTGGCCATGATTACCTGGCCAGCGCTGACTCTATGCAGCTTGTTGTTCTGCTCGTAAGCCACCTCAACCCGATCGCTGTCGTGATCGCCATTCCGGTGTTGCACTTTCACCACCGTCGCCGCCATACGAACGCGGGTGGCCTGATCGGCCCGATCCAGCGCGGCGAAATTTACCGGTCCGTGCAACAGGTCGGCGAAACCATCACCCTCGATAGACCCGGGAATCATCTTGCGCACCAGCGCGCGGGCAAAGGCGCTGTTGCCGCCGGGGAATGACGGGATGGATTTATTCAGGTGCATCACGAAGTGGCTGGCTTCGCGCGCCGAGGCCACATCCGGACTCAGGCCCGTAAGCAGGCCCACCAGCGGCCGCGACATGTCGAGCACCGCCTGGTCGTAGCCTTTGACCTGGCGAATGAAATGGCTGTAGCTCATGTTGTCGAGCTTGAAATCGTCGAGCCCCGCGCGACCACCCTTGTTCGCCCGCCAGGCCAAAAGGTCGCGCCGCGCCGCCGCGCCAAACGGGGTGCGCTGCAGTTTGTCCGCCCAGATATTTTTACTGAGATAGGGAGATTCGGCGCCTTCAGCCACGCCGAAGTAATAGCCCACATCGACCAAGTTCTCACCGATACCATCCATGTTGGTGTAGTTGTCTGTCGACAGGCGAATGCCGCCCTGGCTCTCCGAGGGCTGAATAAAATCGTATTCACGGGGCAGCTCGAGTTCCGTGAACAGCTGATCCAGCTGTGTACCGGAACCCGGCGCCGGAACGGCGAAATCATTGGCCGCCTGCGGACCGGTCAGCGGAACGCCGTCAACGACAAAATCATTCTGTTTGGAAGCACCGCCGAAGATGGGGTGGTTGTCGAGCAACAGGCAGCGCTTCTTGCCGCCGGTCAGTTTCTGGAATTCATAGGCGGCCAGCAAACCGGCCGGTCCACCGCCGACGATGACCAGATCATAGTGCTCGGTTTTATCACTTGCCGGCAGTTGCGGCCAGCTGTTGTCGCGAATCCGGTGCGCGGCCTGCATCACCGCATAGGTATTGCCATTGGATTTCGCGTAATCGCCGACACCGCCGTAGCCGGTCCACGGATCCCAGCTCGGCCTGGCATCTCCAGCGGCAGCGGACTTGGCGCTTACTCGCCCCGATATACCGCACAGCGCCATGGCACCAGTCGCCAACACGCCATTGACAAAATCCCGGCGGGTAATCGCGCTGTCCATCCCCAGGGTTTCGGCCTGTTTCTTTTTATTGTTCATATCGACAATCCAGTAATCAGTTACAGCAATACCTCAGTGCACGCTGGATGCACTACACACCTCATACTAAGGCTTTGCCAAAGTCGCCTCCAGATCAGCGTCGGTGAGTCACCCCGGTATTGGCTCGGCTCGTAGAGAATCCCATTCGAATGAGCACACCACTTGCGAGACCTGACGCGGATACGGCAACCGGTCATGGCCGGCAAGCAATTGGAAGGCGCCGACCCCATCAACGGAATTGGAAATAGCCGGAATTCAACTGCGTCGCAGGAATCGCGTCATTGCAGAAAAAGATAAAGATACGCCGGCATGAAATTCGCACTGCGATATTCATCCGGGCCGTTTCCATCAGGGCGGTAGAGAGACTGGATTCGCAGCGACAAACACCACCAGCACAGGCGCACCGGATGTCGGGGATTTATCGGAGGGATATAAAAACGGGAGCCTCGGTCGAGGCTCCCGTAATGTCAGCCCGCTGCCACACGGCAGCGGGCCACAGGCTTAGCGCCCGGCGATTAAGCAGCGATCAGGAAGCTGCCTCGGCCGGCGCCATATCCGCACCACCATTGTGGTGGTGGTGTTTGGCGGTCAACTTGCTCATCAGTGGCAGCGCCGCCAGGGCGATACCGGTGGCAACCAGACCGGCCACACCCAGCTTGTTGAACAGGTCGGTGTAAATGGGCAGCGATTCCAGCGGGTTGGTAATGCCCTTCGGAATGCTCGCCAGGTTGGCGACCACACCGCCCAGATACTGGGAGATACCCACGGCCACGAAGTAAGCGCCCATCATAAAGCCACCCATACGCGCCGGCACATAGCGGGCAATCATCGCCAGGCCCAGGCCGCTGACCAGCAGCTCACCCAGGGAGTAGAAGCCGTAACCGATGATCATCACCCAGGAAGACGTCTTGCCGTTGACAGCAAAGTGACCGGCCACGCCGTACGTGAAGAAACCCACCGCCACAACGGAGAAGCCCAGGGCGAATTTGGCCGCGATGGAAATATCCTTATCGCGACGACCGGCCCAGTTGTAAACCCACGCCAGCAGCGGGCTCAGCAGCATGATCCAGATCGGGTTCAGGGCCTGGAACTGGGCCGGCGACCAGGTCCACAGATGGTGGCCGAACAGCTGGAAGTTCCAGTCCACGTTACGCAGTGCGAACAGCGCCAGCGAGGTGGACATCTGCTGGTAGAAGATAAAGAAGAATACGGTTTGCAGGGTCAGCACCAGCGCCGCAATCAGGCCAGCGCGCTCGCTTTCGACACTGCTGCGAATCAGGTGGACGAAGATGCCGAGCACCACAAAACCGGCCACGTAGACAAACAGGCGGGCAACCGACTGGTATTCCAGCACGATGGTGGAACCGATAATGGCGAGCACGGAACAGCCCAGCACCGCCAGCAGTTTCTTCTTGTCCAGCGGCTGCTCATCGGGTTCGGAACCGTAATGGGCCAGGGCCATACGCATCAGCAGGTAGTTGGCCAGACCAACCACCAGGCCCACGGAGCAGACGCCGAACGCCACGTGCCAACCCAGTTCGTGTCCCCAGGCCTGGTTAAAGTGATCCTTGATCCACGGGGTCAGCAACATGGAGAAAGTGGAGCCCACATTCACTGCCATGTAGTAGATGGTAAAGGCGCTATCGATTTTGGAATCGTCGCCCTCGTAAATCTTGCGTACCAGGTTGCCGGCATTCGGCTTGAACATGCCGTTACCAACCACGACCACGCCGAGCGCGGCAAACAGGAAGCTGGCATTTTCCGTTGGCACCGCCATCAGCGCGTAGCCGAGACTCAGGATACCGGCACCGAGGAACATGGTGCGCTTGGTACCGAGCACCTTGTCGCCGACCCAGCCACCGATGGCCGGTGCGACATAGATAAGCGCTGCAGCGGCGGACCAGACCAGGTTCGCGCGGCTGTCGTCAAAGCCCAGGCGTTGCACCATAAAGTACACGATCAGCGCCTGCATACCGTAGTAGCCGAAGCGCTCCCAGAGCTCGATGAGTGTGACTGTCGCAAACGATCTTGTTTGCGAATAAGAAGGTAGTTGTTTCGTCATGCGGGTACTGCCTAATATTTGTTCTACTTTGCCGCCGCGACTGTTAAGTCATCTTTTTAAAATTGCGACTGGTGGGCAGCAATGTATGCGAATCGCAAGATTTTGCAAATATTTAACCCGGAACAAACGTGACCCCGGCTAACCCGAGAGTCGAAATTCGCCCTCGTTACAGGACGGGAATTCGGTGCGGTTGCCCGCATATTGAGGCGCGGATGTCGATCGATCCCCCGCCATTCGGGCAGTCTGACAACCTAGCGTCTGCAGCCGGCCACGCCGCCATACCATTATTCAAATTCGGATCACAGGCCGACTTTGACAGTGTTAAAAAATGTAAATAACCGCGTAAAAATCACACACCCCAGTTGCGCCGGCCCCGCCCTGCCTCCAGCAGATGGCCTCCCAAACGCGCCGCGTATCAAAAGCAGACAGACCATCACCACGCCATCAATCCCAATCCCCCGAAAGCCCGGCATCTCCCCACCCACCCAGGATACCCCTGCGGAAGTCACGGGACCGGCCCCTGCGGGTGGCGCACCAGGCAAACCGCTAAGCCCCTGATTTTTGTATCAATTTCCAAATTAATATTGACGGGATCCCAACGATTCATTAAAGTTCGCCGCCTCAACGCGCTCGTAGCTCAGCTGGATAGAGTACCTGGCTACGAACCAGGCGGTCGGAGGTTCGAATCCTCCCGAGCGCGCCATACAAAAAAGGCCCCATCCGCACGGATGGGGCCTTTTTTGTATGGCGCGTTTGGGCGGTGGACGAACCTCCCCAGGTTCGATCAACTCGCGCAAGCGAGTTGAGACCGAACGGAGTGAGCCCGTAGGGTCAAAAACGCCCCGGCGTTTTTGAGTCCATCCTCCCCCTCAGACAGCACAACCCCATCTCCATGGATAAGGCTTCTTGTATGGCACGCTCGGGCGGTGGACGAACCTCCCCAGGTTCGATCAACTCGCGCAAGCGAGTTGAGACCGAACGGAGTGAGCCCGTAGGGTCAAAAACGCCCCGGCGTTTTTGAGTCCATCCTCCCCCTCAGACAGCACAACCCCATCTCCATGGATAAGGCTTCTTGTATGGCACGCTCGGGCGGTGGACGAACCTCCCCAGGTTCGATCAACTCGCGCACGCGAGTTGAGACCGAACGGAGTGAGCCCGCAGGGTCAAAAACGCCCCGGCGTTTTTGAGTCCATCCTCCCCCACAGACAGCACATCCCCATCCGCATGGATAAGGCTTCTTGTATGGCACGCTCGGGCGGTGGGCGAACCTCCCCAGGTTCGATCAACTCGCGCATGCGAGTTGAGACCGAACGGAGTGAGCCCGCAGGGTCAAAAACGCCCCGGCGTTTTTGAGTCCATCCTCCCCCTCAGACAGCACAACCCCATCTCCATGGATAAGGCTTCTTGTGTGGCACGCCCGGGCGGTGGGCGAACCTCCCCAGGTTCGATCAACTCGCGCAAGCGAGTTGAGACCGAACGGAGTGAGCCCGCAGGGTCAAAAACGCCCCAGCGTTTTTGAGTCCATCCTCCCCCACAGACAGCACATCCCCATCCGCATGGATAAGGCTTCTTGTATGGCACGCTCGGGCGGTGGACGAACCTCCCCAGGTTCGATCAACTCGCGCAAGCGAGTTGAGACCGAACGGAGTGAGCCCGCAGGGTCAAAAACGCCCCGGCGTTTTTGAATCCATCCTCCCCGCAGACAGCACAACCCCATCCGCATGGATAAGGCTTTTTTATCGTGCGGGGGCGGACGAAAGCACCTACTTAAAGAGCAACCAGCTTCGCGGTCTCTCACCCCACACCTCAGCCGAGAAACTCACCATCCGCTGCACACATAAACTCGTCGAATACGCCCAATTCCTCTCCAAACGCTCGGAGCGCATCGGCATGGATATCGCCCTGCCGATAGAGCGCAGCAAGCGCGGCATAGGCAATGCTGGCGGCGTCCACCTCAAAGTATTTGCGCAGTTCCGCGCGCGATTCGCTCAAACCAAACCCATCGGTGCCCAGCGGCACGAAATAGCCCGGCACCCAGCGCGCAATACTGGCCGGCAGCGCACGCATATAATCCGTGCATGCCACAAACGGGCCCTGCACCGAATCGAGCACCTGCTCCAGGTAGGATTCGTGCTGGTCTTCGGGTGCCATCCGCCTCTGGCGCTCCACCCGCTCCGCATCGCGCGCCAGCTCCGTGTAACTGGTGACACTCCACACATCGGCAGCGATCTCGCGCGCAGCGAGCAGTGTCTGGGCCTCGAGTACCTGCTGCATGATGCTGCCGCTGCCGAACAGCTGTACCGAGGGTCGGGCAGGAGATTGCCCGGAAGATTGCACAGCTCCGACATCGGCCGCCGGCCGGAATCGATAAATACCTTTCTTCACACCCTCCTCGATACGCGCCTGCGCGCCCTCGGGGATCGCCGGCATGGGGTAGTTCTCGTTGTAGACCGTGAGGTAGTAGAAGACCTGCTCGCCGCGCTCGTACATCACTTCAATCCCGTCGCGCAGTAAGATGGCCAGCTCGTAAGCAAACGCGGGATCGTAACTGCGCAGGTTCGGTACGGTGGATGCGAGAATGTGGGAGTGGCCATCCTGGTGTTGCAGGCCCTCGCCATTCAGGGTGGTGCGGCCGGCGGTTCCGCCGAGCAGGAAGCCGCGGCACATACTGTCGGCACAGCCCCAGATCATGTCGCCCACACGCTGGAAGCCAAACATGCTGTAGAAGATATACAGCGGGATGGTGGGCACTCCGTGGTTGGCATAAGCGGTACCCGCGGCGAGGAAGGACGCCATGGCGCCGGCCTCACAAATACCCTCCTGCAGAATGTGCCCGTCGGCCGCCTCGCGATACGGCAGCAGGCTATCGGCATCCACCGGCAGGTACTGCTGCCCGTCGTGCGCATAGATTCCCGCTTCGCGAAACAGCGCTTCCATACCAAAGGTGCGCGCCTCATCCGGCACAATGGGCACAATATACCTGCCGACATTGCGGTCTTTGAGCAGCTTGGCCATCATCCGCACCACAGCCATGGTGGTAGACAGGGCGCGCTCGCCACTGCCGCGATAGAACTCATCAAACAGCGCCCTTTCCGGCGCCTGCAGCGGTGACGCTTCCACCCGCCGGTACGGCATGCCCCCGCCGAGCGCGCGGCGCTGCTCGCGCAGATAGCGCAGCTCTGCGGAGTCTTCCTGCGGGCGGTAGAGTTCCGCGCGGGCCAGCGCTTCGTCGGCCAGGGGTATCCCAAGCTTGCGCCCGATATCGATACGTTCTTCCGCGGAAAACTGTTTTTTCTGGTGCGCGGTATTGCGGCCCTGGGTCGATTCACCCAGTCCGTCACCTTTCACCGTTTTCACCAGAATCACCGTCGGCCTGCCGGTGCTCTGCGCGGCGCGGGCAAAGGCGGCGTATATTTTCTTCGGGTCCTGCCCGCCGCGCCGGATCTGCATCACTTCTTCATCGGTGAGGCTGCTCATCAGCGCCTGCAGCTCCGGCGAGTTTTCCACCCAGTGTTCGCGCTGGGCGCCGCCGGGCCGGGTGGAGTACATCTGGTAGTCGCCATCCAGGGTTTCGTCCATACGCTTCTGCAGCGCGCCACGGTGGTCGTTCTGCAGCAGCGTATCCCAGCCACTACCCCACACCACCTTGATTACCTGCCAGTCGGCACCGCGGAAACTGCGTTCCAGCTCCTGAATGATCTTGCCGTTTCCGCGCACCGGACCATCGAGGCGCTGCAGGTTGCAGTTGACCACCAGCACCAGATTGTCGAGCTTTTCGCGCGCGGCAATATTGATCGTGCCCAGCACTTCCGGCTCATCCGCCTCGCCATCGCCGATAAAATTCCAGATCTTGCCGCCGTTATCCGGTTTCAGGCCCCGCGCCTGCAGATATTTGGCGAAGCGAGCCTGGTAGATAGCGGAGGGCGTGGACAATCCCATCGAGGCCGTGGGCGCCTGCCAGAACTCCGGCATCTGCCGTGGGTGCGGATAGGAAGAGAGGCCGCCACCGGGCTGCAACTGACGACGGAAATTCTGCAGCTGGCACTCGCTGAGGCGCCCCTCCAGAAAGGCTCGCGCATAAATACCCGGCGCCGCATGCGCCTGCACGTTGAGCAGGTCACCGCCGTAACCCGCGTCGCGGCAACGGAAAAAATGATTGAACCCCACCTCGAGCATGGTGGCGGCGGAAGCGTAAGTGGCAATATGCCCACCGACCCCTGCCCCGCTGTCGACGGCCTGCAGGACCATCGCGATTGCGTTCCAGCGGATGATATTCTCGATTCGCTGCTCGATGGCGAGATTGCCGGGATAAGCCGGCTGTTCAGACAGCGGAATGGTATTGCGATAGGGCGTGTTCAGAGGCGCCTGAGCAACCGGCACACCACCCCTCACGAGGCGCTCCTGCAGTAGGCGCAGTATCTCCTGCGCGCGACCTGCCCCCTGGTGGCGCAGGATATCATCCAATGATTCCTGCCACTCCTGCAGCTCCAGATCCTGATCCTGATCCTGATCCTGATCATCAATGAAGTCGCGGGAATTAAGTTGCATGTTCACGGTGTGCGATTTCCGGTTCACTGGTAGGGAGAATTGGGAGGGAGAACAGCAGCGGGCGCCATTGAAACCCGGCTCAATGGCACCCGCACTGCCGACTATCCGCTGTTTTTAGCATCCGCCGCCGATCGGCCGGCTAGCCACCAATACTGGCCAGCGCCTGATCCAGGTCCGCCATAATGTCTTCGGCATTTTCCAGCCCCACCGCGAGCCGGATCAGCGTGCGGGAAATACCCGCTTCGGCCAGTTCTTCCGGTTCGTAGGTGGAATGTGTCATCGAGGCCGGGTGCTGGATCAGGGTTTCGGCATCGCCGAGGCTGACCGCGCGCTTGCACATCTTCAGCTGGTTGATGAATGCCACCGCCTGCTCGAAGCTGCACTTGAGCTCGAACGCCATTACGCCGCCGGCACCGTGCATCTGCTTGCCCAGCAGTCGATAGCCCGGATGGTCGGGCAGACCGGGGTAGTAAACTTTCTCGATGGCGCGGTGACCCTGCAGGTGTTCGGCCACCTGCTGCGCGTTTTCGCTGTGGCGCTGCACGCGCAGGTGCAGAGTCTTGAGACCGCGGATTACCAGCCAGGCATCGTGCGGGCTCATCACCGCGCCCATATCCTTGCGCGTGGTCATCTTGATGTGATTGATCAGCTCGGCGGGCCCGCACAGAATGCCGGCCACCACATCGCCGTGGCCGTTCAGGTACTTGGTGGCGGAGTGCAGCACCAGATCAATACCGTGGGTCGCCGGGCGCTGCAGGATGGGCGACATGAAGGTGTTGTCGATCACGGTAACAATGTTGTCGTGCTCGCGCGCCACGGCAGCGATGCTATCCAGGTCGATCACGGTCAGGCAGGGGTTGATCGGCGTCTCGCCGTAGATCACTTTGGTATTCGGCTTGATGGCCGCGCGCAGCGCCTGCTCATCCGCCAGATCCACGAAGCTGACCTCGACACCGAGCGCCGGCAACTGGTGATTGAACAGCGCAAAGGTACAGCCGTAGAGGCGATGGGAAGTGACCAGGTGATCGCCGGCCTTCAGCAGCGCGAAGATCGCCGCGGAAACCGCCCCCATGCCGGAACCGAAAGCCGCCGCAGCCTCGGTTTCCTCCAACACCGCCATGCGGGCTTCCAGCTCATCCACGGTGGGATTGCCGAGCCTGGAATAAATATGGCCCTGGGCCTCGCCGGCAAAGCGATCGGCGCCCTGCTGCACATCGTCAAAGACGAAGGTCGAAGTCTGGTAGATCGGTGTCGACAGCGGTCCGTGCTCGCCCTGGGACTTCTTGCCACCGTGAATGGTGTTGGTTTCGATATTTTTTGATTCCCACATAGGTGCCTCTCTTATCGTTATCAATCAGACAGGCACAGGTATGTGGCCCGCCTAGGGTTCCGGCAAATCCAGCTGTGTGGTCTGCTTGAGCGCCTTCAACACAATGCTGGTATGGATACGGGCAATGCCCGGCAGCGGTATCAGCCGCGTAGCAATGAACTGGTCGAGCGCCCGGTTGTTCACGGTGGAGACCTTGATCATGTAGTCGTACTCACCGGTAACGTGGTAGCACTCGAGGACTTCCGGCATCGCCACCAGGCGATCCAGCACCTCGGCGATGCGCTCGTACTGGTGTAGCTCCAGGGCAATCTCGATCAGGGCCAGGTTGTCGTGACCCAGCTTTTCCCGGTCGAGCATCGCCGCGTAGCCGCTGATATAGCCCTGCTCCTCCAGCCGCCGGACCCGCGCCAGCGTCGCCGGCGGAGACAGGTGCACGCGGTCCGACAGCTCCACATTGCTGATCCGGCCCTCGGCCTGCAGGACCCGCAGGATGGCGATATCCAGCCGATCCAGCGACGAAACTGAGTTTAACATTCGGCAACCTTTGCAGATTTAAATTAGGCAAACAGAACATTATTCCTAATATTATTAACAGGCAAGGCCATTTTGAGATCGGGAATGAAGAATCTTCTGTGCCCGGTCAGTCGGGCTTTTCGATTGTTAGGTGGGGGCGGCTATCCCCGAGCGGGTGACCCGGCTGAGTGACCGGACGGCTGGAGCGGACAATGCCGATCGGGCAGCGTGCTGACTCGCTGCGCGTAGGCTTCGGCGAACGCAGTCCCGGCGCCCGGCTCCAAGGCACGGGGAAAGTGCAGAGACAGAGACTTACAACAGAGAGAAAACCACCTCATACGGGGTCACGGCATAAATCACATCGGCGTGGATCTTAGAAGAGAGGAAGCGGCAACAACCGGCGACTCACTACAATCGTTTCAACCTGCGCCATCCAATGTATTCCCCCAACTTTTCAATTACGTACCAATTACATCCCGCTGACATCACCCGGCAACGCCGGGAGCAGCAGATAAATACCAGGATGTTCACCCACCCTAAAACTATGACGAAATCGACACTGAAAATCGGACGCACATCACGCATTGAGAACCAAAAAAAATAAAACCCAACCCGAAAAAGAAAAACTCTTTATCACATGCGGAATGGAAAACACCTTCTATCTGAATCCAAAAAGAACAGATACAGCCCTTCCACTCAAAACAGACCAGATACAAAAAACTAAAAAATTAAACTAAAAAATTTAAATTATTTACTTTCGCACTCAACGCCAAAAAAACTTCATCCTTTATATTGAACACAAAAAATCAACATAAAAACCACAATAAAACCCAACCACTAAAATATTCCCAACTTACTCACCAAAAATAAAAACCAAACATATTTCATTCACGGTCACAGAAAAAATCAATATCACTCAAGCAAAAAACCTAATTATTTTTTTAAAAACACCAATAAAATAAATTATTGCTCACATTACTTCCGCCAGCACCCACAAATAAAATCAAAAAAATTACACTCCATAATCGACTACCGGACACAAACACCTTCAGCGTACTAAATCCGTCAAGCTGGAGTTGATTAATAAAATGAAACAAGCGCCCACATCGATATTAATCCTAGACACAAACAATTCCACGTTGATAGATTCACACCACTTCCCGACAAACCAAAGTGGATATAATGTCAATAACATTATCCCCCGGTGTTCGCACCTTCGAGCATCCATCCGGCCAGTCTGTCGCCCGCGGCGCAATTGCCAGTCGACTTCTCGCGATCGGCATGGCCCGGAAAGGTCCAATCAATACGCCCGTTGCGATCCGCAGTTTCGAACAATATATCGAGCACTTCGGTGACGACCTGACTTACGGCGAGCTCGGCATACAGATGCGCCAGGCCTTCACGGCGGGCCTCGGTGATGCGGTGGTGGTGCGTACCGCCGACCAGGCCCACGCAGCGCACTATGTCATCAAGAGCGAATTCGGCGAGGACACGCTGCGTATCGAGGCACTTGACCCCGGAGAATTGGGCGATGCGATCCGCGTCTCGGTCGACTACGAAACCCCGGACCCGGAGCTGACGTTCAACCTGACATTCTGGCGCATGACGGTCGACGATCAGGATCGTGTCGGGCAGACCGACAGGGAGGCATTTACCGGCCTGTCCATGGACCCCCAGGCATCGAACTTCGTGCAGCGCATCGTGAATGGCACTTCCCGGCTGGTGCGTGTGACGCGTGTGGTTCCCGAGCCCGAAGCGCCCGACCTAACGCAAAACAACGAGGCGCTGGTCTACAGCCAGTCCGGTTTCTACTTTGCTCATGAGAATGACCTGAATGATTTCCTTGCCGCCATTGCCGGAGAGCCGCAGTTTATCGTCGAGATCGACGGCCGCGACCGGGTGAAGGTAGCGCTTGAAAATCCGATCACCCAGGAATCCATCCAGAGCGCGATCAACGATGCGCTCGGCAACCGCTCTCTCTCCGCCCGGGTAAACGTGACCGCAGGCAACGGCGATAACGGCTTTGCGCTGCGGATCGCCGTAAACAGTGAAGATGGCACCCGCTCGATTCGTATCCTGCCCGCGGTGCAGAACGACGGCGCGGCGGCGCTGGCGCTGGGCAGCCTGCAAGGCGGTCTGGAGGTGGGCCTCTACTCGCAATACCGGCCGGCAATGACCGGGGTCACTACACGGCCCTTCGACGCGGCAGATGACAATACACCGCTCGAGGGTCTACTGCCCGCGGTGGCGCAGCCATGGGAGATCAACTTCGCAGACGGCACCGCAGACGGCAGCTTAACGACTGCCTTGGAGTGGGGAATTGCCGGCGCAACAAGTCCGATGGACGACGGCGATGCCGGCACACCGCTCTCGCTGGCGAGCCTCGCCACCAACCTCGACAGTCTCGTGGCAACCCTGAACGCCGCCGATCCGCTGGGGCGGATCTGGAACTTCAGCCGGATCGGCTACCGGCTGCGGGCAGTCCGCAATGACGGAATGCTGACGCCGTCTGAAGAGGCAACCCTGACTGCCGGTATCGACTATTTCGACAACGCCGTGGGTATCCACCCGGCCTACGCGCTCGAACAGGGCAGCAACGGTCACGCGCCGCTGCTCGCCAATTATCAGGACGCGTTCCGCAAGGTTTCACGCGAAGTCGATATCTTCAATATGCTGATTCTGCCGCGCGGGGATGCACAGACTGATGCGCAGCGCGGCGCGATCTGGGGGGCCGCCAGCGCCTTTTGCCGCGAACAGAACGCCCTGCTGATCATGGACCCGAGAAGCGACGATGACAGCTGGTCGACCGTCGACGAGGTCACCGCAAAAGCCCAACTGATCGATTTCAAGAGCGGCGTGATTCCCGAAGTGTCCTGCGTCTTCTGGCCGCGAGTCAGAACGCCACTGGGACGCACCCAGATCCATGTCGATCCATCCGGCACCATGGCGGGCGTGATCGCCTCAACGGTGGCGCGGCTCGGGGTGTGGAACGCCGCGGCCGGCCTGTCCGCGCCGCTGGTCGGCGTTACCGGGCTCGAATACCCGATGTCGGATGCCGACAACGGCGTGATCAACCCGCGCGGGATCAATGCGCTGCGTGCCAAGTCGACCGGCAACGTCAGCTGGGGCGTCCGCACCCTGGCCGGCGACGACGATTTTTCTAACCGCGACTTCGCCTACATCCCGGTACGCATGACCACTGACTTCATCAAGAACTCGCTGCAGGCGGCACTGCAGGAGTTCGTGTTCAAACCGAACAACCGGGTCACCTGGGCCAATATCGAAATGATGTGCCGCGCCTTTATGCACGGCCTCTACGAGAAGAAGGCCTTCCGTGGCGCAACGGTCGATGACGCCTACCGCGTGCGCTGCGACGAGACCACGACCTCAACCACCGATATCGCACTCGGTGTCATGAATGTCTGGGTCTACTTCGCACCACTATTCCCGGCCGAATTCATTCACCTGCACGTTCAGCACCAGTTCGAGCAACCCTCACTTTAAGGAGGGCGACCATGCCCATCACGCCTGTCACGGTCCGTCCGACCCCGCTGACCAACGCCTACTTCGAATTGTTTCTCGAGGGGCAGTCAGTCGCCGCCGTCACCGCCATCGGCGCTATCAAATCGAGTGTCGCCGCGAATCCGTCCAAGGACGGCACCCAGCTTTACTCGGTCTACAGCCCCGGCGCGGTGACCTACGAGGCCTGCGAGATCAAGCAGGCACAGGTGCTCGATGTCGCGCTGCTGAACTGGTTCGAGCAAGTGCACAGCCCGGTCAGCGCTGGTGCAATTTCCGTCGACGGGATGAAGAAGAACCTGATGATCCACGTCAAGGACAGCCAGATGCGCCCGCGCATCCAGCATGAGCTGTTTGCCTGCCTGCCCACCTCGATCGCCTGGGATGCGCTGGATTCCAACGCCGAGGCAAATACCTTCCTGACTTTCTCGCTGCAGTACGAATACAGCCTGACGAAATACCTGGAACCCTGATCACAGGAGGCGACGTGGGGCAGATAATGGCGGGACAAGTCATTTATGGCGTCGGTAAACGGCGCAACTATGCGTGCCGCCCCCTGGACGAGCAGGCATTGTTCCGGCTGGGCGCCAACCCGGACCGACTGATGCCGCTGGCGCTGATGCAGGGTGAGAACAACCTGTCGCCGGACGATCTGCCGGAGCTCCCACTGATCGACTACGAGCTGATGCTGGCACACCTTTACGCCGGCACTTTCGGCTCCGCGATCGACCAGAACATCGACTGCCCGGATTGCGGCAAGAAATTCTCTGTGGCGTTCTCCCTCAACGACTGGGTGCGCGAAGTCCGCCGCGGCCTGGCACCGCGCAGGGACAGAATCTTCGATAACGTACCCTACGCGCTGCCGACGCGGGCGATCCTGGCATCGGTCAAGCGCGACCGAAAGGCCCTGGCACACAGGCTCTGGCAGGGCGAGACGGCCCTGCGCGCTGACAGGATCGCCGCCTTCGAGGCCGAAGTCGCGAAGGCCTGCCCCCTACTCACCGACGAAATCGAGGCCCCCTGCCCGCGCTGCGGAGAAACCGCGCGCAAGCGCTTCACGCTGCGCGGCCACCTCGCGACACGCCTGCATACCTGGTTGCGCACGCTGTTATCCGATATTCATGTGCTGGCTTCCTGCTACCACTGGTCCGCCGCCGACATCCTCGACCTGCCGCGCCAGACACGCGTTGCACTCATCGACACCATCCAACTGCAGCGCCGTCGCGCGCGCGGTTCGCACTGAGGGCAGTTGAGCAATGGCAGGCTATTTCGAAGACCTTCTCGACAGTTACCAACCGTCCGAAAACACCGCCGCGGCAAATACGCCGTGGACCGACCCGATTGCCGAAGACACCGCTGCAGACCTGCCGTTTTCTGATACGGGCACCCGGCCAAGCACCGACTACGACATAGCGCCGCCCGCTCAACCCGTAGCCCCCGCCGCCGAAACATTTCCGGAGCAGCCTCAGGCCGCTGCGGAATCTTTCGAAGAGCCCCGGCAGCTCCCGGAGGCCGAACCGCTCGAAACCGTCGAGAGAGTCGTCGAACGCGAAACCCGTATTATCGAGAATGTCGCAGAAGTGTCCCCGCCACCGGAGCCCGACAACGACATGCCGCGGCCGCTGCCCGATGCGGACGCTTTTGTGCCGGAAGAAATCGATCCACCGACCACACATGTCCACCAGCACTTTGCGGTTGCCGAGAGCCGCAAGGCATTCGAGCCGGACCCGGACAATAGCGCGCCCCCACCACCGGCGGATCGATACCCGGCACCCGAACCCGCCGAGCTGCCCGAGCACCGACCCGACCCGACGCTGGCGGCGATCGAGACCGAGCTGGCCCGCGCCCTCGACCGCCTGCACGGCGACGGGCAAGCACAGCAACCGTTTGTCTCGGCCGACGATTTCGAACCCGAGGCGGCCGACCACCCGATCCCCGCGGACATAGAATCCGTGCGCGAGGTCACCCGCGAAGTCGTCACCGAGATCCATCATCACCACACCACAGAGAGCCGTGTAGAGCCGCCTGCGGCGCCCGCCCCCAGAACCGCCGCCGAAGCCTCGCGAATCGGTCCGATCCGCTTCGCCGCGGCCTGGAAGACCGGGGAACGCTAAATGGCCGTCACCCAGCTGTCCCAGGTTACCGCGTCCCTCGAGACGCTGCTCGCGGCGAACATCGAGCGGCGCCTCGGTGGCGTGTTGACGATTAACACGAGCGCGGTGTCACCGCTCGATGCATCGCCGGTTACCAATCTCGTCAATATCTACCTCTATCACCTGTACCCCGAGGGCAAGCCCGACCCGACCGAGGAACCGGCGATCAGCCCGTCCCGCCCGGCCTTCTTTTCCAAGCCGCTGACACTTCACTACCACCTGACCGCCTATCAAGCGTCCGGGGGGCTGACGCACCTGACCGAACAGGACCTGCTCGGCCATGCGCTGGCGACACTGCTCGACCACCCCGAGCTGGACGACGCTCTCGCCATCGGGCCGGTTGCGGTGTTCGACGAAGCACTGGTCGGCGCGGACAACCGCTTCGAGATCGAGGTCGTGGTCAAGACGGACAGCGAGGCCCTCAATGTCTGGCCGGCGTACGACGGCGGCTCGGTGCGGCCGAGCCTCTATTTCAAGGTCAAGAATGTGCGCCTCCAGCCCGAAGTGCCACCGGCGCTGTCCGGGCCGATCCTGACCGTCGGCGACGCGGCCCAGCCGAATATGGGACCGCGCCTGTTGCGCGTAACGAGCACCATCACCGCATCCCTCCCGGGAGCGGACGGCAGTGTGCCGCGCCAGTTCACCCGCACACCGGCGGAGCTGTTCCTCGGCGCCGGGCCGGACGACCGCACCCTGCTGCTGCGCGGCACCGGCATCGACCGTTTCGCGGACATCGAACTCACCGTGCCCGTGGGCGACGCCATGGAAACCTTCCGCATTAATTTCGAGGCCAATGCCGCGAATGGCTGGGCGATCGATGACGCACACGGCGAGGTCCGGGTCACCGCCGGCACAGTGGTTGCGCGCCCGGTCGCCGGCATGATGCAGCCACTCTCGCTGGAACCCGGCGATGCACAGATCCGCGTTCTGAGCAGCGCGCCCGGGGCGCAGTACGGCGAATCCACTTCTATCGAAATCCCGTCGAAGCGTTTGCCATTCACGCTGAATCCCCACATCGCACAAGCGGACCAGGTCGCCGGCCGACACTTCCGCCTCGACCTCGACGGCGACTTCGACCTAGAGACGATGGCGCCGGCGGACAACCATGCCAGCTTCCTGCAACTGGCGCTGGGTGGTGCCCTCTACCACGTGCGCGATTCGGCCGCCGCCCTCGAGGCCGGGGAGGCCGCCATCGCCGGTCCGCGACGGATTGACTATGTGCTGTTCGATGAGGCCGATGCGCAGGTGCCAGCCTATGTGCAGCTGTGGATCCGCAACGCGGTCAGCCAGCCGTTCTGGGTCGGGGGGGCTTAGATGCGCAATTTTGTCGAGCACTATGCCGCCGAGATGGACACCATCGTCGAGCTGACCGAAACAGCGCTGACCAGCCGCGACGAGGATGCGCGGATGCAAATGCTGCGCGCACGGCTCGTCGACCCCGAGACTTCGCGCTTTGCCAGGGTGGCGCAGATGCTGGGCCTGACACCGCCCGAATGCGACCTGCTGATCTGCCTGATTGCCCACCATGTGCAACCACGCCTCGACACGGCGATCCGCGCGAGGTCGGCGCATCCCTATATCCATGAAGCGCTGGTCCGGGAGATTTTCTCGCTGGAGCGGATGCCGATTTACACCTCCGACAGCGCCCTGAATGGCTGGCAGCTTGTCCGCGCGCGCGATATGGGCCCCGGCGCGCCGATGGCCTTCGACATCGACCTCGCGGTAGTCGAATGGCTGGCCGGCAGGCCGGGGCTTGCGCCGGCGCTGCGACAGGGGCTGACCCGCTACGACGCACCGGTATCTGGTGACGGCATCGCGCACGACGTGGCGCAGGTGATCCGCAGCGAGAGCGGCAAGTCCCATGGAATCGTTTGCGAGCTGACCGGCAGCGCCGATGCCGACAGCATCGGGACCGCCGCCGGCGTGGCATCGGCGTTGAACACCAGCCTGTGGGTGGTGCAGGCGCAGGAGGAGAAATTCAGTGACGAGCAGCTGCTCCGCATCCACCGGTTCGTCACCGTCCAGAATGCAGCGCTCTACTGGCAGGCGCCCGAGGCCCGCCACCTGCAACCGCGCATTTCGCCATCCGCGCGGCTCCAGTTCACCGCCGGTAGCGATACCCGGTCTGTGCGCACCTCCGCAACCCACAGATACCTGAGCTTCGAGATTCCCACCCCCAGTCGCAATGTACTGCGCGAACAGCTGCGCGCGCGCTTTCCAGACGCACCGGAAAGCAAGCTTCGCCGCGTTGCCGCGATTCGCGGCGTGGACACCCCACTGATCGAGGAAACGCCCTGCGCCGACATCGACGCGCTCGCCCGCCACGCACTGGCACGCAGCACGCGCGCCCTGCATGCGTGGGCAATGCCGCTGTCGACGGACGTGGGCTTCGATGACCTGATTATGGATCCGCCGCTGCGCGCGCGGCTCGAGGAACTGGTCGCGCAGATACAAACCCAACACGAACTGATGGACAGGCCTGAGGTCGCCCGGGTCTATGCCCAGGAGCGGGCGCTGTCGATTTTGCTGCAGGGGCCGCCCGGCACCGGCAAGACACTGAGCGCGCGGGTGCTGGCCGGCGAAGCCGGCCTGCCGCTTTTTCGCGTGGACGTAGCCAGCCTCGTCAGCAAGTGGCGCGGCGAGACCAACAAAAACCTGCGCGAGATGTTTCGGGTGGCGACGCGCTCCGGTGCGATCCTGTTTGTCGACGAGTTCGATGCCGTCGCCTCGAAACGCACCGACACCCGCAACGAGATCGCGCGCGCCGACAACCAGAATACGGCCTATTTCCTGCAACTGATCGAGAACGTGTACGAAGGCACGATGATCTTCGCCACCAACCGCCCCAAGGAAATCGACGAGGCGATGCTGCGCCGTATTCGCCACACACTCGACTTCCAACCCCCGGGGGAATCCGAACGCACAAAGCTCTGGCGGCTCGCGCTGGCGCCTTTCAAACCGACTGACGAGCTGATGGAATTTACCGGCGTGCTCGGCCCTGCGTTCAGTTTCTCCGGTGCCCGCATCAAGGCGGTGGTGCTGAACGCATACGCGCAGGGGGCTGCCAGCGGCAAAGCGGCGCTGACCGTCGACGCGCTGCGCCGCGCAACGCTGGCCGAGGCCCGCCAGAACGGTCGCCTGCCCGGCAAGCGCGAACTGGCGCGCGTGCTTTCCTACGGCAACGCAGAAACCGGCGAGGTGCACGCATGAGCCTGAGCGCCCCGCCGATAAAGTCCGTCAAGGGCGCATTGATCCAGCTCAATCCGAAAACCGGCGTAGTCGGGATCGCGGAAAGCATCCCCAACGTGGTGCAGTTCGATATCAACCCGGAGACGCTGACCCGCACCTTCACACCGTGGAAAGCGGAGGCGGCCGAGGGCGTGCCGAGTCCCGGCGCCCCGGTACAGCCGATCGAGGTACCGCAGAAGTTCACCGGCTTCGAGATCAAGATTGACCCCTATGCCGCCAAGGGTTCGCTGATCCCGCCGAATTCGTTCAGCGTCGAGGCCCGCCTGGCAGCCCTGCGCAAGATGATCGAGCCCACCAAAGGCCTGGTCGGTGACCTGTTGCAGTCGGTGGCCGATCTCACCAACACCGGTGCATCGGACTACCACCCGCCCGAGATCGCTCCGGTCATTCTCTGGCTCGGGGCACGCATCATCCTGCCGGTACAGATCGAGAGTTTCACCATCACCGAGCACCAGCACGACGCGCTCTACTACCCGATCCGGGCCACCGTGGCCATGGAACTGAAAGTGCTGACTCCCGACTACTTCCACTGCAGCCACAGCGACGCCGCCGAGATCGCGATCGCAGCGTACGAATACACCCGCGCGCAGGGTGACCTGCTGGCGGTCGCCAATCTGGCCGACCTGTCGCCGCTGTGGCGGCTGATCGCGCCGCTCTGAAGGAGAAACCCATGGCCAAGTTCTCGACCGATAGCCGTTACGCCAAGTATTCGCAGCCGTTCAAGACCACTGACCCGCGCGGGCGCGAGGTGCTGGCGGTCACACCCGCCGCGATTCCGGCGAAACGCAACCGCGGCACGCATGTGACCAAAGATCCGCAGCGGCTCGACCACCTCGCGTGGTTCTACCTCAAGCGCGCCGATGCGTTCTGGGAAATTACCGCACACAACGGGCGCCTGTTGCCCGATGCCGTGCTCGCCCAGGCGCGTATTCGCATTCCGCTGGACGGAGACTGAAATGCTCTCGACCGTGCAGATCGTCAGCGGCACCGAGGGCACCCCGTGGACCCGCGAGCAGCGCCAGTGTGTGCTCGAGATCCGCTCCGAGCACAAGCTCAATGACCCGACAGGTTTCAGCATTCTGATGCACGACCTGCCCGACCGCGAAGGTCGCCGCCACCGGCTGCTCAGCGAGGGCTGCAAGGTCGCAGTACTGGTTCGGCCGAAACGCGCGGGGGATTGGCAGGTACTGTTTCAGGGCAAGGTCAGCGAAATCGATGAACATCACACCCAGGGCGGCGTCGGCTCCACCATCCTCTACCGCGGCCAGGATATCCGCACGATCATGGCCGCGCGCTGCTATCGCGGCAGCTGGTCCGGCCGGGTCGACGCGGTGATGCGACACCTGATCGAAATGGATTTTTCCGAGCACGATGTCGACGCACCCGAGAACAACGAACTCGACGAAGAAGAGAACCCGCTCGGCCAGAACAGTAACAATCTGGATTTTCTGCGCACACAGGCTATCGCCTTCGGTCACAACTTCTGGGTCAGTTATACCCGTGTGCCCGCGGCCACGCCGGGATTGGACGTGCATAGTCCACACGAGGACAGCGCACCGAGCGTCACCATCACGCCGAAGATTCACTGGGCCCGCTCGCCCTACCTCGACGCGGACGGGGCACCACCGGCCGGTGGTGCCGCCGCGGTCGCTGCGCCACAGGCATCCCTGGCACGCGCGGCAGAAGACAGCGGACCAATTACTTTCAGGGTCAACGTCGATCGGGCCGACTGCCCCAACGTGACTACCTTCGAGGTTACCTCCGAGGGCAGCAGCGTGCAGACGATGCCCACCGAGTCCGGCGACCAGACCCCGCCCGGCGGCGCCGCGGCGCCGACAAATCCGCTGGAACCACCAGTCGACGACGATACGCCCGGTGTGCATTTCGTCCCTCCGGCGGTGCAGCCGGGCGATGATGATGCCCAGGTCAACGCGGCGCTCGAGCAGGAGCGGCACTTCGACTGCAAGGTAAAGCTCTCGACCACCATCGCGATGCTCAAGAGGCTGTGCATCCCCAACGGACTGGCGACACTGCAAGGAGTGCCGGCGGCCGTCACCAACCAGCTGTTCCGGATCAGCGAAGCCACGCACGTGATTCGCATCGACGGACACTGGATGGATGCCGTGCTGGAGAGCAACGGCACGCAATACCGTGCGGACGACGACAACCGGCCGCAAGGTGCAACTGGAGAACAGGCATGAGCGACATCCCCAACCGCGGGCCCACGATCGACGAGCTCCACCGGCCCAGCAGCGGGCGCCTTTACGGCAAGTATCTCGGTGAAATTACCGACCGGGACGACCCCAAAAAGCGCGGCCGCCTGCGTATCAGGGTCGACAACATCACCGATGACAAAGGTGTCTGGGCCGCTCCTTGCGTGCCCTACGCCGGCGACGGTATCGGCTTTTTTGCACTGCCACCGAAGGGCACCAAAGTCTGGGTGGAGTTCCTCGGCGGGCGGATTGATCGCCTCGTCTATTGCGGGTTCCTGTGGCAGGAGGGCGAACTCGACGGGCAGGATTACGATCCGGCGCGGGTACATTTCGAGACCGGCTCGCTGCGCATCGAAGTCGACGATTCGAAAGACGAAATCAGGATCGAAATCAAGAACAACGGCGGCTCGATCTCGATCAAAGGCGGCGAGATCACGCTGAAAGCAAACAGCGTCACGCAGGAAGCGCAGGGCAACAAAGTCGTCCTCGATGCCGCCGCTTTCGATGTCAAGAACGCCGCCCTGAAAGTCGTGTGAGGAAACCACCATGAGCAACCCAACTCTGACTATCGCGGCGCACATCGCCGACGCCACACAAGTCCGCGCCGCGGCCTTCGTGCCGGTGAACCTGCGCGCGACCTCGGCCAACATGCCACTGTCGGTGCAGGCTGATGTACCAACATTCCCCGCTACGTCGCCCGCGCAGACTGTCACCGGCACCTGGATCGTCGCCGGCAGCCGCGTCACCGCCAGCGGAATCGCGCTCGTCAATACGCAGTCGGTCGGAGTGGGCTATACCGCCCTGCCCGCCTCCTCCGGCCCTCTGCAGATACAGCCAGGAAACCCGCATGTTCTCATCACCTTCTGATCCGATCCACGCGCTGGCCTATCCGCTCACTCTCGACGAAGACCGCGGGCGCTTCACCAAGACCCTCGACTATGAGCGCTACGTACAGGATCTGGTCCTGCAGACGCTGTTGACGGCGCCGGGCGAACGCATCAACCGGCCGGAAATGGGCACCCCCATCACGCAACTGCTGTTCGCATCGATCAACGAGGAGGTGGCGGACCTGGTCAAGGCGCAGATCCGCCGCACCATGGAGCACTGGCTGAGCAAGGTTGTGCGCGTCGAGCGTATCGAAACGCGCCAGCCCGAACTCACCCGCTTCGAGATCGAGGTCAGCTACGTCATTCTCGCCACCGGCACCACCGATGTGCTGAAACGGACCATTGCGCAATGAGCGGGCTCGGGCGTCAAATCCTCCTGGCCGAACAGGAGCCGTCATTCGACCAGACCGGAATCGATTTCATCGCCGTGGACGGCGCGGATCAGGCGAAGATCTACATCTACTTCGTCATCGACCCGCTCGACCCCGACCTCGACTTCGCGACGAGCGAGCTGGACGTCGAATGTCGCGGCGCCAGCAGCGGAGCACCGCGCCTGGTCGAGGCGCAGAGTTTCGAGGCGCATATCGATGCGCAGGGGCGCACGCGAAACGTGCTGGCGGTGGCTTTCGACTCGGGGGCGAGCTTCGAGATGCAGCACCTGCACCTGAGCGACCTGACCGGCGCGCGCCTGGACCCGTTCAGCGCCAGCGCGGACTTCTCGTTCAAGCAGAGCTGCCCGACCGTGTTCGATTGCGCCTGCCACGGTGTGCCGGACGAGCGCCCCGGCGCCGACTATCCGGTGGACTACCTCGCTCGCGATTTCGACAGCTACCTCGACACCTTCGCCACCTTTTCGCGCGAGCGCTATCCCCAGTGGCAGATGAACATCGTGCCCGACCAGGCGCGTATGCTCGGCGACCTGATCGCCGCAATCGGCGACGAACTTGCGTTCCTGCAAGACGGCTATCGCCTGCAGACCCAGTTCGAGCAAATTACCGAGCGCCGCGCCTTCCAGCAGATTACGCGCATCCTCGGTTACAGCCTGCGTCCCGAGTTACCGGCGCAGGGCGAAGTGGTACTGCGCCACTACGAGGGCAATACGCAGCCGGCGGGACTCACCGACGCCGGCACTGTGGTGCGGATCAAAGCCGGAACCGCTCTCGCCGGCACTGGCGACAGCGATGTGGAAATTCCTTTCGAGGTCGGCGCCAGCTTCGATGACATTCTCGCCGGCATCAAGTATCCCACCAGCGCCCGCTGGACCGACATTGCGGTCCATATCCCGGACACCACCTGCCCGTGGCTCGCCCGCGGCGCGCGTGAGCTGACCGTTGCGGGCACCGACCTGATCGACCCTGAGATTGGCCCCGGCACGAGGCTGCTGATCGAAACCCGGCCGCTCGATCAATCCGAGCCACTGCGCCGCATCATTGTGACACTGGATGCGGAACCCGAGCTGGTCGCCGATGCGCTGGCCGGCGTCGAAGTCACGCGACTGCACTGGCAAGCCGAGGATGCGCTGCCGTTTGACCTGCATCTGCAACAGGCTTTCGTCAGCGCCAATATCGTGCCGGTGGTGTCCGGCCTGATGCACGAAGAGCGTTTCAGCATCGGAGAAAACCACGAGAAGCTCCCCACCGCGATCGAGCGCGAGGGCCCGCTGTCCGGCGCGGTGGCCACGCGTCCCGTTATTTACCGTTTTCCGATGGCACGCACCGTGACCGACGGCCTGGCGTGGCGCCCGGCCCAAAGCGACATGCCGTGGGATCGCCGCTACACACCGGACGTGGCGCTATTGCGGGACATTCCCGGGGGCGGGCTCCCGGAGCGCTGGCGGGTGGTCGCCGACCTGCTGGCGGAGGGACCAACCGACGAGGCGGCGACCGTGGAAGCCGGCCACTGGGGGCCGGTATTCCAGTGGCTCGACGGCGGCCAGCGCCGCGAGCACCGGGATTATATCGGCGACCCGGGCTGGTGCCTGCGCTTCGGCGCCAACGGGTTCGGCCTGACACCCGCCGACGGCTCGATCTTTACGCTGCGCTACCGCACCGCATGGGCGACACACGCCAACCTGCCGCCCGACCGCATGCGCCTGCTCACCGATATCGAGACAACCGCAGAGGCACCCCACAGCGCGCCGATGCCGGGCGCGATTCTGTCGGCCGCCAACCCACTGGCTTTCGACAACGCACAAGCTGCGGAACCACTGGCTCTGGCCAAACTGACCGTGCCCCACGCCACCCGGGCGATACAACTGCGCGCCGTGCGCGACAGCGATTACGAGGAACTGGTCGCGGCCCGCGACGACATCGACGCGGTCTCCGCAAGATCCTACTGGCTCGGCACCTGGACCGGCACCTTCGTGGCCACCGACCCGAGAGACAGCCTTGCACTGCGCAGCGACGTCAGCGCCGAGGTCACCCGCTTCCTGGAGGAAATCCGCCTCGTCGGCAGACCGGCCTATCTCACCGATGCCGCACTGCGCCCGCTCGATCTGCAGATCGTGCTCTGTCACGATCCGCGCACCCCCTGGGGATACGTCGTCGAAGCAATCCAGCAAGCGCTTGTCGCCGACGATCCGGCAGCGCTGTTCCACCCGGCCAACCTCTCGTTTGGCAGCCGCCTCTACCGCGCCGCGCTCGAGGCACGGATCGCCGCGCAACAGGGCGTCACCCGAATCCTGCGTATCCGCTACCGCTGGCGCGGCGAGCTCGATTTCAAGGACTTCACCGATAGTTTTCTCGACAGCGCCCCCGACCAGATTCCGGTACTCAAACACGACCCACTGCGCCCCGACCTGGGCCGTCTCGAAATCTTTGCCACCGAACTGCCGGAGGAGACCGCCCCATGAGCGTCGCCACCGACGGCCTGCACTGCCTCTGCCCGCCACGCTTCCCGGCACTTGTGGGCGCCGACGGGCGCCCGTTGCCGAAACTCTTCGCCGACCAGCGGATCGAGGTGTTCCAGGCGCTGTCCGCGCGCGCCACCTTCGCGCACTGGCAGAGCGGCCCCGACGATGACATCGGGCGGATGATTCTCGAGTGGCTGGCGACGCTGCTCGACAACCTGTCGTTCTACAACCACCTGTGGACCCTGGAGCAGCACCTCGCGACCGCCACGCAGGAGGATTCGCTGCGCCAGCTCGCCGCCCTCACCGGCTATCAGCCGCGGCCGAACCTGGCGGCGATGGCGCGGCTCGCGGTGATCTCCGATGCCCGCGCGCCAGTCATCCTCCCCGCCGGGCGCGAAGTGACCTCGGCGGGAACCGACCAGCACCCGGCGCTGAGCTTTGAGACGGTCAGCGACGCCGCCATCGATCCCGCACTGAATGCGATGACCGCCATTCCGCCGCGCGCAACCACCTTCGATCCCGACTTTGTCGCGATCGGCAGTACCTTCCGCAATCTGCGCGTGGACGAGCCAGTCCTGTTCACTAGCGGCAGGATACGCACGGCCGCAATTCTCGACGAGATCACCAACGACAAATTTCCCTCGGGCGAGAGCTACGCCGAGCTGAAAGTCGACGGCGCGCTGTCGGATCTCGCCGGCCGCAACCTCGGTGATATCGAGATAAAGAGTTTCGTCAACCAGAGCGAAAGCTGCGGCCAATGTGGCAACTGGCTGGAGCTCCAGGGCGTACAGCCGGGCTTTATGGAGAATCAGGATATTGCCGCCATCAATACGGAAAATGGCCAGCTGGTGTACGGCCGCATCAGCGACGTAAACTTCGACAACATACAGCGCATTCCCAGCGACACCGCTCCGGTGTTTTCGCCGGTGACGCGAATCCAGCTCGACGCCTCCATCACTTCCGGCCAACCCTACAGGATCTTCCACGGCGTCCGGCGCGGCGCGCACCTGATCGGCGCGCCGCAAAGGCATGTGACGCTGGCGGATTTCTACGGGCGCATCGAGGTCGAGGAGAAATACCCCGGCGATGACCTCGACTACCAGGGCGAATTTGTCGTAGTCGATGCAGAAAATAGGAGCGTTGCGATCAGCGGCAGCCTGGACGTCAATCCGCACAACCGCCGCACGGCGCTGAACCTGTCTTCGATCGCCACGCCGGCACTTGTACTGAAAGCGCCGCTCAAAATTCACGGCAATTTCGTGGCAGTGGATCAGGGCAAGACAGTGGTGGAAACCCTCGGCAGCGCCAGCGGGCGGCGCTACCAGACGTTCCGGCTGGGGAAGAAACCCCTGACATTCCTGCGCCGCGACCTCTCGGATCCCGAGCCCGCCATCGAAGTCTTTGTCGACAGCGTCCCGTGGCGTTACGTACCCAATCTGTTCGGGGTCGCAGCGGACGACCGCGTCTATACGCTGCGCATCGAGGCGGATGGACAGGCGCACGTGATTCTCGGCGGTGTCGCCAATACCGGCGAGAAAAACGTCGCCGCCCGTTATCGGCACGGCACCAGCGGCGACAATCCGGACGCCTTCACCATCAATGCGCTGGCCGGGCGGATCGGCGGCGTGCAGAAAGTCTTCAATCCATTTCCGGCGCTGGGCGGGCTGAAGGGCGACGATGCCGAGGATCTGCGCTTCGTGCTGCCGGCGCGTATCTCGGCCAACGACCGCTGTGTCTCGGCAAACGATTACGCGGTGCTGTCGCGCAACTTCGGCGCGCTGGCCGCGCGCGCGCGCCCTTACTGGAACAAGGTTCGCAAGCGCACCGCGGTCGAGGTGACCGCGGTCTTCGATGGCGGCTTCGACGCCGCGCTGGCGGGCAAGCTCCGCGACTACCTTGTCGGCCACGCGCCGGAAGGCAGCCTCGTCACCGTGGTTAGTGCGCGGCCCACGCCGCATACCATCGGACTGACGCTGCGCCTGGCGCCCGCGGCACGGGCAGCGGAGGTCGAACGCCGTGTGCGCGAAATCTACTTTCACGAATTTACCGGCCAGCTCGCCCCGCGCCGCGCGCACATTGGCCACGTCTGGAGCCGCACCGAGCTGCTGGCACCACTCCACGGCATCGACGGCATCCTCCGCGTCGAACGACTGAGCCTCGACGGCAGCGAGAGCGCGACCGCAATCGCGCAGGCCGCGGACGAATATATCGAGGCGACACTGGATCTGGAGTTGATGCGATGAGTGATCCGATCACCGGCCGCGCGCGCGACGGATTCGAGGAATACTACTTCCGCAAGCTCCACTCCTGGATACCGGAACTCTACTGGAACAACGATCTGGACAACGGCAGCCTCGAAGTCCTGATCCGCGCCATGGCCGACCGGCTTGCGCAAATGCGGCGCGAGATCGACCGGGTCTTGAGTGCCTCGTCGATCGAACTGGCGGACGACTGGGCGGTAAAATATCTCGCCGATCTCGTCGGCGCGGAGACGCTATCGGCACAGAACAGCCGCGCCAACCGCACGGTGGCAGCGAATTTCATCGACTACCACCGGCGCAAGACCACGCGCTATCTGCTCGACACACTGATTACCGATGTGGTCGGCACCGAAGGTTACGTCCGCGAGATCGAGCGCTGGCTGGCGCGCTCCCCGCACGAACTGGACATGGCGTATCTCCGCTTGGCACCGCTGTCGGAGGGAACCGTCGGCGGCCTGCCCGAACTGACCGGCCCGCGGGTGGACGATGCGGCGCTGCCGGCCTTTGATGAATTTGCGCGCCTTCCGGACTTTGGCCCGCGCCGGGGCCGCGCGGCCTCGTTCGACTACGCCACCATCCACTACAACCTGTTCGCCAACGAAAGCTGGCGGGTGGAGTTGGCCACGCCGTTCTGGCTCGACGCAACACGTCTGACCCTCGATCCCTCGGGCCGCGCGGCGCCGCTGTTTCACAGCGCAACCTTCGACCACCGCGCTGGTCGCTGGCCCGACGGTCCGGAAGAGTTCCCGCTGCCCATGCGCTGTGCCCGCTTCAACGACGCGCAATTCGAAATCACCGAAGCCGCGCTCGACACCATCGCCTCGCCGGGCCTGACGACCGCGCTGACGTCGTGGATCGGGACGGTTTTCCGCACCCGGCAGGCCTTCCAGCGCATTCTCGCCGACCAGCTATCGGCCGCGCTGTACAACAATTTCCAGAGGGCACTGCTGCGTGAATGCCTGGTGGCCAATTGCGCCAAGGCGCGACAGATAGAAGATGATGTGCATCTGGATATCGGCCCCGCCGATGGCTCGAGGGAACGCGCACCATTCGAAACCGTCGCCGCCAATCTGTCGCGCTGGATGCCGCCGGCACAGTGGCCGCAGGACGCCGCGCTGCTGCTCGATGTTGCCAGTGGCTGCATCCAGCTCGCCGGGGCGCCGGACGATGGCGCCGTGCCACCGGAGCTGTTCCGCCCGATATTTCACCATCTCGGCCTGGTGCATCGAGTCGGCGCGGGAACCTTTCCGCGCACCAGCGATATCGATCTCGGCCCCGCGGTCGACGATGCCAATGCCGAGGTGCCCGTCACCCCACCCGCCTCCGGGCTACAAGCGTTCCGCGACAACCGGCGCTACGTGTGGAACTGGCCCGCCAACCGGCGCTTCGAGATCGCCGGCACGCTGCGTCTCGAGGCGGCCGATCGCACGCGGCCGTACCTTGTCTCGCGCACCGGTGACGTCGGGCGCGACTTCACCGTCGTCGGCACCGATGGACAGGACAACCACCTGATCATCGACGGGCTGTGGCTGGGCCTGCTCGCCGACGCGCCCATCGAAACCGGCGTGGGCGGGCCGGATGTGCCGGCGCCGCCCGCCCGCGCCCGGCTGATCCTCGACGGACATTTCGAGACGGTGACGCTGCGCCACGTGTCACTCGACCCGGGCGGCGAACAGGCGCGGCTCGACCCTGCTATCGCCCGCACCATTCCCGCGGTCACCCTGGAAATCGAGGGCTCGGTGCGGCAGCTGCGGATCGAGCGCTCGATCACCGGCCCGATTGTCGAGACCCGGGCCGACCCGTCGCTGTTGAACGCCGGCGAGATCCGCATCTCCGACTCCATCGTGCAGTCGATTGACGCGGAACGCCCGGCAATATCGGTGGCGCTGGCGCGGCTGCACCTGAAAAATTCCACCGTGCTCGGCGCCTGCCATGCGAATCTCATATTCGCCACCAACTGCCTGTTTGACGGACCGCTGTACGTGACCAACCGGCAACAGTCCTGCCTGCGTTTCAGTGCCGTAGCCGGATACGCGGGCATCACCGATATTCAACCATCCCGCCTGCCGCGTCGGTTCGAGTGCGTCGACTACGAACGCACGATTCCGCCGGCATCGCTGCGTTCGATCCGCTTTGGCGATCCGGATTTCGCCGCGCTTTCCGACCTCGCCGATACCGGCCTGCTGCGCGGCGGCGAAAACCGCACCGAGATCGGCGTCGGCAATGCGAGATTCTGGCACCAGCGCCGCGAAGACCTGGCGCGGGTTGTCAGTACCTTTCTGCCCGTTGGGCAAAATGCACAGATTTACGAAGAAACGGGGGGGCGCTCATGAAACGCCGCATTACCAGGGAACACGACGCACGCCAGGGGTACGGCGGCGTCTATTGGGAGGGCGGCGGCGCGATCACCGACGCGGACCTCAACGCCGCTTTCGACGCCCATCGCGACCGGGACGAGGCACTGGCCCGGGCCTGGATTGCGCCCGCGGGCAGCGCCGACGATGGCTGGCGGGCCGACGGACTCAGAAATGTGGGCGGCAGGGTCGATTTCGATCTCGCCGCCGGACACTACCTGCTCGACGGCGATCTGCTGAGGAATCCCGCGAGCTATGCGTTCAGCGCACAGCCGCACGGGTTGTCCGCCGCACTCGAGCCACATATGGCGCTGGACTGGCCGGAAGAAGACGAGATCTCGGAGGCCGGCGGCGAACGCTTTGACGCCGTCGTAATCGACAGCCGTACACTCGCGGTCACGGTGGTCGAGGATAGCGAACTGGACGAAGTCGCGATGCGCAGCGATCCGGCCACCCGGGTGCGCCCCTCACCCAAGGTCCGCATCCTGCCCGGGGTCTCGCCCACCTGTGCCGAGGCGCGAGCGGAGGTGTTGGATCTGCTCGCGGGTGTCTGTGCCGAGGTCGACCTGCCCTCCCCCGCGATCCGCCCGCGCGGACGCCTGCGGGTACATCTGGGCACCGTGGAGCAGCCGGACAACCCCTGTGCGCCCGAACAGGCGCTGGGCTATTTCGGGCGCATGAATCACACCATCAAGGTGATGCTGACAGCGCCAGACCGTTTTGTGTGGGCCTACCGCAACGGCGGCGAACTCTACCGCGCGACGCTCGACGACGACGCCACCCTGCGGCTCGTGACGCCCTTCGACGACAGTTCACGCTTTCCCGTCGCAGGCCAGATCGCCGAGCTACTGACCTGGGACAGCCGGCTGCCGAACGGCGAAGTCACCGCCGCGCCACTCGGTCGATTCCGCGCCATTCAGCAGGGCTATAACCCCGGCGAAGAAACCGTCGAACTCGGCGCATCGGTGGATGGCGACCTGCGCGACTGGTACCAGGCCCAGGGCGACGGCGCCTTCCTGTTCGTGCGCTTCTGGGAGCCACCGGCTATCGCCATGCAGACCGCCAGCGCTACCGGCGCCGACGTGCCGCTGGCGGAGACCGGCGTCCGCCTGGATTTTGTCGAACCCGGCTGCGCCGGCGACCAGTGGACTTTCAGTGTGCGCGCAAACGCCAACGATACGGTGTTCCCGCAGCGCATGCTCGAACCAGGCGGCCAGCCGCCGGGCGACATTCGCCGCGCCGCCGACCTGATCGCGCTGATCCACTGGCAGCTGGACAACGGCGCGGTGGTCGGACATCTCCACGACTGCCGGCGCAGGGTCCGGCCGCTGTGGAAAGTCGGTGGATGCTGCACCGTAACGGTCGGCAACGGTGTGTCCAGCTTCGGGGATTTTGACCGGCTCGAAGACGCCATCGCCGCCCTGCCCCACGAGGGCGGGCGTATCTGCCTGCTGCCCGGCACCCACAGCGGCGGCGTGTCGCTGCGCAATCGCGTCAACATCACCATCGAGGGCTGTCGCGGGCAGACGCGGCTGGCGCAGAGTCGTGACAGCCGGCCGGTGCTGACGATCGAGGATTGCGCGGGTATCGCGCTCAGGGACTTTACCATCGAGGACGGCAACCGCCTCGCCGTGGCAGCGGCGCGCACCGAGCGCCTGGCGCTCGAGCGGATCGACACCATCGGCCAGGGCTCGGCCATCTCGCTGGTCGACGGCAACGCAACCCGGATCCGGAACTGCGATTTCCTCGCCCGCGCCGAAGCGGCAATCATCCCGGCCGAGGACTTCGCCGAACTGCGCCCGCTCGCGTTTGTCGGTGGCGACGACCTGGACATCGCTGACAACCGCTTCCGCTGCGACGCGTCGCGCCTGACGCTGATGTCACTCGGCGGATTGCAGATCGCCTCCGGCAGCCGGCGCGTACAGATCGCGCGCAATATTATTGGCGGCGGCCTCGGCCACGGCATCACACTGTGCCACCTGAATCTGATCCGCGTGATCGGCATCGCTTACGGCCAGGCGGACCTGGTCGCCGAGCTGGGTGCCCCGATAATGAAGGCCGTCGACGAAACCGCCGTCTGGACCCACAACAGCCGCGCGGCAAAGGTGAACGGCAGCGACCTGCTCGAGAACAGCGACGCGCTGTCCGAGCACGTCGCCGCCGCGCGGGATGCAATCTCGAACGCGACTTTCGACTTTGTCGAGAACCCCATCGGCATCACCCAGGTAGCGCTGCAGGGTTGCCTGGGTATCGACCCGACACTGACACTGCCGGAACCCGATGACGACGATGACGACTGGACGCTCTACGTTCCGGCCGGCACGGTGAGCCATGTCCATATCATCGACAATGAGATCGCCGACCTCGGCGGTTCGGGCATCTCGATTCCATCGTGGAACCTGGCGCTGCGCCCCACGGCCGGCGAGTGCATCGTCGAAGCGTTGGCGGCCGAGCGCAACCACATCCGCAACTGCGCCCGGGTGGCCGTCGCCTCGACGCTCGACGATGAAGAATTGCAGGAGATCGGCTTCGGCGGCATCGCGCTGCAAGTGGTGCACGGCGCGAAGATCGGAGCCAACATCATTCAGGGCATCGGCAACGATCATCGCAGTCCATCCGCCGGCATCTACCTCGCCGGCGTGCAGACCTGTCACATTCACGACAACCAGATCCTCGAGGTCGGCCGCCTCGAGCGCTCGGGCAATCGCAATATCCTCGGCGTGGCGGGCGGTATTCTGATCGACGCAGCGGCGCCGGTGTGGGGGCCACCCGTCACCGGCGGCGGCTTCCGCGACAAAGTACTGTCCAGCGTGGGGGCCCCGGGGAGCAAGGCGAATAAATGGAATTACCCCGCGAAGGCGGCAGACATCGCCAGGCTGTTCAACCTGCCCCGCACCGAGGCCCTGCGTATCCAGAACAACCAGGTCAGCGTCAATTTCGGCATGAGCCTGGATGTGCGCGGCGCCGGCTCGTTTCACATCGCCGACAACCACCTGACCACGCTCACGCCGCGCCTCAATCCGGCCCGGCCGCGGCTGGCCAGTTCGGTATCCGTGGTCAATTCCGAGTTCCCGCAGCTGGAGGTGTTGATCTGGCTGTTGACCATCATCCGCAGTTTAAAAACCGCCTCCAGGAACTTCGAGTCGAACGGCTTCCTGAAGATCCTCGTCGACGCGGTGATGAAGGTCTCGACACTGCGCGACCGGGGCGTGATCCAGCTGCAGAACAACCACATCCGCACCGAGAGCTTCACGCGCAAGGATGTCACCCCTGCGCTGGTCACGGTGATTTCGCCCTATGACGTGCAGATCAGCGACAACACCCTGAAGTCGGTACACAGTGACAGCGATGCGTTCCTGCACCTGCTGGCCGCCGGACTGCTGTCGATCCAGTGTGTTTCAAACCGGATCGAATCGCGGCCGGAAGCCGGCGTCGGCAGCGCGGCGCTGACTGCCGGGCGTGACAACACCACTTTCCTGAATCACGCCAGTCATGCGATGACACAGATGCGGGTGACCCCCGCGATGCCGTCCGTGCCGGGCAACACTCACCCCTGACAGAAGCGAGGCGCCACCATGGCGAAAGCATTCAGCGACAGCATTCTGGACCGCTTGGGGTCCGATCTAGACGATGCCCTCGAACAGGGGCGCGCACAGCACGAGGCGCGCCGCGTCGCCGCACAGGAGGCCACGGCCCGCGCGGCGCGCTGGAGCGGATTCGTGCGCGAACCGGGATATGCCGACACCCTCGCCTGGCGGTCGGTATCCCTGGCGCACGCCCAGGGCACAGCCGAGAGCGCGGCAGAGGAATTGGACGATACGCACACCACGATGCAACGCCTCTCCGCCCACATCGACAACGACACCGCGCGCATCTTCGGCCATGTCGAGTCGCCCACCGGCGGCGGCGAGGCCGACCTGATCGATGCCGACGGCTGCATGATTGCCAGCTCGCCGATCAACACGCTCGGCTACTTTGCCATCGCCACCGCAGCGACGGGGGAATCGGCGCGGATCGAGATCCGCGACGCCCAGGGGCAACTCGCCGTGCTCGACGGCCGCCCCCTGGCACTGACGCCGGGGCTGATGGCATCGCGCGATTTCACCACTGGCCGCTGCGGCAAAGTCGAACCTGTACCCGACCAGCCATCGGAGCGCGTGGAAATGCCCGACCTCGTCGGCAAGAGCGCCACTGATGCGCGCGCGATACTCGGCGAGCTGGGTAAATTCCGCATCCGTTACAACGAAACACATACGGACAACGCTCCCGCGGAGACGGTTATTCACCAGGAACCGGCGCCCGGCCGCTCCCTGCCCGCGGGGGGGGCTGTGCTGCTCGGTATTTCGCTCGGGCCCGAACCGCAGCAGACCATGCCCGACCTGATCGGGCAAACCGAAGAAGCCGCGCGCAAGGCGCTCGCCGACCTGCACTATGCCGCGGTGCAATTCACCCAGGTGGTGGACCGCAAAAAAGCGGGCCGCGTCGTCGAACAGACCCCGGATGCGGGGGCGGCAGTTGGCGAAGACAGTGAAATCCGCCTATGCATGGGCGTTGCCGCGCGGCTGATGCCCGAACTCGTGGGGCGCACGCGAAAGCAGGCCCTAGAAATCCTCGTACCCGACTATATCGATGCGCCGACGATTCGCGAGGAGCCCAGCGACGGACCCGCCGCCGTGGTCCTCGAACAGAAGCCGAAGGCGGGCGAAGCGCTCGGCGATGCGGGCGTAACGCTGGTCATCTCGATTGAGCGCAAGGAAGACGAAAACGGTCTGTCGATGCCGGACGTGATCGGCAAAGCGCGCAAGGACGCCCTGGCGATCCTGCGTCGCGCCGGAATCGAAGAGGTCGAGACGCAGACCAAAGCGCACGACGGCCCCAAAGGTGTGGTCATCGAGCAGCGCCCCGCAGCCGGTGCAAAGATTGAGGACGGCGCCGTTCTCGTGCTCGCGGCAGCATCCCAACCGCAGGAGGATGTGGAGAAGCTTCCCACCATGCCCGATGTGTCCGGGAAAACCCGCGCCCAGGCACTCAAGCTGCTCGAGGCCGAGGGCATCGAGGAACCGGAGTTCGACCAAGACGCGGCCCGGCGCCGGGGCGCGCGGGTGCTGAAACAGACACCCGCCGCCGGCAAGTCGGTGAAGAAGGGCCAACGCGTCAAGCTTGTGTTCGGGAAGCCCCGGTGAAATGGAACAACAGGCGCAGGCACAGAAAAAGACGACCGACGCACCCGGGGCCACCCGGTCGCGGCGCAGCGGCATATCCGCGGAAGCCGCTGCCAGCGCACAACGACAATCCTACCAGCCGGTTTATATCGAGCCGCGCAACACCGGCTTCGAATCCGAGGCGCGCCACGCCGCGCAACGTTTCGGAGGCCAGCCGGTGGACGTCGCCCCCAGCCCCTTCTCCGCATCGAGCCGTCGCGCCGAACTTGGGCCGGACCTTGCCCGCAAGCTGGTAGATCGGCTGGATCAGGGCGGACGCCCGCTGCCGGGCGAGGCCCGCGAGCGCATGGAGCGGCATTTCCACCGCAAGCTGGACAAAGTCCGCATCCACGACGATCCGGTGGCCACGGAGGTCGGCGACGCGATCGATGCCCGCGCCTTCGCAGTGCGCCGCCACATTTTCTTTCGCGACGGTTTCGCCGCGAGCGACCCGCGCGACCTGCGTGTACTCGCGCACGAACTGACGCACGTGTTGCAGCAGTCCGAAGGAGCGACCGAAGGTTATATCATCCAGCGCGATGACCCCGGCGATGTCGAGGTCAGCGAAACATGGGAGGGCGAAGGCGGTGATCGCGGCTTCGCCCTCGACTTTTCGCAGAGCGACAGCCTGTTCAGCATGCCGAGACTGGAGTTGCCGAAGGTCAATGGCAAGATCAAGGGCAAATCCCCATTGAGGGGAATCACGCTCGAGGAGCTGATTCCCGCGTCGGGTTTCGAATACACGACCCGCACCGGGGACCGCAATACCCGCCAGCGCCAACTCTGGTTGCAGCACATCGGCAAGAACAATACCCGGATCGAAGACGCAATCCAGGCGTTCATCCCGAACCCAACCTCCGAGAACGACAGTGACCCCGTCTATTACCTCAAGGTCCGCGCCACCGAGCAGATCCTCGCCGGCACCAGGTCCCAACTGCTGGCGCGCCCCGAACTGTCGATCCCCAACTGGAACAAACACGGCCGTCCGGCTTTTTTCGATGTCGACCACTACCGCGAATATCAATTGGGTGGGCCCGATGAAATTCCAAATATCTGGCTTCTGGAAAACTCGGCCAACCGCTCTTCGGGCTCGCGCATCCGCAACACCGTGCTCGGCGAGATCAACGACCTGTTCCGCCGCGCGCGGGAAGACAATTTTTTTCAGGGCCGCAATGCCAACCACGATGTGTCGAACTTCTCGCGCACGCCGCGCGGGCAGCGGCTGTATTTTTCCCGCGTCGCGGGCGGCCACGATATCGGCGACAACACCCCGCACTGGACGGTGGACGAGATCATCGCCGCCAAACACATCAAGTTCGGCCAGCGACAACTGTTACAGGCGGTGCCGCTCGAACGGCTGCGCGAGCTGGGCCTCGTCGCCGGTGCCAATGGCAGCTCACCGACGACGGTGCTGTGGTTTCTGGGCAAGGACAGCGGCTTCTTCCGGCGCATCGATATTTCCGACCTGAGCAACCCCTCCTATGGCGGTAAGCCGCTCGGCGACCAGAACGAAGACTTCATTAAAAACTTCCGCATCGAATCGGCCACACTCCGTTCGGGGCTTGACCCAGCCACGCTGCAACCAGACGAGGAGATCGGCGCGATCACCGGCAAGGTCCGCGGCGGCGTCGGTACCTACTACGACCGCGACACCGGCCAGAAAGTGAAAGGCGACCGCATCGTCGTCGAGAGTGATATCCGCCTGCCGCTGTGCTTCGATCGGCGCTTCGGCTACGGCGCATACATTGATCGTAGCCGCGTGCGTGAGGCGCTGGTGAATGAACGAGCGCAACATCCGGCCAAACTCAAAGGTGCGAGCCCGCTTGAACTGAGCGAAGGCGGGCTGAGCGACGCCTGGGCGATGGAACTCTCGGCCACGCTGACTTCGACGCACCCCATGTTCGACGGCTTCCAGGCCACCGTCGGGCTCACCGAATACGGTATCGGCCTCGATGTCGATATCCCCACCGACCGGCTGGATTTCGGCTTTTTCCGCGTGACCGAGGCCAACCTGACGCTCGCCATGGGCGACGATGGCTTGCTGTTCGGCGGCGCCGCGGCATTCGAGCTGGACCAGATCGGCAGCGGCTCGGTGAGCGGTGTCGGCACCCGAATCGAGGGTACCTTCGATTTCGACTTCGATTTCGTCGATCCGGCCTCCATCAGCGTCCGCTACGAAGATGAGGCATGGGCCTTCGACGCCGAACTCGGTATCAGCGAGGGCGTCGTCCCCGGCTTGCAGTCCGGTTCGATCCACGTGGGTATCGACGAGGAAAGCAACTTCGTCTTCGACGGCGAGGCCTCGGTGCAACTGCCGGGTCAGTCCGAGCCCGCGACTATCGAGATCGGCTACAGTGCGGAAGAAGGTATCTCGATCGGCGGCACGGTCACGCTCGATACCTCGTCCTGGCCCGCGGTCGAGAACGCGACAGTAACGGTAAACCTCACCTACGATCCCGACACCAGCGCCTGGGCACTGGGCGGTACCGGCTCGGCGGATTTCGCCATTCCCGGGGTTACCGGTACGCTGGACGCGACGTTCGACAACGGCGGCCTGATTCTGCGCGGAGCGGGCGACCTGGCGATCGGCAATGCCACCGGCAACTTCGATTTCGCCATCGGCAATTATCCGGTCACCGAAGAAGGCGAATTCGATCAGTCAGGCGATCCCGTCGACACCTTCGCCGCCTGGGGCGGCGGCTCCATCTCGATCGCATTCGGCCCCTACCTGACCGGCACGGTGGGCGTCCGCTATACACCCGACGATGAAATTGTCCTGAGCGGCGGTATCGCCCTGCCCCCCTCGATCACGCTGTTCGAGGCGATCGAACGCGAGCGCGACCTGATGACCTTCCCGCGGATCGAGTTCCCGATCTTCGGTGTCTCCATTCCGGTGGTCGGTTCGATCGGCGTGTTCGGTTTTATCGGCGGGCGGCTGCGCGGATACGCGACGATCGGTCCCGCTACCCTCGACGACAGCCACGCCGATATCGAATACACGCTGGGCGATCCGGACTCGGCGGTGATCCATGGCGAGAGCCAACTGAATTTCGGCATGGATGCCGGAATCGAACTGGATATCGGCGGCGGTCTCGGTGTGGGCGCCGCGGTTGCCGACCTCACCGGCGAAGTGGGAATCACCGCTGCCCTCGAATTCGATGTGGACGCCGGTGCCGACCTGTCACTCGACTGGACGCCGCTGGCCGGGTTGTCGCTGGACTTGGACCTGCGCGGATCCTTCTCGCCGTCCTTCCGCGTCGGCGTGTTCGGCCGCGTCGCAGCCAGCGTGGCAATATACGGCGAAGTGTGGAGCGAACGCTGGGATGAAACATTGGCCTCGTTCGGGTCGGGACTGGAGGTCTCGATATTCCAGCCCGCCCACTGGGACGAAGAGAATGGACTGGCGCTGGATTTCTCGGAGTCTGTTTTCACCTATCCAGATATCGATGTGCGCGAGATTGCTGGCGATATCATGGAGCGGATTGTCTAGCATCAGGACCATGCTGACTTTCCCCGGTAATTTAATGCAAGGTCATGCCGCACGATCAATACGCCTACCCGGAGGAGATAGGCGCAGAGTCAGCAACCAGTATATCTTCGATCACATCTCAGAATTAATCAGGCTCCACCTCCGAAAAATACTGCTCATCCGTCACCTTCTCCAGCCACTCTACCGGAGAACCATCCTGCGATTCCTGTATCGCAATATGACTCATTGCGGTCTTGTCCGTTGCGCCGTGCCAGTGCTTTTTACCGCAGTTACAGAACACCACGTCGCCGGCCCGAATCTCTTTTTTTGGCCCGCCCCAACACTGGGTCCAGCCGGAACCGGCAGTGACGATCAGGTGTTGCCCGAGCGGGTGCGTGTGCCACGCGCTTCTGGCGCCCGGCTCAAAGGTCACCAGGGCCCCGGATGTACGCGCCGGCTCGGGTGAGTTAAACAGCGGATCGATGCGCACCCGGCCGGTAAAGTACTCTTCCGGACCCGGCACTGACGGCTGCGATCCCACACGGTATATTTTCATATCCATCGGTAACTCTCCTCTGATATCTATCTGAAGTTTCGCTTAAAGATTTGTTGGGGGTAGGTGCGGCAATGCGCATACCGGCGCCGACCACTTGGATATCTGCGGTGATCCGGTATTGAGTACATTGACAGTTTGCAGGCATACCCAAATGGACAGATAGTCGGATCCGTACGATTTCTTGCCTAATCCTTAACAGGCTACGGCGAGCGATGCTATTCAATACAACGAATCACCGCGAAATACACCGCCAATTAACCCGGCGCAAGCAGTGGAAATAGCATGTCCGCCGTATTACTAATATTGTTCATGTTCAAATTCCGCACAAACGGGAAAGGCAAACAGATGACACAAAATATCGACGGTAAAGTTGTCGTAATCACCGGCGCCAGCAGCGGTCTCGGTGAAGCAACCGCCAGGCTACTCTCCGAGCAGGGTGCCAGACTCGTGCTCGGCGCGCGCCGAATCGACAAGCTAAGTGCACTGGCACAGGAACTCAAACTGGGCGACAACGCCGCAGTACAGACCGACGTCACGGACCGCCAGCAGGTACAACAGCTGGTGGACACGGCTGTGCAGGCGCACGGCCGTGTCGATGTCATGCTCAACAATGCCGGTCTGATGCCCAGCTCGATGCTGGAGAAACTGCATATCGACGAGTGGGATCGCATGATCGACGTCAATATCAAGGGCGTGATGTATGGCATCGCCGCCGCACTGCCGGTGATGCAAAAACAGAATAGCGGCCACTTTATCAATGTGGCCTCGGTGGCCGGCCACAAGGTCGGTCCCGGAGGTGTGATTTACGCAGCCACCAAGCACGCCGTGCGGGTGATTTCCGAGGGCCTGCGCCAGGAGGTTAAGCCGTACAACATCCGCACCACCATCATTTCCCCGGGGGCGGTGGCAACGGAACTGACCGACGCCATCACCGATGCCGATGTGGTTGCGCGTATGGACAAAGTCTACGAGCAGGCGATCCCGGCAGACTCCTTTGCACGAGTAGTGGCCTTCGCCATGAGCCAGCCGGAGGACGTGGACATCAACGAAGTGCTGTTCCGCCCCACCAGCCAGGAATACTGAAATGCAACGGCATAACCGCTGACACTATCAACCCTGCAGCCTCGCGCCCTGGGCCTGGCTACGCAAACGCTCGATATCGCGCCGGGGCGGCGCGCCAAACATACGGCTGTACTCGCGGCTGAATTGTGACGGGCTCTCGTAACCCACCTGGAACGCTGCGCTGGCCGCGTCCAGGTACTCGTTGAGCATCAGCCGCTTGGCCTCGTTCAGACGCAGCCACTTCTGGTATTGCAGCGGGCTCATCGAAGTGAGCTGGCGAAAGTGGTGGTGGAAGGTCGGAGCACTCATCTGTACGCGGGCCGCGAGTTCCTCGATGCGCAGTGGCGCGGCGAAATTCAATTTCAGCCAGTCGATCGCCTTGGCAACCCGGTGGCCATGGCTGTCCACCGATGCAATCTGCCGGACCAGCGCCGCCTGGTCGCTCATCAACAGGCGAAAGTGAATCTCGCGCTCGATCAATGGCGCCAGCACCTCGATGGCTTCGGGTTCATCAAGCAGATTCAGCAGGCGGTTGAACGGCTCCAGAATTCCAGGGGTTACCGCGCCCAGCCCGACACTGCTGCCGGAGACCTTGTCACGCGGCGGTATCAGACTGCCCTGGGCAATCAATTCCGCCAGCATGCGCAAATCCAGCTTCAACACCAGGCCGAGGCAGGGGTTCTCCGGACTCGCGGTAATCACCTGGGACGTGGCCGGGAGGTCCAGCGATGTAACCAGGAAGTTCGATGTATTGTAGGGATAGGTCTCCCCCCCAATCACCATCCGCTTATCGCCCTGTACAACCATTACCACACTCGGCTCGATCAGGCAGAAATCCGGCTCCGAAGGTCGCTCACGCCGGAAAAAACCGAGATTCGGGACCGCCGTGGCATAGTCGCCCTCCCCGCTGGTGTGCCTGGAGATTACCCCGGCCACGGCCCGGTGCAATGCACCAACCTGTGGCTCACGGAGCTGCTGAATGTGGTTCCGATTAGCCATAACTTACAAGGTCCTCCTCAGTGGCAACTCTACTCCCACCCGCCACTTGTCACCACAAAAAGACCCTCCATCCATAGGATTGGGCAAGAAAACCAGTCCAATACTCTACTGAATAAACGCACAGACTCCCAAAAGGGGGAACTACGATTACCGCGACCCTCGGCAACAGTCAGGCCGCGCAGGACTTTCGCCCTGTTTCCACTGTCACTGACACTGGAAGACTACGCCGCCACAGAAAAAGTCAGCGATCTCCCCGGGAAACGGTCAACCATCGGTGCGCCCTAAGGCTTTGCGGCCAGGACGGGCGATAAAACCTACTACGCCCCGCGTGGAAACCTGGCCATTTTTTACCAGGATTTCCGCCACGCCGACGGTTTGGTGAAGCTGGGCACACTCGATTCAGGCACCGACATCATGCGCAAGAGAGGGCCGCTAACAGCCACGATTCGCAAATCCGATCGATAACCGGTGTGCCACCAACGGTTCCCAAACCCCAGACGGGCGAAGTGAATATCAAGATAGGCATTGCCGGATCAGGTTTGATGGGCGGAAAGCTCGACACAATATTTGCCCGCACGCGGGCATGAAGAAGTTTTCAGTTATGCCCGCAGACAAGGGAAGCTAATCGCGCTCGCACGCACGCCTCGGGAGACCACACAGCCTGAGCGGCGCCCCGATTGCGTGGTCGCCACCAAACATTAATGTTAAAGTTAACGTTAACGTTAAGCGTTATCCAATCAGGGCCATCCAGATGAAGATCGGAGAACTGGCGCAGCGCACCGGCCTCGCCGCCTCGCGTATCCGCTTTTATGAGCGCATAGGGCTGTTGCAGACGGTCGAACGCGAGGCGAATGGCTATCGCAGCTACCCGGATGAAGCGGTGGTGATGCTGAACCTCATCACCACCGCACAACAAGCGGGCTTCAGTCTCGACGAGCTGCGTGCGCTGCTACCGGCGAGCCTGGAACAGTGGCAGCACGGCTCGCTGGTCAACGCAATCAAGCGCAAGATCGACGATATTGAAGCACTGCAACAACAACTGGCGCAGAGCAAGGCGCACCTGGCCGAGGTCCTGACGCAGGTGGAAGCCAAGCCGGAGGACATCGACTGTGCGACCAATGCCAAGCGGGTGTTGTCGCAGATGGGGCTGGGCAGCGGGAAGCGCCCTGCCCTCGCAGACAATAAAACCGAATCCGCCCGGAAAAAAGCGCGACGTCACTAATCCTGCGCAGCGCAGTCGTCGAGCGCCGCCAATGGCGTTGGCAGATTCAGGACCACCTGCGCATCCTTGACCACATCCATGCGCATAATAGTAGAGGCTCCCAGCCCATCGAGCAGCTGGCTCAGCGGGCCGCCACTGCGCGTCAGGCTGACATTCTTGGGCAAGAGCCGCTGCGCGAATTCAAGCGTATTGCTCTGCACCGCGGTCTGATGCCAGGCGCCGTCCACCCTGTGCACCATGGTCGTTGTACCCATGTGGGACTGTGACTCTGCGCGCTGGAGTTTTGGCAGTGGCGCTCTCAGTTCCAGGTCGGGCCTGCCGTCCAGCGCCGCTAACTTCGCCTTCACATCCGCACCGACCTCTACATCGATCTCCGCACCCCACTTGGGCAGTTGATAGCCATAGAGGCCCCGCACCCGCGCGATTTCCGTATCGACCGGAAGCGCCAGCACATGGGCATAAAAGTTGCGGCGCCGCATGGAATTGAGCAGCTCCAGCGCATGCGAACCCCGCGCGCCGGGCCGGCGAACCACCACGGCAATCGAGACTTCGTCGTAGGGATCGTTATCGCAGACGGCGTAGGAGAAAAACGTCAGCGCCACCAACCCGTAACCCGGCAAGGCGCGCAGCGGCTCAAGCGGCATGGGCAGTTCCGCGCGCAACCGCTCGAGAGGCGCGAGGAACAGTAGCTGGATATTGCTCGTGCGGTAATAGAAATTCGGCGCCCATATCGGGCCGACTCGCGAATCGACCAGTTGCTTGGGAATACGGCGAAACCAGTCGATATTGCCCGCGGCCGGGTCCCGCGCTACCTCGTCAAGGTCCGGATTCATGCGGAAACGGTCATAATAGCCGCCCTCTACGACTTCGACATTGTGCGCCCCGAATTCGACCTCTGTATACCGTTTGTTCATACTCGTAACCTGCACTGACCAGGGACTTGGCGGCTGCCCGTGAACAGCCTATCCCCGGCACTCTAAGGTTAAACACTACTTTAAGGTCAAGCCTGCGACGCTGCCCTGAAGCCTAAGCCGCACAGAGGTATTGACCTTAAAGTTGGCTTTAAGCCTAAGATCACCACTCGACGAAATGCGGTGATGTTCCTTTTGGGCCGCCCCGGAGAAGCCACCGTCACGGGGCGATTCCACTGTGGCGAATTCCACCTTGAGCCCCCATTGAGTCACGGTTTGGACAACGACGATGGAGCAACAGCGCATGCAAGTGATACTGGGTGCAAGCGGGCAAATCGGGCGCGAGCTGGCCGCGCAACTGAAACGCGACTTTACCAGCGAGATCCGCCTGGTGAGCCGCCAGCCGAAAAAAGTCAACGAAACGGACCAGCTGTTCAGGGCAGACTTACTGGACGCGACACAGGCCAGGCAGGCCGTCGAGGGCGCGCAGATCGCCTACCTGACGGCCGGGTTGCCAATGGATACGCAGCTGTGGGTGGACCAGTGGCCTACCCTGATGCGCAATGTCATCGAGGCCTGCGCAGCGCACGGGACCAAACTGGTGTTTTTCGACAACACCTATATGTACCCGCAGACCGCTGCACCACAAACGGAGGAAACGGACTTTCTGCCCTATGGAGAAAAAGGCAGAGTCCGCGCGGCAATCGCCCGCGATCTGCTCGGCGCGATGGCAGAAGGCCGGGTGCAGGCAATGATCTGCCGCGCCCCGGAATTTTACGGCCCGGGCAAAACCCAGAGCATCACCAATTCGACTGTTCTCGAGAACCTGCTCGCCGGTAAATCCGCCAGGGTATTCCTGCGCGACGACACGCTGCGCAGCCTGATCTACACCCCGGACGCCAGCCGCGCGATGGCACGCCTCGGCAATACCCCCGACGCCTATGGGCAGACCTGGCACCTGCCCTGCGATGACAATCGCCTGACCTACCGGCAGTTCGTCCACCTGGCAGCTGAGATCTTTGACGTGAAAGCGGACTACAAGGTGGTGAAGCGATGGCAGCTGCGTCTGGCGGGGGTGTTCAATCGAACAATTCGGGACGCCGCGGAACTGTTACCGCGCTATGCAGTGGATAATATTTTTGTCTCGGACAAGTTCAAATCGAGGTTTCCCGATTTTAACGTCACGACATTTCAGCAGGGGCTGACAGTCATCCGGGATGAGAAAGCCGGCGCCTGAGCCGGCGGGCAGCGCTCTCCGTTCGACGGAGCTCTCGATAGCGGCGCCAGAGCTAATCTGGCGCCGCTGTCCGATTCAACGGCCGGCCAGCGACAATCAATTGCGCACGACAGCGCCCGGCCGCAAATCACTGCGCCCCGTAACCGTTGCCGGTTTTTACCCCGCGGCTTGTTTCGGTGACCGGCAACGATATGGATCTGGGGTGTGGCCTCCGTATTAGTCGTCCACCCGGGCAACGAATACCCGTGCAGGTCATGGTGGAAAAATCGAACAGCCCGGAATGACCAAGGCTTCCCTTCGGGTACGGCACCCCCTCCGGCAGAAAGAAATTGACCGAATGCCCCCCGTATAAACCCGGCGGCATCGTTATCTGGCCAAGAATCACATAGGCGTTGTGCAGGCTGATCGTGTCAGAGGACTTTATCGGAAACCCGGGTGCTACCGGCGGCAAGTCCTTGTCTCGAAATTTGGTTTTGCGCTCCCGCCAGGCGTCCAGGTCCTCGCGCGTGGCCTTGCGGATCAACCCCAGCATCAGGAGATCATTGATACTTTTCGCATCCACGGTCGGGGCGGGAGTATCGAAAAAAGTCTCCACTGGCGTGTCGTCAGACTGGTACAGCTTGAGGTTGCTTTGAATCGGATCACCCAAGACCAGCGTACCGTTCTTGGCGTAGTACACCATACTGACATCCTTGTTGAAGACCTTGCCGGATAACCGGTTGATCTTCTTCAGGTAACGCTGTTTGATATAGAGATATCCGCAGGGCCCGTCGCTATCATTGCTGCTGACCAGGATCGGGACATTGCCGGGCAACCCTGCCACCGCCTGCCGGTAGTATCCAGTGGCGACGACGGCGGATATCTTCGTGCCCCGAGTCCAGGAAATATTCCACACAGAGGGCTCGTAGGCACCGAGTATCAATGCCACCGGCTTGTCCGGGGAATTCACAATCACCTCAAATTGGGTTGTCTTGTGCCTGCTGTCGTCAATTGAGCGGCCGACCCTCTTGCCACCATAGGAACCACCGGCATAGACCCGTGTATTCTTGGCAATCACGTCCCTGCCAAAACCGCATGCGCCCTCGAGACCACTAAAGATATTCCTTCCCGAGGACCGATATGGAATGCGATTTTCGTGTTCTCGCCGCAACTCAACAATTCTGTATTTGTACAGCTTGATCAGGCAGTCCGCATCGATGGAAGGACATTTTCTGGGCCTCTGCCTCAGCCAGTCTCTCTGCCCTTGAACCAGAGCGGCAGAGGCCTTGCCCTGCAAAACATCCCGGACTTTGAAATAGTAGGCTGCCATATCTTCATCGAGCTTGCTGAGCCGCTCATTGGAGCAGATAATTTTATCGACCACCCGATCTGCCTTCTGGCAGTCGAAGCTCGCCGCCAATGCCGTATTTGACAGAAGCAGCAACAAAAACAATAGCAATCTAGGCATTTATTCGACTTTATTTAAATAAGAATTCGGCGGGCCAACAACAAAGCTGACAAGCAATAAAAATTAAAAAATAATGTCCGCGCACTCTACCACTTACCTTCTAGATTTTCGAGGCGACCGCCGCGCTGCAACACTGCAAGTAAAAGGTACTTCAACCCAAACTCCATGACCCAACCCACCAATGAAACATTCCTGAACGCCAAGCACTGATCTGCGGCATTTTTCCCGGAGATAACATAGCCGCTGCACAGCACCTGGTAATGATTACTAAAATTTTATGAATCGTTCGCATAAATACGCAGTGCACTGCGGTGTGGCATAAGGAGGAGATAAAAAAAAGCCAGCCGGATACAGGGCTGGCCCGACACGGCACGCCGTCAGTGACGGCGGCCGATGTTTTACTGCTTTCCGGATCTGGCAGAACCCGTCAGTCGAGGGATTCCAGGATTTCCGCCTGGTTCAAGTACATCGGATTGATATCCTTCAGGGTAAACAACCCGACCACGTCCAGGTGATCCCAACCGGACTTGTTGGGCATGTGCTGCCACACGCCGGGTACCGGCAGGCCGTTGTATTCCTGCCGGGGCGCGCCCATCGGAGCCACCATGCTGTTGGTGTTCACCACACTGTCATTGGCAAACCAGCTGGCATCCACGCCCAGATTGCTGTTCTTGTACTGTCCCATAAACAGGGATTGCGGCATGAACGGCAGGAAGGTGGCAGCACCGGGATACTGCTTTTGCGTGAACAACCCCTTGAAAGTGGACTGGGTGGAATAGGAGAAGTAGTAAACATCAGGGTAGGTAACAGCACCGCCGTAGATGTAGGGGGCCCCCTCCACACTCAGGTCATACAGTGACGTATCGCGCGATTCCTGCCACAGGCTCTGGTCCTTGACCCGGTGGAAATAGTCTTCCCAGCTTTCCCCGGATTGGCGCTTCAGCGCCCACTGGTCGAGTTTCAGGTCGTAGACCACGTTCTCGCCACTGACAAGGCCCGCGGCCCGGTAAATAGAAGTTACCAATTGCTCGGTAATATCCAGCGGGTTGAAGAACTCGGTCAGCGTGGTGCCATTGTGGGGCGTAGAAACCGTGGTAATACTGTGCACCCAGTTCCTGCCGCCCTCGAACACGGTGCCGGCTGCGTAGTGCTCCTCCGGAGCGCCGTCGCGCAGCAGCTTGAGCAGAACCCGCGCCGTCTGGCCCCCCTGGCTGTGGGCAATAATATGGATTTTGTGGGAGGCATCCCAGTTCGGTAGCAGCCCCGGATAACAGCGGCCAAATTGCGCGTGCCCATAAGTGGCGGCATGAACCGCACCGTAGTTCACACAGCCGCCCTTCAACTGGTAGTAGGCCTCCACTGCCCGGTCCCAGTTGGAGCTGATCGGCCCGACGGCCAGGGTGACGGTATTGTGGCCCTGGGATTTCAGGTATTCCTGCAGGTCGCGCTTGCCTGTCCAGCCGCCGCCCCAATACTTGAAGCCCAACAATTCGTTACGGCCCCAGCCGGTAAAGCCGTGCAACAACACGATCGTGTCTTTGTTGGCTACCGGGCCAGCGGCGTAAGTGGCAGGGGTGGATACAGATTGCAGCGCAAAGACCTGGTTGCTGTCGTAATCGCAGCTGTACTGCTCCAGCTCCTGATAGCCAAGGCTAAACGGGTTGTTGTTCACTCCCAGGCACTGGTAGCTGGACTTCGGCCGCAGCACGTAGCCGGAACCATAGGGCACCAAGCGGAACAGCTGGTTATCACTGCCGTAGCCTTCGCCCTGCTCGATTGCAGCACCGGCGGCGTCGGCAAAGTCCCGCACTGACAGCGACAGATCACTGTTGGTATTGCGGATACGGTAGTAGCCGTCGGCCTGGTGGAGCAGCTCGAACGCCTGCGCACCGGTGCCGTTGCAGGCGTACTGCTGCAGCTGGGTTCCCGCGGCGGTGCTCGATCCCGGTACATCCAGGCACTTGCCGCTGTGGGTGGCAACGATGTTGTAGATGCCGTCCTGCACGGCAGGCGCGTAGACCACCGGTTCCAGCGTCCACTTCTGGTTGTCGCCGCCCCGCTCATCCCACAGATGGATTTTTGCCCCCGCGTCCATGGACACATCGGACACATCGATCGGCTTGTTGCCTGACAGGGCGCTTTTTATCAAGAAAGCCCCGTTACCAGTGCCCTCCACCAGGAAGCGCTGGTTGCTGCCCTGATTGCAGCTGTACTGCTGCACCGGAGTGCCGTTGCCGGTCTGGCTCCAGTAGATGTCGATACACTTGCCGCTGTTGACGTTGATGACTTCGTACTGGCCTGAGCCCGCATAGATGAAGTCGAACTGCTGTGCGGCGGTGCCATTGCAGCCCCACTGCTGCAGCTGCTTGCCATTGGCGGTGCTGGATGACGGAACATCGAGGCAAAGCCCCGAGTGCACTGCCTTTGCCGTATACCGGCCGGACGCCAGAGTACGCTCGCCATCGACGGCGGGCGTGATGGCAAAGGTCTGCTGCGGTGAACCGCTACACGACATCTGCACCAGCCGGGCTCCGTCTCCCTGTGAAGCACCCGAGAGCTCGACGCACATGCCCGAGTTGCGATTGCGCAGGATATAGCCGCTACCGTTTTGCTGCGGCAGGAAGTGCTGGGAACCGTAGTCGTACCAGCTGTACTGGACCACTGCCGCGCCCGCCGACTTGGAACCGCCCTGCACGCGCATGGCCTTGCCGCTGTTTACATTGATGATTTTGTAAAAGCCATCGCCCACCGGGCTGATATCAAAATCCTGCACCGGCGCGCCGGAGCAACCGGCCTGTTCCAGCTGGACGTTGTTGGATGTACTGCCGCCGGGCACATTCACGCATTTGCCACTGTGGGCCAGCGCCAGCGTGTACCTGTCGGCCGGTAAATTGGCTGCGTGCGCAGCCATGGGTAATTGCAGAACAAATAGGGAAATTATCCCGAGATATACGGGGATCAGTCTCTTCATCATGTGCCGAACCTTATTCTCTCTGTGAACTTGATTTGGCAACACGGCAACAATCCATTAAGGGGAGAACTCCAACCCTTTGACACGGGCCGGCCCGTCCAGAAGCAGACATCGGCAATACAATACTTTGGACACACGGCTGTTTGCCGGCGATTGAGGATGATTGGGCGTGTTGTCGCTGTTTTTATTGGAAAAAATTTTATTATTTTTAAACTGCTTTTTTACTGACATCACAACCACGGAAGATCAAAAAGTGGCTGGCGAGAGGATTCTAGTCACGAAATTTAAACGCTGTAAACGTTAAAAAAGTGACCGTACGTCCCCTGAGAAGCAGCGCACAAACGCACAGATACTGGCGTACCAGTCGGAGATCGAATACTTTCGGTATAAATATGGAGATAAATAAAGGAGTGCCCTGCCCGAAAACATCCGCCAGCCAAGTCCGTGGCAACCGGTATGGGAGCCGCCGCGCTGACCGCGCGACAACGTTGCGGGCTGTTTGCCACAGAACTGACGTCGCCCCCCAGGGGGCCGTGATTATGCCGGTACCATTCGAGCCAGGTTTTCGCTGAACACCAAGCCCGTCAATCGGGCCTCTTTTACCGCGGACACCACCGATTCATTACAGAACAAATCGGCGGTTACAGCATTCTGCGCCATAAAAATACTGTCTCTTTCGCCTGGAAAAGCTAAAGACTCCACCTCGTAAGCCATACCATTTTGAGTTCTATAAGCAACCTGATCATCGCTAATCGACTTAAAGTTGAGGCAGTGAAAAATATAGCCAGTTCCGCCCAGCAACTGACAGGGCAAAAACTCCCCCAACGGTCCAATGAGCGGAGCAACAGCGTCGTAGGCCTTTTGATTCATTCCTAGCAAACTTGGACCACATATCCCTATATCCGGCAAGTCGACAGTACCTTCATTCTGGAAAAACGAGAGTTCAAGGGGCTCCCAGAAATTGGCTACCGGCGTATCAACCATACCCAGTCGCATCGCCTGCAACTCGCCAACATGAGGATCTAAAATATCGAGAAAGTCCTCGTTGTCATAACTGAAGCTTTGGAAATTTATTGCGTCTGCAAATATTTTGTAAATAGTCATAACAATTACTGATCCGAAGAGCGAGTCACGTAATCTGGCTGCAGGCCATCGCGCAGCAGGTTCCGAATAACAACAAGCTTCGAGCGGAAGGCTACTGTCCCCGCAACGTGTTGAATTGAACTACTGACCCACGTTTCATAATTGAACGTATGGACCTCAGAATGAGCGGCAGCTTTGGGCATTGCCCAGTGCCCCTTATCCGCTTTCGTGCGTGGCATCCACACGCCATTATCCGGATCGTTAATCCGAATACCGAAGAAATGTAACTGTATGCGGGCAAAGGCGGCCTGCTCGGTTCGCCCCTTTCCCTGAACGATATGATGTGCGCTGAATCGGGGGCTGGGCTGGGGGCGGCCATCTGCGCGCATAAACCTGGCAAGCACTTTCGTGGGGTGATGCTTCTCAGCGGCCATTGCTTCTCGCAACGCTACTCGCTCCCGCCGCGTCCCTCCATCCGTTGGCATCAACTCTGCCCGGTATTCGTGCAATTGTGTTTGGACCTGAACCTGGGTAAGTGCGGCTAATTTCTCTACCTCCAAATGGCGCAGAGCTTTTTTTAGCTCCTTTTCACGCTTTGCACGCTGCGCTGGAGTTTCGCTGGGCTTGGGAGCGGTATTCTGGTGGTAGTCACGAGCCTTCGTCTCAAAGGAAGCAATTGCCCGTTCCAGGGGTGACAGTTCGTGGTAATTCGGCGTAACCCGCTTGCCGTGATCGTATTCCACGGTTTGAAGCTCCTTTTCAAACATTCCATACGCACAGATGATATTGAATCCCCTACGCTGTGTGAATAACGAAGTCCTCAAAAGCCAAACCCACTCGCCGGGGCAAGCCGGCCTGCAGTACAAACTTTAAACAGCCCTTCCCGTGCCGGTGCCCGCTCATAAATCAATCAACCTCCAACTATTCCGGGCCTGCCGTGCCCCCAGCGGGCCACATTTCTCACCACAGAGGCCACAGCCCTGCCCGGCACTCGCCAGTCGCAAATAAATCGACCAGATTGTCTACTTTTTAGACAAAACATAAGCCGGGACTAGTCAACCAGCTGCCCAAGAACTGGTATAGTTCTGGTCTCTCACCACTCGAATAAAGGTGACCAGCAATAAGGAGAGTCTCCCCGGTGATCACTAAGGCCAAAGGCATTTTGCGGCACGCTGCCAATGGTCTACAGGTGCGTCTTGTCCAGCTGTTGCCCCGCCATATCCCGATTGCGTTCAAGCTGGCGCTGGTCATGACTCTGCTGCTGGTGCTGGGGATGGCGAGCCTGGGGCTGTTTATCAGCAACAACCAGAACCAACTGATCCGCACCCAGCTGCACGATTTCGGCAACACCATGGCATCGCAGCTGGCCAAGCTGGCCAGTGAGCCGATTCTGTCCGAGGACAGCCTGAACCTGCGCATGCTGACCACCAACCTGGGCCAGGACGAGAAAATCCTCGGCGCAGCGATATACACGCTCGACGGCGAGCTGCTGTCGGCGAGCGGTCTGCAGCCGGCCCCCACCGATATGCCCTTCGATGCCGCCGGGGTCGTATCCCGCCCCTGGTTCCGGCACATGGCCGATGGATCTCCCGAACGCCTGATCAGCTTTACCGCCCCGGCCACTTACCAGGATGTCCGCGTTGGCTCCGCGGTGGTGACCCTGTCGGCTTCGCAGATGGATCAGGCCGCAAGCAAAGCCCACGATGCCATTGTCTACGCCACCCTCGCCATGACGGTACTGGCTTCCCTGCTGGCCTACTGGCTGAGCCGGCGCCTGTCGCTGCCGATCCACCACCTGATGGAGGCCACCCAGGCCATCGGCCGCGGCGACCTGGCCACCCGCATCGAGCAGCAGCGCAACGACGAACTCGGCTATCTATTCGAGGGGTTCAACAATATGGCCGCCGGGCTGCTGAAAAAATCGCAGGTCGAGCAGGTGTTCTCCCGCTACGTGTCGAAGAACGTGGCCGACAAGGTCCTCGCCAACCTGGACGAGGTGCGTCTGGTCGACCGGCCGATCGAGGCCACGGTGCTGTTCGCCGATATCACCGGGTTCACCGCCATGTCGGAAAAGCTGCAGCCGAGCCAGGTATCCGCGCTGTTAAACGAATATTTCTCTTACATATCGCGCGCCTGCGCAATGTACGGCGGTGTGGTCGACAAGTTTATCGGCGACTGCGCGATGCTGGTGTTCGGCGTGCTCGACGACGATTCCGACCACGCGTTCAACGCGGTCAGCTGTGCGGTATTGATCCAGCAACTGGCGGCGCAGTTGAACAGGCAGCGCCGCGCCGACGGCCGCCCCGAGATACACTTCCGCATCGGCATCAACTGCGGTGCGATGCTGGCCGGCAACCTGGGCTCCGACGAGCGGATGGAATACACCGTGGTCGGCGACGCCGTCAATCTGGCCTCCCGCCTGTGCAGCGAGGCCCAACCGGATCAAACCATTATTCGCAAGCAGCTGTTCACCACGCTGGAGGCCCGCATCATCGCCCAGGCCGAACGTACCCTGGCGATCCGCGGCAAGACGGCGCCGGTGGGCCTCTATTCGGTGCAGGACATCCACCACCAGGATCAACCGCTGCTGCAGGCCAACCTGCAGAAGCTACTGAATACCCAACCCCAGCAACGGACTCCGCAGGTAGCCGAGCATGTGTAACCGCCGCTTAGCGCTGTTGTGGTTTTTACTGTTACCGCTGCTCCCGGCGTGCAGCCTGATGCCGATTCAGGAGCAGGCGCCGCAAGGTCTGCCTGCCGACACCCTGCAACAGGCGCGCCAGCAGTCTGCCGAACTCCACCGCTTGCAAGAACTGGATGCCGCAACGCCGGACCAGCAGCGGCAAATCAGGCAGTTGCACAGCCGCCTGCAGCAGTTCGAACACAGCGCGATCCGCAGCGCCAGCCGCCTGGAGAGACAGGGCGACTGGCACGGCGCCGAGCGGGTTTTGCAGGTGGCCGCAGAGGTCCTGCCAGACAGCCAGACGCTGAACAGCGCGCAGCAACAGTTTTCCGAACGGCGCGAGTTGCGCGAAGAACGGGTGCGTATGGATATGGCAATCCACCGCGGGGAGCGGCTACTGCAAGACGCCGAGGCCTACCAGCGCCTGCGCCAGCTGAAGGGCCCCGGCATACTCACCTGGTTGGAACTGCAGAATTTCCACCGCAAATGCCGCAGTTCGGCAGAAGAACTACAGGATCATGCGCAACAGGCCCTGCAACGCGGGGACTATACGCTGGCCCAGCGCGGTTTGAAGGTTGCACGGCGCCTGTACGGCAACGACCTGCTGCAGGACAAGGAACAGCGCGAACGCATCGACCAGGACCTGGCCCAGGCCAACCGCCACCTCCGCCGACCGCCACGCCATGTGAGCCAGACCAGCCCGAAGGCGGACAACAAGCGCGGTATTGAGGAGCTGCAGCAGGCTCTGGACGCCGGTGACCTGCAGAGTGCCCGGCAGCAACTGAGCCAGCTACAGCAACAGGCACCGCAAAACCCGCTGCTGCCTCCCTTACAGGCCCGGTTTCAGTCACAGCTGCACACCCGCGTCGAAACCGCAATCCGGCACGGCAATGAGCTGTACAGCAACGGGGAAATCGAACAGGCCGTCGCCGTCTGGCGCGATGCCAAGGCCCTCGCCCCGGACAATGTGGAATTAACAACCAATATCACCCGGGCGGAAAAGGTGCTGGAAAACCTGAAAGCGCTGTCGACATCGCCAGGTGGCGAGCTATAGGGAATACAGCACCGTAGAGCTGATCTGTAGCTACTACGTCTGGATCACCCTGGCCCGCCCTACTTCTGTTATTTTCGAGCTGATCCCCACATTGCCATTTGATTGAAAGGCGAAATCGTACATAAAAGGAATAGCGCCGATCACGGCGACAAAAGGAGTCTGGTTTTGAAGAATCTTATACTTATATTGATGGCCTTTTCTCTTCACGCATTTGGTGCCTGCCATTACGACGAGACGAAACTGTTAAGTCTGGACCTCAAATCCTTTGATCAAGATCCAGATGGCGGCTGGAGGGAACTGGCAAAAGATGCGGAATGTCAGTCCGCAGCTGCAGACCTCCTCCAAAAGTACAGAAATAGTAATGCCCCTGAAGACACAACACTCTATTGGCACGAAGGCCAGTTACGAGCCAGCATGGGCGAGATCGACAGAGCAATCCCCCTATTCGAGCAATCAAAGCACCCTGCAGACACCGACATCACGGGTTGGAACTACTATGTTGAGGCCAGCATTGCCTTTTTGAAAAAGGATAAAAAAGCCCTAAACCGATATAGAGACTTGCTCGCCAGCGTCAAAAAACCAGAAGAACTAAATATCACCGATGCCAGGGGAAACCCTGTCGCCATCGAATGGCCGCCGAATTTAAACGTTGTGGACTCGCTCGTAAGCTGCTTTAACAAAAGCTATAAGGAAGCCTACGCTGGCTGCCAGCAATAGCATTCAATCATTGGTTAGATCAATTTTTTAGGCTCGATATATCTCAAAATAAGAACGCGCCAAAAGGTTGATCTGGCCCTAATAACTTGAAACTGGAAGATAAAATAGGCGCCACAATTCTACTCTGACCCCAATTACTCTAATCGAGAGCGAAAGATAAAATAGATGTCAAAATTTTACTCTGGCCCTAATTATTAAATTAAATGAAAGCCCTAAGAAAAATATTCACCTGCAAAAAAATGAATAAAAAATCAAGTGAAAAAAGTGCATACTCTTCATACTCGCAAAGAGTTATTGAACTTCTACAGGACACCTCATTTCCACAGATTGTCTTATTAAATGGAAGCTGGGGGAGCGGAAAAACTTTTTTCGTGAAAGATAGCCTTATAGAGGAAATTAAAGAAAAATTCTCATCAGAAGTTCACTATTTTTCACTGTACGGGGTTTCAGGGATTGAAGATTTTAGAGATAGAATTATTTCACTATCAATATCCAACAGAAACGACGCTTCAAAAATTACCAAAATTGCAACAACATTTTTAGATGGCGTTGGTCAAAATCTCGGTGAAAAAGGTCTAGGCGGGATCCTAAATGGTGTAGCTGGCGCATACAAATATAAAATATACTCCGAACTAGATGACTGCATTCTCATACTTGATGACTTAGAGCGAATTCCAGAAACCCAAACGGTAAAAAATATTCTGGGCGAGTGCTTAAATCTAGCCGAATCAAAAAATATAAGAATTGTTGTAATCGCGAACGAGGACAAAGTAGGATCCAAAGAAGATATAGAAAAAGTATTTGTTGACAAAGTTAAATTTGAACTCAGTGAAGATCAGATACTTGAAATATTAAAAGTCGAATTTGAAGAATTAAATGACGACAATCTTTACAATGAGATTTCACTTACAGTAACTACACTATCTTCCTCCAACTTAAGAGTATTAAAACGAGCCCTCTCAAAGTTTCAAAAAATTTCACAAGAAATCAAAAAAAATCCCGAAGTCAATTTAGAAGAAGCCCTTCCTCAACTTTTAGGACAAATAATACGCATTTGCTACGCGAATCTAGAGGCTCACCTTTCAAAAGGTGAAATCATACAACTTGCTAGAACGTACTTAAACAGACAAATGCAAAGTAGTAATTCTGACGAAGAATTCGAATTTAGCCACAAGGAGAGAATGTTTGACAACATTTTTTCTAGAGACTTTGGCACCGTAAATGAAAAGCTATTAACATTTTGCTGTGACGGATTATATCAATTTAAAGATATTATTATCGATTTAGAACTCCCACTAAAAAGCTCACTACTAGAAAAAATGCTTAGCATAGCTGCTCAACATAGAATGAGCTCTAAGGAATTTTCTGACGGAACCCAAGAGCTGGTAAATTATATTAGATCAAGTAACAACTTGCAGATAAGGAAGTGGTATCGAACCTGCGACATTGCTCTATTCATGATAGAAAATAAATACATCGATGAGAAAAGGATATCTAAAGAAGAAGTACTTAAGATTTGCTGTGAAATAGCTCCAGAATGCTTCGACTTTTCAAGCATTTCTGAAGACCAGATATGGAGCGGAATCACTTCGGACAAAGTAAGAGAACTGTATCAACAGCAGACAAGAAGGATAAAGGAGGCCCGGTCTGAGGCGGAAAACCAAGATTTTATAGAGCGGTTCTGCCGGAGTTGGGATGAGGTAAAAAATGAAGCTGTCAAAGAATTAAAACACAGCCCTTTCCTCAACAGGATAGGCACGCAAAATTTTATTTTTGCACTAAATAATTGGAGCAGCTATGAAATATTTAAATATTCCGGCTACATGAGAGAAAAGTATAACTTCAGCAACATTGAAACCTTTTTCGAGCCTGAGCATGGGGTTATTAAAGCTGCGATCCTTGAGATCTCTAAAATCATCAAAGAAGAACAGCCAGGTTTGCACACAGGAGCCATGTCAAACTTATTGGCTACGCTCAACGAATTGTCAGACAGAATGGGCGAGAGAGTAAAGCAAGATTCCGAAGGATAAGGCAATTTAAAATTATAGTATAAATTTCAAATCAATTAAGATTTTTACTAAGCTATATGGCTTACCAAGGATAAAGGTTTAGCAGAACTCTCAGGGACTCAAGAACGTATTGCTTGATATCAGAAAGAAATTGTCCAAAGTGAATTGATTCTATGTGCTGAACAATCGCACCCCAAGGCAAGTAAAATAAAAATATAAATAAAACAATAAAAACAAGAGCCCAGGACATCAGCCTAAAGTGACTCAAGCAGTCATTTTGAAAATTAAATCTTTCATCTAAATCTACTTTTATTTGAGAGATTTTTTCGTATTGGCCAGAAAATTGATGCTGCAAGCGAGTCATATGGCTGTCGTATTCACTCTTTACCGACTGTATGGTGTGCTTTTGATTTTTTATAAGCATCGCCATCATTTTAGAATAAGCAATAACAGACAAAAGTAGAAGAGTGTTTGTCCAGAACGTTGCCGCACCAACCAATGGAGACATTTTAAATGCTGAAACCGCTAACGAAACGGGCACACCCAGCATTCTGGTTTGTGCGGTAGCAAAGACATCATTTAGCTTTATCAAATACTCTCTTTTCTTTTCTTCGTACTCTATACGAACGGTATCAAATGAAAATTCAGACACAAAAAACTGGTAGTTCTCATTAAATCTGCGAGAAAACTCCCCAAAATTTCCTATTAAAAAACTTAACCTATCGTCTTCTTGACGATCAGCAAGCATACCAATGAGAACTTCTTTCAATATGCTATTTTTTTGCTCAAAATGCTCTTCACCGCAAAGCTCACCGAGAACAATGGAGATTCCATCAAGGGAATCCGTCAAATCACCAGATGCATACACAATCTGCAGGTCAAACCTACATTTATGCAAAAATACTAAAGCATCCACCTCTTCAGCGAAGCCATTAACGTGATCAGCCCGTTCCTTCAACATTCGCAAAAATTTGACCAGGTCGAAATAGTGCTTAACAGGCCCAACAGGGGGATCATGTGGATGCCGAAAATTGGTATCAATCAGGTAAAACCGCTCAGGAATCTGAATCTTGTTAGACGACACTGATATTAAGTCATCAAGGGATTCATATATGTGGATATAATCCCTCGCTAAAGACTCAATGACGCTAACCTTTACATATTTTCCAAAATCATCAGAGGATAAGTCTTCAACATCTTTATCAACTGAATCAACATGAACGATACCATCAATAACCTCACTCTGATTCAGGCTTCGCAAAGTACGGAGCAAACCTTCGTCTAATTCTAGAACACCACATACCGCTCCCTGCTCACGCTGGACGTTGCCCATTTCGCGAATCAAGGATTCGATGCTTTCTGAGATATTGATATTATCTTCCATGATTTAAAGATTTTGTTTTATTTTCTCTTGAGCAGACTGGGAAAGCTCCCTAATGAGCAAAGACCCGCTATCCGGATCGAAAACAATTTTTTCCTGATGGAGAAGTGCACTATCAAAATTTAACCGCAATCCATCACCAGTAATTGTTACCCGCCTAAATCGGATAAGGGTTCTATGATCGAGGTTTATTTCATTGCTTAATTTGTATTTTTCGGCTTGCGCTATAGCAAGCAATTTTTCTCGATTTTCGCCGTCTAAGAATGCTGAGAACTTATCAATCCATAGAGACTCGCCTTCCTCGAGACACCTATTACAATAATCTAGCGCGCGCTGTTTAGTTGCTTCTATCTGAGAAGCTGTCATGCCACTTTCCTGACAATAATCGTGGACAGCACTAATGAGATGTCTCGTATCTAAGCGGGCATGGGTATAAGCTGAACAGCCGATAAACTTAGAGAAATAATCGGTTAAGTCTTTTGCTGTTCCGCTCTTCTTAAATGAAATATATTTTTCGCTCTCCCCACCAAGCCAATCACTCAAGTTAATTAGGGCGGCCATATGAAGCTTATCTAGGTCGAGTCGCTCTATTTGATTTAAGGAGAGGGAGTCATCCAGGGTTATGCCGGCTGTCTTCCTGAGCAGCACTACACTTAAATGCGATTTGCCAGATTCTCTATAGTGATAAAAAAGGAGATAGCCCCCCTTTGACCCACCTGCGCGATCTAGCTCTTCAGCCAGAAAGTAGGCGGCTTTGCGGGTAAAAGTAACAAAATCCGGGAAGGCCTCATTATCGAAATGTGCTTGAAGCTCTTCTACAAAACGAGGCAAAGGCGCCCCCTCTTCTACCTCTTCAAAGCCTCCATTCATTAGGCCAGTTTTGTAGAACAGTGTTTCCAAAGAAGTCGAGAGCTCTTCTGTAAGTTCATTAACCGGGTTCTCGGCGTTTCTCGGAATAACCTGAGCGTCTGAATCATCGGTCTCCTTGCGAACCTCATGGACAATGATGTTTAGAATTTCCACTTGTTATTATCCCTATCCTTAAATGTGCTCCACAAACGGTATCACTATTCGCGTGATGAATCTCCCATCTGTAATGAGATGTCAGAGCGGATTCGCACTATGCCCACTTGGGGGACTTAATATGGAATTAAATTGCAGGCACAAAAAAGCCCGCTCAAGAGGCAGGCTTCTAAGTCGTTGATTCACAACGGTTTTATGGTCGGGGTGGCCGGATTTGAACCGACGACCACCACACCCCCAGTGTGGTGCGCTACCAGACTGCGCTACACCCCGACAAAGGCTAAACCAACCACCCTTTTGTTCGCCTAGATCGGCGCTAAGTGCTTGATTTATAAGGGGACATCGCTTTGCGATGAGGCGCAAATCATACCTAAGTGGTGCGGGATTGCAAGCCCGGATTTGCGCCTTTTGGGAACTCTATTCCGGAGAGCCTGAATCAGGTCTCCAGGAGGGTCAGCACGCCCTCCAGCTCCGCAATCACCTGCGGGATGATCTGCTGCACCTGTACCGTCTCGGCCTTGTCGCTGCCGCTCTCCATCTGCAGGCGGGCGCCGCCGATGGTGTAGCCCTCCTCGTACAGGAGCGCGCGGATCTGGCGGATCAGGATCACGTCCTGGTGCTGATAGTAGCGGCGGTTGCCGCGGCGTTTGACGGGGCTGAGTTGGGGGAATTCCTGTTCCCAGTAGCGCAGCACATGCGGTTTCACGGCGCACAGCTCGCTGACTTCACCGATGGTGAAATAGCGCTTGCCGGGGATTACGGGCAGTTCGCTATTGTGGCTAGCTTCCAGCATCTTCTTCTACTCGTGCCTTGAGTTTTTGTCCCGGTTTGAAGGTCACTACCCTGCGCGCGGAAATGGGGATTTCCTCGCCGGTTTTGGGGTTGCGGCCCGGGCGCTGACTTTTATCGCGCAGATCAAAATTGCCGAAACCAGACAGCTTGACCTGCTCATTGCTTTCCAGCGCATTGCGGATCTCCTCGAAAAAGTATTCGACGATCTCCTTCGCTTCGCGTTTGTTAAAGCCCAGCTCTTCGTACAGCTTTTCGGCGAGCCCGGCCTTGGTCAGTGCCTCTGTCATTGGTTCCTACCAATTGATTCAGAGGCGTCGACTCCAGATCGGAAGCGGCCCAAACCGCGGCGGCTTTCAACCCGGTAGCAGACGCTCTCGGGATGCCAGTCAACCTGCACCCGAGAGCATCGTGCTCCCTATCAGCGCAGGCTGGCGTTGTATTTTTGTTTTAGTTGTCCGATCACCGCTTCGACAGCGGCATTGATTTCGTCGTCGTTAAGGGTGCGCGACGGATGCTGAAAGGTCAACCCCATGGCGACACTTTTTCTATTGAAATCAATACCTTTGCCCTGATAAACGTCAAAAATCTTGAGGTCCGTCAAGGTTTCGCCGGCGGCCTCGACGGCACAGTCGAGCAGACTGGCGGCGGGGACATCGGCGTCCACCAGCAGGGCCAGGTCGCGGCGCACTTCCGGGAATTTGGACAATGGCGTGAATGCCGGCACGCGGGCTTCGCCCAGGGCGTCGAGGCTGAGCTCGAACACGTAGGCGGATTTGGGCAGGTCCAGCTGCTTCTGCACCTGCGGGTGCAGGGTGCCCACGAAGCCCACCTCCACGTCGCCGCGCAGGATGCGGGCGCACTGCCCCGGGTGCAGCGCCGGGTGCTGGCCGGCTTCGAAGCGGAATTCGCCCTGGGTGCCGAGGCGCGCGAGCACGGCTTCCACGTCGGCTTTAACGTCGTAGAAGTCGACCCAGTCTTTGCCGCCGGTCCAGTTCTCGGCGTAGCGCGGGCCGTAGGCCAGGCCGGCGAGCATCGGTTCCTGCTGCAGTTCCCTGCCCTCGGCGGGGACGAAGCGCAGGCCGGTCTCGAACAGGCGCACGCGGCCCTGCTGGCGGTTCAGGTTGTACTGCAGTGCCTTGCACAGGCCCGGAATCAGGCTGGTGCGCATGACCGACAGATCGGCACTGATGGGGTTCTGCAGCGCCACCGGTTCGGCGGCGGGGTCGAACAGCGCGCTGGAGTCCCGGTCGATAAAGCTGAAGGTGATGGCCTCGGAGTAGCCCCGCGCCAGCAGTGTCTCTTCCAGCGCGCGCTGGGACAGCAGGCTCTCGCGGCGCGGCTCGATCGACAGTTCGGCGGTCATGCTCTCGCTGGGGATGCGGTTGTAGCCGTACACCCGCGCCAGCTCTTCAAGCAGGTCGGATTCGATGGCGATATCGAAACGGAAGCTGGGCACCAGGAAGGTCCAGCCGTCGGCGTCCTGCTCGATCTTCTCCAGGCCCAGGCGGGTGAGAATATCGACGATCTCGTCGTCGGCCAGATTGATACCCAGGCCCTGGGAGACGCGCGCGCGGCGCAGGGTGATATGGCGCTCGGCGGGCATGACTTCGGTCAGTTCGCGCAGGTGGACCGGGCCGGGTTCACCGCCGACGATCTCCACCAACAGTTGCGTGGCGCGCTCGACGGCCTTTTCCTGCAGACGGTAGTCCACGCCGCGTTCGAAGCGGTGCGACGAGTCGGTGTGCAGGCCGTAGGAGCGGGCCTTGCCGGCGATGGCGACCGGGCTGAAGAAGGCACTCTCGAGGAAGATATCGCGGGTGCTTTCGGTGACCGCGGAGTCCAGGCCGCCCATGATGCCGGCCATGGCCAGCGGCTGCTTGTCGTCGGCGATCACCAGGGTGTCGGCCTTCAGCTTCACTTCCTGGCCGTCCAGCAGGGTCAGTTCCTCGCCGGCTTCGGCCATGCGCACCTTGATGCCGCCGCTGAGCTTGTTCAGGTCGAACGCGTGCATCGGCTGGCCCAGTTCGAGCAGCACATAGTTGGTGACATCCACCACCGGATCGATGGAGCGCAGGCCGCTGCGGCGCAGGCGCTCCGCCATCCACAGCGGGGTGCTGGCGGTGATATCGATATTGCGGATCACGCGGCCCACGTAGCGCGGACAGGCGTCGCCGGCGGCCAGGGTCACGGCCACGCTGTCATCGATCTTGGCGGCGAGCGGCTCGATCTCCGGGCCCTTGACCGGGCAGCGGTTCAGTACGCCCACTTCGCGGGCGACGCCGGCCACGCCGAGACAGTCGGAGCGGTTGGGGGTCAGGTCGACTTCGATGGCGACGTCGTCCAGCTGTAGATAGTCGCGCAGGTCTGTGCCGGTGGGGGCGTCGGCGGGCAGCTCCCAGATGCCGTCGCTGTCATCACCCAGCTCCAGTTCGGTCTGGGCGCACAGCATGCCGAAGCTCTCGACACCGCGCAGCTTGGCTTTCTTGATCTTGAAATCGCCGGGCAGCTTGGCACCCACCAGGGCGAACGGGATCTTGATGCCGGCGCGGGCATTGGGCGCGCCGCAGACGACCTGCATTTCGCCGTCCGGGTGGCCGGCGACTTTGCACACGCGCAGTTTGTCGGCATCCGGGTGCTGTTCGGCGGAGAGGATCTCGCCGACGACGACGCCGGAAAATGTACCGGCAACCGCTTCCACGCCGTCGACTTCCAGGCCCGCCATGGTGATCTGGTCGGCCAGTTCCTGTGCGCTCAGTTGCGGGTTTACCCATTCCCGCAACCAGGAGTTGCTGAGTTTCATAGTGGTGTCTCTTTCTGAATTCTGTTTGGTTCTTCAACTTTGCTGGCAGGCCTTGGGCCTGCTGGCCGAGCTGGGGCTCGGCGCTCCCGGGCGGGCTCGCGCCCGGTGCTTCCGTCAGAACTGCTTGAGGAAGCGCAGGTCGTTGTCGAAGAACAGGCGCAGGTCGTTGACGCCGTAGCGCAGCATGGCCAGGCGCTCGATACCGATACCGAAGGCGAAGCCGGAGTATTTTTCGCTGTCGATATCACAGGCGGCGAATACGTTCGGGTGCACCATGCCGCAGCCGAGAATTTCCAGCCAGCCGGTGCCGGAGCACACACGGCAGCCCTCGCCGCCGCAGGCGGTGCACTGGATATCCGCTTCCGCCGAGGGTTCGGTGAACGGGAAGTAGGACGGGCGGAAACGCACCGGTACGTCGGCTTCGAAGAAGGCGCGCAGGAACTGGTCGATGCAGCCTTTCAGGTGCGCGAAGCTGATGTTCTCACCGACAACCAGGCCTTCCACCTGGTGGAACATGGGCGAGTGGGTCACGTCGGAGTCGCAGCGGTAGACGCGGCCGGGGCAGATGATGCGCAGCGGCGGCGCGGCTTTCTCCATGGTGCGGATCTGCACCGAGGAGGTGTGGGTGCGCAGCACTGTGGTCGGGTCCACATAGAAAGTGTCGTGCATCGCGCGCGCCGGGTGGTGCGCGGGAATGTTGAGCGCTTCAAAGTTGTAGTAGTCGCTCTCGACTTCGGGGCCCTGCTCCACCGAGAAGCCGATGCGCACGAAGAATTCTTCCACGCGGCGCAGGGTGCGGGTGATCGGGTGCATATTGCCCTGCTCTTCACCGCGGCCCGGCAGGGTGACGTCGATGGTCTCTTCCGCGAGCTTGGCGTTGATCGCCGCCTGCTCCAGCGCGTTGCGGCGGGCGTTGATCTTTTCCTGCACCTGTTGCTTGGCTTCGTTGATCTTGGCGCCGGCGGCGGGGCGCTCTTCGGCGGACAGCTTGCCCAGGCCTTTCAGCAGCGCGGTGATCTGGCCTTTCTTGCCCAGGTAGTCCACGCGCACCTGGTCCAGTGCGGCCAGATCGTCGGCCTTTTCCACCAGTGCCAGTGCCTGTTCGGTGAGGGACTGCAAATCTTGCATTGAATCGTTCCCGTTTGAATTCAATTTTTCTTCGTGAGCCAGCGGCCCGGCCATTGTTTTCCGGGCCCGCCCCCGCGCCAGAGAAGGATAGGACGCGCGGGGCATTTTATCTCGTGGCGGGCGCCAGCCTGGTGACGCTCCGCATAAAAAAATAGGGAAGGGCCACAACAGCCCTTCCCTATTTTTTGGTTCAGTTCGGGGTACCGGCCATTGAGGCCCGCACCCGTCTACTGAGAAGCAACTTAAGCTGCCAGGGCTGCCTTGGCTTTTTCCACTACGGCAGCAAAAGCGGCTTTGTCGTATACAGCCAGGTCGGCCAGGACACGGCGGTCCAGGGCGATGTCGGCCTTTTTCAGACCGGCGATCAGGCGGCTGTAGCTCAGACCTTCAGCGCGGGACTGGGCGTTGATACGAGTGATCCACAGAGCGCGGAAGTTACGCTTCTTGACACGACGGTCGCGGTAAGCGTACTGGCCGGCTTTGATCACCGCCTGCTTGGCTACGCGGAATACGCGCGAACGCGCACCGTAGTAACCTTTAGCCTGCTTCAGAATTTTCTTGTGACGACGACGCGCCTCTACACCACGTTTAACACGGGCCATAACTCTATCCTCTTAAACCTTTAGCGATGGGCCAATTACTTGGCGCGCAACATACGATCGACCAGGGTGGCGTCAGACTTGTTCATGGTCTGAGTGCCGCGCAGCTGACGCTTACGCTTGGTGGTCATCTTGGTGAGGATGTGGCTCTTGTTGGCGTGCTTGTGCTTGTAGCCCGCAGCCGTCTTCTTGAAGCGCTTGGCGGCGCCACTGTGCGTTTTTGCTTTCGGCATTTTGTACTCCAAAAGTATCTGAGTCTGCGAACAGACTGCCTTAGTGAACCGCCGGCAGTCACCGGCGGCGATTACGGGAGTGAGGAGGCAGCCGTCGCCCAATCACTTCCCAAAGTGGAGATCCGCGGCTTGCGCCGCAGGCCTCACTTTTTCTTTTTAGACGGCGCCATGACCATGATCATCTGGCGGCCTTCCATCTTCGGCCGCTGTTCCACGGTCGCCAGTTCTTCCAGGTCTTTCTCGATGCGCTGCATCATTTCCATACCCAGTTCCTGGTGCGCCATCTCCCGGCCGCGGAAACGCAGGGAAACCTTGGCCTTGTCACCCGCTTCGAGGAAGCGGGTCAGGTTGCGCAGCTTGATCTGGTAGTCCCCGATATCGGTACCGGGGCGGAACTTCATTTCCTTGATCTGCTGCTGCTTCTGTTTCTTCTTGGCCGCATTTTTGGCCTTTTTGGCCTCGAATACGTGCTTCCCGTAGTCCATGATCTTACAGACTATGGGGTCGGAGTCCGGCGAAATTTCAACGAGATCCAGAGTGGCCTGCTGTGCGGCTTCCAGCGCTTCGTCCAGGGACACAATCCCTACCTGTTCACCGTCGGCGCCAATGAGGCGAACTTGTGACGCCTCGATCTGATCATTGATGCGGGCCTTTTTGGACCGTCCCTTGCTCTCTCGTTTAATAGCTATCGTCTCCGTTAATTATCAGAAATAGACAAACGGCCGCGGCGTTCCACGTCCTGGCCGAGAATCTGCAGGAATGACTCGAAGGTCATGGTTCCGAGATCCTCACCGCTACGTGTCCGCACGGCGACCGTCTGGCTTTCTACTTCCTTATCGCCGATGACCAGCAGATAAGGAACACGCTGTAGCGTGTGCTCGCGGATTTTAAAGCCGATCTTCTCGTTTCTCAAGTCGGCAGCGGCGCGATACTGCAGGGCGCCGAGGCGAGACTCCAGATCGCGACAGAAATCGGCCTGGCGGTCAGTAATATTCAGGATCGCCACCTGCTGGGGCGCCAGCCAGGTGGGGAAGGCGCCCTCGTAGTGCTCGATCAGGATACCGATAAAGCGCTCGAAGGAACCCAGCGCCGCGCGGTGCAGCATGACCGGGGTCTGGCGCGAGCCATCTTCCGCCACATACTGGGCGTCCAGGCGGCCCGGCATGGAGAAATCGACCTGAATGGTGCCGCACTGCCACACGCGGCCGAGGCAGTCCTTCAGGGAGAACTCGATCTTGGGGCCGTAGAAGGCGCCCTCGCCCGGCAGCTCTTCCCACGGCAGGCCGGCGGCGTTCAGCGCGTCGGCCAGGGCCTTCTCGGCCTTGTCCCAGCTCTCCTCGGACCCCACGCGCTTCTCCGGGCGGGTGGAGAGGCGGTAGATGACCTCTTCGAAGCCGAAATCCTTGTACACCGAGTGCATCAGGTCCATGAAGTCGGATACTTCCGACTGGATCTGGTCTTCGGTACAGAAGATATGGCCGTCGTCCTGTACGAAGCCGCGCACGCGCATCAGGCCGTGCAGGGAGCCGGACGGCTCGCTGCGGTGGCAGGAACCGAATTCCGCCAGGCGCAGGGGCAGATCGCGGTAGCTGCGCAGGCCCTGATTGAACACCTGCACGTGGCAGGGGCAGTTCATCGGCTTGATCGCGAACTGGCGCTCTTCGCTGGTCAGCGAGAACATGTCGTCGGCGAACTTGTCCGCGTGGCCGGACTTCTCCCACAGGCTGAAGTCCACCAGCTGCGGCGTCTTGATTTCCTGGTAGCCGGTTTCGCGCTGGCGGCGGCGCATGTACTGCTCGATGGTGCTGTAGATGGTCCAGCCATTCGGGTGCCAGAACACCATACCCGGCGCCTCTTCCTGAATATGGAAGAGATCGTACTTCTTCGCCAGTTTGCGGTGATCGCGCTTTTCCGCCTCTTCGATACGGTGCAGGTAGGCCTTGAGGTCTTTCTTGTTGCCCCAGGCGGTGCCGTAGACGCGGGTCAGCATCTCGTTGCTGGCATCGCCGCGCCAGTAGGCGCCGGCCACTTTGGTCAGCTTGAACGCCTTCAACTTGCCGGTGGACGGCACGTGCGGGCCGCGGCACAGGTCTTCGAAGTCGCCCTGGCGGTACAGGGAGATGTCTTCATTGGTGGGGATACTGGCGATAATCTCCGCCTTGTACTCCTCGCCCATTTCGCGGAAATACTTCACCGCCTCGTCGCGCGGCAGCAGGCGGCGACTGACCGGAATATCTTCCTTGGCCAGCTCGCTCATGCGCTGCTCGATCTTCTCCAGATCTTCCGGGGTAAACTGGCGCTCGTAGGCGAAGTCGTAGTAGAAGCCGTCCTCGATCACCGGGCCGATGGTGACCTGCGCGCCCGGGTACAGCTGCTTGACCGCCTGGGCCAGCAGGTGCGCGGTGGAGTGACGGATAATCTCCAGCCCTTCCGGCTGGCGATCGGTAATAATAGCCAGCTCCGCATCGCGGTCGATCACATAACTGGTGTCGACTTCCTTGCCATCGACCACACCACCGAGGGCAGCCTTGGCCAGACCGGCGCCGATATCATTGGCGACGTCGTAGACGGAAACGGAGTTGGAGAATTCGCGACGGGAGCCGTCGGGGAGAGTGACAACAGGCATTGTACTTCCTTTTCTATCAGTGGCGATCCCTACCAAAGACCGCATGAACAGATATCAGATTTTTTTAGAGAATCCGGCGGGTGTGTAGCGCGGTGCAGGATGCACCGCCGCCGGCAGTGCCGGCGCGAGCCCGGTAAAACCCGCAAAAATCACATTTTTGCGCAGCTTTTGCCTGGGCGACCTTTGCAAATTGACAGGGATGTCAGCTTGCAAAGTAAGGTAAATGGTAGACCCGACCAGATTTGAACTGGTGACCTCTGCCATGTCAAGGCAGCGCTCTAACCAACTGAGCTACGGGTCTGAAACTCTTTTTTCAACGCCGCTTCGGGGTGCCCCTGCAGCGAAGAGCGCGAACTTTAGCACCGCCCTCAGGGCTTTTCAACAGGGGAATTTAGAAAATTTTTGCGCCAACCATCTACCCCCTGCCCGACCGGTCAGCACCACCCGCCAACACGGCAAAACCGAAGGGTCATGGACAGGCGCGAAGCGGCTGTGGCTTAATAACAGTGAATCCAGACAGACCCATGGACACGACAGCCATGATCGCAATCTCCGCATCCGTGATCGTCAAGCCAGTGTGGCTAATTCGCTGCACCGGCCTGCTGTCGCCTGCCTGAGATTCTCCTCCCGCAACGACAACAGCCGCACTGAAAGGCTGTTGTCAGCACCCCTTCGGTTCGGCTACCAAGCACCAACACCCGTACCGATAAGGGACTATTGTGAACACCAAGCCTCTCGCCACCCTGCCCGACAACGGCTTTTTCCTCGCCTTTGCCGCCGCCGGACTCTTCTCCATCAAGGCCATCTTTATCAAGCTCGCCTATCGCTACGGCGTGGACGTGGAGACGTTCATCCTGCTGCGCATGCTGCTGGCGCTGCCGTTTTACCTGGCCATCGTCGTACTGCTGAAACGCGGCGGCAGCTGGCGCCCGGTATCGCCGCGCCTGCTGCTGCAGACGGCGGCACTGGGATTCTTCAGCTATTACCTGGCGAGCCTTCTCGACCTGCAGGGGCTGCGCTATATCAACGCCAACTTCGAGCGGCTGATCCTGTACCTCTACCCCACCTTCGTGCTGTTGATGTCCTGGCTGATTCTGCGCAAGCCAATGCGCGCCGGGCAGCTGCTGTGCATTCTCGGCGCCTACGCCGGCATTTTGCTGATCTACTGGCAGGACAACGCCTTCGGCACTGATACGGCGGCGCCGGCCTGGGTACCGCTGACGCCGATCGCCTGGGGCGCCCTGCTCACCGCCGGTGCCGCGCTGAGCTTCGCCATTTATGTGACGTTCAGTGCGAGCGCCATCGAACATCTCGGCAGCCGCCAGTTCACAGCGCTGGCCATGCTGGCGGCGAGCGCCGCCATCGCTGTGCACTTCGCCCTGCAGAACGACTGGGCCCGGCTGGCACAGCCGACCCCGGTATACGCCTATGCACTGACCGTGGCCTTCGTGTGCACCGTGGTGCCGTCATTGCTGATGAGCGCGGCGATTGAGCGCATCGGCCCGGCGGCCACCGGCGCGGTCGGTACCAGCGGACCGGTCATCACACTGATTGCCGCGTCGCTGGTACTGGGGGAACCGTTTACGGTCTACCACCTGGCGGGGATGGCGGTGATTATCGGCAGCCTGATGCTGCTGAAAAAAGTCGGCAGCGGACAAGGCAGCATAAAGAAGGCAGTACCGGCGCGCGAATCCGCCTCGTAACGGGCGCCGCGCGCACCCTGCCGACGGACGGGCGCCGGGGCCACAAGCCTAACCCGCCTCAATCAGGGTTCACTGCTCTTCTTTCAGGCGGGTGATCTCGTCGCGCAGCTTGGCCGCGGTTTCAAACTCGAGGTTCCTGGCGCTTTCGTACATCTGCTGCTCCAGCTCCTCGATCCGCGCCCAGCGCTGCTTGTCCGACAGCGGTTTCTGGTCGGCCTTGTAGGCGCCCTTGCCTTCCGCGACTTTGCGCCGCCCCCTGGGTACACCGGGGGCAATGGCGCCCTCCATGATATCGGCGACACTCTTGCGAATCCCCTGCGGGGTAATGCCGTGCTCGGCATTGTGCGCCAGCTGCTTTTCGCGGCGGCGCGCGGTTTCGTCCAGCGCGCGCTGCATCGAATTGGTGACCTTGTCGGCGTAGAGAATCGCCCTGCCCTCCAGGTTGCGCGCGGCGCGACCGATGGTCTGGATCAGCGAGCGGTCGGAACGCAGGAAGCCCTCCTTGTCCGCATCGAAAATCGCGACCAGTGCCACCTCCGGCATATCGAGACCTTCGCGCAGCAGGTTGATCCCCACCAGCACATCGAATTCGCCGATGCGCAGGTCGCGGATGATCTCCACCCGCTCCACCGTGTCGATATCCGAGTGCAAGTAGCGTACACGCACGCCGCTGTCGCTCAGGTATTCGGTCAGGTCTTCGGCCATGCGCTTGGTCAGCACGGTAATCAGCACGCGCTGACCTGCATCCACGCAATGGTGGATCTCCGACAGGCAGTCGTCCACCTGGGTCGACGCGGGGCGCACTTCGACCTCCGGATCCACCAGGCCGGTGGGACGCACCACCTGCTCCACCACCTGGCCGGCGTGTTCGGCCTCGTAGGGGCCGGGCGTGGCGGATACAAAAATGGTCTGCGGTGCCAGATGCTCCCACTCCTCGAATTTGAGCGGGCGGTTGTCCAGTGCCGACGGCAGGCGGAAGCCGTATTCCACCAGTGTCTCCTTGCGCGAGCGGTCGCCGCGGTACATGCCGCCGATTTGCGGCACGGTGACGTGGCTCTCGTCGATAAACAGCATGGCGTCGTGAGGCAGATAATCGAACAGCGTGGGCGGCGGCTGACCAACACCGCGCCCGGACAGATAGCGGGAGTAGTTCTCCACGCCGTTGCAGTAACCCAGCTCCTGCATCATTTCCAGATCGTACTTGGTGCGCTGCTCCAGGCGCTGGGCCTCCAGCAGCTTGTCGTTGTCGCGCAGCTGCTTGAGGCGATCGTGCAGCTCATCCTTGATCTGGTCGATGGCGCTGACAATCGTTTCCCGCGGCGTGACATAGTGGGATTTGGGGAAGATGGTGATGCGCGGCACTTTCTTCAGCATCTCGCCGGTGAGCGGATCGAACAGGGTGATCTCCTCGATCTCTTCGTCGAACAGCGACAGGCGCACCGCCTCCAGGTCGGAATCCGCCGGGTAGATATCGATCACGTCGCCGCGCACCCGGTAGGTGGCCCGGCGGAAGTCGGTGTCGTTACGCGTGTACTGCAGCTCGGCGAGACGGCGCAGAATCGTGCGCTGGTCGACCAGGTCGCCGCGATCCAGGTGCAGCACCATCTTCAGGTACTTGTCCGGATCGCCCAGACCGTAGATGGCGGACACGGTGGCCACGACAATCACATCACGGCGCTCGATCAGCGCCTTGGTCGCCGACAGCCGCATCTGCTCGATATGCTCGTTGATGGACGCATCCTTCTCGATAAAGGTGTCCGACGACGGCACATAGGCCTCCGGCTGGTAGTAGTCGTAATAAGAGACGAAGTATTCGACCGCGTTCTTGGGGAAGAACTCCCTGAACTCGCCGTAGAGCTGGGCGGCCAGGGTCTTGTTGTGCGCCATGACAATCGCCGGACGCTGCACACGCTCGATAACATTCGCCATGGTAAAGGTCTTGCCCGAACCGGTTACCCCGAGCAAGGTCTGGTGACTGAGGCCATCTTCAACCCCCTCCACCAGCGACTCGATCGCCTTGGGCTGATCACCCGCCGGCTCGTACTTGCACACCACCTGAAAAGGACGCGACTCCATAACACCCTACCGCCACTACTGTCACTGAAAGCAATCAGCGATTGTAGGACCTCCCCGCCAGCGCCACAAATGCCCCGCACCATCCCAAAGAATGCCGCGCCAGTCACCTCTCCTGGCGACTTTTTAAACAAACCAACGCCAAAAATAAATTCCTGACAAATCAATCAGTTAAAGTGCAAAAAAGGGGTTGACCCGCACCGGGGCGCTCTATAATATACGCGCCATCTGAACGGGACGGCACACAAGCTCAACCGGAAAGATATTCCGCCTTAGCTCAGTTGGTAGAGCAATTGACTGTTAATCAATGGGTCGCTGGTTCGAGCCCAGCAGGCGGAGCCAAATACTAAAAAAGCCCCTCGGCGCAAGTCGAGGGGCTTTTTTAGTATTTGGCCTCTCTACTTTACTGGGCGAGAAGAGCCCAGTTGGGTGAAGCAAGCGTTTGCGAGGTATACGTCGCGCGCAGCTGAACGCCGCCAATCTATGATGGGTGGCCGGACTGACGCAAGCGTTTGCGACGGACAGGTCGCGTGCGGCCGAACCCCGGCAGTCTGTGATTGGCGGGCGGGGGCGTCAAATACAAAAGCCAGGCACAAAAAAGGCCCCGCACTGCGGAGCCCTTTCCAATCAATTTACCAACTAGCGCCGCCCCGAGTCCGTCGGCACCGGCAGGCGCTCCACCTGCCCCACCCTGGCGACCGGCTTCTGCTCTCGCTGCTGCGCCCAGACCACATCCACCAGATGCTCCTTCGGCGCATAATCCTTTACCGCCGTGCGCAACAGGCGGTGCACGGCCTCGCAGTCATGACGGCCGCAGGCATCGCGCAACTCGCCGATCAACAGCTGCAGCCGTTCGCTCGCCAGGCGCTCTTCTTCGGCGCGCATAATCATCGCGTGATCGGTGCCGGAGACATTGTCGCCGAGCAGCAACTCCTCATAGAGTTTTTCACCCGGGCGCAGGCCGCTAATCTGGATCTCGATATCCCCTTCGGGGTTTTCCTCGTCGCGTACCGTGTGCCCCATGATCTGGATCAGGCGGCGCGCCAGGTCGTAGATACGCACCGGCTCGCCCATATCCAGCACGAATACCTCACCATTGCGCCCCATGCTGCCGGCCTGCAGTACCAGCTGAGCCGCCTCGGGAATCGTCATGAAATAACGGGTGACCTTGGGGTGCGTGACGGTAACCGGCCCGCCGGCATTGATCTGGTCGGAAAACAGCGGAATCACCGAACCCGAGGACCCCAGCACATTGCCGAAGCGCACCATGCAGACCCGGGTGCGGCCAAAACGGCGGCCGAAGTCCTGGCAGATCAGCTCGGCAAAACGCTTGGTGGCGCCCATCACATTGGTGGGGCGCACCGCCTTGTCGGTGGAGATCAATACAAACTGCTCGACCCCGAAAGCCTCGGCAGCTTCCAGCACCGACAGTGTGCCGAGCACGTTGTTGTCTGCACCCAGCACCACATTCTGTTCCACCAGCGGCACATGCTTGTAGGCCGCGGCATGGTAAATGGTATCGATGCCGAAGCTCTGGATGATCTCCGCCATACGCGCGCGGTCGCGCACATCGCCGAGCACCGCAGTCACCCGCACCCGCAGGTTTTCATCCTGCTGCTGCTGGTAGAGCTCGCGTTCGATCTGGTAAAGCGCGTATTCCGACGACTCCACCATGACCAGCTGGGCCGGTTGCCAGTGGGCAATCTGGCGGCAGAGCTCGGAACCGATAGAACCGCCGGCACCGGTCACGAGTACCACCTTGCCGCTGATCGAATGTGCGATGAGTTCCTTTTCTGGCTCCACTGGCGCGCGGCCGAGAATATTTTCGTAAATCTGGGAGACATCGGAAACGCGGCCGGCACCGTCGACCAACTCCTCGACACCGGGGATCACCTTCACCACCAGCCCGCGCTCACGCAGGCCACGGGTAATTTCGCGACGGCGCCGCTTGGGCACACCGGGCATCGCCAACAGCACCTCGGCGATATCCCGCTCAGCCACCACGTCGAGAATATTGGCCGGGTTGTAGACCAGCACACCGTCGATCAGGGTATTCTGCTTGGAGGCGTTATCGTCGAAAAAGGCTACCGGCTTGTAGACTTCACCATGCACCAGCGCCTTGTACATCTGCAGGCCGGCGGTGCCCGCGCCGTAGATGGCAACCCGGGTCTTGTGGATCTCCAGCGCCATCTGGTAGTAAACCCGCACCAGCCAGCGGGAACCACCGACGGCAATCAGGGCAAAGCACCAGTAAATCACCGGTACCGAGCGCGGCACTCCGGCGTAGGTGAGATAGGAGGCCACTGCAAGGACAACCGCCGAGGCCGTGACGCCCTGCAGGACCGCGATAATCGCCTGCTGTCCCATGTAGCGGATAACGGTACGGTAGAGGCCGAGGCGCAAAAAGATAAAACTGCTCGAAGCCAGGGTCAGGCCGAGACAGATCAGCATTTCCTTCTCGAGCGCCGGGGACAGGCCGTTGACACGAATGGTAATCGCCACCATAAATGCAATGGTAAGCATTAACTGGTCATAGATCAGCATCAGCGCCGGCTTGTAATTTTTGTTCACGCTTCGCCAGATGCGCTTCACATGACCCCCAATTGGCCCCGGACCAAGATTTTTAACATCAATTTGTCACCATTATGCCAGATCCATTGCTGCCAGCACGAGCGCCAGTATAGACACCGCCGACATAATTCCCAGCTCCTTGTGCAGAGTCTTCTTGACCCCCCAGCGCAGGGCGCTGCGCTGGTAGAAATGTTCCCGGTGCGCCTCCCACCAGCGCTGGCCACTGAGCACGCGGCGCAATAGCGTCAGTGTCGCGTCGAGCCAAAAAGGCAGAAATACCAGTGCGGGCACCAGCAATCCGAAATCCCCACGCTGCCAGCCGAACAGGCTCACGGTAACCACTGCCAGGCCCAGCGCGGTAGAACCGGCATCACCGAGGAAAATTCGCGCACCCGGCCAGTTAAAGCGCAGAAACACCAGCGCCCCAACCACCACTAGCGCACAGACACCGGCGAGCGCGGTATCCCCACGCCAGGCACCGATGGCCCCCAGGGTGGCAAAGCCGATGGCGGTCATACTGCCGGCCAAGCCGTCCAGGCCGTCCATAAAATTGTACAGGTTGATCATCCAAACCCCGCCCACCAGCAGCAGCGGATACCACCACCAGGCCAGCGGCGTCGGCAACCCGGCCAGCACCAGGGCAACGGCCAGCATGTGCACTGGAAAACGCAGCCGCGCCGACACGTGACGCAGATCATCGAGCGCGGATACTGCGAGCAGCAGCACAAATCCCATCGGGACAACCAGCGGCAGCTCAAGCGGACTGATCAGCAGCGCCGGAACCAGGCCACCGACCAGTGCCCACCCCCCGGTACGCGGCACCGGTGTGTCGTGCATGGAGCGGTGATTGGGCAAGTCGAGCGCCAGCTCGCGCATATTCGACAGCAAAAACGCTATCGCGCCGTAACTGAGCACCGCCTGCAACAGCAATGGTGCGAGCCAGTGTTCCCAGAAAACCATCACCCGCGCGCCTCCTGCAGATAACGGCTATAGCGAGTCTTGGCCTGCCAAGACAGTGCCGCACGCAGGCGCGCCGCACTGTAGAGTTCACTCTGCTCCAACTCCAGCAGCGAGCGCACTGCGGCCAGCCGGCGCAGGGGGCGCAGTGGCGTCAGCAGCAGGCGGGTCAGGCCGCGACTGCCGCGTACTTGCGCGCCACTGAGCGCAGAGGCAATTGATGCCAGGTCGTAGAAATGCGGCTCCGCGGCAATATAGACCTGACGATCACAGCCAGCCGACTGCCCCAGCAGACAAATTGCCTCGACCAGATCGCCAACGTGGACAAAACTGCGCAGACCGCTGGCCGGCAGGAACCGGGACAGGCGCCCGAGAGAACCGAGCAAGTTGCGCCAACGTTGCGCGCGGCCAGCTGATTTTGCCCGGCCGCCGGCTTCTCCGTACACAGACGCGGGGCGTATGACATTGACCCGGCAAGACCAACGGCCGCCCAACAGCTGACGCTCTCCCAGCCACTTGCTGCGACCATAGCTGTCCGTTGCCGGCTCACCGGAATCCTCGTTCGCCAGTACGCCGCGCGGCGGGCGCAGCGCCTTCACGCTGGAAAGGTAGGTAAAGGACTCGGCGCCGGCCACGTCTGCGGCACGCAGCAACTCCAGCGGGCAATCGCTGTTGAGCCACTGAGCCTGCACCGGATGGCGCGTGCACTCGGCGCGACTGGCCAGACCGGCAGCGTAGATGACGCGGTCGCCGGACTGGAACAGCGAGGAATAGTCCCCGCCGGGAGAAAGTGATAGAGAGAAGTGTTCACACCCGGACGGACTCCGGGGAGCGCGGGACACCGACAGCACTTGCTGCCCGTCCGCCAGAAGGCGCAGGCAGAGTGCCTCGCCGATATATCCAGTGCCGCCAATTACCACCCAACGCGCCATCTGTGATGCAACCCAATATATTTTTTCTACGAACCGACGGCACTGGTAATGCCGCCGGCAAAATTCGCTCAAATTCAGAGCATGATTCGAGTGCGATTTTTCTCCAGCGTCGCGGTACCGATACCCTTGATATCGAGCAGCTGCTCGACCGAAGTAAAAGGACCGTGCTCATCGCGGTATTTTACAATCATTTCAGCGCGCACCGCGCCGATACCGTCAAGCTTGTCAGCCAGCTCCTCGGCGGAGGCGCTGTTCAGGTTGACGCTGGCTGCGGCTACTGCCGCTTCGCCTGCCGTTGAGTCCGCAGTGGACTCCTCGGCCACAGTCCAGGCTGAGCCACAGACCATCAGTAACGCAGCGAAACATACAGCAAGCGGAGTGCGAAAGACATTCTTCATCGGGTTTCCCCCCTGTGAAAGTGGTAGATTCACGTCGGGACTGCTTCTACTCCCCCAAACCTGACCACTCTAACAGTTCGCTTGCCGCACGCGGTCGCCAATTACTTACACGTTATTACAAGTCAATCAGTTCCGGGTTTCCCGCAATATTTCTGCCAGCGCTGCCTGCGGATCCGCCGCTGCAGTGATCGGGCGACCGATTACCAGGTAATCTGCCCCCCACTCCAGCGCCTGTGCCGGTGTTACGATACGGCGCTGGTCGTCGGCAGCGGCACCGGCCGGACGAATTCCCGGCGTCACCAGAGCGAAATTCGTGCCGCACTGCTGGCGCAGCGCCTGCGCTTCGCGCGCGGAGCACACCACACCGTCGAGGCCACACTGCTGCGCCAGCGCCGCCAGAGCAAGCACATGCTCTTCCAGCGGGCGGGTGACGCCGGTGGCCGCCAGCTCCTCCGGTGCGGTACTGGTCAACACTGTGACTCCGATCAACAGCGGCCGGCGCTCGCCATAGGGGCGCAGCGCCTCGGCCGCCGCCTCCATCATCCGCGCACCGCCACTCGCGTGCACGTTGACCATCCACACACCCAGCTCGGCTGCGGCGCGCACGGCCGCGGCAACCGTGTTGGGAATATCGTGGAACTTCAAATCCAGAAATACCTGGAAGCCGCGCGCCACCAGCTGTTCCACTAATTGCGCGCCGCTGGCAGTGAACAGTTCCTTGCCCACCTTGACCCGGCACAGCGCCGGATCCAGCTGGTCCGCCATCGCCAGCGCGGCGGCGGCATTGTCGTAGTCGAGGGCCACGATAACCGGCGAAGAAACGGCAGCAGAATTGTTACTTTGCAAAGAAATACCTCATCAATCTCACCGCCACAACGCGGCACAAAAATTCGAAACGGCAGCGAACAGCGGATTCGCACCACCGCAACAGGGGAAATACGGCCCGCTGCGGCCCTACTCCCCCTCGACCCCCTTGACCGAGCGCACCGTATCCCAGTGCTTGCAGCTGGGACAGAGCCAGTGCAGCTGGTTACCGGAAAATCCGCAGTTGCTGCAGCGATAGTGGGGGCGGCTGGCGATTAGTTGATCGATCAGGGTCTTCAGCAACGACAGATTTTCCCGCGCGCGCCCCTGGGTCGTATCAATATGCAGGTCGATAAAATGGCCCAGCCCGCGCAGCGAGGGCCGCAGCGCCAATTGCTTGCCCATAAACGCCGCCGCCGCCGCTTCGCTCTGCTGGCGGTGGATGCGCTCGGTCAGCGCAATCAGCACGCTGTTCGAGGGATGCTCGCGCTGCAGGGATTCCAGATAGCGGTCGAGCCCCTTCTCGTCGTCGACGGCCTCGTAGCTGGTAATCAACAGTTCGAGGATTTCGGGGATATAGTCCGGGTTCTGCCGCGGAATCCGCTGCAGCACCTTGATCGCCTCGCGCGGACGCGACAGCAGGTGCTCGAGGCGCCCCCACAGCAGGTTGGCACGCACCGAATTGCGGTCGTAATCCAGCGCCGCATCGATATGCTTGCGCGCGCTCAGATAGTCTTTGTTTTTGATCGCCTCCTCTGCCAGCTCGCAGCAGAAGTGCGCCTGCACCGGCGCCCACTCGGCGGACAGGCGCTTGAAGCGGCGCCCGTGCAACAGATTGACGGCGTGAATCGCCTTATTCCACTCGCGCTCGTCCCGGTAGACCTCCACCAGGTGCTCCAGGCTGACATTGCGCAGATCCGAGGAATTTTCCACCAGCTCCTGCAATAGCCGCTCGGCGCGGTCGAGCCAGCCGGCGGCGATATAGTCCCGCGCCAGCTCCAGCTGCGCCTTCTGCTGACTGGGGCGCGCCAGACTGGGGCGGGCGAGCAGATTCTGGTGCACGCGGATGGCCTGATCGTGCTCGCCGCGTTTACGCAGCAGGTTGCCGAGCGCCAGGTGGGTATCAAAGGTGGCGCTACTGACTTCCAGCGCGTCGATAAACTTGTCGATGGCGTCGTCGTGACGCTCGTTCAGAAGGTAATTGAGACCCTGGGCATAAGAGTGCGCCAGCGCCCGCTGCTGTTCGTTACAGTTGGCTTTTTTCCTGACACTGCGGCGCCCCATCAGCCAGCCGATGGCGATGGCAGCGAGTAGGAAAAAGAAAAAAGTGAGATCGGCCAAGCTTACTCTCCGGAGACCTGTCGGCGCACCGTGTGCAGTTCCCGTTCCAGCCTCTGCAATTGTCGCTCCAGCCCTGCAGCCCGGCGGCGCTCCGCGTAAAAGGGCAACAGGCTGACAACAAAGCCCAGCAACACACCAAACAACAGGAAACCGATCAACCAGAAGCCGACACTGCCCGCCGGCAGCGCTTGGCCGGCGAACCGCGGCACAATAGAGTCCGGATTGTCCACGGCAAAGTAGATACCGATGGCAATGCACAGCAGGGCCAGCAGCCCATAGAAGAGACGCAACAGCCAGCGCAAGAATGACAAGGGAACCTCCGCCCTCCGGGGGTGCTTAAATCAACAACTTAGTCTAACGGGCCATCCCGCCCGCGCCTCTCAATCCAGCAATGCCGGACCGGTCAATCATACTCGGTCACAGTATCTTCCTGCATCCGTTGATTGACCCGATCGCGCAACTCCTTGCCCGGCTTGAAGTGCGGCACATACTTGCCCGCCAACTCCACGGCATCGCCGGTTTTCGGATTGCGCCCGGTACGCGGCGCACGGTAGTGCAGGGAAAAACTGCCGAATCCACGGATCTCGATACGCTCCCCCCTGGACAGCACATCGGACATGGAATCCAACATTACCTTGACCGCCAGCTCCACGTCTTTAACCGGTAGCTGATCCAACCTCAACGCAATCCTTTCGATCAGTTCGGATTTGGTCATGCGCTCCATAACCTTCTGTAAGTCATTGATTATTCTAGATTAGAGCGGCAATCATGTAACAGAAAGCCGGACTGAGCAACCCCAGTCCGGCTTCCGGATAGCCCCAGGCAATAAGCCCGGGGCTTTTGACAACTAAAGACTATCAGTCTTTGTTGTTCATTTGCGCCTTGATCAGGTCACCGATAGTCGCCGGCTGAACCTGTTCAGACTGCTTCTTGCTGTGATCCTTCATGGCTTGCTTCTCGTCCTCATGATCCTTGGCCTTGATAGACAGGCTGATCACGCGGTTCTTGCGATCCACGCTGGTGATTTTGGCCTCGACCTCTTCACCTTCTTTCAGGACGTTGCGGGCATCTTCCACCTTGTCGCGGCTGATTTCGGAAGCGCGCAGTACGCCTTCCACTTCATCCGCCAGGGTGATTACCGCCTGCTTGGCATCAACTTCCTTGATGGTACCGTTTACGATGGTACCGCGGTCGTTGGTGGCCACGTAGTCGGAGAACGGATCGGACTCCAGCTGCTTGATACCCAGGGAGATACGCTCGCGATCGGAGTCGATACCCAGGATAACGGTTTCGATTTCATCGCCCTTCTTGAACTTGCGTACGGCTTCTTCGCCGGCTTCGTTCCAGGAGATGTCGGACAGGTGCACCAGACCGTCGATGCTGCCGTCCAGACCAATGAAGATACCGAAATCGGTGATGGACTTGATCTTACCGGAGATCTTGTCGCCCTTGGCGAAGTTACGCGCGAAGGCATCCCACGGATTTTCCTGGCACTGCTTGATACCCAGGGAGATACGACGACGCTCTTCGTCGATATCCAGAATCATCACCTCGACCTCGTCGCCAACATTGACAACTTTGGACGGGTGGATGTTCTTGTTGGTCCAGTCCATTTCGGAAACGTGAACCAGACCTTCCACACCTTCTTCCAGCTCGGCGAAACAGCCGTAGTCGGTCAGGTTGGTAACAGTCGCCTTCACGCGGCTGTTTTCCGGGTAACGCTGCTTGATGGAGACCCACGGATCTTCGCCCAGCTGCTTCAGGCCCAGGGATACGCGCTGACGCTCGCGGTCGAACTTCAGTACCTTGACTTCGATCTCGTCGCCAACGTTCACGATCTCGCTCGGATGCTTGATACGCTTCCAGGCCATATCGGTGATGTGCAGCAGGCCGTCGATACCACCCAGATCTACGAACGCGCCGTAGTCGGTCAGGTTCTTGACGATACCCTTGATGCTCATGCCTTCCTGCAGGCTGGCCAGCAGGGCTTCGCGCTCTTCGGAAGTCGCAGCTTCCATCACGGCGCGGCGGGAAACCACAACGTTGTTGCGCTTGGCGTCCAGCTTGATGACCTTGAATTCGAGCTCTTTGCCTTCCAGGTGCGCGGTGTCGCGAACCGGGCGAACGTCGACCAGAGAACCCGGCAGGAACGCGCGGATGTTGGCCACGTCGACAGTAAAGCCGCCTTTGACCTTGCCGCTGATAACACCCTTGACCACTTCGTCGGCAGCGTGGGCCGCGTCGAGGATCTTCCAGGCTTCAGCGCGCTTGGCTTTTTCACGGGACAGACGGGTCTCACCGAAACCGTCTTCAACCGCTTCCAGGGCAACCTGTACTTCGTCGCCCGGCTGCAGCTCTACTTCGCCGTTTTCGTTGGCGAACTGGGCTGCGGGAATCACGCCTTCAGACTTCAGGCCCGCGTGTACGGTTACCCAGTCTTTGTCCACGTCGATTACCACACCGGTCACGATAGAACCGGGGGCCATCTCTACGCTTTTCAGGCTCTCTTCAAATAGTTCAGCAAAGCTCTCGCTCATTACATTACCTATAGTGATGGGCCCAGCCGTTGGTCACTGTTACGTTTAGTCAACCGCCAGCCGCGACCCCACCGCGCTGCCAGCACGCGGGTCGGATTACGACAGCGGCCGGGCGATTCTGGCTGATCCCGGCCGCTGTCGTTAAAAACTCATTGTAGTGTCTGCAGCGTGCTCAGGTACCGCGGACCACGATCCGGTCGCGCACCAACTGCAATACGCTATTGAGGACGCCATCGATATCCACCCCGGTGCTGTCGAGCTCCACTGCATCTGCAGCGGGCGCCAGCGGGGAGGTTTCGCGGTTCATATCACGCGCATCGCGGGCGCGGATGTCCTCCAGCAGGTCGCGGAGGCTAACAGAAACCCCCTTCTGCCGCAACTGCTCGCAGCGGCGCCGGGCGCGCTCTTCCGCGCTGGCGGTCAGGAAGACCTTGACCGGCGCGTCGGGAAACACTGTCGTGCCCATATCGCGGCCGTCCGCGACCAGCCCCGGCGCCTGACGGAAGTCCCGCTGGCGCTGCAGCAGCGCCGCGCGCACACCCGGCATGGCCGCCACCTTGGACGCCGCCATACTGACCCGCTCCATGCGGATATCGCGGCTGACATCGTCGCCCTCCAGCAGCGCGGCGACCTCGCCGTCGCGGAGCTCAAAGCGGATATCCAGGCCGGCGGCAATCTCGGTCAGGGTTGCCTCGTCGGTCAGGTCAACGTCACGGTTCAGCGCCGCCAGTGCGGTCAGGCGGTACAGGGCGCCGGAATCCAGCAGGGAATAACCCAGCTTATCCGCCAATAGTTTGGCGATGGTGCCCTTGCCGGAGCCGCTGGGGCCGTCGATGGTGATTACCGGCGGCAAGCTTTCAGTTTCAGTCATAGAGTTCCGTAAGTTTTTTTGAAGGAGCCTACTGGCAACCCTGGTGCCGAGGGCTGCTTGCGGGATACGCCGTGAATACATCTCTGTAGGCTCTAATCGGCATCCATGCCTCATCAGGTCCCGCAAACAGCCCTCGACACCAGGGCCTTCACATCAAGCCCCGCATTCTTTTCATGCCGCGCAGGGTGCGCTGTGCGTACCCTAGGCCAACTGCAGATGCATGCCGGCGCGGGTCGCCAGTTCGGCAAAGTTCGGGAACGACGTGGCCACGTTGGCGCAATTCTGGATGCGGATTGTAGCGTCCGCGCGTAAAGATGCCACCGCAAAGGCCATCGCAATACGGTGGTCGCCGAGGCTATCGACACTGCCACCGCCAAACGCCGTGCCCTGCCCCGCCCCCTGAATGACAATGCCGTCCGGGGTCGGCTCGGCGTCGACACCCAGCACCTTGAGGCCATCTGCCATCGCCTGAATACGATCGCTCTCCTTGACCCGCAACTCCTCGGCACCAGTCAGAACCGTCTCGCCCTCGGCGCAGGCAGCGGCGACAAACAGCGCCGGGAACTCGTCGATCGCCAGCGGCACCTGCTTCTCCGGAATGCGGATGCCCTTCAGCGGCGCATGGCGCACGCGAATGTCCGCGACCGGCTCGCCGCCCACCTCGCGGCGGTTCTGCAGCTCGAGATCCGCGCCCATCAGCCGCAGGATATTGATCACGCCGTCACGGGTCGGATTGATGCCCACATGCTCCAGCAGCACATCGGAGCCCGGCGTGATCGCCGCCGCGACCATAAAGAAAGTGGCTGAAGAAATATCCGCGGGCACATCGATCCTGCCCGCGGCCAGCTTGCCGCCGCCGCGCAACGTCGCGCGGGCGCCGTCACGCTGCACTTCGTAGCCGAAACCGGTGAGCATGCGCTCAGTGTGGTCGCGCGTCGGCGCCGGCTCGGTAGTACTGGTCGCCCCATCGGCATACAGGCCGGCCAGCAGCACACAGGATTTTACCTGCGCACTGGCCATCGGCAGCCGGTAGTCGATACCGTGCAGCTTGCGCCCGCCCTTGATCACCAGCGGCGGCCGCCCCTCGGGGCCAGTCTCGATTGCCGCGCCCATTTCCCGCAGCGGATCGGCCACGCGATTCATCGGACGCTTGGACAGGGACTCGTCGCCAGTCAGGGTTACATCGAATGCCTGCCCGGCCAGTAACCCGGCCAGCAGGCGCATGGAAGTGCCGGAATTACCCAGGTACAGCGGCCCCGGCGGCGCCTGCAGGCCATGCAGGCCGACACCGTAAATGGTTACACGGCCGCCCACCGGACCCTCGATGACCACGCCCATATCGCGGAACGCCTGCAGCGTTGCCAGCGCATCCTCCCCCTCGAGGAACCCCTCCACCTCGGTGACCCCCTCGGCGAGGGAGCCCAGCATGATGGAGCGATGTGACATCGACTTGTCGCCGGGAACGCGCAATTTACCGGTCACGGTGCCGCCCGGCTGCGCGATAAAAGTTACTTCCTGTGCTTGCATAGAATCGGTATACGCCTTTCTGGCCAACATTTTTGTAAAGTGATCCCGCGCCGCCTTGGCCCGGGTAAACACGCCCATCAGGTGCTCGCTGTCACCGGCCGCAACCGCCGCGCGCAGCGAAGCCAGATTGGCGGTGTACAGGTCGATCGCCTTCAGGATCGCCTCGCGGTTCGCCAGCATGATGTCCCGCCACATCACCGGATCACTGGAGGCGATGCGGGTGAAATCGCGAAAACCACCGGCGGCGTAACGGAAAATATTCTCGTTTTCCGCATCGTGCGCCAGGGTGTCCACCAGGCCGTATGCGATGACATGCGGCAGATGGCTGGTGGCCGCCAATACTTCATCGTGCTCGTCCACCGGCATATTCAGTACCTCGCCACCGACGGCGCGCCACATGGCCTCCACCCGCGCCAGATGCTCCGCAGCGGTATCCGCCAGCGGCGTCAGGATAATGCGGTGGGCGATATAGAGATCGTCGCGCGCCGCGGTCACGCCGCTCTGCTCGGAACCGGCGATCGGGTGTCCCGGCACCAGAAATTCCGGCACCCGCCCCCAGACCTTTTCCGCCGCGGCGACCACGCTGCCCTTGACGCTGGCGCCGTCGGTTACCGTCACGCCCGCCGGCAGGCCGCGCTGCAAATCGGCAAACACCGACTCCACTGCCAGCGTCGGCACTGCGACAAACACCACGTCGCCGGGCTCCAGTTGCGGCAGGATTTCGCCCAGATCGGTCACCGCGCGATCGGCAATGCCGAGTTCCACCGCCTGCTCGCAGGTACGCGCGCGGCGCGCCACGCCGATCACTTCACGGCAGGCACCGGCGGCCTTCAACGCCAGCGCCAGGCTGCCGCCGATCAGGCCGATACCGACGACCACCAGGCGACCGATTTTCGGCTCCGCCATTTACAGTACTCCGCGCGGGTAGGAACCCAGCACTTTCATGTCCGCAGCGCAGGCGCTCACCTCGCGCAGCGCCGCGGCGATATTGTCGGTGTCGCGGTGCCCCTTGAAATCGATAAAGAACACATAGGTCCAGTTGCCGGACTGCGATGGCCGCGTCTCCACCCGGGTCAGGTCGATGCCGTGGCGGCGAAACGGCTCGAGCAGGTCGTGCAGCGCCCCCGGCTCGTTGCGCATGGACACCATCAGTGAGGTCTTGTCGTCACCGCTGGCCGGCACCGCCTGGGAACCGATAATCAGGAAGCGGGTGGAATTGTCCGGGCGGTCCTCGATTTTCTCCGCGAGAATTTTCAGGCCGTAGAGGTCTGCCGCCATATCGCCGGCGATCGCCGCCGCATTCCACTCGCTCTTCACGCGCCTGGCCGCCTCGGCATTACTGGACACCGCCACCCGCTCTACATTCGGGTAGTGGGAATCCAGCCACTTGCGGCACTGCGCGAGACTCTGGGCGTGGGAGTAGATACGCGTGATCGAATCGGCACGGGTGATATCCGAGATCATCAGGTGATGATGGATACGCAGCTCCACCTCGCCACAGATCTGCAGGTTGGAACCCATGAAATTATCCAGGGTGTGGTTGATTACCCCTTCGGTGGAATTCTCCACCGGTACCACACCGTAATTGACCGCACCGGCCTCCACCTCACGGAACACTTCGTCGATGGCCGCCAGCGGGCGGCTCTGGGCGGAGTTGCCGAAGTGCTTCAGCGCCGCCTGCTGGGTGAAAGTGCCCTCCGGTCCAAGGTAGGCCACTTTGAGCGGCTCCTCCAGTGCCAGGCAGGCAGACATGATCTCGCGGAACAGCCGCGCCATTTCCTCATCGGTCAGCGGCCCCTGATTGCGCTCCATGGCGCGGCGCAGCACCTGCGCTTCGCGCTCGGGGCGATAGAACAGCGCATCCTCACCGGCCGCCTTTTTCACTTCTGCCACTTTCAGTGCGCACTCGGCACGCTCGCTGATCAGCTGCGCAATCTCGCCGTCGATCTCGTCGATCCGGTCGCGCAGCGCCAGCAGCTGCGGGTCGACCTTGGTAGTTTCATCAGACATCCACTTGCCTATTCGTTGTCCGTTACATCTTTATTCATTACATCAGGTCCGGCGCTGCTCGAAGTCGGCCATAAATGCCACCAGCGCTTCGACGGCTGCCAGCGGGACCGCGTTATACAGCGATGCGCGCATACCACCGACAGAGCGGTGACCCTTGAGGTTGAGCAGCCCGGCCTCTTCGGCCTCGCGCAGAAACGCTTTGTCGAGGCTGTCGTCCGCCAGCACAAACGGCACGTTCATACGCGAGCGACTGCCCGGCTCCACCGGGCTGGAGAAAAATTCACTGCGATCGAGATAGTCGTACAGCAGCGCGGACTTGCGCAGGCTCTGCTCCGCCATCGCCTCGACACCGCCCTGGGCCTTCAACCACTGGAACACCAGACCGGACAGGTACCAGGCAAAGGTCGGCGGTGTGTTGTCCATGGAGCCGGCATCCGCCGCCACTTTCCAGCTGAGGCTGCGCGGGATCTCCGGCAGCGCGCGCTCGAGCAGGTCGTCGCGCACGATCGCCACGGCGATACCGGACGGGCCGATATTTTTCTGCGCGCCGGCATAGATCACGCCGAACTTCTCCACCGGCAGCGGCTGCGACAGAATGTTCGATGACATATCGGCCACCAGAGGACAACTGACCTCCGGGATATAGTCGAACTCCACTCCGCCAATGGTCTCGTTGGGCGTGTAATGGAAGTAGGCCGCATCGCCACTCTGCTGCCAGCTGTCCGGCCCCGGTGCGTAGGTGAAGTTACGGTCCTCGCTGGAGGCGACCACATTGACCTGCCCGTAGCGCTGCGCCTCCTTGATTGCCTTATTCGCCCACTGGCCGGTGTGGATATAGTCCGCCACCTTCCGACCAGCACCGAACAGGTTCCACGGCACCGCACTGAACTGCGCGGTGGCGCCACCGTGCAGGAACAGCACTTTGTAATTGGCCGGGATGGCGAGCAGGTCGCGCAGATCCTGTTCCGCACGCTCAGCCACTTCGACAAATTCCGGTGAACGGTGACTGATTTCCATCACTGAACAACCCAACCCCTGCCAGTCCAGCAGTTCCTGCTGCGCCTGACGCAGAACCGGTTCCGGCAGTGCAGCGGGGCCGGCGCAGAAATTAAACTTCCTCATGATCAATCAACTTCCTAGTGAACACAGAGAAATGGTTACAGACAAAACTAGATAAACCGACGCCAAAAATCCCGATCGGGAAATGTGCATCATATTTTCTCGCAATTTTTGGTAGCCCTTGGACGAGAAAGGCCGCGAAATTCGCGGCCTTTCTACTCAAACGTCTGCGGCGATCACGCTTCGCCACCTTCATCACCTTCGTCCTGGTCGTCGTCCTCACTCTCCTGAATCCGCGCCAGGCCCACCAGCTTCTCACCGGTTTTGAGGCGAATGACCCGCACCCCCTGGGTGTTGCGGCTCAGGATGGAAACTTCGTCGACACGGGTGCGCACCAGCGTCCCCTGATCGGAGATCAGCATGATCTCCTCACCCGGGTGCACCTGGCAGGCGCCGACCAGAGCACCGTTGCGCTCACTCTCGGCGATCGCAATCACACCCTGGGTACCGCGCCCCTTGGTGGGGAAGTCCGCGGTGGCGGTGCGCTTGCCGTAACCCTTTTCGGTCACCATCATCACCGAGCCGCCCTCTTCCGGGATCACCATGGCAATCACTTCCTTGCCCTCGGCCATGCGGATACCGCGCACACCGCGGGACACCCGCCCCATGGAGCGCACGTTTTCCTCGGCGAAGCGTGCCGCCTTGCCGGCACTGGTGAGCAGCAGCACATCGCGGTGGCCATCGGTGATCGCGGTCGCCACCAGGCGGTCGTCCTCGTCCAGCTCGATGGCTTTCAGGCCCACGCTGCGGGGACGCGCGAAAGCGGACAGCGGGGTCTTTTTCACGGTGCCGTTGGCGGTGGCAAAGAAGATAAAGTAGTTCTCGTCGTACTCGGACACCGGCAGCATGCTGCTGATACGCTCATCATCTTCCAGCGGCAGCATATTGACCATCGGCCGGCCGCGGGAAGCGCGCCCGGCAGTGGGCACCTCATAGACTTTCAGCCAGTACACCTTGCCCCGGTTGGAGAAGCACAGGATGGTGTCGTGGGAATTGGCAATCAGCAGGTGCTCGACGAAATCCTCGTCCCTCACCTGGGTGGCGGACTTGCCCATGCCGCCGCGGCGCTGGGCCTGGTAGTCGGCCAGGGGCTGGCTCTTGGCGTAGCCACCGTGGGAGATGGTCACCACACGGTCTTCCGGGGTAATCAGGTCCTCGACGGTGAGATCCTGGCGGGAAGCGACGATATCAGTGCGGCGCTCGTCGCCGAACTCCTTGTTCAGCTGCTCCAGCTCCTCGCGGATCACCTCCATCAGGCGCTCGAAACTGCCGAGGATGTGCAGGTACTCGGCGATCTGCTCCAGGCGCTCGCTGTATTCGGCCAGCAGCTTGTCGTGCTCCATGCCGGTCAGGCGGTGCAGGCGCAACTCGAGGATGGCCTGGGCCTGGGCCGGTGACAGGTAGTAACTTCCGTCGCGCAGACCGTATTCTTTCGGCAGATCGTCGGGGCGGCAGGCGTCGGCACCGGCGCGCTCCAGGAACTGCTGCACCTCGCCCACCGGCCAGCCCTTGGCCAGCAGCGCCTCGCGCGCATCCGCGGGCGTGGAGGAAGATTTGATCAGCTCGATCACCGGATCGATATTGGAGATGGCGATCGCCAGGCCTTCGAGGATATGGCCGCGCTCGCGCGCCTTGCGCAGCAGGTAGACGGTGCGGCGGGTCACCACTTCCTGGCGGTGGCGAACAAAGTACTCGAGCAGCTGTTTGAGGTTCAGCACCTTGGGCTGGCCGTCCACCAGCGCCACCATATTGATGCCGAACACGCTCTCCAGCTGTGTCTGCGAGTAGAGGTTGTTCAGCACCACGTCGCCCAGCTCGCCGCGCTTCAGTTCGATCACTACGCGCAGGCCGTCTTTATCGGACTCGTCGCGCAGTTCGGAGATGCCCTCGATCTTTTTCTCTTTTACCAGCTCGGCGATGCGCTCGATCAGGCGCGCCTTGTTCAGCTGGTAGGGGATCTCGTGGATGATGATAGTTTCGCGATTGGTCTTGTCATCGCGCACCACCTCGGCCTTGGCGCGAATGTAAATTCGCCCGCGACCGGTGCGGTAGGCCATCAGGATACCGGCGCGGCCGTTAATGATGGCCCCGGTGGGGAAATCCGGCCCGGGGATGAAATCCATCAGGTCGTCGACGCTGAGTTCCGGGTTGTCGATCAGCGCCAGGCAGGCCTGCACCACCTCGCTCATATTGTGCGGCGGGATGTTAGTGGCCATACCCACGGCAATACCGGCGGAGCCGTTTACCAGCAGGTTGGGCACCCGCGACGGCAGCACTTCCGGCATCCGCTCGGAACCGTCGTAGTTGTCGATATAGTTGACGGTTTCCTTATCCAGGTCAGACAGCAGCTCGTGGGCCAGCTTGTCCATGCGGATCTCGGTATAACGCATGGCCGCCGGGCTGTCGCCGTCGATGGAACCGAAGTTGCCCTGGCCATCCACCAGCATATAGCGCAGCGAGAAGGGCTGGGCCATACGCACGATGGTGTCGTAGACCGCGGTGTCGCCGTGCGGGTGGTATTTACCGATTACGTCGCCGACCACACGCGCCGATTTTTTGTACGGCTTGTTCCAGTCGTTTTTCAGTTCGTTCATGGCGAAGAGCACACGGCGGTGCACCGGCTTGAGGCCATCGCGCACATCTGGCAGCGCGCGGCCCACGATCACGCTCATCGCATAGTCGAGATAGGACTGCTTGAGTTCTTCTTCGATGTTAATCGGAGAGATTTCTTTGGCTAATTCGCCCATGGCTTACGGCATTCCTTTTTATAAGGCGAGCGCTGAGTGCAATCGCTGCACCAGCCCCGGATAAGCGGGCAATTCTACCACAATTTACCGCGATTGGATGGCCTCCGTTGCGCTGCCACCGCAGCGCCCGGGGAACCCCGCCCCGCGGTTGCCGGCACCGCACTCGGCCGCTACAGTCTGTCGCTCTGCAAGCAGACCAGACACCGAGCCCGAACCATGCCCCAAGCCATCGATACCCTGATCCACGCCCGCTGGATTGTCCCGGTCATCCCCGAACAGAAGGTGTATGAAAACTGTTCGCTGGCCGTGCACGACGGCAAGATCCTCGCCCTGCTGCCCACGGCGGAGGCCAGCGCTCGCTATACGCCGCAGCGCGAGGTCAACCTGGAGCGGCACGCGCTGATCCCGGGGCTGATCAATAGCCACAACCACACCCCCATGGCCCTGCTGCGCGGCTATGCCGACGATCGCCCGCTAATGGAATGGCTGGAGCAACACATCTGGCCGGCGGAACAGCAGTGGCTGCACCCGGAGTTTATCGCCGATGGCAGCCGTCTGGCCGTGGCCGAAATGTTGCGCTCGGGCACCACCACCTTTGCCGACCAGTATTTCTTCCCCGAGGCCACCGCACTGGTGGCGCGGGAAACCGGCATACGCGCACAGATCGCCTTCCCGGTGCTCGATTTCCCCACTCCCTGGAGCCGCGACGGCGAGGACGCCCTGCAAAAGGGCCTGGCCCTGCGCGACAGCTACCGCTCCCACGAGCGCATCGGCGTGGTGTTCGCGCCCCACGCCCCCTACACCGTCGGCGACACCACCCTGGAGAAGATCGCAGTCTACGCCGCCGAGGCGCAGATTCCGGTACAGATGCACCTGCATGAGACCGCCGGCGAGGTGGAACGCGCACTCGCGGAAACCGGCGAACGCCCCACCGAGCGACTGCAGCGCCTCGGCCTGCTCGGCCCACAAACCCTGTGCGTGCATATGACCGCGGTGAACGAGCGCGATATCGACCTGCTGCAGCAGAGCGGCGCCCATGTGGCCCACTGCCCCAGGTCCAACCTCAAGCTGGCCTCCGGCTTCTGTCCCACCGCGCGACTGCTGGAGGCCGGGATCAACGTGGCTCTGGGCACCGATGGCGCTGCCAGCAACAACAGCCAGGACCTGTTCGCCGAAGCCAATAGCGCTGCACTGCTGGCCAAGGCAGTCAGCGGCGACGCCGCCGCCCTTCCCGCCCACCAGGCGCTGGCCATGGCCACCATCCACGGCGCCCGCGCCCTCGGCATCGATGGCGTGACCGGCAGCCTGGAGCCGGGCAAGAGCGCCGACCTGGTGGCCATCGACCTCGGCGGGCTGGAACAACAGCCGCTGCACGACCCGGTATCGCAACTTATCTATACCGCCTGCGGTCACAATGTCACCGACGTCTGGGTGACCGGCAAGCCGCTGCTGGTCGAGCGCCAGCTACAGACCCTCAACGAGGCGGAGGTGATTCAGCGGGCGCGCATGTGGCGTGATAGAATGGCAGGCTTGGGCTGATAGGATCCCCGAATCCGGGATCCGGTCGCCATAACCAGATGCGAAGACGCCGATGCGCGGGCCGCCTGCGAAACGACTGCCATACGGCGGTTGACCGGGTAGCCACAGGTATCAGCGTCGCCCGACACCGATCGGTCACCAGTGACTGGCGGTACAGCGCCGATTAGAGATGGGAAATTTGACAAGCAACGTAGATCCGGCGGAAATCGCCAAATTTGAGCAGCTCGCCAGCCGCTGGTGGGACCGCGAGGGCGAATTCAAGCCGCTGCACGAGATCAATCCGCTGCGCGCCAATTATATCGACCAGCGCGCGCCGGTGGCCGGCCGCAAGCTGCTCGACGTCGGCTGCGGCGGCGGCATCCTGGCCGAGGCCATGGCCCAACGCGGCGCCGAGGTCACCGGCATCGATATGGGTGAGGCGCCACTGAACGTGGCCAAGCTGCACGCACTGGAAAGCGGCGTGCAGGTGACCTACCGCCGCACGCCGGTGGAAGAACTGGCGGCGGAGCAGCCCGGCAGCTTCGATATTGTCACCTGCCTGGAAATGCTGGAGCACGTACCGGATCCGGCCTCGGTGATCCGCGCGTGCGCGGCGCTGGTCAAACCCGGCGGCCAGCTGTTTTTCTCCACCATCAACCGCACGGCCAAGGGCTGGCTGTTCGCCGTGGTGGGTGCGGAATACGTGTTGCGCCTGCTACCCAAGGGCACCCATGAATACGGCAAGTTTATCCGTCCATCGGAAATGGGCGCGTGGCTGCGGGAAGCGGGGCTCGATGCGCGGGATATCACCGGCATGACCTACAACCCGATTACCCGCCACTACAAACTGGATCCGCGGGATGTGGACGTCAACTACCTGATGCACGCCAGCAAGCCGGAATAACGGCACCAAAGAGGTATACAAGGCAGCACCGAATGAAAGCAGTACTCTTCGATCTCGACGGCACCCTGTTCGACACCGCTCCGGACTTTATCGTGGTGCTCAACCGGCTGCGCGAGCAGGAACAGCTGCCGCCGCTGGCGGACGAAGCCGTCCGCGCGGTGGTCTCCAATGGCGCCCGCGCCATGGTGGCGCTGGGCTTTGGCACCGACGAGGGACACCCGGCCTTCGAGGGGCTGCGCCAGCGTTTCCTCGACCTCTACCTGGCGCACCTGGCCGACAAAACCGTGCTGTTCCCCGGTATCCGCACATTGCTCGACGAACTCGCCGCGCGCAATATCGCCTGGGGTATTGTCACCAACAAGCCGTCCACCTATACCGAACCGCTGATGCGCGCCTTCGACCACCTGCCGGCGCCCGGCGCGGTGGTCTGCCCGGACCATGTGACCAACCGCAAGCCCGACCCGGAGCCGGTGCTGCTGGCGTGCCAGCAGATCGGCTGCAGACCGGAGGAAGCGATTTACGTCGGCGACCACGAACGCGACATCCGCGCCGGCCGCAATGCCGGCATGCCTACCGTCGCCTGCCGCTACGGCTATATTGACCAGGGCGACGACCCGGCCAACTGGGGCGCCGACCACCTGGTGGAATCCGCCGAGGACATCTGGCCGCTGCTGCGGGCACACTATCTGGAGATGGCCGGCCAGGAGTAAGCAGCCGGCCGCGACGAGACCTCAGCACCAAGCTCAACCTGGAAGAACTATGCCTGAAACGATCGGCGACTACCGCGCCCCTGCAGACCTGCTCAAAGACAAGATCATCCTCGTCACCGGGGCCGGCGACGGTATCGGCAAGACCGCCGCCAGGACCTTCGCCGCACACGGCGCCACCGTGGTCCTGCTGGGGCGCACCACCGCCAAGCTGGAAATGGTCTACGACGAGATCGAGGCCGCCGGCGGCCCGCAGCCGGCGATCTTCCCGATGGACCTGAGCGAAGCGCGCATCGAGAATTTCGAGCACTTCGCCGAGGCCATTGACCAGGAGTTCGGCCGCCTCGACGGGCTGCTGCATAACGCCAGCCTGCTGGGCCAGCGCACCCCGATTGCCAACTATCACTACGCCACCTGGCAGCAGGTGATGCAGGTCAACGTGAACGCCGCCTTCGGCCTCACCAAGACCCTGCTGCCGATGCTGGAAAAGTCCGAGGCCGGCTCGGTGGTCTTCACCAGCTCCGGGGTCGGCCGCCAGGGGCGCGCATTCTGGGGCGCCTATGCGGTATCCAAGTTCGCCACCGAGGGCCTGATGCAGGTGCTTGCCGACGAGATGGACGGCGTGTCCAATACCCGCGTCAACAGTATCAACCCGGGCGCCACCCGCACCCAGATGCGCGCCACCGCCTACCCGGCCGAGGATCCGCGCAGCGTCACCGCACCGCAAGACATCATGCCCACCTACCTGTACCTGATGGGTGACGACAGCCGCGGGGTCAACGGCAAGCAGTTCGACGCGCAATAGCGTCGGGCAGCGACGACAGGCAAAAAAATACCCGGGCAATGCCCGGGTATTTTTTTCAGCAGCTGCCAGTCGGCCACAGAGGGCCCTGGACAGCAGTCTATCAGTCGTCGGACGGGTCCATTTTGTCCGCCGCATCCATCGCCTTGTCGGCCATGTCATCAGCGGCATCGGCGGCAGTATCCATCGCATCGCCGGCGGCATCCATGGCGTCGTCTGCAGCCTCGGCAGTGGCGTCGGCGGCGTCCTCAGCAGCGTCTTTCATCTGTTCCGGCGCATCGGCGAAAACGTCGCCATCCGCACCCGCCACGCTATCGTTACTCGCCATCGTGCTCTCGGCGTCCTTGGCTGCATCCTTGACTGCCGCACCGGCCTCCTGCACTGCAGAATCCACCTGTTCGGCGATCGCCTTGTCGGCGCCTGCCTGCTCCATGTTCTGGTAGTAAAAGTAACCGCCGATAGCGGCAATGACGATTGCGGGAATAATAATTTTTTTCATTTTCCTACCCCTGACAGTATCGATTTATGGTTATTGGCCACAGTTATTGTTCCACGCCCACCCAATGGGGAACGTGACCCGACGCACGTTTCCACCCTTGCCGTGGCGCCTGTGGCACAGCGGACCCACTTTGACACAGAAATACGCCGACGTCAGGGCGTGTGTGCGCTACTGTGCGCTGAGTGGCGCCAATTTAAACCGATACTTGTCCGGCCGCCCCCGCGTCAGGCAAAATTGGCCGCCTGATCCGCAATTACGGTCCACTGACACCATGCGACTCCTTCTATCCAGCGCCCTGCTTCTGCTGGCCGTCCAGGCCTCTGCCGACACCCTCAGCGACCAGCTGCGCGACTGCGCGGGCATTTCTCCCGACAGCAAGCGCCTCGCCTGCTACGACGCCCTCAGCGGTTCCCTGGACCAGCGCGCGGAGCGGGATTTCGGCCGCGAACAACAACGCATCTCCGAGGAGGCACCGGACACCCTCAATGCGGCCATCACCAACATCCAGTCCGGCGCCTACAACAAGCTGATCATCACCCTCAGCAACGGCCAGGTGTGGCGACAGATCGACAGCCACCGGGTGCACTGGGACAGCGGTGATCAGGTACAGGTAGAGCGCGCGATGTTCGGCTCCTTCCGGATGAAGCCCGCCGACGGCGGCCGCACTATCCGCGTCAAACGCATCAAGTAAGTACACCGGCCTTCCCCGCCGCTACGACTCCCGGCGCGCCCGCGTCGGGCGCCTGCTGCCCGCTTCGCGCCACTCCGACCGCACCGGCCGACCGCCCGGACGAAAACCCTCCGGTCAGCATCTGTACGGCGCAAATTTCCACCATCATCTATATTCAAGAAAGATTCATGCGCCATGTGGCATCAGCGCTGATGCTGTGCCGCCGGCGTGCGTTCAGGCAGCCAACAGAAGGTGCAATCACTTGTCCCGAGAAAACTTTTACTCAAGGGATGATGCGTGGCTGAAGGACACAGACGAACCGCTCTCCGCAGACCTCCCCGCCGAGGACAGCGAGAGCACGCCCCCCACTGAAGCCAGTGCCGAGCCAGAGGATCTCGGCGGCAGCACGGAAACCGGTGACAGCGGCGGTACGCCGATGCAGAACTACCTCAAACACCTGTATCGGCTCGACCTGCTGACTCCGGAGGACGAACACACCACCACCTGCATGCTGCGCGAGCTGGAGGACAAACTGATTGCCCTGCTGAACCGACGCGGCGTACCGCTGGTGGAACTGCGCAGCGAGGGCGTGGAACAGCGCGGCAGCACGGGCGCCTACGATCACGGACTGATCATCGCCCGCGCCGAGGCGCTACTCGCCTCCGACACGCTGCCCAAGCGCGAGCGCAGCAGCCTGCAAAGCCTGCTGCGGCGCTTCCGGGCGAGTCGCAAGAAACTGATCCAGTGCAATCTGCGCCTGGTCATCGCCATCGCCAAGCGCTTCCGCAACCCGTCGGTCCCCTTTATCGACCTGATCCAGGAGGGCAATGTCGGCCTGATGAAGGCCATCGAGCGCTTCAAACCGCAAATGGGCTACCGCTTCTCCACCTACGCCTACTGGTGGATACAGCAGGAAATCCAGCTGGCTTTGCGCCGCAGCGACGACCTGGTTCGCCAGCCGGCTAATGTGCAGGACGACCTGCGAGCCATCTACCGCGCCATCAGCGAGGTGCGCGCAGGGGGTCTGCCGGCATCCGACGAAAACCTGGCGCAACACACCGGCCTCGACCTGGAGCGCGTCCAGAGCCTGCTCAAACTGCCCGGCCCCACCAGCTCACTGGACGAGCCAGTGGCGGACGACCAGAGCAGCACGCGTCTCGACTACGCGCCGGCGGACGACCTCTACAACACCGACGAGCTGGTCACCAACGAGGAGCTGGCACAGCGGCTGCGGGAAGCGGTAGAGCGCCTTCCGGCACGCCAGCGCACGGTGCTGTGCCTGCGCTACGGGTTGATCTCCGACCGCGACTGCTCCTTCCGGGTCATCGGCGAGCAGCTGGGGCTGAGCCAGGAGCGCGCGCGCCAGCTGCACTCGGATGCCCTGCGCCAGCTGAAACGACAGTGGCGCTGAGCGCGGGGCCTGGCCGTCGCGCCGCGGCGAGCGCGGCGCGACGGCAGCGGCTGTCACAATAAATCAGGGGGCAATGCGCTACACTGGTCGGGCCGGCTGGCGGGAGGCTGAAAAATCTGTTCGGCGGTCTGCTAGTCTTTGGCCACCCCGAACAACAATCAAAGTGAATAAGTCATGCGCCGATTGCTTCCCGCCGTGCTTTTTTGTGGTCTCTGCTGTACCCCTATCGCACAGGCGGAGCAGGAAGTGGTCATCAGTGCCGGCAAGGGGCTCGGCAACGCGCTGATTCAGCGCTATTCCATCTCCACCGCGAAAATGGCCGGCGCCAGTTATGCCCGCCGTTTTCTCGAATACCGCTTTGTCACCGGGCTCTGGCAATGGTGGGGGCAGGCCAGCTATTCCCATCTGTGGCTCGATTACCGCGGCCTCGATCAGACCGAGAACATCTTCGAATTGAAGCCGGTGTTGCGCTGGTATCCCTGCCGCCGCGCCTACGGACTCTTCGGCGAATTCGGCGTCGGCGGTGCCTATCTCAGCGAGCAGGACTTCGGCGATATTCATCTCACCACCAAACCGAATTTCGCCCTGCATTTTGCCGGCGGCTATCGCCTGCAAAACGGTGCGGTCGTGTCCCTTCGCTACAGCCACTTCTCCAATGCCTATACCAATACCCCCAACCCCGGTTTTGATTTCGCCGCAGTAAACTGGCATTTCAACTTCAAATAGCCTCGATTTGTCGGCAAATCGCCCGAACCGTCATATTTCGATCAAATTTCTGTAACAGCCCCGGCACACAATAATCGCCATAACAACAAGGGGGCGGATTCGAGCGCAACGGCTGCGCCTGCCGCCCCGCAAGGGAATGATCAATAAAAATACTGACTTGGGGGCGCCCGCCCGGGATGGCGGGCGGGATTGCCGCGGGCCTATGATTCACACCATTTGCCACCTGATTGCCAGCCGGGACCACGGCCGGCTGGAAAAACACGTCGCCGACCTGTCGCGCTGGCAGGCCCATCACAGCGGTGCGCAGGTAGCGGTCATCGCTCACCCGCGCTTCCAGAACACGCTGGATCCGGCGGTGCAGTTCCTGGCGCTGAATACCGATCACAGCCGCCACCACGCCAACCTGGTATGGCGCCTGGCCAACCAGATCCGCACCGGGGCCTTCCAGGTCGTCCACGGCCACGGCAGCAAGTCGGCACAACTGCTGGCAGCGGTGCAGCCCTACACCGACAGCCTGCAGGTCATCACCCGCCACAATGTTCGCCACCCGCGCGACAAGCTCGCCAGCGCCTTTGACGCACGTATCGCGGTCAGCCGCGCGGCGGTGGCCAATTCGCGCCTGAACTGGGACATCATCCCCAGCGGTATCGATATGCTTCCGGTGGCGGCACAGCCCCGCGCAATCAATCGCACCCCCGTGATTGCCGCCCCCGCGCGGCTGGTGAAGACTGCGCATATGGATACGGTAATAGGGGCAATGGCTGCGCTGCCGGACGCCCGCCTGCAGGTTGTCGGCGACGGCCCGGAGAGGTCACGACTGGAAGCGCTGAGTCGGCAGCTGCAGTTGCAGCAGCGGGTTGAATTTACCGGCGAGATATCGGCCGCCCAGCAGCGCACCCTGCTCTGCAGTGCCGACCTGATGGTGAGCTGTGCGCAGACGGATGGCGCCAGCTATCGGGTGATCGAGGCGCTGCTCAATCGCTGCCCGGTGGTCAGCAGTCGCCACGGCGATACCGACGACTACCTGCCCGCCCCATACCTGCTCGACACGGCGACCCCGGAATCCCTGGTGCAGCGCCTGAATACCGCGCTGAGCGACCGCCCGCGCCTGCAGCGGGAATTTGCCCCGGTATTCGATCGCGCCGCCGGCGAACTGACCCTGGAGCGCATGGGCAGCAATACCTGGCAGGTTTACCTGGCACTGGCAGCGCAATACCCGTCAGCGGTTATGCCGGCGAGCAGATCTCCTCGTACAGCGCCAGAGTTTGCGCCGCCGTCTCCCCGAGACTGAAGCCACTGAAATCGATCGACTGCGGCCGCTCCAGCACCCGCTGGCACGCCGTCAGCAGAGCGTCGAAATCGTCCCGCGCCACCAGCCCCTGGGGAAAGCAATGCTGCAGCAGTTCCGCCACGTCGCCGTCGCGGTAGGCGACTACCGGGCAGTCCATCGCCAGCGCTTCTGCCGCCTGGTCACCCGCATCGCCGTTCGCCGCCAGCTGCACACACACGCGCGCACTGGCATAGAGTTCGCGCATGTCGCGGCGCTCGCCGAGGAACAGCACCTTGTCCGACAGGCCCAGATCCAGCGCCAGCTGCTCCAGCTTGCGCGCGTATTTCTCCTGCCCGGGCGCGGTATTGCCAACCATCAGGCCGAACACATCCGCGCGCTCTTGCGCCAGCGCCGCCAGCAGCTGTAGAAAAGTCTCCTGGCCGCGGCCCGGGCACAGCGGCGCCGCCATCATCAGCCAGTGCCGGCCTTCCAGCTGCGGGTAGTCGTTCAACAATCGCTGTTGCCAATGACCGGAAATGGGCGCGCGCCGATCGAGCTCGCGGGTGTTCACCCCGCGATAAATCACCCGCGGTACGCGCTGCAGTTTTTTACCAAACTGCGCCTGCAGTCGCTCCGCAATCTGCTGCGACGCGGCGATCACCTGGCTGCCGGCTGCCAGCGCAGCACTGCAGTAGCTGCCCGGCTCGACGCTGTGTACCGCGCTGACCAGTTGCGGCCGCTCGGCCTCCGGCAGACCGCGCCAGGCCCGCCAGGTAACGCGCGCCGGCACGCGCCCGCGCACCTGCACCACGTCCGCGCGCAGCTCCCGCAGCAGGCGGCGCAGCCGCTGCACCGGGCCACGCGACAGGAAACTTTTCTTGTGCATCGGCAGTTCAAAATGCTGGCCGCCGCGCAAGGTCAATCGGGACACCAGTTCACCGCCATTGGAAATGACGATGGACTCGTGCCCCATGCGCACCAGTTCACAGGCAAAATCCAGCGCCGCTTTATCGTTCGCGCCGCCATTCAGCTCAGGCAATATTTGTATGATCCGCATAATTCCGGTTAAAAGTGCGTTTTTATTGTTGAGAATTGTGACACCTTTTTCACCGCACTCACCACCCTTTTTTGGATTTGCGCCGGCCCGAGAGTAATTTGCGACAGCCACCACCGTGCCGCCTTTGACCCACAGCGAAGATTCCCTGTGACTGCGCGCACAACGTCGGAGACGGCAGCCGCAACAAACAGGTGGTAACATCGACACAGACACAATATCGGGAGAACCACCATGCCTGTCATCCGCGCCCATTTCGCACTGCGCCACTGCCTGGCCGCCCTGCTACTGCTGCTTTCCACCGCCGCCGGCGCCGCCGAAGACAAGGGGCTTTTCTGGCACGCCCAGAAAGGCGAACACGAGATCTACCTGCTCGGTTCCGTGCATATGGCGACGAAGGATTTTTACCCGATGCGCCAACAGATTCTCCAGGCCTATCGAGACAGCGATGCGCTGGTAGTCGAGGCCGATATCCTGGCCGCGGAAAAGGATCCGGCGCTGCAGCAAAAAATCATGCAGGAGTCCCTGTACCAGGGAAAGCGCAGCCTGCGCGATGACCTGTCGCCAGAGGTTTACGGAAAGCTGCAAAAGTGGCTGCAGCAGCGCCAGCTACCCGAGCCGCTATTTGTACGCCAGCGCCCCGCGTTCGCGATGATTACGCTCAGCATGGTGGAAATGAAAGCCCGGGGCCTCGACCCCAGCCTCGGTATTGACCGCCACTTCCTGAAACTGGCCAAGAGCGATGGCAAACCGGTAGTGGAGCTGGAAGGTGTGATGAAACAGCTACAGGTGCTGAACGGCCTCGGTGAGCCGGACTTGCTCCTCGAGCAGACCCTGGCACAACTGGATGATATCGGCACCTTTATTCCAAAGCTTACCAGCGCCTGGAAAACCGGCGACAGCGACGCGCTGTATCACCTAATCATTGCCGACGACCTGGCTGAACACCCGGAATACCGCCCGGTTTACGAGACACTGTTTTTCAATCGCAACCAGCATATGGCGGCGGGAATCCGCAAAGCCAGCGCCGCCCACCCCTCCGTGTTTGTCATCGTCGGCGCCGGCCACCTGGTGGGCGAAGACAGTGTCATCCAGCGACTCAAGTCCAAGGGCTACAAAGTCCAGCAGATTTAACCGTAACGCGCGACCTGCCTGACCGATTCCGGTTACCGACTGGCAACCTGCTGGAAAATACTTTCTCAGTAGGCTGCTAGACTCCAGAGCATTGATTTGGAATCCGGATATACAGGGAGGTAACCATGCGCCGACTGGCGGCAGTTATTGCGGCAGTGAGCGCTGCACTTGCGGGACCGGCACTTGCGGACCAGGCGAAGACACGCGGCAATCTGGAAATCACGTCCGACGACGGTCAATTTTCCGCCGAGCTCGGCGGTCGCATCCATTTCGACGCCTATCTGTTCGACGATGATATCGAGGACCCGGTCAGCACCTCGGAATTTCGCCGCACCCGGATCACGCTGTCCGGCCACGCCTACAGCTGGAAATACAAACTGGAACAGGACTTCGCCGCCGGCAATACCCAAGCCGGCTTTCGCGATGTTTACCTGTCGCACGAATTTTTCGGCGGCAGTATCACTATCGGCCAGTTCAAGGTCTACCGCGGCATGGAGGAGCTGACCAGCTCCAACGAGCTGACCGAAATGGAGCGCCCCTTTGCCAGTGCCACCGGGCTCTACGAGGGGCGACAGTTCCAGCAGGGCATCGGCTGGCACAACCACTGGCAGTGCACCACCGCCGGTGCCATGGTCTACAACCTGCGCAACGCCGCCGGGCCACGCAACGAGGGCCTCGGCGCGGCCGCGCGCTTCACCTGGGCACCGTTCAACAGCGAGTGGAGCACCGTACACCTGGGTATTTCCGCCAGCCGCGAGGATGCCAACCGCGATTCCGATGAAATCGAAGCCGTCGCCAACTACGCCGGCCGCCGTGGTCCCAGCCAGCTGATCGCGCTGACGCCGGGAGACGCCGGCTTCTTTTTCGGCGACTACGGCGATCAGGAATTCTACCTCGGCAACCCCGGCGGTCACTTCGACAGTGTGGGTGTGGAACTGGCAGCCACCTATGGGCCGCTGTATGCGCAGGCCGAGTATGCCTATGCGAAATTCGACGGCGATTACGCCGTCTCGCAGCAGACCTTCGACAACTGGTTCGACCGCTACCCGAACTGCGACCCGTATTTCGGCTGCTTTATTGGCGACCAGGACGTGCGCAGCTGGTATGTCATGGGCAGCTGGATGATTACCGGTGAGCACAAGCCGTACAACGGCAAGAAAGGTGTGTTCAAATCGGCCAAACCGCGCAGCGAATGGGGCGCCTGGGAACTCACCGCGCGCTACGACACCATCGAAAACCGCGACATCCCGGACCTGCAGGCCAACAGCACCATTGTCGGGGTGAACTATTACCACAACCCGCGCGTGCGCTTTATGTTGAATCTGGTCTTTGGTGACGATGATTTTACCGACGACAAAACCAAGCAGCTGGCGATCCGCGCACAGATGAGCTGGTAACCCGGTCGGCGGCAAGATCCAGGGCAAAAAAAAACCGGGGACTGGCCCCGGTTTTTTTTATTCTCGCAGATCAACCGACCTGTTGCGCCTTGGCCGGATCGAATACCTCCACCGGCGTTGCACCATCTGCAACCACCGCCGGATTACGGAAGCGCTGCAGCGCCGCATCGCGCAGTTGCTGCGCCTTGTCCACGTTGGCATCCTTGACCGGGCCGTAGCCGCGGATGGCATCCGGGTAGCCCAGCAGCTCGATGGCCGCAGCGTGGTTGTCGGCATTCAGCAGGCCGAGCACCTCGTCCACCATCTGCTCGTAATCGCCGATCAGGGCGCGCTCCATCTTGCGCTCGGCGGTGTAACCGAACACATCGAAGGCGGTGCCACGCAGGAATTTCAGCTTCGCCAGCAGCCCGAATGCCTTGTACATCCAACCGCCGAACTTGAGCTTGCGCGGGCGCCCCAGTGCCTTGTCGAACGGCGCAATCATCGGCGGCGCCAGGTTGAACTCCAGCTCGAAATCACCGGCGAAGTTCTCTTTCAGCGCCTCGGCAAAACGGCCATCGGTATACAGGCGCGCCACCTCGTACTCATCCTTGTAGGCGAGCAGTTTGGCGTAATTGCGGGCGACCACTTCCGCCAGCGCCTCACTGCCGGGCACTTTGAGAATCTCCGCAGACTTCACCTTGTCCACCAGCGCGCGGTAGCGGCTCGCCAGGGCGGTGTTCTGGTAGTCGGCCAGGTGGGCACTGCGGTGCGCGACGACATCCTCGAGGCCCTGCGGCAGCACCGCGACCGTCTCGTCGCGCGCCAGCAGCGCGTCCAGTGCGGCGCGATCCGCCGCGGCCAGGCGGCCGGCGGCAAAGCCCTGCAGGTTGGCCTCCACGGCCACCCCGTTCAGCTCGATCGCCTGCAGCAGAGATTCCTGCCCCAGCGGCACCAGGCCCTTCTGCCAGGCGAAGCCGAGCATAAAGATATTGGCCGTCAGGGTGTCCCCCAGGGCCGCGCTGGTGAGCTTGTGGCCCTCCACCGCGGTCAGCTCTTTCACCGCGCTGTCGATGCTGTCGAGCACCGCCTGCGGCGAGTGGATATCCTCGCGCCCCAGTACCGAAGCGGCGGTGGGGCTCAGGTGCGTGTTCACCACGGCGCGGCTGAGCGTCTCGTCCAGTTTGGCCAGGCTGGCCGCCAGGTTGCCGGCGGCGATCAGGTCGCAGGCCAGCAGCGCGTCGGCGCGACCGTCGGAGATACGCACCGCCTGCAGCGCGTCGGCACGCTCGGCAAAGCGCACGTGCGAATACACCGCCCCGCCCTTCTGCGCGAGCCCGGTCTGGTCCAGGGTGCTGGTGGCCTTGCCCTCGATATGTGCGGCCATGGCCAGCAGCGCGCCGATGGTCACCACGCCGGTACCGCCCACGCCCGTCACCAGCAGGTTGTAGGGCTCGGACAGTTGCGGCAATTGCGGTTGCGGCAGCTTGGCCGCCTCGGTGCGCAGGACATCGCCGACGCCGGCGCGCTTGGCCAGCTTGCCACCCTTGATGGTGACGAAAGACGGACAGAAGCCATTCACACAGGACATATCCTGGTTACAGCCGGTCTGGTTGATGCGGCGCTTGTCGCCGAAGGCGGTATCCACCTTCTCGACAGCGATACAGCTGGACTGCTGTACACAGTCGCCACAACCCTCGCACACCAGCTCGTTGATAAACGGGCGCCCCTCTGCCTTGGGCAGCAGGCCGCGCTTGCGCTTGCGGCGCAGCTCGGTGGCGCAGGTCTGGTCGTAGATGATGACGGTGCAGCCTTCGGTCTCGCGCAGCTCTTCCATCACCACCGGCATATGGTCGCGGTGGCGGATTTCCACTTCGCTCGGGAAGGTCAGCGCGCCCTTGTACTTGTCCGGGTTGTCCATCACCAGCACGACTTTCTGCACGCCCTCGGACAGCACCTGGCGGCAGATCATGTCCGGTGCCAGTTCGCCGTCGTGGGGCTGGCCGCCGGTCATGGCGACGGCATCGTTGAACAGGATCTTGTAGGTGATATTCACCTTCGCGGCGACAGACGCGCGAATGGCGAGAATCCCGGAGTGGAAATAGGTCCCGTCGCCCAGATTGACGAATACGTGTTTTTCGCTGGTGAAAGGCGCCTGACCCACCCAGTTGACGCCTTCGGCGCCCATCTGGGTAAAAGTGTAGGTCTCGCGGTCGAGCCACTGGGCCATGTAGTGGCAGCCGATACCGGCCAGCGCGCGGCTGCCCTCGGGCACCTTGGTAGAACGGTTGTGCGGGCAGCCGGCACAGAACATCGGCAGGCGCGAGACGCTGGAACCGGCCTGCCGGGAGATGCGCTCGGCCAGCTTGTCGAGGCGCATCAAGCGGTGCCTGGCACGCTCGCCCAGGTTCTTGTCCGACAGTACCTTACCCAGCACCTGGGTCACTACTGCCGGTGACAGCTCGCCGTACATCGGCATCAGCGGGCGGTCGTGTTCATCCACTTTACCGATGATGCGCGGGAAGTGCGGGTCTTGCAGGTGCACGTTGTACAGCTCTTCTTTCAGCTGCACTTCCATCAGGCTGCGCTTTTCCTCCAATACCAGCAGGTAATCGAGGCCGCGGGCAAACTCCTGGATACCGGGCACGTCCAGCGGGTAGGTCATACCCACCTTGAGGATGCGGATACCCAGCGCCTTGGCCTGCGCCTCGTCGATACCCATATCTTCAAAGGCCTGCATCAGGTCGAGATGGGCCTTGCCGGTGCTGACGATGCCGAGGGTTGCCTCGGGGTTTTCCAGCACCACTTTGTTCAGTTTGTTGGCGCGCGCAAACGCCAGTGCCGCCGGGCGCTTGTAGCGCCACAGGCGCTCTTCCTGCTCGAGCGGATTGTCCTGCTTGCGGATATTGAGGCCGCCCTCGGGGCGCTCCACTTCCGGGTAGGAGAACTGCACGCGCTGCGGATCCACCTCGACGGTGGCCGAGCTGTCCATATTTTCCGCCAGGGTAATCATTGCCACCCAGCAGCCGCTGAAGCGCGACAGTTCCAGGCCATAGTGGCCGTAGTCCAGCACTTCTTGCACCGTGGCCGGGTTCAGCACCGGGATATGCATATCGACGAACGCAAACTCGGACTGGCCCGGGTAAGAGGAGGACTTGCAGCCGTGGTCGTCGCCGGCGATGATCAGCGCACCGCCCTTGGGCGAGGAGCCGGCGGCATTGGCGTGGCGGAAGGCGTCGCCGGAGCGGTCGATACCCGGCGTCTTGCCGTACCAGATGCCGCAGACACCATCCACCTCGGCGCCGTCGAACAGGCCCACTTGCTGCGAGCCCCACACGGAGGTCGCCGCCAGTTCCTCGTTGACGCCGGGAATAAAGCGGATCTTGTATTCGTCGAGAAATTTCTTCGCGCGGGTCAGCTGCTGGTCGTAGCCACCCAGCGGGGAGCCACGGTAGCCGGAGATGAAGGTAGCGGTATTGAGGTCACGAGCGCGATCCATTCGCATCTGGTCGATGGGCAGGCGCACCAGAGCCTGGATGCCAGATAGCAGTACCTGCCCTTTCAGGGTGGTGTAGCGATCGTCCAGGGAGATCTGCTTGGACTGGGCATTTTCCCGAGATGGGGCCGCGGGTTGCTGACTGCTCACTTGTTCACTCATACGCCTACTTCCGATTCTCTCTAGCTGTTACCGCTTGGTCATTATTCTTCGGCTCAATTTGCCGCCGGTCGCCGCTGCCCATATGGCCGGTTCCCCGGGGGAACTGGCGGGCAATCACAAAACTGGTTGCACCAGCGACGAACTGGTCAGGTCATACTAGTGCGTTAAGCGCAATAGAACATTGCTTTATTAACACAAGTATGCGTAAAATTATGATAGATATCTCGACTAGAACATTATTTGTAGGATAGGAGTTTGTATGAAGCGTTCGACAGACCTCGACGATTTCGACCGCAAGATTCTGCGGGCGCTGCAGGAGAACGCCGATTATTCCATGGCGGAACTCGGAGACAAAGTGGGATTGTCCCACACCCCCTGCTGGCGTCGCATCAAACGCCTCGAAGCCGACGGCATCATCCGTGGACGTGTGACCCTGCTCGATCCCCGGAAACTCGACCTCGGAGTCACAGTATACTGCTATGTCACCATACACAACCACGATGAAGAATCTTTGAACAGCTTCGAGTCGGCGGTTCAGGATGTGCAGGAAGTCGTGGAGTGCTACTCCACCAGTGGTGACAAAGACTACGTCCTGCGCGTGGTGGTCGACAGTGTGGAGCACTACGAGCAGCTTCTCAAGCGCTCACTGGTGCACCTGCCCAATGTGGCCTCGGTGAACTCCACTTTTGCGTTGAAGCAGGTCAAGTACACGACCCAGTTGCCGCTGTAAGTTCAGCTCAGACTGACTTCGCCGGGGCACACTCGAGTGTTCGCCCCGGCCTGGATTGGGTCCGCAGCCAGCCCTGTGGCGCCCCTGCTGCCGATGGCTGTTTGCGGGACACGCCGCAAGTACATCCTTGTAGGCTCTAATCGGCATCCCTGCCTCATAAGGTCCCGCCAACAGCCATCGGCAGCAGGGCCTTCGCATAACGCATATCGCGCCAAGCGAGATCGCCCGCTCGACCAATTCTTACGAAGTTACCTGCTACAAATTTAAGACAAAGCGCTGCGTGTACCATTTCGAAACCGTCGGCGACAGGGCCGAAGGCGCCGTGAATGCGTGGAACGGCCGGACCGTCGCCGCCGGAGCGTACAGGGATGTATTCGCAGGGGGGCGCCGAGCTCCTTTTCGAAATGGTACACCCAGTTCTTTGCCGCCACTGAGCCAGAACAGAGCACCGTGGAAGCAACTGATCGGTTAGAGGCTGCCCAATCCGCTGACAACCGCATCCAGCACCTGCTGCAGATTCCGCCCGTCACAATCCACAGTGATATCCGCGTAGTGGCGATACAGCGCCTGGCGCTCTTCAAACAATTCCTCGAACGACTGCCCCGGAGCCTTGGCAATGCCGCGGCTTTCGTAGTTGTGAATGCGCCGGCGCAATTCGTCGGCGGAGCAGTTCAGGAAAACGATGGACCCGAAGCGGCGCAGGTTGGCCATGCCGGTCTCGCTATACACCGCGCTGCCGCCAGTGGCGATCACGTGGTTGGGCAACTCGGCCGCGGCCAGCACTTCGCCCTCGATGCGACGCAAGTTCAGGTAATCACTTTCATTCATGATTTCCTGCAGGGTTTTCTCCTCGCGCAACTGGATCAGTACATCGGTGTCGACAAAGTCCAGCGCCAGCTCCTTGGCCAGCAATACCCCCAGTGTACTCTTGCCCGCCCCCGGCATTCCGATCAGGACAACACTCTTATACTTCTTCATTTTGATCTGCTATCTACCCCAGACAGTAAATTCCGCGCGGCTCAATCCCCGCGCCGTGGCCACAACACCGCGCGCAACCAACCCAGCAGGCTATTGCCGCGCAGCAGCATTTTATCCAGCTCTTCCAGGTTGTGCGCCTGGCGAAAGGCATCGGCGAACAGCGCCTCGCGGGTGATCATACGCCGGCGCGGATTGATCTGCTTGATTTCCCGCGCCGGGTTGCCGGCCACCACGGTATTGGCCGGTACATCGCGGGTCACGATACTGCCGGCACCGACCACCGAATTATCACCAATGCTCACCCCCTTGCACACGATCGCACTGTCGCCAACCCAGACATTGTCGCCCAGGCTTACCGGCGCCGTACAGCGAAACGGCCGCGTGCGGTTGTAGAGACCGTGCCAGTCGGAATCGGAGATATAGACGTTGGCAGCGATCATGCAGCCGTTGCCGATAGTGATCGACTGCGCCGCGGAAATGCGCACGCCGGGAGAAATCAGCACACAGTCGCCGATGGTAATACGCGCGTCCGCGCCGCGGTGACCGAATGTGGTAAAACGGATGAATTTGTCCGGGGTGGAAATCAGGTGCGGGAAATCTCCCAGGAGGATATTGCCACCGAATACCTGCACCGACCCCGGGTCCATGATTTCCGGCTCGCGCCCTACCGCCTCGAACTGCGGCAGCAGAAAGTGACGGCAACGCCAGTTGCGCCAGCGCAGTTGCCAGCGTTTCAGCCAGTGGGGTCGATGATCTCTGCGCATGAAAGTTAGTCGAATAATTTTATTGAGTCGGCGCACCTGCAATCCAATTGCTTTTCCGGGAGCGCCGGTTTATGTTTTCGCCACGGAAAAATTACAAAGCGGTAACCCATGTCCCTCAAGCTGCCCATCGACGTTCACGCCATCAAGGGCTTCCTCGCCGCCCACGAGGGCGAAGCACTCTACCACCTCGCCGCAGAGGCCAGCGCCTTCGGCTCCAGCCTGGAAGTAGGCAGCTACTGTGGCAAGTCCACGCTCTATCTGGCGTCCGCCTGCAAACTGGTGGACAGCGTGCTGTTCGCCGTTGATCACCACCGCGGCTCCGAAGAGCACCAGCCGGGGGAGGAATACCACGATCCAGAGCTGTTCGACGAAGGTGTGCAGCTGATGGACAGCTTCCGCACTTTCCGCCGCAATATCCGTGCGGCACAACTGGAAGAATGGGTTGTGCCCGTCGTCGCGCCGTCGGCGGTGGCCGCGCGGTGCTGGAATACACCCCTGGGGCTGGTATTTATCGACGGCGGCCACTCACTGGAAGCCGCGATGACCGACTACCGCAGCTGGGCGCGCCATATCGTGCCCGGTGGCTACCTGGCAATTCACGATATTTTTCCCGATCCCGCCGACGGCGGCCAGGCGCCCTACGATATCTACAAACTAGCGCTGGCTTCCGCCCAATTCGAGCTGGTGGAGATGGTCGGCACCCTCGGCGTCCTGCGCCGCGTCTGAACGCAGCGCCACCGAGGTAAACAGGTCGCAGGCCGGCGTCAGCCGCGCCAGCGCATCCGCGGCCAGCAGCATCGCGCCCACGGTCCAGGTGGTTTTCTCCTCCGGCCAGATGGCACTGTCGCGATAGACATACCCGGTCCAGTAGCCGCCGTCGCTGTCCTGCCAGCGATGCAGCCCGCGGTACAGTTTCTCCGCGCGGCTGCGCTCGCCCGCAGCCACCAGCGCCATCGTCAGTTCGCAGGATTCGGCTACCGTCACCCACGGCTCGTCGTTGACACAGCGACAGCCGAGGCCAGCGACGACAAATTCATCCCATTTTTTCTGCAGGCGCGCCCGCGCCGCAGTGCCACTGAAAACGCCAGTCAGCACCGGGTAAAACCAGTCCATCGAGAAGCGCGCCTTGCTCTCCCAGGTGCGATCAAAACGCTGCGGGCGCTCGCGCAGTGCCGTACCCAGCGCCGCCCGCGCGCGCCCCCAGTGTGGCCGCGGCTGGCCGAGGGTGTGGGCGATATTGATCGCACATTCGAGACTTTTGTAAATGGAGGCACAGCCGGTGATCAGCGCATCTTCTTTCGCCACTCCATCGCTGTCCACCGCCCAGTGTATTTCGCCGTGCTCCGTCTGCAGCGCCAGCACGAAATCGATGGCGCGCTCCACGGTCGGCCAATAGTCGCGCAGGAAAGCGCGATTGCCACTGATCAGGAAGTGCTGCCAGACACCGGTGGCAACGTAGGCGACAAAGTTGCTCTCGCGCCGCTCGCGGTTGTGTACCGCCCCGGCCTGGTACGCCGCCCACCAGCTGCCGTCTTGCAGTTGGGTTTCCGCGAGCCAGCCATAGGCGCGCTCGGCCGCGGCATACTCACCGGCAATGCTGAGCCCCATGGCCGCTTCTACATGATCCCACGGATCGGCGTAGCCGCCATCGAACCAGGGTATGGATCCATCCGGCAACTGGCAGCCGAGGATATAGGCCGCGCTGTTGCGTACAAACCCCTCCGGGAACGGGGCCTTTGTGTTAATCGCGTTCAAACCGCGGCCTCCATTGCTCGCGGTGAATCAACGCCCAGCGGCCGCTGCTGTTCAGGCTTTGGCGGCTTGATGAAATACAGCACCACGCTCTTGCCGATCAGCGGGTTCAGCAACCTCTCGAGCGCGCGCGTCAGTATCGGTTTGCGCATCAGGTCCCACACCAGCAGGCGATGATAGACATCCAGCAGCCGCGACTGCGGCCGATGCCACAGCCAGCACTTCAGCCACCAGTAGGGCGAATGCAGTGCGTGGGCCTTGTGGCGGGCAAAAAAGCGGTGACCGAGTTTTTCAATGCTGCCGCGCAGCTGGCGCTCGCGAAAAATCCGGATATGGCCACCCTCAACCTGGTGGTATTCGTCACTCAGTTTCCAGCATACCCACTCGGGCAGGAATGCCGGCACGCTGGCGGCGAAGATCCCCGCCGGTTTCAATACCCGGTCGATCTCCGCCAGTACGCCGGTGTAATCGTCGATATGCTCGAGGACTTCGGAACAGATGATCGCATCGAACGTGTTGTCGGCAAACGGCAGCCGCAAGCCGTCGGCCACGCTCAGCAGCAGACGCCCACGCTGTTGCGCCTGTTCGGCAAATGGCCGCGCGCGTTGTTGTGCGGTGCGCAGATCTTTCATATTCAAATCGACACCGACCACGTCGACATCGTCACTAATGGCGAAGTGAATCGCATGGCGGCCTTCACCGCAACCGAGATCAAGCAGGCGCTGGCCCGGCCGCAGGCCCAGTTGTCGCGGATCTACGGTAATCATCAGGCTGCCTCCGCGTCATTTTTCCCGGACGCATTTGTACCGGAGGCATTACCACCCGCGTCGAGGTAGTCATCAGCGCGGATTTCTTCGGCCGTCGAGGTCGATGCGGCCGGCGCCGGTGCACCCAGCACGCGGCGGTAATAGTCCACCAGCCGCTCTGCGGCCAGGCGCCAGGAGAATTGCGCGAGGATACGTGCCCTGCCCCGCTCGCCCAGTTCCGCGCGCAGCGCCGGGTCGTCGAGAAGCTTTTGCAGTGCGCCGGCCAGTGCCGCGCTGTCACCGGCGGGAACCACCACCCCGGCATCCCCCACGACTTCCGGCAGCGCGCCGCCGTCACTGGAGATCACCGGCGCGCCGCAGGCCATGGCCTCGCCGGCGGGTAGACCGAAGCCCTCATAGAGCGACGGGCACACCACGATACCCGCGGCGGCGTAATAATTCGCCATTTCGCGGTTGGAAATCCCGGACACGAATTGCACCGCGCCCCCCAGCTGCAATTCTTCGAGCAGTTGCTCGGTAGCACCGCCGGACTGCAGCTTACCCACCACCAGCAGCTCCAGGTCGGGATAGCGCCGGCGCAGTTTCGCCAGCGCGCGCAGCAGGAAGCGCAGCCCCTTGAGTGGCTGGTCCGCCGAGGCGGTGGTCATCAAGCGCCGCGGATTGCGAGTGATCTGCGCCTGCGGGCGAAACACATCGGTATCGATACCGTTGTAAATCAGCTGAATCTGCTCCGCCGGCACGCCGAACTGTTCGACGATATCACGCTCGGACTGGCGCGAAACGGTGACGATATGGCGCAGCTTGCGCGACACCCGGATCTGCATGCGCAGGAAGCTGTACCAGCGGCGCACCAGCAGGCGGTAGCCCCAGTCCGGTGCGGCGTCCAGCGCCAGCTGGCGATCGCGGGTGATCGGGTGGTGAATGGTGGCAACCACTGGCAGGCCGGCCTTTTCGATATCGAGCAGGCCGTAACAGAGGGACTGGTTGTCGTGGATGATATCGTAGCGGCTGCCGTGCTCGCGCAGGTATCTGGCCACCCGCCGACCGAAGGTGTAAGGCTCGACGAAACCGCCGCTGAGTTTGCCCCACCACTCGGAAAAATCGGCCCACGACAGCAGGTGCCGCAAGCGCAGCGCGCGGGTGGGATGCTCACTTTCAAACAGGTTCAGGCCGGGCATTTTGATCAGCCGCACGCGCGGATCCAGTTCCGGGTAAGGAGCACCGGAAATGACATCGACCGAATGGCCGGCCTCCACCAGTGCCCGGCTCAGGTAGTGCAGATACACGCCCTGACCGCCGCAGTACGGATGGCTCCGGTAGCCCAGCAGGCAGATGTTGAGTGGCTGCGCGGATACGCGTGTCGGACCGTCTGCATAATTCCCCAAGGCGGTCATGAAATCCCCATTAATCTTGTTCTACTGCCGGCGTGAAGGCGAAGAATACACCGGCGCGGAAGTGACCGCCAGGCAAAAACGGTCCACCAACGTGTCAAAGCCGACAGTCTTTTCGGGGGTAAAAACAGGCGCGGCAGGCAGCGGCGCAAGGGCCGCTGCCTGCCTTTGTGCGGGTGGGAGCGCTCAGAAGCTGAACTTGTATCCGATGCCCAGGTTGAACATCCACGGGTTGACGTCCATATCGTCGCGTATGCGTACCGGCAGGATTACACTATCGCCGAAGCCCGGCGGACGGGTATCGGTATCGTAGCCCAGCGACAGGTGCGGAGTGGCATCCACGTACATCGCCGAGGCATTGATCTGCCAGGCGCTGTCGATACCGAAATTGAAGTCGACACCAATCTGCGCGGTCCAGCTGAGATCACTACCGAAATCGATCAATCCCTGGCGACGGCCCTGATCGTAGCCGAAGACCGGGCGCAGCCAATCCTCATCGACATTCAGGTAGGCCACGCCAAGGCCGACATAGGGCTGGATCAGGCAGTTGGGGCCAAGCGGATACCAGTTGGCCAGAATACTGGTGGTGTCGGTATCGATACTGCCGAGGTCCTGGGAGAACTCGCCAATGAAATCTGTATCCGTGGCGGCGCTCGAGTACATGGTGGCATCGTGACTGGCGTTGTCGTAGTGATACAACTCCAGACCGAAGTGTTGCATCGGCTTCCAGGCAAAGCTGATATACCACGTGGTGTCGTTGTCGAGATCCAGCCGGGTACCGACATCCACCGGCACATTTTCCACCACCGGATTGTCTTCGGTTCCGGTGCTCGGGTCGTCGACGACAAAGGACTGTACCCCGGAATAAGCCTTACTGTCCGGTTCAACGTAAGCGGCGCCGATGCGTATCATAAAACTGTTGGTAGGCGGGGCCGCCTGAACCGGGTAACCGGAGGGTCCCGCGAATGCCGATTCCGCGGCGAGGCCGGCGCAACCCGCCACAGCCAGGGGGATGAGGAGGGGCTTGAATTTCATGGGGTAACTCCTTTTAACGCTGAAAAGCTCCTTCGCCGCAGTTGCGGTTACACACCAGTATAGGTGGCCTTCAGCAAGCTGCAGAATAGCTTCCCCTCCGAAAGCGGCTTTAGCAGAACGATATTCCGCCAGAGTTTTGCGGCACAAAAAAAATGCCCGCCGATTGGCGGGCCAGTTTTCTCGAACACACTTTCAGGAGGAGAGTAAAGCGCGTTGTGCGCCTAGTCATAGGTATAGCAAAAGATCGCCGGCCGCTGTTGTCGCTGTCGTAAAAGCCAACGAGTAAAGCCCCTCCGCCCGAAATTTCCCCACCGATTTTAGACCCGGTGGAGGTAACTCTGGTATTCCACGTCCGTTACCCGGGCACCGATCTCCGCCAGCTCCTGGCGCTTCAGCAACAGGAACAGTTCGGCGAAACGCGGATCCAGATACTGCGGCCACAGCGGACTCTTCTGGAAACGCTCGAGCGCCCCACTCCAGGTATTGACCAGCTGCTCGCTCTCCACCTGATAGGCGTCGCCCTCGACCGGCGCCGGTGCCTCCAGGCGGTTTTCGATGCCGTGGCACACGCCGGTGAGAATCGCCGCCAGAGCGAGGTAGGGGTTCACATCAGCACCGGCGATGCGGTGCTCGATGCGCCGCGCTTCCGGCGCGCTGGCGGGCACCCGCAGCGTGGTGGTGCGGTTGTCGTAACCCCAGCACAAATTGAGGGGCGCGTGGGAGCTTTCCTGGAAACGCCGGTAGGAGTTACTGTGCGGCGCGAAAAACGCCATTGCGTCGTTGGCGGTAGCAAGCATACCGGCCGCCGCCTGGCGCAGCAGCTCGGAGCCCTCGTTGCTGCCGTCGTTGAAGACATTCTTACCGCTGTCGTCAATCAGGCTCATATGCACGTGCATGCCATTGCCGGCCTGGTTGCCAAATGGCTTGGCCATGGTCGTGACGCGCAAACCATGACTGCGGGCGACCCCCTTCAGCAGCCGTTTGAACAGCAGCGTCTGGTCGGCCACCCTGACCGGGTCGGCACTGTGCAGCAGGTTGATTTCGAACTGCCCCGGGGCGCACTCCGACAGCACCGAATCCGCGGGAATTCCCTGCGCCTCACAGGCGGCCCGCACATCGGCGAAGAAGTGGCGCTGGGCGTCCAGTTCCGACAGGTCATAGACATCGGTGGACGGCACCAGATCGGCATCGTTGTCGCTGACCGGTCGCGGCCGCTCCAGGTGATCGACCTCTTCACGCAGCAGGTAGAACTCGATCTCGGTGGCGCACACGGCGGTATAACCGAGTTCCTTCAGGCGCGCGACCACCCGCTGCAGCTGGCTGCGCGCATCGGCGTAGAGCGGCGAACCGTCCGCTTCGTGCAGCTGCATGTGCAGTTGTGCGGTCTCTTCGCGATGCCAGGGCGCGGCGCAGATGGGGGAAACCGGCAGGCACACACCATCGCTGTCGCCGCTGGCAAATAACAGCGGGCTGTTCTCGACATCCCGCCCCCAGACATCGAGGCTGGCGGCACTGCGCGGCATCTGTAACGCGCCCTTGAGCAGCTTCTCCGCCGACTCCGCCGGCAGCCACTTACCGCGGGGAATGCCGTTGATATCGAACATGAAACCCTCGATCCATTTCAGATCGGGGTGCTCGCCGAGGAATTTAAGGGACTGTTCCTGCAATTCCGTGGACGGGGTGAATTCTTTTTCCTGAGACATACATTGCCTTTGGTATTTCGGGGCCGGGCGATTACCGGCCGGCCCCCTGGCGATCCTGCGGCCGGAGATTGTTCGCGAGACACGCGGGGAATACATCCCCTTGCGCGCGTAATCGGCACCCTGCCTCATACGGTCCCGCGAACATCCTGCCAGCAGGCCGTTCGCTGTGATCGTTCAAATTCTTCCGGAGATCCGGGTTCTCCTGCGGGCATTCGGGCGGAGCCGTTGCCGCCGGCCGCCTGCCCAACCACCTGAACGGTAATCGTTTTGCAAGCGGCTCCCCACAACAGCGACTGCGCACCGGGTTTTACTGCCCTTTCAAGCCCTCCGGCTCCGGGAATCTTACGCGAACGCCTTGGCTGTGTCGTCCAGCGCCCGGTGGGCTTTTTCGACCAGCTCGTCCACCTGCTCGGTGGTGATGATCAGCGGCGGGGCGATGATCATGGTGTCGCCGGTAGCGCGCATCACCAGGCCATGCTTGATGCTCATGTCGCGGCATACGGCTCCGGCAGTGCAGTCATCATCGAAACGGGCGCGGCTACCCTTGTCCTTGACCAGCTCCAGTGCACCAACCATACCCAGGCTGCGCGCCTCGCCGACAATCGGGTGCTCGGCCAGTTCGGCCCAGCGCTTGGCCAGGTAGGGACCGGTCACATCGCGCACATTTTCGATGATCTTCTCATTGCGCAGGATATTGATCGTGGCCAGACCCGCCATGCAGGCGGCCGGGTGCGCGGAGTAGGTGTAGCCGTGGGTAAACTCACCGCCCTTGGACTTGATCACATCCGCAACGCGGTCGCTGACCATGGTGCCGCCCAGCGGGAAGTAGCCGTTGGTGACCGCCTTGGCGAAGGTCATCAGGTCCGGCTGCATGCCGTAATAGTCGGCCCCGAACCACTCGCCGGTGCGGCCGAAGCCGAAAATCACTTCGTCCATCACCAGCAGGATGTCGTACTGGTCCAGCACCTTTTTCACTTCCGGCCAGTAGGTTTCCGGCGGAATGATCACACCACCGGCACCCTGGATCGGCTCGGCGATAAACGCCGCTACCTTTTCCGGGCCCAGTTCCTGGATCTTCTTATCCAGCGCACGGGCAGCCTGAAGGCCGAACTCTTCCGGAGACAGGTCGGCGCCCTCGCCGAACCAGTAGGGCTGCTCGATGTGCTCGATGTAGTCCAGGGACTGGAACTGCTTGTGCATGCCGCCCATACCGCCGAGGCTGGCACCGCCAATGGTGGAGCCGTGGTAGGCATTCTGACGCGAAATGACGATGCGCTTCTCGGGCTGCTCTTGCAGATCCCAGTAGCGGCGGATGAGACGCAGGTTGGTGTCGTTGGCCTCGGAACCGGAACCGGTAAAGAAGACATTGTTCAGGTGCGCCGGGGTCACTTCCGCCAGAGCATCCGCCAGCTCGATGGAGGGGATGGTGGTGCACTGGAAGAAGCTGTTATAGAACGGCAGGGTGTTCAGCTGCTCGTAGATGGCATCGCTGATTTCCTTGCGGCTGTAGCCCAGGTTGCAGCACCACAGGCCGGACATGCCGTCGAGCATCTTGTGGCCGTCAATATCGGTGATGTAGGCGCCTTCCGCGCTGGTGATCACGCGGGTGCCCTGTTTGCCGAGGTCGTGGAAATCGGTAAAAGGGTGCAGCAGGTGCTCGCGGTCGTGTTGTTGCAGTTGACTCTTGTTCATGGTCTCGCTCCTGGCTCGTTACTTCGAGATCCATTCCACCGTCCGGCCGGGACCGGTCCCAGGGAATTGCCTCTCTCCAATTTGTGATCACATTTTAGGGGTGACCAGTGGGAGAGTGCAAGATCTATCGACTCCAGCGCTACCACTATAGTGATGACACCACTCAGCCCCCCGCGCCGCCCCCCTCCTGCGCCGCGCCCTGACCGGTCATAGCCTCGGGGCGCAGCGCCTCCTGCAGCGCTTCGGCCGTCATCCACTCGGCCTCCAACACCAGTTCGGCCACGGAGCGGCCGGACTCCAGCGCGCGACGCGCAATCTCCGAGGTGCGGGCATAGCCCAGGTAGGGGTTGAGGGCAGTCACCAGGCCGACACTCTGTTCCAGGTGGCCGCGGCAGACGGCGGCGTTGGCGGTAATCCCGGTAATACAGTCGCGGCGCAGGGAGGCCATGGCGGCGGTCAGATAGCCAATGGATTCCAGCAGTTTGAAGCCAATCAGCGGTTCCATCGCATTCAGCTGCAGCTGGCCCGCCTCGGCGGCCATGGTGACCGCGGTGTCATTGCCTATCACGCTGAACGCCACCTGGTTCACCGCCTCCGGAATCACCGGGTTCACCTTGCCCGGCATAATCGACGAGCCCGGCTGGCGCTCGGGCAAGTTAATCTCGTTGAAACCACAGCGCGGCCCGGACGACAGCAGGCGCAGGTCGTTGCAGATCTTCGACAGCTTGATGGCCGTGCGCTTGAGCAGGCCCGACAGCATCACGAACGCGCCCATATCCGAGGTCGCCTCCACCAAGTCGGCGGCCGCGCAGACCGGTACCCCGGCGATCTGCCGCAGGTGGCGGATCGCGCACGCGCGGTACTCGGGCTCGCTATTGAGGCCGGTGCCAATCGCCGTGCCGCCCAAATTGATCTCACTGAGCAGTGCGCTGACTTCGTCGAGCCGCGCCACCTCCTCGCCGATGTTGGTGGCAAAGGCACCGAATTCCTGTCCCAGGGTCATGGGCACCGCATCCTGCAACTGGGTGCGGCCCATTTTAGTGATAGAGCGGAACGCCGCGCTCTTGTCCGCCAGCGCATCACGCAGTGCCCCAGTCTCAGCGCGCAACCGGCGCAGGCCAAAAATCAACGCCAAGCGCAGTGCGGTGGGATACACGTCATTGGTCGATTGCGACATATTGACGTGGATATTGGGGTGCAGGCGTGCGTATTCGCCGCGCGCGCGCCCGAGTAATTCCAGTGCGCGGTTGGCGATCACCTCGTTGGCATTCATATTGGTGGAAGTGCCGGCACCGCCCTGAATCATGTCCACGCAGAAGGCATCGTGCAGCCGGCCGTCGATGATTTCGTCGCAGGCCAGCAGAATCGCGTCGGCCTGCTCCGGGTCGAGCTTGAGCAGGTCGCGGTTAGCGCGGGCACAGGCCTTTTTCACCATCGCCAGCGCGACCACCAGATCGGGAAAATGCTGCAGTGGTATGCCACTGATACTGAAATTTTCCAGCGCGCGCAGGGTCTGCACACCATAGTAGGCCGCGTCGGGCACCCAGCGCTCGCCCAGCAGGTCCTGCTCCACGCGGTAGCCGTCGGAAGGATTCATAGGGGAATTCCGCAAAAGAAAAATCACAGTGAATCCGGAATGCGGCCGCACCCCGGAGAAATCACAACAACCGAATCAGTGGATATCGATACTGATCGGCTCCACCGACAGCTTCACACCGCTGATGGAATACTGATCCTTGGTGCCGGAGCCGTAGCGCCAGTAGCCGCGGCTGTCATCGGTTTGCCGGAAGCGGAACCGCACACCGTGGCCACTCTCATCGAACGTGTAGCGGCGTAACTCGCGCGACTCGCTGTTATCCAGCAGGGAAAAACCCAGCATCTGCTCGAGGCGGTTGTTGGGCAGCGCCATACCGCCACCCTGCTCCACCCGATAGCCGAAGGCCTCATGCCCGGCAGTCGCAGAGCCGTGCACGCGCAGAGTTCCGGCCCGCCAGTTGTAGCGATCACCATCACTGAGCACCGTCATACCGATGCCCCGCGCGGCAAATCCCGCCGACTGTTCGCCGCCGGACTGATCGACAAAGCGCGCCGAGCGCGCATCGAGGATCGTCACGCACCCTCGCCCCAGCACCAGTAGTTCATCGCGGTCGAGATCCGCGAACATGGCGGTGTCCTCATCGACGCCGAACCCGAGCCGCGGCCGCTCCCCGAGCGGCTGCGCCAACGCCCGCACGAGGCGACCGAGACGACTCTTGCGATCGAAATGCTGGTCGACGATTCCGCCGCGAAAAAAGCCCAGGCCCGGCTGCAACATTAAGCGCCCGGATTCCTGTGATTCCATCCCGGCATAATTGCGGGCCAGCGGCTGCGTCAGCGCGGTGAGTGAATCTCCAGCGGCAATCATGGGCGACGACATGATCGCGGCGCCGGCGCTGGTACCGCCGATCACCGCCCCGTTGGCCAGCTGTCGGCGGATCGCGGCCAGTAGCGGCGAGTCACCGCCGCCCTTGCGCAGCAGCGCATTGGTTATGCGAGTCTGGTCACCGCCGACAAACCAGATACCACCGACCGTTGCCATCTGTTTTACCACTGCCGGGTCATAAGCGCCGCGCGCCCAGCGGCTCTCATCCTGATCCGTGTGCGGATCATCCTTAAGTGCCACCGGCAGGATATGCACGTGCCCGGCAAACCCGTAGTGCTGCAGATCGGCGCGAAATTGCTCTGCGTAGTGCGCCGGCCTGCCCGAGGCGACCGGCACTACCGCTACATCCGGATACTGTGCCGGAATCGCAGCAATATAGGCGCGGTAAATTTCCGCGTTGTCGCTGCGCAGCGCGCCGCCGACAATCATCAGTTTGCCGGCGGCGTGACAACCACCGGCGGCCAGGGTCAGCAGCAGTGCCAACAGGGAATGGAAGACTCTGGCTCTCATAGTGTTAGCTCCAAATAAGTCAACTGGCCCGGCGCTGTTCGACAACCGGGATCCAATGCGGACCGGGGCCCGCCGTAAACTGTTGCCGCTCGGTACGCGGCGAGCAGCCGAAGTGATTGCGAAATGCGCGACTGAAATGTGACGGTGAACTGAAACCGCAGCGGTGGCCTATCTCTTCGATGCTGCAACCACTGTGGTGCAACAGGTCCCGCGCCAGCGAAAGGCGCAGACCAATATAAAAACGCGCCGGCAACTGACAGGCAAAGCGCCGGAAGACCCGCTCGAGCTTCTTACAGGTAACGCCCAGGTAACCGGCAATCTCACTGGTGGCCAGTGGCTCCGACAGATTGTTGCGCATCAGCGCCTGAGCTTCTGCCAGCAGGGCGCGATCGTCGACCTGGCAGTTCAACGCTGCACGACTGCCATGCTGCCCCCCCCGCCACATCGGCAGCAGAGTATCGAGCATTGCCGCTACCGACTCCTCGCCGCTGCAGGTCCAGATATGACCATCGCGACTGAAGGGCCCGCTACTCTGGGCAAAGCAGCGCTCGGCCGGAGGCAATAGCGCCTGCAACGATTCCGGCAGACTCAGCTGGCGATTACGCAGTAGCCCCAACTGGGCGAGCAGCAGGCCACCGCTGGCGATACCGACCAGATAACCGCAATCAACCACGCCGCGCGCCAATCGCTGGCACAGCGGCACCGGCACCTCCAGTGCCCGGCGGCCACCGCAGATCACCAGCGTGTGCGCGATCGGTGTGTCGGCCGGCAGCACCTGCGCCTGAACCCGCACCCCGTGTTCCGCCGCCACCATCTTGTCTTCGAGACTGTAAATCAGCGGCGAGCCACCGGCAGCCAGAGTAAAGCGTTCCATCAGTACGCCCAGGGCCGCCATCGGAAATCCAGGCAGTAAAATTACGGCGACAGCGCTGGCGGCCTGTGCAGTGCTCACCGGCTGAAAGCCCCCCGAAAGCGATTGTGACCGTCGAAAAACTGCCACGTGCCCCGTGCCATAACGTGGCGGATCTCGAAGGAATCGGGATCAACCAGACACAGGTCGGCATCCTGCCGCGGAGCGATGCACCCTTTATGGCGCAGCCCCAGCACCCGCGCCGGATTGGTCGTGACCGCCTGCAGTGCCATGACGAAATCCACCTGCTCGTCACGCACCGCACGACGGAATTCATCAAACAGGCTCGCCACCGAGCCCACTTCGATATCCTGCAGCGCGCCGTTATCGCAGAAATTGGTCAGCGAGCCCTGCGCGTCCGACGACAGTGTCAACCGGTCGGCCGGCGCACCCGCTTCCAGTGCGCAGCGCAGCGCACGGCTTGCCCGCAGCTCGCCGGAAGCCAGGATCTCCTCGGTGGTGGAGGCCGTAAAGTCGATGAAACCGCCCGCACACGTAAACTCCACGCCGTGCGCAAGCAGGGATTCATTGCGGTTCATATGAGTCGGATAAAACTGGGTGATGGGGAGATCGGACTGTTCCACTGCCGCAAATAACGGCTCCAAACGCCCTGGCGCCCCCCCCACGTGGACACTGATCACGCCGCTTTTACCGGCGAGCAAACCCGCCACGCGCGCATCCGAGGCTACCCGCACCAGTTCCTGTATCGACGGATTCGAGGAGCGGTGATCGGAAATTGCCAACTCCCCTACCCCGATAATGTTGTGCACCAACATGATGTCGGTGCGCACACTGCCGGTCAGCGTATTGACCGGAAACTGGTAGGAGCCACTGTGCATGTAGCAGCTGAGCCCCTGCGCATCGAGCGCACGCGCCTTGCCGTACAGTTCGTTCAGGGTACGCGTGGTGGCATCGGTGCCTAACACGCCGATCACCGTGGTCACACCGGCGGCGAAGGCCTCGCGCGGATCCAGCTCCGGGGTGCGCGAGGCGAATCCGCCCTCGCCACCACCGCCGCTGATATGTACCAGAGAATCCACCAGTCCCGGCAGCATCCAGGCACCGTCGGCATCCACCGTCTCGCCGAGACTCTGTGGCAGTTCCAGGTTCTGGTCGACGCGGGCGATCTTGTCGCCGGCCACCAGTACATCGCAGTAACCAAAGTCGCGCGGTGCGTAGACGCGGGCATTTTTTATTAAGGTAATTTTTGACATAGCAATCGAAACCTCAGAAACCGGTCAGCGCGGCCAGCACCACCGCCAGTGAAGCGAGCGCGAACAACCCCGCCTGCAACGGCAGGACAAAGCGAATCCACACCCCCCAGTCCAGCCGCGCTGCGCCCAGACAGCCCATCAACGCCGCCGATGTCGGCACAACAATATTGGTAAAGCCGTCGCCCAGCTGGAAGGCCAGCACTGCCGTCTGGCGGCTGACGCCGACCACGTCCGACAATGGCGCCATGATCGGCATGGTCAGCGCCGCCTGGCCGGAACCGGAAGTCACAAAGAAATTGAATATGGTTTGAAAGATCAGCATGAACCACGCAGACACCGCCCCGGACACATCACCGAGAACGCCGCCGGCCCAGTGCAGAATGGTGTTGAGCACACTGGCGCCGGTAGGATCGTCGCCACCCAGCAGCAATACGATGCCCTTGGCGAAGGCCACCACCATCGCCGCCGGCAGCAATTGCTGCGCACCCTCTTTAAACGCCTCCGCGGCGCGGTTGGCGGTAAGGCCGTTGAGGCGAAACAGAATCGCCACCGCGGCGATCACCACGCCGGTGGTAAAGAACTGTGTGGCAATTTCCGGCAGGAAATAACCGCGCTGCACCACGCCCCAGATCATCCAGGCAATACCCGCGGCAAACAGCAACAACACGACACCGTCGCCGCGCACCATTTTTTCGCGCACTGTGGCCTGTGGCGTGTCCGCGGTGTCCTGGCGGCGGCGGAACACGGCATCGGATCCGTGCGCCAGGGATAGCTCCGGGCGCCGCTGGATACGGCGCGCATAGAAAATGGTGTAGCCCGCCAGCATGACCGTAGCCACAAACCACAACACCATGCGCGCTACGCTGCCGGACATCACCGGCACGCCGGCAATACCCTGGGCGATACTGACCCCGAACGGATTCATCCACGAGGTGGCAAAGCCCACCTGCGTGGCCACGTAGGTGACCAGCAGCGCGGTGATGCTGTCGTAGCCCATGGAGATCAGTAGCGGCACCAGGATCAGCGTGAACGGAATCACCTCCTCGCCCATGCCGAACACCGCGCCGCCGATGGAAAACAGCACACACAGCACCGCGAGATAGAGATGACCCGCATCGCGGTTACGCGCAATCACCTGAAACAGGCCGCGCTCCACCGAGCCGCTGGCGAAAATCAGCCCGAAAGCGCCGCCGGTCAGCAGGATAAACGCGAACACACCGATGGAAGCGCCCCACTTGGTGCCGGACACCATGCCTTCAAAGGGAAAGTTCAGCAGGCCAATGCGACCACCCTCGGCAAACAGCGGCATTCCCTCGGGATCTGCCGTCACCTGTCGATAGGTATCCGGATCGATCACCGTGCGCTCACCGCCATTCACCTGCGTGACGAGCGTCTCGTAACTGCCGGCCGGAATCAGGAAATTGAGCGCAAATGCCAGCAACGCCACGCCCAGCAGGATCAGGTAGGTATCCGGCATGGTCCAGCGCGACGCGGACGCGACAATCGGAACGCTGTCCGGCGCGGTTTCGGATCCGGGTTCGGAAACGGAGACTTGCATAGAGTTACACCATTATTTTTTTCGTTTCTGTGGCAACACCACATCGGCGACGAACGACGCCGCCGGCGCAGCACACAGGGTTAGCAGGCTGCTGAAAAATACTTTTCAGCAGCCTGCTAACCCGGCCATGGAGGGCCGGGCCGCAAATCGAGCACGTAAATGCTTGATTTGTCGTCGAGGGTTTGCGGACATTCGCCGCAAACCCGGGCTGAAAAATGCCAGGGAAGGCATTTTTCAGCAGCCTGTCAGAACGCGTAGACATAGCGCAGGCTGACGAAGCGCCCCATGGAATCGTGGTTGAAATGATCCACGTTGGCGCCGGTGCCCAGCACCAGCGGCGGAGCTTTGTCGGTCAGGTTGTTGACGCGCAGGCTCGCGTAGCTGCCATCGGCGAAGTCGCGGCTGATATTCAGGTTGAATATCGTCCACGCATCGACTTCCACATCGGCATCGTCCGGCAGGCCCACCGCTTCCAGCACGCGCGGGCTGGGATCGTCCCGGTAGCTGTGCGTGTACTTGGCCCCCAGCGTCGCCGACCAGCTGTCGAAGCGCCAGCGCAGCGACGAATTGGCCAGCCAGCGCGGGTAGCGGAACTCGCCCGCCTCGCTGACCACCCCGAGGGCGGCCGATGGCAGCTTGTCGAACTCCGCCAGGTAAGTGCCATCGAGGGTAAAGCGGAAATTGCCCCAGTTGTCCGTATCGAAATACTGGGTGAAGGCCATGTCCACACCGCTGGTTTTCTGCCAGCCGAGGTTACTGAGTTGAAAATGCGCATCGACCACGAAGCCGCCGGCATCCACTTCCAGGCCCGGCGTACCGGTGGGCAGCTCGCCCTCTCCCACTACCGGGAACTCACCGGCCAGCGCGCGCAGGATAAAATCGTCCTCCTCCACGCCGATCAGGTTTTTGTGTTCGATATTCCAGTAATCGACGGTCAGCTCGGTATCCGCCGCCGGCTTCAGCAATACGCCGGCGCCCCAGGTGGTGGCAGTTTCCGGTTCCAGGTGGTCATTGCTGACCTCTTCTGACAACAGCGCCTCGCCATCTTCACCGGCATAGCCGCCACAGGCGTCCGGGGTGATGGAACAGTCCACCGTGTAGCTGCTCAACAGGGTGCCGGCGCCTACCTGTGCCAGCGACGGCGCGCGGAAGGACGTCGACCAGTTGCCGCGCAGGATGACCGCGTCGCTGAACGCATGGCGAATAGAGATCTTCGGATTCACATCACCGCCGAAGCTGTCGTAGTAATCGTAGCGCAGTGCCAATTGCAGCTCGGTATCCACGGTGACGGGAATCGCCTGCTCCATATACACCGCCCACTGATCGCGTGAGGCATCGGCGGAGGTGGAGCTGAAACCGAGAATCGGTTCCGGATTGAGGGTGGTGGAAATGGCATCGCCGGCCGGGGTATCGCGCACCGACTCGCGCCGGTATTCGGCACCCACCGCCACCTGGATAGCGCCGGCGGGCAGCTCCATCCAGCTGCCGGACAGGTTGCCGTCAACGGCATAGAGACTGGATACACCGCTGCGTTTGGCATCGGTGCGCACATACCGGTCGACGACATCCAGCTGCTCACCCTGGCCGCCGAAGGGGTTGTACCACGCGGTGGTCTTACCCTGGGATTCACAGGTTTCACCCACATAGCTGGCATCGGGCCGCGCCAGATCCAGGTCCCAGCGATCCACCACACTGCCATCGGTACACAGGTTGCCCACGCTGGCGTTGTAGAAAGCTTGGGAGTTGTACAAACCGGACAGGCCGCGCTGATCCGACTCACTGCGGCCGACATTGGCCGCCACTTCCCAGTCCCAGCCCGACAGATCACCGCGCAAGCCGGTCACCAGGCGTGCGGAGCGGCTCTCGACCTCCACCGCGCGGGGGTCGGGGAACTTGCCCCAGGCGTAGATCGGGAAACCGTAAAAATCACTGAACGACGAAGTGGGCGCGTCCGGACTAAAGGAGCCCTCCTCCACCATGTCGGATTTCAGCGCGTCCGGCCACAGCGGACTCTCGGGGTCGAACGGCGCATGGCTGAAATTGGCCGGAGACCCGGTACCGCTGGACTGGTTTGTCTGCACCATCGCGGTGTTGAACCATTCCAGGTCGTCGCTGATCTGGAAATTGAAAGTGCCGACAACGCTGGCACTCTCGTATTCGTCCTGGGTGGCGGTATAGGCATTGGTGTTGAATTCACAGTATTCACCCAGGCGGCCGGTCTTGAACTGATCTGCCGGACAGCCGCCGTTAGCCGGCGTCTGTGTCTGGTCGTAGTACATGGAGTAGAGGTCATTGAAGCTGGGATAGACACCCTGCTGACTCGGGCGAATGGAGTTGGCAGTAATTTCCCGATCGCGATCGTAGAAGGCATTGCGCTTGAACAGATCCGCCACCAGCATGGTATGGCTGCGCTCGCCGCTGTGGCCCCAGACCCAGTTCAGGTTGTACTTGCCCTCGTCGGTGCCGGTGGTGGAATTACCGTGGGACACGCTGATCTCACTGCCGTCGAAATCCTTGCGCAATACAAAGTTGACCACACCGGCCACCGCGTCGGCGCCGTAGGTGGCCGCCGCGCCACTGGGCAGCACTTCAACCCGCTCGATCGCCGACAGCGGAATGGAATTCACATCCACAAACGATTCCTGCCCCTTGGCGAAAGAGCTCACCGATACACGGCGGCCGTTGACCAGCACCAGCGTGGCCGAGCTGCCGAGCCCGCGCAGGGAAACACCAGCGGCGCCCACCGGCGTATTGCTCGACAAGGGACCGGCGGTGGCGGTGGAGAAAGTGCCGGAGCCACCGCCGGTCTGGGTCAGCTGTTGCAGCAACTCGATCGGCGAAGTGGCACCGGACGCGTCGATCTCGTCGCGACCGATCTGCACCACCTGCACTGCGCCCTCGGTATCCAGCCCCTTGATATGGGTACCGGTCACCACGACCTCCTCAACGGCTTCGCTGGCGGGCTTTGGCGTTTCCTGGGCAATCGCACTGCCGCACACCAGTGAGCAGCCAAGGGCGAGGCGAATCGCGCGGTAAAGTTGGGTTCTGTTGTTCATCTTATTTCCCTCCGGGTTCCAGCTTTGCTGGCATTTTTTATCGGAATACATCAGCAATTTGCGAACGGCCTGAGACAACGGCCACAGGGCGAACCGGATCGACGGCACGAAGGGAGTGCGCGGGGCACACCTGTCCTGCGATATTGGCTGGGGCAATAAGTACGGGGAAATAGAACCGACTTATAGCTTCCCTGTGCTCGGCAGCACGTTCCGCGACCCGGCATCCGCGAACAGATGAGGGACGGCAAAACGCCCGGCTACGCCGAAACGGGAAAGCTACTCGTCAAACCACTCGCTCAAGTGGTAGTTGGCGGAGCAGCGCTCGAGAACAGCAATGTGATGGTTGCTTTTATTCATAGCGCTCAATGGATTGGCTTGGTTGGTTTGCAACTTTTGAAACGTCAGGGAATTTTTATCACGCTGCAAAAATACTGTAAAGACTTTATTTCACGGCACAGAAAACGGACAAATACCGCCAGAAAAACCCAATCTTCTGCCGTTCACATCGCGGAAACAAACGTCTTCCCCTGCTGCTCTCTCGGCAACAAAATCTCCAATGGCACCACGGACCGGCACAATCAGTCCGGCCCGCAGCGTTTCATCAGAATTAGTTGTATGGCTGATTGATATAGAAATTGCTGTTGCGACCATCGATCCCTATGCGCTTGGGCACCACCGGGGACGATCCAGTAAAAATATTGAACTGGTCGAACTCGGACAACTTGTAGCGCAACACATCCTCATAGACCACCGGTTGACCACAGCTGGCCTGGGTGCGCGCGGTGGTGCCATCCTCGGCCAGGATGTAAACGTTGCCGCTGCCGTCGACGATACCGTTGCCATCGCCAGTAAAGAAAATCGAGGTGGCCTCATCCACGCCGATACCGCGGGTACCCGCCGGCAACCCGGCCATAAAGGTCAGCAGGCGGCCCATGCGGTCGCGGGGTGCGAAATGCGTATCCACGATCAGGTTCTGCATCACATTGGTGCTGAGGAAGTTGCTGGAGATGTTGATGTACGGGTGGCACAAATCGGTGACCGCCTCCGACGACAAGACACCGGAAATACCGTCAGGATCGTAGATATAGTCCGACTGCACCGCCGCGCCGGCCGAAGTGCCGCCCAGCACCCCGCCGCGCGCAATGACTTCGTCCAGCGCCTGCTGCAGCGGTGTGCCGGCCCACTGGTTCAGGTAGTCGGATTGGTCACCGCCGGCGATCCACACAAACTCCGCGGTGCGCACCGCCCACAGCACATAGGCGTCGTCAGCGTACTGACTGCGATCGACCATGATGGTCTCGACCGAGTCGGCACCGAGCAGATTATAGAAATAATCGTTATAGCCGTCGCTGCCGGAAGTGCGCAGCACCACCACGTCACCACCGCCGAGCAGGGGTTTGACCCGGCGGGTAAAAGCGTTATCCACATCGGTGCCGCCGCCCATCACCAGCAGACCGCCCTCGCCCTGGCTGACACAGGCATCGGCGGGATCGCCGGTCATGTAGACGGTCAGGCCGCCCGGCTTTGAGGGCCGCGCGCCCTGGTCGCAGCTGCCGCCACCACCGCCGTTGCCGCCACCGCCACTGCCGCCGGCATCCGGGATGCCATCGACATCCAGCGTATAGCTGCCCTGGCCGCTGTAGCGCGTTACTTTCAATGTATAAAGTCCAGCGCCGCTGACGCTGACTGAAGCACTCTCCGGCACATCACCGGTTTCGGCACTGTAGAGTTTTTGCTGGGGATCGTACAGATACCAGTCAAAATCGTTGCTGCTGTCGTGATCGAGGGCGATATCCAGCGTCGCCGCGTCGTCGACATTGAAGTAGTACCAGTCCTGATCACGGCGGCTGTCGATACTGCCATTGACGACCTGGCCGGAGCAGACGGGGCCATCGGCATCGGACTCGGCGTCGTTGGATTCAGATTCCTGGGTAATACAGGCGAGACTGGCCTGACTCGCGAGGGCGAGGAAAACCAGCAATGCGGTTCGAGCAAACATGACACACTCCTTGATGAGGAGGCCGGTGAATTCACCAGCCGGTTATTGTTATGTCATCAAAGGGTAACGGTGTTACATGCCCGGAATGCACACTGGGCCACCGACCGGGAAAAAACCGTCAAGTCGGTGGAGTAAACAGAACAGTTTGCAGGTTTTTCGCGCTAGCAGGCCGGCTCAGAAGGCACAGTCCACAGCATCCAGCAACATGTGAATCATCAGGCCCATGCCCAGCCAGCGCAGCGGCTTCGCCGGCAGAAACATCATGGCACCGAACAGCGAGATCGGCAGCATTTTGTGTAGCAGGTGGTTGTTGATGCTGCAGCGATTGGGATCGTAGATCGGGCTGGACAGCAGGTGATCCAGGTCCACCAGGTTGGCGGCAAGCATAATCAGCGCGGCCTTTTTCCACTCGCTGCGAAAGAAAATCCAGGCGACGGCCACCGGCACCAGGACGTGCAGGGCGAGATGAAGGTAGTGAAACATGTTCAGAAGGACTTTATTGATTCGTGTTTTAACGAAGACCCGCTAGAGCAACTCTTCGGCGGAGATGGAGCCGAGCCCCTCCTCGATATCCTGGCGAATTGCCGTGCGCACCCGCTCCGGCTCGCCGGAAGCGATGGCATCGATCAGATCCTGGTGGCGATCCGGCAACTCCTGTACGCCGAAGCGCTGGAACACCAGGTGCTGCAGCGGCGCCGTCTGCAGCCACAGGCTCTCGATCAGCGACAGGATGATATGCGGATCGCCGAGGCGGTAGAGGGTGAAGTGGAATTCCAGGTTGGCGGTGACGTACTCCTCGATATCTTTGTCCGCCAGTGCCCGGGTGACCCGCTCGTCCAGCTCGCGCAACTGCGCCAGCTCGGCCGCGCCCACATGCGGCAGCGCCTGCGCGGCAGCCTGGCACTCCAGCGCCACCCGCGCGGCACAGATCTCGGCGAGCTTTTCCGGGGTCATGGTCGGCACGGTGACCCGCCGGGTATCCGACAACTCCAGCGCCCGCTCGGAGGTCAGCCGGCGCAGCGCCTCGCGCACCGGCATCGGGCTGCAGTCCAGCTCCGCAGCCAGCCCGCGGATGGTGATCGCGTGGCCGGGCAGGAATTTGCCGCGCAGAATGGCGTCGCGCACCTGGTAGTAGACGCGCTCCTGGGTCGTGCGGTACTCCTCCTGGGGCAGATTGAAGCCCGCCGATTCACTCATGCGGCGGCCACTTCAGGCAGCTTGTGCGGCACATCGTCTGCCCCCACCTCGATCAGGTGATCGGCGATCGCGCCCCGCTGCCAGATCTCGAAGAAATCCTCGGCCACCCGTTTACTCATGTCCACCACCCTGTTCCAGTACTTCAGGCGCTCGTCGTTGGAGAGCATGTAGAAGTCGTTGCGGTCGGGAATCTTGCCATAGGGCAGCCCGGCAACAAAGCCCGGTGATGGCGCTACCAGCAACGTGTCCTGCATCGCGCCGCCGCGCACCCAACGCCAGCTGAGGCTCTTGTCGAACCAGCCGGGGACCATATAAGGAAAGAAATGCGGGTAGAGCGCCAGCCCCTGCGGGTGTTCGAATTGCAGGTCGAAGTGGTAATCGGTAATACCACCGTCGCGATAATTGCCGGGTGGCGCGCCGCTCGGTGTCGGCACTCCGGCCATGACCAGCGGAATGGAACCGCTGGCCAGCACCGCGTCACAGACGTTGTCCGGCGACAGGGGCGTGTTGGTGGTGTGCAGCCTGGCAAAACGCACCGCGGGGCGCGCACCGGAGTGGAATACCACCCGATCCCAGAAAGCACTGAGCGAGCGGCGCGACACCGCGTTGGCCAGCGCCGAGGCCAGCAGCGACGGCGCCAGCAGCGCGCGCTTTTCGCTGGCCAGCGGACCGCGTCCGCGCACGGTGACAAAGTGGCTCTGCCACACCGGGTTTTGCGCCACCTGGCGCGCGCCGTCGTCTCCCAGCACCGCTTCCAGTATGCGGCCACCGCTGGCGGTAATTTCCGCCGGCGCGGGTTTATCGGACGCGTAAGACTGGTTGATATAGCCGTATTCGAGTCGCTCCAGTGCCGCCAATGGGTCGTCCATCGCGTAACACATGTTGCGGAAACTGCCGATGGAGGAGCCCAGGGTGGCAATCGGTGCGGCGCGGTCGCGGAAGAACTCGCCCATCAGCACCCGGTCGAGCTGGCTGATTACCAGCCACTTGGGGCCGCCGGAGGCGCCCAACAGGGTGGAGAACTGTTCCTGGCTCAGGCCCTCGTCACGCAGGCGCTGCGCTGCGCCGGCGCCAGCCAGCAATACACAATTCGGTTTTTTCACTACTTGTCTCTGAGTCTATTCAAGCGCCGTGGGGTGCACTGCACGAACCGCCGAGTCCGGATGGTACGCGCGGCGCACCCGATGCCGGCTCAGCTTACTTGTCGCCGGTTACCACTCCCCGGTGTTGGCCATCGACGCCCACGGCTCCTGCGGTGCCAGCGGTTCGCCCTTCTGCAACAGCTCGATGGAGATGTTGTCCGGCGAGCGCACAAAGGCCATATGGCCGTCCCGCGGCGGGCGGTTGATGGTGACGCCTTCGTCCATCAGGCGCTGGCAGGTAGCGTAGATGTTGTCCACGCGGTAGGCCAGATGGCCGAAATTGCGCCCACCGCTGTAGGTCTCGGGATCCCAGTTGTGGGTCAGTTCCAGGCACGGGGTCATATTTTCCCGTGCGCTGTCGGCATCGCCCGGCGCGGCGAGAAATACCAGAGTGAAGCGGCCTTTGTCGTAATCCTTGCGGCTGACCTGCTGCAGGCCCAATTTCTCGCAATAAAACTTCAGAGATTCGTCGAGATCCGCAACGCGAACCATGGTGTGCAAATATTCCACAGTACTACTCCTTCGTTTAACCACCATCTACAATCGCGGACAACATAAAAGATCCCGCGACGAGGTACCAGAGCCAAATGTATCAAAAATATTATTCCGAGTTCCTCAAGGCTCCCAGCGGCGCGCCGTCCGCCATGCTGCATATGGCCTGCCACTCCCACCACTACTGGCCCGACGTCACTCTGGACGCGGTGCAGCAGTACTGGCGGGACTCGGCCGCGCTGGCCGACGACAAGTGGGGCCCCATCTTTGAGGGCAAGATCCCGGCCTGGCAGAACGCCGTGGCACGCACGCTGAACCTGCCCGACCCGGATCGCATCGCCATCGCCCCCAATACCCACGAACTGGTATACCGGCTGCTGAGTGCTTTTGACCCCGCGCGCCCGCTGCGCATCCTCACCACCGATGGCGAGTTCTACAGCTTTGCCCGCCAGCTCCAGCGGCTGGAAGAGGAACCGAATGTCGAGGTAACCCGCATTGCCAAAGAGCCCTACGCCAGCCTGGCGGAGCGCTTCGAGCAGGAACTGCAGCGCGGCGACTTCCAGCTGGCCTACGCCAGCATGGTATTTTTTGACTCCGGCGTAGTCTTCCCGCAGCTGCTGGATATCGCCGCACGCAAACCGAAGCAGACCGAGTTTGTCATCGACGGCTACCACGGCTTCTTCGCCCGCCCGATCGACCTCGGCGCCGTAGCCGATGAGGTGTTCTTTACCGCCGGCTCCTACAAATATCTCGGCGCCGGTGAGGGGCTGTGCTTTATGAGCATTCCCGCCAACTGTACCCTGCGGCCGCGCAATACCGGCTGGTTTGCGGAGCTGGAAGAACTGGAAAATCGCGCCGACCGGGTCGGCTTTGCCGACAACTGGCTGCGCTTTGCCGGCGCCACCATGGACTACTCGCCTCTGTACAAGGGGCTCGCCGTATTCGAGCTGTTCGAGCGCGAGGGCATCACCGTCGAGAGCATCCACAACCATGTGCTCGCCGCCCAGCGGCGCTTCCTGCACACCATGGATGCCGCCGACCATCCGCTGCTGAACCGCGAGCGCCTGATCCATTTCGACCTGGAACAGGGGCATGGCCACTTCTTCACCTTCGACTGTGGCACCGCCAGCGCCGCGGAGCAGTTGCAACGGGAACTGCGCTCCCGCGGCGTGCTGTCAGATCGCCGCCAGCAGCTGCTGCGACTGGGTTTCGCGCTCTATCACAGCGCGGACGAAAGCTACCAGCGGGTATTCGACTGATCCACCCGGCAGAGACTATAGTCAGCTGCTGTTCAGCTAATCAGAACTAAAATGCCGCCATCGCAATAACCGGTATCGACCGGAACACGACAACAAAGGATAGTGTTATGAAGGTTGTTAATCTCACTTTAATCGCCCTGCTCGCCCTGGTGACCGCCGCCTGCGGCGATGACAATGACAAGCACGAACGCGGCACCCTGGTGTCCATCTCCGCCACCGGCGAGGCCAGCCGCGTACCGGATGTGGCCAACATCTCCGCCGGCGTAGTCACCCAGAGCGCAGACAGCAAGCAGGCCATGGCCGACAATGCCGCACAGATGAAGACGCTGATGAAAGCGATCAAAAAGGCCGGCATCGACGACAAGGATGTGCAGACCAGCGGCATCAGCCTGTTTCCGCACTACGTCACCAACCGCAGCGGAGACGGCAAGACCGAAATTGATGCGTATAACGCGCGCAATACCGTCAATATCAAGGTGCGTAAACTGGACAAGCTGGGCGAAGTGCTCGATGCCCTGACCGCTGCCGGCGCCAACCAGATCCACGGCCCCAGCCTGGAAATCGGCAAGCCCGCGCCGGTGATGGCCGAAGCGCGCCAGCAGGCGCTGGACAAGGCCCGCGCCCGCGCCGAGGCCTACGCCGATTCACTGGACATGAAGGTGCGCCGCATCGTCAGCATTTCCGAGAGTGGCAACCGCGCCGTACCGCGACCGATGATGATGGAAATGGCCCGCGCCAAGACCGCAGATACCGCTACTCCGGTTGCGCCGGGGGAGACCACTGTATCGGTCAACCTGGACCTGGTGTTCGAACTGGAAGACTGATTCCCGCCAAATGAAAAGGGCCCGCAAACGGGCCCTTGCCTATTCACCAAGCAGCCCGCGAATCACTCGGGTTGCTTGTAAACCTCCCCGCCCTTCATCACAAACTTCACCCGTTGCAACTCGGAAATATCCTCCAACGGGTTGCCGGCCACCGCGATGATGTCCGCCTGCTTGCCCTCGCTGATGCTGCCCAGTTCATCCTGCATATTGAGCAGGTCCGCGGCGTTCCAGGTGGCGCTGCGGATGGCGTCCGCCGGTGTCATCCCGGCAGCCACCATCAGGGCGAATTCCCGCGCATTGTCGCCGTGACGGCTGACGCCGCTGTCGGTGCCGAAGGCGATCTTGACCCCGCGCCGGTAGGCCTCAGCGAAGGTTTTTTTCAATAACGGACCGATGGTGGCGGCCTTCTTGCGAACCACGTCCGGGAAGAAGCCCTCTACCCGCGCTTTCTCCGTCACCCACTCCCCCGCCATCAGCGTCGGCACATACCAGGTGTGGTGGCGCTTCATCAGGTCCATGGTTTCGGTATCCATATAGGTACCGTGCTCGATGGAATCCACCCCGGCGCGCACCGCCCGCTCGATCCCTTCCTTGCCGTGGGCATGTACCGCCACGGTAAAACCGTAGTCTTTCGCGGTAGCGACAATGGCCTCCAGTTCGTCGGGCATAAACTGCGGATTATCGCCGTTTCTGGCCACACTCAGTACGCCGCCAGTGGCGGTGATCTTGATCAGGTCGGCGCCATCCTTGTAGCGCTGGCGCACCGCCTGGCGCGCGCTGATCGGCCCGTTAATCACCCCGTCGACCGGTCCCGGCGAACCCATCAGGTCGTAGCGATAGCCGTTGGTCGGATCCGCATGGCCGCCGGTAGTGGCAATCGCCTTGCCGGCCGTAAAAATGCGCGGCCCCTCGATGGTGCCGCGATTGATCGCGTTGCGCAGGCTGATGGTGACATTGGCGGTATCACCGAGATTGCGCACGGTGGTAAAACCAGCCTCCAGCGTGCGCTTGGCGGTATCCACGCCGCGCAGGGCGTAATCCGCGGGATTCCAGGTGAAGGTTTCCATATAGGTGCGCGGGCCGTACTCTGTCGTCAGGTGCGTATGCATATCCATCAGGCCCGGCAGTACCGTGTATTTACGCAGGTCAATCAAGGTTTCGCGATCGCGCTTGGCGTAGCCCGCCTGCACCGACTTAATGCGCCCGTCTACCACATGTACGGTGTGGGCGGGCAGCAAGCGGCCGCTTTCGCTGTCGAATAAGTGGCCGGCGTAGATGGCCAGTTCCCCACCGCTCTGCGGCGCCGTCTCAGCCGCAGCCACCGCGACACTGGCAAGCGCCGCGGCGGCCAGCAGGCAGAGACGAGCGAGTCCATCGATGAAGTTGCGCGGTCTGGTATTTGTTGTCATTGTGCCCCCTGTTGCGCATGACCTATGGTCAGCTAGTACAGCCCCGGGGCAGCCGGAGCCTGAGTATCCCTGAATATCATGGCCGCCCAATCTACCCCAATCCCCCGTTTATCCCAAGGTATTGCGAGGAAGTCCCAATGAAGATCTATGAATACGCCGCCGCCCCCAACTGCCGCCGCGTGCGCATGTACCTGGCCGAAAAGGGCCTGGATATCGACCTGGTGCCGGTAGATATCACCAAAGGTGAAAACCTGAGCGCCGAATACCGCCAGCGCGATATCAATGCCAAGGTGCCGGTGCTGGAACTGGACGACGGCTCCCACATCGCCGAATCGGTGGCGATCAAGCGCTATTTCGAAGAGCTGCACCCGCAACCGCCGCTGTTCGGCCGCGACCCGCAGGAAAAAGCCCTGGTGGAAATGTGGAATCGCCGCGCCGACTTCAACATGATGTTCAACGTGGGCATGTGCTTCCAGCATACGTCCGGCGCTTTTGCCGATCGTATGAAAGTATTCCCGGAATTCGGTGAAGAGGCCGGGCGCAAGACCTCCAAGTTTTTCGACGTGCTCGACCATCACCTGGCGAACAGCGAGTTTCTGGTGGGGGATTACTTCTCGGTGGCGGATATCGGTATGCTGTGCAGCATGGAATTCGGCAGAGTGGTCAAACTGCGCCCGGATGCGGAAAAACACCCGCACCTGACCCGCTGGCGGGAACAGCTGAACAGCCGCCCCAGCGCCAGGGCGTAATCGCTAACCAGTTTTCAACCCGATGATTAGGGGTTTTACCGGCTGGTGCGGCACGGAGAGGTGCCGCCGCCGGCAATAGAGCGGCACGCCTATCGCGCCGACTCACCGGCTCATGTGCCCGGGGTGCTCGCCCGGGGCATATCGACCAGGCGCACATCGCGCTGCGGGAACGGAATCTCGACACCGTGTTGCTGTAGCGTTTCCAGAATGATCAGCAACAGATCACCGCCTACCCGATTGCGGCCGTCATCGACACCTTCCATCCAGAATTCGACAAACATATTGACGCCGTTATCACCGAAATTGTCGATCTCACAGTCGGGCCGCTCTTCAAACGGCAGAGCCTCGCCACTCAACACCTGCGGATGGCCCGCTACCGCCTTCTTGATGATTTCCACCACCTGGCGCACATCGGTACTGTAGGCTACGGAGAAATCCACCCGGTAGCGCTGCTTCTTGTTTTTCTGGGTCCAGTTGACGAATGCATTGGAAATAAATTTTTCATTGGGCACGACCACATCCTTGCCATCGAATGTCTCCAGCGTGGTGGCGCGCATGCTCATCTTGACCACAGTGCCCTTTTGCCCGCCCTCTATTTCAACGTAATCCCCCAGAGTGAGGGAGCGATCCATAATAAGGGTGATGCCGGATATCATATTGGCCGCGATATGCTGCAGCCCGAAGCCGACCCCGACCCCCACTGCGCCACCAAATACAGCCAACGTCGTCAGGTTAATCCCCATCAACTGCAGGATCAGGACGCCAATAATGACGTAGAGGACTATTTCAAATAATTTGGCAAAAACTTCCCGCGTACGGAAATCAATGGTTTCCTGCCGCCGGATAATCGTCTGCCCGGTGGAGTTGGACACGCGGCCGAGCCAGAACAGCAGCGAGCCAAAAATGAGGGTGCGGAGAATCCCGTAGACCGACAGGCGGATATTGCCAATCTGTACCGCCATGGAATCCAGTACCGCCACGATGTCGCCCAGCACGCCGACGACATACAGGAACAGAATCGGAATACCCACCCACCGGAACGCCGTGGCGGCCGCCCGATTGCTCACCACCTCGCGCACGAAGGAGTTGAACAGCAGGATAATGGCCACGGCCAGCGCCAGATGCAGCACCCAACCGGAACCGATCAACTGGGGTAAATAGGCGGCGGCGATCTTCAGTAATACGATCGCCAGCAGAGGGAACAGAAGGCGCCCAACCCGGTAGACCAGCGTCCGCACCGGATGCAGTTCCGGCACATCCGGCAACCGGGCCAATACCGGAACCACCTTCTGCAGTCGGCGCGTGAAGACAAAAGCCAGGACATAGATCAGGGCGATAATGCCAATCTGGCTCAATACCGTCACTTCGCTGGTGGAAGCCAGCATCTCGCGAAACTGGTTTGACAGCTTGCTCAGGTAATCTTCCGCTTTCATATCCGTCCGGTGCTTGGGTATCGCGACTGCGCAAAGGTCCCGCTGGATGAGGACCACTCGTCAAGGCACAGCACTGCTACTGGTCCACTTCCGGTACCGTGTCAGCGGCCGATACCGCATCAGCCGGCAGATTGCCAATGTCCGGCTGGCGCCGCCGGCGGGTTTTCGCCGGGATCATGTCACGCATGACTTCCAGCCGGCCGAAACAGAGCAGCTTGTCGTTGGCTTCGAGCACCCGCGTGGCCTTGGGATTGGGAATCACCTTGCGCCCACGATAGAGCGTGAGCACATTGATATCGTGTTCATCCGTGCGAATATCGGCAATGGCGCGGCCGACAAACCGCGAGCCCTCGGGCACATAGATTTCACCGACGCCATAACCCCGGCTCACGGTCAGGCGCTGGCGCACATCAATTTCCGGGAAATCCACCTGCGCGGCAATGTATTCGATCACCGCCCCGGCCACGTCCAGCCCGGTGCAGGTCTCGATACCCTCCAGCCCCGGCGATGAGTTGACCTCCATAATCTGCGGGCCATTGGCACCTTCCAGCATATCCACGCCGGCCACCTGCAACCCCATGATCTGGGTGGCGCGCACCGCCGACTGCACATATTCGTCGGGCAGGTCCACGGCCTCGGCAATGCCACCGCGGTGCACGTTGCTGCGAAACTCCTGCCCCTGGGCCACGCGGCGCATGGCCGCCACCACCCGGTCGCCAACAACAAAAGCGCGGATATCCCGCCCCTTGCTCTCGGCCACAAATTTCTGGATCAGCACATTCTGCTTCTGCGCCTGCAGCAATTCGATGATGGCCTCGGCCTGCTTGACAGTTTCCGCCAGCAGGACGCCAATCCCCTGGGTACCCTCGATCAACTTGACCACCACCGGTGCACCACCGACCCGCTCAATAGCCGGCAGCACATCTTTTTTGTTGTGCACGAAGGTGGTGCGGGGAATACCGATATGGTGGCGACTGAGGAGCTGCAAGCTCCGCAACTTGTCGCGCGAGTTGTGGATACCGTGGGCGGTGTTAGCGCAAAAGATATCCATCTCCTGAAACTGGCGCACGACCGCGGTACCGTAGTAGGTGATGGAAGCTCCCACCCGCGGCAAAACCGCATCGAACTCCTCGATCTGCTTCTGCCGGTAGTAGAGATCCGGAGCTCCGCGTTGCAGGTCAATGGCAAATTTGATCGTGTCCAGGATCTCAACGTCATGACCACGCTTATGCGCCGCTTCGCGCAGGCGCATGGAGCTGTAACAGTTGGGAGCACGGGAGAGAATGGCGAGCTTCATGGCGATTCCTTGTCGTCGTGACTTCGAACCGGCCCGTCATCTCGGCGCCGGTTGCTGGGGCGCTGCGGGCAGAACGGCTGACTACTGCACTCCTGTGCAGCCGCGAGGGCCACCGCACGCAGGAAAAATCCCGCGCTCCGCGGCAAACTCTCCCCGCCCGCAAGCCAATACAGCCACAATTGCGTCGCCGCCGTCAATGCTTCGAGCGGCGCTCTAGTCCGATTGCCCGCCGGGCGACAGCACCGTTACCGGGCCGATTCCGAGCGCTTCCACGTCTTTCTGGATCTTGCTCAGGTCGCCGACAATCACCCAGGTAAACTGATTCGGCGCCAGGAAGTGTTGCGCCGCGTCCTCCACCTGCCCTTTGGTCAGCGCCGCCACCCGTTGCGGGTAATCGGCGATATATTCCGGCGGCAATCCCTTTTCCACCTGCCAGGAAATACTGGAGAGCAGCTGGCCCTTGGTCTGGAAGCGCGCACTCTGCTTCAGCACCTCGTCGTCGCGATAGTCGGCAAGCTCCTTTTCGCGCACCGGCTTGGGACCCAGATAGGCACGATACTCCTTCAACAGCTCCTTGATCGCCGGGGCAGTCTTGTCAGTCTGCACCGGGGCAAACAGCAGATACGGGCGCTGCCCCTCGGTATCCAGCGTTACGGCGCTGGCACCGTAGCTCCAGTGTTTGTCTTCGCGCAGGTTCATATTGACCCGCGAGGTAAATTTGCCCGCAATCAGGGTTTCCATTGCCTCGTAGGCCTCGGCCCCCTTGGGCTTCCACGGCGGCATTACCAGCCCCGCAAGAATAAAGCTCTGCTGTGCGCCGGGGCGATCGAGCAGGTAGACCTTGGCCGAAGACGGTCGCTTCACCGGCGGTATCTGCACGGTTTTGAGCGGTGTTTTCGGGGCCTTCCAGTGCTTTAACGCCGCGTTCAGTAACGGCTCGATTTCTTTCCTGGTCACATCCCCGACTACCGTCAGCGTGGCGTTGTCCGGGCGCACCCAGGTTTTCTGGAAATTCATCAGGTCATCGCGGGTAATCGACTCGACCGCCTTGACTGTGCCGGAACCGGTCAGCGGTGCGCCGTAGGGATGGTCCTTGCCGAACAGCAGCGGCGGCAGAGCGCGCAGGGCCAGGCCCTGGGGCTGCGCCTTCTCCTGGGCGATGGTATCGACCCAGTTGGACTTTACCCGCTCCAGATCCGCCTCGGGGAAACGCGGCTTGGTGACCACCGTGGCAAACAGATCCAGCGACGGCTCCAGCTGGGTTTTCAGCGCGCTGAAGGTAATATTGTTGTAATCGAGCCCGCTACCGGCGCCGATGTTCGCACCCAGCGCCTCTTCACGGGCGCTGAATTCCAGCGCGTCGTAGTCCCCGGCCCCCTCACTCAGCATGTGCGCAGCCACCGACGCCAGGCCGAGCTTGTCGCCATCGGCCGCCGCACCACTGTGAAACTGCAGGTTCATCAACACCACTGGCGTATCGTGCCGGGCCGCCAGCACGACTTTCAGGCCATTATCCAGGGTAAAGGTTTGCTGCTGGGGCAGCTTCAGGTGCACGCTCTTGTCTACCGGCGGCAACTTGCTGCGATCGACATCCTTGCCGGTAACCGAATACTGGCCCTTCGGCCGAATCACCAGGGTATAGCTATCGTCGGTCAGCCAGCGGTTGGCCACCTCCTGCACATCCAGTGCGGAGATATTCGCGTAGTGCGGCAGATCGTCGATCAGCGCACCGGGATTGCCGTAATAAAACTCGCCGCGGGCGAGGATATCGCTGATACCGCTGACCTTCTCCAGACCTTTCACCAGCCCGGCGAATTCACTCTGTTTGATGCGACGCAGTTCGTCGGCATCGACCCCCTGCCTGGCAAACTTGTGCAGCTCCTTGTCGAGCAGATCCTCCACTGTGTCGGGCGACTGGCCCGGTTTCACATCCACGATCACCATCAGCTGCCCGGCCAGCTGGCGACCGTAATAGAAGGCGCTGACACTGGTGGCCACTTTTTCCTCGCGCACCAGGCGCCGGTAGAGCAGCGCATTCTTGCGGTTGGCCAGCAATGAGGTGATCAGGTCGAGCGCGTCCTCCTCGTCACTGCCGACAGCCGGGACATTCCACACCTTGTAGATGCGCGTTTGCGGCACCTGATCATTCATGACCTCGCGCTTGTTGACCTGTGCCGGCAGCTCCCAGTTTTTTACCCGCGGCTGCTTGGCGGTGCTGGGGATATCGCCAAAATATTCGCGCGCCTTGGCCATCGCCTGTTCGACGGTGATATCGCCGGAGATCACCAGGATGGCGTTGGCGGGCTGGTAGTATTCGGCGAACCACTTCTTGACGTCTGCCAGACTGGCCTGGTCGAGATCGTCCATCGAGCCGATCGGCGTCCACGAATAGGGATGGTAAGGCGGGAAGGTGCCGGCGGCGATGGTATCCATGGCACGGCCGTAGGGGGCGTTCTCGCCCTGGCGCTTTTCGTTCTTTACCACACCGCGCTGCTCATCCAGCACCGACTGGGTAATGGCACCACTGAAGTGCCCCATGCGATCCGACTCCATCCACAGCGCCATATCCAGCGCTCCCTGGGGCACTGTCTCGTAGTAATTGGTGCGGTCGTTATTGGTCGAACCGTTCATATTGGTGGCGCCGGAGCGCTGGAACGGCTCGAAGTACTCCCCCGGGTGGTTTTCCGAACCATTGAACATCAGGTGTTCGAACAGGTGCGCAAAGCCGGTCTTGCCGGGCACTTCATCCTTGGAGCCCACCTTGTACCAGATATTGACGGAGACCACCGGCGCCTTGTGATCCTCGTGAACGATGACCGTAAGGCCGTTGGCCAGCTTCTCCCTGTGAAACGGGATATCCAGTTTTGGCGGCTGCACATAGGCCTGCTTGTCCGCCGCAGCGGCGCGGCTGCTGGCGGCGGCCTCCTTGTCCACGGAGAGGGCGCGATGGGTATCCTCGCCCTCGCCACAGCCGACAAGGGCAAAGGCGACCAGACATAGACCAATGAACGCGTGGCGCAATTTCATATTGTTATTCCCTGAGACAGTGCGGAGTAAATAAGACCGGCAAAGCGCAGCAAAAGATCCGCGCGCAACTCCAAATGCAGAAGTGTAGGCAATTTTGGCCCGGCAATGCGCTAAATTCGTTGAATCCGCTCCGCGCTGCGACCAGCCAGCCAGCCGGCACGCACAGACCGCGCTATTGAAGAAGTCTTCACCAACAGCGCGTCAGCGCGGAAAAGAGAGGCAAAAAAAGGGGCACCGAAGTGCCCGTAATTGATACATCACAGAAAAGGGCGATGACGTGATCGCCTACAGGGGAGAAAGCTCGCGAACCGGGAACCGGGGTTCCCGGTTAAAATTTAGGCAGCTTCTGAATCAGTTTTTTTTACCGCATCTTCATGGCCGAAGCGCTCTTCGGCGATACGGTCGGCAACATGCGCCGTGGTCTCGCCGCTTTCGTCGGCGCGCTGGAAAATTTCCTGCATCGTGGTGGCGATACTCTCGATGTGCGTCTTGACCTGCGCCGGGTCGTAGTTGCCCTGCTGCTGGTAGTACACGTCGATGATGCCGCCGGCATTGATCACGTAATCCGGCGAGTAGAGGATGCCCTTCTCGCGCAGCGCTCCGGCGTGGCGCTCTTCGGCCAGCTGGTTGTTGGCGGCGCCGGCGATCGCACCCGCCTTCAGGCGGGACAGGGTATCGTCATTGAGAATGGCACCCATGGCACAGGGCGCGAAGACGTCTACGTCGAGGTCAAAGATCTCTTCCGCACTTACCGCGGTCGCACCCAGCTCATTGACGGCGCGATCGATGTTGTCCTGGAAGATATCGGTTACGAACAGCTCGGCACCGGCCTCTTTCAGCAGTTTGCCCAGGCGGAAGCCGACATTACCGACGCCCTGAATCGAGACTTTCAGGCCGTTCAGGTCAGTCCGGTTCCAGCGGTGCTCAACCGCTGCCTTCAGGCCGACGAATACGCCGTAGGCAGTCTGCGGGGACGGATCGCCACCGTGTTCGGAACACTCGTCGAGGCCGGAGACGAACTTGGTGCGCTCGCCGATGACGTGCATATCTTCGACACTGGTGCCGGAGTCCTCGGCAGTGATGTAGCGGCCACCTAGAGTATTCAGGAAGTCGCCCATGGCGCGCAGCAGCTCGGGGGTCTTGTCTTTGCGCGGATCGCCGATAATCACGGACTTGCCGCCGCCCAGCTTCAGGCCGGCCATTGCCGATTTATAGGTCATGCCGCGGGACAGGCGCAGCACGTCGTTCAGCGCCTCGCCGTCATCGGCATAGGGCCACATGCGGCAACCACCGAGTGAGGGTCCCAGATTGGTGTTGTGCACCGCAATAATCGCCTTCAGTCCGCTTTTGGCATCCTGATAAAAAGCCACTTCTTCGTGCTTATCGTAGGCGGGGTGGGAAAATATACTCATTTACTGTTCCTCTCCGGAGGCCGGTTCTACAGCTGGGGAGCGACCTCAGCTCATTCTGTTTTTATCAAGAAATAAGATTATATCCAGCAACAGGATATAGAGTTTGCAAACTTTGCGCACTTTACCGCAAACGAGGCTAAATCATCACCGTATTTGATAAAAATTAGGATATGAGGTCACTCAGGAACCACCCGCGCCCTGTAGTCATCGATTCGCTGCCGGCGCACCCCTGCCCGCGGAGGCAAATCGCCACCGGCGATCCTGTTTGACCCGGCGCTGCGGAGCTGGCGCGACACGCCGCTACCGCCGTTTACCCGGATAATTACGGACATCGCGGCGGAAGCCGCGACTTCCGACACCGGACCCGGCCTCAGCCCGTTACCCCCGCAATGCGGGTCTGGTAGAATCCGCGCGCAAAATGACCCCCGTGTAGAACTCACGAGTACACCCAATGCTGAATGCCGACGCCCTGCAACAACTCAAACAACTGAAAACCGATATCCGCTCCACCAAGGAGTATGCCGAGGGCCGGGTGCGCGGCAGCAGCGGCAAGTTCGGCTTCGTGGTCCTCGACGACGGCCGCGAGGCCTTCCTGCCACCGCCGGAGATGGAGCGCGTTTTCCCCGGCGACCGGGTACGCGTCAGCCTCACCGAGGAGAACAAGGGCAAGCTGTCCGCGGAACTGGACGCGCTGGTGGAGAGTGAACTCAAGTACCTGGTGGGCAAATACGTGCAGCGCGGCCAGGGCCACTTCGTGCAACCGAGCCAGAATGGCCTCAACCGCTGGATCTTCCTGCCCCCCAAGGCCCGCGGCAAGGCCCAGCCCGGTGAATTCATCGCCGCCAGCGTCAACCGCCACCCGTTCAAGGACGGCCGCGCCCAGGCGAAGGTGATCGAGGTGATCGGCAAACCGGACATGCCCGGCATCGAACACGCTTTTGTCGTCGCCCAGCACCAGCTGTCCGACCGCTTCAGCGACGCGGCACTGAAACAGGCTGAAGACATCAAGGACCAGCTCGACGCGGTCGTCGCCGAGCGCAAGGACCTGTCCGACTACGGCTTCGCCACCATCGACGCGGAGAGCACGCTCGATATGGACGACGCCCTCGCCGTCAGCCAGCGCGATGGTGGCTGGACCCTGCATATCGCCGTGGCCGATCCGTCCAGCCTGATTGAAGCCGGCAGCCCGCTGGATAAAGAGGCGTTCAAGCGCGCCCACAGCCAGTACCTGCCCGGCGAAACCCTGCCGATGCTGCCGCCGCACCTGTGCGAGAACCTCTTCTCTCTGGTGGCCGGCGAACAGCGCCCGGTGCTGGCAGTGCATATCGATGTCGATACAGACGGCCGCATCGGAGAATCCCGTTACGAGTTCGGCGCCATGCGCTCCCGGCACAAGCTGAGCTACGCCCAGGTGAGCCGCTTTATCGACGGCGACGAATCCGCGGTACCGGAAGACCAGCAAGAAAGCCTGCGCAACCTGGCGGCACTGAGCAAAGCCCGCGCCGCCTACCGTGCCGGCCACTCGCTGGTGATGGAAGACCGCCCCGACTATGTGATCCAGCTGAATGCGCAGCGCAAGATCGAGCGGATCGAAAAGCAGGAGCGCAACGTCGCCCAGCGCATGGTGGAAGAAGCCATGCTCGCCGCCAACATCAGCGTCGGCGATAAGCTCGCCGCCATGGGCCGCGGCTGCTTCTCCGTGCACCTGGGCTTTCGCGACGAACGCATTGGCGAAGTAAAAAGCCTGCTCAAGGAGCTGCTGCCGGAGTTCGCCGACAAAGACCTGCTGCAACTGGATAATTACCTGGCGCTGGTCAAGCACCTGGAGAGCCACGAAGAGCCGCAGATGCAAAACCTGCTCGCGGTGCTCAAGCGTATGCTGCGCCCGGGCCAGCTGGACAACAAGGCCGGCGCCCACCTCGGCCTCGGCCTCAGCGCTTACGCCACCGTCACTTCGCCGATTCGCAAATACAACGACCTGCACAACCACCGGGTACTGCGCGCCGCCACCGCGGGCGAACAGGAGCACCCGCTCTCCGACGAACAGATCGAGACGTTGCAGGACAGCCTGATGCGCGGGCGCCAGGCCAACCGCGCACTGGAACAGTGGCTCTACGCCCAGTTTATGCAAGACAAGACCGCGCAGGAATTTACCGGCAAGATCACCCTGGTCAATGGTGCCGGCCTCGGCGTGCGCCTGGACGACTATGGCATCGACGGTTTCGTGCGGCTGAACGGCGACAAGAAAAACCTGCCGGACTTCGACGGCAAACACCTGATCCTGAAACACCGGGAGCAGAGCTACCAGCTGGAGCAGTCGGTCACCGTCACGGTGGCCGCCGTCGACGTGGACAAACGCCGCATCGCCCTCGAGCTGGTCGACGCCGCCAAAGCGGAATAACTTTCACCAGGCCGGAACCGCAACCCACCGTTCCGGCGTGGCCGGGCCCGGAGATCCCCGGGGTCCCGGCCGGCACTGCCACCGCGGCGACCCCGCAATGCCAGTGCACGCCCCATCAATAACCAATTTGAGGCCCCCGATGAGCAATATTGCCGAACTCAATCCCGTCCCGCTGTGGAAGCACTTCGCCAAACTCTGCGAGATCCCCCGCCCCTCAAAGCACGAGGAAAAAGTGGTGGCCTATATCGTCGATTTCGCCAGACAGCGCGGCCTCGACGTACAGCTGGACAAGATCGGCAACATCATCATCAAGAAGCCGGCCTCGCCGGGCATGGAAGACCGCCAGACCCTGGCGCTGCAGAGCCACGTGGACATGGTGCCGCAGAAAAATGCCGATTCGGACCACGACTTCCTCACCGACCCGATTCGCCCGCAGATCGACGGTGACTGGGTCACCGCCACCGGCACCACCCTCGGCGCCGACAACGGTATCGGCGTGGCAGCGATTCTGGGGCTGCTGGAAAGCACGGACATTCCCCACCCGGCCCTGGAAGCGCTGCTCACCATCGACGAGGAAGCCGGCATGACCGGTGCCAAGCATCTGCAGCCCGGTTATTTTGCAGCGGACCTGCTGTTGAACCTGGATACCGAGGATGAAGGCGAACTCTACGTCGGCTGCGCCGGCGGCGTGGACGTCAATGCGCAATTGCCCTACTCCGCCGAGCCGGTACCGGCCGACCACAGCGCATTCAAACTGAGTGTGCGCGGCCTGCGCGGCGGCCACTCCGGCCTGGACATCGACAAGGGCCGCGGCAATGCCAACAAGATCGCCAACCGTATCATCGACGCCGCGCTGGCAGAGATTCCGCAGCTGCGCATCGCCGCACTCGACGGCGGCAGCCTGCGCAACGCAATTCCACGGGAATCCTTCAGCACGGTTACCGTGCCGGCCGACGCGACTGCCAGGCTGCAGGAAGTGGTCGCCAGCGAGAGCGCCGCGATCAAGCGCGAACTGGACAATGAAGCGAAGCTCGACATCGCCCTGGAAGCCACCGCGGCGCCGGCCAGCGTGATGGACAGTGACAGCCAGCGCAAGCTGATCCTGGCCCTGCGCGCCTGCCCCAGTGGCGTCGAGCGCATGAGCACCGCGCTGGAAGGGATCGCCGACACCTCCAATAACCTCGCCCGTGTCGTTACCGAAGAAGCCGACGGCGGGCAGCGGGTGCGTATCCAGTGCCTGGTACGCAGCCTGTCCGACACGGCCCGCGACCAGCACGGCCGCAACGTCGCCGCCGCCTTCGAACTGGCCGGCGCGGCGGCTTCCCTGGACAACGCCTACCCGGGCTGGACGCCGAATATGCAGTCGCCACTGCTGGCGCTGATGAAAGACGTCTACAAGGACATGGAAGGCGAGGAACCGCGGGTGAAAATCATCCACGCCGGCCTTGAGTGCGGCCTGCTGGCCAAGCCCTACCCCAACTGGGATATGGTCTCCTTCGGCCCCACCATCCGCCGCGCCCACTCGCCGGAAGAGCGCGTGCATATCGAGAGCGTGGGCAATTTCTGGGCCTACTTCCTGAAAGTGGTCCAGGCAATACCTGCCAGAGCCTGACCCGGCCGCACAGCGTGCGGTCGCGTCACCCCGGTAACCTTCTGGGTTGCCGGGGTAAGCGCAGTCACGAATAACGCAGCGGAAATCTTTTATTTCCCCCAAACCTGCCAGTAGAATCGCCTTTTCCCAGCTTTTACGGAGCACCAGCCCATGGGCAGAGCCTACCAGAACCGCAAAGACTCCATGGCCAAGACCTCGAACATGAAGGCCAGGGTTTACAGCCGCTACGGCCGCGAGATCTATGTCTGTGCCAAATCTGGAGGCATCGACCCCAATGGCAACCTGACCCTGCGCAGCCTGATCGAGCGCGCGAAAAAAGACCAGGTACCCAGCCATGTGATTGAGAAAGCCATCGACAAAGCCAAGGGGGGCGCCGGCGAAGACTATGCCCGCGCGCGCTACGAGGGGTTTGGCCCCGGCGGCAGCATGGCCATCATCGAGTGCCTCACCGACAATCCCAACCGCACCTTCGGCGATGTGCGCCTGGCCTTTACCAAAACCAACTGCAAGATCGGCACCCAGGGCAGCGTCAGCCATATGTTCGACCACCTGGCCATCCTGGTATTCAAGCACGATGACGAAGAGGCGGTACTCGAAGCCCTGATGGAAGCCGACGTGGATGTTACCGACATCGAAAATGAAGACGGCGTGCTGTCGGTATTTGCCCCGCACACGGATTACTTCAAGGCCAAGCAGGCTCTGCTGGAATCCTTTGGCGAAATCGACTTCGAGGTGGATGAAATCCAGTTTGTGCCGCAGAGTTACACCGCTGTCAGCGGTGACGACCAGGCCCTGTTCGACAAATTCATGAACATGCTCAACGACCTGGAAGATGTCCAGGCGGTGTACCACAACGTGGAACTGCCAGCGTCGTAAACCAACTCAACAGCCCGGGGCAATAGCCCCGGCTGCCTTGCCAGCCTCAAGAGCCTCGAGCATTCACGCGCGGCCCGCGATCAGGCACTCCGATGAAGAAATACAGAACGCTCATACATTCCGCCACCGTATTTATCAGTACACTCTACATACTGATGCTCGCGGGCTTTGGCGGCCAGCAGAATCCGTTTAAAGCCATGGTTGTTCGCGAGATCGCCGCCCTGCTGCCGGCAAACGGCACCGCGATCGAATACGAGATCTATATCGCAGCAGTGCCATTGCTTATTCTCTGGATACTGGTGTTACGGCTTACGCATATGAGCAGGGAAGAGAAAGATATTGAATATTACAAGCGCGACAAACGCCGTAGAAAATTGTCCAACATGCAACGTTAACGCCTGCTGATCACCTGCTCCACAGGTGAAGCGCATCGATTGCTGTCATATTTACTGCGTAAAATCCTCCTCTCACAGGACCCCGGAGCGAGCTGCTTGCTCGCTAAACTTCAACAAGGAACCAAGCCATGTTCAGTCATATCATGATCGGCGCCAACGACGTCGAAGAATCCAAGGCATTCTACGACGCCATCCTCGGCGCCCTGGGTCACAAGCCCGGCGTTATCGACCCGAAGGGCCGCTGCTTTTACTTCACCGACAACGGCGTCTTTGCGCTGAGCAAACCCATCGATAACGAGCCTGCCACCCACGGCAACGGCAGCACCATTGGCTTTGTGGCGCAGAACCCGGAAATGGCCGACGCCTGGCACGCGGCGGGACTCGCCAATGGCGGTACCGAATGTGAAGATCCGCCCGGCGTACGCGAAGGCACCATCGGCAAGCTCTACCTGGCGTACCTGCGCGACCCGTCCGGCAACAAGATCTGCGCACTGCACAAGATCGGCTGATCGACCCGTGCGGCGGGGCGCGACCTACCCCGGTGCGCCCCGGAACCGCAATAGCTGACCCGGTCATAAAATAGTGCCGGGTGCCCCCTTCCCCTCGCGGAGGCTGTAATCGGTCAATCCGCCCCCTTGATCTGGCGCCGCCGGCCAGCGGCCAGTAGTTCACCGGACAACAGCGACACCTCACCCGACGCACTATTGCCTGGCGCGTTACTTTGACGTTAAGGTAAAGCGGATTTTTTGCCCTTCACCATTAAAGGTAAGCCCTATGTTAAAGCGAATGGCTACCGTTCTCGTCACGAGTGCAACGGTACTGGGAGGCTTGAGCGTCTGCCAGGCCAGCGTGGCTGGCACCGCCAGTGCCATGCCGGAAAAAGCAGATATCGGTATCGACATCAGTGCGATGGACAAGTCGGTCCAGCCCGGCAATGACTTCTATCGCTATGCCAACGGCAACTGGATGAAGACCACCAAGATCCCCGACGACCGCTCTTCCACGGGCTCCTTTATGGAAGCCTTCAACGCAACGGAAAAGCACCGGGCCGAGTTGATCGCCAAACTGGTCAAGGAAAAACACCCCGCCGGCTCGAACGATGCCCGCATCGCCAATTTTTACCACGCGTATATGGACACGGCCGCTATCAATGCCGCCGGGATGAAGCCGGTCCAGGCCGACCTGGCCCGCTATGCCGCGATCAAGGATAAAGACCAGCTGTCCTCCGTGCTGGGCGCCAACCTGCGCGTCGATGTCGATCCGCTGAATGCCACCCATTTCTGGACTGAAAACCTGTTCGGCCTGTTCGTTACCCAGGGCCTGGCGACACCGGGCGAAGTGCTGCCCTATGTCCTGCAGGGCGGCCTGGGCATGCCGGAGCGCGAATACTACCTGTCTGACGATCCCAAGATGCAGGAACTGCGCAAGGCCTACCGCGCCTATATCGAGACACTGCTGAAAAAAGCCGGCATCGACCACGCTGCCGAGCGCGCCGAGCGCATTTTTGCCCTTGAGACCAAGATTGCCAAGGCCCACGTGAGCCGCGCCGACAGCGAGGACTTCGCCAAGTCCTCCGCCGTCTGGAGCCGCAGCGATTTTGACAAGAAGGCGCCGGGTATCGACTGGCAGGCTTTCTTCAAGGCCGCCGGCCTCGGCCAGCAGCAGCGCTTTGCCGCCTACCACGCCGGCTCCATTCCGGCCCTGGCCGCGCTGGTGGCCTCCGAGCCGCTGCAGTCGTGGAAAGACTGGCTGGCATTCCACCAGATCAACAGCCACGCCGATGTACTGCCTGAGGCCATCGACAAAGCCCACTTCGCCTTCTACGGCACCACCCTGTCCGGCACGCCCAAGCAGCGCAGCCGCGACAAGCGCGCCCTGAGCGCACTGGATAGGTATCTGGGAGATGCCGTGGGCGAAGCCTATGTGGCCGAGTACTTTCCGGCGTCCGCCAAGGCCAAGGTCAAGGCCATGACCACCCAGATCATCGACGCCTTCGGCCGCCGCGTCAAAGCGCTGGACTGGATGGCGCCGTCCACCAAGAAAGAAGCGCTGGCCAAGGTGAACTCCCTGGTAGTCGGCGTCGGCTACCCCGACACGTGGCGCAGTTACAGCAACTACCACGTCGACCCCGACAATGCCTATGCCAATGAAGTCAACGGCGAGAAAGTAAAAACGGCCCAGCAGATGGCCAAGATCGGCAAGCCCCAGGATAAGGGCGAATGGTGGATGAACGCGCAGATCGTCAATGCCGTCAACCTGCCGGTACAGAACGCGCTGAACTTCCCCGCCGGCATTCTGCAACCGCCGTTCTTCGACCCCAACGCAGACGACGCCTACAACTATGGTGCCGTCGGCGCCGTGATCGGCCATGAGATCAGCCACAGCTTCGACAACAACGGGGCCGCCTTCGACTCCACCGGCGCGATGCGCAACTGGTGGACCAAGGCCGACTTCGCCCGCTTCGCCAAGCAGGGTGAGGCCCTGGCGAAACAGTTCGACAGCTACAAGCCGTTCCCGGACCTGCATATCAACGGCAAGCTGACCCTGGGCGAGAATATCGCCGACGTGGCCGGTCTCGCCGCCGCGTACGATGCCTACAAGGCTTCGCTGCACGGCAAGAAGGCCCCGGTTATCGACGGCCTGACTGGCGACCAGCGTTTCTTCATCGCCTTCGCCCAGACCTGGGCCACCAAGATGCGTGACAAGGCACTGCGCCAGCGTATCGCCACTGACGGCCACGCCCCCGGCATGTACCGCGCGCTGACCGTGCGCAACTTGGATGCCTGGTACAAGGCCTTCAACGTGAAGCCCGGCGACGCGCTTTACCTGGCTCCCGATCAGCGAGTCAAAGTCTGGTAACAGGCCGCAAAGAATAAAAAAGGCAGCCACCGGGCTGCCTTTTTTATATCCGCAACGGCCGCAGGGTAATCCGGAGTCACCGGTTGCCCCATATTGCATCAAGGAGAGTGAAAAACATGAAGCAGCTCTGGACCCTGCTCGCTATCTTGCCGCTGAGCGCCTGCGGCACCATGACCACCCTGACCCACTCGGATCGCGAAATCGCCGACAACCTCAAGCGGCAGAAGAGCAACTGCCAGGTGATGCCGAGAGTCTACAGCGGTGTTTCTTACAACGCGTGCAAGCTGAATTCCAACAATGCGTCGATCTATTACGACTGGATGCTCAGCTTTTACCTGATCGACAGCGTTGCATCGGCGGCAACGGATACCATCGCCTTGCCGTATACGCTGTACCGCCAGAACAGAGATGGCAACCTGCAACTCGACTAGCGCGGGCAACCCATTTTTGGCGAAAACACCGGCCGCTCCCAGAGCGGCCTTTTTGTACCCGAACACCGGTCACTGCGGCACTAAAAAAGGCGGCCGCGGGCCGCCTTGTGGTTAGGTACAGGAATCCGTCAGCTGTGCGCCGCTTTCCCCTTATCGGTTTTGCCGTCCGCGGTGCGCTCGGCATCGCCGGCGGGCTTCATCACCAGCTGTTGATTGCGCAGTGCGGCAATACGCTGGTAATCGCCGCTACTGATCTCAAACGCCTGCTGGCGATCGCTGCGCGCGACATAGCAGTGCTTGTCGGCCTTGGTGAAGGTGTAATTCAGTTTCCCGCCACCGGCGCTGACCTGCAGCGTGACATGCTCGCCGTCCGGCACCTTGTCCGCCGCCCTGGTAACGCGCAGCTCCGCAAGTGCACTGGCCAGGGCCGCGGCCTTGGTGGTATCCAGGTCGGCATCGCCGTGGGAAAACTGCCACTTGTCGCCGTGCTTGGCCAGCTGGTAATCCGGCCCGGAAATGGCCTTTACTGGACCGGCAGCGAGCAGCGACTTGTCCAGCCAGCTGTCGTCAGCGACCGGCAGCTCATAGCTGTTCAGGGACACGGAATAGATCGCGTCTTCGCCCGCGCGGCGCACATTGACCTTGCGGAAGCCCGGTGAAGTGCCGACATAGAGTTCCGCCAGCACCTTGTCACCGCTGCCGTACAGGCGCAGTCGCTTGCGGAACTTGTCCTTGGCCACCTCAAAGCGCTCCTGCGCCGAACTGGTGGTCGCCACTGGCCAGTTGCCGCGCAGGTTACCGAGCTTGGCCAGCAGAGCACGCAGCTTGGCGCCGTCGGCGGGCAGCTTGTGCATATCCGGCAACTGCCATTTATCGCCCTGCTTCACCAGTGTCAGGCTTTTCTTGTCACCACGGATTTCCACGCGCTGGATTTCATCCGGCACTACGGCGACCAGAGCCTCGCTGCGCTGCTGTTGCGCCTGCTGGTGCACCTGGTTCCAGTACAGGCCAACGGCCAGCACCAGCTGCAGGGCGAGGAAGCCGCTCAGGTAAAATTGCAGTTTCTTCATGATTTATCTCCTGTAAACCCGGCCCGCGCGGGCCGGGTGGATCGCCGCGGCGATCGCGTTTTCAATCGCCCACTCAATTGCCCAGCAGCTGCAGGTAGCGGCGCTGGCGCGCGCGCTTGCGCAGTTGCTGTACCAGTGCCACCAGGCCCAGGGCCAACAGCGCGCAGATATAGTTCAGGTATTCCCAGAACAACTGCTTGCTGTGCTCCATCGCCGGCAGGGTGCGGTTGAAATGGCTGCGCGAGCGGATCGACATCAAGCCGGAATCCTCCAGCGCCCAGTCGACGCTGTTGGCGGCCAGCTGCAGCGTATTCAGGTAATCGCTACCGGCGGCGGACCCGCTCATGCGCAGTACCTGGTCGTTGAGGAAATCATTGGAAGAGAACAGCACAATACGTGCGGACTCCGGTGAACGGGTGATCTCCGCAGGCAGTGCATCCAGCTTGTCGTCACCCTTGCCCTTCTTGTCCGCGGTCTTGTTGCCCGCCACCTTCTTACCGGCGGCCTTGCCCTTGTCGCTATCGGACTGCAACAGCGGCGACGGCTTGCCGGCGAAGTAGGAATCGAAGCGACCGGCACTGACCACGCCGAGCAGCTGCTTACCGGTTTTGCCCTCGGGCTTGAAGCCGCTGACAGCACCGTTTTCCAGACGCGGCATCACGTCGGTGCTGGCCGACAGCCAGGCGCCGTCGGAACTCTGCAGCAGCGGCGTGATCACGCGCCCGGCAGAACGCTTCTTGTCCACGACAATGGGCGAAGCCCAGCTCATCGTCGCCTGCGGCAGGTTGGCGGTGATCGGGCTGTCGCTATTCAGGCCCTGACCGCGCACATCGACAAAATAGGGGTAGTCGAGCATGCGCAGTTCCTGCATCTGGTAACCGCCGATATTGCGCGTGACCGGTACCGGGAAGGCGCTGTTCTGCGGATCCAGTACCAGCTTGCTGCCGATCTTCAGACCATTGTGCTCGAGCCACTTCTCGAGACCGCTGTTGACCGGTTTGACCCCGAGACTGCGGTTGCTGACCGAGGCCGTGAACGGTGATGTGGCAATCATGACCGTACCGCCTTTCATCAGGAACTGGTCCACGGCGAACAGCTGCTTCTGATCCAGGTTGCGCGGTGACATCAGCAAGAGAATATCCGCATTACCGGATACGCGGCCGTCGCTGAGGTCCTCGTGCTCCACATTGAGATCGGCACCGAGCAGTTTTTCCAGCTCGGAGAATTTCGCTCCCTGGGCATAACCCCGACTGTAATCCATCGGTGGGGTCACCAGCGCCACGGTTTTGGTGAAGCCGCTGGCAAAGCGCTTGATGCCCGCTTCGAAGTTGCGCTTCAGTGTGGTCTTCTGCAGGTCTCCCAGCGGGATCTGCACCACCTGCTCGCCCTTGGCCAGAGTCAGGTAGAAATAGAACGGCCGCCCGATCAGGCCCGCTGCCATCGGCTGGAAACCGTATTCCTTGCCAATCCGCTTGGCCACCTTGCCACCGTTGGCATCCGGGTCGACAAACTCCACCGACAGGCGGCCGCCGGCATCCTTCTGCAGGCCCGCGGCCACATCGTGTACCGCTTTCTTGAATTCGACCAGCTGCTTGGGCAGCAGGTCGTCGGCAGATACATAGGCGGTGAGTTTCAGCTTGCCCTTGACCGTGTCGAACAGGTTGCCGCCAGCCTGGTAGCTCTGCAGCACTTTCTTGATTGCGCGGGTGACATCGTGTTCCGGGTTGCGCAGTTGCACATCCACATCGGTTTCACTATTGGCTTTCATCTCGATCAGGTCGCGGAAATCCAGCACCTGGTATTGATCGCCGTATTTCACCAGCACATCGAAATAGGAGCTGACAATCGACGACTGGTAGCGGTCCGCCACCTGGAAAGGCACCGGCTTGATACCGTATTTCTTGTTGGCCTCCTCTTCCAGCTGCGGCTGCTTGGCCGGATCCACGAACTCGACCCGGACCTTGCCCTTGCCGGCCACCTGGTATTCACGCAGCAAATCGCGCATCTGCGGCACCAATGGCGCCAACAGCGGGTGGGTTTTGCTGCTGAAATAACTGCGAATCAGCAGCGGTTCGCGCAATTGCGCCAGATAAGATTTGGTCGCCGGGGAAATCGAATAGATATTCCCTTCGGTCACGTCTGCGCGCAGGCTGTGTACCTGGCCCAGCCACAGGTTGCCAACCAGCGCATTGACCACCAGCAGCGCGGTCACCGCACGCCAGCGCTTGCGATTGGCGCCGTTGCCACTGCCGGCCCAGCGCTCGCGCTCGAGTACCAGTGTATTCAGGGCGAGGAAAACGGCCACGAGGCTGAGGTAGTAATAGAGATCGCGCAGGTCAATCACACCGCGGGTAATCGCGGCGAAGCGCGAACCGGTCCCGAGGTCGCGCAGTAGATCGGCAACGCTGTTACCGAACAGGTCGGTGACCAGCGGTGCGCCCAGCAAATAGAACAATCCGCACACGGCACAGGCGATAATCAGGCTGACGATCTGGTTGCTCGCCCGCGCGGACACGAACAGGCCGATACTCAAGTAGGCCGCACCGAGCAGGAACGTGGCCAGGTAACCGGCCACCACCGGCCCCCAGTCCAGCTCGCCGATCATCGACACGGTAATTGGCAGCGGCAGGGTAATCGCCAGTGCGATACCCAGCAGTACCAGACAGGCAACAAACTTGCCTAGCACAAACTGCCACAGTGGCGCCGGCTGGGTCAGCACGTGTTCCAGCGTACCGCTGCGGCGCTCTTCGCTCCACAGGCGCATGGTCAGCGCGCTGCACAGGAAAATAAGCAACAGCGGCATCCACTCGAACAGCGGTCGCACGTCGGCAATGTTGCGGGCGAAGAACGCCTCACCCCAGAAAAACACAAACAGGCTCACCGCCGCAAAGCTGGCGAGAAACAGGTAGGCCACCGGCGAAGCAAAAAACAGCGTGATCTCCTTGGCGGCGACGCGCCCGATCAGGCCCCGGCCAGCGACGGAGTTGGATAATTCAGGCCGCATCGGTCAATTCCTCCTTCGCTGTTGCTCCCTGTTCGCCGACCTGGCGGAACAGGCTTTCCAGATTGCGCTGTTCCGGCTGCAGTCGGTAGAGCTGGTCACCCCCTTCGACAATCGAGTGCGCCACCGCCGCACTGAGTCCGCGCAAATCGGCACCCTCTTTGACACTCAGGCGGTAGCTGCCGGTTTCCGCCAGCTCCTCCACGCCGAGCACACCGACCAGCACCTTGAGCCGCGCAACGGCATTGGCCGAGGACGTTTCCACCAGCAGGCTATTGGCACGGCGCAGCCGTTCGAGGCGTTCGTCAACGGCCAGCCGGCCGGCATTGATGATCAGCGCCCGGTCGCACAGTGCGTCAACCTCCTGCAGGATATGGGTGGACAGAATCACCGTGGCCTCGCGGGCAATTTCGCGGATCAGGGCGCGCATCTGCTGGGTCTGGGTCGGGTCCAGGCCATTGGTGGGCTCATCGAGGATCAGTATGCGCGGGCGGCCGAGTATTGCCTGGGCGACACCCACGCGCTGCTTGAAGCCACGCGACAGGGTATTGATCGGCGAAGCGAGCTTGGCGGCCAGTTCCGTAGCGCTGACCGCGCGGCGGATTTCATCAATCTTTTCCGCCCCGGTCAGGCCCTTCAGTTCAGCGGCGTAATCCAGGTAGTCAGCGACACTCATCTCACCGTAAAGCGGCAGGTTTTCCGGCAGGTAGCCCAGCTGTCGCTGCAGCACCTTGGTGTGTTCGGCGAGATCGAAGCCGTCCATGCTGATGCGACCGCTATCCGGCTCAAGATAGCCGGACAGCATCTTCATGATGGTGGTTTTGCCGGCACCGTTGTGGCCCAGCAAGCCGACGATTTCACCGCGCTCAATAGCAAAGCTGACGTTGTCCACGGCTTTGAAACTGCCATAGCAACGGCTGAGGTGACTGACTTCCAGCACCTTGTCCTCCTCGTATTCACAGAGTGATTGAATTGTTTTCAGACGGGAAGATCAGACGCGCGGTGGCGGGCGCGCGGCCAGGCGGCGTTTGCAACGGTGCGGATAGAGTGTCGGCGCAAACAGTACTCCACCGAGCCGCATCCGGCGCAGTGCCAGACGGGTGAGCCGATAGCAGCGGAAAATTTCCGCGGCGCCAAAAGACAGCCCGTCGATGAAAAAAACCCTTGTTCGCGCAACAGACATAGAAAGGTGCCCGTTAAAAAAACACGGTCAGTTGAAAGTGCTCGTTTAGATAGGTTCACCGGGGAAAAGTTCACGCAGGTTAGGAAAATTTCCCCGGTAGAAATTGTTCTGCCGGGGATTCTACGAGCAAGCCACACCGGCTAGATGTTAAGAAAAGTTAAGGTTGCGAACAGGAGGCATACTGTCGGCAAACGAGCCGAATGCACTCGAAAAGTTTTTTCGTGATACAGAAACATTTTGAAAAAAATGGCCGCCATAAACAAAAAACGGCAGCGCCGCTGCAGCCACACAATGTCCGCAGCGGTAACAGATCACATTTCGATAACACCAACCCGCCCTTCGGCACCGGCACCGAGAATCACGCTATCTCCTGCCGCGAGGGTATAAAAACCCGTACCCGGCAGTGGCTGCCAACTGGTACCCGCGTCGAGGGAAATATCGCTGGCAGTCTTGCCGCTGGCGATACAGGCCTGCCCGACGCAGGCCATGGCGGTGCGCAGGCCGCGGCCGCCGTTGTCGGCCACCTGCCAGGCAGCCGCCGTGTTGCGATCGGCGGCGGGCAACCGCGCCAGGTTGTTGTATTGGCCGGGCCGGTTCTGGTAATCACCGCCCATGACAAACAGATCGCCGGCGTTGTTTCGCGCCATTGCGTAGCCGCCGGATGTCTGTGTCTGGCGATGCAGCGGCACTGCGCTGCGCTGCCAGCTGCGGCCGTAGTCGTCACTGCTGTAGACGGACGCGGCAAAGCCACCGGTAGTGAACCAGGCTCGACCCTTCTCGCCGCTGATCAGGGTATTGCCGCTGGCGGCAAAAGCCGCTTCGTGGTCGAGTATTGGCGGTAGCGCCTTTTTCCCGATACGCTGCCAAGTGCGGCCGCCGTCGCGGGTTGCGGCAACGGTGTAGTAGCCATTCACCGGATCGCCGAGCAACAGGCCGTGCTGGCGGTCCCAGAAGGCGATGGAATCGAAAAAGCCCTGTGCGTCCGGGTTTTCGTACAGCAGTTTCCAACTGCCCCCGCCATCTTCCGTCAGATAGAGGCGCGACTGGCTGCCGCTGCCGACGCCCATGACAATGGCGGTGTTGTCATCAAACAGCTGGATATCGCGGAAATCCGTCACCGGCTGCGCCGCTACCGAGACATCCCGCCAGGTGACACCGCGATCGGTACTCCTGAACACCGTATTGTCGGTGCCGCTCACCCACAGACTGTGCGCACCCACGGCGCTGCCGCGCAGCGAGGCCGCTTTCGGCAGTGTCGACAGTTGCCACCGGGGCAGCTCCGCCGCACCGACGGAGAGCGAGAAAAACAGCAGGCAAAAAAGTAGACGAGACATTAACAAGCACTCCGCTCCGGTTTGATTTTTATTATTTGCCCGGCAGCGAATTCCCGCTCGGCCGGACTGGCGGCTTCCGCCGCGCAGCATCTCATCATAAATTCAGCGCGGTGGTCCAACAAGCGCTGGTTGGCGCGCACGTCCAGGATGAGCCCAGACCCGGTTACATCCGCTACACTGACTGGCCCACGGCCGGCAAATCCAATGGACCCCGGAATCTCGTCATGAAAAACCTGCTCGCGCAACTGACGCTATTGATCTTGCTGCTCGCCGGCCACTGCCGCGCCGCCGACAACCTGGTGCTGATTACCATCGATGGACTGCGCTGGCAGGAAGTCTTCGCCGGCCTCGATCCGGCCATCGTCGCGGACGAGACGCTGACCCGACACGCGGAGCGGCTCGGGAAAAAGTACGGCGGTAGTAACGCGAAAGAAAAACGCCGCCGGTTGATGCCCTTCCTGTGGCAGACCATCGCCCGCGACGGCGCACTGCTCGGCAACCGCACCCGCGGTTCCAGAATGCAGGTCACCAACCCCTGGTGGTTTTCCTATCCGGGTTACAACGAGATCCTGAGCGGCAAGGCGGATCCGAAAATCGACTCCAACGACCGGATCGCCAACCGCAATGTGACGTTTCTCGAATGGCTCAACCGCAGGACGGAGTTTCGCGGTCGCGTCGCGGCTTTCGCCAGTTGGCATACCTTTGCGGCCATTCTCAACCGCACGCGCAGTGGCCTGCCCGTGAATGCCGGTTTCGAAGTGGCCTCCTGGCCCCAGCCCTCTCCCCGCGCGCGCCTGCTGAGCCAGTTGCAGAGGCAGACTCCCATCACCTGGAGTTCGCTGCGCTACGACGCCTACACCTACAACCTGGCGCGGGAATACCTGCTGCAACGGCGCCCGCGGATGCTCTATATCGCCCTGGGCGAGACCGACGATTTTGCCCACGACAAGCAGTACGACCAGTACCTGGATGCCGCCCACCGCGCCGACAGGTTTATTGCCGACCTCTGGCAGACCCTGCAATCGCTGCCCCAGTATCGCGATAACACCAACCTGGTGATAACGGTCGATCACGGTCGCGGACGCGATGCAGCACTGTGGCCCTACCACGGCAGCCCGCTGGCGGTACAGAAAAGTCACCCGGAGGAGAAACAGCTGACGCGAACCGGAATTCCCGGCTCCAACGAGATATGGCTCGCGGCACTGGGGCCCGATATCCGCCCCGGCGGCGAGGTCAGCGGCGGCCCGGTGCTGTTCCAGAATCAGGTGGCGGCGACGGCGCTGTCGCTGCTGGGGGAGCAGCCGGAGGATTTTTCCGCAGATATCGGCCCGGCGATACAGACATTACTGAAATAGCCCATCGTGGCCCCTCCCGCCGGTGGCCAACGAAAAACGGGCGCCAGGGGCGCCCGTTAGCAGCTTATGCGCCAGATCGGCTAGCGCACGACGGTAATCGGCGGTGATGTCCAGCTTTCAATATCCGGATAGCTCACACCATCTCCACCCAGCTTGTCGAATTCCAGACGGATGTAGTAGATGCCCTCCGGTGCGGGACTACCATCTTCCAACCTGCCATCCCACTGCGCGAAATCCAGTCCGGTACCAGTGCCACTGTTACGCACCCAGTACTCGAACAGTTTTGCAGGTCGCAAGCCAGTGTAGCGGTCCCTGGCCCAGGCGATGGTTTTGCCTGACGCATCGATCACGCGGGCGCGGTACTTGCGCAGCATCGGAAAGCCCTGCGAGACCATGGCAAATGCCACATCGTCATATTTATCCTCGTTACCAAGGTTGAGGGTCAACGCCGTACTCGGGCCTACGGACCAGCCACAGGAGCCCGGCTGCGGATTGCGACAACAGGCGGCCTGGGTCGGCGGCGGGCCGCTGCACGAGGGGCGCGACTCCGGGCGCAGAGACGGATTATCCAGGCTCGGATTAATCGCGGTGAACGTCGGATTGATCGCCGGCAGCTCCTGGTAGTCCCCCTTCAGGCCGAGATACGGAACCCGCAGGGTGCTGCCTCCATCCTGCGGGATCAGTTCTATCCAGCCCGACAGAATGCTGCCGCCGGTGAGTGCTGACGGTTCACGGAACTCCGCCGTCAAGGTAGCTTCACCTTCCGCTGGCACCGTCAGTGTGGAAACAGAGAAGGACACCTCGGCCGCAGCGGTACTCGGATTCCAGCGGAACGTCATCGGCGGCTCGACTGAAATAGCAGCCCGATGTCGAACACGGTAGGTAATCTCCTTATCACTTTTATTTTCTACCGTAATGTCGCGGCTTGCCGGCCGGCCATTGAGGTCGTGCAGGGCGATCTTGGCCGGAGTGGCCTTCCCTGTGCTGCCGATGGCCGCGAGCGCATTGACCATGCCCGCCCCCTGTTGCGCAATCGGATGCAAGCCCAGCGACGGATTCGTGGTGAAATCGGCCGGCGCGGACGTACCGAGCAGCACTTCGCGCACCTCACGAGCTTTAAGGGACGGGTTGGCAGACAGCATCAGCGCCGCGATACCGGCGACATGCGGCGCTGCCATTGAGGTGCCGTCCATCACGCCGTAGTAACCCGCATAGCCGGGAATGGTTGAAAAGATATACCCTCCTGGTGCCATGACATCGGGCTTCATATCCAGCTCGTGGCTGGGTCCCCAGGAGCTGAAATACGCGGGCAACCCGGGAAAGGCAGAGGGATCATCGTAGAAATAGCCCCAGTCGAGGCTCATACCCGGGCTCATCGCCGCGATCTTTTCCGCATCCCGGGTCCGCACAACCACCGTGGGTATTGGCAGGGAATCATGGCTGCTGCCGAACTGGGAAGGCCAGCGGTTCGGATTCCACGAGTCCTGCCACATAATGACGGCTTCGGCACCCGCGGCAGCCAGGTAGCTTACCGCGGCCAGGGGCCTGCAGGTGTAGGAGCCGCGCTTGAGCAAAACCGCCTGCCCCTCGTACGAGGTACCCTCGGGCACCGGCTGACAATTCGCGACACCGGCGTCGACGATCGGCAGGGTACCGGTGCCGGGAACCGACGGCCCCTTGTACATGATACGAAACGGGATCTTCTCGCCGTTGGTCAGTTTGAACGCCAGCTCATCCCGCTCGGAATTGTAGGCAGCTGCCACGGCAATGGCGCGTTTGGCAATGGAGGGACTTCCGGGCAGGAACGGACCCGCCAGCGTGTTGCCGATGGCAACCACCGGCACGCTGCCACGCTTCACCATGTTGTCGACAGCGCGGGACAGCAAACCATTCTGGATCACTTCTATGCGGTTACTGCCCCAGCTCATGTTGACCACATCACAGTGGTCTTCTACCGCCTGCTCCATCGCCGCAATCAAAACATCTTCGGTTGCGATACGATTCCTGGTGCCGAATACGCGGTAGACACGCAGTTTTGCATCCGGGGCCACCCCCATCATGATGTCGTCTTCGCCGGCGGCGATCCCCGCCACATGGGTGCCGTGCATCGCCGCGGTACCGTAACGATCGTCATAGGGATCGGCATCATCATCGGCAAAGTCATAACCGCCAATCACCTTGCTGTTGGGGAATCCCGGTCCGCCGAGTGCGGGGTGATCGTAATCGATACCACTGTCGATAATGCCAATCACCACACCTTTACCGGTAATTCCGGCTTTATGCGCTTCGGGCACACCCGTCAGATGGGTCACCGTGACGTCTTCCCGCGTCGTGCCGTTGGGTGCGCTCGCCGGCACCGGGGCCGTGTCACTCATCACCTGATAGACCGGATGCGTCGAGGTGACAATATCCAGTGCTTCGAGAGCCGCCAGGTCCCCGGCGGCAATTTCGATGGACATGCCGTTAAACAGCACCTCGAAGTCCCGCCGCTCTTTGAATGCAATCCCGGCAGCCCTGGCCTGCGCGCGGAAGGTGTCTTGCTCCTGCTTGAGTTTGCGACGATAAGCGGCTTCGCGGTTGGCATTAACACCGGCTTCCGCCAGTGATTTGCTGGAAAGCTCGACAAAGCGAATCAAACGACCATCGCTCGTTGCCGGCGCTTCCGCCTCGGGCGAAGGTTCGAGATCCAGCACAGGATCATCGGCAAACGCGCCCTGCACCGACAACAGCCCCCCCGAGAAAAACAGTGCAGCCGTCAGCAGCCAGCGGCGACTGCTCTCGGCCAAATAGTGATTATTCATCCGGATAGCTCCTCTGAAAAAGTCCGCAAGCGACTGCCGGGCGTGTAAAAGCGGCCGTCAACCTGCCAGTCAGACATGCTAGAAGAGCGCATCAAAATCCATCTATAGGGGAATCCCCGATATTCACAGCGAGCCACCGCGACCGGAAAAACACATCACACCCACAATGCGAACTTTGTCACGCACCCAAACCTTTGAGCGACTCCTGCACAAGGGAGGGTTAACGGGGTAATGCAGAAAAGCGCGCTGGCAACGCGCACTCACGAGGTCCGATAAAAGAGTGTTTTATAACGGCGGGAAGGCAGCAAAGCCGCTCCGCGAAGAGCGCTGTGGCGGAGGCGGGAAAGTGGCCGCCGGCGCGGCGGCCACTGGTAGTATTAATTCAAAGCGCGAAAGCGTACGGCGATACCGCCACTCGGTGCCAACCGTACTTTCAGGCTATCTCCCCGATCCACGGTTTTCTTCTCGATCACCATCGCGTAGGGATTGGTTTTCCAGTCCGCCTCGGCGCCGTCGCGGTAAATCTGCGCTTCATAGCGCTTGCCCTTGGCCAGGAAGTCCAGCGGCAGGTCGAGCGTGCGCGCATTTTCGTCGGTCAGCGCACCGAGATACCAGTCATCAGCGCCGCGCTGCTGGCGGGCAAAGGCGACATAGTCCCCGACTTCGCCGGCGATGGCCCGGCTCTGCTCCCAGTCGGTGGGCACGTCGCGGATAAACTGGAACGCGTCCGGGCGCGCCGCGTAGTTTTTCGGCAGGTCGGCGGCCATCTGGATCGGGCTGTAGAGCACCACGTAGAGTGCCAGCTGTTTGGCCAGCGTGGTCTGTGGGCGGTTCTCGCCGTCGAGGCCATTGAAACCCAGATCGAAGATACCCGGAGTGAAATCCATCGGGCCGGACAGCATGCGCGTGAACGGCAGCATCGCGGTATGTTCCGGCGGATTGGGCGGCGAGCCCCAGGCGTTGTACTCCTGGCCGCGGGCACCCTCGCGAGACAGCCAGTTGGGATAGGTGCGGCGCAGGCCGGTGTCCTTGATCGGCTCGTGGGTGTCGATGCTGATATGGCGCTTGGCCGCCTCGGTGACACTGCGCAGGTACTCGCCCACCATAAACTGGCCGTCGTGCCACTCGTGGCGGGCGATGCCGTTCTCGTCGATACGCTTAATGGTACCGCCGTCGGCCACGTAGCCGGTCTTGACCTGGGTCACGCCCATTTTCTGGTACAGATCGTAGGCCGCATCCATCTGCCGGTCATAGTTGGTGACGCTGCCGGCGGTCTCGTGGTGGCCGATCAGGCGCACGCCCTTTTTGCGGCCATAGTCGGTCACGGCCTGCAGGTCGAAATCCGGGTAGGCCTGGGTGAAGCTGAAAACGTCGCCGTTGTGGAACCAGTCGCCGTCCCAGCCTTTATTCCAGCCTTCCACCAGCACACCGTCGAAACCGTTATTCGCGGCGAAATCCATATAGCGCTCGGTCTCGGCGGTGGTAGCACCGTGCTTGGGACCGGAACCCCAGGTCTTCTCGCCCAGGTGCATGGCCCACCAGATACCTACATATTTACCCGGCTTGACCCAGGACACATCACCGAGCTTGTTGGGCTCGTTCAGGTTCAGGATCAGGTCCGAGTTCAGCAGGCCCACCGCGTCGGCGGAAATCTGCAGCGTGCGCCACGGTGTCTTGAACGGTGCGGCGGTCTTGACCAGGGTGCCGTCGGACCAGGGCACCAGCGCCGCCTTGAATACGCCCGGGCGGCGCTGGTCGAGCGTCATGGAGGCGTAGTCCACCAGTGCCGCTTCGTGGATGCTGACGTGGGTGCCGGTGGGCAGCTCGAAGGTGAACGGCGTCTGCGCGCGATCGACCGTGTGCAGCGGCGTGGTGCGGTAGGGATATTCGTAGCGGTTCCAGCCGCGCGCGGGGATCCACCAGGCGGTGGACTCGCCGCTGTCGGCAATGCGGAACTCGGTCAGCTCATCGGTGATCTCGGCGCGCTCGCGGCCGGCCTGCTTGGGCACTTCATAGCGAAAGCCGAGGCCATCGTCAAACAGGCGGAAGCGTACGGTAAAGCGCCCGGCGGAGCCATCGGCGCGGGCGAAATCAACACTCAGCTCGCGGTGGTTGTCGCGCACGACGCGGCGCTCGCCCCAGGGCTGTTCCCAGGTGCCATCGGCGCTGTCGCGATGGCTGCCGGCGATGACCAGGCCATCCTCGAACGGCTTGCCGGTCTTGAACACCATGCCCAGCTGCGACGGTGTCACCACCGTATGGCCGCGGAACTGCACGCTGTAGTGCGCCGCGCCGCCGTCGTCGCTGACCTGCAGCTGCAGTTCGCCGTTCGGTGAACTGGCCTTTAGCGTCTCGGCCTGCGCCGACGCGCCGGCGCCGAACACCAGCAGGGCGGCCGCGCTGGTTAAAAGTTGCCTGAAGTCGATTCTCATTATTTTCAACCCCGTTACTTGCTTGAGGAAATCATTCTCCCTGTATACCACGTACACCGCGCCCACGGCCTCCGCCCCACACTACGCCCCCGCGCCCTGCCCCAACCTCTGCAGCCCCGGCCCGATTCGCTACAATGGCCGCCCATTTCGCCAGCGCCGGGAGGCCCCATGACCATCAAAGCCATTCTCTTCGATCACGACGGCACCCTGGTGGATTCCGAGCCGGCCCACTTCAGTATCTGGCAGAAGGTCTTGGCCCCCTATGGGGTGGACCTGAGCGAGGCGATTTATCGAGAGTACTGCGCCGGGCTGCCGGCGCCGGACAACGCGCGCGACCTGATCAGCCGCTACGCCATTGAGGCACAACCGGAGCAGCTGGTACGCGACAAAATTGCGGCAACCCGCCGTTTCCTGGAGAGCGCCGCCTTTCCGCTGATGCCGGGGGCACTTGAGGTGGTGCAACACTGCCACAGCCTGGGCCTGCGCCTGGCAATTGTCACCGGCTCCGGGCGCGCGGTGGTGGAAGCTACTGCGCGCAGTCACGGCTGGCAGCCGTTGTTCGAAACGCTGATATCGGCCGACGATGTCGCGCGCAACAAGCCGCACCCGGATGGCTACCAGCTGGCGCTGCAGCGCCTGGGGCTGGAACCCGGGCACTGCATCGCCATCGAAGACACCGAACACGGCCTGGCAGCCGCCGATGCCGCCGGCGTCCCGTGCCTGGCGGTGCCCAACGAGATGTCGCGAGAGCACGATTTCTCCCGCGCGACCGGCCGCTTCGACAGCCTCGCCGATGCGGCCCACTGGGTGGCGGCGCGCCGCGGCTGACAACGCGGTGGCTCAGAGCGCTGCCGCCAGGCGAGCAGCGCCCGGTCAATTTGCCCAAATGCGGACCGGGTAGCTGGTCGTCGCCGCCCGGATTCCGCATAATTGCCTGCTCTCAATCGCCCCTGTCAAAACATAGAAAAATGGCCTGCTGTAATGTGGTTTAAGAATCTGCGCGTTTACCGCCTCACCAAGGAATTCGCCCTCACTGCCGAAAAATTGAACGAACTGCTGGAGCCCGATACGTTCGTGCCCTGCGGCAGCCAGGATGCGGCCCGTTACGGCTGGGTGCCGCCGCTCGGCCGCCACGGCAGCGAGCTGGTGCACACCGCCAACGGCTACCTGATGGTCTGCGCCAAGAAGCAGGAGAAGGTGATCCCCGCGGCGGTAGTCAACGAGAAGGTCGAGGAAATGGCGCTGGCCCTTTCCGAGAAGGAAGCCCGCCAGGTGGGCCGCAAGGAACGCCAGAACCTGAAGGATGAAGTGCTGCTGGAGATGCGCCCCAAGGCCTTCGCCCGCTCGCGCCTGCAGTACGCCTACATCGCGCCGAAAGACGGCTGGGTGGTGGTGGACGCTTCCTCGGCCTCCGCTGCCGAGGAGCTGCTGGAAAACCTGCGCGAAGCCATAAGTAGCCTGGCGGTGGTGCCGCTGGCGGCCAAGAACCTGCCCCAGCAGACCATGACCCACTGGCTCACCGCGCCGGAAGCGCCGGCGCAATTCGAATTCGGCCACGAGTGCGAACTGCGCGACCCCAAAGACAGCGGCAGCGTGATCCGCTGCAAGAATCAGGACCTGTGCGCCGAGGAGATCCACAACCACCTGGTCGCCGGCCTGCAGGTGCACAAACTGGGGCTGGTGTGGCGCGGCGGCATCGAGTTTGTTGTCGACGACCAGCTGTCGCTGAAGCGCATCAAGTTCGGCGACGAACTGATCGAGAAGGCGGACAGCGCCGATAGCGAAAACTTCGCCCAGCGCTTTGACGCGGACTTTGCCGTCATGACCCTGGAGCTCTCCGCCCTGCTCAGCGACCTGCTGGCCGCATTCGGCGGCGCCAATACCGAGTCTGCCAGTGTCGAGGAAATCGTCGCGCGCGCCTCCCGCGCCGAGGCGGAACAGGTGGCCGGCGAAGTCGACGAAGTGGTGTTCTGATGCCCGGGGCATTGCGGTGAGAATCGACAACCTGATCGAGCACCCGCACGCGGTGGCGGAGCTGGCACGCTGGCATTTCGATGAGTGGTGCCACCTGTACCCGGAACAGGGCCTCGACGACTTCACCGAGGATTTGCAGCGCTCGCTGCAGGGCGGGCCGCTGCCGGCCACCTGGGTACTGGTCGACAACGGCCGGATCTGGGGTTCCGCCTCGGTGCTCGAGCGGGATATGGTCACCAACCTGCACCTGCGGCCCTGGCTCGCCAGTGTCTATGTGCACCCGCAACAGCGCGGCCGCGGGGGCGGCCGGGCACTGGTATCCGCGGTCACAGCAGCCTGCCGCGAACGCGGACTGACCGAACTCTACCTGTTCACCCCCGGACAGGAGCAGTTCTACCAGTCGCTGGGCTGGACACTGCTGAAGCGGGAGACCTACCGCGGCGAGGAAGTGGCGATCATGAACCAGCGCCTGCAGGACTGACCCGGCAACTGCTAAGCTCTCAGGGAAGGCGTCGCCGGAATCCACCGAGCGCGCGCCCTGATAGTGACGGGAGCCCGATCCATGCGCCTGGCTGTTCCTCTCCTGCTCTCCCTGCTGCTGGCTGCCTGCGCGAGCGCGCCCCGGCCGGGCAGCGGCCACGCCGAAACCAACTGGAGTCAGTACCGCACCTTCGGTTTCGTCCCCAAACCGACCGGCAGCGCCGGCGCCAACCGGGTACAGGCGGCGCTGCGCGCCCAGGTCAGCAGCCAGCTGCGCCGCCGCGGCCTGACCCCGAGCAGCCACCCGGACCTGCTGGTAAGCCTGTCAGTGAAGACCCAGCGCAAGTCGAGGACACAGGTGTCCGCCACCACCGGTTACGCCGCGGCCCGCTACCCGTTTCTCGAGGCCTATTACGAGCGCCTCGATCCCGCGCAGATCACCACCATCGACAGTTATACCGAGGGTTACCTGACCGTCGATCTGCTCGATGTCCAGCAGCGCAAGCGGGTGTGGCGTGGCAAGGCCCAGGGACGCCTGAGTCGCGAAAACCTGGCCCAGCCGGAAGCCACTGCCGCCAAGGCCGTGGCGCAAGCCTTCCGGCAACTGCCGCTGCGGGCGCGCTGACCCCAGGCGCCGGCGGCAGTTAGCGGGGCGGCGGAATCAGACCTTGACCTGCGGCCGGCCCGGCTCGCTCCATTGCACGTGGAATTTCTGCTGTTCCGGGTAATCGACCCGCGAGAAGGTGTGGGCGCCAAAGAAGTCCCGCTGCCCCTGCAGCAGGTTGGCGGGCAGGGATTCAGTGCGGAAGGCGTCGTAGTAGCTGAGTGCCGATGACAGCGCCGGCACCGGAATACCGTTCAGCGACGCATCGGCCACCGCCTGGCGCCAGTTGCCCTGGTGCTCGGCGATCTGCTCAATAAAGAAATCGTCCAGCAACAGGTTGGAAAGCTTGGTGTCGCGCTCGTAGGCGTCGCTGATCGACTGCAGGAATACCGCACGAATGATGCAGCCGGCGCGCCAGATACGCGCAATCTCGGCAAAGTTCAGTTGCCAGCCCTGCTCGCGCGCGGCCAGCTTCATCAGGTCAAAGCCCTGCGCGTAGACACAGATCTTGGCGCAGTAGAGGGCGTCGTGCAGGCGCGCGATCGCCTCGTCGCGGCTGGCTGCATCCACCGGCGCAACCGCCGGGCCGCTGAGTTTTTTCGCCGCGCGGCCGCGCAGCACCTTGCGGGTGGACAGCGCGCGGGCGTAGACCGCTTCGGCGATACTCGGCGCCGGGCAACCCACCTCGAGACTGCTGACCGCGGTCCACAGGCCGGTGCCCTTCTGCCCGGCGCGATCGAGGATCACATCCACCAGCGGCTTGCCGGTCTCCGCATCCTCGGTGGCCAGCACCTCGGCACTGATATTGATCAGGTAACTGTTCAGCGGGCCCTTGTTCCACTCGCGGAACACACCGGCAATCTCCGCCGGCGACATTTCCAGCGCACTGCGCATCACATGGTAGGCCTCGCAGATCATCTGCATATCGGCGTACTCGATACCGTTGTGCACCATTTTCACGAAGTGGCCGGAACCGATGGGGCCGATATAAGCCGCGCAGGGTTCGCCCTCCTTGACCGGGTTACCCGGCTCGAAGCGCTCGATCGGCTGGCCACTGGCCGGATCGACCTTGGCGGCGATCGCGTGCCAGACCGGCTCGATGCGGTTCCACGCATAGGGGTCGCCGCTCGGCATCAGCGACGGCCCGAAGCGCGCGCCCACTTCGCCACCGGAAACGGCAGTGGTAAAGAAGATCAGCTTGCCTTCGTAACGCTTGGCACGCGCCACCGAGTCGGTCCACAGGCTGTTGCCGGTATCGACGACGATGTCATCGGCCTTGAGGCCGGCATCGAGCAGTTTGTTGCAGACATCATCCACCGGCGCCCCGGCGGGCACGGAGAGAATAATCAGGTGCGGCGCCTTCACCTTGGCCAGCAACTCGGTGTAGGAGTTGCAGACCTCTACCCGCGGCGGCTGGTCGCCGCGTTCCTTTTTGTCCTGTTCCAGCAGCGCATTGAGGCGCCCCTGATCCAGGTCGAACGCGCAGACCCGGTAGCCATTGTCCGCCAGGTTCAGGATCAGGTTCTTGCCCATGACCCCGGCGCCGATAAAGCCTATGTCACAGAGTGAATCGCGCGGTGAATCTGGCATGGAGCTCTCCGAAAAATGCTGACTGCTAGTGTTGGGGGCGCGGAGTATAGCAATAGCGGCGCGGCGCCGGGAGGCAGGACGCTTACCCCGAAGGCAGGCCCGTTTCGGCATAAACATTCCAACCGCCAAAACCAGTGCAGGATATTACAATCTGCGAAAAAAACCGGATTTAATGTCAGCAGAAATCTCTTGTCCGGCCATTTACTCCACCCTGTCACCTGGGGGAAAACTCCGCTAAGCTGGCGTAAGAAAGAACCAACGGTCGCATTCGGTGCCCCCGGGTGCGATAGAGAACAATAACCATGTATAGAAGAAAACGGCCGCAATTCGCCACTATACCGGCGGCGTCACTGCTACTGCCGGCCTTCGCCGGGACGATCGGCAGCTGATTGGGAGACGGTAATGCACAGCGAGATAGAGCTGGTTCTTTTCGACCTCGGCGGCGTTCTGGTGGACCTTCGCCCGACCCCGTTCCCCGAGGAGTGGCTCCCCGATGGCCAGACATTCGACGATCTCGACTGGTTCAAGTCAGATACAGCGCAGCAATTCGAATGCGGCACCCTGACACCACAGCAGTTTGCCGTGGCGCTGCAACGGGAACTGGGCGTGAAGATTGATACCCGGGCGCTGCTGGCAGAGTTTACCCGCTGGCCAATCGGCCTTCGTAGCGGCGCACACGAGCTGCTTATCTCGCTGCGGCAGCACTGCAATCTCGCCGCACTGACCAATACCAACGCGCTGCACTGGCCGCGGCTGGTCGACGAATTCCGCCTGCCGCCGTATTTCGATGCGATGTTTGCCTCGCACCAGATGCAACTGGCCAAGCCGGATCCGCGCGCCTTTCGCCAGGTCAGTGACACCCTGGGCACAGCACCGGAACGGATTCTCTTCTTTGACGACAACGCGGCCAATATTGCCGCCGCTGCGGCACTGGGCTTGAACGGCCGCCGGGTTACGACCATCGCGCAGATTGCGAATGGATTGCGCGAATACGGTGTGCCGGTAGGCGCCTGAACTGCGCGCACACCGGACACCTACACGCAAAACAGGACGCAGAGTAACCGTGCTTATTCGCGTGCGCATCACCCGGCATCGGCAACAGCAGCGTCAGGCGCCCGCCTTCGCCAGCGCGCATCGATAACCCTACCATTGCCGGGGAAACCTCCGGATTTATCCCAACCCCGACGTTTTCCGCACGTGCGCCAAACGGAGGCTGCAATGGTCACAATCCCCGACGAACCCCACCGCGGCGCCATCGCAGACCTGCGCGCACTGCAACAGCCGGGCCTCGAAACCTTCCGCCGCTACCTGCACGGCGAATTGCCCGGCCCGCCGATCTGGCGCCTGACCGGCATGCGCCCGACCGAAGTCGGGTTGGGCAAGGCCACCTTCTCGATGCCGGTCACCCCGTGGCTGGCGGACGGCACCGGCATCTACTGGGGCGGTATCTACGCACTGTTCGCCGATTCGCCGCTGGCTTCCGCCATCTGGACCACCCTGCCCGCCGGCAAGATCCTTTCCACCTCGGAGCTGAACATGTGTTTCGTGCGGCCGCTGACCGCCACCACACGCAATATGGTCGGTCACGCGGAAACGGTGCACTCCGGCAGCCGGGTGGGGCTATCCACCATCCGGATTACCGACCAGGACGGGCGCATGCTGGCCTTCGGCAGCACTCGCTGCCTGATCGCCGACCTGCCGGTGGATCCCACTGAGGTACTGCCGGAACCGGATCTGGGGCCCCGCGAGCCGCCGGATCCCTATTTGCGCGACGCCCCGGGTGCCAACTTCTGCGACCTGAAAAAGTTCGGGGAAATGACCCCGATTGAATTACAGCGGACGACCATTACCGGCGGTCGCACGCACCCGGTGTGGCAACTAACCGGCTACCGGCCGCTGGATATCGAGAACGGATACTGCATGTCGGTAATTCCGTCTTCGCCCTGGTTCTCCAACGGCAGTTACGCAATATATGGCGGCCTGCTGGCCTGGGCGGCCGAGTTCACCATGGGCGCCGCGGTCTATTCGACACTGCCGGCCGGCGATATTTTTGCCACCCTGGATATGCATATTCGCTTTACCCGCCCCGCCCCGATCGACAGTGGCGATCTGGTCCTCAAAGGGGCCGTGCAACACCGCGGTCGGCAGCTGCGGGTCGCCTCCTGCAACATCGACAGCGCGGAGGGCAAACGCATCGCCATGGCGACCGGATCGGCGCTGGTGATCAGCGGCGGCGCGCGGGCCCTGAGTGCGGGGGAAAAACCCGAGGACATTCTGGCCAACGCCACCGCGGGCAAAGCACCCGCCCGCTAGCCCGCAGCGGGCTAGCCCGGCCCGCCCCTGGCGGCCATTCTGTGCCTGCTATGCTCATGGATGGAGCGCCCGCTGCCCGGCGCGATGACAGGGTTCTGCAGCAGGGAGTGTGCATTGTCTGCGATCGGAAACTTTCTTCTACTCTCGCTGTTCATCGCCTGCGCGCCGCTCGCTGCGGCGCAGTCGCCACTCCCGGCTTCCGGCGACGAACCGAAGCAGCAGAAGCCCGAAGCGACAGCACCATTCGCGGACCTCAAGGGCGAGCGCGAACGGGTTGAGGCCCATATTGAAGAAGCCACCACACAGCTGAACGCGGTGAAAGCGGCGCTCGATACCGCCGATGGGCAGCGCGCCGACGAAGAAAAAAACATGTTGCAGCAGCAACTGGAACTGCTGCAAACACGACTCCAGACCGGTCGCCGCCACCTCAAACTGCTCGACGATGAACAGGCCCTGCGCGATGCGCGCGAGCGGCTGCAGCAGCAATCCGCCAACTGGAGCGGTTTCGAGCAGGCGCCGCCCTACCCGAACACGCTGCTGGCGACCCTGCAGAGAAAGCTGAATTCCGAACAGGCCGCGATCAAAACGGTGCAGACCCGGTTGGCGTCACTGGAGGAAAACAAAAGCCTGACGCTCGAGGGTTTCGACAAAGCCGCAAAAGCCACACGGCAAACCCTCGAGGCACTGGAATCAGCGCCGTCACCCGAGGACCGCCAGCAAGCGCGGCGCGAGAATACGCTGGCCGGGATTGCGCTGGCGATGGCCGGGGAAAATATCGCTTACCTGCGCGCGCGCGCACAGAACCTGAAGGAGCGGCAAGCACTGCACCAGTTGCGAGCCAATTTTCTGCAACAGCAGCTGACGGAAGCCCTCGCCGATACGCAGATCAGCGCAAGCGAAGCGCGCGAGATGCAGGAAAAACTCCGGCGCGCACAGCGTGCGGCGCAAAAGGCGCTGGATACCGCCGGCGCCACCGAAACGGATCTCAGCGAGCAGTACGCCACGCTGTTCGCCCGCGTGGATCGCCAGCGGCAGCAGGGCAAAGAAGACACGCTGCTGAACCGCGCGCTGCAACTGCGCCAACAACAGCTGGAAACCTCCCGCGCCACCATCGACGACATCAACCTGCAACTCGGTTACCTGCAGGTCCGGCAGAGAGTCTGGGAGCAGCGCCTGGCACTGCAGCAGAACTGGGACTTTACCGAGGCGAAATCGCGCCTGAAGCAGGTAGATACACTGCTGAAACTGGTGCAGGACGGTATCGCCAGCCTGGAACTGGCACGCGCCGAGACGGTGAACTTCACCGTTGAGCCACGCTTCGATGAGCCCGAGCTGGCCGCCGCGCGCCACGACCTGATAGAGACAGTTGACGCCCGCAAAGCGCAGCTGGAGACCACCCTGCGCGACGGCCGCCGCCTGGCCGACACCTTGCGCCTGATGCGCATGGTGATAGAGACGCGCATTGGCGATATGGGCGCGGGGGAGTGGGCACGCGGCTGGAAAGAGATGGTCGTTGCCCAGACCCGACGTCTGTGGTCCTACGAGCTGATGTCCGTCGAGGACACGCTGGTGGTGGACGGCGAACGGATTGTCGAGCAACGCCCGATTACGCTGGGCAAAGTGCTGCTGGCGATTGCGATTCTGGTCATCGGCCTGATTGTCGCCTCGCGGCTGGCGAGGATCATCAGCCGCATCGTCCTGCCGTTTTCCGGCGGCAAGTGGCAGAGCCAGCTGCTGGTGCAGAAGCTGCTGCGCATAGGCCTGATTGCCCTGGTGGTGGTGCTGTCGCTGGTGACGGTCAAGATTCCTTTGACGGTATTCGCATTTCTCGGCGGTGCCATCGCGCTGGGGCTGGGTTTCGGCGCACAGAACCTGATCAACAATTTCATCAGCGGCTTTATCCTGCTCAGCGAGCGCCCCATCCGCGCCGGCGACCGGATCGAGATCGAAGGCACCCGCGGTATCGTCGACAGTATCGGCGACCGCTGTACCCGGATACGGCGCTTCGACGGCGTCGAGATACTGATCCCGAACAGCCAGTTCCTCGAGCGCAGCGTGACCAATATCACGCTGTCTGACCAGCGTATGCGCACCAGTATCCGCGTCGGGGTTACCTACGGTTCCGCAACTCGCGAGGTGCACGCGCTGTTACTGGAGATTGCCGCGGGGCATGCGCTGGTTCTGGATAATCCCGAACCCACTGTCGTGTTCGAAGACTTCGGTGATAACGCGCTGATCTTCTCCCTGTTCCTGTGGATCGACCTGGTGGCCCAGGGCGATTACCGCTCGGTGCTGACCGATCTCCGCCACAGCATCAGCGAACGCTTTGCCGAGCGGGGAATCGCAATGGCCTTCCCCCAGCGCGACCTGCATTTCGACAGCACAAGCCCCCTCGCGGTGCGGCTGCTCGGCCAACCGGAGGACTAAGGCCTGTTTACACTGAATTCGACGGCCCCGTCCCTGCGGGTTGTGCCCCAAAACGGCCCACGCGGCCCTCTAATTTAGTGTGAACAGGGCCTCCCGGATCAGTTAGAATGCGCCGGCGGGGCTGTCGAATTACCGGCCGGCCGGTCACAGCCCCATCGAAGACAAGCTTTGCCGGCACAGCAACAGAATTCACAGGTATTGCCCCATGGCCTCACTCCAGGACCAACTGCTCAAAGCCGGCCTCGTCGACGGCAAGAAAGCCAAGCAGATCAGCAAGGACAAGCGCAAACAGCAGAAAGTTGCCAAGAAGTCCGCGCAGCCGCAGGTCGATGAGACCAAGGCCGCCGCCGAGCGCGCCCGCGCGGAGAAAGTCGCCCGCGACCGCGTCCTCAACGCCGAACGCGAAGCTGCGGCCCAACAAAAGGCCATCGCCGCTCAGATCAAGCAGATGGTTGCCAACAACAAGCAACCCAAGGGCAATGGTGATATCGCCTACAACTTTACTTTCGAGCGGAAAATCAAAAGCATTTACGTCACTGAAGCAGTGCGCGACCACCTGGCTGCCGGCCGCTTGATGATCGTCGGCCTGGACGAGCAGTTTGAGCTGGTACCGCGGGTCATTGCCGACAAGATCAGCGAGCGCAATCCCACCGCAGTAGTGCAACCACCGGCCGACAGCGCCGCGCCGGACGAAGACGATCCCTACGCGGACTTCCAGATTCCCGACGACCTGATGTGGTAACTGGCCAGAACACCATGCAACAGGTCATTGAACCAGTACAGCAGTGGCTAGCCGATGTCGTGGTAGGTCTGAACCTCTGTCCATTTGCGCGCAAGCCGCTGCGTGCAGGCCAGGTCCGTTACCGTGTCAGCAAGGCAAATGATGAAAAAGCTCTGATGGCAGAGCTGCTCGAAGAGATGCAGCTACTGGATGTGACAGCCGCCGAAGAGGTGGAGACCACCCTGCTGATCATTCCGGATTACCTGCGAAATTTTTCTGACTACAACCAGTTCCTCGAGCTGGCGGAATGGCTGATCGAACGGCAAGAGTATTCCGGAATTTACCAGCTCGCCACCTTCCACCCAAACTACCAATTTGCCGGCACGGCCCCCGAGGATGCGGAAAACCTGACCAATCGCGCGCCCTACCCGATACTGCACATCCTGCGTGAAGCCAGCGTCGAAATGATACTGGCAAAGTATCCTAACCCGGACAGTATACCGGAAAATAATATCCGCCTGATTAAGAACATCAGTGGAAAAGAAAAGCGTCGGCTCTTCCCGTTTCTGCATTTCTGAGAACACTGCGCAGCTGATGCGATTAAGTACCCCGGTGAAAATTCCCATCTAAGAGCGGCAACTTTATGTCCTCCTCAATATACCCCCGATTCATCACTCAAAGTGTGGTGAAACTTTTCTGCGCAAGCAATTCTCCATCGAGGGAATAGACCTCTATCTTCCAATCGCCTCTTACCTTCTCCCAATCTTCATCCAGAGAAAAGTAATAAACGGGCTCGTTATCTGGTGACACAAAAAACAACCTATTGACATCAGACCGAAGCTTATCATTTTCATCATTCAAGCGAGGCTTGGTCCACTTGATCCGGTACGCAATTTTTCCGCCATCCTCGTCGACACCCCGAAATTTGACCTGCACACCGAAATCCCCCACCTCATCCAGACTTATCTTGTCTTTTGATTCTGAGACATAAAGGGAATTGGAATAATACTTGTCATTACGTACAATTCCAAAGCCATCAATCTTGACAGAAAAATCAAAAGAACCTATTGAATATTTTTCAGATATATACTTTTTGATTTTCTCTATTTCAACATGACTCAACAGATTTGACGCGAGAAGCTCACCAATCACATCCCGCTCTTTTCTGGTGATATTTTTCTCTTCCTCATCCTGACTGAACTTTTCCCTTCCTTCACCCGCGTCTTTTCCCGCACCTTGCAACGAAAACATTTCGAGCCCACGAGCAAACTGCTTCTCTACACCAGAACCCTCACAGTACATTCTGGCCAAGTCCAAATAAGCCAGGTTATTCCCCTGCTGATCGGCGAGAGAATAGAGATCAAAGATCTCATCATTTCTTACTCCCCCAACTAACTGCCCCTTATACAGTTCAGCCAAATGATAAGTGGCAACGTCATAACCTTGACTCGAGGCATCGCGGTAGTAGGAAACGGCAGTAGAAATGCTTTTTTTCACCCCGCCCCTTCCATGCTCATAGAAGTCTCCAAGCATAAACTTGGCCTTTGCGTTACCCAGGTTCGCCGACTCCCGATAATACTTTAACGCCAACTCGGGATTTTCCGCTGTGAACCGCGTGCCATTGTACTCATTGGCTATCAGCAGCTTCTCCTTGGCAAGAATTCCTTTCGAGATTCCCGACGCAGCATCACTTATATTTAGTTTCCTGCGGATAAAATCATCGACCAGTGCATGTTGATGGCGCTCGCCGTACCATGTCCCATGGCCATGACCAACCTCATTGTATGCCTCAAACTCCACATCAGCGCCCTGCTTCTCCAGGATGTATTTCATCCTGTTTGACTGTTCAAAGCCAGCCACTTGATCATTTCTTCCGGCAATAATTAAAACTGGAAACTTGATTTTTCCAGACAACCGGAATGGAGATGTCAATTTTAGGGAATCATCCAGCTTTCCTACTACGCTTTCAACAGCTTTTAAGCTGTATTCGTTCATCTTCCGGTTACTGGTGTTAAATAGTAGGGGAAGATCAAATACACCGAAGGTGGCAACCACACAATCGTAGATATCTGGGTGGGCGATGCCCAGCATCATCGATGAGTATCCGCCATAGCTACCGCCCATTGCACAGGTATTTTTGAATCGATACTTCTTCCTTACCTGAGACACCACGGTACTGATATCCCTTTCTATTATTTTTCCCCATTGTCCGCGCCCGGAATCAGAGAACTTTTTACCAAATCCTGTTGACCCCCTGAAGTTTACCTTCAGGACCGAATACCCTCTGTTGGCAAAATATTGCGTCTCCGCGTCATACATGGATACATCCCTGACCCCTACGGGACCACCGTGCGGAACCACCAGCAACACATGATTATTAAAGCCTTTCGGCACGGTCAATATGGACTCGATCTCCGTACCATCCCCAAGCTGGGTCGATAGCTCTCGGGAGGTATTTAAGTCTTTTTCAGAAAGTTCAAAATAACTCTTCGAAAGAAAATTGGCACTCAGTTTTTTATCATCAAAAACGTAATAGCTACCGGGATCATCTGAAGAGTACACTCTAATTATTTTCTTGTTTGATTTCGAAGCAGTGGAAACGATGGATATTTGCTTCCCTGGAAAAGCCTTCTCAAGCAACTTGAATTCTTTCTTTTTACGGTCCGCAAAAAAATGCTTGCTCATCCGCCCATGATCAAAATAGGAAACAGAAACCAGACTTCCGTCTCGATCAAATGAGGCATTCGTCAGGTCATAGCGATCATCGCTATAGATAACCCGGTCAATCTTTTGTGTATTTATATTGAATGTAGCGAGGGAAACCAGGTCTGTCGTCTTATTGGTTAACACTGTGAGTTCCGAGTCGCCACGAAAAGACACCGGGAGAAATTGCTCATCAGTATCCTCAAACTCGTACAGTTTTCTCCATTCCTTTGCGTCTTTCCTGAGCTGCCAAATTCCAATTTTTTTATTATCTAATGCAACCGAAAGCAAAGACTGACTTGCAGAATCCCACCCATAAAAAAACGTGTTTTCCATCGGCTTCCTGAAATTTTTAGCGCCGCTTATATCACCAGAGCTCAATTCGGATACGGAAACTTTATAAACTTTCTGATCGCCGTGACTGGACCCACTTTTTGCGAATAATACCTGGTCATCCTCATCAGGAAGAAAGCCCACCACATACCCTTTGGCATCACTGTAATATGTCTTTATTTTTGGGGTATCACCAAAAAAGCTGAAGCTGATAAACGCATGTAATGATATATTTGATGACAACTCCATGTAATCTACATAAATAGTATCACTATCAACCCAGTTGAACTCCAGAACCCTATATTTATCCGGAAACGTCACCAGCCGGTAATTGCGGCCGGCAACATAATCAGTTAATGCTATAAAATTCTTATCAGCATCAATATAGGATGCCACATACTTGGCATCAGGGCTCAGCTTCAGATCAAGAATATTCGGATCGCTAAACAATTTATCCGGATCGAGTGTTTTTGCATGATTTATTGAGGGCAATATAAAAAGAACCAGCCAAAAATAACGTACTTTCATTTTGTGTTATCTCCGACTGATTTAACGATTTCAAAAAAATCATCCTCGCCCGGACCACAGTACTTAACTGAACGAATGCCACTCAACTCGGGGAAATTACCCTCCAGAAATTCCATAGCTTCCGATGACCGATTGGATAGTTCAACTCTTGCATCGAGAGACCAGCGATTTTTCACCACATCTAAAGTCCCGACATAGCTAATGACATTGGGCTCCACATCAAAGCCCCATATACCGCCCGTCAATCTGTAACCATAGAAAGAATTGAAATCAACCCTTCGAATCTTATAGTGCCCCGCCGGCACTTTGGTCAGGATATAGTTGGTGCCAGACTTAAGATCATCTGCGGTCAGTATCAGGGCTTTCTCACCTCGAATATGGATCTTTTCGAGCTGCTGATTCGTATCGACTGCAATCAACAAGTAGCCTTCGTCTTTAGCCAGCCCGATATCCTTATCCCGCTTAATGGCATCAACTCTAGTGACACATGCTGAAAGCATGAGTGAGAAAAGGATTAAGAATAAAAAGTTTTCTCGGTACAGAATATTATTATGTTTTTTATCCATGTTTTTATGTTCCGGCCACAGGAATTATGTTCAACATCAATGTCTTTGGAACTACAGGATTTATCTTATATGGAATACTTGTCAAATAGCACTGTCTTTTGTCCCAATGAAATCAACTTGCCTAATGTGAACAAACTGACTTTCCGCCCTGCCTGCGATCAACTTCCAGTCAGTTAGCATAGAGATTCCGCACTATGAGCTCGACAGTCCACATGGAGAGTAAAGCACTCCCCATCTTCTAGTGGACAATTTGGGGGCGACCGAACAGATGTGGGGCGGACCGGGCAGATGAGATTTACGCGGAACCAATCACTGATATTGGCAATGGAAGCGAATTATCTCGCGTCAACTGAGGCAATAGGGCTCGCCTATGTAATACCGGGTATAGATCGACAACATGCCGCCATATGCCCCCCGGAAAAGTTCACCGTATCCGGGTTGTCAGTCGAATTGATGCACTGCGTAACCACTGACAGCCGGAACTCCGAAAATCGTCATACCGCCATAGCCTGCAGATATCCGCATCCGGCCTCCCGGCCATTCTGGTAGCCAAGCTCCAGTAATGCCGGCTCCCGGGTGAAGCGCCCCACCGGAAAATCCTCTGGGGGCGCAATCACCCGCACGTGGCAGTCCGCTGGCGGTACCTGAATAAAATCCAGTGCGCGGTTGTAGCGCTCGGAGCGCTCGAGTACCGCCTCGAACAAGCGTGCATGATCGTGAAAAAACGCTTTTATCTTCCGTGGCGCACGACCCACCCGCTTGCGATAGCCCAGCGGCCGCGACAGCACCACGGTGATATCGCGTGCGCCCCACTCATAGGCCCGTAATACCGGAATGGAATCCGCCAGCCCGCCATCGGTCATCGGCTCGCCGTCTACACGGGGAAAGTCGCGGTAGAACAGCGGGATGGCACAGGAGGCGGGGAATACCTGGTGCATATTTTCCGCTGTGACTTTCACATAGTGCGCTTCCCCCGTGAGAACACTGGTGGTTACCGCATACAGTGGCACTCCGTTAGCGAGATATCGCGGCACGTTGAGCGGTACTTCATCGAAAGAGGCGTGCCAGAGCCAGCCTACATCGCAGAAGTGACCACCCCGGAGGCAGCGCCGCCAGTTGATGAATTCATCCCGGCGCGCGTGATCCAGCAGTATCTGCCGGCTGCGGCCGCGATCGCCGGCCAGGTATCCGATCAGGTTGGTAGAGCCCGCCGAGACGCCGATGGCAAAATCAAACGGCAGGTATTCCGCGTCGATAAACGCATCCAGAACGCCCGCGGCGAAGATGCCGCGCATGGCGCCGCCTTCGATCACCAGGGCACTGCCACCGCTGGTATCGACATCGCTACTACGCATCTCAGCCCTCCGGAACCGATAAAACACTTTCAGTCATGTTTTCCGATTCTACTGCGCCTCGCGAACTAACGGCCACTCGCTGTCATTGACATTTTCGTCCAGCCACGCGCTTTGCCCCGAACCGGCGCAGGCGGGTATCATGCCGCGCACACCATGGACACAAGGCCGTTCGCCAACCGTATGCCCACCCAAGCAACCGCGATCCAATTCCGCGCCCCGTGGAGCCGCCAATTGCGCTGGCTCACCGCCCTGACCGCTATCCTGCTGCTGGGGTTGCCGCTGATCCTGCAGCAGCGGGCACCGGCAGGCCACCACCCCCTGTTTGCGGTCGCCCTGTGGCTGCCGCCGGCGATCCTTGCGCTGAGCGCGCTGTTCGCGATCCGCGGCTACGCCATCGACGGCCACACACTGTGGATCCTGCGCCCGGGCTGGAAAACCCGCATCGACCTGCGAGCCCTGCAGAGCGCCGAAGTCTCGGCTGATGCGATGAAAGGCTCCCTGCGCGTGTTCGGCAATGGCGGCCTGTTCGGTTTTATCGGCCTGTTTCGCAACACTGCGCTCGGCCGCTATCGTGCCTTCGCCACCAACGCCGCCAACTGTGTGGTGCTGCGCTTCGCGGAGCGCACCCTGGTCGTCACGCCGGATCGGCCGCAGCAGTTTGTTGCCGCGCTGGAATTGACGGTGTCGCGCTGACGCCGCGACCGGGAAGTCGAATGGCGTGTGCTTTACTGTGAGGAAGGCACAACGTGGAATTCGACGATGAAAGTTATTACCTGCCCGCTGATCGCGCTGATCCTGCTGCTGCCCGGCGTTGCGGCCCTGGCCGATGAGTCACGCAATGAGAATATCCAGTTTGATCCCGGAACCACTGGCGCCTCGATAAAAGGCAGTATCCGAGGCTACGAATCCATCAACTACAAACTGCGCGCCCGCTCGGGCCAGAAAATGCATGTGGCGCTGAAGACCGATAACGGCGCCAACTATTTCAATGTCTATGCGCCGGGTAAGGGCCCCGGCGATCAGGCGATATTTATCGGCTCGATCGAGGGCAACCAATACACCACCACCCTGCCCGCCGATGGTGTTTACACCATTCAGGTGTTCATGATGCGCAGTGCCGCACGGCGCAAGGAAACCGCCACCTTCACCCTGCATGTGGAAATCGAACCGCACAGCGCCGGCACCCGCTCTCGCCATCACCAGCGCCTGGCCGTCAAATCCGGGCACCACCGCGGGCTATCCGGGGGCTGAGCCTTGCGCGGCCGCAACGGTACTTGGCTGGCGCTGGTCGCCGCCGCATTATTCTGTTTGGCACTGTGCCCATCGACGTGGAGCAGGGCCGCCAGTGAAACGGAAGACCCACCAAGTGCCCGGCAACCACAGGCGGCAACGGCGCAGGACACCATTTCCCTGCCGCCGGCGATCACCGACCCCGAGATCGATACCGACGTATTGCAACTGCGGCTGATCCCCCTTACCCGTGACGAACTCGCCGCTACTGCCGCCGCCTGGCAGACGCTGTACAAGGAAAAAACGCAGCAGGTCGTCGATCAACAGCTGATCATCCTGCACGCGCAAGAGCGCGGGGATACCGGGCAGGCCGACCGCGCGCGGCAGGCACAACTGGCCCTAAGTGCAGAGCGTGAAGAAATCGGCCAGCACTTCGGCAGCGTGCTCGACGCCTGGGAAAAAAAAGGCGGGGCAGCGGAGAAAATCCAGGGTTACCGGGCCTATCGGGCCGCTGTCGTGGTAGAACAGACGCGCAGTGCGGATCTCAGGACCCTGTGGGATCATCTGCAAGCGTGGCTGTTCTCGGCCGATGGCGGCCTCAAGCTGCTGATCAAACTGGCGGTATTCATCGGCGGCCTGCTGGTGGTGCTGGCACTGGCGCGGCTCATCGCCGCCTGGGCACAGCGCGCGGCCCACCGCTCACCGCGCATCTCGCGCCTGCTCGAACACTTTCTCGGTGTCGCGATTTTCTGGCTACTGGTAGCGCTGGGCCTGCTGCTGTTGCTGTCGTTGATCGGTATCAACGTAACGCCGCTATTTGCGGTTATTGGCGGCGCGTCGTTCGTAGCGGCCTTTGCGCTGCAGAACACGCTCGGCAATCTCGCCGCGGGCCTGATGATCATGTTGAACCGGCCGTTTGACGAGGGCGATTTCGTCGATATCGGCGGCGTCGCCGGTACGGTAAAAGCAGTGAGCATGATGTCCACCACGGTAATCACGCCAGACAACCAGGTCATCATCGTGCCCAACTCCAATGTATGGGGCAACGTGATCACCAATACCACCACCGCCACCCGCCGGGTCGATATGACCTTCGGCATCGGCTACCGCGACGATATCGAGACCGCACAGAAAGTTCTGGAAGACACCGTGCGCGCCCATCCATTGGTGCTGCACAGCCCGGAGCCACTGATCCGCGTGGCGGAACTGGCCGCCAGCTCGGTCAACTTCATCGTGCGCCCCTGGGTCATGGGTACCGATTACTGGACGGTTTACTGGGACCTGACACGCCAGATCAAGGAAGCCCTCGACGCACACGATATCTCCATTCCCTTTCCACAGCGGGAGGTGCATCTGCACCGTCAGTCATCATCGCCCCCCCGAAAATAGACCGCCCTCCTGTATGATGATATCTCCTCAACCTTGAGGGGCCGCACAATTACCGCGCGGCAACGTTTGATCCGAACGGCCACCTGATGCGTAAGCAGTAGGAATACGATAAAAGGGGGCCTTCGTATGAAAGAACTCATCTCTCTCGTCTACGCCAGCCGCGCAAAGTTCTCGCCAGTGCCGACCGAAAACGGCGTTGAGCCCAGTGTCGCGCGCATCCTCATGCAGAGCCGTCAGAACAATACCAAGAAAGATATTGGTGGCGTCTTGTATTTCGGCGATGTGCACTTCTTTCAGGTACTGGAAGGCGAACGCAGCACTGTCAATGAAACCTTTCGCCGCATTCAGAGCGACCCGCGTCACACACAGGTAACCGTTCTGTCGCTGAGCAGTATCCGCCAGCGCCAGTTCGCGCGCTGGTCGATGAAATATATTCCGGCGGAACAGGACGTACGCCGTTTTATCCAGGCGCAGGGCTATACCCGTTTTGCGCCATTGGAGTTCTCCGGAGAGACGGTCAATGGCCTCATTCGCCTGTTCAGCCAGCGGGACGAGGGCGATGCGGAAGAAAAGAAACATGCCCGCGGGCTGCGCTGGACCCGGCTGTTTCATCGCCACAAGAATGCGGCAGAAAAAGAGCGCTGAGTGAATCGACCGCTTCAATCGCACCACCGCACCCGCCAGTGATCGGTGCCCGGCAAGGACATCGCAGTAGTCGGCACAGCCAGACTACCGGTTATTGGTGGCAGGGCCGCTACCTATACGCCCCCTCTTCCGGCCCGGCCGCGCCGGCGCTATGCTGTGCGCCGGCAATCACCAATCGCAACCATCAGGCGGCAGGCAAGACACGATGCACTGGCAGTGGGCTGAATTTTCCGAACTCTCCGCGCAACAACTCTACGCAATCCTGCGCGAACGCCAGGAAGTCTTCACTGTGGAGCAGGATTGCGCCTACCAGGACGCCGACGACAAGGATCCCTGCGCCTGGCACCTGATCGGCTGGAGCGACGCGGACTCAGAGCAGGTTCTGGCCTATTTACGCGTGGTATTTCCGGGTAAAAAATATGCCGAGCCATCCATCGGCCGCGTACTCACCAGCGCCGCCACTCGCGGGACTGGCATCGGGCGAGAGCTGATGCGGCGCGCGCTGCGGGAAATCGCGCGTGCCTATCCGCACACCGCCGTGCGCATCTCGGCGCAACAGTACCTGGAATCCTTCTACCGGGAATTCGGCTTCGAGCGCGTTTCAGCGCCCTACGACGAAGACGGCATCCCCCATATCGAAATGCTGCTACCCGGCAGCTGAATGCGCACCGGGGTCGCTACGGCTCTACCGTTACTGAAAACACATTGATCACGATCACGCCGGCGACAATCAGCCCCATCCCGAAGATCGCCGGCCAGTCCGGTATCTGCCGGTAAACCACTGCACCGGCGAGCGTCACCAGGACGATACCCAAACCCGACCAGATGGCGTAAGACACGCCCACCGGAATGCTGCGCAGCACCAACGTGAGCATATAGAAAGCGATCCCGTACCCGATCACGACGATCAGGGACGGGCCGAGACGGGTAAATTGCGCCGAGGCCTTGAGCGCGGTGGTGGCGGCGACTTCCGCCACGATGGCAATAGCGAGATACAGGTAAGCCATAGTGCCCCGACTGCGGTTGCTTGAATTTCGAAAGGAAAACGCGCGGCGCTGACCGCGCGCTGCTGCGGTCAGCCGATTTTGCGAATGCCCACGGCGTGGCGCAGTTTATCGATAAACGGCGCCGCATAGCTGCGGGCCTTTTCCGCGCCCTTTTCCAGCTCCTGCTCGATCTGTGCCGGATTGGCCAGCAGCGCCTCATAACGCTCACGGGCCTCGCCGATCTGGCCGTTGACCAGCTCGAACAACTGCTTCTTGGCCTCGCCCCAGGCGATGCCTTCCGCGAACGCCTGGCGCATCTCCGCGGTCTGTTGCTCGGTGGCAAAGGCCTGCCAGATCTGGAACACGGTGGAAGTATCCGGATCTTTCGGCTCACCCGGTTCCAGCAGGTTAGTCTTGATCTTGTTGATATGCTTCTTCAGCTTCTTCTCCGGCAAAAACAGCGGAATGGTATTGCCGTAGCTCTTGCTCATCTTGCGCCCGTCGAGCCCCTGCAGCACCGCCACATGGTCGTCGACCACCGCCTCCGGCAGCGCGAAGTGTTCGCCGTAGTGGTGGTTGAAGCGCCCGGCGATATCCCGCGCCATCTCGATATGCTGCACCTGGTCCTTGCCCACCGGCACCTTGTTGGCGTTAAACATCAGGATGTCCGCCGCCATCAAGATCGGGTAGCTGTACAGCCCCATATTGACGCCGAAATCCGAATCCTCGCCATCGGCACGGTTGGCATCCACCGCCGCCTTGTAGGCGTGGGCGCGGTTCATCAGGCCCTTGGCGGTCATGCAGGTCAGCAGCCAGGTCAGCTCCGGGATCTCGTGGATATCCGACTGGCGATAGAAAACCGCATTGTCGGTGTCCAGGCCCAACGCCAGCCAGGTAGCGGCGATCTCGCGGGTTGACTGGTGCACCAGCTCCGGGTCCTGGCACTTGATCAGCGCGTGGTAGTCCGCCAGGAAGTAGAACGGCTGGTTGTTCTCGTCCTGGCTGGCATTGATCGCCGGACGGATAGCGCCGACGTAGTTGCCGAGGTGGGGAGTGCCGGTGGTGGTGATACCGGTCAGTACGCGCTGCTTAGTCATAAATCCTTGTTATTCCGTGCTGTCTTCTCGGGAATCGGGGGCGAATAATACCCTGTTCGCGGCGCGGATTGTATGGGGCCGCTCCCGGGCTACGGCTAGCGCTGCGCCAGTGGTTCCAGCAGCGCGCGATATTCGCCGGCCAGTACCGACCAGCGCAAGCGGGAGACGTCCGGTGCGCAAGGCAACGTTCCGCCCATCACCTGTTCGGCGCAATTGCGCATCGCCGCACAGAGGTTGTCCGCACAGTCCTCGATGTCCTGTGCAAAACGGTAGCCGCCCGCACCGAACCACTCCGGGTAGGCGAGGCTGTCCGGCACCAGCGGCCGGCAGCCGGCGGCCACCGCCTCCAGCACCGCCAGCCCCTGGAAATCGTGCCGCGCGGTGGACAGCACCGCGTGGCTGCCTCCCAACAGCTGGCGATAATCCGCTGCGCAGTCCTGGTAGCCCCAGGCACCCAGCGCTCCCGCCTCGGCAAGCAGTGTGCGAATGCGGGCAAATTCCGCCGGTTGGCGGCGGAACTGCTGGCCGACGACATGCAGGGTAAAGGACAGCTCCAGCCGGCAGAATTGCTGCAGCGCGCGCAAAAGGATGTCCGGGCCCTTGTCGTGCTCCCAGCGGTGGTTCCACACCAGCGTCGGGCGAGCGCCGCGCGGTTGCGGCGGATTCTCGAACAACGCGTCTTCCAGCGGCACTGGCAGCACCCGCGACTTGCGCGCAATCTCCGCGCACAGGTCCGGCGGTACACAGTCGGGAAAGCGTCGGAGCAACTCCGCGGCGCCGCTCAGCAGCGTGCGGCGGTTATAGTCGGAATTGAACAGCAGCAGATCACCGGCGAGCGCGGTGTAGATATTCAGCAGCTGCGGCTCCACCGACTGGAAGGCATCGGCAGTGCGCGGATAGTCGAACTGGTTCTCGTGGAAGTAGACCGCCGTGGGCACCGCGGCGATTTCGGGTACCAGGCCGCGCAGTGCGGCCAGATCGGTCATGGAAGTGGCGACGATCAGGTCCCAGGGCTGGCGCAGCGTGTCCGCCGTTTCGCCCCGCCCCCAACTGAGGCTGTTGCCGCGCACACGCCAGCTGAAATAGCGCGGCGGCAGCGTCAGCACCGTCCACTGCCACTCCGGGATGGCGGCCACCAGGCCGCGGCGCCAGCGCTTGTGGCTGTCGGCGTCGTAGGCGGAAAGGAGCAGGACTTTCACATTCAATCTGTCAGGGTAAAAGCAGCCATTGGCCGAGCATAACATCGCAGGTGGCACAGCGAGAGGCTCTGGCGCCGGTGGCTATCCGGCAAACGATTGCCGATGAGGCTGTTGGCCGGATAGCCACCGGCGGCAGGGCCGGCGTTCACGCGCTATCCCGATCGCAGCCAAAGGCCGCTCCTCCACCGGAAAGGCTCACATAGGACAGCTTCAGTCGAAATCGCGCACGTTGGTCAGGCGCGCGAGCAGGCTGGAGGTATCCCAGCGGCCGCCACCGAGGGCCTGCACTTCGCTGTAGAACTGGTCCACCAGCGCCGTGACCGGCAGCAGCGCGCCGTTGCGCTGCGCCTCGTCGAGCACGATCGCCAGGTCCTTGCGCATCCAGTCCACGGCGAAGCCGTGTTCGTACTCACCCGCGAGCATGGTCTTGTAGCGGTTTTCCATCTGCCAGCTCTGCGCTGCGCCCTTGGAAATGACGCCGATCACCTGCTCGGCATCGAGTCCCGCAGCCTTGGCGAAGTGCAGCCCCTCGGCCAGCCCCTGCACCGCACCGGCAATACAGATCTGGTTGACCATTTTGCACAGCTGGCCGCTGCCCACCGGGCCCAGCAGGCTGATTGCGCGGGCGTAACAGTCGATCAGCGGCTGGGCGCGCTCGTAATCGCCCTCCGCGCCACCGACCATGACCGTCAGCACGCCGTTTTCGGCCCCGGCCTGGCCGCCGGAAATGGGCGCATCCAGAAAACCGATACCCTGGTCGCGCCCGGCTGCGGCCAGCTCGCGGGCCACATCCGCAGAAGCGGTGGTGTGATCTACAAACAGGCTGCCCGCGGCCATGCCGACGAAGGCACCCTGCTCGCCGGTGACGACTTCACGCAGGTCGTGGTCGTTGCCGACACAGGCAAACACCACCTCGGCGCCGCGCGCGGCCTCCGCTGGCGTTGCGCAGGCTTCACCGGCGTAGTCCCCCAGCCATTGCTCAGCGCGAGCCGCGGTGCGGTTATAGACCCGCACGCTGTGCCCGGCCCTGGCCAGGAAACCGGCCATCGGATATCCCATCACCCCGAGCCCGAGAAATGCAACAGTTGCCATAGTGATTTACCCCAAGATCATCCAGAAAAGTGCCGCGCCCAGCAGCAAGCGGTAGATGGCGAACGGCGCCATGCCAATACGATTGATAAATTGCAGGAAATAATGAATACACACGAAGGCGCTGATACCGGACAGCACCGTCCCCAGAAACAGGTCGTGCCAGTGCACCGGTTGCGACTGCTCCAGCAGTTCGATGATCAGCAGCAGCGCGCTCAGTGCGATGATCGGGATCGACATGAGAAACGAAAAGCGCGCGGCGTCCTTGCGCTCCATACCCAGCATCAGCCCGGCGGTCATGGTAATACCGGAACGAGAGGTGCCCGGAATCAGTGCCAGAGCCTGGGCTGCGCCGATCGCCAGCGCCCGCTTCCAGTTCAGCTGCGCCAGCGTATGGGTGTGCACACTGCGCGCATCTGCCCACCACAGCACGACACCGAAGATGATAGTGGTCGAGGCGATTACGGCGGCCGAGCGCAGTGTGGTCTCGATAAAGCCCTGGAACGCCAGCCCGGCCAGGCCCGCGGGAATCGTCGCCAGCACAATCAACCAGGCGAGCCGGCCATCGTCGGTAAACTTGCCACTGCCAAAGCCGGCCAGGCCGTCGCGAATCAGAGCCCAGACGTCTTTGCGGAAATAGGCTATCACCGCCAGCAGGGTGCCGAAGTGCACCGCCACGTCAAAGGCCAGCCCCTGGTCGGGCCAGCCCAGCACCTGATTGGGAAGGATCAGGTGTGCAGAGCTGGAAATAGGTAAAAACTCGGTCAGACCCTGAATGATGGCCAGGGCGATGATATGCAGTATGTCCATGGGTAACTTCTTTAAGAGCGGATTTTTTGTCGTTTTTGCCAGGTCACTTCATTGCGAAGATAGAGCGGCTCCAGCGCCTCGGCGCCAACGGCCTCCCCCTTTTGCCACAGCGGCAGCGCCAGATCGGCGATTTCCCGCGCGTGAATCGCCGCCTGCAGGTCGACGCTCGCCAGTGGCGCCACAGACAGTGCGTCGTAGTGCCAGCCGGGGCCTGCGCCGTACAGCGGTGCGGGCAGTTCGGACTGTTGCAGCGCCTCGAGCACACGCTGTGGATCGGCAACCGCCTCGGGTAACAGACTGTCATGGGGGCAAGCGTCGGCATAAATCCCCCAGTAGACCTGCTGCATGCGCGCATCCAGCGCTGCGACAATCGCCCCCGACTGCCACTCCGGGTGTGCGCGGCGACTGCCCGCCGCCAGTGCGGCGAGGCTGGAAACCGGCACTACCGGAAGTTCGGCGGCGAACGCCAGCCCCTGGGTACAGCTGATGGCAATACGCAGGCCGGTAAAGGAGCCCGGGCCGCGACTCACCGCCAGCGCGTCCAGCTGCCGCAGACCGATACCGGCCTCGGCCAGTACCGCATCCACCATTGGTAGCAGGCGGCGGGTGTGGTCGCGCTCTGCGGCGACAAATTGCTCGAACGTGTGCCCGTCGCAGTGCAGAGCCACGGAACAGGCGCCGGAAGTGGTATCCAGGGCGAGAATCTTCACAACTTCACTCGATCTTGGTGCCCGGGCAGCGCCGGGCCAGTGTAACTATGACCGGCGGACCGGGCGCTGGTTCACGCGGCCCCCGCATTCCCCGCACCACTGCCGGTGCGAGGGCGAATTGTGTCACGGCGGGCGGGATACGTCATGTGTAAATGGCTCTACCCCAAAATGCAGAAGCCCCGGCAGTGCCGGGGCTTCTGAACTGACCTTTAGCGATCACCGGGAACGCGCAGAGGGCGCGGCCCCGCTAATCCACTGTCGAATCAGGACTTCTTCGGTGGGCGACCGCGACGGGCGGCCTTCTTCTTGGCTGGAGCCTTCTTTTTGGCCGCTGCCTTGGGCGGGCGACCCGGCTTTTTCTTCGCTGCGCTCTTACCCGCCGCTTTCTTGGCTACCGTTTTCTTGGTTGCCGCTTTCTTGGCCGCGGACTTCTTCGGCCGACCGGGCTTCTTCGCGGCTTTCTTGGTGGCTTTCTTAGCCGCCTTCTTGGCGTCGGCCTTGGCCTTGGCAACGGCCTTCTTCTCTAGGGCCTTGGCTTTGGCAGCCGACTTCTTGGCGGCAGCCTTCACCTTGGCCTGGGCCTTCTTCTCCGCGGCCTTCACCTTCTTGGCATCGGCCTTGGCGCGGGTCTTTTTCCAGCGCGCCTCGAACGCTTTGACAGCCGCCGCGAGATCCTTGTCGGCCTTGGCGCTCAGGCTATCAGCCATTTCGGAAATTTTCTGTTTGGCTGCCTCTTCGGCGTGGCGCACCGCATCCATGGCCTTGGCTTTAGCCAGATCCATTTTTGCAGCAGCTACCTTGGCGCGTAATTCTTTAGCTTTGGCATTGGCGCTGGTCAGCGATTTCTTCGCAGCAGCCGTACTACTTTTTTGCACCCGGGCCCGCGCTTTGGCGACGCGATCCAGTTGCCCATCCAGCGACTTGGTCGCCGAATCCACGGCTTTCTGCGCCTTGGTTACTGCCGGAGATACTGTCGCCGGAGCCTTGGCTTTGACAGCGCGTTTAGTCCGCGCTTTCTTTTTTGCTACTCGTGCCATCCCTTGTCTCCTCTCTGAGTAAGAAGGAATACCTCTGCAACCTGAAGAAAGTGTGCTGGCAAATCTGCCATTTTGCTTCTGAAGCCAGGAGCCCGCAGGCAGCCTTTGGACAATCCAGAGCAAGCTACACCACCTAAATCGATGTAACTGTATCTAAGTTAATAAAAATAAACCGCTTTGCAAGAAAAAAGGACAAAAAAGGATAGTTTTTTTTGCAAAAAGGGAGTTTTTTTCAGGAATCACCCCAAAAAACCTTTTTTGGGGTGCGATGGCTGGCTGCGACAGCCAAACAACCGGCTTCGTTTACAGTTTTGCCGGCAGTTTTTCGCGAGCGATCGCAGCCAGGGCCTCGATATGATCCTCGCGCGCATTCAGGGCGGGGATATAGCGGAATTCACGCCCACCGGCGTCGATAAAATTAGCGTGATTCTCTACCGAAATTTCCTCGAGTGTTTCCAGGCAATCAGCGGCAAACGCGGGACAAATCACATCGACACTGTGCACTCCGGATCTACCCATTTCTATCAGGGTTTTATCGGTGTACGGCTGCAGCCATTCAGCTTTACCGAAACGGGACTGAAAACTCACCTGCCAGCGATCGCGCTCCAGCTCCAGCTCCGCTGCCAATTGCTCCGCCGTATCACAGCAGTGGCGGTAATAGGGGTCGCCCTTATTGATATTGGCCTTGGGGATTCCGTGAAAGGACAGCAGCAGCCGCTCTGGAGCACCGCGCTTTTCCCAAAGATCACGCACGGAGTTGGCCAGCGCGCGGATATACAGCGGGTGCCGGTAATATTCCCGCACGACGGTGATGTCGGGAATATCCCGGCTATTGCGGAATATGTCTGCCACCTGATCGTAGATGGCGCCCGTGGTTGTTGCCGAGTACTGGGGGTACAGCGGCAGCACCAGAAAGGAATCTATGCCCTGCCGGCGCAGGCGCGCCACCTCTGCGTCCAGGCTGGGACCGCCGTAGGTCATTGCGTAACTGACAGTCACATCCGGGCGCGTTTCCGCCAGCCGCACCTGCAGCAGTTCCGCCTGACGGCGGGTGTAGTGAGCCAGCGGCGAACCCTGCACCGGCTCGCCATCGAAGCTTTCATTCCAGATTTGGGCATAGGCCGGCGCGATACGCCGGGGTCGCAGCGGCAGCACCAGGCCGTGCAGAATTGCCAGCCACAATGGCCTGGGAATTTCGACTACACGAGGGTCCGAGAGAAAATCGCGCAAAAAAGTCCGCACGCCGGCGGCTGTGGGTTCCGCTGGACTCCCCAGGTTCATCAGAATAACGGCTGTAGTCATATCGCAATTCCTTTCGATAACAGAAGCCCAGTATACCCAGAGGTACCTGGATTCGGCTGCGGGTGTAATCAGCTGGCCGAGAGACGCGTGACACTGGAGCAAGGCTGATCAATGGACAACAGCTGCCATGACGGAGGCCGCTGGAACCCACAAAAGCACAGTTACAAAAAAGGCCCCCGCAAGGGAGCCTTTTTACGTACTGAACGCCCGACCGGATCAGGTCAGTGCAGTATTTACCATCTCGCGAATGTCGACCATCGAGCCCACACCCTCAACCCGGCTGTATTTAGGCGCGGATTCCGGCGCTCGTTCGGCCAGTTCGCGGTAGAAACCCACCAGCGGTTCTGTCTGCTCATGGTAAACCGACAGGCGGTTGCGCACCGTGTCTTCGGTGTCGTCACTGCGCTGAATCAGCGGCTCGCCGGTCTCGTCGTCAACGCCATCCTGTTTCGGCGGATTATAGATGACGTGATAGACACGGCCGGAACCTTCATGAACGCGGCGCCCGGACAGGCGCTTGACGATTTCCTCGTCGTCCACGGCGATTTCCAGCACGTGATCGATGGAGACTTCAGCATCCAGTAGAGCCTGTGCCTGGGGGATGGTGCGAGGGAAACCGTCGAACAGGAATCCGTTGGCGCAATCCGGCTGCGCGATGCGCTCTTTGACCAGGGCGATGATCAGGTCGTCGGACACCAGCTTGCCGGCCTCCATCACACCTTTTGCCTGCAGGCCGAGCGGAGTGCCCGCCTTCACAGCCGCGCGCAGCATATCACCGGTGGAAATCTGCGGGATGCCGAATTTCTCTGTAATGAACTGAGCCTGAGTGCCTTTGCCGGCCCCCGGCGCCCCCAAGAGAATAATTCGCATGGTCAGAATGCCTCCAGTCTATCCCGGCGTGTCAATGTCCGCCGCGCCAAAAGAGCGCTACCTTACACGCAGACCCCCTGCAGGGCAAGGTAGAGCCGCTGCCGCTGAGTGGGCATCCGGTGTAGTAAAACTACCGCATGCCGCTCAGTTGCCGCGCTTGGCCCGCTCCCAGAGTTGATCCAGTTCCGCCAGGCTGGCGTCCGTCGGTGTGCGGCCCTCGGCGGCCAGCGCGGCCTCGACAGCGCTGAAGCGGCTTTCGAATTTGCGATTGCACTGGCGCAATGCGGCCTCCGGCTCCACCTGCAGGTGGCGCGCGGCATTGACACAGGAGAACAGCAGATCGCCCAGCTCCTCGCGGGCCGCCGCAGAGTCGTCCGCAGCCAGCGCCTCGCGCAGCTCGGCCAGCTCTTCCTCTATCTTGTCCAGCACACCGCCGATCTCCGGCCAGTCAAAGCCCACCCGCGAGGCGCGCTTTTGCAGCTTGGCGGCACGCGTCAGCGCCGGCAGCCCGCGCGCCACGCCGTCGAGGGCACCGCCTTCCCCTTTGGCACCGCGCTCGGCGGCCTTGATCGCTTCCCAGTTCTGCTTGACTTCGGCCTCATCTATCGGCGCGGCGGTGTTATCGCCGCGGAGCTCACCGCTGGGGAACACATGTGGATGGCGGCGCAACAGTTTGCGCACCAGGGTGTCGACAATGCGGGCGAAATCGAAACGCTGCTGCTCGCTACCCAGCTGGGCGTAAAAGATGACCTGGAACAGGAGGTCGCCGAGCTCTTCGTGCAGGTGCTCGAAATCCTCGGCCTCGATGGCCTCGGCAACTTCGTAGGCCTCTTCGATGGTAGACGGCACGATGGTGGCGAACGTCTGCTTCAGGTCCCAGGGGCAACCGCCGTCAGGGTCGCGCAGCCGCGCCATCAGGTGAAGCAGATCTTCGACGGTGTATCTATCGCTTGGCACGGGGTGTTCTTCTCCATAGGGTGCGCCGCGCGCACCACAAAGTTGATTCGCTGCGCACGGCGGCACCATGCGCATTCGCACAGCTGTGCGCAATGCGCGATCAGTGCAGCAGGCGCCGCTTGGCCGAAGCCACATTGGGCAGCTGGTTGATGCGATGCAGCACGCGCGAGAGCTCTTCGAAGCTGTGTACCTCGGCGGTCAGTACCATTTCCACCGTATGCTTGTGTTTGTTGGAGTGCGTTTGCATGGCGGTGATATTGATGCGCTGGCTGTCGAGCATGGTGGTGATATCGCGCAGCAGGCCGTGGCGGTCGTATGCCTCGATCATGATTTCCACCGCGTAGAGCTCTTTGGGCTTTTCGGCCCACTCCACCTGCAGCACCCGTTCGTGCTCGTCCGACTGCATGCGCAGCATATTGGCGCAGTCCTTGCGGTGAATGGACACGCCGCGCCCCAGCGTGATGTAACCCATAATCTGGTCACCGGGCACCGGGTTGCAGCAGCGCGCGATATGGGTCATCAGGTTACCGACGCCGTCGATGTAGACGTCGGTCTTGCCCTCGCCGCGGGCCACCGACGCCGTCAGTGAAGGCACCGGTTCCACCCGATCCACCCTGACCATGCGCTGGGCGGCATTGAGCACCTGGCCGACACCGATATCGCCGGCGCCAACGGCCGCGTAGAGGTCGTCGAGCGAGTGCATATTCAGCTTCGCGGCGAGCTTCTCGAATTCGAAATCGATCAGTGCCAGCTGTTTGAATTCACCGTCGAGAATACTGCGTCCATCGGCAATATTCTGGTCGCGGGCCTGCTGCTTGAACCAGTGCACGATCTTGGCGCGGGCGCGGGAGGTATTAATGTAACCCATACCCGGCGACAGCCAGTCGCGGCTGGGCGCCTCGCGCTTGCCGGTAAGAATTTCCACCTGGTTGGCGGTCTGCAGCTCGCAGTTCAGCGGCACAATGCGCCCGTCCACCTTGGCACCGCGACAGCGATGGCCGATCTCGGTGTGGATCTTGTAAGCGAAGTCCAGCGGCGTGGCGCCGCGTGGCAGATCCACCACGTGACCGTCGGGCGTGAACACATAAATGCGCGTATCGGCCTCGCTGGCCAGCAGGTCTTCCTGCAGCGGATTGCCCCCGACCTCTTCATGCCAGTCGAGTACCTGGCGCAGCCAGGATATTTTCTGTTCGTAGCTGTCCTGTCCCTCGGACTTGCGGTCGGTGCCTTTATAGCGCCAATGAGCGCAGACGCCGTACTCCGCCTCTTCATGCATCGCCACCGTGCGGATCTGCACTTCCAGTACCTTGCGCTCCGGACCGATTACTGCGGTATGCAGGGAGCGGTAGCCGTTCTCTTTGGGCGAGGCGATGTAATCGTCAAATTCGTTGGGAATGTTGCGCCACAGATTGTGCACGATGCCGAGCACCGCATAGCAATCGCGCACGGTAGGCACAAGGATGCGCACCGCACGGATATCATACACCTGGGAAAAGCCGATATTCTTGCGCCGCATCTTTCGCCAGATGCTGTAAATGTGCTTGGCCCGGCCGTAGACCTCGCCTTCGATATCCGCGCGGCCGAGCTCGTCACGCAGCAGCGCCAGTACCTCGTCGATATAGTGTTGCCGCGCGAGGCGCTTTTCGTCCAGCAGCCGGGCGATCTGCTTGTAATCGTCCGGCTCCAGGTAGCGGAAACTGAGATCCTCCAGCTCCCATTTGATATGGCCGATACCCAGGCGATGGGCCAGCGGCGCATAGACGTCGGCCACTTCGCGGGCCACCCGCCGACGCTTGGCCGGCTCGGCATTCTTGGCCGCGCGAATGGCGCAGGTGCGCTCGGCCAGCTTGATCAGCGCCACGCGCACATCGTCCACCAGCGCCACCAGCATGCGGCGGATATTTTCCGAGTGCTCTTCCACCGCCAGGCTGGCACCCTCGTCGCCGGTATCGGCACTGCGACTGCGGATTGCGGCCATGCGCAGCACGCCGCGAATCAGCTTGGCGACGGTCTTGCCGAATTCTTCCTCGACGGTTTTCAGCGGCAGGCGCTTCTCGCGTACCGCGCGGTACAGCACCGCGGCGCACAGTGCCTCGGCATCAATCTGCAGGTCGGCGAGAATCTCGGCCATCTCCAGGCCGGTGGCGAAACTGCTGGCACCCTCGGCCCAGATATTCTCCGCGGCAATGGCCCGCGTCTCCGCCTCCGCGCTCACTTCCGCGGCGCGGCGCAAAGTGACCAGGGCGCCGCCGTCGAGGCCCGCCAGGGTCTGGATATGGCGCAACCAGGATTCGAGGTCCAGTTCGCCGTTGCCGCCGACAGAGTGATGTTTTCTGACTTGTACCATCGCGTTTTGGGGCGCTTTCTTTATGGAGTATGGGAATCGAACAGTCCGGAGGACAGGTAGCGATCACCGCGATCGCAAATGATGGCAACAATGGTGGCATTGTCCACCTCCGCCGACAGGCGCAGGGCGCCGGCCACGGCACCGCCGGACGAGACACCGCAGAAGATACCCTCTTCCCGCGCCAGTCGTCGCGTCATTTCCTCGGCTTCGCGCTGCCCCATATCCAGCACCCGATCGACCTCTTCGGGCACGAAGATCTGCGGCCGATAGGCCTCCGGCCAGCGGCGGATACCGGGAATACTCGAGCCCTCGGTGGGTTGCAGGCCGATGACCTGCACCTGCGGATTCTGCTCTTTCAGGTAGCGACCGCAGCCCATTATGGTACCGGTAGTGCCCATCGAGGACACAAAATGGGTGATAGCGCCGCGCGTCTGACGCCAGATTTCGGGGCCGGTGCCCTCGTAGTGTGCGCGCGGATTGTCGCCGTTGGCGAACTGGTTCAGCACCAGGCCGCGCCCTTCCGCTTGCATTTCCAGCGCCAGATCCCGCGCGCCCTCCATACCCGCTTCCGCGCTGACCAGAATCAGCTCGGCACCATAGGCGGTCATCGCGGCCTTGCGCTCGTCGGTGGCACTCTCCGGCATGATCAGGATCATGCGGTAACCGCGGATCGCCGCCGCCATCGCCAGGGCGATGCCGGTGTTGCCGCTAGTGGCCTCGATCAGTGTATCGCCGGGTTTTATCTGCCCGCGCGCCTCGGCGCGCGCGATCATCGACAGCGCCGGGCGATCCTTGACCGAACCGGCCGGATTGTTCCCCTCCAGCTTGAGCAGAATCGTGTTGCTGGTCTCACCCGCAAGGCGCTGCAGCCGCACCAGCGGGGTGTTGCCCACACAGTCGGCAATCGTGGGGTATTCCATGGCAAATCCACATCCAGACAAAAATCGGTGCGCCATTTTACCCTTTGCGCCCGATCCCTGCGAACAGCGCCCTATACCGTTTCGTAAGGTCCTGCTAACAGCCTGTCGAAAAAGGCTTTCCCCGGCTACTGTCAACCGGGGTTGCGCAACATGCACAGCACTCTTTCACGAAATTTCAAGCACTTACGTGCCTGTTTGGCCGCACGAACGCGCCTGTTCCGCTCAGCGGAGAGCCGAGCGCCGGATTTTCACAGGTCGCCGGGCTGTCGCCATTCGCCAGTGGCAACTGCGGCCCAGAGGAGTAGAATTGAACAAAAACAGCACAATCAGAAAAGTCCGCCCCTATGGCTGCTTCCAAGACTAAAGAGTCGGATCAGGATCCCGTCCCCGCAGCGCGCTCGCTGCGCGCAACCCTATTCCGCTTCACCCTGGCCCCGGCGCTGGTGCTGGCACTGGTGCTGACTATCGTGTTCACGCTGCAGCAGATGAACGACCGGCGCCAGCTGCTGCTATCCCACGGGCGCACCAGCGCCGAGCAGCTCGCCGAGCTGATCAAGCTGAGCGGCGGCCAGCCAACCAGTCTGCGCAAGGAGTGGCTGCACCAGAGCCTGCTCAACGTAATGCTGGAGAAGGACATGGTGCGCTCGGTGCAGATCTACTCCACTGAGGGCGAAGACCTGGATCCGGTCACCCACCTGAACAACCTGGCCGGTGTGGGCCCGCGCCCGCGGCGCTCGGTTCGCGCCGCCGACCTGCACGGCCATGAGACCATCGTGTTCGACAAGGGCGGCAGCCTGCAGGTCCTGCAACCAATCCACGACAAGCCCATCCACTGCTGGATCAGCGTCGAGCTACACCGCCCCTACTTCGTCATCGGCACCTATCAGGCGGTCCTGATGGCCCTGCTGGCATTGATCATCTGCACCCTGGCCGCACTGGCCTGGGCGGTGTTTCTATCCGAGCGCTTTGCCCACAGCCTGCTGCGCCTCGGCGACACCCTGGAGGCCATCGGCCGCGGCCAATTCGAAGTGCGCGCGCAGGAGTCCGGCAACCGCGAACTGAACCAACTGGTAGCCAAGATCAACCAGATGGCGCGAAACCTGTCCACCAACCAGCAGGAGTACAAGGACAACCTGCTGCAATCGATGGAGGATCTGCGGCAGTCGCTGGACAGCATGGAGGAGCAGAATATCGAGCTGGACCTGGCGCGCAAGAAGGCGCTGGAGGCGAGCCGCATCAAATCCAATTTCCTCGCCAATACCAGCCACGAAATCCGCACGCCGCTGAACGGTATCATCGGCTTCACCAACCTGTTGCTGAAGACCGACATCGACGAACTGCAGCAGGATTACCTGCAGACCATCCTGCGCTCGTCGGAAAACCTGCTCACCACCATCAACGACATCATGGATTTCTCGCGCATCGAGTCCGGCAACCTGGTGCTCGACCATATCCCCATGAATCTCGGGCAGCTGCTTGAGGAGACGCTACAGATTCTCGCCCCCTTCGCCTACGAACACCGCCTGGAGCTGGTGCCGCTGATCGATACGCAGCTGCCCGGCACCCTGGTCGGTGACCCGCTGCGGATCAAGCAGATTCTCACCAACCTGGTGGGCAGCGCGGTGCGCAGCTCCAGCGATGGCAACATCCCCGTGCGCATGGGCGTGCAGAGCGGCAAGGATTCCGAACTGCTGGTGCGCATCAGCGTCACCGACCTGGGCAACCGCATCGACGAGCAGGGGCGCCGCGAACTGCGGCAACTGCTGGAAAACAAGTCCCCGCAGCAGAACCGCCAGATCAGCAGCAGCGGCCTCGGCCTCGCCATCGCCCGCAGCCTGATCGAACGCATGGGCGGCTGTATCGGTATCGACGAAGCCGCCGGCGGCGGTGCCACTTTCTGGGTACACCTGCCGCTGCTGCTGGAACGCAGCCGTACCATCCCGGTACCGGAGCGTTTTCCCGGCTGCCGCCTGCTGATTGCGGATCCCAACCGCATGACTCGCCTGCAGGTGGCGCAGCTGCTCAAGCACTGGCAGGTGGAACCAGTGGAGCTGGCTGACAGCGACACGCTGCAACCGGCCGTCGAGCAGATGTGGCGCCACGACGCGCTGCCCGATGCCGTCATTATCGACACTGCCATCGCCAGCGATGGCCAAGGGGGGTTCGACCAGTTCATCGCCACCGTGCAGCAACTGGTGGATACCTACCAGTGCCGGGTCATCGTGCAGGGCTCGCCGGTGGAGCTGCGCCGCTGCTACGAGCAATTACGCACACGGGTGCTCACCTTCCTCGGCAAGCCGGTCTCGCGCGACAACCTGTTGCGCGCCCTGCGCCGCGCGGCGCCCCAGCAACAGGCCGTAGCGCGCAACACCGGCACCCATCCGGCCCTGCCCTGGAACACCGCGCCGCGGGTACTGGCGGTGGACGACCACCAGGCCAACCGCCTGCTGGTCAGCGAGCTGCTGCGCGCCCAGGGGATAGAGGCCACCATTGCCGCCAGTGGCGAAGAGGCGCTACAGAAATGGCGGGAAGAAGATTTCAATATGATCTTCATGGATATCCAGATGCCGGAAATGGACGGGATCGAGGCCACCCGCCGAATCCGCGCCGAAGAGCGCGACCAGCGCATACCGATCATTGCGCTGACCGCGCACGCCGGCACCGAAGAGAAGGCACGCCTGCTCTCCGCCGGCCTGGACGATTACCTGAGCAAACCGGTCAGCGAGGCGCAGCTCAGTCATATGATCAAGCGCTGGATGAAAATCCTCGCTCCGACACAGCCGTTCGCTTCGCGCAATGCCAGTCCGCGACTGGTGGATATCGGAGACAGCCTGAATCTCAGCAACAACGACGCCCGACTGGCCCGCGACATGCTACAGATGTTGATCAAGGGGCTGATTTCCGACGAACAGGAATTGCACCGCCTGCGCGACGACGGTGACACCAAGGCCCTGTTCGAGCTGGTGCACCGTATGCACGGCGGTTGCTGTTACTGCGGCGTGCCGCAGTTGCGCGAGGCCACCTCCAACCTGCAGGAACACCTGCGTCCACTGCAGGACGACGCGGAAGCGGAGATCGACCAGCGTCTGGTGGACGCGGTCGCACGGGAGATACGCGCGCTGCGCGAGTGGGCCTCGGAGCAGAATCTGGATGCGCTGTTCGGGCTCAAAGCCGCCGAAACAGAGACCTGAGTCGGGTTAACACGGCCATTGCACCGGGAGCCGAGAACGCCACTGCGCGGGCGAGTTGCCGACAGTGGCCTGGTATGGACCGGTGAAGGTCTTTGCCAGCCCCTATTCCCCCTCGAAAATCACAAAGGCGAGCGCGAAGTCCTTCTCGTCCGACAGCGTCAGGTGGATATGCCCGACCCCCATCTGCTGCGCCCGCGCCTGCGCCTCGCCGCTCAATCGCACCTCAGGCCCCAGCCCGCGCCGGCGCCGCACCTCGATATGCTGCCAGGAAATGCCCTCACCAATACCGGTGCCCAGCGCCTTGCCGAGCGCTTCCTTGGCGGCAAAGCGCTTGCACAGATAGGCGGCGCGATTGGGAATGGCGAGCTGCGCAAAGGCCTCGCGCTCGGCTGCGCACAGTACCCGCTCGACAAAACGGTCACCAAAGCGCCGCCAGGCGGCCTCGATACGAGTGTAACTGCAGATATCCGTGCCGATACTAACGATCATTGTTCGCGTAAACCTGTATAAAAAGCGCCCGTGACTCCAGGGGACGCGGGCCCAGTAGCGGCTGCAGCAGCAGGCGTGTGAGCCGCTTTGCCGGAGCCAGCAGCGCCGGCGCCAGCTCGCCACCGTCGCGGGCGACCTGTAAAGCCAGCAGCTCTGTGCCGGTAAACTCATCCGCGCGGCGCGGGGCATCTTCGTGCCGGTACACCGGCACGAAGCCCAGTTCATCCTCCAGGCGATAGTGAACACCGGTGCTCACCGGTGCGCTGGTGTGCGCGCAGTAGTCCAGTTGCGGACAACTGCCGAGTTCCGCCAGCAATTGCAGCTCAAAGCGCCTCAACGGCGCCTCCAGCTGCTCCGCGGCACTGCCATCGAGCTGCGCAAGTGACTGCAGCAACGCCTGATAGCTGGCGAATATCGCATACTGTGCCTCGCCGGCCGGCAGCAGGCGCACCAGTAATTCATTGGCATAAAGGCCAGCGTAAACCGCGCGCCCGCGCAGCCACAGCGCGGCCCCGGCGCTCTCCAGCGGGCCGAGGGTCTTCAGCTCGCCGCGCCCCATCAGCGTGACCAACAGCGGTGCGAACGGCTGTAATGACTGCTGACGCCGCTGCTTGTCGCGCCGCGCGCCGCGCGCGACACAGCCGATACGGCCGAACTCCGGCGTCAGCAGCTCGAGAATGAGGCTGGTGTCGCGGAACGGACGCGAGTGCAGTATGTAGGCCGGCTGCAGCGGCGGTTGCGATTGCGCCATAACGACGGAAAGAGAATGCTCAGTAGGTGGATGCCATGATACCCGTTCAGTACAGGTGGTCGATATCTTCCGGCAGTGGAACCCAGGGGTGGCGGTACTCTTCATAGATGGACGCGGGCGGCGCCGGGAAGTCCGGGTCGGCGAACGCGCCCACCGGCACACCGATCAGCTGCGGTTCGATATCGAGTTTCAGCAATAAGGTGGCGCCGCACTCGGGGCAGAAGTGGGAGGAGAGGATATTGCCGCTTTCCGCGCTGCGCTGATATTCGCGGCTGCGCCCGACAACCACTAGCTGTTCTGTGGGGAAGCGCGCCTGTACGCCGAAGACACTGCCGGTGCGGCGCTGGCAGGCGAGGCAGTGACAGATACTGATGCGCACGGGCTCACCGCGGGCGGTGAGCCGTAACTGGCCACAGCTGCAAGCGGCGTGCCGCTCTTTCACCGCGGCGGACATCAGTCGTCGCGGTAGCCGAGACTGCGCAGCGCGCGTTCGTCGTCGGACCAGCCGGATTTGACCTTGACCCACAGATTGAGCATCACCTTACTGTCGAACAGCCGCTCCATATCCTGGCGCGCCTGGCTACCAATCTGCTTGATGCGCTCGCCCTTGTTGCCGATGATGATGCGCTTCTGCCCGGAGCGCTCCACCAGGATGGCGGCGCTGATATGCAGAATCGGCCCGTCCTGGGCGAATTCCTCCACTTCGACGGTGACCTGATACGGCACTTCGGCACCGAGCTGGCGTATGACTTTCTCGCGCACGATTTCAGCGGCGAGGAAGCGCGAGCTGCGGTCGGTAATCTGGTCTTCGGGGAAGAAGTGCTGCCCCTCGGGCAAGCGCTTGACGATCTCCGCCTCCAGCGCGTCCAGGTTGACGCCGCGCAGGGCGGAGATGGGTACGATTTCCGCTTTGGGATGCTGTTCGGCCAGCGCCTGCAGTTGCGGCAACAGACCGGCCTTGTCGTCGAGCTGGTCGACCTTGTTGACGGCGATGATCAGCGGGCACTTGAGGCCACGCAGTTTGTCCGCCACCAGCTGGTCGCCCTCGGTCCAGCGAGTGCGCTCGACCACGAACACCACCACATCGACGTCGCGCGCGGCACTGGCGGCGGCGCGGTTCATATAGCGGTTGATGGCCTTGTCCTGGTCCGCGTGCAGCCCCGGGGTGTCGACGAAGATGATCTGGTTCGCCCCTTCGGTCTTGATCCCCAGCATGTTGTGGCGGGTGGTCTGCGGCTTGCGCGAGGTAATCGCCAACTTCTGCCCCAACAGGTGGTTCAGCAGCGTGGACTTGCCCACATTGGGGCGACCGACAATGGCGACATAGCCGACGCGTGAGGGTTGTTCGCTCAAAAGGTTCTCCGAAAAGTTGCTCCCGGAAAGGACCGGAATAGCTGGACTGATGCGAGTATTATGGCCACCGTTTGATTACAACTCCACTCAAGAAGCAAGTGTGGTGGCGCCGTTGCTACCGGCATCAACGTCTTCGCATCGAATTAATTGATCCTGCGCGATCTCAGGCAAATGGTAGGGTCAGCCCTGCCCGGTCAGGCGATTATAGGCTTCAGTGGCGGCAAGCTTTTCCGCCGCGCGACGGTTGGGCGCCTGGCCGCGTATCGGCTCGCGCAGGCCGCTGACCCGGCATTCCACCACAAACTGCTGGGCGTGTTCGGCGCCGACAACCTCCACCACCTTATACTCCGGCAGCGGCTTCTGGCGCGCCTGCAGCCACTCCTGTAGGCGCGTCTTGGGATCCTTGGCGGTCTCCAGGGACAGTTTTTCCAGCCGCGGCGCGAACCAGGCCAGCACCCGCGCGCGCGCAGCTTCCAGCCCCGCGTCCAGGTAAATGGCTCCGATCAGTGCCTCCACCGCATCGGCCAGGATCGACGCGCGGCGGAACCCGCCGCTCTTCATTTCGCCCTCGCCCAGGCGCAGGCAGTCACCCAACTCCATCTCCCGCGCCAGTTCGGCCAGGGTCTCGCCGCTGACCAGCTGCGCGCGCAGGCGGCTGAGCTGGCCTTCGCGGCCCTGGGGGAATTTTTCAAACAGGGCGGCACCGATGGTGAAGCCGAGAATCGAGTCGCCGAGGAATTCCAGCCGCTCGTTGTTGCGGCTGCCGTGGGAGCGGTGGGTCAGCGCCAGTTGCAGCAGTTCGCGGCTTTCAGCTTCGCGATCAAAGCCGTGGCCGAGACGCTGGCACAGGCGCTCGAGAAGAAGGTCAGTTGTCACGTTTGCGGAATTGCTCCAGATCTACCAGCGGCTCACAGCACTGATCGACCTTGGCCGTGTTGAGCTGCTTGTTGAATTTCATTACCACGTCCACGTTGTAGAACAGCGGTTGGCGCAGTTCATAATCGATACTTACCAGCATGCTGTCGGCGCCGCGCAGTATCTTCACCGACTTGGTGGGCTGGCCGCGCACGTTGTTGAGCATAAAGTATTTATCCAGTTCCCGTTTGATATCACTGCGGGACATATCGCGCAGATTGGGCTCCTGTGCGAGTTGCTTCAGGCCTTCACCCACATAGTAAGAATCGATGTAGCCGGGCCCCATCTTGGAGACACAGGTCAGGATAAAGCCGCACACGGCGACAACCACCAACCAGCCCCAGTAGCTCATGCCGCGCTGGCGGCGCAGCGAAGCCGTCATCTGTCTAGCCATCAGTTTTGCCCTCAATTGTTATTGTGCTGTCGAACGGGAAGTTTGCGTTATTCGATACCGCCGACGCGATTAAAGCTGGGGACGCTGAGCAGTTTGTCCCAGTGCATCCAGATCGCGAAGGCCTTGCCGACGATGTCCTTCTCGGGCACGAAGCCCCACTCGCGACTGTCGAGGCTGTTGTCGCGATTGTCGCCCATCATGAAGTAATGGCCCGCCGGTACTGTGGCACTGTAGTTGGCGTACTTGCTCGGTCTCTTTATGTGCCGGGCCATCAGGTGGCGGTGGCCGTAGATGGTTTCCCACAGCACTTCCACCTGCGGGTCGCTCGGCGGCAGTGCCTGGATCAGTTCCTGCGGCGCGCGCTCGCCGTTGATGTAGAGCACATTGTCCTTCACTTCAATTTTGTCGCCGGGCAGGCCGATCACACGCTTGATGAAGTAGGTATCGTTCATGTGCGGCGGGAAGAACACCATCACGTCGCCGCGCTTGGGCTCACCCACCGGCAAAAATTTGACGCGGGCGACCGGCAGGCGCAGGCCGTAGGAGAACTTGTTCACCAGAATAAAGTCGCCCACTTCCAGTGTCGGCACCATGGAGCGGGACGGAATCTGGAAGGGCTCCACCACGAAGGAGCGCAGAATGAACACGACCGCCAGCACCGGGAAAAAAGACTTGGCGTATTCAACCAGTACCGGCTCGGAGGACTCGCCCTCCGCGCCGCCACTCTTGCGCCGGCGGGCAAAAAACAGGCTGTCGACCAGCCAGATACCACCGGTAGCCACGACCAGCAGCAGCAGAATCAGGGGAAAATTAATATCCATGGTTTTTTGATTGTTCCATTCTATGGACGGTTAGTGATCAGTGGCGGATGGCCGCAGGTGTACCCGCCGCCCACCGAACACCAATCGCGTGCTTACTGGTCCACCTTGAGTACCGCCAGGAACGCCTCCTGCGGCACCTCGACACGGCCCAGCTGTTTCATACGGCGCTTACCCGCTTTCTGCTTTTCCAGCAGCTTTTTCTTGCGCGAGACGTCGCCGCCATAACACTTGGCGGTGACGTTCTTGCGCAGCGCCTTGACGGTCGTGCGTGCAACCACCTGGCCACCGATCGCAGCCTGGATGGCTACGTCGAACATCTGCCGCGGAATCAGCTCTTTCATTTTCTCGGCCATCGCGCGGCCTTTCTGCTGGGACTGATCGCGGTGCACGATCAGCGCCAGGGCATCGACGCGATCGCCGTTGATCAGGATATCCAGGCGCACCAGTTTTGCCGGGTCAAAACGCACAAAACTGTAATCCAGCGAGGCGAAGCCGCGGCTGACCGATTTGAGGCGGTCGAAGAAATCCATGACCACTTCGTTCATCGGCAATTCGTAGCGCAGTGACACCTGGCTACCTACGTACTGCATGTCCTTCTGGATACCGCGCTTCTCGACACACAGCGTAATTACGTTGCCCAGGTACTCCTGCGGCACCAGGATGTTCACTTCGGCGATGGGTTCGCGCATCTCTTCGATGCTACCCACATCCGGCAGGCGCGACGGGTTGTCCACTGACATCACGGTGCCGTCGGTTTGCAATACCTCGAAAACCACGGTCGGCGCGGTGGTGATCAGGTCCAGATCGTACTCGCGCTCCAGGCGCTCCTGGATGATCTCCATGTGCAGCATGCCAAGGAAGCCGCAGCGGAAGCCGAAACCCAGTGCATCGGAGGTCTCCGGCTCGTAGAACAGCGAGGCGTCGTTCAGCGACAGCTTCTCCAGCGCATCGCGGAAGGCCTCGTAGTCGTCGGAGCTGACCGGGAACAGACCGGCGTAGACCTGCGGTTTGACCTTTTGGAAGCCCGGCAGCATCGCCACGTCTTCGACGCCTTTGGCATGGGTCAGCGTATCGCCTACCGGCGCGCCGTGGATGTCCTTGATACCGGCCACCACAAAGCCCACCTCGCCGGCGCGCAACACGCCGGTCTCCTTGCGCTTGGGCGTGAAGATACCGACGTTGTCGACCACGTGGGCGCGACCGATAGATTTGGTCACGATCTTGTCTTTGGTTTTCAGGGTGCCCTGTACCACCCGCACCAGGGAAACCACACCGAGGTAGCTGTCGAACCAGGAATCGATGATCAGCGCCTGCAGCGGTGCTTCCACGTCGCCCTCTGGCGGCGGTACCAGGCGCACCAGGTCTTCCAGCACCTCCTCGACGCCGAGGCCGGACTTGGCACTGCAGCGGGTGGCCTCGGTGGCATCGATACCGATGATATCCTCGATTTCCTCGGCCACCTTGTCGGGGTCCGCCTGCGGCAGGTCCATCTTGTTCAGTACCGGAATCACTTCCAGGCCCTGTTCGATGGCCGTGTAGCAGTTGGCCACCGACTGCGCTTCCACGCCCTGGGCGGCGTCCACCACCAGCAGTGCACCCTCACAGGCGGCCAGCGAGCGAGAGACTTCATAGGAGAAATCCACGTGCCCCGGGGTATCGATAAAGTTCAGCTGATAGGTTTTACCGTCGCGCGCGGTGTAGTCCAGGGTCACGCTCTGGGCCTTGATGGTGATGCCGCGTTCCCGCTCCAGATCCATGCTGTCGAGGACCTGGGCGGCCATCTCGCGATCCGAGAGCCCGCCGCAGACCTGAATAAAGCGGTCCGCCAGGGTGGATTTACCGTGGTCGATATGGGCAATGATGGAGAAATTGCGGATATGGGAGAGATCTGTGGCCACTTCGGAGCGTAAACCCTTTGAAAATCAAAATGTTAGCCAGCGGAAGCGCCGGCTGCGTGGCGCAAGTCTATCAGAACTCGTGGTTGGTAGTGAGTGGCACGTGACCGGATCGCCTCCGACGCGTGCCACTCCCCGGTCTATGTCTATTTCTTGTCGATCTCAATGGTGCGGAAGGTCGGCTGGCCCGCGCGGAAGAATCGAATCGGCAGCAGTTCGTTATCCGGCAGATCTTTGACCACTTTGCGGTAGTCCTTCAGGTCGCCCACTTTCTCGAACCCCAGCTGCGCAATGATATCGCCGCCGCGGAGACCGGCCTTGGCACCGGGCTTGCCCGGCACCACATCCTTGACCAGCACGCCGGAATCCACGCCCCAGCGCTGCTTCAGCGCATCGGGAATCTCGCCCACGACCAGCCCCAGGCGGCCACCCACATTGCTGGCGGGACCAGCGCTGGAGGCCTGCCCCATCTCGGTGTCATCGCTCGGCAAGGTGCCGACCGTGACACTGACGGTCTTGTGCTCGCCCTTGCGCATGAGGTCAACACTCACTTCGCTGCCCGGGCTGGTGCGGCCGACGATATGCGGCAGATCGCCCTGCTCGAGGATCTTGTGGCCGTCGAAGCGGGTAATGATATCGCCCGCGACAATGCCCGCCTGGTCCGCCGGTGCACCGGACTCCACCTGGGCCACCAGGGCGCCGTGGGGCTTCTTCAGGCCCATTGCCTTGGCCATATTCAGGTCCACATCCTGGATGCCGACACCGAGCCAGCCGCGATCGACGCGCCCCTTCTCTTTCAGCTGGGCAATCACATCCTGCGCCAGGCTGGCGGGAATGGCGAACGACAGGCCAATGGAACCGCCGCTGCGGGTATAGATCTGTGAGTTGATGCCCACGACCCTGCCATCCATGTTGAACAGCGGGCCGCCGGAGTTACCCGGATTGATGGCCACATCGGTCTGGATGAACGGCACGTAATTCTCGCGACTCTCGTTGGGGATGCTGCGCCCCATGGCGCTCACGATACCGGCGCTGGCGGAGTAATCGAGACCGAACGGAGAGCCGATTGCGACCACCCATTCACCCACCTTGAGGTCGTCCGAGTTGCCCCACTTCAGGTGCGGCAGATCCTCGGCGTCGATCTTGATCAGCGCCAGGTCGGAGCTGACATCGGTGCCGATGACCTTGGCATCGAACTCGCGCCGATCGGTCAGGGTTACCGTGACCTGGTCTGCGCCGTCCACGACGTGGTTGTTGGTGACGATGTAGCCGTCACCGGAGATGATGAATCCGGATCCCAGGCTGGCTACCGGGCGCTGCTGCGGCGGCTCCAGCAAGTGGCGGAAGATATCCGGAATATCCTGGCGGTACTGCGGCGGCAGGTTACGGCGCGAGGTCTGGCGGTGCTCTACCGAATTGATTTTCACTACCGCCGGCGAATTATCCGCGATCAGGTCGGTGAATTCCGGCAGCCCGCGCGCGAACGCAGACGCCGACAGCAACAGGCAGAGAGTGAAGACAAACTGTGAACAGCGTTTCAGCATCGGTTTGTTACCCTTATCTATCCCTTCTACTATTGAGGCATTGAGCGCTGGAGCCGCCCGGCGGGGCCGGCCCCGACGCTCAACAGGTTTTTGGTAAACATTTAGTGGCGTTCTGGCCACAAAAGTTCTGAAGCCCAGTGTAAAACAATGTTAAGGCGCTCCCGCAACGGCTAGGCCAGACAGCCCCGGCCCGTCTGGTCATCCGCTGCCGAAGCCCCACCGGCTCTCCGGGAGGACACCGTGACAACACTGCGCCCCCGCACCGAACGCGGCCATTTTTGCCACCCGCAGCTGCCGTACGGCAAGTCCGAACTCGGCGCGCCCCTGCTGTATTTTCCCGCACAGGTCAGCGCCGGCGCCAGTCCGCCGGGGATCGTCATGGCCGGCACCCACGGCGATGAGGTATCGGCGGTGGTGGCACTGTCCTGCGCGCTACGGACCCTGCCGGCGGAGCGCCTGTGCCACCATGTAATCCTGGCGGTCAACCCGGACGGCTGTCAGCTGGGGCTGCGCGCCAACGCCCACGGTGTCGACCTGAACCGCAATTTCGCCACTGCCAACTGGCAGGCGGACGGCACCGTCTACCGCTGGAACAGCGCCGCGGAGGCGCGCGACGTACGCCTCAGTACCGGCAGTTCCGCCGGCTCGGAGGCGGAGACCCGCGCGCTGACCGGGCTGCTGGAACGGCTAAAGCCGCACTGGGTGGTCACTATTCACGATCCGCTGGCCTGTATCGAGGACCCCCACGACAGCGCCCTGGGGCGCTGGCTGGCCGAGCGTTTCCAGCTGCCACTGGTGACCGATGTGGGCTACGCCACCCCCGGCTCTTTTGGCACCTGGTGCGCTGAGCGCCAGCTGCACTGTATTACGGCCGAGTTTCCACCGATCTCCGCCGATGCGGCCAGTGAAGACTACCTCGACGCGCTGATCGACCTGCTGACATGGAGCGACTGAGCAGGGCTCACCAGCGCCGTTCACGGCGTCTCAGGTCCAGTAGACCCGCCCCGCGTCAAAGCGCAGCGGCGGCTCGGCGTCCCGCGCCAGCCAGGTCGGGCCATCCAGATCGATAAAACGCGCCCGCTCCCCCAGCGGCCAGGCGGCGCGCACCGCGCGCGAGGTGCACAGCATGCAGCCCAGCATCAGCGCGAAGCCGCACGCCTCCGCCGCCTCCGCCAGCGCCAGTGCCTCGGTGAGGCCGCCGGTCTTGTCCAGTTTGATATTGAGCATCTCGTAGCGCCCCTGCAGCCGCGGCAGGTCGGCGCGGGTGTGGCAGCTCTCGTCTGCGCAGATCGGCAGCGGGTGCGCAAAGGTCTCGAGAAATTCATCGTCATCTGCCGGCAGCGGCTGCTCCAGCATCGCCACACCGGCATCGCGCAGCTGCTGGCAGCGCTCCACCAGGGTTGCGGCCGGCCAGGCCTCGTTGGCGTCGATCACCAGCTGGGCGCCCGGTGCCGCCGCACGCACTGCGGCGACGCGCTCGGCCACCTGGTAGTCATCCAGCTTCAGCTTCAGGCACTCCACCCCCTGCGCCACTGTGACCCGCGCCGCTTCGGCCATCGCAGCGGGCGTGTCGATCACCAGTGTCTGCACCGTGGGCAGGGAATCGGGGCCGGCAAAAGGAGTATTGCGACATTGCCGCTCCCAATCCCACAGCGCGCAGTCGAGCGCATTGCGCGCGGCGCCGGCGGGCAACTGCGCCTGCAGCGCCTCCCGGCTCAGGCTGTCCGGCACCGCCAGCAGCGGTTGCAGCTGCGCCAGCACCGAATCCGGCGTCTCGCCGTAACGCGCATAGGGAGTGCACTCGCCCACCGCGGTAACGCCGCGCCCCTGCAGCTCAACCACGACCACCTGCGCCTCGGTGCGGGCGCCGCGGGAAATGACAAAGGCAGTGCGCAGGGGCCAGCTCTCGGCAGAGCAGTGAGCGCGCATGGGTTATCTCCTGCAAAGGTGAGATAACAGTTTAGGAAGAATTGGGAAAAGGAGATCAGGCCGCGCGGGCCGGCTCGATGCGCAACAGTAGCGGTGCGAAGGCGGGGTCGCCAGCGCGGCGGCGGCCGTAAAGGCGCACTAGCGCGGCGCCGCCCAGCAGCCCGAGCACCGCGCCGGCAATCGCACCGCTTTCACCGGCGAGAGCGTTGCCCGCCACAGTTGCCATCAGCAGGGAGACCAGAGGCAGCAGGTAGATCAGTAAAGCGCCGATGGCGAGGGTATTTTCGGCGATGCCAATCACGGCAGTATCGTTGAGCGCAATATCCTGCGGGTCCCAGCTGTTCAGCGCTACGCGGACACGCGCGGCGCCGGCCCGGTCAGCGCGGCTCGACAAATAGTCGCTCAGCAGCCCGGTACCACAACCACTCTTGGCGGAGCAGCCGTGACAGCCGCTGCGCTGCAGGGTTTCGACCCAGATGGCACCGGATTCAATCGCCACCACCCGACCGCGCTCTTCTACCATGAGATCCCTACCCCGCTGCGGGCATCAACCCTTGATACCGACGGCACCGGCGACGCGGCGCGCCGTGGTATCCGGTATCTCGCCGACCACCGTTACGGTGTAGTCGACGCCATTCACGCGCACCTTGTCCATATAGGCCACGGTAGCGCCGCGAATCGCACGGCCCTGGAAGTCGAGCCCCGGACCCAGGTGTTGAACGAAGACCGTAAAGACACTGAGGCCATCACTGAACACCAGCATGTCGCCATCGGACAGGGTGCGCACGGAGACCAGCTCGAAACCCTCGGGCACCCAGCGCACCTGCCAGCGGCTCTGCGCGGAGGTACAGGGAGTGTTGTTGTCGATGCGGCGCGCGTCGGCGGAGCTGGGCTCCAGCGCGGAATCCGGCACTGGCGACAGATTCAGTTTGACGAACTGGTAGCGCTCCAGAACCCGGCCCTGGGCGTTCACCAGCATGGATTTGAGCGGCAGGCCGGTCTTGCGATCCAGATTGATCACCATGCCGAGGCGATCGAGATCCCGCGGCCGCGCCTCGATCACCACCGTGTCGCGGTCGGCCACACGCTCCTCGCCGCGCAGCACGAACTGGTAACTGCGCTCGACTTCCGAGTGACCGGCACCGCTCAACAGCCCAGCCCGCGCCAGCGGGTTGGAAAGGCGGGCACAATTGCGGCTACTGCCATGGCTGATAAGCTCTCTCGGGTCACCGCTCAGGTAGCGCACCCGCTCGACCTGCTCGCCGTCGCGCAATGCATGCACCACCTCGAGGGTCTCCAGCATACCGCCGTGCTCGAAAGTCGCCAGACCGCTGTACTCGAGGTCATTGGCGGCCCGGTTCAGCTTGGCGAGCCAGTCCTCGACGCTCTGCGGCTGGCGCTGTGCGGCCGCAGCCGGGCTGGATGCCGCACCGCCCTGCTGTACTTCGGGCTGCTGCTGCGCCCCGGCCACGGCGGGCTGGGCGACCGCAACGGCGGTTGCCTTATCGTCTGCACGGACCGCAGGCGCCAACAGAAATAAAGCCAACAGCAAGCTGTTGGCTTTGATCATTGCGGGATGCAGTGTTAACGGTTTGCGCACCTACTCCGAGCTCCTGTCCGGTTCTCTGCTGTTCGCAGTTCACTTTCCGGCGCTCTGCAACGCCGATTCCAAACCTACATATCCACCTGTTCGCCGAAAGTGGCGCGGGCAAAAGGCACCATGCCCTGGCTGCCGACGTGGGCGGCCTGTTCCGAGTGCTCCATCATCACCCGGTTCAGGTGGCGCATCAATTCCGGCGTCAATACCGGCTGCATCACCTGCTTGCCACCGGGCACAGCCCCGGCTCCCTGGCGCTCAGGCACCAGGCGCGGCGCGGCGGTGCTCACCGAGCGCGTGCTCGGCGCCGGCACGTAGAATCCGGTAGGCTCCGGGGCCGAGGATACCGACGGCTGTACCTGGTGTTCCGCATCGGCTACCTGGGCCGCGTCACCGCCAACCTGCGGCTGGGACATCTGCTGCACACCGAGGATCGCAGCGAAGGCCACCGTTGCCGCCACAGCGCCGCGTCTCAGCGGCTGCCACCAGCGATTACGATTTGCGGCGGACGCCTCGGCGTCCGCGTCGGTCGACTGGAACGGTGCTGCCTCCTGTTCGACAGCCGCAGAAATCCGCGCCGCCAGACCGGTGTCCGCCTGGGCCACACGCTCGCGACGCATAACACTGGCGGCCAGCTGGTAACGTGACCAGCGCTCGCCGATCTCCGCCGAGGAGGAACTGGCTTTCAGCAGGCGCTGCAGTTCCAGCTCACTGACCTCGCCGTCCATCAGCGCCGACAGCGACTCGTTCAGACGATCCTGATGTTTCCCGTGAGACATACGGGGTACCCTCTCTGTACAATTCTGTGCAATCTGGCGTGGCGCTCGCTGGCGCCTTATCACAGTACCTCGGCGGTGCCGCAACACCACCACTGCCTGTTAGCTAAGACCGGCGGCCCTGCTGTTTGTTTCACCGCCGGCGAAAAAATTCCCGGATTTTCAGCCCCGGTCGCCGAGGGGTTCCGGCTCCCCGGCCAGAACGGCCTGGACTGTACGGTCAATAGCCTCCCGAGCGCGGAAAATGCGCGAGCGCACGGTGCCCACCGGACATCCCATTACCTCGGCGATCTCCTCGTAACTGAGGCCTTCCATCTCGCGCAGGGTCACCGCCGAGCGCAGATCCTCGGGCAGCGCGCGAATCGCCTCGTGAACTGCAGCCTCAAGCTGGTCACGAAACAGTTCGCCCTCGGGAGTTTCGTTGTCGCGCAGCAGGTCGGCGCCGGAGTAGTACTCGGCGTCTTCCAGATCCACATCCGAAGACGGCGGCCGGCGGCTGCGCGAGACCAGGTGGTTCTTGGCGGTATTGATGGCGATGCGGTACATCCAGGTGTAGAAGGCGCTGTCACCACGGAAATTGGCCAGCGCCCGGTAGGCCTTGATAAAGGCCTCCTGGGTCACATCCTGCACCTCGGCGTGGTCCTTGATAAACCGGCTGACCACAGCGACGATCTTGTGCTGGTATTTCAATACCAGCAGGTCAAAGGCGCGCTTGTCCCCTTTCTGGACCCGCTCAACCAGCTGGCGGTCACTCGGTGACGCCTGTTGCCCTGTCATCCCCTACTCCCATAGTCGGTCACGTCGCCAGCGCGTTCCCACCCAGCGGGAGAGCGGTCACCTGTGGCGTATATTTTGTGGTTTTGCAGACACGGGAAATAGGACATAAGTTCCGGGCCAGTTCGATGAAATAACACCTGGGGCCGCTGTCGAGTTGCGGAAGCAGGTCGAAGTTGGCGCTATACTACGCGACCGCTCAACATAATTGAAATCTATGAATGCCAACGCAAGTTACGATGTCCTGGTAATCGGCAGCGGCGCCGCCGGCCTGACCCTGGCCCTGCACCTGGCGGGCCGCTATCGCGTGGCGCTGCTGTCCAAGCAGCGCCTGCAGGACGGCTCCACCTGGTTCGCCCAGGGCGGGATCGCCGGGGTGCTGGACGAGATGGACTCGGTCGAATCCCATATTGCAGACACCTTAGACGCGGGCGCGGGGCTGTGCCACCCGGATGCCGTGCGCCTGACCGTAGAGAACAGCGCAGCCGCCATCCGCTGGCTGATCGACTCCGGTGTCGACTTCACTCGCGAGCACGGTGACTACCACTTGACCAAAGAGGGAGGCCACAGCCACCGCCGCATCATCCACAGCGCCGATGCCACCGGCCGCGCGGTGCACAGCACCCTGATCGACCGGGTGCGCGCCGCCGATAATGTCGACTGTTTCGAACACCACGTCGCCCTCGACCTGATCCGCCAGCCGGATCCCCACAAGCGCCGCTTCCGCTGCGCCGGCGCCTATGTCTACAACAAGCAGAGCGAAAAAGTAGAACTCTTCCAGGCCCGCGCCGTGGTGCTCGCCACCGGTGGCGCCAGCAAGGCGTACCTGTACACCAGCAATCCGGACGGCGCCAGCGGCGACGGCATCGCCATGGCCTGGCGCGCCGGCTGCCGGGTGGCCAACCTGGAATTCAACCAGTTCCACCCCACCTGCCTCTACCACCCCAAGGCCAAGGCCATGCTGGTGACCGAGGCCCTGCGCGGCGAGGGCGCGCAGTTGAAACTGCCGGACGGCAGCCGCTTTATGGACCGCTTCGACCCGCGCGGCGAACTGGCGCCGCGGGACATCGTCGCGCGCGCCATCGACCACGAGATGAAGCGCCTCGGCGCCGACTGCCTCTACCTGGACATCTCGCACAAGGACGCAGACTTCGTGCGCGAGCACTTCCCCACTGTCTACAACAACTGCCTGCAGTACGGCATCGATATCACCAGGGAGCCGATCCCTGTGGTGCCGGCGGCGCACTACACCTGCGGCGGGGTGATGGTGGACCAGTTCGGGCGCACCGACCTGGACCAGCTCTACGCCATCGGCGAAACCACCTTTACCGGGCTGCACGGCGCCAATCGCCTGGCCAGCAACTCGCTACTGGAGTGCCTGGTCTACGCCCGTTCCGCCGCTATGCATATCGACGAAACCCTCGACGAAGTGCAGCCGCCGCGGGAGGCAGCGGCCTGGGATGCCTCGCGGGTAACCGACTCGGACGAAGACGTGGTGATCTCGCACAACTGGGACGAGCTGCGCCGCTTCATGTGGGACTACGTGGGTATCGTGCGCACCCGCAAACGCCTGCTGCGCGCGGAGCACCGGGTCAGAATGTTGCAGGGGGAAATCCGCGAGTTCTACGCCAATTACAAGGTCAGCAGCGACCTGATCGAACTGCGCAACCTGGCGCTGGTGTCCGAGTTGATCATCCGCTCGGCGCTGGACCGGCGCGAGAGCCGCGGCCTGCACTACTCCCTCGACTACCCGAACCTGCGCGAACTGGCCTCGGACACCATCCTGGTCCCGGAGAACTTTGCCGACCAGCAGCAGTTTGTCTAGTTGCGGGAACGCGGAGCTTCAGCTCCGCAACGGCCAGCGACCCATTTAACGCGAAAAATGCAGCGCCGCCTGCAGGCGGCGCCAGTCGTCTGCATGCACGCTGTCCCGCGCCAGCACCAGACGTAAATCGCCGCCGCTGACAAAGCGGCCGTTGATCACCAGCAGCTGTGTCCACAGCACCAGCTCACCGCAAAACTCGAATTCCCTTTCTGCTCCATCGCCATCGCGCCAGAACCAGCGCCGCTCACGGGTAGAGAGCGTGCCGCACTGACGCCGCAGGCGCCGCCACTCAAAGGTGCCACACAACAGCACCGCGACCAGCAGCACCGCCAACGGCAACAGCGGCAGCCGACACAACCACAACAGCACGAGCGCCTGCACAGTGGCCAGGCACAGGAAAATCGCGAGATAACGGGAGGGAGCTACGACACAGCTGAGACGTGCGCTGCGCTCGATGGTTTGCGGATAGGTGGTGGCTTCCATGCATTCACCTGGCGGCGCGATCGCGCCACCGAATCGAGAGTGGGCGCTAGGACTTCTGCAGCCCGGTATTGTCGCGGATAATCTGCACGATGCGCATCAGCTCCGGATCCTCGGGATCCGTGCGGCGCATAAACCAGGCGAACAGATCCTGATCCTGCTCGTCCAGCAGCTTCTGGTAGCGCAGCTTGTCTGCCTCCTCCAGGGTCTCGTAGACATTGTCCAGAAACGGCAGCAGCACAAGGTCCAGCTCCAGCATACCGCGGCGGCTGGCCCAAAACAGGCGGTTGCGATCCATACTTCCTCTTCACGACCGGTTTAAAGTGCGCGCAGTATACCCGCCGGCCCGCACCAGTGCACTCGGCACGCCTTGAAAGAGCACTCGACAGACCTTGAAAAAGCCGGCACAGGCCCAAGATAATCCGCCCGAACACAGCGAAAATGGCAGGACAATGGATCAGCAGCAGTGGCAGGACTTTCTCGCAGACGCAGGCGCCAGATGGGAGGGCGAGCGGGCGCACTTTCCCGACACCGACGCCGCTCTGCACCTGGTGGACCTGAGCCCGCTCGGCGCGGTCAGCGTTGTCGGCCCCGACAGCCAGAAGTTCCTGCAGGGCCAGCTCACCTGTGACCTGGTCAACCTGCCGGATGGCCACGCCACTCCCGGTACCCACTGCAACCCCAAGGGCCGCGCCATCAGCGCCTTCAGCGCGCTGAAACTGGATCAGGGTGACCTGCTGCTGCGCCTGCCGCGCGACCTGGCCGGCACCGCCAGAGCCGCACTGGCCAAGTACGCCGTCTTCTTCAAAACCGAGCTCAGCGAGCTCGACGACAGCCACCGCTGGCTAGGCCTGCAGGGCCGCGACGCCGTCGCGCGCGCGCAACAGCTGCTCGGCCTGGAGCCCATCACCGCCGGCCAGGTGGCGAGTTTCGATTGCGATGGCGAACGCGGCCTGGTCGAGGCGCTGAACGAACAGCAGCTCGCCCTGCTCGTTCCCGCGGCCTACGCCCCGCAACTGTGGCAAAAACTCGCCGAACACGCAGACCCCGCCAGCTACGACCGCTGGCTGCAAACCCAGATCGAAGCCGGCATGCCGCAACTGCACGCCGCCACCAGCGAAATGTTTATCCCGCAGATGCTCAACCTGCACCTGCTCGGCGGCGTCAGCTTCAAGAAAGGCTGCTATACCGGCCAGGAAGTCATCGCGCGCATGCAGTACCGCGGCGCCAGCAAGCGCCGCCTGTACCGCGCCCGCTGCGAGGCCGGTGACCGCCCGGAAGCGGGCAGCGACATCTACGGCGAGGGCGAGTCGAGCATCGGCAACCTGGTCGAGGCCTGCCACTCGGAAGAAGGGATCGAGTTGCTCGCGGTGCTGACGATTGCCAAGGTCGCCGCGGGTGAGGCGTTGCGGCTGGCAGATGGGCGAGCGCTGGAGATTCAGGAACTGCCTTACGATGCGGAGGCGGATCCGCTGGCCTGACCCGCAGACAACGGCCAACTCTATGCTCGCAGCGGTCTGTGTCCGCTGCGAGGACACTTCCCCACCGAAACGGCAATACTCAGACTTCGACCGCTACCCGCCGCAATTGCGACACCTCCGGCAATGCCCAATCGATCGGTTGCTGGCCGTGCTGCTGCAGCCACTGATTCGCCTGTGAAAAAGGTTTGGTACCAAAAAAACCGCGGTGCGCCGACAGTGGTGACGGGTGCGGTGCACGCACAACGAGATGTCTGTTGCGATCGATAAACGCACCCTTTTTCTGCGCGTAGCTGCCCCACAGAATAAATACCAGTCCTTCGCGCTGTTCCGCCAATGCGTGAATCGCCGCGTCGGTGAACTGTTCCCAACCGCGGCCCTGGTGGGCACCGGCCTTGCTGTCTTCCACGGTCAGCGTCGCATTCAGCAGTAGCACGCCCTGCTCCGCCCACGGCTGCAGGCAGCCGTGGTGGGCCCGCGGAATGCCCAGGTCCGACTCCAGTTCTTTGTAGATATTCTGCAGTGACGGCGGTATCCGCACACCCGGCATGACCGAGAAACACAGGCCGTGGGCCTGGCCGGCGCCGTGATAGGGATCCTGGCCGAGAATCACCACCTTGACCTGATCGAACGGCGTGGAGTTGAAGGCGTTGAAGATCTGCGGGCCCGGCGGGTAGATGTGTTTGCCGGCCTGCTTTTCCGCGCGCAGGAATTTGCGCAGCTCGGCCATGTAGGGTTTGTTGAATTCCCCCTCGAGCACACGGAACCATGAAGGGTGAATTTTTATAGTGTCCGGAACCGGCATGGCTTTTCCTCGAGTCTTTTGCTGTCGCACTCCGCCAACCTGCGTGCAGCGATTTTAGTTCAATGTCTTTTTTACCAGCCGGCGCAGCTCGGGCACTACGTCCTGTTCGAACCACGGTCGTCGGCGCAGCCACAAGGTGTTGCGCGGACTGGGATGCGGCAGCGGGAAAAAGCCCGCCGCCAGCGCCTCGCGATAGCGGCGCACATTGTCGGTAAGGCTGCCCGATTTGGGAAATTCGGCGCGCGGCAGGTAGTGGCGCTGGGCGTATTGTCCCACCAGCAGGGTCAGTTGCAAATTCGGCAGCTCGGCCAGCAGGCGTTCGTGCCAGGTCGCGGCGCACTCCGGGCGCGGCGGCAGGTCACCGCCCTTACCGCGGCCGGGATAACAGAAGCCCATCGGCACTATGGCGATGCGCGATGCATCGTAGAAGGTGTCGCTATCCAGCCCGGTCCAGGCGCGCAGCCGCTCGCCGGATGGATCGTTCCATGGGATACCGCTCTCGTGAACTTTTGTGCCCGGGGCCTGACCAACAATCAACAGTCGCGCCGTACGCGCCGCGCGCAGTACCGGGTTGGCACCCCGGGGCAGATGTTCGGCACACAGATTGCAGCTGCGAATATCGCTGAGGAGGGAAATCAATCGGCTCATGGTCTGCGTCGGGTACTGGCGGAGCGGCCACCTTGCCGCGCCGGTCCGCACAAATCAAGTGCATGGCAACGCTGACGAATTGCACGAAGGCGGTCAGACACCGCAAGACAAGTGTGTCCGAGTTGACATTTATTTCGTGTACTTCATAGTACCAAGCGATTCGCAAACCAATAATAAAAGTGTGGGCTTTATCCCGCCCCTGGGGAAAACGGGAAAATTTGCTCAAAAAAAAGAGAAACAGATTATGACAACAGCGGGATTCCGCTTTGGCGAATACTTAAGTTCCAGGTGGCGCATGATTGGCGCCGCCGCCCTGTCCCTGACCCTCGCCGCCTGCGGAGGTCAGGAAGCTCCCGGCAAACCCAAGCCGGTGGTCAAGCTCGACCCCACCCAGCTCGCAGCCAAGCAGGAAATCGTCCGCGGCAACGGCGCCGAACCCCAGTCACTCGACCCGCACAAGATGTCGGGCACGATCGAAGCGCAGATACTGCGCGACCTGCTCGAGGGCCTGGTCAATTCGGCGCCCGATGGCTCCACGGTCCCCGCGGTGGCCAAGAACTGGGATACCAAAGACAACAAGACATTTATCTTTCACCTCCGCCACGACGCCCGCTGGTCCAACGGCGACCCGGTTACCGCCCACGACTTTGTCTATAGCTGGCGCCGCCTGGTTAACCCGGCCACCGCCTCCCCCTACGCCTGGTACCTGCCCGCAGATAAAGTCAAAAACGCCGACGCCATCGTGCACGGCAAGAAGTCCCCCGACACACTCGGCGTCGAGGCACTCGACGACTACACCTTCAAGGTGGAACTGGAGCAGCCGGTGGCCTACTTCGTCGATACGCTGGTGCACAACTCCGTGGCTCCGGTGCACAAAGCCAGCATCGAGAAGTACGGCGAGGAGTGGACCCGCCCGGGCCACTTTGTTGGCAACGGCGCTTACAAGCTGAGCAAATGGGTGGTCAACGAACGCATCGAGCTGGTGCGCAATGACAAGTACTGGGACAACGCCCACACCCGCCTGAACAAGGTCACCTACCTGCCGATCCCCTCCGCCAATGCCGAGCTGAGCCGCTATCTGGCCGGCGAGATCGATATGACCTACAGCGTGCCGGCGGAACAGGCCAAGCGTATCCGCACGGAATTTCCGGGCCAGTTGCGCACCGTGCCCTATATCGGCACCTACTACTACGAGTTCAACACCAGGCGTGCGCCGTTCGACAACGTGGATGTACGCAAAGCGCTGGCTTACGCCATTAATCGCGACATCATCGCCTACAAGGTGATCGGCCTGGGGCAGAAACCCGCCTATACACTCACGCCGGAAGCGGTCAAAAACTTCACTCCACCGAAAACCCAATGGGCCCAGTGGAGCCAGGAACAACGCGAACAGAAAGCACGCGAGCTCTACGCCAAAGCCGGCTACTCCAAAGACCATCCGCTGAAACTGAAGCTGCTCTACAACACCGACGACAATCACCGGAAAATTGCCATTGCCGTCGCCGCCATGTGGAAGCTGGCGCTGGGCGTTCAGGTGACGCTGGAAAACCAGGAGTGGAAGAGCTACCTGAGCACTCTGGATGAAGGCAATTTCGACGTGACCCGCTACGCCTGGATCGGCGATTACAACGAGCCCTCCACCATGCTCAAAGTGCTGCTGACCGGCGGTGGCAGCAACCACGCCCGCTATGCCAACAGCGAGTATGACGCACTGCTGTCGCAGAGCACCAGTGAGGCGAATCCCGCTGATCGCGCCAAATACTACGCCCGCGCGGAAGAACTGCTGGCCCGCGACATGCCGATCATGCCGATCTACCAGTATGTGACCCAGCATGTGGTCAAACCCTACGTGGGCGGCTATCCGGAAAATCCTCTCGACTATCAGTACAGCAAGGATATGTGGATCATCAAACACTGATCGCCGCTATCCCGCAGGAGGCGGGGCCGCCGGCCCCGCAATTGTTTTAGCTATCGGCAAACGACTTGCCATATTCGCACAGGCAGGTGCATCCACCGGGGCAATCCCATGTTCAATTTCATCGCCAGGCGCGTGCTCGAAGCCATCCCCACGCTGCTGATCCTGATCACTGTGTCCTTTTTCCTGATGCGTTTCGCACCGGGCAGCCCGTTCAGTATCGAGGGCAATATGCCGCCCGAGGTACGCGCCAATATCGAAGCCAAATACGGCTTCGATAAACCGGTTACCCAGCAGTACTGGTCGTATCTCAAAGGGCTGCTGCATGGCGACCTGGGGCCGTCGTTCGTGTACAAGGATTTTTCCGTGAACGACCTGGTGAGCCAGGCACTGCCGGTTTCGGTCAAAATCGGTGCCTGCGCTTTCGTATTGGCGGTGCTGTTCGGTGTGCTGCTCGGCACCATTGCCGGGCTCAAACAGAACAGCTGGATCGATTACACCGTGATGAGCACCGCCATGGCCGGCGTGGCAATTCCATCGTTTGTGCTGGCGCCACTGCTGGTGCTGATTTTCTCCATCGGCCTCAAGTGGCTGCCCGCCGGCGGCTGGCACGGCGGCGGGGCCAAATACATGGTGCTGCCGGTAATCGGCATGATGATGTACTACATCGCCGCGGTGGCGCGCATCATGCGCGGCAGCATGATCGAGGTGATGAACTCGAACTTTATCCGCACCGCGCGCGCCAAGGGCCTGAGCACACCGTACATCGTGCTGCATCACGCGCTGCGTCCGGCGCTGCTGCCGGTGATCTCCTATCTGGGCCCGGTACTGGTGGGCATTGTCACCGGCTCGGTGGTGATCGAGACCATTTTCGGCCTGCCCGGTATCGGCCAGCTGTTCGTCAACGGCGCGCTGAACCGCGACTATTCGATGGTACTCGGCCTCACCATTCTGGTGGGAACGCTGACCATCACCTTCAACGCCGTGGTCGATATCCTGTATGCGGTTATCGATCCGAAAATCCGCTATTCCTGATCCGGAGGCCAAGACGATGCTAGCGACCAGCGCCAACCGGGAAGCGGTTGAAAACTTTTCCGAACAACTCGAAGTGGAGGGGCGCAGCCTGTGGCAGGACGCGCGCCGCCGCTTTCTCAACAACCGGGCCGCGGTGACCAGCCTGGCCATTCTCGGGCTCGTCACCCTGTTTGTGATTGTCGGCCCGTACCTGAGCCAATACAGCTTCGACGCGCCCGACTGGGGCTCAATGCAGACCGCGCCGTCGATCGCCAACGGCCACTACTTCGGCACCGACTCTCTCGGTCGCGACCTGTTCGTACGCTCGGCACTGGGCGGGCGCATGTCGCTGATGGTGGGTATTCTCGGCGCGCTGGTGGCGGTGGTGATCGGCACCCTCTACGGCGCCACCGCCGGATTTGTCGGCGGGCGCACCGACCGCATCATGATGCGCGCACTGGAAATCCTGTATTCGTTTCCGTTTATGTTTTTCGTGATCCTGCTGGTGACTCTGTTCGGCCGCAATATCCTGCTGATCTTCTTTGCCATCGGCGCGGTCAGCTGGCTGGATATGGCGCGTATCGTGCGCGGGCAGACCCTGAGCCTGAAGAGCAAGGAGTTTGTCGAGGCGGCGCAGGTTTACGGCGTCGGCAAGCGCGCGATGATCCTGCGCCACATAGTGCCGAACGTGCTGGGTATCGTCGCGGTCTACGCGACCCTGCTGGTGCCGAACATGATTCTGTTTGAATCCTTCCTCAGCTTCCTCGGCCTCGGTGTACAGGAGCCCATGACCTCCTGGGGTGCGCTACTCAATGAAGGGGCCAAGTCGATCGAGGTGGCCGCCTGGCACCTGCTGTTCCCGGCCACGCTGATGGTCGTCACCCTGTTCTGCTTCAACTTTATCGGCGACGGTCTGCGCGATGCGCTGGACCCGAAAGACCGCTAATCCGGAGGATTCCCGATGAAACTGCTCGATGTACAAGATCTGCGGGTCGAGTTCTCCACGGCGGACGGCAGCGTGACCGCGGTCAACGACCTGAACTTCGCCCTGGAAGCCGGCGAGACCCTCGGCATTGTCGGCGAGTCCGGCTCCGGCAAGAGCCAGACCGCGTTTGCGCTGATGGGCCTGCTGGCCCGCAACGGCACTATTTCCGGCAGCGCGCGCTTCAAGGGCGAGGAAATCCTGAACCTGCCGCAGAAGAAACTGAATAAAATCCGTGCGGAACAGATCGCGATTATTTTCCAGGACCCGATGACCTCGCTGAATCCCTATATGAAAGTGGGGCCACAGCTGGCAGAGGTACTGATCAAACACCGCGGTATGAACAAAGGCGCGGCGCTGGAGGAATCACGCCGCATGCTCGACGCGGTCAAGATTCCCGAGGCGCAAAAGCGCCTGAATATGTTTCCGCACGAATTCTCCGGTGGTATGCGCCAGCGGGTCATGATCGCCATGGCGCTGCTGTGCCGCCCGCAACTGCTGATTGCCGACGAGCCCACCACCGCGCTGGATGTGACGGTACAGGCGCAGATCATGGCGCTGTTAAACGAGCTGAAACGGGAATTCAATACCGCGATCATCATGATCACCCACGATCTGGGCGTGGTGGCCGGCGCCTGCGACAAGGTACTGGTCATGTACGCCGGCCGCACCATGGAGTACGGCAGCGCCGAGGAGATTTTCTACCGGCCCAGCCACCCGTATACCCGCGGCCTGCTGCACGCGATCCCGCGCCTCGATAGCACCGGCGAGGTCCTGCCCACCATTCCCGGCAACCCGCCCAACCTGCTGAACCTGCCCCCGGGCTGCCCCTTCCAGGCCCGCTGCGCCAGCGCCGAGGCGCGGTGTCGCGACAGCGCGCCCGCACTGCAGACCTTTGCCGGTGCGCGCCAGCGCGCCTGCCATCTGGAAATTGCACAACTGGCGGAGGTGGCGCAATGAGTACGACTCCAGCGAAGAAACTGTTGATGGATATCCGCAACCTGAAGGTGCACTTCTCCATCAAGAAAGACAACGCCTGGCCGTGGAGCAGAGCCGCCACACTGAAAGCCGTGGACGGCGTCAGCGTGCAACTCTACGAGGGCGAGACCCTGGGCGTGGTGGGCGAATCCGGCTGCGGTAAATCCACCTTCGCGCGCGCACTGATCGGCCTGGTGGAGGCCACCGCCGGCGAGGTGATGTGGCTGGGCCGCGACCTGACCAAGCTCGACCAGAAGGCCCTGCGCCAGACCCGCAGGGATATCCAGATGATCTTCCAGGATCCGCTGGCCTCGCTGAATCCGCGCATGACCATCGGCAATATCATCGCCGAGCCACTGCGCACCCTGCACCCGGAACTGGACAGGGAGGCGGTAAAACAGCGCGTACAGGAGATGATGCGCCGCGTGGGCCTGCTGCCCAACCTGATCAATCGCTATCCGCACGAATTTTCCGGCGGCCAGTGCCAGCGCATCGGTATTGCCCGCGCACTGATCCTGAAACCCAAACTGGTGATCTGCGACGAGCCGGTCTCGGCGCTGGACGTCTCGATCCAGGCGCAGGTGGTCAACCTGCTGAAAGAGCTGCAGCGCGAGATGGGCCTGTCACTGGTGTTCATCGCCCACGACCTGTCGGTGGTCAAACATATTTCCGACCGCATCCTGGTCATGTATCTGGGTAACCCGGTGGAAACCGGCACGGTGGAGTCCCTGTATGGCAACCCGCAACACCCTTATACCCGCGCACTGATGTCGGCGGTGCCGGTACCCGATCCGCAACTCGAGCGTGACAAAGACGTGGAGCTGCTCGAGGGCGACCTGCCCTCGCCGATCAATCCGCCCAGCGGCTGCGTATTCCGCACCCGCTGCCCGCGCGCAGTCAGCCAGTGTGCGGTAGAGCGCCCGGGGTTTTACGGTGACACAGCGCACCAGGTGGCCTGTATCCGGGTAGCGACAGAGGTCGACTGAGCGGATTCAGCCCTGTGGCGGAAACGCCAGATGCAACAGCAGCCCGCGCCGGTCCTGCGGGTTCGCCGCGCGGGCGACATTGTTGTTGTCGAGCACCACATAAATACCGCTGTCATTCACCGCCAGGCCCTCGCCCTTGCCGTAATAGGTTTCGAGATAGACGTTGTCCGGCGCCTCCTCGATGGCGCGGTAAGTGATGCACCACTTCGCCGCAAGCGTCTGCGGCGAGCGCCGGCACACGGCGAAGGCATTGCGCTCGAGGGTAAACAGGTCGCCGTCGTAAAAGGCGAGCCCGGTCAGGTCCGGCGAGCGATGCTGAAAGTGGAGCCCCGCGACCGCGGGAATCTCGAAAAACTGCGGCTCCCTGCCCGCGGTAAAATGCACCAGGCCGCGGCGGTCGCGCTCCAGCGCCACCCAGAAATCATCCCCTACCCTCACCAGACCTTCACTGGCGCCGTTGAACTGTTGCATATAGCCGCGCTCGCGCGCGGCCTGCGCCCACTGCTGTGGCAGCCACGCGGGCGTGACGCCCTCTGCCGCCGCGGCAATACGGTGGTAGCGTTCACTGACCAGGTAGACGTTGTCGGCGTCGCAGGTGATACCCTCGATATCCGCTGCCAGCCCCGGCTGCACCAGATTCAGTAGGCGGGCCGTGAGATCCTCTGCCTGCGCCGGGGGCGCGGCCAGGCCGGCCAGCAGCGCGCGCGCTTGCAGGCGGGCATTGCCGTTGTCGATCTGCACTGCGTAGAGATTGTCGGAATCCTTGTCGGAGGCAGCCAGCAGTTCACCGCCACAGAAACTCAGACCGGAAATATCCAGGCCGGCACTGCCGTCGAGCCAGTAGCTGTTCAGCAACCGCGCCGGCGTCACCGGCACGGCGGCAGCGACTGGCGCAAACAATATTGGCGCAACCAATAAAGTCACCAGTGCGGCAAGGTGCAGCGCCCTCAGCAAGGAAACCTCATTATCAGTCGCGGAAGTTGTTGAATTGCAGCGGCTGCTCCAGCTCCTTGCCGCGCAGCATGGCCATCACCTGTTGCAGGTCGTCGCGCTTCTTGCCGGTAACGCGGACCTGCTCACCCTGGATGGCCGCCTGTACTTTGAGTTTTTCTTCCTTGATGATCTTGACAATCTTTTTTGCCAGTTCCTTGTCGAGGCCGTTCTTCAGCGTGACCGCCGCCTTGACCTGCTTGCCCGACTGCTCCTTGTCGGCGATGTCCATCGCCAGCGGGTCGATGTCGCACTTGATCAGCGCGGCGCGCAGCATGTCCAGCATCTGGTCCACCTGCATGTCCGATTCGGCCCGCACGACCAGCGTGAAATCGCTCATCTCCACCTCGGCATCTACCCCCTTGAAGTCGAAACGGTTGGTCACGGTGCGGTTCACCTGATCCACGGCGTTGGTCAGCTGGTGCTTGTCCACTTCGGACACGATATCGAAAGACGGCATTTTCTAGCTCTCCTGTTTTTTAATCTCCGGGACCACTTCCACACTGGCATCGCCGGAGCTGAGCCAGAGGTGTCCGTCCTGGATCGTGACGTTCAAATTCATCGTGCGCTCGGCCATGGCGGCCAGCTCTGTGCACGCGGCGGCGGGCAGATAGTACACCGACAGTTTGTCAAAGCGCTGCAGCGCGTCCGCCTGTTTGCGCCACCAGACCGGTGCGGTGCGCTCGCCGTAACTGTAGACCCGCACCCGCGCGGCGCGATTGCAGGCTTTGCGCAGGCGATCTTCCGCCGGCAGCCCGACCTCGATCCACAACCCGATATCGCCGTTCAGCTCCCGCTGCCACAGGTCGGCCTCGTCATCGGAAGAGAGCCCGCGGGTGAACTCCAGACCTTCCGATGCATTGTGGGCAAAGGCCAGCAGCCGCACCATCATGCGCTCGTCAGTTTCCGAAGGATGACGTGCCAGAGTCAGCGCGTAATCGCCGTAGTGGTCCCGATCCATATCGGCTACCTGTAACTGGACTTTGAAGATCGTCGCTTTTAATGCCATTTGTAATCCGCAATTGAGCCCGCCCCGGCAGCCGGGGCGCGGGCAGCTATTCTTGGGTGGCTGAACAGCCAAGCTGTTCGGGTGTCCGCCAGTCTGTTGCAGGCCGGTGGGCCACAATCCGGGGTTGCACGGGGCAACAAGCGCCACCAGTGTCTCCGCCCCCGACCTGTCTGTAAACAATACGGGTTTATCGGTATGGACTCTGTAATCACCGCCGGCCGCCGCCTCTGGTTCGGTACCCTGCTCGGCCTACTGGCACTGTCGTTGAGCGGCTGTGGCATCAATAACATTCCCACCTACGACGAGCAGGTGAAAGCCGCCTGGGCGCAGGTGGAAAACCAGTATCAACGCCGCGCCGACCTGATCCCCAACCTGGTGAAGACCGTCAAGGCCTACGCCTCGCACGAGCGCGAGACCCTGCAGGCGGTTACCGAGGCGCGCGCCAAGGTGAGTTCCATGCAAGTGGACGAGAGCATACTCAACGACCCGGCCAAACTGCAGCAGTTTGAAGCCGCGCAGGCCCAGTTGACCAGTGCCTTGTCGCGACTGATGGTGGTGGTGGAGAAATACCCCGACCTCAAGGCCAACCAGAACTTCCTCGCGCTGCAATCGCAGCTGGAAGGCACCGAAAACCGCATCAGTGTCGCCCGGCGGGATTATATCGCCGCCGTACAGCGCTACAACCGCGAGATTCGCACCTTTCCCGGGCGCATCTGGCACATGATCCTGTATAGCGACATGCCACTCCGCGAAACCTTCCAGGCCACCAGCAAGGACGCGGAGAAGGCCCCGGAAGTCGACTTCCAGTAGGCCGGCCGACGCGATGCGCAGGTTTCCGGTCGTCCTGTTCACCCTCGCTGCGCTGCTGTGCGCGGTGCAGGTGTGTGCGGACATCAAGTTCCCGCCGCTGACCGGCCGCGTTGTCGACCGCGCCAACCTGCTCAGCAAACAGACCAAGTACCAGCTCACCGAACTGCTGCAGAAGCACGAGCAGGAAACCAGCAACCAGGTGGTCGTGGTGACGGTGCCGGACCTGCAGGGCCTGACCATCGAGGAGTACGGCTACCAGCTGGGCCGCCACTGGCAGATCGGCCAGAAGGGCAAGGACAATGGTGCCCTGCTGATCGTCGCCCCCAAACAGCGCAAGGTACGCATCGAGGTCGGCTACGGCCTCGAGGGGGCACTGACCGATGCGCTGTCCGCCAATATCATTCACACCAAAATTCTGCCCCGCTTCAAAACCGGCGACTTCGACGGCGGCGTCACCGCCGGGGTGGAATCGATGCTCGCCGCGATCAAGAACGAGTATGTGGCCGAACCCACTGACAGCAACGATAACCGCCGCCTGGCGGTGCTGGTGGGCCTGTTTCTGATCCTGATCATGCTCAACCTGTTCGGCGGTGCCGTATTTGGCGCGCCCATCGGCAGCGGCAGCTACCGCCGCGGCCGCTACGGCGGCTACTACGGTGGCGGCGGTTTCGGCGGGGGTTTCGGCGGGGGCGGCGGCTTCGGCGGAGGTGGTGGCGGATTTGGCGGGGGCGGCGCCTCGGGAGGATGGTAATGGGCATCCCTGGCGATTTAATGGGCGCACGCCTGACGGCATGTGGCGATGCGCACAATCCTCACGCACGAACATGCGCCCCGCTTCGGCAGCCGCCACCAGACACACGCGCGCCACGACCATTGGGGATGCCCAAATGCTAGACAGTGAATACCGGCGCAGAGTCGCCGAGACCATCAAGCAGGTGGAATCGCGGACCGACGCCGAGGTAGTCACGGTGCTGGCGCGCGAGGCGGACAACTACCTGTACATCTCCACGCTGTGGGCGGCCTTCCTGGCCCTGCTGCTGGCGCCACTGATACAGTTCCTGCCCTGGTGGATCGACGAGAAACAGGCATTTATGCTGCAGTGGATCCTGTTTATCGTCCTGGCGGTGCTGTTCCGCTGGCGACCGCTGACCATGCGCCTGGTGCCGAAGAAAGTGAAATACTGGCGCGCCGCCAACCTGGCGAGGCGCGAGTTTCTGGAGCAGGACCTGCACAGCACCCGCGATCGCCTGGGGCTGCTGATATTTGTCTCGCAGGCCGAGCACTATGTGGAGATACTGGCCGATCGCGGCCTGGCAATACAGGTCACCGACGAAAACTGGCAGGAGATCGTCGAAAAGTTTATTCGTGAGGTCAAACGCGGACGCACCGGTGAAGCCTTCATACACTGTGTGGAAAGGTGTGGAGAACTGCTGCAGGAAGCCGCGCCGATCACCGAAATCAAAAACGAACTGCCCAACCACCTGGTTATTCTGAACTGAACAGTGCGCCCCGGCGCGCAGCCAACCGCAGGGACACTCGCCATGCGCAACGGAAAACCCGCAGTGATCGCCGCCGTCATGCTGCTGCTGATTGCCGTCACTTACTTTGCCAAAGGTGCGCTGCATCCGGGACAAGCCGGCGGCACCGGCACCGCTGGCGGGCTGTTTAGCGCGCGCGAAGACAACCTCGAATCGCGCGTGGCGAAGCTGGAAAAGGCGCTGCAAAATGCCAATCAGATACAGCTGCAGTTGCTCGAACTGGTGGAGCAATTGCGCCAGGAAATGGAGCAGGCAGATCCCGGCGAGTCCGGCGGCAAGACCCGCACCGCTGCGCTGAAAGCGCGTATCGCGGCAGGTAATATGCACGGCGGCGAGCGGCAGCTCACACGTGAGGAACGATATCGCCAGTACCGCGAAATGCAGCGACAGCGGCTGATCGACGCCGGCCTGAATCCGGATAGGGCGGAATTTATCCTGCAGAAACAGGAGCGCTTTCAGTTCGAGCATATGCAGGTCGCCTATCAGTACCGCCACCTGCGGGACAAGTCCTCAGCCGAGGCCGCCGAGCTGCGCGAGCAGCTGGATATCTACAGCAACCCGCGCAAAATGTTCGAACACGAACTGAACCCGCAGGAATTCGAGCTCTACCTGGAAGCCAATGGCGGCCGCCAGGAGATGCGTGTCGACCGCGTAATCAGCGACACACCGGCCGCCGCCGCGGGCCTGCAGCCGGGAGACAAAATCGTGTCCTACAACGGCGAGCGGGTGTTCCATATGGGCGACCTGCGCTCGCAGATCTACAAGGTGGACCCGGGTAAAACGGTGCCGATCGAAGTGCAGCGCGCCGGCAGTTCCGGCACAGAGGTAATTTACGTGCCCAGCGGGCCGCTGGGCATTCAGGGCTGACCACCAGCCCCCAATCATTAATTCCGCTCCCTCCCCGGCGAAAGCCGGGATCGCACCGGGTTGTGCCCCCCTGCCACCTCTACCCGGTGCGCCTCAGTCATTTCGCTCCTGGTATGCGCCCTACCATATCAGCTCTATTCATCGCCTTGTCGATGCTGGCTTTTCGCAATTTCGCGCCGCAGAAATTATTGCAATGGAGCGACAATACCTGCGTCAGCGGATAGCGGCGATCTATCCCAATGCCGCTAACGCTGTGTCAAATCACTGGATGAAAGCGCTGAATGAGTCCATCGACTACGACATGTACAGATTTCTGAAAGGAAAGCTCGCACCGGATGAACTGGCGCGCTATGTAGCGGGGTCCGGGCGCGACACCGGAATAATAATTACCAACGTCTCCAGCAATGGCAGCGCTGCAATTGCGGGCCTGCAGCCCGGCGATCGCATTGTGCGTTACAACAGCGAGCCGATCTTCAATCCGCAGAATCTGGTAACGCGTATCCGGCGGGTGCCGCCCGGCCAGATGGTCAAACTGGATTTCATCAGTGCCAATGGCAATCGCCGCAAGGCCGTCTATGTGCCCGGTGGGCGCCTGGAAATTCGGGGAGGCCCGGACCGCCAATGATCCGCGCGTGAAGTGCGATAACAGCGGAGCGCAAGCAACGTATGCAGATCCGCGTACCGAGGATGGCGGCGGAAAACTTTGGCTCCGTAGATACAGAAGCGGCCGCTGGCCGCGATCGAGTGAGCCATGAAGCTGAATCGATCGCGGCCGCGGCCGCTCCTGCAATGGTCAGTTGTTGCTGCTGCTTATTCCGCGCTGGCCTCCGGGCGCATATGCGGGAACAGCAGCACGTCGCGGATCGACGGTGAGTCGGTCAGCAGCATCACCAGGCGGTCAATACCGATACCCTCACCGGCCGTGGGCGGCAGGCCGTATTCCAGCGCGCGGATATAGTCGGCGTCGTAGTGCATGGCCTCGTCGTCGCCGGCGTCCTTCTCCGCCACCTGCGCCTTGAAGCGCTCGGCCTGGTCTTCAGCGTCGTTCAGCTCGGAGAAGCCGTTGGCGATTTCGCGACCACCAACGAAGAACTCGAAGCGGTCGGTGACAAACGGGTTGTCGTCATTGCGGCGCGCCAGCGGCGATACTTCGGTCGGGTACTCGGTGATGAAGGTCGGCTGGTCGAGGCGGTGCTCGACGGTCTTCTCGAAGATCTCGATCTGCACCTTGCCCAGCCCCCAGCTGTCTTTCAGCGGGATTTCCAGTTTTTCAGCGACCTTGCGCGCGCTGTCCAGGTTGTCGATATCACCGTGGGACAGGCCCGGGTTGTAGCGCAGGATCGAGTCGAATACCGACAGGCGCGCGAACGGCTTGGAAAAGTCGTAACTGCTGCCCTGATACTCGACCGTGGTTTTACCCAGCACGTTTTCGCAAATGCCGCGCAACATGGCTTCGGTGAGGTCCATCAGGTCGTTGTAGTCCGCGTACGCCTGGTAGAACTCGAGCATGGTGAACTCGGGGTTGTGGCGCGTGGACAGGCCCTCGTTGCGGAAATTGCGGTTGATCTCGTAAACGCGTTCAAAGCCGCCCACCACCAGGCGCTTCAGGTACAGCTCCGGCGCAACGCGCAGGTACATGTCGATGTCCAGCGCATTGTGGTGAGTGACAAACGGGCGCGCGGTCGCGCCGCCGGGAATCACCTGCAGCATCGGCGTCTCCACTTCCATGAAGTGGTTGCCGTTGAGGAAACTGCGGATGTAATCGATGATTCTGGAGCGGGTGCGGAACACATCGCGGGATTCCGGCGTGGCGATCAGGTCCACATAGCGCTGGCGGTAACGCAACTCCTGGTCGCTGATCCCGTGGAATTTTTCCGGCAGCGGGCGCAGCGCCTTGGTCAACAGCTGGTATTCCTCGCAATTCACATACAGGTCGCCCTTGCCGGACTTGTGCAGGGCGCCCTTCACGCCGACGATATCGCCGATGTCCCAGCTGCCAAAGCGCTCCTTGATATCTTTCTGCGCGGCCTTGTCGGCGTACAGCTGGATGCGATCGGACACATCCTGAATCACCATAAACGGGCCGCGTTTGGCCAGGATGCGGCCGGCCACACAGGCCACCGCGCCCAGTTCTTCCAGCTCTTCCTTGGTCTTGTCACCGAACTCGCCCTGCAGGTCGGCGGCCAGGTTCTCGCGACGAAACGCATTCGGGAAGGGATTGCCCTTCTCGCGCAGCGCAGACAGCTTGGTGCGGCGTTCGGCGATCAGTTTGTTTTCGTCTTGCTGGGATTGGGTATCAGTCATGGTGAATCGTCATTTGCGATTGAGAAGGTTTCGGTAGGGTGCGCGCGAGCGCACCGCTACGGTTTGGGGGGTGCGCGCGGCGCACCCTGCGCGGGCCGGATTGCTTACAGGCCGGCTTTGAGACTGGCCTCGATAAACTGGTCCAGGTCTCCGTCCAGCACCGACTGGCAGTTGCTGGTCTGAACGCCGGTGCGCAGGTCCTTGATACGCTGGTCGTCGAGCACGTAGGAACGGATCTGGCTGCCCCAGCCGATATCCGCCTTGTTCTCTTCCATCGCCTGTTTCTCGGCGTTGCGCTTTTGCATCTCCTGCTCGTACAGCTTGGCACGCAGCATTTTCCAGGCCTTGTCGCGGTTCTGGTGCTGGGAGCGCTCGCTCTGACAGGCGACCACAATGCCGGACTCGATATGGGTCAGGCGCACCGCGGAGTCGGTCTTGTTGACGTGCTGACCACCGGCGCCGGACGCGCGGTAGGTGTCTTCGCGCACCTGGGACTTGTCTACCTCGATCTCGATATTGTCGTCGATCTCCGGCGACACGAATACGGAGGTAAACGAAGTGTGGCGGCGGTTGCCGGAATCGAACGGCGATTTGCGCACCAGGCGGTGGACACCGGTTTCGGTGCGCAGCCAGCCGAAGGCGTACTCGCCTTCAAAATGGATGGTGGCACTTTTGATACCGGCCACTTCACCGGCAGAGGCTTCTTCCAGCGTGGTCTTGAAGCCATGGGCCTCGCCCCAGCGCAGATACATGCGCAGCAGCATCTCGGCCCAGTCCTGGGCCTCGGTGCCGCCGGAGCCGGACTGGATGTCCAGGTAGGCGTTGTTGGGGTCGGTCTCGCCGGAGAACATGCGGCGAAACTCCAGGGTTTCCAGCTGCTTTTGCAGCCCCTCGATCTCGCCAGACACTTCGCCGACGGCGTCTTCATCGCCTTCTTCCGCGGCCATTTCCAGCAGCTCGCGACTGTCGCTGATACCGCTCTCCAGAGACTCGATGGTCTTGACCACGGTTTCCAATGACGAGCGCTCGCGACCCAGTTCCTGGGCGCGGTCGGGATTGTCCCAGACGCTGGGTTCGGCCAGCTCCAGCTCGACCTCGGTCAGGCGCTCTTTCTTGCTGGCATAGTCAAAGATACCCCCTAAGAACGTCGGTGCGCTCTTCGAGGTCTTTCAGCTGATTGATGAGGGGATTGATTTCCATGAATTCTCGGCTTCCGGCAACGTTAAAGCGGCGCGCATTCTACCGCAGCGCGGCCCCATGTTGCCAGTTACAGCACCTAACCGGCCTCAGGAGTCAGCCGGGTTCGGCGCGGGACAGGCCGTCGAGAATAGCGCACTGCGGCGAGTCGTCGCCGGCACAGTGACTGGAGAGCGTGCGCAAGCTGTCGCGCATCTGCTCGAGGGTGTTCAGCTGCGCCTCGATATGCTGCAGCTTCTCCTCCACCAGCTGCTTGGCATCGCGGCTGCGGCGCGCCGGGTCGCGGTACAGATCGAGCAGTTCGCGCACTTCTTCGACCGCAAAGCCGGTCGCGCGGGCGCGCTGGATAAAGCGCAGCGCTTCCAGGTCCCGTTCAGCGTAGTCGCGGTACCCGTTGGCGCAGCGCCCCGGTACCACCAGGTCGAGGGACTCATAGTAGCGCAGGGCCTTGGCAGTGAGGCCCGATTCGCGCGCCGCCAGGGAAATATTCATACAGCCTCCCACTCACAGGATGTCCGATGCGGTGACGAGGATAAAGGTTACCACAGGGGGAAGGTCAAGCTGACGGAGAACCGACTGTACAGTCAGACACCGAGCCACTGCGACGGCTCAGGTCAGTACACTCAACACGGACATCACACCGCGCTGCGGCCCCGCACAATTCGCGGAAGACCGCAGACGGGGCGACAGCAGCTCAACCTGTCGGAGATTTTGCCTGGCCGCCGGTATCGCACTCCCGGTGCTGGTACTCGACCCGGTCGGCCGGGTCAAAGCCCAGCTCCAGTGCCGCATCGAGGGAATCGCCGCTGATCAGGTGCAACAGGATATCGCCGGTAGGTCCGCCGCAGGCGCTGGGATACACGCGGTCGGTGCGCACACCGCAGCGGGATTCCTGCACCTCCACCCCGTTACCGGTCAGCTTGGCACTGCTGTCTTTGAGGCTGATGCCACTGCCCTGCTCGCACTGCCTGCTGCCGCGCGCCTCGTAAACCCAGATCAGTTGCTCCGCCTGCACTGCCGGCGCTTCCTCTTTGGCGGCGTGATTCTCACCAGCCTTGGCCGGCTCGGTTTTTTGCGCGGCCTTTTCAGCACCCTGCCCACAAGCGCCCAGCGCCGCAACGAGAACGAACGCGACTACCCAATAGAATGCCTGTTTCACGGCGCTTCCTCCGTATTGCGACTCAATCCCCTAAAGTGTATCCGAGGCCGGCCTATGCTGCGGGCCCACTCTGCTCGCCGGGCACCGGCGATTGTCATGGCGGCTAAAGCGTTATGACCAGTCCTCGCAAGGTTTCTGGCCATTCACTGATGGCTAGCAATCCGGCGTGCCGGACCGCTACCACTCAAGCGCCGGCGTTTCACTCCGGGCAATCCACTTTTTCGTATTGAATCTGCTCCGCAGGGCCATACCCCAGATCCAGAGCGTCATTCAGTGCGTTGTTTTCAATCAGATGCAGCAGTAAATCTCCGGTGGGGCCACCGCACTGGGTGCTGTAGTCAAGATCCGTCCGCACACCGCAAAGGGACTCATGCACCGCGATACCATTATCGGCGAGCATGGCGCTGCTCTCTTTAAGTGACATCCCGCCGTCCTGACACTGCCGGTTGCCGCGCGTCCGGAATATCCATAGCAGCCCTCGCTGCTCATCCGTCTGCGTTCCCTGTTCCGCTGCAGGAGTTTCCTGCCCGGTTGCCGACGCCTCCGGCGCAGGCTTCTGCGCGGTTTCATTCTCTGGCGCCTGTGCCGCTCCCGCCGACTTATCCGCACGCTGACCACAGGCCGTCACCGCGAGCGCTAACAAAAGGATCAAAAGCGTGTTTTTCATGCGTCGAGCTTCCTCCCTGAAGCGAGAAATCCATGCAGTCAGCCGAGCGCCAACCAGGCGCCGACTCCGAACATCAGCGTGCCGGCAATGCGATTCACGAGGCGCACATTTTCACTGCGCGCCAACAGGCCGCTGAGGGTGCGGCCACCGCTGGCGTAGATCAACAGACACGTTGTTTCCGTCAGCATGATGATAGCAAGCATGGCCACCAGCTGCGGTGCCAGCGGGGCGCTGTCATTGATAAATGGCGGCAGTAACGCGATACAGAAAGCCCAGCCCTTGGGATTGGCGGCCGCGGTGACAAAGCCCTGCAGGGCCAGCGCGCGGCGCGTCGGCAACGGCGCGTCGGCCGTGCGCTCGGTGGGCGCCACCAGCACCATGCGGCCGCGCGCGCGCCACATCTGGATACCCAGCCAGGCCAGGTAGGCACCGCCCAGCCATTTGAACACCAAAAAGGCGGTCGGGTACTTGAGCATCATCGCGGCGACACCGAGCACGGCGGCCAGCGCCACCATCGCCACCCCCAGCAGCTCGCCGGCCATCATCCACAGGGTGCGGCGCACGCCGACGGTCATGCCCAGCGTCAGCGACAGGGTCATACACATGCCCGGGGTGATCGACACCAGAAAAAATGTCGGCACGAACAGTGCGAGTCGGGTCAGGTCGAGCGCGTCCATCAATCCATTACCTCTCGTATCAGTGGTGAGTGCCGGTGTGATTGCCGTAGTGGCTGACCAGCATACCGGCCAGCATCAAGCCGCAGCCGAGCAGTTCGCGCCCGGAGAGCAATTCGTTCAGCAGCAGCCAGCCGGCCGCCAGCGCAAACACCGATTCCAGGCTCATGATCACCGTGGCGTGCGACGGCGCCGCATGGCGCTGGGCCAGTAGCTGGAAGGTAAATGCGATGGCGGTGGAGAAAATCATCATGTAGGCAATCGGCCAGGCCGCGTCGATCGCCGCTTGCAGACTCGGTTGCTCCACAATCAGCGAGGCGACTGCCGACAGCGCGCCGCACACAAGGAACTGCACACAGGCGAGGCGCAGCGCGTCGTAGCGACGCACCAGGTGGTCCGCCGACAACACCTGGATCGCAAACACGAAGGCGCTGGCAAAGGCCATCAGATCACCGACCAGTTGCGCCTTCTCGCTGAAGTCCGCCAGCCAGTACAGGCCCAGCAGTGCCAGGCCGATACCGGCCCAGGTCCAGCGGTTGGTGCGGTGGCCGAGAGACAGCCCGATCACCGGCACCAGCAACAGGTAGAAGCCGGTGATAAAACCGACGCGCCCGGCAGTGGTGTACAGCAGCGCCGCCTGCTGCAGTGCCGCACCGAGAAACAGCCAGAATCCCAGGATCGCGCCGCCGGGCAGGCAGGCGCGCCAGCTGTGCGCAACCCGGCCACCGCCCTCTTCGCCCGGCTGCATCTCGTGGGTGAGCTTGGGCGCGCGCCGCGACAGCCAGGAGACGATGGGAATCAGGATCAGGCCGCCGAGGAAGAAGCGCCAGGCGTTGAACGCCAGCGGCTCGATATGCTCCATCGCCACCTTTTGCGGCACGAAGGCCAGGCCCCAGAAAAAAGCGGCCAGTAGCAGCAGGATTTCTGCCTGGACTTGTTTGCGTTGCATTGTGTGAATTCCTTCGGGCAAACACAGGGTTTACCGCGGTTACATCGGTTGGAATAAAAGAGTTGTTGGAGACCCTGTCGGCCCGCTCAGTGCGGGGGCGAACACAAGGTTCGCCCCTACGGAACCCGTCTGGTGCGCCTATCAACTTCTGTGCCCCATAGGCTCCGCAAGCGCCACAGTGGGTTTAAAACCACGCAGACTGATGTGTAGGGGCGAACCTTGTGTTCGCCCGGGCCGGCAGATTACCTATACCGCTTCCAGATAACTGACCAGCAACTGCAACGACTCCCGCCCGCGAAACTCGTTGATATCCAGCTTGTAGGCCAGCTGCACCCGCTCAACGGCCTGCGGCCACTGGTCCGTGTCCACATTGAAAGCGATGGCATCCAGGGCCAGCTGCGGGTTGTCCAGCGGTGCCACCACCATTTTCAGGTGGCGTTCGCCGACGATACGCTGCTGCAGCAGCAGGAACTCACCGTCAAACTGCGGTTCGGGAAACGCCTGCCCCCAGGGGGCGCAGGCGCGCAGCGTGGCGGCGGTGTGCATGGTGAACTCTGCCGCTTCCAGCTCGCCGTCGGATTCGATCACCGCCTGCAACTGGGATTCTTGCAGCCGGTTGCGCACCGCGGCCTCGAACGCCGCGGTAAACGCGGGGAAATGTTCCCGCTGCAGGCTCAGGCCCGCGGCCATGGCGTGGCCGCCGAACTTGGCGATCAATTCCGGATGCGCGGCGGCCACATCGCTGAGCGCGTCGCGAATATGTAAACCGGGTATCGAGCGCGCCGAGCCCTTGATCAGGCCCGAGGTTGAGGTACTGTCGCCCTCGGCAAACGCGATCACCGGGCGGTGGAATTTCTCCTTGATGCGGCTGGCGAGGATCCCCACCACGCCTTGGTGCCAGCCCTCATCGTAGAGACACAGGCTCCACGGTATCTCGCCATCGAGCTGCAGTTTATCCAGCGCCGCCATGGCCTCGCGCTGCATGCCCTGCTCGATTGCCTTGCGGTCGCGGTTGAGCGCATCCAGCTCCGCCGCCAGCTCGCGCGCCTCGGTGGGATCGCGGGTCAGCAGGCAACGGATGCCGGTGCCGATATCGTCCAGGCGCCCGGCAGCGTTGATGCGCGGGCCGAGGATAAAGCCGATATCGGTGGTCGACAGTTTGCGCCGGTCGCGCCCGGCCACTTCCATCAGCGCGGAGATACCCGGCCGGCAGCGGCCGGCGCGAATCCGCGCGATGCCCTGGTGCACGAGAATGCGGTTGTTGTGATCCAGCGGCACCAGGTCCGCCACCGTGCCCAGCGCCACCAGGTCCAGGTACTCGGCCATATTCGGTGCACGCAATCCCAGAGAACCAAAGGCGCTCTCTGTAAACCAGCCGCTGTCTTGCAGCGCACTGCGCAGGCGGCTCAGCAGGTAGAAGATGACCCCCACCCCGGCCAGGTTCTTGCTGGGGAAGTCGCAGTCGGGCTGGTTCGGGTTGACGATCGCATCCGCCTCCGGCAGCTGCGCCCCGGGCAAGTGGTGGTCGGTGACGATCACCGTCATGCCGGCGGCCCTGGCCGCGGCAACACCGTCAATGCTGCTGATGCCGTTGTCGACGGTGATCAACACGTCCGGGGCCGACTCTTTCGCCACCTCGACGATTTCCGGCGTCAGCCCATAACCGAAGTCGAAGCGGTTGGGCACCAGGAACTCCACCGCGGGCGCGCCCATGGCACCCAGCGCCAGTACCGCCAGCGTACTGCTGGTGGCGCCGTCGGCGTCGAAGTCGCCCACGATCAGGATTTTCTGCTGCGCGCGCACGGCTTCCACCAGCAGTTGCACGGCCCGCTCCATGCCGCGCATTGCCTGGGGTGCGTGCAGTTTGGCGAGGCGATGGTCCAGATCCGCCTCGCTGGTCACGCCGCGGCCGAGCAGGACCCGCTGCAGGATTTTCGGTGTGTCAGAAGCAAAACGGCCAGTGGACAAATCCACTGGCCGCCGCTGAATTTTTGTTGGCATGGTTACTCAGCTAGTCAAAGTCTCACTCCAGCGCGGTGGCGATAAAGTCGTGCACCTGCGCCAGGTCATTGGGGAGCACTTTCATGCGCTCCTCGCGTTCGAACAGCCCCTGCATATGCGCAGGCAGGGGAATCTGCTCGGTCGGCAGCGCGCGGGCCACCGCATCGGGGAATTTTGCCGGATGTGCGGTGGACAGGCAAACCATCGGCTGCGACATCGAGCGGCGCACCTTGCGCGCGGCCTCGACGCCGATGGCGGTGTGCGGGTCCAGCAGGTAGCCGGTGGACTCGTAGACCTCGCGAATCACCTCGACGGTGCGGCGGTCGTCGACGCAACAGGAGGAGAAGACCTCGCGCGCCTTGCCCAGCGCCGCCTCGCTCAGGTGCATGGGCACACTGCGGTCCGCCAGCAGCTCGGATACGGCGGCGCCATCGCGGCCGTACAGATCGAACAGCAGCCGCTCGAAGTTGCTCGACACCATGATGTCCATGCTCGGCGACAGGCTGTGCACCAGCGGCTGCGGCGAGTGGTCGTTGGCGCTGATGCAGCGGTGCAGTATGTCGTTGGCGTTGGTGGCAATCACCAGTTGCTCGATCGGCAGGCCCATCTGCCGCGCCAGGTAGCCGGCAAAGATATCGCCGAAGTTGCCGGTGGGTACGGAGAAGTTGACCGTTTTCGCCGGTGCGCCCAGGTTCACCGCGGCGTAAAAGTAGTAGACGATCTGCGCCATGATGCGCGCCCAGTTGATCGAGTTGACCGCCGCCAGGCGGCGCCCGTCGGGCAGGAACGACTGGTCGGCAAAGCTGGCCTTGAGCATGTTCTGGCAATCGTCGAAGTTCCCTTCGAGGGCAATGTTGAACACATTGTCCGACAGCACCGTGGTCATCTGCCGGCGCTGCACCTCCGACACCCGGTTGTGCGGGTGCAGGATAAAGATATCGATATTGTCGCAGTGGCGGCAGCCCTCGATGGCGGCGGAACCGGTATCCCCGGAAGTGGCCCCCATGATCACCACGCGCTCGCCGCGCTTTTTCAGCAGGTGGTCGAACAGCTGGCCGAGAAACTGCAGGGCGAAGTCCTTGAACGCCAGCGTCGGCCCGTGGAACAGCTCCAGAATCCACTCGCTGGTATTTGTCTGCACCAGCGGTGCCACGGCGCTGTGACGGAAGTTTTCGTAGGCGCGTTCGATAATGCCGCGCAGCTCGTCGTCACTGAGGTCGTCGCCGACAAACGGCTGGATAATGCGAAACGCCAGCTCGCGGTAGTCGAGCCCGGCCATGTCCGCGATCTCGTCGCGGGAAAAGGTCGGCAGGGATTCCGGCACATAGAGGCCGCCGTCGCTGGCGAGGCCGGTGAGTACGGTGTCGGCAAAGGACAGAGACGGCGCACGGCCGCGGGTGCTGATAAATTTCACGGTGTCTTTTCGATTACTGAAACTAAAAATTCATGGCTACAAGGGTGGCAACTGGCACTAAGCGAGGCGCTGGTCTCGGCAAGAAAGACCTGGGCGGCCCTGCTACCGGGAGTTGTTTGCGGGACACGCCGTACATACGTCCGTGTAGGCTCTAATCGGCATCCCTGCCTCATAAGGTCCCGCAAACAACTCCCGGCATCAGGACCTTCGCATCAAGTATTGGCGCTTGTTCTGCCGAGAATATTAACCAAGTGGCTCCACACGAATACGCACAACAGAGCCCTCGACAGTATCCAGCGCCTCGATCTGCGCCACCGCCTCGCGCAGGCGCGCCTCCTTGGCGCGGCTGGTGAGGATCACCACCGGTACCAGGGCCTCGCCATCGGCGGGTTCGTGTTGGATCAGGGCCTCGATGCTAATGCCCTCGTCACTGCAGATCCGCGCCACCTGGGACATGACCCCGGGCTTGTCGTGCGCGGAGATACGCAGGTAATAGCTGGTAACCACTTCGTCCATCGGCAGCACCTCGCCGCCGTTCTGCGCGCCCTCGGCGACACCGGAAGCCCGCACCCGCTGGTCGGGAGCCGATTCCAGGGTGCGCGCCACATCGACGATATCGGCAATCACCGCCGAGGCCGTGGCCTCGGCGCCGGCACCGGCGCCGTAGTAAAGGGTCGGGCCCACGGCATCACCGTTGACCAGCACCGCGTTCATGACACCGTTGACGTTGGCAATCAGGCGGCGCTGCGGAATCAGGGTCGGGTGCACGCGCAGCTCGACGCCCTGCTCGGTGCGCCGGGCGATACCCAGGTGCTTGATCCGGTAGCCCAGCTCGTCGGCGTAGCGGATATCCTCGCTGGTGACACCGCTGATGCCCTCGCAGTAAACCTTGTCGAAGGCCAGCGGAATGGCGAACGCCAGCGAGGCCATGATCACCAGCTTGTGCGCCGCGTCGATGCCCTCCACATCGAAGGTCGGGTCGGCCTCGGCGTAACCGAGCGCCTGGGCCTGGCTCAGCGCCTCGGCAAAGCTTCTGCCCTTCTCACGCATTTCCGTGAGGATGTAGTTGCCGGTACCGTTAATGATCCCCGCCAGCCATTGGATGCGGTTGCCCACCAGCCCCTCGCGCAGGGACTTGATGATCGGGATACCGCCGGCCACGGCGGCCTCGTAGGCGATGGTCACGCCCTTGGCGGCGGCCGCGGCGAAGAGTTCGTTGCCGTGCTCGGCAATCAATGCCTTATTGGCGGTGACGACGTGCTTGCCGTGCTCGATCGCGGTCAGCACCAGTTCGCGGGCCACGGTGGTGCCGCCGATCAGCTCCACCAGGATATCGACATCCGGATTACTCGCCACATCAAAGATTTCACGGGTGACGTTGTAGGTGCTGGTGTCGCAGGCGGGATTGTCGCGGCGCGCGCCGATCTGCACGATCTCCACCGGGCGACCGCAGCGGGCCGCGATCTCTTCGATGTTGCGCGCCATCACATTGACAGTGCCACTGCCCACGGTGCCCAGGCCACAGATACCGATACGCGCCGCGCGGCGCGGGTTGTCGGCCTGAGAGGCATGCAATTCGGTGGTTACTTCGACGGGTGCGCTCACAACTTCCCTCCGCGCAAGACAGCCCCGATGCCAGAAGCGGATCGGCATCAGCGCAATAAGTGGTAATAGACAACGACAAAAGGACGACAACCTTACTGAGATGAGGGGCAAAATGTCAATAAAATTGCGCGCGCGGCGGCCGCCAATCCACACCGCAGCCGGCTCCGGCGGCCACCTCGCAACCAAATCATCATCCTTCAGCAACCTGCGCAAACTGATGCTATAAAAGCATCTACTAGCATCACCTGCCAACAGCCAGCGAAATTGCGCCAGCGAGCGTGATAGCGAAAAATACAGCCCGCCAATGTTGACCCAGCCAGGACGCGGTAGACCCGCAGCCATATTATGCAGAAGACCCTGATTCTCTACACCGGCGGTACCCTCGGCATGCGCCGCAGCGCCTCCGGCTATATCCCCGACGCGGACCTGCAGGCACTGTTGGAGCAACTGCTGGCAGATGCCGGCAACGAGTTGCCGGACTACGACTTCATCGCCCTCGAGCAACTCCTCGACAGCGCCAACATGCAACCCGCCGACTGGTATCGCATTGCCGCCCGCATTGCCCACAACGCAGACCGCTACAGCGGCTTTGTGGTGTTGCACGGTACCGACACCATGGCCTATACCGCCGCCGCGCTGTCGTTCGCACTACAGGGGTTCGATCGGCCGGTGATCGTCACCGGCTCGCAGATCCCCCTGCGCGAGATGCGCAGCGACGCGCACAACAACCTGATCGCCGCGCTGCTGTTGAGCGCGGACAGTTCCCTGGCGGAAGTGAGCCTCTACTTCAACGGCAAACTGCTGCGCGGCAACCGCGCCACCAAGGTCAGCGCCGGCTCTCTGGACGCCTTCGCCTCACCCAACTACCCGCTACTGGGCGAAGTCGGCATTCAGGTCTCCCTGGACCGCGGCGCGCTACTGGTGCCGGCGACCGAGCGCAATTTCCAGCTGCCGGAATTTGCCGACGGCGGCGTCGCTCTGCTGAAGCTGTTTCCCGGCATCTCGCCCTTTTTTATTGGCAAGCTGCTCGAATACCGGCCGCGCGGCCTGGTGATAGAAGCCTACGGCACCGGCAACGCCCCGAGCCAGGACCCCGCCTTTGCGCAACAGCTGGAGCAGGCGACCCAGCGCGGCACCATTTGTGTCGCCGTGTCCCAGTGCCTGGAGAGCCGTGTGGACCTGGACAAATACGCAGCCGGCTCGGCACTGCGCGATGCCGGCGTCATCGGCGGGTTGGATATGACCAGCGAGGCCGCCTTTACCAAACTCAATCACCTGCTGGCGATGGGGTTACCCGAGTCACAAGTGAGAAAACTGATGACCACCCCCCTGTGCGGGGAATGTACTCCCTGACCGGCACCAGAACCTTGATCACGGACTGACATTGCGATGCCTATGAACAGCAATTTTTCGCAAAACCTGCGCCTGCTGTGCAGCTTCTACCGCTCTATTGCGGAAGTCTGCCGGCGCATGGGCGTCAACCGGGCGCAGTTCAACAAATATCTGAACGGCGACACCCGCCCGTCGCACTATACGCTGACGAAAATTTGCGATTTCTTCGGGGTAGAACCCCACGAAATCCAGATGCCCCACGAGCAGTTCGCACAGATAGTGCGCGTGCGCAACGCACCGGACAGCGACACCGCCGCACCGCGCCCCTACCGCGCCGATATCGAGCGGCTGATGCGCGCCTCGCAGGGACACGCCGACAAATACCTCGGCTACTACTTCGAATACCACTACTCGATGACCTTCCAGGACTACATTATCCGCAGCCTGCTGCGCATCGAGAGCGACGGTGAGGGTTATTATTTCCAGCGCTTCGAGCGCATGCGCTATCCGGACCGGGAAGAGTGGTACAAGTCCCGCTACCGCGGCATGCTTTTCTTTCTTTCCGAACGCATTTTCCTGATCGGTTACGAAGCGCTGACCCACAACGAAATCGCCCAGACCATCCTCTACCCCACCTACAAAAGCCGCGTCAGCTATCTGTCCGGTTTGAAGCTGGGCGTCTCCGCCAGCGACCGGCGTGAACCGGTATGCACCAAGGTGGTACTGGAATCGCTGGGGCGCAATATCAGCGTGCGCAGTGCGTTAAAGCTCTGCGGCGTGTTCGGTCCGGATTCCGACGAGATCAACCGTAATATCCGTGAAAATATCCGCGCGGCGGCCGGCGAGACCTCGCCAAGTTTTTTTGCCAAGCCGCTTTAACACAGGTCGACGAACATCCATTGGCTAGCAACCAGATCAACAGCGCAGGTGCTGCCACCAGGCGCAATACTGCGCCTTTGATTGGACGCTCTGCCAAGGTGACGATGCCGGGTGCAGCTTTGTGAGACCGTCACCGGAATGGATGCCGGTGCCGAGCCCCCAGGGATGGGTATACGGCGTGTCTCACAAAGCTGTACCCGGTAGCGGCACCGCCACCCAACTCTCTAAGCACACACCCAAACAAAGAGCACAGCCTCACAGGAACCAGCAGTAATGACGAGCGCATTTCACACCCTGAAACCCACCCCGCTGTTTGCCGCCGGCGCCGCCACGCGCCTGGAGCACGACCTGCTCGGCGACCGCCAAGTGCCCGACGAAGCCTACTTCGGCATCCAGACGCTGCGCGCGCTGGAAAATTTTCAGATTACCGGCATCACCCTGAATCACTTCCCCAACCTGGTGAAAGCCCTGGCAATGGTCAAGAAAGCCGCCGCCCGCGCCAACACTGAACTAGGCTACCTGGACGGGGAAATTGCCCACGCCATCGGCGGCGCCTGCGACGAAATCATCGCGGGCCAACTGCACGACCACTTCCTCGTCGACATGATCCAGGGCGGCGCCGGCACCTCCACCAATATGAACGCCAACGAAGTCATCGCCAACCGCAGCCTGGAATTGCTCGGCCGCAGCAAGGGTGACTACACCCACGTGCACCCCAACAACCACGTCAACCTGTCCCAATCCACCAACGACGTTTACCCCACCGCCATCAACCTCGCCATACTGCTGAGCTACAGCGAACTGGTGGACTCGATGGAGCAACTGTGCGAAGAGTTCGATCGCAAGGCTGATGAATTCGCCAGCGTGATCAAGATGGGGCGCACGCAACTGCAGGACGCCGTACCCATGACCCTCGGCCAGGAGTTCGCCGCGTTCGCCGCCACCGTGCGCGAGGACGTCGACCGGGTGAAGGAACTGGTGCTGCTGTTCCGCGAGATCAATATGGGCGGCACCGCCATCGGCACCGGGATCAATACCGACCCCGATTACCGGCAAATGGTGGTCGATGCACTTTCCGAAATTTCTGCTATCGACTTTGTCTGCGCTTCCAACCTGGTCGAAGCCACCTCGGATATGGGCGCCTTCGTCATGTTTTCCGGCGTATTGAAGCGCATCGCGGTAAAGATCTCCAAGATCTGCAGCGACCTGCGCCTGCTCTCCAGTGGTCCCCGCGCCGGCCTCAACGAGATCAACCTGCCGCCGATGCAACCGGGCTCCTCGATTATGCCCGGCAAGGTCAATCCGGTAATCCCGGAAGTCGTCAACCAGGTCGCCTACCAGGTGATCGGCAACGACCTCACCATCACTCTCGCCGCCGAGAGCGGCCAGCTGCAGCTGAATGTGATGGAACCGGTAATCGCCTTCAACATACTGCAATCCATGCGCCTGATGACCCAGGCCATGCACACCCTGGCCGATCGCTGCATCAGCGGTATCACCGCCAACGAAGCGCATTGTCGGGAACTGGTGGAAAACAGTATCGGCCTGATTACCGCGGTAACGCCGTTCATCGGCTATGAAAACGCCACCCGCATCGCCGCACAGGCCCTGTTGAGCGGGCGCAGTGTCCGGGAACTGGTGCTGGAAGAAAGATTACTGAGTGAAATGGCGCTGGAAGAAATTCTCGCGCCGGAAAACATGACCCAGCCGCGCAAGATCAAGCGATAAGGCGGCGGGTAATAAGGGTGGCAGCCGGGCGGCCGCCACCCGGAGTCATTTAAATCCCGAGAGCCCTGGCCAGGGTGGCCGGCGGCAGATAACCGGGTACCACGGTGCCGTCTTCGAGCACAATGGTCGGTGTGCCGCGCACATCGATAACGTCGTTGCCCAGGTGATATTCCTTCGCCACCGGGTTGTTCGCGCAGACATTCAGGGGCACATTCTCGTTGTTTTTCAGCGCAGTCAGGGTCTTCTTGCGATCCTTGGCGCACCAGGCGGTGGCCGCCTTGCGGTAGCTCAGGGAGTTCAGGCCAGCACGCGGGAAGGCCAGATAGCGCACCTCGATTCCCATCGCATTCAACTTCGGCACATCTTTGTGCAGCTTGCGGCAGTAGCCGCAGTCCACATCGGTGAACACATAGATATGCGCCTTGGTCTTGCCCTTCGGCGAGTAGACGATCATGTCCTTGATGTCCTGGCTGTCCATGATCTTGGCGCGCTGGGTGGTGCGGCGCTTCTCGGACATATTCACCATCTTGCCGCCGGCCATCCCATACAGGTCGCCGTAGATGAAGTGCTTGCCATCGGCCGACACGAACAGCGTGTTGGTGCCGCCATCGATATCGACCTCATAGACGCCGTTGATCGGGCTTTCGCGCACTTCGCCGTAGCTGGCCTTGGGATTGCCGGCCTTGAGGTTTGCCTTGATGGTCTTGACCACGGCGGCGTCGACCTCGGCGTGGGCGGCAGAGCCCGCCAGGGCGATGAATGCGCCAACCAGCATCAGCGACTTGTTGAAAAACGTCATTGGTCGATAGCTCCTGTAATTCTTCTGGTTTCGACTGAAAGGCCGGCATCCGGTTCCCGCCAGTATGGCATCAAACGGCGACAAATGTGCTCTATGGCGCGTTTTACCATATCCGCCACAGCGGTACCACGACGCAGCTCCCGGGACAGCCAAAAGGTGGAAATCACACCGTTCAGGCATAAAAAAAGCCGGGGCATCTCTGCCCCGGCTTCTTCAGTTCGCGCAAGGAAACACTCAGTTGAGCTTTTCCTTGATGCGCGCCGCCTTACCAGTCAGGTTGCGCAGGTAGTACAGCTTGGCCTGGCGCACGTCGCCGCGACGCTTGACCGAAATGCTGTCGACCAGCTGGCTGTGAGTCTGGAAGGTACGCTCTACGCCGACACCGTGGGAAATCTTGCGCACGGTGAAGGAAGAGTTCAGGCCGCGGTTACGCTTGCCGATAACAACACCTTCAAACGCCTGCAGACGCTCGCGGTTACCTTCTTTAACCTTCACCTGAACGATAACAGTGTCGCCCGGAGCAAAGGCCGGAACGTCGCTCTTCAGCTGTTCCTGTTCCAGCTGCTGGATGATTTTGTTAGTCATTTGGAATACTCCCAAATACGGGCTCTGTGGAACCCTGCGATTGTGTAGCTTCTCAGCTAGTTCACCAGATTACTCACGCCTCCCGGCGAATCCGGCCTCTGAACGCCCCCAAGCCTGAACTTCGGCGCGTCCTCAATTCTGTTCAGCATTGCGCTCCCGCCGGATCTCCTCCAGCAGTTGCTTCTGCTCGTCGTCCAGCGCCAGCCCTTCCAGCAGGTCGGGACGGCGCTGCTCAGTGCGCGCCAGTGCCTGCTTGAGGCGCCAGCGGCGAATCTTCTCGTGGTTGCCAGACATCAACACCTCCGGCACCACCCTGTCCCGGTAGACTTCCGGGCGGGTGTAATGCGGGCAGTCGAGCAACCCGCGGGCGAAGGAGTCCTCCACCGCCGACTGATCGTGCCCCAGCGCGCCGGGAATCAGCCGCGTGACCGTATCCACCAGCACCATGGCAGCGAGTTCGCCACCACTTAAAACGTAGTCGCCGATGGACCACTCTTCGTCGATCAGCGTCTCGACGATGCGCTCGTCGATCCCCTCATAGCGCCCGGCCAGCAACACCAGGTTACCCGCCGCAGACAGCGCCTCGACACCGCCCTGATCCAGCTGCCGCCCCTGGGGGGACAGATAGATACTGCGCGCCGGCGCACCGCCCTCTTCGGCCCAGGCTCGAGCCTCGGTCAGGGCCTGGTAGAGGGGCTCCGCCAGCATCACCATGCCGGGTCCGCCGCCGTAGGGGCGGTCATCCACAGTGCGGTGGCGATCACTGGTGAAATCCCGTGGATTCCAGCAGCGCACCTCCAGCAGGCCATCTTTGACCGCGCGCCCGCTAATCCCGTAATCGGTCAGGGCCGCGAACATCTCCGGGAAGATACTGACCAGCGCAATACGCTTGGTATCGACCATCAGAATTCCGGATCCCAGTTGACGGTGATCACACCGGCTTCCAGGTCGATATCGCTGATGAACTCGCCCGGCAGGTAAGGGATCAGGCGCTCGCGCCCGTCCTTGCCACCGCGCACGACCAGTACGTCGTTGGCACCGGTTTCCATCATCCGCACCACGCAGCCGAAATCGCACTCGCGGCCGTCGAAACGGCTGATCACGCGCAGACCTTCCAGCTGGTGCCAGTAGAACTCACCCGCCTCAAGGGATGGCAGTTCACTGCGCCGCACAGCGATATCCCGCTGGCAGTACTGCGCCGCCAGGTCGCGGTCATCGACACCCTCGATATGGACAATCAAGCCCTTACCGTGGCGCTTTCCACCATCCACCTGCAGCGGTTCCCAGCCAGAGGGGCTCTGCAACCACCAATCGGCGAACTGCAGAATATTGTCCATCGGCTCGGTAAAGGAATGCACCTTTACCCAACCGCGAACGCCGTACACCGCGGTGATGCGCCCGACAGTGACCAGGTCAGCGGATTTGGAGCCGCTGCTCTCAGGATTAACTGACGTCACAGGCACACCCGCAGCTCGGCTTGAATCAAGCAGACTCTTTCAGCAGCTTGCTGACGCGGTCGGAGACCTGGGCGCCCTGGCCTACCCAGTACTCAACACGCTCACGATCAACGCGCAGACGCTCTTCCTGACCGCGGGCAACCGGGTTGAAGAAGCCGACGCGCTCGATGAAACGGCCGTCGCGGGATTTGCGGCTGTCAGTCACAGTCAGGTGATAAAACGGGCGCTTCTTAGCACCGCCACGAGCCAAACGAATGGTTACCATGTAGCTTTCCTGTAGTTTCAACACTGGGCAGCCACCTTCTTCGGCGACCACCTACAACAATCCGAGCCGGAAGCGCACCCGGCTGAAAGGCGGCGTATTCTAATGTACCGCCCGTAGTTTGTATAGCGGGGAATCCACCCAAAATCGGCAAACTCCCTCCTGAGCAACGCCCGCGCCACAGAGCCGCTTTCAAGGCTCTCTCGCAAGGCCATCAAAGATAAACGCGGGCTACCAGCCCGCCTGTGTACCTGGAGTTCCGGCTATTTCTTGCGGAACCCCGGAGGCAGGCCGCCGGGCATACCGCCCATGCCGCCCATCCCCCCGGTGCCACCACCACCGCCCATGCCCGGCAGGCCGCCCATACCGCGCATCAGCTTGCCCATGCCGCCGCCCTTGAGCTTTTTCATCATCTTGCCCATCTGCTTGTGCTGCTTGAGCAGGCGATTCAGGTCCTGGATCTGGGTGCCGGAACCGGCAGTGATACGGCGCTTGCGGGAGCCGCTGAGAATATCCGGGTTGTGGCGCTCGGCGGGCGTCATGGAACCGATAATGGCGTCCATGCGCTTGAACTCTTTGCCCATATCCGCCTGCTGGGCCATCTGTGCCATACCGCCCATACCCGGCATCTTTTCCATCAGGGAGCCCAGGCCGCCCATATTCTGCATCTGCTGCAGCTGGTCGCGCAGGTCTTCCAGATCGAAGCCCTTGCCCTTCTGCACCTTCTTGACCAGCTTCTCGGCCTTGGCCTTGTCGATCTTCTGCTCCGCCTCCTCGATCAGCGACATGATGTCGCCCATACCGAGAATGCGTGAAGCGATGCGGTCCGGGTGGAAAGTCTCGAGCGCGTCGGTCCTCTCACCAACACCAATAAACTTGATCGGCTTTCCGGTCACATGGCGCACCGACAGCGCCGCACCGCCGCGGGCGTCGCCGTCTGCCTTGGTCAGGATGACACCGGTCAGCGGCAGCGCTTCGTTAAAGGCGCTGGCCGTGTTGACCGCGTCTTGGCCGATCATCGCGTCGATCACGAACAGCGTCTCGGCCGGATCCAGCGTGCCGTGCAGCTCGCGGATCTCGTCCATCAGCTGCTCGTCGATATGCAGGCGGCCGGCGGTATCCACGATCAGCACATCGGCGAACTGCTTGCGCGCGGCGTCCATCGCGCCCTTGGCGATATCCAGCGGCTTTTGCTCGGGAGTGGAGGGATAGAACAGCGCCCCCACCTCACCGGCCAGGGTTTCCAGCTGCTTGATGGCCGCGGGGCGGTAGACGTCCGCACTGACCACCATGACCTTCTTCTTCTCGCGCTCCTGCAGGTACTTGGCCAGCTTGGCCACACTGGTGGTCTTACCGGCACCCTGCAGACCCGCCATCAGGATCACCGCCGGCGGCTGCACTGCCAGGTTCAGCGGCGTAGCCGCCTCGCCCATGACCTTGACCAACTCGTCATTGACAATCTTGACGAACTGCTGGCCCGGGTTCAGCGCCGTGCTGACTTTCTGACCCACCGCCGCGGTGCGAACCTGCTGTACAAATGCCTTCACCACCGGCAGGGCCACATCGGCCTCCAGCAGCGCCTTGCGCACCTCGCGCAGCGTGTCGCGGATATTGTCGTCCGTCAGGCGCGCTTTACCGGTGACCTTCTTTAACGCCGCCGACAGGCGGTCGCTCAGGTTGTCGAACATAGATACGTCTCGATCTCTATCTGGCTGGCCGACCGCCGCTCCGCTGGGCATCGGCACTGTATTGCGGAAGCACAGCTCCCGGCTCTCGTGGCGCGGCAGTATAGCTCAAGCGCCGGCGCAGCCGAAACTCCGGCGCAACCACCCAATGCCACGGCTTTGACCGGACTCCCGGCAATCGTAGCGACACCCGGGCCCGGCCACCGGCTGACAGGACACCTGAACAGATGACTCGCGGCAGCAGCACCGCACCCAAACGTCCGAATACCTGAATCCCCGCCAGAACGGCGCTGGGCTCCTTCAGCGGACTTTCCAGCACCGGCGCGCTGTGCCACACTGCCGCCCTATCGCAACCGAGACACGGATTCATCGATGGCGGCATTCGCCCACTGGACGGCAATCGCACTCTACTCAGCCACCACAATTCTGGCGGCCATGAGCTACCTGCGCCAGCGCCAGCCGCACATGGTGCCGCTGCTGGCGCTGCTGGCCGGTGCACTGGTCGCCCACGGTATCTCCCTGTACTACACGCTCATTTCCCCCACCGGCTACCGCTTCGACCTGCTGGCAATGCTGTCGCTGGTGTCCTGGACTATCAATCTGCTGGTACTGCTGCTCGCCACGCGCCAGCCCCTGCAACCACTGATCCTGATCTTGGCGCCTCTGGGTGTACTGACAGTATTTGCCGCGGTGTACGACTGGGGTGGTGTGGCACCGCGCCAGCAGCTGTCCACCGGTATCGCCGTGCACGCGCTGCTGTCGATCACCGCCTATTCGCTACTGACCATCGCCACACTGCAGGCCATCTACCTCTACTACCAGAATCAACAGCTGCACAACCACAAGCCCGGCGGAATCAGCCGCCTGTTGCCACCGCTGCAGACGATGGAATCGCTGCTGTTCGGCCTGGTTGCCTTCGGCCAGATACTGCTGACCGCTTCGCTGATTACCGGCTTCCTGTTTGTCGACAACCTCTTCGCCCAGCATCTGGTGCACAAGACCGTGCTGTCGATCCTCGCCTGGCTGCTCTACAGTGTTTTGTTGTGGGGCCACTGGAAACTGGGCTGGCGCGGTAATACCGCCGTACGCTGGACCCTGGCGGCGTTCGCCGCGCTGATGCTGGCCTTCTTCGGCAGCAAGCTGGTGCTCGAAGTGATTCTGCACCGCAGCACCTGGGGCTAATTTCCGCCTGATTCCAGGCAAACTTGCGGCCAGTGAAATTCTGTTTCAATATCCCCGCTTCCCAATAAATAGAGTTTCATCTTGAACGAGATATCGCCCGGCCTGCTATTCGCCCTGATCGGTGTTCTAATAGTCATCTCCGCCTTCTTCTCCAGCTCCGAAACCAGCATGATGGCGCTCAACCGCTATCGCCTGCGCCACCAGGCCAAGAGCGGTCATCGCGGGGCGAAGCGGGCCGTGGAGCTACTGTCGCGCCCGGACAAGCTGATCGGCGCCATCCTGATCGGCAACAACCTGGTCAATATTCTCGCCACCTCCATCGCCACCACCGTCTTCACCCGCCTCTACGGTGACGCCGGTGTTTTCTATGCCACCGCGGCACTCACAGTGGTGATCCTGATCTTTGCCGAAGTGACACCGAAAACCATCGCCGCCCTGCACCCGGAAAAAGTCGCCTTTCCCGCCAGCCTGATACTGCGGCCGCTTTTGCGCCTGCTGGCGCCGTTCGTGTGGCTGGTGGGCAGCGTCTCAAATGGCCTCGCGCGCCTCGTCGGCGTGGAGGCCGGTGAACAGTCCGAAGCGGAACATCTGGCACCAGAGGAGTTACGCACTGTCGTGTTCGAATCCGGCGCCCTGCTGCCCAGCAAACACAAGGGCATGCTGCTGAACGTACTCGACCTCGACCAGGCCACGGTGGAAGACATCATGATTCCACGCAACGAAGTGGTCGGCGTGGACCTGGAGGATTCCGGCGAGGAAATCCTGGAGCAACTGGCGGAGAGCTGCTACACGCGCCTGCCGGTGTTTGCAGGCGATATCAACCGGGTGGTCGGCATCCTGCACCTGCGCCGCGCCGCGCAGATTCTGCGCAACGGCCCCGAGTCCTTCAGCGCGGAGCAGCTGAAAAGCTATACCGACGAGCCCTATTTCGTGCCGGAAGCGACGCCCCTGCCGACACTGCTGATGAACTTCCAGAAGACCAAGCGCCGCATGGGCCTGGTGGTGGATGAATACGGCGAGGTAATGGGCATTGTCACCCTGGAAGACCTGCTGGAGGAAATCGTCGGCGACTTCACCGCCAACCCGGCAGCCAGCGAGGACGAGGAAATCGTCGCCCAGGGCGACGGCTGGTACCTGGTTGAGGGCGGCACCTCGATCCGCGATATCAATCGTACCCTGCACTGGGAACTGCCCACCGATGGCCCCAAGACCCTGAATGGCCTGGCGATGGAGCATCTGGAGAGCATTCCGGACGGCAATATCAGCTTCTACATCCTGAATTACCTGGTGGAAATCATCGAAGTTTCCGACAAGATGATTACCCGCGCGCGGGTCAAGAAAGTGGGGCGCGACCGGGAGCGCTGAGCACCCGCGGCACTCGTCACGCCAGATCCATCACCAACTGCTTCACCGGCGCAAAGCTCTGCCGGTGAATGCGGGTCGGCCCCAGCTGCTCCAGCGCTGCCAGGTGTGCCTTGGTCGGGTAACCTTTATGACCCGCCAGGCCGTAGCCCGGATACTGCCTGTCCAACTCCACCATCTCCCGATCGCGGGTCACCTTGGCCAGAATCGACGCTGCGGCGATCGCCTGCACGCGGCTATCGCCCTTCACCACCGTATCGCAGGGATAGTCCCAGTCCGGCTTTTTATTGCCGTCCACCAGGACAAATTCCGGCTGTACCGACAACCGCTCCACCGCGCGGCGCATGGCCAGCAGGCTGGCGTGGAGGATATTGATACGGTCTATCTCTTCCACCGAGGCGCGCGCCACGGCGAATGACAGCGCGCGCGCGCGAATCAGGTCGAACAACTGCTCGCGCTTTTTTTCACTCAATTTTTTCGAGTCCGCCAGCCCTTCGATCGGCTGCGCCGGGTCGAGAATCACCGCGGCGGCGACCACATCACCGGCCAGGGGGCCGCGCCCGACTTCATCGACACCGGCAAGCAGGTCGCCCTTGTAAGTACAGATATAGGGCGGCAGAGGTTGTTTGTTTTTCATTACGTTTTGTCTTTTACAGGCAGGGCGGCTCCAGCTGGCGAGCGCTGATCACGACCAAACCGCCCCTAAACAGAGTTGCGGGCATCCACCAGGCTGCAAACGGCATCCGCGGCGCGCTCCGAGGCATTGCGGCGCAGCTGCTGGTGCAGTTCGTCGAAATCGCGCTGCAACTGGTCATACAGCAACGGATCATCGTAGTACCTGAGCAGCGCCGCACCCAGACGTTCCGGGGTAGCATCGTCCTGCAGGATTTCCGGCACCAGCTCCCGCTGCGCCAGCAGGTTAGGCAACGATACCCACGATGTTTGCAGCATGCGGGAAAAAATCGCGTAGGAAAGTTTTGCCATTTTGTAGGCGACCACCATCGGTTTTTTCAGCAGCATGGTCTCCAGCGTGGCCGTGCCCGAGGCAATCAACACATTGTCGGCGGCGGCGACAGCAGCGTGGGAATTGCCGTCCAGCAGGGTGACGGGCACATCGGCATAAGATTCCAGCAGCGTACGCAATTCCGCCAGACGCTGCGCATTGGCCGCCGGCAGCACAAACTTCAACTGCGGACGCCGCTGGTGACACCAGCGCGCCACCTGCAGGAACAGCGGCCCCAGAAGGCGTACTTCACCGCCGCGACTGCCGGGCAGCAAAGCTATCACCTGATCATCTTCGGCAAAACCCAGTTCCCGGCGCGCCGCGGCGGTATCCACCTGCAGCGGGATCTCGTCGGCGAGCGGGTGGCCGACAAATGTCACCGGCACGGCGTGCTCGCGATAGAAATCCGCCTCGAACGGCAGCAGCGTGAGCATATGATCGACTGCGCGGGCAATTTTCTTGAGGCGCCCGCGGCGCCAGGCCCAAACCGACGGGCTCACATAGTGCACGGTGGGAATACCGGCGCCCTTTAGCGTGGCCTCAAGGCCGAGGTTGAAGTCCGGCGAATCGATGCCGACAAAAACATCCGGTGGGTTATCGATAAAATGCTGGCGCAGGGTGCTACGGATTCTGAGCAATTCCGGCAAACGCTTGAGCGGCTCCACCAGGCCCATCACCGACAACCGCTCCATCGGAAACAGCGAGCGAGCCCCCAGCTTTAACATGCGCGGGCCGGCGATTCCCTCCACCTGCAACTGCGGATAGCGTTTTTGCAGCGCAGCCATCAGACCTGCGCCGAGAATATCACCGGATGCCTCACCGGCAACGATACCGACGCGCAGCGGCTTTCCTGTGTCTGTCACTGGGCACTGCCCCCTGAATACAGCGGCGGCCGCTGATTGCGACCGCCGAGGTTCAAATGATAATCAGATTGCTGCCAGTAGCGCAGCGGATGCGCTGCACAAATCAGCGTGTGATGCCGCGCGCAGAGGACTGCAGGGACTCGATCCAGGGCTGCACCACTTCAGACTGCTCGCGCAGCTCCAGCAGCGCATCCAGGGCTTCCTGCAGCGTGAGACCGCGGCGATAGACGATCTTGTAGGCTTTGTTGATCAACGAAATTTCATCGCGACTGAAACCCCGGCGGCGCAACCCTTCAGCATTGATGGTTTTCGCCTCGGCCGGATTGCCGGCCACCATGACGTACGCCGGCACATCCTTGCCAATGGCCGCGCCCATACCGGTAAACGCATGCTCACCGATGGTGCAATACTGGTGCACCATGCTGAAACCACTGAGAATCGCCCAATCGCGCACCACCACGTGCCCGGCCAGCGCCACGTTGTTGACCAGGATCGTATGGTTACCGATGACGCTGTCGTGTCCGATATGCGCGTAGGCCATGATCAGGTTATCGTTGCCGACGGTAGTTTCGCCACGATCCTGCACGGTGCCGCGGTGTATGGTGACCCCTTCACGAATCACATTGTCGTCGCCGATCACCAATGTGGTGTCTTCGCCCTGGTATTTCTTGTCCGGAGTGTCCTGGCCGACCGTGGCGAACTGGTAAACGCGGTTGTTGCGACCGAGCCTGGTGGGACCACTCAACACCACGTGGGAAGCGATTTCACAGCCGTCCCCGATTTCGACGCCCGGGCCCACCACAGTGTAAGGACCAATTCGCACCCCCTCTCCCAGGATTGCCGATTCGTCGACAATGGCGGTGGGGTGGATATCTGTCTGCATGCTGCGCCCTACTCCTCGGAAGCTCGTCAAGTCAGCAATCGACCGGGGTATCCCACCCCGGTACAACCGATGCTCAGTTAAAAGCCAGCGCGGTAATGGCGCCGTTCATTACAGCGCTCGCGCCGGCCTGCGGCGGACTCCATGCCCGGCCACTATCGACTTTCTTACTGACGTTCAAATTGAAAGGGGGCGGTTGCTCGAAACCCGCCCTAGCGGCATTGCTGCCTACTCAGCCGGACTCTGTGCAGAATCCGCACCGACAAAACGCTGAGGTCAACAGCCGCTTTGCCCATCCAGTCATTTTAATCGGTCCCACCGCCACAGAGGAACCGATCTGGTCACAGTGCGATTGTAGTCAGACCTTTTTCACCGCACACAGAACATTGGCCGAAGCCGCAAGCTCACCGTCGACACTGGCCTTACAGGCAAACTTCCAGATACCGCGGCGCTCGGACACCACTTCTGATTCCAGCTGCAGTCGATCACCGGGAACCACCTGGCGCTTGAATCGCACGTCGTCGATACCCGCAAACAGATACAGGAAGCCATCCGCAGGCTTCTGACCCAGGCTCTTGAAGCCGAGGATACCGGAAACCTGGGCCATTGCTTCAACAATCATCACCCCGGGGAAAATCGGCACTTCCGGAAAGTGGCCGTTAAACACCTCTTCGTTGACCGAGATGTTCTTGTACCCCTTGATATATTTGCCCTCTTCGAGCTCCACCACCCGGTCCACCAGCAGAAAAGGGTAGCGGTGCGGCAGGTATTCACGTATTTCGCGTACGTCCATCATTTCATATGTCCCCAGAAACCACTTCGGGGCGCCAGTACACTTGCGGCACACTGGCACCCCGAAAAACGACAAATCAAACTGTATCAGCGGTCTTTCAGGTCGCCTCTCGGCTCCCCGCTAGCGGCGCTCGCTATCCGCAGGCTCATCCGGAGCCGCCAATTGTTTTTCCACGTCCCGCAGGCGACGCGCGATCTGATCGAGCTGCGCGTAGCGCACTGCGTTGCGTCGCCAGCTGCGGCTGTCGGAAAAAGGCGTACCACTGGAATATGACCCTGCGGTCTCAATGGATTTGGTCACCAGCGTCATGGCAGTCACATGGCTGCCCTCCGCCACTGTCACGTGCCCCACCACACCGGCACCGCCGGCGATGGTGCAGTGGCTACCGATAATTGCACTGCCGGCGACGGCCGAACAGGCAGCTATGGCTGAGTAGTCACCAATTTGCACATTGTGCGCGATTTGTACCTGGTTGTCGATCTTGACCCCGCGCCCGATGACAGTATTGCCCAGTGCGCCGCGATCGATACAAGTACAGGCTCCAATTTCCACCTCATCGCCAATCTCGACTCCGCCAAGCTGGTGAATCTTGGTCCAGCGGCGCTCGTGCGGGGCGAATCCGAAGCCGTCGGCGCCGATCACCGCTTGGCTGTGGAGGATGCAGTCGCGCCCGACAGAACAGCCGTGGTAGACCACCGCCCCGGGGAACAGGCGCGTGCCCGCACCAATTTCACTGTTCTCACCGATGAAGCAGTTGGCACCGATTACCGCCCCCGCACCGATACTGGCACGGGCTTCGATAACGGCACCTGCAGCAATACTCGCGGAGGCATCGACGTGCGCGTCCGGGTGCACGACCGCCGCCGGGTGCACACCCACAGCCGCCGCAGGGGCGCGATCGTAGAGGGCCGTTGCCCGCGCAAAGGCCAGGTACGGGTTATCCACCACCAGCGCAGACACTGGGCAGTCTCCCAGCAGGTCGGCACGAAGCAGCACTGCAGCGGCGCGGGTTTCGCCCAGAAAGCGGCGATAACTGGCGCTGGCGAGGAAGGTAACCTCGGAGGAAGTGGCATCCTGCAATGTATTGAGCCCGGAGGGGGCCTGTTCAGGGTCCGCTCCGGGCGCAAGGTGCAGCTCTGCGCCCAGCTGGTCAGCCAGCCGGGCGAGCGTCAATTTGTCGGTCATCAATAGCGCTGCCGCGAATTACTTCTTGTCGGCGTTCATGCGCTTGACCACTTCGGCGGTCAGGTCATAGCTCGGGCCGGCGTAGAAAGCGGACTCGGCGTTCAGCACCAGGTCCAACTTCTTCTCTTTGATGATGGCTTCCAGCGCGGCCTTGGCTTTCGGAGCCATGGTTTTCTGGATTTCCTGACCAACCTGGCCCTCCAGGGCGCGCAGCTTCTTGACCGTGCTTTCGAAATCGGAGCGCTTGAAGTTCATCTTGCGCTGCTGCTCCGCTTTCTGCTCGTCGGACCAGGTCATGCCGTTCTTCTTGGCATCTTCAGCCATCTTCTTGACTTCATCGCGGATGGACTCGGCATTGCTCTGCAGTTTGGAGTATTCGGAACTGGTTTTCAGCGCGTTGACTTTGGACTTGGCCACGTCGGTGCTCATGATGGCAGCCTGCAGGTTGAATACCGCTACATTGCTCTGTGCCGCGGCGGCGCCGGACAGCAGGATTCCGACCAGTAGCACTGCGATAATTTTTACTTGTTTAAGCACGTCGAATTCTCCGTATTACTCTATTTATCGTTGGCGGCAACTTACTTCGGGCAACGAAGGCAAGCAACCTCTGTTGGAAAATATTAGAAACTGTTACCCAGTGAGAACTGGAATACCTCGGACTTGTCATCCTCGTTTTTCTGCAGCGCCTTGGCAACACTAAACGTCAACGGACCGAAACCGGTGATCCAGGTCAGGCCGATACCGGCAGAAACGTCGAGATATCGGGCATCGATATCGTAGCAGTTGAGCTGCGAATCACCACAAGCGGTGTCGAACACATTACCCGCGTCGACGAAGAAGGCGGACTGCATGGAGCGCTGATCCTTCACGAACGGAATCGGGAAGATGATTTCAGCACTGCCTTCCATCAGTACATTGCCACCGAAAGGACGCGGCTTGTTGTTCGAGCCACCAGTGATCAGCTCCCCGGTGTTCGGATCCTGCACATAACAGCTCGAGTAGAGACCGTCCGCGTTCACAGCACAGGGAGCGGTGGCATAGTATTCAAACTGCGTGGATCTCGGACCCAGCGTGTTGCGCTTGAAGCCGCGCACGGAGCCGAAGCCGCCACCGTAGAAATTCTCGAAGAACGGCAGACCGGTGGTCGTGCCGTATCCATCCGCATAACCAAGACGGGTGCGCAGGCGCAGCGTCAGGTTCTTGGTCAGCGGGCGGAACATCTGACCGGTGTAGATAAACTTGTAGTACTCCAGATCACCGCCGGGCACGGTGAACTCCATCGACAGGCGCTGGGAGGTACCGCGCGTGGCGAGGATGCCTCGGTTCAGGGTCGAACGGGCATAGGACGTGGTGATGGAGAACGAATCAAACATATCGCCGTTCAGGTCGACGAAACCATTTAAATCCGTATTGAGCAGCGCCGGGTCAACCGGGTCACTCAAATTCAGCGCGTCCCCGGCGTCTTTCGCATCGACCAGCTCGGTGTCGATATCGCTCACATCCGACGAACTGATAAGACCGATCAGATTATCGTTGGGAACCGGACTGCCCTTGATTTCCTGAACCGGGGTATCACCGACGCCCAGCTCCAGGTGATTGAAGCCGATATTCAGGCCGACGCGGGAAATTTCCGAGATCGGGTAACCAAAGTTGAGGCCGGCACCATAGGTGGTGGTGTTATAGCTGGAGATACCGATCTCCGAGTAGTCGCGATTCTGGTAGAACACGTTGAAACCGCGGCTCACACCATCCGGGGTGAAATAGGGGTCCGTGTAGGAGAAATTGGCAACCGACTGATAGCGAGACGTATTGACTGCAAAGCCAACCGACTTGCCGGTGCCCAGCCAGTTGTTTTCCTGCACGTTGGCACCCAGCACCAGGCCACTTTGCTGGGCGTAACCGACGGTGCCGCCGATAGTACCGGACGGCTGCTCTTCGACGGTGTAATCCACATCGATCTGATCGGAGGTGCCGGGCACCTCGTTGGTCTCGACCTCCACGTCCTTGAAGTAGCCGAGGCGCTCCAGGCGCACCTTGGACTGCTCGATACGGGCGGAGGAAGCGGAAGCGGATTCCATCTGGCGCATCTCGCGGCGCAGCACTTCGTCGGAAGTACGGGTATTGCCACGGAAATTGATACGGCGCACATACGCGCGCTTGCCGGGATCGATAAAGAAGGTGACTTTTACCGTCTTTTTCTTCTCATCCGGCTCCGGCATACCGTTGACTTCGGCAAAGGTATAACCCTCGTTGCCGAGACGCTTGGTAATATAGTCGGAGGTGGTGGTCATCAGCACCTGCGAGAATGTCTGTCCCTTGCGCACCAGCAGCAGGCGCTTCAGCTCTTCCTCAGGCACCACCGGGTTGCCGGCGAGTTCCACATCGCTGACTTTATAGACATCGCCCTCATGCACATTGATGGTGATGAAAACACTCTGCTTGTCCGGGCTCAGGGATACCTGGGTGGAATCGATCTTGAACTCCAGATAGCCGCGGTCGAGGTAATAGGACTCCAGCCGCTCGAGGTCACCGGTGAGCTTTTCCTTGGAGTACTTGTCGTCGCTGTTCAGCCACGACAGCCAACCGGTGGTCTTGAGCTCGAAGATATCCTCCAGCTCCTTGTCGGAAAATGCCTTGTTACCGACGATATTGATGTGCTTGATGGCGGCAACAGAGCCCTCGTCCACCAGCACTTTAAGCTCCACCTGGTTACGCGGCAGGTCCTTGACCTCGGTTTTTACGCTGGCACCGTAGCGGCCCTGGGCCACGTACTGGCGCTGCAACTCCTGAGCCAGTCCTTCCAGCGTTGCGCGCTTGAAGATCTGGCCCTCGGCGAGGCCGTTGTCCTTCATGCCCTTGAGCAGGTCTTCGGTCTTGATGGCCTTATTGCCGGTAATCTCGATTTTGGAAATTGCCGGCCGCTCGCGCACGGTGATAACCAGAACACCGTTTTCCCGGCCAATCTGGATATCCTGGAAATAGCCGGTACGGAACAGCGCGCGCGTAGCACTCTGGATATCCAGGCTCTCGATCCGGTCGCCCACACGCACCGGCAGCGCCGCAAATACGGTGCCGGCGGAAACCCGCTGCAGGCCTTCCACGCGGATATCGCTGACCACAAACGACTGCGACTGCGCCTGAACCACCGCGGCGATCGGCAGAGTCAGGCCGAGAGAGGCCACCTTCAGGAAATCTTTCATCTACTAATTCCGAGTTTTTATTCGCAATTCCAAACGACGGGTAGTGCGCGCTGCGCCACTCCCCCGGCCCTTCGGGCCACCCTCCCCCGCGGAATTCCCGCCGGTGAGGCCATTGGCGGCAGTAACCGCCTACAAACGCACAATATCGTTGTATAGCGCCAGCCCCATAATGCCGAGTACCAGCGCCATTCCCACCTGCAGACCGATCATCTGCACCCGCTCCGATACCGGCGAGCCCTTGACGGCCTCGATACCGTAGTAGAGGAGATGCCCGCCATCGAGCACGGGGATTGGCAACAGGTTAAGAACACCGAGGCTGATGCTGAGCAGCGCCAATAGCGACAGAAATGACTGCCAGCCGGCATGCGCTGAAGTGCCGGCCACTTTAGCAATGGTGATAGGACCACTCAAGTTCTTGGTCGAGAGCTGGCCGAACACCAGTTTCTTCAGGCTGATGAAGGTAAACCGGGTTTTGTCCCAGGTCTCCTGCAGCCCCTTGGCGAAGGCCTCGGCGATACCGTAGCGGTAAGTGCGCACCTTGTCATCCGGCCACGGCGAACCCTGCGGCAGGACGCCGATTCGGCCGATGCGCTCGCCGCTATCCAGCGTCACCAGCTCCGGGGTGACCGGCAGCGTCAAGCGCTGGCCGTCACGCTCCACTTCCACCTGCATGGTTTCTTCAGGATGCGCGCGCACATACTCGGTCCAACTTTCCCAGCTCTGGAAGACGCGGTCATCAGTGGCGAGGATCTTATCGCCGGCCTGCAATCCCGCCCGCGCAGCGGGCGTGTCCGGGTTGACCTGCGCCAGGATCATTCTGATCGGCGGCGTCCACAGCTCGAGTCCCAGCTCTTTCAGCGGGTCGGGTACTTCGCGCCCGGACAGCCACTGGTCAATATCCGCCCCACTCAGGTACTCCAGCTCCGAGCCGGGATAGCGCAGGGTAAATTCGATGGTACCGGTGTCACCAAGCCGGTTGGCCAGACGCCAGTTCAACGCCTGCCAGGTGGGAGTCGGGTGTCCGTCCACAGCGACGATTTCCTGCTGCGGCTCCAGGCCCGCGCGCGCAGCCAGGCTGCCGGGCTCCACCGACCCGACAATGGGGACGGGGCCGGCGGTACCGCCCATGAACACAAACCAGAACAACAGAATAGCGAGCAGGAAGTTGGCGATGGGGCCGGCCGCGGCAATCGCGATACGCGCCCATACACTCTTGCGATTGAACGCGCGGTGCAGCTCCTCGGGCGGCACCGGCCCCTCGCGCTCGTCGAGCATCTTGACGTAGCCCCCGAGCGGGATCGCCGCCAGGGTAAATTCGGTGCCATGGCGATCGTGGCGGGACAGCAGGCGACGCCCGAACCCAACGGAGAAACGCAGCACCTTGACACCACACGCACGCGCCACCAGGAAGTGACCCATCTCGTGAAAGGTGACCAGCACTCCGAGAGCCACCAGGGCCCAGATTACCGTTTGAATAAAGTCCATATCCCGCTACAAACTCACTAATCTCTGCAACCGCCCCTCACAGGGCCCCGAGAACCTCCCGGGCCAGGTTGCGTGCATTTCGATCCGCAGTTTCGACTGCGTCCAGGCCGGTCAGTTCAACCGGCTCCACCATTTTCATCACCCGCTCGATTACAGCGGCAATACTAGTAAACGCCAACCGGCCCTGCAGAAACGCGTCAACCGCGACCTCATTGGCCGCGTTCAGCGCCGTGGGGGCGCTGCCGCCCGCATCCATCGCCTCCCGCGCCAGGCGCAGGCATGGAAAGCGCTCCATGTCCGGGCTCTCGAAGTCCAGCCGCCCTTGCGCAATCAGGTCCAGTGCCGCAACGCCGCTGTCGATACGCTCCGGGAAGGACAGCGCGTGGGCGATCGGTGTGCGCATATCCGGGTTGCCCATCTGCGCCAGCAGCGAGCCATCGCGATACTGTACCATCGAGTGCACGATGCTTTGCGGGTGGACCACCACCTCGATCTGATCCGGGCGGGCATTGAACAGCAGGCAGGCCTCGATGAACTCCAGGCCCTTGTTCATCATGGTGGCGGAATCCACCGAGATTTTGCGCCCCATGGACCAGTTGGGGTGGGCGCAGGCCTCATCCGGAGTCACGCGGCGCAAATCATCCACCGCTCGCGTGCGAAAGGGGCCGCCGGAACCGGTAAGCAGGATCCGGTCGACACCGGCGGCCTCCAGATCGGCACAGGGCTGTGGCAGGCACTGGAAGATGGCGTTGTGCTCACTATCGATCGGCAGTAGCTGGGCCGCGGAAGCCGCCAGCGCGCGCAGAAAGACCGGACCGGCCATTACCAGCGCTTCTTTATTGGCCAACAGGACTTTTTTGCCCGCCTCCACCGCCGCCAGCGTCGGACGCAAGCCCGCAGCACCGACAATCGCCGCCATCACCGCGTCCACGCCGGGGTCGGCCGCCACGCGGCAGAGACCCTCGGCACCAGAGAGCACCTCGGTGGGCAGGTCCTCACCTGCCAGCAGCGCGCGCAGCTCAGCCGCACCCGTGTCGGTCGCCACCACCGCGTAGCGCGGCGCAAAACGGCGGCACTGCTGGGCCAGCTCGGCAACACGCTCATGCGCGGTCAGGGCGAAAACACGATAGCGCTGCGGATGCCGCGCCAGCACGTCCAGGGTGCTGACGCCGATGGACCCGGTGGAACCGAGGACAGTGATGGTTTGCATGAATTACCTCAAAAATCGGACCATCGGGCCCCAGCGGCGCACGTCACCCAATCGCAGGCGGTCACAGATAGGACGGCAGCTCGCTGGCCAACGCCGCCATGGTGAAGACCGGCAGTGCCGCGGAGAGACTGTCCAGTCGATCGAGGATACCGCCGTGCCCCGGCAGTATCTGGCTGCTGTCCTTGATACCCCGGTGGCGCTTGAACATACTCTCCACCAGGTCACCAATCACGGACGCCAGTGCAGTCACCAGCACTCCCAGGGAAAACAGAATGGTATTTTTCAGCGGCAGGTGGAACATGGCCGATACGACCAGCGCCAGGATCAGGCAGGCACCCAGGCCGCCGAAGAAGCCCTCCCAGGACTTGCCCGGGCTGACCTCTCGCGCCAGCTTGTGCTTGCCGAAGCGGCGCCCGACGAAGTAGGCACCCACATCGGCCGCCACGACCACAGCCACCACGAACAGCACCAGCCAGGCGCCATCGCCGCCGTGCAGTCCGCGCAGCAGCACGACCGCCAGCCACGCCGGCACCAGCACCACCAGGCCAATCAGTCCGCGGGCCCAGCGGTTGCCCCACAGCATCGCACTGGCCGGGTAGCTCTGCACCCACAGGAACGCCAGCGCCCACCAGCCGCACGCGACCGCCAGGATCTGGCGCGCGTTATCGGTATTCGGGCTGGAGAAATCCATCGCAAAGACGTACTGCGCCGTGCCCACCAGCGCCGCACCGAGCACGGCCAGGAACACGAAGCGCAGGGCACGATTGAGATTGGACAGATTCGCCCACTCCCAGCCACCAATGAGGATGACTGCCACGGTGACCAGCGCGAACCACTGGATCGGAATCAGAAACAGCGCCCCGAGAAACAGGGCCACCAACACAAGCGCGGTAATTATTCTTTGTTTTAGCACCGTTAAACCCTTTTTAATCGGTTTCCAGTCGCTCCGCCCACACACTGGGCGGAAGCAGGGTACAAGATAATGTTGTTGCGGGGAATTCATCTCCGCCGCGGTATTGCGGTTACGGTGCCGCCGGGACACTCCACCCGCTGCACCGGCACCTCCGCCTCCCGATAGTCATCCGGCGGGAATCAGGCCTGCGCGGCCAGCCCACCTCCCGAGCGGCCGCCGAAGCGGCGATCGCGTCGCTGAAAGGCGCCAATGGCCGCATCCAGCGCCTCGACACCGAAATCCGGCCACAGTGTATCCGTGAAATAGAATTCGCTGTAGGCGGCCTGCCACAAAATAAAATTACTGATGCGCTGCTCACCGCTGGAACGGATCAGCAGATCCACCGGCGGCAAATCCGCCAGCTGCATATAATCCGCCAGGGTCTCCTCGGTGATGGACTCGGGCGTGCGCCGCCCGGCAGCCACCTCTTCCGCCATCGCCCGTGCGGCCTGGGCAATATCCCACTGGCCACCGTAATCCGCGGCGATCACCAGATTGCCTCGCGTGCCCGCACAGGTAATTTCCTCGGCCTCGGCGATGGCGCGCTGCAGCCGCGCGGAAAAGCGGTCGCGCCGGCCAATCACCCTCAACCGCACGCCCTCTTCCTGCATGCGGCGCGCCTCTTTGCGCAGGTAGGAGTGAAACAGGCTCATCAGCAGCTCCACCTCTTTGGGCGGGCGCTGCCAGTTTTCACTGGAGAAGGCGAACAGGGTGAGCGCTTCCACACCGCGCTCCTTGCAGGCGGAGATCAGGTCGCGAATACGCTCGACACCGGCCTTGTGACCGGCAGTGGTAGGGAGACTGCGCTGCGCCGCCCAGCGCCCGTTGCCGTCCATGATGATGGCAATGTGGCGCGGGAGCGGTGCAGACTGCGCGCTGTCAGCAGAACCTCTGGAAGCCATTAAATTTCCATCAGGTCTTTTTCTTTGGCCGCCAGAGCGCCGTCGACGTCTGCAACGAACTGGTCGGTAATCTTCTGGATGTCGTCGCTGGCGCGGCGCTCGTCGTCCTCGGAGATCTCCTTATCCTTGACCAGCGCCTTCACGTCTGCCAGCGCATCGCGACGGATATTGCGGATGGACACGCGCGCGTTTTCCGCCTCGCCGCGCGCCTGGCGGATAAAGTTCTTGCGGGTTTCCTCGGTCAGCATCGGCATCGGAATGCGGATCACGGCACCGGCTGTGCTCGGGTTGAGGCCGAGATCGGACTTCATGATGGCCTTCTCGATGTCCGGCACCAGGTTTTTTTCCCACGGAGTCACGCTCAGGGTGCGCGCATCCTCTACGTTGACATTGGCAACCTGGGCCAGCGGCGTGTCGGAGCCGTAATAGGACACATGGATTCCATCGAGAATACTCGGGTGCGCGCGGCCAGTGCGGATTTTGTTGAAGTTGGTTCCCAGCGCATCGAGCGCCTTGCCCATACGGACCTTTGCGTCTTTCTTGATATCTTCGATCACTGTTTCACTTCCTCTTCGATTAGCGTGCCCTCTTCGCCGCCCACTACGATATTGAGCAGCGCGCCGGTCTTGTCCATGCGGAATACGCGCACGGGCATATTGTGCTCGCGGCACAGGCAGATTGCAGTTAAATCCATTACGCCGAGTTTCTTGTCGAGCACCTCGTCGTAGGTCAGGGTGTCGTAGCGGGTTGCGCTCGGCTCCAGCACCGGGTCGGCAGAGTAGACGCCGTCCACCTTGGTCGCCTTCAGTACCAGCTCCGCTTCGATTTCGATCCCGCGCAGGCACGCGGCGGAGTCGGTGGTAAAGAAGGGGTTGCCGGTACCGGCGGCAAAAATCAGTACTTCCCCGCGCTCCAGGTGACGAATCGCCGCGCGGCGGTCGTAGTGGTCGATGATACCGCTCATCTGGATGGCGGACATCACGCGCGAGGAGATGTTCGAGCGCTCCAGTGCGTCGCGCAGTGCCAGCGCGTTCATCACTGTCGCCAGCATGCCCATGTGGTCACCGGTCACGCGATCCAGACCCGCCGCGTGCAGCGCCGCACCGCGAAACAGGTTGCCACCGCCGACCACCAGGCCAACTTGCACACCGATACCCACCAGCTGCCCGATCTCCAATGCCATCTTGTCCAGCACCTTGGGGCTGATCCCAAAGCCCTGATCCCCCATCAGCTCCTCACCACTGAGCTTCAACAGGATTCGCTTGTACTTGCGGTCTTTAACTCCAGGCATCCTCGGGTCCTCTCTTACGCAGGCAGGCATTGCCGCCGAACATTACAACAATTTCGGTCAATTACACAGAGGGGTGCCCCGACACAGCTCATTTTTTGAGCCAGCCGAAGGCACCCCACTGCGGTCGGCCGCCCGCAGGCGGCCGCAAGGCGATCAGGAAGAGGATTTAACTTGCGCGGCAACTTCCGCTGCGAAATCCACCTCTTCTTTCTCAATGCCTTCACCCACTTCAAAGCGGACAAAGCCAGCGACGTCAGCACCGGCATCCTTCACCAGCTTGCCTACGCTCAGGTCCGGGTTCTTGACGAAGGGCTGTTCCACCAGGCTGTTTTCCTTCAGGAACTTCTTGATACGGCCGCCCATCATCTTCTCGACGATCTCGGCGGGCTTGCCTTCCATATCCGGCTGCGCCTTGATGATGTCCTTTTCTTTTTCCAGCTGCTCGGCCGGCATGTCTTCCGGCTTGTTCACCTGCGGGTTGACCGCGGCCACGTGCATGGCGACTTCTTTAGCCAGCTCCTGATCGGCACCGCTCAGAGCGACCAGAGAGGCGATACGGTTGTTGGAGTGCACGTAGGCACCAACGACCGGCGCTTCTACCAGCTGGATGCGGCGCACACCGATGTTCTCGCCGATCTTCTGGACCAGCGCTTCGCGAGTCTGTTCCAGCTCACCTTCCATCAGCGCGGCAACGTCCTGCTGACGATCGGCAAAGGCCTTGTCGACCACCTTGCCAACAAACGCCAGGAAGTTGTCGTCACGGGCAACGAAGTCGGTTTCGGAGTTGATTTCAACCAGCACGCCGTAGCTGCCGTCTTCGGCAACCTTGGCTGCAACAACGCCGTCAGCGGCGGTGCGGCCGGCTTTCTTGGCCGCTTTCAGGCCGGAGGCTTTGCGCAGATCTTCGATCGCTTTCTCGATGTCGCCGTCGGCCTCGGTCAGTGCTTTTTTGCACTCCATCATCGGCAGGCCGGTGCGCTCGCGCAGTTCTTTTACCATAGACGCGGTAATCGCCATGATTCAATCCTCGGGGTTCTGTAACTTGGAAATTAGAAAAAAGGGGCCGATTTCAGGGCCCCTTTTCGAGTTCGCAGTGTAACCACTCAGTGTTACACCACTGCGCCCTGCACTGCTCTAATTAAGAGTCGGCAGCGGCTTCGTCGTCATTCGCTTCGACGTATTCGCTCTTCGGCGCGCCGGCACCCGCGTCAGCGGCACCCGCCAGAACGGCGTCCGCAACAGCAGTGGTGTACAGCTTGATCGCGCGAATGGCGTCGTCGTTGCCCGGAATAACGTAGTCCACACCTTCCGGATCGCTGTTGGTATCGACAACACCGATTACCGGGATGCCCAGTTTGTTGGCTTCCTGGATAGCGATGCGCTCGTGCTCGACGTCGATCACGAACAGTGCGTCCGGCAGACCACCCATATCCTTGATACCACCGATGGAGCGTTCCAGCTTGTCCATGGTGCGGGTGCGCATCAGCGCTTCTTTCTTGGTCAGCTTCTCGAAGGTGCCGTCCTGCGACTGGGCTTCCAGATCGCGGTAGCGCTTGATGGAAGCGCGGATGGTCTTGTAGTTGGTGAGCATGCCACCCAGCCAGCGGTTGCTGACGTAGGGCTGGCCTGCGCGCTCAGCTTGCTCCTTGATGGACTTCTGCGCGGCGCGCTTGGTGCCGACAAACAGAATCTTCTTCTTCTGTGCGGCCATACCCTTGATCACCTGCAGGGCGTCGTTGAACGCCGGCACAGTGTGCTCCAGGTTTACAATGTGAATCTTGTTGCGGGCGCCAAAGATGTATTGACCCATCTTCGGGTTCCAGTAGCGGGTCTGGTGGCCAAAGTGGACACCAGCCTGCAGCATATCGCGCATGCTGACTTGCGGCATAATCTAAACCTCAATTGGTACGGGTTAGTCCTCCACACATCCCATGCGTCAACCCCTCCCGCTGCTGCGGGGCGGAGCACCCAGACACATGTGCCGATGCGTGTGCGGCTTTAAGTTCACTCCGGGAGCACCCCGAAGCGGCGCGCTTTATACCACACTGTACAGCGGGAGGCCAGCCATTCCTGCCCGGCCGTGGCGAACTGCCGGCCATAATCGCTCAGCCCGCCCACCGCGCGCGGCGCCGGCCGCTGACCGACGGCGCCCAATCCGCTACAATAGCGCGCCTCGCGGGCCCGCCCCGCCGCTACAGATCCATTATCAGGGCAACCAAATCAGGGATACGCATGACTTCAGCCATCAAGACACCGGAACAGATCGCCAAAATGCGCACCGCCGGCCGCCTGGCCGCGGAGGTACTGGAAATGATAGGCGAATATGTGGTTCCCGGCGTCTCCACCGAGGAACTGGACCGACGCTGCCACGACCATATAGTCAACGTGCAGCAGGCCATTCCCGCCTGCCTCGGCTACCGCGGCTTCCCCAAGTCTATCTGCACTTCCGTTAATGAAGTGGTGTGCCACGGTATCCCGTCCGAGAACAAGATCCTGAAGAAAGGCGACATCATCAATATCGACGTCACCGTGATCAAGGACGGCTGGTTTGGCGACACCAGCAAGATGTACTTCGTCGGCAAGCCCGCCGCTCACGCCGAGCGCCTGGTGCGGATCACCCAGGAATGCCTGTACAAAGGTATCGAGATCGTACGCCCGGGCACCACGCTCGGCGATATCGGCCATGTGATCCAGGAACACGCGGAAAAGAACTACTACTCGGTCGTGCGCGACTTCTGCGGCCACGGTATCGGCGACGTCTTCCACGAAGAGCCGCAGATCCTGCACTACGGCAAGCCGGGCACCGGCATGGCGCTGGAGGAAGGCATGACCTTCACCATTGAGCCAATGATCAACGCCGGCAAGGCCGCTACCCGCGTCCTCGGCGACGGCTGGACCGCAGTCACCAGGGACCGCCGCCTGTCCGCGCAGTGGGAGCACACCATGGTGGTGACCAAAGATGGCGTGGAAGTACTGACGGCGCGCGGTGAAGAGAGTTTTTAACACTCGGTTCTCGCTGGTGCGCTGTGCACACCAACCGGCCAATGGTGCGCGCGACGCACCCTAACGAATGGAAGTGGAAGATTACGCACACGTGACGCGAAGGCTCTGATGCCGGTGGCTTTTTGCGGGACATTATGAGGCATGGATGCCGATTAGAGCGTACAAGGACGTATTCACCGCGTGTCCCGCAAAAAGCCACCGGCAGCGGAGCCGCCCCGAGCTCCAAGCAGGCACTATTGCCCCTCAGAACGGAAACAAGATGCAGCCGGCCAACACCCCCTACTTCGAACGCCCCCTGTTCTTCTTCGATCAGGCCCGCTTCCGCCGCGCCTTAGCCGCCGGCGCCAAGCCGGCGCTGGAGATCTTCAAGGACGCCATTGGCGGCGCCGACCGCCAGATGGCCGAGCGTTTCCGCGAAGGCGAGGACGTGCGCACGCTGGTGCACGAGCGCGCGCTGTTTGTCGACTGCATCCTCCACTACGCCTGGTTTCAGTACGACTGGCCGGACAATGTGACCCTGCTGGCCGTGGGTGGCTACGGGCGCGGCGAGCTGCACCCGCACTCGGATATCGACCTGCTGATCCTGACCGACGGCGACGCCGACAGCGCCATCGACAATATCGAACGCCTGGTCGCCTTCCTGTGGGACCTGGGCCTGGATATCGGCCACTCGGTGCGCTCCATCGACCAGTGCCTGGAGATGGCGGCCGAAGACATCACCGTCGCCACCAACCTGATGGAATGCCGCACCGTGGTCGGCAGCGACACCCTGCGCACAGAACTCGGCGAGCGCATGAGCCCGGAGAATATCTGGCCGGCGGAAAAGTTCTTCAGCGCCAAATACACCGAACAGCGCGAGCGCCACAGCAAGCAGCAGGCCGCGGAATACAACCTCGAGCCCAATATCAAGAACGCCCCCGGCGGCCTGCGCGATATCCAGACCATCGGCTGGGTGGCCAAGCGCTATTTTCGCGTGCGCACCCTCAAGCAGTTGCAGGGCAAGGGATTTTTCACCGAAGAGGAATTTGCCATCCTGCAGTCCGGCGAGGACTTCCTGTGGCGGGTACGCTACGGCCTGCACCTGCTGGCCGGGCGCGCCGAGGAACGGCTGCTGTTCGACTACCAGCGCGAACTGGCCAAGCAGTTCGGCTACATCGACAGCGGCACCCAGCTCGCCGTCGAGCAGTTCATGCACAACTACTACCGCATCGTCATGGCGCTGCGCGAACTGAACGACGTGCTGCTGCAGTTCCTCGACGAAGCCATACTGCAGCGCGGCGAGCGCCAGACGGTCACCCCGATCAACGAGCGCTTCCAGCTGCGCGACGACACCATCGAAGTCACCCAGACCAGGGTCTTTGTCGAACAACCCTCGGCACTGCTGGAAATCTTCGTCCTGATGGCGGAGAACCCCAAAATCGAGGGCGTGCGCGCCTCCACCATCCGCCTGATCCGCGAGCAGCGCCACCTGATCGACGACAACTTCCGATCCGACCCGCGCAACGCCGAGCTGTTCATGCAGCTGCTGCGCTCGCCGCGCGGCCTGTCCTCGCAGCTGTCGCGCATGACCCGCTACGGTATCCTCGGCCGCTACCTGCCGGAGTTCGGTCGCGTCACCGGACAGATGCAGCACGACCTGTTCCATATCTATACCGTGGATGCGCACACCCTGCAGGTGGTGCGCAACATGCGCAGCTTCCGCAGTCCCGAAGCCTGGCAGATACACCCGCTGGCCGCGGAAATTCTCTCGCGCCTGCGCAAGCCGGAGCTGCTGTATATCGCCGGTCTGTATCACGATATCGCCAAGGGCCGCGGCGGCGACCACTCCAAACTGGGCATCGTCGACGCCGACGCCTTCTGCCGCCGCCACCACCTGCCCTCCCGCGACCGGAGACTCGTGTGCTGGCTGGTGGAAAACCACCTGCTGATGAGCCAGGTATCGCAGAAACAGGACATCTCCGACCCCGAAGTGGTGCACGAATTCGCCCACACCTGCGGCGACCGCGAACACCTCGATTATCTGTACGCGCTGACCGTGGCCGACATCAACGCCACCAACCCGGAACTGTGGAACAGCTGGCGCGCCAGCCTGATGCGCCAGCTCTACCAGGCTACCCGCCGCGCCCTGCGCCGCGGGCTGGAAAACCCCATCGACCGCGAAGAGATCATCGAGGAAACCCGCAGCCAGGCAAGCAACATGCTGCGCGCCATGGGCCTGCCGACGGCATCGGTCGACAACATCTGGGCGCAGATGGGCGAGGACTACTTCGTGCGCGAGAGTGCCGACAACATCACCTGGCACACCGCCGCCATCCACCAGCTGCACAGCGCCAGTGACGCGGCCAAACCCACCGACACCCTGGTGCTGACCCGCAACTCCGGCCCCGGCGAACACGACGGCGCCACCGAAGTGTTCGTCTACACCCCGGACCGCGCCAACGTCTTCGCCGCCGTGGTCACCGGTCTCGACATGCTCAATCTCGACATCCACGACGCGCGCCTGTACAGCTCCGCCTCCGGCTACACCCTCGACACCTTTTACGTGCTGGACGAATCCGGCCAGCCGCTGCTGGACGAACCGCGCCGCCTGGAGCAGATTCGCAACACGCTGCAGGAAGAGCTGGCTCTGGTGGAGGACTACTCCAAGGTCATCAAGCGACGCACGCCCAGACGCCTGAAGATGTTTGAACTGGAGACCCGCGCCCACCTGTCCACCGATCCCGGCGACACTTACAGCACGCTGGAAATCACCAGCGCGGACCGCCCCGGCCTGCTGGCGCGCATCGCACGCATTTTTATCGATCACGACCTGCGCCTGCACAATGCCAAAATCTCGACACTGGGCGAACGGGTCGAGGATATTTTCCATCTCACCGACGCCGACGGGGAACCCCTGCTGGACGAGGCTGCCAACCGCGAGCTGGAACAGGCCATCTGCGCGGAACTGGATGCCCACCAGACCCGCCAGCCGAAATAGCCGAATCGCCAGGCTCTGTACCGACACAAGAAAAGCGCACTATGAACCCGAACCTCGCACACTTGCAGCCCTACCCCTTCGCCAAGCTGGCCAAGTTGAAACAGGGCGTGGAACCGGTGGACAAAACGCATATCGCGCTATCCATCGGCGAACCCAAGCACCAGCCGCCGGCGTTCGTGCGCGACGAACTGATCGACAACCTCGACAAGCTCGCCGCCTATCCGGTGACCAAAGGCCTGGACACCCTGCGCGAAGCCATTGCCGAATGGCTGAGCCAGCGCTTTCAGCTGCACGGTGTCTGTGCCGACACCCAGGTACTGCCGGTCAACGGCACCCGCGAAGCGCTGTTCGCCTTCGCCCAGGCGGTGGTTTCCCCGGGTAGCCGGGTACTGATGCCCAATCCTTTCTATCAGATCTACGAAGGCGCCGCGCTGCTCGCCGGCAGCAGCCCACACTTTATCAACTGCAGTGCCGCCACCGGATTCAAGCCGGATTTTGCCAGCGTGCCAGAGCAGGCCTGGCGCGAGTGCAGCCTGCTGTATATCTGCACGCCCGGTAACCCCACCGGCAGCCTGTTGGAGTTGGACGACCTGAAGCAGCTGATCGAACTGGCAGACCGCTACGATTTCACGATTGCGTCCGACGAATGCTACTCGGAACTCTACTTCGACGAACAGAATCCGCCGGCCGGCCTGCTGCAGGCCTGCGCCGAACTGGGCCGCCACGACTACCGCCGCTGCGTGGTCTTCCACAGCCTGTCGAAGCGCTCTAACCTGCCGGGCCTGCGCTCCGGCTTTGTCGCCGGCGACGCGGCCATCCTGGAGCAGTTCCTGCTCTATCGCACTTACCATGGCTGCGCCATGCCGCTGCCGACCCAGTACGCTTCCGCGGCCGCCTGGCAGGACGAACAGCATGTGCAGCAGAATCGCGCGCTCTATCGCGAAAAATTCGCCGCGGTGCTGGAGATTCTCGACGGCTGCCTGGATGTGCAACAACCACAGGCGAGCTTCTATCTGTGGCCGCGGGTCGGTGACGGCGAAACATTCGCCCGTGAACTGTTCCGCCAGCAACACATTACCGTGCTCCCCGGCGCCTACCTGGCGCGCGCAGCCGACGGCAGCAACCCCGGCCTTGAATACGTGCGCATGGCGCTGGTGGCGACGCTCGAGGAGTGTGTCGAGGCCGCCAAGCGCATTAAGGAATTCTGCCAATAGCCCACTCGATCGCGGTGCACCGCCGCGATCGAAACCGGATGCATTTACCAGTAATGACAGCCAAGAATTTATTAAAAAAAGAGCGGGTCGATTTCATCCTGCACAAACTCGAGACGCTCTATCCGGAGACCCCGGTACCGCTCGACCACACGGATCCCTATACGCTGCTGGTGGCGGTACTGCTCTCGGCGCAGTGCACCGATGAACGCGTCAATCAGGTCACCCCGGCGCTGTGGCAGCTGGCCGACAATGCAGCCGATATGGCGCGGGTACCGGTGGAAAAGATCCGCGAAGTGATCCGCCCCTGTGGCCTGTCGCCGCAGAAATCCAAGGCCATCAGCAAGCTGTCGCAGATACTCGTCAACGAGTACCACGGCAAGGTACCGGAAAATATGGCGGCGCTGGAAACCCTGCCCGGCGTCGGTCACAAGACCGCCAGCGTGGTTATGTCGCAGGCGTTCGGTCATCCGGCTTTCCCGGTGGACACGCATATCCACCGCCTGGCCCAGCGCTGGGGGCTGACCAGCGGCAAAAATGTGGCACAGACGGAAAAAGACCTGAAGCGACTGTTCCCGCGCGACAAGTGGAACAAACTGCACCTGCAGATTATCTTTTACGGCCGCGAGTACTGCAGCGCGCGCGGCTGCGACGGCACCGTGTGCGAGATCTGCACCACCTGTTACCCCAACCGCAAGAACCCGAAGAAGACAAAAAAAGCATGATTACCCTTTACGGCATCAAGAACTGCGACACCGTCAAGAAAGCCCGCAAGTGGCTGGAGAAAAACGGTGTGGAATACCGCTTTCACGATTTCCGTGAAGACGGTATCAACCAGGTTCCCCTCGAGGAATGGCTGGAACAATTTGGCTGGCAGGAGGTGCTGAACCGGCGCTCCACCAGCTGGCGTGCGCTCAGCGATGCGCAGAAAAACGGCATGGATAACACGTCCGCCCTCTCCCTGGCCCGCGAGACTCCCACGCTGATCAAGCGTCCGGTCACCGTCTCCGGCAGCGAGACCCGTTTTGGCTTCAAGGAAGCCACCTATGAAGAAATAACGAAATAAGGATCGAGCATGAACGACAACAACAGCTCCACTATCTACAGCATCGGCTTCGGCGTCGGCACCTGCAACAGCAAGGGCGACTGGCTGGAAGTCTATTATCCGCAACCGCTGCTGAACCCCAGCGCGGATATCGCTGCGGCGGTAACCGAAACCCTGAAACTCAGCGGCAACAGCGCCGTTGCACTGGATAAGTCGCAGTTGCAGCCACTGGCCGAAAAACTGCGTGCAGCCGGCAGCGCGGCGCAGGCCGCAATCCTTGAGCAGTTCGCCAACAGCCAGCGCCCGCTGGTCGCTACGGTACTGTTCACCGACGAGGCGCCGCAGGATGTGCCGGAGGGCTACCTGAAATTGCACCTGCTCTCCCACCGCCTGGTCAAACCTCACGAGACCAAACTCGACGGCATCTTCGGCAAGCTGGTCAATGTGGCCTGGACCAATCAGGGCGCGATCGATCTGGAAGAACTCCCGCAACGCCAACTGGCCGCGCGCCTGGCCGGCGAGCATCTGGATGTATCCTGCGTGGACAAGTTCCCGAAAATGACCAACTACGTGGTCCCCGCCGGCGTGCGTATCGCCCACACCGCGCGCGTGCGCCTGGGCGCTTATCTGGGCGAAGGCACCACCATCATGCACGAGGGCTTCGTCAACTTTAATGCGGGCACACAAGGTCCGGGCATGATTGAGGGCCGCATCTCCGCGGGCGTATTCGTCGGCGCGGGCTCCGACCTCGGCGGCGGCTGCTCCACCATGGGCACCCTGTCCGGCGGTGGCAATATCGTTATCTCCGTCGGCGACAACTGCCTGCTCGGCGCCAACGCAGGTATCGGTATTCCGCTGGGCGACCGCTGCACGGTGGAAGCGGGCCTGTACATCACTGCCGGCACCAAAGTGGCGCTGCTCGACGATGCCGGCAAGCTGGTGGAACACGTCAAGGCACGCGATCTGGCCGGCAAATCCGATCTGCTGTTCCGACGTAACTCAGTGAATGGCGCAGTTGAGTGCCGGACCAACAAGAGCGCGGTGGAGCTGAACGAGGCGCTGCACAGCAACTAAGCCTAATCGGGAACCTTGTAGCTATGCCTCCCGTTCACTCCATAAATGCTTCGTAAGAAGATCGGAGCGGACCTGCTGCCGGGAACTGTTTACGGGACACGCTACAAGCACATCCCTGTGCGCTCGGCGGTGGCCATCCATGGCCACCGACGGTCCCGCAAATAGTTCCCGGCATCAGGCCCTTCAAACTTAAACTCGGTGTTTTCCCCACCCTTGGCGGGCGGCGCTCAGAACTCCATGCGAAGGCGCTGATACCGGGATTCATTTGCGGGACTGTCGGCCGGAGGGATCCGGACGACAAGCCTCCAGGGATGGATTCACGGCGTGTCCCGCAAACGAATACCGGTAGCAGTGCCGCCCCAGAGCTGCTACGAAGCACGGATAACCGGACAAGCAACAAAGCCAAAGGAATACGCATGACCCCAACACAACAACTCGCCAGCGACCTGATCCGCCTGCGCTCCGTCACTCCGGAAGACGCCGGCTGTATGCCGCTGATGCTCGAACGTCTGGAAAAAATCGGTTTCGAGACTACCTGGCTGCGCCGCGGCGATACCGACAACTTCTGGGCAGTGCGCAAGGGCAACAGCGAAGGCCCGCTGTTCGCTTTCGCCGGCCACACCGATGTCGTGCCCACCGGTCCCGAGGAAAACTGGCAGCACCCGCCCTTCGAACCGGTAATCGAAGACGGCTACCTCTACGGTCGCGGCGCCGCCGATATGAAAGGCTCACTGGCCGCAATGGTAGTGGCCTGTGAAGAGTTCGTCGCGGCGCATCCAGAGCACAGCGGCCGCATCGCGTTTCTGATCACCAGTGACGAAGAAGGCCCAGCCCACAATGGCACCGTCAAAGTGGTCGAGTGGTTAGAGGAACAAGGCGAGAAGATCGACTGTTGCCTGGTAGGCGAGCCGTCCAGCACCGAGCACGTCGGCGACGTGATCAAGAACGGCCGCCGCGGCTCACTGGGGCTCGAACTGACCGTTTACGGAATCCAGGGCCATGTGGCCTACCCGCACCTGGCGGAAAACCCGGTGCACAAGCTGGCACCGGCACTGGCCGAATTGGCCGGCGAGAATTGGGACGACGGCAACGACTTCTTCCCGGCCACCAGCTTCCAGGTTTCCAATATCAACGGCGGCACTGGTGCCACCAATGTGATTCCCGGAGATGTCCGGGTGATCTGTAACTGGCGCTTTTCCACGGAAACCACCGCCGCGGAACTGGAACAGCGCGCACGCGCAATCCTCGACAGCCACGGCCTCAACTACAAGGCGGATTTCAAGCTGTCGGGCCAACCGTTCCTGACCGCCGCCGGTCCCCTGGTGGAAGCCGCCCAGGCCGCCATCAATAGAGTCACCGGCAAAGATACCCGCCTGTCCACCGCCGGCGGCACTTCAGACGGCCGCTTTATCGCGCCGACAGGTGCGCAGGTGGTCGAACTCGGCCCGGTCAACGCCACCATTCACAAGGTCGACGAATGCGTGAAGGCAGAAGATCTGGACACGCTCAAGGACATGTATCGCGAAACCCTGAAAAACCTGCTCGCGTAGCGTGAAGAAAACGGGCACCCCGTCCTTGTTTGGGTGCCCGCTATTTGCATAATAAAGGAGTACCAATAAAAAAACGGAGAGCTCTGTGCAACGGGTATGGCTTTTTCTTGTTCTATTTTTAACCCTCTCCTCCTCCACTCAGGCCAAAGCACCACTCCCTCTGGAGCAACTGGTCAAGCATAGCGAAACTCAGCAGGTCAAGATTTCCCCCGACGGTTCCCATCTGGCCGTGCGCAAGCTGTACCAGGGCGAGCACGTGCTGGTATTCATGTCACTGAAATCCCACGAAGTCACCGGGGTTCTGCGTTTTAGCGGCACAGACGAAGTGGGCAATTTTTACTGGGCCAACGACAAACGCGTCGTCGCGCAGATAATCAGTCGCAAAGCGGCACTGGAAACACCAGTGAATTACGGTGCCCTGTTCGCCATCGACTACGACGGCACCCAGGGCAAAAATATCTTCGGCTGGAGTGCAGGGGAACGGCAGACAGGCTCCCGTATTCGTAAAGCCGAAGCCACTTATGGCGCCGCCGTGTTGATCGATCCGCTGATGGACGACGACGAAGAGGTGCTGATCTCCACCTACCCCTGGGCTAGAGACTGGGAAACGAACGGCGATGTCTATCGCCTGAATATCTACTCCGGCGCCAAGCACCGAGTCGTCGGCCTGCCACAGGTCGGGGGCCGCGCCTTTACCGACGGACACGGCAAACTGCTGTTTGCTAATGGCACCACTCGTGAGAACGATTACCAGATGTACCGCAAGGCGGAAAACGGCTGGCAGGAAATCGAAGATCCTGCCCTGAAACGCGGCACACCGGTCGGATATGACAGGGCAAACGACATTGCCTACCTGGTGATCGACCGCAAGAACCAGACTGAGCAACTGATCGGGCTGGACATGAAGAGCGGCACCCAAACACCGCTGTTCGCCGATCAACGCAGCGATATCGACGGCATTATCCGCGATCCGAAAAGTGGCAAGCCCGTTGGCGTGTATACCGTACCGGAGTACCCGGAAACGCACTTTTTCGACGAAGACGACGGGTTCGCGGCGTTATTCCGCGGCATGCAAAAGGCCTTTGACGGCTACAACATCCATTTCACCAGTTTTACCCGGGATGGCCAAAAAGGCGTTCTCAAGGTCTCTGGCGACCGCTTGCCCGGCGACTACTTTATGGTCGACCTGCCGACGAAGAAAGTCGATTTCCTGCTGTCGTCAGCACAATGGCTCGATCCCGATGACCTGAACCCGATGCGCGCCGACACCTTCACCACGGCCGACGGCCTGCAGATTGGCGTCTACCTGACCTTTCCCCGTGATGCCGGGGAAAACCTGCCAATGGTCGTCATGCCCCACGGCGGTCCCCATGCACGGAATTACTGGGGCTACGATCGCAGTGCACAGATACTGTCGCAGAACGGCTACCTGGTCCTCCAAGTCAACTTCCGCGGCTCTACCGGCTTCGGCGACGCTTTTTACGACGCCGGGGCAAAGGAATGGGGCGGCAAGATCCAGCGGGATATCGCCGATGCGGCCCACTGGGCGATTGAAAGAGGCTATGCCGATCGCAATCGAATCTGTATTTTCGGCGCCAGCTTCGGTGGCTATTCGGCGCTGATGAACCCCATTCGCTACCCGGACCTCTACCGCTGCGCCGCCGGCTACGCCGGTGTCTACGACCTGAAAATGATGTTCGAGAAAGGCGATGTACAGAAGCGGGACCGCGGCATCTCTTACCTGCGTACCGAATTGAGTGAAGACGAGGATTTTCTCAGGGAAAACTCACCCATCTACCATCTCCAAAAACTCAAGGTCCCGCTGTTTATTGCCCATGGTGAAAAGGATGAACGCGCGCCGGTGGCACATGCGGAGGCACTACTGGACAAGCTGCAGGCATTGCACAAGCCGGTTACCAAACTGATCGTGCCCAACGAGGGGCACGGCTTTTACAGCGAAGCCAACAACCGCAAACTCTACCGGCAACTACTGGCGTTTTTCGACCGCTATATCGGTACCGGCTCGGAGGATACGCCGGCCACGGAAGGAACCGCTGGCAAGGGGTGATTTCTTTCCAGGCGGCGGCCGGGCGGCGGCCGAGCGCCGCCCGGAGAGCAGCGCCCCAAACGACGTTTACCCCGCCGCCAGTCTGCTCTCACGCGAACCGTTATCCACCCCCCCTATTCCACCCTGCCAGCGGACGATGCCAGGGCGTTAGTGTGGAACTGGAGGATGCACGCCCGAATCAGGTACGGGCCGGCTGGTCGCCGTGGCGGCTCGTGAATAGGGCCGGGATCGGCATCAGTGCAGGCGACCGCCGCGCTCTTTGCGCTCGGTGTCCTCGAAGCCGTGGGCCAGCACGAAGTAATAGACCACCTGGGGCTGCCCCTGCAGCTCGGCTACCAGGTCGAAATTGAATTCGCCTTTCTCACCCGGGGTGATCTGTACCCGGCTGACATGTTCCGGCTCGATAAACAGCTCCGCTACCGGGCGCTTGCCACGCATCACCTGGACCAGCAGCGTGCGCACATCCTCCTCGGAAAAGCGCCAGTGATAATCATCTTCATCGTAGACAACGGAATCGGCGGTTCCGGCGCGCAGGATGCAGTTGCTGTGCTCGGTCAGCCATGGCCAGAATTCGCTGAAAGATAGTGTGGTTTTCATCGCGCGCTCAATCATCCAGCTCGACGACGCTGTCGGCGCCGCCCTCGAGTTCGAAGGCATCGGCGATCTGGCGGCACCATTGGTTAAGGCGCCCAGCGGTGAGCTCTTCCTGCTGATCCTCGTCGATGGCCAGACCGACAAACTGCCCCTGACCGTCAATTTCCGCCTTGGACGCCTCGAACTCATAGCCCTCCGTGGACCAGTGGCCGACAATGGTTGCACCATTGGCAACGAGCACATCGTGGAGCATGCCCATGGCATCGAGGAAGTAGTCGCCGTAGCCGAACTGGTCGCCGAGGCCGAACAGGGCCACCGTCTTGCCGGCGAAATCGATCTCCTGCACGTCCTCCCAGAACTCCTCCCAGTCCGACTGGATCTGCCCGAAGTCCCAGGTGGGGATACCGAAGATCAGCTGATCGTAGTCGGCGATTTCCAGCTGCGTGACATCGGCGATATCGTGCACTTCCACCCGGTCTTCGCCCAGGCGGGCGCGAATGCGCAGGGCCACCGCCTCGGTGTTGCCCTCGTCACTGCCGTAAAACAAGCCGATTTTGCTCACAATTACTCCTCTCTGCCCCGCGGATAACCCACCGGGGCGCTATTCATACGTTGAGCGGCGGCGTATTTTCCCAGCAATGACGGGGCACGGCAAGCCGCCCCGGGCCAATCGGCGCGGCGGGACAACCGTTCAGCGGGCGAAATCCGGCAACAGTCTTGCCGTTCGACGGAGTCACCGGGGTGGCATGTGCCGGCGGGGCAACAGGGGAACGCGTGACTGCAGTGCCCGCCAGCCCCTCAGTACCGCCATTTCGGGCATAAAAAAACCCCCGCTCAGCGGGGGCAAGGGGGGGTTACGAGTCACCGGGTCGTTGGGGTAGAAACACCCGGTCAATCGCACAGAAATGCACGTTACAAATTACTCATCGTCCTGCTGCCGGCGCTCGCTACGCGCCTTCCAGCGCGCCTCGTGCTCGGCCTTCCTCTGCTTGAGCTTGGCTTTTTGCTCATCGGTGAGGATCGCATCAAACTGCTGGCGCATCTTCTGCATTTCCTGCATCCGCGCCACCTCGAGTTTGCCCAGCTTCGCCCCCAGGCTGTCCAGGGTGGCTTGATCCGCGCCCGAATCGAGCGCCTCGCGCAGCTGCTGGTGCAACTTGCGCATCTCCTCGCGCTGACTTTCGGCGGCCGCGCGGTTGGCCTCGCGATTGGCCTTGAGCTGGGCTTTCTGCCCCTCGGTCAGGTTCAGCTCATCGGCCATGCGCTCAAAAAAGTGCCCTCCTTGCATACCGTGGTGCCACATCCGCATCGGTGGCTTGTCGCCATCCTGGGCCAATACCGCTACCGGTGCCGCCATGACACCGGCCAGAACCACGCTTCCCGCAATCACTTTCCACTGTTTCATCGACGCTTCCTCTCAAGTTTGTGTCGGCAGCTTCATAGTAGGGTTGTTACCGTCTGGTGGGGGCAAAGCGCGGTAAACATTTGTTAAGAACGGTAAAAAGCCCGATCGCCGGTCGCAAACGCCGCCGGGCGTTTGCGTATAATGGACTCACACCAACCGAGAGCATTCCATGAGCCGTATTCTTCTGGTCGATGACGACAGCGAACTGACCGATCTCCTGCAGGAATACCTGAGCGGAGAGGGATTTGACGTAACCGTGGCCAACGACGGCGGCACCGGTCTGGAGCTGGCACAGAGCGAACAGTTCGACGCCCTGGTCCTGGACGTGATGCTGCCGGTGCACAACGGCTTCGACCTGCTGCGCAAGCTGCGCGAAGAAGCATCACCGTCCAGCCGCTCCCTGCCGGTGCTGATGCTCACCGCCAAGGGCGACACCGTCGACCGCATTGTCGGCCTCGAGATGGGTGCCGACGACTATCTGCCCAAACCCTGCAACCCGCGGGAACTGGCCGCGCGGCTGCGCGCCGTGTTGCGCCGCGGCCGCATCGACACCGAGGAGGGCGACGGGCTCAGCAGCGGCCCGCTGCGCCTGCTGCCGTCGGAACACCAGGGTTACTGGAACGACCAGCTGGTGCCTCTCACCGGGGCGGAGTTCTCGGTGCTCAAGGTGCTGATCCAGCACGCCGGCGAAGTGGTCAGCAAGGAGGTGCTGACCGAGAACGCGCTGGGGCGCAAGCTGATGCCCTATGACCGCTCAATCGATGTACACGTCAGCAATATTCGCAAAAAACTCGCCGAACAGGGCGCCAGCCGCGACCTGATTATCAATATCCGCGGCGCCGGCTATATGCTGACCCAAAGCACCCTCTGATCCGAGCTACCGCCCCATGCGCAGCCTGTTCCTGAAGATGTTTTTCGGCGCCTGGATCACTGCCATGGTGATGGTAGTGGCGGCGATCTACATCACCCATTTCCGCGAATTCGGCGATCCGCGCCAGGAGGAGCGCTGGGAGGGGCCGGCGCTGTTCCACGAAGTGGTGCAGAACATGCGCATGGCGCGCCGCCACGGCCCCGGCGTGTTCCAGCACTGGCTCGAGGGCGCCCCCAAGAAAGTGCAGCGCAAGGTCTTTGCGGTCAACGAATACGGCCGTGAACTGCTCGGGCGCCCGCTGCCCGAAGAGATGGCCCCGCTGCTGGACAGCCTCAATTACCGCAACCGCGAAAGCCACACGATGGTGAACAAGAAACCCACCGTGGGCTTCTTCCTGCCCCTGCGCGGCAACGAGAGCCTGCGCATCGCGCTGATTGCCGGGGAGAGTAAAGAGGGGCTGCTGTTGCGCTTTCTGTGGCGCAATTTCTGGCCCATATTGCTGCTCTCGATGCTCGCCTCTGGCGCCGCCTGCTACTGGCTCGCCCGCTACCTGAGCCGCCCGCTGGACCAGCTGCGCGCGGCCACCCGCCGCGTGGCCGCGGGCGAGCTGGATTACCGGGTAGCCCCCAGCCTGCACGGACGCAGCGACGAACTGACCGACCTGGCGCGGGATTTCGACTCGATGACCGCACAGCTGCAGGAGTCCACAGCCGAGCAGCGCCGCCTGATCAAGGATGTCTCCCACGAGCTGCGCTCGCCGCTGGCGCGACTGCAGGTGGCACTCGGGATCGCGCGGCAGAAGCATGTTGGCGCCCTGGAGTCGGAACTGGACAAGATCGGCAAGGCCGCCGACTACCTGGAGGACATCATCGCCGATGTCCTCTCGATGCCCGTCGCCGGCAGCGATCAGCGCCCACTCGACGATGTCGTGGAGATCCACAGCCTGATCGAAGCCCTGCTCGAAGACCTGAAAGGCGAGGCCGGCACTAAATCCCTGCACTTCGACCTCACCGCTGCCGCCCGCGAGCTGCTGGTCGCCACCCGCGGCAGCTCGCTGACTGCGGCGCTGGAAAACATCCTGCGCAACGCGATCAAATACAGCCCCAGTGGCGGCTCGGTGAGCGTAAACGTCGCCGCGCAGGGCGACCGTTGCCAGATCCTCGTCACCGACTCCGGCAGCGGCGTGGAAGAAGAGGAACTCGGGGCCATATTCCGGCCCTTCTACCGCACCGACAGTGCACGCACCCGCGAGAGCGGCGGCTTCGGCCTCGGCCTCGCCATTGCCCAGCGCACTATTCTCCACCACGGAGGCAGCATCTCCGCCAGCAACGCCGCCCGCGGCGGCCTGTGTATCGAAATCCAGCTGCCGCTGCTGGCACTGGCGGAAACCGATTGAGCCACGGCGGCGCCCGCTGGCAGATTGCACAGCGACAGACAATCGCCGAAGATTGATTGCACCGCGGCTGCGATGAACGCCGAACCCATCACACCGACTTCAGAGACTCTGCTATGCGCTGGATTATTTATCTCTTCCTTTTCCTGGCACTGCTGGTACTGGCCGGATTCCTGCTCCCGCGCGAAGTGACGCTCGAGCGCAGCGCCTACGTTACCCGTCCGCCGCAGGCCGTGTTCCCCTATGCCAACGACCTGCGCAAATTCAATCTCTGGTCACCCTGGTACCAGCTGGATCCCGCTGCCAGATACCAATTCTCCGGCCCGCGCACGGGTGTGGGCGCCAGCATGACCTGGCACAGCGACAACCCCAATGTGGGCAATGGCGCCCAGACAATCACCGCCAGCGAGCCACCCAGCCTGGTGCGCACACAACTGGACTTTGGCAAGCAGGGGCGAGCACTGTCGGAGATGCAGTTGCGCCCACAGGGCAGCGGCACCAATGTCACCTGGCGTTTTTCCACCGACATGGGCGCCGGCCCGGTGGCCCGCTGGATGGGTCTGCTGGTGAAGAAAATGGTGGGCCAGTCCTACGAGCGGGGGTTGGCAAAATTGAAGGATGTCGTGGAAGCGAGCGAACCTCCGACACCGCGGGAGCAGGCGCCAGCGGATGACATGGACAGCGGCTCCGGTGACTCGCAGCCGCTCGAGGGGGAAGACGATCTCGACGGGCAACCGGACACGATGGATCCGGGTATCCAGACCCCGCCGCCGCAAGCGGAGCCCGCCGAGCCGGACGAGAACTCGCCCTGACCCGGCGCCAGCGGTCTATTTGCCGCCGGATTTACTGTTGCCGGACTTGCTATGACCGGGTTTAGCGCCACGCGGCGCCGGCGGCTTGCGCAGTTTGCGGCGCTGGCGCTCCAGACCCTGCTTCTCCGCCTGGGTCAGCGGGCGCTGGCCCAGTTTGGGCATGCCAGCGGTAACGCACAGGTCATCGATCTCCCGCGGTTCCATCTCGATCCACTGGCCCACGCGCACGTTGGAGGGGATAAACACACTGCCGTAGCGCACCCGCTTCAGGCGACTGACGCGCACGCCCTGGGACTCCCACAGCCGCCGTACTTCGCGGTTGCGCCCTTCCATGACGACACAGTAGAACCAGCGATTGCGGCCCTCGCCACCACTCGGCACGATATCGGTAAAGCGCGCCACGCCGTCGTCCATCAGCACACCAGTGAGCAAGCGCTTCTTCATCTCATCATCCACGTCGCCCTGGATCCGCACCAGGTACTCGCGGTCAATGACTGACGACGGATGCATCAGTTTGTGCGCCAGCTCGCCGCTATTGGTAAACAGCAGCAGGCCGCTGGTGTTGAAATCCAGTCGACCGACAGAAATCCAGCGCCCCGACCTCAGGTTGGGCAGGCGGTCGTAGACCGTCGGGCGCCCCTCCGGGTCGTGACGGGAGCATATCTCGCCCACTGGCTTGTTATAGAGGATGACGCGGCAGCGATTTTCGTCGGCCGCAGGCAGGCCGCGGCCATCGAGTTCAATGCGGTCGCTCTCGCTCACGCGCTCGCCAAGTTCCGCCACGGCACCGTTAACGGTAACCCGGCCCGCCTCGATGGCGCGCTCCATTTCCCGGCGCGAGCCGAGACCGGCCCGGGCCAGGACTTTCTGCAGTTTTTCGCCGGCGGGGGTAATGCCTTCACTCATGGGGTGGCGTTTTCCGTTTGCGGGTCTTGCTGGGATTCGTGTTCTTCCCCGGACTCTTCGTTATAGTCGATCGGGGCACCGAACAGGCTGCTCGCCGGCAGCTGCGCAGTGAGCCCGGCGGCGGTTTCCGGCTTGGCTTCGGTTTCGGCTTCGGCTTCGGCTTCGGCTTCGGCTTCGGCTTCGGCTTCGGCTTCGGCTTCGGCTTCGGCTTCGGCTTCGGCTTCGGCTTCGGCTTCGGCTTCGGCTTCGGCTTCGGCTTCGGCTTCGGCTTCGGCTTCGGCTTCGGCTTCGGCTTCGGCTTCGGCTTCGGCTTCGGCTTCGGCTTCGGCTTCGGCTTCGGCTTCGGCTTCGGCTTCGGCTTCGGCTTCGGCTTCGGCTTCGGCTTCGGCTTCGGCTTCGGCTTCGGCTTCGGCTTCGGCTTCGGCTTCGGCTTCGGCTTCGGCTTCGGCTTCGGCTTCGGCTTCGGCTTCGGCTTCGGCTTCGGCTTCGGCTTCGGCTTCGGCTTCGGCTTCGGCTTCGGCTTCGGCTTCGGCTTCGGCTTCGGCTTCGGCTTCGGCTTCGGCTTCGGCTTCGGCTTCGGCTTCGGCTTCGGCTTCGGCTTCGGCTTCGGCTTCGGCTTCGGCTTCGGCTTCGGCAGCAGTGTCGGCGTCCGCCGCGCCGGCGTCCAGCGCTTCCGCGTCACTTTCACCGCGGTTTTCACCGCTCGCCTCTTCGCCACTCTCGACGGCGACGGCCAGGCCCTGCGCCAGGTCCAGATCCTGGTTGAGGCTGTCGATATCGCGAATCTCCGCCAGGGTCGGCAGGTCGTTCAGGTTACTCAGGTTGAAGTAATCGAGAAATTCCCGGGTAGTGGCATAGAGCGAGGGCTTGCCGGGCACGTCGCGCTGACCCACCACCTTGATCCAGCCCCGTTCAGACAGGGTACGTACGATGTGCGAGCTCACCGCCACGCCGCGGATATCTTCGATATCGCCGCGGGTAATTGGCTGGCGGTAGGCGATAATGGCCAGGGTCTCGAGAATCGCCCGGGAGTATTTCTGCGGCTTTTCCTCCCACAGGCGGTTGATCCAGGGGGCCAGGTCTTCCGGCACCTGGAAGCGCCAGCCGCTGGCCACCTGCTTCAGCTCGAAACCGCGATCGGCGCAGTGTTCGGCGATCTGTTCCAGCACCGTTTTCAGCGCTGCCTTATCGGGGCGCTCGCCCTCGTCGATCAGCGACAGCAGCTTGTCTTCGGACAGCGGCTGGCCTGCGGCCAGCAGCGCGCCCTCGACCACGCGGCGCAGTAATTCCGGAGCGATTGTCATCTTCTAACTTCTAACCTTGGGATTTTCTCAATCCGCTCATTGTTGGGGCGGCTGCGCCTGCGGCGCGGCCAGCTCTGGTGTTGTCTCTTCTTCGCGTGCGCCGGCGACGCCGGTTATTTCCGCATCGCCCGGCGCAACGGCCGCCACCGCATCGGCGGTGTTGTACGGCTCCACGTCCGCGGCATCTTCAGTAAAATGCGCGTCACTCTGAGCCTCTTCAACCTCTTCGGCCTCTTCGGCCTCTTCGCCCTCGACGGCGAAGGCCGGCTCGACACCGCTCTCGTGCGGTTCTTCGAGGTCGGATTCAATGTCGGACTCGAAGGCGGGTTCGAGCTCGCCGTCATCGCCAGCGCCCTCTTCACCCGCCCCGCCGTCATCGACGCCGGCGGCGCGCACGTGAATGGGGCCGAAGGCCTCGGTCTGCACCATGTCGACCAGGGATTCCTTGACCAGCTCCATCACCGCGAGGAAGGTCACCACGACGCCGAGGCGCCCCTCTTCCACCGTAAACAGGCTGACAAAGGGTACGAACTGGCGGTGGCGGATCTTGTCCAGCACCTGGGTCATGCGCTCGCGGGTAGAGAGCTTTTCCCGCTCCACCTGGTGGCTCTCGAACATATCGGCACGGCGCAACACCTCACCCAGCGCCACCAACACCTCTTTCAGGTCCACATCGGGATCCGGGCGGGTGATATTGCGGTCCGGGGCCTGGGCACTGGCCTGGTGGATATCCCGCCCGACGCGGGGCATCTCGTCGATATCCTCGGCAGCGGTCTTGAAGCGTTCGTACTCCTGCAGACGGCGGATCAGCGCTGCGCGCGGATCCTCACCCTCTTCCTCTTCCTCTGCCGGCGGCCGCGGCAATAGCATGCGCGACTTGATCTCGGCCAGCATGGCCGCCATAACCAGGTATTCCGCCGCCAGCTCAAAACGCATCGCCGTCATCATTTCCACATAGGTCATGTACTGGCGGGTGATGTCGGCGACGTTGATCTGGAGGATGTCGAGATTCTGCCGGCGGATCAGATACAGCAGCAGATCCAGCGGCCCCTCGAAGGCCTCCAGAATCACTTCCAGCGCATCCGGCGGGATATACAGATCTGAGGGCAGGTCGGTGAACGCCTCGCCCTGTACGACAGCGAATGGCATTTCGCCCTGGCGCGGCCCGGCGCTGCTGTCCGCGGCCGGCGCTGCTTCGCCGGCCGCCTCGGCGTCCGCCACCGGCGCGTCGGCTTCCGCCGCACTGGCTGCCACTTCGGCGAGCACCTGCTCTTCCGCTTCGGCGATCAACTCATCACTGGACAAACTGCCGGCCCCTCGTTCCACGACAACCCCTGCGGGCAAACGCGCGATTATACACCAAACGTTACCCCAGGATGTCTTCTACCGGGCCGCATCCCGCACGGATGAGTTCGGGCTCGTCACCGGTCAGATCAATGACGGTGGTTGCTTCCAGACCACAGAAACCGCCATCGATCACCAGCTCTACCTGGTGCTGCAGGGTGTCGCGAATGTCATAGGGATCGGTGAGTGGCTGTTCCTCGCCGGGCATGATCAGGCTGCAGCTCATCAGCGGCTCGCCCAGGGCCTCGATCAGCGCCTGTACCACGGCGTTGTCGGGCACACGCAGGCCGATGGTGCGGCGCTTCGGGTGCAGCAGGCGCCGCGGCACTTCCGCGGTGGCGGGCATAATAAAGGTGTAGGGACCCGGCGTATGGTTCTTGAGCAGACGGAACATCTGGTTGTCCACCTTGGCGTAACTGGCCAGTTCCGACAGATCCCGACACATCAGCGTAAAATTGTGATTCTTGTCCAGCTGCCGCAGAGCGCGGATACGCTCAACCGCCAGTTTGTCACCCAGGCGACAACCGACGGCGTAGGCCGAATCGGTAGGAAAGACGATCACGCCGCCGGACGACACGATATCCGCCGCCTGACTAATCAGTCGCCCTTGAGGATTCTCGGGATGAATCTGGAAAAACTGCGCCACAACTGCCCCCAAAACCTTTGTAAACTCCAATTCTCGAGCCGCCCGCGGCTCGCCATCCGGGCCGATCGAACCGCACACCGCAGCCGTCGGCCAGACATAGAGTTTGCCACAAATGCCCCCTGCCGAGCAGCCATCCGTGCGGCACCCGTCCACTCGACCAACCAGTCGTGCATCTTCAACCACTTCTCGCGCCACCGCCGCCGGCGCCGCGCAGCGCCACTCCGGGCGCAGTACCGACTACGGGCGCCGCGCTGCCCACACCGGCTCGACATCCGCCGGCAGATGCACGCAACCCAGCTCGCGCCACGGTTGTCCCGGCTGGTGAAAGTCACTGCCCAGCGAACAGCGCAGCGGTGCAGCGCCGGACTCTGCGTTGACGGCATCGAGCAGTTGGCGCAGTTCGCGGGTCTGCACCGGGTTCTGGCGCCCGCACAGCAGCTCCGCGGCATCACCGCCGGCGCCGCGGAAGGCTTCCAGCAACAGGCGCAGGCGGGTGCGTGTCAGACCGTACTTGAGCGGGTGCGCCAGTACCGCGCTGCCGCCGGCGGCGTGAATCGTACCGACCGTCTCCTCCACCTGCGGCCACTCCACCTTGACGTCGCCGACCTTGCCAGCCCCCAGATAACGCTTGAAGGCGCGCGCAGTGTCCTCCACATACCCTGACTCCACTAGCCAGCGGGCAAAATGCGGGCGCCCCAGAACGCCGTCTCCGGCCAGGGCGCGGGCGCCGGCCAGCGAGCCCGGGAAACCCCGTTTTTCCAGGCACCGGGCAATCCTGACTGAACGGTCTTCGCGTAGTCGGTCACGCAGGGCCACGGCCTCCTGCAGTGCCGCAGACGCCGGATCCACATCGATACCGAGAATATGAACGGTGCGTCGACCCCAGCGGGCGCTGAACTCGACTCCCGCCAGTACCGCGACCCCGAGCCGCGCACCGGTGTCGCGGGCCTCGGCCACACCTGCGACCGTATCGTGGTCGGTCAATGCCATCAGCGTCACACCCTGGGATTTCGCCCTCGACACCAGCGCTGCAGGACTTAAAATACCGTCTGACGCAGTGCTGTGGCAGTGCAGGTCCACGCGGCCTTCCAGGGCTATGGAGGGAATCTGGGCTTTCAACATCACGCACTCTCGACCGGGTGGTTCGCCCACCAGTGAACATTGTTACGGCGCCGCTGTCTCAGCAGCGCCCACGGACTCAGGGATCAGGCTCCGATCGGGGATTCTCGCAGGAGAATCCGCAACTAACCAGTAGTGCCGCCAGCGGCACCGCCCAGTGGAAAGCTACCTTTTATAGGGAGTCCGTCCGTAGCGACCGGCACACGGCTTCCAGGGGGCACACCAAGCGGCAACAGTCGGCGGAATTAGCATGACCGAAATCGATCCCACCACCACAGCAGAACAGCGCAGCGAACCCCGCCGGGAGAGCCTGCTGGCCAATCTGGCGCTCAATATCGTCATCCCCACGCTGATCCTGACCAAGCTGTCCGGCGACGCCTGGCTGGGTACCAAGTGGGCCATCGTCGTGGCGCTGGCCTTTCCGCTCGGCTACGGACTGCGCGATCTGGTGCGCAGCCGCCGAGTCAATTTCTTCTCCGCGCTGGGTATCGTCAGCATCATGCTCACCGGCGGTATCAGCCTGCTGGAACTGGATGCCGAGTATATCGCCATCAAGGAAGCGGCGATTCCCGGTCTGCTCGGGATTGCCACCGTGGTGTCCCTGTATACCCGCTGGCCACTGGTGCGTACCCTGCTCTACAACGACCGCATCCTGGATACCGCCAAGATTGCCCGGGCTCTGTCCGGCAAGGGTAATGAGAACGCCTTCGAGCGCACCCTGCTGCAGGCCTCGTGGATGATCGCCGGCTCCTTTTTCCTTTCTTCCGGACTCAATTACCTGCTGGCCAAGCTGCTGCTGAAGAGCCAGCCCGGCACCGAGGCCTTCAACGAGGAGCTGGGCAAGATGACCGCGATGAGCTTCCCGGTGATCGCCCTGCCCGCCACCATCATCCTGATGCTGGTGCTGTTTTTCCTGTTCCGCCGCATCGGCAAGTTGACCGGGCTGAAACTGGAAGAAGTCATCGTACAGCAGTAATCAGTAATCGCCCCGATCACTCAACTGAAATAAGAGCATAAAGTAACCATGTGGTACGCAATCATCAGTGAAGATGTCAAAGACAGCCTGGCGCTGCGCCAGGGCGCGCGCCCGGATCACCTGGCGCGCCTGAATCACCTGAAAGACGAGGGCCGCCTGCTGGTGGCCGGACCGCATCCCGCCATCGACAGCGAAGATCCCGGCGAAGCCGGCTTCAGCGGCAGTCTGGTAGTTGCGGAATTTTCTTCGCTGGATGAGGCCAAAGCCTGGGCTGACGCCGACCCCTACGTGGCCGCCGGTGTCTACGCCTCTGTGACTGTGAAGCCGTTCAAAGCCGTGCTTCCGTAATTGTTAAACGTTCAATCGATAAGAAAAGCTGTATCAGAATGATGAAAAAATTGACCGGTGTGGCGGCAGCGACGCTACTCGCCATCAGCGTACCTGCGATCTCCCAGAGTGGCGGAACCCGCTACATCACCGATGAGCTGCACGTCCCGATGCGCTCCGGCAAGGGCAACGAGTTCCGCATTCTCAATCGCGGCCTGCCCAGCGGCACCCGACTGACCCTGCTCGAAGACGCACCGGACGAAGGCTGGAGCCGCGTGCGCACGCCCGACGGCAAGGAAGGCTGGGTGCGCCGCCAGTACCTGGTGTCCGAGCCGGTTGCGGAAATCAAGCTGAAAAAGGCCCAGGCCGACCTCGCCCACTTCGAGAAAATGGAAGGCAACCTGGGTGGCGCAGTACGCGACCTGGAAGCCAAGAACCACAAACTCGAAAGCGAACTGGCCGCATCCAAGGATCAGACCACACAGCTGCAGAAAGACCTGAAAGAGCTGAAAGCGCTGTCCGCCGACACCGTCGCGCTCAACGAGCGCCACCAGAAACTGCTACACCAGCACGAATTGCTGAAGCAGAAGCAGATGATGGCGCAGGCGGAGATTCAGCGCCTGTCCAGTAGCGACACCCAGCGCTGGTACCTGTATGGCGCCCTGTCCGTATGCCTCGGTGGTATCCTCGCCATGATCGCGCCGCACCTGCGCCCGCGCCGCCGTCGCTCCGAGTGGGCAAATTGATTGCGGGGCGCGGAATATAGCCCGGCGCCCCATCGCAGACTGACAACCTGAAGTCGCCCCCTCCCCTCTGCGGGAGCGGGGCCGACCAATACCCCCGGAACTTCGAGAGACAAGGACGATGCGCAGACTCTACGCACTACTCTTAACCTGCCTTTTGGCCGTACCGGCACTGGCTGAAAATCCCCAGGTTGATCTCAAGACCGACCTCGGCACCATCCGCGTGGAGCTGTACGCGGACAAAGCGCCGGCTACGGTGAAAAACTTTCTCGCCTATGTCGATAGCGGTTTCTACAACGGGGTAATCTTCCACCGCGTGATTCCCGGCTTTGTGGTCCAGGCCGGCGGCTTCACTTTCGACTTCCAGGAAAAGGACACCCGCAAGCCGGTGGTGAACGAATCCACCAATGGCCTGCAGAACCTGCGCGGCACCCTGGCCATGGCGCGCACCAGCGATCCGGACAGCGCCACCTCGCAGTTCTATATCAACCTCAAACACAACGACAATCTGGATGCGCGGGGCGACACCCCCGGTTACACCGTGTTCGGCAAGGTCACCAGCGGTATGGACGTGGTCGACAAGATCGTTGCCGAGCCGCGCGGTCTCTACCGCGCCCACCCGGAAGCACCGAATTACCCGGTGCGTATACTTGACGCACATCGTGTCGGCGGCAACGCGAAAACCGAAGGGAAACAATCGTGATCGCACTCAGTGTCAACCTCAACAAGATCGCCCTGATCCGCAACTCGCGCGAGGGCAACTTCCCCGATGTGACTGCGCACGGCCGTATCTGCCTCGACTGCGGCGCCCAGGGACTCACCGTGCACCCCCGTCCAGACCAGCGCCATATCCGCCCCGGTGACGTGCGCGAGCTGGCGGCGCTATGCGCGAGCCGCGACGGGATCGAATTCAATGTGGAGGGCAATCCCTTCGCCGCGCCGCAGGGCGATTACCCCGGACTGATGGCGCTGGTGCTCGAAACATCGCCCGACCAGTGTACGCTGGTGCCGGACAGCAACGACCAGCTCACCTCCGATCACGGTTTTGATCTGAAGCGCGACGGTGCGCGCCTCGAGCCGATCATCGCCCAGCTGCGCGACGCCAATGTCCGCGTCAGCCTGTTTATGGACCCGGACCTGGAGCAGATCTCCCGGGCTCGGGAAGCCGGTGCTGACCGCATCGAACTCTATACCGGCCCCTACGCCGAGGCCGTGACCAACCAGAGCGCCGATATCGACAGGATTTTCGCCGCCCACTGCGCCGCCGCCGAGCACGCGCGGCAGCTGGGCCTCGGGGTCAACGCCGGCCACGACCTGAACCTGATCAACCTGCCGCGCTACCGCACTCTGCCCGGCCTGCAGGAAGTCTCCATCGGCCACGCGCTGACGGTGGATGCCCTGAACATGGGACTCGACAACGCCGTCGCCGCCTACCTGAACTGCCTGGCCGGCAATTGATGCCGACGCTGAATATCATCGGCGCCGGCAAACTGGGCCGTACCCTCGGCCGCTTGTGGCACCAGCAGGGGGTTTTCCAAATCCAGTCTGTGTGCAACCGCAGCGCCGCCAGCAGCGCGGCTGCGGTGGCGTTTATCGGCGCCGGCAGCACTGCCGACACTATCGCTACCATGGCGGATGCGGACTGCTGGCTGATCGCCTCCGGCGACAGCCAGATCGCCGACCTCGCCGCCACCCTCGGCGCGCGGCTCGCGGGCCGCAGCGATTGCGTGGTGTTCCACTGCAGCGGCGCGCTCAGCTCCACCGAGCTCTCTCCCTGTCGCCCCGCCGCTGTGGCCAGCGCCCACCCGGTGCACAGTTTTGCCGACCCCGCACGCTCACTACAGACCTTCGCCGGCAGCAGCGTTGCCGTGGAGGGCGATGCGGCGGCCATCTCACTGATTGGCGACGCCTTCACCGCGCTGCAGTGCACACTGCTGAACATCGCGCCCGAAAACAAAACCCTCTACCACGCCGGCTCGGTGATCGCGTGCAATTACCTCAGTGCACTGATGGACCTGAGCCTGCGCACCTTCGCCGCCGCCGGTATCGAGCGAGCGCAAGCGCTACAGCTGCTGGAACCGATCGTCGTGCAGACGGCGCAGAACAATATGCAGCTGGGTCCGGAACAGTCCCTCACCGGCCCCATTGCGCGCGGCGATCGCGCTACCGTGGCCGCGCAACTGCGCGCGCTGGGCGCAGTCGATATGCGAGTGGCTGAATACTATCGCCAACTGGGACTCGCCTGTGTAGAGTTGGCCCGGCGCGGCGACCTGCCGCCGGCAGATGCCGATGCCCTCGAAGAATTATTGCGAGAACCACTGCGGTGACAGACAGCCCCGAATACCAGAAAAAACGCGCCTTTTACGACAGCCTGCTGACCATCTACGGGCGCAAACCGGTACTGGAAGCACTGGAAGACCCGAGCCTGCCGGTACACAAGTTGCACCTCGCCAGCAGCAACCGCCGCGACCAGCTGATCGCGCGCATGGAACAGCTGGCCGGCGAGCGCCAGATCGAGATCGCCTACTGGGATCGCAAGGCGCTGTCGCGGATTTCCAAAAATGCGCGCCAGGATCAGGGCGTCGCCCTCGATCTGGCCCTGCCCCAATACAGCAGCGCTGACGCGTTTCTGCACAACGCGCCCGACAGGCCCTACGAACTCCTCGCGCTGGACGGTATCACCAACCCACAAAACCTCGGCATGATCATCCGCTCCGCCTGCGCCGGCGGTATGGACGGCATCATCCTGCCGCAGAAGGGCTGCGCGCAGATCGACCCGCTGGTGATCAAGGCCAGCACCGGCACCGTGTTCAAGATGCGTCTGCTGCGCTGCGAGCGGCTGGCGCCGACACTGGCGGAATTCCGCAAGCGCGGTGTGCGCGTCTGCGGCCTCTCCTCCCATGCCAGCGATACCCTCGCCAGCCTCAGCGACGATACCGCCACCGTTTTCGTGCTCGGCAATGAGACCCACGGCGTCAGCGACGCCGTGGCCGCGCAGTGTTCACACCAATTGCGCATCCCGATGCACAACAATGTCGAGAGCCTCAATGTCGCGGTGACTGCCGCCCTGATCAGTTTCCGCCGCCCGCGCTGACCCCCCTGCCGGCGCCGGCACCCGGTGGCGCCATTTCCTATCCCGTTTCCTATCCCGTTTGCGCCAGCCTGTCTCGGCGTCCTACAAAACAGAACGTTTGCCCGCCATTTTTGTGGACAAGCGCGCTTTATCGGCTACATATCTCAAGGGGCCAAAAAGTTATAGCGGCCCACCCGAAAACGGAAATTTGGGAATAATTCCCGCGGCGACGTGCGGATTCAATAAAATCGACATAAGGACGTAATCCTATGCGCCTTTTTCACTCTCTGATTTTGTCAGCGGGGCTGGTTGCCACTTTGCCAGTTTTCGCAGAGGGGCCTCAGGACCAATATCTCGATCTCACCCCCTACTTGACCCGGGTCGACAAAGACCGCCACACAGAACGCCAGAACGCTGGTATGCGCGCGTCTTACGGCTGGGGCTGGAAGGGTCCCTGGTACTCCGAGGTCCAGGTGTTTGGCGCCATTCTCGAGACCGAGGATTATGCCGAGAGCCACAATCTCGAGGACCAGACCGACTTTTACATGTCCGGTGCCGGCATCGACTTCGTGTACAACTTCGGCGACCGCGACGGCTACACACCCTACCTGCTGGGCGGCTTCGGTGGCGTCTACGACGACGTGCTGCCGGATTCCGAAGACACCACCAGCGCCTTCGTCAACTTTGCCGCCGGTATCACCACCCAGGAAATTTCCCGCCGCGGCATCCGCCTGCGCGCCGAAGTGCGCTACCTTCGCGACTTCTTCCAGGATGATATGAACGACTGGCAGTTCGGCTTCGGCATCAGCATTCCGCTGCGCTGCCCGCCACCCCCGGTCATCGCCGCCGCGCCGCCGCCCGAGCCGCAGGGGCCGGTCAACGTCAATCTGGCCGATTCCGACGGCGACGGCGTACTCGACCGCGACGACCGCTGCCCGGATACCCTGCCCGGCGCGAAAGTCGATAGCAGCGGCTGTGTCATCGCCAACCAGACCATCACGCTCGAAAACATTCACTTCGAGTTCAACTCCGCCCGCCTCACCGCCGCAGCCATGGACTCGCTACAGACAGTGGTCAGATCGCTGCGCAACCAGCCGGGCAGCCAGGTGGAAATTGCCGGCCACAGCGACAGTCTCGGCAACGATGCCTACAACCTGAAGCTGTCGCGCGACCGGGCCAATTCCGTGCGCGACTTCCTGATCAGCCACGGCGTCAACGGCAACCGTATTACCGCCAATGGCTATGGTGAACAGCAGCCGATCGCTTCCAACAGCACGGAAAGCGGTCGCGCGCAGAACCGTCGTGTGGAGATGCGCTTCCACTAACCCGCACGTTGGGGGGCTGCGCCCCCCCTTCATACTCCACCGCCCTGCCCGGCACACCCCACCGTCTTGAATGCTTCGCCGCCTGCATGGCATCTTCGCACCGGCTTCGCCCGCTTCCCCTCCGGCGTCAGCTCCCTTGTCACCCGGCATAATGCCGCGCCATTTTGCCCACCCGCTTGTCTCGCGTTCACCCAGGTGAACGAGCGCGCCTGCTCACTGGACGAAATCCATGCGCTAGACTACAGCAGTCCACAGAATCTGTGGATAACTCTGTGTGCAAAACCCGGGGGAATGGCGCCAACGCCCGTCACGCCGTTGTCACCTTACTGTGAAGAAATTTTAACCAAACCGATAAATACTTAAAAATCAACAAGTTATAAAACGTAATAAATCAGACTTGACAAAAAAAGAAGCTAACTGATGATTCGGTCAGGGCTTGATTTCTCTGTGGAAATCATTTTACGGGCGGGACAATGCCGCTCCGCAGGCACAAAAAAAGCCGGCGGGAATTCCCGCCGGCTTTTGCTCTTGCCCCGCTGTCACCGGCAACCGGCACCAGCGCCGCGCATCACTCCCACTCGATAGTGGCCGGCGGCTTGCTGGACACGTCGTAGGTGACTCGCGAGATATGCTCGATCTCGTTGATGATGCGGTTGGAGACTTTCTCGATCAGCTCGTAGGGCAGGTGCGCCCAGCGCGCGGTCATGAAATCGATGGTCTCCACGGCGCGCAACGCCACCACGTATTCGTAGCGGCGGCCGTCGCCGACCACACCGACCGACTTGACCGGCAGGAACACGACGAACGCCTGGGCGGTCTTGTGGTACCAGTCCGCCTTGTGCAGCTCTTCGATAAAGATCGCATCGGCCTCGCGCAGGATATCGGCGTATTCCTTTTTCACCTCGCCGAGGATGCGCACGCCCAGACCCGGGCCCGGGAAGGGGTGGCGGTAGACCATATCGTAGGGCAGGCCCAGCTCCAGGCCGATCTTGCGCACTTCATCCTTGAACAGCTCGCGCAGCGGCTCCACCAGCTCGAACTGCATGTCTTCCGGCAGGCCGCCGACATTGTGATGGGACTTGATCACGTGCGCCTTGCCGGTCTTGGCGGCGGCGGACTCGATCACGTCCGGATAGATGGTGCCCTGGGCCAGGAACTTGACGTCCTGCAGCCTCGACGCTTCCTGGTCGAACACCTCGATAAAGGTATTGCCGATGATTTTGCGCTTGGCTTCCGGGTCCGCCTCGCCACCGAGGCGCGACAGGAACAGATCCTCGGCATCGGCGCGGATGACCTTAACGCCCATGTTCTCGGCGAACATCTCCATCACCTGGTCGCCTTCTTTCTTGCGCAGCAGACCATTGTCGACAAATACACAGGTCAGCTGGTCGCCGATGGCCTTGTGCAACAGCGCCGCCACCACCGAGCTGTCGACACCGCCGGACAGCCCCAGCAGCACCTTGCCGGAACCCACCTGCGCGCGGACCTTTTCGATGGAGTCCTCGATGATATTGGCCGGGGTCCACAGCTTTTTGCAGCCGCACAGCTCGATCACGAAGTGCTCGTAGATACGCATCCCCTGCAGGGTGTGGGTCACCTCCGGGTGGAACTGCACACCGTAGAAGTTCTTCTCGGCGTTATACATGCCGGCGATGGGGCAAGACTCGGTCGACGCCATCAGCTCGAAGCCGGCGGGCATCTTCACAACCTTGTCGCCGTGGCTCATCCACACGTCCAGCAGCGCGCTGCCGTCGCTGTCCAGGTGATCGGAAATATCGTGCAACAGTGCCGACTGCCCCTCAACCTTCACCCGGGCATAGCCGAATTCACGCACATTGCTGCCCTGCACTTCCCCACCCAACTGGTGCGCCATGGTCTGCATGCCGTAGCAGATGCCCAGCACCGGCACACCCAGCTCGAACACCGCCTGCGGCGCCCGCGGCGAGCCCGGCTCGGGTACCGACTCCGGACCACCGGCAAGGATGATGCCCTGCGGGTTGTATGCGCGGATTTCGTCATCGCTCATGTCGAAGGCGCGGATTTCGGAAAAGACCCCCAGCTCGCGCACGCGGCGCGCGATCAACTGGGTGTACTGGGAACCGAAATCGAGGATCAGGATACGACTGGCGTGAATATCTTGGCTCATGGCTGTCTCAAACTCTGCAGGGGAGATTTCCCAAAACTACAAACGGACCCAGCGGGTCCGTTTGTTATTTAAATGCTTCGGAGCCCCGGGGGCCTGCCCCGGGACCGCGGCCAGCGGCCGCGCTGTCTTTCGCAACACACACGGGCCAGACGGCCCGTTGCGGAGCGGCTGCTCCGCACTTCCGGGTTTAGCGCCCACCCACCGGGTAGTTGGGCGCCTCCTTGGTGATCTGCACATCGTGCACATGGGACTCGCCCATACCGGCGGAGGTCACGCGCACAAACTCCGGCTTGCTGCGCATGGTCTCGATATCCCGGCTGCCGGTATAACCCATCGCGGAACGCAGGCCACCCATCATCTGGTGCACGATTACAGACAGCGGGCCCTTGTAGGGTACGCGGCCTTCGATACCTTCCGGTACCAGCTTCTCGGCGCCCTTGCTGGCGTCCTGGAAGTAGCGATCGGAGGAACCCTGGGTGCGCGACATGGCTCCCAGCGAGCCCATACCACGGTAGGACTTGTAAGTACGACCCTGGTACAGCTCCACCTCGCCCGGCGCCTCCTCGGTACCGGCAAACATCGAGCCCATCATGATGGACTGGGCGCCGGCAACCACGGCCTTGGCGATATCGCCGGAGAAGCGGATACCGCCATCGGCGATCAGCGGCACACCGGTACCTTCCAGCGCCTTGGCCACTTCGGCGATGGCGGTGATCTGCGGCACACCGACACCGGACACGATACGGGTGGTACAGATGGAACCGGGACCAATACCGACCTTGACCGCGTCGGCGCCGGCGTCTATCAGCGCCCTGGCCGCTTCACCGGTGGCAATGTTGCCGCCAATCACGTCCACCTGCGGGTGCATTTCCTTGATACGGCGCACGCGCTCGATCACGTTGCGGGAGTGGCCGTGAGCGGTATCCACAACCAATACGTCGACACCGGCCTCGACCAGCGCCGCTACGCGATCGTCGGTGTCCGGGCTGGTACCGACGGATGCACCGACGCGCAGGCGGCCGTCACTGTCCTTGCAGGAGTTGGGGTACTGCTCCGCCTTGTTGAAGTCCTTGACGGTAATCAGACCGCGCAGCTGGAATTCATTGTTGACCACCAGCACCTTCTCGATGCGGTGCTTGTGCAGCAGTTCGCGCACGTGCTCCGGCGCCGACCCCTCGGGGGCGGTCACCAGGCGCTCGCCCGGCGTCATGATGCTGGCGACGGTGGCATCGAGGTTGGTCTGGAAACGCACGTCGCGGCTGGTGACGATTCCGACCAGGTTACCCTTCTCCATCACCGGCACACCGGAGATGTTGTGGTGGGTGGTCAGGGCGATCAGTTCGCGCACGGTGGCGTCGGACTCGATGGTGATCGGGTCCTTGACCACGCCGGCCTCGAACTTCTTGACCGCGCGCACTGCCAGCGCTTGGTCCTCGATGGACATACTTTTGTGAATGATGCCGATCCCACCTTCCTGCGCCAGGGCAATCGCCAGGCGCGACTCGGTCACCGTATCCATGGCAGCGGACACAATGGGAATATTCAGGGTGATATTGCGGGACAGCTTGGTTTTGACAGACACATCCTTAGCGGTGACTTCCGAATAGCCGGGCACCAGCAGGACATCGTCAAATGTGAGGGCTTCGCGCGCGATGCGCAGACCAGATTCAGACATGGACACTCAAACCTCGGCTTAAACCTAGATTAGCGGGATTGGGTATCGGCGCGATTATAGCGGCAAGATCGCGGGCGTCAAAAGGCTATTTGCATTTTTTGGCAAATCGCTTTACCTGCACCCGCTATGCTGCAATATTGGCGCGCCTAAATTCCCGGCAAGAGTCTGAAATGCTACAAACTCCCCCGAACCACCAGCCGAACCGCAGTGTCCTGTCGGTCAGCGATCTCAACCGCGAGGTCAAGCAGCTGCTCGAGGGCAATATTCCGCTGCTGTGGGTGGGCGGGGAGATTTCCAACTTTGCCGCCCCCAGCTCCGGCCACTGGTACTTCACCCTCAAGGACGCCCGCGCCCAGGTGCGCTGCGCCATGTTTCGCGGCCGCAACCGCAGTGTGCGCTTCCGCCCCGAGAACGGCCGCGAGGTGCTGATTCGCGCGCGGGTCAGCCTGTACGAGGGCCGCGGCGAGTACCAGCTGATTGTCGAGCATATGGAGGAGGCCGGATTCGGCGCGCTGATGCGCCAGCTGGAACAGCTCAAGGCGCGGCTGCAGGCGGAGGGTCTGTTCGAGCCCGCGCGCAAGAAACCGCTGCCGTTCCTGCCGGCCAATATCGGCATTGTCACCTCCCCCACCGGCGCCGCGGTGCGGGACATGATCCAGGTGCTGGGGCGGCGCTACCCGGCCGCGAATATCGAGCTGTGGCCGGTGCCCGTCCAGGGCCAGGGGGCCGCAGCGCAGATCGCCGAGGCGATCGCCGCCGCCGGGCGCAGCGGTCGCCACGACCTGCTGATCGTCGGGCGCGGCGGCGGCTCGCTGGAGGATCTGTGGCCATTCAACGAGGAAATCGTCGCCCGCGCCCTGGCCGCCTGCCCGATTCCCACCATCTCCGCCGTGGGGCATGAAACCGACACCACCATCGCCGACCTGGTGGCCGACGTGCGCGCGCCGACCCCGTCGGCCGCCGCCGAGATCGCCAGCCGCCACGCCGCCGAGTTGCTGCAGCAACTGCAAACCACCCGGCAGCGCCTCGGGCGTGCCATTCACCTGCAACTGCGCCATCTGCGCCAGCAGGTGCAGCTGACCGGAAACCGTATCCGCCACCCGCGCGAGCAGCTGCAAAACCGCGCCCAGCGCCTCGACCATCTGGAACTGCGCCTGCGTACCGCCATCTCCCAGCGGCTCCAGGAGCGCCGCCGCGACCTGGTTGCCGCGCGCCGCGCCTTTGCCCACTGCCACCCCGAACGCGGTATCAGCGCGGGCCGCGAACGCCTGCAGCGCGGCACAGCGAATCTGCACGGCGCCATCCGCAAGCTGCTACAGCAGCGCGCCGAACGGCTCGGCCACACCGGTCAGCTACTGCACAACGTCAGCCCACTGGCGGTGCTGCAGCGCGGCTATGCCATCGTGCGCGACGAGGAAAACCGCGTGGTCAGGGACGCCGCGAAACTGCGACCGGCGCAAACCGTACAGGTGCGCGTCGCCCGCGGGGAATTTGCCGCAGTGGTGGAAAAAATCTCCGACCAGTGAACCGCGCGTGACGCCGGCTAGTGGCGCATGCCCCGCTAGCCAAGGGGCACTGCGCGGCAAGCGCGATCTGCCACCATCCCGACGACTCCGACACTAGCATTTGGCGGTAGATGCCCAAAGGAGTCGCGCATGCGGGCTTACCGAACAAGCGGCTGTGCCGCTATCTGCCTTTTTGCGATCCTCGCTCTGGTCGCCTGCAGCAAGCCGGCGCCACCGGCTTCCGGCAGCGAGCCACCGCCCTCGGTGCAGCAGGCGATCAAGGAACAGGCAATAGAGGCGCCGCCCGCGGAGGAAACTGTTGCGGAAGAACAGGCCGCACCGCAGAAATACCGCGAAACGGGCGACCTCAAGGCCCTGAAAAAACGCGGTACCATTCGTTTTGTCACTGTCTCCCTGTACGAACAGGACCAGCTGAACCAATCCGATGTCGTCACCCAGAACCACAACGAACTGGCACGGGAATTTGCCAAGAGGTTGAGACTGGAGCCAATCTGGCTCTACACGGAAACGGCGGAACAGGCCATCGAGATGGTGGAAAACGGTTACGCCGACATCATTACCGACAATCTCACCGAGACCCCGGCGCGGCAAAAGCGCATCAGCTTCAGCGAGCCCCTGGACCAGGTACGCGAGACGCTGGTCACCGGCAGTAAGGGGCCCGACATCAGCGCCGAGGACAAGCTGCACGACATCACCTTTGTCGTGATTGCAGGCAGCACCTATGTCGGCACCGCACAGCGGCTTATCAAAAAATATCCCGATGCCAATCTCAAACTGAAAAAGGTAAAGCCCGACGAGAAAGTCGAGACGATGCTCGACACCGTCAATGAATTCCCCAATACCGTCACCATCCTCGACAGCAATGTGGTCGCAGGGGCGCGCCAGTATCGCGATGACATCCGCGTGGGCACCCCGGTGACCAAAAACCAGAATATTGCCTGGGGTTTCCGCCGCGACTCCGAGCAGCTCGGTCGGCGGCTGAACAACTTCCTCACCCGCACACTGGTCAAACCGCTAAAGCGGCGCGTGGCAGACTGGCCGGAAATCAAAAAGTCCGGTGTTTTGCGCCTGCTCACCTACAACGGCCCGACCGGCTATTTCCTCTGGAAAGGCGTGCTCATGGGCTTTGACTACGAGCTGGCCAAGGCCTTTGCCAAACAGCACAACCTGCAACTGCAGGTGATCGCCGTGCCGTTCGACCACAGCCTGATCCAGTGGCTAAAGGAGGGACGCGGTGATATTGCCGGGGCCTTTTCCACCTTTACCCCGGAGCGCAAGGAGCAGGGCGTAGCCTTCTCGGTCCCCTACGCAGAGATGGCTGAACAGATTCTCAGCAACAGCGACAAGCCGCCAATCAAGGATCCGCGCGACCTGCGCGGACGCACGCTCACCTTGCGCGCCTTTTCCCCCTTCAGTGCCAGCGCCCACGCGCTGAAAGATGCCGACCTCGGGGTAAAAATTGAAATAGCACCGCCAGACGTTTCCTATCTGGAACTGATCAGCATGGTCGCCAGCGGAAAACTCGACGCGACCATCATGGACGCCAGCACTACCCAGATAGAGGCGGTGCTGCGCCCGGAACTCGTGGCCGGCATGCAGACCAGCGACCCGCGCCCCAAGGGCTGGATGATGTTGCCGCAAAACTGGCGCCTGCAACGCGAAATCAACAAATTCATCAAGAAATTCCGCCAGAGCGATGACTACAAGAGAATTAGCAAGATTTACCTGCAGCCCGAAAGCCGTTACCTGAACCGCATGCAGGCCCGCATCATCCCCGGGGCCGACCTCTCGCCGTTTGACAGCCTGGTCAAATCCTATTCCTCCCGCTTCAAGTTCGACTGGCGACTGGTGGTCGCGCAGATGTGGCAGGAGAGCAGTTTCAACCCACGCGCCGTATCGCCCGTCGGTGCGCAGGGCCTGCTGCAGGTAATGCCGCGCACGGCCCAGGATATGGGCGTACCACCGCCGCTGTTTGAACCCGAACGGGGAATCAAGGCGGGCGTCCGCTACCTGAACTGGGTGAGAGACCGCTTTCCGACGAATATCCAGCTGAACAACAAACTGTGGTTTACGCTGGCCTCCTACAACGCCGGCTACGGTCACCTGCTGGACGCACAGCAACTCGCCAGACGGCTGGATCTGGATCCCAACGTCTGGTTTGGCAATGTCGAGGTCGCGATGCTGAAACTCTCCGACCCGGAGTATTTCAAGCATGCCCGCTACGGCTATGTGCGCGGTGCCGAACCGGTCAATTATGTGCGCAATATCAGAAACCTGTACGAGGCCTACACCGATGTGGTTTCTGGTGATGTTGCCGTACGCCCCCCGTTACGCCCGCCCGAGCCCGAAGACAAATCGGCGGGCGGTGGCAAGGCTGCTCATGCGCGGCACGAGGAGCGCCAGTAACAAGCTGGAAATCGCCACCTTCTACAGATGTGGAAACTCGCTCTTGATAGGCAGCCCGAATACTTGCACAGGCGGCATACGCCCGCGGCACTCTGCACGGGAGGTTCCCATGGACAGAACGACCAAATTGTTAAGCCTCCTGCTGGCGATAGCCACGCTTCTGGCAACACTGAATGCCTGCGAGCACAGAGAGACTGCACGCGGACCTGAACAAGGTACGGCGACCAGTGAAGGCAAGTTCAAAAACTACACCGAAACCGGCGATCTGGACGCGATCGAAAAGCGCGGCACCATTCGCTTCGTGCACGTCTACCGCAATTTCGCCGACTTTTCCCCCAAGACATCGATCGCCAGCCTGAGCCATTTCCGGCTCGCCGAGCGGCTTGCCCAACGCCTAAAGCTGGAACCGCGGTTTATGATCGCCGAATCCCCCGGGCAAGCCGTCGAAATGATCATCAATGGCCAGGCGGATGTGATCGCAGACAATATCGCCGCGACCGAAGAACGCAGCAGGATACTCAATTTGACACAGCCACTGACCCAAACGCAAAGGGTGCTTTACACCGGAAAAAACGGCCCGGATATCAGCAGTCTGAAAAAGCTGAAGAACGTGCAGATCACTGCACTCGCCGGCACGATCCTCGCCAGGGAGGCCCGAAAAATTGCACGGAAGAATCCCGACGCCAATATTACCGTGCGTGAGCTTCCCATCAATGAGCTCGCCGAAGAGCTGATGAATTCACTGGACAGCAAAAAACCCATTGTCGGCATTATGGGCAAGAATGCGGTGGAAAGTTTGAACGGCTTTATCGCCGACCTGAAGATTGGCGCCACGGTCGGAGAGCGGTACTCGGTGGTCTGGGCGGTGCGGAAGGAGGCGCCGAAGTTGCTCGCTACCATCAACAACTTCCTGACCAACAGCATTGTGCGGGCGCAGGAACAGCGTAAGTCAGACTGGCACTCGATCAAGAAATCCGGGGTGCTGCGCTTCGCCACTCACAATGGTCCGGGCTACTTCCTGTGGAAGGGCGTACTCGCGGGACTGGACTACGAGCTGCTGGGTAAATTTGCCGATAAGCACCATCTCGAGTTGCAGGTGATATCGGTTCCCTACGATACCGACCTGATCGACCTGTTGAAACGCGGCGAGGCCGATATTGCCGGAGCCAACACCACGATCACCCGCGAGCGCCAGCAGCGCGGGGTGGTGTTCAGCAGCCCTTTCCTCTTCACCGAGGAGCGCGTACTCAGCCACAAGGGCTCAGCGCCGATCAAGTCCGCCCAGGATCTCAGCGGCCGAACACTGACATTGCGCGAAGGTTCCGCATTCATCGCCACCGCCAAGGCACTGCAAGCGCGCGGCATCAATGTTGAAGTCGAAATCCTGCCCAAATCCACTTCGTTCTATGAACTCTTTACCGGCGTTGCTGAAGGCAAATTTGATGCAACGCTGGAAGATGCCAACCTGAGTAAAGCGCAGACAATCCTGCACGAGACCCTGGTTGAGGGTGCCGTTGTCAGTAAACCGCTGCCACAGGGCTGGATGGTCGCTGCGGGCAACAAAAAACTACTGCACCAGGTCAACACGTTCTTGCGGGCATTCCTAGCGAGTGACGCCAATAAAAATTGGGTGCAAAACTACTTTGTGGTGGACCGCGACGTTCGCCGCAAACTCGAAAATGCAGTATTGCCCGGCGGCGCACTGTCCCCATACGACAAGCTGGTAAAAAAATATGCTGCCATACACCACTTCGACTGGCGCCTGCTGACCGCGCAGATGTGGCAGGAAAGCAATTTCGATCCCGAGGCAGAGTCATCGGTGGGGGCGCAGGGACTGCTGCAGGTGATGCCGCAAACGGCCCAGGAAATGGGGTTCGCCCCGCCACTGTTCCGGCCGGCCGCGGGGATCGATGCCGGTGTCACCTACCTCGAGTGGGTCCGCAACCGCTTCAGCGACACGCTGCCCATGGACGTAAGACTCTGGTTCTCGCTCGCGGCCTACAACGCGGGTATCGGCCATCTCAACGACGCGCGGCTACTGGCCAAAAAGCTGGGGCTGGATCCGGACCAGTGGTTCAACAATGTGGAAGTGGCGATGCTCAGGTTATCCGATCCGAAATACTTCGAGAAAGCGCGTTTCGGTTACGCCCGTGGGGAGGAGCCGGTCATCTATGTGCGCAATATCAGCAGACTCTACAACGCCTATACCACTGTCGCCACAGGCAAGGTCAGCATGATGCCGCCTGTGCCTGTGGCGCCACGCGCAGTTACAGGGTCAGCACTATTTTGCCGATATGGCTGCTGGATTCCATCAGCCTGTGTGCCTCAGCCACCTGCTCCAGCGGGAAGGTGGCGGAGACTTCCGGGCGGATTTTGCCGGCCGACAGCAGCGGCCAGGCATTGGCCTCCAGTGCGCGGGCTATGGCCGCTTTGGCCTCCGCACTCTGCGGCCGCAGGGTCGAACCCGTAAGCGTGATCCGCTTCAGCATCAACGGCAGCAGGTCCACCTCGACGCGGGAACCGCGCAGGAAGGCGATATTGACGATGCGGCCGTCGCGCGCGGCCAGCTGGATATTGCGATCGACATAATCACCGCCGACCATGTCCAGGATCACATCGGCCCCGTGGCCATCGGTGGCCTCGCGTACCGCCGCGACGAAGTCCGCATCGCGATAATTAATCGCCGCGCTCGCCCCGAGCCTCTCGCAGGCCGCACACTTGTCGTCGGAACCGGCGGTGGCAAATACCCGCGCGCCCGATGCCGCAGCCAGCTGGATGGCGGTAGTACCGATACCCGAGGAACCGCCGTGCACCAGCAACACCTCCCCGGGCTTGAGTCCGGCGCGGTCAAAGACATTGCTCCACACCGTAAAGAACGTCTCCGGCAGTGCCGCCGCCTGCGCGGCGGAAAATCCGGTGGGGATCGGCAGGCACTGGGTCGCCGGCACGGCGCAATACTCGGCATAGCCGCCGCCATTGGCCAGGGCGCAGACCCGGTCGCCCACCTGCCAGCGCCCGGCGCCCTCGCCCAGGGCGACAATTTCCCCGGCGACTTCCAGCCCCATGATGGGCGAGGCACCCGGGGGCGGTGGATACAGGCCCATGCGCTGGAAAACATCCGGCCGGTTGATGCCGGCCGCCTCGACTTTAATCAGCACTTCCCCCGCGGCAGGCTCGGGCCTGTCGCCCTCGGCCAGCTGCATGACTTCCGGGCCACCGTGCTCGGGCAGGTCGATATAACGCATCGCGTCCCCTCTCCTGTTTTGTTCAGCAATAAAAAAGCCCGGCGCTGCCGGGCTTAATGTTATGAGGGTTTACAGTTCGTAGTTCAACTCCACGCCGACTACCCGGCCCTTGTTCAGCGGGGTAAAGCTGGCCCCCGCCCCGCCAAGGCTGGGCGGCAGTTGCGTATTGTTGCCCTCGCTGACGGCATTCAGCATATTCTTGCCGAAGAGCGAGAGGCGATAATTGCCCGCATCCGGGCTGAAGCCGAGACTGAAGTCGAGCATATCCACCGCGCTCAGCATGCCCAGGTTGTTGTCGGTGTAAGCCGCCGCATCCCGGTGGTTGAAGTTGAGCCGCGAGGTCAGTGTCCCCAGGTCGCCGAGCGCGAGGTCATGCACCACGCCAACGCCGTAAGTCCAGGGGGCCAGGCGCGGGATATCCAGGCCAAGGTCAACGCGGTCGACAACACCGTCGCCGTTCAGGTCGCCGTTGACGGAATCGTAATCGCCATCGACATAGCCGGCATTGGCAGTGAACAGCAGGTTGTCGGTGACCGCCGCCATGGCCTCAAACTCCGCGCCGCGGATGGTGGCGTCGGCGGTGTTGCGGATCAGCTGCACCACACCACTGATGGCATCGCTCAGATTCTCCTCGCGCTGCATATTGTCGATGGTGTTGTAGAACACCGCCACATTGGTGCGCAGGCGGCCGTCGAACCAGTCGGCCTTGCCTCCGACCTCAAAGCTGTTCTGCTCTTCCTGGTCGGTGGGGCCGGGACGGTAGGGGATGCCGGTAGCCGGGTCGATACCGGTATTGCGCATGTTGTAGCCGCCGCTGCGGAAACCTTTGGTCCAGAAACCGTACACCTGGGCGTTGTCGGCGACAGTCCACTGCAGGCCGATCTTGGGCGTGAAGGCATCCCAGGTGTGGCTGTCCTTGAAGTCGTAGGCGGAACAGCCGCTGTTGGTGCACAGATTCACCGGAATGGTGGCGATCTTGGCCGCCTTGTCTTCGGTCGAATAGCGCCCGCCCAGGGTCAGCACCCAGGCTTCGTTCAGGTCGATATCCGCCTGGGTGAACACCCCCAGGGCCTCGTGGTCCTGCAAGCCGCCGCCGGTCCAGTCGAGACCGCCGGGGGCAGACAGCGGCAGCATGCGGTTTTCGTAGTAGGCGAGATCCTGGCTGAACCAGTAGAGACCGGTGGTCAATGCTGTGGCACCGAAACGGCCGGCGTAGCGCAACTCGTTGGAGAGCTGGCTCTGGTCGAAGGTGGTGTGGGCGTGGAAGGCAAAAATCGGCATGGAATCGATATCGCCAATGCCGTCACCGGCATATTCGCGCCAGGCGAGGATATTGGTAATGGTACCGTCACCGAATGCCACATCGCGGTTGTACTCGGTAATCACCTGGCTCCAGTCGCCGGTCTGGTAGCCCTCCTCGTCGAGGGCGACCTCAAAGGAATCATCGCTGTTGTCCCAACCTGAAACGCCCACCGAGGCCGCGATGGCCGGCGCCAGTGCGCCACGGTTCTGTGCCGGTACACCGTCGCCGTCCATCTCGCCGTGTTCCATTCGCACCAGCAGTGAGCCGGAATCGCCGAAATCGACACTGAAGCTGGGCCGCACAAACCAGGTGTCGCTCTGGCCGAAATGGTCGTTGCCGGTAGCCAGGTTCTTGAAGTAGCCACCGTCGTGATTGTAATAAGCGGTGATGCGCCCATTGACGGTATCGGTCAGGGCGCCGTTGACACTGGCCGCAGCGATGGAATCCAGGCTGTCGGTGGTGGACAGCTTGAACTTCGAGGAGAGTTCATCGGTCGGCTTGGCGGTCTTGACGATCACCGCACCACCGGTGACGTTGCGGCCGAACAGCAGCCCCTGCGGGCCGCGCAGCACCTCGATCCCCTCGAGGTCGAACAGGTCGGTCACCACGCCGGCGTTGATGCCCAGGTACATGCCGTCGACAAACACCCCCACGGTGGGGTCGATCGACGGAATGGAACTGTTGACGCCGAGACCCCGCACGGTGAAGTTGGCAGTGGTTTTGATCGTGCCCACATCATCCATCTGCACATTGGGCATCTTGAACGACAGGCTCTGCAAATCCTTGGTCTGCAGAGCGTCGAGCTGGTCGCCGGAATAGGCCGTGGCCGCTACCGGAACCTCCTGCAGTTTCTCGGCCCGGGCGCGCTTACGCGCGGTAACCTCGACCTCTTCCATCACCGTGGACACCGAGCTCTCGGCATACACCGGCGTTACGCCGCTGGCCAGCCACAGGGTCGCCATCGAACAGGCGGAAACCAGCGCAGCAGCACCGCTTCCATTCAGTGAACGTCTCATTTTCTCTCTCCATTGCTTTTATATTGTTATCGATAGCAACGGGTTCAGCGCGGTCGGTACTGCCCAGCCTCTCACTGCGAATGCATCAAAGCCCCGACCATCAACCGCGTTGGGATCGCGCCGGTATCGGCATGGAAAAAGATTACACACAACCCCCGCAAGGGGAAGCACTGACACTGGTGATTTTGTCTATTTTCACCGGCAAATTTCGCCATATTTTGGGGCATCGACGCAGAGAATATGTCTCGCATGACAATCCTGCGCGGCATCCGGAATTTGGTCTCGCTGCGACACAGCGATGCACCGAAATAGAGCAGCGATCTGGCACCCAAAAAAGATCGAATAAATTGAATTGGGGACGCTGGATTCGGCCACGGCGATCAGCTGCCGGAGGCGTAACCGTAGAGCCAGCGCGCCGTTACCGGGCCGATATTGCGCACCGAGTGATGCGCGCCGGCCGGAATCAGCAGTTCCTCGCCAACCCGCGGGCGGTGAAGGTCGCCATCGATTTCCACTTCCAGCTGCCCTTCCACCGGCATCAGCAGTTCGTCGACAGCATGGACAAAATCCTCCCAGCGCTGTCCGGGCGGGTCGACCCACAGATCGCAGCTGAAGCCGCGCGCGGCCCAGTCATTGTGCACGGTACTGCGACTCACCCCGGCCATATTCAGATCCTCAGGGTGACAGCCGGGTGGCAACCCACTGCGCATCGGCGTCGCGGCGGTAGATGAAGCGGTCGTGCAGGCGCCGCCCGCCGCCCTGCCAGAATTCCACCGCCAGCGGTGCCACCCGATAGCCACCCCAGAAATCCGGCAACGGGATCTCGCCATCGCCAAAGCGGCTCTTCACCGCATCGAACTGTTCGTCCAGTTGCGCGCGACTATCCAGCGTTTCACTCTGGTGCGAGGCCCAGGCCGCCAGCTGGCTCTCCCGCGGGCGCGAATGGAAGTACGCTGCGTCTTCGTCGCGCCCCTGCCGCTCGGCACGCCCGTAGACAATCACCTGGCGCTCCAGCGAGTGCCACGGGAACAGCAGCGACACCTGGCCGTTGCCGGCAATATCCCGCGCCTTGTGGCTGCCGAGGTTGGTATAGAACACAAAGCCGCGCTGATCGACCCCCTTCAGCAGCACGATGCGCTGGGACGGCTGGCCGCCGGCATCGACGGTCGCGAGGCTCATCGCACTCGGGTCGGACAAGCCCGCCGCCAACGCCTCTTCGAGCCACTGGCCAAACTGGGCAATAGGATCCGCGTGCAGATCTTCGCGGGAAAGACCGCCGCGCAGGTATTCGCGGCGCCACTGATCGATTTCCATGACTCTCATACTCCTTCAAGGTCAGGCCACCAAGTTTACCCGGCGGCACAGAAAATCCCAATTTGCACAATTTTCCCCGCTGCCAGGCCGAGCTATGCTCAATTATCCCGCGTTTTCGGCGCCATACATGCAGACTCTGCGGGCGCTTGCAGCGCCCCGATACGCTCGCTAGGCTCACTGCAATTTTTCACCGACAAGGAACTGAAAACGGATGTCTTCTGCACCCACTTGTGCGCAGGTACTGATGCGTCTGCTGCGCGAATACCAGGTTGAAAAAGTGTTCGGCATTCCCGGTGTCCACACGATCGAACTGTATCGCGGGCTGCCCGGCAGCGGCCTGCAGCACATTACACCACGCCACGAACAGGGCGCCGCCTTTATGGCCGACGGCTACGCCCGCGCCAGTGGCAAGCCCGGCGTCTGCTTCCTGATCACCGGTCCCGGCCTGACCAACGCCGCCACCGCCATGGCCCAGGCTTACTCGGACTCGGTACCGATGCTTGTGATTTCCGCGGTCAACCGCCGCGAGGATCTCGGCATGGGCCGTGGGCGATTGCACGAATTGCCGCGCCAGAGTGACGTCAGCCGCGGCTTCTGCATCTGGCAGCACTCGCTGACCAGCGCCGAACAGCTGCCGGAAGTCATTGCCCGCGCCTTCCAGGTCCTGTCGTCCGGGCGCCCGGGGCCGGTGCATATCGAGATTCCGATCGACCTGTTTGCGGCACCGATGCCGGGCACGCTGGAAGATTACCGCGCCTGCCCACTGGCCGCGCCCCCGGCCGCCGACGGCGCCGCACTGGAAACCGCCGCACAGTGGCTCAAAGCGGCCGAGCGCCCGGTGATCCTGCTCGGCGGCGGTGCCCAGGGTGCCGGCCCGGCCGCCACCGACCTGGCGGAAAAGCTCGCCGCGCCGGTATTCCTGTCGCTGGCCGCCAAAGGGGTCGTCGACGAGCGCCACCCGCTGTGCGGCGGCGCCAACCTGAGTTTCGACTGTGTGCGCGAGCGCGTGGAAAAAGCCGATGTCGTACTCGCGGTGGGCACTGAGCTGGCGGAGACCGACCGCAACCTGGTGCGCGCCAACTACCGCTTCGGCGGCAAGCTGATTCGCGTGGACATCGACCCGGCCCAGCTGGTCTGCAATGCCAACCCGGATCTGGCGCTGCTCGCCGACGCCGGCGCGGCGCTGGCGCAATTGGCGGCCGCCCTGCCCGCGGGTCGCGACGAGCGGCAGTCCGCTGCGGCAACCGAGGTCGCGCAGTTGCTCGCAGACTGCCGCGGCGAGTGGTGGCCCGGCTCGGAAGAGCGCTTTGCCTGGGTACAGGCGCTGCGCGAAGCGCTGCCGCAAGACGGCGTACTGGTGACCGACTCCACCCAGCTGGCGTACAACACCAACCACGCGCTGCCGCTGTACAGCCCCCGCAGCCACCTGACCTGCACCACTGGCTATGGCACCCTGGGCTTCGCCCTGCCCGCGGCCATCGGCGCGCGCCTGGCGGGCGAGCGGGATGTAGTGGCGCTGATCGGCGATGGCGGCCTGATGTTCACCCTCGGCGAACTGGCAGTGGCCGTGGAACAGCAGCAGGCACTACCGATCCTGGTGTGGAACAATGCCGGCTACGGCGAAATCCGCGACTTTATGGACGACGCCGGCGTCGCGCGCGAAGGGGTCGAGCTGCGCACACCCGACTTTGTCGCGCTGGCCAGATCCTTCGGCGCCGAGGGCTGTCGCATCGACAGGCCGGAACAGCTGGCGGACGCCGTGGCCGAAGCCCTCGCACGCAACACCCCGACTCTGATTGAGATCACCGCCTCCTAGGCGGCGCAGGACAAGCGAACAAAGAGAATTGTTATGACCGATTTCACCCAACTGCACACCGACAAACTCTATATCAATGGCCAGTGGCAGGAATCCCAGCACGGTGACCTGCACCCGGTAATCAATCCCGCCACCGAGGAAGTGCTGTGCCAGGTGGTACAGGGTTCCAGCGAAGACGTGGACACCGCCGTGGCCGCCGCCCGCGCCGCGTTTAAAAGCTGGCGCAACACCAGCGCCGAACACCGCAGCGCGATCATGCATGCGATCGCCGACGGCATGGAGGCGCGCAAGGAAGACCTGATCCAGGCTGTCTCGCAGGCACTCGGCTGTCCCGCGCATATCACCAAGTGGCTGCATGTCGACGGCCCCATCTACGCCATGCGCTACTACGCCGCGCGCACTTCGATCATGGAAAAAACCGAGGAAGCCGCCCACTCCCTGCTGATCCGCGAACCGATCGGTGTGTGCGGCTTTATCACGCCGTGGAACTATCCCCTGCACCAGTTCGTGGGCAAGGTGGCGCCGGCGCTGGCGACGGGCTGCACCATGATCTGCAAACCGTCGGAAACCACCCCGCTGCAGGACTATGTGATGGCCGATATCATCGATTCGGTCGGCCTGGCGCCGGGCGTGTTCAACCTGGTCCCCGGTGCCGGCCCGATCGTCGGTGCGGCACTGTCGGCACACCCGGATATCGACATGGTGTCCTTTACCGGTTCCACCCGCGCCGGCGTGGAAGTGGCCAAGGCCGCCGCACCCACAGTGAAGCGCGTGACCCAGGAACTGGGCGGCAAATCGCCGCTGATCATCACTCCGGATGCCGATCTGGACAAGGCCGTGCGCTGGGGCTGTGAGGATGTGTTTATCAACAGCGGCCAGACCTGCACCGCGCTGACGCGCATGCTGGTGCCGGCCGACAAATACGAGCAGGCCGTGGCCATCGCCAAGCAGGTCGCCGAGGAAGTCGCGCTGGGTACCGGTTCCGACGCCTTCATGGGGCCGCTGTCGTCCGCGCGCCAGCGCGACATCGTGCGCGGCTATATCGACAAGGGCGTAGCCGAGGGCGCGCGCCTGGTCACCGGCGGCGCGGATACACCGGCGGGCTTCGACAAGGGTTACTACGTCAAGCCAACGGTCTTCGCCGACGTCAACAACGACATGACCATCGCCCGCGAGGAAATCTTCGGCCCGGTGACCTGCCTGATTCCGTACCGGGACCTGGACGAGGCCATCGCCATCGCCAACGACACCGAATACGGCCTGTCCAGCGGTGTCTGGGCCAAGGACACCGACAGTGCGCTACCGGTGGTGCGCCGGATCGAGGCGGGCCTGTGCTTTGTCAATGGCGGCGAGTTCAATTACGACGCGCCGTTCGGCGGCTACAAGCGCTCCGGTAACGGCCGCGAGTTCGGCGAAGCGGGTATGGACGAGTTTATTGAAGTGAAATCGGTGCAGCTGCCGGGATAATCTCCGCAACCTACAGCCGGCCCTGTGGCGGCATAACACTAGGACGGGCATTTCGAAAATGCATAAATACGTCCCTGCGGCCCCGTCGGGTGCCTCCCGTACCCGACGGGGCCGAAATACTCGTCCTAGTAGCCGGCCCTCACTTTTGCCTGGCGCGCCCTGTCAGCCCGCCGGCGAGCCGCTCTGCGGTTGACTGCGCATTCCCACCCCGCTATCTTTGCTCCCACATCCAGAGAGTGGCTGACGCCAACGCCAACCTGCCAACCGGGGCAAGGTGGTTTGCTCTCTGCCGGCGATCCGATTGCGGAGCGAGGTAGAGGCGATGGGGCTCTAATCGAGCAATCCAACCGGAATTTAGCGAATTGCTGTTCGCCACTTCCACGTCAGTCCTCCAAGCGTTTTGCTCAAGTTACGAGTATTGGAGGGACCATGTCCGCAGTATCACTATCCGCAAGCAGTAATAACCGCGACATCATCGAAATCGAAATCGCCAGCAAAAGCCAGCGCACCGCAGTGCGTGCCGTGCGGCAAACCGATCGGCAACTGCTGTGGCAGCTACTGTTCGACAGTGCTGAAGAGGCATTAAAATTCGCCACCAATTGCCGCGCCAGCGAACAACCGGTTACGGCCCACAAGGCCTGTGAACTGGCGCGTTAATACCGGCAACACGACCACCGCGTGCCGTGTTGAAGCACCGGCTTACGGCACCGCCGGGGAAAAAACAGCTAGACTTAGCGCCAAAAGCGCCAGTTGAAGGAGCTAACAACAACACCATGTCCAAGCCAGAACAATTCTTCCAGCACCTGCGTAACGAACTGCAGCAGATTGAGGCCGACGGCCTCTACAAGCGCGAGCGCATCATCACCTCGCAGCAGGCCGCAGAAATCCAGGTCAACAACGACAGCCAGGTGCTCAACTTCTGCGCCAACAACTACCTGGGCCTCGCCAACCACCCGGACCTGGTCCAGGCAGCCAAAGACGGCCTCGACCAGTACGGCTTCGGCATGGCGTCAGTGCGCTTTATCTGCGGCACCCAGGACATCCATAAGGCGCTGGAATCGCGCCTGTCGGAATTCCTGCACACCGAAGACACCATCCTGTACACCTCCTGTTTCGACGCCAACGGCGGCCTGTTCGAAACCCTGCTGGGCCCGGACGATGCGATCATCTCCGATGCACTGAACCACGCCTCGATCATCGACGGCGTGCGCCTGTGCAAGGCCAAGCGCTTCCGCTACGCCAACAACGATATGGCCGACCTGGAGAAACAGCTGCAGGCCGCCGACGCCGCCGGCGCCAGAACCAAACTGATCGCCACCGACGGTGTCTTCTCCATGGACGGCGTGATTGCCGACCTGAAAGCCCTGTGCGACCTCGCCGACAAATACGATGCGCTGGTAATGGTGGACGACTCCCACGCAGTGGGCTTCCTCGGCCAGCACGGCCGCGGCACCCACGAGTACTGCGACGTCATCGACCGCGTCGACATCCTCACCGGCACCCTGGGCAAGGCCCTCGGTGGCGCCTCCGGCGGTTACACCTCCGGACGCAAGGAAATCATCGACCTGCTGCGCCAGCGCTCGCGCCCCTACCTGTTCTCCAACTCGGTGGCGCCGGCGATTGTGACCGCGTCGCTGAAAGTCCTCGACATGCTGATGGAAGGCGGCGAGCTGCGCGAACAATTGCAGGAAAACTCCGCCTACTTCCGCAAGCGCATGACCGAGGCCGGCTTTACCCTCGCCGGCGCCGATCACCCGATCATCCCGGTCATGATCGGCGATGCCGCCCTGGCCCAGCAGATGGCCGACAAGATGCTTGAGCGCGGTATCTACGTGGTCGGTTTCTTCTACCCGGTAGTGCCGAAAGGCCAGGCCCGCATCCGCACACAGATGTCTGCCGCGCACACGAAGGAACAGCTCGACCAGTGTATCGACGCCTTCGTGGAAGTCGGCAAAGAACTCAATATCATTTAATTAGTATTCGAAAATCGCAGCGAAGGCTTTGATACCGGTGGCTTTTTGCCAGACCTTCTGCGGCCATGGATGGCCGTGGAGAGCTTACATGGAAGTATTCGTAGCGTGTCTGGCAAAAAGCCACCGGTAGCACAGCCGCCTCAGAGCTATCTACCGCACACTCAAATTATGAAAGCACTCTCCAAACTGAAATCCGAGCCGGGCATCTGGCTTACCGACGTCGAAGTGCCCGAGCCGGGACACAACGACCTGTTGATCAAGATCCGCAAGACCGCCATCTGCGGCACCGACATGCACATTTACCACTGGGACGAGTGGTCGCAGAAAACCATTCCGGTACCCATGGTTGTGGGCCACGAATATGTTGGCGAAGTCGTCGGCATGGGCCAGGAAGTGGCCGGCTTTGAAATCGGCGACCGCGTTTCCGGCGAAGGCCATATCACCTGCGGCCACTGTCGCAACTGCCGCGCCGGCCGCCGCCACCTGTGCCGTAACACCTTCGGCGTCGGTGTCGATCGCCAGGGCGCCTTCGCCGAATACCTGGTGATCCCGGCGCTGAACGCGTTCAAGATCCCGGACAATATCTCCGACGACCTGGCCTCCATTTTCGATCCGTTCGGCAACGCGGTACACACTGCGCTGTCGTTCGACCTGGTCGGCGAAGACGTGCTGATTACCGGTGCCGGCCCCATCGGCATCATGGCCGCCGCCGTGGCCCGCCACGTGGGTGCACGCCACGTGGTGATCACCGATATCAACGACTACCGCCTGGAACTGGCGAAAAAGATGGGCGCCACCCGCACCGTCAATGTCAGCCAGGAAAAACTGCCCGACGTAATGAACGAAATTGGCATGTCCGAAGGCTTCGACGTGGGCCTGGAAATGTCCGGTGTACCGGTGGCTTTCCGCGATATGCTCGCGGCAATGAACCACGGTGGCAAGATCGCCATGCTGGGGATTCCCGCCGGCGAGATGGCCATCAACTGGAGCGAAGTCATTTTCAAGGGACTGGTGATCAAGGGCATCTACGGCCGCGAGATGTTCGAGACCTGGTACAAGATGGCAAGCCTGATCCAGTCCGGTCTCGACCTGACCCCGATCATCACGCACCACTACGGCGTCGACGACTTCCAGAAAGGCTTCGACACCATGGGCTCCGGCGAGTCCGGCAAGGTGATCCTGGACTGGCAGTAATGCACCACGGCGGTCGCGACAATCGCGACCGCCCACAGCCCCTTCTGCGCGACGCCCTCCTCCCGCTTCCCGCCCCGCCATTTCCACACGGCTTCCCAACCGCATCGGTGTTAGACTGGCGTACCCGTTTATTTTCCAGTCACAAGAACAATACCGATGGAAACGCTCACCTTTCGCCCCTGCGAACCGCGTGATGTAGACGCTGCAGTGCCGCTGATCTACAGCTCCGGCCCGGCCGCTTTCGACTACGCCTTTTGCGACAGTGCTGCTGGCCAGGCGCGCGAATTCCTGCACAGCGCCTTTGTCCGCAACAGCTCGGAGTTCAGCTACCAGCAACACACCGCGGCCATCGCCGACGGCCGCCTGGTGGGCATCGGCGCAGTGCGCAATGCCACACAGAATCTGCGCTTTACCGGCGCAGCGCTGGGCCGCATCCTCGCCTTTTACTCGCCACTGGCCGCGCTGCGCACAGTGACCCGCGGCCTGCGCACCGAACAGGTGATCAAGCCGCCGGCCAGCGGCGTGGGCATCCTCTATCATCTCGGCGTGGCCCCCGAGTACCGCGGCCGCGGTATTGGCCGGCAACTGGTCGATCAATTGCTGCAGCGCATCCATACCCAGCAGTTGCCGGTGGCGGCACTGGATGTGGCGGAATCCAACCCGCGCGCCCGCGCCCTGTATGAGCAACTGGGATTCAGCGCACGCACATTGCGCCGCGGCACACTCACGTCCGCGTTTGGCCGCGTCGCCGACCACACTTATATGGAATTGCCGCTGCACCGCGCGCTGCGAGCCCTGCCCTGACCACGCCAATCACCGGCACAGCACCGCCCCGGCAGAAATGCACCGCCCGGACACGGCGCCCCGGTCGGTTATCGGCGTCGCGCCATTGGTTACGGTATTGGGAATCGCGGCCGCGCCTCCCTAGACTCTTCTCAACCCTTCCACGGCACAGAGGAGTCGATCATGTTGACGCACTGCCGCATTCTGTTGAGCGCCGCCGCGCTCCTGTTGAGTGGCCTCGCCCAGGCCGACATCACCATCGAAATGCACGCTGTGAACAAGAACGGTGTGGGCAAGGCCATCGGCACGGTCACCGTCACCCAGAACCGCTACGGGCTCGTGTTCACGCCAGCGCTGCAGGGCCTCCACGAGGGACTGCACGGTTTCCATGTGCACCAGAACCCGAGCTGCGCACCGATGGAAAAAGACGGCAAGATGGTGCCAGCCCTGGGTGCGGGTGGCCACTATGATCCCAAGTCCATCGGGCGCCACAGCTTTCCCTGGGGCACCGGTCATCTCGGCGACCTGCCGGCACTGTATGTCGACAGCAGCGGCCGCGCCACCAGCCCGGTGCTGGCGCCGCGCCTGAAACTCTCCGACCTCAAGGGCCGGGCGCTGATGATCCACGCCGGCGGCGACAACTACTCGGACAATCCCAAGCCCCTCGGCGGCGGCGGGCCGCGAGTCGCCTGTGGCGTGATCCAGTAACACTGCGGCGTTGAAACACGGCAATGAAACGCCTGATCGTGCTGCTGCTGGTGATACTGGCGCTGCTCGCCCTGGCCGGCACCATCCAGGAGTGCGGCAAGGCAGAGCGGCAGCACCACACTACCGAGCAGCAGTAACCTGGTGGGCCGAGTGGTTAATTCGGTCACTAAAGCGCACGGCCCACTAGTCCAGCTTGCCCAGCAGCCAGCGGCTGCTGGTGCCCTGCACCAGTAGGGAAAACAGCACCATGCCGAACACCATCGCCTGAACCTGCTCCGTATAGGGCAGCTGTGCCGGCAGGGCCAGGGCCAGGGCCACGGCGATAGCCCCGCGCAACCCGCCCCAGCCCAGCAGCAGACGCCAGGTCTTGGGCACCGGCGGACCGACGAAACGCGCCAGCGGGCCGGTCAGGAAAATCGACAGCGCCCGCGCACCCACCGCAGCGGCGATCGCGATCAGCACCGCCAGCCAGTACTGGCTGAACAACTGTGGCGTCAGTGCCATCCCCATGCTGACAAACAGCAGCGCGCGGAACAGCAGCCCCAGCCACTCCCAGGTGGGCGACACGTGCGCCAGGTAGGTGTGGCGCTGTTCGCGCAGACAGGCGCGCGCCACCATGGCACAGACCATTACCGCGACAATACCGGATACATGCACTACGTGCTCCGCCAGGTAATAGGTGCCCAGCGCCGAAAACAGCAAGGTCACCAGCGCCGCACCGGCAGCGCCCAGCAGCAGTACGGCGATGGCCGTCAGCAATCCACACAGCACCCCCAGCGCCAACCCGCCCAGCACGATCACCGCCAGGTAGAGCGCGATGGTACCCGCCCCGGCCAGCGCCTCGCCGGTGGCCAAACCACCCTCGACCACCGAGTGCTCGGCTACGCCCAGCACCAGACCAAACAGCACGATGGCGGCGACGTCGTTGAACAGGCTCTCGCCGCGGATCAGTGTCAGCAGATCCTCGTGACCCGGCTTGCGGCGCAGGCGCACAATCAGCGCGCCGGGGTTGGTAGCCGCCAGCAGCGCCCCGGTGAGCAGCGCCGCCGGCCACGGAAACTGCGCCGGCTCGCTGATGCCGTAGTAAGTCAGCAGCGCGGTCAGCAATGCGCAGATCACCACGCCGAAGGTGGCCATCAGCAACAGCGGCCCCAGCCACTCCTTCAGCTCGCGCGGTTCAATTTCCCAGGCAGATTCGAACACCATGATCGGCAGTATCACGAAGAACAGCAGCTGCTGCAGGCTTTCCGGCTGCAGGCCGCGGTCGTATTCGAGCAACGGCAATAACAGGCCGGCGGCAACGCCGGCAATCAGGCAGCCGAGGGTATTGTCACTGCGCAGCAACCGCGCCAGCCCCAGCCCGGCTACCGCGGCCGCGGCCATATACAGCCCCTGCCCCACCAGCGCGCCGACCCCGCTCATCACCAGCCCCCCCGGTCTGAGGCCAGTACCGATTTGGGTTTGACCTCCGGCAACTGATCGTTGAGCGGCATCGCCACGCCGCGCTCATTGATGACCTCGACATGGTGGCGGCGCAGCATGCGTGGCTCCGGCACCCCGCAGGAGTGGGCGATGGTGCCCACCTCGTGGATCATGTTGCGCGCGTAGTGGTTGACCCGCTCGGCCTTGTCAGTGGGGTCGAGCCCCTGCTGCAGATCCGGGTCGTGCGTGGTGACGCCGGTGGGGCAGGTATTCTTGTTGCACTGCATCGCCTGAATACAGCCGAGTGCAAACATGAAACCGCGCCCGCAGTTGACGAAATCCGCTCCCATCGCCAGCGCCCAGGCCACCATCGACGGCGTCAGCAGTTTGCCCGAGCAGATCACCTTGATGCGCTCGCGCAGGCCGTACTGCGCCAGCAGGTCCACCACCAGCGGCAGGCTGCGGTTGAGCGGCAGGCCCATGTAATCCATCAAACTCTGCGGCGCCGCGCCGCTGCCGCCATCGGCGCTGTCGATGGTGATAAAGTCCGGGGCGAACTCGAGCCCGCGCAGCTGGATACGCTCGCACATCTCGTGCAGCCAGTCGCTGGCCCCGATCACCGACTTGAAACCGGTGGGCTTGCCGGTCACCTCGCGGATATGCGCGAGCATATCCAGCAGGCCATCGACGTCGCGGAATTCCTGGTGGCCGTTGGGGCTGATGGAATCCTCGCCCACCGGGATACCGCGCACCCGCGCAATTTCCTCGGTGACCTTGATGCCGGGCAGGATACCGCCCTTGCCCGGCTTGGCCCCCTGGGACAGTTTCAGCTCGAACATTCTGACCTGCTCGTGCTCGGCCACCGCGCGCAGTTTTTCATCTGACAGCTGGCCGTGCTCGTCGCGCACGCCGTACTTGGCGGTGCCTACCTGGAACACGATGTCGCAACCACCGGACAGGTGATAGTCCGACAGGCCGCCCTCACCGGTATTCATCCAGACACCGGCTTTGGCCGCGCCCTTCGACAGCGCCGTTACCGCGGGCACCGACAGGGCGCCGAAACTCATGCCGGAGATATTGAAAATGGAGCTGGTGGTGTAGGGCTTGCGCACAAAGCCCTCACCGACGGTGACCTCGCCGGGGGGCACCGCGTCTTTCTCCAGGGTCGGAAAGGGATGGTTCAGGAATACCACATCGCCGGGCTGGTTCAGCGGGCGGGTGGAGCCGAAGGCCACGGTCGAATCCACATTCTTGGCCGCGCGGTAGACCCAGCTGCGCTGGGCGCGGTTGAAAGGCATTTCTTCGCGGTCGAGGGCGAAAAAATATTGCCGGAAAAATTCCCCCAGGTGCTCGAACTGGTAGCGGAAGCGACCGATCACCGGGAAATTGCGCCGGATCGCCTGCTTGCTCTGGCTGACATCCGACAGGTACAGATACAACACGTAGAGCACCAGCAGTACCAGCGCAAAAGCAAACAACAGCGCAAATACCTGCAACACATGAACCGCAAAAGTGCGAATAGCGGCCACTGCCTGTAAATCCATCACACAGCTCCCAAATGATTGAACGATCCATTGTATGCCCACATCACTCCCCTTGCACAGGTCTCCCCACACGGCCTAAACTGTATATCCATACAGCCCAGGTAGAGAGCAGTGGCCAACGACGATCCGGCAAATCCCCCCCGGCAACGCAGGGGCCGCGGCGCCGCCAGCAACCTGGCCGGGCGCTTCGTGCCGCAGGTGAGCGCCCGCGAGAGCGACGGCTGGCAGACCGATGTCGAGCCGCTCGAGCGGTTGCTGACCGAGGCTATCGAGGAAAAAGCCAAAAGCATTATCGCCAGCAACCAGTCGCCGGACCTGCCGTTCAGCCAGTCGATCAACCCCTATCGGGGGTGCGAGCACGGCTGTATCTATTGCTATGCGCGCCCCGCCCATGCCTATATGGATCTGTCGCCGGGGCTGGATTTCGAAAGCCGCATTTTTTTCAAGCCCAATGCGGCGGCGCTGCTGGACAAAGCCCTGCGCAAGCGCTCCTACCAGTGCAGCCCCATTGCGCTGGGCTCCAACACCGATCCCTACCAGCCGCTGGAAAAAGACAAGCAGATCACCCGCCAGCTGCTGGAAACCATGCAGCGCTTCAACCAGCCGGTGACGATTGTCACCAAGGGCCAGCTGATACTGCGCGACCTGCCGCTGCTGGCGGAGATGGCGCAGGACAACCTGGCGCAGGTGGCGATCAGCGTAACCACGCTCGACAACGAACTGAAACGCCGGCTGGAACCGCGCACGGCCGGGCCGGCCGCGCGGCTGCGCGCGCTGGAGCAGTTAAGCCATGTCGGTATTCCCACCGCGGTGATGGCCGCGCCGATGATTCCGGCGCTCAACGACAGCGAGCTAGAGCGCATCCTCAGGGCGGCGCGGGACGCCGGCGCCCGCCACGCGGCCTATATCCTGCTACGCCTGCCCTTTGAAGTGGCGCCGCTGTTTCGCCAGTGGCTCGCCGAGCACTATCCCGAGCGCGCCAGCCACGTGATGAGCCTGGTGCAGCAGAGCCGCGGCGGCCGCGATTACCAGAGCGATTTCTCCCAGCGCCAGACCGGCATCGGCGTATTTGCGCAGCTGCTGCAACAGCGTTTCCGCGTGGCCATCAACAAACTGGGGCTGAACCGGCGCAAGCTGAAGCTGGACTGTAACCGCTTCCAGCCGCCGCCGCGGGCCGGCGACCAGCAATCGCTGTTTTAAGGAACCGCACATGACCGTGGCCCGCTCCTGCGACGGGCAATCAGCAGGTTGCGCAAACACAGGGGCGAAGTCCGGGTACCCACCGCTAACAGGGCCGGAGCGGAGGCACCAGCCTACAGCCCCCCGGGCTTTCCAACGGCAGGGGTTTGCAATCCCCTGCGGCAGGCGGACAATAGCCGCGTACCAATACGGGAACAGCGTCTTGAACGAGTGGTTTGTCTACCTGATTCGCACCAACCGCGGCACTCTCTATACCGGGATCACGCGCGATGTAGAGCGACGTTTCGAAGAACATAGCAGCGGTGGCCCGAAAGCCGCCAAGGCACTGCGCGGGCGGGGACCATTGACGCTGGAATTCCACTGCGCCGTCGCCGACAAGTCCGCGGCACTGAAGCTGGAAATGGAAATAAAGAAATGGCCGAAGAAAAAAAAAGAGGCCCTGATCACCGGTGCGGGGGGATTGATTCCCGCGGCGTATTTAACAGGGCCCAAAGGGGTAGTCGATAAATCGCAGTAACTACTGATTGATTACCTGGAGCGCAAACTCCGTTTGCAGATTCGGCTCGGAAGTGGCCGGGCCGGTAAATGCCAGGGCGGTAACCAGTACCATGGCAGTTGCCAATATAAAGCGCTTTAACATCACTGATACCTCGCTGCTAAACGCACTCCCACCGCGTGGGTCAATAGCGGCTTGAATTCACCGCCGGCAGGTTTCCATCGCTTCCGGCACACCCTCTGCAGACAAACCATGGGCCAGTAGTCCCATCGTCGGGCGGCACACCTCTAGCGGCTGGCCGCGTTCGATGCGCAGCAGGCTCGCGTCGATCACCGCCGCGCGCAACCTGTCGGCCGGGTAGCGCACCAGTGCCCCCGCGGCCGCTCTCAAGCGGCTCATCGCTCAGCCTCCATTGCGCTCTCCGGGCCAGTCTCCGCTGTGCTTCCCAGTACCCTGCGCACCAGATCCGGCAGTGCCGCGGCGAACACGCCCACAGACACCGCTGCGGTCAGGGTCAGGTAGCTGTCCAGTGACCCGTCTGTGTCGGCCACCAGCGCGACCAGGATGCCGAGGTAATAACCGGGAACATTGCTTACCCCGGTAATAAACTGCATTAAATGCACGCTGACCGCCGCTATCAGAAGCGCGACCGGCAACGCCGCCCACGCAGCGTGCAGTTGCAACTTTCCGGCGGCGGACAGGGAGACAATGCCGAACCCGAGGCCGGTAATCGCGCAGGCGAGATTGTAAGCGCCATCGTGCAGCGTCGACCCGCGGGTAAAATAGACAGCCCAACCGATCAGTGCGATCCACACCGGCAGTCCGAGCAGGTAACCGGCGATCCCGGCACCGGCAAACATCACCGCCGCCAGCGGAATACTGGTACGGCGGGAAAACAGTATCGATTCGACGCGATGTTCGTTCGCAACTGCGTGGCTCATGGCCCTGACCTCCCGTTACTGTGTGGCATTTTGCTGGCAGCATTTTGCGGGGCTCGGTACAAACGGCTTTCGCCGATTTGCCAGCTTCCGCTTGCCCGAAACTGGCGGCTGCCGGTGCAGCGAAAAGCGAGTGCTCGCTTCCATTCCGTGCATCGCATTCTGCCGCCCGCGCCAAAATTGCGGTAGCTGATAACTTCCCGATGCTTGCCTAAAAGTGCACACACCCGGAGGCTCCCCCACTGTTAAGAATAAGGCGTTCTAACCAGATAGCAGTCGGGTATATAAACCATCCGGCTGGATGGTCGGGCAGAGCCGCATAAACGACACTGCGCTCGGGCCGAATAACAACCTCCCGGCACGAGCCGGCAGTCTCTATTTGATGGTGCTTACAGGTACGCGGATGGGACTGGAGCGGATCAACCGGTGTGGCATTCACATACACACTATTGCAACGGTACCAACCGCGGCTTCATGATTTCCGCCATCCACGCCATAAACACCTGCACCCGTTTGGGCTGGTAGCGGCGGTTGGCATAGACGAGGGACACCGGCATCGGTGCCGGCCGATAGCCGGGCAGGACTTCCTCCAGCTCGCCGGATTCCAGGTAGTGCCTGACCCCGACCTCCGGCACCTGGATAATCCCCAGCCCGGCGAGGCACGCCTCCAGGTAGGCCCCGGTGTTGTTGACCGTAAGCACTCCCGGTACCGGCACTGACTGTTCCATCCCCGGCGCATCGGGATCGACATATTCAAACCCCGACGACCGCCCCCCCAGGTTCAGCACGTAGTGCACCATGCGGTGGCCGGCCAGATCCGCCAGCGTGCGCGGGGTACCGTGCTCGGCCAGGTATTCGGTGCTGGCGCAGCTCACCATGCGGTATTCGCCCAGCGGCCGCGCAATCAGCCCAGAGTCTTGCAGCGCCCCGACCCGCAGTACGCAGTCGAACCCCTCCCGCACCAGATCGACGAAGCGGTCACTGCTGGACAGCTCCACCTCCAGCCCCGGGTGCTGGCGCAGGAACTCCGGCAACCGCGGTATTACCACGTCCCGCGCCAACGGCAGCGGCATATCCACGCGCAGGCGCCCTTGCAGTGCGGCGGAATCCTCACGAAACAGGTTCTGCAGCTCGTCCATATCCGCCAGCAGATCCTGGCAGCGCTCATAGACGACCTGGCCATCCTGGGTCATGCGCACGCTGCGGGTGGTGCGGTGCAGCAGACGCGTGCCGAGCAGCGTTTCCAGCTGCTGCACGGCGCTGGACACGCCGGCGCGGGATACCCCCAGGCTGTCCGCCGCCGCGGTAAAACTGCCCTGCTCTGCCACCCGCAGGAACACCTGCATCGATTCCAGCAATTTCATCGGTCCACCCACATTGTTCACTCAAGGCAAACAGTCTAGCTATTTTTTGCCTGTTTATCTGGCCAGAGACAACCAATAAGCTGACTGGTGTCGATTGACTCCACAGCAACAGGAGAACCGCTCATGAAACACAAGATTGCACTGATTACCGGCGGCAGCCGCGGCCTGGGCCGCGACACCGCTCTGCAGCTGGCGACCAAGGGGGTGGATGTGATTCTGACCTTCCACAGCCGCGCCGCTGACGCTGACGCCGTGGTGGCGGAAATCCAGCGCCGCGGCGCCCGCGCCGCCGCGCTGCAGCTGGACACCGGCGACACCGCGGGCTTCGCTGCTTTCGCCGACCAGCTGCGGGCATTGTTGCGCTCCGGCTGGCAGCGCGAAGGATTCGATTTTCTGGTTAACAACGCCGGGGTCGGCATCCACGCGCCCTTTCCCGAGACCACCGAGGCACAGTTCGACCAGCTGGTAAACGTCCACTTCAAGGGGGTCTTCTTTCTGACCCAGCAGCTGCTGCCCCTGCTTGCCGACGGCGGGCGCATCGTCAACCTGTCCAGCGGGCTGGCACGTTTCTCTTTCCCCGGTTACGCCGCCTACGCGGCCGTGAAGGGAGCCATCGAAGTGCTGAGCCGCTATATGGCGAAGGAACTCGGCGAGCGCGGTATCGCGGTCAATGTGGTGGCGCCGGGCGCCATCGAGACCGATTTCGGTGGCGGCCTCGTGCGCGACAATAAGGAGATCAACGACTTTATCGCCTCGCAGACCGCACTCGGGCGCGTGGGATTGCCCGAGGACATCGGCGGCGTGATCGCCTCACTGCTTTCGGAGGACAACCGCTGGATCAACGCGCAGCGTATCGAGGCGTCCGGGGGAATGTTTCTGTAAGGGGAAAATCGGGGCGGCCCTTTGGGCCCGCCCCCATCACCAGGGAATCTCGCTGCCGTCGTAATTGTAAAACCGCCCACTGTGCGCCAGATCGGTATCCAGCAACAGCTTTTTCAGGCCGGCCACACTGTCCTCCACCGAAATCAACGCATTGGGCCCGCCCATGTCGGTCTTGACCCAACCCGGGTGCAGCGCCAGTACGCTGACACCGCGATCGTGCAGATCGACGGACAGGCTTTTTACCACCTGATTGACCGCGGTCTTGGAGGTGCGGTAGATATAGCCGCCGCCCGAGCTGTTGTCGGCGATACTGCCGACCTTACTGCTGATGATCGCCATCACCTTGCGCTGGCTATCTGCCACATTGCGGTAGAAGGTCTCCGCCAGCTTGTAGGGCGCAATGGTGTTGCACTCCAGTACCCGGCGCCACTCGTCCAGATCCACCTGGCCAAACGCCACACCCTTGGGCCCATAGGAACCCGCGTTGTTCAGCAGGATATCGATCGGCTGATCCCACAGGGATTTGGCCAAGGCAGACATCTCATCGTAATCCGTCACATCGAGCTCGAACAGGCGCACGTGCCGGAACTTTTCCTCCAGTGCACGCAATTCGCTCGCACCGGGCACATTGCGGCAGCAGGCCAGCACCTGCCAGCCGTCGTCGGCAAACTGGCGGGTCATTTCCAGCCCTAAGCCGCGATTGCAGCCGGTGATCAGAACGGTTCCAGACATAGAGTGCCTCCAGAAAATTTGCGCAAAAGCGTTGATAGCCACGCAACGCACGCGGGAAACCGCCACACAGTCGCCACCCGGTGATTGCGCGGGATGCCGCCGCTGCCGGCGGTCACCATGGAATTTCAGCTCCATCGTAGTTTAGGAAGTGGCCGCTGTGTCCGGGGCCGATTTCTAGCAGCAGCTTCTTGACGGCACGCACACTGGCTTCCACCGACATCGACGCCGTCGTCCCTCCCATTGCCGTCCGCACCCAGCCGGGGTGAATGGCCACAACGTTGACCCCACGCTCCCGCAGGTCTATCGACAGGCTCCTGACCACCTGGTTGACCGCGCTCTTGGTCGAGCGGTAAATGTAGGCGCCGCCGCCTGTATTGTCCGCGATACTGCCTTTTTTGCTGCTGATCACCGCGACCAGCTTGCGCTCGCTGGCGCAGATATGGCTCAGGAAAGTCTCCACCATTTTGTAGGGGGCGATGGTGTTCACTTCGAACGCCTTGCGCCAGCGGCTCAGCAGCACGCCGCCAAACATGGTGACTATGGGGCCGAACATGGCGGCGTTATTGAGCAGGATGTCGATGGACTGGCCGCGCAGCTCTCTCGCCAGCTCGGCCATCCTGTCGTAATCAGTCACGTCCAGACGCAGGGTCTCCAGCCCGGGATAGGACTTCGCGGCGGCCTGCAGTTCGAGCGGAACCACCGGCTCGTGGTAGGTGGCCAGGACCCGCCAGCCGTCCGCGGCAAACTGCCGCGCGGCCTCCAGGCCGATACCGCGGTCACAACCGGTGATCAGGATAGTACCGGGCATGACGCCTCCTTCAATGGTATTCTTGCGCGCCTCGATAGTAACAACTGTAAGACAATGTATTACTCCCTGGGCGACCTGTTGTGGGTTTTCGCGCTGATACTGGTCGGCTGGCACCTCTGGGCCGGCCTCGCAGCCAAGGAACAGGTACGCAAAGCCACCCGCAAGCACTGCGAACAACTCGGTGTGCAGCTGCTCGATGATACCGTCGTGTTGACCCGCACACGGCTGAAACGTGACCGCCGTGGCCAGATACGGCTGCAGCGCAGCTATGAATTCGAGTTCACCTCCACCGGCGAACACCGCTATGCCGGCATCGCCATACTGCACGGGCGGCGTATCACCCAGATCCAGCTCGCGCCCCACCACCTGGTCTGACGGAACCCAATGACAATGAAACGCGGTATCTATCGCCACTACAAGGGCGAACTCTACGAGGTCATGGAAGTGGCCACTCACAGTGAAACCAGCGAAAAGCTGGTGGTCTATCGCGCGCTCTACGGCGACTACGGCGTCTGGGTGCGCCCTCTGGAGATGTTTGCCGAACAGGTCGACAGGGACGGACAGCAACAGCCGCGTTTCGCACTGGTACAAACGTTTGACTAGCGGGCCATTGAAAACGTATTTTGCAGCAGCCCGCCGCAGCGGCGACGCCCCCAAAGACGCAACAGACAAGGTCACTTGGTGAACAACAAAAAAATAATGATTTACGGCGCCAACGGCTACACCGGCGAACTGATCGCCCGCGCCGCCGTCGCCCGCGGCTACCGCCCCATTCTCGCCGGGCGCAACGCCGCCAAACTGCAGCCGCTGGCCGATGAACTCGGCCTGCCGGCAATGGCCATCGCCCTCGACGCCAGCGAAACGCTCGAACGCAGCCTGCGCGATATCGACGTGGTCATCCACTGCGCCGGCCCCTTTTCCGCCACCGCCGAACCGATGCTGCGCGCCTGTATCGCCGCCGGCACTCACTACCAGGACATCACCGGCGAAATGGCCGTCTACCGCCTCGCCCACAGCCTGCACGCGGAAGCCAAGGCCGCCGGCGTGGTGCTCTGTCCCGGCACCGGCTTCGACGTGATCCCCACCGACTGCCTGGCCGCCGCACTGCACCGCGCCATCCCCACCGCCACCCATCTGACGCTGGGCTTCGACTCGGATTCCGGCCTCAGCCCCGGCACCGCCAAAACCTCGATCGAAAGTCTCGGCGTCGGCAGTGCCGTGCGCCGCGGCGGTAAAATCGAAACCATCGGCCACGGCGAACTGACACGCACGATCGATTTCGGCCGCGGGGAAAAGTTTGCCGTCGCCATTCCGTGGGGCGACGTCGCCACCGCCTACTACACCACCGAGATCCCCAATATCGAGGTGTATATCCCGATGAGCCCGCGACGCGCGAAAAAAATGCAGCGCATGAACAAGTTTCGCTGGCTGCTGCGCAAAGCCTGGATGCAGAACTGGCTCAAAGGCAAGGTGGACCAAAAGGTTCACGGTCCCAGCGAGGAAAAGCGCTCCGACCAGAAAACCTGGGTCTGGGGCGAAATTCGCAACGACCGCCGCGGCGAGCGCAAAATTGGCCGTGTCACCACCGCCAACGGCTACGACGTCACCGTGCACGGCAGCCTCGCAGTGATGGAATTCCTGCTCGACTACCAGGGCGACGGCGGCTACTTCACGCCGTCCAAACTGTGTGGTTCGGAACTGGTGGAGAAGCTGCCCGGTTCCGGCGTGATCAAGATCGGCATCGACTGACCTCGAACGAACCCGGCGCCCCCGGCCGCCACCGCAGCGAGGCCCCGCTACCGGGGGCCGCATGGCAAACGATTACCGATCAGGTTGTTGGCCAGGCGGCCACCGGTAGCGGGGCCGGATAAAATCCCCCGGACGCGCCCCGATCCAATCCGATCGCGACCAAAATCCATTCCGCAAATAAACACTGCACGCCCGGCGACCACCGCGGCGAGGCCCCGCTACCGGGGGCCGCATGGCAAACGATTACCGATCAGGTTGTTGGCCGGGCAGCCACCGGTAGCGGGGCCGGATAAAATCCCCCGGACGCGCCCCGATCCAATCCGATCGCGACCAAAAACCATTCCGCAAATAAACACTGCACGCCCGGTGACCACCGCGGCGAGGCCCCGCTACCGGGGGCCGCATGGCAAACGATTACCGATCAGGTTGTTGGCCGGGCGGCCACCGGTAGCGGGGCCGGATAAAATCCCCCGGACGCGCCCCGATCCAATCCGATCGCGACCAAAGACCATTCCGAAAATACGCACCGCGCCCAGCGACCACCGCGGCGAGGCCCTGCTACCGGGGGCCGCATGGCAAACGATTACCGATCAGGTTGTTGGCCGGGTGGCCACCGGTAGCGGGGCCGGATAAAATCCCCGGACGCGCCCCGATCCAATCCGATCGCGACCAAAAACCATTCCGCAAATAAACACTGCACGCCCGGCGACCACCGCGGCGAGGCCCCGCTACCGGGGGCCGCATGGCAAACGATTACCGATCAGGTTGTTGGCCGGGCGGCCACCGGTAGCGGGGCCGGATAAAATCCCCGGACGCCCCCCTCAAAGAGCAAGGCCCGCCACATTTCACGGTTCTGACACAAAGCGGTCAATTCCGCGCAATATAAGCTTCGTAACTTGGCGACATGCGAAGCTTACCTGTCACCCTGAAAAGCGTTGATGTCTCCCTGGTTCTGCAAATGGTCGAACGGGCGACGCGGCCGGCATCCCGGCGCAACTACCTGTGGCTGTCGAAATCCGCCGACGGCTGGCTCTACCTGCTGTCACCGCTGATTGTGGCCCTGTGCAGCAGCGTCGCCGCCGCCACCCAGTACTTCACCGTGTGCGGCACCGCCTACACCGTCGAACGCGCCCTCTACTGGACCATCAAGAACACCACCCGGCGGCTGCGCCCGCCCCAGGCGATTCCCGGCCTGCGCTCGGTGATCGTCGCCCACGATCGCTTCAGCCTGCCCTCCGGGCACACCTCGGGCGCCTTCCTGTTTATCACCGTACTGTCGCAGACCCTCAGCCCACTGTGGCTGCTGGGCTATTTCTGGGCCACCGGGGTCGGCACCTCCCGGGTCGGCCTCGGCGTGCATTTTCCCACCGATGTCTGCGCCGGCGCCGCTCTCGGCACCAGCGTCGGACTGCTGATCAGCGGAGCCCTTCTGTGAAGATACTCTACGGCGTGCAGGGCACCGGCAACGGCCATATCTCCCGTGCCCGCGCCATGGCCAAAGCCCTGGAAAATTACCCCGAACTGGAAATCCAGTGGCTGTTCTCCGGCCGCAGCCCCGAAAAGCTGTTCAGCATGGAAGCCTTCGGCGACTACTGGTGGCGCGAAGGGCTCACTTTCGTCCACCGCAAGGGCAAAGTCAGCCCCATTGCCACCACCCGCCAGCTCGACCTGCGCCGACTGTTGCGGGATATCCGCGAATTGCCGGTGCACGACTTCGACCTCGTGATCAGCGATTTCGAACCGGTCACCGCCTGGGCCGCCCGGCGCCACAAGAAAGACAGCCTCGGGCTCGGCCACCAGTACGCCTTCAATTTCACCATCCCCGCGCCGCGCTTCCAGTGGGCCGCCCGCGCCATCATGCGCGCCTTTGCCCCGGCACAGAGCAGTCTCGGCATGCACTGGTACCACTTCGGCCACCCGATACTGCCGCCGATCGCCCAGCCGCATGGCGGCAGTGCCAATGAAGAAGCACATATTCTTGTCTACCTGCCGTTCGAACATCACCGCCCGCTGCTCGACCAGCTGGCGACCCTGCCGCAGCGATTCATTGTGTACGGCGCCCCGGTGGAGCTGGAAGCGGCGAGTAATATCGAATTGAAGGCACCCTCGGTGGAAGGATTCCGGCAGGATGTCGCCGGTGCCCGCGCAGTGATCTGCAACAGCGGGTTCGAACTGATCGCCGAAACCCTGACCCTCGGCAAGCCCATCCTCACCCGCCCACTGGCCGGCCAGTTCGAGCAGGAAGCCAACGCCCAGGCACTGCGCGAACTGCAGCTGGCCGAAGTGGTTGATCGGGTGAATGCCGATACGATTGGCCGCTGGCTCGAGACTCAGCCGGCTGGCGTGCGTATCCAGTGGCCCGACGTCGCCGGCCAGATCGCCGCCTGGCTCGCCGACGGCCGCCGCCAAACCGCCGCGCAACTGGCGGAGCGGCTGTGGGAGCAGGTAATACCGGGGCGCGGCGCCACGATGAGCTCAGCACTGCAAGCAGCAGACTGAGTTCCGCGGCAAGATGGCCCGCCCGTGAAGCGGAATCAGAACGCCAGCCAGGCCTCCAGGTAGAGGGTGTCGTTGTCACTGGCATCGCGCCCACTGCCGTCGTAATTCCTGCCCGCGCCATCGAACTTGTTGTATCGCGTGTACTGCAGGGAAAATTTCACATTGCTTCCCGGCCAGAACTTGGGACCGCCGCTTTTGTTTAGGGGCATGTAGTCGAGCTGCAGTATCCAGCCATAACTGTCCGGCGAGTAGGTGCGATTGTCGGCATAGAGCAACATATCCGTATCGCCGCCGAAGCGGAAATACTGCGCGGTGACGCCATAGGTTTTGTCAAAGAAATAGGAACCCGTGGCGGCCAGCGTCCACAGGGCACCACTCGAATTCTCCGCGAGTCCCAGCGTCCGGCTCGCATCCCACTCCTGGCGCTCGCGCAGGCCACTGAACATCACCGTGACATCGTGGCGGCCCTTGGCGTACTGGTATTCGGAATCCATGCCGATATCCAGGTAGTGATCCGTACCGGCACTGGAATCGCGTTCCGGATAGGTGTCGGCGGCCATGCCGAAGGTCCCCACTTCCAGGTGGTGCGCGCCCCACGCGTGTTCTTTTGCCAGCCGCCAGTAGGGGGCCGGATTGTCGATCTGCGCCTCGCCTTCCGGGTCCACCCCCAGGTCGGACTGCACGCTGGCCGACAGGCTGTCGTAACCACCGAGTTCGAGGTACAGGGAACTGTCCAGCCACACATAGCCGCCGAACCCGGCGACCTGTTGCGCCAGGCCCCCCCCCAACAGGGTCTCCGCCGCCGGCGTGGGCGCGAGCCCCGAACCAGAATAGGGATAGCTCCACACCGGGGTGGTATTCCAGAGATCCTGCAGCGTAGGGCTGTTATTCAGGTAAAAGCCGTAGTCGAACTTGTGTTTTTCGGTACTGGCACTGTCGGCGAAGCGGAACTCGGCATTATCCCAGGACCAGGCTTTTTCCACGCCGTCATAGGTTGTCTGAATGAACGCGCCAAATTTACCCAGCAGCGGGGACTTGTCTGCGAAACCACCGAACAACCTGCCCGCATAAAACACGCTGCCCTGGGTCAGGGCGACGTTGTCATTGTTATCAAAACCCGGCGCGGCACCGCCCGGTTGCCCCTCGCTGGTATGCGTGAACGAAGGTTGCAGCATCACGGCCAGCGGCGGCGCCGTGCTCTGCCCGGTACTGAGCGTATAGCCCTTTAACTTGAAGTCCCGCCCGAGCGCGTTGAGTTGGGGAAAACTGGTGTGGCAGGCGTTACAGGCTATGCCGCTCTGCCGGTAGAAACTGGGCACCGCATAGCTGATGCGGGGCACGCACAACAGGCAAACAACGCAGAGCAATAACAGTACGGGAAATGGACGCAGGGCGATTGGCATTGGCAGTTCCCCTTGCCGGGTTCGCAGGAAATAGCCGGCGCTCGCGCAGCAGGGCGATGCGCCTGCGGACAGGCAGATGACATTTCATCGCCGCCGGGGCGGGAAAAAGCGGAGAGCCTCGCGAACATCACGGCGCTGCAGCGCAGGGCCGACCGCGGCTGCGGCGGTGAAGATCCGATGAATGAGTCTGGAACGACTTTATCGACCTCGCCAGTGGCTGACACCAAACACGACGATGTTGCGGGGGGAATCGTGCCGATGACGCGGACCAGCGCGCCTGGCAGCTCGAGAAGGTTTCAATGCCGGCACTAACGCGGCTATAGCGTTGCGCTAATCTCGGCGCCGCCGAGGGCGGATGGCGTTACGGAGATCTCACCCTCGTAGCTGTCGACAATATCGACGACCACAGCGAGGCCGATCCCCTGCCCCGGCTGCTGCTCGTCGGCACGCACGCCGCGACGGCTGACCTGTCGCCATTTGTCCGCGTCCATACCGGCGCCGTTGTCGGCCACGCGAATCCGCAACTTGCGTCCATCGCCCGCGTTTTCGATGCGCACGTCCAGTTGCCCGGCGCCGTATTTGTAGCCGTTGTCGAGCAGGTTACCAAGCAGCTCCATCAGGTCGCCCTCATCGCCGTAGAAGAGTACATCGTCGGCGCAATCCAGCCGCACTTCAGCGGGCTTGTCCCGATAGACCTTCTCCAGCGCATCGAGAATTTTCCGCACCATCGGTGCCACCGGTACGCCGCGCAGGATGGATTTGGGCGAGCTGGTAACGGCGCGCTGCAGCTGGTAGCTGATAATGCTGTCCATGCGCTGCACCTGCTCAATCAGGTTTTGATAGGCCACTTTCGGCTCGCTGGAAAAATTCAGCCCCTTCAATACTGCCAACGGCGTCTTCAGGCTGTGGGCAAGATCCGCCAGTGTATGGCGGGTCTTCTCCCGCTGGCGGCGCTCGTTTTCGATCAGCAGGTTGAGGTTGTCGGTCAGCGGCTTCAGCTCCCGCGGGAAATCCCCCTGCAACCGGTCGGCGCCACCGCGCTGCATTTTTTCCAGCGCCCGCGCCACCGCGCCGAGCGGCGCCAGGCCCCAGGCGGTCACCAGCAGCTGCGCCAATACCAGCAGTGCCGAACCCAACCCCAGCCAGCGCCACAGGGTCGAGCGGAACTGCTGTATCTGGGCGCGCAGCGGCGCCGCGTCTTCCAACACCATAAAGGTGAACTGGTGTTCGTTGTCGAGCCCCCAGGCCACACCCTGGCGGAAACTGCTGTAGCGGGTATCACCGCCGGGCAGGGTCAGCTCGGAGAAGTCCTTGTGCCCCTGGGGCAGCGGGTGGGACGGCAGCTGCGGCACCGCCAGCGCCGACTCCGAGCGCCAGATCACGCGGCCGCGGCTGTCGGTGACGGCACCGATCAGGCCGGAATCCGGTTGGTTAAAGCGCTGTTCCGGCAGCTGGGGCGGAAACTGCAGGCTGTCGCCGTCGGGCTCGGCCACTGCCAGCAGGGTAAAGATATGCAGCTGCAGCTCCCGCTCCTTGGCCGCCTGCAGGGATGTGCGGTAGGCGTGCTCCAGTACACCGGAAATCATCAGCACGAAGGCCACCAGCACCAGGCCGGTGAACAGGAACAGGCGCCCCTTCAGGGACTTTAGCCAGGACAGCACCGCGCGCTATTCCGGCGCGACGAAACGGTAACCGCGACCGCGCAGCGTCTCAATCGGTTTCAGCTGTGCCGCCGCATCGAATTTCTTGCGCAGGCGGCCGATAAACACCTCGATCACATTGCTGTCGCGGTCGCAGTCCTGCTCGTAGATATGCTCGGTGAGATCCGTCTTGGACACCACCTCATCCGGGTGCAACATCAGGTATTCCAGCACCTTGTACTCGAACGAGGTCAGCTCCAGCTCGGTGTCGGCCACGGAGACCCGCTGCGCACTGGTATCCAGCTGGATCGGCCCGGCCTTGACCACCGGGGAGGAAAACCCGGCGGAACGGCGCACCAGTGCGTTGAGGCGCGCCAGCAGTTCCTCGGTGTGGAAGGGCTTGACCAGGTAATCGTCACCGCCGGCCTCGAGGCCGCCGACGCGCTCCTGCCAGTGACCGCGGGCGGTGAGAATCAGGATCGGGAAGTGCTTGTTCTCGCCGCGCAGGGTACGGATTACCTCGATGCCATCGAGCTTCGGCAGCCCCAGGTCCATCACCGCAACGTCATAGGGATACTCGCGGCCCAGGTACAGCGCCTCTTCGCCATCGGGGGCCTCGTCCACCGTGTAGCCCGCCTCGCGCAGCGACTGCGCCAGCTGCTCGCGCAGCAGTACTTCGTCTTCGACCAACAGTGCACGCATGAAAACTCCCCCTGTTTGTTGAACCGGCAGCGCTAGCGGGAAATACGCCCGCTGCGCTTGTCGACATAGACCACGTAAACCTGGCTTTTATCCGACAGGCCCTTGACCCGGTATACCGCGCGGCCGTTGCGCCGCACTTCGGCGATGGCCAGAATTTTGCCACCGTAGCGTCGTTTGACGATGGCCGCGGCCTCGTCGCGGGACACCTCCCGCTGTTGTACCCGCAGGCGCTCCACCCGCAGGCCTTCGACCCGCGGACTCCCCGGCTGCCAGCTACCACTATGTGCGACAGCGGCCGGCGCGGACGCGGCGCCGAGGCACAACAACAGGGCGAGGGTCAGGGGTTGCAGCCGAACTGCGACGCGGCTCAATTTCACGATGGGACTCCTGTGGCTGTGCGATATTCGTTCCATGTGGCCGACGCGACTCACCAGGCCGGTGAGACGTCGACGCGAACCCTGATTCTATCGCCCGGGGCCTGATCGGTGCGAGTCAGGTATTCGCGGCCATTATAGCGATAGCGCACGTCGTAGCCGACCAGCTCGCGGCGGGTGGTGTAGTCATCCACCACCTGACAGCGCTGCTCGGTCGTGTACTGCACCGGCGCATTGGCGCGGCTGATCTCGCTACCAAGCAGCGCGCCAACGGCCGCACCGGCCACGGTGGAAGCACCGCGACTGTGGCGGCGGTAGTGCCGATGATGGCCGTGACCGCCAGCTTTGTTGCCGATGGCAGCGCCGATCAGGCCACCGATCAGCGCCCCGGCGGGAGAGCCCGGCTGGCGGTAGGCCACCTGCTGGTCCCAGCACTGGGTACGCGGCGTACGCACCTGCACCTCGTTGTAGACCGGCGTGGCCGAAACAACGCGGGCGTAGTCGTATCCTTCGCCGGCGTTCGGGTAGTAGCCGCTGTCGCCGGCGCTCGCCCAGGCGCTGAAACCTACCAGTCCGGCCACCAGCGCGGCGGCGATCAGTTGCTTGTACAGTTGCATGATCCTTCTCCGGTTGATCATCGATGGGAGCACTTTACGGCGGCGGGACTGAATCGAAGCTGAACTGAATTGCAGCCAGGCGCGGTGACCACGTGGTGCCGTCGTCCGGCTGCCGGATTCACAGGGCAGCGCGGACCATAAAGGGGACCGTTGACGGTCGGCTTTCCGCGAACCCGGCCCGGGAAGATTGTCGGCCGGGCAATGCGGGCTTGCACTGGCGCATCGCGCCGCCGCAGCACGTCGGCTGGCAGCGGCTGAAGACCCGGATGCCGCCTAACCCTCCGCCGTCTCCGGCCCCGGCACCTCGTCACCGAGCCAGCGCTGGGTCAGGGTGCCGGCGGTCATGGCGCCGTTGACGTTGACCGCCGTACGCGCCATATCGATCAGCGGTTCCACCGAAATCAGCAGTGCGACGATGGTCACCGGCAGCCCCAGGGCGGGCAGCACCACCAGCGCGGCGAAGGTGGCGCCGCCACCGACACCGGCGATACCAAAGGAACCGATCACCACCACCGCCACCATCGTGGCCAGCCATACCGGATCGAACACATTGATCCCCATCGGCACTGCCACCATCACCGCCAGCATCGCCGGATAGATGCCGGCGCAGCCGTTCTGGCCGATGGTAGCGCCAAACGAGGCCGAGAAATTGGCGATGGCCGGCGCATTGCCCAGCTCATCGATCTGCGTCTCCACATTCAGCGGAATGGTGGCGGCGCTGGAACGGGAGCTGAAGGCGAACACCAGCACCGGCCACACGCGGGCAAAATAGTGCAGCGGGCTGATGCCATTGATCAGCAACAGCAGGCCGTGCACAACAAACATCAACCCGATGGCCACAAACGAGGCCACGACGAAGCTGAACAGGTTGAGGATATCCGCCCAGCTGGATCCGGCGACCAGCTTTGCCACCAGCGCCATAACGCCGTAGGGGGTCAGCAGCATGACCAGGCGCACCAGCTTCATCACCCACACCTGGGCCACGTGCACGAATTGCTCGATCTGCTCACCTTCTTTCGGGTGTTCGCGGCGCACGCCCAGCGCTGCCAGCCCCAGCAACACCGCAAACACCACCACTGCGATGACCGATGTATCGCGGCTACCGGCGAGGTCGGCGAAGATATTCTGCGGAACAAAGGAAATCAGTATCTGCGCGATACTCAGGTCGCTCACCTGGCCCAGCTGCTGATTCAGCACATCCGCACGCGTCGCTTCACGCGCCCCTTCCACCAGGCCCGCAGCCGACAGTCCGAACAGGTGCGCCACCAGCACACCGACCAGTGCCGCCACCGCGGTGGTGCCCAGCAGCACCGCCAGTACCGATACACTGATCTTGCCCAGCGAGCGGGTGTTGCTGACTTTCACCACGGCCCCGAGAATCGACACCAGTACCAGCGGCATTACCAACAGGTGCAGCAGGTTGATGTAGCCGTCTCCGAGCACGTCGATCCACTCCAATACCTCGGCCGGCACCGCGCCCCAGTCGCGCGCCACCTGTACCAGGCCGCCGTACGCGACACCCAGTAACAGACCGGCGAACACCGCCGGCGACAGCGATTCGCGGCTGCGCTGCCAGCGAAACAGCGGCCAAAGCAGCACGGCAAAGAAAATCAACAGGAGGAGAGAACTGATAGACATAACTTCAACTTCCGGACGCAACGATCGAGTAACACACTCGAATAAAAAAGAAGAAGGTGCGCTTGCCAACCGCCGCACCGATTCTGGATCGATACACCTTGTTTATTGCTTTATCTGTGGCGCTCACTGGCCCCGCGCGCGCTCCACAGCGGCGGTGAGGCTGGTCTCGGTCTGCGGCCCGACCAAGGTCTCGCGCCAGCGGCCATCGGCACCGATCACCAATGTGCTGGGCAGCACCTCCGGCCGCGGCTGCTTCCAGCGCGGCGCGGGGTCGTCCGCGAGCAGGGGGAACTCAATGCCCATTTTGCGCGCCTGCTTGGCGACCATGCCGGCCGGCGGCCGATCGTAGTTGACACCCAGTACCAGTACCCCGTCAGTGGCACGGGCAAAGCGATTCAGCTCCGGGACCTCCTCCCGGCATGGCTTGCACCACTCGGCCCAGTAATTGATCAGCAGGACTTTACCGCTGATATCGACGCGTTCACCGTCGATCGTCGACAGGCCGCCACCGTGCTCACACCCGCTTATTGCGACGGCCAACCACAGCCAGACTGCCAACCGTATCGCCGTCGGCATCCGTTTTGTCACTGCCACCTTTACTTCCCCCACGCTTGCTTCTGCTCTTGGAATTTTTGCTCGCCTGCGCGCCGCCGCGCTCCTTCTTCTGCGCCTCGGCCTCGGCTTCCTGCGCTGCGCGGAACAGCTGACCCAGATCGGTGGCGAGCATGTCGCCGGCAAAGGCCTGGGTCTCAGTGAAGCGGCGCTCCACTTCCCCATACCAGGGCAGGCTGTGCAGCTCACTGTGACTGTACTCGGGTATCGGCGCCGGGTTGAGCCACTGTACCAGCTCCATCAGCGAAATGGAGTCGAGATCCCGCAGCAACACATAGTCGTTGCGCTCGGTCTGCGTCACCACCTTGTGCTCCTGCAAAACCTCGCGGATACGCCGCCACTGTGCCGGCTTGATCCCCGCCCGGGATATGTCCTGTTCGCGCAACGGCTGACCGCGCTGGTAGTTGCGGTAGAAGGCCCACAACAGCACCAGCGTCGCCACCACGTCGGAATACTTTCGCCCGCCTGTGGCCGCGTGGTACACCGACAGGATGCGTACCAGCACGCAGCCGGCCAGCACGATCATCCACATCAGGTATATCCACATCAGAAACAGCGGCACAAACGCGAAAGCGCCGTAGACCGCCTTGACCGAGCTGCGCGCCACCATGAGGCCGAACAGGATCTTGGCCACCTCGAACGCGCAGGCGGTGATAACGCCCCCGGCAAGACCGTAGCGCAGCGGCACACGACAGTTGGGCACCGCGGTAAACAGCAGCGTGAAAGCGAGTGCAGAAAACAGCCACGGCAATAGGCGCAACAGCATCGGCACCACGCCCAGGGTGTCACCCTCGGGTAAAAACAGCTTCTGCGAAAACAGGTAGGTGGACGCGGCGAGACCCGCACCGAGCAGAATCGGCCCGAGGCTGAGGATGGCCCAGTAAAGCAGGAAGCTGGAAACGCCGCGGCGGCCGCGGGGAATATCCCAGATGGCGTTGAAGGTCGCCTCGATATTGCGCAGCATCAGGCCCGCCGTAATCAGCAGTATACCGATGCCGGCACCGGTCAGGCGCTGGGCCTGGGCGGAGAAGTTGCTGATGTACTCCTGCACTTCGCGACCACTCTCGGGCACGAAATGGGCAAACACCTGCTGTTCCAGCTTGTTTTCCAGACCGGCAAAGTCGGGAAACAGCGACAGCATGGCGTAGCTCACCGTCATCAGCGGTACTATCGCAAACAGGGTCATATAGGTGAGCGCAGCCGCACTCTGGCGACAGTTCTTTTCGTTGAACAGCGTCCACAGGGAAGTAAAGAAGCGACGCCAGCGATGCACCAATTCCGTCATGGTTGTTTCCGCGTTTTTGTTGTTAGAGGAGGCAGGGTCCTGCGCGCGACAGCCGGCGGTACGCCCTTGTAAACCACCCAGTGGAATGTCGCTGTCCTTTCAAATCACACCCCTGCGGGCCCTGCACAACAGGCCGCGCCGTGTTGCTCCTCGCTTATTTCACGAGCCAGACCACCAGCGCAATTGCTCAACCCGACTGCCGCGCCTTCGGTCGCCGTGCCCTGCCCGATCCGTTTGGCGGCGGCCACGCAGCTATCGAATTTAGTGTGGGCAGGCCCTAGAATATGCCAAACCTTAACAGGATACCGCCGTAATGTGGACGATCTATCACAACCCCCGCTGTTCAAAATCTCGCCAGACCCTGCAACTGTTGCAGGACAACGGCGTTGAGCCTGAAGTAGTGCTCTACCTGGAAGCACCGCTCTCGGCGGCAACGCTCGCCGGGCTGCTGGGGAAACTCGGCATGGGCGCGCGCGACCTGCTGCGCACCGGTGAAGATGCCTACAAAGAACTGCAGCTCAAAAATACCGACCTCAGCGACACCCAGCTGATCGAAGCCATGGTGCAGCATCCGAAACTGATCCAGCGCCCTATCGTCGTGCGCGACGACCGCGCCGTACTCGGCCGCCCGCCGGAAAACGTGCTGGAGCTGCTGTAATGTCAGCGGACAGCGAAGCCTACGTACTGGTGCTCTACTACAGCCGCAGCGGCGCTACCGCCAACCTGGCGGCGGAGCTGGCGCGCGGGGTGGAGTCCGCCGGTATCGCCGCGCGCCTGCGCACGGTGCCACCGGTATCCCCGGACACCGAGGCGAGCCTGCCGCCGGTGCCGGACAGCGGTGCGCCCTACTGCACCAGCGACGACCTGCGCCATTGCGCCGGCCTGCTGCTGGGCAGCCCCACCCGCTTTGGCAATATGGCCTCGCCGCTGCGTTACTTTCTCGACCAGACCAGCGACCTGTGGCTCGACGGCAGCCTTGCCGGCAAGCCCGCCGCAGTATTTACCTCCACCGGCAGTCTGCACGGCGGCCAGGAAAGTACGCTGATCTCGATGATGCTGCCGCTGCTGCACCACGGCATGCTGATCGCCGGAATCCCCTACTCCGAGGCCGCCCTGATGCACACCAAGAGCGGTGGCACGCCCTATGGTGCGTCGCACTGGGCGGGGGCAAACGGCAGCGAACTGAGCGAAGACGAACGCACGCTGTGCAGGGCCCTCGGCGCACGCGTGGGCAATCTGGCGCGCACACTGGCACAGGGAGAAGCGGTGTGAGCATTCCCCTGACGACGAAACTGCACAGCGCCCGGGTGTTGAACTGGCTCTGCTACTGCGGCCTGCTGCTCCTGTTTGTGGTGCGCAACCTGTTTCTGCCGGGTGGATCGCTGGCGCTGTGGCTGGTGCAGACGGTGCCGCTACTGCTGGTGCTGCCGGGACTGCTGAAACGCCACTTCCGCGCCTATTTGTGGCTGTGCTTCATATTGCTGCTGTATATCACCAACGGCGCACTCCATGTAACGATGCCAGGGCGCGACTGGCAGCATGGCATATTATTGGTGTTAAGCCTTACACTGTTTTTTTCCGCGATGATGACCAGCCGCTGGCAGCGGATGCAGTGACCGCGGCGGCGCCGCCGCCACACAGCCCATGGCAAGACCCATTGGAAATGACCGCGCCCAACGGCACTGCCGCCGGCGCTAAGGAGCGTTGAGGTTTGACTGACTATCCCCACAGAAAAGGATTTATTCGCCGCTTTTTCGGCGCCATTGGAGCGACCCTGACCTGGCTGCGCCGGGTGTTCGCCAACCTGCTGTTCCTTGCCGTGCTGCTGTTTATCGGTGCACTGATTTTCGGCAAGGAAGAGCGGCTCACCATCCCCCAGGGCGCCGCGCTGAAAGTAGCTCCCACCGGTATGCTGGTAGATGAGGTTTCCACGCCCAGTACCCTGCCCGCGCTGTTCGGCGGCGCCGAGGGGCCGGTAGAGACGCGCGTCAAGGACCTGGTGGATGCCATCGACATGGCCGCCAAGGACAAACGCATTTCGTCTGTGGTACTGGAGCTGGATTACCTGGTCGGCGCCAACCTCAGCAAGCTGGAGGAAGTCGGCTCTGCGTTACAGCGGTTCAAGGCCGCCGGTAAACCCATCTACGCGGTGGGCGACAATTTCACCCAGTCCCAGTATTTCCTCGCCAGCCACGCCGACAAGGTGATCCTGAACCCGATGGGCTCGGTACTGCTGACCGGCTTTGGCGCCTATCGCAATTACTACAAGAGTGCGCTGGACAAGCTGAAAGTCAATTTCCATGTCTTCCGCGTCGGCGACTACAAAGATTATATCGAGCCCTATATCCGCGACGACATGTCCCCCGCCTCGCGCGAGGACAACCAGCGCTGGATCAACGAACTGTGGGGCGAGTACACCGATCAGGTCAGCGGCCTGCGCAACCTGCCGCCCGAAGCCATCGACCGCTATATCGCCGAGCTGCCGCAGAATTTGCGCAAGCACAAAGGCAGCATGGCCGACACCGCCCTGGCCAACAACCTGGTGGACCAGCTCGCCAGCCGCCGTGACGCGGACAGTGAGCTGGAAAAGAAAATCGGCACCAGCGACGACAAACAGACCTACAAGTCCATCGACGCCCTCGCCTACCTGCGCAACCAGCAGCTCACCGACATTCCCAAGCCCGGCAGCGACACCGGCACCATCGGCCTGATTTCCGCGACCGGCACCATCGTCGATGGCGAGGCGCCGGCCGGCAAGATCGGCAGCAAGAGCCTCAACAGCCTGATCGCCAAGGCGCGGGAGAAAAAAGTGGATGCGCTGGTGGTGCGCGTCGACAGCGGCGGCGGCTCCGCCTTTGCCTCCGAAGCCATCCGCCAGGAACTGCTGGCCACCCGCGATGCCGGTATTCCAGTGGTGATCTCAATGGGCAGCGTGGCGGCTTCCGGCGGCTACTGGCTGTCGACCGCCGGCGACCATATCTGGGCTTCGCCCTCCACCATTACCGGCTCTATCGGCGTCTTCGGTGCCTTCCCCACGTTCGAGGACTCACTGGAATCCGTCGGTATCTACAACGACGGTGTCGGCACCTCGGACCTGGCCGGCACCATGCGCATCGACCGGCCGCTGCCGAAAGCCGCCGCCAGCGTGCTGCAGCAGGGCGTCGAAAACACCTACGCGCGCTTCCTGCAAATCGTCGCCGAAGCCCGCGGCAGTACCCCGGAAGAGGTCAACAAGATCGCCCAGGGCCAGGTGTGGACCGGGCGCGCGGCGCAGCAGCTGGGTCTGGTCGATGAACTCGGCACCCTCAACGACGCCATTGCCGATGCCGCGCAACTGGCCAAGGTGAGCAAGTTCCGGGTCGAGGAGATCAAGCGCCCGCTGTCGCCGGGCGAGAAGTTCCTGCGCGCCCTGTCGAACAATGTGGACGCGCGCATCGCCGCACAGGTAAAGGCCAACCTGCCGCTGGGTGCCTGGCTGAACACCCTGGCACCGACCCTGGCGCCGGTAGCCGAGCTGCAGAATTACCACGACCCCCGTGCCCTCTACGTGCGCTGCCTGATGTGCCGCGCCCCCTGACCCCCCCGGTGCGGGCGCGCTGCGCCCGCACCGACTGCCGAGTACCGCTCCCCACCCGCACGCAAAGAGTGAAGCCTCTCGCAACTTCGCCCTCCCGCCGTCCCTCATTTCCGAGCAAGTGGTACCATCCGGGCAAATTACGCGCACCCGCCGGTGCCGTACAAAATTTGACCGGAGGTAATCCATGAAAAGCGCCCACGTCATCGCCAGCCTACTGATCGCCTGCAGTCTCGCCGGTGTGGTACACGCCGATCCGCCCGAGGGGCGCGGCTGGAAAAAGCACCGCCACCACGATCGTCACCACGACCGCTACCAGGCCCGGGAGGAATACTGGGACGGCAACTGCAAGGTGGAGCGCAAGTGGAAGCATAATGGCGACTATACCGAGGAGCGTCACTGCCACAACGATTACCGCCGCCCGGCGCAGGTCGTGGTGGTATTGCCGCCATGGCTGCAGCGCCAATCCGGCGAACCGCAGTACATCCCCGAATCCCGCCCGACTGCCCGGCCCGTTGCCACCCGCTGTAACAGCGACCGGGTGGGCAGCGTCCTCGGCGGCCTGATCGGCGGCGTGCTGGGGCACCAGATCGGCGGTGGCAACGGCAAAACCGCTGCCACCATCGGCGGCGCCATTGCCGGTGTGCTGATCGGCGGCGACATCGGCCGCAAGATGGACCAGCGCAACCAGGCGTGTGTAGCCCAGGCACTGGAGTTCGCCCCCGAGGGACAACGCATCACCTGGCAGAATCCGGCGGGCAGTGAACAGTACGCGGTAACTCCCGGTGCGGTGGAACAGCGCGGCGACCGCTACTGCCGCAGCTTTACCGCCGAGGTGCAGAGCGGCCAGACGCCGCAGACCACGCGGAGCACGGCCTGCCGCCAGCCCGACGGCACCTGGGTGCGCCTGTAAAACTCCCGTTCACCGCGGACGGCGCCTCCTGCGCCGTCCGCGCTGAGCCACTGCCCCGTCATTGCCCACGCTTTTCGCACCAATTTGGCGCACCCCTCCATTTCCCACCGCCGCGCAGCCCAAATCGGTGCACAAAAAACCCGCTAATCGATAAGAACGACGCCAATCCGCGCCGCCAAGGTGCATTCTGTCCGCAACCTCCCCATCTGGCACTATTTTTGGATCTACAGCCATAACAGTTCTAAAAAAGACGATACCCCACGGGCGATGACAACCACTGACATTTTGCGCGGTAGCTGGCTGATCGCCAGCGACCTGGACGGCACCCTGCTGGACCACGACGACTACTCTCACGCGCCGGTAGACGCGCTGCTGCAGCAGCTGGAAGCCGACGGCGTCCCCGTGGTGCTGAACAGCAGCAAGACGTTTGTGGAGATGTGCGAACTGCGCCGCGAGCTGCACAACCAGCACCCGTTTATCGTCGAAAACGGCTCCGCGCTCTTCATCCCCGACGGCTATTTTCCCGCACCACCCGCCGATGCCGGCCACCGCGATGGCTACTGGGTCGTGGAAACCGGCACCGCGCGGGTACAACTGCTCGAATTTCTCGCCGCCGACAGCGCCGCCCACGGCAGGCCCTACCTGAGCTTTGCCAACGCCACCACCGCGGAAATTGTCGCCGCCACTGGGCTGAGCCCGGCCCAGGCCCGCGCCGCTGCCGATCGCGACTACTCGGAGCCACTGCTGTGGCGCGGCAGCGAGGCGGAGCGGCGCGACTTTGCCGCGCGTGCCCGCGCGGCCGGCCTGTCCACACTGCAGGGCGGCCGCTTCCTGCACCTGCTCGGCCGCACCGACAAGGGCAGCGCCACGCTGCAACTGCTCGACTGTTACCGCCGTGCCCGCGACATTGATTACCAGCTGATCGCCGCCGGCGACAGTCCCAACGACCGCGACATGCTGGCGGTGGCCGATATCGCCGTCATCGTGCGTGCCGCCAATCGGCCGCCGCCGGAGTTGCCGGCCAATCCCGGACAGCGGGTGATCATCAGTGACGCCATCGGCCCACAGGGCTGGCGCGACGTCATCGCCGAATTGTTCTTTCAAGCTACAGGCAGGAGTCAGCCGTGACCGATTTTTTTCAGAATGGATCCATCACCACCCTGCACAACCTGTGCAACCGCTCACTGGAGGACATGGAACAGGAACTGCTGACGTTTTCCCGCCAGCGGCCCATGTCGTTGCTGTTGCCGTCGCTCTACTCGGAACTGGAGGGCGAGGCGCTGCCGCATATTCTCGGCGAGCTGGCCCAGGTACCCTACCTGTCGGAGATCGTCATCGGGCTCGACCGCGCCGACGAATCCCAATACCGCGACGCACTGGCCCAGTTCAACCGCCTGCCGCAGCCGGTACGCGTACTCTGGAACGACGGTCCGCGACTGCGCGAACTGGATGCAAAGTTACAGGAGCGCGGCCTGGCGCCACTGGAGCCGGGCAAGGGGCGCAACGTCTGGTACTGTCTCGGTTATATCCTCGCCTCCGGCCGCGGTGAGGCAGTGGCGTTGCACGACTGCGATATCGTCACCTACGACCGCTCTCTGCTGGCGCGGCTGTTCTACCCCATCGCCAATCCCAGTTTCAGCTACGAGTTCTGTAAAGGCTATTACTCGCGCGTAGCCTCGGGAAAAATCAACGGCCGTGTCTGCCGCTTACTGGTGACCCCGCTGGTGCGCACACTGCAGAAAATCTACGGCCATACCGATTACCTGACCTATATGGACAGTTTCCGCTATGCGCTGGCCGGCGAGTTCTCCTTCCGCCGCGACGTCATCAATGACCTGCACATCCCCAGCGACTGGGGCCTGGAAATCGGTGTGTTGTCGGAAATGTACCGCAATTTCTCCACCAACCACCTGTGCCAGGTGGATATTGCCCACCGCTACGACCACAAGCACCAGACGGTGTCCTTCAGCGACGACAGCACCGGCCTGTCGAAGATGTCGATTGATATCGCCAAGTCCCTGTTCCGCAAACTGGCCACTCAGGGCACGGTATTTTCCACGGAGATTTTCCGCTCAATCAAAGCCACCTACTTCCGCATTGCACTGGACTTTGTCGAGACCTACCGCAACGATGCGATCATCAACGGCCTGGAATTCGATATTCACCGCGAAGAGCAGACCGTGGAACTCTTCGCCCGCAACCTGATGACCGCTGGCCAGGCGTTTCTCGACAACCCGATGGAAACGCCGTTTATTCCCAGCTGGAGCCGTATCAACAGCGCCGCGCCGGAATTTCTTGGCGAACTGCGCGAAGCGGTGGAAGCGGACTGCCGCGAATACACCTGAACGGATGGCCCATGACGCAAAATAACGAACAACTGTCCATCGAGAAAATCCTGCGGCAGAAGGTCTGCGATCACCTGACCGCGATCTACCCGGATGCCGACTGCGGGGACATCGCCGAACGCCTGCTATCCACCATGCGTCTCGACGAGGACTGCCAGACACCGCTGGCGCACAAGAACCTGTGGGACCAGACCGATACGCTGGTGATCACCTATGGCAACACCATTCTGAGCGAAACCCAGCCACCGCTGCAGGCGCTGCACCACTTTCTCAAGACCCACTTCACCATGCTGATCAACAGCGTGCACATACTGCCGTTCTTTCCCTACTCCAGCGACGACGGCTTTGCGGTAATCGATTACAAGCAGGTGGCGCCCAACCTGGGCGACTGGAAAGATATCCTGCGCATCAGCACCGACTTTCACCTGATGGCGGACCTGGTCATCAACCACTGCTCGGCCGAGCACCAGTGGTTTGCCAATTTCCAGCGCGGCGAATCGCCGGGCAACGATTACTTCGTCACGGTCGACCCCGATGAAGATCTCAGCGGTGTGGTGCGCCCGCGCACGACACCGCTGCTGCGTGCCGTCGCCAACGGTGAAGAGAGCAAGTGTGTCTGGTGTACCTTCGGACACGACCAGATCGACCTGAATTTCGGCAACCCGCAGGTGCTGCAGGAAATCGTCGATATCATTCGCCTGTATCTGGATATGGGAGTACGCATCTTCCGCCTGGATGCGGTGGCGTTTATCTGGAAGCAGATCGGCACCAGCTGTATCAACCTGCCGCAGACCCACGAAATCGTGCGGCTGCTGCGCACGCTGATCGAACACGCCGATCCCAACACGGTGATCATCACCGAAACCAATATCCCCAACCGGGAAAACCTGTCCTATTTCGGCAATGCCAACGAAGCCCACTGTATCTACAACTTCTCCCTGCCGCCGCTGCTGGTCAACAGCCTGGTGAGCGGCAGTTGCCGGCACCTGACCAATTGGCTGATGAGCATGCCACCGGCACAGAACGGTACCACCTACCTGAACTTCATCGCCTCTCACGACGGTATTGGCCTGCGCCCGGTCGAGGGACTCCTGAGCGACGAGGAGCAGGAGGCGCTGGTGCAGACAATGGAAAACTTCGGCGGCAAGATTTCCTGGCGCGCACTGGACGACGACAACAAGAAACCCTATGAAATCAACATTGCGCTGTTCGATGCCCTGAAAGGCACCACCGCCGGTGAGGATCACTGGCAACTGGAACGCTTTGTCTGTGCCCACGCCATCATGCTGGCGCTGGAGGGCATCCCCGCCTTTTACCTGCACAGCCTTATGGGCGCCACCAACGATTACCAGCGTATGGAAACGCATGGCCACAACCGTGCCATCAACCGGCGCCAGTGGCACCAGCAGGAACTCGATCGACTGCTGGCAGACCCGCACAGCCACCACCACCAGGTTTTCCAGTGCCTGCGTCACCTGATCCGCTTGCGCCGCGAGCAGCCGGCATTTCACCCCAACGCCACCCAGTTTACCCTGCACCTGGGCGACGCGATCTTCGCCTTCTGGCGCCAGAGCATGGACCGGCGCCAGAGTATTTTTTGTCTGAACAATATTTCCGATGCGCCACAGACCGTACTGCTGTCCAGTATCAACCTGATCGGTACCGACAAATGGAAGGACCTCGTCAGCGACGAGATTTTCGAGGATATGCTGGCCTCGGTGACCCTGGAGCCCTACCAGACACTGTGGATTACCAACCGCTGGTAAGCGCAGGCTGTCGCGTTGCTCCGGTTAAATAACCGCTTCCAGTGGCATGGCGGCGCACACACGGTTGCGCCCGCCACTTTTCGCGCGATACATCCACTGGTCCGCCTCACCGATCAGCTCGTCCAGGCCCGACTGGTGCTGTCGCTCGGCCACCCCCAGGCTGACCGTCAGGGATAATCCCGGCACACTCCCCGTCTCGCTGCGTTCGCAAATGCTACGGCGTATGCGTTCGGCGAGAATACACGCCTGACCGAGATCCGTTTCCGGCAATAACAGCACGAATTCCTCACCGCCCCAGCGCGCCACCAGATCTCCCTCGCGGCAACTCTCTGACAGCAGTTGCGCCACCCGCGCCAGAATACCGTCACCCACCTGGTGACCGTGGCGATCGTTGATATTTTTGAAATGATCGATATCCACCATCACCAGGCTGAGCGGGCGTCCGTGGCGCGCCGCCGTGCTCCACAGGCCGGTCGCATCCGTACAGAAGGCCCGGCGGTTGGGCAATCCGGTCAGGGCGTCAATGCGGGACAGCCATTCCGCCGCGCGGCGCGCCTGTTCCTGCGTGCGCACGCGGCTGGCCAGCGCCAGGGAGAAGAGAATCGCTTCCAGCACCAGGCCCAGTTCCACACTGTGGAAGGTCCAGGGCGTGATCGGCAGAAAACCCCAGACGGAAAACAGGGTCACCGCCAGACCGACCATACTGCACAGCGCCGCGCTGAGAAAATAAACTCCCGAGCGTCGGCCGTGGCTGATCGTCAGGCAACCGAGCCCGACCATGGCAATGGTGAAAATTGCCATGAAGTTGAAGGCCACATGGGTGACAAAAAATTGACTGCCCTCGATCACTCCGAGCCCCAGCAGCACCGCGGTTGCCATCGAGCCGCGCAAAACCCAGGCCTGAATACGCGGGGCGTGCAATTCCAGCTGCAGGAAGCGGCACGCAAACAGGAAGCCGGAACAGCAGAACAGCAGCATCATCACCATGATTGCATAGCGCTGTATCTGCGGCTGCTGCGGCCACAGCCAGGCGGACGCATGACCGTTGTAGGTCAGGCTGAGCACGAGATAACAGAACAGGTAGCAGGAATAATACAGGTTGCTGCGGTCGCGCAACCCCAGGTAGAGCATCAGGTTGTAGAAGATAAAAGCCAGCAGAAAGCCGTACAACAAACCGTAGCGATAGTCGGCAAATCCTTTTAGAACGGCGGCCTGCTGGTCGTTCAGCAGGGAAAGCGACAATACCATCGGTTCATCAGTCTGGACGTGCAGATAGAATTCACTGGCGCCGGGTGCAATCTTTACCGGCACGGTATAGCCAACCCCCGGTACCACGCTGTCGGCACGGGTGACCGCATCGCCGGCTCGCCAGTGCTGCAGCAATCTCCCACCCTGCAGCTGGTAGACATCGATATGGTCCAGCCAGGTTTTGCCAATCACCAGGTGCAGCGCACGCGGGTTGTGTGTCGGGTTTTCTACCACCAGGTGAAACCACACCGGTGGCGAGCCGATACCAAACGACGGAACTTTGCGCCCGCTCGGTTGAAAATCTCCCCGTGCCTGCCGCATCGTGGCCTGAGTCAGGGACAGTGGCGACTTCCCTTCCACCAGGAAAGTGACGCGGTCGCCCAGAGGCGTGTCGAGGCCCTCGCTCACGGAATAGGTCTTGGCGGCCGGCGCTGCCGCCACCGCGCAGACGCCAAATGTCAAAAAAATCAGAACAGCGACAAAGCAAAGGCAGCGACGGAAGAACTGTCGTGAACGGGCGGGCGGATTGGCCGAGCGAACACCGTACAAAATAGTCAAGTCGATTAGCCTCTTGTACAAATCTTGTTATTTGCAGGCTTGATTAGTGTGGCGGCTGGGTAGTTACGACTTGTTCAGTTTTTTGTTATTCGTGCACGCGCCCCGGCGACCGTATTCAGTCGCCCCGGTGACACGCGGTTATCTATCCTGCCCGATGCCAGACAGGGAAAATCGGCTCGCCAACTACGTGCCCGTGTCGTGAGCCTGACGCACGGGGGGCGAAGCCATGGTGCAAGACCAGCCTGACAAGCGTCAGACACAGCCTTGCGTGGCAGACAGGAGAGAAAGTGTAACCGCCTTCACAGGCTGTGGTTAACTTTTTGGCACCATAACAATCGCATGAGGGATCGATGGCGTAAATACGTCAGGAAAGTGGTCCGGCGATAGCCCCAAAGGGCCACTCGACACCGCTGTGGCATCCCTCCGCGCTCAGGTGGACTCTGTCAGCGCCGGGCCACCACCGCCCACGCGACCGAGGCGCACTTCATTCCCCGGGATCGGCGAAACCGGAATATTCTGCGCCAACAACAGCGATATCAGCGCAATTCCGGTACCGCACCAGAACACCGCAGCCGGGGAAACCAGCCACAGCAAGCCAAACAGCACCGGGATCACTACTGCCGCGATATGGTTGATGGTGAAACTCACGGCTGCCGAGGCCGCGATATCCCGGTCATCGACGATTTTCTGGAAATAGGACTTGATCGCGATGGCCATGGAAAAGAACAGGTGGTCCACCAGGTAGAGACCCGCCGCGGCAGTGCCGTTCTCCACCAGCGCATAACCGGTAAATACCAGCGCCAGGCCGATATACTCGATCGACAGTGCCGCGCGTTCGCCGAAACGCACGATCAGCCGCCCCATGCGTGGTGCCACGAACAGGTTCAGCAGGTGATTGATGATAAACAGCTGCGCGATCTGCGCCACGCTGTAATCGAACTTCTCCACCATCAGGAAACCGGCAAACACCACGAAAATCTGCCGCCGCGCGCCACTCATGAAGGTCAGCGCGTAGTAGAGCCAGTAGCGCTTGCGCAGGATGATTTTTTTGTGCTGGCTGTGGGGCTGCGCAAAACTCGGGAACACCAGCCATATCGCGATCACAACGATCACGGTGATACCGCCACCGAGCAGATAGATCCAGCGGTAATCCCAGCCGAGGGTATCCGATGTCAGCCACACCAGACCGTAGGCGCCGAGCGACGCCAGTGAACCGGCCGCGAGCATACGCCCCATCCAGATCGCCGAAGTCTCCTTCGGCAACCACTGCAGTGCCAGCGATGTTTTCAACGATTCGTAATAGTGGAAACCGGTGGACATCAGCAGCGTCGTCAGCAACAGCCCTGCGTTGGTCGGAAACCAGCCGGTGATCGCCACACCGATACCGGTGGCAATCAGTGACAGGAATGCCAGCCGCTGCTCGCGCACCAGCATCAGCACAAAGATCACCGTGAAGGCGAGAAACCCGGGAATTTCCCGCACGCTCTGCAGCAGGCCGATATCCGCCCCGGAAAAGGATGCGCGTTCGATGACGAAATTGTTCAGCAGCGCCTGCCAGACACCAAAAGACAGCGGCATCGCCGCAGACAACAACAGCAACATGATTTCGGCGCGACGCCAGGTGTGGGAGTGACTCATCGGGGACTTCTTTTTACGGTGGCGGAAATCTCAATCAATGCCCGGTTTCAGGCGGCGCCATTCTATCGCGTTGCGGCCCGGGAAAATACGCCCCAATCCACGGGCTGTATCCGTAACGCGCTGCAGGGATAGGGTGAAGAGTCGCGGTGGGGAATCGAGTCGGCGGGAACAACGCACCGAATTCAAACAACGGGCGGCCCCATGGCCGCCCTATCAAACCTCAGTCCTGGCGCAGCGTGCCGATCGGGATGGGGATATCGAAATACGAAGCGCCCGCGCCCATGCCGCCCTCGCAACCATTGGGAGGTGTGGTACAGACATTACGCGTAGACGGACACTCGGCGGCCCAGAACATATAACCGAGGAAGCCGTTGCTACTGCCGGCACCATTCGGGGCAATATTCTGCACGAAATCCGCTTTGGCCAACTGGGTCGAATTGGCGAAGTCCACGCAGTTCTCCTGCGGCTGATTGCCGTCGGTCAGCCACATGCTGACCGCCACCTTGGCCGGCGCCTTGGGCAGGATCGGCGGGCTGTAGTTGAACTTGCCATCCACATGCTCCTGCCACTGATCAGTGGCAGGCTCGCCGCGCGGCACCATGGCGTTGATATAGTCGATCTTGCCATTGGGCAGCCAGTCGGCGGCGGCGCGCCGGCTCAGTTCCTGCAGATAGCGGTCGCCCACGGCCAGGTCGAGCGTCAGGTAGCCGCCGCCGCTGAGGCCGCGGTAGGTACTGATAAACGTCTCGATACCGGCCAGCTCGGCATCCCCCGGGGTGCCGTTCTCCCAGTCGATCTCAAAGCCGTCCAGGCCCAGATCCAGTACCACCTGGTGCGCCCGCATCGCCAGACCGGCGGGGTCGGTCACCAGCGCCTGGTCCCAGGCATCGGTATAGGTGATGCCGCCCATGGAAACCATCACGCGGATGCCGTGATCCTTGAAGTAGTTGACCACGTCGGTGGTCATGCCGCGCGGCACGCCGTTGACGAAATTATCATCGGTGGTCTGGTTGAGCAGTTTCAGCGGCTCGAGAAAGCTGAGAATCACCAGGTTGATCGACGGCCTGCCGTCGCCGCGATCGATCATCCAGTGGTTGGCCACATCAAACTCACCGCCGGGCGTGGTATCCCGCGGCAGGCTCCAGTCACAGAAATGGTTACCGCAGTGCCAGGCGCCATAGATCGACATGGGCGCACCACTGCCGCCGGAGGATGAGCTGGAACTCGAACTGGAAGAAGACGAGGAGCTGGAAGAGGAACTGGACGAAGAGCTGCTATCGCAGCTGCCCAGTGCCAGCCACGGATCGCCCTTGGAGGGCTGGTCCTTGGTACCGGCCGCGGCCTGGGCCTCATAGGCGGTGCCGTTGTACTGCACTTGATCACCGGTCTGATAGCTCAGGTGCCGGTCCCACGCTGCGAGACCGCTGCAGTCGTAGGCGAAACCCGGCGCGGCCCACAGGGCAGCGACGGAAACGAGTACTCCAGTAATCGTACGTAGCATATTGTTATCCTTTTCGGTTGCGTGTCGCTCGGGCAATACCGGCACCTCCCTTGCCACCGCCGGGCCGCCCGCTTGTGTACAGATTGGACTTCACTCGAACGGGTACAACGCGCCGCCGGATGCACCTTGGCATCAGATGACAGCGTTATCAAAAAGTAGGTGAGAGGAAAACCCGCGTCAACGAAATCACCGCCGCTAACCGCTGGAATAAGACCTGGTTGGCAATTGCGTCGGCGTAGTGGCCTTTAAAAAGGAATGCACCGCCACAGGGCTTGTGGCAACGGGATCGGTTACCGCATCAGCCGCACGGCGCGCTAGGTAGCGCCAATTTCCAGCCGCTTCAGCGCACCGCTCGCCATCACCAGCACGAATGCCAGCAGACTGACAATACCGGCCCACAGCAGCGTGGTCAGCGGTGCCGCGTATTCACTCAACGCCCCCGCCGCCAGCGCCCCCAGCGCCGCCGAACCGAACAGCGCCAGCTGGTAGATCGAGATCAAGCGGCTGCGATAGGCGTCCGGTGCCAGCACCTGTACGACCGCGCGCCCCAGCACCGCCGAGGCCGCCGCCACACCGCCCCAGCAGGCGCACAGCAGGATCAGCCCGAACGGTGTAGGGCCGAAGCTGATCGCTACCAGCAGCGCGGCGCTGTAGGCTAGACACATGAGGATACCGCGCCCGGGCCGGGTGCCCTGGCCGCGGCGCAGCATGGTGACCGTCGCCGCCACGGTGCCGCCGATAAACGCCAGCTGCAGCGTGGCGTAATAACTGGCGCCGCGCCCGTAGTCTTCCGCCAACAACGGCAGCACCACCAGAAAGACACCGATATGCACGAAACCGTTGAATGCCATCAGTGCCACCAGCTCGCGCAGCGCCGGGCGTCGCCACGCCTCGGCCAGGCCCTCGGCGATCAGCGTCAGCGGCCGTTTGCCCTGCTCCGGTGGCAGCGTCGCGCGGGGTTCGCGCAGCGAATAGAAAAAGAGCGCCGCCACTGCCACGACCGCCGCCTGCAGTGACAGCAGCGGCCGCAGGCCCCAGTGATCGAAGCGGCTCGCCAGCAGCATGCCCAGCGCCTGGCCGCCGTACTGGGCCAGCATCATCCAGGTGACCGTCTGCTGCACACCGCGCTCGCTGGCGCGGCCGTCGTCGCTGCGCGCGCTGCGCTGCACCAGGTTATCCCGCGCCGGTTGCAGGAAAGCGGTGCAGACGCCAAGGCTGACTCCATAGAGCAGCAGCACCGCCAGGTTGGGAATACGGACCTGGAAATACAGCAGCAGCGCCAGGTGGCAGACCGCCAGCCCCAGGCACGCCAGCGCCGCCACTCTGGCAGCATCGCGGCGATCCGCGAGTGCGCCGCCGAACAGTAGAAACAGCAGGTTCGGCAGCAGCACCGACGCCTGTACCCAGCCAAGGTGCAGCGCCGGCAGATCCACCACCTTGACTGCAATCCATGGCAGCAACACTACCTGCAGGCCGGTGGCCAGCGAGGTGCCGCCGTAGCCGAACAGAAATCTTTTCAGGGTTGCCGATAGGGCGGGAAACGACATTACGGATTCCGATTGGGGCAGAGACATCAGGCGTTATCGAGCAGCGGCAGCGCGCAGCGGCCAAAAGCGGCGCAACAGCAGGCGCAGCTGTTTTTCCGCCGCCGCATCGCCACCGTAGGCAGCGCGCTCGAAGGCCGCCGTGATCGCCCGCACCGCCGGCGCCAGCTGCGGGCGCTCGACACACACGCGCCGGCAGAAGTCCCGCGGCGCCTCGCCACTGCGGCGCTGCAGACCGGCGCGCGCCAGGCGGCGGCAGAATTTGCGGTACAGGCGGCTGCTGCGTGGCGCCCGCGCGCCGCGGCCACTAAACCACATCCACGCCAGAATGCCCAGTAGCGCCAGCGCCGCCGGCACCGCCAGCAACAGCGCCATACGCAATGCCGATACCTCGCCAAGCAGGCGCTGCAACAGGCTCTGCTGCTTGTCGCTGTCGAAACTGATCACCGTGCTGTACCAGCGGTAGTTGATCATATCCCACTGCAAGCGCAGGCGGTTGAGAATCGAGATGCGGTGCAGCGGCAGCAGCGAGTCCTGCATGAATTCATCCGCGGCGGCACTCTCGAGACCGTCGCGGATGCGCTCCGGCGACACCGCCGCAGTGGGATCGACCCGCTGCCAGCCGCGCGCCGGCGTCCAGATTTCCGCCCAGGCATGGGCGTCGTACTGGCGCACCAGTAGATATTTTTCCTGCGCCACCCATTCGCCGCCCTGGTAGCCGGCCACCACCCGCGCCGGCACACCGGCGGCGCGCATGGCGAAGACATAAGCGCCGGCAAAGTGCTCGCAGAAGCCCTGCCGGGTGTCAAACAGAAAGTCGTCGACACTGTCGGCGCCGAGCGCGGGCGGTTTCAGCGTGTAGGTGAAATCGCGGTGAAAGAAGTCCAGCAGCGCCGCCGACATCTGCTGTGCATCCAGCCCGCGGCGGCGCAGATTGCGAACCCACGCGCGCGTGCGCGGGTTGACGCCGTCGGGCAGTTGCAGGTTGCGGCGGCGCGCCCGCAACGACAGCGGCGGCCCCGCGGCCAGGCTCTCGCGCGGCCAGGAGCGCACCTCGTAGGCGAAGCGGCTGTACACCGGTGCGCGGCGCAACAGACGGTCGTCGGGCATTTCCTCGACACCCTCGGTGTTGGAGTTCGGCCGCGCCATCGCGAACAGCCAGCGGCTGTTGGTGGGTTCCTGAATCACCCGGTAGCGGTAGCGCGGCCCCACTTCCGGCAGCGGCCGTGCGGGGGGCAGCTGCCAGTGCGGGCCGCCGCTGTAGCGGTGGTTGGCGAGGCTCCAGCGGCGACCGTCAAAGTGTTCGTACACCAGGCCGCGCCAGTAGCGCTGCTCCGGCGGCGGCACCGGGCCGTCGAAGGCGATACGCAGGGTCGGCTCATCGGAGCGGGACAGATCGGTGAAATCCCCGGGGCTCATCGAGTCGCTGATACCGGTGCTGGCACCGCCGCTGCTCTGTGGCACCGCCCACAGCGGCCCCAGCCTCGGCAACACGACGAACAGCAGCAACATCAGCGGTACCGCCTGCGCCAGCAGGCGCAGCGACAGACCCAAAGCGCGGCGCGGCGCGGCGCTGTGGCTGCCCAGTTGCGCCGCCAGCCCGGCGGTAATCACCACCACGCACAGGCAACCGTAAATCGCATAGGGAATCGACTGCTCGAACACGAACAGCGTGGCGGCGACAAAATAGGACAGCAACAGACTCAGGAAGGCGTCGCGGCGGTTGAACAGTTCCAGGTTCTTGAGCGTAAAGGAAACCGCCAGCAGCGCGACCATCGGCGCCAGCGAGAACCAGTGGCGGAACGACAGCAGCAGGCCGCCCAGCGCCAGCACCACCGCCAGTAACTTGATCCAGCGCCCGGGCAGGTCCCAGCGACCGCGGTACACCTGGAAACGCCAGTAGACCGCCAGCGCCCAGGCGATCGGAATCCACAGCGGCAGGCGCGAAAACTGCGGCAGCAGCGCCGCCAGCTGGGCGGCGAAAATCCACAGCAGGCTCTCCCGCGGCAGGCGTTCGGCGGTGCTCATCGGTCGCCCCCCGCCGGTGCGTGGATCGGGAACAGCGCCAGTGCGGTCAGCACCCGCCGCAGATGATCCGGGCCCAGCGCCGGCTGGATAACGGTGCCGGGCAGGCGCAAGCCGTAGGCGCTCTGTTCGCGCTCCGCCTGCAGCGCCCAGTGGCACAGATTACAGAGGCGCGTTTCAACATCGCGCCCGGCCAGCAGGTCCCAGTCCAGCCACAGGCGCGTATCGACACCACTCTCGTAGCGCTTGGAATAGAGGTCGCGGCCACCGGCATACTGCTTCCACGCCAGGTGGCGCGGCGAATCGCCCGGCCGGTAAGTCGCCAGACCGGCGAAGTCGTCGCCGCCGGCGCGCTTCTGCACTGATTCACCGTCCGCAGTGGCGGCGCCGAGCGGCAGCGGGCCGGCGGATTTGGGTTGCGGGTAAACGAGAAACTCCACATCCAGGTCGACCCGGCTCCAGCAGCGAAACAGTCCCAGTGGGAAACGGCTCTGCACCCGCAGGCGCGGCGCGCGCACGCGGCCGCGGCGCACCACCGGCAGCGCCACACGCACCTCCTCCTCACCGCGGTCCACCAGGTCCAGCCACGCACCCTGTTCCGGCGGCCAGAAAATTTCGATGCGTTCGCGGATACGATTGCCGGGGCGGCCGACGCGCAACAGCGCTTCGGCGTAATCACCGGCGAACACCGGGCGCACCTCGCACAGGCGCAGCTGCAGGCCGGAGAGATTGGCAAAGGTGTGCACCGGCAACACCGCGAACAGGCTCACCAGCAGAAAGGTCAGCGCGAACACCAGGTTGTTTTCGTAGTTGGTGCCGAGCAGCCACAGGATGATGACCACCATCAGAAACGCCAGCCCGGCGCGGGTGGGCAGGATAAACAGGCGGCTGTGGTCGAGCGTGACCCGGCGCGCGGCCGGCGCGCGGCGCTGCAGCCAGCGCTCGGTGAGTTCGCGCCAGCGCCCGCCGAGCGCTGCGAATGCCGCTCTCGTGCCCGCCACGGGATCAGGCAGCGATCACGTCGACCTGGTGCAGCAGCCGCTCCACCAGCTGGACGCCGTCGCCCCAGTCGCCCTGGGCGCCGGCCTGCAGGCGGTGACCGGCCACCGCCGGCAGCACTGCCTGGATATCGTCCGGCAGCAGGTGGCCGCGGCCGTGGATCAGTGCCCAGGCGCGCGCCGAGTGCAGCAGCGCCAGTGCGCCACGGGGCGACAGGCCCACGGCACAGTCGGGGCTCTGGCGGGTGTGCTGCACCAGTCGCTCGAGGTAGTCGAGCAGGCTGTCGGAAGCCTTCACCTGCCCCACCAGCGCCTGCATCTTGTGCAGGGTGGCACCGTCGATACGCGGTTTCAGGCGCTGCAGCTGCAGGCGCGGATCGACGCCCTGAAACAGCGCCCGCTCGGCTTCGCGGGTGGGGTAGCCGAGACCGATGCGCATCAGGAAGCGGTCGAGCTGGGATTCCGGCAGGGCGAAGGTGCCGGCCTGGTGCAGCGGGTTCTGGGTGGCGATGACAAAGAAGGGTTGCGGCAGTGGGCGGGTATCGCCGTCGATGCTGACCTGGCGCTCTTCCATCGCTTCGAGCAGGGCGCTCTGGGTCTTGGGCGAGGCGCGGTTGATTTCATCGGCCAGCAGCAGCTGGCTGAATACCGGCCCTTCGTGGAAACGGAACTGGCCGGACTCCCGTTCGAAGATGGAGACCCCGAGAATATCCGCCGGCAGCATATCGCTGGTGAACTGCACCCGGTTGTAGGAGAGCCCCAATACCTGCGCCAGGGCGTGTGCCAGCGTGGTCTTGCCCATACCGGGCAGGTCCTCGATCAACAGGTGGCCGCGTGACAACAAACAGGCCAGCGCCAGTTTCACCTGATGTTCCTTGCCCAACAGCACTTTGCCGATATCGGCAACGATGGCGGAAATAATCTTTTGCACGGCTAATCCATTACTGCTCGGTTTTTCTATGCGGTGCTTCCGGGTATTTGAGCCCTGTTCCGGTTCCGGGGCGGTCCCGCTACCGGGGGCTTTTTGCCAGACACGCTGTGAATACATCCCTGTACGCTCTCCGCGGCCATCCCTGGCCGCAGAAGGTCTGGCAAAAAGCCCCCGGTATCGAAACCTGCTCGTCGGGTATTGTGCTTTGCGCCAAACTGACTCTTAATCATAGGTGTTGAAAAAGGAGGCTCTACCCTCCCCGTCACAAATAGCGCCACTTACAGCAGCGCCAATCCCCGCGCCAGATCGCTCTGCAGATCCCCGAAATCTTCCAGCCCCGCCGAGACCCTAATCAGGTTCTCGGTGATGCCGGCACGGGCCTTGTCCTCATCGCTGAGGCGGCCGTGGGTGGTGGTGGCCGGGTGCACGATGGTGCTCTTGGCATCGCCGAGGTTGGCGGTGACCGAGAAGATCTTGCAGGCGTCGATGACCTTCCACGCCGCCTCGCGGCCGCCGCGCACGGCAAAGCTCAGCACGCCGCCGAACATATGCTGCTGCTCTGCCGCCAGCAGGTGGCCGGGATGTTTGGGCAGGCCAGCATAGTTGACCTTTTCCACTGCGTCCTGCTCGTCCAGCCAGAAGGCCAGCGCCAGCGCGTTGCGGCAATGGGCCTCCATACGCAGTTTCAGTGTTTCCAGGCCCTTGAGGAATACCCAGGCGTTGAACGGACTCATGCTCGGGCCGGCGGTGCGCAGGAAGATCACCAGCTCGTCCATGATGTCCTTTTTACCGACCGCGACGCCGCCGACACAGCGGCCCTGCCCGTCCAGGTATTTGGTGGCCGAGTGCACCACGATGTCGGCGCCGAGCGCCAGCGGGCGCTGCAGCGCCGGGGTGCAGAAACAGTTGTCCACCACCAGCAGCGCACCGGCACTGTGGGCCAGGTCGGCCATCGCGCGGATATCCACCACCTCGCACAGCGGGTTGGACGGCGTTTCCAGGAACAGCAGCTTGGTATCGCCGTCGAGGGCGTCCTGCCACTGCTGCCGATCGGTGAGATCGACGAAGCTGACGCGCACGCCGAACTTCTGCATATAGCGGGTAAACAGTGCGGTGGTGGTACCGAAGACACTGCGCGAGCAAATGACCTTGTCGCCGCTCTTCAGCAGCGCCATGCACAGGCTCAGGATTGCGGCCATACCACTGGAGGTGGCCACTGCCGCCTCGCCGCCTTCCAGCGCGGCCATGCGCTGCTCGAACATGCGTACGGTGGGATTGGTATAGCGGGAGTAGACGTTGCCCGGATTTTCACCGGAGAAACGCGCCGCGGCCTCGGCGGCTGAGGGAAATACGTAACTGGAGGTGAGGTACAGCGCCTCGGAGTGCTCGCCCTCGTCGGAGCGCGTCTGTCCCGCGCGCACCGCCAGGGTGTCCAGAGCATAGCCGTCGTCTTCGAACATAAACCATCCCGGTTTTTTGCTGTTTACGGAGACGGTTATGGTAACCGAAATGGCGGGAAAATGGCGCGATCGCTTACCGCGGTAGTGAGATCAAAGCCGAGCCGAATGCGTACAGTGGCGATAAAAGCAACGGTGCGCCAGGGCCACACAAGGCACCGCCGCCGAATCGATCCCCGAATTCTTTCCGTAGGGGCGATCCTTGTGTTCGCCCGACCCGGGTGCCAGTAACGACAAGGGCGAACACAAGGTTCGCCCCTACGGAAATGGCATGGCAGGCATAGCCTGTTCAGCGCCTGCAGAGTCGCGCCGTGTAATTGCCCGCTTACAGCGAGCTGGCGCTGCCCTTCTTCTGCTTGGCGGCGTCGTTGCGCGCGGTATGCAGGTCGTGCAGGTACTGCTCGTCCACGTCGCCGGTAACATAGTTGCCGTCGAATACGGAGCAGTCGAACTGCTCGATCTTTTCGTTGCCCTCGGCGGAACACTCCACCAGATCCTCGAGATCCTGGTAGATCAGCCAGTCGGCACCGATCTCCTCGCAGATTTCCTCGGTGGTGCGATCGTGGGCCACCAGCTCTTCGGCGGAGGGCATATCGATACCGTAGACGTTGGGGAACTTCACTGCCGGCGCGGCGGAGGCGAAATACACCTTGGCGGCGCCCGCTTCGCGGGCCATCTGGATGATCTGCTTACAGGTGGTACCGCGCACGATGGAGTCATCCACCAGCAGCACGTTCTTGCCGCGGAATTCCAGCTCGATCGCGTTCAGCTTCTGGCGCACGGACTTCTTGCGCTGCTTCTGTCCCGGCATGATGAAGGTGCGGCCGATATAGCGGTTCTTCACCATGCCCTCGCGGAACTTGACGCCGAGGCGGTGGGCAACAGTCTGCCCGGCGGTGCGGGCGGAATCCGGAATCGGAATCACCACGTCGATATCGTGGTCCGGGCGATCGCGCAGGATCTTTTCGGCCAGGTGCTCGCCCTGGCGCAGGCGCGCCTTGTGCACGGAGACGCCGTCCATGATCGAATCGGGGCGCGCGAAGTAAACGTGTTCGAAGATACAGGGGTTCAGCGACGGATTGTCGGCGCACTGCTCCGAGTGCACGGTGCCGTCCAGTTCGATATAGATTGCCTCGCCCGGCGCCACATCGCGCACCAGGGTATAACCGAGCACGTCCAGGGCCACGGATTCGGACGCCACCATGTATTCGGTGCCCTTGTCGGTCTCACGCTTACCGTACACCAGCGGGCGGATACCGTTGGGATCGCGGAAAGCGACCACGCCGTAGCCAACGATCAGCGCCACACAGGCGTAGCCGCCGCGCACGCGCTTGTGCACCGCGCGCATCGCCGTGAACACATCCTCGGCTTTCGGCTGCAGCTTGTGCTGTGCGAGCAACTCGTGAGCAAACACATTCAACAGCACCTCGGAATCGGAATCGGTGCTGATATGACGCAGGTCCTGCTGATAGATCTCTTCCATCACCTGGTCTTTGTTGGTGAGGTTGCCATTGTGGGCCATGGCAATGCCGTAGGGGGAGTTGACGTAGAAGGGCTGGGCCAGCGCCGGGCCGGAACCACCGGCGGTGGGATAGCGCACATGGCCGATGCCAAAATTGCCCTTCAGGCGCTCCATATGGCGCGCGCGGAACACGTCGCGCACCAGGCCGTTGGCCTTCTGCTGATTGAGGCGGTCGCCATCACAGGTGACGATGCCGGCGGCGTCCTGCCCGCGGTGCTGCAACAGGGTGAGCGCATCGTACAACTGCAGGTTGACGTCACTCTTACCGACGATACCGACAATACCACACATAGTCTTGGCCCTACTGGTCGAGAGAGAGCGGCTCAACCGCTCCGCTAAATTCAATCATCTTGTGCGCGGCCCCCGGGAGGGCTGGCCGCGCTGCTCAGTTGGCAGTTCCCTGCACGAACAGCTCCTTGATCGTCTCCGCCAATGCCTTCGCCGTATCTTCAAAGGCGAGGAAATGCGGGATCAGCGCCGAGTCGCGCCACCATTCGTCCTGCTCCACCGGCACCAGCGCCGGTGCCAGAATAAGTAGCGCCACCACCACGATGCCGCCGCGCGCCAGCCCGAACACCATACCCAGTACCCGGTCGGTACCCGACAGGCCAGTCGCCTCGACGAACGCCGACAGGGTCATATTGAGCCCGGCGCCGGCCAGCAGCGTGAAAATGAACAGGATGGCAAAGGCAGCGATGGCCTGCAGTGACGGCGTGTCCACCAGATTGGAAAGCAGTGGCGCCAGCTCGTCGCGAAACATCATGGCAATGACGAAGGCAGCAACCCAGGTCAGGAGGGAGAGGGTTTCGCGCACGAAACCACGGCTGAGACCGATCAGCGTGGAGATGGCCACGATTGCCAGAATGGTCCAGTCAGCCCAGTTCATCCAGTCCTACCTGCCAGGCGGCGGTCGCCGCGAAGAGCGCGCATTCTAACTGAAGCGCTCCAGCGCGTGAAGCTGTTCGCAAACACAGTAGAAATTAGGATCTGCAGCCTTCCGGTTGACGTCGCTTGCCAAATCAGGCCTTGAAGCGTAACACGAGGGTGCTGGCGCCGAGCATCTGGTCCAGCTCGCGCTTGACTGACTCGGCGTCCGTCTTGCTGACCTTGGGCCCGACAAATACGCGCACGAAGTGCCCCTTGTCGGTGGTCACGGCACGGGTGTAGGCCTTGTAACCGTCGTCCATCAGCTTGTCGCGCAGCTTTTCCGCGCGCGCCTTGTCGCGGTAGGCCGCCACCTGCACCACCCAGGCCATCGGCAGGCCCTTGGCATCGAGCAGCGGGCCGGAATCCTGTTTCGCCAGTGCTTCTTTAGCGGGTTTTTGCGGCTCGGCTTTCTTCGGCTCAGACGCTTTTTGCGGTGTTTCGGCGGGCTCGGGGGAACGCTGTTCCACTACTTCCGGCTGGAACAGCGTGTCTGCCGGCGGTGCCGGTGCCGCATCGGCCACCGGTTCCGGAGCAGCCATCTCGATCGGCTCGATATCCGGGGCCGGCGGAATCTGGCTGGTCATATCGATATAGCGGGTGCCTTCGCGGTCGAACAGGCTGGGCAGAAAGATCACCGCCAGCGCGATCAGCACCAGCGCACCGACAATGCGCTGCCGAAAGCCATCATTCAAGCGGCCACGCCTGGCCGGTTCACGACTCGCCATCACCCACTTCCCGGATCTGTTGTAAAACTTCCGCCACAGTAAAGAAGGATCCGAAGACAAGCAACCTGTCCTGCGACCCGAGAGTCGGCAACAGCTGCGCCAGACCATCGACGACCGCCGGACACTGGCGGTCGATCCGCGCCGTGTCGACACCGGCGCGCTGCAACCCGTCCAGCAGCGCGGCGCAATCCGCCGCGCGCGGATTGCCCGGCAGCAGTGCCGGATGCCAGTGGCTGACCAGGTCATCGAGCGGCGCGAACAGCCCGGCCAGATCTTTGTCGGCCATCGCCGCCACCAGCACATGGGTGGCGCCGGCCACCGGGTTGTCGCGCAGCCAGCGCGCCAGGTATTCCGCCGCGGCCGGGTTGTGGCCCACGTCGAGTAACAGTGTGCGGCCGCGGTACTGCAGCTGCTGGCGGCGTCCGGCCAGGCGTATGCCGGCCAGTGCCCCGGTCACTGCACGCGCGGTTCCGCCCCCGGCGCCGCTGCCGGGCAGCGCATCCAGCAACGCCAGCGCGGTGATCGCAGCGCCGATACTGGGGCGCGGCAAGCTGATCGGCGGCAGCGCCAATTCCAACTCACCGAAGCGGTAGCGGTCAGCAGTGACAGTGAAGTCGCGGTCGATAAAGTACGCCGGCGCGCCGGTGCCGGCGGCCGCCGCCAGCACCGACTGCGGCGGTGCCGGGTCGGCACAGATGAACGGGCGGCCGGAGCGCAGGATGCCGGCCTTCTCGGCGCCGATCACCTCGCGGTCGCTGCCCAGCCAGGCCTCGTGATCCACCGCCACGCTGGTGATCACCGCGACATCCCCATCCACCAGGTTGACCGCGTCCAGGCGCCCGCCGAGCCCCACTTCGAGCAGCGCAAACTCGACGCCGGCGCGCTTGAACAGCCACAGCGCCGCCAGTGTGGTGTACTCGAAATAGGTCAGGCTGATATCGCCGCGGGCCGCCTCGATCGCCTCGAAGGCAAGCACCAGGTCGGCGTCCTCCACCTCGCGGCCACCGATGCGTACCCGCTCGTTGAAGCGCAGCAGGTGCGGGGAGGTGTAGGCGCCGACGCTGCGCCCGCCGGCGCACAGCAGCGCCTCGGCGCTGGCGACGCAGGAACCCTTGCCGTTGGTGCCGGCAACGGTAATGACATGCGGCGCCGGCTGGCGCACGCCGAGCGTATCCGCCACGGTGGATACCCGCTCCAGGCCCAGTTCAATTTCAGTGGGGTGCAGCCGCTCGAGGCGAGCCAGCCAGTCTTGCAGTGACATCATCTGTTAAAACCGTCGCAACGTATGTTTGCCGCGCCGAAATGCAGGAGCGGCCGCTGGCCGCGATCGGCCTCCCGCGGGAACGGCTCCGATCGCGACCAGCGGCCGCTCCTGTTTCATCAATCTCGTCGCCAGCCCGGCATCGTCGTCCGCACGGACGGGATACCGGCAGCGCTCAGCTCCAGGCCAGCTTGCCCAGCAGGCGGCCGATGGTTTCGCGCATCTCGTAGCGCGGGATAATCATATCGATGGCGCCGTGATCCAGCAGGAACTCCGCGCGCTGGAAGCCCTTGGGCAGCTTCTGGCGGATGGTCTGCTCGATGATATTGGGCCCGGCAAAACCGGCGCGCGCGCCGGGCTCGGCGGCGTTGATATCGCCCAGCAGTGCCAGTGACGCGGACACACCACCATAAACCGGATCGGTCATCACCGAGATATAGGGCACGCCGGCCATCTTCATTTTTTCCAGCACCGCGGAGGTCTTGGCCATCTGCATCAGCGAGATCAGCGCCTCCTGCATGCGCGCCCCACCGGTGGCGGAAAAGCATACCAGCGGGATGCGCTCTTCCAGCGCCAGTTGCGCGGCGCGGGTAAAGCGCTCGCCGACCACATAGCCCATGGAACCGCCGTGAAAGGCAAACTCGAACGCCACCGCCACCAGCGGCTTGCCCTCGAGGGTGCCGCGCATGGCAATCAGCGCATCCTTCTCACCGGTAGCTTTCTGCGCCTGGCTCAAGCGATCCTTGTATTTTTTCACATCCTTGAATTTCAGGCGGTCCACCGGTTCCACATCGGTGGCCAGCTCTTCGCGCCCGTCTTCGTCGAGGAAGATATCCAGGCGCCGGCGCGCGCCGATGCGCATGTGGTGATCGCACTTCGGGCACACTTCCAGATTGCGCTCCAGCTCCGGGCGGTACAGCATGGCGTCGCACTTGACGCACTTCTTCCACACCCCCTCCGGAACCTTGCTGGCGCCGGCGCGGCGCTCGGTGCGGATCACTGCGGGAACAATTTTTTCTAACCAGCTCATCTCGTTACCACTTCCGATGTTTTGCGGGCCGAACAACTTTTCGACCAGTGGGTTTCAGGCTGAGAATTAAAACACTATCGTACAATGGAGGCCCGGTCAGTTCAGCCGCCAAATCGGGCTTTCTGGCCAGTTCGTGACGCCGATCAAGCGTCCAGCGCGCCGCGCATCTCCCCCACCAGCGCAGCGACACGCTCGCGCGCCGCGTCGGCGGATTGCGCCTCACCGATCGCCGCCACCAGCACACTGCCGACCACCGCGCCGTCGCCATCGGCGCTCACCGCCCGGGCCGAGGCGCCGTCCTTGATACCGAAGCCGACACACAGTGGCAGCTCGGTGTGGCGGCGGATGCGCGCCAGGTTCTCGCTCACCGACTTTGGATCCAGGTTGCCGGCGCCGGTGACACCCTTCAGGGATACATAGTAGACAAAGCCGCTGGCGAGGCGCGCGATGGCCTCGACCCGCGCGTCACTGGTGGTCGGCGTGAGCAGGAAGATATTGCGCAGGTTGCGCGCCCGCAGCATCTCGTTCAGCGGGCCGGCCTCTTCCGCCGGCAGGTCCACGGTCAGGGCGCCATCCACACCGGCTTCGCCGGCGGCATCGGCAAAGCGTTCCGCACCCATCTTCTCGATCGGGTTGGCGTAGCCCATGAGGATCACCGGGGTATCGGGGTCCTCGCGACGGAACTCCGCCACCATTTCCAGGCACTTGCGCAGTGAAGTCTTGTGCTCCAGCGCGCGCTCGTGCCCTTTCTGGATCACCGGGCCCTCGGCCATCGGGTCGGAGAAAGGCACACCCAGTTCGATCAGGTCGGAGCCGCTGGCCACCAGCTGGTGCATCAGCGGCACGGTATTTTCCGGGCCGCCATCGCCGGCGACGATGTAGGTCACCAGCGCCTTGCGCCCCTCGGCGCGCAGCGCGGCGAAGCGGCGGTCGATTCTATTCTGTTCTGTCACTGCTTTAATCCCTATTGCACTGTGGGAGTCGGCCCGGCCGCGCTTGCCTGGCGGAATCGCCGGCGCGGCCGCCTCTTACACTTCGATGCCGTCGATCGCGGCCACGGTGAAAATATCCTTGTCGCCGCGCCCGGACAGGTTCACGACAATGTTCTGTTCCGGTTTCATGGTCGCCGCCAGCTTGAGGCCGTAGGCCACCGCATGACTGGATTCCAGCGCCGGAATAATGCCCTCGGTGCGGGTCAGGGTGCGGAAGGCGGCGAGCGCCTCCTCGTCGTCGGCAGTGACATACTGCACCCGGCCGATATCTTTCAGCCACGCGTGCTCCGGGCCCACGCCCGGATAATCGAGACCGGCGGAAACCGAGTGGGTCTCGATAATCTGGCCGTCTTCGTCTTCCATCAGGTAGGTGCGGTTGCCGTGCAGGATGCCAGGCACCCCGTCGTTCAGCGGCGCGGCGTGATGGCCGGTGGCCAGCCCCTCACCGCCGGCCTCGACGCCGAACATCTTCACGTCGCTGTCGCCCAGGAACGGGTGGAACAGGCCGATGGCATTGGAGCCGCCGCCGACACAGGCAACCAGCGCGTCCGGCAGCCGGCCGAACTCTTCCAGGCTCTGGCGCCGGGCCTCGCGGCCGATCACCGAGTTGAAATCGCGCACCAGCTGCGGGTAGGGGTGCGGGCCGGCCACGGTACCGATGATGTAGAAGGTATCGTCGACATTGGTAACCCAGTCGCGCATGGCTTCGTTCATCGCGTCTTTCAATGTCTTGGAGCCGGACTCCACCGGGATCACCTCGGCGCCCAGCAGCTTCATGCGGTAGACATTGGGTGACTGGCGCTTGACGTCTTCGGCACCCATGTACACGGCGCACTTGAGCCCCAGGCGTGCGGCCACAGTGGCCGTGGCGACGCCGTGCTGGCCGGCGCCGGTCTCGGCAATCACGCGGGTCTTGCCACTGTGCTTGGCCAGCAGCGCCTGCCCCACCGTGTTATTCACCTTGTGGGCGCCGGTGTGGTTGAGGTCTTCACGCTTGAGCCAGATGCGCGCACCGCCGGCCTTCTCGGTGAGGCGCTCGGCCAGATACAGCGGCGACGGGCGGCCGACATAGTGGGCCAGGTCGTAATCAAAGGCGGCGACAAATTCCGGATCGTCTTTCAGGCGCGAGTACATCTCGCGCAACTCGTCCAGCGCACCGATCAATGTCTCCGATACGAAACGGCCACCGTAGGGCCCGAAATGCCCGCTGGCATCCGGGTAGGCGGAAAAATCTATCGCGCCGCCTTTACCACCTTGCTCACTCACAATACTGCTCCTTATCCACGCGGACTTCCGTCCAATCAAGCTTCCACAAACGCGCGTTTGGCCGCGCGAATAAACGCCCGGACCTTGTCCGGGTCCTTGCGCCCGGGCGCCGCCTCGACACCACCGCTGACATCCACCGCCTGCGGCTGTGCCGCGGCGATGGCCCGCGCCACATTGTCCGGCTTCAGACCACCGGCCAGCACTATCTGCCGGCCGCTGTCCCGCGGCACGCGCTGCCAGTCAAAAGATTCCCCGGTGCCACCCGGCACACCCGGACGGTAGGCGTCCAGCAGGAAACCCCGTGCGTTCGGGTGCGCGGCCATGGCCGCCGCTACATCGAGATCGGCTTTCATGCGCAGCGCCTTGAGATAGGGGCGCTGGAACTGCTCGCAGTAATCGGCCGACTCACTGCCGTGAAATTGCAGCAGATTGAGCGGCACACGCGCCAGGACGTCGCGCACGGCCACCGCATCGGCATCGACGAACAGGCCCACCAGGGTCGTCAAGGGCGGTACGACACGGGCGATCGCGGCAGCCTGCTGCACTGCCACAAAACGCGGGCTTTTGGCGTAAAACACCAGGCCCAACGCGTCCGCGCCCGCTGCGCTCACCGCGATTGCGTCGTCGATGTCAGTGATGCCACAGATTTTTACTTGCATCGCGCCTTTCCATGACCTCGCGCACTGCGTCACTAGCGCCGTGTCGAACTCTCGATTCGCAGCCGACCGGCCACGCAAAAATGGGGGAGCCCGGGATACTAGCAGATTGGCCGATGACGCGAAATGCGCAGGCGCCACTGCCGCTCCGCTGCCGAAGTACTGCGGAGTTGACAAGCGACAGCGGCCAACCTACTGTACCACCACACACAGTACAGAAGGAACGGAAATCCGTATGATCCAGATCAACACCGGCGACTCCCGCCCCATCTTCAGGCAGATCGTCGACAGTATCCGGCGCCAGATCGCCGCCGGCGAACTGGCGCCGGGCACCAAGCTACCCAGCGTGCGCGGACTGGCGATGCAGCTGACGATCAATACCAATACCGTCGCCAAGGCCTACGGCGAACTGACTGCCCAGGGCTGGGTGGAATCCCGCCCCGGGCTGGGCCTGTTCGTTTCCAAGCCGCGCAAACTGTTCAGTGACCGCGAGCAGGAGCGCCGGCTGAACGAGGCAATCCAGCAGTTCATCAACCAGGTCATCGGCCTCGACTACGACGCCGACGATTTGCTCGCACGCCTGGAGCGCGACCTCAAGGCGCTGGACGCGGGTCCGGCCAGGAGTGCCGGCAATGAATGATCCGGCCATTTCCACCCGCAATCTCACCAAACACTTCGGGGGCAAGTGCGCGCTGGATCAGCTCAGTGTCGATATTCCCCGCGGCGGCATCCACGCCATCGTTGGCAGTAACGGCGCCGGCAAATCCACCCTGTTCCGCCTGTTATTGGGCCTGGCCGAGCCCAGCGGTGGCAGCTCCCGGGTGCTCGGCTGCGACAGCCTGCAACTGACCGCGGACCTGCGCGGCCGTATCGGTTTCGTCAACGAGGAACACACACTGCCCGAGTGGATGACGGTCGGAGCGGTCAAGGCCATGCAGCAACAGCTCTACCCCCAGTGGCAGGAAGCCATTTACCGGGAGGTCCTGGGCAGCTTCGACGTGCAAGCCGCGCAGAAGGTGAGCGAGCTGTCCCGCGGCGAGCGCGCCGGTTTCAACCTGTCGCTGGCACTGGCGCAGAGCCCCGAACTCCTGATCCTCGATGAGCCGACGCTGGGCCTGGATATCGTGGCCAAGCGCGCATTCCTCGAGGCATTGATGTTTGTCGGCGCGGACAACGGCGGCACCATCATTTACTGCTCACACCAGATGGAGGAAATCGAGCGGGTGGCCGACAACCTGCTGATCATGGAGCACGGCGCACTGAGCGCCATGTCACCGCCGGATGAATTCCGCCAGCGGGTGGGCTACTGGATCGTGGACTTTCCCGAGTACCAGCCGACCAACGCCGAAATTCCCGGATTGCTGCAGGCGCGCCGCATCGACGACCAATACCACCTGATGGTCCTCGATGCCGACGAAAAGCTGCAACGCTATCTGCGCGAACGCGGTGCCAGCGTATACAGCCAACAGCCGGTCAGCCTCGACCAGGCGATCAACGGGTATCTGGCCAAAAACCATCGCGTGGCCCAGTAGGAAGAAAACAACAGGGAAAAAACAAAGGGATATAAAATGTGGAATCTCATTCGATGCGAATGCCTACGCTTTCGCAAATGGGCCCTGGGCCTCGCCGCATTGCACCTGCTACTGCTCGGTTACCTGTATATCAACGGTGCGCTGCAACCTTCCGACTCCGACATCGCCAACAGCGCAGCCATCCTCTATGCGTTGCTGGGCCTCGGCTTCGGCCTGGTGCAGATCGGCGGTTACCGCCGCCCCAGCCAGTGGGTATTTCTGATGCACCGGCCGCTGGCGCCAGCGCGCATCTGGCTCGCGCTCGTGGCCGGTGCGCTGACGCTGCTCTCCGTCGCCATCATCGCGCCGCTGTATCTGACTCTGCTGGGCGCCGATCTGAGCGGCGCGCAGGACCTCGACCTGCGCGTTTATCTGCTGCCGCTGTTCTTGTTTGGGCTGGCATTCTGCGGCTATCTGTGCGGTACCTTTATCCTGCTGAGCAGTAGCCGTGTTGCTCTCGTGGTGCTCGCGCTGCCGACACTGTTCATGACCCGGGAAGCCGGGCTGTGGATCTTCATTCCACAACTAGCGGTAACCGGCCTGCTGTTGTGGCTGAATCGCTGTGCCTTCAAGCCGGACCGGCAGGCCCGCCTGAAATCCCCCACGGCGCTGGTACCTACCGCGCTGGCCATTCAGTGGGGACTCTATTGCGCGCTGTATATTGCCACGTCACTCGGCTACCAGTTTGGCCTGATGGCGATCAGGCAACACCCCAATTACAACCCGGCCCCGGATACCACCCGGGCCATTACGGCCATGGCGGATTCGGCAGCGATGCAATATGCATTCGGCAACCAGGCACCGCCGATGCTGGAACAGGAGCTGGCAATTGCCGCAGTGCACCGCGCTGCACCGCAATGGAATCACTTCCCGTTTCACCAGCAACTACCATTCGCTGACACCGATCACTTCCTGTTCGATAAGGCGCGCAACATCCGCTGGCACTTCAGCCACGACCGCATGCTATTCAAAGGCATCAATGTTCGCAGTGGTGCCGACGCCGGCTGGATGGGCCGCCGCGGCGCCGTCTACCCGTTTTCACAGAATCTGGCCAGCGGAGAGTATTTCCGCGGGATTCCACAGATCCTCGACAGCACCACCCTGGTCATGCCGCGGGCGATTTACCGGGTTGATTTCGACAACAGGCGCCTGGAAATGCGCTATTCACTCGAACCGCAGGAGCATTTTCGCAGCGGCATACAGGTAGAGGGGAAAATGGCTATCGCCTTCAGCGATCGCAAGCTGTATTTCTTCGATGCGTTTGACGTACAAAACGGACACGGCCCGCTGCAGGCCGACGCTGTAGTGCCGTTGCCGCAAACACGGGTGAATCTGCGCTGGGTGTACGCCGCGGAGCTGGCCGACGGTTTTGCGCTGACCTTCGTTTGCGGCAATTACGGCCGCGAGGGCTGGGATCCGGCTAGCCCCGCCTACCTGATCAGCGGACTGCTGCCGCTGGGCGGGGAGTTTGCCGTTACCCGCACTCGAACGCTGCAACCCATATACCCGCTGTGGTTCCGCTATAAGGAATACCTGATCTCGCCGCTGTTTGCCTACCTGAATAGGGCGACCCGCTCGGCGATTGAACCGCAGAGTGAAAACTCGGTTGCGCTGCAGGAATTAATCGCGCGCCCGCTGCCGCAAAAAATCTCAACGGCAATGCTGGTCATGGCCCTGTTTTGCGCATTGATCACCGCCCTGCTGGCCCGGCGCACCCGGCTGTCACTCCCGGGTCGCGCAGCCTGGATACTGTGCAACGCCTTAACCGGCCTGCCCGGACTGCTCAGCTTCCTGTTCCTGACCGACAGGCACAGCGCAACGGTACAAAAGCCCGCGCAGGGAATCCGCGAGGTGCAGCCGGCATGACAAAAAAACCAGCGGCACTCTTTCTCGCCGGAGCCATGCTGCTCCCGCCACTGCCAGCCAGCGCGGAACTGCCGCCGCCGCTGGCCGCAGCGGTCGCCAGCAGCGAATCCAGCGCGCCGGCGGAGCTGTTACCGCGGCAATATTTTCTCGACAGCCCCAAGCTCGCCCTGGCCCGCCTGTCCCCGGACGAACGCCGGGTGGCATTCGTGACCCGCAGTGGACGGGAGCTGGCCCTGCACCAGCTAGAGCTGGCGAGCGGCGAGCAGGTCGAGCGCTTGCGCAGCCGCGATCTGCAGTCACTGGACTGGTCCAGCGATAGCCACACGCTCTTCCTGCAGACCAGCTACGGTCTCGCGGCACTGGAAACCGCCGGGGGGCGGGCGCATCTGCTGGTAAAACTCGAGGCGGATAAGCAGCAGTTTTCTCTCGGCACAGACCCGGCTGTCCCGGCCGCCGCACTGGTGTCACTGCCCGACACGGGCGGCGGCCACAACCTTTACCGTATCGGCACGAGCGGCGAGCGCACTGCGCTGCTGCACACAGAAACACCCGTACGCGACCTGCTGACCGATGCCGGCGGCGTACGCTACATGCGCCTGGCGCGCGGCGATCACCAGGAAATCCTGCAGATTCAACAGGGCGGAGAAAAACGGAAAGTATTGCAGTGCGATCTTCTCGACGCCTGTGCACTGCTGGGATTCCACAATAACAAACTGGTGCTGCGCAGCGATGGCGGCGGACAGTATCGCCGCCTGTTGCAACTGGATACCGCAAGCGGCCAGTTGACGGAACTGCACCGGGACCCGCTCGGCATCGCCAGCCTGGATTCAGTGAGCATGGCGCGAAACGGGATAGCCCCGCTGATCGCCAGCTACCGCAGCGAACTGAGACACAATTACGGATTGGGTGCGGCGGCCGACCGCGTACGTTCGCTGCAGGCCCGGTTGCACGGCCTCGACCTGGACATCGACGCCCACAGTGCCAACGGCAACTGGCTGGTCCGCGCGACGCGCTCGGACTATCACCGCCCGCGCTATTTCCTGCTACCTGCCGGGAGCGACAATCCGCGGCCGTTACTGGAAGAATTTTCCGCGGATGATCCGGCGCGGGAGTCCCAGCTGAGCGAGAAAATCCCCTTCACCTTCAACGCGTCAGACGGCCTGTCGATTCCCGCCTATGTAACCCTGCCGCGCGGTCGCAACCTGCACCACGCCCCGATTATCGCCCTGCCCCACGGCGGCCCCTGGAACCGTGTGGATTCAACCCCGAACCGCTTTACCCAGTTTCTCGCCAATCGCGGCTATATCGTTTTTGAACCCAATTTCCGCGCCTCCACCGGTTACAGTCGCGACTTCGCACTGGCAGGCAAAGGCGAATTCGGCCGCGGGCGGGTGCAACAGGATATTCTCGACGGGCTGGATTACCTGCTCGCAAACGGTATCGGTGATGCGCACAAGCAGGCTATCGTCGGCCACTCTTTCGGCGGCTTCGCGGCACTCACAGGGCTGGCATTCACCCCAGACCGCTTCGTCGCCGGCGTGGCCTCATCACCGCCGGTGGACCTGATCAGCAGCTTCCGCGACTACAGTGAACATTTCGAGCTGCGTAACAACGGTCTGCGCTGGACCGACTCGCTCGACCAACTGGCGGGCGATCTGGACGATCCGCAGGTCGTGAAGACAATGCGCGATCGTATGCCCGCTACGCATGTCGACGCCATCAAAAAACCCCTGCTGGTGATCGCCGGCGGTGTAGATCCACGGGTGGACCAACGGCGTGTGAAGGGATTTGTCACGCAACTGCAGGCTAATGACAATGCCGTCGCGTTGCTGCTGGATCCGCACGAAGGCCACAACTTTCGCGCGCCGCTGGCTCGTGAAGCCTACTACTACCTGGTCGAGACATTCCTGTCGCGGTATCTCGGCGGGCGGCGGCAGGATGATAATCCGCAAACGTTGCAGCGTTATCTGAAGCGCAACCTGCTGCTCGATAGTGACGGCCTGACGCCGGCTGCACCACCGCCGGCAACGGCCCTGTAGCGGCCCGCAATCAAGCCGGCAGGCCACCGAGCGGTAGCGGCACCAGCAGCGGGCCCGGTTCGCTGGTCGGCAGGTCGAACTCCTGCGGATACTGCACGTCGACCAGGTAGAGACCGAACGGTGGCGCGGTGACGCCGGCGGCGCTGCGGTCGCGGGCTTCCAGGACCTCCCTGACCCACTGCGGACTGCGCTCGCCGCGGCCGACCGCCATCAACACGCCGGTAATATTGCGCACCATATGGTGCAGGAAGGCATTGGCGCTGATCTCGAGCACGATCAGCTGCCCCACCCGGGCAATATCCAGCCGCGTAATCTCGCGCACCGGGCTTTTCGCCTGGCACTGGCTGGCGCGGTAACTGGTGAAATCGTGCTCGCCCAACAGGTGTTGCGCGCCGGCACGCATGGCGTCGAGACCCAGGCCGTGCTGGGTCCAGGTCACTTCGCTGGCCGCCTGGGCGGAGCGGGTCGGCGCGCTGTGGATCAGGTAACGGTAACTGCGCGCGCGTGCGGAAAAGCGGGCGTGGAACTGCGCCGGCACCTCTTTTGCCCAGTGCACCCGCACGGCATCCGGCAGTTTGGTGTTGACGCCCTGCACCCAGGCGCGCGCCGGGCGCTGCGCCGTGGTATCGAAGTGGATGACCTGACCGGTGGCGTGCACACCCGCGTCGGTACGGCCGGCGCAGACCAGGGTGATTTCCTCCGCGGCAATACTCGACAGCGCTTTTTCCAGGTGCGCCTGCACAGTCGCAGCGGCGGATTTCTGTTTCTGGAAACCGTGCAACTTCGCACCACAGTATTCGACACCGACGGCGATGCGGCGCAGGCCGGCGGGCAGCTGCTCGCCGGGGGGGACTTCGCCATTGGGCTTGTAGTGGTATTCGCGTTGCATAGCCTGCATATCCGGGCGCGTCGGCGCACAATCGCGCCGCAATATTAATCCGATTGATTGTGGACCATAAAAAAACCCCGCAGCCAGTGCGAGGTTTTTCGGAACGGCCGGGGCGCAGGGGTTAAACCATACGCTCCAGCATTTCCTTGGCGCGGCCCTGGTGTTCGCCGCTGCTCTCGTCCACGACTTCCTTGAGGATATCTTTGGCGCCGTCTTTGTCACCCATATCCAGATAAGCCTGAGCCAGTTCCAGCTTGGTGCTGACTTCGTCGCTGCCCTCGAGCAGGTTCAGCTCCGAATCCAGGTCACTCTCCAGATTGAAGTTCAGGTCGCCGAAGTCGGAATCCGCACTGCTGGCGGCCGCCGGCTGGGCCGCGGTGCCCGTGCTGGCTTTCTCAGCCGGCGCGGTGACGGCCATATCGCTGTCGGCGGCGAGCTCATCGGCAGCGCCCAGGTCGCCGGCAATCTCGTCCAGGTCGATGGAGTCCAGATCCAGCTCACCCAGATCGTCGCCGAAGCTCTCGAAGTCGTCGCTGTCGGCATCATCCGCCGGCGCGGCGTCAAATGTAGCATTGTCTGCCACCGCCGGGGTGGGCTCCGCCACTTGCGGCGACGGCGCCTCGGTTGCGGCGCCCTGCGCGTCGTCCTCGTCCATCGGCGACAGGTCCAGGTCGAATTCGAGACCAGTGTCGTCGCTATCCAGCTGCAGGTCACCGCCGTCGAGCTCGAACTCCCCGAGGTCGCTGCTATCGGCGGCGCTGGCCGTGTCGGCTGCTCCGGAGCCGGTATCGCCGGTATCGAGATCCAGTTCGCCCAGATCCAGATCGGCGGACATCAGCTCGTCAAAATTGAATTCGTCGCCCGCCGTGTCAGCGGCGTCTTCGCTGGTGTCAGCCTCGCTGCTGCCGAGGGTATCGCCGCCGAAGTCGGACGCCCCGGAGTCGAAATCAACCTCCAGGTCCAGCGAGAATTCGTCGTCGTCCGCGCTCGGCACAGCGGCGTCTTCCACGTTCGGCACAGCGCTGTCGCCGTCCAGATCCATGGTCAGGTCGTCGAGCAGCGAAGAATCCTGCGCGTGCGTGCTGTCGGCGCTGCTGTCGAAACTGGAGAAATCGTCTTCAAAGGACGCACTGATATCATCCAGCTGCGCCGCTTCCAGCGACTCACTGGTGAAATCCATCTCCGGCGCCTCGAAGGCCCGCGCGCCGGCGATGCTCTCGCGCAGACGCGCGGCGCGATCGGCGGCGGGGCCGTCACTGATAGTGAGCAGCTGGCGGTAGTGATCGTCGAACTTGTCGGCGTCCTGCTGGTGGGCGTAAACCTCCAGCAGCATCAGGCGCGCGTCCACGTTCTGGCCATCCTGCTGCAGGCCGGTCAGCAGTTTGCCTTCGGCCTCGGAGTACTGGCCGAGGGACAGGTGAATTTCCGCTTCGGAAACCGGATCATCAGTGCCCACACCATCCAGTTCGCCCAGATCGAACTCGTCGCTGGCTTCCATGGATTCAACCGCGGCCAGGGCCTCATCCTCTTCGGATTCGGCCGGCGCTTCGGCCAGTGCGCGCTCGGCGGCCATTTCGGCCTCGACGATGCGCATGGCTTCCTCTTCTTCCTTGCGACGGCGCCAGGCGAACAGCCCGAACAGGCCCGCCAGCAGTGCCGCAGCACCAATACCGATGAACATGATATTGTCCATCACCCGCTCCAGCAGCGTGGGTTCGGGCTTGGTCTGCACGGTGACGACGCGATTGTGCTGCTCTTGCGCGGCCGGTTTCTTCACCGTTTCGGCGGCCGCTGCAGTGTCCTTGTCGCCCTGCTCTGCGCTGTCGTCTTGCGCGGCGGTGTCCGCCTGCTCGGTGTCGGCTGCGGCAAGCGAAGAGTCGGCGGACGGTTCGGCGTCGGCCGCATCATTAGACTGCTTGGCGGCATCCTGCACCGCCTTCAGCTCGTCGCTGGACACATCCACCATTTTTTCCATGGTGTCGATCTGATCGTCCAGCTCGGAGATGCGGTCTTTGAGTTCGGAATTTTCCAGCTTGGACTTGTCCAGCTCTTCCTCGGTGGCGGCCAGCTCGCCGGAGTGCGCCTCGCTGTCTGCGGCGCCGCTGCCGGAACCCGAAGTCACCGTGTCATTGTCACCGGGTGCGGCGAGGCTGACGCGGCCTTCAACGGTGTCGCTCTCGGTGCTGTCGGCGGTCGCGGTGCGGGCGTCGAGCGGCGCGCCGGTGGTGGTATCCTGCCCGGCGCGCTGGCGCCAGGAATCATTCTGTACCGCCACTTCGGAGATGGCGTCACGCACCGACAGCGCGCGCACATCGTCGGTATTGGGCAGGCGCAGCACCGCGCCTTTCTTGAGCAGGTTGATATTGTTGTTGATGAACGCCTCGGGGTTGAGGCGCTGGATCGCCAGCATGGTTTGCTGGACGGAGAATTCGTGGCCGACACGGCTCTGCTGGGCAATTTCCCACAGGGTATCGTTGGAGGAAACCGGGCCGTATACCTGGCTGCCGCTGTCGGCAGTGTCCTGCGCGGCGCGCTGCTGCACCGCGGGCTCTTCCGCCACCGCCTGCGCGGCGGGCTTCGCTGCGGCCTGCTGGGCAGGCTTCGCTGCGGGCGTGGTGGTCGGCTGCAACGGGCGCTGCTGCGGTTGCCGCTGGGGCTGCGGCTGGCGCTGTACCTGCTGGCGCTCACGCTCGGCGGCGCGCACCGGCTGGCGGGCGGTCTCGCCGGAGAAGGCCGGCAGGTCCATCAACAGGGTGTATTCCCGCAACAGGCGGCCGCTGGGCCAGCGGGTCTCGACCAGGAAGTCCAGATAGGGTTCGCGAATCGGTTCACGGCTGGTGATGCGCACCACCGGCTGGTTACCGGAGAAATCCACCTCGAACTTCAGTTCGGAAAGCAGATAGGACCGGTCGACACCGGCCCGGTCGAAGTCGTCAGGCGTGGCAAGCCGCACCTTGATTTCGCCCTCGCTGAGACCACGGGTCTGCAGCAAGCCAATTTCCGCGTCGAGAGGCTGATTGAGGGTGGAGTTCAGCTTGATCTCACCCAGACCGAGCGCCAGAGCGCCGTTGCCCCCCAGTGCGCTGACCAGACCAACAGCTAGTGCCAGCTTTCGCACACGCATATCCGATTCCCTTTATTGTTAGAATCACCAGGTTGTATCGCAATTCGCGCCTGCGACCAACGCCATCACTGTACAGTAAACGTTCAACACCGCGACTGTCGCAATAACAGTCAGCATTCCCGACGAAACTTTCACCGATGCACCGATAAAAGCGCCGCCCTCTCTTGCAACCAGGTGTTGAGCCGAAGTTAAGAATAAACCTTCACTATGTCGGCTAAGTATTAATTATCAATGGTTTTTTAGCAACAAGTGAACAATCTGCGCACAGTTGATTGCCAGGTCTTTGCGCAAATTGTCCGACGCTGCACAAAAATTAACCTGCCTTTTATTCAACAGGCTCTGTCGCACGCGGCCAACCAGTGTTTCCTCACCGCCGACGGCCTCCTGGGCCGAGGGCCGCTCGGACATTTTCAGGCGTGCGCCATTGCGCAGCAGCGCCTCCACCTGATCGAGCGCCACGTCTTCCGCCATCAGCGCACGCACATTGGCCAGCTGGCCGTGGAAAACCGATGCGGTATTGATGGTTGCGTCCACCGCAACCTTGTCGCCGAGCAGGCGCCGCAGGTCGTGCACCAGCGCCAGCTCGGACAGATTGTGCCCACTGGCCAGCAGCGCTTCGCTGGAGCTCAATTGATTGAACGCCAGGCGATGGCCGATAGCCGGATCGATTTCCGCCTCCTGGCCGTTGAACATGCGCGCGGTCTGTGCCGCCATCGCATCCACCGCAGCCTTGCCAAGCGCCGATACCGGCTGCTCCAACAGGACTTCCACGCCCTGCAGCTGGTCGGCCAGCGGCGCCAGCGCCTCGGCCACCATGGCCGCACCGGCCGCCGGCAGCGCCAGTACGCGGCGCTCCGCGCCGGCGATATCGGCGCTATTCAGCAGCGGGTGAATCACCGCCACCGTGTCGTCGCCACGGGTATTATCGGCGCCATCCAGCACCCAGGCCCCGGCGCTCTCCGCCGCCGCCAGTGCCGCGCGCCCCGCTTCCCCGCCCTTCAGCAGTACCACCACCTGCTCGGGTGCAAACTGGAACTGCTCCAGCACATCCACCGATATCGAGCGGTTGGCAAATACCTGCGGATCCGCTCCGCTGTCCTCGGTATCGAGCAGGCGCAGCTGCGCCGGGGTGACCACCTTGCGCGCTTCCAGTACCTCGAGCAGAGGATCGAAGGCGGCGCTGTCGACACCGACAATAACCAGTTCGCGATCGGATTCCGACATGACAACTCACTTCAGCAATTGGAGGGGAAAAAAGCGGGGGCGATTATACCCGCGGAAGGGATAGGAAAAAGCCGCCCCGGGACTCCGGGACGGCTTTTTATGCCAAGGACATCACAACTTGGCGGGCAACTGCCTCACAAGCGCGAAGTAGCCCGGTTACAGCTTGCCCAGCAGGATGAGCAAGACACGGCGCAGCGGCTCGGCCGCGCCCCACAGCAGCTGGTCGCCGACCGTAAAGGCGGACAGGTACTCGGGGCCCATGTTCAGCTTGCGCAGGCGCCCCACCGGGATATCCAGCTTGCCGGTCACCGCAGTCGGGGTCAGCTGCTCGAGCGTGGCTTCGCGCTCGTTGGGCACGACCTTGGCCCAGTCGTTGGCGGAACCGATCAGCTGCTCGATCTCGGCGATGGAGACATCTTTCTTCAGCTTCACGGTAAACGCCTGGCTGTGGCAGCGCATGGCGCCGATACGCACGCAGGTGCCGTCCACCGGCACCGTGGTTTCGGTGCGCAGGATCTTGTTGGCTTCAGCCTGGGCTTTCCACTCTTCGCGGCTCTGGCCGTTGTCCAGCTGGGTATCGATCCACGGCAGCAGGCTGCCGGCGAGCGGCGCGCCGAATTCGGCGGTGGGGAAATCCGCCGAGCGCATGTTCTCCGCCACCTTGCGGTCGATCTCGAGGATGGCGCTGGCGGGGTCGGCCAGCTCAGTGGCAACGCCGTCGCGGATAGCGCCCATCTGCGAGATCAGCTCACGCATATGACGGGCGCCGGAGCCACTGGCCGCCTGGTAGGTCATGGCGGACACCCAGTCGACCAGGCCTTCGCGGAACAGGCCGCCGAGGCCCATCAGCATCAGGCTGACGGTGCAGTTACCGCCGATAAAGTCTTTGACGCCGGCGTCGATACCGCGGTCGATGACGTCGCGGTTGACCGGGTCGAGCACGATGATGGAATCCTCTTCCATGCGCAGGCTGGAGGCGGCGTCGATCCAGTAGCCCTTCCAACCCTTGTCGCGCAGCTGCGGATAGACCTTCTTGGTGTAGTCGCCACCCTGGCAGCTGACGATCGCATCCAGCTCGGCCAGCGCATCGATATCGAAGGCATCGCCCAGCGGCGCCACGTCACGACCGACATCCGGCGCTTTGCCGCCGGCGTTGGAGGTGGAGAAAAAGACCGGTTGCGGAATATGGGCGAAGTCGTTCTCTTCGCGCATACGCCCCATCAGTACCGAGCCAACCATGCCGCGCCAGCCGATAAAACCTACTTTGTTCATTGCAGTGTCCTGTTAATCCTGTTGGTTCCTGGACTCCGGCTTGCGCCGGAATGTCGAATTAGGGAGCGGGTTCAGGAATCAGAAAGCGGCCACCACTGCTGCGCCCATTTCCGCGGTGGATACCTTGGTACTGCCTTCAGTGTAGATATCCGCGGTGCGCAGTCCTTCGTCGAGTACTTTGCTGACGGCTTTTTCGATTGCGTCAGCCGCCTCGCCCATATCGAGCGAGTAACGCAGCATCATCGCCGCCGACAGAATCGTCGCCAGCGGATTGGCCAGGCCCTGGCCGGCGATATCCGGCGCCGAGCCATGGCACGGCTCGTAGAGGCCGAAGCCGCTTTCGTTCAGGGACGCCGACGGCAGCATGCCGATGGAGCCGGTCAGCATTGCTGCGGCGTCGGAGAGGATGTCGCCGAACATATTGCCGGTGACCATCACGTCAAACTGCTTGGGTGCACGCACCAGCTGCATCGCCGCGTTGTCCACGTACATATGCGACAGCTCCACATCCGGATACTCCGGCGCCAGGCGGTCCAGCACTTCGCGCCACAGTACGGTGACTTCGAGTACGTTGGCCTTGTCTACGGAGCAGAGTTTGCCACCGCGCTTCTGCGCGGCTTCAAACGCGGTGCGCGCAATGCGCTCGATTTCGGACTCGGTGTAAACGTAGGTGTTGAAGCCCTGCTTCTCACCGTTTTCCAACGTGCGGATGCCGCGCGGCTCGCCAAAGTAAATGCCGCCAGTCAGCTCACGCACGATCAGGATATCCAGACCGGAAACCACTTCGGGCTTGAGCGAGGACGCCTCGGCCAGCTGAGGGTACAGAATCGCCGGACGCAGGTTGGCGTACAGGCCCAGTTTGCTGCGAATTTTCAGCAGGCCTCGCTCCGGACGGATAGCGCGATCCAGCTGATCCCACTTGGGACCGCCCACGGCGCCCAGCAATACGGCATCGCACTCGCCGGCCTTTTCCAGCTCGGCATCGGTCAGCGGCTCACCGTGCGCGTCGATGGAGGCACCACCGATCAGGCCCTGCTCGAAGCTGAGGCCCAGATTGAATTTCTTGTCCGCGGCTTCCAGTACGGCCACCGCCTGCTCAACGATTTCCGGGCCAATACCGTCGCCCGGGAGGATCATGATTTTTTTGCTCACAGTTCTTTCCTATTCCCAGCCAGTGTTTAGAAACCGAAAGTCTGAGGTCCCCACTAGCAAAAATTGTGGCGGCACTGCTGCCGATAGTTGTTTGCGAGACACGCCGTAAACCCATCCATGGGGGCTCGGCAGCGGCCGTCCGGGCCGCTGACGGTCCCGCAATCAACTATCGGCATCAGCGCCTTCGCATTCCAGTTCAGCGCTCTACCAAAGCTGCGCAGACCGAAGTCCAGTACATGACGCGCAGGCTTCGATGGGGAGGGGACTTCGCCAGACCTTCACCGCCATGGATGGCGGTGCAGAGCCCCCAAGGATGGGTTGAGGGGGGCGCCTAGCTCGTGTCTGGCAAAGGCCCATCGCCGGCGGAGCCGCCACTAACATCGCTAGCGGAACCACCGACTCCAATAAAACTACTTCACCGCATCAAACAACCAGGGCGCCTGCTCGCGACGCTTGCCTTCATAGGCACGAATATCGTCCGCATCTTCCAGAGTCAGACCGATATCGTCGAGGCCGTTCAGCAGGCAGTGCTTGCGGAAGGCGTCCACATCGAAATCGATGGTGTCGCCGTTCGGCTTGATTACCTGCTGTTTTTCCAGGTCGATGGTCAGCGCGTAGCCTTCCTGCGCATACATTTCCTCGAACAGCTGATCGACTACCTGCTCGTCGAGTACGATCGGCAGCAGGCCGTTCTTGAAACAGTTGTTGAAGAAGATATCGGCAAAACTCGGCGCAATTACCGCGCGGAAGCCGTAATCATCCAATGCCCAGGGCGCGTGTTCGCGACTGGAACCACAGCCGAAATTCTTGCGCGCCAGCAGTACTGAGGCACCCTTGTAGCGCGGGAAGTTCAGCGGGAACTCGGCGTTCAGCGGGCGGTTGCTGCAATCCTGGCCCGGCTGGCCTTCATCCAGGTAACGCAGCTCGTCGAACAGGTTGGGACCGAAACCGGTGCGCTTGATCGACTTCAGAAACTGCTTGGGGATAATCAGGTCGGTATCCACATTGGCGCGGTCCATCGGTGCAACAACGCCCTGGTGCTGGGTAAAAGCCTTCATTTACGCAGTCTCCGCTTGAGTTTCGAATTCACGCACATCGACAAAGGTACCGGCGATCGCCGCAGCTGCCGCCATGCCCGGGCTGACCAGATGGGTACGGCCACCGTAACCCTGGCGCCCCTCGAAGTTGCGGTTGGAGGTGGAAGCACAGTGCTCGCCCGCACCCAGCTTGTCCGCATTCATCGCCAGGCACATGGAGCAGGACGGCTCGCGCCACTCGAAACCGGCCTCGACAAAGATCTCGTGCAGGCCTTCCTTTTCCGCCTGCGCCTTCACCGACTGGGAACCGGGCACGATCAGCACCTGCTTCACGCTGTCGGCTTTCTTGCGGCCCTTGGCCACAGCGGCCGCCGCGCGCAGATCCTCGATGCGGGAGTTGGTGCAGGAACCGATAAACACGCGGTCGAGCTTGATGTCGGTAATCTTCTGGCCGGCACTCAGGCCCATATATTCCAGCGCGCGCTCGATACCGGCACGCTTGGTTGCATCCGCCTCGTCGGCCGGATTCGGCACCAGCGCACTGACCGGCGCCACCATCTCCGGCGACGTGCCCCAGCTCACCTGCGGCTGAATTTCCTCACCGCGCAGCTCGATCACCGCATCGAAGACGGCGTCGTCGTCGGAGTGCAGGCGGGTCCAGTTTTCCACCGCCGCCTCCCACTGGGCACCTTTGGGCGCGTAGGGCTTGTCTTTGACATAGTCGAGCGTGATCTGGTCCACCGCCACCATACCGGCGCGGGCGCCGGCCTCGATGGCCATGTTACAGACGGTCATGCGACCTTCCATCGACAGTTTGCGCATCACCTCGCCGCCGAACTCGATCGCGTAACCGGTACCGCCAGCGGTGCCGATCTTGCCGATGATCGCCAGCACCACGTCTTTCGCCGTCACGCCCGCGCCGAGTTCGCCGTCTACGCGCACCAGCATGTTCTTCATCTTCTTCTGGATCAGGCACTGGGTGGCCATCACATGCTCCACCTCGGAGGTGCCGATACCGTGCGCCAGCGCGCCGAGGGCACCGTGGGTAGAGGTGTGTGAGTCACCACAAACCACGGTCATACCCGGCAGGGTCGCGCCGGTTTCCGGACCGATCACATGCACGATGCCCTGCCCCGGCTCGTTGATGCCGAACTGCACGACGTTAAAGTCCTTGCAGTTTTCATCCAGAGTCTGCACCTGGATACGCGCAACCTCGTCGCGGATACCCGCCACACCGCCGGCGCGCTCGGCCGCTTCGGAGGGCACATTGTGGTCCGGCGTGGCCACCAGCGAGTCTTTGCGCCAGGGCTTGCGACCGGCCAGTCGCAGCCCTTCGAAGGCCTGCGGTGAGGTCACCTCGTGGATCAGGTGGCGGTCGATATAGATCAGTGCAGTGCCGTCTTCGCGGCTCTTGACCAGATGGTCCTGCCAGAGTTTGTCGTAGAGCGTCTGTCCGGCCATCGCCGAGTCCTCTAGTTGTCTGCGGATTTGGGATTCGGGCAAGTCTATCGCCCGACGTTGAATAACATCAATTTATATTTATTATATGAATCAGTCCAAACTGGAATGTGAGAGCCAGGTGCCCGCTGCCCGGCTCCACAGACCTATCGAAGCTCAGCGCACAGGCGCCGGGGCAACATCAACCACAGGAGGGTCAACACCGTGGAATTACAGTGGCTAAAAGCCTTCCTCGCCGTGGCCGAACAGGGCTCCGTGTCCGAAGCCGCCGAAACGCTGCACCTGACCCAGCCGGCAGTCAGCAAACGCCTCGCGGCGCTGGAGCAGCAGCTGGACACGGCACTGTTCGACCGCATCGGCCGGCGCCTGCAGCTGACCGACGCCGGCCGCGCGCTGCTGCCGCGGGCGCGGCATATCCTCAACGAGATCAGCGACGCCGAGCGCGAGCTGCATGCGCTCGGCAGCGCGGTGACCGGCAGCCTGCGCATCGCCACCAGCCACCACGTGGGTCTGCACCACCTGCCGCCGGTCTTGAAAGAATTCAGTTCCCGCTACCCCGACGTCGCCCTGGATATCGACTTTGTCGATTCGGAACAGGCCTATGAAGCGCTGGTGGCCGGCGAGTACGAGCTGGCGGTGGTGACCCTGGCACTGAAGGACTACCCGGCGCTGGATGCCCGCGTCATCTGGCCGGACCCCTGTGTGGTGGTGGCCGCGCCGGATCACCCACTCGCGCAGATGCCCGCGCTCGACCTGCCCGACCTGGCTCGCTACCCCGCGATTCTGCCCGACCTGAATACCTATACCGGGCGCCTGATCAAGCGCGAGTTCGATCGCCGCGGCCTTAAACTCACCGCCAAACTCGCCACCAATTTTCTCGAAACCATCAAGATGATGGCCGGCGTCGGCCTCGGCTGGAGTGTGCTGCCACGCACTTTGGTAGATGACAGTCTCGCGGTATTGCCGGTAGAAAAATTGAACATCCTGCGCAACCTCGGGGTGATCAGCCACCGCGCGCGCACGCTGAGTAACGCCGCCGCCGCACTGCAGCAACTCCTGATTGCCGCCGCAACTGATCAGTAATCACGCAATTTTCTTAAAATGTGCAACTGACAACAGAAAAGTCCGAAAAAAATAGTACACTCCGCGGCGCCCAAATTAACAAGGCGACACGGATGCATACCCCTCTCCCGGGACCATATTGAGGCACGGATGCCGAATCGACCCTACAGGGATGTATTCATAGAGTGTTTCGGGAGAGGGGGGGTTATCCCGTCCGCCCCAGCAATAAAAAAACGGAGAGAACCTATGAAAAAAACCGCACTCGCCTTGTGTGTCGCACTTGCCAGCGGCGCCGCCAGCGCTGACACCATTCTCGGCGTCGACGCCACCGCCGGCATGTGGCAGCCCGATTACAGCGGCAATATCGGTATCGACGATTACAATATCGATAATTTCAATGTCGCCAAAGACAACAACACCTTCCTGCAGGTTGCGCTGGAACACCCGATTCCGCTGATTCCGAATGTCATGCTCGCCCACAGCAGCATTAGCACCGACGGTACCAGCATGCTGAGCAGCAGCGTCACTTTCGGCGATCAGACCTTCGCCGCCGATCAGGAAGTCAATGCCAGCCTGGACCTGACCCACACCGACGCCACCCTCTACTACGAGATCCTGGACAACTGGGTCAATCTCGACCTGGGCCTGACCGCACGCCAGTACAAGGGCGACCTGCAGCTGACCAGCGACATGCAGTCAGAAGACATCGAACTCAACGGCGTACTGCCGATGGCCTACGCCATGGCGCGCTTCGATCTGCCGTTTACCGGCTGGTCCATCATTGCCCAGGGCAACGGCACCGGTTACAAAGGTGACACCCTCACCGACCTGACCGCCAAAGTGCGCTGGAACTTCGCCCCGGTCCTGGATTTCGCCGTAGAAGCCGGCTACCGCAGCATGTCCCTCAAACTGAAGGAACTCGACGACCTGCAGAGCGACCTGACCATCCAGGGTCCCTACCTGGGTCTGAACCTGCACCTGTAAGGCGGTTCACCCGGTACGAAAAAGGGCGGCCATTGGCCGCCCTTTTTGTTTTTAGCGCACGCATTGACGATACCCGCCCTACCCATGCGTCCTCGTCTGCCGGAAGGAAAGATCTGCCTGGCTATCAGTAACAATGCAGACACGATCACCATCCTTCGCCGTGAATACCGCGAATTGGCGGCAGTGCAGTCGCGACACTTTATTGATTGGGCCATGCAATCCGCATGATGAGTGTATGAACAATGTTCATCAATATCCGCTTCGCTGAGATCAATGACTCACCCACAAATAAAGCGATCCGGGAGGCGGTAATTCCCGTGAACGATTGCGCGAGTCTGCCCCCGCTCCCCAGTCTACTCTTTGTAAAGAAACTGAACTCTGTCCCAACTCGGTAAGGGTGCGTGGTTTTGGGTGACTCTATCGACCAGAAACTGGCCGCGCTGGCCGAAGCAATTGAAGGTCAGTGCGAAGGTGATGGTGCCCAGTTAACGCCACTGCCGGGGCTCACCCTGGCCCGCGTTACCACCCCCAGCCATCCGCTGCAGACCACCTATGACGCCGCGGTGTGCGTGATAGCACAGGGGCGCAAACAGGCAATGCTGGGTGACCAGCGCTTTGAATATGGTGCCGGGAATTATTTACTGGTCTCGATAGACGTTCCAGTAACGGGACAAATTGTCGAGGCTTCCGCAAAGAAACCGTATCTGTCCCTGCTTCTGGAGCTTGATTCGGACATACTCGGGGAGCTTATTTTGCAAGCCAGCTCCGAACCGGAAAGAGTCGATGAACTCCAGCCCAGCCTGGCAGTCGCCCACGCGTCACCGCAACTGCTGGACGCGGCCACCCGGCTTGTCCGCCTGCTGCGAACGCCGGAGGACTTGGCCGCGCTATGCAAGCCCACGAAGCAGGAAATTTTCTACTGGCTTCTCAAAGGTCAATGCGGTGCCCAACTGCGCCAGATTTCCCGAAGTGAAAGCAAATTGCAGCAGGTGAATCGCGCGGTAAATTGGCTCAAACAGCATTTCCGTGAGCGGATCCATGCTGACGATCTCGCCGACATCGCAAGCATGAGCGCGTCGGCACTGTACAAGCATTTCAGGATTATCACCAATATGACACCGCTGCAATACCAGAAGCAATTGAGACTTCAGGAGGCACGTAGGCTGATGCTGTTCAATGCTCTGGATGCCGGCAGCGCCAGTCATGCGGTGGGATATGAAAGTCCATCTCAATTCAGCCGCGAATACAGCCGCCTTTTTGGTGCCCCTCCAATGAAAGACCTCGCACGTCTGCGGGAAGCTCCGGCAGAACTGAGATATGTCTGAGGAGTACATGAGCGACCGACCGGAAAATCAGCCCTTCCCCAGGGGGAAGAGAAGGAAATGCAGCCCACATGCGAGGAGCCCGGCATCGGATTCATTCCGTTCAGGGCGACCGCTATCCCAGGAAGCTGGCAGCCCGATTCAATCGACAGACATTACAGAGGAGCAAGAACATGAAGACAATCGGCTACGCCGCCCAATCCGCCGGAACGGCACTGGCGCCGTTTGAATTTGAACGCCGCGATCTGCGCCCCAACGACGTCGCCATGGAAATCCTCTACTGCGGCATCTGTCATACCGACCTGCATCAAGTTCGCAATGACTGGGGCCGGAGCAACTACCCGCTGGTGCCCGGCCACGAGATCGTTGGTCGCGTGATCGATGTGGGCAGCGACGTCGCCCACTACAAGGTGGGCGATACTGTCGCCGTCGGCTGTATGGTGGATTCCTGCCAACACTGCGACCAGTGCCACCACGGCGAGGAGCAAATGTGCCGCGAGGGCATGACCCAGACTTACAACGACGTGGATCGCATAACCGGAGACCGGACCTACGGCGGCTATTCCAAGCACCTGGTGGTGCGTGAGGAATTCGTCTTGGGAGTACCGGACGGCCTGGACGCTTCGCGCGCCGCGCCGCTGCTGTGCGCCGGCATCACCACCTATTCACCGCTGCGTACCTGGAATGTGGGTCCCGGCAGCCGCGTGGGCGTGATCGGGCTCGGCGGACTGGGCCATATGGCGGTCAAGCTCGCCGCTGCCATGGGTGCCGACGTGACAGTGATGAGCCGCACCGAAGACAAGGAGGCCGATGCGCTGGCCCTCGGTGCCGATCGCCTGCTGGTCTCATCCAATAGTGAGGCGATGGAAGAAGCCCAGTCCAGTTTCGACCTGATCATCGATACCGTACCGGTCAAACACGACCTCAACCCGTATCTGCCCCTGCTGGATATAGACGGCACTCTGGTGCTCGTCGGCCAGGTCGGCCCGCTCGAAGAACCGATCACCGTACCGATGATCATGGGGCGCCGCCGCATCGCCGGCTCGCCGATTGGCGGAATCGACGAAACCCAGGAGTTGCTCAACTTCTGCGCAAAGAAAAACATTCTCCCCGAGTGCGAAATGATCGGCATTGATGAGGTCAACGAAGCCTTCGAGCGAATGGAGCGCGCCGATGTGCGCTATCGATTCGTTATCGACATGGCGTCACTGAGCCAGTAACGCGCGTACGAAAGGGGCGCGGAATCGGATTTCGCGCCCCTCCCGAATTAACCCCCGCCCCCTTCTCCGGGATCACTGCACCATACGAAAAAGCGCCTTGCCCGCGCCACTGCGCGCATAGGCCAGTGCCGCCTCGAAATCGTGCAGGTGAAATTCCCGCTCCGCGCGGCTGCTCAGTTCACCGGTGGCCACCAGCTTGCGCACCTGGCGCATCACCGCGTCGCGTTTCCACTTCGACTGCATCGCCAGCCAGTTACCCAGATAAAATCCCTCGACCCGCGCCAGCGACAGCATCAGCTGCCGCACCGGCAGCTGCGTGCTGCCCGGATCCTGCGTGCCGTAACACACCAGGCGGCCATGCGGCGCCAGACAGCGCAACACCTCCCCGCACAGGGAACCGCCAACGCTGTCGATGGCATAGTGCACACCGGCGCCGCCGGTCTCCTCCGCCACGCGGGTGAACAGGTCGTCAGCTTCGGTGGCGATCACCACGTCGCCGCCCAAACGGCGCAACTCCGCCACGCGCTCCCGGCGCCGCACCACGTTGAGGGTTTTGAAGCCGAAGCGGCGGCCGAGGCGGATCACCATTTTGCCCAGCGCCGAGCCCGCCGCTGTCTGCAGCAGCCAGGCGCCCCTGGGCACACACAGCAATTCGCGGGTGAGGATATAGGCGGCCAGCGGATTGAGAAAAAACATCGCGCCCTGTTCGTCGTCGATATCTTTCGGCAGCGGCAGCGCCCGGTTGCTATCCACCGCCAGATATTCCGCCCAGGTGCCACTCTGCGGCGCATCCGCGGCGAGGATGGCGACCCGCTTGCCCATATAGCGGCGCGCCAGCAGGCCACTGCCCACCGCTTCCACCACCCCCAGCCCTTCCGTGCCGAGGGTACAGGGCGCACGCTTGTGCGGGCCGCCGCCGGGCAGCTGGTAGCAGCCGGGCTTGCCGAAATTCCACACGGCGCGCTGCAGCGCGTGCAGGTTGCGCCCGTGAATCAGGTTGAAATCGGCGGGGTTGATGACGCTGGCGCTAAGCCGTACCAGCAGTTGTCCGGCGCGGGGCACCGGCATGTCGACGTCGGTGTACTGCACGCGGCTCAGGTCTTCCGCGTGGCGATCTACGATCAGTGCTTTCATTCCCTATCATTTATCTCCGCCTCCATGGCGAGACCCGATCATAACCGCAAATCGTGTAGAGAAACTGGATCGCCGTCGCAGGGCGCGACGGGATTCGGTCACGGCGCGCCGAATTTGCCACCCCTGCTTCGCCGTGGCGCTATTGTGCGCCGACGGTGACCACGCCCGGAGCGATATCGCCGTTCTGCGCCCGCTGGCGCAGCGCGTGATCAATCAATACCAGTGCCGTCATCGCCTCGGCGATCGGCGTTGCGCGGATACCGACACAGGGGTCGTGACGCCCGGTGGTGACCACCTCGATGGGGTTGCCGTGGGTGTCGATACTGCGCCCGGGAATGCGCAGGCTGGAGGTGGGCTTGAGCGCGATATGGGCGAGGATATCCTGGCCGCTGGAGATACCGCCGAGCACGCCACCGGCGTTGTTGGACAGGAAGCCCTCGGGGGTGATTTCGTCGCGGTGCTCGGTGCCTTTCTGGGCCACACTGGCAAAACCCGCGCCGATTTCCACGCCCTTGACTGCATTGATGCTCATCAGCGCGTGGGCCAGGTCCGCATCCAGGCGGTCGAAAACCGGTTCGCCGAGCCCCGCCGGTACACCGCTGGCGCAGACGGAGATGCGCGCGCCAACGGAGTTACCCTCCTTGATCAGCGCCTGCATGTAGGCTTCCATTTCCGCCACTTTGTCCGCGTCGGGGCAGAAAAACGGATTCTGGCTCACCTGCTCCCAGTCGAACTTTTCCGCCTTGATCGGCCCCAGCTGGCTCAGGTAACCGCGCACCTCGATGCCATATTTTTCCCGCAACCATTTCTTGGCGATGGCGCCGGCCGCCACGCGCATGGCGGTCTCGCGCGCAGACGAGCGGCCGCCGCCGCGATAGTCGCGCAGACCGTACTTCTGCCAGTAGGTGTAGTCGGCGTGGGCCGGGCGCACCTGCTCGGCGATGTTGGCGTAGTCCTTGGAGCGCTGGTCAGTGTTCTCGATCAGCAGCCCGATCGGTGTACCGGTGGTTTTGCCCTCGAACACGCCGGACAGAATCTTGACCTGATCCGCTTCGCGGCGCTGGGTGGTATAGCGGGAGGTACCGGGCTTGCGGCGGTCCAGCTCGCACTGGATCTCCTCTGCAGTGATTTCCAGCCCGGGCGGGCAACCGTCAACGATACAGCCCAGCGCCGCGCCGTGGCTCTCGCCAAAGGTGGTGACGCTGAACAGTTTGCCAATGGTATTGCCCGACATATGCGATTTCCCTGCGACGTCCAGTCAGTGAGTGAGCCGGCCATTATAAAGGAATCGCCGCCGCGGTTGCGCCGCGCGCGGCAAAAAGCACAGTTGCTGCGCGCAGCGGCCGCGCCGGGCAAGGAATTATTCGGCGTCGAAGCAGGATTGGTAGGCCAGCAGCTCCTCGCGGCCGATGGCGAAAACACCGTGACCGCCGTCTTCGAACTCCAGCCAGGTGAACGGCACCTGCGGGAAGGCCTGTTCCAGCGCCTCCCAGCTGTTGCCCACCTCGCACACCAGCAGGCCGTCCGGCTGCAGGTGATGGGCCGCCTCGCGCAGCAGGCGCCGGGTGAAGTCGAGGCCGTCGTCGCCGGAGCCCAGCGCGATGCCCGGCTCGGCGCGATACTCTTCCGGCATCTCGGCCAGGTCGCGGGCGTCCACATAGGGCGGATTGCACACGATCAGCTCGTAGCTGAAGCCGTCGAGACCGGAGAACAGGTCGGACTGCACCGCGCGCACCTCTTCATTGAGGTGGTGGCGGTTGATATTGATCTGCGCCACTTCGATGGCGCCGTCATCGATATCCGCGAGATCCACCCGCGCCTCCGGGAACGCCTCGGCGCAGGCGATGCCGATACAGCCGCTGCCGCAACACAGGTCGAGAATCGCCAGTGGCTCCACTTTCAGCCACGGCTGGAAGCCGTTGCGGATCAGCTCGCCGATCGGCGAGCGCGGCACCAGCACCCGTTCGTCCACGTAAAAATCCAGGCCACAGAAATGGGCCTCGTGGGTCAGGTAGGGCGCCGGCAACCGTTCGTTGACGCGGCGTTCCAGCACACCCAGGACCTCGCGGCGCTCGTCCATGGTCAGGCGCGCCTGCAGCACCTCGGGCCTGCTGTCCGGCGGCAGGTGCAGGCCGTGCATCACCAGCAGCACAGCCTCGTCCCAGGCGTTATCGGTACCGTGGCCGAACCACAGGTTGGCCTCGCTGAAGCGACTGGCGCCCCAGCGGATGAAATCCAACACGGTGCACAGTTCGTGCAGGCTGGCTTCACGCTTTTCTATCATTAACTCTATCCTTTGCAGAATCTGGCCCCCAACCGGTTGCGGGGAGTGATCCCGATACGCCCAGGGGGCGACGGGGTGTGGCCGCTACGGCTGCCGCGCGGCGGATCTTTACTCGCGGGTGACAAAAGCTTAGGGTAGCGCACCCGCCCGAGAAGCAGCCTGCCAAACCCGGGCTTTCCGCATCATTACAGCCCGAACTTGCCAGGCTGCCGGGGCTGAGATATTGGAATACGACCAGATGAACGAACACTACGCGCGAATTATCGAAGCAATCGGCGAGGATCTGCAACGTCCGGGCCTGCGCGACACTCCAGCACGCGCCGCCAAGGCCATGCAATACCTGACCCGCGGTTACCAGCAGTCGATCGATGACGTGGTCAACGACGCCCTGTTCCCGTCCGACTGCAGCGAGATGGTGCTGGTCAAGGATATCGAGCTCTACTCCCTGTGCGAGCACCATCTGCTACCGTTTATCGGCAAGGCCCATGTGGCGTATATTCCCGACGGCAAGGTGGTGGGTCTATCCAAGGTAGCGCGCATTGTCGACATGTTTGCCCGCCGCCTGCAGATTCAGGAGCAGCTCACAGTGCAGATTGCCGAATCCCTGCAGCGGGTCACCGGTGCGGCCGGCGTGGGCGTCATCATCGAAGCCAAACACATGTGTATGATGATGCGCGGCGTGGAAAAGCAGAACTCGGTAATGAAGACGTCGGCCATGCTCGGCACCTTCCGCAGCAACCAGGCCACCCGCAACGAGTTTCTGTCGCTGATTCGCTAATTCAAGGATTCCCCCTCAGGGAGAGAGGATCATGCCCCACCTGGTCATAGAGTACGCGGAAAAGCTCGAAGAGCAGATTTCGATCAACGCGCTGGTCAGCTCTGCGCAGGAGGCGATGCAGCGCTCCGGGCTATTCGCCCCGCACACCATCAAAACCCGCGCCCTGCCCTACCGCCACTTTATCGCCGGCGGTGCTTTCGAGGGTTCCGGCGGCAGCTTCATCCACGCCGAGGTGCGCCTGTTCGAGGGCCGCAGCGAACGCGAGCGCGAGGCGCTGAGTTCGGCAGTGTTCAACTGCCTGTGCCAGTTTGCCGATGGCGTGCCGGCGGTGACGGTTGAAGTGCGGGAAATGGACCCCGGCTGTTACTCCAAGCGCCTGCCGTTCTGACGCAATCGCTCTCCCGCCACCCTCAAACCCGATTTAATCTACCTCACCGCGCAGGAAGGGCCCGAACCACTCGGCGATTGCTTCGGCGCCGCCTTCCATGTGCAGGTGGTGGCTGCCGGGCAGCTCGCGGATAGTGAAATTGGCGCGGTCGGCCAGCAGCGCCGGCAACCGCTCGAGGATTTCCACGATACCGTCTCTGGCCAGGACCAGGCGCACCGGCATGGTGGCGCGCTCCAGGAAAGCCTGTACCTGGGCGCGGTTCAGCTTGACGCTGGAGGTGGCCAGCAGGCGCGGATCATTACTCCACGACACACCGCCGTCCGCCAGCGCTACGCTGCCGCGCGCCACCAGGCGGCGGGCGGCGGCGTCACTGAGCGGGAACATGCCATTGGCACGCGCTTTTACCGCGTCTTCAAAGCTGTCGAAGGGACGCGGTTTGCGCGCGCCGTAGCGGGCCCGCTGGGCGATGGCACGGGCGAGGAACTCCGGCGCCTGGTGGTCTTCCGCCGGCGGCGGTACCAGGCCATCGATCAGCGCCATGCGCTTGACCCGCTCCGGGAATGCACCCGCGCTCAACAGCGATGCCACCGCACCGCGGGAATGCGCCAGCAGCGAGAAATCGTGCCAGCCCAGCGCACGGGTGACCCCCAGCACATCTTCCACCTCTTCCCAGATGTTGTAGTTGGCATCGCGGGAGCGGTGGTAGCTGCGCCCGTGGCCGGCCATATCCACTGCCACCAGGTTGAGCCCCGACAGCAGCGGCGCCAACTGGTCGAAGCTGGCGCAGTTGTCGAGCCAGCCGTGCAGAGCGAGCACCGGTTCACCGGCGGGATCGCCCCACTGGCGGGCAGCAATGGTCCTGCCATCAAATTCGACGGTGATTTCGCGCGGCGACGGGAGAGATGGATGCATGGGAAACCAGGTTTGTACAAACAGGCAGAGGATAGTGCCGCGGCCGGGCGCAGCGAACAATGACGCGATGGATCAGGAGTACTGGTCGATCGGTTGGGCCGGAGTCTTCACGCCCCTCGCGCAGGGAGGGAGCGCGCCGCTCATTCGGCGTGCTGCAGCCAGGCCAGCTCGGCGCAGCCGTTGGCCCACACTTCGGCGTTGAGGCAGGCGAGACTGGCGGTGCCCAGCGGGTGCGCGTTGCCGCTGCCGCAGAGGCCGTTGACCAGGCTGCCCACCAGTGGCTGGTGGCTCACCAGCAGTAGTGGAAACTCCTCTGCATCGGCCTGCTGCAGCTCGTCGAGCACCTGCTGCGGACTGGTATCGCCGACCAGAAAGGATTCGGTGATTACCGGCAGGCGCAGGCGTTCGGCGACAATCTGCGCGGTCTGCTGCGTGCGCAAAAACGGACTGGCCCAGATAGCGCGCACCCGCGCCAGTTCGGCGGCGCGCAGCGCGCAGATCTCGGCCACCTGGGCGCGGCCGCGCTCGGTCAGTGCGCGGCTGGCGTCATCGCCGAACATCGGCTCCGCCTGGCCGTGGCGCAGTATCAGCAATTGCATCGCGCAGCTCCCGTCAGTTGGGCTCAACTCTTGGTCTCGCCCTCGTCTTCGGTGGAGGACTTTTTTGCGCCGGCCCTGGTCGACGCGTCGTCGCGGTCATCGGCACTCAGTACGATGGCTTCCTCCGCGTCTTCCGCTTCTTCGTCAGCGACCACCACTTCGGCGTCCACTTCCTCGGCACTCTCGTAGCCGGACAGGTCCTCGACGTCGGATTCCGGCCACTCGGCAAACGGGAAGGGCTTTTCCTCGGTGTTGTAGATCAGGAACTGCAGTGTCTGGTAGATGTAAGACGCAATCTGGTCGCCGAGGCGGCGCAGGTTGTCATTGGCGGAACCACCAAAGATCGAGAACAGGAATTGCAGCACCACCACCGCCAGCATCACGAAGCCGGCGATTTCGAGCAGGAAGGCAAACAGCACCATGTATACCAGGCGCAGCCATTGGTTTCCGGAGGTCAGGTTGGTCTTCAGTTCTTCATTATCCATAAGTTTTCACCGTGAGGGTTTGGCTCTCTTCTGCTATTACGGCTTCGCCGAGTAAGCCACATCAAAGGTTTGCGCGCCCGACATCAAATCGCGTATTACCTCCGGAATCGGCCGCTCTTCAAATAATATGGCGTGAATCGCGGAAACCAAGGGCATGTAGACGCCCATTTCGTCGGCTTTCTGCTTGATCAGGCGCACCGTGTTGACGCCCTCGGCCACCTGACCGATTTCTGCGACGGCCTGTTCCAGCGGACGCCCCTTGCCCACCAGGTAACCGACGCGGTAGTTGCGGCTCAGATCGGAGGAGCAGGTCAGGATCAGGTCGCCGACGCCGGCGAGCCCGATAAATGTCATCGGATCGGCGCCCATCGCCTCGGCAAAGCGCATCATCTCCGCCAGCGCGCGGGTAATCAGCAGGCTGATGGTGTTCTGGCCGCGGTCGAGTGCCGCTGCCATGCCGGTGACGATGGCGTAGATATTTTTCAGCGCACCGGCCAGCTCCACACCGAACACATCGCCGCTGGAGTACACGCGGAAGGTCTCCGAGTGCAACACCTTCTGGATGCGGCTGCACACCGCTTCGTCATCGCTGGCGATAACCGTGGCGGTGTAGTGCCCCTCGACCACTTCCTTGGCAAAGTTGGGGCCGCTCAGCACGCCGATACGAGTGCCGCGGGTTTCCTCGCGCAGGATGTCACTCATCAGGTGGAAGCTGTCGTGCTCGATGCCCTTGGTGGTGGAGATCAGCATGGTGCCCTCCTCCAGCAGCGGCGCCACGCGCCGTACCACTTCGCGGAAGGACTTACTGGGGATGGCGACGAAAACGACCTGGCAACCGTCGATGGCCGCCTCCAGGTCGCTGGTCACCTGCAGCTCCGGGTGCAGCGGCACGCCGGGCAGATAGTAGTGGTTCTCCCCCATTTCGCGGCAGGCCGCGGCGCGCTCGGGATCGCGCATCCACTGGCGGGTGTCGTGTCCGTTGCCGGCGACAATGTTGGCAATCGCGGTGCCGAAGCTGCCGCCGCCCAATACGGCAATGGAGAAAGGGCCTGAGGAAAGGGTTTCGGCGGATGCCGGTTTGGTTTCCGTCTGTGTCGTCATACCGATAAAGCTTTTTTCGAGTTTTGCGGATTATAGAGGGGCGGCGGGAGTGACCCAATGACGGCGGGAAAAAAATGTGAGATCCGGTCAAATCGCACAAAAATCGCGCAGATTGGCGCATTGTGGTGAAGCGGTTGTGGCGGAACGACGGTGCCGTCCGGAGCCAGGGCGCACACAAGGTGCGCCCCTGCAGATCGAACCGGGAGGTTTAATTCCACCACAGCGCTTACGGAGCACCGGGCACGGAAGCCGCCAGAAACGCCGGGCGGCTTCCACAGGGGCGCACTTTGTGCGCGCCCCGCCCGCTGCAGCCGCGGCCGCTATCAGCCGTTCAGCTCCAGCAGCAGCGTATTCAGGCGCCGCACATAGTCCGCCGGATCGGCGAGCTGGTTGCCGGCGGCCAGGTTGGCCTGGTCCATCAGGATGTTGGTCAGGTCGGCGAAGCGATCCTCGTCCTGCTCCTGGTCGAGACGCTGCACCAGCGGGTGGTTGGGGTTCAGCTCGAAGATCGGCTTGGCCTCCGGCAGCGCCTGACCGGCCTGCTCGAGGATGCGGCGCATCTGCGGGCCCATATCCTGCTCGCTGACCACCAGACAGGCCGGGGAGTCCACCAGGCGCGTGGTCGCGCGCACTTCTTCGACACGGCTTTCCAGCACTTCCTTGACCCGCTCCACCAGCGCGCCGGATTCCTTCTCGACCTGCTCGCGCTCGGCCTTGTCTTCCTCGGTCTCGGCTTCGCCCAGGTCCAGCGCGCCCTTGGCCACGTCCTGCAGCGGCTTGCCATCGAACTCGTGCATGTGCCCGGCAAACCACTCGTCCACCTGGTCGGTCAGCAGCAGTACCTCGATGCCTTTCTTGCGGAAGACTTCCAGGTAGGGGCTGGACTTGGCGGTGGCGAAGTTGTCGGCGGCCACATAGTAAATGTACTTCTGGCCGTCTTGCATGCGGCCGACGTAGTCCTGCAGGGACTGGTCCTGCTTGGGCGCATCGGTGTGCGTGGTGGAGAAACGCAGCAGCTTGGCGATCTTCTCTTTGTTGGAGAAGTCTTCGGCCGGGCCCTCTTTGAGCACATTGCCGAACAGATCCCAGAAGGTCTGGTACTGGTCGGCGTCCTTCTTGGCCAGCTTTTCCAGCATATCCAGCACGCGCTTGGTCAGCGCGCTCTTGATCGCGTCGGTGTTGCGGTCCTTCTGCAGGATTTCGCGCGACACATTCAATGGCAGGTCGTTGGAGTCCAGCACGCCTTTGACGAAGCGCAGGTACAGCGGCAGGAACTGCTCGGCGTCGTCCATGATAAAGGTGCGCTGCACGTACAGCTTGAGGCCGCGGGCGGCATCGCGCTGGTACAGATCGAACGGCGCGCGCGCGGGAATGTACAGCAGGCTGGTGTAATCCTGCTTGCCCTCGACCTTGTTGTGGCTCCAGGTCAGCGGGTCGTCGAAATCGTGGGAGATGTGCTTGTAAAACTCTTTGTACTCCTCGGACTTCACCTCGCCTCTAGGGCGGGTCCACAGCGCCTGGGCGGCGTTGACCGCCTCGAATTCGGGCGCTTCTTCCGCTTTCTCCTCGCCTTCGGCCGCCGGTGCGGCTTCTTTCAGCATCTCAACCGGAATGGCGATATGGTCGGAGTACTTCTTGATGATCGAGCGCAGGCGCCAGCCGTCGGCGTACTCTTTGGCGTCGTCCTTCAGGTGCAGCACCACGCGGGTACCGCGATGCGGCCAGTCGACATTTTCCACGGAGTACTCAGCCTCACCGCTGCACTCCCAGTGCACGCCCTGGTCGGCGTCGAGGCCGGCGCGGCGGGTGAACACGTCCACCTTGTCAGCGACGATAAACGCGGAGTAGAAACCGACCCCGAACTGGCCGATCAGGTGCGCGTCCTTCTTCTGGTCGCCGGTCAGGTTCTGCATAAAGGCGGAGGTACCGGAGCGGGCGATGGTGCCCAGGTTCTCGATCACCTCGTCGCGGCTCATGCCGATACCGTTGTCGGTGAGGGTCACGGTGCCCTCGTCCTTGTCGAACTCGATGCGGATGCGCAGCTCCGGGTCCTCTTCCAGCAGCTCGGGCTTGGACAGGGCCTCGAAGCGCAGCTTGTCAGCGGCGTCGGACGCATTGGATACCAGCTCGCGCAGGAAAATCTCCTGGTTGGAGTAGAGCGAGTGGATCATCAGGTGCAGCAGTTGCTTGGCTTCCGTCTGGAAACCGTGGCTCTCTTTATGGGCCTCAACGGTCATGGATTGGTCTCCCCGTACACTTCAATCAGAACAGGAAGGGAATATTGGGCTGGGTGGCCCGGTTTCAAGGGGAGGGGGCAGCGAGTTTGGCACCGACTGCGGGGCGGGCGCCCGCTGCCGAGGGGGTGCAGCGGTTATACAAGCCATAGCGCCGGCGCCACAAACGGCGCTGCGGCAGCCTACTTGCTGTTCGCCAGCGCTGTGGACAGCCGGTCACCGTGGCCGGTGATATCGATGACGAAGTTGGCAGTCAGGTCGGAGATAACGCGCGACTCGGCGTTCATCAGGATCACGATGCCGACCTTGCGCTTCTCCGAGTAGGCGATCGCCGCGCGGAAACCGGCGACCCAGCCGCCGTGATAGATGATGCGGTCGTCACCGACGGAGTACAGCCGCCAGCCGAGGCCGTAACCGGCGTGGGTCAGGTAGTTGCGCCAGATGCGGTGGCGCATGTGGCGCCGCGTCTCGACCCGCTCGGTGGTCATATCGGCGATGACCTCCGGCGACAGCACCTTGGGGTAGTAGCCCATCTGCGCCTTCAGCCACTGCGCCATGTCGCTGATGCTGGCGTTGACGCCGGCGGCGGCGGCGGCCAGGTAGTACTCTTTTCTGACCCTCACCGCGCGCCAGCCGCGGCCGGTCTGCACATGCGGGGCAGCGCGGTTGCTGGAGCCCATGAAGCTGTCCCAGCCGACCGAGGCATCTTCCATCCGCAGCGGTGTAAAGATGCGCTTCTGCAGCTCGAGGCCGTAGGGAATACCGGTGATCTTGGCGATGATGTTGCCGATCAGGCTGAACAGCACGTTCTGGTAGCCGTAACAGGTGCCCGGTTTGCAGCGCGGGTCGATATCGGCGAACTTCGGCAGTATCTTGCTGACCGGTTCGTTGTCTTCGAGATAGTTGTCGTAGGCATTCGGGGTCAGGCCCGAGGATTGGCTGATCAGGTGCTGCACCTGCAGCTGGCGGGTCAGTGATGGCGTCTTGAACGATAGCTGCGGCACATAGTTCACCACCCGGTCTTCCCAGTTGAACTTATTCTCGTGCTCCAGCATCGTCGCCATGCTCGCGGCAAAGGTCTTGGATACCGACGCGAGACGGAAGATCGTGTGCTTGTCGACCTTTTCCCGCTTGCCCTTGACCCGCACGCCGTAGGTATCCATGGCCACCACGCGGTCGCCATCGACAATGGCGTAGGCGCCGCCGGGGATTCCCGCCTTTTTCATCACCTGGCGGAAGTAGCGGCCAAACTCCTTGGCGCTGTCGCCGACATCTACCGCCGCTTCTTCCGCACGTGCGCCGCCTGTGGCGCCGATGAGCAGCGCCAGACAGAGAGCGATCGCGCCGCGGTGGCGCCAGTAGATTAACGAAGTCAAAAGGGATGCGAGTCTCATGCCGTACATCGGGCCGTCGCGGCAAGTCAGTTACAGATAAACCTAAGACTAGCAGCCCGCGATAAAAGTTCTTTCACGTCCGGCCAGTCAAATAAAGCGCGGCATTGTACGCACAAATTGAATCCACCGCACATCACTGCCGTGACACCGCTGACAAAAAGGCATAAAAAAACCGCCTTGCGGCGGTTTTTGCCGGGGAGCCGGCGGGCTCCCCGATTCGTGAGCGGCGCGGAAACTTACAGCTTGCCGGCGTTTTCGCTCAGGTAGGCAGCCACACCTTCCGGAGAGGCGTTCATGCCCTTGTCGCCTTCCTGCCAGCCAGCCGGGCAGACTTCGCCGTGCTCCTGGTGGAACGCCAGCGCGTCGACCATGCGCAGCATTTCGTCAACGTTGCGGCCCAGCGGCAGGTCGTTGACGACCTGGTGGCGTACAACGCCCTCTTCGTCGATCAGGAAGGAACCGCGGAACGCGACGCCGCCTTCGGACTCAACGTCGTACGCCTGGCAGATTTCGTGCTTGGTGTCGGCAACCAGGGTGTACTTGACCGGGCCGATGCCGCCGTCGTTGACGGAGGTGTTGCGCCACGCGTTGTGAGAGAACTGGGAATCGATGGAAACACCGATCACTTCCACGCCGCGCTTCTGGAATTCAGCCAGGCGGTGATCAAAAGCGATCAGCTCGGACGGGCACACGAAGGTGAAGTCCAGCGGGTAGAAGAAAACAACCGCTTTCTTGCCCTTGATGGTTTCTTTCAGGTTGAACGCATCGACGATTTCGCCGTTGCCCAGTACCGCAGCAGCGGTGAAGTCCGGAGCCGGTTTGCCTACCAGAACTGCCATAAGAACCTCCTCGTTCCAATGTTGAGTGATTTATTGAATGAATCTTCGCACGGTAAAGTGATCAATTTATATGCAACCGCTATAAATTGAACGGGATGTGATAGTGGGGCGCTATGATACACAGCGCCCCACACCAGTCCCATTAAATTTTTATATGGTGTCGATAGCACCGCAAAACAACCCGCCGACTGCAACTGCCCCACCGGTCGGGCGGGAACGACGCAGTCATCCGCCGCTCTTCTAGACTGAAAATTGATCAGCCACAGAATCTTATTGACACTCATTCTCACTTGCAATACGATCCCCGCACTGACAAATATTGAGCGTTTTTTGCGCCAGGGTTCCAGCGACGATGTATGTATGTATCTGTAAAGGCATCACTGACGGCCAGATCAAAGAGGCCATCTACGACGGCTCCACTTCAGTGAAAGCCCTGCGTCGCCATCTGGGCGTTTCCTCCCAGTGCGGCCGCTGCGCCGAGCTGACCCAGGAAATCATCGAAGAAACCATGGGCGGTGGAGTCATCGCCGGCGCCAACAGCGGCCTGTTCTACTCCGCCAGCTGAGACCGCAGCCTGGCCGCGGTCCCGGCGCTTCAGCCAGGACCGCCCTAGCACCCTCCCCCCGGCACACACCGCACCTGCCACTCCCTGGCGCGCTCATGCATCGACACGGCAACCGCCAAACACCCAGCATCCATCGGGGTTCGCCGCTGAAACTGCCTGATCGCTGGAGTCTCGAAGAAAACCTGAAACCGGCGCCTGGATGCCTAAAAAAGCGAGCCGCATTTCGGGCTCGCTTTGCGAATGCTGAATGGTGGAACCGCGGTGGGTTTGAGCCGCGCTATGCGACCCGGTCTGGTACCGGGAACAAGATGCCTACTCCCGGTTTATCAATTCGACTTCCCCGGTTGTTCCGAGACCGCCTGTAGCGCCTGCTCCACGGGAATCTCGTTACCGGATTTATCCAGATAATGGATGTCGAATTTTCCCGAGATTGCGTTAAACAGCACACAATCCGTCTGGCAGGTGAACTGGTGGTGGTGCTTTGCCGGAAGAAGGACATAGCTTCCCGCCTCGAGCACATGCGTGGGGAAATCCGCCAGTTCGATCTTTCCTTTTCCGCTGACCAGCATGAGTTCTTCCCGCGCAGTGTGCCAGTGCCAGGGAACGACGCAGCCGCTCGTCATCTTGATCAGCAACAGGGACGGACCGGTATTGGGATCGCCGCGATAAACCGCGAAGGTCAGGCATGAAGGCAGTACCCCCAGCTCGCCGAACTTCGCCGTATCCAGAGCCCGGGCGATCGGCTTGGAAAACTCCGGCTGCTGCGCAGCACAGGAAAATGAAAGTGCCGCAACTAAAAATCCGGCCACGGCCGCCGCGACCCTATGATCTCGCTTCATCGGATGAGACCCTCCTCGCAATTCAAAATAGAACGGTGGCCTTCTGTCCCGCAGTCTGCCCGGCAGCAAGCACCGCACCGCGCTTTGGATTTCCCTTCCCGATCACCGCTAACCCGAGAGCCCAGCATGGCCAAGGCCTGAGGGTAACTGGCGTCTTAGGAAGAATAGACGCCATTTTTACCGGGAGCCATTCGCCGACAACGGCCAGCAGCGGGCCAGTATCCCAGACAGCGAAGACTGGCTCGCAGGCCAGGATCTGTTGGAGCGGGATTCAGCCCATGAGGCAACGGCGGAATAGCCAGCGGAGCCGACCCGGCGCCCCCCTGCTTTTCGCACAACCACTGGCACTGGCCGGCGACTGGCCTATCTTGTAACAGCACGCGCTCGCGCGCGGTATTCGATGCGCAACCAGCGGCCAACATCGTATGAAACAGCGGCTACAACATATCGGTGAGCGCCTGCGGGCCAGTTTCTGGCTGATTCCGGCCGTTATGGTGTTTGCCGCCATCGTCCTGGCCCAGGCCCTGCTGTACCTGGACCGCTCCGGCGTGCTGAGTAATCTGCCCGGGCTCAGCCTGCGCGACCCGAACAGCGCCCGCTCCCTGCTCTCGACCATCGCCGCTTCCACCATTACCGTGGCCGGCACCGTCTTCTCCATCACCACCGTCGCCCTGAGCCTCGCCTCCAGCCAGTTCGGCCCGCGCCTGGTGCGCAACTTCATGCGCGACCGCGGTACCCAGTTCGCGATGGGCATGTTCCTGTCCACCTTCGTCTACGCCCTGATGACAATCCGCGGCATCGACGCCCTGAGCGACGGCGGCGATAGCCACGTGGCCGGCATACACGCCGCCGTGCTGCTGGCCCTGATCAGCATCGGCACGCTGATCTATTTCATTCACAACGTGGCGCAGTCGATCCAGGTGGACAACGTCACCTTCAATATCAACCGCGAGTTCAGCAATGCCATCGACCGCCACTATCCCGCCGCGCGTCACGGCCATGAAAACGCGGAATTCTGTGACCTGCGCCAGCTGGCGCTCGGCGACAACGCCCTGAATGTGTTCAGCGGTGGCAGCGGCTATATCCTGTCGATCGATCGCAACAAACTGGTGGCCTGGGCGCGGGAGCACGGCTGCTGCATCCTGCTCGACTGCCACGCGGGCAGCTATGTGCACCACTGGTCGCGCGTGGCGCGGATTTACCAGCCGCCACGCACCATCGACAGCGCCGAGATCAGCACGGCCATCAACCAGACCATCAATATCGACCGCCTGCCGACTGCCGAGCAGGACATCGTGTTTTCGATTCACCAGCTGGCACAGATCGCGGTGCGCGCCCTGTCGCCGGGCATCAACGATCCCTATACCGCCTATTCCTGTATCGATCGGCTGGTGGATGGCATCGGCAAGGTACTGCAGCGCCCGCAGCTACCCAATTGTTTCCACGACGACGACGGTGAGCTGCGCCTGGTCACCACTGTGCTGGATTTCGATGACCTGCTGCGCGCCGCGTTCGATGAAATTCGCGAATACGGCCGATCGAGCGGCGTCGTCATGCATCACCTGCTGAACAACCTGATCGAACTGGCAGACATCTGCTCACGACGGGTCGACAAACGCGCCCTCGACAATTACAGCTACCGCCTTGAAGAGGACTGCGACAAGTTCATCAAGGACCGCTACGACCGCGAACTGATTGGCAAGAAAATCCACTGCATACGCCAACGGGTCGCGCGGCGCTGAGGCGGCGCCGCCGAACCAATCTAAACGGCAATCGTTCTCGTTGTATTTTTATGCGCTTTTCCCCTTATTTATTGCGCACTCAGGCCGCAGGTAAAGCCGCGGGTAGCGCTTGACTTGGTTATGGGGGCAACGCAAACTCGACCGCAATTGCCCGGCCCGACTGCCAGCACAACACCGGCCCGGCATTGAGAACACACAGGCATTCAAGGAACTCTGCCGCGCGGATTGCGCGGCCATACAGGAGCAGCAGTTATGAAAGGCGATCCCAAAGTCATCGAACACTTAAACAAAATTCTGGGCAACGAACTGGTAGCCATCAACCAGTACTTCCTGCACGCGCGCATGTACGACAACTGGGGCCTGAAAGCGCTGGGCAAACACGAGTACGACGAATCCATCGATGAAATGAAGCACGCCGATTGGCTGGTCGAGCGGATTCTGTTCCTGGAGGGCGTTCCCAACCTGCAGCACCTGGGCAAACTGCTGATCGGTGAAAACACCGAAGAGATGCTCAAGTGCGACCTGAAACTGGAATCCAAGGCCATCCCCGACCTGCGCGACGCGATCGAGTACTGCGAATCCGTGCGCGACTACGGCAGCCGCGAATTGCTGGAAAAAATCCTCGACTCGGAGGAGGAACACCTGGACTGGCTGGAAACCCAGATCGAACTGATCGGCAAGGTGGGCCTGCAGAATTACCTGCAGACGCAGATGGAAAGCGCGAGCTAAACCGCCGGCGACCAGTTTTTCCGCAAGGGCGAGCCATTTGGCTCGCCCTTTTTGTTGCTGGCACCCTGGTTCGGGCGGACACAAGGTCCGCCCCTACAGAACTGACCTTGAGGATCTGGCCAGCGGCAGCGCTTTCTTGGCAGTGACGCAATGCCATTGCTAAAACCACAACACCCATTCGGTAAGGGCGAACCTTGTGTTCGCCCTTATCGCTACCGGCACCCTGGTTCGGGCGGACACAAGGTCCGCCCCTACAGAATTGACCTTGAGGATCTGGCCAGCGGCAGCGCTTTCTTGGCAGTGACGTAATGCCATTGCTAAAACCACAACACCCATTCGGTAGGGGCGAACCTTGTGTTCGCCCTTGTCGCTACCGGCACCCTGGTTCGGGCGGACACAAGGTCCGCCCCTACAGAACTGACCTTGAGGATCTGGCCAGCGGCAGCGCTTTCTTGGCAGTGACGCAATGCCATTGCTAAAACCACAACACCCATTCGGTAAGGGCGAACCTTGTGTTCGCCCTTATCGCTACCGGCACCCTGGTTCGGGCGGACACAAGGTCCGCCCCTACAGAACTGACCTTGAGGATCTGGCCAGCGGCAGCGCTTTCTTGGCAGTGACGCAATGCCGCCCCTGAAACCACAATACCCGTGCCGCTGCCGACACCGGGGTACGGGCATAAAAAAACCGCGGCCGTAGCCGCGGTTTTTCTGCATCGCTGTGCGGAGCGGGGATTACTCGCCCTGCTCGCCGCCTTCGCTCTCCGCTGCGGCCTCATCGACCAGGGTCTTCAGCTCGCCGTTTTCGTACATCTCCATGATGATGTCGCAGCCGCCGACCAGCTCACCCTTGACCCACAGCTGCGGGAAGGTCGGCCAGTTGGCGTATCTCGGCAGCTCGGCGCGGATATCCGGATTGGACAGCACATCCACATAAGCAAAGCGCTTGCCGCAGGCCATCAGCGCCTGGGAGGCGCGCATGGAAAAGCCGCACTGGGGTGCGTTGGGGCTGCCTTTCATGTAGAGCAGGATGGCGTTGTCGGCGATCTGCTGCTTGATGTTCTCCAGTGTTTCCATAGGGATGACTAACCTCGGGTAGTGGAACCGTTCGATGAATTCGGGCGCAGTGCCGGCCCGGCCTGTTGCGCGCTGGGCGGCATTGTACATCAGCGGCCAGCAACGTACGAAAGTGCGGAAATTTATTGGCGCAACCGTTAGCGCGCCATCGTCCTTATGCTAGTATTGCCGGCTTACCGGGGAAACTGCAGATAGAAACACGGAAAACCGAATTTTCTGCGGCAACCCTGCTTTGACAGGCCCACTTTGCAGAGGAGACAACACAGTGGCCACTCCCGCACTTATGCACAACTACGGCAACAGAACCCTCACCCTGGTCCGGGGCGAAGGCAACTATGTGTGGGACGACGCCGGCCGACGATACCTCGACGCCCTGTCCGGTATCGCCGTGTGCGGCCTGGGCCACTGCCACCCGGCGGTGACCGAAGCGCTGTGCGACCAGGCGAACACGCTGCTGCACGTCTCCAACCTGTACAACATTCCTGCGCAGGAGCAGCTGGCGGACAAGCTGGTGTCGCTGTCCGGCATGGACAATGTGTTCTTCTCCAATTCCGGCGCCGAGGCCAACGAGGCGGCGATCAAGCTGGCGCGCAAGCTCGGTAACGAGCGCGGCTACGCGGTGCCGAAGATCGTGGTCATGGAGGGCGCCTTCCACGGCCGCACCCTGGCCACGCTGACCGCCACCGGCAACCCCAAGATCCAGCAGGGCTTCGCGCCACTGCCGGAGGGTTTCCTGCGCGTGCCGTTCAACGACGTGGCGGCGATCGAGAAGCTTGCCGCCGAGCACCGCGAAATCGTCGCCGTACTGGTGGAACCGGTGCAGGGCGAAGGTGGTATCCAGGTGCCGGCCGCGGACTACCTCAACCAGCTGCGCACACTGTGCAACCAGCACAACTGGCTGTTGATGCTCGACGAGATCCAGACTGCCAACGGCCGCAGCGGCAAGCTGTTCGCCTACCAGCACCATGACGGGCTATTGCCGGACGTAGTAACCACCGCCAAGGGCCTCGGCAACGGCGTGCCCATCGGCGCCTGCCTGGCGCGCGGCAAAGCGGCGGAGCTGTTCACCGCCGGTAGCCACGGTTCCACCTTCGGCGGCAACCCGCTGGCGTGTCGCGCCGGCCTCGCCGTGCTCGACACCCTCGAGCGCGAGTGGCTGATCGAGCGCGCCGCCACGCTGGGCGAGGCGCTGCTGCAGCGCCTGCACCAGCAGTTGGCGCGCTGCGACGCGGTCACCGAAATCCGCGGCCTCGGCCTGCTGGTCGGCATCGAACTGGATCGACCCTGCGGCGAACTGGTGCAAGCGGCGCGCAACGCCGACTTGCTAATCAACGTCACCGCAGGCAATGTGGTGCGCCTGCTGCCACCACTGACGCTGACAGACGCCGAGTGCGACCACATCGCCGATACTGTCGGTACACTGATTAAAGAATTTACGCGGCGCGCAGCCTGATTGCTTAGGGGAACACAATTTATGGCAACCAGACATTTTCTCACTCTGCTGGACCTGACCACGGAAGAACTGAACAGCGTCATCGAGCGCGCGATCGAGCTCAAGGCACTGCGCAACCAGGGCATCTCTACCGAGCCTTTCCGCGACAAGGTGCTCGGTATGATCTTCGAGAAATCCTCCACCCGCACCCGCGTGTCGTTCGAGGCGGGCATGGCACAGATGGGCGGCAGCGCCCTGTTCCTGTCCCCGCGCGACACCCAGCTGGGGCGCGGGGAACCGATCGAAGACAGCGCGCGGGTGATCTCGCGCATGGTGGACATGGTGATGATCCGCACCTTCGGCCACAACGTGCTGGAGCGCTTCGCCGAGTACTCCAAAGTACCGGTGATCAATGCGCTGTCGGACAGCTACCACCCGTGCCAGCTGCTCGCCGATATCCAGACTTACGTCGAGCACCGCGGCAGCCCCGCGGGCAAGGTGGTGGCCTGGGTCGGCGACGGTAACAATATGTGCCACTCCTATATCAACGCCGCGCGCCTGTGCAATTTCGAACTGCGTATCGCCTGCCCCGAGGGCTACGAGCCGGAGGAGAGCATCCTCGCCGCCGCGGGCGATCGCGTCACCATCGTGCGCAAGCCCGCCGACGCCGTGCGCGGCGCCGACTGGGTGGCAACCGATGTGTGGGCCTCCATGGGCCAGGAGACCGAGCAGCAGGAACGCATCAAGGCGTTCGATGGCTTCCTCGTCGACCACGAGCTGATGGCCCTCGCCAACAGCGGCGCCGTGTTCATGCACTGCCTGCCTGCCCACCGCGGCGAGGAAGTGAGCGGCGAACTGCTGGAAGACGACAGCATCTCCGTAGTCTGGGACGAAGCGGAAAACCGCCTGCACGCACAGAAGGCCCTGATGGAGTTCCTGCAGGAACAGAGCCGCTGAGATCCAGCGGAATAAGCCTGATGGATCTATACACGGCAGCGCGTCAGTGCCTCGCAAGCACTGCCGCCGGCCAGATCCTCACTATCTGTTCTGTAGGGGCGGACCTTGTGTCCGCCCAAACCAGGGTGCCAGTAGCGACAAGGGCGAACACAAGGTTCGCCCCTACCGAATACGCCCGGTGGCTCTATAAACCACAGCGCGTCAACACCTCGAAAGCACTGCCGCCGGCCAGATCCTCACTATCCGTTCTGTAGGGGCGGACCTTGTGTCCGCCCGAACCAGGGTGCCAGTAGCGACAAGGGCGAACACAAGGTTCGCCCCTACCGAATGCGCCCGGTGGATCTATACACGACAGTGCGTCAACACCTCGAAAGCACTGGCGCCGGCCAGATCCTCACTATCTGTTCTGTAGGGGCGGACCTTGTGTCCGCCCAAACCAGGGTGCCAGTAGCGACAAGGGCGAACACAAGGTTCGCCCCTACCGAATACGCCCGGTGGATCTGTACACGACAGTGCCTCAACACCTCGAAAGCACTAGCGCCGGCCAGATCCTCAATATCCGTTCTGTAGGGGCGGACCTTGTGTCCGCCCGAACCAGCCAGTAGCGACAAGGGCAAACACAAGGTTCGCCCCTACCGAATACGCCCGGTGATCTATACACGACAGTGCGTCAACACCTCGAAAGCACTGCCGCCGGCCAGATCCTCAATATCCGTTCTGTAGGGGCGGACCTTGTGACCGCCCGAACCAGCCAGTAGCGACAGGGGCAAACACAAGGTTCGCCCCTACCGAATGCACGTGGTGATTATTTGAACAGCAGTGGGTCAATGCCACGCAAGTGCTGCGGACCCGTCTCCCCCCAACCAACACCAAGCGATCAAAAAACCGCCAACACCCCCGCCGACCAAAACCACAACAACCCGCTCCGCCATGGCGCCCCCTTGTATTCGTCCGCCCCCGGCGCCAGAATCGACCCAACATCTTGTGCCGACGCCATACTGATCAAATTTCAAACACCCCATCAGGGGTTAAAAAAACGCCAATAAATTGCACATCCGAGTACCAGTTTGCTCATCGACTAATCAGTACGAAATGGTTATTGCCTCGGTTAATTTGAAGCCCCGTAACTATTAAAAAATATTCTTAAAAATCCCCTCGCGCCCGCGGCGCTGTACACCGATTAACCACACCCAGTAACCACGGGCTCTGGCGCGAAAGTGGCTACTGACGTTCACCGCCTTTTCACAATTTATCCACAGAAAACCACCGAGTTATCCGCCTTGAAATAGACCCCCTACCGCATTATCTTGTTGCTCAGCAGTGAGGTCACCCCAACATATTGGGTTTTGGCCTCAGCTTTGCCCCAAGCCAATGGGGATAATTTCCGGCTTGGTGTCGCCCCGCTACGGGGAGCCGGCGGCGCCAGCGGTCGGAAACACAAATCTGGCAAATCTAGAGGTACAGGCGGAACGGATTGTCCGCCGCAGGCACTCGAAGGCCCGCACCCGCCCCACCCACTGGTTGGGCGCGCGCGCCGGCGGTAAAGCGGCCTGTTTCCCACTCCGGTTCGCGCCGGCATCCGGCGCGCCAAGCGGGGCACAGTGGGAGAGACGACGGACCCGTTACACACATTCATTCGAGGGGATGCTGTTCACGCGAACAGGTGTGGATAAACAGACAAAATCTTGCGGAGAACTACATGCACACAGAGACAGGGCGCTCTCAATCTGTGCCTGAAAAAAAGGCAGGCACTTCCGGCGACCAGGCCAACACCACCCTTGCGGCAACTGCCCCGGGTCAGATTCGCGTTATCAAGCGCAACGGCACCGTAGTGCCCTACGACGACAGTAAGATCTCCGTCGCGGTCACCAAGGCCTTCCTCGCCGTTGAAGGCGGCACCGCCGCAGCCTCCAGCCGCATCCACGAGCAGGTGAAGGACCTGGTCTCGCAGATCAGCGCCACCTTCAAGCGCCGCATGCCCTCCGGTGGCACCATCCACATCGAGGAGATCCAGGACCAGGTCGAGCTGGCCCTGATGCGCAACGGCGAACACAAGATCGCCCGCGACTACGTGCTCTACCGCGAGGAGCACGCCCGCCTGCGCGCGGAGAAAGATCAACAGAAAGCCCAGCAGGAAGTCGCACAGCAGGCCGCCGACGCCCACCCGAGCATCCGCGTGAAGCAGGAAGACGGCAGCATGACCCCGCTGGACATGGAGCGCCTGCGCACCATCGTCAGTGAAGCCTGCGAGGGCCTCACCGATGTGAACGGCGAAGCCATCCTCAGCGAAACACTGAAAAACCTCTACGACGGCGTTTCCGAAGACGACATCAATACCGCGCTGGTGATCACCGCGCGCACCATGGTCGAGCAGGAGCCCAATTACACCTACGCCACCGCCAGCCTGCTGCTGGACAAGCTGCGCAGTGAAGCCCTGCGCTTCCTCGGTGTGGCCGAGCGCGCTACCGCCCACGAGATGGAAAGCCTCTACGCGGCCGCCCTGCCCGCCTATGTGGAAAAAGGCATCGCGCTGGAACTGCTCGACCCGGCCCTGGCCACCTTCGACCTGGAAAAGCTCGGCGGCGCGATCAAGAGCGAGCGCGACCACCAGTTTACCTATCTGGGCCTGCAGACCCTGTACGACCGCTACTTCCTGCACAGCGACGATATCCGTTTCGAGCTGCCGCAGATCTTCTTCATGCGCGTCGCCATGGGCCTCGCCATCAATGAAGAAAACAAGAACGAGCGCGCGATCGAGTTCTACAGCCTGCTGAGCTCCTTCGACTACATGAGCTCCACGCCGACCCTGTTCAACGCCGGCACCCTGCGCCCGCAGCTGTCCTCCTGCTACCTGACCACGGTACCGGACGACCTGCACGGTATCTACGGCGCCATCCAGGACAACGCCATGCTGTCCAAATGGGCCGGCGGCCTGGGCAACGACTGGACCCCGGTACGCAGCCTCGGCTCCTACATCAAAGGCACCAACGGCAAATCCCAGGGTGTTGTGCCCTTCCTGAAAGTGGCCAACGACACCGCCGTGGCCGTCAACCAGGGCGGCAAGCGCAAGGGCGCCGTATGTGCCTACCTGGAAACCTGGCACCTGGATATCGAGGAATTCCTCGAGCTGCGCAAGAACACCGGCGACGATCGCCGCCGCACCCACGACATGAACACCGCCAACTGGGTACCGGACCTGTTCATGAAGCGCGTGTTCGAAGACAAAGAGTGGACGCTGTTCTCCCCGGCCAACTGCCCGGACCTGCACGACCTGTTCGGCAGCGCGTTTGAAGAGCGCTATACCCACTACGAACAGCTCGCCGCCGAAGGCAAGCTGAAGCTGCACAAGAAAGTGCGCGCAGTAGACCTGTGGCGCAAAATGCTGGGCATGCTGTTCGAAACCGGCCACCCGTGGATCACCTTCAAGGACAGCTGCAACCTGCGCAGCCCGCAGCAGCACGTGGGTGTAGTGCACAGCTCCAACCTGTGCACCGAGATCACGCTGAACACCAAGGCCAACGACGAGATCGCCGTGTGCAACCTGGGTTCCGTCAACCTGGCCCAGCACATCGGTGCAGACGGCAAACTGGACGAAGGCAAGCTGGCCAAGACCGTCAAGACCGCCGTGCGCATGCTCGATAACGTCATCGACATCAACTACTACTCGGTAGACACCGCGCGCCAGTCCAACATGCGCCACCGCCCGGTGGGCCTCGGCCTGATGGGCTTCCAGGACGCGCTGTACAAGGCCGGCATCGCCTACGCCAGCGACGAAGCCGTGGCCTTTGCCGATACCTCCATGGAGGCCATCAGCTACCAGGCCATCTCCGCCTCCAGCGACCTGGCCAAGGAACGCGGCAAGTACCAGAGCTACAAAGGCTCCCTGTGGAGCCAGGGCATCCTGCCGCTGGACAGCATCAAGATCCTGGCCGAACAGCGCGGTGAGCAGTTTATCGAGCAGGACACCGGCAGCACCCAGGACTGGGACAGCCTGCGCAGCAAAGTCGCCAAGCAGGGCATGCGCAACTCCAACGTGATGGCGATCGCGCCGACCGCGACTATCGCCAACATCACCGGGGTTTCCCAGTCGATCGAGCCCACGTACCAGAACCTGTACGTGAAATCGAACCTGTCCGGCGAGTTCACCGTGGTGAACCCCTACCTGGTACACGACCTGAAAGCCCACGGCCTGTGGGACCGGGTGATGGTCAACGACCTCAAGTACTACGAGGGCTCGGTACAGAAGATCGACCGCGTGCCGGCCGAGCTGAAAGCCAAATACTGCACCGCGTTTGAAGTGGAACCGCGCTGGATCGTGGATGCCGCCAGCCGCCGCCAGAAGTGGATCGACCAGGCGCAGAGCCTGAACCTCTACATCGCCGGCGCCGACGGCAAGAAGCTGGACCTGACCTACCGCATGGCCTGGTACCGCGGCTTGAAGACCACCTACTACCTGCGCGCCCTGGCCGCCACCAGCACGGAGAAATCCACTGTCAGCGGCGGCACCCTGAACGCAGTGAGCGCCACCGGTGGTAGCAACGGCGCCGCCGCGGCAGCACCGGCACCCGCAGCAGCGCCGGCCCCGGCCGCCGTGCCCCAGGCCTGCTCCCTGGACGACCCGGACTGCGAGGCCTGCCAGTAAGCAGTGTCCTGCCTCACGGAGGCAAGGAAGGAAGCGGGCCGCGCAAGGCCCGCGTGAAAGAACTCTCGGGGGAGAGCGTCGCCACCGCAACAGTGGTCAAGACCATCCACAGCGACCCCGGTCCACCCCACCCCGCCGGCGCAAGCCGGCAGGTGGAAAAAAAGCCCGGACCGGGGTTCCGCTGTGATCCAGAATTCCCCGATTGCACAAAAAAAGAAAACAGAACAAGAACAAAAAGAAAACCAACGATTGATCTGGCGCAAAATTTCCGCGCCACACGGCGGGCACAATACCCGCGACAGAAATTGACCGCCGGCGCAGTAATTCCGGCACCCGCGGGGGAGTCACACGCAGTCATTTTCCCCGCTTCTGACCGCGCCAGGTATCACCGCGCAGAGTCGGAAAAAATTTGACGCACCATCGAACTCACCGAAAAAAGACGGATCAAAAGGCCTACTATGCTGAGCTGGGACGACATCGACAAACAGCCCCAACAACCGAAAAGAGCCTTCAGCGAGAACGCGAAGGAAACCGAACCGCGACCGGCGCCGGACACGCTGCAAAACGAAGTAGCTGAGCCGAGCCCCAACTACGCAGCACCCAGTGCTCCGGCGTCGCCAGCGGCCCAATCCCCCGCAGCCTCCGCGGACGCCGCTTCCGCCGTTGCCGCTGCACGGGCCGCCGTAGCCGACCTGGACCCCGCCCCGGGTCTGGAAGAACTGGAAATGGGTGCCGCGCGCATCGAAGTAGATGAGAAACGCATCATCAACTGCCGCGCCGACCTGAACCAGCTGGTACCGTTCAAGTACGACTGGGCCTGGCAGAAATACCTGGATGGCTGCGCCAACCACTGGATGCCGCAGGAAGTGAACATGAACAAGGACGTGTCCATGTGGAAAGACCCCGAGGGTCTGACCGAGGACGAGCGTCGCATCGTGGAATACTCCCTGGGCTACTTCTCCACTGCCGACTCCCTGGTAGCCAACAACCTGGTGCTGGCCATCTACCGCCACATCACCAACCCGGAGTGCCGCCAGTACATCCTGCGCCAGTCCTTCGAGGAAGCCATCCACACCCACGCCTACCAGTACTGTGTAGAGTCCCTGGGCATGGACGAAGGCGAAGTGTTCAACATGTACCGCGAAGTGCCCAGCGTCGCCAAGAAAGCCGCCTGGAGCCTCAAGCACACCCAGTCAATCGGCGATCCCAACTTCAAGACCGGCACCCCGGAGACCGACCAGGAACTGCTGCGCAACCTGATCGCCTTCTACGCGGTGACCGAGGGCATCTTCTTCTACTGCGGCTTCACCCAGATCCTGTCTATGGGCCGCCGCAACAAGATGACCGGCGTAGCCGAGCAGTTCCAGTACATCCTGCGCGACGAGTCCATGCACCTGAACTTCGGCATCGACGTGATCAACCAGATCAAGCTGGAAAACCCGCACCTGTGGACCGAAGCCTTCCAGCAGGAAGTGAGCCAGATGATCCTCGAAGGCATGGAACTGGAAGTGGCCTACGCCCGCGACACCATGCCCCGCGGCGTACTCGGCATGAACGCGAACATGATGGAGGAATACCTCCACTTCATCGCCAACCGCCGCCTCAGCCAGCTGGGCCTGAAAGAACAGTTCCCGGGCGCACAGAACCCCTTCCCCTGGATGTCCGAGATCATGGATCTGCGCAAGGAGAAGAACTTCTTCGAAACGCGGGTTATCGAATACCAGACTGGCGGTGCGCTGCAGTGGTAACACGATGAATACCGACAGGTAGCAAAAGGACAACTACAAAAAGTAGTCGCTCACAGGAAGAGAGGTATTGAAAGCGGGCGTTATGCCCGCTTTTTTTTGCACAAAAATACGGAAAACCTCCCAGATCACGAGACGCATCGTCTATACACCGACCAAAGAAACCCAAGTGATTGATTTCAAAAGGGTTTCCAAAAAGATCAAGCGACACTGACGACAACCTGATAATGAGATGCGTCGCGTTTCGCCCGGCGGCAGAGACCACCATAGAGTTGTAAGGCATTGAATATAAAGGTTTACTGAGATATTTAATGACGTGGGCTCTTTGGATAGACGACAAGTAGATAACAAGACGCGTCTTATTAATAAACTGTTAAAGAGCGCTATGGAATATCGCAAGAACATAGAAAGAGTCTTTGGAAACCATGCCTTCGACCATGCTCTTTTTTATCAGTACGAAAAGGCATTAAGGTTTGAACTCTCTGTATCTGGATCAGCTATAGAAATGTTTACTACCGCTTGGAGAAAGGCAGAAGCAATACTTTCTGACGTGCTTAGTGAGGACAACGATTTATATGCTTGCTGGAGCTTCTATGGGGCTAGGACATACTTGTCTTCGCTAAGTGTTTTTCGTGAGATTGCTGGATGTGGCATAAAAATTCCAAAACTAAACGAGAATTGGTGTGAAGTTGATGAGGATGATAGCGACTATTTTAGGCACTTCTTACTTTTCAAGATCTCTAGCTCGACTGCGAAGAGTTTACTTTGGGGCGCATTAGCCCAGGATCTTGGAATTCGTCCTAGAATTGTTGGCAAAGTCCACCTTGTTAATTTAGAAAGTCAAATACTTGTCCATCCTTATGATGATCGAGGAATGGATATCTACTCAACTGATGCCAAGTTGATGCAAAATCTGTTTGACCGGTTCAACAGCTACTTGCTTGATTACGATAGAGACATAATGGAGGGTGTCTATGGCACTCTTTAACAAGCGCAGTCACAGCGATGGTTTTTTCGTTACGGCTTCGCCTTCACTACAAAGCCACGCGTGCTGCGGGCGTTATAGAGGCGGGTTCACCGTTTAAAAGTGGCCCGTGGTTTAAGAAATTTTCGAGTGGTTTGGTAGCGGTCAACCGGTAGCTACGCAGAGAATTCCAAGCTCGGAAGTTTCGCTCCTAGTGCCTTCGCTCAGGTTCTAGGTATCGGCAATTCCAATGCAGTATTGTGGTTTGCCACTAAGAGAAAAATTGGTTGGGGGAAGCAAGGTATTCTTTCCTCGTTTATATCGGGCGGTGGCCCGCCAATCCGTGGCGGGCAAAGTGGAGGTAGGTCGTGCAGAGCGCGCCTGCTATAACTAGGCCAGGCAGGCACGCCCAGCCCCTTCGGGGCTCGGCTGGACGGCCTACGCGGCGCGCTTCGCACGCCAAACGCTCCGGCCGCCCCTGCTGGCAACGTTATGTGTTAGTGAGAAAGGGCGGATGATTGATCTGATCGATGGCGTTAAAGCGGGCGGTTGCGGACGGATATTGGTGAAGCATTTACTGCGTCTTATCTATGCCCTGATTTGTGCAGTGGTTTTAACTGGATTGGTTCGGTTTTTGCTCGGGAAGGAAGAGGTTGTCCCAATAAACGCAGAGTTCGCTGGTGCACTAGTGGCTTTAGTGTTGGTTCTTGTGATCGACTTCTTGCGAGCAGTCATAAAGAATGGAGAAAAATCGGGCCATAGCAATGCCACATAACAAGCGGCGGCAGGCAGACCAAATTTCCGCTCCTGCGTCGCTCCAATTTGCCTGCTGCGCCGGGCGTTATGTGAATATGGAGAAAATATGAGTATTGTCGAAGAGGGTCAACTCAAAGGCTCTTTTAAAGGATTCAAAAATAGAGAAACTGTATTTGAATTTTATGCAGGAAAAACGTGGAAGCAAAACGAATATAAGTACCATTATCACTATGCGTATATGCCCCGAGCAAAAGTAATAAACGAGGGAGGCAGGTACTATCTTGAGGTTGAAGGAACGAATGAAAAGGTAGAAGTAAAGCGTGTCTAGCTATCGAAATTCACATAACAAGTTTGTCAATGCCGCCTTCGGCTGGACCTCGCTGACGCTCGGCCCATTACAAAGGCGTTATAGAGGCGGATTCACCGTTTAAAAGTGGCCCGTGGTTTAAGAAATTTTCGAGTGGTTTGGTAGCGGTCAACCGGTAGCTACGCAGAGAATTCCAAGCTCGGAAGTTTCGCTCCTAGTGCCTTCGCTCAGGTTCTAGGTATCGGCAATCCCAATGCAGCATTGTGGTTTGCCACTAAGAGAAAAATTGGTTGGGGGAAGCAAGGTATTCTTTCCTTGTTTATATCGGGCGGTGGCCCGCCAATCCGTGGCGGGCAAAGTGGAGGTAAGTCGTGCAGAGCGCGCATGCTATAACTAGGCCAGGCAGGCACGCCCAGCCCCTTCGGGGCTCGGCTGGACGGCCTACGCGGCGCGCTTCGCACGCCAAACGCTCCGGCCGCCCCTGCTGGCAACGTTAGGCACTACTAGGAAGTACGGTCATTAAGCCAAATTATAAGAATTACTCTCTTAGAGAGTTGCGCGAGGCTCTCGATTCGATTGATCGTGAAAAATGGCCAGATCGCGTAAAAGAAATTGAAGCAATACTCAAAGAGCCAGCTTTGCTGTCAAAACTTGAGGCTAAAGAGCGCAGACAAAGAAAAGAGGAATCAAATTCCAGAGCTGAGCTGGAACGAGTAGGTTCTGGCATGATATTTATGTTAATGGCATTAATCTTATCGGTAAGTGGATATTTGGTAAGCCGTTATGGTGCTACTCACATTGATTCTCCGCTTATCAAGTGGGTTCTGGTAGTTGCGCTGGCCTGTGCAGGCTATAAGGTAATATCAAAGTAAAGTGCTATATATGCCTAACAAAGCGCTACAGGCCGACGGCCAACTTTGTGCACTTTATGCGCGGTCGCTGCGCTCCCATTTTTGCACATAAAGCGCCCAAAATTGGCCGCGGCTGAGCGCGGCGTTAAGCCAATATGACCAAGAAAAGCAGAATAATTGGGTTGGTATCTATAGTTCCTGGTACAGTCTGGGTGCTCTATCTGACAATCGCTCTGGGGTTGGTTGTTTTTAGTGAAGGAAAATTTGACCTAGGACCAAATCCGTACCAAACGGGATTTTTGCTTTTTGTACCCTGCTTAGCTCTATTACAGCTTTGGAGGCTTCTTTACAAAGAAACGCCACTGTCTGAAATTGGTGTGCTGGAAAAGGCAGTTTCAACGCTGGTGGGAGTGCCAGTGGTATTGTTAGGCGCAGGCATAGTGTTGGCTACGTTGTTTACATCTCCTGCAGCTGTTGTGCTTTATGGGTTGTTCGTATTGCCATTAATTATTTATGGAGCATGGTGCCTGTATGAGCTCTGGCTGGCTTAACAAACGCAAGCAGTATGCTCCGGCCCTGCGGGCCTCCGCGGGACGCCCAACGCTATGCACATTTTGTGCGGGTCGCTGCGCTCCCAGTTTCGCACAAAATGTGCATAGCATTGGTCGCCCCTGTTGCGGGCGTTACGTGATGGTAGCTAAACATTGAAAATTGTATTTCTACCAGGAATGGATGGGACGGGATTGCTTTTCAGTGAGCTAATTCTGAATATCCCAAGTGAGATAGACCGAGAAGTTATTTGCCTCAATGAAATACAGGGTGTGAGCTACCGAGAGCAAGCTGAGCAGATTGCCGAAAAAATTGGATTATCAAGCGTTGTGGTAGTCGCTGAATCATATTCCGGAAGAATTGCGTATGAATTATGCAATATCCTTGGCCGCAGAGTTTCAAAGGTAGTTTTTATAGCTAGCTTTGTTTCTTGCCCTGGAAGACTCGCAAAGCTTGCTGCGGTCCTGCCGAAGTATCTTCTTAAGCCTAATCTATTTCCAAATTGGCTTATGAAAATTCTATGTTTCGATGGCCGTGGTAATAGAGCTCTAATTGAGCATGTTCGCCATGCTATTGCACAAGTTGGTCCAAGAGCCTTAAAGCAGCGTTTATTGAACATGGCTGAACTTGATGAGCCAAAAGATCAACAGTCAACAATAGCTGCGTATATCCGGCCAACAAATGATCGCTTGGTTGCATATGATGCAATCAAAGTTTTGGGTAATATTTATCCCCAGTTAAGTATCGAATCTGTGGAAGGCGGGCATTTCATTGCTCAAACGGCCCCGGAATCATGTGCGAGAGTCATAGTCCGTGCCGCAACCACGTAACAAGGTGCTGCAGGGGACGTCTTACTCTGTGCACCTTTTGCGCAGTCGCTGCGCGCCTATTTTCGCGCAAAATGCGCATAGAGTAAGCCGTCCCTGAGCACGGCGTTATGTGTTCGAGTTACCAGGTGAAAGTAGATATTTTGGAAAAAATTCTAAAATCTTTGGTGCAAAAACAGCTTTTGAAGGGCGAGTTACCCTTTGTTGCTAGGATATACGCTGTGGGTGTGGTTGCGCTGCTGATGTTGGTAAACACCTGGTCAATTCTTCTTGTTGCTGAGGATTTTTTGGGCGGCAAATTTGTGGCAATAAATGACGTAATTTTCGGAGAGCGCGGGCATACTGTTCGAGCAATTTTTGGGTTTGCCTTTATATTTTTTTCATTAAACTACGGCTATAGGGACTCATTAAGTTCGGTAGAAATTTCAGATCAACCGCTAAGTTCAATGTATTTTTACATTTATGGGTTGGCCACGGTTGTAATAATTCTTGGAGCCATGCTGCTGTGGATATGAAAACACATAACAATCGCAGGCAGTATGCTACGGCCCTTCGGGCCTCCGCGGGACGCCCAACGCTATGCACATTTTGTGCGGGTCGCTACGCTCCCATTTTCGCACAAAATGTGCATAGCATTGGTCGCCCCTGCTGCGGGCGTTAATTTTAGGTAGTAATACGCAATGTATAAAAAAATTGTTGTCACCGCTTTCGTATTCTCAGCAGTGCTTGGCAGCTACTTTTTGGGGCAGTATCAAGGTGTAAAGAAGGGAGTTGATGTGGCTGCTGTTTTTGCCATATCTGGTCGATCTGCGGAGCAAGCGAACATGCTTGCCCTCATGTTGTCGATGTCTAGGCGCGGAGATCAAGAGAAAATGTATGAGTGGGGAGAAAAATTCCTTGTCCAGAATATAGAGACCCACAATATGATTCAAAATGAGCTTAAAGAAAAATCAGCATTCTTAAAAGGGTCAGACCCTTATAAAACATTAGATGCAATGGTTGATACTATACTCATGCCAAGCACCGACTACTACATGAAAACTTATATTGATAACAATGGCGGCGGAGATGCTAGCTCTGGGACCGCAAAAAATTAACAAGCGTAGGCACTGGGATAAATTTTCCGCTGCGCTGCAAATTTACCCGCGCTACGGACGTTATGAGTACAAAAGAGTATGACTAATATTTCAAACTGGATAGTTCTACCAACTATTCTTTTGGTCCTTTTTGGTTGCTCTTCTAATGACGCTGTTGTTGAGAAAGAACATGAGTGGCGAACTAAGCTTGAGCAGTTTCAGCCTATTGGAAAAACCAGAAAAGAACTTTTTGATTGGCAAAATAAAAATGGCGTGCAGTTAGATTCTTTTCCACATAAAAAAGGAATTATTCTCGAATCAATTGAAGGTGATGGGCTGGTATGTTCTAAGTGGAATATTTATCTAGCTATAGATGTAGATTCAAATGAAAAAATATCTAGCTATTCTGTTTCCAGTGCTGGAACATGCCTATGAAAAAAACTCATAACAAAGCCAGCCAGGTGGCCACAAAAAACGTGGCCAAGGACTTTTATTCCGCTGCGCTTCATAAAAGCCCCTGCTGGCGGCGTTAAGTGTCCAAACTATGAAAGCAACTATTTGCGCATTAATCGATAATCCGGGCGAGGTAGAACTAGTGGAAAGATGGTTTGAAGCTAATCGGAACGTATTGAGCTTTGTATCCGAACAAAATGCATGTGGTTGTTGTGTCATGGGTTGGGATATTGAAGGCCCAGACGAAATCGTTTCTACTCTTCCAAATCATATTTCAGCGAGCAGCGAATGGACATCGAGCTAAAAACACTTAACAAGCGCAGGCTGTCGGAACGCCTTTTCGCTCCTTCGTCGCTACAAGTCGTCCGCAGCTGCGGGCGTTAAATGGCAAGCATGAATATAGATTTCTACAAGCTCTATGCGGGTGATTTGGTCACCTTCCATTCGACATTCGAAGAAGCAAAGGAGGCGGCAAAGAAGTATATGCCTGATGAAAGCTATCTTCGAATTGAGATACTAAAAGAGATAGGTCCCCAAGAAGCCGATTGGTGGGCTTATGAATACGAAAGTAATAAATGGAATCCATCATGAACCTGAGAGTCTGGAACCATTTAACAAGCGCATGTTGTCGCCCATTGCGGGGCTGGGACCCCGTTCCGCTGCGCTTCACTACGGCCCCAAATGCGGGCGTTAGCGTTTAAGCATGAAAAGATACGGATATAAGTTTACAACTGATGATGGCGGCCTCTCTGAATATAGCGGGGTAAGGCTCTTCATCGGAATGAGTACATTTTTCGCAATCATATCTAGCGTAATTTTTTCTGCCCGCAGTCACTTGGTGGTCTATATACTTACGCTTTTCGTATATTGGATCGCAGGATTTATGCCCGTTATTTTCCCCAAGATGAAGGCATATACAATAATTTTTACATCTTTATTGTTCAGTTTGTTTTTTTGGGTAGACCCACAGAAAGCTTTTGTTATTACTGAATATAGAAATATGGAATGGGTTCATATCGTAGACTATTCGGGTAAAATCGTATATTTAATCTTCAATGGGTTGGTGCTTTTCGTTGCCGGCTGGTCAATGTGGCGACCCACACGCTAACAAGCGGCTGTTGTCGCGCCTTCGGCGCTGGGACGGCCTTTCCGCTGCTTCGCAGCTCCAAGTCCACCCCAAAGCCGGGCGTTATACGTAAATCAGAATGCACGAATATCACAAGATAAAAAGTAATATTGCAGGCCTGCTCTTAGAGTCGGGCTACTCAGAAGATAAGCCTGACACAGAGATAGGCTATTGTGGCTCTATGCATTGCATTTACGCTTCAGGCGAAAAGCGTTTCATGATTCAGTGGGATGGTGAGGAAGGTTTTGGCTCCGTTGAGTCTTGGCAAGGTGACAATACTTGGGTAATGCTCGAGCCAATTGTTCCCGAAGGCACAGAGCAAGATTTCAATAATAATCTTACGGCTTTATGTCAAGTAGTTCTGGCACAGTTGTGAGCAAACGTATAACAATGCCAGGCAGTAAGGCTCCGGGCCTTCGGCCCTTCGCGGGACAGCTTACCTTGTGCACGTTTTGCGAGGGTCGCTGCGCTTCCATTTTCGCGCAAAACGCGCACAAGGTAAGCTGCCGCTGCTGGCGGCGTTAGGCTACAGAAAACTATGCGTATTAAAATAATATCAATAATAATGCTGCTATCATTTCCCGTATGCTCTCAGGAAATAAGGGAGAGAATCATTGATGTTCAAAATATTTATTTCATGGTTTATTCTGGTGATAGATATAAAGAGATTTTTCGAACACCGGAAAATAGTTCTATATATGGCTATGGATTAATCACCAACGACAAAGCAGTATTTGCATACCAAGATCCTGAGCGTGCAGCAGCTATTGCAATTCTTGATGTCATAGACATAGATTCCGGCAAAAAGATACATTCTGCCAGAATTGTGGATGCCGGTGAGACTTCATTCGATTTCTCGATAGATGCAGAAAAGGGCGTCTTTAATGACTCCGAAGGTTTAAGTACTGTTCAGCTTGGAGAAAGTGGTTTAATAATTAAACCCATTGCTGAAATTAAGGAGGCCTATCCATATGCTCCATTCTGGATTGATGCTCAGACTATTGGTTACTCATTTTTTGCAGATGACAAGCAAACCTTTGGATTGGTTAATATACAGTAAAGCCTGACAAGCGGCTGTTATCGCCCCTTCGGGGCAGGGACGGCCTTTCCGCTGCTAGGCAGCCCCAAGTCCACCCCAAAGCCGGGCGTTAGGCAGTCTTAGGAAGTATGGTCATTAAGCCAAATTATAAAAATTACTCCCTCAGAGAGTTACGCGAGGCTCTCGATTCGATTGATCGCGAAAAATGGCCAGATCGCGTAAAGGAAATTGAAGCAATACTCAAAGAACCTGCTTCACTTTCAAAACTTAAAGCAAAAGAGAGAAAGCAAAGAAAATTAGAATCAGATTCCAATATCGAGCTTCAACTAGTAGTTGTCGGCACCGTATTTTTAGTAATGGCGCTTATCCTATCAGTAAGCGGTGATTTGGTAGGTCGTTTTGGTGTTATTCACATTGATTCTCCGCTTATCAAGTGGGTCGTAGTAGCTGGACTTACCTATTTAGGTTATAAGACAATATCAAAATAAATTGCCTGGTATGCCTAACAATGCAATGCAGCCGACGTCTTACTTTGTGCACATTTTGCACGGTCGCTGCGCTCCCATTTTTGAGTAAAAAACACACAAATTAAGCCGCGGCTGATTGTGGCGTTAGAAGGCCTTATGAAATTAATAACTGCAATCTCAATGTCATTGGTATCGCTATCAGCTGTTGCGAATAGCTGTGATGATGTTGTTCGAGTAGATAGCGTAGATAACGTTATCTATGTCGTTTGCCCAAGCCTGCCATCAATGAATAAGGAGGATTTGGCTCAAGCCACTTATAAAATAATAATTCAGAAAAACTTTAATACAGATGTTGGTTTCATCATCAACTTTATTTACTCTAAAAAAGAATTGGATCGCGTTGGCCTCACAAGTAAAAACCATCTTGGTGAGTATTTTTCGGATAGCAATAATTTCATTCTATGGCCAAAAGACAAATCTAAAAGAAACGAGGTGCAGTTGAGAATTTAGTACTGCCTGCTAACAAGCGGCTGTTGTCGCGCCTGTGGCGCTGGGACGGCCATTCCTCCGCTTCGCGGTTCCAAGGCCGCCCCAAAGCTGGACGTTAGTTGAAAAAATGATCGAAGCTCAAAGAACAATAAAAGAGTTTGTAGATTACGTCTTGTTAGGAAAGACGACTGTTTCAGATCTGAGTGAGCTTGCAACTCACCTAGACAAGCTGACCTACTCTATAAATCACGTAAATTACGAGTTTGATGAAACTGATTATCCTGATGCACCGGATAGAAATTATGCAGAATCTAGAGCTACCGTAGAGAAGCGGTTTCCTGAGCTCGGCTATTACAATGTAGTAGAAGATATTTCTGAAAATATAGAAAGTACTAAAGCGCGGTTTCAAGTAATAACTGCAATTTCTTCATGCAGCGAGCAAATCGTCCCGCCGCCCCATAAATAGCTCATTTGGCGATCGTCCACCCCTGGTCGCTCTTGGTCTGCTGTTCAGGCGGTCCATGACAAACTGAACCTGCTCATCCGATACCGTACTGAAGTCCGTTCCCTTCGGGAAATATTGCCGAATAAGACCATTGGTATTTTCATTGATTCCACGCTCCCATGATGCATAGGGATGGGCAAAGTAAATATCCGCCTCCAGTCCTTTCGCGATCTCTTCATGACCGGCAAACTCAAGGCCATTGTCGAACGTGATTGTTTTGACTTTCTCCTTAAGGTGTACCATATGCGCAACCGCTGCAGCGGCGAGCAAGTCGGCTCTCTTGCCCGTCAGCAACACAATGACCGTATACAGCGATTTGCGCTCTACCAGGGTCAATAGCGCACCTTTGCGGCCTTTGCCGATGACTGTATCGCCTTCCCAGTCGCCAATTCGGTTACCCAGGTCAACAACCTCAGGGCGTTCATCAATACTCACTCTGTTCTTGATCTTGCCGCGTTGATCGTTGCTGCCGTAACGCTTGCGGTAGGGCTTTGACGCTACTCGCAGATGCGTATACAAATCGCCGCCATGAGCCTTGTCGGCATAGATCAGCTGATAAATTGTCTCATGATGTAAGGAAATACCCGTACACCGTTTCAGATAATCTGCTACCTGCTGCGGGCTTAACTCCTGCCGGAGCAGCGTTTCAATCTGATCACGTACCTCGTCCGTCACCTTCCGAGCCTTGTGGGCCCCATACCGTCTAACATTCGACAGCTTTTGAGCTTGCCCGGGCCGGTACCCTCGTAGCCCTTTGTTGCGACGCAGCTCTCGACAGATCGTAGAGGGATGCCTTTCCAGAAGTTCGGCAATCTCTATTTGCGAGTGCCCGGCTTTCTTCAGACTATAAATCTGGTATCGTTCGTTCTCGGTCAGCTGGTTGTAGCTCATCAGTGCTTTTCTCTTGGCGGGGAGAAGCGCCGACTCTACCAGCTGGCCTCTCTCTTACCAATTGCACTTATTATCCGAAACCGCGAAGTTCTTGTTGGTGATTCCATTGATGATCTTGTGGACATAGCCGGTGACCTCCAGAACGTTTTATGGTATTTCGAGAATACGTCAGCTGATGATGCGCTTTGGCACTTCAGAAATGGCTATATAAGCCACTGGGGGCGTCATCTTAGGTATCTTCAGCTTTATCTCCACGACAAGCTATGGTAGCAACTAACAAGGTAGTAAACTTCGCGCGCGTAGGGCGCGCGCCGGACGGCCTAGGCTGCGCTTCGGCCGCCGGTTATTACAACGTAATGTTGCTAGGAGAAAACGTGTAGTGAAGTCATACTTTCCTTTATTTTTTTTATTTTTCGCAATTTCTGTTAATAGTGCTGAGCTAACATCAGAGGCAACTAAAGAACTTAAAAATATTGAATGGGAAAATCTTTCCATAATAGATCGAATCACCTATAAGCCAAATTTTTTTCATGATTATGAAATCGTAGAATGGGGATGTGGATCTCCTTGTACGCAATCAGTCATAATCAATTTAAAAACAGGCGAACTTGTAAGTTTCATCGACTCTTGTTATGGGTTAAACTTTTCCATTGAAAGTAGCATAATAAAATTTGAAAACATTCCAGATGACCCGGTTAATTTTTGTAGAAATGAAAAAGTTCTAAAGCTTGTTGCAAGTAAATTAATAGACGCAACATAACAAGCTAATGAACTTCGCGCGCGAACGACGCGCGCCAGACAGCCTTCGCTGTGCTTCGGCTGCCGGTTATTAGAACGTTATGTGTAAGAACTAATGAAGGGATATGCGGAAAAAATAAGTGATGTATTTTTCATCACGCTAGTAGCGACATTCGCTTTCTATTTGGCTTCGGGTCTATTTGGGGTAGTCCACTTGAGCCGAGATATGGGGCACTTAATTCTAGTCGCTGTCGTGGTCATGCTTCCCATATCATTAGTCTTCTTTGGGGTGGTAAGCTGGTTCAATGGCGCCAAGCGGCATTTTCATTACCTGCAAGTGTCGGCAACTCTAAACCTTGCAATGGCGGCAATAATCTACCTGGTAATGAACAGTGGGATATAGGCAAGAAACACATAACAATCACAGGCAGTTTGCGCCGGCCCCTGGCGGGTCCACTGCGGGACGGCCTACGCTACGCTTCGGCCGCCCCTGCTGTGGGCGTTACGTTTACTAGGGACATATGCTCGTTAATATTTCCAGCTACAGCTTGCCCTATGAAGCGCATATTGCTAAGTCTCGTCTAGACTCCGAGTGCATACCTGCTTTCATAGCAGATGAGCATACAATCAATATGCAGTGGCTCTACTCCTATGCTCTTGGTGGGGTAAAACTTCAGGTTCCTGGGCTGTATGCGGAAGCTGCGCTTAAAGTTCTTAATGAGAACCGCGAAGAGGCTTTGGTAGAGGATCAAGGAGTAGATCAAAACGCGTGTCCGTTTTGCGGAAGCGAGGACACAGAGTTTTATCAACTTGGGCGTCGCTGGGCGTTCTTGGTTTTTATTGGCATACAATTTCCACTTTTTCCAGTTCGGGATGGTATAAAGTGCAAAGAATGTGGGAAAGTCTCAAAAACGTAACAAAGCGTAGCACTACACCGCCAAAAAACGGCGGTGGAACGCTCGTAAACTCGCGCCCGTGTACGCGGCGTTAACTGAATATAGGTGCGATGTACCAGGAAGGTAAAATAGTAATCTCTCAGTGCGGAAGCTGCCATACAACCTTTCCCGTTTTCATCTTTGTGGCGGATACGGACATGGTTACTGTCGGTTGTATTGCTCTTACAGCATCTGGAAACCGTGTGCTTCTTACTGAGCAAATGCCTGAAGAGTCCGTCTCAGAGTTAGAAGAAAGAGTTGGCGAGGGGTTCAAGTCGGTTCCTGTCCGCTATATTGAGCACCCGGTTGATCCAGGCCTTTCCTTTCAAGAATTTCGCAAGCTCTACAAGGCACCAGAACCCATATATTCATGTATCTCGTGTGGTGGTGACTCGAGGGTTATAGAGAAGAAAACCAAAGAAGAGTTTCTAACCGATGGCACCATTGAAGTCCGAGAAATTAGTTAACAAGGCGCTGTTGTCGCCGCTATCGCGGCTGGGACGGCTTACGCTCCGCTCCTGCCGCCCCAAAGCTTGGCGTTAGGCAACTAAACAAACGTGTCATGGAGGGCCACAAAAATTGCATCCACTGATATTGCCAATGACGGCGCATATTGCACTCACGTCATTCCTTTACGTACTTTTAACCATCGCACGCGCGCCTAAAATCTGGGGCATAGGGAAAAACCCAGACGGAACCAATCCCTGGAAAACAGTAGAGCCACGTATCAGCGCCAATTTGTCCAACCAATTCGAATGGCCCGTATTTTTTTATGCAGCATGCTTGTTGTTGATACAGCAACAATCTCTAACATCAAACGCAATCTGGCTAGCTTGGGCTTTCGTTTTGGGGCGCATAGCGCATACTTACGTACAAATATGCACAACAAATGTACGCCTCCGCGGTTTAATTTTTACAATTAACTTCCTTGCCACTCTTGGCTTGTGGCTATTGGTAGCAACTTATTTTCAACCGGGCACCGCAGCGTAACAATGCGCTCAAATATCGATCACTACGCTCACTGGACAGTGAAGAGCTACGCTTTTGCCTGTCCGTTAGCTGAATCGTTATTCCTCGAATACAGCTGCTGGGATTTAAATTGAAAAAGATGTTGACTTATGCTGTCACGTTGCTCGTTGTACTCTTCGCATATTTCCTTACACTTTCGGTGTTCTAGAGTCATGGATTCCCTACTACTATGAGCATTACCTCTCATACTTTTTTCTGGCCGGTCTAGCACTAAATGTGCTGCTACCATTAGCTATTGCTACCGCTTCCGCACCTAAAAACAACAGGAGCTACGTCTCTAAATACGTCAGTTCTGGCGCAGAAGTTAATTTGGCCGTAATATTCTTATCTTTATTGATTTTTGGTTACATGATTTCCACTGGGATATCTATCAATGAACCCGGCGCTTATCAGGTGGACCCAGAAAATAAGTAGTCATAACAAATCAAGCAGGATCCCTGAACCTCCGCTCCTCAGCGAGCGTAATATTCTCAAAAAGGATGAAACAATGAGAAAAATAGCACTATTTATTATTTTAATTGCCCTTCAGGCTTGTGCATCAAGATTACCTGTAAGCGAGGATCAAGCTAAAATTTTACAGCAGCTTTCTGATACTAAAGCGAATAAAATCATAGAACAAATAATATCAAGGAACGATGAGCAATCTGGACTTTTTGCTTCAAATGGAAGCCCGTTTCAATCAGACCCCAAAATAATAAAATTCGAAGATGGAGTAGTAGTTTACGCAGACTACGAGGAACATGTGAACGGGATCAAGACAAGCGGTTCCGCATATAGCGCATCAGGTGTCGGCGTAAACATCAGCTACGACCATACCATGGAAGAATTCAAAATAGATCTCAGGAAAATTAAAACTATCGCCATAGTAAGCCCCTGGGCGCTTGATCAACGCTTTATTAACTCTACGGATGGAGTTCAGCTTGGACTACTTGAGGAAAATGGAAATTTCGTCAACCTGGATATTAAAAAAGAGTATTTCGACGAGGCAATTGCCGCTATAAAATACTACAGTCCAGAGGCAGAAATAAAGAGTGGAAGCGGCTTGTAAGTTTAGTAAATCCCGTTATAGGACGACCTATACCAAGCCCCCTTATGGGTCTCTCTATGCTTGAATCTTATCTGACATCAAATGTAAATATTGGTGGAGACCTGATCTCAGTACTCGCCTAAATACTGTAAAGAAAACCCCGGAAATACCAGAAGAAACGGGATTACGTCTGTGAATACAGGTCGCCCTTTTCAATAGAAGGGATAAGATCAACATTTTGGCATTGAACACCCAGTGGAAAACTATGCCAAAACTTTGATCTGCCTCATTTGTATATAATCACTTCCAAGCGATATTTGAACGCGGTCAAGCCACTAAAATACCGCGTACTTGCCAACCTCTATACTCTTGAAAGAATTATCTGGCGTAACACGGTTGAACATTCTAATGCCTAGACGCATCCTGGGGTTTTTACTGACAATTCTGGCGGGTTATGCGATGGCGATTGAAGAACCGCAATACTCAGTGACCGAGCAATCCGCTCCTTTTGAGCTGCGTACCTACCGGCCCAGAATCGTCGCGGAAGTGGTCGTGGCCGGGTCGATGGACGAGGCGTCAAGCCGGGGGTTTCGATTGCTGGCCAACTATATTTTTGGCAATAACACTGCGGGCGGGGGCGGCAGCCAAAAAATCCAGATGACCGCGCCGGTCGGCATAGAGCCGCACTCGGAGAAGATCAGCATGACGGCGCCGGTCAGCATGAAGGAGAGCGGCGGGCGCTGGCAGGTTTCGTTTGTAATGCCCAGCCACTACACGTTGGAGACCCTGCCACACCCCAATAACGCCGCAGTAACGCTGCGCCAAATCCCGGAAACCCGTTATGCGGTTATCCGTTTCTCCGGGCTTACCGGCGCCAACAAGGTCGCGCAAAAGACGGCGGACCTCAGGGCCTGGCTGAAGGAGAAAGGCCTGGAGGTGGTCGGAGAACCGGAGCTGGCGCGCTATAACCCGCCGTGGACGCTGCCTTTTTTGCGCAGAAACGAAATCCTGCTGGAATACCGGCAGTAATCAATTTCCACTCGGCGGATAGCACCCTGCCCAATCCATCGGCACACATCGCAACAGCAGCATATCGCCCGCCTTAGCCACAGCTGTCTGCGGTGCAGGCCATCTGCCAGTCGCGCGCCAGGACAAGTTCTTCTGAAGTGTTGAGCGCCTGTGCGCACCAGCATCAGCCTCAAATCCACTTCTCGTCGCGCAATACCATCGGATAGATCATTTTTTAGCCAAATCCGGAGTTCAGCGCACATTCAGCTTGAGCGGGTACTATTGTGCTAACACCCGATTCAGCCGCCTGTCGCGGGCGGTGTCTGCCGTGATCGCCCTGATGTCACCGATGAAAAGAAGACTGTTACTCCACCGTCTATTGCCCTCTCTATTCGCGATCACCACATTGGCCGGGTGTAGCATGGCGCCGTATCAACATTCGCCCGATGATACTGCCCGCGCCTCACAAGATCCCACACACGCCAATCAGCCCTCCCACGACCAGCAAGCCCCCCGCTCCCAGCCGTCACCCTCCCCTTCTGAGTTGCTCAAGGCGAGCCTGTACAAGCAGTATCGGGCGTGGAAGGGTATCCCGTATCGATACGGTGGCATGAGCAAGCGCGGTGTCGACTGTTCAGCACTGGTCTATCTGATCTACCGCGACGATATGGGTATCCAGCTTCCCCGCACCACCAAATACCAGGCAAGCGCCGGAAAGGCCATCAAACGCAGTCAGCTGCGCCCGGGAGACCTGGTCTTTTTCAAAACCGACCGTCGCGGCCGACATGTGGGGATTTACCTTGAGGATGGCAAGTTTCTGCACGCTTCCGCGTCCAAAGGTGTCACCATTTCCCAGATGACGGATTACTACTGGAAGAGCCGCTACTGGCGCGCGCGCCGGGTGGATTTTGATGTAGACTCCACGCACAAGCAGGCCGTTGACTGATAAGCCACAGATCAACATTTTGGCATCGAACCAGTCAAATGGATCATGATCAGAACTTTTATCTAAGCCCGGCCATCTATCCGCTAAACCCAGGGATGCAAGATGGATGAAATAAAACAGAAGATTGCACTCTTTATCGATGCCGATAATGCCCCGGCGGGCAAGTTCGAGGATGTCCTGAGCGAGGTGGCCAAATACGGGGTGGTTACCATTCGCAAAGCTTATGGCAACTGGAAGTCACCGACTCTCAGGAGCTGGGAGGAGCTACTGCACGAGCACGCCATTCAGCCAGTGCAGCAATACGACCTGACCAAGGGCAAGAATGCCTCCGATATCGCCTTGGTGATTGATGCAATGGATGTGATGTACACCAAGGACATTGACGTAATGTGCTTCATATCATCGGACTGTGACTTCACCCCGATGGTGACCAGGGCCCTGGCAGAGGGCAAGGTGGTACTCGGCTTTGGCGAGCGCAAGACACCCATGCCCTTCGTGAATGCCTGCTCCAAGTTCCTCTTCCTTGACCAGTCCGAGGTGGAGAAGGAGAAGAGCGGTGAAAAACGCAAGAACATCAAGTCCGATGCCAAACTTATCACCCTGCTGCGGCAGGCCATCGAGGCCACTGAGGACGATGACGGCTGGGCCGAACTCGGCGCGGTCGGCTCCAATATCTCCAACAGGACGTCATTCGACTGCCGCAACTACGGCTTCAAAAACCTGAGCAGCCTGTTCCGGGCCGTCGACCTGTTCGAATTGAAGCGCGGGCAGGGCAAGTCCTACCTGGTCAGGGATACCCGGAGAAACAAGAAGAATTGATCCTGTCGCAGCCGCAGTACCGGAAGTTGCGATACCGTGAATAATGCACTCGGACCAGCATTTTGGCATCATATCAAGCCAAGAAATACGTCTAGAGAGTAACGTTCCTTTATATCCGGAGAAAAAATGAAAATAAATATCCGAAAAATTCCCTCGCTACTTTTATTTATATTACTTCTACTGGCCAATATGGATGTAGCGGCACAGGATAACGCAGCCCAAGGTATCGACTGGCAGACCCAGGCAGACCGCTATTTAAAACACCTGGTCGACGAGGGCAACTTTAGCGGATCTGTCCTGCTGGCCCAAAATGGCGAGATCCAGATGGCCAGGAGCTATGGCTACGCCAATCGGGAATATGATATCCCCAATACGCCCGACACCAAATTCCGCATCGGCTCGCTGACCAAGCAGTTTACTGCCGCACTGATACTGGCGCTCGAGGAACAGGGCAAGCTCAGCACCGATGACTACATTTCACAGTATCTGCCCAATGCGCCCAAAGCATGGAACAAGATCAAGATTGCGCATTTATTGAGCCATACATCGGGTATCCCCAACTTTGTCGCCTTCAAAGACAATCTGCACTACGAGCGCCTGCCCAGTACCGTCGAACAGACGGTCGCCCGCTTTGCGGACAAGAAGCTGAGCTTCGAGCCGGGCACGCAGTTCGAATACAGCAATTCAGGCTTTGTGCTGGCGGGCTATATCGCGGAACAAGTCACTGGCAGGCGCTACGAAGACCTGCTTGAAGACCTGATCCTGAAGAAAGCCGGCATGCAGGATACCGGCTATGATCACCCCCGCACCATTCTCAGCAAGCGCGCCTCCGGCTACTCGAAAGATGGCGACACGCTGGTCAATGCGATCCATTTTGAGATGGACACGCCCTATTCTGCCGGGGCCCTGTATTCTACGGTCTATGATTTGTTCAAATGGGATCAGGCTCTGCGCTCGGGCGCGGTGATATCCAGGGCCTCATTGAAGAAAATGGAGACGCCCTATTTCGGTAACTACGGATTTGGCGTGGATACCAAAGAAGGACAGGTATTCCACAGCGGCACCATAAGCGGCTTTAAAGCCTTTATGCGCAGATTCCCCAACTCGGAGTCTTGTGTTGTGGTTTTGAGTAATTACCAGTTTTCTGATCCGGAAAAAATCAGCCAGAATCTATCTGACTTACTGTTCTCCAGAAATACTGGGGTGATGAGTTCAAAATTGTAAGATAAATGAAGCGCACCCGCTTTAATAGACAGCCGCCGCGCCCTGCTAGTCAACCACTTTAATAGACAGTATGCGGCGCTTAACTCACGGACACCGGGGCTACGGTCATGACTGAAGATAGAACACTGCGCACTTCACGAACCCTGCCATTCTCATCCAGGGAGATATATGGCGCATTTGCATCGGCCGACTTATTGGCATCCTGGTGGGGGCCAGCAGGATTCTCCAACACATTTGAAGTTTTCGAGTTTACTGCAGGCGGCCGCTGGAAGTTCGTGATGCACGGGCCTGACGGCAATGACTATGCCAATGAAAGCGTCTTTGAAGAACTGGTGCCTGATTCCAGAATTGTCATCCATCACGATTGCCCACCAAACTTCACGCTCACTATTGAGCTTACTCCTGACGGCGAGGGAACCCACTTGACCTGGGAGCAGGTTTTTGATGATGCCCAAACGGCGCAAGCGGTAAAACAGAGGGCAGGATCCGCCAACGAGCAAAACCTTGACCGTCTGGCAGCGGTGCTCAGGCAAGCCACCCATCATGGAGAATAGGCAAACAGAAACGATTCCCGGCCATAGGCCAGGAGCTACGGGTACGCACAGGTAGGCCCGCAACCATTCGTCCGCAGCGATGGCTCAACATCACTATCGAAAACTGAACAACAATAAGGATTTCCAATGTTTGCATTACGGCGGTTCTGGAAGTGGGGCTGGAGCCCCAGCCCAAAAACCCATTTGGCTATCGCCCTGGCCATGACCTTAGTTGCGCTCACATTATTTCTGGTTGCATTCTCCTACTCTTACAGGCAGGTCACCCAGAATCCCATTGTAGATGGTATCGTGGTAAAGAGTGTTAGCGGGGCCAGCGGTGTGCATACCCCCATCATTGAGTACAGGTCACCCGGAAAACAGACCAAGCGCTTTATGTCCAGGCTTTCGACAAGGCCCCAGACCTATTTCGTCGGGGACCATGTAAACGTTATCCTGGTGGGGGCTGGTTTAGAACCAAAGGTCAAAAATTTTTTTAACGTTTACGGGTTAAGTGCCTTTTTCCTGCTGTTTTCTGCAATCTGCGCTCTCGGGTCTATCACAATCTACTTTACCCGGGTGAAACCGAAGCGTGGATGACGGGCACAGGCGCTAATACTCTCGCCCGGTCGTGTCTAAAGGGCGGTTTATACCCTTTACATCCCGCGTATTAAGAACACATACCTGGCGAAAAAATCGCTCCTTCCGCCCGCTCGCCAATCGCTTTTGACTCTTGACGAAGAATCTCTATTAGCTGGTTTGTAACACGCATCCATGGAAAACCTGAAAGTATAAAAATCGTACATATCGGCTATCCATAAAAAAGCCGCAACGGATACATCCGTTGCGGCTCTGTTTTCAAATGGTTATTTGACCGATTTCAGCTACTGATTTAACGACTCATAATAAGCGGAGCGATCAGTCAACAGGTCGCATACAGGCTTGTGCAGGTCGATATGGATGATATTGCCCTCCTTGTTGTCGCCGGGAGCGCCAGTTTCGGTTAAGGTCGCTTCTTCCGCGGTGATGGCACAGTACATCTGGAATCCATCATTGTTGGCTGTCCAGCCTCCGGTGGGTTCACCGTAAGGCCCCGCGCACCACTGACATCCATCCAGGGGCGTTTCGCCGTTGCCCCACTCGAGACCGGAGAGCTGCCAGGCGAGCATTCCGCCGATGGCGTCCTTGTTCTGCTCCGCCCGTGCGTACCAATCAACAAATTTCTGGTAACGAGTCTGCAGATCTTGCGTAACAGATGCCTCTGAGGCCACTGGCCAGCTGAATTCGCCGATGTAGGTCGGCTTGCTCAGTTCCCGCCCGACTTCCGCCAGCTGGTCAATATTGCTCAGGGTTTCTGCGTCGGACATGCTCCACCAGGTTGGGTACAAGTGGGCGCTGATGGCATCGATAGTGGGCAGGTCGTTGACGGTCTTGATGAAGTTGAAATCATCTCCTGAGCCATTGTGAGCAAAGGAAGACTCAGCACCAATAGACACCAGTTGGTTGGGCGCCAGGGACTTGATCAGGCTGGAAATATCGCTGGCCCACGCTTTGAATATCTGCGCATCACAGCCGCTGGAACAGCGCGGCTCATTCGCCAGCTCCCACATCATGATTGCGGGATCCTCCGCATAGGTGTAGCCGGTGAGCGGGTTGTGGTGCTGAAGCAGCGCAGTGATAAAGTCTTTAAACTTTGTTACCGAGGATGGCGTGGAGTAATGCGGAGCACCGTAGGAATCCAGATTGCCAAAGTAATTCCAGTAGTCCGCCAGTGACAGTACCAGCTTGACATCGTATTGATGTGCCAGTGCCACATAGTTGTCGAACAGTTCAAAACTGCGATCGACAATCGCCTGCTCCTCCGCGGTACGATTGGCCTTGGTCAGCAGGAAGTCCTCTCCGGATTTCATGTTAATGCAGACACCGTCATGGGTTTTGGTGTCATTACAGAACATCCAGGTGCGTACTGCAGTCATACCCAGATACTTAGCCCGCTTGAAAAAGTCCTCCGCCATCGGTTCCGGTTTGTACATCAGGTAGTACTGGTTGGATCCATTGAAATAGAATGGTCGATTGCCCAGTACGAATTGTGAACCCAGAGTATCCACATAAAAGGGGCCGGGCGCATTGCCAACCTGTACGCGAAGCACTTTCTTGAGGTTGGTGCCCGCTACGCCGATCTCGAGGTCATAAAGGCCGTCGCCGCTGGTAGGAATGACCAGCGGGGTTGCGCCACTGTAGACCTGGGTGGTGCCGCCGTTGACCGCGTAGGTCAGGTCGCCGGTGCCTTCCTTGGTAAAGTCGACAACAATATCTGCACCGCTGATCAGGTTATCAAACGCTTGCGGGCTGTTGACCGCCAGGCTGCCGAGGAAGTTAACGCACAGCTTCTGCACGCTGGCCCAGCCCCAATCGCCGTCACGGTTAATCATACCGATACGGTGAATACCGGCAGTCAGGTTCTGCACAAATTCCATGTCCTGCGGTGCGGTTGCGGGAGTGTCTGGCCACGTCATGTTAGAACGGCCTCCATCGTCCAGCATGAAGGAAACAATTTTGTCACCACCCTCAGTGTTATAGGTAAGCAATACCTGGTATTGCCCCGCTTTCGCCACACTGGCGGTCCAGTATGCCGCACTGCCGTTGGTGCCGGTTACCTTGGCGCGACCATCTTGAACATACGCTCCGCCCTCGAGGGTAACGGTGTTGAGGTCGAAGCAGTCGCCGGTAAGGGCCTGGGTAGCCGTCACCATGAAATCGGCGGTAGCACTACCGTTATAGGTGCTGGTGAATTGCGCACTGTAACTGACTGTCTGGCCGGCCGTCAGGGTCGCGATATAGGACTCATTCAGGGTAAGCACACCACCGCTGTAGCTGTAATCAGTGGCCGGCAGCGCAACGCCATCCGCGTCCACACCGGAGAAGGTGAAGGTACCCGTGTTCAGGCTGAACGCCAGGGCGGTAGGCGCGCCCACATTGACCGTCTGGCTGGCGGGAGAAATGGTCGGCATGACCACCGGTGCGCTATCCACCCGCAGCTCGACGGCCACGGACTGACTGCCCAGGTCGGCGTCGTCAAAAGTGGCCGTCAGTGTGTAAGTGCCCACCGCTAGCGAATTGATGTACCCGCCGCTCAAGCTGAGGCTGCCACCACTCACGGTGTAGTCAGTCCCCGATTGCAACACAGTACCACCGTTACTCAAACTGGAAAAACTGTAGGAACCGGCGTCCACACTGTAGCTGACACTAATACCAGAGCCCGCTTCCACACTTTTGCTGGAAGGAGATACCGAGGGCATTACCACCGGTGCACTCTCTACCCGCAGCTCGACGGATACGGTCTGGCTGCCCAGGTCAGCGTCGTCAAACGTGGACGTCAGCGTATAGGTACCCACGGCAAGCGTGCTGATGTAACCGGACTCCAGGGTCAGGCTTGTCGCGCTCAGGGTGTAATCCACGCCCTGCTGCAACACAGTGCCGCCGTTGCTCAAGCCGGAAAAACTGTAAGAGCCGGAATCCAGGCTGTAACTGACACTGGCACCGGAGCCCGCTTGCACAGTAATACTGGCCGGAGAAACCGAAGGCATGACGACCGGAACGCTATCTACCTGCAAATCCACGGATACGGTCTGGCTGCCCAGGTCGGCATCGTAAAACGTGGACGTGAGTGTATAGGTGCCGACGGCAAGCGTGCTGATGTAACCACCTTCCAGGGTCAGGCTTGTCCCGCTCGCGGTGTAGTCCACACCCTGTTGCAACTCAGTGCCACCATTGCTCAAACTGGAAAAGCTGTAAGAGCCGGTGTCCAGGCTGTAGCTGACACTGGTGCTGGAGCCCGCTTGCACACTGATGCTAGACGGAGAAACCGATGGCATGACGACCGGTGCAGTGTCGACCTGCAGCTCCACAGATACCGACTTGCTGCCCAAGTCGGCACCGTCAAACGTCGCCGTCAGTGTATACGTACCCGCCGCAAGCGTGCTGATATATCCGGCTTCTAAGGTGAGGCTTGACGCACTCAGGGAGTAGTCCACCCCCTGCTGCAACGCGACACCACCATTACTCAATCCGGAAAAACTATAGGAGCCTGCATTGAGGCTATAGCTGACGCTTGTCCCTGAGCCCAGCACCACGCTCTTGCTGGCCGGGCTGAGAGTGGGGTCTTGCGGTACCGCGACGCTCGGGGATACCCGCACATCGCCGAGGAAGATATAGCCCCAATTGCTATTACTGCCGTCTACGCCGATCACCTGGTCGCCAGCGCTCAGGTTGGCCGTGATCGAATAGACTTCCGTCGTTCCATTGGTTATCGGCGTCACCACCTGCTGCGTATTACCGCCGACGTAAAAGGTGTTGGTTTTTTCCCCGTAGGGAGACTCATAGTCGAACTCCACCACATATTCGCCGGATACCGGTGCCGTATAGAGCCATTGCGCTTCGCCGTGTTTGAGTTCGACCTGGCCATTTGTCAGTACGGCATCATAACTGAGCACCGCATCTTGCGGCGTCAATGTCTGCGTCTGCGGCGGGCTGCTAACATCCACCACATTAATGTCAACGGTCAGCGGTGCAGCGCTGGCAAAGTTCAGCTGAAAGCTATAATTACCTACCGTCAGACTGCTCAGGTAAGTAGCGCTGAACGTGAGATCAAAGCTGTTGAGACTGTAGTCACCTGTATCCAGCGGTACCCCCAAACTGCTGTTATCGACCGACACCAGCACGTCGCCATCAGTATTGAGCGTAAACACCACATCGCTACCGCCGCCGCTACTGAACGACCGCGACAGGGGCGAAACGACCGGGACAGGATCCGGGGCGACCCCCGAATCACAATCCTCGATAAAATCCCAGGGTCCCCACTCATCAGTGCGATCGGGCGGCGTGCCCTTGACCCACCACTTCGCCATAAAATGGGCGCTGTCATAGGTCACCAGCTCCCAGCCCTCATATTGAAATTCAGGGTCCCAGGCCGGTGCGGTACAGGCTGCCGCCTGCGCACCGACTGGAACGGCCACCATCGCGGCGAGCGCGAATAACAGGCCCATCATTTTATTAATCATTTCTTTCACCATGGTTTCGCTATTTCTGTTTATTAGAATGAGTTCGCCGTTAACTACACCCTTTGTCGATACAGCTGAAAACGGAGGTAAAAGCAGTGACTGGCTGCCCAGCAAACCCTTTTGCGCGCGCCTCGCGCGCCGCAGTTCACGGCAGCTGTTCCACCGTGCAATGTACCTGGATACAAATGCACCCCGGCCATTGTTCTTTGCCTATTGATGGCTATAAACGGAAGCCTCAGGTAATTCAATAGAAATTAGGCATCGCTGTACTAGCCGTTTACGACGCAGCATTATGAATACTTGCTGCAGACGCATTCCCGCTCTCCGGTGTTTAAAAACGGCTTATAGAATGAACAACTTTTATTAGATTTATTATTTAAAAAGGCCTCCGGCGAGCCGGAGGCAAATGTCGAGAGTCCGACGAACTACGGGAAGGAGAGATAGGGCCACGCGCCATGTGGCCCTGAGAACTAGCTGCGCCTTATGGGCGCCGGTAGTTTCATCGCACAAGGATCAGAATTTGGCGCGAACACCCAGTGTGTAACGCGGTTCATAGGCACTCTGCCACGCTTTCTGATCTTCCCACTGGAGGTAGTATTCCTCCGTTTCTCCTGTGAGATTGGAGCCATTGAGATAGACGGTGATGTCATCATTGATATCGTAACTGATAGAGGCATCCACATAAGTGGTCGGTGCCTGCATCAGGGTAAGGCCTTCGGTACCCCACACCTGGTTGAATGCCACTACACGCTCGCTGCGGTAGTTGTATGCCAAGCGTGCCTGCAGACGCTCTCCTTCATACCAGCCAACAAAGTTGGCCAGTTGCTCGGAGTTGTCTGCAAACGGCAGGTCATTCCCCTCGATATCCACATTGCCGGAATCACTAGGTGAATAGGTGTAGTTCGCATCCACACCGAAGTTGGCCCAGATTCCCGGCAGGAAGTCGAAGGCCTGCTTGGCAGAGAGCTCGAGACCAGACAGTCGGCCACCATCACCCTGAATATTGGTCTGGACATCGGTACTACGACGTACCACACCGTCCTGATCCGGTAGATCCATGCTCACGGAACCGCGCTCGATAAAGCTGTCGATTTCTACCAGAAACATACCGGCGCTCACCATTCCGGAGCCTACATAGTATTCAAGAGAAATATCGAAGTTATCTGCGCGCCAGGGGTCGAGTTTAGGGTTACCGTTCGAATTGGCTGAAATCACCTCGAACACACCTGTGCTGGAGTTGATCGCGTAGGTGGGCGACAAGCCTCCACCCCACTGCTCCAGATTCAGGGGTGACATCGTTTTGGCATAGGCAGTGCGCAGTTTCAGATCTTCACGCAGATCAAATGCAACGTTCAGAGATGGCAGCACATCGGTATAGGAACGGCTGGTAACAAATTCACCACCGTCCACTTCCGGCGCGCCGTAATCGCGGCCAGCCCCGACGATGCGCTGACCGACTTCCAGATCCGTTTGCACCACACGCACACCGAAATTTCCGCTGACCGGCACACCGATATCTGTGGCGAAATTTGCCTGCACGTAGGCCGAAGTTTCCTGCAGGTTTACTGCATAGGTCTGGCCGGGAATGATACCGCGCTCATTGTTCGGATACAGGGAATTGTGGAACGCGACTACATTGTCCATCGCTTTCGGGTCCAGCGCGTAAACCCCCGGAATACCTTTAACACCGCCGAAGTCAGTCACCCATTCCACGTCACCGCCGAAGGAAGAAAGCGGAATGGGTTTGCCAGCAGTGTAGTAGATTCCATTGCCGTCGCCATAGGAACAGCCTCCACCCATTACGACGTCAGTCGCCTTCCAACGCACCAGGCAGCCGTTGTCACCAATCGGTGCCAGCAGGTGGTACTGCTCGTTTTTCGCATCCCGGTCGGAGTAGCGCACGCCGCCATCCACAGACCGGAGGAAACCGGCATCGCCAAGGTCGAAAGAGCCATCAAAGCGGGCAATGGTCATCTCGCCTTCACGGTCGTAATTGTTTTCTGACGACAAGGCACCGACAGAGTAGCCATCCAGGTTACGGACCAGGTCCGGCACGCCGCTCCAGCGGGGTGCATCTCCGCGGTAATCAACTATGATGGACTGGAATGGGTCGGAATAACCATTGGGGTTACTCGCCTGGGAGCCACCCGGGTACTCCGGATACTGCACACCCCACTGGCTGCCATTGGCCATATCGACATCCATATAGCTGTTCAGGTTGCCCTGTTCGGCTCGCCCATGTACCAGTCGGGCAGAGCCGGTAAAATCACCGCCGTTGTCGTAGTTCAGCTCTACATTGATATTGCTGGACTTTGAAACGGTGCTTTTGAGCTCGGAGTAAGATTTTAGGCGGCGACCGTCAGCCTGATAGACCTCCACGGTTTGAATGCCATCGGCACCCTCGCTGGAGACCAGAGGCAAGGCCCATCCCCACTGCTGCCACTTATCCGAGATGGAGATCCCCGCACGGCGATCCTTTTCGTCCATATCCGTGTAGAAGAAGTCAGCCGCCAAATCGAAGCCATTACCGAGATCGGCCTGGAAGGAGCCATTCAAACCAAAACGATCGCGCTCGGTAAATTCGTTGTAGGCAGTGTGCCCCTGATACGCGATATAGCGATCATTGAGGTCGCCGTCACCATTCATATCATTGCCATGATAGTTCCAATTGTCCGCATCACTGCCCGCTTCAGGGGGCATGCCAGACCAGCCGGCATCGGAACCGCCACCGGCCATGCCGTTGTAATAATTTGCAAGATTTACATTGGCCAGAGACGCAGACAGCAGTACGCCGATCTTCTCATTATTCCAGGCAAACAGTCCGGATATGGCGCTATCAGTTTCTCCGGAATCGCGGCCGGTCTGTCCTTCTGCGGCAAATGATGTGGTAGTGCCGCTATCAAAATCCATCGGGCGATGGGTGCGCAGATTCACCATTCCGGTGATACCACCAGAAAGCCGTGAGGCAGTGGGAGATTTGTATACATCGGCGCCGGCAAACAGTGGCGCCGGGATATCGTTAAAATTCGGCTGCACGGTGGTAACTGAACCGGCTCCGAGATAGGACTCACCATTGAGCGTCGTCATCACCTGCGGCATACCGCGTACGTTAATGGTGCTACCCTCACCTGCACTGCGGCGAATCTGAACGCCGGTAATACGCTGCAGGGAGTCGGAGATAGTGACATCCGGCAACTTGCCGATGTCTTCCGCCACGATCGAGTCCACGATAGAAGTAGCGTTACGCTTCGTGTTGATTGCAGTCTCCTGGGACATGCGAATCCCCTGCACCACCACTTCTTCGATTTCACCCGCCCCATCCTGTGCGGACGCAAACTGGGCACCCAACAGGCCATAGGCGGCAACACTTGTAGCCAGAATCATTTGAGCAAACGGCGGTTGTTTTGCCAGCATTTGTTTTTCCCTCAATTATTATCGTGTAGTAACTGCACTCCGCTCGGGAGCCGTCAGGACGAACAACCACTTCGCCTCGCCATCATCGCGTCTGGGACAACCCCAGAAATGTAACCGGTTACAACAAAGACACAAAAAAATTTGGAACTTTCCCGTTCAAGCTGAGCGCCAACCGGTTCTAATCGAGATTATTATAAGGTCTAAAACAGTGCAAACTTTTTTGCTACACAAGACGGTAAAAAGAAGTATCACGCGCCAATAAATGTAACCGGTTACAGATCGTGATCAATCAACCGCCAAAAACTCTTTATCGAGCGCTGCTGTAACAAGCAGAAGTAAGCGCAGCATCCGCCCGCAACAGCCTAACCCTGCATACGCTGACATCGGCGGTTCCCGGTACAGTGACTAACCTGTATAAGCGCGAGCTATTCATACAGAGTGCGCCCGGAAATATTCATTCCTTGAAACAGCGGGGAGAAGAAAGGTCATGGGTACACCACCTGGCATCAAAAAGGAAAGAGACCAGAGGCAACCGCAAGTAGAGGACAGTGAGATCCGGCGAGCGTGATTGCGCGCGCGGCATAGCCCATTCGACCTGACCGCACACACCTGACATTTTACCAGTGCCGATCACTAATTACGCGGCAACAGCATACTTAGTACCTTGCAATCGCACAGTACTTCAAACCAGTTTTATTGATAAAGATTTCCGCTGCAAGATTCCGTAACAACGGATAGGGTTCTTCGTTATTGTGCGCAATAAGGCTGTATATTAGATGGCTCTGATTCGCTGGTCGAATTAACCGCGGTAAGCCGGTATAGAGCGCAGCCTGATTCCGTATCCGAATCTTGCCCTGCCTTAATCGTATAAAGGTTCATGGTTGCGGGATCCCAGCCATTCTCCGCATCAGGCAGCTTATCTCCGAGTAACTTCCATTCGGCCCCGTCGTTTACTGATACATACAGATGGTAATAGCTTCCTGTGGGCACTCCCATCCAGTTGACACCACCCGTTTTGGAGATTGGATACAGCACAGGTGGCTGCGGCACTGGCCAAGCCGTGGAAAATCTTTGCGCCCGCTTACTTGACGAAACCTTTGCCTGCGCCTTGCGTATCATCTGGATGACCGCAAGCTCGTTATTGGCATCGTTCACCGCACTCCCGGGCAGGTGATAGCTCATATAGCCACCAGATTCCCTGTGCCAGTAAAAGCCGCCGGCTTCCCGGTGTCCGCGATACCCCCACACGAGCCCCCCGGCGACAGACGGCTCGGCCAGCCAGGCATCCGTTACTGCCTGCATCGACCCCAGAGGCTGCAGCCCGTACTCACCAATGATCATCGGCTTGTTGAAGGTTTCCGCCAGCTCAGCCTGTTTATGCACTTCGTCGGCGGACATATAGGCACCGTAAAAATGATTTGACTGGATATCGACATTCGGGTCAGCCAGCCCCAGGAATTCACCCTGCTCAATGCTGGCGGAACCTGGAGCATTGACCGAGTCCGCCTGTTGATCTCCATCTATCACGAGTTGATTGGGTGCGAGCCCCTTGAACAGTGCTGCCGTTTTCGCTAGAAATGCCTTGTTTGTTCCACGAAGTTCATTTCCAGTTTCCCAGGCCATAATGGCCTTTTCTTCCCGGTACTCACGACCGGTGCAAGTATTCTTTCGGGTTAAAAGTTGCTCGATAATATGCTGGTAAGCCGCGTAGGTTTTGCTGTCTATATCGTAAAGTGGACCACTTTCCTTGGTATCCTGGTCAGCCTCTCCCACCATTTGCGCCAATTCCCGTTTACCGCCCCACCAACTCCATTGGTCGATTACCGGGATGATCAGGCGTAAACCGTAGATGTCGGCGAGATATATAAGGCGGTCCATCACTCGCATGGCCTCTTCATTGAGTCCAATCTCGCCGGTCTCCTTGTTTTGCATAATATGCGCCGGCATATTCGCGCGCACTGATGCTGGCAGGGAAATATCATCCACGGACAATGTGTAAATCCGGGTAACGGTATGGCCGCTGTAGACCAGGGCCTGAACCCAATCGCTCTGCTCTCTTGCGGTCGGCCAACGGAAATGGTCCGACTTTCCAATGCGACTATCGGCAGAGGCCACATCGTCTTCGATGCGGTGGAGTTCAGTGGCATGCAGGCCAATAAATCTCAGGGGGCGATTTCCGTCCAAAAGGCGGATACCGTCGCGCGTGACAAAATGCTGGAAACCCGGAAATGGCTCCACATTCGGATTTCCTGGCGGCACAGCACAATGCGCAGGCAGAGCGGCGGATTTCTCAAACTCACAGCCACCCAGCATCACGGCAATGGATATGGTCAGTAGTAGGCTATGAAGTCGTCGCATTTCTCTTCTGTTCGCTGCGCTGGGTTTTAGTTAATGCTGCAATATCCCCAAGGCGCCGCAATACTTCCATCATTGCACGCCCATTATGGTAAGGGCCTTTCCAGAAACCCAGTTTGTAACCCTGATGTTCTTTCAAACGGTCAAGTGAGGCATAATATAGCCACTCACCGTGTTCCCAATCGATCTGGTGATTCTTGATGAATTTCCACACCTTCTCAAACGCCGTTTTGAAGCGGGGGTCGCCGGTCATTTGCCACATATTCAAGAAACCGACTAGAGCCTCAGCCTGCACCCACCACTCGGAATCCAAATGGCGGCACTGGGCGTTGAAATCGAAGGTATCCAGAACCTTTCCCAGATATCCAACGCCCTCCTCCATACAGGAGCGACCCAATGCTTCAACAATGGGCTGGTACTTTTCCCGGTATGAAAAATCACCCAGCACTTCCAGTGCCTCCGCGAGCAGCCAACTCCCTTCGATATCGTGGCCATAGGAGTAACTTGCAGACACATCCCGCCAGTCATCTTGTAAAAATAGTCGTAGGTGACCGCTTTCCCGGTTATAGATTTTTTCACAGAACCAGTCGATGCTGCTCTTCATTGCCAGCGCAACTTCTTCTGTGGGCACCACGCGATAGAGAAGGGTATAGGCTTCCAACACATGAAGGTGGTTGTTCATGGTTTTCGGCGCATTCAGGTCTTTGTCACTTAAGCGGTAATCTGACACCGGTTGCCATTCACGTGTGACCGCTTCAAGGTACCCTCCCAGCTTGCGATCGACGCAGTGCCGCTCAATCAGCCGGAAGTAAGAAAGTGCCAGATCCAGCGCCACCGCATCCCCGGTCAAACGGTAATAGTTCGCATAGGCGTAAATACAAAATGCCTGGGCGTAAGTCTGTTTTTTGCCTTCTTTCAATTTACCGGTGTAATCCAGGGACCAGAAGGCACCACCAGAAACGGGATCATGGAATTTCGCAGTCAGGTAGTCAAACGCACGGGTGGCCAGTTGGCGATATTCCTCGATATTGGATGCATCCACTTCCGGATCATCCTGCATCAGCAGGCTTATCTCACTGAAGAACCACAGAATACGCGCATTCAGAACGATACTCTTATCTGCGTGCGGTACCGGATTGCAGGTCACACTCACTTCGCCGAGAAATCCACCATTTTTGGTATCCACGGCATGGGATTTCCACCACTCGGCAATATGCCTCAAATGTCGACGAAACTCCGGCAAATACCTCGACAGGTCAATACCCGAGTGTGCGATGCTTGCTACTTGCATTGGATAGATGCCTTCGATGTTATCTGCCGCGGTAACTTTCACAGGTCTCGTAGCACTGCGGCATTGCAATCAATCAACTCGATACGCGCCGCCACAGACGCAGCGGAACGCAAACCGTCCTCCGGAGTATTCACGCAATAATCCACCAGCTGTTCGACCGTTGAGGTCGCCACATGCAAGCGCGTGTCAGAGGAAGCGTAATAGATAAACACCCTGCCCTGATCTTCGATCCAACCATTGGCAAAGGTGACATTGGATACATCACCAACCCGCTCGCTGCCCTCCGGTGCGAGAAAGTGCCCACCGGGCAGGTGCGTAACTTCCCATGGGCGCTGTGAGTGAGTCATGAACATGTAAAGAACATAGCGCAGTCCGGCTGCGGTGTTACGCACCCCATGCGCCAGGTGCAACCAGCCCCGGGCGGTCTTGATCGGCGCGGGACCTTGGCCATTTTTCACTTCCTTGATGGTGTGATACTCCTTGCTATCCACCAGCACCTCTTCGCGGATCTCCGCCTTTTCTATGGACTCGGTCAGGCCCCAGCCGATGCCTCCGCCGCTCCCAACACTGATAAAGCCATCCTGCGGGCGGGTATACAGCGCATACATCCCATCGACAAACTCAGGGTGCAAAACCACGTTGCGCTGCTGGCCACTGTGGGTAACCAGATCCGGCAGACGCTCCCAGGTTTTCAGGTCACGGGTACGGGCAATGCCACATTGGGCAATGGCAGCGGTGCTATCGTTGGGCCGGGTATGGTCCTTGCGCTCGGTGCAGAAAAGACCGTAAATCCAACCATCTTCATGCCGGGTGAGGCGCATGTCATACACGTTGGTATCGGGATTCCCGGTTTCCGGCATCACAACCGGCTTTTCCCAGAAGCGAAAGTTATCGACGCCGTTATCACTCTCCGCAACAGCGAAGAATGACTTGCGATCCACACCTTCCACGCGCACCACCAGGAGGTATTTCTCATCAAGCTTGATCGCACCGGAATTCAGGGTCGCATTTACACCCAGGCGCTCCATAAGGAACGGATTGCGAGCCTCATGCAGGTCATAGCGCCACGCGACAGGCGTATGATGGCGGGTGATAATCGGATTCTGCCAACGCTGGTAGATCCCATTCCCGTCTTCTGCCGCTACATTTTTCCTGCTTAGCAGGGCTTCCTGCCGGGCGATTAGAGCGCGGACTTTATCCAGGTGACTAGACATAATTCACTCGGCTACTATGTGATTTTCGGTACTGATTCATTGCTAATTCAGGCATTAAAATACCAGACATTAATGCTCAGCCAGATGCAGCTATCGGCCTCTGCTCTGCGCCACTGCCAGGATTTTCGATTTGCTCGCCCAGCTCCGCATCGGGGTCATCGCGCATCAGTCGATACCAGTTTTTCCACAACACGTAACTGGTCAGTACGATCACGCCCATGGCAATGGCGAATTCCTGCCACCGCTGTATCACCATAAAAATGGGAGCAGCCGTAAGTGCGGTATGCCAGACAAGACCGACCGCACAGTTGGCGAGGTCGCGCTTGCAATCGGTATTGCGTTTGAGATACGGGTGCTTCGACAGCAAGGCCTGATGAACCGGCTTCCAGAATCCCCAGGGGCGGGTTTTAAAGTAAAATCGCTTGAGGGTTTCCATGTCTTCCGGCTCAGTCAATAACGAACCGGCGACACTTGCGACGAGGCACAGCGCAAACAGCGCGGGAAATGCGTAGAGTGGGGAAATATCGGTAAACATCATGGGAATGGCCGCCAGCAGGCCGGCCAGCATGCCGTAAAAGTAACCGAAACCGGTCATACGCCACCAGTACCACTTGAGAATATTTGCCGCGGTATATCCACCATACAGCGCGCTCACGATCCAGAGGATGATGGAATTGAGAGACGGCGCAAACAGGCCAATGCCAGTGCCCAGAATCACGAAGGTGACGGATACCAGATAGCTCATGCGGACATAAGTTTTCTCACTGGCATTCTTATTGAAATACCGCTTGTAGATATCGTTTACCACATAGGCCGGCGCCGAATTGGTTGTCGCCGCAAATGTCGACATAAAAGTGGCCAGCAATCCGGCCAGTACCAGCCCAAGCAATCCCGCCGGCACATAATTGGCGAGCGCGAATGGCAGAATTTGCTCAAAGTCCACGCTTTCGCCCATTACACGCAAGTCGTCGACAAAAAACACCAGGGCAAGAATGGTCAAGCCTGTGATCATCATGTAGCGGGGGAATAGCAGCACCAGGTTTACCAACCAGCTCATTTTCGCGGCCTCTACCGGAGTTCGGGCAGAGAGAATCCTCTGCATGTCGTAGTTAGGCGCCGGCCCCGCGATGCTCTGCAAAATACCTTTGAGCAAAACCAGCATGAAAAATATGGAGAAAAGGGACCAGCCATCGTCAACGATACGCTGATTGGCGCTATCGAGAATACTGCTCCAATCCAGATCGAGCGTACGTCCGAAGCCCATGCTGAACCAACCTTCCGGTACGGCCGCGTGCAGCATTTCCGGGGATACCTGGTACATGGCAATCACGCCGATCGCCACACAGGCAATCGTCATGATGAAAAATTGCATCACCTCGGTGAGCACGACCCCGAACATGCCACCTTTCACGACATATACGGCTGTGATCGCCGTAAGAATCAGGCCATAGTAAATCTCGTTGCTGTGTGGATCTGCTGAAAGCTGCCAGGGCATAAACGCTACAGCAAATTTACCAATACCAACAAAACCATAGGCGAGATATCCGAGCACCACTAATAGTGCAAACCCGACAATCACCAGATGGGAAAGCTCTGCACCGCGGCCTTCTCCAAAGCGAAAGCGAATCCAGGCAGCGCCGGTCATAACACCGGAGCGACGCAACCAGATGGACAGGAAAACCATCAGGAAAACCTGATTGAACGCAGGCCACAACCACGGAATGTAGATACTCTTCAGACCGTATATAAACAGTAGGTACACCATCCACATGGTCCCGGAAATATCAAACTGTCCGGATGCGTTGGATAGCCCAAGGTAGTACCACGGTAATTTGTTACCACCGAGAAAGTAGCTCTGAATGTTTTTCGAAGCCTTGCGGGATACCCAGAACCCGATAAACAGCGACGCAAACAAATACAGCCCGATAACCACAAGATCTATTGGTGCAAGGCTCATAGGCGCCTCTTCCCTCTATCATCGCTTGGCGCGGCAATAATCCAACGCTCTTATTTTATTAGGGCAACCCGACGCAGACATTCTCGCCGAAGTCACCAGAAACACCAATGTAACCGGTTTCACTAAAATGTGCTAGAGCTTTATCACATTTTCCGGTAACTTTTCAGCGCCCCCAGGGAGACGGTAGCCGTTCCCTTTGCGGACAGGCCGCACCCCCGGTAGCGGCGCCCCAGACACCTATGGTCAGAGATTATGTCGAGCATTAGGGAAGTGTCGCGGGTAGCGGGCGTCTCCATCGCCACGGTTTCACGCGCACTCAGCACACCGGAAAAAGTCTCCAAGGAAGCATTGCGCAAGGTGCACGAGGCCGTTAAGAAGGTGGGTTACCGCCCGAACATGATGGCGCGTAACTTCCGGGCAGTGCGCGCTTATTCGATCGTTGTACTCGTACCCAACCTCTCCAACCTGTTCTTCGCCACGGTAATTCGTGGCATTGAGGATGCCGCCCAGCAAAAAGGTTATAGCGTCCTGCTCGGCGACACTCGCGATTCCATTGCGCGCGAAGAGGAGTACACCCGGTTGGTGGAGACCCGCCAGGCCGATGGCATCTTGCAGCTGCGCCCACATATTCCCGGCAAGTCCCTGGAACCGAAGCCCGATATACCCATCGTGTCAGCAGCCGGCTGTGAAGACACGCCTTACCCTTCCGTGCGCATTGACAATGCCGGCGCGGCCGAAGAAGTCGTCGATTACCTGATAGCCCAGGGGCATCAGCGGATTGGCGTACTCGCGGGGCTCTCGGACAACCCTCACTCCAGGGATCGCCTGCTGGGATACAGAACCAGCCTCAAGCGAGCGAGCATTCCACTGGATGAAGACCTGCTGGTAAATGGTGACTTCACCATGGGCTCAGGCCTGATGGCGGCAAGCCATTTTGCGCGCATGAAGAACCGCCCTACCGCCATTTTTTCCATGAACGATGAAATGGCGATCGGCTGTATCCAGGGCCTGAAGAGCGCAGGCATCAAGGTTCCTCAGGAAATGTCCATCACCGGCTTCGATGACATCGAATTTGCCCGCTACAGCGATCCGCCCCTCACAACGGTGTCCCAGCCGGCAGAAGAGCTGGGACGGGCCAGCTTTAACACGCTGCTCGAGCTGATAGAGGGCAAGGAGCTGCAGCAGACGGAAACCGTACTGCCCTACGACTTTGTCGTGCGCAAGAGCACCCCTCCCCTCCCGCGCTAATGCGGCGCCAGGGGTAATTACCCTGCGAAACCCCATGAGCATGCCGCGATGGCGCATATCCGGGCGCCCGGGCCAACGCCCCCTCCCCCCGCATTTACATCCACATTGAACCCATCCAATACATATATTTGTAACCGGTTACATTACACTGCATAATACTGCTGCAGAAAAAACCGCTGCGAGTCTTAACGCAATATGTAACCGGTTACAAACCCAATAAGTCGCCAGAGAAGGGCAATACGATGTGTGCGAATATCAAACACTGGGCTCAACAGTTGGAGAACTGGATGACCACCGCCGCCCTGCCCCTCTGGATGATGCAGGGTTTTGACCCCGCAAGTGGTAGTGCTCACGAGCGCCTCACCCCTGATGGGCGACCTGACACCAATTGTCCCAAGCGCGTCAGAGTCCAGGCTCGGCAGATGTTTGTAATGGCATGCGCCAGCAAGCGCGGCTGGATCGATGGTGCGGAGGGTATCGTGTCTGCCCTGGATCAATTCGTAACCCGCTACGCTCAGCACCCCAGTGCACCGCAGGTGTATGTGCATGTACTCAACAGTGAAAATGGTGTTCATGATCCGCGACAGGATGTTTACGACCTGGCCTTCTTTCTTCTCGCCTGCGCCTGGCGATTCCGCGCGTTCAATGACAGCAGCGCATTGCGTAAAGCCGAGGCGCTGATACAGCACCTGGATATATACATCAAAGGCCCCCGGGGCGGCTGGCTGGAAGGAGATTACAGCACTGAAATTCGGCGGCAAAACCCCCACATGCACCTGCTCGAGGCATTTATTGCCCTGTACGATGCTACCGGTGATGGGCGCTGGCTGGCCCGGGCGGGCGAAATTTTCGCGCTGTTTGAAAATAGCTTTTACGATAGCCATAACGGCGTGTTGCTGGAGTATTTCCACCACGACTGGCAGCCCCTCAGCGAAGACGAGGGCCAAGAAGTGGAACCCGGGCATATGCTCGAATGGGTCTGGTTACTACACCAGTACAGCCAGCGCAGTGGCGCGCCCGTCGGGCGCTACACCACAACCCTGTACCAGCGCGCACTACAATTGGGAACGGAGCCGGAAACCGGCCTGCTTTACGATGCGGTTTCCACCCGGGGCAGGATACTGAAAGCCAGCAAACGCTGCTGGCCGCTGACAGAGCTCATTAAAGCGAGCCTTTGTCACGCCATTTCCGGCGACCGGGAGGCGGAAGCCAATGCTGCACGCGGCATTCAGCTGCTCTTCCAGTACTACTTCAACGAGAAAATTCCGGGACTCTATGTCGACCAGCTCGATGCAGAGAATCGGGTAGTTAATCACCTGGCCCCCGCCAGCACCCTTTACCACCTGATGATAGCCACTACCGAAGCCGTGGACTATTGCGCTGCCGCGCAACTGAAAATGCGCGCAGAATATGGTGTCGTTTCAGGTTGATGCCTTCAAAGCAACCCTCTATGACTTACTGACCAGCCATTTGACATGCCGTTTGCCATTTGTGCCGGGAAGCGCTCCACAGCCACTCGACAAGCGTGTGCTCCCTGACTATGCCTATGCTTTGCTACCGAAAAACCGGCAAGGTCCCGCGGCATGAACCCGATACTCTCCCGACTGATCTACAGCTTGCTATTCCTGGTGGCCGGCTTCTGCCACGCTAGCCCGGCGTATTTTATCGACACCCCCGAGTTACTGCGTGTGGCGCAGGACGCTGTCCATAGGACTTATCCAGAGATCCCGAAATCGGAACTGGTAGCAAGCGACGACACCGTCCAGTTTTCCTGCACTCCGGGGCAGAAGCGCTATCTGCAGGAGGAAGCGGCGAAGCAGTGCCTGAAGAATCCATTCTCGCCGACACCGTGTAGTGTGCAAATCCGTTTTATGCTTCGCTCAACAATGGAGCAAACAACCACGGCGTATAAAAATGGCCAGTGCCATTTCAGTACCCGCTATCGCCCGGTCATTGTCGAGTTCTTTCAGGATGGCGCGTCTCAGGTAAGGCGCCCGGAGATCCAGTTTTCATCCGGAGACGTGGGAGATTGCAGCGCCGACCATACACCGGAGGAAATAGCAGATCTGGCCCGGGCGCATGAAGCCCTTCTGGAAAAAGAGTACGCAACGGCCACGCCAGCATTGGGCACAGAAACCTTTGTACATCCGGATGGCTACTTTATGGTGGACTACCAGACGTTGTTTAAAAATGCGCAGAACGCCATCCTGCAGCGCTTTCCGCAGGAGAAAACCGCAGACCTGCACCTTACCGATGCCGATTTCAGCTTCGTGTGCGACGACAGTATTCACTGGAAACCTGTAGATCGGTGGACGCTGCAGTTGCCCTCGCAAAAGGAAAGTACGGGTTTGTGTTATAGCGCTTTCACCTTTGTGCGCGGCAGCGGCGCCATCGAGGAAGTTGTGGATTCCCGCTCTCCGACCAAAATGTGCCGTTCCGTGATTCCCGACGAGGGCTACTATGTGCGGGTGTACAGTGATGGTACCGCCGAGGCAAGGGTAAGCAGCATCGGCTATAGCCGCGAGGGCCCCTGCGACAGTATCAACGGTATACCGTCAGTTGATGAGGCTATCGCCCAGTATCGCCAGGCAAGCGCCACTGACTGAGGCGTGAGGATTCAGTCAGTGGCGGTACTTTCAGCCAACCGGCAGCCATACAACACTGCCGAGCTAGCTCGTCGATATGCCACCGCCTGATGCCGGCGCACTTACGGCTCTTTCCGCGCCCTCTTCCGGTAGGATCAAGCTGGCAATACGCCACTCGGGCTTGAGGGTAAACTCGTGCGAGATGGTGAAGATATGAATCTTACCCTGCGGATCCTGGGCATAGAGCCAGGTCGCGCGGTTGCCGTAGGTTTCCCGGTAATCCTCCAGCGTGAAGGTTTCGGTGAGGCGCGTGGTCCTGATGGTGGCGCCTCTCGCCACCAGACTGGCAAGGCGGCCGTAGGTTGCGTTCTCCGAGAAGAGTTCCAGCTTTTTGGCGTAGTCTTCCGACACCTGGTGGCTGGCGCGCTCCTCCTGTTCACCGTGGCTCAGCCCCAATACCGTGTCTTTGCCCAGCAGGTGCTCGAAGTGATAGGCCACCAGCGGATTGAGCTGCTTGTAGGGTGACAGCACCAGCACCTTGCCCACCGCGGAGAGGTCCATGGTCAGGCTGGCGTGCTCCGAGATCGGGTTGCCGTAGTAACTGGGGATATTCTCCATGCGCGCCTCGCGTATGGCATCCCAGTTGGTATCGGCAATGATGACGGGTACGTCTTTTTCCATCAGGTCTTTGGCCAGCATGCGCGCAAACCTGCCGCCGCCGAAAATCAGGTAACCGTCGGGAAAGCGGGCGCGTACCCCCAGCAATTTGGCGATGGCCTTGGCAGTGAGACTCTGAAAGACAACGGTGACAATAATCACCAGGAACACCATCGGCACCAGCAAATCGGATTTTGCCACGCCCAGCGAATCGAGCTTCAGGGCAAACAGCGCCGACACCGCGGCGGCAACGATACCGCGTGGCGCAATCCAGCCGAGCATCACCAGCTCGCGCCAGTCCAGCTCCGATTGCCGTGATGACAGGAACACGGACAGCGGCCGGGCAATAAACATGATCGCCACCAGCACCAGTATTGCCCCCCACCCCAATTGCGCAAAGGTGAAAAATTCCACGCGCGCGGCAAGCAGGATAAACAGCGCTGAAATCAGTAATACGCTGAGGGTTTCCTTGAACTCGAGAATGTCGTCGACATCCAGGTCTTTCATGTTGGCCATCCAGATACCCATCACGGTAACGGTAAGGAGGCCGGATTCGTGTGTTATCTGGTCGGAGGCCGCGTAGGCACCAAGCATCAGGGTAAGCACGGTGGTATTGCGCAGGTAGTGCGGTACCCAGTTGTTCCGGAGCAAGATGCCAAGGAAGAACCCCAGCAGTGAGCCGAGCCCCAGACCGATGCCTACGGCCTTAAGGAAGAACAGCAGCGTGTGCTCGAATGCGCCCTGCGCCACCAGATACTCGTACACCAGGACCGCGAACAGTGCACCGATGGGGTCGATCACAATGCCTTCCCAGCGCAGGATATTGGAGATCCGCGTATTCGGGCGCATCGAGCGCAGCATCGGCACGATGACGGTCGGCCCGGTCACTGTGACAATGGCGCCAAAAAGTGCCGCCAACTGCATGGGCATGCCGATCAGGTAGTAGGCGGCAGGCGTGGCGATCAGCCAGGTCACCAGGGCGCCGAGGGTACACAGATTGCGCACCATAATGCCGTGGCCGGCGAGGTCGGAGAGCTTGAGTGTCAGTGCCCCCTCAAACAGGATAATCGCGACTGCCAGCGACACCAGCGGGAACAGCAGGTCGCCGAACAGCGCATCGGGGTCGAGCAGGCCGGTCATCGGCCCCAGCGCAAGTCCGGCCAGCAGAAGCGGCAGAATCGCCGGCAGCTTGAGCATAAAGGCCAGGTACTGACAAGCAATCGAGACGATGCCCACCATCACCAGCTGTACCATGGGGTTCGAGAGGATTTCTTGCATAGAGCGGACTGGCCGATTGCGGTACGTGGTGGAGCCAGAGAGTATAACGTAGTGAATCGCGGCGAAAATTCAATCACGCGGGTGTACCGGCGGAGCGGTTTCCGGCTGGGGATTCGCTGGTGGGGAAATAAACCGGCGCAGAGCCGGACGGCGGGATTGATCACACCAGACAAGCAGGCGCCAGAAGTTGGCGCTGGCGCGGCGAAATTGCGCGCTATCCATCTAGCGGAGGGTCAATACGTGGGCGGGGACGCAGCGCCGCCCACACTCAGCCCGTGTGGAAGCGCTGGAACGGGAAAGCCGCCGCCGGTATCCCCGGCCGGGCGGCAATGGCAGGGCTCAGGATCCGAACTGTTCGAGTTCTTCCTCTTCGTCCAGGGCTTCCAGAGACAGCTCCAGGCCGCCGCCGGCCTGACCGCCTTCGCGGCTTTCCGTCTCGCTTGCTGCGGCCGCCGCCTTGGGCTTCTTGCCCTCTTCATAGAGTTTGATACGCAGGCGCAGGTTGTTGGCGGAGTCGGCATTGCGGATGGCATCGTCGTGACTGATACGGCCTTCCACGTACAGTTTGAACAGCGCGCCGTCGAACGTCTGCATACCGAGGTTTTCCGACTTCTGCATGATCTCCTTGATGGAGTGGAACTCACCCTTGAGAATCAGCTCGTTAATCGTCTGGGTGCCCAGCAGAATCTCTACCGCGGCACAGCGCTTGCCATCGACGGTGGGGACCAGGCGCTGGGACACAAACGCGCGGATATTCTGCGACAGCGACATCAGCAGCTGCGGGCGGCGCTCCTCGGGAAAGAAGTTGACAATACGGTCAAGGGCCTGGTTAGCGTTGTTGGCGTGGAGCGTGGAGATCGCCAGGTGGCCGGTTTCGGCAAAGGCGAGTGCATGCTCCATGGTTTCCCGGTCGCGGATCTCCCCGATCAGGATCACATCCGGCGCCTGGCGCAGGGTATTTTTCAGCGCAGCGTGGAAGCTGCGGGTATCCACCCCTACCTCGCGCTGGTTGATCACACTCTTCTTGTGCTTGTGCACATACTCCACCGGGTCTTCGATGGTGATGATATGACCACCACTGTTGGTGTTGCGGTGATCGATCAGTGCGGCCAGCGAGGTGGATTTTCCGGAACCGGTACCGCCGACAAACAGCACCAGACCGCGCTTGGCCATCACCACTTCTTTGAGGATTTCCGGCAGCTTCAGGTCGTCGAACTTGGGAATCTCGGTGACGATATTCCGCGCAACAATGGATACCTGATTGCGTTGCCAGAAGATGTTGATGCGAAAGCGCCCGACATTGGGGATCGTCATCGCCAGGTTCATCTCCAGCTCGCGCTTGAACTCCTCTTGCTGCTCGGCATCCATGATCTCCATCGCCATCTTTTCGATCTGCCCCGGACCCAGCGGCTCCTTGCTCAGCGGCTTCAGAACGCCCTGGAATTTGGCACAGGGCGGTGCACCGGTACTGAGATAGAGGTCGGAACCGTCATTTCTGGCGAGTACGCGAAGGTAGCCGGTAAAATCCATCGATACATATCCTGCTGATCGGTAAAACTTCGGGCGCGCAGCTTATCGAAAACGGCGATTACTGGTAAAGTGAATTTTTTTGAGTAGCCACTAGGGCGAATAAACGGCGGAGGTAACGATGAGTCAATACAGCTTCCTCGACGACTACAGCGAAGGGTGCCATCCCGATATCCTCGCCGCACTGGCCGACACCAACCTGGTACAGCAGACCGCCTACGGCAATGATGATTACTCCGAGCGGGCGCGGGCGCTGATTCGGGAGCAACTGGGCAGGCGCGATACACCGGTCTATTTTGTCTCCGGCGGCACCCTCGCCAATATCATCATTACCGCGAGCGCGCTCAGACCCCACGAGGCAATCATCGCTGCCAGCACCGGGCATATTGTCGGCCGGGAAACCGGCGCTATCGAAGCCGCCGGGCACAAGATCATCACCGTGGCCACTGCGGATGGCAAACTGACACCGGAGGATATTCGCTCGGCGCTGGCGAACAACGCCCACTACCCGCATATGGCCAAGCCACGCCTGGTATATATCTCCAATGCCACCGAGCTCGGCACCGTCTATACCAGGGCGGAGCTGCGCGCCCTGGCGGAGAGCTGCCGGGCCAACGACCTGCTGCTGATGCTGGACGGCGCGCGCCTGGGTGTGGCACTGACCACCGAGGCCAGCGACCTGACGCTGGCGGAGATCGCCGATCTCACCGATATCTTCTGGATTGGCGGTACCAAGGCCGGAGCGCTGATCGGCGAGGCGATAGTGATTCCGAATGCGCAGCTGGCGCACGAGTTCGACTTTCATATCAAGCAGCGCGGCGCGCTGCTCGCCAAGGGGCGGCTACTGGGGCTGCAGTTTGCCACCCTGTTTTCCGGCCAGCTGTTTTTCGCGCTCTCCGCGCACGCCAACGCCATGGCGCAGAAGATTTCCCGGGCGATTACCGCAAGCGGCTACGCGCTGGCCTCGCCCACCCAGAGCAATATGATTTTTCCCATTCTGCCGGACGCGCTGCTGGAGAAGCTGCACCAGGACTACGAGTTCCATCTCTGGAGCAAGGCGGACGACGAGCATGCGGTCATTCGCCTGGTCACCTCCTGGGCGACCGATGAGGAGCAGGTGAACGCGTTTATCCGCGATATCAGCGAAAAATAATCAGTGCCGGCGCCCCTATTTTTTGATCGATTTTAACAGCGGGGCGGAAAGGGAAATTTAACAAAAGAAAGACGCAAGGCAAGCGTGCCGGAATTGCAGATACTGCCCCTCGGCACCACGTATTTTATTGCTGTTTCCGCGTGAAAAATTAGCTGCCCGAAAATCAGACCACGGAGGCCACGCTGCGCTCACTGCGCGCAGAAGGTGCGAGCGGAGTGACCGGCCTCCTCTTCATTTCACTCATACCCTGCCCCCTGCCCCCTGCCCCACAACCACACCATGCTTCGCATCAGCGCCCCCCGGATAATGCCGGTTTCCGCCCAAACCCTTGCCCCAGCCAGCAGAGGTTCATCGGAATAGGCAAGAATGCCAGAGGAATATCGGTCGCGACGCACCCGCGCGGCAGGGACAATGCGCCTACGCTGAATACCCACAGCGAATCCGACTCACAATCTCCAGGAGTTATGTCTATGAGTAACAACATCGAAGGCAAAGTCGTTGTCATCACCGGCGCCAGCAGCGGCCTGGGCGAGTCGGCCGCGCGCCACCTGGCCACAGAAGGCGCCGTCCTGGTGTTGGGTGCCCGCCGTACCGAGCGCCTGCAAACGCTGGCCGATGAAATCAACCGGGCCGGCGGCAAGGCCATCGCCGTCACCACCGACGTCGTCAAGCGCGACCAGGTAGAGGCGCTGGTACAGGCGGCTGTGGATACCTACGGCCGTGTCGACGTTATGCTCAACAACGCCGGTATCATGCCACAGGCGCCGCTGGAGCAGCTGCGGGTGGATGAATGGGACCAGCAGATCGACGTCAACATCAAGGGCGTGCTTTACGGCATCGCCGCCGCCCTGCCGCACATGCAGCGCCAGAAATCCGGCCACATCATCAATGTCTCGTCGGTTGCTGGACACAAGGTACTGCCGCCGGGCACGGTCTACTGCGCGACCAAGCATGCGGTGCGCGCGATCGCGGAAGGCCTGCGCATGGAAATGACGCCGCACAATATCCGCAGCACCATCGTCTCGCCGGGCGCCGTGGACACGGAGCTCAACAATTCCATCAACGACCCGCAGGTTGCCGAGGGCATGAAGGCGTTCTACAAGGCGGTGGCTATCCCGGCCGACGCTTTCGCACGCGCCGTGGCCTTTGCCATCAGCCAGCCGGAAGAGGTGGATATCAACGAGATATTGTTCCGCCCGACTGCGCAGGAAGTGTAAGCGTCGATCCGTTTCATGCGGATTGATCTGGGCAGGCGCAGCACTGGCTGCGCCTGCCCAATAACCGCGCCGTTATCGCGTTCACTCATCGGCAACGCCGCAATACCGTTACGGCTGTCTAGATAGCGACTCTCCTTCCGATCAACCGCAACAGCGGCCAGAATCAACGGCCGTCCGCGGTTTACCCGCCTATCTTATCCAGGATGTGCAGGGTCCCATCGATAAACGCCAGCCGCTCGGCCACGCTGAGAGCGTGCGGGCGCACCGAAATCTTGACCCCGACAAAGTCGAGCGCACCGGCAGCCTGCAGGCAGCGGCGGAACTCCGTTTCCGTCAGCAGTGAGCAGGGCTCGAATGCGGGGATATCGAATGCCTGTGCCGGCGGCATATGGGTGTCGCGCCAGGCCCCGTAGCGGCTCTCCTGCCCCGACACCCCGGAAAACATCAGCCCGCGCAGCAAGCCGGCCGCCTGCGCCGCCTGGATGTGCTCCACCGGCCCATCCACGCCGCGCGCTTCCAGTGCGGAGCGGCCCCAGTTGATACACAGGCCCAGCGGTTTGCCGGCGTTGCGGTTGGCTGCGGCCAGTGCCTCGATTTCCGTGGCAAGTGGCAGAAAGCCCTTGTCGGCGTCCTGCCCGGCGACCTTGGCATCGCAGTGCTCAAGCACCAGCTCGGCGCCGTCCCAGTCCCACGAGGCCAGGGTTTCCAGTGACGCGGTCAGGGCGGCCACATCGGGCGTTTCTTCCCCGGTCACCCGCGGAGCGGCGTGGATCAACAGCCCGGTGACGGCCTGGCGGCCCAGATGGCGGTTGAGCTTGTGAATGGCCTGCCGCGCCTGCTCGTAGAAGTCCAGCGCCGCCTGCCGCCCGGCCTCATCGGCGGACGCGAGACCGAAGCCGGCATCAGTGCCGAGGCGCTGCATGACGCCCGGCATACCGGTAAATACGAAATCCCACTGTGGATCGATATTGGCCAGAAACCAGTCGTCATCCTCCGGGTGCAGCGCACCGGTGAACGGGTGCTCCAGCCCGCGGACATTCGCCATCGCCTTCAGGCCGGCGAAATATTCGGCCTGGATGGCGGGATCCCAGGATTCGGTGACCGGGGCAGTGGCGTAGGCCCCAACGAAATAGCCCATAGTGTTTTCCTGTTGCTGCTGGTGTGGCTTTCACTCCAGTGGTTATGCGGGGCCCAAGCGTCACGCAAACGCCGGACTGCGCAAAAACAGGAGTTTACCACTGCTGCGAAAGTCCCGACGCTCAAGATGCTCGCGCACTCCCACTTCCCGCGCTCCAGACCATCCACTGAATCGACATTTCGTTTACACTGCGGGCAGCAAACCTAGCCAACCCGGAGTTACCATGAGCCGATCCGATAGCCGTACCTGGCTGGACGAATTACCCGCAGCTTTCCAGGCCTATCGCAATGGCCGCCGGCTGGACGAGGTGGAATGCATCATTCCCGATCTGAACGGCATGTCCCGCGGCAAGGCGATGCCGCTGAAAAATTTCTCCCCGGACAAACCCATCTTCCTGCCGATCTCCATTTTCTACCAGACCATTACCGGCCAGGATGTGGAAATGGATATCGTCAACCAGTGGGCGGAGAGCGATATGGTGCTAGTGCCGGATATGTCGACGGCGATGGCGGCGCCCTGGGCCAAGCAGGCCACCCTGCAGATTATTCACGATTTGCAGGACTTCGACGGCAAGCCGATTTTCTGTGCGCCGCGCAATATCCTCAAACACGTGGTCGGCCTGTATGCGCAGCGCGGCTGGAAGCCGGTGGTGGCGCCCGAGCTGGAGTTCTACCTGACCAAGCCGAACGTCGACCCCAACGAACCGATACAGCCACCGGTGGGCCGCAGCGGGCGTTCCGGTACGGCCCTGCAATCCTATTCCATGTCTGCCGTCGATGAATACGGCCCGGTGATCGATGCGATCTACGACTACGCCGAGGCCGCCGGCCTGCATATCGACTCGGTGATCCAGGAGGATGGCGCGGGTCAGGTGGAGTTTAACCTGACCCATGGCGACCCGCTGTTGCTGGCAGACCAGGTGTTTTATTTCAAGCGCATCATCAAGGAGGCGGCGCTGAACAACGGCATGTTTGCCACCTTCATGGCCAAACCCATGCGCGACCAGCCCGGCAGTGCCATGCACGTGCACCAGAGTGTGGTGGATATTGCCAGCGGGCAGAATATCTTCTCCGATCCGCACGGCGAGGCGACGACGCTGTTCCGCCACTTTATCGGCGGCACCCAGAAGCACCTGATCGAGGTGATGCCGTTGATCGCCCCGAACGTCAATTCCTACCGGCGCTTTGAGTCGGCGGCCAATTCCAGCGCACCCACCAACCTGGCCTGGGGTTTCGACAACCGCGCCACGGGCCTGCGCGTGCCCCACTCCGGCGCGCCGGACCGCCGCCTGGAGAACCGCGTGATCGGCGTGGACACCAACCCCTACCTGGCGATTGCCGCCAGCCTGGCGTGTGGGTACCTGGGCATGATCAACCAGATTGAACCCGACGCACCGGCCGAGGGCGAGCTGGATGACAAACAGCAGGCGCAGGCTTATATTCCCACTACCTTCGACGAGGCACTGCGCATCTTCGAAGGGGCGCAGGAGATTCACCAGGTGCTGGGCGCGGATTTCTGCCAGCTGTATGCGGAAGTCAAGAAAGAGGAGCTGCGCCAGTTCCACCGGGAGATTTCGCCGTGGGAACGCGAGCACCTGCTGCTGAACGTATAACCGGCCGGGAATAAAGTACTACCGGCATCCGCAGCTGCCCCAGGGAACGGCAATTAGTGTTTCGGGATCAAGAATATATTTTTTAGGGATAAAAAGTGATGAAAATAACGGTAGAAACACAGGTGTCAGCGCCAATCAGCAAAGTCTGGCAAGACTACACCTCCCCGGAGGCGATCACCCAGTGGAATGCAGCCTCCGCAGACTGGCACACCACCCGCGCCAGGGTGGATCTGCGCGAGGGCGGCCACTTCAGCTCACGGATGGAGGCGAAGGACGGCAGTATGGGGTTCGACTTCGAGGGCACCTACACCAAAGTTGTCGAACACAGCCTGCTCGAGTACACATTCGGCGAGCGCACGGCGCAGGTGGAGTTTATCGACGGCGATTCGGTCACCGTACGCGTGAGCTTCGACAGTGAAGACAGCCACAGTATCGAACAGCAGCGCGATGGCTGGCAAAGCATCCTCGACAGTTTCAAGCGCTATGTGGAATCGGTAACGGCCTGACGTTACCGTATACTGGGTAAAAAAGCCGGGGCGCGCATCGGCATCAGGGTGAGCAGTGGCCTCCCGCCCCAACGCGCCCAATTCGTAATCAGCGCACGCCTGCCGGCGTGCGCACCAGGAGCACCAAGCGCACCATGAGCAAAGAAGAGCTGCAAGCCATCCTCGAACTGAGCACCGAAGACCGCTACGAGGTGTTCCTCGACCTGGTCGGTGACGAGCGCGAAGTCTGGATTCTGATCAACCCGGAGCAGCACTTCCTGAAACTGCACGCCGAAGAACAGGGGGATATCGAGTACCTGCCGGTGTGGCCCGCAGCGGAGTTCGCCGCGGCCTACGCGGGCGACGACAGCGACCTCGCACCGAAAAGCATCGCCCTGCCCCAGTTCCTGAAAAAATGGCTGTCCGGCCTGGAGCGCGACGGTATCGAGATCGGTGTTTTCCCCGGCCCCGACGGCAGCGTGTGGATTACCGAACCCAAAGACCTGGAACAGGACTTGCGCGACGAGCTGTCGCGTTTCTGAATCTCCCGCCATCCGCGCGGGCGCGTGCCCGCTGATACCGGTATGAAGATCACCCTGCTGACCCACGAGCGCGAACTGCAGCGCAAGACCAATACCGGTGCGCTGGCCCTGCAACACTGCGGCGGCCTGGTGGAGCGCGTGGTGTGGGCCCGGCGCGAGCCGGATACGGACCTGGTCGGCGCGCTCGAGCGCGGCGAGGCGGTACTGGTTTACCCCGCCGGAGACTGCGAGCCTGCGCCGCTGCAGGATTTTTCCCGGGTGATCCTGATCGATGCCACCTGGCAGGAAGCGCGCAAGATCTACAACCGCAGCCCCTACCTCAAGGCCGCACCCAAGGCGGCCATTGACCCGGCGGCTGGCTCCAGCTATCGCCTGCGGCGCAACCAGCCACAGGGCGGCCTGTGTACGGCGGAGTGTGTGATCGAGATATTGCGCGAATGCGGCGAGGAGGCGGCGGCTGAACGGGTGCAGGCCGCGTTCGAGGCATTTAATCAGGCGCCCTGAGCCGGAACCGGGTGCCGCTACAGATGCGAGCAGTAATAACAACGGACAACGCCGGTGTGCGCGGCGCACCCTACGGAATACATTGACGCAGGACGCACTATGCGCACCGGCCGGGCGCGGCATTCAAGTCAAACGGCGCGCCCCACTAACCCGGCGATGCTCAGCTGTCCAGCTGCTGCGCTTCGCGCGCCTGCCGGCGTTCCTGTCGATCCTTCAGGTGTTGCTCGCGCATTTCCCTGTGCTTCTGTTTCATCGCTTCCAGTTCGGTTTTCTGCTCGTCGGTGAGCACGGCCAGGAACTGCTGGCGGCTTTTATCACGCTGCTGCATTTTCTGGATTTCCAGCGAACCCAGTGCGCTGGCGAAGCTGTCGAGCGCGGCCTGGTCGGCGCCCTCGTCCATCGCGGCGCGAACCTGCTCGCGCAGCGCGTGTTCCCGCTGGCGCAGCGCCGTGTGTTCCGCGCGGCCCGCCTCGTGGTTGGCGCGGATCTGCGCGATCTGGCCCTCGGTCAGGGATAGTTGTTCGGCCAGCCGCTCGAAGCGCTGCTCCATCCGATGGCCTTTGCCACCGTGCCCGTGCCCATGTCCGTAGTCGTAGCCCGCGGCCACACTCAGTGTCGGAACGGCCACCACCGCCGCGAAGCCGAGACCTGCAATAACTTTCTTCCAGCCTTGATGATTCATAGTGAACTCCTGTTGGTTAACCCGGTGCTCTGCTTGTTTCCGGGTCAATCATCTCTCGCGGATACTGAACAGTTCCTGAAGCGTAACGGCCGCAATGTCAGGGAGCGATAAGGCGGGGTAAATCTTTGTTAAGAAGCGTCGGCACCGATACCGGAATCACTCCGGGCGCAATACCAGTGTCGCTGTCATGCCCGCGGCGAGTACCGTGTCGGGCGGCAGTTTGTCGGCGTCCAGCCGCACCCGCACCGGCACCCGCTGAGCTAGGCGCACCCAGCTGAAAGTGGGGTTCACTTCCGCGAGCAGGTTTGCACCGGTGGGGTTGTCCCGATCGGCAATACCGCGGGCGATACTGTCCACCACCCCCTCGGTGTGCAGCCCGCTCATAAGGCGCACTTCCACCCTGTCGCCGACATTCACGCGGGGCAGTTTGGTCTCTTCGAAATAGCCGTACACCCACAGGTGGTGGCGGTCGATCAACGCCATATAGGCCTGGCCGGTGTGCGCGTAGTCACCGGGGTAGAGGTTCAGGTTGGTGATATAACCGTCGGTCGGCGCGCGTACCTCGGTGCGCTGCAGGTTCAGCCGCGCCAGTTCCAGCGCCGCGTTGGCACGCTGCAAGTTGGCGAGTAACTGCTGCTGGCCGGCGCTGGCGCGCTCGGTGCTGGCGCGGGCGGCCCGCAGCGCGGCGGCGGCGGCATCGGCGCTGCTGCGGGCATTGCTCACGATCTCTTCGGAAACCGCCTGTGGAATGCGCGCGCGGCGGCTGGATTCCGCCTCGCGCATGGCGAACTCGGCGCGCGCGCGTGCGGCGCTGGCCTCTGCGATCCGGATATCGGCGCCGGCGGATCTGGCAGCGGCTTCGGCCGCCTCCTGGTCGGCCTCCGCCTGCATGACCGCGTTGGTAAAGCGGGACTGATCGATGACAAACAGCAGGTCGCCCTTGTGCACCAGCTGGTTGTCCCCGACCGCCACCTGCCTCACCAGCCCCGACACATCGGGTGCTATCTGGATTACCCGCACCTGCACGCGCCCGTCGCGAGTCCACGGTGAATACATATAGTGCTGCCACAGGAACCAGCACAGCAGCGCGGCGATAGACACCACCAACAGGGTAATTGCGACGCGAATCGGGGTGGCGGTGTTCAAGGGCTACCCCATTGCCAGCAGGCCCAGTGCGCCAAAGCTGGCGAAAAACACCGCGACCCGAAACAGCGGTGGGTGCCAGATGTACCGGTACAGTCCGTAGCGCCCGAGCAGCCGGTCCAGCGCCCACAGCAGCGCCAGGCTCAGTAGAAACACCGGCAGCAGGAAGGGAAACAACACGCCCATCACGGCCAACTCACGTGGCATCAGGGTACTCCCGGGGCAAATCCCCTTCTTGCGCCAGCTGGCAGTCCAGCAGTGCCAGGCGCAGCAGGTGCAGCTGCCGCAGCACCGCGGGCTCATCGATCTCGGCCATAGCCTCGTCGAGGATCGGCAGTAACTCGTCGGGCGGCGTCACACTGCGGCCGAACAGCCGCGCGAAGGCCCCCAGTACCCGTTGCAACACCGCGCGCTGCTCCGCCGGCAGTGCCGGCTGCAGGCGCCGCAGCTCCAGCACTGCGCGCCCGGTCTCATTGACATACAGCGCCATGGCCAGCCACTCCTGCGCACCGCTGCCGGCATACTGCATGACCTGCATAAACAGGTCGCGGGTCACGCTGTCGAAACGCTGCGCCAGCCCCTGCAGGGGCGCCACGCAGTTGCGCGCCACCTGGTAGCGCAGCTTTTGCAACAACCGCCGCCGCAGCCAACCGTTGCTGGCGGCGTTGCCGAGCAGGCTGAACGCCACAGCCGCAGCCAGTACACCGAGGATCTGGCTGGCGAATTCATTGAGGACCAGGGCAGAATTGAATGTCATCGGGTTGTGCAGGTTGAGAGAGATGATAAAGCTCAGCACCCAGCCGGTACCGTAACCGCCCAACGCGGTGCGGGTGGTCAGGTAGAGTCCCGGCAGCAGGAAGGGCACCACCCCGGCGACCATCAGCGCAAAACCATCGAGCCGTGTCAGCACCGCAAACTGGCAGATAAACGCCAGCGGCATCCCGGTGACAAAGCCCAGCGTAATCTGGCGCACTGCGGCGGTCGGATCCGGCGAGCCGGCGAACAGGCCGGTGAAGACCGTCGCCAGGATCATTGCCGTGCCGCCGTGGGACCAGCCCGACAGGATCCAGAAGCTGCCCATCACCAGCATTACCGCGGTGGCGCGGAGGCCGCTCAGTAACGCCCCGACGTTGTCGGTACCGCGCTCGAAGGGCAGATGCTCGCGCTCTCTGAGCAGGCGCGAGTCGCGCAGCGCAGCGAAGGCGGCGACATAGGCACCCAGTTCATCGACGCAGCGCAGGAGCAGTTCGGCGCCACTGTCAAAATCCAGCAGCTCGCGGCGCGACTCAAGCCCGTGCCGCTGGGTGACAATGGCCTCGGGCAGCTGTGCGCGCATTTCGCCCAGTCGCGAAGAAAGCATAGCCGCTGCCTCCGTTGTTGCGTCGCATTCACCCTCCATCGGGCGCGCGACTCTCTCGCACAGCGGTGCCAGGCGCATATAGACGACGCGGTGCCGGGCGCCGCGCAATCGGTTCATCAGGTGGTGCAGACTCTGGAAGCTGGTGGATACCGCCATAAAACACTGATTGACCCGGCGCAGCCGCGGGCTGCGCGCGCGCACGCCGGCGTCTTCGAACACCGCGGAACTGCGCAGGTCTTCCACCTGTAGCGTTTCACTGACAAAACGCAGGTGGGCGCGCTCCAGCTTGTCCTGCGCCAGAGTGCCGGCGAGGCCCTCGCGCACAAATTTCAGGAAGCCGCTGTACTGGCTATTGAGCTGCTGACGCAACGCCTCGCGCAACCGCCGCGGGAAGATCACCCCACTCACTACGCCAGCCACCAGAATGCCGAGCATCACTTCGCTGACGCGCATCACCGCGGAATTGAAGACACCCAGCGGGTTGTTCACCACCGGGATCAGCACGATTGCCACCGTGTAACCGGAAAGCACGAAGCCGTAGGAAGAGAAATTGCGGAAATATGCCGAGCCGGCGGCGCAGAGACCGATCCACAGCGCCATCCCGACAAGCAACAGCGTCCGCTGCTGGGGGAACAACCCCATCAGAATAAGCGCCACCAGGCTACCTGCCAGCGTACCAAGGGTGCGATAAAAGCTCTTGGCCAACACCATCCCACTGGCCGGGTGCATCACCAGTGCCACCGTGATCATGGACGTGGCGGGCTGTTCCAGGTCGAGGCGCATGGCCAGCCAGCCGCTGACAAACACTGCCAGCGCCGCCTTGGCCGCATAAGCCCAGTCCTGCAGTGCCTCCTGCAGCGGGGCGACCAGCGGCCCCTCAGCGCGCATACCCTGCCCCGATTTCGCCCATAGCCATTATTGAGGCGACACCGCCTCCTGCTCCGATGAATCCAAATTACTGGGCGAAGGATAGGCAAGTTTTCCCGTCAGCGTGTCCGCTCGCCCTGCGGTCCCGCCCCGATAGCCGGGGATTGCCAACCTGGCGTGAGAGCGCCGCAGCCTGCGCGGTCAAAGTCTGTGGCACTAAAACCACCATAGAGAATGACGAAGGGGTGTACACAAGAGGTGTGCAAACAAGGAAATCTGCAAACAACAGGTATGTAGACAACAGATGCGTAGACATCGGGGGCACGAACAGTAAAGGCTGATGCCCCCTCCTTCGAAGAATTCGCTTCCGCGCTGACCCACCGGGAGAAACAGAATTCCGAAGACGGTTACGAATGGTGACACTGTCATCGGTAACACTTCTCCACGGGCGTGATGCACAGGAATAAAAATTCTGTAAACAGCAGTTTCCCAGGTGAATTCTTGCCCGCGTTCACAAGCTCCGACTTTGACCGGACACAATGGCAAGTTGGACTACAATGTCAGTGAGCAGCTGTCGAATTTCACGTTTACCGATAGTCGCTATTGGGTTATTTTTATTTCAAGCAACCAGAAATTCACAGCACCGCAAAATAACTGCGGCCGGTACAGGAGCTTCTCCAGCAGTAGTTACGGGATCGGCAGATGGCCGATCAAACACCAACCATCCAGATACAGAGTTAAACCACAACAGTGCGCTAATCGCCCAATAATAAACAAAGATAAGTATGCAAAGCTGTCAAGGAGACGACTGTGAGCATTTACAATCTGTATAAGATCTTTTTCAGCGTGATGATCTTCGTATCGTTTTTCAGTGGTTTATTGTTTTTCCCGTTTTTCCCCTACATCCTGGTATTACTCATTCCCATCTCCCTGTCGATCATTCAACGGAAACAGCGACACGGCGGCATCCTGCCGCGGCACAGCTGGAACCGTGCCGGTATCTATCTGCTGTTTCCGCTGCCTTTTCTCGCCACTGCGGCCTTTGTGTTCGGCGGCATTGCCTATCGGGCGCTGGCGATTGCACAGTGCGACGCCAGCCTGAGCTGCATCGTCGGCGGTGGGATCGGCGTGGTAATTGTGGGCAGCCTGTGCTGTGCCATCGGCTTGATGATTGCCGAGGCGCTGCTGTGGAATTTTTCCACTGTCTCCGGCAAAGGCGAACTCGCCCGCTAGGCCGGCGGCAACAGCCTCCCGCCCGCGGGTAGCAGCGGGCGGGACCGATCGCAGCGGAGGTCTTGCAACTGGCTGGCGCGAGCCAGTGGTCCTGCGTATGTGCCAGCGGTTATTGATGCGCTTTTGAAAAGGTACTGAACCGGTACAGATTATGGAATTTATTATCCTGTTGATTATTGTCGTGGCCGTGCTGGTTCTGCCACTTAAGATGGCGGCGTCGATGATGGGTGCGCGCAACACGGGGGCCTTCTACTGCCTGTTCGCGCTGCTGCTCGCCGTCATCATCCAGCATTTTGTCGGAGGCCTTATTCCCGGTGTCACCGAGCAATACGGCCTGCTGATCACAATACCACTGGCGGCCATTGCCTATATGCTGGTTCTGGGGACCGGCTTTCTGAAAGCCATTGTGATCGCCCTTGTGCAGGGGCTGATTACCATCGCGCTGACCCTGCTGCTGGGGAGCTTTCTCGCGACGGTTTAATGCTGCTTTACCGCGATGTGGTCCGTCGCCGCTGCAACTTGGCTACAACGCCAGGCAACAGGCGCCTACCTGCAAAGTTAACCATCAATGCGGCAGTTCCTCCGTTTCAGGAATGAACATGAAAAAAATAATAAGCGTTGTATTCACCGGCCTACTGGCCGCCTGTGCCAGCACCGTCACCCCGCCGCCGCGCCCGGCACCGGCGGATCAGGTCCGCGTACGCCCGATCGTCAAGGTACACCCCTATTACCCGCAGCAGATGCGGGATGCGAGAGTGGAGGGGTGGGTATTGATGAACCTGAAGGTCAACAATATCGGCCGCGTCACCGAAGTCGAGGTTGTCGATGCCAGTCCGGATAGCGGCTTTCAGCAGGCCGCGCGTACCGCCGCACGCAAGTGGATCTATAAACCCGCGCAGGATCGGCGGTCATTTTACGTCATGGCCCTGGTCGATTTTTCGCTGCCGCAACACTGACAGCGTACACCGACAACGCTGGAGCTACCTGTCTTCCCTACCCCGGCATGCCACGGGCGCGCAATGCAAATGCGGTGATCCGCATTTGCATTGTGCGCCCGAAGATTCTTGCAGCGAACAAAAGGCTGGCGATCGTAGCCGCGCCCGGCGAATTTTCCAGACCGGGCAATCAGCTCTATGTGTTGAGTGTGCGCGCGAACAGTTGCAACATCTGTCCCCAGGCGCGTTCCGCCTGCGCCGGGTTGTAGGCGGCAGAGTCCGGCGGGCACCAGCCGTGCAGCGTACCCGGGTAGACCTCGATCTCCGCCGATGCATCCGCGCGGTCAAAGGCCTCGCGTAGCACATCCTTGGCCTTCGGGTCACGCTCGTCGTCGTTCGCGGCAATGGCGACCAGGAAATCGGCCTTGATCCGGGGAATCAGCAGGTGCGGGCTGTCGGGCTTGTCAGTAACCAGGCCACCGCCGTGGAAAGAGGCTCCGGCACCAATACGCGCCGGCATATCCGCGGCCATGCGAAAGGCGTAAGAGCCGGTCATGCAATAGCCCATCACCCCGGCCTTCCTGGCGGTATCTACCGACGGCTGTTTGTCCAGAAATGCGATAAAGGCGCGACCATCGGTCACACAGGTCTGCGGCGACAGGGTGCCGGCCAGTTCCCGCGCCCGGGGCCAGATCTTCTGACGCAATTCGGGATCGATCACCGTGGCGTCGTCGGGGACCAGCTGTTTATGGGTATTGCGGTAGTAGGGATTGACCACCAGTACGGCGTAGCCGGCCTCGGCCAGGCGCTTGCCCATCTGGCGGAAGGCGGGGCGCATACCGAAGATATCCGGCCACATGACCACGGCCGGGTGCCGCCCCTCGGCGGGGTGCACAAAATAGGCATCGGCCTCGCCATCCGGCGTTTTGATATTCACATTTGACGCCACCACCTTTTGCCCGTCGCCGGCACAGGCCGACAGCGGCAATGCCATCGCCAGTGCGGCGCCCATGCTGATCCGGCCAAAATCCCGCCGGCTGATCTTGTTGCGGCGGTAATAGTCCTCAATATCCCTGTTGCTCTTTTCGTCGCACATAATCCGCATTCCCCTGTGGTTGTGGGCGAATCCCTGTGGTTATTCCGCCTGGCAAGCCGACAGCCAGTTCGCCGTCGTCCGACGGCCTGCACAGACCGACCCGGATATTGCCAAAGCTATAACCTTCGCCGCCCGATTTCCAGTAATGCGCGTCATTCCCGCCAGCTGGCGTTACTGTGGCCGGAACAGTTGAAAAACCTGTTGCGCATCCACCCCGAAGTAATCTGCCGGGCCGCCGGCACGCATCACCGGCTGCGCGGCGGCGGTGTTATAGACTCCCTGTTCCAGCAGGTGCTCGGCGATATGCACACCCACCACTTCCCCGAAGACTACCCAGGTGTCCACACGGGTGCCGTCGGCGCCGCTCAGCTGTAGTATCTGGCTCAATTTACACTCCATGGCCACCGGGCTCGCGGCCACGCGCGGCGTGCCAACAACAGTGGAGGCGGCGGTCTCCAGCCCGGCCAGAGCGTATTCATCCACCTCGGCGGCCACCGCCGCCGAAGTCTCATTCATCGCCTCGGCCAGCGGCCGGGTCACCAGGTTCCAGCAGAATTCACCGGTTTCGCGGATATTGCGCAGTGAATCCTTTTCGCCCACGCTGGCGAACCCGATAATCGGCGGGTGGTAATTGAACGCATTGAAGAAGCTGTACGGCGCCAGGTTCAGATTGCCCGCGCTGTCCTGCGAGGAAATCCAACCGATCGGCCGCGGTGCGATCAGTGCGTTGAACGGATCATGGGGCAGGCCGTGCCCTTTGTGCGGCTCGTAAAAATACATGGACTCTGACATTGGTCACTCTGTTATGGATACTTCGGGGTTATGGATACTTCGGGGTTATGGATACTTCGGGGTTACGGATACTTCGGGAACGCCATGATAACAGAGACTGTCTACACCAATAGTCGTCACTGGCCGCGACCACCCAGGTCGCGCCGGAACACCACAAAAATAACACCAAGGAAATTGCATGCGCTCAATGTTCGCCGCCCTGTTCACCACACTACTGACCTGTGCCCTGCCCGCAGCTGCCGACGACAACGCCATTCCGCCGTTGGATCCGGACAAAGGTTATGTGGAACCCTTCCAGCTATTCGACAATGTCTACTATGTTGGCGACAAATGGATCTCTGCCTATGTCATTAAAACCAGCGCCGGGCTGATTCTGGTCGATACCCTGGAGGCGCCGTACGGCCGCTGGATTCCCGGCAACATGCGCAAGCTGGGCCTGGATCCCGCAGCGCTCAAAATCATCCTGGTCACCCACGGGCACTCGGACCACCTGTCCGGTGCACAGTACTTGCAGTCGCATTTCGGCAGCCGGGTATTGATGAGCGCCGCCGACCTGTCATTGGCTAAAGCACAGGCGGCGAAGAGCCGGAAGCAGGAGTCTGGAGCCTTCACGCTGCCGAAGTTCGAACTTGTCAAACGCGACGGGCGGGAGGTGACCCTGGGCGATACGACCGTCAAACTCTACCTGACACCGGGCCACACGCCGGGCTCCATGTCGGTGGACTTCTTCGCCCGACTGGGGGACAAGCGCTACCGCGCGTTTATTGTCGGCGGCATGGGTACCAATTTCGAGGGACGCGAGCGCGCCGAGCAGTATCTGGCCAGCGTTCACCGCATCCGCCAGCTCGCTGCCCGGGAACCCAGAGTACAGGTAAACCTCACCAACCATCCGCGCATGTGTCAGTTGTTCGAGCGTAAGGCGCGCGCGGAGCGCGAAGGTGTAGAAAAGGTCTTTGTCGATGCGGGCAATTTTTCCGCGCTGCTGGATACCCTGGAACAACGCGGCCGCGACAAGCTGGAAGCCATAGCCAGTGCGCAGGTATCGGAGTGATCCCGGCGATCACCCGACGGGGAAACAGCGGCCGGTTACCCGTGCCACTGACAGTTCCGGTTAACTTTCGATAAACGCCAGCATATCGGCATTGAGCTCGTCCGCATTGGTGGTCAGCAATCCGTGCGAATAGCCCTTGTAGATTTTGAGGGACGCATTTTTGATGAGTTTGGACGACAGCATGCCAGAGGCTTCGATCGGCACCACCTGATCGTCGTCTCCCTGCAGGATCAGGGTCGGCACATCGATGTTCTTCAGGTCCTCGGTGAAGTCTGTCTCGGAGAAGGCTTTGATGCCCTCGTAATGGGCCAGCGCGCTGCCCATCATGCCCTGGCGCCACCAGTTTTCGATAATTCCCCGCGATACCTCCGCGCCCTCGCGGTTATAACCGTAGAAGGGCCCACTGGCCACGTCGTAATAGAACTGCGAGCGATTCGCCGCCAGGTGTTTGCGGAAATCATCGAACACCTCGAGTGGTGTGCCGTCGGGGTTGGAATCACTTTTCACCATGATTGGTGGCACTGCGGCTACCATGATCAGCTTGGCCACACGCCCCTTGCCGAAGCGCGCGACATAGCTGGCCGCCTCGCCGCCACCGGTGGAGTGGCCGATATGTACCGTGTCACTCAATCCCAGGTGCTCCGCCACCGCCAGCGCATCGAGCACGTATTGTTCCATGGTGTGGCCAGTGGAGATCTGGCTGGAACGGCCGTGGCCGCGCCGGTCGTGGGCAATGACGCGATAGCCGCGGTTGACGAAAAACAGCATCTGCGCGTCCCAGTCATCGGCACTTAACGGCCAGCCGTGGTGGAACATAACCGGCTGACCGGAGCCCCAATCCTTGAAATAAATTTCCGCACCATCTTTGGTGGTAATCGTGGTCATCATGCGCTCCATTCAACAGGATAACCGGAGTCGGCGTTCAAACCCCGGCGGCGATCAAAGAAGGGTAGTTGCCAGTAAAGAAGCTGCGCCAGAAGCATTCTTCAACAAATTCTTACTGGCACTCGAGATTAGCTGAAATTCTTTATCACCCCGCCGGCCACTCCCCATGTTGACGGCAGTCTCGACACCTGCGCGGCAATTTTCAGCCCCGTCCTGCCGGGACGCTAATCAAATATTTTCCGCAACTGGCACGCAAAAAAACAGCGACAGGTGGCACCCGATATTTTTTTACAGATTATTTTCGGGTAACTGGAAAATGACTTAAAAGTCAAAAAACATTTCCGGCGACAGCAGCTTTTCGAGACGGATTTTTTTCTTGCGCTGGCGCACAAAATTCAAATCCTGTCGCCTCCTGAAACAAAAAATGACCTCCACTGTAAAAGTGGTCACTGTAGAATCTGACACGAGCGCGATCTCCGCAGCGCTCAACTTACCCCGCGGTAACTTTTGCCCGGCGGTAAGTTACCAGCCCGGCAATCAAGCAGTGCCGGCTCACTCAGTATCACGCTGTACCGATGTATCACGCCGTACCCGCTACCCGGGAATAAGCGCCCGGGTATTGCTCGAACCGCAATGCAGTCCATTTGTATAGTTTTTGGGTCCCCGCATTGCGTTTCAATCTTGTTCAAAAAATAAGAGTAAAAGACAGGTGAATGATCGATGAACACGAGAGAACTTTCCCTTTTGGCAACGCTGCTACTGGCACTGCTTTCGCCGGTGTCATCCCTGGCTGCCACCGGCATTGCGCTGGTGCACGGCACCGGCAACCAGTCGGATGCCTACAACGACTACTGGACCTCCGAAATGGTGGAATCCGTCCGCCAGGGGCTGCCCACCGGCAGCAACCTGCTGGTGGTTAACTGCGATTTTGAAGAGTACATGTGGGACGATGCCGCTGCCGGTTGTCTGGCGACACAGCTGTACAATTTTATCGAGTCGATGAATATCGACGATCTGGTGGTGGTCACGCATTCCAATGGCGGCAACGTCATGCGCTGGATCCTTTCCAACCCCACCTGGGACAGCCGCTACCCCGCCATTATCGACAATATCCGCTGGGTGGATGTGATTGCCGCGTCCAGTGCCGGAACCCCACTGGCGGATGCGGTGATGTCCGGTAATGTCTTCGAGGCATCCGTGGGCTGGCTGCTCGGCTACCAGAATGATGCGGTGCGTATGCAGCAGACCAGCTGGATGGCCTACTACAACGATAACTGGCTACTCGGCACGACCGGGCGACCGTCGCTGCCGGTGGGCTTCTGGAATATTGTCGGCACCGATGTGGAAACTGCGGTGTGGGATGCCGACAGCTACTGCGGTGGCTACACGGAAAACCTCGGCCTCGAAGTGACTCAGGCGTGGCTGGACAATTGCTCCGACGGCTTCCTGAACTGCAGCTCGCAGAAGGCCGCCGGCAATTTGTGGTTTTACGATTACAACAGAACCCGTGACGGCGAGCCGCTCAGCCACAACCAGAGCCGGCGCAAATGCTTCAACCTCGACGTTATCCTGAGAAACGACATTTAAGGGGGCCACCATGAAATCCATACTTATCCAGGCTGCACTGCTTATCTGTGCATTCAGCGCCTCGGTGTCTGCGCAGGAAATTCTCAACCGCAGTCGCGCGCCAGTACACTTCTCCCAATACGTGGATCCGGCCGCTGACCAGCAGCTGGCCGACCGCGGCAGCGAGCAGCAGAGCCGCGTGTTCTTCCGCAAGGTCAGTGGTGCCGAGCTGAATCGCGGCGCCGAGCTGGTACTGGATGCCAAGCAGGCTGTCATCCAGATTTCACCACTCGACCGCAACGCGAATGGCAAGCGGCTGGTCGACAACAAAATCCCGAAAGGCATGACGCTATCAAACGGCAGGGAACGCCGGCGCGTCGATGACGACAGTATCGCGCTGTACCGCAAGTCGCAGGGTCTGCGGCAGAATTTTCCGCAGTTTTATGGTCGCGCCCACGTGATGCGCGTGCCGGAGGATATGGGGCGTGGCAAGTTTACTCTGCAGGCCAACGGCAATGCGCGCAACGATGCCGAATACATTGTCTACGTGCTGGACAAGCACAGTGATATCGCCCTGGATGTAAAGGCACCGACACTGCGTTTCTCCCGCGACGGCACGCTGGTGCTGGACGCCAGAGCCAGCGGCGCCGCCGCCAGACTGGAGTCCATTGCCACCACCCTGATCGCCCCCGACGGCAAGCGCTACGCGGTCAGCGGCAAGCGCAACGGCAACGACTATCGCGCCGAGTGGCCGATTGCGGTGAACTCACCCTCGGTGCCCGGCGAGCTGTGGCGGATTGAAGTGCGCTCCACGCTGCGCAATGGCCGCAACGAACCCATTCAGCGTGTCGCTGTCGTGGCTGCGGACATCTTCCGGGAGACAGCTGCCATCTCTGCCATCGACAGCGATGCACAACAGCTGAAGCTATCCGTGGACGTCCGCGATGCGGGTCGCTTTGAAGCGCGCGCGCTGGTGTTCGGCACCGACAGCAGCGGTAATACCCGGCCGGCGCTGCTGGCGTATCAGGCGCAGTGGCTGGAGGCGGGCCAGCGCGAAATGACCGTGCCCATCGATACCGCCAAACTGGCGGCCTCCGGATTGCAAGCGCCTTTCCGGGTGCAGAACCTGCAGTTCCTCGATCAGGGGCGGCTGTCGGTGTTGCAATACCGGCAGGGCAACTGGGAATTGCGCTAGCCTTTCCGGGCTGCACCAGCGGCACAGGGATGTGCCGCTATACGAAGTGCGGCTATGCAAGGTGCGGCGATGCAAAGCGCCGCTTTCGAAGGGAGCAATATCGAAAGAACCGGATTGGCGAAGGCCGCTACTCGCCAGTGGGAAGATACCCTCCCAGCGCCTGCACGGCCTGCTGGGAGTCCGGCGGCGACACCCAGATCGCCAGGGCCGTTCGCGCCTGCCCGCGATCGGGAATGGCCGGCAGTTTGAGCTGCCACTCGCCTTCCCCTTTCTTACGCACTAGGTCCAGCACCACGAAATCGTGTGTCAGCGTGCGGCCGCTGTTTTCGCCGGCGCCGATCTGCTGGACGAGCCCCATTCCCAGTATCGCCACATTCAACACGGCATTGCGCTTCTGCGCAAAACTGGCGGTCAGCTGCCCGCCCTGCAGGCGCGCACTCAGCTCGCCGGGCTCCCCCTGCGCACGTTGCCAGTTGCGCTGCCCGTGGAACCAGCCGCGCCATTCGCGACCATCAATCATGAACCCGGGCGTATATACCTGGCTCGCCGCACCGGCGCGGACATAGCGGCGCTGGCGCACGCTGTAGGCACTGCTGGAGAAGGGATCTTTCCAGCCGATACCGTCCCAGTAATCTACGTGGAATGCGAGGGGGACGAATTCCCGGAACAGGCCCGGCCTGCCCTTCAGGCTGCTCAGCCACTTTTCCGCCGGCGGGCAGCTGCTGCATCCCTCCGAGGTATACAGCTCCACCAGGGTCACGCGGCCCGGCCCGCTGTGCCAGGACTGCGCACCGGCGAGCAGGGGTAGCGCGGAAAGTATCGCAATCAGGATGCATTTCATCGGTGTATCAACGGCTGGAGAATTTGTCTTCCAGTGTACACGCGAAGCGCCAACCGTGCCCCGCGGCGTGCGGGGCGCGGCGTCACCATTACCGTGCAGCCGGTGGCAGCTCAGGCACTATCGGCAGCAGGCGGTTCCGCGCGATACCGGACAGGGCCGTCACCATGGATGCCCAGCGGGCGGAAGGGAAACCGGAACAGATCCCGGGTCTTTTTCAGGTGCTTCTTCAGCCCCAGTTGCTGGAGCCGCTGCATCAGTGCGTGCCGGTCCTGATCGATGCGCGCCCGTGCCGCCGAGGTGCCACGGGTATTCATCAGCAGGCGGGTCTGTTCGTACAGCCATTGATACTGGCTATAGGGCGAGGCCCCGGAATACTTATCGTGGTAGACGCGATCCAGCACCTGCTGCGCGCGGTCGATATCACCCAGATCCAGGCGCAGCGCGGCAATATCCGCTGCCAGACCGGTGATCGTGCTCTCGTTGGAGCAGTCGTAGTCGCAGTCAACTTCCCAGTCTGTGGTATAGAACTGTTGAAAATAAAATTCATACAGCGGCAACATTTCCGCATACCGGCCCTGGCATAACCAGCCAATCATTGCGGCAGGGTCGTCCTGCAGTTCGAGCATTTTTGCGTAGGCCACCTTGTAGCGGATCATGCCCGGGTGTTCGGGTTTGCCCTGGTACATTCGCTCGTTAAAGCTGTAATAGGGCTGCAGATTGCCTTGCAGCGGGTTGTAGCGCCCCAACGGAACACTGTGCCACCACGGTGGTTTGGGATTGGCCGACTCGAACGCGGGCCAGTGCCGCCAATATTGCTCCGCCTGTTTCTCCACCGCCATCTGCTCTTGCAGCGCACGGTGCGCAGTGAACTCCGATACGCTGTAGAACGCAAGCCCGGCCACGGTGACGGCCAGCGCAAACTTCAGCTCCCGCGAGCGCCCACCCCGGTGCCAGCAGTTGATCCCCACCGGCAGATAGAGCACCAGGAAGAACAGCGCCAACAGCGGCATGCGCCAGAACTGCAGCGGCGCGGCGATTACCACTTGCGGCGACTGGTTCAACTGGTAGTAAACGCCGATCTCGTCACCCTCGTCGTAGAGCCAGTAGATCAGCGGCGCCAGCTCGGACGCGGTTTCAAAATAACCGGTGAAGCGCGGCGACGGGTAACGGAAATGCAGATACAGCGCCGTGGCCGGCTTCGATTCCCGCGGCCGGCTATCCACCTGGCGCTCGCTCTTGCCGGTGACCACGGTATCCAGCCGCTCGCCATTGATGACATAATCGAGATTCTGGTAAACCAGAAAAAATAACAGCGCAAACAGGATTGCGAGTGGTGCGAATACAAATACCAGCGCTGCCAGGCTGAAGGGTTTTCTGTCTTCCATAACCGTCACTACTTTTCGTTTCCCTGTGCTCTGCGCGCACATGCCATCCCTGTGCCCGCGCCGCCGGCTGTCAACCGACGGAAAATGCCAGTATTTGGCTGATTTCATTCAGGCTCCGATCCACCTGCCCCTGCCAGGTGGCGATGGCCTGTTGCAGTGCCGCCCAGTCTTTTTTCGACGAAGGCGTTTTCTGCACTACGCCCTCGCGGATGAGGGCCTGCACCATATCGCTGGAAAATATCAGGGTGTCCACCCCCATGCGGCGCAGGAATACCTGTGCCGTCCTGCCGCCCAGGCGATCGCCGCCCTTTTGCAGTGCGCGCAGGTTGTCCGCGTAGTTTTCGCTATCCCATCCGGCAAAATAATTTCCGAGCCCCCCGTGTGCATCAGACAGCTGCTTGAAGAAATCTGCATTGCGCTGGATCGACCGGGTCTTTGTCCAGTGACGGATCATGCCCTCCTGACGCATGGATTCCTCCAGAGCCTCATCCGACAGGAAGCGGCAATAACCCAGATCGAAACCGCGAAAGATCTCCTCGATCCGCGGCCACTTGCCTGCCACCACTTTCCAGTTGAAGCCGGCCTGAAAGACCGCCTTGGAGGCTTCCGAAAGCCAGAGGTTGTCCGCTATGCGGCGCAGTGCCAGGGCGGATTTCGGCCGCGTCAGCTGCTCTTGCAGTGCCGTTTCGCCTCCAAAGCGCTCGACAACGACAGACTCGATTTCGCGAAAGTTGCGCATGACATGTTTCCTTCATCGGGAGCAGTATCCACAGCGGGATCTCTGCCGCAGGAATATTTTTGTGTATATTCACTGCCAGTGCTGGGCGAAAAACGCAGCATACCACACCCATTTCCGGCACCATCACCGGGCTGCAGGCGGCTACTGCGCGGGGGCTGACACGCTCCACCAGCGCTGACAGAGCCTGTACAATTGAGGCGCGCCCGACATAGGCCTTCAACCAAAAGCGGATCGCAACCCCCGCGAGCGACGCCATCGATGAAACGATCACCACTGCTGTTTTTCGCCGCCGCCGCAGTCATTGCGCTGGCTGTCTATATCATTAATCCCTACGGCACGGCATCGCTCGATCCCCGCGCCCGGATCTGGGGAATCACCTTTTTCAGTATGCCGTCCAGATCCATGCAGCCGACCCTGAACCCCGGCGACCTGATCGTGGTGGAGACCTTTGCCTATCGCAGTTCGGAACCAGCACCGGGGGATATCGTCGTCTACCGCGCGCCGCACTCGGATAACGCGTTTGTTGGCCGGGTAGTGGCGCAAGGTGGTGACAGAATCGCCTTCGCGGACTCCGTGGTGACACGCAATGGGGAACGCCGGGACGAACGTTATATTCTCCCGGGCAAGACACTGTGCCGGCTGGCCAATTTCCCCGAGATTGCCGTGCCGGATGGCAGGCTGTTTATCGCCGGCGACAACCGTTGTAACAGCCTGGACTCGCGCATGTTCGGCACGGTGAGCCGGGACAAACTGATCGGCAAAGTGGTGTATGTCCTTGGGGGTACCGAAGAGACGCCCGGATAAAATCTCAGGGCGCGGCCAACAGGCCGCTACCTGAATTCAGAGTGACTCGATACGCCCCTGCAGATGCGGTTTTTTGCCCGAACCGTCTTTCACCGCAAAATCAATCGCACCGTCGGCACTGCAGTAGTGCAGCTGCGCCGATGCCGGCAGCAGGATTGGCAATTTGAAGGCAACATCGATGCGGAAGGGGCCGGTGGGCAACTGCGGTTCCAGCGCCGCGAGGCAATGCGCCTTGGTCCACATTCCGTGGGCAATGGCGCGCGGGAAGCCGAACAGCCTGGCGCTCCAGCGGGACAGGTGTATCGGATTGCGGTCACCGGAAACGGCGGCGTAGCGGCGGCCGATATTGGCGGGGATATCCCAGCGCTGCACGGTGGCCGCACTGAGATTTGGCAGCACTTTGCGGGCACCGCGGGCTACCCGCCCCGTTCCGCGCCGCTCCCGCCGCAACAGGGTGCTGGTGCACTCCCACAGCAGATCACCGCCGGCGCTGACCTGTGTGTGGAGGTCGAATTCCAGGCCCCTGGCCGCCGGGCGCGGGCCACACAGCCGGCACTCGAGATCGAGCGCGCTGTCCTCAGCAACGGGACGATACTGGGTGATGACATTGCGCACATGGACCAGCCCCAGTACCTGGAACGGAAACGCATCCGACACCAGCAGCTCCATCTGCAGTGGCATGGCCAGAACGAACGGATAGGTGGCCGGAAGGCTACCGCTGGCGGCAAATCCGCCAACCTCGCGGTAGGCTTTCAGCGCGGCCGGGTCGGGGCGCACGCGCTGCAGTGAGACTCTGGCCAGCTCTCCGGTCGCCGCCTGATCCCTCTCAGGCGCCGGTTCACCCGCCCTGTCATCCGCCTGTCCCCCCGGAGTTAGCGGCAGTTTCCCGGATTTTCGCGCGCAAAGCGCGCGCAGATACAGGCGGGGCCTGGAGGGCATCGATTCCAGTTGTAGCGTCTTTGCCATAAATCATCCTGGTCACTGCGGGGCAAAGATGTCTTTTTACCGTGTTTTCATTGAATTATTAAGTCTGAACAGCGGTGAGCGTGGCAGGGGAGATCTCTGGCATGCCAAAAATTGTAGCGCTACCATATGCGCCACCGCGGCGCTGGAATCGCGGTAGCACAATAATGGATACCCGCGATGACAAGACTGTTCGCCATCACCGCCGCCCTGTGGCTGGCGCTAATCTCCGGCCAATTGCCGGCTGCCACCCGCATCGACGCCGACGCGCCGCAACTGCGCTACACCGGCCGTATCGACTTCACAGACGGCAAAGCCCCGCTACTGTCCTGGCCCGGTTCCAGCGTCCGGGCCCATTTTACCGGTACCGACCTGAGCCTGTGGCTGGACGATGAAAAAGGCCAGAACTACTACAGCGTGATTGTGGACGGCAACGCCGAACACCCGTTCGTGCTGCAGGCCAACAAGGGAGAACAGCGCTACGAGATCAGCCGCGCCCTGCCCCCGGGCGAACACACACTGGAGCTGTACAAGCGTACTGAAGGTGAAGAAGGCGCCACCGCCTTCAAGGGGCTGGAGCTGGCCGACGGCGGCAAACTGCTGCCACTTCCGGCGCGCCCCGCGCACCGCATGGAGATCTACGGCGATTCAATCACCTGCGGTATGGGCAACGAGGGTGCGAATAACGGCCGCGATGACCTGGCCGCGGAAAAGAACAACTACTGGGCCTATGGCTCGGTGGCGGCGCGCCAGCTGGGGGCGGAGCTGCACACCGTGTGCAAAAGCGGTATCGGCATCATGGTCAGCTGGTTCCCGTTCACCATGCCGGACTACTACGACCAGTTGAGCGCAGTGGGCGATAACGACAGCCGCTGGGACTTCAGCCAGTGGACCCCGGAAGTGGTGGTAATCAACCTGTTGCAAAATGACAGCTGGCTGATCGATCGGGAAAAGCGTCTGCAGCCGGTGCCCGGCGACGCCCAGCGCGTTCAGGCCTATGTGGATTTCGTGCGCTCGATCCGCGCCAAATACCCGCATGCGGAAATCGTTTGCGCACTCGGCAGCATGGACGCCACCGCCACTGACAAGTGGCCGGACTATATCCGCAGCGCGGTCAAACGCATGCGCAGCGAATTCGGTGATCACAGGCTGGATACGCTGTTCTTCCCCTTCACCGGCTACGGCCAGCACCCGCGCATCGCCCAGCATATTGCCAATGGCAAAACGCTGGCGAAATTTATCCGCGCGAAAATGGACTGGTGATTTTATTCGCAGGGAAAACCTCGATGCAGTGTGCAGCGCGCCCCGCGGCAAAGCGGTGCCGCCGGACCAACGTCTGCCGAGTGGAATCCGCTCACTACACCAGTAACAACCGGCTCATGGCGGCGATCACCAGCGCCGCCAGCACGCTCAGTGCCGCGCCCTCCCGCGCCATTTCGCGGATAGGTACCCTGCCGGTGCCGTAGGCTATCGCGTTCGGGGCCGTGGCCACCGGCAGCATAAAGGCGCAGCTGGCGCACATGGCGGCCGGAATCATCAGCACCTGCGGGTCGAACCCCGCCGCCTTTGCGGCCACCGCGAGAATCGGCATCAGCAGCGTGGCGGTGGCGGTGTTGCTGGTGATTTCCGTCAGGAAGGTCACCGCCAGGCACAGCAACACCAGCATCAGCCACAGCGGCAGCGCGGTCAGGAAGCTGAGGCCGTTGCCGAGCGTATCGCTCAGGCCGGAGGCGACGAAGCCCTTGGCCAGTGCAATGCCACCGGCAAACAACAGCAACATGCCCCACGGAATGTCCACCGCCGTGGGCCAGTCGAGCAGGCGACTGCCGCGGCCGTCGGGTACCAGGAACATCAGTACCACCGCCGCCAGCGCCACCGTGCTGTCGCCGGCACTGTCGACGCCGAGCAGTCCGCTCCAGCCACCGAGGGGTTCCTTGCGGGTGATCCACAGCAGGATCGCCAGGCCGAATACCAGTAGCGTGCGCACCTCTTCGGCGCGCCAGGCGCCCACTGCCGGCAGCTCCAGATTGCGCTCGAGGCGCACGTTGCGCGTCAGCCACAGGGCCATCAGTGGCAGGGTCACGAGGACCACCGGGACGCCGATCTTCATCCACTCGAGGAATGTAAAGCCACGCCCGGTGGTTGCCTCGTAAATCCCCATAAAGATCACATTCGGCGGGGTACCGATCGGGCTACCGATACCGCCGAGGCTGGCGGCGTAGGCGATGCCGAGAATCAATGCGGTGGTCAGGCGGCGGTTTTCCACCCGCGCGACAATCGCCAGCGCAATCGGCAGCATCGCCAGCGTGGTAGCGGTATTGGAGATCCACATGCTGAGCACGCCGGCGGCGAGCATAAAGCCCAGCACCAGCCGGCGCCCGGAAGACACCCCCACCAGCTGCAGCATGTAGCGCGCCAGCCGCTCGTGGGCACCGCTTTTCTCCAGCGCCTTGGACAGCATAAACGCGCCCATCAATAGCAGGATCACATGGCTGCCCAGCGACGCGGCCACCAGTTTGTGGTCGGCGACACCAGCCAGGGGCAGTAGCACAAACGGTACCAGCGACGTGGCCGGTATCGGCAGCGCCTCGGTGATCCACCAGATGACCGTCAGCAGGGTGATGGCGGCGGTGGCCGCCGGCGCGTGCGCCATGCCGGCGCCGAGCAGTGCGAGATAAAACAGCGCGGCCACAACCGGACCCAGCACGATAAAATGCTGCCGTGTGATTGCCATGGATTCCCCCAGAAACGGAGCCGCTGCGGCCCGGTTGTTATTGTTTTGTATGACGGCCCTCAGTCTACCGCGGAGGGTCGCGCTGTCCACAGTCGGCGCCGACCCGCCGCGCGCTGATTGCGGCGGCTCCGGTCTGGTCGGCCGGCGGTCCCCTGTGCCACACTTTAGCGGTAACCGGAGACCACCGATGATCGACCGCGCTTTTGCCAACAACCTCCTCTGCAGCACTGTGCTGCTCGCACTGCTGAGCGGTTGCGGGGCCAGCACCGCCGAACCCCGGGCTTTCTCGCCCTCGTATGACTGCAGTGCGGTGGAAGCCGGCAGCATCGAGGCGCTGATCTGCGCAGACCGTGCGCTGGCGTCCCTCGACCGCAAACTGGGGGAAGTTTACCGCGCCGCGCAGCAGAAGGCCGTCAATGAACATCCGCCGACCCTGAAGGCGGAGCAGCGCGGCTGGATCAAGGGGCGTAACGCGTGCTGGAAAAGCGACGACCAGAGAAAATGTGTAGCCGACAGCTACCGGCAGCGCATCGCCGGGCTGCAGGCCCGCTACCGCCTGGTGCCCGGCACCGGGCCGGTGTTTTATGCCTGCGGTGGCAACCCCGCCAATGAAATTGTTGTCACTTTCTTCAAGACCGAACCGCGCACCCTGATCGCCGAGCGCGGCGACAGCACTTCCCTGATGTACCTGCAACCCAGTGCCAGCGGCACCCGCTACCGCGGCCGCAACGAGAGCTTCTGGGAGCACCAGGGCGAAGCGCGCGTTACCTGGGGGTACGGCGCGCCGGAACTGCGCTGCCGCAAGAAGTCGCAGTAGCCTGCACCGGGCTCGTTCGACGGTTGAGCGATTTAGCGAGCCCGCATCAGAAGGGGCGATAACAGCACCGGCAATTTGGCTGAAAAGCGAAAATATGATGACGCATTCCACGCTCCCGCTAAGTCGGGCACCAGCCGTCAGTCAATAACGTCCACCCGTTACTTATAACCGGCTTAAACTGCGCGCGGGCAAATGATTATTGGCCATCTATTTCCAGCGTCCTATAATTCCGCCCCCTCAGTATCTCCAATCCGCCACTCAAACGATTCAGTCGCACTAGTCAGAGGTTATGACTAAACCCTCCGCTCTCGCACTTTTACCGCTGGTACTCTTTCTCTCCCTGTTCGTTGGCGCCGGTCTCTGGTACCAGGCACAGGGCACCGAGATGGCCTTCTACCAGATATCCGCACCGGTCGCGATTCTGCCGGCGATCGCACTTGCCCTGCTGCTGGCCCGCGGGTCGCTGGATCAGCGTATCGAAAAGTTTGTGCGTGGAGTCGGCGACCACACCGTGATCACCATGGTGCTCATCTACCTGCTGGCCGGCGGTTTCGCCAGTGTGGCCAGGGCGGTCGGCGGTGTGGACGCAACGGTCGGCCTCGCCCTCGGCGCCATTCCGCCCGATCTGGTGCTGCCCGGACTGTTTGCCATCACCGCACTGGTCGCCACCGCCATGGGCACCTCGATGGGTACCGTCGCGGCCATCGCACCGATCGCCATCGGTCTCGCCGATGGCGGCGACCTGCCGCTGCTGGCAACCCTGGGCGCGGTGGTCGGCGGCGCCATGCTCGGCGACAACCTGTCGGTCATCTCCGATACCACCATTGCCGCCACCCGCAGCCAGGGCGTCGACATGCGGGACAAGTTTCGCCTGAATTTCCGCATCGCGCTGCCGGCTGCACTGCTGACGCTGGTGTGGCTCTACTTTCAGGGCAGCAGTGCCAGCGCTGCGCCGCCCGCGGCAGAGCAACACCAGCTGCTGCGCGTACTGCCCTACCTGCTGGTGCTGCTGCTCGCGGTGATCGGGATCAACGTGTTCCTGGTGCTGTTCACCGGCATAGTGTGCGCCGGCGCTGTCGGTCTCGCGCTGCAGCCGGATTACAGCGTCGCGGTGCTGGCCCGGGATATCTATGCCGGCTACTCCGGTATGCAGGAGATCCTGATCCTGTCACTGCTGATCGGCGGTCTGGGCGCGCTGATGAAGTCCGGCGGCGGCCTGGCCTGGCTGGCACAGGGGATTGCCCGGTGCGGCGGCCGCGGCTCGACCCGCGCCGGCGAGCTGGCGATCGGCGGCGTTGTGGCCGCCACCAACGTCTGTGTGGCCAACAATACCGTCGCCATTTTGCTGAACGGCGAACTGGCCCGCGACATCGCCGCGCGCTATGGCGTCGACCCGCGCCGCAGCGCGAGCCTGCTGGATATTTTCTCCTGCGTCGTACAGGGGTTACTGCCCTATGGCGCCCAGGCGCTGTTGGCTTCCTCCCTCGCCGGGATATCGCCGCTGGCGCTGGTGGGGCATATCCAGTACTGCTGGCTGCTGGGCCTGGCCGCACTGGGGTCGATTCTATTCGCCATACCGCGTTCCGTGCGGCAGGCCAGCGTCGACCCGGCCAGCGCGCAATAACGGCTCAGCCTGCAGGGGGCGCTGAAGCCTCGGCAGGCTGCGCCGAGGACACCGCGCGGACATGAATCCGACGGAAAAACTTGCTAGTCTCCCCCCTCCCCTGCCTCCGAGCGACAATAAGAATTCCCCATGAGCCAGATACCCAACACCGTACAAGTTCTGGAAAAACTGCGCTGGAACGCCCACCTGTGCAAGCACAGCCATTTTCGCGCGTCGATGCGCGGGCGCCACCTGCACGTCCTGTGCGGTGTGCCGATCGTAGTGGTCAACCTGTTCCTGGGCTCGCTGTTCTTCTCGCTGATCAATGCCGAACTGCCCGACTGGACCAAGTGGAGCGGCGCCGCACTGGCGCTGCTCACCGCGCTGCTCGGCGGTGTGCAGACATTTTTCAATTTCAAGAAAAACTACGAGGGCCACCGCGAGGTGGGCAACGAATACCTGGCCATCGCCCGCGAGTGCGAGCGACTGATCGCGCTCTACTTCGACGGCATCCTCGACCTCGAGCACCTGTCCGCCAGAGTCGCCGAGCTGAACGGTCGCTACAGCGACATCAACCAGCGCGCAGAAGAATATATCGTCGGCGACCGCGTCTACCGGGAGGCGCTGCGCAAGCAGAACCAGAAAGCGGCACAGGAGCCCTCACTGGTGCAGCGTATGGCCCGGGCCGAGGAGTCCAGGCCGGCAACGACCGAGACCGTCGACTGATTACACGGAATTACGCAGGGGAGATTCGCGCTGGCACAGAAATTCGGCGCAGCACTGATCGTGTTGCGCCCGTATACCGTTGTTGAACACGCGAACGATGGATTAATCTAAGCGGCCGCGTTCGAAGGTATGGATTGAACGTTTACTTCAGGAAAGAGGTTTTCATTTAGCGACAGTCATCGTCAATGGCAACAAAGGGAGCTTGTCATGCAAACAATCAATAAGAAGTTTGACGTTAATTCCGATGCACCAGATTTACGCGATCGTTACTACGAACCCCGCCTCGCCCCACTGCAGCCGGCAATGGATCCCCCCGGTGATCTCACCATACTCGATCAGGGCAACGACGGAGCCTGTACCGGCTTCGGTCTCGCCGCAGTCATCAATCGTTTGTACCAGTTGCAAAACCATCCGCTCAAAGTGAGCCCATGGATGCTGTACCACATGGCCCGCCGCTACGACGAATGGGCCGGAGAGGATTACAGCGGCTCCAGTTGTCGAGGCGCGATTAAAGGCTGGCAGAACTCGGGCGTCTGCCTCGATGAACTGTACGGTAATAACGAAGCCGGCTTGCTGGGATTCGAGCAGCTGGAAGATGCCAAGTCGCGTACCATCGGCGCCTACTACCGGATTCACCCGCAGATCACCGACATGCATTCGGCGATCAACGAGACCGGCATTATCTATGTGTCTGCAGCCGTGCACGCAGGCTGGCAGGCGCTGGTCCCATACAAGGACGGCCAGTTTACTATCGAGCGCAGCGACAGCACCATCGGTGGACACGCCTTCGCCATCGTCGGCTATAACGAGGACGGATTCTGGGTGCAAAACTCCTGGGGCGAAGACTGGGGCCACAAGGGCATTGCCCTGTGGCGCTACGAGGACTGGCTGGAATCTGTTTACGATGCGTGGGTGATTCAGGTGGCCCTGCCGACACCGCAGATATTCGATCGCGCGCGCCGCGCCGGCACCGCCTCGGCTGCCAACCCGTCAGAAAGCGCCGGAGCCCCCAGCCACAGCAAGATCTGGAATCACTTCGTCCATTTCGACGATGGCAAGTTTCACGATGGCGGCCGCTACTGGAGCAATGAAAGCCAGGTTTTTGCCATTGCAGACAATATGCGCCGGCACGCGCAGGATTTTGACCATGTGCTCTTCTATGCGCACGGCGGCCTCAACAGCATCAAGGCCTCGGCCAAGCGCATTGCGGCGATGAAGGATGTGTATCTCGCCAACCGCATCTATCCCTTCCACTTCATGTACGACACCGGCCTGCTGGAGGAGCTGAAAGACGTGCTGATGGGCAAGTTCCACGCGGCGGAGCACATCGCAGGCAGCATCGGCGGCAGTGTCATCGACTGGTTCGACCGCCGTGTCGAAAACCTGACCCGCGTGCCCGGTCGCGCCGTATGGCGGGAAATGAAGCGCGGCGCCACGCTGCCGTTTGCGCGTCCGGAGGCAGACGGGGCAAAAACCCTGAAGATTCTCACCGACACCATCAACGAGATCGGCGGCAAGAAAGTCCATGTGGTCGGCCACAGTACCGGCGCCATCCTGCATGGGCACCTGCTGCAACGCATCTTCCAGGACGGCATGCTCGACAAAATCGATACCTGTTCACTGCTCGCCCCCGCGGCAACCTACACGCTGTTCAATGAAAACTATGCGCCGCTGATCCGCGACCAGCTCCTCGGTGACATCGCCATTTACAACCTGTCCGATGACCTGGAGACCGGCGACAACGTGGCCGGCGTCTACCGCAAGTCACTGCTGTACCTGGTATCCAATGCCTTTGAGGACAAGCGTCACGATGCGCTGCTGGGCATGAAAGTCTTCAATGAACAACAGGACAACGCCGGGGTCACCTTTCACTACAGCCACTGCGACGCAACCGCGAGCAAATCACACGGCGGTTTTGACAATGACCCCGCCACCATGAACCACCTGCTGACGCGTGTGCTGGGACAAGAACCCGCGCGCCCGTTCAAGCCTGCGGACCTCAATTACTAGATTCCGGAAAAGTCCTTAACGGCCGGGGCCGGTGGAAAATATTCCACCGGCCCCGTTTCCCATTGCGCGCCTTGATAGTCAGCTAGTCTGGCACCTGCACCTTTTTGTTGCTCTCGTGTGCCGTATCCGGATCGGCACCAAAGCGATAATCGCGGTTGAGGCGATCGATCGCCTCCAGGTCTTCGTCACTCAGTTCAAAACGGTAGAGATCGAAATTGCCGCTGATATGCTGCAGGCTTTCGGCCTTGGGAATGACGACGCGCCCGCGCTGGAGATCCCACTTCAGAATCACCTGCCCCGCATTGACCCCGTGTTTTTCTGCCAGCGCGACGATCACAGGGTCCACTATGGGTTTTGCGTCCGTCGACACGCCGCTCCAGCTGCCGGAGCCCAGCGGCGACCAGCAGGACACAACCATCTTGTGGAACTGGCAGTAATCCACCAGCGGTTTCTGGGTCATGTAGGGGTGCAACTCTATCTGGTTGCAGGTGGGACGCACCTCGGCAAAGGTAGCGATCTGTTCGATATCGGACTGGCGAAAATTGGACAGCCCCAACGCGCGCACTTTCCGTTCCGCGTACAGTCGCTCCATACTCTCCCAGGTTTCGCGTGTATACGCCGGCACCGGCCAGTGCACCAGGTACAGGTCCAGGTAGTCCAGCTGCAGCCGCTCCAGGCTGCGCGCGAAGGCGTCGGCCGTGCCCCTGCCCTGCTCCGTGTCCCAGACCTTGCTGGTAATGAACAGCTCCTGGCGCGGCAGACCGGATTCGAGGATGGCGCGCCCCAGCGCACGCTCGTTGCCATACACGGAGGCGGTATCGAAATGCCGGTAGCCGATGGACATCGCCTTGAGAATGGTGTCGCTAACGTAGCTGTCGTCTTGCTGCCACTCGCCGATAGCGGCGGTGCCGAACCCCAGCTGCGGTATCTCGACACCGTTGTTGAGAGTCATATTGGTCATGGTGACGCGCCCGATAGTTCGACGTGCGAATGCAATGAGTGTAGGACCGCAACCGGCGTCACGGTAGCGCGGGCCGGATCAGCCCTTGATACAGACTCGCGGTTCCATCCGCGCCACCTTGTGGGCAAGGCCGGCTTTTTCGGCCGCATCCACCACCGCGCGCACATCCTTGTAGGCACCGGGCGCCTCTTCGGCGACACCGCGCATGGACGGCGTGCGAATGATGATGCCGCGCTCGGCCAACTCGTCCACCAGCGTCCGGCCGCGCCAGCGCTTGGTGGCCTGGTGGCGACTCATGGCGCGGCCGGCACCGTGGCAGGCGGAATTGAAGGACAACTCGGCCCCCGATCTGGAACCGGCGAGGATATGGGATTCGGTGCCCATGGAGCCGCCGATCAGTACCGGCTGGCCCACCGCGCGCAGGGTTGCGGGAATATCCGCATGGCCGGGGCCGAACGCGCGGGTGGCCCCCTTGCGGTGGACGAACAGCTGGCGCTGGCGGCCCGCCACCGGGTGCGTCTCCAGTTTGCAGGTATTGTGCGACACATCGAATAGCAGGGTCAGGTCCGCCTGAGGCAATACTTCCGCGAACACCTGGCGCGTCAGGTGGGTGATGATCTGGCGGTTGGCCAGCGCACAGTTGATACCGGCGCGCATGGCGCCCAGGTAAGCCTGCCCGAGTTCGGACAGAATCGGCGCACAGGCGAGTTCGCGATCCGGTAGTTCAATGCCGTGCTTGCTGGCGGCGAGCACCATATATTTCAGGAATTCAGTGCCGATCTGGTGGCCGAGTCCGCGGGAACCGCAGTGAATGAAGACCACCACGTCGTTCTCCTTCAGCCCGAAGGCCGCGGCGATCACCGGATCGTAAATCTCCGCGACCCGCTGGACTTCCAGATAGTGATTGCCGGAGCCGAGCGTGCCCATCTCGTCCTGCTGACGCTTGCGCGCGCGGGCGGACACCTCCGCCGGATCGGCGCCGGCCATGCAGCCGCGCTCCTCGATATGCTCCAGGTCCTCGGCGCGGCCAAACCCCTGCTCTACGGCCCAGCGCGCGCCACCTTTGAGCATTGCCGTCATGCCCTTGTCGTTCAGGTGAATACGGCCAGTACTGCCCACACCGACCGGAATCTGCCGGAACAGGGCGTCCGCCAGCGCTTTCTTGTGGGACTCGAGGTCGTCGATGGTCAGCCCGGTGCGCAGCGCGCGCACGCCGCAGGAGATATCAAAGCCGACGCCACCGGCGGAAATCACCCCGCCTTCGTCGGCATCGAATGCGGCCACGCCACCGATCGGGAAGCCGTAGCCCCAGTGGGCATCGGGCATCGCGTAGGCGGCCTGTACGATACCCGGCAGGCTGGCTACGTTGCACAGCTGCTCGAATACCTTGTCGTCCATGCCGCGCATCAGTGCCTCGTCGGCGTAAATGATGCCGGGCACGCGCATCTTGCCGACGGGTTCGATACACCAGCTGAATTCAGATTGCTGTTGGAGGGGAAATGCAGCGCTCATGGAAAATCACACGTCGACGACACACTGGGCCATCCAGCTGCCGTCGTCCCGCCGGGTTACCCGTAACGCAGTGTAGGTCGCGCCCTTCACCTCGACCACCGGATGATGCCGCTGGCGGTCGACCGGTTCGCCCCACGCCGCCGCGCGCAGGTGTCCTGCGTCAATATCAATCTGGAAGCGGGAGAACAGCAGGTTGCGCGTGGCCATCTCGAACACCAGCGCATTGAGCCAGTCCACCAGCAGCAGCTCCGCGTCGTCGCCGTCGCAGGTGATATCCACCCGTTCGCGCTGCGCCACCACTGCCGGGTCGACAACAATTGCCGTCAGCGCCAGCGCCGCCTGCTCAAAGGCGGCGGCCTGCGTCGCGCCGCAGCCGCGCACCCCCATGTCCGCGGCGTGGCTGAAATGTTCCCAGTGGGGCGCCACTGCGGATCTCCTCGCCATGCTTGCAGCAAGCATAGCCGAGCCAGCCGGCTCGACCGGCGCCCGAATTTATTTCCCGCGGCAGCGCTCCACAACGCGTGACATTAGCGCCCCTGGCAACCACGCCGGTTCACCCGGCAGTATCGGGTTGCCGGCTCAAGAGTTCAGTGGCGCCGGCTGAACCGGTTGGGCAGCCCTGGCACCGCCGCGCAGATAGCGATTGCAGGGCGTCGCGTACCAGCGCGCGACGGCGTAACTGACCAGGCACGACAGCCCGATCATCAGCGCCAGCATCAGCAGTTTGAAATTACCGCTCACCTCTGCCGGCGCTATCCACTGCCGCAGCAGCCCCAGCACGATGATATGGAACAAGTACAGCTCGTAGCTGTGCCGGCCGAGCCAGCGCAGCGGGCGCGTAATACGCATGAGCGGCGCCGGCAGTGTCGCCGGTGCGTGCACCAGCGCCACGCCTGTGCACAACGCCACCAGGGTAAATCCCCACACCTGGTGACCATAGATGCCACGCAGATAAATCACCGGCAGCAACAACAGCGCCACCATGCGCAGATACCGCCAACCGCGGCTACTGACCGTGTTTTGCAGCAGTGCCGCCAGGCAGCCCAGCGCAATCGCATCGAAGCACGCCAGGTAGCCGTACATAAAATAGATTTCATTGTCGCTGTGCTGGGCGCGGTACCAGGGGCCAGCCGCAACCAGCAGCAGGCACAGCGCTACCAGCACCCGGCGGCGCTTCAGCAGCAAGCAAGCCAGCGGGAAACCTAAATAGAAGACTTCCTCGACCGATAACGACCAGTACACGTTAAGGCAGTAATTGAAATAACCCAGCGACTGCATCAACAGGTTGTGCCAGAAGGTAACGACCGACAGCAGCGCCAGTGCCAGCTGGCCCTCGCCCCGGTGCCCGCCGCTATTGCGAAAACTGTCCAGTCCGGCGAACGCCAGCAGCGTAATAACGCCCAGCGCCAGCAGCAGCGGCGGCAAAATACGTGCGGCGCGCAGGCGGTAGAAATGCCGCCAGTCGACCTGCGCCAGGCTGCCATAGCGTCGCAATGCCGCGCCGGTGATCAGATATCCGGACACGGTAAAGAAAATCGTCACGCCGTAATTGCCATTCAGTACCAGTCCACGCAATAGCCAGTGCGGCAACCAGTCGTCGGCGACGCTGCCCTTGAAGCCGTAGCTGAGTGCGTGATGCAACAGCAGCACCAGCAGGATGGCGCTGCCGCGCAGGAGATCGATCAGCGGGTTGCGAGCGGGAAAGGCGCGCATAGAAATGATCCTTTTATGGCAGGCCGCTACAGCAGTTGCCGGTGACTGCCGGCAATCTGGCGGGTGAATACGTCACTGACACCGGCGGCGCCGGCGAACTCCGCCCAGCGCGCTACCGCGGTGGCAACTTCGGCGATAATTTCCCGCGGCTTCTTGATACTGATGGAATGGCCCACTGCTTCCAGATCGGCCAGCGCGAAGTGATCGCGCTTGCCGTTGACACTCATCTGGTGGCGATTGGTCCAGCGGCCGCCGGGATTGTGGGCGAAGGTGAGATCGAAGGCCGGCGACAGCGACCAGTGGCCCTCGCGGTCCATCAGGAAGGCAATATTTTTGGTGTGGTCGTCCTGGTTGCGCGCCAGGACATTGAACACCATGCGGCGGTACTGCTGGATCGCCTCGCTCTTCGGCAGGCGCAGTTCGCGCATGACGGCGAAGGCCTGCTCGTAGCTGTGCGCGCCGGGCAAGTTGAAATCCAGGTGGGCGATGCCGCACAGGCTCAGCATATGCCGCTTGTCGCCACCGGCGCGGTCGAAGCGCCGGGTCATAAAGTGCGCGCGGCCACTCTCCTGCAGCAGGCGCGATTCCATCATGTCGATACCGGCAGCGCGCGCCATCAGGTAATAGGCGTACTCGATACGCCCGAAGCCCTGGGATTTACCCAGTTCGATATCATCAACGCCATCGAATTTCAGCAGCCAGTAGTCATAGCCTTGCGGGGCCGGCACCTGGCCGGAACACACATCACCGTCGCCATTCATCGCAATCACCGCCTTGGCGCGCGCGCCACCGGCGCTGGTGCCGACGCGCAGGATATCCCCGAGCGCCGCAGCGTTGTCGTCACCGCCGTCGAAGTGTGAGTTGAGCCCCTCCTGGCGGTGGGTCACCGACTGCGCCAGCTGCACCAGTTCGGCGATCTCCACCGGGGCCGACTCGCGGAAACGGCCGTCCACCGCCGGTTCGAATTCCAGTGCGCCCATACCGCGGCTGCCGGTATAGCAGAGCCGCTCGATGGGGCTGAAATCCGCGGCAGTGCGCCCCTGCCGCGCCAGCCAGGCGTCGATGATGGCGTTACCGAACTTGTCCGGCAGGGAATCCGCCAGCAAGCCCGGCAAGCCCTTGTAGGTCTCGCGGTTCAGGCCGGGGAAGGAGAAAATCCGGCTACCGCCGTAAATGGACATCTGCATCGGCGACAGGTCCAGGCCGAGCTGGGCGAAGTCCGGATCGTACTCGAACACCCCGTAGCCATCCGGATGCCAGGACACGGCGCCGGCGCGACGCCCCCAGAGGTTGACCGTTGCGGTTTCAATGGAGTCTGCCATGGCGTTCACCAGTCGGATTCGGGTTTATGTTTTTTTGTCGGCGGCTCTTGCGCTGCCCCCCCGCGGCTGGCCCGCCGGCGCGGCCGCCCCTGCCGCTCGGCCAGCTGCAGCGGGCTGAGGCCGGGGTCCGGCAGGAAGGCGTCCAGCGCATCAAGCTGCTGCAGCTCGCGCAGCACCGCAATCAGGCTGTCCAGCCGGCCGCGACCGGCCTCCAGCCCCTTGATCGTGGATACCGACAGTCCGGCCCGCTGCGCCAGCTGCGCCTGGGTGATATCCCGGTGCAGACGGTGCTGGCGCAGCCGTTTACCGAGTATCTGCAGTATCTGTCGATCAGACTTACCGAGAAAACTCATAACAGTGTTAAAAGCAGCTATAAAACCCATTAATAGCACTTAAAAGCTGTATTATCAACTATCATTAATTTTATATAACAGATGGAAAAACGACCATAAAAACTAAAAAAAGCTAATAATAGATGCATTTTAAACTATTAAATAACGGGCGATTCAGGCGCAGAAACTAGTCTCCCGGACACCCGGGGAAAAATCTGCCGCGCTTGCAGTATCCACGCCGGTCGCTACCATCAACCCCGTAAACACTGAACGAGTCACCATGGCGAACCAGCTTCACGCACTGCTCGATCTCTGGCACCGCAACCGCGCCGACCGCGAATGGGTACTGGGCACTGTCTACCGGACAGAAGGCCCCAGTTACCGCAAGGCCGGCGCCACAATGCTGTTTGACGACCTCGGGCGCCACTACGGGCTGTTGAGCGGCGGTTGCCTGGAAGCCGATCTCCAGCGCCACGCCCGCCAGGTGATGGCCAGCGGTCGCGCCAAAACCCTCTGTTACGACGGCAGCGATGAAGACGATTTCGCTTTTCAGCTCGGCATCGGCTGCGGCGGCACCGTGCATATCCTGCTGCAGCCACTCTGCGCCGAAAACAACTACCTGCAACTGGAACAGCTGCGCGACTGCCTGCAGCGGCGGCAGCCCTGCCATTTCCTGCAGAAAATTCCCGACAGTGGCGAAAGCCTCGCCAACCTGACCGCAGTAGCTTCATCCACACAGCTGCAGCGCCCGCAGCTGGTGGAGCGCGGCGACGGCCGCTGGCTGCAATCACCGATAACGCCGGTACCGCATATCCTGATTCTCGGCGCCGGTGTCGATGCGCGGCCGATGGCGCAACTGTTCCGCGCCCAGGGCTGGCAGGTCAGTCTCGCGGATCCGCGCCCGGCCAACGGCCGCCCCGCCTATTTTCCCGACTGCCGCTGCTACGCGTTGCATCCCGATGAACTGCGTGCTCAACTCGACCTGAAACAGGTCGATGCGGCAGTGATCATGCATCACAATCTGGAGCTGGATGCGGCGGCCCTGCGCCTGCTGCACGGCCAGCCACTGCGCTACCTGGGCCTGCTGGGCCCGCTGAGCCGCCGCGAGCGGGTGCTGCAGCTGGCCGGGCTCACACTCGAACAACTCAACGGCGCGCTGGGCACGCCACTGCGCAGCCCGGTGGGCCTGGAACTCGGCGGCGAGCTGCCGGAGAGTATCGCCCTCGCCACCTGCGCCGAACTGCACGCCGTGCTGCACGGGGGCAGCGCCCGCAGCTGCAGTGCCGCCCCCGCACAACCAGCAGCGGAAGAAAACCCGGCTTAGCCGCAGATTGCCGGGCAGTCTTGCGGCGCCCCGGCGCCGGGTAACATAAAAAAATAACGCCAGAGGCATGGACACCATTCAGCCCATTATTCTCGCCGCCGGCGCCTCGCGCCGCTTCGGCACCTGCAAACTGCTGCTGCGCTACCGCGGCACAAGCCTGTTACAGCGCTGCGCCGACACCCTGGCCGCGCTGGCGCTGCCGGCACCGCTGATTGTCAGCGGCGCCTGGCACCGCCAACTGGCGGATGCCCATCCACAGCTGGCGCTCAGGGAACACCGCGACTGGCGCGACGGGCTCGGCAGCTCACTCGCCTTTGCCGCGCGACAACTGCCCGCGCACAGCGAGGCCGCGCTGGTGCTGCTCGCCGACCAGGTGGCCGTGACCGAACTGGATCTGCAGCAGTTACTGCAAGCCTGGCGCGACCAGCGCGAAGCGAGAAAAACGGTCTGCAGCTTTTACACCGGTCGCCGCGGCGTGCCGGCGATTTTTCCCCGGCACACCTTCGCGCAACTGCAACAACTGCATGGCGATAGCGGTGCGCGCGCGCTGCTGCGCAGCCGGGAAGCAGAAGTGATTGAAGTACCGCTGGCCAATGGCGCCATCGATATCGACACCCCCCAGGACTGGAAGAATTTCGGAGGAGACGCATGCAACTGACCGTCAACGGCACCACCCACGAGGTCGACATCGACGCAGATATGCCTCTGCTGTGGGTGCTCAGGGATGAACTCAAGCTTACCGGCACCAAGTTTGGCTGCGGCGGCGGCTTCTGCGGCGCCTGCACCATTCACCTGGACGGTCAGCCAATGCGCGCCTGCCTGACGCCGGCGCGCTTCGCGGTAAACAAAAAGATCACCACCATCGAGGGATTGTCCGAACACGGCGACCACCCGCTGCAACAGGCGTGGATCGAGCACAACGTGCCCCAGTGCGGCTACTGCCAGAGCGGCCAGCTGATGTCCGCCGCGGCTCTGCTGGCGCGCAATGCCAACCCCTCCGAGAGTGATATCGACGGCGCCATGATCGGCAACCTGTGCCGCTGCGGCACCTACCCGCGCATCAAAAAGGCCATAGGTGCCGCGGCGAAAACGACAGCCGCGGCGCAAATAACCAACGCCGCCGCGCGCCAGGAGGAGGAAGCCTGATGTCGGACAAGCAAAACATCGAAAACGTCAGCCGCCGCCGCTTTTTGCAGCTTACCGGCCTCACCGCCGGCGGCCTGGTGCTCGGCGCCGGCCTGTCCGCGGCGCGACCGGCGTGGGCCAGCGCCGCCGACAAGGCCGCGCCGCTCAACCTGTTCGTCAGCATCCGCGCCGACGACACCGTGGCCATCGTCTGCCACCGCTCGGAAATGGGCCAGGGTATTCGCACCGGCCTGCCGCAGATCGTCGCCGACGAATTGCAGGCGGACTGGGACAAGGTGAGCGTGGTGCAGGGCCTCGGCGATGCGCGCTACGGAAGCCAGAACACCGATGGCTCGCGCAGTGTGCGCCGTTTCTACCACACCATGCGCACCATGGGCGCCAGCGCCCGCACCATGCTCGAACAGGCGGCGGCGCAACACTGGCGCGTACCGCTTGCCGAGTGCGCGGCAGACAAGCACGCGGTGGTACACAAACCCAGCGGCCGCCGCCTGCGCTTCGGCGCCCTGGCTGCGGATGCCGCCAAACTGCCGGTGCCGAAACCCGAGACCCTGCGGCTGAAAAGCCCCGACCAGTTCAACTATATCGGCAAGCCGGTGGATACCGTCGATGCGCCGGACATGGTGAGCGGCCGCGCCCGTTTCGGCCAGGATGTGTACTTCGACAATCTGCTGATCGCCAGTATCGAGCGCCCGCCGGTGCTGGGCAGCACGATTCAGACCCTCGACGACAGTGCCGCGCGCAAAGTGAAAGGCGTGGTGGCGATCGAACGTCTCGACGGCGGCGCCGAACCACCGCTGTTCAAGCCGCAGGGCGGTGTGGCGGTGCTGGCGCACAATACCTGGATAACATTGCAGGCGCGCAAAAAACTGAAGATTCGCTGGAGCGACACCGACCACAGCCACCACGACAGTGATGCCTACCTCGCCACCCTGAGCAAAGCGGTGCAGCAGCCGGGCAAACTGGTGAGCGAGCGCGGCGACCTCGATGCCGCGCTGGCGAGCGCCGCGCGCCGGCACAGCGCCACCTACACCGTGCCCTACCTGGCCCACGCCACCATGGAACCGCCGGCCGCCACGGCCGCCGCCGGCAAAGACAGCTGCGAGGTCTGGGCCTGCGTACAGGATCCACAGTCGGTGCAGCAGAATGTGGCCGCGGCACTGGGGATCGACAAGGACAACGTCAAGGTCAACGTCACACTGCTCGGCGGCGGTTTCGGACGCAAGTCGAAACCGGATTTCGTGGTCGAGGCGGCACTGCTTTCCAGGCGCATGGGGCAACCGGTCAAGGTGGTGTGGAGCCGCGAGGACGATATCCGCCACGACTACTATCACGCCGCCAGTGCCGAACACTTCCAGGCGACAGTGGCCAAAGACGGCAGTATCAGCAGCTGGCTGCAGCGCGCGGCATTTCCGTCGATCAGCGGCACCTTCAAGGCCGGCGTCGATCACCCGTCCAATTCCGAGCTGGATCTGGGCCTCACCGACCTGCCCTACGCCATTCCCAACCAGCGCACCGAGACCGCCCGCGCCGATTATCACACGCGTATCGGCTGGCTGCGCTCGGTGGCCAATATCCAGAATGCCTTCGGGGTGTGCAGTTTTGCCGACGAGTTAGCCGCGCACAGCGGCCAGCGCCCGGACAGGTTCCTGGCCCAGTTGATCGGTCCGGACCGCCATGTGAATCCCAATGCGGGCGACTACCACTACGGCAATTACGGCGAGGACCTGGAAAAGTTTCCGATCGACACCGCGCGCCTGAAGCGGGTGCTGGCGCGCGTGGCCGCCGTGGCGGACCTGGATCTGCGCGGCGATCACGAGCGCGGTGCGGGCGAAGGCTGGGGCATCGCGGTGCACCGCAGCTTCCTGTCGTATGTCGGCATCGCCACCCGGGTCCAGCTGCACGACGGCAGGCTGAAAATCGCAGAAATGCACTGTGTTGCCGACGTGGGCCTGGCGGTGAACCCGGACCGGGTGCGCGCGCAGATGGAGGGAGCAATGGTCTTCGGCATGAGCCTGGCGCTGTTCGGCGAAATCCGCATGCAGGATGGCGCCGTGCAAAACAGTAATTTCGACGACTACCCGTTGCTGCGTATCCACCAGTGTCCGCCGCTGTCGGTGGAACTGGTGCAATCCGATACACCACCGGCGGGCGTCGGCGAACCGGGCGTACCGCCAGTGGCACCGAGCATTGCCAATGCGATTTTTGCCGCGAGCGGCAAGCGTATTCGCGCACTGCCGATCAGCAATCATCTGCAGATCAGCTGAGGCCGGCCGCGTGTTTATCAAGATTCCACTGCTCGCGGCGCTGATTGCCGCACTGATTCAGACCGGCAACCCCCTTGTCTGCGCTGCCATCTGGGCAGCGGCGGTGCTGATCTTCGGGGTTATCGGTGGTGGTATCGGTTGGTGGTTACTGCTCGCCAGCGGTCTCGCCTTCCTGCTGGCGCTGGGATATTTCTCACTGCTCGATTATCTGGAGGGAAGCAACTGGTGGTGGCCGGCGCTGATTGGCGGCTTTGTGGTGGTGATCCTGTTTACCTGATATCGGGGATCATCGGGTGATCACCGGCGTTGTGGTGCGCGCGGCGCACCCGCGCCAAAAAGTTTCACTATCGAATCACGGAAAGATCATTTCGGTGGCAATGAACCGGCAAACTCGGCGCCGCGGTTGACCCAGCCGTCCAGATCCGCGGCCACGGCATCCTCTTCGACGTACACCATGCCCTTGAGCGGCCGCCCGGTGTAGTCCATCGGCCGCGTGTAGCGCTCGGCCAGCGCTTCCTGGTATCCGTCCGGCCCCACCCGCACCATCAGCTCCTCGCCAACCACACCACAGGCCATATTGCCATTCAACATAAAAGCGAGGCCGCCGAACATCTGCTTTTCCGTCAACCCATCACTTTCCTGCAACAGTTCACGTACCTTTTCAGCCAGTTCTACGCTGTAAGTCATGGTGACCTCCTCGACGGTCCTTGATGTTAAATGGAAAATTCGCCGGGCCATGCGCCACGCGCAAATTTTCGCGAGCGTCAGTACGTACCAGTTCGCAACTGCGATTGGCAGGACAAGTAAAGTCTGCGGGAATTTTCGTCGCGAGTGACGCGGAAATGGAGATAGGGGTAAGTGGCGACAACCGGCGCACACCACCAGCATCTGAGAGCAGTGCATTCAACTCAGCGGGTAATTGCAACACATCTACCATAAGCGAAAATTTATTGCGGTTATTTTTTAAAGTGTAGCAAAGAAACGGAAAACTGCCCGGCATTGCGCCCCGGCATGCCGGGGCAACTTTTTACGCAGCGCCTTGTGGAGACTCTACGTCAGTCGTTACCCGGTTTGGGCGCCAACAGTGACCGCAGCGGATGCACAAGCTGGCCCCACACCGTACGCGGCAGCCGTACTGTTGTGCCGTAGTTTGCCGGCCAGTGGTCTGCGGGCATATGGCAGGTATTGAACAGGCGATCGAACAGCAGCGTGTGGGCCGAGTAGTTGGTGTCGATGGCCGGGCGTTCCGAACTGTGATGCCAGTGGTGAAACTGCGGCGTAACAAAGACGTGGCGTAAAAAGCCGAACGGGAGTTTCACATTGCAGTGAATCAGGATGGCCTGCAACGCGGCAAAGGTGACATAGATATCCAGCGCGGCCTGATCGGCGCCGAGCAGGTACAGAGGTACCATGACCATCGCGCGTTCGGAAAATACCTGCAGAAAGTGTCCGCGCGAGCCCGCCAGCCAGTCCATCTGCTCAACGGAGTGATGTACCGCGTGCACCGGCCACAACCATTTCACTTCATGGTACAGGCGGTGCTCCCAGTAGAGCACGAAGTCCGCGCAGAGGACGATCAGGACCACCTGCACCAGCAATGGCATCGACTGCACAAACTGCTGTACCCCATCGCTCACCGCCCAGTGGAAGTGGCTGGCGTGGTAGTTACCGTAGATCAGGATCGCCGAGATCATCAGGTGGTTGAAGCAGAAATAGAACAGGTCTACACCCCACTCACTGCGCAGGATCACCTGGTTGCGGTATTTCGGCAACAGCTTTTCCAGCGTCATGAAGACACCGGCAGAGCCGAGAAAGGCGAGGATCAGCCAGTCCACCCCCAGCGACAGGCGCACCGGCTCTACCGCGCCCACGGGGATATCGTAGCCACCCAGCGCAAACCCCATCAGCGTCAGCGCAATACCCACCGTACCCAATCGCCTGTGTCGGTTGAATACAAAGGTGAGCAGGCCGAACAACAGCGAGAAGTACATACCGTACTTGAGTATTTGCTGCAGGAACTCCGCGTCGTAGATGCGACGCAGTTCCATCGTGGTGAGATAGGCAGGGTAGCGAAAGGCAAACACGGCCAACAGGCTGAGAGCACCGAGGGCGACCGAGACAGCGCCGCTGATTTTGCCCTCGCCAAAACGGAATTCGTTATGCCGGTCCAGCGCAACCCTGCGCTTGCGGTATTGGTATTCTGCGTCCACCTGCACTCCCTGTCACTGAGATCCCTGTCGATGCGCAAAATATTACATTTATCGGGGCGGGCTACGCCAGCGCGACGGCGCTTTGCGTTCCGGGTAATCAGGAACCCGAGGGGCGCTTCCCGTCACCACGTCGCCGCGCGCGAATTTTTCCGTTGCCGAAAACGATCGCGGCCGCGGGTCGCTCCCGCCGGGACACTGATAGCCCCGCACAGGAGCGGCCCGCGGCCGCGATAGAGTGAAGCTGCCCACCAACCCGGCCATGCAAGGCCGGGCCGCAAATCGCGCCCTCAAGTGCCCGATTTGTCGTGGGGGGTTGCGGACATGTGCCGCAGACCCGGGTTGAAAAATGCCGTGGAAGGTATTTTTCAACAGCCTGATTAGTCGACAAACACCCGCGCGTTACGGAACAGGCGCATCCAGCCGGAATCCTCTTTCCAGTCGTCCGGGTGCCAGCTGTTGCTGACCGCGCGGGCGACACGTTCCGGGTGCGGCATCATAATGGTGACGCGGCCATCTTCGGAACACAGTGAGGTGATACCGTTCACCGAGCCATTGGGGTTGGCCGGATAGGTCTCGGTAATCTGGCGCTGGTTGTTCAGGTAGCGCATGGCGATGGTGCCGGACTGCTCGCAGGCTTCCAGGGCCTTCTGATCGGCGAATTCCACACGGCCCTCGCCGTGGGCCACGGCCACCGGCATGACGGATCCGGCCATGCCCTTGAACAGCATCGACGGCGAATCCTCGATCCCCACCAGCGCAAAGCGCGCTTCGTACTGCTCGGACAGGTTGCGCACAAAGCGCGGCCAGTGGCCGGCCCCCGGAATCAGTTCCTTGATCACCGAGAACATCTGGCAACCGTTGCACACGCCCAGGCCGAAGGTGTCTTTGCGATTGAAGAACGCTTCGAACTGGTCGCGCGCGCGGTCGTTGAACAGGATCGTCTTGGCCCAGCCTTCGCCGGCACCGAGTACGTCGCCGTAAGAAAAGCCGCCGCAGCCCACCAGGCCCTTGAACTGGTCCAGCGCCACGCGGCCGCTGAGAATATCGCTCATGTGCACGTCGACGGCATTAAAGCCGGCGCGGTGGAAGGAGTGCGCCATTTCCACCTGGCTGTTGACGCCCTGCTCGCGCAGGATCGCCACTTTCGGCCGCACACCTTTTTTGATGTAGGGCGCACTGATGTCCTCGTTGATGTCGTAGCTCAGCTCGACCGACAGGCCCGGGTCGTCTTCGCGGGCGATGGCGGCGAACTCCTGTTCGGCGCAATCGGCATTGTCGCGCAGGGCCTGGATGCGGTAGCTGGTCTCGCTCCAGATCTGCTGCAACTCGGCGCGGGTCCGCTTGAAGATATCCACACCCTCGCGGCTGATACGCAGCTGGCCGCTGTTGTTCAGGGCGCCGATCTGGTGTGCCGGTACACCGGCGGCGGCGAAGCGCTGCACCAGTATCTCGGCATCGCAGGCGGGCACCTGCAGCACGGCGCCCAGCTCCTCGCTGAACAGCGCGGCAATGGGGTCGTCGCCCAGCTCGTAGATTTCCACATCCACTCCCACGCGACCGGCGAAGCTCATTTCCGCCAGGGTGGTGAACAGGCCGCCGTCGGCGCGATCGTGGTAGGCAAAGATCTGGTCTTCGGCCAGCGCCTGCTGTACCACTGCGAAGAAGCCCTTCAGGCGCTTGGCGTCGTCCAGGTCCGCGGGCTCGCTGCCCAGCTGGTTGTACACCTGCGCGAGGCAGGAGCCGCCCAGGCGGTTTTTGCCGGCACCCAGATCGACCAGCAGCAGTTCGGTCTCGCCCTTGTCGGTGCGCAGCTGCGGCGTGGCGGTCTTGCGCACGTCGGTCACCGGCGCAAACGCGGAGATCACCAGCGACAGCGGCGCGGTCACGGCCTTGTCTTCACCGCCATCATTCCAGGCGGTGCGCATGGACATAGAGTCCTTGCCCACCGGGATGGTGATGCCCAGTTCCGGGCACAGCTCCATGCCCACCGCTTCCACGGTGCGGTAGAGCTTTTCCTCTTCGCCCGGGTGGCCGGCGGCGCACATCCAGTTGGCAGACAATTTGATGTCGGACAGCTGTGCGATCGGCGTACAAGCGATATTGGTGATCGCCTCACCCACCGCCAGGCGGCCGGAGGCCGGCGCGTCCAGCAGTGCCACCGGGGTACGCTCGCCCATGGCCATGGCTTCGCCGGCGGTGCTGTCGTAGGACACGGTGGTCACGGCGCAGTCGGCCACCGGCACCTGCCAGGGGCCGACCATCTGATCGCGCGCGACCTGGCCGGTCACTGTGCGGTCGCCGATGGTAATCAGGAAACTCTTGCTGGCCACGGTGGGCAGGCGCAGCACGCGCTCGGCGGCCTCGTTCAGGTCAATGCCGTTGGTCTCGAATGCGCTGGTGTCGACTGCGCGCTTTTGCGCATCGCGGTGCATTTTCGGCGGTTTGCCGAACAGCACGGACATGGGCAGATCCACCGGCTTGGCGTCAAATTCCGTGTCATTCAGCAGCAGGCGCTTGTCTTCGGTAGCCTCACCGACCACGGCGTAGGGCGCGCGCTCGCGGGCGCAGATGGCCTCGAAGCGCTCGAGATCCTCCGGCATCACTGCCAGCACATAGCGTTCCTGGGACTCGTTACACCAGATTTCCAGCGGGCTCATACCCGGCTCATCGCACGGCACGTTGCGCAGTTCGAATTTGCCACCGGTACCGCCGTCCTTGACCAGTTCGGGGAAGGCGTTGGACAGGCCACCGGCGCCGACATCGTGGATGAAGGCAATCGGGTTTCTGTCGCCCTGCTGCCAGCACTGGTCGATGACCTCCTGGCAGCGGCGTTCGATTTCCGGGTTCTGGCGCTGTACCGAAGCGAAATCCAGGTCCTCGGAACTGGAGCCGCTGGCCATGGACGAGGCGGCGCCGCCGCCGAGGCCGATCAGCATCGCCGGGCCGCCGAGTACCACCAGCTTGGCGCCGGGTTCAAATTCCGGCTTGTCGATATGTTCCTCGCGGATATTGCCGTAGCCGCCGGCGATCATGATCGGCTTGTGGTAACCGCGACGCTCGCCACCGAAATCCTCTTCAAAGGTACGGAAGTAACCGCAGATGTTCGGGCGGCCGAACTCGTTATTGAACGCGGCGCCGCCGATCGGACCCTCGATCATGATGTCCAGCGCGGTGACGATGCGCCCGGGCTTACCGTAATCGGCCTCCCACGGCTGCTCGTGGCCGGGGATCTGCAGGTTGGACACGGTGAAACCCGCCAGGCCCACCTTGGGCTTGGAGCCGCGGCCCACGGCGCCCTCGTCGCGGATCTCGCCACCGGCACCGGTGCCGGCACCGGGGAAAGGCGCGATGGCAGTCGGGTGGTTGTGGGTCTCCACCTTCATCAGCATATGGATGGCCTCCACGCTGAAGCCGTATTCCTTCGTCTGCGGATCCGGATAGAAGCGGCCGGCCTGGTGGCCGGTGACCACCGCGGCGTTGTCGGCGTAGGCGGACAGCACATTGTCGCCGCCCTTCTGGTAGGTGTTCTTGATCATGCCGAACAGGGAGTGCGGCATGTCTTCGCCGTCGATGGTCCAGCTGGCATTGAAGATCTTGTGGCGGCAGTGCTCGGAGTTCGCCTGCGCGAACATCATCAGTTCCACGTCGGTGGGGTTGCGCTCCAGCTCCTGGAAGCTGGTGAGCAGGTAGTCGATCTCGTCGTCAGCCAGGGCCAGGCCGAGGCTCACATTGGCGGTTTCCAGCGCGATGCGGCCGCCCTTGAGCAGGTCCACGGTATCCAGCTGGCGCGGCTGCTCCTCGCGGAACAGGGCCACGGCGGCGTCGAAGTCGGTGAACACCGCTTCCACCATGCGGTCGTGCAGCTGTTCTACCAGCGCCGCCCGTTCAGCCTCGGTTAACTCGACACCGGTAATGTAGTAGGCGACACCACGCTCGAGGCGGTGAATCTGGCTCAGACCGGCGTTGTGGGCGATATCGGTCGCCTTGGACGACCAGGGCGAGATGGTGCCCGGGCGCGGTACCACCAGCAGCAGTTCGCCCTGCGGCTGATGCTTCTCCTCGGTGGGACCATACTGCAGCAGACGTTCCAGCAGCGCCTGCTCTTTCTGGTCGAGCGACTCGCTGTCGGCGAAATGCACATACTCGGCGTAGACATCGCCGATCGCCGGCTGTATTGCGCGCAGCTGGTTGAGAAGTTTCAGATGGCGGAATTTCGACAGTGCGGGAGCACCACGCAGAACTAGCATCGCGGGAGTTTGCCTCTTGTCTGTAAATGAGCAATTGCGCGACAGAAGGCCGCGCCAAAAATCGGCAACCAAGGTGCCGGAAATCGGAGAGGGCGCCATTGTACCCGAAGCGCGGCGACTCCAACACTGCTCTAGGGGAACACTGTGCCCGGGAAGGAATCGAACACCAAGTAAGCAGCGGCAGGCATTGGCGCCGGAAAACTGGCGCGTAATCCTCGCCCGCGAACGACCCGGCCAGCTGCGTCTACTAAAATTAGCCCATAGATGCAACTCCGCAGGTCACACCGCCAAAATACCGAATTGGGCAATTTGTCACCAAATGAGGTAAAATTCGCGGCCTTTGTACCGGCCCCGCCGCTCAGGAAGAGCAATGCCGGTATCCGCTCGGATAAAAGCGATAACAGCTAAAGGATTAGAGGGGACAGCCTATGATCATGAAAAGCCGAATGCTGCGCTACAGCTTTCGCCTGGCCAAGGGCCTGGCGCTGGCCTGCTGTGCCTCGCTGATCGTGGCGAGCAAGGCGCCGGATACGCTGGAGCGGGTCAAGACCTCCGGCCAGCTGGTCGTGCTGTCCCAGAACGGCCCCACCACTTATTACGAAGACGCCAGCGGCACCCAGACCGGGTTCGAATACGGCATGCTCAAGGCATTCGCCGACGAACTGGGCGTAAAGCTGGTGATCCGCGATGTGCACGACCTGAATGACATGTTCGGCGACCTGACCGATCCTGCCGATGGCGCCCAGCTCGCTGCCGCCAGCCTCACGGTGACACCGGAGCGCCGCGAACAGGTACGTTTTACCCCGTCCTACTTCGAGATTCGCCAGCAGGTAATCTACCGCCTGGGCGAGGACCGCCCGCGCACCATTGGCGACCTGCAGGGCAAGAAGGTCGCGGTGATCGCCGGCAGTGCCCACGCCGAGGAGATGCGCAAGCTGTCGCAGCACTACCCGAACCTGGAGTGGCAGGAAGTATCCGACGCCGATGCGATGGAACTGGTCGACATGGTCAACGCGGGCAAATACCACTACGCCGTGGTCGACTCCAATGCCTACGCGGTGCACCGCGGCCTCTACCCCAACACCGGGATCGCCTTTAACCTGACCCAGTTTCAACCGGTCGCCTGGGCTTTCCCGAAAAGCGACGACGACAGCCTCTACCGCGCCGCGCGCCGCTTTATGCTGCGCGCCAACACCAACGGCCTGGTGGCGGAACTGCGCGAACAGTTCTTTGGCCACGTCAGCAAGCTGAACGCCGGCGGCGCCCAGGCCTTCGCCAAGAGCACCCGCCAGCGCCTGCCCAAGTGGCGCGAGACCATGGAGAAGGTGGCGCAAAAGTACGGGCTCGACTGGCATATGCTGGCGGCACTCAGCTATCAGGAATCGCACTGGAACCCGCGCGCCAAATCCCGCACCGGGGTGCGCGGCCTGATGATGCTGACCCGCGGCACCGCCCGCGAACTGGGTGTAAACCGCCTGGATCCACAACAGAGCATCGACGGCAGCGCCCGCTATATCCTGCAGATCCGCGACAAGATCCCCGAGCGCATCCGCGAACCCGACCGCACCTGGATGGCACTGGCCGCCTACAACGTCGGCTTCGGCCACCTCGAAGACGCCCGCGTGCTGACCGAGAAGATGGGCGGCAACCCGGATCGCTGGCCCGATGTGCGCGCCCACCTCCCGCTACTGGCCAAGCGCCAGTACTACAAGAACACCAGACACGGCTACGCACGCGGCTGGGAACCGGTCACTTACGTGCAGAATATTCGCCACTACCAGACCCTGCTGACCTGGAGTAGCCGCATCGAGGAACAGCGCCTGGCCGCCGCCAACGACGATTCCCACGAAGCACTGGCCGACAGCCAGCGGGTGGAATCCAAAGCCGCCGGATCCGCGTCGGCACTCTGAGTCGCCCCCGCACGGGCGAACACGCAGTTCGCCCCTACAGCCTCCCCGGAGGATTCAACCGGTTAGCGTGCCTTTTATCCCGTTACAGTGACTACAGGGCACTGCATCCCGATGGCGCGAAACGCCATTCATCCCCACCCCGACGGCAGAAACTGCAGATCCCCCGGCTCGTCGATATCCGCCAGCACTTCCAGGTGCGTGCAGCGCAGCCCGCATAGCGCCAGCCGCTCGGCGGTCTGCCGGGCGACGCGATCGGTACTCCAGGCAATGCCTTCAAACAGCGCCGCGGCGCCCCGGTTTAATCCCAGCAGGGTATAGCCGCCATCGCGCGCCGGATGCAGCACCGCATCGGTATCGCCCAGCGCCGTGGCCGCGGCGCGCAGGCGCCGCGCCGTCAGTTGCGGGCAGTCGCTCCCCAGCAATAGCGGCGATACCCCGCAGTCCAGCGCGCGCGCCGCCGCGCGCCACAATCGCTCGCCCAGATCCCCGGGGCCCTGCGCGGTCAACTGGACCCCGCCGGGACACGAGAATTCCCGCCAATAGGCGTGCCGCGCGTCCGGCGCCACGCACAGTTCCACCGGCCCCAGCGCCGCGGACACGCACTGCTGCAACGTATATGTCAGCATCCGCTGCGCCAGCGCCGCCGCACCGGCCGCGCCCAGCGCCGGAATCAGCCGGGTTTTGGCCACACCGGGCAGCGGCGCCTTGGCGAACACAATCAGGCGCGGGGGATTAGCCATGCGGGGACTGGTGATACGAAGGACAGGTCATGCGGGGCAGTTATTCATAGTGGCGCGCCAACACCTCGGCCGGTACGCCGCGCCAGTAGGCAAAGCGCAGCCGCCACATCAACAGGACCGTGCGCGCCACCCCATAGCGTTGCCAGCGCCGCCCCGAGGTAACGACGCGGTCGCGCACACAGGCGGGACGCTGGTGGCGGCGCAGGCGCTTGCTGAACTCGATATCTTCCATCACTGGCTGTGGCGGAAAGCCACCCAGCTGTTCGAACAGCGTGCGGCGCACGAATATCGCCTGGTCACCGGTGGCGATGCCGGTCAGGCACGAACGCCAGTTGATCAGTGCGCTGATCAGCGGAAACCAGAAACTGTCGCCGCCGATCTGCAGGTCAAAGCGCCCCCAGTCGGCGCCCTGCGCCAGCGCCGACGCCACCCGTTGCGGCGCCGCGTCCGGCAGGCGCGTGTCGGCGTGCAGGAACAGCAGAGTCTCGCCCACGGCCGCAGCCGCGCCCGCGTTCATTTGGATTCCGCGGCCGCGCGGTGCGCTCAGCACGCGAAAACCGGCCGCCGCGGCCAGTTCAGCGCTGCCGTCTTCGCTGCCACCATCCACCAGGATGATCTCGCAATCCGGCCGCTTTCGGAGCGGTTGCAGATGTTCGAGCAGCCGCGGCAGCTGCGTGCGCTCATTCAACAGCGGTATCACGATACTCAAACGCACTATCTACGCCTCCAGCGATGGAAACGCTCCAGCCAGCGCAGCACCAGGGCCGGCGCGTGGGCGCGCTTCCAGTTGCCCGCAGCATATTTATTGGCTTCCGCCATGCTCGGGTAGATATGGATGGTATTCAGCATCTTGTTCAGCCCCAGACGGTATTTCATCGCCAGGATAAATTCCGCGATCAACTCGGCAGAATTGTCCGCGACGATGGACACCCCCAGAATGCGATCCTTGCCCGGGGCCGTCAGTACCTTGACGAAACCGCGTGCGCTGCCATCGACGATGGCCCGATCCAGCTCGCCGATATCATAGCGGGTGACCTCGACATCGATACCCTCCCCGGCCGCGCGCCGCTCGCTCAGACCGACACTGGCCACCTGCGGATCGACAAACACCGCGCGCGGTACCAGAGAGTAGTCCACGCGGAATTTCTTCAGGTCGCCAAACAGCCCGTTGACGGTCGCGTACCAGGCCTGGTGCGAAGCCATATGGGTAAACTGGAATGGGCCGGCCAGGTCACCAGCGGCGAGGATATGCGGGTAACGCGTGCGCAGAAAGGCATCGATCTCGAACTGCCCGCTGTCGAGTAGGCCCAATTCCTCCAGCCCCAGACCCCGCACCCGCGGCCGGCGCCCGAGTGCCAGCAACAGCAGGTCGAACCCGACCTCCCTGTCGCCGGATCCACAGCGCAGCCGCGCACTGCCGCCAGTGCCGGCGCCGGCGCCGGCGGTAAATTCGAGCGCCTCGCAACCGGTGAGTACCTCGACACCATCCGCACACAGGGATTCGCTTACCGCCGCGGCGACGTCGTCGTCTTCCGCCGGCAGCAGGCGCGGCGCCTTTTCCACCAGCGTGACCCGCGACCCCAGCCGCGCCAGCGCCTGAGAGAGCTCGCAACCGATCGCGCCGCCACCGAGAATCAGCAGCCGCGACGGCACCCGCTCAAGGTCAGAGAGCTGCTGCCACAGCGTCTCACTGGTGGTGTACGCCACCCGCTCCAGACCCGGCAGCGGTGGCACCAGCGGTTCGGCGCCGGTAGCGAGCACAATGGCGCGCGCACTGAGCCGCTGCACACCACCACCGGCCAGTGCGATTTCCACCGTCCACGGGTCCAGCAGCCTCGCGCGCCCCTGCAGCACCTCGACACCCAGGCCGCGGTAGCGTTCGACACTGTCGTGGGGCGCAATCTTGTCGATGGCGGCGCGCACGTGGGCCATCACCGCCGGGAAATCGATATCGCTGCTCCCCACCCGCACCCCGAAACGCGCGGCGCTGCGCACCTGGCTGGCGACGCGCGCGCAATGGATCAGTGCTTTACTCGGCACACAGCCGGTGTTCAGACAGTCGCCGCCCATGGCACCCGACTCCACCAGCGTCACGCGCGCTTTGACGGCGGCGGCGATGTAGGCGCTCACCAGGCCGGCGGCGCCGGCACCGATGACGATGAGGTTGCGATCGAAGGTTTTTGGTCTCGTCACGCCTCGGGGCTCCTGAATTGCCGGAGCCACTGCAGCAACCATTTCGCCAGCAGCGGAAACAGGCCCAGCAACACAAACGACAGAATCAGTGGTGCGGACAGAATATCCGACAGCTGCGTGATCCGCGCGAGCCGGGTACCCGCATTGACGTACACAATGGTCGCCGGGAGCATGCCCAGCTGGCTGACCCAGTAAAAGGTCCAGGGCTTGATCCGGGTCAGCCCCATCAGGATATTGATCAGGAAAAACGGAAAAACCGGCACCAGCCGCAGGGTAAACAGGTAGAAAGCGCCCTCCTTTTCGATACCGCGATCAATCGCCTGCAGCCGCTGGCCGAAATGCCCCCGCACCCAGTCACCGAGCAGAAAGCGGGCGACCAGAAATGCCAGCGTGGCGCCGATGCTGGACGCGAAGGATACGATCAGAGTGCCCCACAGCAGCCCGAACAGCGCCCCGGCAGCCAGCGACAATATAGCGGCGCCGGGCAGCGACAGGGCCGTAACCAGAATATAGATCAGGGAAAATAAAACACCGACCAGCAACGGCGACTGCCGCTGCCACTGGGCGAATTGCTGCTGCCCCGCTTTCAGGCTTTCCAGTGTCAGCCACTGCTGCAGATCAAAATGATAGAAAGCCAGGGCGAGAGTCAGCAGTATGGCGATCAGTATGAGTTTTCTGCGCACTTGCCCCCTCTCCTGTTGAAGAGGAAAAAAATTTCACTGTTACGGGGACCAACCAACACCGGAAAATATCTTCTGCGGTGCCAGCGGCGGGCCCGGGCGAACACAGCTGTTCTACAGAGCCCCGCCGCAACTACTGCCCTGCCCGGCCGTACAACCGTAGCAATGCTCGGCAACACGGATCGCGCTGTTATCCATATCCCGCGCCAGCAGATCGCGCAGGTGCAGGCGGCCGGCGGTGGGAATGTCCAGCTGTTGATTGAAATCGCAGTCGTAAAGATTTCCCCGCCAGTCCACGCTGACCAGTGTGCGGCACATGACGCCTTCGAGGTTGCCGGCACTGTAGTTGTCTTTGAGCAGCTGCAGATATTGGTCAAACTGTCCCTTCGATACCAGTGTCGAGCCGAAACGTTTGATCGGCATATTGGCCAGGGTAAACAGCTTGTTGAACTCGACACCAAAATGCCGGCGTAGCTCGCGACGGTAATCCGCTTCCAACGCCAACTGTTCCGGCGGCAGGGACGGTCCCGAGGGGTTATAGACCAGATTCAGCACCAGGCCGCTGTCGGGACGGCCGTAGCCAAGCGCGTTGAGTTTTTGCAGCGCGGCGATACTCTTGTCGAATACGCCCTTGCCGCGCTGTCGATCGACATTCTCGATGGAATAGCAGGGTAGCGAGGCGACAATTTCAACACGGTTTTGCGCCAGGAAAGTGGCGAGATCTTCCTGCCCGGGCTCGAACAGGATCGTCAGGTTACAGCGGTCCATTACGTGCACACCCTGCGCACGCGCCGCGCACACCAGCTCGCGAAACCCTTCGTGCAGTTCCGGTGCGCCGCCGGTGATATCCAGTGCGGCGATACCGCGGCGCTCCAGTACCCGCGGTATCAATGCCAGGTTTTCCGCCGTCATCATCTCGGTGCGGTTGGGACCGGCATTGACGTGACAGTGCACACAGCTCTGGTTGCAGCGATAGCCGATATTGACCTGAAGGGTATCGATGCGCTCGCGGCGGATCGCCGGGAAGTCGGAAACCTCCAACAGGGGCAGCGTGTCGTGCATAAGCTCAGGCCTCCAGCTTTTCTGCGGGCGCCGCCGGTGCCAGCAACGGTTCGATCGCCGCAGCGGTCTGCTCCGGCATGGCCTCGAGCGGTGTTATCAGCCCGCTTTCCAGGGCGGTGTGCGCCGGCGATGCGGGTCGCTCGGTACCGAGCAGGCGGATTGCCGCAGCGGCGATCACCTGCCCGCGGGCGGCATTCTGCTGCAGGTTGGCAATGGCCACGTCTGCCGTTACCGCCGCCTCGCGCGGGTGCCAGCAGTCGTAGTCGGTCGCCATCGCCAGGGTGGCGTAAGCAATCTGCGCCTCGCGCGCGAGCTTGGCCTCGGGCATGTTGGTCATGCCGATTACCGACGCGCCCATACTGCGATACCAGTGGGATTCCGCGCGGGAGGAGAACTGCGGCCCCTCGATACAGACGTAACTGCCGCCGCGGTGCAGGGAGATGGGTTCTTCGCTCTGGGTGTGCGCAAAAGCCCGCGCCAGGCAGTCGGCCACCGCCGGACACACTGGATCGGCCATGGACACATGGGCCACCGCGCCGGCGCCGAAAAAGGTGCTGTCGCGCCGGCGGGTCAGGTCGATAAACTGGTCGGGAATCAGCATATCCAGCGGCCGCACGTCCTCGCGCAGGGAGCCGACCGCAGACAGGGAGAGGATATAGCGCACACCCAGCTGGCGCAGCGCGTGGATATTGGCCCGATAGGGGACTTCCGATGGGATCAGGCGGTGGCCGCGACCGTGGCGGGCGAGAAACGCCACCGGTACACCGTGCAACTCCCCACACACAATGGCGTCGGAAGGCGCGCCAAACGGGGTCTCCACCACCTGTTCGCGCACATTTCCCAGCCCCTCCATGGTGTAGAGGCCGCTGCCGCCAATGACTCCGATCAATGCCCTGGACATAGTCGCTCCTTGTCGGTGTTTCACCGCAGTATAGGAATGACCACGCCGCCTGTATATTGTTCAGCGCGCAACAAAAAAGGCCGCCTCTTGCGAGGCGGCCTTTTTTTGAAGCTTGGAAAAGCGGCCGATGGCCGCCTCTACCGGCTTACCAGCCAGTCACTTCCTTCAGCGCGTTGCCGATATCGGCCAGGGAACGCACGGTTTTGACACCGGCGTCTTCCAGCGCGGCAAACTTCTCGTCGGCGGTGCCTTTACCACCGGAGATGATTGCACCGGCGTGGCCCATGCGCTTGCCGGGAGGCGCGGTTACACCAGCGATGTAGGAAACCACCGGCTTGGTGACGTTTTCCTTGATGTAAGCCGCCGCTTCTTCTTCCGCGGTGCCGCCGATCTCGCCGATCATGACGATGGCTTCGGTCTGCGGATCCTTCTCGAACATCTCCAGGATGTCGATGAAGTTGGAGCCCGGGATCGGGTCGCCGCCGATGCCGACACAGGTAGACTGGCCGAAACCGTAGTCAGTGGTCTGCTTCACGGCTTCGTAGGTCAGGGTACCGGAGCGGGATACGATACCCACTTTGCCCGGCTTGTGAATGTGGCCCGGCATGATGCCGATCTTGCACTCACCCGGAGTGATCACACCCGGGCAGTTCGGGCCGATCAGGCGTACGCCCAGCTCGTCGCACTTCACTTTGGCGTCCAGCATGTCCAGCGTCGGAATGCCTTCGGTGATGCACACGATCAGCTTGATGCCGCCGTTGGCCGCTTCCAGGATGGAATCCTTACAGAACGGCGCCGGTACGTAGATCACGGACGCTTCTGCGCCAGTGGCTTCCACGGCTTCCTTTACGGTGTTGAACACCGGCAGACCCAGGTGCTCCTGACCGCCTTTGCCCGGCGTTACACCGCCGACCATTTTGGTGCCGTAAGCAATCGCCTGCTCGGAGTGGAAAGTACCCTGAGAGCCGGTGAAGCCCTGACAGATGACTTTGGTATCTTTGTTAATCAGTACTGACATGATTATTTACCCTCCGCAGCTTTAACCACTTGCTGAGCCGCATCGGTCAGGCTGGTGGCAGCGATGATGTTCAGGCCGCTTTCGCTCAGGACCTTGGCACCCAGGTCGGCATTGTTACCTTCCAGACGCACGACAACCGGCACTTTTACACCGACTTCTTTCACTGCGCCGATCACGCCTTCGGCGATCATGTCACAGCGTACGATGCCGCCGAAGATGTTGATCAGAACGGCTTTGACGTTCTCATCGGACAGGATGATTTTGAACGCTTCAACCACGCGCTCTTTGGTCGCGCCGCCGCCAACGTCGAGGAAGTTGGCCGGGCTGCCGCCGTGCAGGTTGACGATGTCCATGGTACCCATGGCCAAGCCGGCACCGTTCACCATGCAGCCGATGTTGCCGTCGAGCGCTACATAATTGAGTTCGAACTTGGCTGCGTGGGCTTCGCGCGGATCGTCCTGGGACGGATCGTGCATTTCGCGCAGGTCCGCATGGCGGTACAGGGCGTTGCCGTCGATCACGACCTTGGCGTCCAGGCAGTGCAGGTTGCCTTCGGTGGTGATAACCAGCGGGTTGATTTCCAGCAGGGCCAGATCTTTTTCCTGGAACATCTTGGCCAGGCCGAGGAAGATCTTGGTGAACTGCTTCACCTGGGTCGGGTTGAGGCCCAGTTTGAACGCCAGCTCGCGCGCCTGGTACGGCTGCGCGCCGACCAGCGGATCGATGGTGGCCTTGAGGATTTTTTCCGGAGTTTCTTCCGCAACTTTCTCGATCTCAACGCCGCCTTCGGTGGAAGCCATGAAAACGATGCGACGGGTGGAGCGGTCTACCACCGCGCCCAGGTACAGTTCCTGGTCGATGTCGGTGCAGGTCTCTACCAGGATGCGGGAAACCGGCTGGCCGTTTTCGTCTGTCTGGTAAGTTACCAGGCGCTCGCCCAGCCACTTCTTGGCAAATTCTTCAATTTCAGCCTTGGAATCCACCAGCTTCACGCCGCCGGCTTTACCGCGACCACCGGCGTGTACCTGGGCTTTTACCACCCACTTGTCTCCACCGATTTCGTCTGCTGCCGCTGCTGCTGCTGCCGGGGTTTCCGCTGCAATGCCTTTGGAAACCGGCAATCCGTATGCTGCAAACAGTTGTTTGCCCTGATACTCATGCAAGTTCATAGTTAATACCAATTCACTTTTGAAAGATTAGAGACGGGGTTTTCCTTGCCCCTGATTCTGTCGGGGTGGGCGTTGTGCCCACCCTTTCCAGAGTGGCGAACCCAAGGTTCGCCCCGCGCCGGATAGCGCCGGCGCACCCGCTTCCTGATTTACTTACGCTTCTTGCGGTTGGCGATATGGATCGCGTGACCGTTCACCGCCAGCGCGGCTTCCTTCACGGTCTCGGACAGAGTCGGGTGACCGAACACGGTCATGCCGATATCTTCCGCGCTGGAGCCAAATTCCATCGCAATCGCCACCTGCTGCACCAGATCCGCCGCAGACGGGCCGACGATGTGGGCACCCAGTACGCGATCAGTCTCCGCGTGAGCGATGAGTTTTACCATACCGGCAGTTTCGTTCGCCGCCACGGCGCGACCGGAAGCCACAAACGGGAAGACGCCCACATTGTAGGGCTCACCATCGGCCTTCACCTGCTCTTCGGTGCGGCCGACCGCAGCGATTTCCGGGTGAGTGTAGATCACGTTGGGGATCACATCGTAGTTCATCATCGGCTTCTGGCCAGCGATGCGCTCGGCAACCACCACGCCCTCTTCAGACGCCTTGTGTGCCAGCATCGGGCCGCGCACCACGTCGCCAACCGCCCATACGCCCGGTGCAGAAGTCATGCACAGGTCGTTGACGTAGATGAAACCGCGCTCGTCCAGCTTCACGCCAGCGTCTTCAGACAGCAGGCCTTCGGTGTACGGACGACGGCCCACACACACGATCAGCTTGTCGAAGGTTTCCTGCTGCTCTTTACCGTCTTTGTCTTCATAAGTGACGACAACTTCTTTGCCCTTCACCTCGGTACCGGTCACACGGCAGGACAGGCGGATATCCAGACCCTGCTTCTTGAGGATCTTCTGGGATTCCTTGGCAATCTGCTGGTCCATGATGGACAGGAAATTGTCCAGCGCTTCCAGTACCACCACATCGGAGCCCAGGCGGTTCCAGACAGAACCCAGCTCCAGGCCGATGACACCGGCGCCGATCACACCCAGACGCTTGGGTACATCGGTGAATTCCAGCGCGCCGGTAGAGTCGACAATGATCTTGTTGTCCACCGGAGCCGGCGGGATATTGACCGGTACGGAGCCGGACGCCAGGATCACGTTTTCCGCTTCGTAGGTGGTGGTCTTGCCGTCTTTATCGGTCACTTCCACCCTCTTGTTGGCCAGCAGCTTGCCGGTACCCTCGATGGAGGTGACCTTGTTGGCCATGAACAGACCGGAGATGCCGCCGGACATCTGCTTCACGACGCCGTCTTTGCGCTCGATCATTTTCTTCACGTCGATCTTCACCTTGCCGGTGTCGATGCCGTGTACGTCGAGGGCGTCTTTGGCCTCGTGGTACTTCCAGGAGCTGTCCAGCAGCGCCTTGGACGGAATACAGCCCACGTTCAGACAGGTGCCGCCGTTAACGGTCTTGCCTTCCTTGTTGACCCACTTTTCCACACAGGCGGTTTTCAGGCCCAGCTGCGCGGCACGGATAGCGGCTACGTAGCCCCCCGGCCCGGAGCCGATTACGATTACGTCAAATTTGTCCGACATGATCAGTTCCAAATTTTTTGTGAATTTCGGTACGGCCGTTGGCCGCATTACCGGGCTGGTGCTCTCCACACCAAAAACAGCCCGGCGTTCCCAGAGCGGCCTGTGACCGCTAGAGCCTTTTAGGCAGGCTCTTACATCAATTCGTATGAAGTCAGATGCGAAGGCGCTGGTACCGGGATTGTTTTGCGAGACTGTCGGCGAGAGGGACCTCGCCGACAAGCCTACAGGGATGTATTCACGGTGTGTCTCGCAAAACAATCTCGGTGGCAGCGCCGCCACTGCACGGAGTTATTAAACCTCGAGCAGGATACGCGCCGGATCTTCGAGCATCTCTTTGATCGCCACCAGGAAACCAACGGCTTCTTTGCCGTCGATCAGGCGGTGGTCGTAGGACAGCGCCAGGTACATCATCGGCAGGATTTCCACCTTGCCGTCGACTGCCATCGGGCGCTCCTGGATTTTGTGCATACCCAGGATCGCAGTCTGCGGCGGATTCAGGATCGGCGTGGACAGCAGGGATCCGAACACACCACCGTTGGTGATGGTAAAGGTTCCGCCGGTCATCTCTTCGATGGTCAGCTTGCCGTCGCGGGCGCGCACGCCCATGTCGCGGATATTGTTTTCCATATCCGCCAGGCCCAAGTTCTCCGCGTTGCGCAGCACCGGAACCACCAGGCCCTTCGGTGAGGAAACCGCTACACCGATATCCTGGTAGCCGTGGTAAACGATGTCGTTACCGTCGATGGAGGCGTTCACCGCGGTGAAACGCTTCAGCGCCTCAACGGCAGCCTTGACGAAGAAGCCCATAAAGCCCAGACGCGTACCGTTGTGCTTCTTCTCGAACAGGTCTTTGTAGTTTTTGCGCAGATCCATGATCGGCTTCATGTTCACTTCGTTGAAGGTAGTGAGCATGGCCGTGGACTGGCTGGCATCGAGCAGGCGCTCGGCGATGCGCTTACGCATACGGGTCATCGGCACGCGCTTCTCGACGCGCTCGCCCGGAGCAACTGCCACTTCGGCAGCCGCCGCCGGTGCCGCAGCCGCCGGTGCGCTGCCGGCTTTCATCACGTCTTCTTTCAGGACGCGACCGCCCTTGCCGCTGCCTTCAACACCACCCAGGTCGACGCCCTTCTCGGCCGCCATTTTCTTGGCGGACGGCATCGCGATCTTCTCGCCGCCGGCAGCCGGGGCTGCGGCTTCTTCCGCCGGCTTTTCCTCGGCTTTTTCTTCCGCCGGCGCGGCACCCGCGCCCTCTTCAAACTTGGCGATCACCTCGTTGGACAGAACGGTTTCGCCCTCATCCTTGATGATTTCGCTGAGGGCACCGTCTGCCGGTGCAACGACTTCCAGTACAACTTTGTCGGTTTCGATATCCACGATCAGCTCATCGCGGGATACGGCTTCGCCGGGTTTTTTGTGCCAGGTGGCAACGGTGCCATCCTGAACGGATTCGGGGAAAGTTGGCGCTTTAATCTCGATCGTCATTGGTCCTGTTTCCTGAGATTTAATCTTGGGCGCATCAATTTGGTAACGCCCTATTCACTAGTTACTGCCGTCGATTTACTTGACGGTCAGCGCCTCATTGATAAATGTGTTCTGCTCTTCCAGGTGCGTGGACATATAGCCCGCCGCCGGCGCTGCGGAAGCGGCGCGACCGACATATTCCAGTGCCAGTTTCGGGTGCGCCTCCGCCAGCAGGCGGCGCAGGTGGTGCTGGCTGGAGTACCAGGCGCCCTGGTTCATCGGCTCTTCCTGGCACCAGGCTACGCTCTTGAGTTTCTTGAACGCAGATACTGCATCGACAAACTCTTCATCCGGGAAAGGATACAACTGCTCGATGCGCACCAGCGCCACATCGTCCTGCTCGCGCTCCATACGCGCTTCCAGCAGGTGATAGTAGACCTTGCCGGAGCACAGGATCAGGCGCTTGACCTTGGCCGGATCGACACCGTCGTCCTGGATCACATTGTGGAAGGTGCCGTTGGCCAGCTCTTCCAGGCTGGAAGTGGCCAGCTTGTGGCGCAGGATCCACTTCGGGCTCATGATCACCAGCGGGCGGCGCATCGGGCGGATCGCCTGGCGACGCAGCAGGTGGAAAATCTGCGCCGGGGTGGTGGCGTTACACACCTGGATGTTGTGCTCGGCACACAGCTGCATGAAGCGCTCCAGACGCGCGGAGGAGTGCTCCGGCCCCTGCCCTTCATAGCCGTGCGGCAGCAGCATCACCAGGCCACACAGGCGGCCCCACTTGTGCTCACCGGAGGTGATGAACTGATCAATGACCACCTGTGCGCCGTTGGCGAAGTCGCCGAACTGCGCTTCCCAGATAATCAGGGATTTGGGTGTGGTGGTGGCGTAGCCATACTCGAACGCCAGCACCGCCTCTTCGGACAGCAGCGAGTCGTAAATATCGAACGCCGGCTGGTCCTCGTACATGTTCTGCAGCGGTACGTAGCAGGCGCCGTCCTTCTGGCTGTGCACTGCGGCGTGGCGGTGGGAGAAGGTGCCGCGACGTACGTCCTCACCGGCCAGGCGCACCATATAGCCCTGCTCCAGCAGCGTGCCATAGGCCAGGGTCTCGGCCATGCCCCAGTTCAGCGGCAGCGCGCCGCCGGCCATCTTGCGGCGGTCTTCATAAATTTTGGACACCTGGCGCTGCATCACCACGCCGTCCGGCACGGTGGTCATACGGTTGGCCACGTCCTTCAGCTTGGGCAGCTCCATACCGGTGTCGGCCGCGGTCTGCCAGTCGTGGTTCAGGTACGGGGTCCAGTCCACAAACATGGTGGAATCCGGCTCCTTGACCAGGCCGGTAGCCACGTCCTCACCGCGATCCAGTTTGTCGCGGTAATCGCTGGCCAGCTTGTCGGCAGCGGCCTTGTCCAGCACGCCGTCGCTGACCAGCTTCTCCGCGTACAGGGTACGGGTGGTCTTGTGCTTGCGGATGGTCTGGTACATCAGCGGCTGGGTGCCGGACGGATCGTCGGTCTCGTTGTGGCCGCGGCGGCGGTAACACACCAGGTCGATGACGATGTCTTTCTTGAACTCGTAGCGGTAATCCACCGCCAGCAGCGCGGCCAGCACGACCATTTCCGGGTCGTCGCCATTCACGTGCAGTACCGGGGCATCGATCATCTTGGCAACGTCGGTGCAGTACTCGGTGGAGCGGGCGTCCTCGCGCTTGCTGGTGGTGAAGCCCACCTGGTTGTTCAGCACGATATGCACGCTGCCGCCGGTGTAGTAACCGCGGGTCTGGGACATCTGCAGGGTTTCCTGCACCACGCCCTGACCGGCAAAGGCCGCGTCGCCGTGAATATTGATCGGCATGACCTTCTCGCCGGTAGCGTCACTGCGGCGATCCTGGCGCGCGCGCACCGAACCCACCACGACCGGTGCACAGATTTCCAGGTGCGAGGGGTTGAAGGCCAGCGCCAGGTGCACTTCGCCACCCGGGGTCATGACATTGGAGGAGAAGCCCTGGTGGTACTTCACGTCACCGGAGGTATCCAGGGTCTTCTTGCCCTCGAACTCCTCGAACAGGTCGGTGGGATTCTTACCGAGAATATTGACCAGGGTGTTCAGGCGGCCGCGGTGGGCCATGCCCATGACCACTTCCTTGACCCCGTAGGTACCGGAGCGGCGGATCAGGCCATCCAGCATCGGGATCAGGCTCTCGCCACCCTCGACACCGAAACGCTTGGTGCCCGGGTACTTGGAATCCAGGTGACGCTCCAGACCTTCGGCAGCGGACAGGCGCTGCAGGATTTCGGTCTGTACATCGGCGCCGAAGTTGGGCTTGCTCTGGCTGCGCTCGAGGCGCTGCTGGAACCAATGCTGCTCGTCCAGGTTGGAGAGATGCATGATCTCTGCGCCGAGGTTGCCGCAGTAGGTTTTCTCCAGCCCCTCAACAATCTCGCGCAGGGTGGCTTCGCCGTTGCCGAAGAACAGATCGCCGGTCTGGAAGGTGGTGTCGTAATCCCCCTCGGTCAGGCCGTGGTAGTTCAGCTGCAGGTCCGGCACCTGTTCGCGCGCCATCAGGCCGAGCGGATCCAGGGTGGCCTTCTTGTGACCGCGATGACGGTAGGAGCTGATCAGTTGCAGAACTTTGATCTGCTTGCGTTCGTGTTCGATATTGATAGCGCCGGCACCGGGAGCGGCCAGCGGGCGGGACCGGTTTTTGGCGAGCAGTTCGAAGTGCTGGCGCACCGCTGCATGGGAAACGTCGCCGACACCGTTGACCCGGGGGAGGCTGTCGAAGTAACTGCGCCATTCCTCCGGCACGCCGTTGGGGTCGTGCAGATAGGTCTCGTACAGTTCCTCCACGTAGGCGGCGTTGCCCCCGGAGATATGGGAGCTACGCCACAGCTGCTCCATGGTACTTTCGTGCATGTTGATGCCTACCTCGATTGCAGTGTGCCCTGTCTCGGGTTCACGCTGCGCTTTCCTTTCACTCACAAAAGGGGAGGCGCCAAAAGTCACCTCCCCTTTTCAACTTAGCACCGGCTCTGTGGCCGACTTTCTTGTAGATAGTAGGCGCCGCCGTTGGCGCCAAGCCCGCCCTGTGTGGGCGGGACCGGGCTCAAGATGCCCTCGGCCCGTTTACACGGCCCGAGTCAACAGCATGTTGCGGATGTGGCCGATGGCGCGGGTCGGGTTGAGCCCCTTGGGGCACACGTTCACGCAGTTCTGGATACCGTGGCAGCGGAAAACGCTGAACGGATCGTCCAGGTTGGCGAGGCGCTCGTCGGTGGCCTCATCGCGGCTGTCCGCCAGGAAGCGGTAGGCCTGCAGCAGGCCGGCCGGGCCGATGAACTTGTCCGGGTTCCACCAGAACGACGGGCAGGCAGTGGAGCAACAGGCACACAGGATGCACTCGTACAGACCGTCCAGCTTGGCGCGGTCTTCCGGGCTCTGCAGGCGCTCGATCGCCGGTGCCGGGGTGTCGTTCTGCAGGTACGGCTCGATCTTCTTGTACTGCTCGTAGAACTGCTCCATATCCACGACCAGGTCGCGGATCACCGGCAGGCCGGGCAGCGGGCGCAGTACCAGCTTGCCCTTGGGCGCCGCTTCAGAGATCGGCGTGGTACAGGCCAGGCCGTTCTTGCTGGAGATGTTCATACCGTCGGAACCACACACACCTTCGCGGCAGGAACGACGGAACGACAGAGTCGGATCCTGGGCCTTCAGCAGTTCCAGTACGTCCAGCACCATCAGGTCCTTGCCCTGGGTGTCCAGTTCGTAGTCCTGCATGTACGGCGCTTTGTCGCTTTCCGGGTTGTAACGGTAAATGCTTACTTTCAACATACTCTATTCCGCTCCCGAATCAGTAAGTCCGAGCCTTGGGCTCAAACGCGTCCATGGTGGTCGGCGCAAAGTTCACTGCGCGCTTGCCGACGCGCTTTTCCGCCGGGAAGAACATGGAGTGGCACAGCCAGTTCTCGTCGTCGCGATCCTGGAAATCCTCGCGCGCGTGAGCACCGCGGCTCTCGGTGCGGGTCTCTGCGGCAATCGCGGTGGCCTCGGCCACTTCCAGCAGGTTCTGCAGCTCCAGCGCTTCGATACGCGCGGTGTTGAAGGCACGACTCCTGTCGTCGAGACGCACATTCTCGATGCGGCCGCGCAGGTCTTCCAGTTTCTTCACACCTTCAGCCATGTAATCGCCGCGGCGGAATACGCCGAAGTGGTTCTGCATGACATTTTGCAGCTCTTTGCGCAGATCGGCGGCTTTCTCGCCGTCGTTGCTGTTCTCGAGGCGGTTCAGGCGCGCCATGGCCGCTTCGATATCGGACTCGGAAGCCTCGCGGTTCTCGATACCTTCGCGCAGGGCCTTTTCGATGAACAGACCGGAAGCGCGACCGAAGACCACCAGGTCCAGCAGCGAGTTGCCGCCGAGGCGGTTGGCGCCGTGTACGGAGACACAGGCAACTTCGCCACAGGCATAGAAGCCGTCGATGACCTGATCGTTGCCGGCGGCGTCCTGGGTCAGGGCCTGGCCGTGCACGTTGGTGGGGATACCGCCCATCATATAGTGACAGGTGGGCACCACCGGGATTGGCGCCTTGACCGGATCCACGTGGGCAAAGGTCTCGGCCAGCTCACAGATACCCGGCAGGCGGCTGTGCAGCACTTCCTCGCCCAGGTGGTCGAGCTTCAGGAACACGTGGTCACCATCGGGGCCGGCACCGCGGCCTTCGAGGATTTCCAGCACCATGGAGCGGGCCACCACGTCGCGGGACGCCAGGTCCTTCGCGTTGGGCGCGTAGCGCTCCATGAAACGCTCACCGTCTTTATTGATCAGGTAGCCGCCTTCACCGCGACAACCCTCGGTCACCAGTACACCGGCGCCGGCGATACCGGTCGGGTGGAACTGCCACATCTCGATATCCTGCACCGGCATGCCGGCGCGCAGGGCCATACCGACACCGTCACCGGTGTTGATGTGCGCGTTGGTGGTGGAGGCGAAGATACGGCCGGCACCGCCGGTGGCGAATACGGTGGCCTTGGACTTGATGAAGACCACTTCGCCATCTTCGATGCACATGGCAATCACGCCGACCACGGCGCCATCCTGGTTTTTCACCAGGTCAATCGCAAACCACTCGTTCAGGAACACGGTGTCGTGCTTGACGTTGTTCTGGTAGAGCGTGTGCAGCAGCGCGTGACCGGTACGGTCCGCTGCCGCACAGGTGCGTGCAGCCTGGCCGCCGCGACCGAAGTCCTTGGACTGGCCGCCGAACGGGCGCTGGTAGATACGACCCTCCTCGGTACGGGAGAAAGGCAGGCCCATGTGCTCGAGCTCGAATACCGCTTCCGGACCCACAGAACACATGTACTCGATCGCGTCCTGGTCACCGATATAGTCGGAACCCTTGACGGTGTCGTACATGTGCCAGCGCCAGTCGTCCTGCGGATCAGAACTGGCAATGGCGCAGGTAATGCCGCCCTGGGCGGACACCGTGTGCGAGCGAGTGGGGAATACTTTGGTGATGACCGCGGTTTTGAAACCGGACTGGGCCATCTGCAGGGCCGCGCGCATACCCGCGCCGCCACCACCGATTACGATGCCATCAAAGGTTATGGTTCGCATGTTCGACATAAATTACACCCCCCACAGAATTTCAACGCCCCAGACCACATAGATCACGGCAACCGCAGCCAGCAGCACTTCCACCAGCAGGCGTAGTGCGGTGGCCTTGGACCCCATCATGCGGTTGGTGATGTAGTCGGTTACTACAGACCAGAGACCGATCCAGGCGTGGACGACGGTGGAAAGTAGCGCAACCAGGCTAAAGACACGCACCCAGCGCTGGGCAAACAGCGCCGACCAGCTCTGGTAGCTGAAGTCGTCACTGCCAAAAATGAACCCCACAATAAAGAGGGTATAAGCGATCAGTACGAGGGCGGTGACCCGCTGGTACAACCAGTCAAAGGTACCGCTGCGACCGAAGCTTGTTACTGTACGAACTGTTTTCACCACAACCAGACCCCCGCCAGCAGAATAAGGATTACACTCAACACCAGCACCGTAACGGCGCCGCGACGGCCACCTTCGAGGGACTCACCGAGACCGAGGTCCATCAGCAGGTGACGAACACCGGCCAGCAGGTGGTAGATAAGAGCCGCCAGGGAGGCCCACAGGATGAGCTTGGCGGGAATACTGTTGAAGGCTGCCGCCACATCGGCGAAGCCCTGCTCGGATCCCAGGCTCACATCGAGCATATATAGCAGCAGAGCCACTACGGCGAAGAGAACGACGCCGGATACACGATGCAAAATGGAAACCAGAGCGGCAGCGGGAAGCTTGATAGTGGAAATGTCTAAATTGACAGGTCTGTTTTTGTTCACAGGAAAAACACCTTGTTGCCCTGAACGACCGGGCGCCCGTTAGCTTTTCAATGGAGGGGGCGAACTGCTTGCTGATCACTTTGCACACGACCTGTTTAAGCCATAAACAAAGCGGCCGTACCGTGGCGCAAGCCGCGCGGATTATAGGCATTCGATCTTCAAAACACAATGAACGCCTCAGCCCCGGTGTCGGGCCTCCTACTTTGGTAGGGGGGAAAGCCGCGCCCGGCGGGGGCGAACTTTCCGCGCAGATTCCGCCCCAAGCGCAGGTAAAAGCTCTAAGAGCGTGGGCGCTGACCGCATAACCTGTTGTTCAGAGACCGTTCGTTCACTCTATTTGGTTTGACAATTTGCGGCGCGCCACTTAAGTTTGGCCCGCTCAAAAGCCCACCGGAGCCTAAAAGGCGTGAAAATGGCCTGATCAGGTGCGCGCTTGCATGCAGCTGATGCCGGCATTGGAATTCCGCGGTCGCCCGTCCCGGCGCCCCTCCTGAGAATTCGCTTCACCCCGGCCCCGCCGCCCCGGCGGGTCGCCAGACCGCGCACGAAACCCGCCTACCGGGCGGTGGCGGCGCAGTCCCGCATGCAGTGCCCTGCAGTGAATGGCCATCCGCAATGGCAGTAAAAGAACATTTGAGGAGTCCGCAATGTCCGATAAAAAAGCGCAACTGAAGGTCGACGGGATCGACGGTAGCATCGACCTGCCGGTCCGTTCCGGCACCCTCGGCCCCGACGTTGTCGACGTCAGCAGCCTCGCGGGAAAGGGCTTGTTTACCTACGACCCGGGCTTCATGTCCACCGCCGCGTGCGAATCCCAGATCACCTTTATCGACGGCGCCAAGGGCCAGCTGCTGCACCGCGGCTACCCGATCGAGCAGCTGGCAGAGAAATCCGACTACCTGGAAACCTGCTACCTGCTGATGAACGGTGAACTGCCCGACGCCGAACAGAAGAAAGAATACGTCAACAGCATCATGAACCACACCATGGTGCACGAATCCATCATCAGCTTCTTCAAGGGCTTCCGCTACGACGCCCACCCGATGGCCATGATGTGCGGCGTTGTCGGCGCCCTCGCCTCCTTCTACCACGACTCCCTCGACATCACCGATCCGGAACACCGCAAGATCTCTGCTGACCGCCTGATCGCCAAGATGCCGACCCTGGCCGCCATGTGCTACAAGCACTCCAAGGGCCAGCCGTTCATGTATCCGGACAACAGCCTCAGCTACTCCGAGAACTTCCTGCACATGATGTTCGGCAACCCCTGTGAGCCGAGCAAGATCGACCCGATCGTGGCCAAGGCGATGGATATCATCTTCCTGCTGCACGCCGACCACGAGCAGAACGCCTCTACCTCCACCGTACGCCTGGCCGGCTCCTCCGGCGCCAACCCGTTTGCGTGCATTTCCTCCGGTATCGCCACCCTGTGGGGCCCGGCACACGGCGGCGCCAACGAGGCGGTGCTGAACATGCTGCAGGAGATCGGCGACGAGAGCCGCATCGACGAGTACGTGAAGAAGGCCAAGGACAAGAACGATCCGTTCCGCCTGATGGGCTTCGGCCACCGCGTGTACAAGAACTTCGACCCGCGCTCGCGCGTGATGCAGGGCATCTGCGACGAAGTCCTGGGCGCGATGGGCGCGGAGAACGACCCGCTGCTGAAGATCGCCAAGAAGCTGGAAAAGATCGCGCTGGAAGACGAGTACTTCGTCGAGAAGAAGCTCTACCCGAACGTCGACTTCTACTCCGGTATCATCATGAAGGCGATCGGTATCCCCACCGACATGTTCACCGTGATCTTTGCCACCGGCCGTACCGCCGGCTGGATCGCGCACTGGAACGAGATGATTTCCAACCCGTACAAGATCGGCCGTCCGCGCCAGCTGTATACCGGCCACACCCAGCGCGACTATGTGCCGCTGGACAAGCGCTGATAACACGCGCTTCTGAAACAGAAAACCCGGCCAAGGCCGGGTTTTTTGTGCGCCATCATAGCCCCGGGCGATGCCCGGCGCGCCGTCGCTGACCGCAAAGGCTCGCGACCTGTTTAGGATCACCGGTACCGACTACGGGAAAACCGGCGAAAAGTGAATACCCAATAAAAAAGCGGCCGAACTCTTTTCGACCGCTCCCACTATACCCAACAAGTTGACTGGCTCTACCCCCGCTGTTCACCTCGCTGAAGTCATTCCTTTCAGACCAGTGGTAACCCGCTGTGGGCCTATTTACGGGCTAGTCCAGTCTCGATCACGGACCGCTTGTCATTGCTCCCCTTTTCCTTCTGGGGACTGCTCTTACCCGGGCATTCCAATAATAGGGTCGCCGGCGGCAAATCCAAACTCTCAACAACAGGAGGTGCGGACTACGGTTTCAGCGGTTTTACCAGACCCTCGAGCCCCTCGATCTTGATCTCCAGCGTCAGCGCCATCAGTCGCCCGAGGCGCCCGGCCGGGAACTCCTTCCTGGCGAACCACAGCAGGTATTCTTCCGGCAAGTCTATCAGCGGCCGCCCGGCGTATTTGCCGAACGGCATGGGGGTACGGGCGATATCCAGTAGATCCTGTTTTTCCAGCATGTGCTCACCTCGGGTTCTGGGACAACCCTGCCCTCCATACCCTACATACAATGCAAAGTCGTCGATACTCAAATTCGTGGATTCCACAGCGCCACCATACACTGCTGCGGACAATCCTAGATGTCGTTCCGGGAGTATCTTATGTTCAAGGCATCCATTCATCGCATACAACGTATGGGACTCATTTCCTTCCTGCTGGCCAGCCTGGTCCTTGCCGGCTGTGCCGGCATGAGTACACAGGATCGCCGTATCGGCACCGGTGCCGGTATCGGCGCAGTGACCGGTGCAGTGCTCAGCGGCGGACGCGCGGGAGGCACGGCGGCCGGTGCGATACTCGGTGCCGGCGCCGGCTGGCTCTACGACCACAACAAGAGAAAGCGCTATTACTACGATCGCCACGGCAACCGCGTGTACGAGCGCTAGTTAGCGGTACGCACAACGAACAGGGGAGCCCCGGCTCCCCACCCCATTCTCCATTCTTGTTTTCGCTGGCATCTAACCTAATGGCTAAAGTAACTTGGTCTTGGTTTTACCGCAGCGCTGGCAGCGGTACTCCGTCACCAGCTTGCCCTGCCTGACGTCAAACTTGCGCTCGGTAACCACCTGCCACTTGTGAAAACCGTCGCGGCACAGGCTGCTGCCCTTGTGTTTCTGCCAGGCCGTCGTTTTCTTAGAGGGGCGTTTGAAGGGAAGAATATCGGCCATGTCAATTCCGTTGCAGTGGTTCGCCGGCGGCGGTGCTAAATCTCTCGAGCATAAAATCTACCAGCAGTGTCAATCGATGCGGCTGGTTGTGCCGGTCGCAATAGAGCATGTGGACTCTGCGCGGTTGGCCGCTCCAGCGCGGTAGCACCCGCACCAGCGCGCCCTGCTCCAGATAGGGCGCAGCAATATCTGTGGGCAGTAATCCGATCCCAACGCCATCGACAGTGGCCCGGCAGGCCACGTGCAAATCGTCCACCGCCAGGCGGACATTGGTGTCGGGAGTATAAGTGAAAGACACCCCATTGCCCTCTTCCTGCAATTTCCACACCGGCACCGGTCTGCCCAGCACCACCGGCACCTCGGCCAGCGCCTGTGGATGAGTGAGACTGTGCCATTCTGCCCGCCGGGCGCTGGCGCAGAGCAGGAATTGCACATCGGTCAGGGGCCGGGCAATCCACGCCAGGTTCTCCAGTTCACCGACGCGGAAAGCGATATCGATCGTCTGCTCGTCGATATCAATGTTGCGATTGGACAGGGTCAGGTCGATTTCAATCTGCGGGTACTGCAGCAGAAAATCATTCAGCGCCGGGCCGAGCCACTGCTGTGTGATATTGATCGGCGCGGCGATGCGCAGCTTGCCGCTGGCTCCGTGCTTCTCTTCGTACAGCGCCCCCGACACCTCGTCCAGCTCGCCCAGCAGCGGCCCGCAGCGCTCCAGATACCGCTGCCCGGTTCCGGTTGGCATCACCCGGTGCGCATCGCGATACAGCAGGCGCAAACCCAGGGATTGCTCAAGCCGGGTGAGGCGCCGGCTCAGTGTCGAGACCGGCACCGCCAGCTGTTGTGCGGCACGGGTCAGGCTGCCGGCGCGGGCCACCGCGCAGAACAGGCGCATATCATCGAGAGAGTAACCGGCTCTAGATTCCATTTGTGGAAAATAACATTGAGAAAAATATCGTTCCAGTCAAATTTGAAATCTATACACTGGCCGCCAAACTTCTGTGGTTAGCAATAGAGAGCGCTATGAAAAGGGATTCGACGGCGGCGACGATCGCCATGTTAACCATCTGCGTATTTTCCTGGGGCAGTGTCTTCCCCACCGCCAAGCTGGTCCTCGACCATATCAGCAGTCCGTCGCTGGTGCTGTGGCGCTTTGTGATCGCCATTGCCAGCCTGGCGCTCTACCTGGGGCTGCGCCGCCAGTCCTGGCCAGCGCTGTCGACCGCCCAGTACCTGGTGCTGGCGGTGATCGGCGCCCTCGGTATCGGCGGCTTCAACCTGGCGCTCTTCGCCGGCCTGCGTGAGACCACGGCCACCAACGGCGCACTGATCATGGCCCTGAGCCCGCTGGTCACCTCCCTGCTGGCAGCGCTGCTGGCGCGCCGGTGGCCGGACAGGACCCAGTGCTTCAGCCTGGCAGTTGCGCTCTGCGGCGTGGTGTTGGTCATCACCAACGGCGAGCTGCAAAGACTGCTGCAGCTCGACTTCAACCGCGGCGACCTGCTGATCATCTGCGGCATGTTGGCCTGGAGCGTCTATACCATCGCCTCCCAGCGGGTGGGCCACTGGCTGCCTACGGTAAGCTTTACCCTGGTCACGATGATTGCCGGTGGCCTGACCCTGTTGCTGTACAGCCTGGCGCGCCCGGATGTACACCCCTGGGCAGAACTCCGCGGACTGGCCCCCTGGGACCTGGGCGTGGTGGTCTATATCGGCCTGTTCGCTACAGTGATTGGCTATCTGTTCTGGATCAACGGCGTGCGCCGCCTCGGCCCGGCAAAGGCATCGCTGTTCTTCAATCTGGTGCCGGTGTTCGCCGCTCTTACTGCACTGGCCCTGGGCCAGCCGCTGACGGCGATCCAGTGTATCGGCACCGCCATAGTGCTGTTCGGGCTGACGACGCCGATGCTGCTGCGATTGCGGATGACGGGCAACGCGGCGACGCAGGCGGGCTAGCGGACTTAAAATTGCATGGGTGGGAAATAGCAGCGAGAAAACCCCGGTTCCAGCCAAACCTGAAGTTAATAGGGTATGGTTGGAAAACCCTGAATCTTTGCGAATTTCCTGACCGCCCATGGCCGAATCACAATCGACAAGCCGAATTCCGTCCCTATCTGTGGCATCGGTGTCATCCATCGATGATATTCCCGCGGCAGATTGGGACCGACTCAAGGCAGACACCAGCCCGTTTCTGCGGCATGCCTTTTTTGCCGCGCTTGAGCACAGCGGCTGCACGACAGCAACAACTGGCTGGCAACCCGCCCACCTGGTGTTGCGCCGGGGCGAGCGCACCGTCGGTATTATCCCCGCATTCCGTAAATATCACTCCATGGGCGAATATGTCTTTGACTGGGCCTGGGCCGACGCTTACGCCCGCTATGACCTGGACTACTACCCCAAACTCCTCATGGCCGTGCCTTTTACCCCCGCGCAGGGTGCGCGCCTGCTGCTGGAGCCCGAGCTGCGCGAACAGCTGACACCCGATGACCTGCACGGACTACTCAATGACATCGCAGCCAGGCTTGATTGCCACTCGTGGCACCTGCTCTTTCCACAGGCGGCCGACCGGCCCCTGCTCGAGCGGCCGGATAGCCTACACCGCCTCGGCTGCCAGTTTCACTGGATCAACCGGGACTACGAGTCCTTCGATGACTTCCTGGCCACGCTGACGTCGCGCAAACGCAAATCAATCCGCAAGGAGCGCCGCCAGGTGGCCGAACAGGGGATCGAATTTACCCATTTTCCGGGCACCGCCTTGCCCGGGCATATCCTCGAGACCTTTTTTACCTTCTACCAGGCCACCTATTTAAAACGCGGCCAGCGCCCCTATCTCAATCTTGAATTTTTCCGAATGCTGCGCGCCAAGCAGCCGGAGCAGATGCATATCGTGATGGCGCTCAAGGACGAGCAGATGATTGCCGGTGCCCTGTTCCTGCTGGGCGAAGGCACGCTCTACGGCCGCTACTGGGGCTGCCTGGAGGAATATCAGCACCTGCACTTCGAAACCTGTTACTACCAGGGCATCGAACTGGCCATCGCCAGAGGCCTGCACCGTTTCGATGCCGGCGCCCAGGGCGAGCACAAGCTGGTGCGAGGCTTCGAACCGCAGCTCACACACTCCTGGCACTGGGTAGCGCACCGCGGATTTACCCGGGCCATCGGGGATTTTTGTCGGGAAGAAGCGGAAGAGGTGCGCGCCTACCGGGAGAGCGCGCTGCAGGCATTGCCGTACCGCCGGGCGAATTAACGCAACAGCCTGCTCACCCCGCCATGGAGGGCATTTATGGGCCGCTCAGGCCTGTTCGCCCGCCGCATGGCCGGACGCCCAGGCCCACTGAAAGTTGTAGCCGCCCAGCCAGCCGGTCACATCCAGTACCTCGCCGATAAAATAGAGCCCCGGCTGTTGTTTGCACTCCATCGTGCGCGAGGAAACCTGATCGGTGTCGACGCCGCCGAGGGTGACCTCGGCGGTGCGGTAACCCTCGGTGCCGGCGGGCACCAGCGTCCAGGCCTGTAGCTGTGCACCGATCTCCGCCAGCGCGCGCTCGCCGTACTGTTTCAATGGGCGGCTGTCGATCCGCTGGCGCTGCAGGAAGAACTGCACCAGCTTTTTGCTCCACAGTTCCGCCAGCGCATTGTGCAGGTGGGTGTCCGGCTTGTCCGCGCACTGCGTCAGCAGCCATTGCCCCAGGTCCTTTCCCGGGGCCAGGTCGAATGTTACCGCCTCGCCCTCATGCCAGTGCGAGGAAATCTGCAGCACTGCCGGACCGGACAGGCCGCGGTGGGTAAACAGCATCTGCTCGCTGAACCCTCCCGCGCCACAACTGGCGCTCACCGCCAGCGCACTGCCGGGCAGCTCGCTCTGCTGCTGCAGCTGTTTTTTGTGCAGGGTAAAGGGCACCAGCGCCGCCCGCGTCGACACCACTTTCAGACCGAACTGGCGCGCGATGTCATAGCCAAAGCCGGTCGCGCCCATAGTGGGAATCGACAGGCCGCCGGTGGCAATCACCAGGGATTCACAGGTCACCGGCCCCAGGCTGGTGTGCAACCGATAGCCGCCCTGCTCCACCGCGATCGACTCGATCTGGCATTTGGTGCGGATCTGCGCCCTGGCCGCGCGGCACTCCGCCAGCAGCAGGTCGACGATATCCTTCGACTTGTTGTCGCAGAACAGCTGGCCGAGGGTCTTCTCGTGGTATGGAATCCCGTACTTTTCCACCAGCGCAATAAAGTCCCACTGGGTATAACGGGCCAGGGCCGATTTGCAGAAATGCGGATTCCGGCTGTAGAAGTTTTCCGGCGCAGTGTACAGGTTGGTGAAATTGCAGCGGCCGCCGCCGGACATCAGGATTTTCTTGCCCACCTTGTTGGCGTGGTCCAGCACCAGCACACGGCGCCCGCGGCTCGCCGCCGTGGCCGCGCACATCAGGCCCGCCGCGCCGGCGCCAATCACCAGGACATCGACAGATTCGGGCAGCTGACTGGGGGCGTTGTCATTCATCGAGAAGTGCCAAGCGGGGCGAGGGTCTTGATGGGGAGAGAACCCTGCGGCCGCATCGGCGACCGCAGGCAAAAAGGGCAATCAGGCCCGCGGCAGGGTCACGCCGCGCTGCCCCTGGTACTTGCCGCCGCGATCGGCATAGGACACATCGCAAACCTCATCGGACTCGAAGAACAGCATCTGCGCCACACCCTCGTGGGCGTAGATCTTCGCCGGCAGGTTGGTGGTGTTGGAGAACTCCAGGGTCACGTGCCCTTCCCACTCCGGCTCCAGCGGCGTCACGTTGACGATAATGCCGCAGCGCGCGTAGGTGGACTTGCCCAGGCAGATGGTCAGCACCGAGCGTGGAATGCGGAAGTACTCGACCGTGCGCGCCAGGGCGAAAGAGTTCGGCGGGATAATGCAGGAATCCCCCTCCACGTCGACAAAGCTGTTCTCGTCGAAGGTCTTCGGGTCCACGGTAGCCGAGTGCACATTGGTAAAGATCTTGAACTCACCGGAACAGCGCACATCGTAGCCGTAGCTGGAGGTACCGTAAGAGATCAGTCGCTCACCGTTGCCGTTCTGGCGCACCTGGCCCGGCTCAAACGGCTCGATCATCCCCTGCTGCTCGGCCATCCGGCGAATCCACTTGTCGGACTTGATACTCACTCGGTCCCCCGCTTGCGCTTGTCTGTTGTCAAAGAGGCGGAATCATAGCGGTTTTGCACTGTGCAAAAAAGTGCCAATCGGCCCGGGGCTCCGGCCTGCACCGCCCGGCGCGGAGCAATGCCGCGTAGACACCGCCGCCAAACGTAACGCCCCCCTTGTTGACCTGGATAATCTACTGTATAAATCAACAGTAATTGCTGTACACATATACAGTTAATCCCGCGAATGGGATGCAGAACGAGGGCCGCAAACCGTGAATAACGCCGAAAACTTTTTGCAAAACAAGCAGTTAGCTGAACAATCCAAGCAGCAGCGACTGGGTCGCCTACTGGCGCGGCCGGATATCTGGCGCGCGGCCAACGAACAGCAACGCCAGCGCAGCGGTATCGCCACCGGCAGCGCCACCCTCGATGCCCTGCTCACCGGCCGCGGCTGGCCCCGCGGCGCCACCACCGAACTGCTGCTCGATCGCTCCGGTGTCGGCGAACTCTCCCTACTGCTGCCGGCGCTGGCGGCCGCAACCCGGCAGGGACAGATGGTCGCTCTCGTCAATCCGCCCCATATTCCCTACGCCCCGGCGCTCGCCGCCGCCGGTGTACAACTGGAAAAGCTGCTGATCCTGTACCCGCGCGGATATAAAGACGAGCTCTGGGCCATCGAGCAAACCCTGCAGTCCGGCTGCTGTGGTGCCCTGCTCAGCTGGCAGGGCCGACAGGCGCCGGTGGACAAGGACCTGCGCCGCCTGCAGATCGCGGCCCGCGAGGGCGATTGTGTGCACTTCCAGTTCCGCCCCCGAACCTGTGCCGCCAGCCCCTCGCCGGCCAGCCTGCGCCTGCAGCTGCACAGCGACGGCGAGCAGCTGGGCGTACAGCTCTTGAAGCAACTCGGCGGCCGCTCTGGCCAGCGCCTGCACCTGGCCCGCAGCGCCGATCTGGTACGCCGCGACCAGCCGCTGCATTAACGGTGCAAGATTAAAGGAGACGGTCGCATGCTCTGGCTCTGTATCCAATTCCCCAAGCTGCCGCTGGAAGTCCTGACCCGCGCCCAGCGCGAAGCGCCGCAAAAGTGCCCCCAGGCCGTGGTAGAGCAGCAATTGATTGCGGGCACCAACAGCGCCGCCGCCGAACGCGGCGTGGAGGCCGGTCTCACCATCGCCACCGCCAATGCCCTGTGCGCCGACCTGCAGCTGCTGCCGCGCGATACCCAGCGGGAAGCGCAGATGCTGCAGCAGCTGGCCCAATGGGGATACAGCTTTACTCCGGTGGTCTCGCCGTCCGCCGCCGGCTCGGTGGACGCCGGTGATGATCATTACGCCTGCCTGTACCTGGAGCTGGGCGGCTCCCTCAAGGCCAGCGGCGGCCTGGCCCCACTGTTACAGCAACTGCAGCGCGAACTGCGCCAGATGCGCCTCAGTGCCTTTATGGGGCTGGGCCACAGCCCCAGCGCCGCACGCATGCTGAGCCTGCTGCCAGAACACCGCCAGTGGCTGCGCGATGCGCGCAGCGCACCCACAGCCCAACAGTGGCGCCAGTGGATCAGCTTTGCACCCAGCAAACTGCTCGACTGTGACCACAAGACCACCGCCAAGCTCTACGCCTGCGGTATCAAGCGGGTCAGCCAGCTGCTCGCCATCCCCCTGTCGGAAGTCGGCAGCCGCTTCGGTCGCGGCTTTATCGACTACCTGGCGCGCCTGAACGGCACCCGCCCGGATCCGGTGCCCAGCTACCAGCCACCGCCGGAATTCCACAGCGAATTATTCTTTCCCAGCCCGCTGGACAACAGCGAACAACTGCTGTTTCCCGCCGGCCGCTTGGTGCGGGAGCTGTGCCAACAACTGCAGCGCCGCCAGCTGTACAGCCAACAGCTGCGCTGGAAGCTGGATTTCGGCCAGCGCGGCTGCCAGGTGTTCAGTGTGGAGACCTCGCGGCCGCTACTGGATCCACAGCGACTGATCGCACTGACGAAGTTACAGCTGGAAAGGCTTGTGCTGGAACAGCCGGTGCAAGCCGTCAGCCTCACCTGCGACCAACTGTTGCCGCTGCAACAGGGCCAGCTGGATGACGACCTGTTCGGCGAGAGCAATCAACTGCAACGCAGCCACCAACTGCTGGATAAACTCAAGGCCCGCCTCGGCCACCAGGCCCTGGCTGGCGTCACGCTGAAAGAGAGCCACTTACCGGAACAGGCCTGGCAGAGCGCTGACACCCTGGTGCTGCAGAGCAACCGCGGCAGCAGCGGCCACCAGCTGCAACCGGTCAGCGCACCGCGCCCCACCTGGCTGCTGCCGCAGCCAGACAAATTGCACAGCCGCGCACACAAGCTCTTTTATGGCAGCGAAATCCAGCTGCTACAGGGCCCCGAGCGCATCGATGGCTACTGGTGGCAACACGCCCGCCACGCGCGGGATTACTACCTAGCACGCAGTGAAGAAGGCAGCCTCTATTGGGTGTTTCAGGACCTGACCTCGGAGGATTGGTATTTGCACGGCGTTTACGCCTGAGCCCCTCGCCGGCGCCCTTAAACAGATTTCCCCTTCCATGCAGTACGCCGAACTCATCTGTCAGAGTAATTTTTCCTTTCTGCAGGGTGCCTCCCACCCGCAGGAGCTGGTACAAACCGCGCATCAACTGGGTTACCGGGCACTGGCCATCACCGACGAGTGCTCCCTGTCCGGGGTAGTACGCGCCTACCGGGAGTTGCAGAACCTACAAGCGGTAGGCAGCGCGCTCAAACTGATCTGCGGCAGCCTCTTCCGCCTGCAGGAGGGCGGGCAGATCGTGCTGCTGGCTCCCTGTAAAACCGCCTACAGCGAACTCTGCCAGCTGATTTCCACCTCGCGGCTGCGCGAGGAAAAAGGCAAATACCGCACCCATTTGCAGGACCTGCTGCAACTGTGCCACGAGACTATTGCCATCTGGCTACCACAGCAGACACCACCGGCCATTCCGGCAGATTTGAAGCAACATTTTCACGGACGACTGTACATTGCCCTCGGCAACCGCCTGCTGCCCCGGCAGAACTCCCACAACATCGAATTGCGGGAGTACGCCCGGCGTGAGCAATTGCCACTGGTGGCGAGCAGCGCCGCCCTGATGCACTGCCGTAGCCGCAAACCGCTGCAGGATGTGCTCAACGCTACCTACCATCATTGCACCCTGGACCAACTCGGCTACCGCCTGGAACAGAACGCCGAGCGCTACCTGCGCAGTCCCGCCGATATCGCCGCACTGTATCCCCGCGAGACCATTGACAACAGTATTGCCATCGCCGGGCAATGCCATTTCTGCCTCGGCGAACTGCGCTACCAGTATCCGTCCGAAGTAGTCCCCGCCGGCCGGCAAGTCAGCGCTTACCTGCGTGAACTGGTAGAGGAAGGAACAGGAAAACGCTGGCCCAATGGTCCCGAGGAGCGCATCGCCGCGCAGATCGAAAAAGAGCTGCGGATCATCGCCGAGCTGGAATACGAGCACTATTTCCTCACCATCCACGATATCGTCCAGTACGCGCGCAGCCAGCACATCCTCTACCAGGGGCGCGGCTCCGCCGCCAACTCGGTGGTGTGTTACTGCCTGTTTATCACCGAAATCGATCCGCACAAGATCGGCCTGCTGTTCGAGCGCTTTATCTCCCGCGAGCGCAACGAACCGCCGGATATCGATGTGGATTTCGAACACGAAAGGCGCGAGGAAATCATTCAGTACATCTATCGCAAGTTCGGCCGCGAGCGCGCCGGCCTCGCCGCCAGCAAAATCAGCTACCGCTTCAAGAGTGCGCTGCGCGATATCGGCAAGGCGCTGGGTATCGGCGCCGCCACCATCGAGCAGCTGATCGCCGAGCGCGCCTGGTGGGACAAGCTGGAAGACTTTCCGCGACAGATGCAAAAGGTCGGTATAGACCCGAGCAGCACCAGTGGCCGCGCGCTACCAAAGCTGCTGGAACAAATCTACGGCTTTCCTCGCCACCTGTCCCAGCATGTGGGCGGCTTCGTGATTACCGAACAGCCGCTGCACACGATGGTGCCGATCGAGAATGCCGCCATGGAGGGGCGCACCATCGTGCAGTGGGACAAGGAGGATATCGAAGACCTGAAACTGATGAAGGTGGATATTCTCGCGCTGGGCATGCTCACGGCACTGCGCAAGTCGCTGGACTATATCGCCCTCTATGGCCCCAGGCTGCGGCTACAGGACATTCCGCCGGAAGATAAAAGCGTTTACCAGATGATCAGCCGCGCCGATACCGTCGGCGTTTTCCAGGTCGAATCCCGCGCGCAGATGAGCATGCTGCCGCGGCTGCGCCCGCAGGGCTTTTACGAGCTCACGATCGAGATCGCCATCGTTCGCCCCGGGCCCATCCAGGGCGGTATGGTGCACCCCTACCTGAAACGTAAACAGGGCCTGGAACCCGTTACCTACCCGCACGAAAACCTGCGCCCGGTGCTCGAGCGCACCCTGGGCGTGCCCATCTTCCAGGAACAGGTGATCCAGCTGTCCATGGTCGCCGCCGGCTTCAGCGGCGGCGAAGCCGACGAACTGCGCCGCGCCATGGCCAGCTGGGGCAAGAACGGCGACCTGTACAAGTTCAGGGACAAATTGATCCAGGGCATGCGCGCCAACGGCTACCGCGCCGACTTCGCCGAACAGCTGTTCAACCAGATGAAAGGCTTCGGTGCCTACGGCTTCCCCGAATCCCATTCCGCCAGCTTCGCCCTGCTGGCCTACTTCTCCGCCTGGATCAAATATCACCACCCGGCCGCCTTCTACTGCGGCCTGCTCAACAGCCAGCCGATGGGCTTCTACGCCCCCGCCCAACTGGTTTACGACGCCCAGCGCCACAACGTGAAAGTGCTGCCCATCGATGTGCTCTACAGCCATTGGGAACACCGGCTGCAACCCCCGATGCCGCCCCGAAGCACACCGGAATCCGACAACGCGCAAAGCCCCACTGGGGCTATAAGCCAGCCGCCACTGCGCCTGGGCCTGCGTCTGATCCAAGGCCTGGGGGAGGAAACCGCAACTACCATCACCCGACTGCGGGAGAACCACACCTTCAGCTCCCTGATGCAATTCCGCGCCCAGGCCCAGCTCCCCAGAGACCAGCTCGCCGCCCTCGCCAGCGCCGACGCCCTGCAGAGCCTCAGCGACAACCGCTATCTGGAAACCTGGCAGGCGCTGAATCAGGAGGCCCAGTCGCACACAACCACCCTGCACAGCCCCGGCAACTCCGCGGAAGACAACACCTACAGCGATTACTCCAGCACCGGGCTGAGCCTGCGCCAGCACCCCATCGCGCTGCTGCGCAAACGCGGCAGCTTCGGCCACTGTGCCACAGCCACGGACCTCGCCCGGCTCGCAAACGGCCGGCGGACCAATGTCCTCGGTCTGGTCACCTGCCGCCAACGGCCCGGCAGCGCTGCAGGTGTGCTGTTCCTGACCCTGGAGGACGAGAGTGGTCCGGTCAATGTCGTCTTGTGGGAACAGGTGCAGCAGCGCTACCGGGCGGAGATTCAGCGGGGAATCATTCTGGAAATCAGTGGAACCACGCAGATCAGTGTGGAAGGATCAGCCGACGGCAGTTCGGTTATTCACCTGGTGGGGCGAGAGATCCGCTGTTGGGAGTGGGGGGAGGTGCAGGCGGTGAGGAGCTTTCACTGATGCAGAACCTCCACCAAGCGATTATGGACAGACCATACCCAAAAATCTTAAGCAGCTCCATGCGGAAAGGCACCTAGCACGCAGCTCATCCACCACGGCCTAAAGCGCACCATCAAGTACGACCTGCAAATTGTCGATATCAGTCAACTCCATTAAAGCTGTAATCAAGATCTTCGATAACACCAGCGGCTAACTTTCAAGAAGCTGCGATGTTGCCGAGGATCACATGGATTCACCGAGTATGGACGGGCCACATTGGACTGGATCAACAACTGAACAACTGAAAGAAAGCCAATGAGTTATACGACCAATTACACGCATCATCTGAAAAACCGCAACCGACTTGGCTCCCACCAACCCACCTACCACCAAGAGCTTTATTTCAAACGGTTACCATACAGTTAAAAAGTATTCTCAACAATCGGCCAAAAAGAACCGGTAAATGCAGCGCCCTCCGCCCAAAACCTTGGACCACGGAACACTTCAGGAGCACCAGCTTGTTGAAGTAAATATGCTGAACACAAGCCAACATAAAGCAACAGCACACCAAGAACCACCCCACCTGTAGCCAGGCTTTGGCAACTACTGGAACTGCCCTTCTGAAAGCCAATCTTGGGGACACCGACCTCGCTCACTCTACTAACACCCGTTACGCCACCAAATAGAAGGCCAGCAAACAAAAAAAGCAAAGTCTGCGGGATAGGCATAACCACAACACCACTAAACAACGAGTAAATAGCAGCCGCTAGAACCGAAACCAGAAGCCCCGCATAAATGTTCTTTTCACCAAAACGCTCGTCGTGACAAATACAGAATTTATGCGCCACATACAGAACACGAACCAGGGCAGCCACTGCAGCTATAGCCCCTATTGCCCCCCACTCATATATAAACTGCAGGAAGCTACTATGCGGATGCCCTTCATGACGGTGGAAGGAATGATAAGAAAATGCATCCTCGCCCTTACCAATGAAGAAGTTAGACCAATCCAATGCATCGATAAGCCTAGCCCAAATGGTAAGACGCCCGCTAGTATGTTCTCTAAGCACATCGGAACTAGGCCCTGAAAACTGAACGAACTGATTAATCGCGCAGTAAAAAGCAAAAGCCAACAATGCAACCAACCCCATCACCTGCAGATCTCTTCGCCACGGCTTCAAAACTAGATAAGCCAAAACTGCTGCACCGAGAAGCCCAACAAGCAACCCTCTTGCCCCACCACAAAATGCAAGCAGCAAATTAACAAACAAGAAAAAATAGGCTATTTTCTTAACATTGGTGCGCACAGCCCATATAGCGATAAGCGGAACCAGAAAGACTTGTATCTGGTTAAAAAAGCGATAGTGCTCAACACCGGGATATAGCAAAGCGGCATTTAATGAATCCCCAACCGAAACCTCAAACACCAAAAATAGCAACGCTTTAAAAACCATCAATGCATGAAGGACCAAGACCCCGGTAATAACCCATGACGTCAACTGGTCACGAGCCATGAAAAAACCAGCGCAGAAAACACTCAACAACAGCAACCAATGCAAGCTGGCAAACAGCGAATGCGTAGGATTTTCCGAAAATAAACTACTCAAAAAAACGGATACCAGAGAAACTCCCCACAAGTAAACTAACTGCCTATCCTGAAATAGCAGTGAAACTGACCGACGATATTCCCGAAAACAGAAACACAAAGTAAACAGGCAGATCAACACAACCTGCATAACCCGCTTATGGTCGTAAGGCGTGACGGATAAGCTTAAATCGAAGGAGTTGAAGCTCACAAAAAACCAAAACCAGCAAAGTAGAACTGACACCCACCCTAGAAACACAGGATGCTTTACCACTCCGCCCACTGCCTTGATGTTTGCATACACCATTATCAATTCATCCACCAATAAACTGCGGTGACAGCACACCGAGACAACCAATTAAAGCTTCATCGATCAGGAAAAGGACTAAAATACGGTCAATTAACTCCGCGGAACAATCTACGCATTCTGGCCCAAGCAAAAAATATGACACAAAAAACTAGCCAGCCGTCAACCGATAATAAGACCCGAAAGCAACATCCGCCCAAAAAAAGTTATCACCGTAAAGATAGCAACCATTAAAAACCATAAAACCTCGCCGAAACCTGCGTACTAGCTCTACGCGGTTTCAAGTAATAACTGCAATTTCTTCATGCAGCGAGCAAATCGTCCCGCCGCCCCATAAATAGCTCATTTGGCGATCGTCCACCCCTGGTCGCTCTTGGTCTGCTGTTCAGGCGGTCCATGACAAACTGAACCTGCTCATCCGATACCGTACTGAAGTCCGTTCCCTTCGGGAAATATTGCCGAATAAGACCATTGGTATTTTCATTGATTCCACGCTCCCATGATGCATAGGGATGGGCAAAGTAAATATCCGCCTCCAGTCCTTTCGCGATCTCTTCATGACCGGCAAACTCAAGGCCATTGTCGAACGTGATTGTTTTGACTTTCTCCTTAAGGTGTACCATATGCGCAACCGCTGCAGCGGCGAGCAAGTCGGCTCTCTTGCCCGTCAGCAACACAATGACCGTATACAGCGATTTGCGCTCTACCAGGGTCAATAGCGCACCTTTGCGGCCTTTGCCGATGACTGTATCGCCTTCCCAGTCGCCAATTCGGTTACCCAGGTCAACAACCTCAGGGCGTTCATCAATACTCACTCTGTTCTTGATCTTGCCGCGTTGATCGTTGCTGCCGTAACGCTTGCGGTAGGGCTTTGACGCTACTCGCAGATGCGTATACAAATCGCCGCCATGAGCCTTGTCGGCATAGATCAGCTGATAAATTGTCTCATGATGTAAGGAAATACCCGTACACCGTTTCAGATAATCTGCTACCTGCTGCGGGCTTAACTCCTGCCGGAGCAGCGTTTCAATCTGATCACGTACCTCGTCCGTCACCTTCCGAGCCTTGTGGGCCCCATACCGTCTAACATTCGACAGCTTTTGAGCTTGCCCGGGCCGGTACCCTCGTAGCCCTTTGTTGCGACGCAGCTCTCGACAGATCGTAGAGGGATGCCTTTCCAGAAGTTCGGCAATCTCTATTTGCGAGTGCCCGGCTTTCTTCAGACTATAAATCTGGTATCGTTCGTTCTCGGTCAGCTGGTTGTAGCTCATCAGTGCTTTTCTCTTGGCGGGGAGAAGCGCCGACTCTACCAGCTGGCCTCTCTCTTACCAATTGCACTTATTATCCGAAACCGCGCTATATTTTTTCACAGCTTTCAGCCGCAAACTCTTTATCATAATCATACTTTACATACCCCTGTGCAGTGACAGTACGGGAGCTAGCATGATAAGCATCCTCAATAAAACTATTGAACGGCTTTGCACGCTCAAACCCCCCAGTATCCAATATGGTTTCAAAAAAATCTCCCGCATATAGTGGCTTTTCTCTATTTTCTGAAACAGCTTCCTTCACATGCGGCCGGCGAGATAAAAAGGAATCGGAGACCCAAAATACTACAGGGATATGAAAATTATAGGCCGAGTCAAACCCATGCCCACTCACAGCGCACCCCAAGTCGAAAAGCGTTTGACCATGATCTGACAGGTACCACATTGCAGATACTGAACTTTTCCTTTCACCCTCAAGCTTCAGAGCATCAATAACGGAACTCAAAACAAAATCAGTGTAACGAACACTGTTATCGTATGCATTTTGAAGCACCTCTTTCTGGCTTTTATCGAATAGGTTTCCCGTTTCATTTCGAGGCGGAACCGGCTTAAAGTAGGAGAAATCCTCAGGGTATCTGTAATGGTAGGGGAAGTGACTACCTAGCGTATGAATGATGATGAGCTTTTTTTTCGGTTTTGATTCTTTAACTATTTTCTTAAGCTCACCGAGAACAACTGAATCGTAGACACCACGAATTTGATAAGCGCCCTCATTCAGGTACAAAGTCCTATCTGCCAGACTAGCATAGACCCCCACCATCGTATCGTGAGTCCCAACCGGCATCTGAGTTGACAACCAATATACTTTGAAACCGGCTCGTTTAAAATCGGTGATCCAGCTCCGCTTTAGACGTGATACCGACAGGTCATCAACACTGGTCTTACTCAGAATCGCCGGCACTGCTGTTCTAGTTGCGGCGGAAACGGAGATTGCATTGGTAAAGGTAAACAGATTCGCCTGCTTCGCCAGTAACGGATTTGTGTCTCGCGTATAGCCATTGATAGACCATCGATCGGCACGAGAGGACTCACCAATGACAACAACATAGGTTTCATTCTCTGCCATCGCATCTCTATTAAGCCCAGAATTGAGGGAGGCCACCTGCCTGGCAGAATTTTCGAGAATATTCAGCTCTTGGAAATACTGAACAAATCTTAAAACAAGCCCAAATGGGTATGACTTCACATATTCATCCAAGCCGTAGCCAAACTGTTTGGCGACAAAAATATCCTTCCGCTCATTCGGACTATCTGCTTTATCAACCGAGCTCGCCTGCACACTCTGGTTTGAAACTGTACTAACTACAAGCACGCCGGCGGATATAGAGAGGAGCCACCAGCGGCTCCTGTGCTTCCACCCGACGCCGGACCGGAGCAACATCACAAGCACTATCATCAATACGACGAGATAGCCGAGAAGCCAAAAGAGATTTCCCCAACCGCCGATATAACCAAGGGCTTCACCGTAATTTGTCTCAGTAATAATCGCCAGTATATGTGCGGACGACGGCACGCCATATCGATGGATGTAGATTAGCTCCAGCGGCAACCAGCAGAAAAAGGGCAGATGCAGCAGCATCCAGAAGCCAAAGCGACCAACAAGAGCCAACAAAATCAATTCAAAAACAACAACCGGAAGAAATGGGTGGGCCAACATGACCACATCCAGGCAATCCCAAATAAAGAAAACCGGCTCTTCAAAAAAATTGACGAGATGCACATGTAATTTAAGGAAATAGGCTATATTTGGTAACAGTAAGGCGACAAAAAACAAAAGCCCGAGCAATACCTGCAGCCTTCGATTCAAGCCCAGTAGAAAAAAACGCATAACCTCATCCGAATCTAAGCGGGGCGGTATCTCGCAGAGTGTACAGCCACTTTGAGCATCAATATAGAGCTGCCAACATCCCTACCTTACCCATATAGAATTACCACAGGTAGATTCTTGCTTTAACTTGGGAAATTGCTAACGAAGAGATACTGACAATTTGCGGGTATCGCTGTAGCCGCCATTTTTTTCAGGCAAAGAAAAGGCGGGCAATGCCCGCCTTTCCAAATCTGCCTAGCAGCGCTCCATTAGGTGGAACGGCACTCGGACGGGAAGAACTTGGCAGCATTCGAGTCGCCGACCGCGCACTTCCAGCCCAGCGGGCCATTATAGGACGCAGTGATTGCAGTGGTTCCATCACCCTGCATCGGTGAAAATGAAATGCTAGTAGCATCCAAAGTGGCATCGTTAGTGCCCTGGATAGCCACAGTAATCACACCATTGGCCGCTACAGCTACGCTCTCAACGTATTTGGAAGTAAGAGCAGTCGAAGCATCCAGGCCAGCTTCTGCATTAGTCGTCGGCAGGGTGCCTGTAGACTGATACGCTTCCGCTACTGCGGATTTGGCCTGCGCAGCAAAGCCCAATACTTCGCTCATCTTGGCGCGCTTGGTGTAATCAGAGTAAGCCGGCAGCGCTACCGCAGCCAGAATACCGATGATCGCAACCACGATCATCAATTCAATAAGAGTAAAACCCTGTTGCTTTTTCATTGTAACCGTCTCCATACAGACTTTTTGGTTTGGTTAACCCCGAAACGGAACGCATTCCGTGAGGAAGTCGCCGAACAAGATACAAGGTTTGTGCCAACTCTGGCAAGCGCGGAACTCAACCCGCACCACACAAATGGGAGGAAAGTCATACTCTTAAGACCGCCTATTTTTTGAGCTGCGGAAAATCATGACAGTCTCCAACAACCATTGACAAAAAACGTCACTTTCTGCCGGCAACTTCTTTTATAATTAGCTCACAACTTTTCGAGTTGATCCCCTTAAGTATTTGGCTCTACTGGGGTATTTCGATATATTTGGCCACTTGCTGAGCATATATATCGCCGGTCCTGCCCTGACAGATAGGTAGGAAACCTACCGGCGCTGGCATTATTTGAATAACTTTTAGCGCGGTTCCCCATGAGCAGCACTCCCCTGAGCGGGCTGGCCAAACGACTGGTCGCCGATCAAATTCTGGACGAGGCCACGGCCGTTTCGGCCTCCAAGGCCGCCCGCCGTGAAAACCAGACCTTCGCCCAGCATGCCGTCGAGGCCAAGCTGATCAAGAGCCGCGAGTTGGCTAGTATCGCCTCCCTGGCATTCGGCTCACCGCTGTTCGATCTGGGCAGCTACAACTTTGAACTGATCCCGCGCGACATTCTTGATGAAAAATTAATCAGCAAGCATTTTGCGCTGCCTCTCTATAAGCGGGGCAACCGGCTATTTGTCGCGGTGGCCGATCCGACCAACCTCGCGGGTCTGGACGAGATCAATTTCAATACCGGCCTCAATACCGATGCGGTGCTGGTGGAGGCCGACAAGCTGGCCAAGGCCATCGACAGCTATCTATCCGATAACGGCGATATGGGCAGCGGCCTCGAGGGCATGGACGACGAGGATCTCGATGGCCTTGAAGTGGGTGCAGATGATTCCGACCGGCAGCAGGATGATGATCCCGGCGGCGATGAGGCCCCGGTTGTCCGTTTCGTGAACAAGGTGCTGCTGGATGCGATCCGTACCGGAGCATCGGATATCCACTTCGAACCCTATGAGAAGAGCTACCGGGTGCGCCTGCGCACTGATGGCGTACTGCACGAAGTGGCCAAACCACCGATTCAGTTGGCAGCACGTATCTCCGCGCGCTTGAAGGTCATGTCCAAGATGGATATTTCCGAGCGCCGGGTCCCCCAGGATGGCCGTATCAAGATGAAGTTGTCCAAGACCAAGGCCATCGACTTCCGGGTCAACAGCCTGCCGACGCTGTGGGGAGAGAAAATCGTACTGCGGATTCTCGATCCCTCCTCGGCCAAACTCGGGATCGATGCGCTTGGCTACGAGGATGAGCAGAAAAAGATCTATATGGATGCCCTGGCCCAACCACAGGGGATGATCCTCGTCACCGGGCCCACCGGTTCCGGCAAAACGGTTTCGCTCTATACCGGCCTGAATATCCTCAACACCCCCGAGCGCAATATCTCCACCGCGGAGGATCCGGTGGAAATCAACCTGGAGGGTATCAACCAGGTCAACGTCTCCAACAAGGTGGGGCTCAACTTCGCCGAGGCGTTACGCTCTTTCCTGCGTCAGGACCCGGATATCGTCATGGTTGGTGAGATTCGTGACCTGGAGACGGCGGAAATCGCCATCAAGGCGGCGCAGACCGGCCACCTGGTTTTATCCACACTGCACACCAACTCTGCACCGGAGACATTGACCCGTCTGATGAATATGGGCGTGCCCACGTTCAACATCGCCACCTCCGTCAGCGTGATCATCGCCCAGCGACTGGCACGACGCCTGTGTAACGAGTGCAAAAAACCGGTCAACCTGCCGGATGAAGTGCTGGAGGAAGAGGGATTTGATGCGGTCACCATTGACCGCAAGGAGTGGAAAATATACCAGCCCGTGGGCTGTGAGCACTGCTCCAAGGGTTACAAGGGGCGAGTGGGTGTGTATGAAGTGGTTCGCATCACCGATGGCATCTCAAGAATTATAATGGAAGGGGGCAATTCTATTCAGATTGCCGACCAGGCTCGCGTCGAAGGGTTTAACAACCTGCGCACCTCGGCATTACGCAAGGTCGTAGGCGGTATTACCAGCCTGGAAGAAGCGAACCGGGTAACCAAAGACTAATTTGAAGCTCGTGGAGTCTTTGGGCTCCACGCCCCCAGAATTCCGACCCGCACCGGGATGATGAAATAACAGCAATGGTTTAAAGCGGCGATCGATCCGCGACAATAAATAACGGGAATACAACCATGGCCAATGCCGCAGCAGTCGCATACGTCTACAAGGGAGTGGACACCAAAGGCAAAAAGGTCGAGGGAGAGATCAACGGTACCAGCCCCGCACTGGTCAAGGCGCAACTGCGCAAACAGGGCATAATCGCCAACCGGGTACAGAAGAAGCCCAAACCACTTTTTGGTGGCAAAAAGAAAGTCAAGCCCGCCGATATCGCCATCTTTACCCGCCAACTGGCTACGATGATGAAGGCGGGCGTACCGCTGGTGCAGAGTTTTGAAATCGTCGCCGACGGACTCGACAATCAGGGCGTTAAAGAACTTGTCTTGAAAATTCGCGACGAAGTCGCCTCGGGTACGGCGTTTGCCGATGCGTTGCGTAAACATCCGCTCTATTTTGATGATCTATTCTGTAACTTGGTGGCCTCTGGTGAGCAATCCGGTGCATTGGAAACGATGCTCGATCGTATTGCTACCTACAAAGAAAAAACAGAAGCGCTCAAGTCCAAAATCAAAAAAGCGATGACCTATCCGATCGCAGTGATTGTGGTCGCGATAGTTGTCACCTCTATCCTATTGATCAAGGTGGTTCCACAGTTTGCGGAGACGTTCTCCAGTTTCGGCGCCCAACTGCCGGCCTTCACCCTGTTTGTCGTTGGACTTTCAGAGTGGATGCAGGCCAACTGGTTTATTGCGCTGATCTGTGTAGTCTTCGGTATTGGCGGCCTTGTCGAAGCGAAGAAACGCAACCGGAAAGTAGCCGACTTCTTTGACCGCATGATCCTTAAAATGCCGATTGTTGGCATAATCAATTACAACTCGATTGCAGCCAGGTTCGGTCGTACGCTTTCAACAACCTTTGCTGCCGGTGTGCCGCTGATCGATGCTCTCAAGTCAGTCGCCGGCGCTACCGGCAATGTGATTTACGAAGAAGCAACCCTGAAAATCCGCGACTCCGTGGCTACTGGCATCCCGTTGAATGCCGCTATGCGCCATTCCGGTCTATATCCAACCATGCTGATTCAGATGGCGGCGATCGGCGAAGAATCCGGCGCGCTCGATGAGATGCTCGGCAAGGCTGCCGACTTCTACGAAGACGCGGTCGACAACATGGTCGACAACCTGACTACCCTGCTGGAACCCATGATCATGGCTGTACTGGGTATTCTGGTCGGTGGCCTGATGATTGCCATGTACCTGCCCATTTTCCAGCTGGGCAACGTTGTATAAACCACGTATAAAAAAGAATATGTTTGATAACCTGATATCCCACCAAGCGCTGCTGTTAGGCAGCGCTTTTATTTTAGGCCTGCTCATCGGCAGCTTCCTCAACGTCGTCATCTACCGCCTTCCCATCATGATGGAGCGCGAGTATAAGCGCGATTTTTACAGCTACTTCGATACCAAACCCGAGCCGGGTGAACAGAAGGTGCTGGAAGAAAATTTCAACCTGATACTGCCCCACTCCCATTGCCCCAATTGTGATGCGGAGATCAAGGCCTGGCACAATATTCCGATTGTCAGTTACCTGCTATTGGGCGGTAAATGCCGTTTCTGCGGCACCGCTATTTCCAAGCGCTATCCGCTGGTGGAGCTGGTCACCGGGCTGTTGACGCTGGTCGTAGTATGGCAGCTGGGCTTTACCTGGCAGGCGCTGGCAGGTTGCGTGTTCACCTGGGCGCTGGTGGCATTGACCGGCATCGACTTTGACAAGCAGTTATTGCCGGACCACATTACCCTGCCGTTGCTGTGGGCAGGCCTGCTGATCAACTGCTGGGGTGTGTTTGTGCCGCTCAAGGCAGCGGTGTTCGGAGCCATCGGTGGCTATCTGGCGCTGTGGCTGGTGTTTCAACTGTTCAAGCTGGCCACGGGTAAGGAAGGCATGGGTGCCGGTGACTTCAAGATTCTGGCGGCCATCGGAGCCTGGTTTGGCTGGCAGATGTTACCGCTGGTGATTCTGCTGTCTGCCGCCGTCGGGGCCGTGGCCGGGCTCGCGTGGAGCGCGCTTGCCGGGCGGGACAAGAACCTGCCAATTGCCTTCGGGCCCTATTTGGCCGGGGCCGGCTGGATCGCCATGTTGTGGGGCCACCAGATCGTAAATTGGTATCTGCAAATATCGGGATTGGGGCGTTGAGATCCTGACCGCGAGTGCGGTTTTTTAAGGTCCTCCGGGTGGCGGTTTGGGATTGGGCGGGCCAGAGGTTCGCCCTTTTTGGTTTTTAGCGAGAGGCGGGTCGGGCGTGGGCGAACACAAGTTTCGCCCCAGCGGAACCTCCGTTATGGGCACCTCTACATTGCAGTGTCCTCGTGGTTTTATTCCACCTTTCGCACCTAACGGCCGTTTCTGCAGCGCTAAAGAAGGACAAGGGGATAACTGTGTTTATTGTGGGTCTAACCGGCGGCATCGGCAGCGGCAAGTCAGCGGCGGCGGGCATGTTTCGCGCGCTGGGTGTGAATGTCGTGGATGCGGACTGGGCCGCTCGGGTGGTGGTTGAGCCGGGGCAGCCGGCGCTGGCGGAGATTACGCAGCACTTCGGCCCGGAGGTGCTGCTGGAAAGCGGCGCACTGGATCGCGCCCGCCTGCGGGGGCTGGTATTTGACGATGCGGCCGAACGCGAGTGGCTGGAACAGCTGCTACATCCGCTGATTCGCAAGGAGATCATACGGGCGCTGGAGGAGAGCCGCAGCGCCTACGCAATTCTGGAGTCACCGCTATTGCTGGAATCCGGGCAAGACCAGCTGGTCGATCGGGTCTGCGTCGTGGATCTGCCCGAGGAACTGCAACTACAGCGCGCCAGCGCGCGCGACGGCAGCGATGCAGCACAGATCCGCAAGATTATCGCCGCGCAACTGCCGCGACAGGCACGGCTGGCCAGGGCGGACGATATACTGGACAATGCGGCTGACTTGCCGGAGCTGCAGCGTCAGGTAGACGCCCTGCACCGGCGCTATCTGCAACTGGCCGAATCCAACTGAAGATGTGCTATGAGTAAAGATTCCAACCGCCCCAGCCTCAACTGCCCCAGCTGCAAAAAACCGATTGAGTGGAGCAGCGCGTTTCCCCACCGGCCATTTTGCAGCGAGCGCTGCAAGCTGATTGATCTGGGAGAGTGGGCCGCCGAGGGCCACAGGATTGCCGGAGAACCGGCTTACGACGATGTACTGAGTGGAGAGCTGGGTGACTCTGGCACTCGACACTGAGCTGAAGCCTAGACGCCGCGGCCCGCTGCGCTCAGGCGAATAATCCGGCGTTACCGGGGGAATTAGCGGCCACAGGCAAACTGAACGGCTTCGACAATGGGGCCGTTGGCGTCCGGGAACTGGTAGTTACCCAACTCTGCAACCGCCACCCAGAGGATCTCCTGCCCTTCCCGGCCACTGGCCTCACCGTTAAATTCCGTCACCCACCAGGTATCCAGCAAGACGGTCTTTTCCGGGTAGTCGTGGCGAATTTCCGTCAAGGGCTGCAGCCCGGTCACGTCGATTGCCACCTCTTCCAGCAGTTCACGTGTCAGCGCCTGCTGCACGCTCTCCCCCGCCTCGACCTTACCGCCGGGAAACTCCCAGCGGCCGCCCATGTGCAGGTGATCCAGGCGGCGGGCGATCAGTATCGCTCCGTCCCCGCGCTGTACCACGCCAACCGCGACATGTATCACTTTGCCCATCGCGCTCACCTCAGGTCCGGTATTCGGCATTGATGGTGACGTACTCGTGGGAGAAGTCGCAGGTCCAGATATGTTCACTGCTTTGACCGCGACCCAGATCCACGGTAATGGTGAACTCGGGCCTGGAGAATACCTGCTCGCCGGCCTCTTCGGTGTAGTCCGCCGCCCGACCGCCGGCTTTGACCACTTGCACGTCGTCGAGGAAGATATTCACTTTGGTCGTATCCAGGTTATCCACACCGGCGTTGCCTATGGCCATGACCAGTCGGCCCCAGTTGGGATCCGAGGCGTAAAGCGCAGTTTTGACCAGCGGCGATTCGCCCACTTCGAACGCAACCTTTAACGCCTCGGCACTGCTGGCGGCGCCATTGACCTGTACGGTAACGAACTTGGTTGCACCCTCGCCATCCTTGACGATGGCCTGGGCCAGTTCGATATGTACTGCGGTAACGGCCTCCTGCAACTGCCTGTAGGCATCGCTGTCGGCATCGGTGATTTGTTGGCCGGTGGCGCCGCTGGCAATCAGAACGCAGGCGTCATTGGTAGAGGTGTCACCGTCCACGCTGATGCGATTGAAAGACGCCGCCACCGCGCCTTTAACCAGCTGATCCAGCAGTGGTTGGGCAACTGCGGCGTCGGTGGCAACGTAGGCGAGCATGGTGGCCATATTCGGCTGGATCATACCGGCGCCTTTGGCGATTCCGGCGATACGGATCTGTGCGCCGTCGATTGTCACGTTGCGGCTCGCCATCTTCGGGCGCGTATCCGTCGTCATGATGGCGCAGGCAGCGGCATCCCAGCCATCAGCCTGCAGCGCGGCAGCCGCCGTGGGAATCGCATCCAGCAGTTTCTGCAGTGGCAGATGCTCGCCGATCACGCCGGTGCTGAATGGCAGGACCTGGTGGGCTTCGAGCTGCAGCACTTGCGCCGCTGCCGCGCAACAGGCGCGGGCATCACTGAGCCCCTGGTCACCGGTGGCGGCGTTGGCATTGCCGGCATTGATCAACAGTGCGCGGATATTGCCGTTGCGAAGATGTTCCCTGGCCACGGTTACCGGCGCCGCGCAGAAGGCGTTCTGGGTAAACGTCGCGGAGACGGTGGCGCCTTCGTCAATAGCAATCAGCAACAGGTCGTCGCGCTGCCAGTTCTTGATTTGGGCGGGGACACTGGCGAGGCGAATACCGGGGATTTGGCCGAGACTGGCGGAGGGGGTGGTGTTCTGGGGCATTGATCTTCGCGGCGGTTGGCCGCGCCTGTAAAAATTTCCTTGCCGACGGCAAACCGGCGCGGGCTGGAATCCGGGATAGCCTGTACAGACTTTCCTGGATTCCCGCCCGCGCCGGAATGGCGGGTTTCTATTGTATCAGTGAGCCCCGGGCCCTGGCGTAACAGGCCCGCCCACCGGCCCTCTCCCGCTTATGGGCGAGGGACGCAAGGGTCAACTCTGGGTAGAGGAAGCCAGCTTGCCGTGGCACTGCTTGTACTTCTTGCCGGAACCGCAGGGGCACGGGTCGTTGCGGCCGACTTTGGGGCCGCGCCGTTCCGGCAGCGGCGGCTGTTCGGCCGCGGCTTCCGGCTCGCCAATGCCCGAGGCCTGGGCGTGCTGCATTTCCAGCTGCATACGGCGCTGCTCTTCGAGGCGACGCTGCTCCATCTCTTCCATTTGCTCGCGCGTCATCGGCTCGACGTGAGCCAGCACACGTACCACCTCGTGCTTGAGATTGTCGAGCAGGCTCTGGAACAGGTGGAAAGACTCGCGCTTGAACTCCTGTTTCGGGTTCTTGTTGGCGTAGGCGCGCAGGCCGATACCGGCGCGCAGGTGGTCCATGCTGGACAGGTGCTCTTTCCACAGCTGGTCCAGTACCTGCAACATGATCTGGCGCTCGATGGTCGGCATCAGATTGGCGTCGCCGGAGGATTCGCCAATACGCTCGGATTTGGCCTTGTAGGCGTCCTGGGCGGCGGTGACGATCTTCTCGCGCAGGCCTTCCTCGTGCAGCGTGCGGTCTTCATCCAGCCACTGCTGGACCGGTAGCGGCAGGCCCAGCTCCCCGGCCAGCTGCTTTTCGAGCCCGGGGATATCCCACTGCTCCTCGACACTCTGCGGCGGCACATAGCCGGAAATCAGGTCGTTCACCACATCTTCGCGGATGGCCAGAATGGTGTCGCTGATATTTTCCGATTCCAGCAGTTCGTTGCGCTGGGAATAGATCACCTGGCGCTGGTCGTTGGCCACGTCATCGTATTCCAGCAACTGCTTACGGATATCAAAGTTGCGACCTTCCACGCGGCGCTGGGCTTTCTCGATGGCATTGGAGACCATGCGATGCTCGATGGCTTCGCCCTCCTCCATGCCCAGCATCTGCATAAAGTTCTTCACCCGGTCGGAGGCGAAGATGCGCATCAGGTTGTCTTCCAGAGACAGGTAGAAGCGGGTTACACCCGGGTCGCCCTGACGGCCGGCACGGCCGCGCAGCTGGTTGTCGATACGGCGGGATTCGTGACGCTCGGTACCGATAATGTGCAGGCCGCCGGCCTCGATCACCGTTTCATGGCGCTGCTTCCAGTCCTCGCGGTATTTCGCGATTTCCTCTTCGCCCGGCTCGCGCTGCTCCGTATGGCGCAACTCTTCGACATCCGCTTCCCAGTTGCCACCGAGCACGATATCGGTACCGCGACCGGCCATGTTGGTGGCAATGGTCACGGTGCCGGGGCGGCCGGCCTGGGCAATGATCTGCGCCTCGCGCTCGTGGTACTTGGCGTTCAGCACCTGGTGCTGGATGCCGGCTTTCTGCAGCCGGCGCGACATCTCTTCGGAGGTTTCGATGGAAGCGGTACCGACGAGGACCGGCGCCTGCTTGTCGCGGCAGTACTTCACATCCGCGATGATGGCTTCCATCTTCTCTTCTTTGGTCAGGTAGACCAGGTCGTTCAGGTCGTCGCGCTGCTTGGGCTTGTTGGTGGGGATCACCACCACATCGAGGCCGTAAATCTGGCGGAACTCGAACGCCTCGGTGTCGGCGGTGCCGGTCATACCCGATAGCTTGGGGTAGAAGCGGAACAGGTTCTGGAAAGTGGTGGAAGCGAGAGTCTGGCTCTCGCTCTGGATCTGCACGTTCTCCTTCGCCTCCAGTGCCTGATGCAGGCCCTCGGACAGGCGGCGGCCGGGCATGGTACGGCCGGTGTGTTCGTCGATCAGCACCACCTGGCCGTTCTGGACGATGTAGTCCACATCTTTGTGGAACAGCACATGGGCGCGCAGCGCGGCGTGCACGTGGTGCAGCAGGCCGAGGTTACCCGGCGCGTACAGGGATTCATCCTCGCGCAGCAGACCATTGCGGGACAGCAGGTCCTCGATCAGCTGATGGCCGGCTTCGGTCATCTCCACCTGGCGGGTCTTCTCGTCCACGGTGTAGTGGCCGGTCTCGCCGCCCTCTTCGCCCCGCTCCAGCTGTGGCACCAGCTTGTTCATGGCGATATACAGCTGCGAGGAGTCCTCGGCGGCACCGGAAATAATCAGCGGCGTGCGTGCTTCGTCGATCAGGATGGAGTCCACTTCGTCGACGATAGCGAAATTTTGCGGGCGTTGGGTGCGGTCTTCCTTGCGCAGCACCATATTGTCGCGCAGGTAGTCGAAGCCGAATTCGTTGTTGGTGCCGTAGGTGATATCGGCCTCGTAGGCGGCCTTCTTCTCTTCCGGCGGCTGTTGGGAAACAATGATACCAACGCTCAGACCCAGGAATTCGTACACCGGGCGCATCCAGTTGGCGTCGCGGCTGGCCAGGTAATCGTTGACGGTAACGATGTGCACACCCTTACCTTCCAGCGCGTTCAGGTAGGCCGGCAGTGTGGCTACCAGGGTCTTACCCTCACCGGTGCGCATCTCGGCGATACGGCCCTCGTGCAGTGTCATGCCGCCGATCAGCTGTACATCGAAATGACGCATGCCCAGGGTGCGGTCGCTGGCCTCGCGCACGGCGGCGAAGGCCTCCGGCAGCAACTGGTCTAGCGTGGCGCCATCCGCCAGGCGCTGCTTGAATTCGTCGGTCTTGGCCTTGAGGGCGGCGTCGTCGAGCTGGCGGTACTCCTCCTCCAGCACGTTTACCTTCGCCACCGCGCGGCGCATGCGTTTCAGTTCGCGGTCATTTTTTGAACCAAAGACCGTCTTTATCAGTTTGCCAATCATTATCTAGAAACCACTTGATCTGTATTGTGCCGCGGGCCGTCCGGGGCCCGATCTCTGCGACCGTCGCTCGTTTCACCGAGAGGGGTGCAAGTAAACAGGAAGGCGCAACGACTAGCAACTGTCTCCTCGCGCTACGGGCGCTCATAGAGAAGGTTGTCGGTTGCGCTGGCGGCTCGGGGGCCGCCAGGGGAAGGATAGATGCTATCTGCCGGTGCGGCGGATGTAGGTGGCGGGGTCGACCGCGCGGTCGTTCTTGTACACCTCGAAGTGCACGTGCGGGCCGGTGGAGCGCCCACTGGAGCCCATCAGGGAGATAACCTGGCCCTTCTTGACCACATCACCAACCTTGACCTTTACCTTGCTATTGTGACCGTAGCGGGTCTTATAGCCATTGCCGTGGTTGATCTCCACCAAATTGCCGTAGCCGTAGCGGTCGCCCGCCCAGGTGACGACACCGGCGGCCACCGCCCTGACTTCCGAACCCATTTTGCCGGCAAAATCCAGGCCGTTGTGCCACGCGCGGCGCCCGGTGAACGGGTCGGTGCGATAGCCAAAGTGGGAGGACAGCCAGCCGTGCTTGATCGGGCGGCCGGCAATGAATTGCTCATCCTGCAGATTGCGCTTGGCCAGCAGGGACTCGAGGGTGCCAAGCTGCATCTGGCGGTTATCGATCTGCGCCGCCAGGTTTTTGATCACGTCGATAAACTGCGGCGCCCGGTAGGGCAGATCACCGCTGCCCGGCACATTCGCCTCTTCGGGGCCACCCACAGCCGGCGGCGTCTCGAACTGGAACTCACCCTGATCCAGGTGCGCCACGGTAGTCAGGCGCTCGCCGAGGGCATCGAGGCGGGTCAGGCGGGCCTGCAGCTCCGCCAGTTTGACGGTCAGGGCGCTGAGTTGCTCGTGCGCCTGCTGGTCCGCTTCGTCGATCTGTTCCTGCTGCTTGCGCAGGGCCTTGGTCCAGGCTTTGGCGGTGCGGGCGTCAAAGACATCGCTCTCTGCCACCGGCAGATTCGCCCCCACCAGGAAGGCGCCCACCGGCAGACCGAGCAGACACAGGCCCAGCAGCGCCTTGCTCAGGCCACCAAAGCTGAAGCTGCGCGAAGAACCGCGCTCGTTTACCAGGATTACTTTCATAAAGGCGTGTCGAAAGCCGATTGTTTGTTGTTTTCGTTAGCTTTGCCGCGAAGCGACTTCCCTGCTTCGGTTTTACGCCTGTCCAATGGCTGTAGCTGGCCAATGCATGCACTGTAACACCGGCCAGCCGAAAATAACGGATACAACTGCACATTTCCAATAGCGGACCACGCGGCCCTCTAGGGCGCGCCCCGGGTGCATTCACACTCGAGCGCACCTGCTCCGGCTCCCCTGCCAGAGCGGCAGCGCACCGTGGCCCGCCGCCTATAAAGAAAAAACCGGCAATTTTCGTGCCGGTTTTCTCGCTTCCCGACTCAGACCGCCAGGATAGGTTTGATGTAGGAGATCGGGGCTTCCTTCTCGTCGTCGAAAGTGACCATCTCCCAGGCATCTTCCTGCGCCATCAGAGTGCGCAGCGACTTGTTGTTGAGCGCGTGACCGGACTTGTATGCCTTGAATTCACCGATCAGGCTGGTACCCAGCAGGTACAGGTCGCCGATCGCGTCGAGGATCTTGTGCTTGACGAACTCGTCCTCGTAGCGCAGGCCGCCCTCATTGAGGATGCGGTACTGGTCGATGACGATGGCGTTGTCCACGCTACCGCCCTGCACCAGCCCCTTGGATCGCAGGTACTCGATCTCGTGCATGAAACCGAAGGTGCGCGCGCGGCTGACTTCCTTCACGAAGGAAGTGCTGGAAAAGTCCACCGAGGAACTCAGGTTGCGCCCCTGGAACACCGGGTGATCAAAATCGATGGTGAAAGACACCTTGAAACCATTGAACGGCAGGAAGCTGGCCACTTTGTCGCCCTCCTCCACCGTAACCGGCTTCTTGATGCGCAGGAATTTCTTCGCCGCGGCCTGTTCCTGAATACCAGCCGACTGGATCAGGAATACAAACGGACCGGCGCTGCCGTCCATGATCGGCACTTCCTGGGCAGACAGCTCGACAATCGCGTTGTCGATCCCCAGACCGGCCATCGCCGACAGCAGGTGCTCGACTGTAGCGATGCGCACGTCGTCTTTCACCAGCGTGGTGGACAGCAGGGTATCGCCCACGTTTTCCGCACGGGCTTCAATCTCGACCACCGGGTCAAGGTCAACCCGGCGAAATACAATGCCAGTATCCACAGGTGCCGGTTTCAGGGTCAGGACGACCTTTTTGCCGGTGTGGAGACCCACGCCAGTGGCGCGGATAGCATTTTTTAGGGTGCGCTGTTTGATCATGTATCTGTTGTTTCCCGTCGAATAGGCGGCACACAGGCCGCAGCAAGCCGGCGATCATAGCAGAAAATTAACGCCAAAACCATGTTCGGCCTGACAGTCATTTCAGCTTATCGCTCCACTCCTTCAGAATAGCTCAGTGCGAAGACTGTAGCGCCAAGGCTCTGACCATAGCTTAAGGCGCGTTCTCTATTTTCCCCTGTAAATAATTGTTAACCGGGTTCTGACCGGCGAGTCCTGAAACGGCAAAACCCGCCGGCCGACGCGATATTCCGCATGGCAAAAGCCAGCGGAAAGCGCGCGGCGGGCGGGTTCCTTCCCGGATCCCGGAATACTGCCGCTTGAGCGGCTATCCCGCGCTCACTGAACCCCGCGCAGTCGAAGCGGACCCGGCCCGGGGGCCGAGCGGGACATGAGCGGTATGTTTGCCTCTGCGGGCGCGGCGGTTCAGCGCACGGCTGTCAGTCCGCCTGGCGGCGCAGGAAGGCCGGGATATCCAGGTACTCCATATCGGCATCTGCCGGGTTCAGTGTCGGCGCCGGGCGCTTGGTGCGCTCGCTCTCCGCGCGTGTACGCGGATCGGCAGTGTCGCGACCGGGCAGAGGGCTGCCTGCCTGGGGCTCGCGCGCCTCACGGTTTTCACGACCTTCGTGCAGCTGCGGGCGGCGGGCGGTGTTATCCACAACCTTGGTCGGACGCGCCGCCTGCTGGGCACCGTCGCCGAGGCCCGCGGCGACCACGGTCACGCGCATCTCGTCACCGAGCTTGTCGTCCACGGCGGTGCCGATGACGACAGTCGCTTCGTCGGAGGCGATTTCCTGCACGATTTCGCCCACCTCGGAGTATTCGCCCAAGGTCAGCTCCTGACAGCCACCCTCCTCGCTGCCGGTAATGATATTCACCAGGATACCGCGGGCACCCTGCAGATTGACGTTGTCCAGCAGAGGGCTGCGCACAGCCTTCTCGGCTGCCTCGCGGGCACGATTCTCGCCCACGGCCGCGCCGGAGCCCATCATCGCCATGCCCATTTCAGACATCACCGTGCGCACATCGGCAAAGTCTACGTTCATGATGCCCGGGCGGATCATCAGGTCGGCGATACCCTGCACCGCACCCAGCAGGACATTGTCGGCCTCCTTGTAGGCGGACTTCATGGTGATCTTGTTGCCCAACACCTCCAGCAGGCGGTCGTTGGGAATGGTGATCAGCGAGTCCACCTTGTCGCGCAGCTCGAGGATCCCCTCTTCCGCTACCAGGGAGCGCTTTTTGCCCTCGATCTTGAACGGGCGGGTGACCACAGCCACGGTCAGGATCCCCAGGTCTTTAGCGATCTCGGCAACAATCGGCGCACCACCGGTGCCAGTGCCACCGCCCATACCCGCGGTAATGAACACCATATCGGCGCCCTGCAGGACCTCGGCAATGCGCTCGCGATCCTCGATTGCCGACTGTCGGCCCACGTCCGGGTTGGCACCGGCACCGAGACCGCGGGTAATGGTGTTACCCAGTTGCAGGATGGTGCGCGCCTCGATGTCCTTGAGCGCCTGAGCGTCAGTGTTCGCGCAGATGAAATCCACCCCCTGCACCTCACTGACGATCATGTGCCTGACGGCATTGCCGCCACCACCGCCGACACCGATCACTTTGATGACAGGCTTGTCCTGTACGCTATCGACTAGTTCGAACATCTCTGTTCCCCTTTTTTGCTCATGTCAAAATTTATAATTCAATCCCTAAACACTCTTTCACCGGCCGGGATCGCTGAACAACACCACCAGGCACAGTCGTCTTTCAATGATTCCTACATGTTGCCCCGGAACCACTGTTTCACCTTGTCCCACCACTGGTTGTCATTGTGTAGCGGCCGCGGCACATTGCGCTCGCCGGCCTCTGCCTGGCGCATCGCGTACATCAGCAGGCCGACACCGGTGGAGTAGATCGGGTTGCTGACAATATCGGTCAGCCCCGCCATCCCCTGGGGTACCGCCAGGCGCACCGGCATATGGAAAATCTCCTCTGCCAGTTCCACTGCGCCCTCCATTTTTGAAGAGCCGCCGGTCAGCACCACACCCGCGGCACACAGGTCTTCGAAACCACTGCGGCGCAGCTCCGCCTGCACCAGCGTAAACAGCTCGTCATAGCGCGGCTCCACCACCTCGGCCAGCGCCTGGCGGGACAGGTCGCGCGGAGCCCGATCACCGACGCTCGGCACCTTGATGGTCTCGCCCTCGCGCGCCAGCTTGGCCAGCGCGCAGGCGTATTTGATTTTCAGGTCTTCCGCGTGTGGCGTCGGCGTGCGCAGGGCCATGGCAATATCGTTGGTCACCTGATCGCCGGCGATCGGAATCACCCCGGTGTGACGAATGGACCCGCCGGTAAACACGGCGATATCGGTGGTACCGCCGCCGATGTCGACCATGCACACACCCAGCTCTTTTTCGTCATCGGTCAGTACCGCGTAGCTGGAAGCCAGCTGCTCGAGAATGATGTCCTCCACTTCCAGGCCACAGCGGCGAATACATTTCTCGATATTCTGCGCCGCATTGACCGCGCCGCTGACCAGGTGCACCTTCGCCTCCAGGCGCACACCGGACATGCCCAGCGGCTCCTTGACGCCCTCCTGATTGTCGATCAGGAATTCCTGCGGCAGCGTGTGCAGGATTTTCTGGTCCGCGGGAATTGCCACTGCGCGCGCCGCGTCGATGACCCGATCGAGATCCTGCTGGGTAACTTCACGGTCCTTGATCGCGACAATACCGTGGGAATTCAGGCTGCGAATATGGCTGCCGGCAATGCCTGCGTAGACCGAGTGTATCTCACAACCGGCCATCAGTTCGGCTTCCTCCACCGCGCGCTGGATCGACTGCACCGTGGATTCGATATTTACCACCACGCCTTTTTTCATACCGGTGGATCGATGCGAGCCGATACCGACAATATTCAGCTCGCCATCACCGGACACTTCGCCGACGATCGCAACCACTTTGGAAGTGCCGATATCCAGACCCACGATCATGCGGTGATCGGATGCTTGTGTCATTTTTGTACCAACCTCGCTGAACTGAACTCCGGATCGCATTCCCAATAACGGCCCAGAACCCAGCGCTCGCTTTAAAATTTTTGTATCGACGGCTCTGCAGCCGACTTCAGTATTACTTTTTGCTTTCCTTCCACTGCACTGCAACTGCGTTGCTGTAGCGCGTATCGATCCGCGCGATCTGGTCCATGTGTTGCGCCAGCAAGCCGTGACTCAACTTCAGGAAACGATTGACCCGCTCCAGCAGTTCATCGTGCCCCAGGCGCAGCACCACGCCGGAAACCAGCTCCAGCCGCCAGCCGCCGAGTTCATCGAACGACAGGCGCTTCACTTCCATATCCCGCGTGGTCAGTAACCCCGCGAGCGCCTGGTATTGCGCCACAATGCGCTCCACCAGTTCCTCGTCGCCGGCCAGTTCCGGCAAGCGACCAACCTGCATCTGCGCCGGCCGTGGCAGTAACTTGCCACTCGCCACCAGCAATTTGTCCTTGCCCCAAACCGCCAGCGGCTGTGCCTCGCGCACTGTCACCAACACGCCGCGCGGCCAGCGACGGTTGATCGATACATCCGTGATCCACGGATTGCGCAACAGCGCTTTGCGCATGCCGCGGATATCCGCGGTGAAAAAACCCCGCCGCAGGTACGGCAGCAGCGTCTCCTCGATCTGCCGCTGGGTGACGGCCCGGAAAGGTCCCTCTACCCTGACCTGGTCCAGCGCATCGACGCGGCTGAGTTTTTCCACCGGGGTCTGCCGCCAGAGCCACAGGCCGCCATAACTCAATCCGGCCAGCACACCCACAGCCAATGCGACGACCAGCAGCGGCCGCCAGTTGCGCCGCGGCGCGCCGGGTTCCGGCAGCGCGCGTGCACCGCGCACCTTGTGTTTCTTGCCGTCGACACGTTTCTTTTTCGCCATGTCGATCAAAGACTCCCGTCCGACACGCCGCTGTTATTCCTTCTCGCCCAGGCGCCAACTGGCCAGTTGCTGTGCCAGTGCACCGACATTGCCCGCGCCCTGGGTCAACACGATATCGCCCGGCTCGATCAGGTCCGCCAGAAGCGGGGGCACCTGATCAATCGTCTCGACAAAAATCGGATCCACCTGGCCGCGATTGCGCAGGCTGCGCGCCAGGGTGCGACTGTCGGCACCCGGGATCGGCGTTTCTCCGGCGCTGTATACATCCAGCAGAATCAGTTTGTCCACCTCGGAAAGCACCTGCACGAAATCCTCGAACAGATCGCGGGTGCGCGTGTAGCGGTGCGGCTGATAAATCATTACCAGGCGGCGCTCCGGCCAGCCGTCGCGCACCGTCTGCACGGTCGCCGCCACTTCGCGCGGGTGGTGGCCGTAGTCATCCACCAGCATGGCCTTTTCCGCACCCGCGTCATCGCTGACGGCATACTCGCCGTAAATCTGGAAACGCCGGCCAACGCCCTGAAAGCCTCGCAGGCCCTCGCGGATGGCATCATCACTGACGCCCTCCTCGGTCGCCACGGCGATGGCCGCGGTCGCGTTCAGCACATTGTGGATACCCGGCACATTCACGCACACGTCCAGGCGCTTGCCATCGGGGCGCTGCACGCTAAAGTGACTGCGCAGCGGCTCCTGTTTCACCTCGACGATGCGGAAGTCGTTGCCCTCGTCAAAACCGTAAGTGGCCACCGGACGCGAGAAACGCGGAATCACTTCGCGCACATTGGCGTCGTCCCCGCACACCACCACCAGGCCGTAGAAAGGCAGGTTGTGCACGAAGTCGACAAAAATCTGTTTCACCTTTTCGAAGTCGCCGCCATAGGTTTCCATATGGTCGGCATCGATATTGGTGATGACCGTGACCATCGGCTGCAGGTGAATAAACGAGGCATCGCTCTCATCCGCCTCCGCCACCAGGTAACGGCTCTCCCCAAGCGCCGCATTGGCACCGGCGGCGTTCACCAGGCCGCCGATCACGAATGTCGGGTCTTTCTTGTCCGCCGCCAGAATCGAGGCAATCAGGCTGGTGGTGGTGGTCTTGCCATGGGTACCCGCCACCGCAATGCCGTAGCGGTAACGCATCAGCTCGCCGAGCATTTCCGCGCGGCGCACGACCGGGATACGGCTTTCCAGTGCCGCCTGCAGCTCCGGGTTGTCACCGTGAATCGCCGACGAGTTCACCACCACATCGACACCGCGAATATTGTCGGCGCTGTGGCCTATCTGCACCTTGATACCCAGCTTGCGCAGTCGCTCGGTCACCGACGACTCACGCAAATCGGAGCCGGACACTTCGTAGCCCTGGTTCTGCAGTACTTCGGCGATACCGCTCATGCCGGCACCACCGACACCGATAAAATGAATGCGGCGGATGCGACGCATGGTCGGCACGTGGAAGCGGGCGTTGTCTGTACTGTTATCTGCAGTCATTTTCTCTCTACCTCATTGCGCCGCAATCAGTTCGCCGCAGGCTTCCAGCACCCGCTGCGTCGCATCGATTTTCGCCACCCCGCGGGCAGCCTTGGCCATCGCCAGTAATTTCAGCGGCTTCGCAAACAGCCCTTCGAGCAGTTGCGCCAGCTCTTCCGCGTTCAAAGTGTCCTGCTGCAACACCACGGCGCCGCCGGCGCGCTGCAACCACTCGCCGTTTTTGGTCTGGTGGTCATCGATCGCAAACGGAAACGGCACCATGATTGCGCCGACGCCGGCCGCGGCAATCTCGGAAACCGTCAAGGCACCCGCGCGGCAGATAATCAGGTCGGCCGCGCCGTAGGCCGCGGCCATATCGGCGATAAACGGCACCACCTCTGCCTCGACCCCGGCCTGCTGGTAGGACTTGCGCGCGATATCCAGGTGGCGTTTACCAGCCTGGTGGATCACTTGCGGGCGCAATGCCACCGGCAGCAGCGACAGCGCCTGGGGCACCAGCTCATTGATGGCCACAGCGCCGAGGCTGCCGCCCAGCACCAGCAGGCGCAGCGGCTGTACTTTGCCAATGCGCTGCTCCGGCGCTGGCAGCGCGGCAATTTCGTCGCGTACCGGATTGCCCACCTGCTCGCCGCCGGGCAGCCCGCTGGGGAAGGCTTCCAGCACGCGATTGGCGATACGCGCCAGCAGCCGGTTAGTGGTGCCGGGCACCGCGTTCTGCTCGTGAATAATCAGTGGAATACCACTGATGCGCGCGGCCACGCCGCCGGGGCCGGTGGCGAAGCCACCAAAGCCCAGTACCGCGTCCGGCGCCACCCGCTTGATCACCGCGCGCGCCTGCGACACGGCGCGGGCAATCTGCAGCGGCGCCTTCAACAGCGCCAACTTGCCCTTGCCGCGTACCCCCTCAACGGTAATAAAGTGCAGCTCGATGCCCGCTTCAGGAATCAGCTGTGCCTCGATACCGCGCCGGGTTCCCAGCCATTCCACCTGGGCGCCTTCATTCATCAGCGCCCGCGCCACCGCCAGCGCGGGAAACACATGACCGCCGGTACCACCGGCCATGAGCAGAAATTTCTTGTTGGAGAAGCGCCCGTTCACATCACTCATCAGGCAGCCTCCTCTTTGACCGCGCGATCACCCAGCTGCAGCGGATTGAATATCGGCAGCTGGCGGATCATACCGACACCACCTTCCTGTTCGCCTTTCGCGGCACGCAGCTCCGCCTGGATACGCAGAGCCAGTGCAAACAGGCTGCAGCAAATTACCAGGCTGCTGCCACCGGAGCTGACAAAGGGCAGGGTCAGCCCCTTGGTGGGCAACAGGCCCGAAGCCACGCCCATATTCACAAATGCCTGGCCGGCCAGCAGCACGGCGATACCGAACGCCAGCAGCGCAGCAAAAAACTTCTGTTGCGCCAGCGCCTCACGCACCAGCCGCAACAGCGCCCAGGTGAGCGCCGCAAACAGCCCGATCACCACCAGGCCACCCGCCATGCCCCACTCTTCAGAGAGGATGGCGAAAATAAAATCCGTGTGCGCCTCCGGCAGGTAAAACAATTTCTGCACACTGTTGCCGAGGCCGACGCCGAACCACTCGCCGCGTCCGAAAGCGATCAGCGACTGGGTCAGCTGGTAGCCGCTGGCGAACTGGTCGCCCCACGGATCCAGGAATGTCATCAGCCGCTGCAAGCGGTAGGGGCTGAGCAGCGCCAGCAATGCCAGCGCGCTGGCGGCCAGCGCCACCAGCAAAAAGGTGTGTGGCAACCGCGCGCCGGCGAGAAATACCATCGCCAGCACGGTCCCGGAAATCACCACTACCGAACCAAAGTCCGGCTGTCCCAGCAGCAGCAGCGCGGCGAAGCCGAGAATCACCACCGGAATCATGAAACTGCTCCAGTGGCGCAACTGCTGATTGCGGCGCGTCAGGAAGCTGGCAAAGAACACCAGCAGGCAGAACTTCGCCACTTCCGCCGGCTGTACCGTGATCGGGCCGAATGCCAGCCAGCGGCGGCTACCGTTGACCTCGCGGCCGATGCCCGGGATCAGCACCACCAGCAGCAGCAGGCAGCTGAAAATCAGCAGCGGCCAGGACAGCCGTGACCACACCGACAGCGGTATCTGGCTAACCACCAGTGCCGCAACAGCGCCGAAGCCCAGGAACATCAGGTGGCGCTTGAGGAAAAACCACGGATCGCCGTAGACATCGGCGGCAAAGGCGATCGACGCCGAGGCCACCATCACCACGCCGATACTCATCAGCGCCAGTACGCAGAACGGCAGCACCCAGTCGGCACGGTTGTCCGCGGCGACGCTCGGCGGGGTTTCCGGTACCCGGCTCATTGGCCACCTCCGGCTGGTGCAGTGTCCAGCGCCGCGACAGCGCGGCGGAAATCGTCGCCACGCGCTTCGAAGTTGCGGTACATATCGAAGCTGGCACAGGCGGGCGACAGCAGCACAAAGTCGCCCGGCCGCGCCAGCGCACGGGCGCAAGCAACGGCGGCGTCCATCGACGCGGCGCTGTGACTATCCACCAGGCCATCAAAAACGGCGGCAATACGCGGGCCGTCTGCGCCGATAGTCACCAGCGCGCGCAACGCGCCCGCGGCTTCGGCCAGCGGGGCAAAATCCGCACCCTTGCCATCGCCCCCGGCAATCAACACGATCTTGCGTTCTTCGGTGGCCAGCCCGTCGAGCGCGGCGCGGGTCGCGCCCACATTGGTACCCTTGGAATCATTGACGAAAGTTACTCCGTCGAGATCGAGCACTCGCTCGCAGCGGTGCGGCAGGCCATTGAAGCGGCGCAGTACCGACTGCATCGCCGCCAGCGGCAGGCCGACGGCACTGCCGAGCGCCAGCGCCGCCAGCGCGTTGGCCACATTGTGGCGGCCGACCATTGCCAGGGCGCTGACCGGCAGCAGTTTGTCACTGCCCTGCACCAGCCACTCTGTTGAGTTTCCGCTTTCGCGGCCGCCATCCGCGAACGCTTGCACACCGAACTGCTGCAGATCGGGCTTGTCCAGACCGAAACTCCATTCCCGACTGCCCCGCGACAGCGGGCCGCGGGTCAGCGGGTCGGCGCGGTTGACCACCAGCTGCTGCGCGTTGCGGTAAATACGCTGCTTGGCGCGATGGTAATCGGCCAGGCTGGCGTAGCGGTCCATATGGTCCGCACTCAGGTTCAGAATTGTCGCCGCGGTTGGCACCAGCGAACTGGTGGTTTCCAGCTGGAAACTGGACAGCTCCAGCACAAACAGCTGCGGCAACGACTGCCATTCGCCTTGCGCCGACGTCTCGCTTTTGCCTCGCGCTGAGGGCTCTAGCAAATCCAGCACCGGCACGCCGATATTGCCACCCACACGCACGTCCACGCCGGCGGCTGCGGCCATCTCGCCCACCAGGGTGGTCACGGTGCTCTTGCCATTGGAGCCGGTGATCGCCACCAGCTTCGGCGGTTGCGCGAGCTTGTTCAGCGCACGCGCAAACAATTCGATATCGCCGACCACCGGAATACCGGCAGCGACAGCCTGCTGCAGCGCCGGCTCGGCGAGGGCGATACCGGGGCTGGCAATAATCTCGCTGGCCGCGAGCAGGGTCTCGGCATTGAGCGGACCGGTTTCCACCGGTACGTCGGGGAATTCCGCATGGAACTGTTCCAGCCCCGGCGGCTGGCTGCGGCTGTCGACAACGACGGGCACAAAACCGGTACGCAGCAGGAAGCGCACGACCGATTGCCCGGTAGCGCCCATGCCGATTACCACTTTTTTGTCCGACGTTGCGATCAGTGACATTTTCCCGTTAACCGCCCTTAGCGCAGTTTCAGAGTCGCGAGGCCCAACAGGACCAGAATCACGGTAATGATCCAGAAGCGCACGATCACGCGCGGCTCCGGCCAGCCTTTCAATTCAAAATGGTGGTGCAGCGGCGCCATCCGGAAGATGCGCTTGCCGGTCAGCTTGAACGACGCCACCTGCAGGATCACCGACACGGTTTCCATCACGAACACGCCGCCCATGATGAACAGCACGATTTCGTGACGGATGATCACCGCGATAATGCCGAGCGCTGCACCCAGCGCCAGCGCGCCCACATCGCCCATAAAGACCTGGGCCGGATAGGTGTTGAACCACAGGAACCCGAGCCCGGCGCCACCGAGTGCGGCGCAGAATACCGACAGCTCGCCGGCACCGGCGATAGACGGAATATGCAGGTAGGTGGCGAACTCGGCGTGGCCGACCAGATAGGCGATGATGCCGAGCGCTCCCCCCACCATTACCGTGGGCATGATTGCGAGACCATCGAGGCCGTCGGTCAGGTTGACCGCATTGCTAGAGCCCACGACGACGAAATAGGTCAGCAGGATGAAAGTCACCGGCCCCATATTGATCGCCACGTCTTTGAAAAACGGTACGAAGAACTGGGTCTCCGCCGGACTGGTGGCGCTCATGTACAGGTAGATGGCGGCGCCGAGACCGGCAATGGACTGCCAGAAATACTTCCAGCGCGCGATCAGGCCGCGCGGGTTTTTCTCTACAACTTTCTTGTAGTCATCGACAAAGCCCACGGCCCCGAACACAAACGTCACCAGCAGTGTCACCCACACGTAGCGGTTGCTGAGATCGGACCACAACAGCGCCGCGGAAAAAATGGAGGCAAGAATCAGCGTGCCACCCATGGTCGGCGTGCCGGATTTGCTCAGGTGCGTCTGTGGACCGTCGTCGCGCACGGCCTGACCCACCTGCAACTGGTTCAGCCAGGTGATCATACGTGGACCCACTATCAGGGAAATACCCAGCGCAGTCAGCGCACCCAGAATCGCCCGCACAGTCAGGTAATCGAACACCGCGAAGGTGCTCACATATTGTCGTAAATACTCTGCCAGCCAAAGCAGCATGTCTTTTCCTCTCAGTCGTTCCCGTCTGCGCTTGTGTCGTGGGTCAGTGCCTGCACTACCAGTTCCATTCGTGCACTGCGGGAACCCTTCACCAGCACGGTGGTGTTCGCGTTCAGTTCGCGCTCAAGCGCCGCAATCAACGGCGCCCGCTCGCAAAAATTATTTTTTACCTTGCCGTCGCCAGCGAAAGCCATACTTGCCGCATTACCCAGCGGCCCCAGCGTGAAGAGCTCATCGAGACCGCGCTCGCGGGCCAGCACGCCGATCTGCTGGTGCATCGCCTCGGCGTCAGCACCCAGCTCCGCCATGTCGCCAAGCACCAGGATTTTCCGGCCTGGGCGCTGCGCCAGCATTTCAATCGCCGCACCCACCGAACCCGGATTCGCGTTGTAACTGTCATCGATAACGGTGGCGCCACTGCGGCCGCCATATACCTGCATGCGCCCCTGCACCGCGGTGGCAGCGCCGAGTCCGGCAGCAATCTCCGCCGCCGGGATTCCGGCGGCAAAGGCACAACCGGCGGCAACCAGTGCGTTGTGCACATTGTGTTCGCCGAGCAGCTGCAACTGCACCGGGTGCGCCAGGCCTTCGATCATCAGATCAAAAGTCGCGCAACCGCGCGCATCCAGTGCGATATTGTCGGCGTAAATAGCGTGATCGTGGCCGAGCCCCACCTCCAGCGAGGCCACGCCATCCGGCATCTGCTCGCGCCAGAAGTCGGCGTAATTGTCGTCGGCATTGATCACCGCGGTGCCGCCCACCTGCAGGCCGGTGTAGATCTGGCCCTTGGCCGCGGCAATGGCATCGACGGAACCGAAGCCCTCCACGTGCGCCGGCATGACATTGTTGACGGCGCTGACCTGCGGTTTGCCGATACTGCACAGGTAACCGATCTCGTCCGGACCACTGGCGCCCATTTCGAGAATCAGCACATCGTGTTCGGCGCCGATCCCAAACAGGGTCATTGGCACACCGATGTGATTATTGAGGTTGCCGCGGGTCACGCACGGAGTGTGCTGGCGGGCGAAGATGGCCGCGAGCATTTCCTTGACCGTGGTCTTGCCGCAGGAACCGGTGATGGCAATCACGCGCCCGTCGAACTGTTCGCGGCACAGCAAACCGATCTGCCCCAACGCCACAGTTGTGTCTGCCACCAGCCACTGGGGCAAGGCGCAGCCGGGAATCTCGCGCTCTACCACCAGGCCCAGAACCTGGCCCTGCAGATCGCCGGACTTGGCCAGCTCGACAACGAAGTCATGGGCATCGAAGTGCTCGCCCTTCAGGGCGACGAATAGCGCGCGTGGATCCAGCGCGCGCGTGTCGGTGCAGACGTGCTCGAATGCCACCGAACCGTGAAGCAGTTCGCCGCCAAAACGCTGCTGCAGCTGTTCCAGGGTGAGCCCGCGAATCATTCGGCGCGCTCCTCTTGATCCGCCTGTCCCGCCGGCTTGTTGCCCGATACCGCCGCGCGCTGTACCAATGCGCGCTCGGCCTGCTCGCGATCACAGAAGTGAATTTTTTCCGCGCCGATAATCTGGTAATCCTCGTGGCCCTTGCCGGCGATCACGACTGTGTCGCCGGGCTCCGCCGCGGCCACTGCGCGGGCGATCGCGGCGGCGCGATCGGGCTCCACCTCGACATTGCTGGCGGCGCCCTCAAGGATATCGTCGATGATTTTCTGCGGATCCTCGCTGCGCGGGTTATCGCTGGTGACGATGGCGCGGTCGGCCATCTCCGACGCAATGCGTCCCATCGGCGCGCGCTTACCGGTATCGCGGTCACCGCCACAGCCAAACACACACCACAGTTTGCCGCTGCAGTAGGGCCGCGCTGCCGCCAGGGCCGCGCGCAGTGCGTCCGGCGTGTGCGCGTAGTCCACCAGCACGCTGACATCGTCGGCGCCGTCCACACGCACCCGCTCCATACGCCCGGGTACCGGCTGGATGGAGGGGAAGGCAGCGAGAATATCTTCAAACGGCATGCCGCCAGCGGCCGCCGCCGCCACGACCGCCAGGGCGTTGTAGATATTGAAGTCGCCAATCAGCGGCGCGCGCAGCTCGCCGTTGCCCCACGGCGAGGTCAACTGCACGGTAAAACCGCCGTCGTGGCGACGCAGCTCGGTGGCATGCAGATCGCCGGCCTGCATGCCGTAGGTAACCACGCGCAGGTTGCGCAGCTTGCAGCGCTCGGCCAGTTGGCCGCCGAAGGGGTCATCCACGTTGATGATGCCGCGCTTCAATTTGGGCAGGCCGAAGAGCTTTTCCTTGGCGGCGCCGTAGGCAGCCATATTGCCGTGATAGTCGAGATGGTCACGCGACAGGTTGGTGAAGATGGCGGTATCGAAAATCAGCCCATGCACACGCCCCTGAGCGAGCGCGTGGGAAGAGACTTCCATCGCCGCGGCGCCAACGCCGCGCTGGTGGAAATCGGCATAGTCGGCCTGCAGGCGCACCGGGTCCGGCGTGGTGAGGCCGGTTTCCTCCAGGTCGATGGCGCCGTCTTTCCAGATACCGTTGCCGATCGTGCCCATCAGGCCGGCGCTGCCGAAATGCTGTGCCAGCAGCTGCGCGACCAGGTAGGCACAGGTGGACTTGCCGTTGGTACCGGTCACGCCAACCAGGTAAATACGCTCGGTGGGGTTGTCGTAGAAGCGCGCGGCGATCTCGCCCACCCGCTTGGCCAGGCCCGGCACACTGACCACCTGCACGCCGTCGCGAACGTCGGTGCGCAGTTCCTCGCCGTCCGCCAGCACCGCCGCGGCACCCGCAGCGATGGCGGCATCAATGTATTCACGCCCGTCCACCACGCTGCCACGCAGGGCCATAAACAGGTCGCCGGGGCGCACCTTGCGGCTGTCCAGCGCGACGCCACTGACGGCCACGTCCGGAATGCCGGCGTAGCCGGGCACCAGCTGCTGCAGGGAAGCGCTGCGCGCTGCAGAATTCACGTGCTCACTCACGATTTGTCACCTCTTTCGCTAAGCTGTGCAGCCAGCTGTTTTTCCGGTGACGCGACACCGTCCGGCGCCACATGCAGCAGGCGCATGGCGCCGGCCATTACCTTACCGAACACCGGCGCAGCCACTTCGCCACCGTAGTACTTGGCGCGGCTGGGGTCGTTCACTACCACCACCGCGATCAGCTCCGGCCGATCGGCGGGCACAAAACCCGCAAATACCGAACGGTAGCGACTACTGGCGTAGCCCTGGCGACCGACGATATGCACCGTTCCGGTCTTGCCCGCCACCTGGTACCCCTTCACCGCGGCGCGGTGGCCGGTACCCTCGGGAGTAATGACCGTTTCCAGCATGGCGGTAACCTCACGCGCCAGCTTGGGCGGCACTATCTGCTCCGGGTCACGCGCATTGTCACCATTCAAAACCAGAGAAACCGGGCGCTTGAGCCCGGCATTGGCAAAGACGCTGTAGGCCCGTGCCAGCTGCACTGCATTGACTGTTAAACCGTAGCCGAAGGCAAAGTTGGCCCGCTCGATTGGCTGCCAACGACTGCGACTGGGCAGTATGCCCGCGGCCTCGCCGGGGAAGCCGGTTCCGATCGCCTCCCCCAGCCCCAGTCGATAAAAGAGTGCGCGGATATCGTTTGGTTCCAGATCCAGGGCAACTTTGGTGATACCCACCTGACTCGACTTGGTGATCACCCGGGTCAGGTCGATAAGGCCGTAATTGCGGTGGTCCAGCAGTGTCTTGCCGGGCACGCGGATATAGCCGGGGTTGGTGTCGATGGGTGTGTGCGGCTGGTAACGGCCGCTCTCCAGCGCCGCCAGCGCGGTGATCGGCTTAACGGTGGAACCGGGCTCAAACTGGTCGATCAGTGCGCGGTTGCGCATCTGCGCCGCCTTGACCCCGACCCGGTTGTTGGGGTTGAACGACGGCTGGTTGGCCATCGCCAGGACGTCGCCACTGTGCGCATCGAGAACCACCATAAAGCCGGACGCGGCCTCGTTGGCCGCCACCGCCTTCTTCAGTTCGCGATAGGCCAGGTACTGCAGGCGCAGGTCGATGGACAGGCGCATATCCTGGCCCGGGCGCGCCTCGCGCTGTACTGCCAGGTCCTGCACAACCCGCCCTTTCAGGTCCTTGACCACCTGGCGGGCGCCCGGCTGGCCGGTGAGCCAGTCGTTGTAGGCCAACTCCAGCCCTTCCTGGCCGCGGTCATCAATGTTGGTGAAGCCGAGCAGCTGCGCGGTAACCTCGCCGGCGGGATAGAAGCGACGGTACTCTTTTTTGCCGTAGACTCCGGCGATATCCAGTGCCAGCGCGCGCTGGGCCTGCTCCGGCGCCAGGTGGCGCTGCAGATACATGAATTCCTTGTTGCGGTATTTTTTCAGGCGCGCAGCCAACTCTGCCGGCTTGCTGCCCAGTGCCGCCGCAAGCTGACGCAGTTCATCGGCGCTGGCCTCGCGCAGCAGCTGCGGGTTGGCCCACAGGCTGGTCACCGGGGTACTGACCGCCAGCAGCTCGCCGTTGCGGTCGACGATGGAACCGCGATAGGCGGCAATCTCTTCACTGCGAATGGTGCGCGCGTTGCCCTGGTCCTGCAGGAAGCGGTAGCCGCGCTCGGCCTCCGGCAGCACCTGCAGGCGCGCCAGGTGCAGCACCAGGGCCAGGGCGAGCAGACACAGCAGAACCGCCACCAGCGCAAAGCGCCAGCGGGTGATTCCCGGTGTTTCCTGCTGTTTCTTGACTGCGCCCATGCAATCCCTGTTCTGCTTATCTTCTTTTACGGTGTTTAAACGACTTCAGTTATCCGGCACCAGAATCCGCTCATCCGGCCCCGGCACGTGCATCTTCAGCTTTTCCCGCGCCGTCTTTTCGATACGGCTGTAGGCCGACCAGGCGCCCTTTTCCAGCAGCAGGCGCTCCTGCTCGAAGCGCAAATCATCGCGGGTTTTCTGCGCCGCCATCAGCTGCGCGGTCAACTCGCGGCTGCGCTGGGTGGTGTAGACCACCGACAGCGCCGAGGCCATCGCCGCCAGCCACAACACGGCAATGATCAGTCGCCGCCTGCCGCTCAACGGGCCGCCCCGAGCTTTTCCGCCACTCGCATCACTGCACTGCGCGAGCGCACGTTGTCACCAACTTCCCCTGCTTCAGCCTTGACCGCCTTGCCCACCGAGCGCAGCGTTTTGGCAATGTCGCTGTCCATCACCGGCAGGCCGCGCGGCAACTGCGGGCCGCGCTCCTGCTGGCGGATGAAGCGCTTGACCAGCCGATCCTCGAGCGAATGGAAGCTGATCACCACCAGGCGCCCGCCGGGGGCGAGCAGTGCCAGCGACTTGTCCAGCGCCTGCACCAGGTCTTCCAGCTCGCCATTGATATGGATGCGAATCGCCTGGAATACCCGCGTCGCCGGATGTTTGCCTTTCTCCCACGCCGGGTTCGCCGCCTTGACCACCTCCGCCAGATCCAGCGTGCGGGCAAACGGCCTTTCCACCCGGCGCCGCACGATGGCGGCGGCCATACGGCGGGCGAAACGCTCTTCGCCATATTCTTTGAAGACCCGCGCCAGCTCCGCTTCCGCCTCGCTGTTGACCCAGTCCGCGGCGCTGATACCGCGGCTGGTGTCCATGCGCATATCCAGCGGGCCGTCCTGCATAAAGCTGAAGCCGCGCTCGGCCTGATCCAGTTGCGGCGACGACACACCGAGATCCAGCAGGATGCCGTTGACCGCACCGGCCTGCTCGGTCGCGGCGCGGTCTATGTCGGCGAAAGAGCCGTGCCAGATCGAAAAGCGCTCATCGCCGGCGAATCGTTCGCGCGCATAGGCCACCGCCTCGGGATCCTTGTCCACCGCCAGCAGGCGCCCGCGCTCGTCGAGGCGCTCCAGGATCGCCGCACTGTGGCCGCCGCGGCCGAAAGTGCCGTCGATATAAAAACCGCCCGGATCGGTGACCAGGGCGTCCACGGCCTCGCGCAATAACACACTGCGATGCAGTTCTTGAGACACCCTGTGTCCTCTCCTTTGTTTACAGCGACAGCGAAGCCATCTCCTCCGGCATCTCGCCCTCGCCCTCACTATCGTCGAGCCAGGCCATCCAGCCCTCTTCGCTCCACAGTTCCAGTTTCTTGCCCTGCCCCACCAACATCAGCTTCTTTTCCAGACCGGCGTATTCGCGCAGGGTCGGTGGAATCAACACGCGGCCGTTGCCGTCCACCTGCAGCTCACAGGCGTAACCGATCAACAGCCGCTGGGCGCGGCGCGCCACTTTATTGAAGCTCGACAACGCCTCGATTTTGGGCAGGATCTCCTGCCACTGGGGTTCCGGGTAAACCAGCAGGCAGCGCTCTTCGGTGTGCGCCGTGACCACCAGGCGCCCAGCGCAATCCTCCAGCAGCGTGTCGCGAACACGCGCCGGAATGGCCAGACGCCCCTTGGCGTCCATATTGATTGCGTGGCTGCCTAGATACACTGTTTACCCGATTGGCTGGGATTGCCCGATTTGTTGGCCGAGAGCGCTTGCTCAGTCGCGCGGAAGTGCGCACCACCCTGGATAACTTTTGCGCAATTTTCATCTGCAGCGGTGTAACTACCCACTCACAACCACAGACAAACCACGAAAACCCACAAAATTCCACTTTTCTCCACTTCCGACACTATAAATCTGACCCGGGTAAAGTCAAGGAAATCAACGGCAAACTGCCGCGAAATCCCAGTAAATTCGCGGTCTTCAGAGCAGGCAGCACAATTAATGAACAGAACCCGGCGGTAAAATTACAAAATGAAGCAAGCACTTACTTATTGATGTTGAGATAGTACTTTAACTTTGCGAGCCACCGGATTGATTTGGAAATTGTTAGCGGACGCTAACACAAAATGAGGCGCTTGGCGCAAGACTCCACAAGGCTGACGCAAGCGGGAGGGGCAAAGAGGCGAATTGCGCCCACTGGTTCAGCAGCGGCGCGGGCGAGGGAAGAAAAAGAGCTGGCCTGTAAGCCGGGTTCTGTCGAGGACAATCATTCATCTGGGATGTATGTCGCCACACACCTCAAGCGACCTACCCGCCCTCGGTGCGGGTCACACCTATAGAGGGCCTATTTGGTCTTGCTCCGGACGGGGTTTACCATGCCGCGGACTGTTACCAGCCGCGCGGTGCGCTCTTACCGCACCCTTTCACCCTTACCTGTGCCTGCGAACAGGCCATCGGCGGTCTACTCTCTGCTGCACTTTCCGTAGGCTCGCGCCCCCCAGGCGTTACCTGGCGTCCCACCCTATGGAGCCCGGACTTTCCTCCATCCCTCCGAAGAGAAACAGCGATTGCCCGGCCAGCTCGGCGCGAAGAGTAATGACGCACGCAGGGGAAAGCAAGACCAATGACGTTAGATAGACACCCACGTACCCCCCGAAACTTGCGAACCCACTGAAGTCGCGCCAAAGGTGCGCACGGCGCACCCTACTTCTGCCCCAGGCTCCAGTTGTACAACACCTTCTTGTTCACCCCGGTGATTTCGGCCGCCAGGGCCGCGGCGCGTTTGGGCGGCAGCTCGGCCAGCAGCAATTTCATGACCCGCTCAGCCTCTGCATCCAGCTCGCCGCTGCGCTCGCGCTCGGCGCCACGTACCAGCAGCACGATTTCCCCGCGCTGCTGATTGGAATCCGCGCGCACCCACTCCGCCAGTTCCGCCAGCGGCGCCAGGTGGATAGTCTCAAAGGCCTTGGTCAGCTCGCGCGCGATCACCGCCTCACGCTTGCCGCCGAACACCTGCGCCATCGCCTCCAGTGTGTCCAGCACCCGGTGCGGCGCCTCGTAGAAGATCAGGGTATGCGGATCGCCGGCCAACGCCTGCAGCGCCTTTTCGCGCGCGCCCGCCTTGGCCGGCAGGAAACCCTCGAAGCTGAAACGGTCACTGGGCAGACCGGCGGCGCTGAGGGCCGCGGTAAACGCGCAGGCGCCGGGAACCGGCACCACCTTGATGCCGCGCGCGCGTGCCTCACGCACCAGCCTGTAGCCCGGATCGGAGATCAGCGGCGTGCCCGCATCGGAAATGAGCGCCACTGTCTGGCCCTGCTCCAGACGCTCCAGTATCTGCCCGGTGCGCCGGTCGTCCGAGTGGTCGTGGTACGCCATCAGCGGCGTATCGATGCTGAAATGGGAAAAAAGGCGCTGACTGTGACGCGTGTCCTCTGCCGCAACCAAATCGGCGCATTGTAGAACTTCGATCGCTCGCGGTACCATATCGGCCAGATTACCAATCGGCGTGGCAACGATATAAAGCAGTGCCTGATCCAGCCCCATAGTTCACGACCCCAGGTTCCAATAAGATTTAAGTTTTACGGGAGAATATTATGCCCGCCCTGACCCGGCGCAGCTCCATGCGGCGCGCAGCCCCGATGCTCAGCAGGCTCGCCGCCAGCGCCCTGGCCCTGGCCCTGGCCGCTTGCCAGACCCAGGCCCCCCAACCGGATATGCAGCAACCGGTACAGGCCGGCGCCCAGCGCGCCGACCGTGCCACCGCTGTGCGCTTGTTGCAAGCTGCCGAAACGGCCCAGTCACCGGAGCGCGACCAACAGCGCCTGCAGGCGGCCGCCATTCTATACAAGCTGGGCGATAAGGCGACCGCCGAGCAGGCCGCGGTGCAAATCCAGCCGCAGCAACTGAACGATACCCAGTACGCCCAGTACGCCGAAGTGTACGGCAGCCTGCTGGCCGACAACGACGATTTTTTCCGTGCACTGGACCTGGCCACGGCACCGCGCCTCGACCACGTCTGGCAGCAGCTGCCGGCAGACACTGCGCTGCCGCTGCGCAGCCTGCGCGCCAATCTCTGGGGCCTGCTCGGCAACCTCGACAGCGCCATCGCCGAGCGCCGCCAGATCGCCAGCCTGGCCCAGTCCGATGCCGATATCGCCGCCAACAATGACGGCTTCTGGCAGCTGCTCACGCAGCTGTCGTCCGGCGAGCTGCAATTGCGCGCCGAGGAGAGCAAAGACTCCCAGATGCGCGGCTGGTACCAGCTGGCGCTGCTGGGACGCGATACCCAGGCCGACATCAGCTCACAGCTGACTGCGCTGAGCCGCTGGCGCCAGCAGTGGCCCAACCACAGCGCCACCCGGCACCCGCCGCAGGCCCTGCAGTTGCTGGAACACCTGGCCAATCAGCGCGCCGACCACGTCGCCCTGCTGCTGCCACTGTCCGGCCCGCTAGGCAGTGCCGGACGCGCCATTCGCGACGGCTTTATGGCCGCCTACTACACCTCGCTGCAGGCCGGTGCCCCGGCACCCGAGGTCAAGGTCTACGATACCGGCAGCGAGCGCCCGTTTGCCGAGATCTACCAGAGCGCCGTGGACGCCGGGGCCCAGGCTGTTATCGGCCCGCTGGACAAGCACAAAGTGGCCAACCTGGTTGCCACCGAAAAACTGCCGGTACCCACCCTGGCGCTCAACTATGCCAGTGACGAGGGTGGCCATCTCACCGGCGACCTGGTGCAGTTCGGCCTCGCGGTCGAAGACGAAGCGCGCCAGGTGGCCCGACACGCCTACCTGCAGGGCCACCGCCAGGCGCTGGTGCTGACCAGTGATGCCAGCTGGGGCCAACGCAGTGCCGAAGCGTTCCGCGACGAATGGCAACGCCTCGGCGGCAGCATCACCCTGAGCCGCACTTTCTACGGCAACAGCAACTTCTCCAAACTGGTCAGCGACGCGCTGCTGATCCCGGAGAGCAAAGGCCGCGAGAGCGCGCTGCGGCGCAAGCTGGCCGCTCCGCTGAAATTCACTCCGCGCCGCCGCGATGACGTGGACATGGTCTTTATCGCCGCGCAGCCGCGGCAGGCGCGGCAGATCAACCCGATGCTGACCTTTTTCTACGCCGGCGACCTGCCCATCTACGCCACCTCGCAGGTGTTCGAGGGCACTGTCAATCCGAGTCGCGACCGCGATATGAACGGCATTCGCTTTACCGCACTGCCGTGGCTGTTTGAAAATGACAACATCACCAAGCGCAATATCGAGCGGCAGGCCTCGCCGGCGCCAGCTTTCGCGCGCCTGTACGCGCTGGGTGCCGATGCCTTCCGGCTCTACCCGCGGCTGCCGATGCTGCAGCAGTTCCCGCAACAGCGGGTACACGGCCTGACCGGCTCCCTGAGCCTGACGGCAGACGGCCGCATCGTGCGCGAGCAGATGTGGGCGCAGATCGACAAGGGCGCACCGGTGCCGATTACCGGTGCCGTCGCCCCGCCGCCGCAGCGCGAAGAGCCGGCCGACGGGCCGACCGGGGAACCGCTGGGGCTGACCGACGGCCGTGCCTTCTAACCCGGACAGCGCCGGTATCGGCGCGCAGATGGAGGCCGCCGCCGCGGTCCACCTGCAGCGCGCCGGTCTGCGCATTGAAGCGCGCAACTACCGCTGCCGCCGCGGCGAGATCGACCTGATCGCGCGCGATGGCAAAACCCTCGTCTTCGTCGAGGTGCGCTTTCGCCGCCACCGCCATTTCGGCGGCGCCGGCGCTACGGTAGATGGGCGCAAGCAGCGCAAGCTGCTGGCCGCTGCGGAGACCTATCTGCAGCAGTACAAACAGGATTGCCCCTGCCGCTTCGATGTCGTCGCCATCGAGGGCAGCGCGGACAACATTCAGTGGATCACCAATGCATTTGGTAGCGATTAGGGCGCACTGTTGCGCGCCCGGAATAAGGATTGAATGGAACAGCGAGTCGTAACACTTTTTCACCACAGCCTCGAGGCCACCATGAATGCCGGCGAGATACTGGCTCCCCTGGTGGCAGAAGCGAGCGAGATGATCGTGCACACACTGCTGGCGGAGAACAAGCTGCTGTTGTGTGGCAACGGCGTCAGCAGCGCGCTGGCGCAGAGCTTTTGCTCACAGCTGATGGGCGGTTTCCAGCGTGAGCGCCCGGGCCTGCCGGCTATCGCGCTGTGCAGCGACGGTATCACCACCGGCACTGTTGCGCGCAACCACGGTCGCGCGGAGACTTTTGCCCAGCCGGTGCGCGCCCTCGGCCAACCCGGTGACCTGCTGGTGATTCTCAGCAGCGACGGCCGCGACTCCAACCTGGTACAGGCAATGCGCGCCGCGCGCGACCGCGATATGGGCATTCTCGCCCTGACCGGTGGCGACGGCGGCGACTGCGCCGCACTGCTCGACACGCACGATATTGAACTCCGTGTGCCTTCGGAAGTCGCAGCAGAAGTACATCAAGTGCACCTGTTAACCATTTTCTGCCTGTGCGACCTGATCGACAGCAGTTTGTTCGGTGGCTACGAGGACTGAACCCGATGCTAAAACTATTGACCAATAACCGCCTGATCATTGCCCTTGCCCTGTGCGGCGCCCTGGGCGGCTGCAGCACCGTGCTGGAAGCCACCCACAACGGTCCAATCCAGCAGGACCCCGGCCAGCGCTCCCTCGGGACCTACCTGGACGACGAGAAAATCCAGACCATCACCGAGGTCAACATCAACAAGGCCCACCCGGACCTGAAGAATGCCAACATCCACGTCAATGTGTTCAATGGCGTAGTGTTACTGACCGGCCAGGCCCCCAGCAGTGAACTGCGCCTGCTGGCCGGGCGCACCGCACAGCAGGTGCAGAACGTGCGCCAGGTCTATAACGAGGTCCAGGTGCGCGGCAATATCTCGATGCTGGCGAGCAGCAGTGATGCCTGGCTCACCACCAAGGTCAAAAGCGTGTTGCTGGCCAACAAGGAAATCGACAGCGGCCGCATCAAGGTGGTGACCGAAAACGGGGTCATCTACCTGATGGGCCTGCTGACGCGCGCCGAAGCCGAGCGCGCCGCGGATGTGACGCGCAGTATCGGCGGTGTGCAGAAGGTGGTGAAAGCGGTGGAATATATCGACTGAGCCACTCGGCCGAAACGCAAAGCCAGAAAACGGAGGCCCGGCCTCCGTTTTTTATGCCGCTCAGCGGCCCTTACGCTTGCTGCGGCGCAGCGCGTCCAGCCATGACTTTTTGTGCGGGCTCAGTGCCGCGGTTTGCTGCAGGCAACGGATCAAATCCTGCTGCCCGCCACGGCCGAGCGCGGGCATGGCCTCGAAGCGATCACTGAGATGGAAGGCGAGTCCCGTATCGCTGTCGCACACCTCAATGGCACCGGAGGAATTGCCCTTCTTACCCAGGCAGGCAAACTCCACTCCCTGCGCCATCAACGTGGATTGACGCCGCTTGAGCGCCAGTTGCAACGAACTGGTGCCGGTCTTGTGCAGGCCGATATGCAGGTGAAGGGTGCGCATCGCGTCGATCTTATTCCGCCGTTGTCCTGTAATCTGGAGGCACGATCCCTGTCCTACTTCGCCGGAAACCCCTTCCCGGCACGTGAAATAAGTCTAACAACCCTTAGTAAACTAGCCCTGAAGGGCTTTTTCCACTGCCTGTTGAGACTAAACGTTTAATCAATAAAAAACGCGGGCACAGCCCGCGTTTTCGCTATCAGTGTCTGGGGCGTCGCCCGCCACCGCCGCCGCTTCCGCCGCGGCGACCGCGCCGGTCCCCGCCGGAGCCGGAACCGCCGCTGCGCTTGACCTTCACCACGGGCGGCTGTACCAGCAGCGCTTCCGGTGGCACTTCGCAATTCAGCTTGGTGCCCAGTAGCTTCTCGATCGGCTCCAGGCGCATGGCGTCATCTTCACAGGCGAAGCTGATCGAGGTACCGGTCTTGCCGGCACGGCCGGTACGACCGATGCGGTGCACATAATCCTCCGGCTCCTCCGGCAGGGTGAAGTTCACCACGTGGCTGATGCCATCGATATGGATACCGCGGCCGGCCACATCGGTAGCCACCAGCACCCGGGTGCGGCCATTCTTGAAGTCGTCGAGGGTACGCACACGCTTGTTCTGCGCGACCTCACCGGACAGCAACCCGACCTTGAAGCCGTGCGCCTCCAGATGCTCGAACAGGCGGCGACACTGGTCGCGGCGGTTGGCGAACACGATCAGGCTCTCGACTTCATCGCTCTGCAGGATGTTGTAGAGCAGCGCGTATTTCTCATCACTGGCTGCCAGGTAAACGTGCTGGTCGACGCTGTCGGTGGCCACCCGCTCCGGTTCGATCTCGACGATGACCGGCTCTTCGGTCCACTGCTCTACCAGCGTGTCGACTTCCGGGGTGAAGGTGGCTGAGAAGAACATGGTCTGGCGGTGCGTCTTGCGCGGGGTCTGGCGCACGATACGGCGCACCTGCGGAATGAAGCCCATATCCAGCATGCGGTCGGCCTCGTCGATCACCAGGATTTCCACCTGGTCGAGATAGCAATCGCGATTGCTGGCGAAATCCAGCAGGCGGCCAGGTGTCGCCACCAGGATGTCCACCAGGCGCTCATTCAGGTTGCGCTGCTGCTTCTGGTAGTCCATGCCGCCGACCAGCGTGTGGATTTCCAGGTCGGTGTACTTACACAGGGCCTTGGCGTCGTCGGCGATCTGCATGACCAGCTCGCGGGTCGGTGCAATGATCAGTGTGCGCGCCTCGCCGGCATAACGCTCGCCCTCAAACGGATTCTTGAGCAGGTCGTCGATAATAGTGATCAGGAAGGCGGCGGTCTTGCCGGTACCGGTCTGCGCCTTGCCCACCAGGTCGTGGCCGTTCAGCGTGTGCGGCAGGGAGCGGCCCTGGATCGGCGAGCTGTACTGGAAACCCAGGTCGGCAATGGCATGCATCAGCGGCAGCGGCAGATCCAGGTCGTGGAAACGCACCTTGCCTTCCTGCTCCGGCACCGGGAACTGGTCCAGGGACCAGGGTGCGGCCTTCTGCGAGCGGCTGCTGCTCTTTTCACGCTGACTGCCTTCCCGCTGACTGCCACCTCCGCGGCGGCCGTGCTGGCGACCCTTGCCGCTGCGGCGCTCACCGCCGTCCGGTGCCGGGGACTCGCTGCCTCCGGCGGATTTGGACGCGCGCGGCTCGGTGGATTCCGGGCGCGGCTCGTCAGAGTTGTCGGAAGAACGGCGAAACAACTTTCCTATCAAGTGCAATACTCGCTTTCGTGCTCACAGTCGCGCCGGGGCGCGGCCGGATGCCGGGAGGGCCCCGCGGAGCGGGCACCACAGCCGGTAAAGGTGAAATAATCGGCGAGTATATCATCTAAAGGGGGTAAATGTTTGCCACCCGCCGCGCCGCCCGGGATCGCGGCCCTCCGGCGCTGGTGACGACCATTGATGCCGCTGCCAGTGCCCGCCATAATGCCGCCGCTTTTCCCCGCTACAGTGGGGTGAACCCCGACTGCTGCAGACCCATGCCACCGATGATCAAGCTGTACAAACGCGCCACCGGCACCGAACTCTCGCGCCTAGCCACGCTGGGCGGCCCGCTGGTAGCCAGCAACCTGGCGGTGGTCAGCATGGGCGTCACCGACACCATCGTCGCCGGTCGCGCCGGCGGGGTGGACCTGGCCGGCCTGGCGCTGGGCGCCAGTATCTGGTCGGTGTGCGCCGTCGCGCTGATGGGATTGCTGGCCGCGTTGTCCCCCATCGTCGCCCACCTGCGCGGTGCCCGCGACGAGACGGGCTGTGCGCAACAACTGCAACAGGCCACCTGGATCGCGCTGGTCGGCGGGCTGGCAGTGGTCGCGGCACTGCTGGCTACCCCCTGGTGGAGCCAGTGGATCGACACCGAGGAACCGGTGCGCCGGGTACTGCAGCAGTACCTGCTGGCACTGGCGACCGGCACGCTGCCGTTTGCGATCGGCACGGCCCTGCGCGGCTACTGCGAGGGTATGGGACAGGTGCGGCCGGTCATGCGTATCTACCTGGCGGCGGCGGCTCTCAACATACCGCTGGATATCCTGCTGGTGTTCGGCGCCGGGCCGATTCCGGCTATGGGCGGCGCCGGCTGCGGCTGGGCCACAGCGCTGGTGAGCACCTCCATTGCCGCAGCGCTGTTCTGGCATGCGGGCCACGATCCGGCCTACCGCGCCCTGCAGCTGAAACTGTTACCGCCGCGGCCCCACTGGCCGACCCAGCGACACCTGCTGGCAGTGGGCCTGCCGATCTGTGTCGGCGCCGGCAGCGAGGTGACCTTCTTCGCCAGCCTGACGATCCTCCTCGCGCCGTACGGCGCCACCATCGTCGCCGCGCACCAGATCGGCCTGAATGTCGGCTCCATTTTCTATCTCGTGGCGCTGGCGCTGGCACAGGCGCTGAGTATCCGCGTGGCCCAGCTGCTCGGCCAGGGGCGGCCGCGCCGGGCGCGCTTCACCAGTCTGGTAGGGGTCGGTAGCGGCATCGCCTATGCAGCGGTGACCGGCGTTGTACTGATCACCCTGCGCCACCCATTTGTACTGGCCTATACCGGCAACGCCGATATCATCGCCGTCGCCACCAACCTGCTGCTGCTGTGCGCCGCCTTCCAGCTGGTGGATGTGGCCCAGGCGATGACCTGGGGCGCGCTGCGCGGCTACCGCGACACCCGTGTGCCGATGATCATGCAACTGTTCTCCTACTGGCTGGTGGGGCTGATCTGCGCGCGCTGGCTGGGCGAGCAGTACTGGGGGGTCTACGGCTACTGGGTGGGCATCTGTCTCGGTCTCGGCACCGCCGCAGTCCTGCTGGGCCTGCGCCTGTGGCGCACCAGCGGGCGCGCGCTGGCGTTCACACCAGCGCGCAGACGCGGCTTCGCGAACTGACCGGCGGCCGCACCGGTCTCCCCAATCGCCTGCCAGTTCGCAATCTCCAGGGAACGCTTTCGCTATAATCGCGCTCATACCTTCTGGGACCTCCCCAAAATCATTATCCACTGGAGCCACTGCATGATTTCGAGCTCGCCACTGAGCCCGCCTCGCCGCCTTTTGTGTATCGCCCTGCTGCTTCTCTCCGGCCAGGTCCTGGCACAGAATCAGGAAGAGCCGTCAAAAACGACCAAAAAGCCGGTGCCGAAGGCCGAGAACCTGCAGCTGGATCTGCCGATGGAAGCCCCGGCCACCAGGGAGCCGGCGCAGAAGCAGCCCGCTGCGGAGCCGCAGCAGCCGATGCCCAAGGCGGAAAACCTGCAGCTGGACCAGCCGCTGCCCGAGCCGGATGCCAGCACCGCGCAGAAAGCGCACAAACCCGCTGCCGCGGCCGGCAAAAACACCCCCACAAAACCGGACGCGGCGGCAACGGACAACGGCGCGAGCGGGGATACGACGGCGACAGACACCGCGGCGCAAGACAGCGCGGCGGACAAAAGCAGCGGGGACACGGCCAAACCGCTGCGCCTGCTCGGTGCCGAGGTACCGCCGGCCACCTCCACCCGCCTGGCCTGGTCGCCGACCCAGCACTTCGAGGGTGTCTACAGCTCTACCGCGGTGCTGGTGGTGAACGGCGCTCACCCGGGGCCGACCCTGTGCCTGACCGCGGCGATTCACGGCGATGAGCTGAATGGGATCGAGACGGTACGCCGGGTCATGTACAACCTGGATAAGGAAAAACTGCATGGCGCAGTGATCGGTGTCCCGATCGTCAACCTGCAGGGTTTCCACCGCGGATCCCGCTACCTGACCGACCGCCGCGACCTGAACCGCTATTTCCCCGGCTACCCGGACGGCTCGTCGGCGGCGCGTATCGCCTACTCGTTTTTCCACGAAGTGATCCTGCACTGCAACGCGGTGGTCGACCTGCACACCGGTTCTTTCTATCGCACCAACCTGCCGCAGCTGCGCGGCGACCTGCGCAACCCCAAGGTGGTCAAGCTGACCAAGGGCTTTGGCTCTACCGTGGTAATGCACAGCGAGGGCGCCAAGGGCACCCTGCGCCGCGCCGCGGTCGCCGCTGGCATCCCCACGGTTACGCTGGAGGCCGGAGCACCGATGGTGCTGGACGAGGCTTCGGTGAGCCACAGCGTCAAGGGCATCCGCACGCTGCTGAACCAGCTGGATATGGTGAGCAAGTTCCGCCTGTGGGGGGACCCGGAGCCGGTTTACTACAACGCTACCTGGCAGCGCGCGACCACCGGCGGCATCATCTTCAGCAAGGTGAAACTGGGGGCATCGGTCAGTAAAGGGGACCTGCTCGGCACGGTTACCAACCCGATCACCAATGTGCGCACCGAGATCCGCTCCAAATACAACGGTCGCATCCTCGGCATGGCCATGAACCAGGTGGTGCAACCCGGTTTTGCCGCTTATCACATCGGTATCCAGGCGCCGCAGGAACAGATCAGCCCGCCCGAGGAAGTGACTGCGGAAAGCAAAGTCGAAAGTGCCGCAGAACAACCCGCGGACAGCGATGCCGCAGCGGACGAACCCGCCGGGGATGCCCCGGCGCCGACAACAGAGGAAGAGCTGACGCCCGCCGACAGCGGCAGCGACGAAGACTAGTGGGCCGTGTGGTTAATTCTGTTTCAGTTGCCCGCGCGAGTCCGGCCACGGAGGGCCGGCGCAACTAGCGGAGCAGGACGCGGCAATTCCGGGCTCAGTCGCGATCGCTGACCCGGTCGATAATTTCCACCGCCGAGTGATGATCGAGTGGCTCCGGCTGCAGCGTAATGTGGTCGATATCGAAGCGCTTGATCAGTGTCTCACGCAGCCGCTCCAGCACTCCCGACCAGGCCTGCAGGTCATCGACGACGATATGTGCGGACAGGGAAATGGTGCTGGAGTCGAGGCGCCAGATATGCAGGTCGTGTACCGAGCGCACCCCCTCCACCGCCGCCAGCGTTTTACCCACCACCGGCAGGCTCAGCTCCCGCGGTACCCGCTCCATCAACACATCGACGGAATCGCGCAGCAGGCGCAGGCTGGAAATCAGGATCAGCACGCAGATCAGCAGGGACAGCAGTGGGTCGATCGGTGTCCAGCCGGTAAAGTAGATCACTGCACCGGCGATCAGCGCCGCCACCGAACCCAGCAGGTCCCCCATCACATGCAGCAGCGCGCCGCGGATATTCAGCGTCTGCTCGCCGCGGTGCAGCACCCAGGCCACGGCGACATTCACCAGCAGCCCGATCAACGCGATCAACATCACCGTGCCGCCGTGTACCGGCTGCGGCGTGCGCAAGCGCTCAATGGCGGCAATGCCGATCCCGATCACGATCAGCAGCATGAACACCGCGTTGACGATGGCGGCCAGCACCTCGGCGCGCCCCCAGCCAAACGATAACTCGCGGTCCGCCGGCTTCTGCGCCAGCAGCGCGGCCACCGCGCCCAGCGCCAGCGCCAGCGCGTCGGTGGCCATGTGGCCGGCGTCACCCAGTAGCGCCAGCGAGCCGGACATCCAGCCGCCGACTGCCTCGACCATGGCAAACGCAAAGGTAATAACCAGGCTCCACACCAGCGGGCGCAGGTGACCGCCGCCATGGCGGTGGTGGACGTGTTCGTGCATAAAGACTCCCCGATTACAGTGCTATCGCCGCCCCATTCCGGTGTGCGGCGTCAGCACAGGCTATTTCCGCCCCAGCGTCACCCGTTCCCAGCCGGACAGGTCGCGGTGACTGGCCACCCGCTTCAGGCCGGCCGCGGCGAAGATCCTGCGCACCGCCTCGGCCTGCTGCCAGCCGTGCTCCACCAGCAGCCAGCCGCCGCTGGCCAGGTACTTGCGGCTGCCCCTGGCGATACGCTCGATATCCGCCAGGCCGGCCTCCTCCGCCACCAGCGCCGAACGCGGCTCAAAGCGTACATCACCCTGCTCCAGGTGCGGATCGGCGGCGTCGATATAGGGCGGATTGCTGACGATCAATTGAAACGCCTGCGGCGGTATCTGTGCAAACCAGTCGCTCTGAATCACCCGTACATTGTCCAGGCCGAGCGCGCTGCGGTTCTCCTCCGCCAGCGCTGCCGCGTCGGCGGACTTGTCCGCGGCGAGGATCTCCCAGTCCGGCCGTTCGCTGGCCAGGGCCAGGGCGATGGCGCCGGTGCCGGTGCCGAGATCCAGCGCGCACAACGCCTGCTGCGGGCACAGCTGCAGCGCCAGCTCTACCAGCAGTTCGGTATCCGGGCGCGGAATCAGCGTGGAGGCATCAACCTTCAACGGCAGCGACCAGAATTCCCGCATGCCGGTCAGGTGCGCCACCGGTTCACCGGCAGCGCGGCGCGCCAGCAGCCGGTCGTACTGTGCCTGCTCGGCATCGTTCAGCTGGTACTCGGGCCAGGTGAACAGCCAGGTGCGCGAGCGTCCCAGCACATGGCCGAGCAACACCTCGGCATCCAGGCGCGGACTGTCGCTGTCGACCAGTGCGACGCTGCGGGCGAGGTTTTCTTTTACCGTGCTCATGCGCAATTAACCGTTATCGTGGGTAGCGGCGGTGCCGGGCGTTTACTGCCCCAGCGCCGCCAGCTGGTCGGCCTGGTGCTCGGTGCGCAGCGGGTCGATCACCTCTTCCAGCGCGCCCTGCATGATCTCGTCGAGCTTGTACAGGGTCAGGCCGATACGGTGGTCGGTGACGCGGCCCTGCGGGTAGTTGTAGGTGCGGATACGCTCGGAGCGGTCGCCGCTGCCGACGAGATTGCGGCGCGCATCGGAAATCTCTTTCGCCGCGGCCGCCTCCTGCTCGCTGGAGAGCCTGGCCTGCAGCAGCGCCATGGCCTTGGCGCGGTTCTTGTGCTGGGAGCGCTCGTCCTGGCACTCCACCACGATACCGGTCGGCAGGTGGGTCAGGCGCACGGCGGAATCGGTCTTGTTGACGTGCTGGCCGCCGGCGCCGGACGCGCGGTAGGTGTCCACGCGCAGGTCGGCCTTGTTGATCTCCACGGCATCGCGCTCGTCCGGTTCCGGCATTACCGCAACGGTACAGGCGGAGGTATGGATACGGCCCTGGGATTCGGTCTCCGGCACCCGCTGCACCCGGTGCGCGCCGGACTCGAACTTGAGCTTGGCGTAGACATCATCACCGGCCACGCGGGTGATGATCTCCTTGTAGCCGCCGTGTTCACCGGGGTTTTCACTGATGATCTCGATACGCCAGCCCTGCTTTTCGGCGTAGCGGGAGTACATGCGGAACAGATCGCCGGAGAAGATCGCCGCCTCGTCGCCGCCGGTGCCGGCGCGGATTTCCAGATAGGCGTTTTTGCGGTCGTTGGGATCTTTCGGCAACAGCAGCCGCTGCAGCTCGCTCTCCAGCGGTTCCACCTGCGCCTCGGCGCCGGCCAGTTCCTCCTCGGCCATCTCGCGCATCTCCGCGTCGCTCTCGCCGAGCATTTCGCGGGCTGCCTCCATATCTTCCTGCAGCTGGCGGTAGCGGCCGTAACACTTGACCACCTCTTCCAGCTCGGCGTACTCCCGCGACAGGTCGCGGAACTGGTTCTGGTCGCCAATCACATCGGCATCACCGAGCAGCGCGGACACTTCCTCGTGGCGCTCCACCAGGTTGTCCAGTTTGGTTCTTACCGAGTCTTTCATCCGTTCTTTTTCTCTACATCAAGTTCCGGCAGCGGGTCCAGGCCGACGATTTCGCGGGCGATGCGCAGCCGCTCCAGATCGCCCTCGGCGGTAGCCCGCTTGAGGTTTACCGTGGGGGCGTGGATCAGTTTGTTGGTCAGGGAGCGGGCCAGTTGCTCCAGCAGGCGGCGCGGGTCGTCCCCTTTGTCCAGTTGCGTGAGCACTCGCGTCAGTTCGGCGTCGCCGATCTGCTGCGCGCGCTGCCGGTAGCTGCGGATGGTGTCCACGGCACCGAGGGCGCGGCGCGCGCGCATAAATTCGGCGGCGGCGGTATCGACAATCTGGTGCGCCGCCTCGGCGGCCTTCTCCCGCGAGCGCCGCCCCTCGTCGATGACGCCGCGCAGGTCGTCAACGGTGTACAGGTAGACGTCGTCGAGTTGGCCCACCTGCGGCTCGATATCCCGCGGCACGGCGATATCCACCATGAACATGGGGCTGTGGCGGCGCGCCTTGAGGGCGGATTCCACCGCGCCCTTGCCCAGAATCGGCAGCTGGCTGGCGGTGGAACTGATGACCATATCCGCGCGCGGCAGGTATTCGGGGATGTCCGCCAGGAGGATGGCCTCGGCACCGAAGTTCTGGGCCAGCTGCTCGGCGCGATTCAGTGTGCGGTTGGCGACGATCAGCTGTTTGACCCCCTGCTCCAGCAGATGGCGCGCCACCAGCTCGATGGTCTCGCCGGCACCGATCAGCAGTGCCGTCTGTTCACCCAGGTCGGTAAAGATGCGCGATGCCAGCGACACCGCCGCGTAGGCCACGGACACCGGGTTCTCGCCGATCGCGGTCTCGGTGCGCACCTGCTTGGCCACGGCAAAGACCTGCTGGAAGACACTGTGCAGCAGGCTGCCGACACTGCCGGATTCACGCGCCACCGCGTAGGCGGATTTGATCTGGCCGAGAATCTGCGGCTCGCCCAGGACCAGCGAGTCGAGTCCACAGGCCACCCGCATCATATGCCGTACTGCCTCTTCGCCGGTGTAGCGATAACTGCAGGCGGCCAGCTGCTCCGGCGAAACCCGGTGGTAGCCGGCCAGCCACTGCAGCAGGCGCTCAGGCTCGACTTCGGCGTAGATCTCGGTGCGGTTGCAGGTCGACAGAATGGCCAGCTCCGGGCACTCCAGCGCCCGGCGGGCATCCGCTAGGGCGCCGGGCATCACTTCCGGGGCAAAGGATACCCGCTCGCGCACCTCGATCGGTGCGCTGTCGTGGTTGATACCCAGGGCGAGGATTGGCATTAGGCTCCCGTCGACGTACTGACTGTTCTGGACGCGGTTGCCCGCACTTGGAGGCGCATTTTCCGTGGCGGCCGCGCCGCTTGCAAGGTCGAAGCGGGTTTTGGATCCGCCGGCGCCCGGTTCCGGCGCTTCAACCGCACTGTTCAAGCGCCCCCGGCCGTGCGCACCCGGAGCCTCAGTCACCGTGCAAGCGGTGACTAAATACGCGCATAGTTGCCACCGCTCCGGCCGCGCGCCGGCCCGGCGTCGAAATCACGACTAGAATTATACGGCGATAATCGTTCACAACACGTCACCCGCGCAAAGGCCCGCGCGGCGCCACTGTATGGATACACCCCTATGCTGTCTGCCAATCAGTCTCCGCTCGCCAACATCCCCTCCCGCCCGCTCCTGCTGGCTGCGACCCTGAGCCTGCTGCTGGGCGGCTGTGCCCAGCAGGCGCGAACGCCGGCGGCGAATGCTTCATTGGCACCGCCGGCGCAGCAGGCGACGGCGGCGGCAGACATGCACAAGGAAAAGGCCGCCAAACGGCGCCCCTTCCCGATCGACACCTTTTACACCCTGCTGGTGGCGGAAGTGGCCGGCAATCGCGAACAGTACGATGTGGCTCTGGCCAACTATTACTACCAGGCCGAGCGCACGCGCGACCCCGGCGTCGCCGCTCGCGCCACCCGTATCGCGCGTTTCCTCAACGCCCGCCGCGCGGCCCTGCACGCCTCGCAGCTGTGGGCGGAGCTGGAACCGGATAACACCGAGGCGCAGCTGGCGGCCACCGCCGAGCTGACCCTGTCGGGCAACCTGGACGATGCCCTGGTACATGCGAGAAAGGCTCTGGCCCTGGGCGCCGACGCACCGATGCAGTCCCTGGCCGCGACTGCCGTGTCGGAGCCGAAACTGACCAAAAAGTTTGCGCCCGAGTTTGCCCGCCTGGCCAGCAAATACCCGGACAACCCGGAAGTGACCCTGGCCAACGCCATGATGCTGCGTGCCGGCAAACAATACCCCCAGGCGCTGGCGATTACCCGACGCGTGCAGCAACAGCACCCGGCCATGCTCGACGCGCCGCTACTGCAATCCCATATTCTGGTCGATCTCGACCGGCGCAAGGAGGCGATCCAGCTACTGGAAAAACTGGTGGACCGCTACCCGCGTGAAAGCCGCCTGCGATTGCAATACGCGCGCCTGCTGATCCGCGACGACCTGGGGCTCGCGCAGCGACAGTTCGCCGAGCTGGTGCGCCAGCATCCACGCGACGGCAATATGATTCTGTCGCTGGCACTGATCCAGTACGAGACCCGGCAGATAGACGCCGCCAAATCGCTGTTCGAGCGACTGCTCGCCCTCGGTGAACACAAATCCGCCGCGCACTTCTATCTCGGCAATATCGCCGAGCAGGACGGCGACATCACCGCTGCGATCAGCAACTACCGCCATGTTGAACCGGGCTCCGATTATGTGCCGGCGATCAAACGCGGCACCGAACTGCTGGCGAAATACGGCCACGACAAGGACAACCGCGACTGGTTCGCCGAACTGCGCCAGCGCCACCCGAAACAGGCGGAAAATTTTTACCTGATGGAAGTGGACCTGCTGCGCGAACACGACCACAACCAGAAGGCTCTGGCGCTGGTCGACGAGGCACTCGAGCAGCACAGTGACAGCGGCCGGCTGATCTACACCCGGGCGCTACTGAACGAACAGCTGGGCAATAACGTCGCGTTTGAAAACGGCATGCGCAAACTGCTCGACCGGGACCCGGACAACGCCACGCTGCTCAATGCGCTCGGCTACAAACTGATCGAAGACGACTCGCGCCTGCAGGAGGCGCGCCAGCTGATTGGCAAGGCACTGGAATTGCGCCCCGACGACCCGGCGATTATCGACAGCATGGGCTGGGTAGAGTACCGTCTGGGCAACCATGGCGAAGCGGTCAAGTATCTGCAAAAGGCCATGAAAGAATTGCCGGATCACGAAATCGCCGCCCATCTCGGCGAAGTGCTGTGGGTACAGGGCAACCGCGACGGCGCTATGAAAGTGTGGAAGCGCGGCCTCAAGATCAACCCGCAAAGCAAGATTATCCCGGCCGCCATGAAACGCCTGCAAAGCAACGAATCCCTGGAACAACATGCATCGGACAGCTGACTACCACCTCACCGCGAGATCGATCACAACCATTTTCCTCTGCCTGTTGCTCGGCGCCTGCGCCGGGCAAAAGCCCAAACCGCCCACCGCGGCAGAGCAGTCCGTCGCCCGACTGCAGTACTGGACCATCAAGGGCAAACTCGGCGTGCGCGCCCCGCACGACAGCGGCAGCGCCAACCTGACCTGGGAACAGCGTACGGCCCCGAGTTACCGCATACACCTGAGCGGCCCACTGGGCGCCGGTGCTACCGTGATCAGCGGCACCCCCGGCGGCGTCACCCTGCAACGCGGCGACGAGCCGCCCCTGCGCGCCAGCAATCCGGCCGCACTCACCGTACAGGCCCTGGGCTGGCCGATGCCGATCACCGAAATGTTCTACTGGGTGCGCGGCCTCGCCGCGCCCGGCTCCGCTCCCAGCGAGGAACACCGCGATGCCGCCGGCCTGCTGCAGAGCCTGCAGCAGGCCGGCTGGAACCTGACTTTCAGTGGCTACCAGAACCGCGGCCCCTATGTGCTGCCGACCAAAATCAAGGCGAGCACCGATCAGGGTGCCGGGCCGGTGAAAGTGACCCTGGTAATCAAGGAGTGGCAACTTTGAATACGGGCTGATGAATGCGGCGTGCGGGATATGTCCGGCGGCGGAAAAATACTTTTGCCACGGCCTGTTATATATTCCGCATTCACAATTCATCGTTCCGCATTAAAACCATGCTGCTTCCCGCTCCCGCCAAACTGAATCTGATCCTGCGCATCCTCGGCCGCCGCGACGACGGCTATCACGAGTTGCAGACGCTGTTCCAGCTACTCGATTTCGGCGACCAGCTGGAATTCGAATCCCGCGATGACAATGTCATCAGCGTGGATGCCGGCGGGCTCGATATTCCACTGCAAGACAACCTGATTTACCGCGCGGCACAGCTCCTGCAGCGCGAGAGCGGTTGCGCAAGCGGGGCACACATTGTGCTGCACAAGCGGCTGCCGCAGGGCGGCGGCATCGGTGGCGGCAGCTCCGACGCCGCCACCACACTGCTGGGACTGAACCACTTGTGGCGCTGCGGCCTGCCCCTGGGTGCGCTGGCCGCGCTGGGCCGTCAGCTGGGCGCCGACGTGCCGGTATTCGTGCGCGGCCGCACCGCCTGGGCGGAGGGGATTGGTGAAAAACTGCAACCGGTCAACACACCCCAGCGACACTACCTGGTGCTGGTACCCGGCTGTTCGGTAAGCACCGCAGCCGTTTTTGGCGATCCGCGTTTGACAAGAGATTCCACCGCAATTACATTAGCGCACCTTCGCGGGGGGCTCCTGGACAGCGAATGGCTGGAACAGCATTCCGGCAACGACTGCCAAGCCCTGGTCGAACGTCTCTACCCCGATATCCGCGCAGCCCGCGAATGGCTGCAACAGTTTGCCAGAGCGCAACTGACCGGCACCGGGGCCTGCGTTTTCGCAGCGTTCGATTCAGCGCAGGCGGCCGGCGAGATTCTCGCCCGACTGCCACAGCGATGGAGCGGCTTTGTAGCCGCAGGAGTCAACGAGTCTCCCACCCATCGCGAGCTGGCGAAACTAGCAACCTGAGCAACAGGTTGCAGATCTACTGGGGCGTAGCCAAGCGGTAAGGCAGCGGGTTTTGATCCCGTCATGCGTAGGTTCGAATCCTACCGCCCCAGCCACTTTTTAGTTTTGCAAAATCCATCCTGAATTTTGCAAAAACGCCGATCGCGGCGCATGTCCGCACTCGGCTCCCGACAAATCAACAAGTTGATTTGCGGGCGGCACATCCCTGTGCCGCCGGGCACTCCGGGCCAGGCCACGCAGAACACTCTCTGTGATGCCAATTGCAGCACAGCTACTTAGCAGCCTGCCCACAGGCCCGTATTAGAAGCACATACCAGTATCTTTCTGCGGCCGCCTGTGCCGCTTACAGCAAAAGGTGACGCAATCGCGCGCTAGACAGCTTTCACAAACACGGGCATCTAAACTCTTTACTCCTATCAGAATCAACAGAACCAAAGGTACTCGCAGTGGCTGACTTAATGGTCTTTACCGGCAACGCCAACCCGGAACTGGCGCAGAAGATTGTCGACCATATGGCGATCCCCCTGGGCGAAGCGGTGGTCAAACGCTTCTCCGACGGCGAGATCGCGGTGGAAATCACCGACAACGTGCGTGGCCGCGATGTTTTCGTGGTGCAGTCCACCTGCCAGCCCACCAACCGCAACCTGATGGAACTGATCCTGCTGGTGGACGCCCTGCGCCGCGCCTCCGCCGGTCGCATCACCGCGGTGGTCCCCTACTTCGGCTACGCGCGCCAGGATCGCCGCGTGCGCTCCCAGCGGGTACCGATCTCCGCCAAGGTGGTCGCCGACATGATGGTCAGTGTGGGCATCGACCGGGTACTGACCGTCGACCTGCACGCCGAGCAGATCCAGGGCTTCTTCGACGTGCCAGTAGACAACGTCTACGGCTCCTCGGTACTGCTGGACGACATCGAGCGCCAGAGCTACGAAGACCTCGTGGTGGTTTCCCCGGATATTGGCGGCGTTGTGCGCGCCCGTGCCGTGGCCAAAAGCCTGGAGTGCGACCTGGCGATCATCGACAAGCGCCGCCCGGCTGCCAACGTCGCCGAGGTGATGAACATCATCGGCGAGATCGACGGCCGCACCTGCCTGCTGGTCGACGATATGGTCGACACCGCCGGCACCCTCTGCAACGCCGCCAACGCACTGAAAGAGCACGGCGCCAAGAAGGTGATCGCCTACTGCACGCACCCGGTACTGTCCGGCAAGGCCATCGACAACCTGAACAACTCGGTGCTGGATGAACTGGTGGTCACGGACTCCATCCCGCTCGGCGACAAGATGGAGAAGGCCCCGAAGATCCGCCAGCTGACCCTGTCGGCAATGCTGGCCGAATCCGTGCGCCGCATCAGCAACGAGGAGTCGCTGTCGGCGATGTTCCGCTCCTGAGCCCCGCCATCAGCGCACTCCCCAGGGCGAACCGACCGGTTCGCCCTTTTTCGTTGTGCTACCAGCTTGCTACAGCCGCGAATATGCTGGCGATCCGGCAGCCTTTCCCGTAAAATACGCGCCCGCCCGGCACTGCCGGGCGTTTACTATTGGATTGAAGCAATCCGATTAACAACAATGCCAGAGCGGTCCGGTCGCAGGTCGCTCTGGGCAGACAACCCGAGGTTTAACCCATGTCTGATATCAAACTGAACGCCAACGTCCGCAGCGACGAAGGGAAAGGTGCGAGCCGCCGCCTGCGTCGCCTGGAAGGCCGTGTCCCCGGCATCATCTACGGTGGCAAGGCTGAACCGCAGTCTATTTCCCTGCTGCAGAAAGACCTGTTCAAGGCACTGGAAAGCGAAGCTTTCTTCTCTTCCGTACTGACCGTAGACGTCGACGGCAAGAGCGAAAGCGTTATTCTGCGCGACCTGCAGCGCCACCCGGCTAAAGAAATGCTGCTGCACATCGACTTCCAGCGCGTTTCCGCCGACACCAAGGTACACATCAAAGCCCCGCTGCACTTCCTGAACGAAGACAGCTGCAAAGGCGTTAAAGCCGGCGGTATCGTGTCCCACACCCTGACCGAACTGGAAATCAGCGCCCCGGCCTCCAAGCTGCCCGAGTTCATCGAAGTGGACCTGGCCGACCTGGAAATGGATGCTGTGCTGCACATCTCCGACATCAAACTGCCGGCCGGCGTCGAGTCTGTGGATCTGAGCCACGGCGAAGACCACGACCTGGTTGTCGCTTCCGTGCACAAGCCGCGCGGCGCCGTAGAAGCCGAAGCGGCTGAAGGCGAAGAAGCGGAAGGCGGCGAAGCAGAGTAAGGGGCAATATCTTGTCCAAGGCACCGGATACTCCAATCCAGTTGATCGTGGGGCTGGGCAACCCCGGCCCCGAGTACGACCGGACCCGTCATAACGCCGGTGCCGACTTTGTCACCGAGCTGGCGCGCCACCACGGCGCCCAGCTCGCGTCCGACAGCAAATATCGCGGCCTGACCGGCCGGGTGCGGATTGGCGGCCAGGATATCCGCCTGCTGATTCCCACCACCTATATGAATCGCAGCGGCCAATCTGTCGGCCCGCTGGCGCACTTCTTCAAGATTCCCGCCGAAGCCATCCTGGTCGCTCACGATGAGCTCGACCTGCCCCCGGGTACCGCACGCCTGAAAGCCGGCGGCGGCCACGGCGGCCACAACGGCCTGCGGGATATTATTTCCGCCCTGGGCAACAATCGCGACTTCATGCGCCTGCGCCTCGGCATCGGCCACCCGGGCAATGCCCGCGAGGTGGTCAATTATGTCCTGCAGCGCGCCCCCCGGGCCGAGCAGGAACAGCTGGCGGATGCCATTGAACACGCCATCGACGCCATGCCCGAGGCCACCAGCGGCGATTGGGGTGCAGCGATGAAAGACCTGCACACCAACAACAAATCGTAAGGTGCGCGACGCGCACCACCCCAAGCACACACGGTGCGCACCGCGTACCCCACGTTAACGGAAAGATCACCATGGGTTTCACTTGCGGAATCGTCGGCCTGCCCAATGTGGGCAAGTCCACTCTCTTTAACGCCCTGACCAAGGCCGGCATCGATGCAGAGAACTTCCCTTTCTGCACCATCGAGCCCAACGCCGGCGTAGTACCGGTGCCGGACCCACGCCTGGATAAACTGGCGGAGATCGTCAAACCGCAGAAGGTGATCCCGACCACTATGGAGTTCACCGATATTGCCGGACTGGTGGCAGGCGCCTCCAAGGGCGAGGGCCTGGGCAACAAGTTCCTGGCCAATATCCGCGAGACCGATGCCATCGCCCACGTGGTACGCTGCTTCGAGGACGACAACGTCATTCACGTGTCCAACCAGGTGCACCCGCTGGCCGATATCGAAGTGATCAACACCGAGCTGGCGCTGGCCGACCTGGATACCGTGGAAAAGGCCCTGCAGCGCTTTACCCGCGCCGCCAAAGGCCAGGACAAGCACGCCATCAAGATGAAGGCGCTGCTGGAGAAAATCCAGCCGCACCTGGACGAAGCCAAGCCGCTGCGCTCTTTCGGCCTGTCCGAAGAAGAGCTGGCCGATCTGCGCGAGCTGAGCCTGCTCACCGTCAAGCCGACCATGTATATCGCCAATGTCGACGAGGATGGCTTCGAGAACAATCCGCACCTGGATGCGGTGGCCGCCATCGCCGCCGAGGAAAACGCGGTACTGGTGCCGATCTGCAACAAACTGGAAGCCGAGATCGCCGAACTCGACGACGACGAAAAACAGGAATTCCTCGAAGAACTGGGCATGGACGAGCCGGGGCTCAACCGTGTGATCCGCGCCGGCTACCAGCTGCTGGGCCTGCACACCTACTTCACCGCCGGGGTCAAGGAAGTGCGCGCGTGGACCATACCGGTGGGCGCCACCGCACCCCAGGCCGCCGGCAGGATCCACACGGATTTCGAAAAAGGCTTTATCCGCGCCGAGGTGGTCAGCTACGAGGACTTCGTCGGTTACAAGGGCGAAGCCGGGGCCAAAGACGCCGGTAAATGGCGCCTCGAAGGCAAGGACTATATCGTTGCGGACGGCGACGTCGTCCACTTCCGCTTTAACGTCTGAACCCGCGCTTCACGCCCGGCGCCGAGCACGGCGACCGGGCCTCCTCGGGCCGCCATACAGCGGCCCCGCCCTGACCGCCCCGACAACTGCGGTATACCCATGACGCAATCCAACTGGAAAATCGGCCTGCCGCTGGCGCTGGTCACCGCCTTTATGTGGGCGCTGCTACCCATTGCCCTGAAAGGCCTGCTGGACACCATCAGCCCCACCACCGCCACCTGGTACCGTTTTGTCGGTGCCGCGATACTGGCCGGCGGCTACTACGCCTGGTCGCGCAAGCTGAACCTGCGCCAGCTGTTCAGCCGCAAGCTGTTGCCGCTGACACTGTGCGCGGTCCTCGGCCTGCTGACCAATTACCTGACCTACGCCACCGGCCTCAACCACATCACCGCCGGCGGCGCACAGATTGTGATCCAGCTTGCCCCCCTGCTACTGCTGGTCTCCAGTGTTTTGTGGCTGGGCGAGCACTTTTCGCCGCGCCAGTGGCTGGGCGTAGCGTTTGTGGTTACCGGCCTGCCGCTGTTTTTCAACCAGCGCCTGCCACAATTGCTCAGCGGCAATGACAGCGACTACCTGCTGGGCCTCGGTTTTATCGTGATTGCAGCAATCGGCTGGGCCACCTACGGCTTCTTTCAGAAGAAGATCCTCAGCCATGCCAAACCCCAGGACCTGCTGGTACTGATCTATCTGACCGGCACCCTGTGCTTCCTGCCCAAGGCCGATCCCCTCAGCGTGGTCGGGCTCGACTGGCTGGGCTGGGCGCTGCTGCTGTTTCTTACCGCCAACACCCTGATTGCCTACGGCGCCTTCACCAAAGCCCTGGGCTGCTGGGAGGCCTCTCGCGTCAGCGCCACCCTGGCCCTGGTGCCACTGCTGACCCTGGCGCTCGGCGCGCTTATTGGCGTCTTCTGGCCCGACTATATTGAAGTGGAACCCCTGAACTGGATCAGCTGGCTCGGCGCCGCCACCGTGGTGTGCGGCTCGCTGTTTGCCGCAATCGGCAAGGGCCGCTAGAGACGCTTCCGGCGCGGCCGAAAAAAATCGCTAACTTACTGAAAAGACAACAAAAAAGGGGTTGACACTACCCGCGGAGCGCCCGATAATGCGCGCCCTCGGTAAGGCCAACAGGCAAACATTATCGAGTAGACAATGGCAAGGTAGCTCAGCTGGTTAGAGCGCAGCACTCATAATGCTGAGGTCGGGAGTTCAAGTCTCCCCCTTGCTACCATTTTCAATCTGCGAAGCGCCCGCTTCGCAGTACTTGAAACTGGGGCGTAGCCAAGCGGTAAGGCAGCGGGTTTTGATCCCGTCATGCGTAGGTTCGAATCCTACCGCCCCAGCCATATTTCCCGACCCGCAATTGCGGATCGAAACTCCGGGGCTCGGACAGGTTCGAGCCGGAGGCGGCAGGACCAGCGAGCCGCAGGCGAAGCTAATCCTACCGCCCCAGCCATTTTCTCTTCCCGCAAGATATCCGAACGAAAAAGCACTGAGCGCGACAGGTTCGAGCTGGCGCAGCCAGCGGAGACCAGCGTGCCGCAGGCGAAGCTCATCCCACCGCCCCAGCCACTTTCCTTTTCGTATAGAAACCTCACTTACGAACGATACCGTCGGCAGAAATGCCAGGCACCCGAACCGCTGGCGCCGGGAAATCACCCCGGTACGGCGGCCCCGAAGCTCGACACCCCTGTCGACTGACGCCCGGCGCGTATCGCCAGGCGCAGGCCCAGCGCGCGCAGTGACTCAAACCCGCACAGGCAGCCGCATAGAGCCAACAGCACCAGTGCCAGCCCGGTACCCCCCAGCGCCGGCCACTCCGCAACACAGGTCCAGACAAACTGCACCACACATAACAGGGCCACGATCAACAGGGTCGGGCGCCGGCCGATCAGACCCACGACATAGACCCCCAGCGGTGCTCCCAGCGCCACAACCGGCGCCGCCGCCAGCCAGTTGCCGTACACCTGCGGGTGCCAGTCCCCTGCGACACTCTTGACCACCACACCGAGCACCGAATTGAACGCCATGATGACCACCGAAGTCGGAATGGCCACCTTGAGGTCCACCCGGCACAGCAATACCAGCGCGGCGTACACCACCATATCGATACCGACACCGGTAACCGCGACGGCCAGCGCCCCGGCAACCAGCCCCAGCAGCAAGCCCACGCGGAAATCGCGTGCCCGGGCGCCGCTACAACCTTCGTGGTGCGCGGTGATCTCACCGAGTCGGTACAGGTGGAGCACACCGAAACTGCCCCAGAGCACGGCAAACACCAGCTTTACCCACAACCCGGGGATCGCCGGCGCCACAAACAGGATCCCCAGCGGCGTACCTGCCAGCGAGCCCAGCATGGCGCCGCGCAACATGGGCCAGGCCAGGCGCTGGCGGCGCACCAGAATGAAGATACTGGCGCTGACCATACCGATAGCCTGCACCGCGAAACTGAAATCGCGCCCGAGGCTCGCCGGAGTGTCAAAGAGCAGCACCAGCACCGGGAAACCTACCGTGCCGCCGCCCATTGGCGTGGAGCCGGCGGCATAGCTGCCGATCGCCATAGACAGCGCCATGGGCCAGTGTTCGCGGACAACAGCCCACAGATCGTAGCCTGCAACCAGAAACAGCCAGATGCCGTAAAACACGGCCAGGAACAACAGCCAGCCCCAGAGGAGAGACCCGCGCATAGAAAAGCCAGTTAAGACGAAAGGAAGGGAAAAGCGGAAGGCATGAGCCCCCCGCTACCGGACACCCACACAGCGTGTCCGCCTGTGGGCCCGGGTTTCAGTACAGGACAGCCGGCCGATTAAGCGTCCGCCTGCATCTTGGCCAGGCGTGAGAACTGGTGCATGGAGCCCAGCTGCGCGTAGAGCGGCGGCAGGAAACCGCGCTTGTGGAAATCAGCGAAATCCTCATCACTCAGTTCGCTCAGCTTCTTCTCATCCACCATGTAGATACCGCTGAGGTTGATCTTTTCACCCCCCGCGTTAACGGTAACGTCCTGCGAGGTCAGAAGCTCCTTCTCCGCCAGCACAGTAACGAAGGCGCGAGTCATCTGGTCGCTCTCCAGGAAGCCCACCAGGCTATCTTTCTTCGCCTTCAGGTAGTCGGTTTCCTCGCCATCGGCAAACAGGGCATTACCCTCTTCTTCGCCGACCAGCGGGCTGTTCTCGATCAAACCCACCATCAGCTGCTCTTTGTTGTCACCGGCGGGCGCCAGCACAAACGGATGGTTGCGGATGCTGCCGGGGACGAATACACCCTTCCACTTGTCGCCATCGACAAACAGGTTCTCCCCTACCTTCAGGCCCAGCAATGCGACTGACTGGAACTGATCGGTCTCGGAATTCTTGACAAAAACAATAGGATATTCGGCGCCCAAGCGCGCGAACTCGTGCGCGGTGACCGGCACCATATGCGCGCCCTTGACGTGCTCGAAACCGCCCAGCTCGCGGACTTTCAGGTTCCCGTGGACATCGCTGCGCAGGGGAACAATTTTCGGGGTTTGCTGTTCAGACATCTTATAATACCGCCCAACTCAAGTCGTTATTGTTCAAAAACGGCCCAAGTATATTTTTAAAACCCACACAATTCCACCTCCCATACCTGTCCAATCACACGTCAACCCTCGCGGGCGCAGCGTTAGCCGAGCGGCTAGCTATCAGTATCCTGCGATAACTGCTGGATCAGCCATTTTTTCAGGTGCATGGCCCCGGCTTCATCAATTTCGCCAAGAATTCCTTTGAGATCATCGGGGAGATGGCTTCCAGGCTCACCCTCCATTTCGAACACATAATAATCAAAAAATGCCTTCCAGGCCGCCTTGACCTGCCTTGGCTTAGACTTCAGCGTCAGCAGGGCAAGCAAAAGACTGTCCAATGGCATCGGCCCGCTCGCACCGGTGAGACTTCCACCATTCCAGAAATTCACCAGAACATTGATATCCGCCAGCGCCTCGACGTGGTGCCACCAAAGGGTCGGGATATATATCGCATCCCCCGCCTCCAGTTCAGCGACCAGGGCATTCTCCAGGGCAGTCGCCAGCTTGGGAAATTTTTCCAGTTCAGGAGGGGTGAGTGACGCCATGCTCACCGGCGCACCGGCCGGAGTTTTATCCAAAGGACCTACATAGAGATTCTTTATCTGATCTGGCGGGAAAAGCGTAAACCGCCGTGTTCCTGCGCCCACACAAGCGATATTCTCCGCATCGTCATAGTGTGTCGCGACCACGCTACTGTTTCCGATCCAGATTCGAGGGCGGACGCTTCCCGAAAACAACGGCATGGGATGAGTTTCTCGCAACCCATAGAAGTATTCATCCACGAATGCACTCTGTATTGATAGAGCCGGCGCACTTGCTTTACCAGCGTAATCGAGCAAGCGCTGGGTGAATTTCCTAAAGCTGCTGACCTTGCGCTGAAAGTTGAACCCCTTGAGATCGTCCGAATAGAAAAATCGACGGTCCGCCGCGCTGTCCGTCTCAAGCGTCCAGACACCACCCGGTGTATCCCTTTCCCCCAGGTATTCCATTACCGCCTGCGGGGATCTTCGCGCACACTTTACCAACGGCCAGTCAGTAACTAACCCCTTAAAAACCACCGGTTTGTGTGCCGGAACAATTTCAGACTCGAAAAACCGCCGGTCAACTTTGTCAATCACTTCTATATTTTGCATATCTTCTCTTACCGGGGTATTCATATACGATAACGCATCCGCCATGACTGAATCTATTTACCCTAGTCAGCCAATAGTCAGAGTAAAGAATACAATATTCACCTGCCCTGACAAGAAACCTACAGCCATAAAAAAACCCCGCAAATAAATTGCGGGGTTTTACTTAGCTCAATCAATATACACCGAATGAGCCTTTAGCTTGGCTGAACGCTCTTACTCAGAACTTGTAGCGAGCACCAACCACAAAGCGACGACCATTCTGGTACAGCGAGGTCAGACGAGCCTCAACACCACTATACTGCTTTACTTCTTCATCGGTCAGGTTAACCGCTTCCAGAGTAACAGAGGCATTTTCGTTGATGTGATACGCGAAGCTCGCATCTACCTGACCAAATCCTTCGGTCCACAACGGGAAGCCGTTAAATGAGAATCCGTTGTTGTAGTTGTCACGGTAGTTATACATCAAGCGACCAGAGAAGGCGTCATTCTCGAAGTAGCCCTGCAGGTTAGCCATATTTTCGGAAATACCAATTGCGCCCTGCGGGTTGGACACATCGGTATAAGTGTAGTTAGCAGATACGCCGAAGCCATTGTCAAAGCCGTGATCAACTGCCAACTCGACACCGGTTACCTTGCCGCCTTTACCGTTAACTGGCGCAGCGAAATCAACATCGACGTACGTATCAGTCATTTCGTCGTAACGAGGCTCAGTGTAGTACGCATTCTCGATATAGCTATCGATATCTTTGTAGAACAAAGTAGTAGAGAAGGCAGAGGCTTCACCGTAGTACCACTCGAAACCAACGTCGACCTGATTGGCAAATGTCGGGTCCAGATACGGGTTACCCGCAGAACCTTTCGGATCAGCTACGTTCAGGGAGCCGAAAGTGCTATAGCCTGACAACCGGTCCCAGTTCTGGCGCGCCATAACCCGAGCAACGGATCCGCGAACCACCATGTCGTCATTCAGGTCATAGGCCAGGTTCAGGCTCGGCAGTATCTCACTGTAGTCATTGTCTACCGTGTTCCACTTGACATCCTGGTTGCTCAACCAAGCCCGATCGACGGTTTCGTAACCATCACCAATGTAAGTGTAACCGGAGGAAGCCTGATCGGTAGTTACATAACGGAGACCAGCGTTACCGCGCAACGCGCCGGATTCAAAATCCGCCTGCACATAGAAGGCGGTTGTTTGTTCTGCTACAGACCAGATTTCCGGCAGGAATTTGCTCACAGCGTAATCTGCAGGTACACCATTCAGGCTGTTGAATGCGATTGACTCCATCACATTGCGCGCCTGACCGAGCACCTTGCTGTTGCCGTCGATGGGGCTGTTTACACTGACAATGCCTTTGCTATCAAGACCGCAGTCCGCCAGCGTCGGGCACTGATCAAAAATGTAACCCAGGTATACGGGCCAGTCGGCAGCTTTGTCTTCATTACCAGCAAGGGTGTTCGGACCGTGCCAGCTATAAACGTTGCGATCCTGAGTGCGCTCTGCATCGCGGTATTTGATGCCGGTTTTAATTGCCGTGACCGCGCCAAACTCAACCGGGAGAGTCAAATCCAGCTGGTAGTAATTCTCTTCATCAGTGGTCGGCTTGTTGCCACCCCAGATCCATCCTGCAGAATAAGCTGCCGGATCGGTTGGACCGGGATTGGTACCGTATGACTGCGAACCCAGATTGTAAGAATAGTCAGCATCTGCAGCCACGTATTCCCACGAGGTTTCACGGTAGGTACCGCCGGACGCTGCAGTGTGACCCACAACGCCAGTCAGGCTGAAAGCATCAGTTTCGTACTCACCAGTCAGAGTGTAAGACTCTGTCTCAGTGCTTGAACGACGGTTAATGAAATCGACGAGTGCAGTACCGGAACCGTTGGCCACCGCGGTTGCGGTGTCACCGGTAATGGTCGCGGTGCCATTAGCGATCTGATCGGTGATATCGTCGGTCAGGATCATCCAGTTGGCATTCATGTTGTCCGCGTCAACGCTGGAGTTCAGGGCGTCGAGGGTGAAAGTCAACTCGTCAGACGGGCGGAATTGTGTAGATACAAAGTAAGTTGAACGCTCACGATCTTGCTGGAAGGTCGGTGTTCCCATCAGAGTCGGGTAAATGGTGCCGTTGGAATTATCATCACTCCAGCCCAACACCTCAAAACCGTTACGCTGCTGATTGCGCTTCAGGTAGTTGCCGGCAACCAGAACACCGAAGGTTTCATCGGCATTTTTCCAGGAGTACTGACCGGAAACCGTCGGATCCCAGCTTTCGGATGTCTCTGTGTAAGTGTTTTCTACCGCAACTGAAGCTTGATTGGCGTCCAGATCAAGCGGGCGGTTGGTGCGAACAACCACGGTACCACCGAGAGAACCTTCATCCTGAGACGCTTCCGGGCTCTTGTGCACCTCGAGGGTTTTAATCAGGGTGGAGGGCAGCAGAGTAAAGTTAAAGCTGCGTGCAGGGTTGTCCAGAATAAACCAGTCGGCAGTAGCAACCGTTTGACCGTTCAGCGTGGTGCGGTTGTAGTCTGCACCAGCACCGCGGATGGTAACTTTTTCGCCCTGACCGAAATCGCGAGTTACCCCGACACCGGTGATACGAGCCAGAGACTCGGCGACGTTTTTGTCTGGAAATTTACCAACATCTTCCGCAGAGATCGCGTCGACGATGGCTACAGAGTTCCGCTTTACCGACTGTGCATCCTGCAGAGAAGCACGAATACCAGTAACGGTAACTTCTTCGAGAGCATCACCAGAGGTCTGGGCCATCGCAAGCGGTGCCACCAGGCCACCACTGAGGACAGCTGCACTGACGGAGAGTGCGAGTTTGTTGCGCTTAAGCATCGATTTCCCCTTCCTTTTTTATTGATATAAAGGTTTGGTTAGAAATTTTTTTCACCTTGTACCGCCAAATGATAGCGCTGTCATTCGTTTTTATGATAGCGCTGTCATTCTCAAGATCGACAATACACAGAAAAAAAATAAAAAGCTACCGCTACGCCGGGCATTTACCGCTGCAGGAGCGCCATCCGGCGCGCCCTTTGTGCCCATATAGCAACAGTTTTTCAAAAAAACCTTTTAAAACAATAATTTAGGCTAATTCAAAAGACTCTGACGAAAGCCAATTAAAAAGTCAGGAAAGACATATCAACGTAACACTCCATTGCAGCCACAGCAACGGGTTTAGCATTTGATACCTGGTGGAGAATAGAGGCGGTTTAGAACGTCTGTTCCAGTGCCGCTCGGCGACACTGGAACAGACACAGGCGGGCGTTATTCGATCTCTTTGATGCGCATGGAGCTGGTGTGACCGCCCATATTGAGGCGCTCGCCCTGGGTTATTAGCACGCGCTGGCCTTTATTCAGCTCCAGGCGGGAGCTCAGCACTTCGATGATGGCGTCGGTCAGGTGGCCCAGGGGTACCGAGGCGGGATCGAAATCCACCGGTTCCACACCGCGCAGCAGTACCAGCTGGCGCGCGATCCGCGGGTGGCGGGTGAGCGCGTAAATCGGCAGCTGTGTGGTGGCGCGGGACATGATGCGCGGGGTGCGGCCGGATTCGGTCAGCGCGGCGATGGCGCACAGGTTTTCCAGGCGCGCAGCCACGTCGATGGCCGACTGGGCAATCACCGTGTCGATGCGGTTGGCCGCACTCTGGTCTGCCGCCGGGCGCGGCACGCTACCCAGGTACTGCTCCGCGCCGACGATGACTTCGGCCATGGACTCCACGGCGGCCACCGGAAAGTCACCGGCGGCGGTTTCCGCCGACAGCATGACCGCATCGGTACCGTCGAGCACGGCGTTGGCCACGTCCATGACCTCGGCGCGGGTCGGTGTGGGACTGGTGATCATCGACTCCATCATCTGGGTGGCGGTGATCACGCCGCGGTTCAGGGCGTTGGCGCGGTTGATCAGTTTTTTCTGTACGCCGATCAGGGCCGGATCGCCAATCTCGACACCGAGATCACCGCGCGCCACCATGATGGCGTCGGCGGCCAGAATCAGGTTGTCCATCTGCTCGTCGTTGCCAACGGCTTCGGCACGCTCCACTTTGGCGACAATAGCGGCCTCGCTGCCCGCTTCCTGCATTGCGCGACGCGCGGTTTCCAGATCCTCGGCACAGCGCGGGAAACTCACCGCGAGAAAGTCCACGTCCAGCTCTGCCGCCAGCTTGATGTCCCGGTAGTCCTTTTCCGTCAGCGCCGGCGCGGACAAACCGCCGCCGAGCAGGTTGATGCCCTTGTTGTTGGACAGCTTGCCCCCCTGCAGTACACGGCAAAACAACTTCTGCGGTGTAGTGCCGGTGACTTCGAGGCGGACCTTGCCGTCGTCCAGCAGCAGGATATCACCGGCTTTGCAGTCGCTGATCAGGCTCGGGTAGTCGACATTGACCCGGTGCTCGTCGCCGCCGTCGGCAGGGCAATCCAGGTCCAGGGCGAACTCGCTGTTGTTCTCCAGCCACACGCTGCCGCTGGCGAAGCGGGCAATGCGGATTTTCGGTCCCTGCAGATCGCCGAGCACCGCGACCAGCTTGTCCTGTGCGGCGGCTGCGCGGCGCACTTCGTCGACGCGGCGGCGGTGATCCTCGGCACTGCCGTGGGAAAAGTTCAGGCGCACGATATTGACGCCCGCGCGCACCATTTCCTCGATAACGCGGGGTTTGTCGGTGCCGGGGCCGAGGGTGGCGACGATTTTGGTGTGGCGAATCATAGGGTCTAGTCTGGCTTGTATTGGGAAAAACCGGGAGAGGTTACCCCTCTCCCCCGGGTCTCTCCCCTTCTACGGGGAGAGCGGAAACGCGCGATCAGGCAGTTTCTGCGACCTGCGCCTCCAGTTGCAATGCTTCCGCCATGGCCAGGCTGGTATCCAGCATACGGTGGGAGAAGCCCCACTCGTTGTCGTACCAGGCCATGACCTTGACCAGATTGCCGTTCACACGGGTGTGGTTGGCATCGAAGTGGCTGGAAGCGGTGGTGTGATTGAAATCGGACGATACCAGGGGCTGCTCGCAGCACGTCAGGACACCGCCGCTGGCTTCGGCAGCCGCGCGCATGATCGCGTTCACTTCTTCCACCGTGGTCTCGCGCTTGGCGATAAACTGGCAGTCCACCAGGGAAACATTATTGACCGGCACACGCACGGCCATGCCGTCCAGCAGCCCTTTGAGCTCCGGCAATACCAGGCCCACGGCGGCGGCGGCGCCTGTCTTGGTGGGGATCATGTTATCGGCAGCGGCGCGGGCGCGGTAGATGTCCTTGTGCACCGCGTCCTGGGTGTTCTGGTCGTTGGTGTAGGCGTGCACGGTGGTCATGAAACCGCGCTCGATGCCCAACTCGCGGTGCAACGCCTTGGCCACCGGCGACAGACAGTTGGTGGTGCAGGAGGCGTTGGACACCACCTTGTGGTCTGCGGTCAGCTTGTCGTCATTCACACCGTAAACCACGGTCAGATCGGCGTCCTTGGACGGCGCGCTGATCAGCACAGCCTTGGCGCCGGCCTCGAGGTGCTTGGAGGCGGCAGCCTTGTCGGTGAACAGACCGGTGCATTCCAGCACCAGATCCACACCCAACTCTGCCCACGGCAGTTTGGCCGGGTCGCGCTCCTGGCAGACCTGTACGCGGTCACCACCGATCACCAGCGCGTCGCCATCGACCGCGACTTCGGTGTTGAAGCGGCCGTGCACGGTATCGAAACGGGTCAGGTGTGCATTGGACTCCACCGGCGCCAGGTCGTTGATCGCAACCAGCTGTACGCGGTCGCCGTAGCCCGACTCGTAAATAGCGCGGGTCACATTGCGGCCGATGCGGCCGTAGCCGTTGATGGCAATCTTAATCTTCATCTCACTAGCCTCTATTTTTAAAGTTGTTCCATGCCGTTGGGTGCTGCACGTCAAGCGGGTTTCAGCGCGCGCGCTTCTTTTGCCTGGCGGGTGATTTCAGCCCAGTCTTTTTCCTGTACCAGTTTCGGTGCAGCCATCCAGGAGCCACCGACACACACGACATTGCCCAGCGCCAGGTATTCGGCGGCATTGCCCGGGCCGATACCACCAGTGGGGCAGAACTGCACCTGGGACAGCGGGCCACCGAGTGACTTCAGCATTGGCACGCCGCCGGCAGCCTCGGCCGGGAAGAACTTCTGGTAGCGGTAGCCACGCTCCAGCAGACGCATGACTTCCGAGGGGCTGGCGGCGCCGGGCAACAGTGGTACCTCGACCTTGTCCGCCGCATCCAGCAGCTGCTCAGTGGCGCCGGGGCTGACCATAAAGCTGGCGCCGGCATCGATCGAGCGGCGCAGGTCATCCTCGCTCAACACCGTGCCGGTACCGACGTGGGCGTCCGGCAGGTGCTTGGCAATTTCCGCCACCGCGGCCAGCGCGGAGGAAGTGCGCAGGGTAATTTCCAGTACATTCAAACCGCCCTCCACCAGCGCTTGCGCCAGCGGCAGTGCGTCCTCGACCTTGTCGATCACCAGTACCGGGACTACTCCAGCCTGTTGCAGTACTTCGGCAAGATTTTTTTGCATCGTTAAATTCCAGTTTCCTTGATTGCGCGGCGCGCGCGGCGCACCGTCGACCATTGGTCAGGGCGCCCAGTAGACGGAGACCGAATTGAGGCCCTGTTTCAGAATGCTGCGCACCGGCATCTCCAGTTCGTCACTGCCCAGCAACGCCTCGCGGTAGACACGCAGCTTTTCCTCGCCGGTAATCAGCAGCTTGATATCCCGCGCCTGCAGGATCGCTGCCAGCGTCAGGGTCATGCGTTCGGTATGAGTGCCGGTCACGTCGCTCTGCTGTGCAGTAATCGCGCGGCACAATTGCGTCCCTTTCGGATCGAGGGCCGCGGCCAGGCCGTCGGCGTGCGGGAACAGCGACGCGGTGTGACCGTCACTGCCCATGCCCAGCACACAGACATCGAACGGGCGCGGCAGCTCGCCGTAGGCGCGCTCGCAGTCCGCTTGGCCCTCGGCAGCGGTGCCATGGGGCGTTTTCATGCCCAGAAACGGTGCTTCGGCGGCATAGTTCTGCAGCAGGCTGTTTTCGATAAACGCCTGGTTACTGCCACTGGCATCGCGGTCTACCCAGCGCTCATCCACCAGCGCGACATTGATCTGCGACCACGGCAGCGGGCGCCTGGACAGCTCGCGGTATACCGGCTCCGGCGTGCTGCCGCCGGATACCAGGAAGCTCGCCTGCCCCTGCTCTTTGATGCCGCGCTGCAGCGCCGCGGCGCAGTCGTGGGTCAGCGCCTGAACCAGGCGCTCGCGATCGGAATAAAACTTTTCTTCTACCATCATGGAAGTCGACTCGGTCGTTGGTCCTGTCAATGGGCCTGCAAACCCGGGTTAAACAAGGCCACGGATGGCCCTGTGCAACAATTTAAGGGTTAAACCAGTGGCGGCCATCGCGCGCCAGCAGTTCTGCGGCGGCCTGCGGCCCCCAGCTACCGGCGCGGTACAGTTGCGGCTGGTTGCCGGTATCGCGCCAGTGCTCGATGATCGGATCGACCCAGGCCCAGGCGGCCGCCACTTCATCGCGGTGGATAAACAGCGCGGAATTGTTGGCCGCCGCATCCAGCATCAGGCGCTTGTAGGCATCACTCTTGAAGCTGTCGTAGGTGTCGGACAGCGTCAGGTTCAGCTCCGCCGGTTGCAGCTCCATGGCCAGGCTGTCCATCTTTTTCGCCATCAGTACCAGCTTGATGCTCTCTTCCGGTTGCAGGCGGATCACCAGGCGGTTGGGCAACACTTCACCCGCTGACGGTTCGTACACCCGGTGCGACACGTTCTTGTACTGGATCACGATCTCGGCGCAACGCTTCTCCATACGTTTGCCAGTGCGCAGATAAAAAGGCACTCCGGCCCAGCGCCAGTTGTCGATGTGCGCGCGGATGGCGACAAACGTCTCTGTACTGCTGGTGGCCGCATCCAGCTCCTCGAGGTAACCGGGCACCAGCTGGGTGTCGAGGCCACCGGCGACGTACTGGCCGCGCACAATGTTGTCATCTACGCCCTCGCCCATCAGCGGTCGCAGCGCCTCCAGCACCTTGATTTTCTCGGCGCGGATATTTTTCGAGGACATGCTGTTGGGGGATTCCATCGCAATCAGGCACAGCAGTTGCAGCAGGTGGTTCTGCACCATGTCGCGCAGTGCGCCGGTCTCGTCGTAGAAGCCCGCGCGACCCTCGAGGCCAACTGTCTCGGAAATACTGATCTGGATATGATCGATGGTCTGGGCATCCCACAGGTGCTCGAACAGCACATTGCTGAAGCGCAGCGCCAGCAGGTTCTGGACAGTTTCCTTACCCAGGTAGTGATCGATGCGGAAAATATTATTTTCCGGGAAGTAGGTGGCGATCTTGCTGTTGATCTCGTCGGAGGTCTGGGCGTTGTAGCCCAGGGGCTTTTCCACCACCACGCGCGAGTTTTCGTGGATCAATCCCTTCAGGGACAGGTTTTCGCAGCAGGGGCCAAACACTGCCGGCGGAATCGCCAGATAAAAGATGCGCACGCGCTCGATGTCGTTGCCGAGGATATCCGCGAGCTGGTCCCACTGTTCGTCGGGCCTGGCGATATCCAGGCCCACAGCGCGCAGCAGCGGACTGAACTCCTGCCAGATTTCCTCGCTGTACTCGCCGTCGCGCAAGTGTGTCTTGAGCGCCTGCTGGGCGGTGTGCAGATAGCCATCCGCATCTTCCTGGCGGCGGCATACGGGCAGGATCCGACACCCCTCGGCGAGACTGCCTTCCTTATAGGCGCGGTAGAGCGCCGGTATCAGCTTGCGCAGCGCAAGGTCACCGCCGCCGCCGAATAACACCATGTCAAAAGGGTTGCTCATAAATTTGCTCTACGATTTTTCCTGCGTTCTGGTGCACCGCGCGGGCACACCACAACATTAAAATAATATGCTGGCACCGCTCTCGGCACCGCTGGCCAGCGCGCGCATATTGGCGAACAGTTCGCGCCCCATACCGCGGCCGCTCTCCGTCAGGTCGCAGTGGGCCGGTTCGCGCGCCGCCAGTTCGGCGTCGTCAACATGTACGCGCAGTACGCCGGCATTCGAATCGAGTTCGATGAGGTCACCATCGCGCACCTTGGCAATATTGCCGCCGTCCACTGCCTCGGGAGCCATATGAATCGCCGCCGGCACCTTGCCCGACGCGCCGGACATACGCCCGTCAGTGACCAACGCCACCTTGAAGCCGCGATCCTGCAGCACGCCGAGGGTGGGCGTCAGTTTGTGCAGTTCCGGCATACCGATCGCCTGCGGCCCCTGGAACCGCACCACCGCGATAAAGTCTTTTTCCAGCTCGCCGGCCTTGAACCGCTCCAGCACCTCGTCCTGGCTGTTGAAGACCACCGCCGGTGCCTTTACATGCAGGTGCTCGGGTTTCAGGGCAGACACCTTGATCACGCTCTTGCCCAGGTTGCCGTCCAGCAACTGCAGGCCGCCGTGACTGGAGAAAGGGTCGCTGGCCGGACGGATAATGTCCGGGTTGCCGCTCTCCTCGACCGTCGGGCGCCAGACCACGCCGGTCTTGTCATCGTCCAGGAACGGATCGTGGCAGTAGGGTTTGAGGCCGGAGTTGCCGAGTACCGTGTGCACATCATCGTGCAGCAGGCCGGCGCCGAGCAGTTCGCGAATCAGGTACTGCATGCCGCCGGCGGCAGCGAACTGATTGATATCGGCGGTGCCGTTCGGGTAGACATGGCACAACAGCGGCACCACTTCCGACAGGTCCGCCATATCCTGCCAGGTCAGCTGGATACCGGCGGCGCGCGCCATGGCCACCAGATGCAGTGTGTGGTTGGTGGAGCCGCCGGTGGCGAGCAGACCGACAATGCCGTTGACGAAGGTCTTCTCGCTGAGAATCTTGGCAATCGGCGTGTGCAGGCTGGGCTCGGTGATCTGTACCAGCTGCTTCACCGCCGCGTCGTTGAGGGCGTTGCGCAGATCCGTGCCCGGGTTAACGAACGAGCTGCCGGGCAGCTGCAGGCCCATGATTTCCACCAGCATCTGGTTGCTGTTGGCAGTACCGTAGAAGGTGCAGGTGCCGGGGCTGTGATAGGAAGCGCTCTCGGCCTCCAGCAGCTCCTTGCGTCCCACCTTGCCCTCGGCGTAGAGCTGGCGCACCCGCACCTTTTCCGCGTTGGCGAGGCCGGTGGGCATCGGGCCCGCCGGCACGAACATCGCCGGCAGGTGGCCAAATGCCAGCGCGCCGATCACCAGCCCGGGCACGATCTTGTCGCAGATACCCAGGTAGAGCGCGCCCTCGAAGACATCGTGGGACAGCGCAATAGCGGTGGACATGGCAATCACATCGCGGGAGAACAGGCTCAGCTCCATGCCTGCGCGGCCCTGGGTCACGCCGTCGCACATGGCCGGTACACCACCGGCGACCTGTGCGGTGGCGCCATTGCGCGACGCCGCGTCTTTCAGCAGCTGCGGGTAGGTGCCGTAGGGCTGGTGCGCCGACAGCATGTCGTTGTAAGCGGTAACGATGCCCAGATTGGGGCCGCGGCCGCTGGCGATCAGTTTCTTGTCTTCATCGCTGGAGGCGGCAATGGCGTGGGCCAGGTTGCCGCACGACAGGTGACTGCTGGCGCGCCCCTCGATGCGGGCGCGCTCGATCTGCGCCAGATATTGCGCACGCGTATCGACACTGCGCTCGATAATGCGCTCGGTAACTGCTTGAACCTTGCTGTGTACCATAACCTTTCCGTTTATTGATTCGTTACCCGGCGACCGCCTCCGGCCGCGTCCACATTAGCCGGTGGCCAGCGGCGCCTCTGCGCCGGCAGTGGCCTGACGGCAGTATTCGATCAGTCGGGCGGTGGAGGCGTCCTGTCCGCTCACTTCGCCACTCTCCAACTGAGGTTGTAGCGCCGCGGCCAGCCCTTTGCCCAGTTCCACTCCCCACTGGTCAAAAGAATAAATTTGCAGGATCACACCCTGCACAAAAATTTTGTGCTCGTACAGGGCGATCAAAGCGCCCAGCGTGCGGGGATCCAGCGTGCGCAACAGAATGGTGTTGCTCGGTTTATTTCCGCGGTGCACCTTGTACGGGGCCAGCGCTTCTATTTTTTCTTTGCTCAGGCCCTTGCCGGTCAGCTCGACTTCCACCTGTTCGCGACTGACACCGTTCATCAGCGCCTGGCTCTGCGCCAGCATGTTGGCCAGCAGTATTTCGTGATGGCCGGGCAGATCGTGCCCCGGAGCGACGCTGCCGATGAAGTCCGCCGGCACCACCTCGGGACTCTGGTGCAGGTACTGGTAAAAGGCATGCTGGCCGTTGATGCCGAGCATCCCCCATATTAAGGGCCCGGTTGCGTAGCCAACCTCCTCCCCTGCCCTGGTGGTAGATTTGCCGTTGCTCTCCATATCCGCCTGCTGCAGGTAGGCCGGCAGCATGTGCAGGGCCTGGTCGTAGGGCAGCACCGCGTGTGCCGGGTATCCCATAAATGTGCAGTACCACAGGCTCAACAGCCCCATCAGCACCGGCGCATTCTGTTCCAGCGGCGCCTCGCGGAAGTGGCGGTCCATCGACGCCGCACCGTCGAGCAGCGCGCGGAAACCGTCGAAACCGATGGCAATCGCAATCGGCAGACCGATCGCTGACCACAGCGAGTAGCGCCCGCCGACCCAGTCCCAGAACTGAAAAACGCGCTGCGGCTCGACACCGAAAGCGCGCGCTTTGTCCGAGTTTGCGGTGACGGCGACAAAGTGCCGGCGCAACAGCTCCTCTGTCGATCCCAGGCCGCCCAGCCAGCGCAGAGCACTGCGGGCATTGGTCATGGTCTCGGTGGTGGTAAACGTCTTCGAGGACACCACAAACAGGGTCGTCTCGGTATCCAGCGGCGCCAGCACATCGGCCAGCTGCGCCCCGTCCACATTGGACACGAAGTGAATGCGGACGTCGCCGCAGCGGTGCGCCCGCAGCGCCTCGATGACCATCTGCGGCCCCAAATGGGAACCACCAACGCCGAGATTGACCACATCAGTGATCTTTTTACCGGTGCATCCTGTCACGCCGCCATTATGTAGTAAATTTACAAACCCTTTCAAGCGCTCCAGCTCACTTTCCACCAGTGCTTCTACCGGCGCCCCCTGCATCGGCACGGATTCCGGCAGCGCCCCGCGCAGCGCAACGTGCAGAACCGGCCGCCCTTCGGTGCGATTGATCGGCGCCCCGGCGAACATCTGCGCCCGCCAGCCCTCCAGATCGGCGTCCCGCGCCAGCTGTAATAAATTTACAAGAACCTCGTCATCGACCAGGTTTTTCGAGTAATCGAACAGGAATTCCGGCAGCTCAAGCGACAGGCGGCGGCCGCGCTGCGGATCCGCAGCGAACAGGTCACGCAGATGCCGGGTGCGCATCTGCTGCGCCAGACTATCGAGTTTGCGCCAGCTGGCGAGTTGGGTGAGTTGCATAAAAGCCCCCTTGGATGCGGGCGCCGCGCGGGTGCGTCGGCACCATTTATTGTTGTTGTCGCGTTGTCGGGCTGCGCCTTGCACACAAATGACAACGCTGTCATTCGATCGTGAGATTCACACAGGCACACCGCCCTGTCAATGCTATTTGTAGCCGGGTTTCAAAAAGCGTGGGCCGGGATGGCACCCCTTCAGATGGCGCCATTACCCGCGCCGCCACCGGGCGGGAATTCCCACCGTGTTTGCTGGTAAAATCCCCGTTTGGCCGATAGCCCCCTGCAGCGTGGGGGCCCATAACAAGGACAAGCGCCTCACATGAAAGTCACCATTAACGATGTTGCCGCGCGCGCCGGCGTATCGATCAAGACCGTATCCCGGGTTATCAACAACGAACCGTCGGTGCGCCCGGCCACCAGGAAGAAAGTGCTGGAGGCGGTAGAGGCGCTCAATTACCAGCCCAATCTCGCTGCCCGCAACCTGGCCGGCACCCGCTCGTACACCATCGCATTCATTTATGACAACCCGAACGCCTACTACGTGATCGACATGCAGAACGGCATCCTCGCCGCCTGCAAGGCGCGCGGCTACGAGCTGCTGATCCACCCGAGCAACGCCAAATCCGCCAATGTGCACGAGGAATTGCGCAACCTGGTGGAACACTCGAAGATCGCGGGCCTGGTACTGACGCCCCCCTTCTCCGAGACCCAGTCGGTAATCGATACGATCAAATCTCTCGGTGTCGACTATGTGCGCATCGTCTCCAGCGAGGCGGCCCTCGACGACGAAGACAACTGCATCCAGGTAGACGACAGCGCCGCCGCGGTGGACCTGACCCAGCACCTGCTGCAGCAGGGACACCGGCGTATCGGCTTCCTCTGCGGCGGCGAAGAGCACGTGTCCACCCACGGCCGCCTGCACGGCTACCGCGAAGCGCTGGAGAACGCCGGGATACCCGTGGACGAAAACCTGATCCTGAAAGGCGAATACTCATTCGATTCCGGCGTCCAGGGGGCCAAGAAGCTGCTGCAGTCTCCCAACCCGCCCAGCGCGATTTTCGCCAGCAACGACGAAATGGCCGCCGGCGCCCTGTTTGCTGCGCGCCTGATGAATATCGAGATACCGGCGCAGCTGTCCATCGTCGGCTTTGAGGACAGTCCCTTCTCGCGCCAGACCTGGCCCAAGCTGACCACCGCCCACCAGCCCAATAACGAAATCGCCAAGTGCGCCGCCGCGCTACTGCTGAGCAAGGCCCGCGGCAAGGGCGCCGCCGAGAGCGCCACCGCGAGCAAGGAAGCGGGTATTGTGCGCACCTTTACCCCGGAGCTGGTGGTACGGGATTCGAGCGGGCCGGCGCCGGACTAAATTAGCCGGCAGCGAAACCGGGTAGCCGGAAGCTACCCGCGAGGCGCGTGGAAGCCGTTCGCCCGTGCGTATTTGGCAGGCAAAAAAAAGCCCTCACACGGAGGGCCAAGATGACGAGAACCAAAGAGAAAACAACATTACAAACGAAAACTGAGTGCCTTACTTCCAGCTGCGCATCTTGTGACCTTTCAGCGCGTAGAAGAGGATAAATAGATAGCAGGGCAGCGCGACCCAATAGCCCAACTGGGTGCTTCCGGCGATATCACTGATATGCCCGAACGCCAGCGGAATAACCGCGCCACCGGCAATCCCCATAATCAGCAGTGCCGAGCCCTGGGCGGTGTATTTACCCAGACCTTCCAGCGCCAGCGGCCACACTGCCGGCCACACCAGCGCGTGCGCCAGGCCCATCAGCGCGACAAAAGTCACCGCATCGGGAATCACCGGGATGCCGCTCCAGCCCCACAGCGCAGTGGAGATCGCGGTACTGCTTTCCGAGGAAAACACCACACCCAACACACACAGGCCACCGGCGAGTGCCGAACCCAGCAGAGCGGTCTGCTGGCTGATAAAACGCGGAATCCCCACCACACCGATCACATAGCCGATCACCATAAACACCATGGTGTAAGACGTCAGCGAGGCGAAATTCGCCACCCCGAGTTTGGAACCGTATAGCCCGATGGTATCCCCGGCAATCACCTCGACACCGACGTAAGTGAACAGCGCTACCGCGCCCAGTACCGCTTGCGGAAACTGCCAGATGCCGGATTTGCTTTCGCTGTCGACACCGGCATCTTCGTCGATTTCAGGCAGGCCGGAGAACTTCACCAGCGCCACCAGGGCCGCCAGCATCACCGCCATGTAGATGTAGGGCATCACCAGGCGGTTGGCTACTTCACTCAGGCGCGTGGCGCGTTCGGCTTCGCCCAGCTTGGCGATGCCCTCGGCGTGGAAATCCGTCAGACCGGATAAAACCAGTGCGGTAAACACAATAGGAGCGAGCACCCCGGCACTCTTGTTGATCAGGCCCATGATGCTGATGCGCATGGCGGCACTCTCCGCCGGACCCACCTTGACCACATAGGGGTTGGAAGCGGTTTGCAGAATAGTCAGGCCCGCGCCGAGACCGAACTGCGCGAGCAGGAAAATGGCGTAGTTGCCAGTCTGCGCCGCCGGAATATAAATCAGCGCCGCCACCGCCATGATGCCGAGACCGATGGCCATGCCATCGCGGTAGCCGGTGCGGCGCAGGATGGCGGCCATCGGCAGTGCCATCACGGTATACGAGATGTAGAACGCAAACGTCACAAACAGCGCCTGAAAGTCACTCAGGTCGCACAGAATTTTCAGAAATGGAATCAGTGAACCATTCAGCCAGGTCACGAAACCGAATATAAAAAACAGCATGCCGACAATTGCCATCGGCAACAGGCTGCCTCTCGACTCACTCTGCGTTGCTACTGCGGTATTCATAGGAGCACCTTTTTATCGTTATGTGATTTCTTGCCAATCTATTGGGAAAAAACTTCCCTGCCACCTATCCAGGTTTTCTGCACCTGTAATTTCTCGTCCAGTAAAATCAGGTCGGCCGCGACACCGGTGTCGATACGGCCCGCCGGCGCGCCCAGGAACTGCGCCGGGTAGAGCGATGCCATGCGCAGCGCCTCCGCCAGTTCCACCCCACACCAGTCGCGGATATTGCGCACTGCGGAAATCATATCCAGGTGCGAACCGGCCAGTTCGCCGGTCGTCGAGGTGAGCCTGTCGCCCTGACGGGTCACCACCCGATCGAACAGCGGGAAACTGGTCTCGTCGCTGCCCACCAGCGACATCGCATCCGTCACCAGCATGATCTTGCCACGCGGCTTGGCCTTCAGGGCCAGCGTGAGGGCCTCGGCACACACATGGTGGCCATCGGCTATCAGCCCGCACCAGGCGCCGTCGCTGATCAGTGCCGTGCCCACCATGCCCGGTTCGCGCGAATGCAGCGGCGACATGGCGTTGTACAGGTGGGTAAACCCTGTCGCCCCGGCGGCCACGGCCGCAGCGGCGGTAGCGCCATCGGCATTGGAATGCCCGAGGCACACCCTCACCCCCATCGAAACCAGAGTGCGGATATCGTCCAGCGCCACATTTTCCGGTGCCAGGGTAACGACCTTGACCCCGAGGTCGTCGCGGGCATAAATCGCCAGCTCCTCGTCGGTCAGCGCGCGGATAAACTGTTCTTCATGGGTGCCCTTCTTGGGCACGCTCAGATGCGGCCCCTCGAAATGCACACCGATTACGCCGGGCACACCTTCGCGCAGCGCCGCGGCGACCGCGTCGGCGGCGCGCTGCATCACGTCCACCCGGTCGGTGATCAGCGTGGGCAGAAAACCGGTGGTGCCATAGCGCGCGTGCGCCGCACTCATTTTGCCCAGCGCATTGACACTGGGGTCATTGTTGAACAGCGCACCACCGCCGCCATTGACCTGCACATCCACCAGGCCCGGCGCCAGCAGGCCATCGACGCGTTCCGCACCCGCGGGGGCGGGGCCACCGATGGAGGCGATGCGCCCGTCGTCGCCGATGGCGAGTGCGGTTTCGCGGTGAAACTGCTCGCCGTCGAAAAGCTGTTCCGCAATCAGGGTGCGCACCACTGTCAGCTCCTGCCTGCCGTCAAACGGTCTGGGTCACTTTCTTCAGGCCCGCCGGCTCATCCGGGTTGATACCGCGGCTGATCGCGACGTGGGCCACATCGATATAGAAACGCTGCAACAGCGCCAGCGGCGCCACGCGCGGGTGCACGCCCTTACTCGGCACGTGCAGATTCACCAGGGTCCCGCCGCGGCGGATGATGTCGGCAATCTGCTCGCTGTGCGCCTGATAGGATTCGTCCTCGATCGGCACGTTGACCACGGTCAGCTTCTGCTCCACCAGGGTAACCGGGCCATGCAGGAACTCGGCACTGGAGAAGGACTCCGCGTGGATGTTGCAGACTTCCTTCAACTTCAACGCCAGCTCGCGGGTGATGCCGTAACCGGGGCCGCGCCCCAGCACCACCAGGTTGCTCACCGCTGCCAGATCTTCCGGGCGCAGCTGGGTATCGGAGTCCACCGCTTCGCGCAGGGTCTGTGGCAAGGCGTCCACCGCCTCGAGCAGCGCGCTGTCTTCAGTCCAGTTGGCCACCAGCTGCAGCACCGCAGACAGGGTGGCCAGATAGCTCTTGGTCGCCGCCACGGCCTTTTCCGGACCGGCCTTCAACGGCAGCAGTTCGTCGACGATCTCTCCGATCGGCGCCGACTCGTCGTTGACCAGCGCCACCGTATAGGCACCTGCCTCTTTCGCCATGCGCGCCTGGGCAAGAATGTCGGGGCTGCGGCCCGACTGGGAAATCACGATCACCAGCGCGCCATCGAGCTTGAGCTTGCGGCCGTAGACACTGGATACCGACGGCGCCGCGGCAAAGGTGGGCGTACCGGTTTCGATCTCGATCAGGTACTTGGCAAAGACGCCGGCGTGGTCGGAGGAACCGCGACCGACAATCATGACAAATTTGGGCGGCTGGCTGCGCAGGCGGGCGCCCAGCGCAGCCATCGCGGCGGCGTTGTTCTGCAGTTGCTCAGCGATGCGATCCGGCGCTTCGCGGGCCTCGCTTTCCATCACTGTAGTGGCCATGGCGCTGTCTACCTGTGTTGCCTCGGCGGAAGTTACTGCGGTCATAAGCATCCTAAATTCGGTCGGTAATCAATCGGGTTATCCGTACAGCGCCTTGCTCCCGGCGCTTTCGGGGACGGACTTGGCATCGCGGGCCTCATCGCGGGCCTCTTTGGCCAGGCACTGGCGGGCAAAGTAGACACAGCCGATTTCCGGCGCATCCTGCGGCTCCGCCAGCCGCTCCACCACTTGGGGGGCCAGCCACTGGCGCAAGCGCGGCGCCAGGCCGCCGATCATCGACAGGCGCGGCGGCCGCAGTTCCAGCAGCTTGCCCGCCAGATCACTGATATAGGACGCACCGTCGCGCACGATGGCCACCGCCACCGCATCGTTGGCCTCGGCACACTCAATCACCGGTACCGCCAGGCGCGCGTAGTGGCTGGACGATTTGCCACCGATTTTTTCAAACACTTCGTTGGCGTCACTGGCGTCAAGCGCCTTCAGCAGCTCGCCCTTGAGGCGGGATTCCGGTGCCAGGCCGTCGAGGGCCATCAGCAGGTACTTGACCGCCTCCATGCCCATCCAGGCACCGCTACCCTTGTCGCCATGGGGGAAGCCATGGCCACCCAGCAGGGTGCTCTTGCCGTTGACCCAGGCATAACCGACAGACCCGGTACCGGCAATGATGACCGCGCCGTCACCGCCGCGATGGGCGCCGAGACAGGCGGAGTGCTGGTCGGTGGTCAGGTACATTTTCTTGAAGGGGTGCGCCCAGGAGGCCATCTCGTTGTAGAGACGCGGCATATTGACGCCGGCCAGGCCGACGCCGGCCACCAGATCGCCGAGAATCTCCGGCGACAACCTGGCATCGGCAAGCGCGAGCGCGGCAGAGCGCGCGATGGAATCGATCGTCTGGGCATATCCGTGCAGAGGATTGGCCGGACCGGCGACGCCGGTACCCAGGACGTAATTGTCGGCATCGACAATAGAGGCGCGGCATTTGCTGCCGCCGCCGTCGATACCTATATAAAGGGTGTCCCTGTCTCTCAAAGCAACCATCTGTACCGGCCTCTAAGATCTTGTATTGTTATGTGTCTTCAGCGGGCTTCCCAGCGCAATCCCCCCGGAAGCGCGGCCGGCGCACGGAGGCGCCTGAGCCAATATGGGAGAAATACTACAGGAGAAATGACAGCGTTGTCATCCCTATTTTTAAAAAAAATCGCCAATCGGCAGCCCATCTCGCGGCTAAACCACTCCGCCACCGCCATTTACAGCGGCATCCAGGCGCTTTGGTCGCGTTTCCCTGCAGTATAGAGGTTGGGGCCCGCGGTACCAGCCCCCCTTTGGAGATACCCGCAAACGGGAACCAGTCCCCTGCCGAAGCGATGGTGACCGTGCCGGCACCGCGCGCGGCCACCCAGTCCGACACAAGCGCAGGCACCGACTGCTGTCAGTGTGGTAATGTCCCGGCCTTGCAATATTGGCGTCATACTTTTTTGCGATAAAGCGCACGCCAGAAACGGGGCCTGCCGCACGTAAATAACACACGATCAACGGGCACCACCCTGCTCCCGCCAGCGCGGGAACGGGTTTTTGCGGTGCGCGGCGGCAGTCAATGGAGACCGGCTTCGACACGGATTGAAGTCACCGAGAGGGAGCAGATTATGGGGTCCTTGGCCAGATGCGCCATGCTGGCAGCACTAGTGTGCGGCCAGCTGTTGAGTGCGCCGCTGCGGGCGCAGCAGACAGAGGAAAACACCGACACTCAGACGCTGTTACGCCTCACCGGCTCGAATACCATCGGCGCGGAACTGGCGCCGATGCTGGTCAAAGGCTATCTGCGCAGCCTCGACGCCACAGAGATTACGCAGCGCAGTCAGGGCGAGCGCCACTGGATCAGCGCGCGACTGTCCGGCCAGCGGGTCGAAGTTCCCATCGTCGCGCTCGGTTCGAGCACCGGTTTCAACGCCCTCGACCACGGCAGTGCCGATATCGGCATGGCCTCGCGCCGTATCAAGGCGACGGAAATCCAGCGCCTGTCACGCTTTGGCAACATGGCCGGTGCCGACGCGGAACATGTGATCGGCCTCGATGCCCTGGTGATCGCCGTGCACCCCAGTAACCCGGTGGGCCAGCTCACGATCGACCAGCTCGGGCAAATCTACCGCGGCGAAATTCGCAATTGGCGCGAACTGGGCGGTCCCAACCTGCCGATCCGCCCGCTGCAGCGGGATACCCAGTCCGGTACCCGCGCCACGTTCGACCGCGAGGTGTTCGCCAGTGGCGGCGCACCCGCCGCTACGGTGCGGGTCGTATCCGGCAATGCCGAGACCCACTCTCTGGTGCAGAAGTGGCGCGGCGCCATCGGCTACCTGCCGTTCGCCGAGGCCAGCGGTATCAGCAAGATCGCGATCAAGGCCGGCAACCTGGCTGCGGTGGTGCCGGATCGCGGCATTATCGCCACCGAGGACTTCCCGCTCACACGGCGCCTGTACCTGTACCGCAACCCCGGCAGCTTCAACCCGCGTGTGGACGATTTCCTGCGCTACGCCGAGTCGCCCGCCGGCCAGGAAATCGTGGCCAGCGCCGGCTTCATCAACCTCACTCCCGTCACGCTGAAAATGCCGCCCTACCCCAACGCCCCTGCAGCCTACCGCCAGCTGATGGAAAGCGGTGAGCGCCTCAGCATCTCGTTCCGCTTCGCCGACGGCAGCACCGAGCTGGATAATCGCGCCCTCGAGGACCTGCATCGTCTGCAGCACTACATGGAGGCATCGGAGCGGCCACTGAACCTGACCCTGGTGGGCTTTTCCGATCACAAAAACAACCGCAATATCGCCGACCAGATCTCCCGCTTCCGTGCCCTCAAGGTGCAGGGCGCGCTGTTGCGCGATCACCAGCTCGGTAACAGCAGGATTCTCGCCCTCGGTGCCTTTGCCCCGCTCACCGGAAACCGCGAGCACGCGCCGGTCAAGAACAGCCGCGTGGAGGTATGGATAAACTGACCCCCGCCCGCCACGGCTATGCTTGATTAACCAGGCAAGGAACTGCGATGGGGATCCGTCTGTTTCATTGCCGGCATAACGGTGATACCTCTACGTCAACAAGCGGTGGCCCCGGCCGCCCGGGAAGACTGTATGGTCCGCGGGGATCGGCACGTGACAATTCGCCCGCTGCAATGCTTGTTGCTGCTGGCCCTGCTGCTGGCAGGCTGCTCCAGTGTGCAGTTCGCGTACAACCAGCTCGACCGCTGGATGCGCTGGCAACTGGACGACTACGTCGACCTCGACAGCGCCCAGCAGCGCCAGCTGAAAGGTGCGCTGGACAGTTTCCACCGCTGGCACCGCCAGACCCAGCTGCCCCGCTACGCGGAATTTCTGCGCACCCTGGCGACCCGCGTGGAAAGCGGACAGGCGCTGGATATGCGCACACTGGAAACCCGTGTAACGGCGTTCGCAGATACCGCCAGTGCCCAACTGCTCGACCTGACACTGCCGCTGGCGGCACAGCTGCGCCCACAACAGATCGACGAGCTGGCCCAACATCTGCAGGAAAAGCGCCGCGAATCCCTGGAGGAATGGCGCGACTCACCGGACAAGGTGCGCCGGCGCCGCGGCAAAAAAATTCGCAAACAGAGTGAGCGCTGGCTCGGCTCGCTGACCGACGAACAGGAAGCGCTGATCACTGGCTGGGTCGAGCAGATGGCCAACAACCCGGTGCAGCGCGACCGGCAGCGGCAACTGTGGCAGGCGCGCGTGCTCGAGCTGCTGCGGCACAAACCCGCAGGCTATCTGGACAAGCTGCGCAGCCTGTTGCTGCGCCCCGAGCAGCTGTGGGACGACAACTACCGCGGCCGGCAACAACAGCGCCGCGCGCGCGCTCGCGCACTGGGCCAACGCCTCTATACCACCACCACCGCCGACCAACGCCGCCACCTGGTAGCCACGCTGCGCGAATACGCCGACGATTTTGACGAACTGTCACGCCAATAACCGGCCGCCGTGCTTTTCCAGCGCAGCGCGGATGACGCGCCCCGCCCGCGGCTGCTAAGCTCGCCGCTTCCATTGGCCAACCGAGGAAACACCGTGCTTATCGACTCCGCCACACGCGACCAGTTGCAAGAGTGGGAAAAGGAATTGTCTGCGCAGTACCAGCGCATCTGCCAGCACCAGCTGAACCTGGATATCACCCGCGGCAAGCCATCCGCCGATCAGCTGCATCTGGCGGACGGTCTGGACGGCATCCTGAACGGCGATTACCGCGCGGCAGACGGCACCGACACCCGCAACTACGGTGGCCTCGACGGCCTGACCTGTGCGCGCGAACTGGGCGCGGACATTCTGCAGGTACCCAGTGACGAGGTCATCGCGGGCGGCAACAGTTCCCTCACGCTGATGTACCACGCCGTGCTGACCGGCTACCTGTTCGGCTTTGCCGGCAACACGCCCTGGCGCGAACTGCAGAGCCCCAAATTCCTGTGCCCGGTACCGGGCTACGACCGCCATTTCAGCATCTGTGAGCAACTGGGTATCGGCATGGTCAATGTGCCGATGACCGAGCAGGGCCCGGACATGGACGCGGCCGAGGCGCTGGTGCGCGACGACAGCGATATTATCGGCATCTGGTGTGTGCCCAAGTTCTCCAACCCCACCGGCGTTACCTACGGCAAAGAGACGGTCGACCGACTGGCGCGCCTGGGCCAGGTCGCCAATCCGGGATTCCGCATCTTCTGGGATAACGCCTACGCGATTCACGACCTGGAGCAACAGGTCAACCTGCCCGGCATCCGCGCGGCCACGCTGGAAAACGACACCGCCGACTCGGTGATTCAGTTCGCCTCCACTTCCAAGGTCACCCACGCCGGCGCCGGCGTCGCCTTCGTCAGCGCCAGCCCCGCCAACCTGGCCTCACTGCGCCGGCAGATGCAGGCGATGACCATCGGCCCGGACAAGGTGAACCAGCTGCGCCACTCGCGCTTGTTTGCCGAGTTCACGATGCTCAGGGAGCATATGCAAAAACACGCACGAATCCTCAAACCCAAGTTCGCGTGCGTGAGCGATCATCTGGAAACGGCGTTTGGCGAATCCGATCTGGGCACATGGGCCACGCCCAGGGGCGGTTACTTTGTTTCCTTCGATACCCGCGCCGGCTGCGCGGCGGAAGTGATCCGCCTGGCCGCGGAAGCCGGCGTCAAGTTGACTCCGGCCGGTGCCACCTTCCCCTACGGCAAGGATCCGGAAGACCGCAATATCCGTATCGCGCCGAGCTTCCCGCCGCTGGAAGAGCTGGACACCGCCATGTCGGTGTTTGTGCTGTGTGTGAAACTGGCCACGGTGCGCAAGCAGCTGGAAACGCTGTAGTTCCCGTCATTGCCGGGCAAAAAAAGAGCGGCCAGCGGCCGCTCTTTTTTATTGCCAATTCGCACAGGCCCGCGCCCGGTACCATTCAACCGCCGAGATAGCGCCGGGCGAACTTCGCATCCACGCGTTCCAGATCCACCACCACCAAGCCGTCGACCGAATCGCAGAAATCCGGATCCACATTGAACGCGTGAAAGCTGGTACCGCCGGGCCGGGTCACCGCGGTGTACTTCTTGAATAGCGGCGGCAGCATTACTCCCTCCTCTTTCAGAACCTGCTTCAACTGCACCATATCCGCAGCGGCGTCGCCGGCCAGCGCGGGCAGATCGTCGCGCGCTTCGGCAAACGGCAGGCGCGCATCGCCGAGGGGGTTGTCGGTGGCGAAGTGGTGCAGGAAGTAGCGCACGATGGCGGACTTCGCGCGCGCAGAAAAGTTGCCCGGCATCGACACCGGGCCGAACAGGTAGCGCACCCGGTTGCGCGCGATCCACTGACCGATACCGCACCACAGCAGGTCGAGGCCGCGACTGCGCCAGTACTCCGGCAGCAGGAAGCTGCGCCCCAGTTCTGCCGAACCCGGCAGGCACTGCTGCGGCGGACGCGGGTAGTTGAACAGGGTGCTGCTGTAGATCTGCTCCGGCGCCAGGCCCTCGGTCTTCGCCAACCGGTAGGCGCCGGCGATCTGCCGGCGCTCGCCATGCCACAACAGCAGGTGATCGTAGTGGGCATCGAAGGCATCCCAGTCGCGGCTCTGACCAGTGCCCTCGCCCACCGCGCGAAACGCGATTTCGCGGATGCGCGACAGTTCGCGCATCACCGGGCAGTCGGGCCGCTGCCGGTAGAGCACGACCGAGAACTCCCCCTGTTCGATCAGGCTATCGCAGCTGTCGATCACCCGCGCGACCTCTTCCACCGGTTCTGCCGCAGCGATGGGTTCCGGCCCCAGCGGGCGCGGCGACTTGTGCAGGCGGTATACGTGCTTGCGCCACAGTGCCGCCTGGGCGCGCGCAGCCAGTGGCCATTGACGGAAGTGTTCGGCTTCCACCGGGTTGCCGATGCGGATATCGATACCGCGCCGGGCCTGCTTGAACATCTCGCGGATCAGCCACAGCGTCGACAGCGGTTTGTTGACCATCGACAGACCGTAAAACCACCAGGAATTGCGCCCGCGTACCTGCACCGGCAGGATCGGCGCATTGGCCTTTTCCGCAAAGCGGGTAAAGCCGGGATTCCAGCGGCCGTCGCGCACTCCCTGCGGCGTCAGGCGCGACACTTCGCCGGCCGGAAAAACGATGATGGCACCACCGTCATGCAGGTGTTGATAGATGCCCTCCAGGTCTCCGCGGCGGGTGCGGCCGTTGAAGTTATCCACCGGCAGCAGATACGGGCGCAGCGGTTCGATATTCCACAACAGCTGGCTTGCCACCGCACGCACATCGCGGCGCACCCGCGCCACCATATCGATCAGTGCCAGGCCGTCGAGGCTGCCCAGTGGGTGGTTGGAGACAATCACCAGCGGACCGCTGCGCGGAATGCGCTCCAGTTCCAGCGGGTTCAGGTCGTAGCGGAACTCAAAGAAGGCGAAGACCTGGCGGATAAAGTCGAGGCCGCCGAGGTGCGGATAGCGCCGGCCGAATTCCAGCAGCTGCTGTTCGCAGCAGATTTTCTTCAGGGTGGCGGACACCAGCTTGCGCGTCGGTTTTTGCGGCGCGGCGCTGTACCAGTCGTTTTTCTGTAACAGGTTTTCCAGTTGAATCATGCGGCTACCGCTTCGGTCATTATGCTGGCGATTTTGGGTGCCCGGTGCCAGTGCAGCAGATCGAGGCTGCCACCGTGCTGTTCCACTACAGCGGTCATCGAATCGACCCAGTCGCCGCAGTTGGCGTAAGTCACCGCGCGCCCGTCGAGTTTGTTGTGGCGCAGTGCGGCGCGGTGGATGTGGCCGCAGATGACACCATCTAGACCGCGGCGCCGGGTCTCGCGCGTGGCAATCTGCTCGAAGTTGTTCATCATGCGTCTGGCCGCGTGCACACGGTTTTTGACATGGTTGGCCAGTGACCACCAGGGCTTGTCAAAGCGTCCGCGCCAGTAATTGATCCAGCGGTTCAGGCGCAGCATCAGGTAGTAGCTCTGGTCGCCGATGTGGTAACTGAGGGGATGGATATTGATTTCGTGCTCGAACTGGTCGCCGTGGGTGACCCAGTAGCGCCTGCCGTCTTCGGCGGTGTGCACCCAGTCGCGCTCCACGCGGATATTGCCGAGCCGCTTGCCGGCCCAGCTGCGCATCGGCGCGTCGTGGTTGCCGGGGATATAGACCACTTGCGGGGTCTCGCTGCTCAGTTCTGCCAGCATCCCCATCAGCAGGGAGGAGTCGCGGCACCAGCTGCCCTTGCCCTGGGCCAGCGCTTTCATATCGAAGATATCACCGACCAGGTAGACGGTATCGGCGCGGTTCTGGGCGAGGAAGTCGGCCAGGCGTTGCGGCTCGCTGTCCCTGCTGCCCAGGTGTACATCGGATATCCACAGTGCGCGGTAGCGGTTGCTCATAGCGGCATCCCCAAGTTGGCTCTGGGGAATGCTGCCGCAGTTTTCTTACAGAAAGGCGGCCGTTTTTTGAAGCTTCTGTTGCAGCGTGCTGCGCGGGCGGGACTAGTCCCTGACCCGCTCGAGCTGCTCGAATCTGGACACGCTGCCGAGATAGTTCTCCCAGCTGCTCGCCAGCGCGTCGGTCTGGTACCGACGGTACTTTGCCCGGTCGAGCCAGAACACCGTGGTGCGCGCGCGGCGCAGGTCGATCGGCGGCAACTTCTCGATCGCCGCCGGGCCGCTGCTGAATACCGAACCGGCGCGGGAATTCTGGATCATGTCGCTGACGATCGTCAGGCTCACATCCTCGGCGCGCGGGTCTATCCGGTCCAGCGAGGCCACATCCGACAGCGCCTCGTAAATCGGCGACACCGGCTGCGCGTGACCATTTACCGCCCGCGCGATGGCCGCCTCCAGCGGTTGTTCGAAGCGCTCGCGGTAGAGATCCTCGACGAAGGTGCGGTTGGCGGTAAGGCTACTGACATCCTCGGCCGAGCGCGGTTTGCACAGGTCAATCACCGGATCGGAGAGGCCGTTGTAATGATCGTCGAGCACGAAGATCGAGAAGCGGTCGTTCTCCTTTGCCGAGGTCAGCAGGCCGGAGATGTGCCGGCGCAGGAAGTGGCGCTGGTGCGCCGACAGCGCGTCCGACACATCGATAATCAGTAACTGCTGGGCGTGGCGGGGCAGGGATTCATTGCACAGGGTGTGCTTGTCGTACTGCTTTTCCGGCGAGCGGATCACCCACAGTACAAAACACAACAGGGTGATCAGCAACGCCGCCCCGGCAGCGAAAATGACAATGCCCTTTTTGTCCTCGGGCGAAAGGCCGCGGCGATAGGTCTTCATCACAATCCGCTCAAACCGTGGTCCCGCTCGATACTGCCGACCAGCTCGGCCAGCTCCCGCTGCACGGCCTCGCAGCGCGCACCGATCTCCTCCACAGCAGTGGCGTAAACGCCGTCGAGTTCCTGCAGTACCTGCTCGAAAGCCGCCAGATCGCGCTTGTGCTGTTCCAGGCCGGTGGTATTGAGCCGCGGCAGCTTGTCCAGTTCAAAGCGCAGCAGCTTGCCGAAATAGGCCGCACGCCGGTTCATCATGCGCGCCGCGTGGGACTGGTAATAGAGGATCAGCTCGTCGAGCAGGCCCTGGGCCTTGACGATATCTTCCTCGTAGTGGCTGTGAATTTCCTCGCTGCGCTCGATACTGGATTTGAAACCGATAAACTGTGCTCGGATCGCCTTTTCCTTGTCCGCCAGCACCCGCTGTTCCGCTTCGGCGAGCTGATTGAATTCCTCGATGGCCGCCTCGCAGCCGTCTGCCCAACGCCCCTGCAGTTCGCGCACCCGGCGGGTAATGGCCGTATAGCCCGGATAGCGGTCGTCGACAGCGAAAAATTTCAGCGTCAGCAGAACCAGCGCGATGGCACTCACGATTACCATGATCCAGGCGTTGAAATCGTGAATGCCGGCCGGGTCGCCCCACAGGTTCAGCACCGCCAGTTTGGAGGCCAGCTGCGGGTTCATTTCCAGCGCCTCGCGGTAGTGGCCGACACCGAAGACGAAGGCGGTGGCGAAAGCGGCGATGCCGGCAAACGCGGTGACCGACAACAATTTGCGCAGCGGGTTGCGGTGAAAACTGTTGCGCAGCGCGAAGGCGGCGAAGGCGGCCAGCCCGAGGTTGACCAGCGAGATGATCAGCGCCTGCAGAAAGCCGCCGGCGAGCCCCAGCTCGCTGCCCTTGGACAGGAAAAAGGAATTGAGGGCGGTCTCGAAAATAACGATGAAAAAGATCACCGCGTAGTGAAAGATACGCGACTCACGAAAATCCGCCTCGCGGGTAAGGCCATTTTTGTGGCGAAAGATCTCCAGGTCGGTGCGCACCGCAGCCAGTTCCCGCGCGTTGCGCTTCAGCTCCTGGGCCAGAATCGCGAAGCGGCTGGCAATGGTTTTGCGCACATGCTGCTCGGCATTGCAGATATCCAGATACAGCTGGCGCAGGCCGACTTCGTTGCGCGCCGCCACCTGCTCGTCGAGCTGCGCCTGGCGGTCGCTGTGCACCTTGCCGACGATTTCCCGCACGACATAGGAGCGCAGGCTTTCCTCGCTCTCGGTGTGGCTGTCCCGATCGATCTCGGGAATCCCCGATTTCACATCGCGCTCGACGCGCTGCTCGATTTTGAGCGCAGAGATAGCGGCCTTGATTGCCGGTATTGCAGTCATAACTTCACCTGTTAACTACCCGGCAGTCCAATAGAACGACCCTGATCTATTCGACTGTCGCCGTTGGAATAACAGGCCATCGCGTGGAATTACTGCTATTCCAAAGGCTCCTATCGACCTACAACAGGCGGCGCCCATGTGCAAACAGGTGCCGACTGGTGGCCGGCGGCAGCAACTCCGTTTACCGCCGGATGAGCGAAATGAAATTCCTTACCTTTGAGAATAGCCGGTGCGCCGGCGCGCCGTTGCCGATGCGACAAAGCGTTGCCGGCGCCAGCGGCGCCGTAGCAGACAAATAATTGACCGAGGGAAAAAGGCGAACAATTCAGCGCCAGAATGCGACTGGCGACAGGGAAGGATACGGCGGACGGATGCCGCCGCCGAAGGATTACTCGCCGTCGTGTGGCGGGCGCATGGGCGCGCTATACGGAAACTGGGTCACTTTGTCGCCCTTTACTTCCACAATCTTGCCGGTGCCCTCTTTCTCCACCTCGTCGATACGCACGATGCTGTGCATGGGGATATAGGAGCGGGTTACCGAGGCGAACTCGCCCTTGAGCTTCTCCTCACTGGGATCCACCACCAGCTGCGCCTTCTCGCCAAACACAAACTCCTCCACCTCGATAAAGCCATACATCTCGCTCTGGTATATGGCCCGGGCGTAGAGTTCGTACACCTGGTTCTGGTTGTGGAAAATGACTTTGTAGATCGGGTTGGCCATATGAGTCTCGAAAAAGGGGGAGCCCCACCACAATTCTAATCCGGGGGCTGGAAAAAGCGCGGAAGGTTAGCACCTCTCACCCGGGCGCGTCTATGCAGTGCCGGGCCGGGTCGCTATAATGCCCCACCCTTTCAACTGACCAGTTTTTAACCAGGCGCGCTATGTCCGAATCCACGCCCAAATCCGCGGTGAAAAAGCTCTATATCAAGACCCACGGCTGCCAGATGAACGAGTATGACTCCGCGCGTATGCGCGATCTGCTCGGCGAGTCCCACGCCATGGTGCCCACCGATGATCCCGAAGACGCGGATGTGCTGTTGGTCAACACCTGTTCTATCCGCGAGAAGGCACAGGAAAAACTGTTCCACCAGCTGGGCCGCTGGAAGCACCTGAAGGAAAAAAATCCCGATCTGGTGATCGGCGTGGGTGGCTGTGTGGCCAGCCAGGAGGGCGAGGCCATCGCCAAGCGCGCGCCCTACGTGGACCTGATCTTCGGCCCGCAGACCCTCCACCGCCTGCCGGAAATGATGGAAACCAAAGAACAGAAGAACGGCGCCGTAGTCGTGGACGTGAGCTTCCCGGAAATCGAGAAGTTCGACCGCCTGCCACAGCCGGAGGCGGAGGGCGCCACTGCGTTCGTTTCGATCATGGAAGGCTGCTCCAAGTACTGCACCTTCTGCGTGGTGCCCTACACCCGCGGCGAAGAGGTCAGCCGCCCGGTGGCGGATGTGCTCGAGGAAGTGGCGCACCTGGCGGACCAGGGTGTGCGCGAGGTCAACCTGCTGGGCCAGAACGTCAACGCCTACCGCTCGCCCGGGGACGACGGCCAGATCGTCGATTTCGCCGAGCTGATCACCTACGTGGCCGCCATCGATGGCATCGACCGCATCCGCTACACCACCTCGCACCCGGTGGAGTTCTCCGACGCGCTGATCGACGTCTACGCCGAGGTGCCGGAACTGGTGAACCATCTGCACCTGCCGGTGCAGAGCGGCTCCGACCGCGTGCTGATGGCGATGAAGCGCGGCCACACGGCGCTGGAGTACAAGTCCAAGATCCGCCGCCTGAAGCGGATTCGCCCGGATATCTGCCTGTCTTCCGACTTTATCATCGGCTTCCCCGGCGAGACCGAGAAGGACTTCGAGGACACCATGAAGCTGATCCAGGACGTGGGCTTCGATATCTCGTTCAGTTTCATCTACTCCGCCCGCCCGGGCACCCCGGCCGCGGACCTGCCGGACGATACCCCGATGGAGGTAAAAAAACAGCGTCTGCAGCTGCTGCAGCACCGCATCAACCAGCAGGCGGCCGAGATCGCCCGGCGCATGGTGGGCAACACCGAGCGGGTGCTGGTGACCGGCGTGTCCAAGAAGGACCCGGGCCAGCTGCAGGGCCGCACCGAAAACAACCGGGTGGTCAACTTCCGCTGCGACGAACTGGCCCTGATCGGCAAGTTCGCCGATGTCGTGATCGAGGAAGCGCTGCCCAACTCGCTGCGCGGCACGTTGATTGCCTCTGAGCTGGATGGACCACTGGACTGAATTTGGGGCGCCTCCCAAGAGAGCTTCTTAAGCGGACCTTGGGCGGCACTGCTACCGGGGGCCCTTCACGGGACACGCCGTGAATACATCCCTGTAGGCTTGCCGTCCGGATCCCTCCGGCCGACAGTCCCGTAAAGGGCCCCCGGTACCAGCGCCTCAAAATCCTGCCCCGGTATTCTTTTCCAACTGCGGATTCGCCCAAGAACAGAGCTCGGAACTTGGCCTGAAGGTCTTGCTGCCGGGATTCGTTTGCGGGACCGTACGCGGCCATGGATGGCCGCGTCCGAGCGCACAGGGACGTGCTTGTAGCGTGTCCCGCAAACGAATACCGGTAGCAGGACCGCTCCGAACGGGCTTACGCAGCACTTTGAAAATACCCAGGCAGGACCACAAGAGTCCCCAAACGCCACACAGTTGTAATACCAACCTGTTATAAAAGGTTTATAAGGTTAGAACCCATTCGTCACACCCACCCCTTTCCCCTACTGGGAAAATGGGTATACCCTAGCAATGAAAGTCTCAGCTAAAGGTGCCGGAAACCAATTTGGAAACACAAACTCTCGCTCACAGTATCACCCTGGAGCCCAACGACGCCCGCCGCCTGGCCAACCTCTGTGGCCAATTCGATCAACACCTGCGCCAGATTGAACAGCGATTGGATATCGAGATCCGCAATCGCGGCAATCAGTTTGCCTTTTACGGTGAACCCAAATCCGCCCGCGCCGCCGGTGAAGTGCTGAGTTTCCTGTATAAGGAAACCGACAGCAGCGATCACCTGACGCCGGACGAGATTCACCTGGCCCTGCAGCAGTCCGGGGTTGAGGAACTGATGGCCGGACAGGGACAGGGTGGCGGCAACACCGAGGGTGACCAGGTAGTCCTGATCCGCACCAAGAAATGCTCGGTGCGTCCGCGCGGCCTGAACCAGCGCAAATATGTGCACGCGGTGCAGACCAACGACATCAACTTCGGTATCGGCCCCGCCGGTACCGGCAAGACCTACCTGGCGGTGGCCTGCGCCGTGGAGGCGCTGCTGAAGGACGAGGTGGAACGCATCCTGCTGGTGCGCCCGGCGGTAGAAGCCGGCGAGAAGCTGGGCTTCCTGCCCGGCGACCTGAGCCAGAAAGTCGACCCCTACCTGCGCCCGCTGTACGACGCCCTCTTTGAAATGCTCGGTTTCGAGACCGTCGGCAAACTGATCGAGCGCAATGTGATCGAGGTGGCGCCGCTCGCCTATATGCGCGGCCGCACCCTGAACAACGCCTTCGTAATCCTCGACGAGAGCCAGAACACCACCCGCGAGCAGATGAAGATGTTCCTGACCCGGATCGGTTTCGGCTCCACTGCCGTGATTACCGGTGACCCCAGCCAGATCGACCTGCCGCGCGGCCAGGCCTCCGGCCTGCGCCACGCCATCGAGGTACTGGGTAACGTGAATGGCATCAGCTTCACCCACTTCGGCGCCAAGGACGTGGTGCGCCACCCGCTGGTGCAGCGCATTGTCGAGGCGTACGACGCCCATGAGGCGCAGCGCGAGGCCGAGCGCGAAGCCCTGGCGGCCAAGCGGGGCGAGGACGCGGCCTGAGGCCGCGCTCCCCGCACCCGGAAGTCCCCCGATGAGCGAATTGACCCTCGACGTGCAGCGCGCCAGCGACTGCCCCGGCCAGCCCTCTGACGAACAGATCGGCACCTGGGCCGGCGCTGCCCTGCGCGGCCGCCGCGACACCGCCGAACTCAGTGTGCGCATTGTCGACGAGGCCGAGAGCCGCGAACTCAACCACCGCTACCGCGGCAAAGACAAACCCACAAACGTGCTGTCCTTCCCCGCCGACCTTCCCAAGGACCTGGATTTGCCCCTGCTGGGAGATCTTGTAATCTGTGCGGCCGTTGTTGCCCGGGAAGCGGACCAACAGCGCAAAGCCATCGATGCACACTGGGCACATATGGTGGTCCATGGCACACTGCATCTTCTCGGGTACGACCATGTCGAAGACGCGGAAGCGGAAGTCATGGAGCGCCTGGAAACGGAATTGCTCGCCGGCCTCGGGATCGAAGATCCGTACCGACCCGCCGAGACCCGCGAATGACCCGCCAGCCCTGTTGAGCGGCGGTGGACACCCACTACAGTAAAGACGAGAGAACAGCGGAGCATGGCCACATCCATGACCACAGACGAACCACCAAGTAGTCACTCCAGCAAGCCCCGATCGGGAGAGAAGAACTGGCTGGAGAGGCTGTTTAGTGCCTTTTCCACCGAGCCGAAATCCCGCGACGAGCTGCTGGATATCATCAAGGACGCGGCGGAAAACCAGCTGGTTGACGCCGAAGCGCTGTCCATTATCGAGGGTGCGCTGGACGTCTCCAGCCAGCAGGTGCGCGAGATCATGATTCCGCGCTCACAGATGGTCGTGGTGAGCCTGCAGGACAAGCCCGAGGAATTCCTGCCCAAGATCATCGAGTCCGGCCACTCCCGCTTTCCGGTGATCGGTGAAAGCATCGACGACATCCGCGGTATCCTGCTGGCCAAGGACCTACTCTCGCTGGTGCTCAAGGGTGTGGAAAACTTCCGCCTGGAAGACATCATCCGCCCCGCCAATATCATCCCCGAGAGCAAGCGCCTGAACATCCTGCTGCGGGAGTTCCGCGAGAACCGCTACCACATGGCGGTGGTGATCGACGAGTACGGCGGCGTCTCCGGAGTCGTCACCATCGAGGATATCCTCGAGGAGATCGTCGGCGAGATCGAGGACGAGACCGACGAGGAAGAAGGCGACAGCTTCATCCGCAAGGTCGGCGACAACGACTTTATCGTCAAGGCGCTGACCCCGATCGAAGACTTCAACGAATATTTCGAGTGCGAGCTCAGCGAAGAGGAGTTCGACACCGTCGGCGGACTGATCATGCAGTCTTTCGGCCACCTGCCCGGGCGCGACGAAGTCACCCACCTGGGCCGCTTCATGTTCCGCGTTCTCTACGCCGATAACCGCCAGATTCACCTGCTGCGGGTCAGCCGGCTGGAGAAAGCGGCGCAGGAAGATAGCTAGGGGCGTAGAATTGAGCAACGTGATGCGCAGGCCCTGATGCCGCTGGCCGGTTGTGAAACGATTGCCGGCGAGGCTGTTGAACAAGCGGCCAGCGGCGTCAGGGTCGCCCCGGAACAGGTTCACGAATCCGGCCTGCCGAGCGGCAACAGGTTGCTGCAAAGACAAAGATTTAGACGAAACCAGTAAATGCGCAGACTTTTGTTTTCCCTCGCCAGCGCCGCCGCCGGCGGATTGCTGACTCTCTCCTTCGCCCCGTACGATCTATGGCCCTGTGGGCTGCTGTCGCTGAGCCTGTTTGCCTGGCTGTTGCTGCGCGCCGCCAACCGGCGCCCGCTGCCCGGCCGCAGCGCCCTGTGGCTGGCGTTCTGTTACGGCTTTGGCCTGTTCGCCAGCGGCGGCTCCTGGGTGTATATCTCCATCACCCACTTTGGCGGCTCCTCGGTGCTCCTCGGCCTGCTGCTGACCGGTGCGTTTGTGGCCATCATGGCGCTGCTACTGGCGCTACCGTTTTACTTCCTCGGCCGCTTTACCGATCACAGCATCAGCTTCGCGCTCGCCTTTCCCGCCCTGTGGTTTATCAGCGAATGGCTGCGCAGCTGGATCTTTACCGGCTTCCCGTGGCTGTTTGCCGGCTACGGCCATATCCACACCTGGCTCGCCGGCTGGGCACCGGTGCTGAGCGTCTACGGTATCGGCCTGTTACTGGCACTAACCGGCGCCGTTCTCGCACTCCTCGCGGGCGGCCGCCTGCGGCCGCTCGGGCAACCGGCGCATATCGCCCTGCTCACCGCCGCAATACTGCCCTGGCCCACCGGCCTGCTGCTGCAGCAGATCCACTGGACCCAAGCGGAGGGCAAAGCCATCGAGGTGGGTCTGGTGCAGGCCAATATTCCCCAGGAGAAGAAGTGGCTGCCGGCGTTCCGCGGCGAGACCATCTCCCGCTACCAGCGCGCCACCCGCGAGCTGAGCGACAGGGGCGTGGATGTCATCATCTGGCCGGAGGCGGCACTGCCGCTGCTGTACCACCGCGCCCCCAACCTGATGCAGGCACTGCAGCGCAACGCCGAGCAGACCGGTATCGACCTGATCAGTGGCCTGCTCTACGACAGTCCGCCGCAAGCCGGCCATCCCGGCCGCCTCGTCATTCACAACTCCGCCGCCGTGTTCGGACGCAGCCCGCACGTCTACCACAAACGCCACCTGGTGCCGTTTGGGGAATATGTGCCGCTGGAACAGTGGATCCGCGGCACCATCGAGTTTTTCGACCTGCCCACGTCATTTATCCGCCCGGGCCCCGAGGACCAGCAACCACTGCACGCCGGCGGCGTCAGCTGGGCCCCGCTGATCTGCTACGAAATTGTCTATCCGCGCCTGGTGGCCGGCAGCGCGCTGTCGGCCCAGGTGCTGCTGACCATCAGTAACGACGCCTGGTTCGGCGACTCCATCGGCCCGCTGCAGCATATGCAGATGGCGCAGATGCGCGCGCTCGAAACCGGCCGCTATCTTGTGCGCGGTACCAATACCGGCGTCACCGCGATCGTCGATCCCCGCGGTCACATCCTTGAGGAGCTGCCGCAATTCGAGCGCGCCACCCTGGTCGGCAAGGTCACCGCCATGGTCGGCAACACCCCGTTTATGCTGGCCGGAATCTGGGCCGTGTTCGCGCTGGCACTGCCGATGCTGGCGGCAGCCACACTGCTGCGCCGCCAGCGGATACCGCGCGCCACTGCGCCGCTGGCGGGGGAAATTTCCGACTAATTCGCGCGATCGCCCGCCCCGGCGCCAATTTCTGCCGCACTCGGCGTAAACTGCAGAAATATTGCGACAAGCGCCCGCCGGATCCGTCACCGCGGGCGCCGACTGCTATGCTCGTGAAATCAATGAATCGTCGGCAAGGATGCCCTCACCTATGCATTGTTTGATCAGCGGCGGCACCGGCCTGATAGGTCGACTGTTTTGCCAACAGTGGCTGGCGCGGGGGGATACCCTCTCGGTGCTGAGCCGCCGCCCGGACAAGGTGCACAAACTGTGCGGCGAGGCCGCGCGCGCCTGTCGCGACCTGCAGGAGGTCGAGGGCCAGGTCGATGTCGTCGTCAATCTGGCCGGCGAGCCCATCACCCACCGCTGGACCGAAAGCCGCCGCACCGAGATGCGCAACTCCCGCCTGCAAATCACCGATCTGCTGGTGCGCTGGTCGCTGTCCCAGGCGCAGCGTCCGCGCTATTTTCTGTCCGGCTCCGCAGTAGGCTACTACGGCGATCGCGGCGGCGACTTGCTGCGCGAAAATTCCCCCCCTGGCGGTGGCTTTGCGGCACAACTGTGCCGCGACTGGGAAGCCGCCACGCTACCACTGCAGCAGGCCGGCATCTGTGTCGGCACCATGCGCACCGCCATCGTGCTATCCACCCGCGGCGGCGCCCTGGCACAGATGCTGCCGGCGTTCCGCCTCGGCGTCGGCGGCCCGATGAGCTCCGGTGAGCAGTGGATGAGCTGGATTCACGAAGACGATATCGTCGGCCTGATGCTGCACGCCATCGACCGCCACCTGTGCGTGCCCTTCAATGCCTGTGCTCCCGAAGCGGTCACCAACAACAGTTTCGCACGCCTGCTGGGCAAGCAGCTGCACCGTCCGGCCCTGCTGCGCACACCGGCCTGGCTGCTGAAATTGATGTTTGGGGATATGGCAGAGGAGCTGTTACTGGCAAGCCAGAAAATGGAGCCGCGCACCGCGCTGGACAGTGGCTACACCTTCCAGTTTCCAACCCTGGAGCTGGCCCTGGCGGACCTGCTGCATAAAAACGGCCACGCCAGGAAGGCGCAGGCCTGACATTCAGGCGCAAGCGCCCGCGACGCGACGGGCAAACACCGGGTTTACCCGCCTACACGCCACTTAGGCAGCTTCTACTCTGCGGTTCAAGGCCTCAGCCAGGTAACGGCGACCGGATTCTCCCGTCACTTCTTCCACGCGGCACTCCATCGGCGCCGAGCCCACCCACTGGGCATGCCAGCGGTACCAGTGACGCTCTTCGCCCGCCAGGCGCAGCTCCACAAAATCGACATCCGCCGGACTGAGGCGAAACTCGCGCACAATCTGCCCGGCAAAGGTTTCGAAATTTTTGCTGATCTGCGCGCTGCCATCGGTACCCGCGCACAGAAAGACCAACTCGCGGCCGTCCTGCACAATGCGGCGAAAACCGATCCGCACCGGGCGATTGAGCCGGTTGTGTAATTGAATGGGGGAAAGGGATGCAGGGATGCCCGTCATCTCGGAATTACCTCTTTTATTCTTATTTCGCCCACAGTCACTTCTCCAAATCGACAGTTTGCAGAGGGACACCTGCGCGGGCGTCCGCCATCTTAGGCCCCTCGGCGGGACTGAACAAGAACGTTGCGTGACCGGGATCGCGGCTGCGGCCAACACCTTCCCAGATCCACTGCCTCTATGAGCCGCCGCGCGGACATTGGTTCCGCACCGGCGGCAGTGGCCGCCAGTAGTACCAGGCTCGCGCCAGCAATTCGCGCCAGTAAACCTGGGTGCGCAGCATCGCCGCGGCACTCGGCAACCAGCGCAGCAGGCCGCCCTGCGCCCGCGGCAGTAGCTCGTTGGCACTGCCCACCGGCAGCGGCTGCACCTGCAGCCCGGCGCGGGCAAACAGGTCTGCGGCGCGCGGCATGTGCCACCAGTGGGTGACCAGAATCACACTCTCGACGCCCGAATCGTGCAGCAGTGCCGCCGTATTCACCGCGTTTTCCGCCGTGGTACGGCTGCAATTCTCGCGCCAAGTGACCGCTCGCTGAAAATTTTTCTGGAGCAGATCCGCCATCAGATCCGCTTCCGGCGCCTGCTCGCCGTGGTATACACGGCCGCCAGCCACCAGCAGAGGCAGCTGTGCCGGCGCTTGTTGCGCCGCCGCGATCACCCGCTCGAGGCTGGCCGCGGACAACCTTTCGTTACCGGTTTTCTCATCCCGGTAACGGCCGCCACCCAGGATCACCACCGCCTGCGGCACCGCCTCCGACTGCCGCGGTGCGCGCCCCAACTGCTGCCCCAGCCAAGCGGAAAACGCCGGTGTCGCACAGATCCACAGCGCGGCGAACGAGAGGATAGCCACGGGCAGTGACAGTCTGGCGACAGCGGTGGGAACGGGAAAGCACCACAGGGCAAAAGCCAGCAGCAGGCCCAGCAGCGGTGCCAGCGGCGGCATCACCAGGGACGTCAGGGTCGCGTGCCATTCCATGTGTCGTGCCGGCCGCCTAGTCTTCCAGGCCGCCTTCGATCTGGCGGAAACAGCCGTAGCCGCAGCGGTGGCAGGGGGTGATCTGGCTGCCGGCGGGCGGCAGCGCGCGATAGCCACAGCCGAGACACTGCAGCTCCTCACCGCCCTTGACGGTCTCCCCGGCCAGCGCCCAGGGGCGTCCCTCGCGGATGCAGCGCATCAGGTTGGGCCACGCCGTCTCGGTGGGGTCAGCCGCATCCAGCAGCCAGTCCCCGGCGCGTTCCTCCAGCGTCTGTAACTCACCCCCGAGGCCGCGCAGATAGTCGCCGGCGCGATGCAGGTCATCTTTTAACCAGGCGCGCAGGAAAGCCACTTTGTTCGCCGTGAGGTCCTCTACCGCCAGCTCTCCCTCCACCAGCTTCTCCAGATCGCTGCGAATCTCCTGCGCCAGATCGCCTTCCGGCGGCAACTTCGGTTCCTTCGTCATGCCATCCCTCCTATAATTCCGCGTTTGCGCATCTTAGCCGGTGCGCGCGGCGCTGTCCTTGATCCCGGTCAAGTAGACGCCAGCCAACAGCTTGAGCGGTTTCCCGCGCAAATTTTGATCACAGAGTATAGGTCCCCAATCGATGGAAGAGCAGTACAACCCCTCCGCAATCGAAGCCTCTGCCCAGCAGTTCTGGGAAGAACAGCGCAGCTTTGAAGTGACCGAGGACGCCAGCAAGGAAAAATTCTACTGCCTGTCCATGTTCCCCTATCCCAGCGGCAAGCTGCATATGGGGCATGTGCGCAACTACACCATCACCGATGTGATCACCCGCTACCAGCGTATGCAGGGCAAGAATGTGCTGCACCCGATGGGCTGGGACGCCTTCGGCCTACCAGCGGAGAACGCCGCGATCCAGAACAAGACCGCGCCGGCCAAGTGGACCTACGCCAATATCGACTACATGAAAGGCCAGCTGAAGGCGCTCGGCTTCGGCTTCGACTGGTCGCGCGAGCTGGCCACCTGCCAGCCGTCCTACTACCGCTGGGAGCAGTGGTTCTTCACCCGCCTGTACGAGAAGGGCCTGGTATACAAGAAGAACTCCGCGGTGAACTGGTGCCCGCATGATGCGACGGTGCTGGCCAACGAGCAGGTCGAGGACGGCTGCTGCTGGCGCTGCGGCACCACCGTGGAGCGCCGCGAGCTGGCGCAGTGGTTCATCAAGATCACCGATTACGCGGAAGAGCTGCTCAACGACCTGGACAAGCTGCCCCACTGGCCGGAGCAGGTGCGCACCATGCAGCGCAACTGGATCGGCAAGAGCAAGGGCGTGGAACTGTCGTTCGCGCTGCCGAAGACCGTCGCCGGTGTCGATCACTTCGACGTCTACACCACCCGCCCCGACACCCTGATGGGCGTGACCTATGTGTCGCTGGCGGCCGAACACCCGATCGCACTGGAGCTGGCCGAGAGCAACGCGGAACTGAAGACGTTCATCGCCGAGTGCAAGAAACAGTCCCTGTCCGAGGCCGATATGGCCACCATGGACAAGAAAGGCATGGACACCGGGCTCAAGGCCATCCACCCGATCACCGGCGACCAAGTGCCGGTGTGGGTCGCCAACTACGTGTTGATGGATTACGGCTCCGGCGCTGTGATGGCGGTGCCGGCCCACGACCAGCGCGACTGGGAATTTGCGCGCAAGTACGACCTGCCGATCGAGCAGGTGGTAGCTCCGGCCAATGGCGAAGAGATCGATCTGGATAAAGAAGCGTTCACGGAAAAAGGCGTACTGGTCAATTCCGGCGGCTTCGACGGGCTCGACTTCCAGGCCGCCTTCGACGCCATCGCCGCCGCGCTGGAGTCCGCCGGCAAGGGCCGCGTGACCACCAATTACCGCCTGCGCGACTGGGGCGTATCCCGCCAGCGCTACTGGGGCGCGCCGATTCCGATGTTCAACCTGCCCGATGGCGGCGAGATCCCGGTGCCGGCGGACAAGCTGCCGGTACTGCTGCCGGAAGACGTGGAGCTGGACGGCGTGCAGTCGCCGATCAAGGCCGATCCCGAGTGGCGCAAAGATGAATTGAACGGCGAGCCGGTGGAGCGCGAAACCGACACCTTCGACACCTTCATGGAATCCAGCTGGTACTACGCCCGCTACACCTGCCCCGATTTTGAGCAGGGTATGCTGGATCCGGAGCGCGCCAACTACTGGCTGCCGGTGGACCAGTACGTCGGTGGTATCGAACACGCGATTCTGCACCTGCTGTATGCGCGCTTCTTCCACAAGCTGATGCGCGACGAAGGCCTGGTCAACAGCGACGAACCCTTCAAGCAGCTGCTGTGTCAGGGCATGGTGCTGGCAGAATCCTTCTACAAGGAAGCGAACGGCCACAAAACCTGGATCAATCCCGCCGACGTGGATGTCGAGCGCGATGATAAGGGCAAGCCGATCCGCGCGGTCGAGCGCGCCACCGGCGAAGAAGTGGTTACCGGTGGCGTGGTCAAGATGTCCAAGTCCAAGAACAACGGTATTGACCCCCACGCGGCCGTGGAGCAATACGGTGCCGATACCGTGCGCCTGTTTACCATGTTTGCCGCCCCGCCCGAGCAGACTCTCGAGTGGCACGACGCCGGTGTCGAGGGCGCCAGCCGCTTCCTGCGCAAGCTGTGGAAAACCGTGCACGGCCACGTTGCCGCCGGCGGCACCGCCGCGGATATCGACCAGGCTGCGCTGGACGATAAACAGCAACAGCTGCGCCGCAAGACCCACGAGACCGTCCAGAAAGTGGGCGACGACTACGGCCGCCGCCAGACCTTCAACACCGCTGTGGCCGCGGTGATGGAACTGCTCAACGAAGTGGGCAAGCTGGCCGACCGCGACAGCGCGCCGGGTCTGGCGGTGGAACATGAGGCCCTGCAGGCCGCGGTGCTGCTGCTGGCGCCGGTCACCCCGCATATCTGCCACCAGCTGTGGCAGGCACTGGGCAACAGTGCGCCGCTGGTGGATGCCCCCTGGCCGCTGGTGGATGAAAATGCCCTGGTGCGCTCCAGCATCACCCTGGTGGTGCAGGTCAACGGCAAGGTGCGCGCAAAGCTGGAAGCCCCGGCGGGCGCCGACAAGGAAGCACTGGAAAAACTCGCACTGGCCGACGACAACGTGCAGAAATTTATCGGCGACGCCACCGTGCGCAAGGTGATCGTGGTGCCGGGCAAGCTGGTCAATATCGTTGCCAAATAAGTCGCCAAATAACGGGGCTACCCAATAACAAGGGCCGGAGCTCAAACCGGGGCCCGATAGGAAGGCCCGGCTGCCGGGGGCTGCTTGAGAGACGATTGCCGATCAGGCTGTCGAGCAAGCGGCCCCCGGCAGCCGGGCCGCCCAAACCGACCCAAGCGCCCAATCCCGGTCCACGGAATCGAATCATGCAAAAAGCTTTCTCAACACTTTTCGTCATCCTGCTACTCGCCGCCATAACCAGCTGCGGCTGGCACCTGCGCGGCGCGCCGAAAAACTTTCCGCCGGGCAGCAAGCTGTATATCACCAGCCAGGATCCGCGCAGCGATATCGCCGAGAGCCTGACCCGCCTGTTGCAGAGCGGCGGCCTGCCGATCGCCGAATCGCCCCAGGAGGCGGACTACGCGCTGACCATCCACAAGGAAACCGAGCGCAGGCGCACCGTGTCTGTGGACGCCCGGGGCCGCGCCTCCGAGTACGAGCTGATCACCAGCGCCGTCTACAGCGTGCAGGACCGCAGTGGCAATGTACTGCTGAACAATGCCGAGGCCGACGTCTACCGCACCCTGGAGTGGGACGACAACCAGGTGGTGAGCAAGGGCGAGGAAGAACGCCTGCTGCGCGAGGAGATGCGCCGCGAACTCATTGGCCGCATTATCGACCGCCTGCGCCGCATCGACGTCGACGCCCCGGCGGAAGATAGAAGTTACTGAGGCCACCCAGCGCAATGCGAATTCCCCCCCGTCAGCTATCGCAGAACCTGAACAAGGGCTTGCTGCCGATCTATCTCGTTTCCGGCGACGAGCCGCTGCTGGTGCAGGAATGCTGTGACAGCATCCGCGCCGCCGCGCGCACGCAGGGATTCAGCGAACGCGAACTGCTGCATGCGGAAAACAATTTCGACTGGGGGCAGCTGCTCGCCTCCGCCGGCAGCATGTCACTGTTCGCGGAAAAGAAACTGATCGAGGTGCGCCTGCCGAACGGCAAGCCCGGCGACAAGGGCAGCAAGGCCCTGCAGGAGTTCGCCGCCGTGGCCGGCGACGACCTGGTATTGTTGCTGGTGCTGCCGAAACTCGATCGCTCGCAGCAGAACAGCAAATGGGTCAAGGCGCTGGACCAGAAAGGCGCCTTGATCCAGGTGTGGCCGGTGGACGCGCAGGAAATGCCGCGCTGGATCCACCAGCGCCTGCGCGCGGCGGGGCTCGACGCGGAACCGGAAGCAATCCAGATTCTGGCCGAGCGGGTGGAGGGCAACCTGCTCGCCGCCAGCCAGGAAATCGAAAAACTCAAACTGCTGAGCGCCGACAACCTGATTACCGCCGCCACCATGAGCGACGCCGTCGCCAGCTCGGCGCGCTACGATGTGTTCGGGCTGATCGACAAGGCCCTCGCCGCCGATGCCGACGGCGCGGTCAAAACCCTGCACGGCCTGCGCGCCGAGGGCGTGGAAGCGCCGGTGGTACTGTGGGCGCTGGCGCGGGAGATCCGCAGCCTGCTGGAAATCGGCGAGAAAATTGATCACGGCCAGCCGCTGGCACGGCTGGTGCGCATCCAGAAACGCCAACCGCTGGTACAGGCGGCGCTGGCGCGGTTGCGCCCGCGCCAGCTGGAGGGCCTGCTGCTGCGCGCCCGCGCCGTCGACGCCGCAATCAAGGGTGGCAGGGACCAGGATCCCTGGGTCGGTCTGCTGGAGCTGACGCTGAACCTGTCCGGCAGGCGCAGCGTCTGAATTTTGGCCCCGGCGGGCCGGGTCTCACGCCGCAGCTCACCGCTGGGTGCGCCAGCGATGGCGCAGCCTCCCCGGCCCCTGTCCGCCGGTGTCACCCCACTCTCTTCAGCCGGCCCCGCGAGCGCCATCTTCCGCTGCGACGCCATGACCGGCACGGGCCTTGCCCGCCCGCTTCTCCGCGTCTATCGCTTCCAGCAGCCCCTCGCTGTCGCTGTCACCGGGTAGTTGCCAGAACATGATCCCACCCAGCCCCTCCTCTCTGGCGTAGCGGGTCTTCAGTGTTACCGAGCGCCGGTTATCAAACGTGGCATAGAGGTGCTTGTCGGCGTTGTAGGCGAACGGCGCTTTGGCCCGATCATCCCACAGCAGTTTGTAGCCGTGCGCCGCGTCGTAGCTGTGCAGGATTTCGCGGTAAGGCAGCCCCGCCACATGCACACCGGGCTCGTAGCGGCCGTCTCTTTGCGGCGCAACCTGCTTCCACACACGGGAATAGAAGGCCGCACCGATCACAATCTTGCGCGCCGGCACCCCGCGCCCCAGCAGGAAGCGCACGCCGTTGTCGACGGAATCTTTCTGCCGCGCGGTCGAATACAGCGGGCTGTGATGGCCGGTGACGGTGCTGAAGCCGTTGACCAGATCGTATGACATCAAGTTGATATAGCTGACCAGTGGCGCCAGCGCGCGCCAGTCCACCGCCTTGTGCAGATACTCGTCGAAACCGCCGGCGGCAAAGGTCAGCAGGGTATCGTCACCCAGGGTGGCGCGCAGCTCGCGTACCAGTGCGGTGAAATGTGCGCGGTCGGCCGCGCTATAGGCGTGACCCGGATAGCCGGCGATGGACGGGTACTCCCAGTCCAGATCGATACCATCGCCGCCGTACTGCTGCAGGGTTTTCAGCACCGACTGCGCAAACGCGCGGCGATTCTCGGCGTTCGCGAACACCGGCGAGCAGGTCTCGCAACCGCCCCAACCGCCGAGCGAAAACATCACCTTCAGCCGCGGATGGCTTTTTTTCAGCGCCACCAGGCGGCGATAGGCGGCGATCGCCTCGGCGCTGTCGAACGCCACGCGGTTGCCGTCCAGATGTACGAAGCTGAAGATCACATGGGTCAGCCTGTCGAAGTCGTAGCGGGCCAGATCGCGGCCATCGCCGGTGTAGTAACCGATCACTGCCAGCTCCTGCGCCGGCGCCGAATCCCGCGCGGCCGCACCGCTCTGCGCGGCCTGAACGGCGCACGCAGACAGGCCGATCCACAGCGCCGCCAGCCAATAAATGCCCTTGCTCATTTCCTTCCCCCCTCATTTTTTGGCAATGGTTGTGTCCGGACCGATAATAACGGCACCGGGAACCGGATGACAACGCTGTCAACAATCAACCGCACTAACGGGAAGCCATAACAATCCAGCGTTCGCGGTTTTGGACTGCGGCGCAATGGTCGCCGTCACATATGATCAAGACCGCTGACGCGCAAGTCAGTAGCATGTCTGCTCAACGGCTGATTGCGACTACCCTTGCTACACAGACAGCGCCTTTCGAGATGTGCAAAGAGAACCACCATGCCCGACCACAAGTTCCCGTCTGAATTCGCCTGTACCCACGAAGTCTTTAACCAGAGCAAGGCGCTGACCGGCCACAACCTCTACGCCGGTGACGCGGCGCTGCGCGAAGCCGTGCAGCGCTATGGGGGACACTGGGCGGAAGACGATCTGCAGCGCTACGGCGAAGTCTGCGGGCGACGCGAATGGATCGAGCGCGGCTACGACGCCAACGAATTCAAGCCCACCTTCGACAGCCACGACCGCATCGGCAACCGCATTGACCTGGTGCGCTACCACCCGTCCTACCACCAGCTGATGCAGCTGGCACTGAGCGAGGGCCTGCACAGCGCGCCCTGGACAGATCCCGGCCCCGGCGCCCACGTCGCCCGCGCGGCCAAATACTACCTGCACTCGCAGGTGGAGGCCGGCCACGGCTGCCCGATCACCATGACCTTTGCCTCGGTGCCGTCGATGCGCCTGAACCCGGCACTGGCCGAGGAGTGGTTGCCGAAAATCACCGATCGCGGCTACGACTCGAGCAACCGCCCGTACACCGACAAGAGCACAGTCACCATCGGCATGGGCATGACCGAGAAACAGGGCGGCTCCGACGTGCGCGCCAACACCACCACTGCAGTACCCGGCGGCGACGGCACTTACGAACTGGTGGGACACAAGTGGTTTACCTCGGCGCCCATGTGCGACGCTTTCCTGGTACTGGCCCAGGTGGAGAGGGGAACGACGCCCGGTGGCCTGTCGTGTTTCCTGGTGCCACGCTGGCGCCCCGATGGCAGCAAAAACCCCATCCAGGTGCAGCGCCTGAAAAACAAGGCCGGCAATGTCTCCAACGCCTCCTCGGAAATCGAGCTGCGCGGCGCGCTGGGCTGGCTGGTCGGCGAAGAGAGGCGCGGTGTCAACGCGATTATCGAGATGGTCGCCGTGACCCGCTTCGACTGCATGATCGGCTCCTCCGCCGGCCAGCGCCAGGCGGTGGTGCAGGCGATTTACCACGCCAGCCAGCGCAGTGCCTTTGGCGAGACGCTGATCGAGCAGCCGCTGATGCGCAATGTGCTGGCCGACCTGCAGCTGGAAGTCGAGGGCTCGGTCGCCATGACCATGCGCATGGCACAGGCCTTCGACCACCTCGGGGAAGAGCGGCAACAACTGTCGATGCGCCTCGGCACCGCGGTGGGCAAATACTGGATCTGCAAACGCACCCCGCACCACGCTTACGAGGCAATGGAATGTCTGGGCGGCAACGGTGTGATCGAGAATTTTATTACCGCGCGCCTTTACCGCGACGCCCCGATCAATGCCATCTGGGAGGGCTCGGGCAACATCCAGGCACTGGACGTATTGCGCGCGGTGGACAAGACCCCGGCGGTACTCACCAACTGGCTGGATGAAATCGAGCAGAGCCGCGGCGCCGATACGCGTCTGGACAGGGCCATCGATGGTCTGAAAAAACAGCTGGCGGACAGGGACCAGCTCGAATACCGTGCCCGCCACCTGGTGGACCAGCTGGCGCTGACGATGCAGTGCCACCTGCTCGCCCAGGGCAGCCGCAGTGCCGTGGCCGAGGCCTTTATCGCCTCGCGCCTCGACGCCCGCGGCGCCCACAACACCGGTACCCTGCCCGCCGGCGTGGACGTGAACATGTTGATCGAACGCGGCAACCCACTGGTGTCCTGAGCGCCGGTTTTTATTCAAGAGGGTGCGGAACTGGCATCAGGGAATCCGCTCCGCCATCTTCAGGTTGCTGGTCAGCGCGAGCCCGGCCCGGACTCCAGCGCGATTCGACTCCGGCTGACTCTGGCCGGCCCTGCGCTTTTCGGTGAGCGTCGCAAACGGATCCTGATCTGGCCCATAAACCGCAGCAGTTACTGCCTGCCCGTTTCGGCAAAATGCGCGGTAACCGGCACGCCAAAATCCCCTCAATATTTCCCCACCGCCTCGGTCACTACCCCGCCCACCAGGCCCAGGGCGAGCAGCGCAAAAAACCGCCGCAGGCCCGCGTCTGCCGCCTTCATTGCGCCGAAGCCCGCGGCAATATAGCCGACCACCAGTATCAACTTGATCAACAGCCAGTGGGTGTGCAGCGGCGACAGGCGGTAGAGCACCGCGAGACCGACGCCGCTACCCAGCAGCAGGGTATCGATCAGATGCGGGGAAACTTTCGCCCATCGGGTCTGCACAAACTGGGCACGCATTTCCCGCGCGACAAGGCGCGCGGCAAAAAAGCTGACCGAGGTGGCCGCCAGCGCGATGTGCAGATATTTGAGCCAGAGAATATTCGCCATCTTAAAATTTCCGTACCTCTGACCATGACAGGACATTTGTCCTGGAAACCAGATTGACCTCAGTCGATCGCGCCATTGAAGCTGTAAAAAAACTGCTCCGCCGTGCGTCCGCTGTGGTTGGCGCGCAGCAGGGCGAACTGCTTGGCGGCCGCGTGCAGGGCGTCGCGGTCACCGCAGTAATCGCCGAAGTAGCTGTCGACCATTTGCAGGTAGGTACTCCAGTCGGCCGGGTAAAAACTCAGCCACAGGCCGAAGCGGTCCGCCAGCGACAGCACCTCCTCCACTGTATCGCCGTGGTGCAGTTCGCTGCCGACAACCTGCGTGCGCGCGTTGTCATCGGCACTTTCCGGCAACAGGTGGCGGCGGTTGGAAGTGGCGTAGAGCAGCACATTGTCCGGCGGCATTTCCAGCGATCCCGCCAGCACCGTTTTCAGGTGTTTGTAGCGGGCGTCGCCGGGTTCGAACGAGAGGTCGTCGCAGAACAGAATAAAGCGGTAGTCCTGCGCGGCCGTACTATCGAGCAGGTCGAGGATCTCCGGCAGGTCGTCGAGGTCGTGCAGGCTGACTTCGAGACAACGCAGGCCGTCGCCGGCAAATTCGTTCAGCAGCGCGCGCACCAGGCTCGATTTACCGGTGCCGCGCGCACCCCACAGCAACGCGTGGTTGGCGCGCTCGCCGCGCAGGAAGCGACGGGTGTTGTCCAGCAGCTGCTGCTTCTGGTGATCGATGCCCACCAACTGATCGAGGCAGGTAGGATCGAGGCGGGTAACCGGCTTCAGCTGCGCGCGCCTGGCGCGCCAGATGGCGGCGTGAATCGATTTCCAGTCAGGTGAAGACATCGGTGCGGCGTTTTTTCGGCAATGTTGGAATGGCGCAGCGTAAAACAGTCCACGACCCCCGCCAAGTAATCCCCCCGCCAGCAAGCCGCGAACCGATTGGCGACTCAGGTTGCACATATGCGACACGTGTCGTACAGTGAATACATCAGTCACAAAGCAGGCCGCCATGAAACAGCAACCCTCAGCCTCAGAGCTGGCCATCCTCAAGGCCCTCTGGCAACAGTCGCCCCTCAGCGCGCGTGAAATCCATCAGCGGATTGAAGACCAGCTGGGCTGGTCCTACTCCTCCACGCGCAAAACCCTGGAACGCATGCAGGACAAAGGCCTGCTGCAGGCCTTCGAAGTACACGGACTCAAGGTGTTCGAGGCCGGCGCGGACAAGGTCGAGACCCTGGCCGCCTATGCGCGGGATTTCGCCGAGCGGGTTCTGGAAATCAAGGGGCCGGTGCCCGCGTCTTTCTTTGCCGGCAGCGGGCTGCTCAGCGACGCCGAGCTGAAGGAGCTGGAAGCGTTGCTGGCGCAGGGAGACAGCGCGACCGGAGGCAGCAACAAAGGAGACCGGAATGAATGATTGGCTCGCCCAGCTGGCCCTGTCCAGCCTGATTTCCGTCGCTGTCGGTTTGGCATTACTCGGCACACTGGCGCTGCTGGCCCGTCGGCTGGTGTGGCTGCACGGCTGGCGCGAACCCTGGCTGGCGGCGGCGGTACTGACCTTCGCCAGCTTTGTGTTGGGGTTCCTGCCCGCCGGGGAAACGGCGCCGGGTATCGCGCTGAGCCTGCCGGCGTGGACAGCACCGGTCGCGGCGGGCGCCGATGGTATTGCGCTCACGGCGACAACCGCCGACGCGGCTGACTCCTGGCGCTGGGGGCTCCTGGCCTGGGGTCTGCTCTGGGCGCTGGGTGGCGCCATCAGCGTGGGCCGCCTGGTATGGGGGCAGCGGCGACTGGCCCGGCTGCTCAGGCACGGCAGGTCGCTGCCGGCAACGGGCGAACTGGCCCGCCACCTGGGTGTACGGGATGCCCCCGCGAAATTGCGGCTGGTGTTGGTGGAAGCGCAGATCTCTCCCTTCGCGACCGCCCTGCCGGCACCGACCCTGGTGCTCAGCCAGTGGACCCTCGACAACCTGTCGCTGGAGCAGATCCGCCTGGTGGTGCGCCACGAACTGGAACACCTGGCGCGGCGCGATCCGCTGGCGGTACTCGGCCTGCAGTGCATGGCGGCACTGCTGTGGTTCAACTGGCCGCTGAAAGCGCTGGCGAAACGGGCCGTGGATGCCCTCGAGCAGGGGTGTGATGAACAGGTACTCGGAGAGGAAAACCAGAGTCGGCGAAGGGCCTATGCAGAGGCAATGCTCAAGACCCTTCGCCAAACCGCGACAGCTCACGGCAATGATCCTGTCGCGGCCTTCTCAAAGCAAAACCCTCTATCACAAAACCAAAGGAGCTTCACATTGAGAATACGGCATATTCTGAACGGCAAACCGAGCGCCCGCAAGGGCTCCAACAGGGCCCTATGGTCCCTGACCCTGGCCGGCGGTGCCTTGATACTGGGGCTACAGCCACAGCTGGCACAGGCCGGCAAGGTTGCGGAAGCCTTCATCAACCCGCTGCCCGAGGCCAGGGTCACCTCCAGCTTCGGGATGCGCGCCTGGCCGATCAAGGACACACAATACAAGCAACAGCGCCTGCATCGGGGCATCGACCTGGCCGCACCCAGCGGCACCCCGGTGCAAGTGCCCGGCGCCGGCGTGGTGACCTTTTCCGGTACCATGGGAGACCACGGTGAAGTGATCATCATCGATCACGGCAAGGGCGTGGAGACCCTCTATGCGCATCTGGACAAACGTCTCGTGCGCAAGGGCGACAGGGTCGAACAGGGTCAGGTTCTCGGGCTCGTGGGCAGCTCCGGCAAGGCTACCGGTCCGCACCTGCACTGGGAGTTGCACCGCAACGGCAAGCTGGTGGATCCGGCCAGCCAGGTGCCGGCTCTGGCACAACAGAAGCCGTAGACCAGCGAGGCGCCTGCGGGCGCCTTGTCTGCTTCTTTACCAGGGCAGCACACTGCCATCCCAGAACAGCAGTTTGCCGCTGTCCTCGGCCTCCAGCTTCTCCAGCACATCGACGATTCGCGCGGCGCTCTGCGCCGGCGTATAGAGCTTGTCCGCGGCAATATTTTGCTGGAAGGGTTTGGACAGCGTGGTGTCTGTGGTGCCCGGGTGCACGGCAACCACACAACTGCCGGGCACGCGCCGGCCCCACTCGATCGACAGGTTGCGCACCAGCATATTCAGCGCCGCCTTGCTCATGCGATAGCTGTACCAGCCGCCGAGAAAGTTGTCGCCGATGCTGCCGACCTTGGCCGACAGCGACGCCCACAGCAGCGGCCGGCGCCGCTGCAGCAGCGGTGCCAGTGCCCGGGCGACATGGATATGGGTGAGCACATTGACGCGCATCGACTGCAACAGCCAGTCGTCGTCGCACTGTTCGAGGGATTTTTCCGGGCCGTGGCGATCCGAGTGCAGCAGGCCGCAACAGTGGATCACCCAGTCCGGCAACTCTGGCTGGGCGGCGATAAAATCCCGTGTTTCGGCCATGGACTCCGGCTCGGTCAGCTGCGCACACAGGTGCGCGCCACCGCGGTCGGCAAAGGGCGACTGCGGCGCGCGGCTGATGGTCAGCAGCTGCAGTTGCGGGTGGCGGCGCAGCAGCTCAGCGCCGATGGCGCAGGCGAGTCCGCCGCTGGCACCCGCAAGCAGTACGGATTGCGGCTTGGAAAAATGCATCCAGCCTCCCTGCCGGATTTTGCTGTCGGCGCCGCGGGTTCAGCCGCGGGCGGATTTGGACGTTTTGCCTTTCGGTTTGTCCGCTGACTTGTCCGCAGGTTCGTCGCGCACCACGCGCAACAGCGGCTCGTCGGAACGGAAGATCAGGCCATGAATCTCGGTGGCGTTCTGCCCCTGCAACAGCTGCTGCAGGTATTGCACGATCGGCGCGGAGATTTCCTGGCCCGGCACCAGTACCGGAATGCCCGGCGGATAGGGCACGATCTCATCAGCGCTGGTGCGGCCCACCAGATTGCGCGCCGCCTCGATGCCGTTGTCCATCAGCGGCAGCTCTTCGGTGTCGGCAAAGTAGGCGTCCGCCGGCAGGCAGGTGAAACGCGTGAACTCCGGCAGGCGTCGCGGCGTCGGCGCGTGGGAGCGCTTGCGCGGGCTGCGCGCCAGCTGCTTGAACGCGTGAATCAGCCGCAGCAGTTTGCTCTCGGTGCTGCCCAGGGTCACCAGCACGCTGACAGTATTGTAGGTGGTCTTCTCCACCTGAATACCGTACTGGTCGAACAGCTTGATCTGCATCTCGTTGCCGGAGAAGCCACTGGCGGAGATATCGATGGTGACCTTGGTCGGATCGAGACGGATGTTGTCTCCCGCCAGCGGCGCGGCGATCAGGTCATCGCGGGTCAATGCGCGGAAGACGCCGGTCTCATCCACGGCCTTGCGCAGGGTCTTGACCATCTGCAGGCACTGCTCGAGGCGCCCGTAACCTTCCATCGCCACCTGTTTGCGCGCCACGTCCAGGCTCGCAATCATCGCGTATTGCGGGCTGGTGGACGCGTGCATGTTGAGGTTTTCGCGGAAGCGGTGATCGTCGAAATCCGGGTCCTGCACGTGGATCATGCTGGCCTGGGAGAAGGCCGACAGCATCTTGTGCGTACTCTGGGTCACATAGTCGGCACCGCACTCCAGCGCGGTCGGGCGCAGTTCCGGGTGGAAGTAGCCGTGCGCGTACCAGGCCTCGTCGACCAGCACCTTGACACCGCGCTCGTGGGCCAATTCGATGATCGGTTTCAGGTCGTAGCGCAGGCCGTCGTAGGTACAGGAGGTCAACACCAGCAGGCGCGCGTCGCCGTGCTCGTCCAGTGCCTGTTCGATATCGGCGCGCTTGACCGGGCCGTAGATACCGAACTCCGGGTGCAGCACGGATTTCAGGTACACCGGCTCGCAGCGGTTCATCACGATCGCGTGGTGGACCGACTTGTGGCAGGCCTGGTCGACAATGATCTTGCCGCCGCCGCCGAGAATCTGCTGGATCACTACCTTGTTGGCAGTGGAAGTGCCGTTGGTCAGGAAAAAGGTGTGTTCGGCCCCAAACGCCTGGGCGGCCAGGTCCTGCGCCTCCTGGATCACCGAGTGCGGTTCCAGCAGGCTGTCGAGTACCTGCACGGATACCGACAGGTCGGTATTGAACACGTGCTCGCCCATAAAGCGGTAGAAGTCGCCAACCCAGGGACTGTTGCGCAGGCTGTCGCCGCCGGAGTGACCGGGCGTATGCCAGGCGTCGCGGGCAGAGAAAACGTACTCTTTCAGCGTGTCGGCAAAGGGCGTGGAAGCGCGGCGGGCGACGAACGCCTGCACCAGGCGGAACATCTGGTTGAAGTTGCACTCGCGGCGGTCGAACAACTCGTCGAAGCGCTGGCGCACCGATACCGACAGATCGCAGCCCTGCGCCACCAGGAACACATTCAGCTGCGCGCGCAGGCTGTGCAAGCGATCCACCAGCGCCTCGGCCGCGGCCAAACCGCCGGCGTCAGCGCCGGCGTCGACGATCAATGCCTGCAGGGTATCCTGCCGCAGCGCCAGCTGTTCCGCCGCGGCGCTGGTCACCGACTCGAACTGTAATCCGTAGGGATTTTCGTGCTGTGCAGCGGTGACGTTCAGGGCGCCGACCCAGGTGTCGACCAGCTCGCGGTCGTCGCTGACCAGCGCCACGCGGCACTCCAGCGGCTGTACTTTTTCGCTCAGGTTGCCCAGATCAGGCATCTTCAGTTCCAAACCCATATTCGTTATCCATCAGCATAGCCCGGCGTTGCCTGGCGGCCGCTGTCTCGTCCATCGTTTAACTTTTTGATTTTATTTAGCTTTTCAATCGGGGCCGAGGCCCCGCCAATAGATGGGAGGAGATACTAAAGGAGGCGGACGCGGATTTCCGCGAACTGGCGGCATTTAGCGATATTTGCCAAAAGGTGACAGGGAAACGAAATTGGATGTCGTTTAACCGTGGCTAATCAGAACTTTGCGCTTCGCACCCTGCCGTCGAACTGCAGGCAGTCATCGACCCGCTGGCGCTGGACAGTCGACAGCTTCGCCAGCGGGAAGTAAGCCAGCTCCGAGTGCTCGTCGGAGAGCACGATGCTGCCGGAATCGCTGAAGTGGGCGCGGAAGATAAATACGTGGGAATGGTAGACGCGGTGGTAGTAGACACCGCTCAGGTAATCGATGCGCACCTCCCGCCCCAGCTCCTCGCGGCACTCGCGCAGCAGCGCTTCGTGCACGGTTTCCCCCGGGTCGAGAGCGCCGCCGGGCAGCCCCCAGTTGCGATCGGCATAGGTGGCGCGCAGCTGCAGCACCTCACCGATTTCATTGGTAATCACGGCGTGGGCGCTGAGGCGGTAGGTGTCGTCAAAGGACATGAGGCCGACAGCGGAATGCGAGAGGCGGGACACGCGGCGCCCGAGCGCCAATACCAGATCGCCGTGGGCCGCGCCCAGCGCCGGATTCGATGCTACGTACGGCGCGCCCTACGCGGCGACAATTCGGCATTCCGCCCTCCTCATTCCGCCTTCCTTATGCTGTATGCCAATCAAAATCCCTGAGCCAGCTCGAAGCCAATGCCGAGCGTCTGCACCGACTCATCGTAGTCGATCAGGCTCTCGCCGTAGCCATTAAAATATTTCACATAGCCGCGCACCCGGTTGCCGATCGGGAAGCCCCAGCGCAACTCCACTGCGCCGCGGTTCTGCGACTGCAGGTTGTTGCGCAGCAGCACGGAAAACTTTTGCCCGGCGCCGCGATAGCCGGCGGTCAGCTCGAAATATCCGAGGTAATCCTCGATATCCGGGTTGTCGTCGTTCTCGGCCTTTTCCGGAATCCGGTACCAGGGTTTGAAGGTGAAGAAATAGTTGTCGCGCTCGAAGAAGAAATTGGCGTAAACCCGGTTCCAGCTGCGCGACAGTGGCTCGCTGCGGCCGTTGGACTGGTGGTTGAACGCCAGCTGGTTGGCCACGTTGCGAAAACCCAGCAGGCTCCAGTCGTTGAGCCAGGTCATGATCAGTTCCGGCTCGTGGTTAGTCTCGCGAAACGGCGCCGAATCCTCGGAGTTGTAGGCCTGCCAGAAACTGCGGTTGGTGTAGGCGACACTCATGAACGAGGCCTTGCCGAGGAAGCCGCGCCACACCGGCACCTGCACCGACAACTGGAACTGCACTTCGATGCGATCCAGGGCCACCGGCGTCCCGGCGTTTTCAAAATCCTCGAAGCCGGCCTTGTTCGGCGCCGGGTTGTAGACCACCGGCAGCAGGTAATTGGTCTTGTGCGAGGCCAGCGTAAACGGGTTGCTGGCGGCGTCGCGGATCGCCTCCGCGCGCTCGCTGACCCTGGGCTGGTTTGGCGCTTCGGCTTCCGGAGTCGGTTCCGGCACCGAGCTGAACACCGGGCGCGGCGCCCGTTCCGATGGCTGTATGCGCGCCTCACGGGCACAGAAATCACGCATTTCCTGCACGGTGATATCGGCCGGCGCGACCAGCAGTTGCTCGCTGAGACAGGCCTCTTCGCGCTGCTCTACAGTGAGCCTGGGATCTTCCTGATGCTGTGATTCGTTATCGCCCGCTGCTGCGGGCGGCTCGGCAACGACGGGGGTGGCAATGGTGAGCACCCACAGCAGGTGGGCGGCGGTAAACAGGTAGCGGCGACGCAACAAAACTCTCTCCCTGGCAGGGTCTCTCCAATGCGTCGCAAGCTTACACTGGAAGCGCCGGGAATTTCGCTAATTATCTGGCAGATTGCGCAATAAACCAGCCGGGCAGACCATCGCTGCTGAAGTCGCCGACGAAACCGCGCGCGGCACGTGAGTGGAAAAGAGTGACCGGGGCTCGCACCAGACTTTACACGAAAAGAAGAAGTAACCGACAGGATCGGCGCCGGCTACAACAGGGTTGTGAGTTGCGGCGACCACTCCAGATCGCGCAGGCGCACCTGCCACAGGCGCCCGGTGCTGGAGGGCCAGTCGTAGCCGACCAGCAATCCCCTGCCGTCGACAAAACAGTGCGCATCGCGCTCCGCCTCGTCACCCTGATAGACGAAACCGGTGACGTCCGCACCCAGCTCCTGGGCGCCCTGAGTGGCCGTGTCGCCGGCCAGCAGGCGCGCGCTGCGGTGGCTGATGCGCGGCGCCAGCAGTTTGCCGCGCTGCGACGGGTCGACGATATCCGGGCTGACCACTTCGAGGCCATCGCGGCACTGCAGCAACTTGAGCAGCAAAGGCCCCATGAATATACGCATCAGAGGAAACAGCAGGCGGTTGCGCCCGTTCAGCTGCGCCTCCTGCGGACCATTGGGACCACTCCAGCGCGCCTCGATAATATCCCCCAACTGCGGTTGCGCCGCTGCACTCTGCAGCTGGTAGCACGCGGAGACCTCGTCCACTTCATCACGCCAGGTGATACGGCACTCGCTGACCAGACCGCCGCAGAGCACCGCGCCCACCTCCATGCCGAAACCGCGCTCGCCGACCAGGCGCTGGCTCAACAGCAAACGCCGCCCCCGGTCATCATCGCCCAGCTGCCAGTGATCCTGTACCGGCATTTCGCGGCCATCACAACAGTAGTAGTAACGGCCCTGCGCCAAAGTGGAGCTCATACGCATGGCAAAATCCTCCCTGTCCCGCGCGCACAATTTTGATGCACAACTGCACCGACTCGATAACGAGTGCTGCAGAAAGTATTGCACAAGGGGGGATGCACTGTGCCGCGTTTGACGCGCGGATACACTCCGCAGATCGCGGCTTGAATTACGGGCCGGTGGCCCCGCAAAAACGCCGCGGCCTGGGCGTTATGCGGGGCCGGAGATATGCGGGGAGAGAAGTCTATAGAAACCGTGAATATTCCCCGACTGCATCAAGCGCCATGCAACGCGCAAGCACTATCGACTATTTCGCTCGATCCAGTCGGGTTCACTCAAGCCGGCCGGTCAACGGCCGCGCAGCGCACGGCTACAGGTAGCGCTGCCAGAATTCTGCCTGCCCCATTTCCTCATCCAGCGTGTAGGCCTTGAAGCCGCATTTGCGATAGGCGACCTGGGCGGGCAGGTTTTTTTCCAGCACTTCGAGTGTCAGCTTGCAACAGCCACGGCGCTTGGCCTCGGCGGCGACCAGATCCAGCATGGCTCCGCACACGCCCTCGCCGCGGGCGCGCTCGCTGACCACGACATCGTGGATATTCACCAGCGGCTGGCACATAAAGGTGGAAAAGCCCATCAGGCAATTCACCAGCCCCAGCGCCTCGTCGCCGCGGTAAGCCAGTACACTGAACGCGCCGGGAAATTCCGCGAGTTTCTCCACAAGCTGGGTGCGACACTTCTCCGACAGCGGCTCGCCGCCACCGAACGGATCCTGCGAATACGCCTCCATCAGCGCAATGATATCGCGCCCGTGACGGGCATCGCGGTAGTCGGCAATCAGCGTGGTCAGGGCGGTAGCGGTCTCGTTCATTGCAGCTCCGGTTCAGGATTGATCGTCGATATCGGCTTGCAGGGGCACCAGCGCGCCCTCCGGATCGATTTCACCGGCGCTGCCGACATTACCGAAACGCCGCAGGTAGTTGCGGGTGCGAAAGCGCTGCGCGACCAGCCAGCGCACGCGGGCACGGTGGCGGTGCAGAGGGGTGCTGCGGTAGGGGCGGCGGCGGCGCGGCCGCTGACGAACGGTTCTGGGCATGACTCCACTCGGTCCGGTTGGGGCCGCTGGTTGGCCACCAGCGCCAAGAATTCGCGCGAAGGGTAGCAGGGACGCGGGGTCGAGTACACCGCCGCTTGGCCGTGGGCGACAAAGCGGCTATGCTGGAACGATCGCGCACAGCCAGAAGGAATTCCCATTGCGCCCCCTGGATCACCTGCTCAAGAATAACCGGCAATGGTCCCTCGCCACTCGCGATGACAAGCCCGATTTCTTCCTCAAGCTCTCCGAGCAACAGACCCCGGAATACCTGTGGATCGGCTGCGCAGACAGCCGCGTACCGGCCAACGAAATCGTCGGCCTGCTGCCGGGCGAACTGTTCGTACACCGCAACGTCGCCAATGTGGTGGTCCACACCGACCTCAACTGCCTGTCGGTGCTCCAGTATGCGGTGGAAATCCTCAAAGTGCGGCACATCATCGTCTGCGGCCATTATGGTTGCGGCGGCGTGCAGGCGGCGCTGGAGAACAGCCAGCTGGGGCTGATCGACAACTGGCTGCGCCACATCCAGGACGTTCGCGATAAACACCACACGCTGATCGACCTGTTCCAGCAGAAGGAGCGTATGGACCTGCTGTGCGAACTCAACGTGCTCGAGCAGGTCATCCACGTTTGCCAGACCACCATCGTGCGCGACGCCTGGCGCCGCGGCCAGCCCCTGTCCGTGAATGGCTGGGTTTACGGGCTCAAGGACGGCCTGGTCCACGATCTCGGCATTTCCATTTCCGGACCGGAGAAAATTGCCGAGATTTACCACAGTGCGCTGACCAATATCGCCCAGCGCGACGCCGAGTAGCAGACTTCCGCGGCCATTTTCCTTAAACTCCACACCAGACCCGGCCATGGCCGGGTTTTCCTTAGGGCCCGGCGCTTGATGGCCGGACAGCGGGCTGCCGAAAAAACCTTTTCCGCAGCCCGCCAAGTATTTCGGGAGAATGCATGGCGGACTACCGCGTTTGGGAATGCCAGATCTGTGGCTGGCAATATGATGAGGCAAAGGGCTGGCCCGAGGACGGCATTGCCCCTGGCACCCGCTGGGAAGAAATCCCGGAAGACTGGAGCTGCCCGGAATGCGGGGCCGCCAAGGCGGATTTCGACATGGTCGCCATCTCCGCTGCCGGCGGCGCGCCGGCAACAGCCGAGCCCCCCTCCCAGGCCCAGACTGCCACCGTTTCCGCTCCGGCTACGGCCCCATCCGCCAACCGTATCTGGGAGTGCATGGTGTGCGGCTGGGTCTATGACGAAGCCAAGGGCTGGCCGGAAGACGGCATTGCCCCCGGCACCCGCTGGGAGGATATCCCCGAGGACTGGTGCTGCCCCCAGTGCGGGGTGAGCAAAGACGAATTCGACATGGTGCTGGTCGAGGCACCGGCGCAACCCGCTCCGGCGCCCGCCGCACCATCTACGGTCAGCGATATCGATCCGCTGGTGATCGTCGGCACCGGTCTGGCCGGCTACAACCTGGCGCGTGAATTCCGCAAGCTCGACCGGACGACGCCCATCGTCCTGATCACCGGCGACGACGGCACCTATTATTCCAAGCCGCTGCTGTCCGCCTCCCTCGCCCACGGCAAGACCCCGCAGCAATTGGCCGGGGCCAGTGCCGAACAGATGGCGCAGGAACTGAACGCGGAAATCCTCGTGCATACCCGCGTGAGTGATATCGATGCCGCCAACCGGCTGCTGACACTGATACCGGATAACGGCAGCCACAGTGCCGCATTGCGCTATGGCAAACTGGTGCTGGCCACCGGCGCCGGCTGCCGGCCCCTGCCCGCCATCGACGGCGACGGCACCGCCCGCCTCCACCGGGTCAACAGCCTCAGCGACTACCACCGCTTCCGCACCGCGCTGGTGGGCCGCAAGCGCGTGCTGCTGATGGGCGCAGGCCTGATCGGCTGCGAGTTTGCCAACGACCTGATCCAGGCCGGGTTCGCTGTGGATGTCATCGACCCGCTCGACTGGCCGCTGGCCACCCTGCTGCCGGAGGCCGCGGGTCGCGATCTGCAGCGCACTCTGGAGACGGCCGGCGTGCGCTTTCACGGCAACAGCCGCATCGATCGTCTGGAGCGCCACGGCGGCGGCGTCCGCGCGCAACTCGACAGCGGCGAAGTGGTCGAGGCCGATATCGCCCTCGCTGCCCTCGGCCTGCAGGCCAACACCGGCCTCGCCGAGGCCGCGGGTGTCCGCATCGGTCGCGGCATTGCCGTCGACCGCCAGCTGCAGACTTCCGACCGCAACATCTACGCCCTCGGTGACTGCGCCGAAGTCGATGGCCACCTGCTCTATTTTGTCGCGCCGCTGATGGCCTGCGCCCGCGCACTGGCGCAGACACTGGACGGCAACCCGACACCGGTGACTTATGGCGCCATCCCGGTGGCGGTAAAGACCACCCTGCGCCCCACCACCGTGTGCCCGCCACAGGCCGGCACCGCCGGTCAGTGGCAGATTCATGCCGACGACGACGGCGTGCGCGCGGAGTACCGCGCCGACGACGGCCGCCTGCTCGGTTTTGCCCTGACCGGTGCCGCCATCGCCGCGCGCGACGCGCTGGCCGCGGAATGCGCGCCGCTGATGGATGACTGACAAGTATTGGCGACTCGCCAGCGCTGTGCCGGCGCCATGAGGTAATACGCGCAAAATCGGCGCTTTTACCGTAGAATGGCCGCCAGCACGAAATTTGCACAAAATTTAAACGACGGTATGAGCACAGACAGTAACCAGGCCCTTTCGCCCAACGCCCAGCAAAGCCGCGCCCTGCGCGACACCCTGGGCCAGTTCGCCACCGGTGTCACCGTGGTCACCACGCGCGACGCCGCCGGCCAGCCGGTGGGTATGACCGTCAACAGCTTCAACTCTGTGTCCCTGGAGCCACCGCTGGTGCTGTGGAGTATCGACAAGCAGTCCCTCGGCTACGATGCCTTCACCCAACAGGGACACTTTGCCGTACACGTGCTCAAGGCCGACCAGCAGCATATCTCCAACCTGTTCGCCGGCCGCGGCGCGGACAAGTTCGGCCAGGTAGAGTGGCGCCCCGGCCCGGACCAGATACCGCGCCTGGACGACTGTGCCGCGTATTTCCACTGCCGCCTGGCGCAGTGCATCGATGGCGGCGACCACACCATTCTGCTGGGTGAAGTACTGGATTTTTCCGCCAACGGCGGCGAACCACTGGTTTTCCACCGCGGCCGCTACCGTGCCCTGGCCGGTGACTGATCATCCAGACTGTGTGCCAGTCGCGCGTTGATCGCCGGGCCGCACCGATTCCGGTGCCAATTTGGCCGCGAACCTGACACCGACATGGTTAAGCTGTCATCGTCACGTCATACTTCAGGAGCACACTGCCGCTGAAGTTTCAGCAACGCTAGGTACTTATGCAGACACCCGGCACCCTGTTCTGTTTCGCCCATCGCGGTTACCGCCAGCGGGCGACGGAAAATACTCTGCAAGCCATCGAGCATGCACTGGCCTTCGATGTCGACGGTATCGAGATCGATATCTGGAATGTCGGCGGCCAGTTGCTGGTGCAACACGACCGCCGCCTGGGCCGCCTGATCGCCGGCAGTGAACTGCTCACCGACATGTGCCCGGAAGTGCTGCGCAGCAAGCTGCTGCCCTGCGGCGGCAAAGTTCCCACGCTGCGCGAGGTGCTGGAGCTGTTGGGCAATTGCGCCCAGCTCAATATCGAGATCAAGGGGCCCAACTGCGCCGCGCTGGTGGCACGCGAACTGGAATCCTACGTGCGCGACAGCGGCAGTAGTTTCGAGCAATACCTGATTTCCTCCTTCGACCACCGCCAGCTCTACGAGAGCCTGCAGCTGCTGCCGGAAGTGCGCCGCGGCGTGCTCGTGTCCGGCGTCCCGCTGGACCTGGCTGCCGGCGCGGAACCGCTCAAGGCCTACTCCCTGCACCTGAGCCTGGATTTCGCCGACGCCGAACTGATCCGCGACGCCAAACGCCGCGGGCTCAGGAGCTATGTATTTACCGTCAACAACCCGGACGACCTGCAGCTGGTGGCGGCGATGGGCGCCGACGGCGTGTTTACCGACGAGCCGCAGCTGGTAATGGATTACAACCTCGCCAGGACCACCGGCGCGCTGTTGCAACACGTGTGCGACACCGATATCGACCAGCCCCAATCGCGCTGATCCCTGCCGACAAAAAAACGGCGCGCGGCGCCGTTTTCCATACCCTATCCTCCCGTCAACTCCAGGTCAGCGGCGCCGGTCCCTGATAGACAAAGCGTGGCAGCTGGTTGCGGCCCGGCACCTTGCCGTACTCATCGGTATACACATCCACATTCGGGTTCGCGCGCACGAACAGATCGACGGTGTAGCGCATACAGGTAGTGCAGCAATCGATTTCGGAAATGAGCAGGGCCGTGCGCACATTCTCGATATAACCCGGCGATCCATAGAGGAAATTGATCAGCCGCGGCTCCGTGTGGTACTGGCCCATGCCACCACAGGCGTAGACGCGCAGATTCGGGCTGACATCCGGCACCAGCGGAAATCCCGCCGCGGCGAGGTTGGTGTGCTCCGTGGCAGACAGCGAGCGCGCGCTGGAATAGGCGAACAGGAACAGCTCGCTGCCGTCGTGGCGGGTAATGTTCAGTACGCAGGCATTGCGCCCGTTGGGGTTCTTGCCGGCGCCGATATGGGTATTCAGCGCACTGCGAAACGAGCGGATACAGAACTCGGCTTTTTCTTCACTGATCATTGCGTCTCTCCCTAGACGTCATGTCGCGGGCCACAACGGCAGCCGCGACATTGCCATTTTTTTGGCATCGCCTTTATAGGCAATTTCCATTGAGCGCGTCAATCACCGCCGAGCACAGCGACCCCTGGCGGAATTTTCTTGACCAACAGCGGGCCAATCGCTGTTTGCACGGTGCCGCGCCCATCCTGAAGGCAAAAAAAAACCGGCGCAGTATGCGCCGGTTTTTTAACGGAAGCCTGGCGATCAGAATTGCGCGCTCGCACGCAGATACCAGAAACCGCCGTTGAACCCGAACGGCGAGGTCAGCGCCTGGCGCACCCCCAGGAACTGCAGGGTACCGTTACCCTCTTCGTCCGCCTCCACGTCGAAAATATTCTCACCACCCAGGGCGACAGTGTAATTTTCCGCAAAGGTCATCCGCGCTTCCAGATCGGTGAGGATCTTGCCGCTGTAGCTGCTGGCACCGGAAGTATCGTTGCCGTCCGGCTCCAGCTGGCCGCCAGTCGATTCCCAGTCGCCGTAGCGGTTAAAGCGCACATAGCCGGCGAGCATGGCACCGGTGTCGTAATCGAACGTCAGGGTACTGCGCTGGTTAGGCACCTGGTTTTCGAAATCGAACACGCGCGTGGCGTTGATGGTGTTGGGCGCAACCCGGGTCACTTCCTGCTGGTTGTAATTGTGGCGCAAGTCCACGGTCAGCATGCCGCCGGCCACCTCGAAGTCGCTGGTCACCGCCAGGTCGACACCGCTGACGGTGGAATCAAACGCGTTGGTGAAGTAGTTGACGTTGCTACCCATCAACAGGTTGGCATCGCTCACACCGGCGCCGCTCAGCAGTGCTACTTCGTCCGCGCCGATGGTGTTGTTGCGCAGCGCCAGGCGGTTTTCGATATCGATGTTGTAGTAATCGACCGTGATGCTGGTGTTCTCCAGCGGGTTGATCACCGCACCGATGGTGTAGCTGGCGGACTCCTCCGGCTTCAGATCCACTGCGCCCAGTGCCTGGGCAACCGGGTGGTCCACCGGGTAAGTACCGCTCGGCGTCAGGCTGCCATCGGGGTTGGCGGTAGTGGTGACATTGAGCGTGTTTACCTGGCCCGGGGTCGGCGCGCGGAAACCGGTATTGGCAGTGGCGCGCAGTGCAAAGGTCTCGTTGAAGTCGTAGCGCGCGGACAGTTTCCAGTCGGAGGTGGAACCGAACAGATCGTAGTCCTCGAAGCGCAGCGCCGCACCCAGGGTCAGTTTGTCGGTAACGTCCGCCTCCAGATCCACATAGGCCGCCATGCTGTCGCTGCTATAGCTGCCCTCGGCCTCGGTGGGGAAGCCCTGGAAGCCATCGGAGCCCACGCCAAACACCGCCGCCGTGGGGCCTACCGCAGTGGAAGCCTGGTCGCCGGCGCCAATCTTGTAGGTCTCGTTGCGCCACTCGGCACCGAACGCCACGTTCAGCGGGTTGGCCAGCGCGGCGATCTCGATCGGCTGCACGAAATCCGCGTTCACGCTCTGCTCTTCCTGGGTCAGGGTGCCCGGGTGGAAGCTGGTCGGGGACAGGGCACCGAGGCTCGGGTTAATGGAGTCTTTCAGTACATAACTCACTTCGTTTTGCGCAGTGCGCCCGCGCAGATCCCAGGTCATGCCAGATGCCAGCTCACCGCGAGCGCCGAACACCGCGGACAGATCGGTGATATCGGCACCGAACTGCGGGTTATAGCCGCCGGGGAACTGGGTGTAGATCGGGTTGCGCAGCACATAGCCGCTGGCGCTGGAGCTGTCCGCCACCAGGTAATCAGACGGACTCAGGCCCTGGGCGGTAATGCTGTCGATCAGCGACTGGGGCGCCGGATCGGGCATAAAGTCCCCGTTGCTGTCCGCCTGCAGCGTGGCGCGGGCGCCGAATGCATACTGCGGGTCCAGCACCGGGCCGCGGTAGAAGAAATCGGAAATAGTGGAATTGTCGGAGTAGCCCAGGGTGCCGTACAACTCGACGTCATTACTGAGCGTATAGCCACTGTTGATGAACAGCTTGGTGGTTTCTACTTTCGGATCGCCCCAGCGCTGACCGAGGCCGTCCAGCGGCACCTGGTCGACACCGACCACCGAACCGACGAACTCCGCATCCGGCCGCGCGGCGCCACGCCAGGTCTTGTCCGCGGTGGAGTGCTCCAGCGTGGTGTTGACGAAGCCGCTGTCGCCGAGAGGGAAGCCGGCATTGACGGACAGACTGTTGCGCTGGCCGTCGCCGGCAAAATATTCGCCAGTCTGCGCCGACACATTAATGCCTTCGGCATCGTCCTTCAGGATCACGTTCACCACCCCGGCGATGGCATCGGAACCGTACTGGGCCGAAGCGCCGTCGCGCAGCACTTCCACCCGCTGAATCGCGGCGGAGGGAATCGCGGAGAAATCCACCGCCTGGGCGCCCTGGTTGTTGGTGCCCAGTGGCGCCAGCTGCAGATTGACCAGCGCCGAACGGTGGCGGCGGGTGCCATTGACCAATACCAGAGTCTGGTCTGGTGACAGGTTGCGCAACGATACCGGGCGGATAAACGCGGTGCCGTCGGCAATCGGGAAACGCTGGGTATTGAACGAAGGCGCCACCTTGGACAGCGACTCGGTCAGATCGAAGCTGGCCTGGTCCTTGAGGTTGGCGCCGCCGACCACGTCCACCGGTGACAGCGTCTCGGTCGGGGCCAGCCCCTCCCGGCGCGTACCAGTCGTAACGACCTCTTCGAGCACCCGATCATCTGCGGATGGCGATTTGTTGTCATCCTGAGCCAGGGCAGCGGACACCGGCAGCGCCAGCGCCGCGGCCACAGCCAGTGACAGCGGTTTGAATGAATATGATTGCATGGTAAGCCCGTCCTCTCTCTTATGGTTATCTCGTGAGGATCACGCCGCCGAATACCCCGCGACAGACGTGCACTGATTTTTGTGTGGCGACCCGGTTGTGTCGGCGCACTTTTATTGTGCGGCCAGATTATGCAAATGGCGGGCGGGCGGCAACGCTTCTTTGCAAAACACAAAAAAGAGTGCCAAAGAGTGTGACAAAGGTTACATATGATGTGGTTTTCCCCGCCACAAAGGATAGGTGTCAACAAACTGGAAAATTTTTGGATAAAGGGTCTCGCACTGGCGCTGGCTGCAGGATTATTTATCCCGCCAATTGGTCACCTATTGACCACAACCAGACACCAATTTCGCTGGCCGCCCACTCTCAACCCGGTCCCAACCGCAGGGTCCGACACGCTCGCACAACAGTCTCCCCACGACCAGGCCAGCAGTTACGACAATTCAAATGATAACTGTTTGCATTACGCTTAACAGGCTACTAAACTCCGCCGCACATAACGACACCGTCTGATTTTTCTGGGGACCACCATGCATCAGCTAAGCCGCCTTTCCACCATCGGCGCAGTCCTGGCCACTCTCTCCGCACCCGCGCTCGCCGACGAGAACCTGTTTGGCAACGTCAAAGGCGCCGAAACCATGCCCGAGGGCAGCTGGGAGGTGTATCAGATCTTCACCGACCGCAGCGACAAGGGTACCGGCCACTACCGCGCTTTCGACAGCACCACAGAAGTGGAATATGGCGTCAGCAACAAATTCACCGTCGGCGCCGGTCTCAAGGCCATCGCGGTGGACACCAGCGGTCTGGTGGTAGACGGCTATATCCCCGGCGACTACAAGCGCGACCTGAGCGTGGCGGGCTTCGAAGCCACGGCAAAATACAACTTCCTGAGCCCGGCGCTGGATGACTTTGGCCTGTCCGGCTTCTGGGAGTTCGACTATATGAGCATCGACCCCCACTCCGGCCGCGACAAGGACACCCTGTCGCTGGAATCCTCCCTGCTGGCACAGAAGTACCTGCTGGAAGGCCAGCTGATCTGGGTCGGCAACCTGTCCATGGAAGGCACCTACGCCAAGCGCAGCGCGATCAATAGCCTGCCGGACGGCTTCGAGTGGCCCACCGATCCGGAGATGGAGCTCGAATTCAAGCTGGGCTCGGGCGTGAGCTACCGCTTCGCGCCCAATTGGTTCGTGGGTGCAGAAATCAACTATGAGACCGAGTTCGAGACCGAGGTCGGCCAGGAGCGCTGGTCGGTGTTCGCCGGCCCCAACCTGCACTACGCCAACGCCAACTGGTGGGCCACGCTGTCGTGGATGCCGCAACTCGAGGGCGGTGGCGAAATGATCATCGCCGGCGACGACCTGCACCTGATCGAAAAGACCAAGAGCGAAGCCCGCCTGAAACTCGGCTACAACTTCTGAGCGAAACAGTGATGAAACACGAAATGCTGCTCGGCGCGCTGCTGCCGATTACCGCGCTGGTCGCCCCGGCCTATGCCGCCGACTATCTGACGGTGGAGCAGGCCCAGCGCCAGTTCTTTCCCGATGCCAGCCAGTTCGTCGACAGCGCGCTCAACTTCGACGACGACCAGCGCGACGCGATCAAGGACCACGCCGGCACGCGCCAGCGCCGCGATCGCCAGCAGGTGTGGCGCGCCGCGCGCGACGGCGAGGATCTGGGCTGGATGTTTGTCGACGACGTGATCGGCAAGCACGAGTTCATCACTTACGCGCTGGCGGTGTCCCCCGAGGGCGCGGTGCTGGGCATGGAGATCCTCAGCTACCGTGAGACCCACGGCGGCGAAGTGCGCCAGGCCGACTGGCGCGAGCAGTTCGACGGCAAGTCACTCGACGACGCCCTCCGCCTGGGCAAGGATGTGTCCAATATCAGCGGTGCTACGCTGTCGTGCCGCAATGTCACCGATGGCGTGCGGCGGCTGCTGAATATCTGGGACCTGTACCTGAAAAATGCCTGACTTCCCGGCTGTCGGGCCGGGGGCGCAGATCAAACGCATGCGCCCCCTGCTCGGCACCTATGTTGAGATCGCCGCGGGCGCTGTTGAAACGATGGCGGCGGAACGCGCCGAAGCCGCTATCCACAGCGCCTTCGACGTCATCGCCCTTATCCACAGGCTGGCCAGCTTCCAGCAACCCGACAGCGAACTCTCGCACCTGAATGCCAATCCCGGCCAGTGGCTGACACTCTCCCGCCACACGCTGCGGCTGCTCAGGCTGGCCCGCGCCATAACCGCGGCCAGCGATCACCTGTTCAACTGCACCCTCGGCGGCGCCGTCGTGGCCCGCGGCGCCCTGCCCGACCACGGCGGCGATTATCTGGGCAGCGGCCGCGCCGACGATATTGAACTGGAGGCAGGCCGCGCGCGCCTCGCGCGCCCGGTGCGGATCACCCTCGACGGTATTGCCAAGGGCTACGCCGTGGATTGCGCCATCGCCGCGCTCAAACGCGCCGGCATCACCGCCGGCTGGATCAACGCCGGTGGCGACCTGCGCGCCTTCGGGGAGTTAGCGCTGCCGGTATCACAGCGCCGCGCCGATAGCAGCACACGTTCCCTCGGCGCACTGCAAAATGCCGCGTTGGCCACTTCGCGTGCCGGCGGCGGTGTCGATGCCGATGTCCCCGGCCTGATTCTCGGTCCGGAAACCGCGCACGACGCCGCGGACATTGGCAAGGCCACAACCTTTAGCGTAATCTCGCGCTTCGCCTGGCGCGCCGACGCCCTGACCAAGGTCGCGGCGCTGGCACCGGCCGCTGAGCGCGCGGCGCGCGTCGCCGGCCTCGGCGGCCTGCTGATCGAAGAAGAAACCTGGAATTAACGAAATGCGTCGCTTGAGCGGATACCCGCGCTGGTTCTACGCCGCACTGATGATCACCGTCGCCGCGCTGACGGCCAGCGGCTTGCTGCTGATACCCAATATGATGGAGCTGCGCCTGGACATGGACGCGCCGCTGCACTTCTCCGGTAGCCTACGCCTCGCCAGCGCCGCCACCCACAGCCTCACCGCGTTCCTCACCATCGGTCTGATCGGCGCCCTGGCCACGGTGCACATGCGCGCCGGCTGGCACCGCAGGCAGAATCGTGTGAGCGGGCTTTTGCTGGTACTGCTGTTCGCGTTTCTGCTTGCATCAGCGGTGGGGATCTACTATTTCGGCGATATGGACCTGAGCCGGTTGTCCAGTCTCAGTCACAGCCTTGTCGGGTTGGTACTGGTACTACTGTTTGCATGGCACGCAGTGGTTGGGCGGCGGATCCGCTTGCAAAAGCGCCGCGGTCGATAAAACGGCCGGCGCATAAAATACCCGCGCAGACTTGCTGTAACAGGAATTTACTGCAAGCCCCAACGTTTTACGGCACCTCGAATTTTTACAGCAACGCAACGCTGCCCGATGGCGCCTCTGTAAACAACTCGCCCGCCCGCATTATGCGCCAGCAAAAAAAAGCGCTTTTCTGGGATTTTTTCCCGGCAATTAATTAGTATTGCCATCTGCTCAGGCGGATTCCTGAGCCCCGCCGACGTCTAGCAAGCATTCAGACCGACGAACATAACCGCGCTCGGCCTGCAACCGGCCCTGATCTTCTACAAGGATAGTGATATGAGCTTGGATAGCCTCACTGGATCGGCATTGATCCGTCTCGTTATTGCCCGGCAAATGAAAAACAGCCTCAAGGCGCAAGGACATGGCAAGTTGTGGCGCATGGTGCACGGCTTGTCAGAAAGCAGACTGTTAAAAAAACGCGTCCTGATATCCAACGATTTCTATTCCGAGGACCCCTTTACCTGTTGGTGGCTGTTCCTCAACAAACCCACCACCGCCAACGAAATCATCATCAAGGAAGTCAGAGGCATCCTGATGGCACATGCGATAGGCGGTGTCGCCAACGCCATGGGAGGTCAGGTCAGGTCGGTTCACGAGGCTTACAGCCAGCTGTCCGATACCCACAAGGCGATGGGCGTGGCGAAACAGACCGTGTCGGCAAAAGCAATGGCCAACAAAACGTACAATAAACTGAATGATGCCTGGCAGGCCGGTGTATGGAGTGCGGCAAAGGGCACAGCGCAGGAATTCTCGCTGGGATTTGACCAGATGTTAATCGGCGGCTGCGCGCATATTGAAAAGAACGGCAAAGACCTGGAAATCAACCTCCGCACCTGGAATAACAAAACCGACATGCTGTCTTTTATGAGCTTTGCGGAGAGCAAAGGCCGCTATTCAGAAGCCAGCCGAAAGTATACCCGCGGACTGTGTAGCGAGATTAAATTTCGCTATGACGCCAGATTTGGTACTTTGGTGTGATTCAAAAAGTACCAAGTTGATACAGCCCCCACACAACAACAGGGGTTCTCTACCGGGACTCAATAGCGGTCCCGATCCGGTTTTTTCTCCTTGTTCTCGCCCACGGGTGCCGGTGGCTGGACGCCAGCGTCCAGCTCCTGCTGCAACAGCCGCGTACGCGTTTCCTCCAGCCGCCGCAATCGCTTCTGCACCTGACCGTTAAACGATTGCGCGGGAAAGCGGCCATCGTCGCCGGGACTGCCGGCGTCCAGTCCGCTGAGCAACGCCAGTGCTTCATCCACCTGTGCCACCGCATAGATGGAAAACTGCTGCGCGCGCACCGCCGCGACCACTTCCTGTTTCAACATCAGGTGCTGCACATTGGCCGCCGGAATAATTACGCCCTGATTGCCGTCCAGGCCGCGGGCCTGGCACAGCTCAAAAAAGCCCTCGATCTTTTCGTTAACGCCGCCGATCGCCTGTACGCGCCCCAGCTGGTTGACCGAGCCGGTGACGGCGAAACTCTGGCGCAGCGGCACTTGCGCAATCGCCGACAGCAACGCGCACAGCTCCGCCAGTGAGGCGCTGTCGCCGTCTACCGGACCATAGGACTGTTCGAATACCAGGCTCGCGGACAGCGACAGCGGCTCGGACGGCGCATAGCGGTTGGCGAGAAAGGCGCCAAGGATCAGCACCCCCTTGGAGTGCAGCGGGCCACCCAGTTCGGTCTCGCGCTCGATATCCACCATTTTGCCGCTGCCCAGGCGCGCGGTGGCCGTGATGCGCGAGGGGCGGCCGAAGGCGGTGTCGCCGAGCTGGATCACGGAGAGACCGTTGATCTGCGCCACCTGTTCACCGGCGGTATCGATCATCAGGATATCGCGCTCCACCGCTTCCTGCATACGCTCCTGCAACTGGCGCTGCCGATACTCGCGCTTTTCTATCGCCTTCTGGACATGCGCTGGCTCCACGCGGCTGTCGCTCTCGTGCCGGCACCAGTAGCCCGCTTCGCGCAGCATATCGGCAAGCCATTCGCGATGTAGCGACAGCTTCTGCGCATCCGCGGAGACCCGCGCGGCCTGCTCGATCACCCGCGCCACCGCCGCCGCAGACAGCGGCCGCAGTTTTTCGCTTTTTACCAGCGCATCGATCCAGCGGGCATAGGCGAGCACGCTGTGACGGTCGCGGGTGATATCCTCGGAAAAATCGGCGTAGACCTTGAACAGCTGGCTGAATTCGGAGTCGTGCGCCTTCAGCAGGTGATAGATCCAGCGCTCGCCTACCAAGACCACGTTCAGCTGCAACGGAATCGGTTCTGGTTCCAGGCTGCTGGTGGACAGCAACCCCAGTTGCAACTCCAGTGGCTGAATACGAATTTCCTGTGAGCGCAGGGCGCGCTTGAGCGTCTCCCAGACATAGGGGGTCACCAGCAGCCGGTGCGCATCCAGAATCAGGCAGCCGCCGTTGGCGCGGTGCAGTGCCCCGCTCTTGACCAGGCTGAAATTGGTTAACAGGGCGCCCATCTGCGATTCGTATTCGACCCGCCCGAGCAGGTTGTGATAGGTGGGATTGTCCTCATAGACCACCGGGGCACCGTGCGCGCCGCCGTTATCGACGAGAATATTGACCCGGAAGCGGGTGAACTCCGATGCGCGAATCAATTTAGCGGGCGCAATGCCCTCCTTCTCGCCGCGCTCGCCGGCAGCGCGAAAGTCATCGGTATTCTGCGTGACTTCCCGTTTGATATTTTCGATAAACGCCTGCACCGTTTTCGAGCCGAGATAGCGCCGGCGCAGCCAGTCGATGCGCTCGTCGAGAGTCAGGTGCAGGTACTCGCTGTTCAGCTGCTTCACATCCTCGGCCAGCTGTTCGTGCCAGCGCAACGCCTGGCCCAGGGTCTCCTTGAGATCGATATTGACCTGCTCAATGTTGTCCTTGAGGCGCTGCTGCTCTTCCGCCGGCAGCTTGCCGAACTCCTCCGGACTGATAAATTCGCCCTCCCGCAGCGGCCCGATGGTGTAACCGGAGGGCGTGCGCACGACGCCGATACCCAGCGCTCTGGCGCGCTGCACCAGCGCGCTGAACGCCTGTTCCTCGCGCTCTTCCAGCGCCTGCTTGAGTTCGTCGCGGCGCGCGCGGTACTCCTCGCTGCGGAAGATATCGGGAATGGCGGTGAGCAGGTGTTCGAGCAGGTCGTCGATGTCGCGCTGTAGCTCGCGCGCCGTGCCCGCGGGCAACACCAGCGCGCAGGGGCGGTGCTCGGACTCGAAGTTGTGGATATAGCAGAGATCGCTGGCCGGCTCCTGGCGCCCGGCCCAGGCGCCGATCTGCTGTCGGGCCAGGTCGTGCCGCCCGAGCCCTACCGAACCGGCGACATAGAGGTTGTAGCCCTTCTGCGGCATCTCGACGGCGAATTCCAGCGCCTCCAGCGCGCGCGTCTGACCCAGTGGCTGGCGCGTGATATCCCGCCCGGGTTCGGCTTCGGGTTCGGCGCGCAGCCACTCCAGCGGGCAGTGCCAGTACAGCTGCTCGGGCAGCAGGGGGCTTGGGTTCATGCAGACATCTGGGTTGAGAATCCTGGGCGCAGGCGGCGCGCGTGTTTTAGCGCTGCCCGCACTTCAGTTTAGGCCTCAACTAAAGTCCTGCTTTTCCATCCACGGAATAATCCGCTCGAAAGCCTGTTCGATCTTGTCGATGGAAGTGGCGTAGCTGAAGCGCAGCGCATTGCGGCAGGACTCGCCAAAAGTATCGCCCGCGATGGTACAGACGCCGGTCTCGCGCAACATGCGCAGGGCGACATTGTTGCCGTTGATCCCCTCGGGCAGCGACGGGAACAGATAGAAGGCGCCCTCCGGCATATAGCCCTCGAGATGCGGCGTCTGCTCTACCAGCTGCACCAGGCGGTTGCGGCGTTTGCGGTAAGTTTCGACGATGTCGTCAATAAAGGTGCGATCGCCCCTGAGCGCGGCGACGCCGGCCCACTGGCAGGGGGTATTGGCGACGGTGGTGGTGAACATGTGGTAGCGGCGCAATTTGCGGATCGCGCCTTGGCTGGCGATCAGCCAGCCGATGCGCATACCGGCCATGCTGAAGGTTTTGGAAAAACTGCTGATGATCATCACGTGGTCGAGGTCGGAGCAGCAGGACAGCACGCCGGCATAGTCGCGGTTGTCGTATACCAGGTGGTCGTAGACCTCGTCGCTGATCACGTAGATGCCGCGATAGGCGGCCTCCTGCACAATGGTTTCCACCGTCTCGCGCGGGTAGACAGTGCCGGTGGGATTGCTGGGGGAATTGAGCACAATCGCGTGGGTGTTGTTGTCGATCGCGTCGATGACCTCCTGCGGATCCAGCTGGTGGTTGTTCTCTGCGCGCGTGGGGATATGCCGCACCTCGCCGCCGTTCATACGGATCAACGGCGCGTACAGCATAAACGACGGATCGGGCACGATAAATTCGCGCCCCGGCGCGGAGACCGCGGTCAGCGCCAGATAGATGGCCTCGGTGGCACCGGTGGTCACCAGAATATTTTCCGGCGAAATCTCGCGGCCGTAGCGCGCGCCGTTGTAGTCCGCCAGCGCCTCCAGCAGCTCCGGCAGACCGGCGTCCATGGTGTAGCCGGTCTGCCCCGCCTCCAGCGCGTCCACCGCGGCACCGATGATATGCGGCGGTACCGGCGCATCGGGCTGGCCGATCGACAGGTGGATCACATCCTCCATCGTGGCCGCCAGGTTCACCATCTTGCGGATGCCTGGAACCGGTATCGTCAGTAGCGCCGGATTCCAGACCGGATCCTCGGATTCATAGAAATCGAAATCGAGGCGGCTCACGCTTTCTCTCCCTCGGCGGCACCGGCGGTGAACAGTGCCGGGCGCTTGTCGGTGAGCGGCGCGGCCAGCTGGTAGGCCTGCCCCGCGCGCAATACCGTTGCATCGTCGAAACGGCGCCCCACCAGCTGCAGACCGATGGGCAGACCGTCGCTGGAGAAGCCGCAGGGCACCGACAGTGCCGGCTGCCCCGTGAGATTGAACGGATAAGTAAACGGCGTCCACGATGGCCAGCGGGTGCTGGACCAGTCCTCCGGCACCTCGCGCCCGGCCTTGAAGGCCGTGATCGGCAGTGTTGGCGTCAGCAGCAGATCGTACTTGCGGTGGAAGTTGGCCATGCGCTCGCACAGGGCCATGCGTTCGTTGACCGCGGCGAGGTAATCCAGCATCGACAGTTGCGAGGCCTTCTCCGCGACGGCCACCAGCTGCGGATCCATCAGCGCGCGCTGGCGCTTGCCGATATTGCGCAGCGCATTGGCGGCGCCGCCGTAAAACAGATGGCCGAATGGCGCCAGAGGATCGTCGAAGCCGGGCGCCACTTCGGTTACCTCGGCACCGAGGGATTGCAGCAGGTGTGCCGCCGCGCGCACGCTCTCTTCGACCTCGCGATCCAGTTGCACATAGCCGAGGGAACCGCTGTAGGCGATGTGCAGGCCCTTCAGCAGATCTTGTGGTTCGCCTTTTACCGCTTCCCGGTAATCAATATTGCGGCGCGGAATCGCGTTGATATCGCGGCTGTCGGCCTCGGTCAGTACGTTCATCAGCAGCGCGCAGTCGGACACGGTCCAGGTCAGGGGACCGGCGTGGGCCAGGGTACCGAAGGGGCTCGACGGCCAGTGCGGCACCTCACCGAAGCTGGGTTTGAGGCCCACCAGGCCACAAAAGCCGGCGGGAATGCGGATGGAGCCACCGGCATCGGTGCCCAGCGCCAGCGGGCCCATGCCCAGTGGCACCGCCGCGGCGCTGCCGCCACTCGAGCCGCCGGTGGTCTTGTCGGGATTCCATGGATTGCGCGTGACGCCATCCACCGGGTTGTCGGTGACGCCCTTCCAACCGAATTCGGGGGTCGTGGTCTTGCCCAGCGGCACATAGCCGTGGCGGTTCAGCGCGGCAATGGCCGGCGCCTCCTTACCCAGGGTGGAGGCGGGATCGATGGTCTTGGAGCCCTTGATCGTCGGCCACATAGGGGTCAGGAAAACGTCCTTGATCGCCACCGGCACACCGTCGAGAAGGCCGCGGGGACTGCCATCCTGATAGCGCTGCTCGGACCCGCGCGCGTATTCCAGCGTGGTTTCCTCGTCCACCAGGTTGAAGGCGTTGACCACGGGGTTACAGCGTGAAATCTGTCGCAACAGCGCCTGCGTGACTTCCACCGGGGAAAATGTCTTGTCTTTGTACCCTTGTAACAATTCCACGGCAGTCATGCGGACGAATTCGTTCATCGCCTGATCCTCTTGTTCTGGTTACCTTTTGTTCGGGTTACCTTCCTATTTGCGTTATCCCCCTATCCTAGTCCTTTCCGGCGCCGCATCCGCGCTATTCACGTGGAATGAAACGCCCCGATACAGGTACCGAATAGCCAGGCGAAAACCGCGTATCGGTTGCCGGTCGCCAAATTGTTGTGACAAACGTCTCATTTTTCCTGCGCCGTCTTCAGGAAACAGTCAGCTTCGATGCGATAATGTCGCCGAATCACAACCGTGTAACAGGAACCGCCGGTGAACTTTATCGACAAAAAACTAATAACTGCCGCACTGGTCGCGCTGCTGGGTGGCTGTGCGGGTATGAGTGAAGAGGAGTGCATGGTCGCCGACTGGCACGCGCTCGGATTTGAAGACGGCGCCGCCGGCGCGCAGGTTGCGCAGCTGTCGCGCCGCCGCCAGGCCTGTGCGGATTACGGTGTGCGCCCGGATACCGAGGCCTACCGCGCCGGTCGCAGTGAGGGACTGCGGCTCTACTGCACCGAGCAGCGCGGATACCGCAGCGGTCGCGCCGGCCAGACCTACACCGGCGTCTGCCCGGCCAATCTCGAGGGCCCGTTTCTGAATGCCTACCAGGCTGGCCGCGACCTCTACCTGGCCCAGCACGCGGTCGACGAGGTAGCCGCGGCGATCCACGACCATGAAGTGGAACGCGAACAGCTGGCCGACGATATTACCGATAAGAGCGCGCGCCTGATCAGTGACGAGGCCACGCGGGACGAGCGCATCACCCTGCTCGCCGACATTGCGCGGATGAAGAAGCGGCAGGGGGAACTGGGCACGGAACTGGACGATCTGCACCAGGAGCTGGCACTGCGCCAGGCGGATTACCAGAACGTGGAGATGAACTCGCCCTACCGTTAAGTCAGCGCCTCGCCTTGCGCCAGTGGGCCCTGTTCGTTAACTAAACCGCACGGCCCACTACGGCAGGGTGCCGTCTTCCGCCGCGGCCAGCAGCTTTTCGCGCATCACCGCCCACAGGGCACTGCTGCCGGCGCCGATGCGGCTGTTCACATCGAGCACGCGCGTTTTCGAAATGCCGTGCTCGCGCCAGGAATGGCCGCCGCCGTGCAGGTTGTGCAGCAGTGGCGGCACCCGGTCGATGGCGCGGGCAAAGCGCGCATCGGCGCTGTCGCCGCGCTCGAATTCCTGCCACAGCGCGAACCATACCTCGCCCCGATCGCCGGGCAACAGCTCGAGCAGGCGTTTTACTCCGGCCGCCTCGCGCGCCTTCTGCTGCTCCGTTTCGCTCTGGTAAATGATCTTGTCGCCGGCATCGATCTCTCCCAGGTCGTGAATCAGCAGCATCCTGATCACGCGATCAATATCTACCGCCTCGTCGGCGTAGTCTTTCAGCATCAGAGCCGCCAGGCACACATGCCAGCTGTGTTCCGCCGAGTTCTCGTAGCGATCGAGCCCCACCGGCCGCGTCTTGCGTATTACCGCCTTGAGCTTTTCGATCTCGACAATAAAGCCGAGTATCTGCTCAATCTCAGCACTTGCCTGTTCTGTCACCGGCGATAGTCCTCGCGCCCGTTGCGGTCTTTGAAATGGCGGCCAGACGGCGGCCAGATGGCACCGCGGATTTATAGTGGTTGCGGCATGGCGACATTCAGCTTGTCCGCCCACGGCTGCAGGTCGCCCATAATCGACGGATACAGCTCGACGCCATTTTGCAGCTGGCGCGTGCGTGCGGCCCAGGCGCGCTGGCCCGGCACCCGTACCGGCGCATCGCCGTCGCTGCGGTTGTTTTCCCACAGGTTGCACAGCGCCAGTGTCTGGCGCAGGAAATCCGCACGCGGGCCGAAGGCCGCGGGATCGATAATCTGCAGGAAGACCGAATTGGCCTCGTCGTCGGCGGCGGATTCGCGGTCGCCGCGACCGTAACCACCGAGAGCCATCGACAGCACCTCCAGCATCGCGGACAGCGCCGCGCCCTTGTAGCCGTGGTCGGCACCGCCCACCGGCAGGATGCTGCCGCCGTTAGCGAACGCTGCCGGATCGTCGGACAACTGGCCGTCGCTGTCTTTCAGGCATTCCTGCGGCAACCTGCGGCCCTCGCGCTTGGCCCGTGCCACATAACCGCCCGCGGTGACCGACATGCTGATATCGAACAGCAGCGGGTAGTCGCCGGCCGGCGCGGCAAAGGCCAGGGGATTGGCGGAGAACAGCGGATCGCGCCCGCCCTGGGGCGAGACCGTGTGCTCTGCCGGTGTCGAACAGGTCAGGATGGCCACACAACCGGCCTCCACGACCTGCGGCAGGTAGGCGGCGAGGCAGGCAATATGCTGGCTGCGGCGGATGGTGGCGCTGACCACGCCGTGCTCCGCCACCCGCTCGAGCGCCTGCTCGATCGCCCGCGTCAACACCCACGGGCCGGGCAGGAATTCCGCATCCCAGTTGAAGCAGTTACCGCGGTCGGCGATCACCCGCGGTTCACCGTCGCGGCGCGAGGCCCCGTCGAGCAGCCACTGCAGGTTACTGGACACCCGATTGATGCCGTGGGTGGTGAAGCCGAGCAGATCCGCTTCGAGAAATACGCGCGCCATCACTTCGGCGCGCTCCGCGCCCAGGCCGGCGCGCTGGAACAGCGTACTGGCGAATTGCTGAAGCTGCTCTGCCGAGTAGCATTTGGACATAACCTCTCCTCTAATTTCCGTGTCGCCGCTCAATCGGTAACCTTGCCGCGCAGCGACTTGACTTTGCCGCGCCGCGATTTCTGCTGCAGGCGCCGCTCTTTGGCCGCGCGCCCGGGTTTGGTGGGGATGCGGTGCTTGCGTTTCTTGTCGGCGGCGGCGATCAATTCCGCCAGCCGCGCCAGCGCATCCTCGCGATTCTTTTCCTGGGTGCGGAAACGCTGCGCCTTGATCACGACCACACCGTCACTGGAAATACGCTGGTCGCTGCGCCCCAGCAGCCGCGCCTTCAGCGCTTCCGGCAGCGATGAAGCGCCAATATCGAAACGCAGGTGAATCGCACTGGCCACCTTGTTGACGTTCTGGCCACCGGCACCCTGGGCGCGCACCGCGCTCATCTCGATCTCCTCCAGCGGCAGGGACAGGTTTTTAGAAATTTTCAACATGAAGAACCAATTGGATATTAACTGCAAGACTATGCGAAAAACTCGACTATGCTAGGATCTGTAGGCGCGTTTTTTAACCTCGTGATAGCGAGCCCAATTCCGGACCCTCTATGCCTCTGCACAAAACTGACCCCAAATCCAAAGCCCACTTCAATCCGCCGGTATTCTATTTCTCCACCGGCATACTGCTATTGCTCGTCGCCTACGCGGTACTTTTTGCCGACGACGCCACCCAGCGCTTCAAGGCATTGCAACACAGTATCGTCACCAATATGAGCTGGTACTACGTACTGGTGGTAGCGATTGTGCTGTTGAGCGTAGTGTTTATCGCCATTTCACGCTTCGGCGAAATCAAACTCGGCCCGGAACACGCCGAGCCCGATTACGACTACCTGTCGTGGCTGGCGATGCTGTTTTCCGCCGGCATGGGTATCGGCCTGCTGTTTTTCGGTGTCGCCGAGCCGGTCATGCACTACCTGTCACCGCCGGTGGGCGAAACGGGTACGGTCGAAGCGGCGCGCCAGGCGATGGTGCTGACCTTTTTCCACTGGGGCTTTCACGCCTGGTCCATCTACGCCATTGTGGCGCTGATTCTGGCGTATTTCAGCTATCGCCACAAACTGCCACTGACCATGCGTTCGGCGCTCTACCCGATGATCGGCGAGCGCATCTACGGGCCCATTGGCGATGCGGTGGACGTATTTGCGATTGTCGGCACCGTGTGCGGCGTGGCCACGACCCTCGGTTACGGGGTACTGCAGATCAACTCCGGGCTCAATCACCTGTTCGGCGTGCCCGTGGGCAATACGACCCAGGTCATCCTGATCATCGTCACCACGATCCTCGCCACCATTTCCGTGGTGATGGGCCTGGATGTGGGCATCAAGCGTTTGTCGCAACTGAATATGGGGCTGGCGGCGCTGCTGCTGCTGATGGTGCTGTTTCTCGGCAGCACCGTGTACCTGCTGCAGGCATTTGTGCAAAATTTCGGCAGCTACCTGTCGGTCATCGTCAACAGAACATTCAATCTTTACGCCTACAAGCCCACTGACTGGCTGGGTGGCTGGACCATCCTGTACTGGGGCTGGTGGATGTCCTGGTCACCGTTCGTGGGGCTGTTTATCGCGCGTATTTCCCGCGGGCGCACCATCCGCGAATTCGTGATCGGCGCCATGCTGGTCCCCGCCACGCTGACACTGATGTGGATGACATTCTTCGGCAACTCCGCCATCCACATGATTCTCGACCAGGGCCTGACCTCACTGGGCGAAGTGGTGAGCAAAGACCAGTCACTGGCCCTGTTCCAGTTCCTGGAGCAGTTCCCGTTTTCCAATGCATTTTCACTTTTGGCTGTGGTGATGGTGGTGGTGTTTTTTGTCACCTCGGCGGATTCCGGTGCGATGGTCGTGAATATGCTCGCCTCCCACGGCCGCGACGACACACCACTGTGGCAGCGCATTTTCTGGTGTGCCTTGATCGGTGTGGTGGCCATCGCCCTGCTGCTGGCCGGTGGCCTGGGCTCGCTGCAGACCGCAGTGATCGCCAGCGCACTGCCATTTTCGGTGATTCTGCTGACGTCCATTTACGGCCTTTTCTCCGCGCTGCGCACCGACACCGCCAAGCGCGACGCGCAGACCGCACCGGTGGCGCCATTCACCGGTTCCACCTCGGGCACCTGGCGCAGCCGCCTGCGCAATGTCATCCAGTTGCCCGATCTCGAAGAAGTACGCGCGTATATCCGTGAGACCGGCGAGCCGGCACTGCACGAGTTCGCCGAGGAAATGCGCAAGAACGGCTACGAAACCCGGGTTTCCAAGGGCAAAAATCACTACGTCTACCTGGAGGTACTGCAGGGCGATGAGCAGGATTTCATCTACGGGATTCACCCCAAGGCACACCTGAAACCCAATGCCAACCTGACCGAGCACGAAGGCTTCACCGACCAGGAGCTGGATGACGACCACGACGACGGCAGCGAGGAGAAATATTTCCGCGCGGAAGTGCATCTGGGCGAGGGTGGCCAGGACTATGATGTCATGGGCTGGACCAAGGACCAGCTACTGACCAATATCCTCACCCAGTACGAGCGCCACCTGCAGTTCCTGCATACACTCAGGTAAGTAAGGGCTCGCGCAGAAGTTATTCCTGCGCGAGTCCGAAGAGTCCGGAAGTAGTTCCCTGCGGCGGTGCCTCAGTTGCGCCGCCGCAGAGACGGACGAGGCAGCCCCATGAAGCAAGACTCTCCTGCAGAACCGGGCAAAGCCCACTTCGACCCACCGGTGTTCTACACCTCCACAGCAGTGTTATTGCTGCTGGTCGCCTACGCCGTGTTTTTCCCCGAGGACGCCACCCAGCGCTTCAAGGCGCTGCAGGCCGGTATCGTCGACTACATGGGCTGGTACTACATCCTGATCGTGGCCATCCTGCTGATCACCGTGGTGCTGATCGCCCTGTCGCGCTTCGGCGATATCAAGCTCGGACCGGAACACGCCAAGCCGGATTACGGATTCTGGTCGTGGCTGGCAATGCTGTTCTCGGCCGGCATCGGTATCGGCCTGCTGTTTTTTGGCGTGGCGGAACCGGTCATGCACTACCTGAACCCGCCGGACGCGGCGCCCGGCTCCGTCGAGGCCGCCCGCGACGCCATGGTGTTGAGCATTTTCCACTGGGGCTTCCATGTCTGGGCCATTTTTGCCGGTGTGGCGCTGATCCTCGGCTATTTCAGTTATCGCCACAACCTGCCGCTGACCCTGCGCTCGGCACTCTACCCGCTGATCGGTGAGCGCATCCACGGACCGATCGGCAACGCCGTCGATGTCTTCGCCATCGTCAGTACCGTCTGCGGTACCGCCACCACTCTCGGCTTCGGTGTACTGCAGATGAACTCGGGCCTCAATCACCTGTTTGGTATTCCGGTGAGCAACGGCGTGCAGGTCATCCTGATTGTGGTCACCACCGCACTGGCAACGCTATCGGTGGTGGCGGGGCTGGATGCCGGGATCAAGCGCTTGTCGCAATTGAATATGGGGCTGGCGGCGATACTGATGTTCACTATCCTGGTGCTCGGCAGTACCGTCTATCTGCTGCAGGCTTTCGTGCAGAACTTCGGCAGCTACCTGGCGGTGATCGTCAATCGCACCTTCAACCTCTACGCCTATGCACCCACCGACTGGATCGGCGGCTGGACTATCTTCTACTGGGGCTGGTGCCTGTCGTGGTCGCCGTTTGTGGGTATTTTTATCGCGCGTATTTCCCGCGGCCGTACCATTCGCGAATTTATTACCGGCACCCTGCTGATGCCGACCATGATCACCATTCTGTGGATGACGGTATTCGGCAATTCGGCGATTCACTTTATCCGCGAGGATGGTCTGCAATCGCTGGCAGATATAATCCAGAAGGACCAGTCACTGGCCCTGTTCCAGTTCCTGGAACAGTTTCCGCTTTCCAACATACTGTCACTGCTGGCAATCGTGCTGGTGGTGATCTTTTTCGTCACCTCGGCGGATTCCGGGGCCATGGTGATGAACATGCTGTCCTCCCATGGCCGCGACGACACGCCGCTGTGGCAGCGCATTTTCTGGTCTGCCATCGTCGGTATAGTCGCCATCGCACTGCTGCTGGCCGGCGGCCTGGCCTCACTGCAGACCGCCGCGATTACCAGCGCCCTGCCCTTTTCCATCATCCTGCTGGCGGCACTCTATGGCCTGGTCAAGGCACTGCGCACCGACAGCGCCAAACGCGATGCGCAGAGTGCCACGGTGGCACCGATCAGCGCGCGCAATCCGGTGTCGTGGGAACGGCGCTTGCGCAACCTCGTGCAGTTACCGTCACTGCAGGAAGTGCACGACTATATCGACGAGGTGGCACTACCGGCGATGCGGGATTTCGCCGCGCAGGGCAAACACAACAACCTGCAGGCGTATGTCCGCGATGGGGATAACCGCGCAGTACACCTGACCGTATCCCAGGGAGAGGAACTGGATTTCGTTTACAGTATCTACCCCAAGGCACACCTAAAACCCAACGCCGCCGATCCCGATGCCGAACTGGACGACACCCGTGACGATGGCTCACCGGATAAATATTTCCGCGCGGAAGTACACCTCAGCGAGGGCGGCCAGGACTACGACGTGATGGGCTGGACCCGCGACCAGTTGCTCACCGATATCCTCAGCCAGTACGAGCGCCATCTGCAGTTCCTGCACAGCCTGCGCTGACAAATGGCGGCGCAGCGGGCATCATGCAGTAGTCAGAATGTTGGAGACTGCGATGAACCCCCTGCGTACCGAACGCCTGGTCCTGCGTGAACTCACCGAAGCCGACGCGCCACTGATGCTGGCCGTCCTAAACGATCCGGACTTTATCCGCAACGTCGGCGACCGCGGCGTACACAGCGAGGACGACGCCCGCCGCTACATCGTCGACGGCCCCATGGCGATGTACCGCCAGTACAATTTCGGCATGTTCCGCGTGGCGCGGGAAGACGACACCCCCATCGGCCTGTGCGGCCTGGTCAAGCGCGACGGTCTCGAGGATGTGGATATCGGCTTCGCCTTCCTGCCCGAGTTCCGCGGCCACGGTTACGCACTGGAAGCCGCCAGCGCGGTGATGGCCTACGGTCGCGAGTCCATCGGACTCAAACGCATCGTTGCCATCGCGCTGCCGGACAATACTTCCTCACTGGAATTGCTGGAAAAGCTCGGTATGAAAACCGAGCGCACCATCAAACTGCCCAGAAACGATGCCGAGCTGGTGTTGATGGCGTGGGAGTCCGGCGCGGCGTAATCCACACCGCCACCGTTTCCCTGCAGGCGAATCTGGAAAGTGTCGTCGCTACCGCATTTGCCTGGTGTCTTCCACGCACAGCGCCCGGCGCCGTCACCATTACCGGTCTCCGTGGCACATGGATCGGCGGCGGCAGATTGTACGGGGTAACACCCAATAAACTGTCTGTCATGGCCCGCCTTGCCTGCATTGACAAGCCAACACACTGGACTAGGCTCGAACGAGGACAATCCCTTCCCAGATCCAGTGAGGCCAGCCATGATCATCGCTACCGACATGCCCGAAGTCGCCCAGTGTGCCGCTACCCAGTGCGCCTTTAACGCCAACACGGCCTGCCATGCCCGAGCCATCACCATCGGTTCACCCGACGCTCCGGACTGCGACACTTATTTCGGCAATTCCAGCCACACCCATAGTGGTCGCACCGCGGGTGTCGGCGCCTGCAAGATGGCGGACTGCAAGCACAACGACGACCTCGAGTGCGCCGCCGACAGTATCCAGGTGGGCCCCAATGGCGGTGGCTCCATCAACTGCCTGACCTATACGCACTAACGCCGGAACAAAAAAAAGCGGGTGTGGCACCTGGCGCCACACCCGCTTTTTTTGTGCCACAAACCGGCTCAGGTTGTCCGGGCGCGGCAACCCTTCAGGCCGTAGAAAACGATATAGGCGTAGCACGCCACCGGCACCAGGAAGGAGATCTGCAGTCCGAGGTTGTCCGCCACTGCGCCCTGCAGCAGCGGTACCAGCGCCCCGCCGACAATCGCCAGACAAAGCAGGCCGGAGGCCTGGCCCGCCTGCTTGCCGAGGCCCTGCAGAGCCAGGCTGAAGATGGTCGGGAACATGATCGAGTTGAACAGACCCACCAGCAGAATGGCCCACATGGCCAGCGCGCCGGAACCGGCAATGGCTGTGAAGACCAGGAAAATGGCCGCCAGGCCGTTGAAGCCCAACACGGCGCCGGGGGAGACCGAGCGCATTACCACCGCGCCGATAAAGCGCCCCACCATGGCCCCGCCCCAGTAGAAGGCAATAAAGTGCGCGGCGCGCGATTCTTCCATGCCGGCGACACTGTCGAGACCGAGGAAATTGACCAGCAGGCTGCCAATGGACACCTCAGCACCCACGTAAACGAAGATGCCGATAGCACCCAGTACCAGATGTGACTGCGACCACAGCGATACGCTTTCGCCTTCGTTGTGGTCATCGCCAGCTACAGCGTTGAGTTCCGGTAGCTTCAGGCGGCTGAACACCACCGCCAGCACCGCCAGCACCGCGGCCAGCATCAGATAGGGAACCTGCACTGACTGCGCCTGCGCCTGTGGATCCATCGCCTCCATACCCTTGGCCGCGGCGGCCAGGATCAGTACCCCACCGAAGAACGGCGCCACCGTGGTGCCGAGGGAGTTGAACGCCTGGGTCATGGTCAGCCGGCTGGACGCCGTGTTCGGGTCACCCAGCGCCGCCACATAGGGGTTTGCGGAGACCTGCAATAGGGTGATACCGGAGGCCAGCACGAACAGCGCCGCGAGGAACAGCGGGTAGGCCTGATAGCCAGCCGCCGGATAGAACAGCAGGCAGCCGACTGCAGCCACCGCCAGGCCACCGACGATACCGCGCTGGAAACCGATGCGCTTGACCAGCGCCCCGGCGGGCAGTGAAACGGTGAAGTAGGCACCGAAGAAACAGAACTGAATCAGCATCGCCTGGGTGTAGTTCAGGTCGAAGACTGCCTTCAGGTGTGGAATCAGGATATCGTTGAGGCAGGTCAGGAAGCCCCACATGAAAAACAGAACGGTCAGCGCCGTCAGCGCAAACCGGTAGTCGCCAGCAGATTTGCCAACAGAGGCCTGCGCCTCACCCATGGTCACTTGACCCCCGGCCATAAATCACCTCATCTCTTTCATTATTGTTGCTGCATCATCGCGTTTGTCGGCGGCCGGTCACCCGGCAGCTCCGTGAGACTATCACGGTGCCAACGCTACAGGGGATTGCCAGTTAGTCCGCCCGCGTCCCACTTTAGGCCTGCTCAAGCTGGCACTACTCTGGGCCGGGCGAACCGAAGGAAGGGATCAGCTGACTGTTTCGCCGTGGGCCTGCTTGTCGGCATGGTAAGACGAGCGCACCAGCGGACCACAGGCAGCGTGCTTGAAGCCAATCTGCTCGGCGTAGCGGCGGTACTCCTCGAACTCGTCGGGGTGCACATAGCGCTGCACCGGCAGGTGTTCTTTGCTCGGCTGGAGGTACTGGCCAATGGTGAGCATGTCGATGTCATGCGCACGCATATCGTCGAGCACCTGGAAGATCTCTTCCTTCTCCTCACCCAAACCGACCATCAGACCGGACTTGGTCATCACGTCCGGGCGGCGCTTCTTGTATTCCTGCAGCAGCTTCAGCGACCACTTGTAGTTGGCGCCGGGGCGCGACTCGCGGTACAGGCGCGGCACGGTTTCCAGGTTGTGGTTGAACACATCCGGCGCCTCGGCCTCGAGAACATCCAGCGCCACATCCATACGACCGCGGAAATCCGGGGTCAGGATCTCCACCTGCAGGTTGGGCGAGTGCTCGCGGGCGATACGGATACAGTCGGCGAAGTGCTGGGCACCGCCGTCGCGCAGGTCGTCGCGGTCCACCGAGGTAATCACCACATAGCGCAGGCCCATGGCGGCGATCGCTTCCGCCAGGTGTTGGGGCTCTTCCGGATCCAGCGGGTTGGGCTTGCCGTGGCCCACGTCGCAGAAGGGGCAGCGGCGGGTGCAGATCTCGCCCATGATCATGAAAGTGGCGGTGCCGCCGCTGAAGCACTCCCCCAGATTGGGACAACTGGCTTCTTCGCAGACGGTGGACAGCTTCTGCGAGCGCAGAATGCTTTTGATACGGTCCACTTCCTTGGAGGCGGGCACCTTGACGCGAATCCAGTCCGGCTTGCGCAGCAGGTTATCGCTGGCGATCACTTTGACCGGAATACGCTCTACCTTGTCGGCATCGCGCAGCTTTTCCCCCTGCTGCAGGCGGCGGGTGCGTTTTACCGGTACCAGATCGGGCTTGTCCGTAGTGGAATTATCAGCCATTGCTCGTTTCCTGCTCCTGTTGGTCCGCGCCGGGAGTCGCCTCCCCGCCGGCGGCGCGCGCACGCGCAAAAATTTGTTCGTCTACCGGCTGCCAGTCGGCCTCCGGCAGTGCCAGCGCGCGCAGCAATGCACGCACAAAGAGATCAGCCACGGCATTCCAGCCCGGCGCCGGCTGGATCAGCTCGGCCATCTGCACCATCTGCATACCCGCGTAGCCGCAGGGATTGATGCGCAGGAAGGGCGCCAGATCCATATCGATATTGATGGCGATGCCGTGGAAGCTGCAGCCGCGACGCACCCGCAGCCCCACCGAGGCGATCTTGTTGCCGGTGCGAGGCCCCTCGGTCAGGTAGACCCCCGGCGCATCGACACGCGGCGCCGCGGCGATGCCGTATTCCGCCAGCATGTCCGCGGTGGCATTTTCCAGTGCACTGACCAGGTCGCGCACGCCCACCTTGGCACGCCGCAGATCCAGTAGCGGGTAGACCACCAGCTGGCCGGGGCCGTGATAGGTCACCTGACCGCCGCGGTCCACCTGCACCACGGGGATATCGCCGGTATTCAGCAGGTGTTCGGCCTTGCCGGCCTGGCCCTGGGTAAACACCGGTTCGTGTTCCACGCACCAGATCTGGTCGGTGCTATCGCCGTCACGGGTGTCGGTATAGTGGGCCATGGCGCGCCACACGGACTCGTAGTCACGGCGGCCCAGATTACAGACGAGGGTGTGCGAATCTGCAGTCATGGTCACAGCACCATATGTACGGCCGGATGGGCCTTGAGTTCCTCGAACAGGCTCTGCAGCTGCGGTTCGCCGGTGGCGAGGATGAAGAAAGTCATCGAGGTGAATTTACCGTTGCGGCTCTCGCGCAGTGCAATGCGCTCCTCATCCAGCCCCGGGGCGTGGCGGCGCATCACCTCGAGCACGAACTCGTGTACGGCGTCATCGGACTCCCGCACGACCTTGACCATATAGTCTTCGCAGGGAAACTCGATTTTGGGGGGCTGCTGATTGGGATCTTGACTCATACCGCTCTCCGGGGCCGCACAGACAGAAATGGACAGATACCGGGCGCGGCCGGGCGGCGATTATACAGCGGTGAACGATTAGTGGACAGGGACCTGGCCGGTGCCTGTGTGTAGCGGCCACAAAAAAGGGCGATCCGGATGGATCGCCCTCTCGACGTAACGGGATTCGGTCAGCTGAAGAAGCCCATGACAAAACGCTTGATCGCGTCCCACATGCGTTTGAAGAAGCCGGCCCGGTCCACATCCTCGGCAGCCACCGCCTTGACATCGGCGACTGTTTTGCCATCCAGGGTCACAACCACCTTGCCCAGCTGCTGACCTTTTTTGATCGGCGCTTCGATTTCGCCGTCGATGATCAGGTCCGCCTTGATGCTTTCCTCACCGCCGCGGGGAATGGTGACGTAGACGTCTTTATCCACAGCAATGCCCACTTCCGGCGCCTTGCCACCCCAGACGCGCTCGGTCTGCAGCACGTCATTGCTACCGTATACCTTGTGCGTCTGGTAGTAGCGGAAGCCATAGGACAGCAGCTTCTGCGATTCGGAGGCGCGCTTCTCGTCGCTGGCAGTACCCACCACCACGGAGATCAGGCGCATACCGCGTTTGACCGCCGAGGATACCAGGCAGTAGCCGGCCGCTTCGGTGTGACCGGTCTTGATGCCATCCACAGACGGGTCGCGCCACAGCAGGCGGTTGCGGTTGGGCTGGTTGATACCGGCGTAGCTGAAGTACTTCTCGGAGTAGATGTTGTAGTGCTCCGGGTGGTCGCGGATCAGCGCGCGGGACAGAATCGCCAGATCGCGGGCGGTGGTCTCGTGACCTGGCGCCGGCCAGCCGGTGGCGTTGACGAAGTGGGTGTTCTTCATGCCGAGGCGCTCGGCCTCCTGGTTCATGACCTCGGCAAAGACCTCCTCGCTGCCGGAGATGTACTGCGCCAGGGCGATGCTGGCATCGTTGCCGGACTGCACCACCATGCCGCGCAGCAGGTCGATCACCGGGACTTTGTCGCCCACTTTCACGAACATCTTGGAGCCACCCATCTTCCAGGCTTTCTTGGAGATCGGCACCAGGTCATTCTCTTTGATCGCGCCCTTTTTCAACTCTTCGGCCACGATATAGCTGGTCATGATCTTGGTCAGACTGGCGGGCGGGATTTTTTTGTCGGCATTGTGCTGCACCAGTATCTGGCCGGTATGCGCGTCCATCAGGACATAGGCGGTGGCGGCCAGTTGCGGCGGCGACGGGATCAGGGGTTTGTCTGCGGCCTGGGCCAGGCCGGCACTGAGCAACAGGAGAAAGCAGGCTGTAAGGCGTTTGATCATGGGTTTGTGTCTCTTATTCCTCGTGTTCGTTGAAATCCCGATGCTGAATCCATTCAGTGCGCACCGCCGCGGCGTTACGCTTGCGCTACGGGCGCGCCCGTGGCGTCCAGTTCGGGGCCGACTCAGTCGTAGACGACCTGCGGCTGGCCCAGATGTTTTTGCTGTACCGATTCGCGCAGCGTTACCAGCACGCGCTGCTGCGAGATTGGCCCGATCCTGACCCGGTAAAGTGTTTTGCCGCCGCGCTCTACCGGGCTGACCGATACAGGATAGTCGAGCTCCGCAGCCACCTTGCCGCGTACCTGCTTCGCCTTGCTGGCGCTACTGAAGGCACCCACCTGCAGATAGGTATTGGCGGGCAGCTTGAAACTGGCGTCCTGTTGCAGCGCCTGCCGCGCACTTGCATCTTTTTCCACCGCCAGAGTCTGTCCGGCAGTTGGCAGGGTATCCGGATCCAGCGCCACCACTTCCACCTGTGCTGTGCCCTTGTCCAGATAACCCAGCTTTTGTGCCGCAGTGTAACTCAGGTCGATGATACGGCCAGCCACAAAGGGGCCGCGATCATTGACCCGCACGATAACACTGCGGCCGTTTTCCAGATTGGTAACCTTGGCGTAGCTGGGCAGGGGCAGAGTTTTGTGCGCCGCGGACATGGCGTACATATTGTATACCTCGCCGTTGGCCGTGCGCTTGCCGTGAAACTTGGTGCCATACCAAGACGCGCGCCCGCGCGCTCGATAGCCCTTGGCACCGGTGCGCACATGATAGGTGACCCCGCCGACCACATAGGGAGATTTGTTGCCCGCGACACCGACCGGTTCCCGCACCGGGGTGGGCTCGGGGGTCGCGAGCATATCCACCGGCACCGGCGGACCACCATCTTTGACCGGTTGTGGCGCCGGCTTGTTCGGCTGGGTACTGCAAGCCGCCAGAAAAACGACCGCCAGCACCACCGCGCGGCGCGCATTGCACAGAAACATATTTCCCCCCGGCGCGCCCCACAGGTTATTGCGCCCCCAAACCGTTGTTATACGAAAACCGATTATTCAGTGGCGCCAACCGGCACCAAGTCCGCCGCGTAACCGGTTATCCGGGCTGCGGTAAAAACACACTCAGGCTGGACGCCCGTCTGCCGATAGGCTGTGCGAACAACCCGATGTTAAGTCTGTTCGATAACCGGGCAATCAAAAGGTTCCGCGCGCCGCTTATGAGCGGCCGCCGCGGGCCTTGACGATCTCCTGCGCCAGGTCGTAGGCCGCCATGGCATAGAGACGGCTGCGATTGTAACGTGTTATGACATAAAAATTATTGAGCCCGATCCAGTATTGCTTGCCCTGCTCGGTCTGCAGCGAGAAAACATTGGCGGGCATGTCCGGCTGCACCGTAGCGGTGGTGGGGAAGCCCTTTGCTTCCAGCTCGCCCACCGTCCACTTGGCTTCGAGGGAGTCATTGACGATGGTCATGTCGGCATTGGGGCGCGGGTTGGAGAGCACGGTTACCGGCTCGCCGCGGTGCCAACCGTGTTTGGCAAAATAATTGGCGACGCTGCCAATGGCGTCTTCGGTATCGGTCCAGATATTCACATGGCCGTCGCCATCGAAATCCACCGCATAGGCACGATAGCTCGACGGCATAAACTGGCCGAGGCCCATGGCACCGGCGTAGGAGCCCTTGAGGGAAGTGGGATCAAACCCCTGGTCGCGGGTCAGCAGCAGGTAGTTTTCCAGTTCCTTGGTAAAGAATTTGGAACGCGGTGGGTAGTCAAACGCGAGCGTGGCCAGCGCGTCCAACACCCGATAGCCGCCCATATTGCCCCCGTAGCGGGTCTCGATACCGATGATGGCGACGATCATCTCCGCCGGCACACCGTATTTCTTTTCCGCCGCCGCCAGGGCCCTCTGGTTCTTGTCCCAGAAATCAACACCGCCGCTGATACTCTGCGGTGTCAGGAAGATCTTGCGGTATTCGTACCAAGGCTTGGCTTTCTCCGCCGGGCGTTTGATGGCCGTGAGAATGGAATCCTTGCGCTTGGCTTCGCGCATCAACAGGTTGAGCTGGTCGCGGTCGAAATTGTGCTCGGCGACCATGTAGTCCACAAATGCCTTGGCATTGACATTGTCCTCGTGCCCTACCTCCTGGGCGCAGGCAGCAAGAACGATACCGATCCCTGCCAAAAGTCCTGTGGTCCACTTCAAAACAACCGCTCCTGTTCTCATAGTGCTTCTCTACATCCAAGTGTTTTTTTATCGTTACACAACCCGCGAAGCGCACGAATTGCCCTCTGACTTCCTGACCGGCCCCGGCGGGCCTTTTCAGCCGCCTGCTACACCACCGGTTACAGAAAACCGGTCCACAGATCACGTGCGCACGCACTTGATCTGTCGCGGGGGGTTGCGGGCATGCGCCGCAAACCCGGACCGAAAAGGCCAGGGAAGGCCTTCTCAGCCGCTACTGTACCGCCGGCTACGGATAACCGGCCCGCAGATCAGGTGCACAGGCACTTGATCTGTCGCGGGGGGGGTTGCGGACATGCGCCGCAAACCCGGACTGAAAAGGCCACGGACGGCCTTTTCAGCCGCCACTAAAAAGTCACCCTGCGCTTCTCGGTACCGATGGCCATCAGGATACCGAATCCCGCCATCAGTGTGATGGCCGAGGTACCGCCGTAGCTCACCAGCGGCAAAGGTACCCCAACCACCGGCAGCAGGCCGCTAACCATGCCTATATTCACAAACACATAGACAAAGAATGTGAGCGTAATACTCCCCGCCAGCAAGCGACCGAATACAGTCTGGGCCATAAAACTAATATAGATGCCTCTTGCAATAATCAGCACGTAGAGTAACAACAACAGCATCGCACCGCGCATGCCCCACTCTTCGGAAAGTACCGCAATAATGAAATCCGTGTGGCTCTCGGGCAAAAAGTCCAGCTGCGACTGGGTACCCTGCATGTAGCCCTTGCCCAGCAGGCCGCCGGAACCGATGGCCGCCTTGGACTGAAAAATGTTCCAACCGGCGCCGAGGCGGTCGGTGTCCGGATTGAGCAGGGTGAGGATACGCTGGCGCTGGTAGTCGCGCAGCCCCCACTCCCAGATCGGCCAGGCGGAGACCCCCAGCGCCACCAGCGCGCCACCGATCAACTTCCAGCTGAGTCCGGCCAGATAGAGCGCAAAAATTCCCGAGGCGGCGATCAGGATGGCTGTACCGAGATCCGGCTGGCGCACGATCAGCGCCGCCGGCACACTGACGATCGCCAGGGCACCGAGCACCGTCCACAGCGACGGCGGCAGGTTGCGCCCGTGCAGGTATGCTGCCACCAACATCGGCACCGCCAGTTTCAGCGCCTCCGCGGGCTGGAAGCGGAAACCACCGATCTCCAGCCAGCGCTGCGCGCCCTTGGCGCCAACCCCGATAAACAGCACTGCCACCAGCAGGCAGCAGCCGCCCGCATAGAGCCACAGTGACCAGCGCCGGTAAAAATCCAGCGGTATCTGCGCCGCCACAAACATCACGCCGAAAGCCAGCACCAGGAACACCGACTGGCGGCGCACATAGTGCACATCGGCGCCGGCGGCGCTGTACAGGACCACCAGGCCGACCCCGGCCAGCACCAGCAACAGTAGCAACAGCGGCACGTCCACATGCAGGCGCCGCGCCAGGCTGGCCGGCCGGCTCAGGCTGCTGTGGGAATCCGGCAGGCGGTGCATATAGTCGCGGCTAGCCACGGGCGCTCTCCTGTTTTTTATCGTCAGCGGACGTGGCTGTATCGTTGCGGTGGCGCGACATCCAGTCGACCAGTACCTCGCGTGCCACCGGTCCCGCCACACTGCCGCCGTGCTCGCCATTCTCGACCAGCACCGAGACCGCGATCTGGGGGTTTTCCACCGGCGCGAAGGCGACAAACAGCGCATTGTCGCGGTGGCGCTCCTTGAGTGCCTCCGAGTCGTAGCGCTCGCCCTGGGCGATGCCCACCACCTGCGCCGAGCCGGACTTGCCGGCGACGGAGAAATCTAGGCCCTGCCCCACTTTGCGCCCGGTACCGTGCTCGATCACGTTCCTCATGTCCTTGAAGATCTCATCCCAGTACTGGGGCCGGGCTTCCACATGGTGCATGACTTCCGGCGCCACAGGTTCGCCGTTGATGGCCTTGACCACCTGCGGCTTGAGATGCGTGCCACGGCTGGCCAGCGTGGCGGTCATCACCGCCAGCTGCAGCGGCGTGGCGAGCACGAAGCCCTGCCCGAGAATGGCGTTCAGGTTATCCCCGGGAAACCAGGGCAGGCCGCGCGCGCCGCGCTTCCACGCGCGCGACGGGTAGAGCCCGGAGCGCTCCACCGGCAGGTCGATACCGGTCTTGGCGCCGAGACCGAAACTGGTGGCGACATCGTGCATCTGCTCGATCGTCCAGCGCGATGCCAGATCGTAGAAGTAGACGTCACAGCTCTCGGTGATCGCCTGCTTCAGGTCCACGTGCTTACCGTGCCCCCAGCGCTTCCAGTCGCGGAAGCGACGGTCGTCGTTGGGCAGCACGAAATAGCCGGGATCGTTGACGGTGTAATCGGGGGTGATGATGCCGTCCTTGAGGCCACCGAGGCCCATCATCGGCTTCAGCGTCGAGCCCGGCGCGTACTGGCCCTGCAGCGCGCGGTTGAACAGCGGCACATCGAGGGAATCGGACAGCGCGCGGTAATCCTTGAAACTGATCCCGGTAACGAACAGGTTGGGATCGAACGACGGCTTGCTGACAAACGCCAGCACGCCACCGGTCTTGACGTTGATGGCGACCACCGCGCCGCGGCGGTCGCCGAGCGCATCGGAGGCCACCCGTTGCAGCTGTGCATCGAGGCTCAGGGTCAGGTCGGCACCGGGCTCGGGGTTGTGGCGCTCGAGCACCCGCAGCACCCGGCCGCGGGCGTTGGTTTCCACATTTTCGTAACCGACCTTACCGAGCAGCAGGTCTTCGTAGGAGCGCTCCAGACCAACCTTGCCGACACTCTGGGTACCCCGGTAGCGGCGTACATCCTCTTCGGTAAAGCGCCGCAGCTCGCGGTCATTGATGCGGCCCACATAGCCGACGCTGTGGGCGAACAGCTCGCCGAGCGGGTAGTAGCGCACCAGCTCCGCCTCCACCGAGACGCCGGGCAGGCGGAATTCGTTCACGCTGACCCGCGCGATCTCTTTCTCCGACAGGCGAAAACGCAGCGGTATCGGCTCGAATGGCCGCCGGCGGTGCAGGCGCTTCTTGAATTTGTCCACATCGTCGCTGTCGAGCTCTACCAGCTGGCCGAGCAGCTTCAGCGTGCGATCCATGTCCTTGACGTGCTCGCGTACGATAGACAGCGTGTAACTGGGGCGGTTGTCCGCCAGCAGGGTGCCATTGCGGTCGTAGATCAGCCCGCGGGTAGGCGGCACCGGCCGCACCTGGATGCGGTTCTGGTCCGACTGGGTGCGGTAGCTGTCGTAATTGACCACCTGCAGGTTGTAGAAGCGCGCCACAAGCACCCCCAGCAGTACCGCTACGCCAATCAGCGCCACCAGCATACGGTCGCGAAACAGCCGCTGCTCGATGTGGGGATCCTTGAGGTGGAGATCGTGGGGCATGAAATGGTTATACGTGTGGCGCGTAAATAATTGACTACGGAGTGTACAGTTTTAAGACGGAATGATGAACGATGAATGCGGAATAAACGTCAAAAGCGGGCGCTATTCCGCATTCACCATCCTCTGCCCTTGCTTATTTATGGTACGGGTGTCCCGCCAGTAGCGTCCAGGCCCGGTACAGCTGTTCCGCCAGCACCACCCTGACCAGCGGATGCGGCAGGGTCAATGGCGACAGCGACCAGCGCTGGCGCGCCCGCGCCAGGCAGTCCGGCGCGAGGCCATCGGGGCCGCCGATCAGCAGGCTGACGTTATCCCCCTGCAGCTGCCAGTCGCGCAGTTCCGTGGAGAGCTGCTCGGTACTCCAGGCGTTGCCCTGCACATCCAGCGCGACTATGTGGTCGCGCTGACCCAGGGCCGCGAGCATCGCCTCACCCTCTTTCTGGCGGGCCTTTTCCACCAGTGCCGGGGCGTTCTTCTGACCGCGATTGCCGAGAGGAATTTCCACCATTTCCAGAGAAATTTCCCGCGGTAGCCGCTTGGCGTACTCACCGTAGCCGTCCTGCACCCAGCGCGGCATCTTGCCGCCGGCGGCCAGGATCCTGATTTTCACCGGCGTCAGACCTCGTGCGGGTCGCTGCCGTCGGCGCCCTCGCGGGTATTCGGGGTCATCGACCAGAGCTTTTCCAGGTCGTAGAAGCTGCGCACGTCCGCCTGCATCACGTGAACCACCAGGTCACCGTAATCGACCAGCACCCACTCGCCCTGTTCCATGCCCTCGACACCGATCGGGCGCAGCCCCGCTTTCTTGCCTTCTTCGACCACATTGTCGGCGAGAGATTTCACCTGGCGGCTGGAGGTACCGGTGCAGATCACCAGCGTGTCCATCACATCGGACAGTTCGGAGACGTCGAGGGACACAATGTCCTTGCCTTTAAGATCTTCCAGTGCCGACACGGCAGTTTGTTTAATATCAGTCATAACACCTGTTTACTTAATCGCTCTTATAGAGCCGGTTGTCTTCAATATATTGCAGTACCGCCGCCGGCAGCAGAAAACGTGGCGACTTGCCGCGCGCGACCAGGTGGCGGATACGGGTGGCGGAAATCGGCAACAGCGTCTGCTCCCTGACCACCAGGCGACCGCGGGATTCCCGCTTGAGGTCCTCTGCCTCGCCGCGGCATTCATCCAGCAGTGCCGCCACCTGGGTTTCGGCACCGCCGGCATCCCGCTGCGGCAACTGCCACCCCGGGCGCGTCGCCACCACCAGGTGTGCCAGCTGCAGCAGCCGCTCCCAGCGATGCCAGCTGGGCAGGGTCAGCAGCGAATCCAGCCCCATGCAGAAGCTGATCGATACGTCGTCCCCCAGCTCGGACCGCAGTTCCTCCAGCGTGTCCACCGTGTAGGTGGGGCCGCCGCGATTCAGTTCGCGCAGGTCCAGTTGCAGCTCGTCGCAGCCGTCGAGAGCCAGTTGCAGCATCTGCCGGCGCCGCTCGGGCGACACCCCGGGGCTCTGGCGGTGGCGCGGCTGGTGGCTCGGCAGCAGGCGCATCTGGTCGAATCCCAGCGCCTGCTGCAACTCCAGCGCCATACGCAGGTGGCCGAAATGCACCGGGTCAAAGGTGCCGCCGAACAGGGCGACGGTGTGCCGTTTGTCAGTCATCAAAAGCCGTTCTGAAGCTCATTGCCTGCAGATTACCTCAGCGCTGAGAGCGCGGGTCCTTTTCGGGACCGTATGTGCATGGGCCGATTATTCGCGGATCTGTCCGTCGCCGAACACTATCCATTTCTGCGAGGTCAGCCCCTCCAGCCCCACTGGGCCGCGGGCGTGGATTTTATCCGTACTGATGCCAATTTCAGCCCCCAATCCGTATTCGAAGCCATCCGCGAAGCGGGTGGACGCGTTCACCATCACCGAACTGGCATCCACTTCGGCGAGGAAACGCCGCGCGCGGCTGTAGTTCTCGGTGACCACCGCCTCGGTGTGGCCGGACCCGTACTCGGCGATATGGTCCATAGCTGCATCCATATCCGCCACCACGCGAATCGCCAGCACCGGCGCCAAATATTCTTCGTGCCAATCGGATTCCTGTGCCGCGTTGCAGTCCGACAGAATTCGGCAGGTCTCGGCACAACCGCGCAGCTCCACGCCCTTCTCGCGGTAGGCCGCCGCCAGGCGCGGCAGAATCTCATCGGCAATGCCCTGCGCCACCAACAATGTCTCCATCGTATTGCAGACACCATAGCGGTGGGTCTTGGCGTTCAGTGCGATATTGAACGCCTTGTCCAGATCCGCGCGGTCATCCAGATACACATGGCAAACGCCGTGCAGGTGCTTGATCACCGGCACCCGCGCCTCGCGGCTGACCCGTTCGATCAGGCCGGTGCCGCCGCGCGGCACGATCACATCCACATATTCCGGCATCGTGATCATGGCGCCCACGGCGGCGCGATCGGTGGTATCTACCACCTGCACCGCGGTCTCCGGCAGGCCCGCTTCCGCCAGCCCCGCAGCGATACAGGCGGCGATGGCGCCGTTCGAATGCAGCGCCTCGCTGCCGCCGCGCAGAATCGTCGCATTGCCGGACTTCAGGCACAGGCTGGCGGCATCGATGGTCACGTTGGGGCGCGACTCGTAGATGATGCCAACAACCCCCAGCGGCACGCGCATCTTGCCGACCTGGATACCACTGGGGCGGTATTTCAGGTCTTCGATCTCGCCCACCGGGTCCGGCAGTTCCGCGATCTGGCGTAGGCCCTCGATCATCGCGTCGATGCGCGCATCGTTCAGTTCCAACCGATCCAGTAGCGCCGCGTCGAGACCGCTGTCGCGGCCCGCCTGCATATCCTGCCCGTTGGCTTCGGCGATCTGTTCGCGCTGGCGGTGCAGCTGTGCGGCGATGGCATGCAGGGCGCGATTCTTGTGCGCGGTATCGGCGCGCGCCATCTGCCGCGCGGCCGCACGGGCGGCGCGCCCCATCGCCTCGAGGCGGGCGCGGGTAGACTGCTGGTCGGGGGTTTCGGCAACGCTACTACTGGTCACTGCGGCTCTCCGTGCTGGTGTCTGGTCTGTCGCGGGCCGCGCAGTATAACCCGAACCGCCACTTATTCGTGGGCCCAGCGATCCAGGCTGGCGGCGATACTGGCCAGTCGCGCCAGCGGGTCCTCGGTGCCGAGCAGTTCCACCCGCACCTTGTCATCCAGGGGTAGCAGCTGCGCCAGTTGCCAGGACAGAGCATCGGCGCTGTCCACCGGTGCAAACTTCAGCGGCAACATGGTCGCGCGCTCCTTCAGTTCGTCCAGCACCGCCAGCAGGCCATCGCACTCCGCCGGCACCGGTTGTGGCGGCGGCTGCGGCAACCATTCCACCTCAGCGGTCTGCAGGTTGTCGGCGGCACGGCCGACGTCGTGGATCCGGAAGCGGCGCTGGCCCTGCACCTCCACATGCAGCAGGCCCTCCTCGCCCTGGCTCCAGTCGACGATATGCACATACAGCCCCAGCGGCCACACGGACGCGTGCCCGACCTCAGCGCCGGAGCGGATCAACGCAATGCCGAAGCCACTGTCGCTCTTCAGCACCTCGCTGACCAGACGCAGGTAGCGCTGCTCGAAGATGCGCAGAGGCAGGGTCACGCCGGGATACAGCGCCATGCTGAGCGGGAACAGAGGGATCTGCGACAAAACTTTCACTCAAATCTCGGGGATACCACAACGATAACATCTGCGGCGGCTGCGCCAATGTCGTGCAAAAAAGAATTTTATGCCATCTCGTCTAGACTCATGGAAGACAAAGTTGTGGAGAGTCCCCATGCGTTGGCGCCAGGGTCGCAGAAGTAGCAATGTAGAGGACCGCCGCGGCGAATCGTCCGGCGGCGGACTGGGCGGCATGGGCAATCTGCTGGCGCTGGCGCCATTGCTGCTACGCAGCAAGAAGGGCTGGATGATACTGCTTGCTGTCGCCGCCTTTTACTTCTTTTTCGGTGACAACCAGCTGTTTCACCAGACGCCACAGCAGTCGGTGCCGTCAACCAGCGGACAGCCCGGCGCGCCCGCCGCGGGCGGTGATGATGTCGCAGATTTCGTCTCGGTGGTATTGGCAGACACCGAGGACACCTGGAGCAAGCTGTTCCAGACCGCCGGCAAGCAGTACACCCCGCCAAAACTGGTGCTCTACAACGACGCCATCCGCTCGGCCTGCGGCCTCAGCTCCGCCGCAGTCGGCCCCTTCTACTGCCCCAACGACGACAAGGTCTACCTGGACCTGAGCTTCCTCAATGAGCTCAAAAAGCTGGGCGCACCCGGCGACTTTGCCTTCGCCTATGTGATCGCCCACGAGGTGGGTCACCATGTACAGAACCTGCTCGGCACCTCGCAGAAGGTGCAGCAGGCACGCATGCAGTCCGACAAAGTCACCGCCAACCGGCTGTCGGTCATGCTGGAACTGCAGGCGGACTGCTTTGCCGGGGTCTGGGCCTTTTACGCCCACCGCGACCGCAACCTGCTGGAACCCGGCGACATCAAGGAAGGCCTGCAGGCCGCCGCCGCGGTTGGCGACGACCGCCTGCAGCAGCGCTCGGGGCATGCGGTAGCGCCGGACGCCTTCACCCACGGCAGTGCCGAGCAGCGTGTTTACTGGTTTTCCCGCGGTTTCAAAAGCGGCGATGTGAACCAGTGCAACACCTTTGCAGCCCTGTCCGGCCAACAGCCCTAAAACGCGCCCGCGCCTGCTAGACTGCACGCACCAATCCATTCCCAATCCCAACGAGATCCGAGGAGAAGATCCCATGCCCAAAGCCAAAGCACGCCACATCCTGGTCGATAGCGAAGAGAAATGCCTGGACCTGAAAAAACAGCTGGAAGGCGGTGCCGACTTCGCCAAGCTGGCCGAAGCGCACTCCCAGTGCCCGTCCGGACGCTCCGGCGGCGATCTGGGCGAGTTCAGCCAGGGACAGATGGTGCCCGAATTCGATAAAGCCGTGTTCAGCGGTGAACTGAACAAGGTACAGGGCCCGATCAAGACCCAGTTCGGCTACCACCTGCTGGAAGTGACCGAGCGCAGCGACTGATCCCTCCCCCTCCGTTAACGCGTTATCCGGGAAAACCGGCAAACACGCGATGCGGAAGCAGGCCACCATGGCACAGACAGAAACACCCAGACTCAGCAGTTACCGCCACCGCCTGCCGGTGCGAATCAGCCACTGGGTCAACGCGGCGTGCCTGCTGATCCTGCTGATGAGTGGCCTGCAGATCTTCAACGCCCATTCGGCGCTCTACTGGGGCGCCGCTTCCGACTTCGACGCGCCCTGGCTGAGTATCGGCGCGGTGCGCGGTACCGACGGTCTCCAGGGGCGTACAGAAATACTCGGCCACCGCCTCGACACCAGCGGTTTCCTCGGCACCTCCGGCGACGCCACCAATCCCGAGCGGCGCGCCTTCCCCGCCTGGCTGACGATACCCGGCCCGCGCTGGCTGGCCATGGGACGCCGCTGGCATTTCTTCTTCGCCTGGGTGCTGGTGATCAACGCCATGCTTTACCTGATCTGGTCCAGCGCCAGCGGGCACCTGCGTGAACTGACCCCAACCCGGCGCGACTGGCGCGGCTTCGGCCGCTCGCTGCTCGACCACCTGTTGCTGCGCCACCCCAGCGGCAGCGCCGCAACACGCTACAACATCCTGCAGAAACTCGCCTATCTCACCGTCATTTTTGGCCTCGGCACGCTGATCGTGCTGACCGGGCTGTGCATGTCTCCGCGCATGGACACGGTGCTGCAGCCACTGCTGGAGCTGTTCGGCGGGCGCCAGTCGGCGCGCAGTCTGCACTTTCTCGCCGCGATGGGGTTTGTGCTGTTCGTTGCCGTGCACCTGTTCGAGGTCATTGTCACCGGGCCCTGGAACAACCTGCGCTCGATGATTACCGGCCGCTACGATTACCGCGCCGATCCGCCACCGCAGCAGCAGTTCAAACGGGAAGAGACCGATGCCGAACCCTGAACGGCGCCGCCTGGTGAAAAGCCTGCTGATCCTCGGCGGTGCGGCACTCGGCGGTTGCGACCGGCTGTCGCGCTCGGACCGTTTCGTGCGTTTCCTGGAATCGGCCGAACACCTGAACGGGACACTGCAGCCGGCACTGACCGGCCCCGGCGCACTCGCGCGGGAATACACTGCTGCCGATATATCGCCGGTGTTCCGCGCCAACGGCCAGACGGACCCGGACAACCCGGCCTACCGCCAGCTGGCGCAGAACCGGTTTGCCGACTACCAGCTGCAAATCGGCGGGCTGGTAAATAAACCCCAGCGCCTCAGCCTGGCGGAGTTGCGTGCCCTGCCCGCGCGCACCCAGATCACCCGCCACGACTGCGTCGAGGGCTGGAGCGCAATCGGCCAGTGGACCGGCGCGCGCCTCGGACCGCTGCTGGAACGGGTGCAACCGCAGCCGAATGCGCGCTACGTCGTATTCCACTGCGCCGACCTGTGGGGCCGCGCGCAGACGCCCTACTACGAAAGCATCGGCATGGAAGATGCGCACCACCCGCAGACTTTGCTCGCCTATGACCTGAACGGCACCCCGCTGCCCATCGCCAACGGCGCCCCGCTGCGCCTGCGCGTGGAACGGCAACTGGGCTACAAGATGGCGAAATACATCATGGCGATCGAACTGGTGGAGAGCTTTGCGCAGATTCAGGGTGGCAAGGGCGGTTACTGGGAGGATCGGGGGTATGAGTGGTATGCGGGGATTTGATGTTCGCGTTCACTCATAGTGAAGTGCCTGCGACGAGGCGAACGAAAACGAGTAGTGGTTATAGAAACTGCGGCGTTTCAATGCCACTGGAGGCACTGCCGGCGAATTGACTCCAATCCGGTTCGGTAGGGGCGAACCTTGTGTTCGCCCAGACCTCAGAGCGCAAAAAAAAAGGCCGGTAACGGAACCCGTTACCGGCCTTTTTCATGGCAATTTTCGACCGAAAATCACGAAGTCAGGCAGTTCTCCGCCTCAGCGTCATCGGTCGATTGTGGCTTTCCCTCGTCATTACCCTGCGGCGCCGGCAGCGGTTTGAACAGCAGAATCAACAGTGGCAGCAGGGTCAGCGAACCCACCAGCGCGGCGGACATCGCCAGGGCGGTGAGCAGGCCGAAGTAGACCGACGGCACGAACTTCGACAGCGCCAGGATCGAGAAGCCGGCGATGATCGTGATCGCGGTGTAGAACATCGCCCGACCGATGGTGGCGTGGCTGCGGTGCATGGTCGCCACATAGTCGCCGTCTTTCGCGAACTCGTCGCGGAAGCGGTACAGGTAGTGGATCGCGTGGTCCACACCGATGCCGACGGTAATCGCGGCGATGGTAATGGTCATCATGTCCAGCGGAATACCGGCCAGGCCCATACCGCCGAGCACCACGCAAGCGGCCAGCATATTCGGCACCAGCGCAATCAGTGCCAGCGACAGCGAGCGGAACAGCACCAGGAACATCAGCAGGATGCCCACGAACACCGCGCCCAGGGTCAGGATCTGCGACTTGAACAGGCTCTGCAGCATGTTGTTGTACAGCACCAGCAGCCCGGTCAGGTGAATGTTTTCCGGCGCGATGCCCATGTCCTTTTCGGCGTAGTTGTAGATGCGCTCGATCAGTTCCTCACGGCGCAGGTTCGGGTCTGACTCCATGACGCGCAGGGTGATGCGTGTCTGGTGGTGCTCTACCGAGAGGTAGGGCTTCACCAGCACCGAATTGATCTCCGGCGGCAGGCTGGTGCGCGCCACTGCCAGCTCGAAGTCGTTCAGCGGGCCGTTGTTCAGGTCGCGGGCCACCTTGTACAGGGTCGCGAGCGACTGCACCTTGCCGATCTCCGGCTGCGCCTCGAGGAAGTCATGCAGCTTTTCGATCTTGGCCAGGCCGGCCACGGTGAACCAGTAGCTCGACGGTGTCGCGTCGCCGCCATCGCCGCCGAAGGGGTCATCGCTGGCGAACGGGTCGGCATCCGCACCGCCGCTATCGGCACTATCGCCGCTGTCGGTCGCGAACGGATCGTCTTCACCGGCGGCAACCGCAGCCGGCTGGTCCGGCTCGTCGAGAATGATATCCAGGCTTACGGTACCGCCGAGGCGCTGGTCGATCACCTGCATGCCCTGGTAGATCTCGGTGGAATCGTCGAAGTAATCGATAAAGCGGTTTTCCACCTTGAGGCTGGAAATACCCACCGCACTGGCTACTGCCGCCAGCAGTGATACGCCCAGCACGATCGCGCGGCGGCGCTCGGTAAAGCGGGAAAACAGCAGCGTGAACGCATGGGATTTGTCCTTGCCCATGCCATCGGCACCACGGCGCGGCAGCAGCATCAGCATGGCCGGGATCATCAGGAATGACAGCACCAGCGCCAGTGCCACACCGATGGTCATCATCCAGCCGAAGTCGATCACCGGGCGGATCCCGCTGACCACCAGCGAGGCGAAGGCGACGATGGTCGTCAGCGACGTGTACAGGCACGGTTTGGCCATAAAGCGCATGGCACCGAGTACCAGCTGGCCGCGCTCCCACTCCGGATGCTCACTGACCAGCTCACGATAGCGCACCGCGAGGTGGATGGTGATGGCCAGGGTGATGATCAGCAGCAGCGCCACGAAATTGGCCGAGATCACCGTCAGGCGCCAGTCGAGCCAGCTCAACAGCCCCAGCATCACTACCGCGGTGGTCACACAGGTGACCAGCGGCAGCAGCACCCAGCGCAGCTGACGGAAGATCACCAGCAGCGTGACGACGATAAACACCAGGATGCCGAGGCCGAACACCGCCAGGTCGCTCTTGATAAAGGAGACCATGTCGGCGGTGACCATGGACACACCACCGAGGAACAACTCCGCATCGCTCTTGTAGTTGGCGAGAATTCCACGCACATGTTCGACGCGCTCGCGCGACAGCTTTTCCTGCTCGGTGCGGTGTTGCAGGTATTCCTGACTCACCGTCTCCAGCCGCGCCTTCTCTTCCTCCGACAGCGGGCCCTGCTGGCGCTTGCGCAGCAGCGCATCGCGCTCGCGCACCAGCTCGTTGCCCTGCTTGTCGAACTTCAGGTTCACCAGCAGCGCGGTGGTCTCGCCGTCGGGGCTCAGGATCAGCTTGCGGTAGATGGGGCTGGACAGGAACTCCTTGCGCGCGAGCTTTTTGTCGGTGCCCGGCGTCGACAGCGTGCGGATGCCGTCGGCGATATCGGTAATCGCGACCTTGGGACTGTACAGCAGCGGTACGTCGAGAATGCTCTGCACATTGTCCACACCCTGCACCTGCGCCAGGTTGTCGCGCAGCTTGCCGAGGGTTTTCAGAGAAGCGTCACTGAACAGGTCGCCCTGCTTGGAGCGGTAAGTCACCACCAGGAAGTCGCCGCTGGCGTAGCGCTCGGCAATCTTGCGGTAGTAGTCGAGGGACTTGTCCGCCTCCAGGGTCAGGGAGTCCGCCGAGGCGTCGATCTTGAAGCGCGGCAGCCCCGCTGCGGCGCCGATCGTAATCAGGGCCAGGATCAACAACAGGGTTTTTGGCCGCTGGATCACCAGCTTTTCGTACCAGGTTTGCAAGGCTGACAGCATAGGGTTTCGCTTAAATTAACAATATAGGCTGTACCGCAGCGGCGAACGTTTCGCTCGCCCCGCGCGGCAGAAAACGAACACAATGTTCGCTTTTAAAAAAATTTTCTGGGAAAAAATTTCAGGGCTTATCGATATGCCCCAGTTCACGCCCCGGGAATAACAGATCCCGCACACGCTGTTTCAGTTCCTTCGGACCGGGAAATCCGCCGTCGCGCTTGCGCTCCCAGAGCAGCTGCTCGCCGACGCGAATCTCGAACACACCGCCGCTGCCGGGTTGCAGCGCCACCTGCGCCAGGTCGTCGGCGAAGGTGTAGAGCAGCTCCTGTGCCATCCAGGTGGCGCGCAGCATCCAGTTGCACTGCACACAGTAGTGAATGGTCACACTCGGCTTCATTCAGTCCCCCAGCGCGGCAGCAGCTGCTGCGCCACGCCCAGCTGGTCGAGCAGCCGCGCGACGACAAAGTCCACCAGATCCTCCACCGATTGCGGCTTCTGGTAGAAGCCGGGGCTGGCGGGCAGGATCATCGCGCCCATGCGGGTCAGCTTGAGCATGTTCTCCAGGTGGATCTCCGAGTACGGCGCCTCGCGCGGTACCAGGATCAGCTGGCGGCGCTCCTTCAGGGCCACATCCGCGGCGCGCTCGATTAGGTTGTTCGAGGCCCCGCAGGCAATCGCCGACAGGGTGCCGCCGCTGGCCGGGCAGATCACCAGGCTCGATGCGGCACCGGTGCCCGAGGCCACCGGCGAGAACCAGTCGCGCTTGCCAAACAGCTGCAGCTGGCCATCGGCGGCGCCGAAGCGCCGGGCGAGGAACGCCTGCAGCTCGCTGTCGTCGCCGTCCGGCAGCCGGCAGTCGGTTTCGGTGTCGATCACCACCCGCGCGGCATCGGACATCAGCAGCCACACGCGCACCTCGGCCGCGAGCAGGCACTGCAGCAGGCGCAGGCCGTACTGGGCGCCGGAGGCACCGGTAATGGCCAGGGTGACGGTCTTGGTCCAGGCAGGTTGAGTCAAGGTCATTTCCGCGTGGGGCGCACTCTACGAGTGCTTCTGTTTCAGCGCCTGTAACAGCCGCTGGTGAATACCGCCGAAACCGCCATTGCTCATGACCACAATATGGGTTCCGGTCTCGGCCAGATTGATGGCGGATTCTACACCCGCTTCGATATTGTCGAAAATCTTTGCCGGCACGGTGGAGTGGTGCACCACATCCCCCAGGGACCAGTCCATGCCCTCCGGTTCGTACCACAGCACCAGATCGGCGCCGGTGCAGGCGCGGGCCAGTGTCTGCTGGTGAATACCCATACGCATGGTGTTGGAGCGCGGTTCAATCAGCGCGATGATCTTGTCGTCTCCGACCTTGGCGCGCAGGCCGTCCAGGGTGGAGGCGATCGCCGTCGGGTGGTGGGCGAAGTCGTCGTAGACGCGGATGCCGGCCACTTCGCCGATACACTCCATACGCCGCTTTACGCCGGCGAAGTTGCCCAGCGCCTCGGCGGCCAGCTGTGGCTCCACGCCCACGTGGCGCGCCGCCGCCATGGCGGCGAGGCCGTTGCGCACATTGTGCATACCGGTGAGATCCCACGCCACTCGGGCTACCTCGGCGTCGCGGAAGTTCACCGCAAAATGGCCACCGTCGGCGGCGATTTCCACCGCGCACCAGTCCCCCAGGCGCACGCCGTCTTCGGCTTCGGTGGCAAAGCGCTGCACTTCGCTCCAGCAGCCCTGATCCAGCACCGCCTCGACCGCGTCCTCGGCCGAGGCCACGATCAGGCCATTGCCGGGTACGGTGCGCACCAGGTGGTGGAACTGGCGCTGGATGGCGGCCAGATCCGGAAATATGTCCGCGTGGTCAAATTCCAGGTTGTTGATGATCAGCGTGCGCGGGCGGTAGTGGACAAACTTGGAGCGTTTGTCGAAGAAGGCGGTGTCGTACTCGTCCGCCTCCACCACGAAGAAGGGCGTCTCCCCCAGGCGCGCGGACACGCCGAAATTGCCGGGCACGCCGCCGATCAGGAAGCCGGGCTTCATACCGGCGAATTCGAGGATCCACGCCAGCATGCTGGAAGTGGTGGTCTTGCCGTGGGTACCGGATACCGCCAGAACCCAGCGGCCGCCAAGGAAGTGGTCGCACAGCCACTGCGCCCCGGAGGTATAGGGCAGGCCCCGCTCCAGCACCGCCTCTACCGCCGGATTACCGCGCGACAGGGCATTGCCGATGATCACCAGGTCCGGCGCCGGCTCCAGCTGCGAGGGCTCGTAGCCCTCGGTGAGCTGAATGCCCGCCTGCTCCAGCTGTGTGCTCATGGGCGGATAGACGTTGGCGTCTGATCCGGTCACTTTATGGCCCTCGGCCACAGCCAGTTGCGCCAGGCTGCCCATAAAGGTGCCGCAGATACCTAGAATATGAATATGCATGGCGGAAATTTGTACTCCTTAAGGGGGCGGCGCAAGCTTACCACGCCCGTTGTAACCAGTAATTGCCGAATACCCCAATTTCGGTGCAATCCCGACGTCATTCGATTAGACTCCGCCCCCAAATTCGCCAGCCTCCGCCCCCGCGGGGGACTAGAGCCCGCCAAAAGGGCCACCGGCGTCCCGAGCGCCCCGCCCGCCGGCGTGCCCACAGGGCACCCCAGGCGGCCGGGGCGCCACGATTTTTGCAGGGTAACGCCCCCGCAAGCGCATATAGATGACGAAATAGGACAACCATGCCGAAGAAGAATGCCTTTTACGCCCAATCCGGCGGTGTAACCGCCGTGATCAATGCCTCTGCCTGTGGTGTGATCGAGGCCGCCCGCGAACACCCGGACCAGATCGGCAATGTCTATGCCGGGCTGAACGGCATCCTCGGTGCCCTGCACGAGGAGCTGATCGATGTCAGCCAGGAGAGCGATGAAGACATCGCCGCTCTGCGCCACACGCCGTCCGGCGCCTTCGGCTCTTGCCGCTACAAGCTGAAGAGCCTGGAGCAGAACCGCGCCGAGTACGAGCGCCTGATCGAGGTGTTCAAGGCCCACGATATCGGCTACTTCTTCTACAATGGCGGCGGCGACTCCGCCGACACCTGCCTGAAAGTCTCCCAGCTGTCCGAAAAAATGGGTTACCCGATCCAGGCCATCCATATCCCCAAGACTGTCGACAACGACCTGCCGCTGACTGACAACTGCCCCGGCTTCGGCTCCGTGGCCAAGTACGTAGCGGTATCCACCAAGGAAGCGGCACTGGACGTGGCTTCCATGTGCGCCACCTCCACCAAGGTATTCATCCTCGAGGTGATGGGCCGCCACGCCGGCTGGATTGCCGCCGCCGGCGCCCTGGCGCAGGAACAGGAAGGCGATGCGCCGCACATCATCCTGTTCCCGGAAGTGGCGTTCGACAAAGAGAAGTTCCTGGCCAAGGTGCAGCAGACTGTGGATCAAAAAGGCTACTGCGTGATTGTCGCCTCCGAGGGCGCCCAGTATGCCGACGGCACCTTCCTCGCCGATGCCGGTAGCGTCGACGCTTTCGGCCACAAGCAGCTGGGCGGCGTGGCGCCGACCCTGGCCAATATGATCAAGAGCGAGCTGGGGCTCAAATACCACTGGGCGCTGGCCGACTACCTGCAGCGCGCCGCGCGCCACATCGCTTCGGCCACCGACGTCGAACAGGCCTACGCCGTGGGCCGCTCCGCGGTGGAAATGGCGGTGGCCGGGCAGAACGCCATCATGCCGATCATCGTGCGCAACAAAGGCCCGGAGTACAGCTGGTCGGTGGGCGAAGCGCCGCTGTCCGACGTGGCCAATGTGGAAAAGATGATGCCGGCGGAGTACATCAGCGAGGACGGCCTCGGCATCACCCAGGCGGGCCGCGACTACCTGCTGCCGCTGATCCAGGGCGAGGACTACCCGCCCTATAAAGACGGCGTCCCGCAGTATGCCAAGCTGAAGAATGTGCTGGTGGAGAAGAAACTGGAAAAAGGTTTCGACGTGTAAGCCGCACAGGCATCCCGAGATGCAGCGAGCCCCCGCCTCCCCGGAGCCGGGGGCTTTTTTATAGGCCGCCGAACCGGGCTGGCGTGGCGCGCAAGGCGCACACAAAATCCGCCGCGCCGTTTTCAAACAGCGCTGTGTGGCACTGCTCAACGCCCACCAACTCACCTTCGGGTACCGCGATCGAATACTGCCGCAATTGACCGCCGCAGGCCGGTCAGGCGCCGGTGGAGTCCGCCCGCTCGCGCAGAATGTCCGCCGCAATGCGAAACGACTCCAGTCGCGCGCGGTGATCGAAGATGGTGCCGGTCACAATCAGCTCATCCACCCCGGTGCGCTCCAGGAAGCCGTCGATAAACGCCGCCACCGTCTCCCGCGAACCGGCAGCACTGGCCGACAGCGCCTGCTCGATCTGCGCCCGCTCCAGCGGCGAGGCGATCTCATCCGGATCCTCCACCGGCGGTTTCAGCGGTCCCGGCGTGCCGCGACGCAGGGCGACAAACTGCTGCTCCAGGGATGTCATCAGATAACGCCCGCGCTCGTCCGAATCCGCCGCGAACACATTGATGCCCGCCGCCGCATAGGGGGCGTCGAGGTAGGCGGACGGACGGAAACTGTCGCGGTAAACCTGCAGGGCACGATCGAGCATCGCCGGGGCGAAGTGCGAGGCGAAGGCAAACGGCAACCCCAGCGCGCCGGCCAGCTGGGCGCTGAACAGGCTCGAACCCAACAGCCACACCGGCACCCGCAAGCCCACCCCGGGAACCGCGCGCACCCGCTGGCCGGGCTTTTCCGGCTCAAAGTAATGCAGCAGCTCCTGCACATCCTGCGGAAAGCGTTCGGCGGCATCGGCCAGCTGGTCACGGCGCAGGGCCATCATGGTGTTGCCATCGGTACCCGGCGCACGGCCAAGGCCCAGATCCACTCGATCCGGGTACAGCGCCGCCAGAGTGCCGAACTGTTCCGCCACCACCAGCGGCGAATGGTTGGGCAGCATGACGCCGCCGGCGGCCACGCGGATGCGGCGGGTGCCCTCGGCCACAAAACCCAGCGCCACCGCCGTCGCCGCGCTGGCGATACCGGTCATATTGTGGTGCTCCGCCATCCAGAAGCGCCGGTAGCCCCACTGCTCCGCATGCTGGGCCAGATCGCGTGAATTCAGCAAGGCGCCGCGGGCATCGCTGTCGGTGGTAATCGGGGAAAGGTCGAGCAGGGAAAAAGCGCGCACAACAACTCCTTACAGGCATTCATATGGGCACGGTGCAGCATAGCGCCGTCCGCCATAATGACGATAGCCGGATTCTGCAACACAAGCCCGCGATCCTCCACAGCGACAGTTGCGGCCGCTTCCAAGCGCACAAAAACACTGCGTTCCCGCGCCAATTGCGGCGGCGAGATCTCTTTTGTTGGAATTTATCAATCCGCAACACCCCCGGCGGTACTGGACAGCCCTATCGGTCGCACGCAAACTCTGCAAGCGCTGAATAAGAGAGATAATCATGAAAAAAATTCTGATCGGACTGGGCACCGCACTGCTGGTGCTCGCCGCCGTTGTTCTGGTGCGCACCGCACAATACACAGCACCCGCCCCCACCGCGGAAAAAATCCGGGCCCGGGATATCGATGCGCGCAGTGTCGCCGAGCACCTGTCCGCCGCCATCGGCTTCCAGACAGTTTCTGCACAGCTGCAGCAACAGCCCACCCAGCAGCAGTTTGAGGCGTTTATCGCCTGGCTTGCCGAGACTTATCCCCAAGTGCACGCCACCATGGCGCCCCAACGCCTGGGTACCGATCCCGACCACCGGTACAGCCTGCTGTTTACCTGGCGCGGCCAGCGCGACGACCTGCAGCCGATACTACTGTCGGCCCACTACGATGTGGTACCGGTAATTCCCGGTACCGACGACCAGTGGCAGCACCCGCCCTATAGCGGCGCCATCGACGACACGCACATCTGGGGCCGCGGTTCACTGGACGACAAGAGTGCGGTCATCGCGCTGATGGAAGCCGCCAGCCAGCTGCTCAAGGAAGGATTCCAGCCGCAGCGCACCGTGTATATCAGCCTCACCAATGACGAGGAGATCGGCGGCAATCACGGCACCGCCGCGGTGGTGAAAAAACTCGAGCAGGACGGTGTGCGCCCGGCCTGGACCCTGGACGAGGGCTCCTTCCTGCTGCGCGGCTTTATTCCCGGTATTGATGGCGATGTGGCCAGCATCAATGTGGCCGAAAAGGGGTATATGACCGTAGATCTGGTTGCCCACGGCAAGGGAGGCCACTCATCCATGCCGCCGCGGCAAACCGCCGTGGATACCCTCGCCGAAGCGCTGGTGAAGCTGCAGCAGTCGCCGATTCCCGGCGGCCTCGACGGCGTCGGCGGCCAGATGTTTGATGCCATTGCACCGCATATGCCGTTCGGCAAACGCCTGCTGTTCGCCAACCGCTGGCTGTTCGGCGGCCTGATCGAGAAGGCCCTGAAAGGCAGCCCCAGCACCGCCGCGATGCTCCACACCACCATCGCGCCGACAATGCTGCACGCCAGCGTCAAGGAAAATGTGCTGCCGATCGAAGCCGTGGCCACCATCAACCTGCGCGTACACCCGCGCGACACCATCGACGGCGTGGCCGAATACCTGAAAAACACCATCGGCGACGACCGCGTCGACCTGGTAGTGCGCCAGAGCGACCCAGCCTCGCGTGTCTCCAGCACCGACGCAGCAGGCTTCAAAGCGCTCGCCAGTGCCACCCGCGCCACTTACGGCCCGGTGATCGTCGCCCCCGGCCTCACCGTTGCCGCCACCGACAGTCACCGTTACGAGAAAGTCGCCGACAACAGCTACCGCTTCAACCCGATGGTGGTCAGCAGAGAGGATATCCACGGATTCCACGGCACCAACGAGCGCATCAGTATCGAGAATATGGTGAAGGCTACCAACTTCTACAGCCAGCTGATCGAAAGTGGCAGCGCGGAATAAATGACAGAAACAGGCCACTGGGAAAGGCGCAGCAACTGCCGTTTTTCCCGGTGCGCCGCCCCGGCTGCATCAATGGTTGGAGGCATTCCGGCGAGCATCAATCATATCGCCCACATCATGACTCCCGGGGAAAGCTAAAGCTCCTCAGCCAAAGTAAACTGCATCACCGGGCTAGGCCTTGCCTTTCACCAGACCATAGGCAAAGCCAGTTGGCGCCCCGAAAAGAGCGCCCACCAATAACACCTTCTGGAAATAAAGCACCCAGCCCCAAAATGTCGGGAAACCGTCTTTGGACTTGATGACCTTCTTCCCCCAAAAACTGGCGTCCACATGACCAACATATTGACCATCCGGATACGGCCAGTCCTGAATCCCGAAGAATGTGCAAGCAATCAGGAACCCTAAAACCGCGGCGGAAAACAGATTGAACTTCCCTGCTTTATCGAGAATGACTGCAATAGGAACGTAGAAAATCAGATGAAACAGTGTTATTGGGATCGCAAAGATTGATAGCAAATTTGGCGTCAATGCCGACGACATACCTTTAAATCCGCCGATAAACAGCATGGCAATTAGATAAGGGGTAAATAAAGCCACCAGAAATGCAGACAGGTGCCTCACAACTGCTTCAAGCCCATAACAGGCGTGCCCGATACGCAACAGGGCATAACCCCGAGCGACCGGCAGACCGCCGCCGCTGCCGCTGCCGCTGGCAGGAAAACCACCCCAAGCTTATTGCCCATAATCTCTGCAGTGCCTCTTAAACCAACCAGTACGTCGCTTATAATTAACCGGGCAGTCTTCACTACATGCACTACCCAAATCGAGCAGGGACGTCGCTTCCGGATGAGAGTCTACAACCTCTCCTGAAACTACATGGCTATATCCGGGCTCATCAGACGTGACCAGAAAATGGTTATCCTTACTGCCTATTAGAATTCTATCTCCAGCCAGCGCATAAATATCGTATCTCCATATAGCCCAGGTAGACCACTTGTACATGATCAAACACGAATACATCGCATCAAATGGCTGAGACTTTTCGCTCGCAAACGCCAGGGAAGGCAGGCTCATCAGCAGTGCTATGATTTTTATTATTTTCATTTTATCCCTCAATACGATACGCGGCTAAGAAACTCCAACAACGCCCAATCATCTTACAATGAAGATCCAGAGTAGCACCCTGAAAAACCAGATAAAACTCATATAAAACCGAGCTTACCCAGACCAAGAACCAACCTTCTCTACCTTCAACAATAAAACCTTACTCGAAATTTATCGAAAAACCCGGTCAGATTAGTACCACCGCAAGCCTTTATAGGAGACTGACTGAAGCGCTTCCAATCGACTTTCCAGGCTGCCAACATGAATCTCCAGCTTGTGCCCATCCGGATCGAGAATGTACAGAGAGTCGCCTTCGCTCGCATTTTCTTTCCATGTTTCGACACCGGCCGACAGGAGCTGAGCGCAATAGCTGTCGAATTCAGAAGTGCTCACATCAAATGCGATATGGCTGTAATCCCTGGCCGGCGAGGCTTTATCCAGAGAGAGACATATCCACAGCTTCCCTACCGACAAGTAGGCACCAGCATCCCACTTCACTTCCGGCTTCATGCCCAAGATGGAAACATAGAAGTAAAAAGACTTCTCCAGGTCACTTACCGCGATAGTGATATGATTTAACCCTGCAAGCATGGCCCTCTCCAAGAAACACAACACCCAGAATTTGCGTGTTTCACGCAGACCTCAGCCACGCATCTGCGCCCGCACATATTTTATGAATGCAGAACGACCAGAGAGCAGCGGGCTAATCTTATAAGCTCGACCACCTGTGAACCTCAGACTCACATTGTCCCCATGTTCGTCAACAGACTCGAGCTCCTGCAACGAATATCGCGTGACTGACAGCGGCCAGGCGTGACGCTCAACGACGCCATTCCGGACACTCACACGGTAGAATACGAAGTAGACCGAGCCTACGAACGCAAACAGGGAAAATCCGAACATCACGACGAAGTTCTCTGGATGCCTGAGGTAGAAAGGATCACCGAGATTATTAAGACCAGCCAGCAAAAAAAATACCCCAACCAACGGAATTCCAAATCGGGGACCGCAAAAACGCAGGCACGGCTTTCCAAAATCGTCAAGCTCACGCTCCCGGCGCCAGTAGAACAGCACCCCCAAGAGACCCGAAGCCCCACCCCAAATTGCCGATGTCACCACACTCATATCCAGCGTCCCAAAAACCTAACAGCCGACAACGGGAGTACCTGCTGAGGCATGTTAGTGATATTCATCAATCCAAAATTGTTTAAGCCCCAAATAGGCAATAACAAAAAACACATAGGCCCACACCACATACCCGCCTAGCGCAAATATTATGATGCCGCCGGCCATTCCCGAGTCTTCCGCTAACCCCAAGGTTTCGGCAATCCACCATAGAAAAGCGCCCCATTGGTGCACCAATCGATCCCACTCCAATATAAAGCCTATCCAGCCACGTGCCCTTTAAAACGGTTGTAAAGATGGCCAGATAACCGTAGCTGGCAGATCCGCACAGCCCAACAAGTGGTGCTGTGAGTTTTCTGAGCATTTTTACTTTTATCACCAACGATTTATGCGGGAGCCAACGGCTTCCTGTCACCTCGGCCAATATTTTCGAAAGTGCCGCGCAACTGAAAGAAAAAAATTCTTTCATATCAACAAAATAGAATCGATCAAGCAGTTTTTATTCACGCTTAGTATGCTGATCGCTCGCGTCGGCTGGTTTTACTCAAGGCCAGTGAGCATATTTCAAGCTCCTTGAATGTCAATGACTGCGCGACAACCGGTAATTGACCGAAGTTACCCACAGGATTGAGTAATAGAGCTCCATACCTGTGCCGGCCGTATCGTGGTCCAGCTACCGGGCGATGCCTATCACTGTTGGGGATTATCCGGACGGACGTGGGGATGGGCTTTCTGGCGATGACAGGTAACCGGGACCCGTATGGGGTCCCGGCTCTTCGCGGGAATAGTTATTTAGCCGAGTTTGCGCTGGCGATGTTCATTCAATTCACCAAGGCAGCCAACGGGCGCTGTGGATAACCACGTTGCGACGGGTGCTGTGTTCACCGCCGGCACTGTCGCGGACCGATAACGCGATGGCGTAACGGCCACCCCGCGTGTAGCGGTGCCAGCCGCCCTGCCCCTGCAGTTCGCTGCCATCGCCAAAGTTCCAGTGATAGCTCAGCCCGCCGCGTTGCGGTCCGCGCGCCTGCACCCACACCCAGTTCAGCAGGCGGTGTACCGTGAAACGCGCACGGAGTGCGCCGCCATCCGCAACGCGAACCTGGCGTTGGATAGTGCCCCCGGCACCGCGATCGTCCTGCACCTGCAGCGTCACCGTGTAGGTGCCGCGCTGCTGATAGCGGTGTTCGGGGTTCTGCGCGCTGCTACCGGTGCCGTCGCCGAAGTCCCACTGCCAACTGGCAATATGGCCGTCGCTGTCGCTGCTGGTATCGGTAAAGCGCATGCGCTTGCCGCTGGCGTCGCTGGTGAATTCCGCGGTGGGCGCGGCGTTGCCCGCGCTCAGGTCCAGTTCCACCAGCACCGGGTCGTGGTCGGAGGCGCGGTAGGGGTCGGCTGCGTAGAGGCTGTCCTGTTGCGCCGCGGTCTTGTACTCGGTGTTGTAGTCCAGCGAGCGCGGTTCATCGGCGTTGATATGCCATTCACCGGCGCCGGTCACCAGCGGCAGCAGGGCGCTGCTGGCGAGGGCCTGGTCCAGATAGCCGGCCTGCGCATCGTAGACGTAGGAGTAGGCTGCACTCCCGCCGAACTGCGCCAGCAGGTTGGTGAACCCGGCACTCTCGAGTGCGGCGATGGGGTTTTCCCGCGCATAGCTGTTGAGATCGCCGATCACCAGAACACGCTCGGTGCCGGTACCGCTGGGATCATTGGCAACCCAGTCGGCCAGGGCATCGGCGGCCTGGGTGCGGATGCGGTTCCAGCAGCCCTGGCCATCGCCCTGATCGTCGTTGAGGCTGCCGTCGCCGGGGCAGCTGCCTTTGGATTTGAAGTGGTTGACCGCCACGGTAAGGGTCTCGCCGCTGGTCAGCTGGGTAAAGGCCTGCAACAGCGGTTGGCGATTCAGGTCGTCGAACGGGAAGTTTTGCAATGTCGCGGCATTGCCCAATGGTGCGACGCGGTCGCGGCGGTAGATCAGGCCCACGGCGATGGCATCGCTGCCCAGTTGCGCCAGGCCCGGGTCGACGAAGGCATACACCTGGCCGCCGGCGACGCTATTGAGCGCATCGACCAGTTCGGCGATGGCACTCGCGGAGCCGTAGCCGTCGTTCTCGATCTCCATCAGGCCGACGATATCGGCACCGGTACCGAGTATCGCGCTGACGATCTTGTCGCGCTGGCGCTGGAACTCTTCATAGGTATCCGCACCGCGGGATGTGGGGAAGCCACTGCCGTCGCCATTGAAACTGCCAGAGCCATTAAAAAAGTTCAGCACATTGAAACTCGCCACGCGCAGGTTACCAATGCCCGGCAGGGCTGGCGCAGATGTGCGCGGATTGGTATCGGCAAACTGCGGCGTCTCTACCGGCTGCACCCGATAGCGGCCGAAGCTGTAGCCGATCACACCGCGCAGATCGCTGACGCTGGCGCCGGTGCGCAGGCTGTTGTCGGCACGGAGTTCCGGCGCCGGATAGGGAATCACGGCCGGGTTCTGCACCGTGGAGGCGTCGTCGAGCAGGATGCGATTGAGCGCATTGGCAGATTGCTGGGCCAGCGCGGCGGCACCGGGCTCGGCGATATTGGTGGGCGTGTACAGCCGGCCGAGAGACAGGTCCACTTCACCGTAGCGGCCGAGGTTGTAGTTGCCACTGACGGTCAGCGTCTGCGGGAAATGCGCGAGCATACCCTCGTAGCGCTCCAGCGCATCGGCGCTGGCCAGCGGCAGGTCAATCTCCGCGGGGCTGACACTGTAGCCACTGCCGCACACGGATACACCATCGACCTGCGCCAGTTCGGTCAAGTCGTACTGTTCCTTCACCACACCGCCGACCCGCACCAGATCCCCCGGCTGCACGTCGGTGCCGAAGCCGTTGTCGTACACAAACAGACCTTCCGACGTCGCGGCCTGGTTGTCGCGGTCAGCGTCTTCTTCCTGCAGGAAGAAACCGCCGAGGCCCGTGGCGGTGTCCTGGAAATCGCCAACCACGACAGCCTCGATCTCGACGCGCTCGCCAACCAGCGGACTGGCGGCGCCGCTACCCTGCACGCTGCTGATGGGCGTGGCCGCTGCGCCGCACTGCGCCACGCCGCCGCCATTGCCGTTGTCGCCGCCGTTGTTACCGCCACTGCCGGTGTAGCTGCCCAGGTCGGCAAAACTGTCGAGGCCGGTGCTCTGCCATTCGTCTGCCGGATCGAAGCTACCACTGCCGTCACTGCGACCGCTGGTAAAGGCGCTGTTGCGGATCAGGGTCTGGTTCTGGGTACCCAGGCTGCTGTCGCCCCACTGGCTGCCGGGGTCGACACCGATCTGGCCGATCACGTCGGCGAAGCCATTGGGCCCTACCAAGGCCACCGCATCGTCGCCGTTGTACAGGCTGCCGCCGTAAGTCTGGTCGGCCACGGCGAGCACCGCGCTGTCGGCGCTGGAATGCGCCAGCACAAACACGTCACCGTCCGCCAGCGTGCCGCTCAGCGTAAGGCTGGTGCCGGCGGCGCTGGAACCGTTGAAGTACACCTCGACGCGATAGTCGCCGAGATCCACCGGCGCGCCGGTACCGTTATAGATCTCCAGCGCCTTGTTATAGCTGCTGCCCTCGATATATTCGGAGAAAATCAGGTCGCTGGCACTGGCGCCACTGGCCAATAGTGCAAGAATTGGAAAACACAGCACAGTGAGCGCTGTTATTGAAAGTTTTTTCATTAGATTCCCTGTCCGTAGTCGGTTTATCGGAATTATTCGCAGGCAGTCTGTCGACCAATTCCTAACGAGGGATGACAGGCAGGTGAAAAATCTGCGGCAAAAAGATGTCGCCGCTCTACTTTCATACTGTTGTGGTGGGAATCAGTGCGCGGACGCGCGGCCCCAGAGTTGTTGCAGGCGCTGGTCGCGGCCACAGCGATAACGGTAGAACTTGTAGCGCACCGGGTTCTTGCGGTAAAAATCCTGGTGGTAATCTTCGGCCGGGTAAAACACCGCCGCGGGCCTGATCCGGGTGACGATCTTTTTACCCAGTTTTTCCGCCATTTTTTTCTTGCTGGCTTCGGCTAGTTTTTTCTCTTCCGGCGTGGCGTAAAAGATAATGCTCTGGTACTGGTCGCCGCGATCACAAAACTGTCCACCGGCGTCGAGCGGATCCACATTGTGCCAGAACACATCCAGCAGTTTGGCGTAACTCACCTTGTTCGCATCGTAGGTTACCTGCACCACTTCCGCATGGCCGGTGCCGCCGGCGGAGACCTGTTCATAGGTGGGATTTTTCACGTGGCCACCGCTGTAACCGGAAGTGGTGGCGAGCACCCCGTCGAGCCTGTCGAACGGCGGTTCCATACACCAGAAGCAGCCGCCGGCAAAAACCGCGGTGCGCACATTTTTGGCCTTGTCCGCCGCGGGGGCCGCAACGGAAACCGTGATCAATAGCAGTATTGCCAGCCAGCGCACGCTTGTACCCTCCACATTTTTGCCCCTGATCACAGCACACCGCGCAGGGCGCGTTCGAACAAATCGCTGTACTGCTGCGCATCGAAGGCAATGGGATTGCCGCCGGCGGACGGGTCCGCGACGGCCATCTGCCCGACTCGCTGCAGCTGCTGATTGTCGATGCCGAGTTCCTCCAGGCTGTGGGGGATACCGATTTCCGCGCGCAGTTCGAGGATCCAGTCGAGCACACCATCGACGCCACTGTGCGGCAGCTGCAGGTAGCGCGCCAGCCGCTCCATGGGCTCTACGATAGCGTCGCGGTTAGCCTGCAGCACATAGGGCATCAGCACCGCGTTGAGCAGGCCGTGGTGGGCGTCGTAGAGGGCTCCGAGCGGGTGTGCCAGCGCGTGCATCGCGCCGAGACCGCGCTGGAACGCGGTCGCCCCCATACTGGAGGCCGCCAGCATCTGCGCGCGCGCTTCCAGGTCGCTGCCGTCTGCTACCGCGCGCGGCAGGTACCCGCGCACCCGGCGAATGCCTTCGAGCGCGATCCCCTCCGCCAGCGGATGGAATCCCGGCGAACAGTAGGCCTCAAGATTGTGCGACAGCGCATCCATGCCGGTAGCGGCGGTGAGTCTGGCCGGCAGCCCCAGGGTCAACTCGGGATCGAGAATCACAATGGCCGGCAGCATACGGGGGTGAAAGATAATCCGCTTCTTTTGCGCTTCCTCGTCCGTAATCACCGACGAGCGCCCCACTTCCGAGCCGGTACCGGCGGTGGTGGGCACCGCGATCACCGGCACCATCGCCTCGACCTCCACGCGCAGGTAGTTGTCGCCTTCGTCCTCGAAATCCCACAGCGGCCGCCGCTGGCCGGCCATCAGTGCGATCGCCTTGGCCGCGTCCATGGCCGAACCGCCGCCGAAGGCGATCACGCCGTCGTGCCAGCCGGCGCGCAGCGCGTCGACACCACCGACGACATTGTCACCGGTGGGATTGCTCTTGACCTGCGCAAACATCTCGATCTGCAGGTCGGCGTCGCTGCAGGCTCGCAATACCTGCTGCACCATCGGCAACTCCGCGAGGCCGGGGTCTGTGACCAGCAGCGGCGCGCGGATACCCAGCTCGGCGCAGGTCGCGGGCAGTTCGCGCACGCGGCCGGGGCCGACACGCATGGCAGTGGGGTAATTCCAGTTACTGTGAAAATTTTCAATGTTCATGGCTGGCGTTTGAAATGGAAGGATTTAGGGCGGGTCAGGTGTTCGAAGCCAATACTCGACAGGGTGCAGCCGCGGCCGGACTGCTTGACGCCGGTCCAGGCGAGTTCCGGGTCCAGATAGTCGCAGCGGTTCAGGAATACAGTGCCGGTTTCGAGGCGCTCGCCGAGCGCCAGCGCGGCCTGTTCATCGGCGCTGTAGATGGCCGCGGTGAGGCCGAAATCGCTGTCGTTCATCAACGCCAGCGCCTCGCCGTCGTCGCATACTTTCTGCACGCCGAGCACCGGGCCAAAGGATTCCTCGCGCATCACGCGCATATCGGCGGTCACGCCGGTCAGCAGCTGCGGGGCCATATACGGGGTGCCGCGCGCGTCCATGGCGAAATCCCGCACGTCGATATGGGCGCTGGCGCCGGCGGCGAGCGCCTCGTCAATCTGCGCGCGAACAAAATCCGCGGCTTCCGCGCGCACCAGCGGGCCGAGCGTGGTAGCGGGCTCATCGGGGCGGCCGAGTTTGTACTGCGCAATCAGCTGCGCGGCGCGCTCGACAAAGTCGTCGAACAGGTCCGCGTGCACATAGGCGCGCTCGATACCGCAGCAGGACTGGCCGGAATTGAAGAAGGCGCCATCGACGACACTCTCCACCGCGTGTGGCAGGTCGGCATCGGCGCGCACATAGGCCGGGTCCTTGCCCCCCAGTTCCAGCCCGACACTGGCAAAGCGCCCGGCCGCGGCGCGCTCCACCGCGGCACCGCCGCTGACCGAGCCGGTAAAGGCGATATGGTCGATCTCGCCGGCGCGCACCAGTTTTTCCGTATCCGCGTGGCTCAGGTGCAAAAACTGGAACACGCCAGTGGGCAGGCCGGCTTCGGCAAACGCCTCGACCATGCGCTCGGCGCACAGCGGGGTCTGCGCCGAGTGTTTCAGGAGCACGCTGTTACCGGCCAGCAGCGCCGGCACCACGGCGTTGACGGCGGTCAGGTAGGGGTAATTCCACGGCGCGATCACCAGCGCCAAACCCAGCGGTTCGCGGCGGATAAAGCGGGTAAAGCCGGGCTTTTCCCCCAGGCGAATATCCGCCAGCGCGGCTTCGGCCAAATCCGCCATGCCGATGGCGCGCTCGGCAAAGCCGAGAATTTCGCCGCTGGCAAAACGGATCGGGCGGCCCATCATCCAGCACAGTTCCTCACCCAGCTTGTCCTGGCGATCGGTAAAGTGCTCCACCGCGCGGCGCACAATGCCGATGCGCTCGGCCAGCGGCGTGCGCTTCCACGCGGCCTGGGTGGCGCTGGCGAGCTCCAGCGCCGCCTGGATCTGCTCGCTACTGGCAAGCGGGCGCTCGACATAAAGGGTGTTGTCGATCGGGGAAATGCACTGGAGTCTGTTCATGGCATTTTCGGTGGCAGTGAATGTGTGTCCGCGGCGCACTTATGCGCGCCGCGGCATAAATTCAAATGATTTCGAAGTAGCGATCCAGCTCCCAGTCGCTGACATGACGGCGGTACTCGCGCTCCTCCCACTCGCGGCTGGCGGCAAAGTGTTCGACGAACGCGTTGCCGAACAACTCCCGCGCCGCCTCCGAGGCCTTGAGCCGCTGGGCCGACTCCCACAGGGTGCGCGGCAGCGCCAGTTCCGCCGGCTGTTCCAGCGCGTAGGCATTGCCGGCCACCGGGTCGCCCGGCTCCCATTTCTGCAGCACGCCGTAGAGGCCGGAGCCGAGCGCGGCGGCCAGCGCCAGGTAGGGATTGGCATCGGCGGCGCCGAGGCGGTATTCGGTGCGCTGGGATTTGTCGCTGCCGGGAATCACGCGCAGTGCCGCGGTGCGGTTCTCGACCCCCCAGGTGGCGTCAGTGGGCGCCCAGAAGCCCGGCACCAGGCGCCGGTAGCTGTTGACCGTGGGCGCCATCAGGCTGAGCAATTCCGGCATCAGGCGCTGCTGGCCGGCGAGGAATTGGCGCTGCACCGCGCTCATGTTCTGCGGCGCATCGGCATCGTAGAAGGCCGAGCTGCCGCCATCGGCATGGCGCAGGGACAGGTGGATATGGCCGCTCTGACCCGGGTAGTCGCCGGACCACTTGGCCATAAAAGTGGCCATCAGGCCGTGGCGCTGGGCCAGCACCTTGATAAACGTTTTGAACAGCGCCGCCTTGTCCGCCGCCGCCTCGGCGCCGTCGACCGTGATCGCCGCCTCCAGCACGCCGGGGCCGGTTTCGGTGTGCAGGCCCTCGATGGGGAAGTCCATCTGCTCCCCCAGATCGAGGATGTCGCGGTAGAGCTCGGCGTGCACCGAGTTGCGGAGCACCGAATAGCCGAACCAGTCCGGGGTGAAGGGTTTCAGGTTGCGGAAGCCCTTTTCGCGCGCGGAATCCGGGCTCTCGTCGAACAGGAAAAACTCATACTCCAGGGCTGCCAGCGGCTCGAAGCCGGCCTCGCGGCAGCGCTCCACCACCCGGCGCAGGGTCGCGCGCGGGCACACCGCCTCGGCGTGGCGGTCGAATTCGGCCAGGAACAGCAGCATATCGTCCTCGAACGGCACCGCGCGGCAGCTGGCCGGCAGTATGCGCACCGGCGCGTCCGGGTAGCCGGTGTGCCAGCCGGTGTACTGGGCGTTGTCGTAGAGCTGGTCCTTCACGTCCCAGCCCAGCACCACGTCGCAGAAGGAGAAACCGTGTTCCAGGGCGGAGAAGAACTTGTCGCGGCTCATATACTTGCCGCGCATGACGCCGTCATTGTCGAACAGCCCGACCTTGACGTGGCTGAGATTGCGCTCCTCGACGATGCGGCGGGCATCCTCGGGGCTGCGTACCTCCCGTGGATTCAGCATGGCTGGCCTCGTTGTTGTTATCGCGGAATTATGGGAAATGGGATAAGAATAGACCCGCTGCAGGGCCCGTGGGGCCCGGGAACTGGCGGTTTGCCCCCAGAACCCGGGCGCGGACGCCGGATTCCACGGCTTTGCGCGCTACCGCACAGGGTTTATAATCGCGCTCCCAATTTTCCGTCCACTTTTTACTCAGGAACAGCAATGAGCTTCGAAAAGGTTTCCGCAGGTAAGGACCTGCCCAACGATATCAACGTCATCATCGAGATCCCCGCCAACCACGACCCGATCAAGTACGAAGTGGACAAGGACGCGGACGCGGTATTCGTAGACCGTTTCGTCGCCACCCCGATGTTCTACCCGGCCAACTACGGCTACGTACCGCACACCCTGTCTGAAGACGGTGACCCGCTGGACGTACTGGTAGTGGCTCCCTACCCGGTAATGGTCGGCTCCGTGATCCGCTCCCGCGTGATCGGCGTCCTGAACATGACCGATGAGTCCGGTGTAGACGCCAAGCTGCTGGCCGTTCCGCACACCAAGCTGACCAAGCTGTATGACCACGTTCAGGAAATCGGCGACCTGCCGGAGCTGCTGATCAAGCAGATCGAGCACTACTTCGAGAACTACAAGGCGCTGGAAGCCGACAAGTGGGTGAAGGTAGACGGCTGGGCCGATGCCGAAGCCGCGCGCAAGGAAGTCATGGCTTCCCGCGAGCGTTTCCTGAAGGAAGAAGGCTGAGTTAGCTCGGCCTTCTGCTGAAAAAACCGGCTTCGGCCGGTTTTTTTGTGTCTGTCGGAATTAGGATTCCGAGGTGCTCTGATACGGCTTCGTGGCGGCAAAGCCCTGGGTGTACCATTTCGAAAACGAGCTAGGCGCCCCCCCTGTGAATACATCCCTGTACGCTCCGGCGGCGACGGTCCGGCCGTTCCAGGTATTCACGGCGCCTTCGGCCCTGTCGCCGACGGTTTCGAAATGGTACACCCAGCTCTTTGCCTTCAATTCGCAGTAATGCACTCTGTAAGAAGTATCTGAGCTGCTGAGCTCTCTGGATACGATAGGCGTGACGCTAAGGTGCTGATGCCGATAACTGTTTGCCAGACCTTATGAGGCATGGATGCCGATTAGAGCGTACAGGGATGTATTCACAGCGCGTCTGGCAAACAGTGATCGGTAGCAGTGCCGCCGTAGACTAGCTACAGCGCGCCAAGCCAACAAGGGCGGACACGGGGAGCAGTCTATTCAGAGCTTCACAAAGCTCGCCATGTCACTACTGGCATTCAAACCAGGCCAGAAAGTAATTTCTTCCCCACCTCAAAAAATTTCCGCAATTCTGTCGGGTTATCCACACCGCTGGCGTTTACTCCCAATGTAGGTCCGTATACCTGCGACAAAAAAATCAAGATTCGCCCAATTCAATAACAATAGTCTGGAGAAACCCGATGCACAGTTCGCGCACTCCCACTCACCTGTTTCACAAAACGCTGCTCGCCAGCGCCGTGACACTGCTGTCTGCCGGTGTGCAGGCACAGGAAGCCAGTGGCAAGTCCCTGGAGGAAGTCACGGTGACCGGTATTCGCGGCAGCCTGCAACAGGCGCTGGATGTAAAACGCGATGCCACCTCGATCGTCGACGCCATCAGCTCCGAGGACATCGGCAAGTTTCCCGACAAGAACGTCGCCGACTCCCTGCAGCGTATTCCCGGTATTTCCGTCGACCGCATCTGGGGCGAAGGCCGCGATATTTTTGTGCGCGGTACTGACAGCACCCTGAACCGCACGCTGATGAACGGCCAGAACGTCGCCTCGGCCTACTGGTGGGCCAACGACAATCCCAGCCGCGGTTTCAACTACTCCATTCTCGCCTCCGAGCTGGTGTCCTCCCTCGAGGTGTACAAGAGCCCGGAAGCGCGTCACGACGAAGGCAGCATCGGCGGCATGGTGAACGTCATCACCCGCAAGCCGCTGGACCTGGATCCGATGACCGTCAACCTGTCCGCCGAGAACGTCTACAGCGACCTGCCCGGCGAGTGGGATCCACAGGTATCCGGCCTGCTGAGCTGGAAAAACGCCGATGAAACCTTCGGCGTGCTGGCCTCGATCAACAGTCAGCAGCGCACCGTGCGCCGCGACGGCCTGGAAGTGTTCCCCACCAACGACCTGTATGCCGTCACCGACCAGAACGGCAACACCACCGACAACGTCTACGTGCCCTGGGGCGGCGGCTCGGCGATTTTCCAGCAGGACCGCGAGCGCCAGACCACCAACGTCACCCTGCAATTCCGCCCCAACGACCGCTGGGATACCGCGCTGAACTATGTCGCCTCCGACATGAATATGGACAACAGTAACCAGAACTACCTGTTCGTGGCCGGCGGTTACAAGATCCCCGCCGGCGACGTGGTCACCGATCCGGTCTTTATCCCCACCAGCGACGGCAACCAGGCTTTAGTGGGCGGCACCATCGAAAATGACAGCACCATCGGCGTGGCCGACGAGCCGATCGTGCGCGATGCCTACATCGAATCCGAAGTTCTCGACCTGTCCGGCGACTACGAGGGCGACGGCTGGCAGCTGCACCTGCAGGCGGGCACCACCAGCGCCGAGGGCGGCAGCAACCACGACCGCAACTACTGGTTCGAAGGGTACGCGGCAGAGAAACTCAACTTCGGCCCCAATACCAACGAATTCAGCTTCCCCGGTGTCGATCCGCTCGACGGCACTGCCATTCACCTGAACGCCGCCAACCTGCGCGACTGGGTGCGCGTCATGAACGATGACGAAACCTACTTCCAGGCGGATGCCAATATCGATGTGGATCTCGGTTTTATCACCGCGATCAAAACCGGCCTGAAAATGCGCGACCACACCATCGAGAACAACCGCCAGAACGGTTCCGTGGACATCACCAATCCGGCCATCGCCGACCAGGTTGCCGCGCTGAATGCCATTACCCTGGCCGACGTTTCCAAAGGCGCCAGCCCGAAGCTGCACGGCGAGGGCGCCACCGCCGGCTCCCTGACCCAGTATGCCTTCCTGGATATCGGCCTCGCCCAGCAGAAAGTCAACAGCATCCTCGATGCCGGTGTCATGACCTATGCCGAGGACCAGCGGGCTTACTACAAGATCAACGAAGACATCACCGCCGGCTATGTGCAGGGTGAATTCGAGAGCGGCAAACTGCACGGCAATTTCGGCGTGCGCCTGGTGGATACCGATCAGACTTCCAACGCCTATATGGACGGCGAGCGCGGTTCCGTCGGCCGCAGTTACCGCGAGGCGCTGCCGAGCGTGAACGCCACCTACGACCTGTCCGAGGATGTCATCCTGCGCGCCGCCGCGTCCCGCGCCATGGCCCGCCCGACCTTCCAGAACCTGAGTTCGAACATCGTCATCAACGCCACCAGCGGCACCGCCACCGCCGGTAACCCGGAACTGGATCCGATCATGGCCGACCAGTTCGAGTTCGGCGCCGAGTGGTATTTCAGCGACGCCAGCCTGCTGGCTGCCACCTACTTCAACAAGAGCCTGAGCACCTTCGTGTTCCAGAACACCCAGGTGGAAAATATCGACGGCCAGGATATCAACGTCACCCGCCCCTACAACGCCGACAAGGGCGCCGATATCCAGGGCATAGAACTGCAGGTGCAGCACGACTTCAGCAACGGCTTCGGCGCGCTGGCCAACTACACCTGGACCGACGCCAAAGTGCCGGCCAATGGCGACGGCACCCGCCTGGAACTGCCGGGTAATTCACGCGATCAGTTCAATGCCTCCGGCTACTACGAAAACGACTTTATGAGTGTACGGCTGTCCTACAACAGGCGCTCCGAGTCCTACGGTGGCCTCACCTCCGGATCGCAGCTGGTCACCGACGAGTACGACCAGTGGGATGCCACCGCCAACTGGAGCGCAACCGACAATGTAGATGTCTTCCTGACCGCGGTGAACCTCACCAACGAGATCATCTACATGCGCACCGCAGACGGTATTCCGGTCGGTTTCTATGAAAATGGCCCACGCTACAGCCTGGGCGCACGCGTTTCCTTCTGACAATTCGCATCGATTGTCACCCCATCTTCGGGCGCCCAGCGGGCGCCCTTTTTTATGGCCAACGCCACAGCAACGGCTCACGTATAAAGATGGACGAAAACCCGCAACGCAATCGAAGGCGCCGGGGCCGGAGGCGCTTGAGAAAGGCACCTGCGGCGGAGCAACAGATCGATCAGGCTGTTGAACAGGCAGCTACCGGTTACCGGCGCTGCCGAGATTCCTACTACAGGGCACTGCGCTGGAATCAGGATGGAGTATGGAGAAGAGGATGAATTACCGCGGCCCGAGCACTAGGATGCGCTGGTCGTTCTCGGTGACCCGCGCATCGAAGCCCTGCTGCAGCGCGAACACCAGCGCCTCCGGGTCGCCGATGTTGAACACCCCGCTGATACGCTCGTCGGCCAACTCGTCGCCGACCAAGACCACCTTGCGGGTGGTGTAGCGGTTGTACTCGGCGATGGCATCCTCGAGGCGATCGTTGTCGAAGTAAATGCGGTTGGTCTGCCAGGCGGTAACCTTTTCCAGGTTCACCGGCGTGACGCCACTGTTGTGCTGCGGATGCGCCGCCGGGTAATCGATCCCCTGCCCCGGCAGCATCCGCGCCAGGTGGCGGGCCTTGCCGGCCGCGTCTGCGGCTTTGACCTCGACAATGCCCTGGGTCACCGCCACGCGCACGTCGCCCGCACGCAACGCCACATTGAACGCGGTGCCCACCGCGCGCACTTCGCTATCGCGCACATGCACGACGAACGGGCGCCGGTGATTTTTGGCCACCATAAAGAAGGCCTCGCCGCGATCCAGGTACAGGTCGCGCTGGCCGCGGGAATAACGCACCCCCACGCGACTGTCGGTATTGAGCATCAGCGTGGAGCCGTCGTCGAGGTGGACCACACGCTGGGCGCCGATCGCGGTCTGGTAGTAATCGATGGCGAAATGCGCGCGCACCAGCAGCACCGTCACCGCCACCAGCACGACTGCCGCCACGGCGCCGAGCCACTGCCAGCGCCCGCGCCGGCGCACCGCCTTGCGCACCGGTGGCAGATCGGCGTTCAGTTCCGGGTCGTCGCGCAGCAGCTCGGTCATCAGGCCCAGCTGGCGGCACTGGGCAAACGCGAGGCGGTGGCGTGCATCCGCCGCCAGCCAGCGATCGAGTGCGCGCTGCTCAGCCGCACTCATGGCGCCGCTGTCGCAGCGCGCGAGCCAGTCGGCGGCCTGTTCGCGGATGGCCTCGTCTACAACTTCCACGTTCATAGGATACCGTTCAACTCTTTCTGCAGGTGCTTGAGGGCAGTGCTCATATGGCGCTCGACACTGCGGGTACTGATCGACAGGGCGGCGGCCACTTCCGGGTAGGTCATCTCCTCGAAGCGGCTCAACAGGAAGACCTTGCGGGTCAGCGGCTTCAGCTGCAGCAGTGCCCGCTTCAGCTGTTGCAGGCTCTGCTGCCACTCGGCGCTGCCCTGGGGCGACGGTTCGCGGCTCTCGTGCTCCGCCTCTTCAAAGTGTTGGTGGAAGTCGCCGCGACGGCGCATGTGCCGGCGCAGGCTGTCGCGCACCAGATTGGTGGCCACGGTGAAAATATAGGCACGGGGATTGTCCTGCAGCTGCTGCAGGTCGTCCAGCCGCAACAGGCGCACATAGGTTTCCTGCAGAATCACCTCCACGTCCTGCGGCCCGCCCGGCAGCATGCGCGCGACGTAATTGCACAGGGCACCGCGGTGCCGGCGGTACAGATCCTCCACCAGCAGGCGCCCGCTGTCGGCGGCAGGCGCGGTGCCGGCGGGGTTCGAGCTGACTAGGCGCAGCTGTGCCTTGGAAACTGCCATGCGCTTATCCGTTCAACCCCAACTTATCCCATAACCTCTATAAACGCCGCCGACACCGGATTCCCGACAACTTTGACAAAGTTTCCGGAAAATTCCCACTGCGCGCGCCAGTCGCTTGCCGGCGCGCGCGCAAATCGAGTATTTTGCCGGAAAACACCGGGCACCGCGGCCGCAGTCGGCCGCGCCCGCCGAGTCCGAAAGATAATAATGACGAACAGGCACGCCTTCGCCCGTGCGGCCGGCCCCGCCCGCGGCACCATTCTGCCAATCGCGCGCTCCACCCTGGGCGCGCTGCTGCTGTTCGCCTCCGCTGCCGCGCTGTCGTCCGCCGCCCCGGCGCCACTGCAGGCGGCGGTGCCCTTCGATGTCGACGCCCAGCCTCTCGACGACGCCCTGAAGCAGTTTGCCGAACAGTCCGGCCTGCAGATCTTTTATCGCCACAGCGAGCTGCCCCGGCGAGCCAGCGCCGCCCTGCACGGCACTTTTCCGCCACGGGAGGCACTGCGGCGGCTGCTCGCCGGCAGTGGTCTCGACTACCGCTTCGACGGCAACGCTACCCTCGTCATCCGCCGCGCGAAAAAAGCGGTGGCGCCCGCGCCCGCCGCAGCGGCGCAATCCGGCCCGAGGTCGCTGGAGGAGACCTATGTCACCGGTGTGCGCGGCAGCCTGCGCCAGAGCCTGGCGATCAAGCGCCACAGCGATAATCTGGTGGACGTGATTACCTCCGAGGATATCGGTAAGTTCCCCGACCGCAATGTGGCCGATTCACTGCAGCGCATCGCCGGTGTATCGGTGGACCGGCTGTGGGGCGAGGGCCGCGATGTGAATATCCGCGGCACCGACAAAGATATCAATCGCACGTTGCTGAACGGCCAGCACGTGGCATCCGCCTACTGGTGGGCCAACGACAACCTCAGCCGCGGCTTCAATTATTCCACCCTGGCATCGCAGCTGGTGCAGTCGCTGGAAGTGCACAAGACGCCGCGCGCGGATCTGGACGAGGGCAGTATCGGCGGCACCGTGATCGTGCGCACGCGCAAGCCGCTGGACATGGCGCCGCTGGAGACGCACCTGTCGCTGGAGCGCCAGTACAGCCAGCTCGCCGATGCCTGGGATCCACAGGCATCGTTCCTCGGCAGCTGGAAAAACGACGCCGGCACGCTGGGCCTGCTGGCCTCGCTCAACTGGCAAAACCGCAGCAGCCGCCGCGACGGCCTGGAAACCTTCCCCGACAATACGCTCTACCGCATTGCTGACAGTGAGGGGCACACTACCGACAATGTCTACGCCATCTGGGGCGGCGGCACCGCGCTGCTGCAGCAGCAGCGCCGGCATACCACCAGCAATGTCACCCTGCAGTGGGCTCCGGACGAGCACTGGGACGCCGCGCTGAACCTGCTGCGCTCGAACCTGGATAGCGACAATCGCAACCACAACTTCCTGTTCTCCCCCGGCGGCTACAAGCTGCGCGAGGCGCCGCCGGCAACGGTGGCGGATCCGCAGTTCATTCCCTCCGACAACGGCCACCAGGTGCTGGCCGGCGGCACCCTCGGCAACGCCGACAGCACCGGCGCGGTGCTGGATGCCATCTATCGCCAGGCCTATATCGATACCTCGGTCAACGATCTGGACCTGCACTACCACGGCAACGACTGGCGCGGCCACCTGCAGCTGGGGAAGACCAGCGCCCGCGGTGGCACCGATCACGACCGCCTCTACCGCTTCACCGGCAACAGCCGCGTGACCTTCCACCTGGACCGCAGCGCGCTCGAAACCGATTACCTGGATCTGGATCCGCTGACTGCGGCGGACCTCGACCACTTCTCCGCCGGGTCGCGCGACTGGATACGGTCGATGGAAAACCGCGAACACTACGCGCAGCTGGATGTCAGTCGCGACCTTGGCGGCGACTGGCTGCAGCAGATCCATTTCGGTCTCAAGTACCGCGATCACGCGGTGGAAAACAACCTGACGGTGGGCAGCATCGATACGGCGAGTCCCGCCTGGCAGCAGCTGCAGCAGCTGGGGCTGGACGGTGTCAGCCGCGCGCTGAGCCCGCAACTCAGCCGCCACAGCGCCACGGCTGGCACCCTGACGCGCTACGCGCTGACCGACCCCCGGCTGCTGCAGGCGGTAATACAGCCGCTCTATGACGCCGGCGCCATGCACTACCGCTACGATCCCGGCGCCTATTTTCAGATCGGCGAGCACAGCCTGGCGGAATACCTGTCGGCGGATTTCGCCCGTGGTTCCTGGTCCGGCAATCTCGGGGGGCGCGCGGTGGCCACGCGCCAGCTGGCCAGTGCTTACGCCAGCAGCGATACGTTGCAGCGCGTACACAACCATTACCGCGACCTGCTGCCGAGCCTGAATATCGATTTCCGCGCGGCGCCGAACCTGATATTCCGCGGCGCCCTGGCCCAGGTGATGGCGCGGCCGAATTTCAAGGATCTGAGTCCGGGAGTTATCGTCGACCCTACAAGTGGCTCCGGTGCCGCGGGCAATCCACAGCTGGAACCCTATCGCGCCGACCAGCTGGACCTGGGTGTGGAGTGGTATTTTGCCGACGCCTCACTGTTGTCGACGGCGGTGTTTTACAAAGACATTTCCACCTTCGTCTATCCGCATGTGACGGCGGAGACCATCGGCGACCAGACCCTGTATATCACCCGGCCGCAAAATGGCCCGGGCGCGGATATCGCCGGGCTGGAACTGCAGTGGCAACAGGATTTTGCCAATGGTTTCGGCATTCTCGGCAACTACACCTACACCGATGCCAGCGTGCCGACCCCGGACGGCAGTCAGTCGCTGGAACTGCCGGGTAATTCCCGCAGCCAGTTCAACGCCAGCGTCTACTTCGAACGCCGCGGCGTCAGCGGCCGCCTGTCCTACAATTACCGCTCGCGCTCCTACGGCGAGATAGTGGCCGGCTCGCAGAGCGAGACGGCGGCCTACCGCCAGTGGGACGCGAGCCTGCAGTGGCCGCTCAGTAGTTACCTGACGCTGTCGGCAAACGCGGTCAACCTGACCGATGAGGTAATTTATATCCGCAGTGCCAGCGGGATTCCGCAGGGATTTTACGAGAATGGCAGGCGGTTTTTAGTGGGATTGCAGCTGGATTACTGAGGGCATCATTGCCGCTAGTGGCACCACTGTTTTTGCGTAGGGGCGAACCTTGTGTTCGCCCTTTTTTGTGTGGTGCGCTGTAGACAGTTCGGTGGCGGCCCTGCTACCGATAGCTGTTTGCCAGACACGAGCGAGGCGCACCAAGCCAGGAACAACAAGGGCGAACACGAGGTTCGCCCCTACGGAATTTGCCGCGTGGATACCAGGCGCTACTGCGCCTTCAGTGGTGACAGCGGATCAATCCAGTTGCCAGTCCGGCACGTTCACCGCCACCGGCTGCTTGCGCGCCTGCTCGTTCTCGTCCACCAGGTTGCCCTCGGCGGGCTTGAGGCTCAGGTGGTCGACGCGCACCTGTACGGATTCTTTTTGCGCGCGCTCGCTTTCCTTGACCAGGTTGCCGGCCATGGGGGCCAGCGACCAGGAGTCCCCGGCGACAGGCTCGGCGGCTGGGGTCGCGGGCTCGGGGGCGGCGGGGGCAGGTTCGGCTTGCGCCACCGGGGCGGCCGCCGGTTGCGCTGCCGGTGCGCCCTCGGCCTTCAGTGCGCACTGGGCGCCCATCTGCGCGAGCTTGGCCCGCAGCTGCTCCGCCTGGGCCTGGGACAGGCCTTTCTTGAGCGCCAGCGGGCGACCGCTGAACAGTTTCTCGACGGTGTCCGGGCCGGCCTTAAACAGCCGCGCCAGGTTTGCCTTTACGTCAGTGGTGGTAAAGCCCGGCACCAGGTCACCGCGGAAAATCAGGCTGTATGTACTCTCTGACATGTTCTGATCGTCTCTTTCTATTCTTCCGAATCCAGTGTCTGGTCCATGGTATAGGCCGGCGCCGCGGCGCTGCGGCCGACGATGCGTGCCGGTACCCCGGCCACGGTGGCGTGGGCCGGCACGTCGCGCAGTACCAGGCTGCCGGCGGCAATCTTGACGCCCTCGCTGATTCTGACCGGGCCGAGGACCTTGGCGCCGGCACCGATCATTACGCCGCGGCCGATCTTCGGGTGGCGGTCGCCGCCGCCACTGCCACTACCGCCGAGGGTGACCGAGTGCAGGATGGAGACATCGTCCTCCACCACGCAGGTCTCCCCCACCACCAGGCCGGTGGCGTGGTCGATCATAATACCGCAGCCGAAGCGCGCCGCCGGGTGGATATCCACCGCGAACTGCTCGGACACGCGGCTCTGGATATACAGGGCCAGCGTGTGGCGCCCCTCGGACCACAGCCAGTGAGCCACGCGGTGAGACTGCAGCGCATGAAAACCCTTGAAGTAGAGAAACGGCGTCAGGTACTGGTCGCAGGCGGGATCGCGGTCGTACCAAGCGCAGATATCGGCCTGCATGCAGCGGGAAATCTGCGGGTCGGCGCGCAGCGCGCCGGCGATCACTTCCTGCAGCGAGGTCGCGGTCAGCGCGCTGTGGTCGAGCACCGACGCCAGCTGGTAGGCGAGCGCGTCGTCGAGGGACTTGTGTCGCAACACCGTGTTGTGGAAATAGCTGGCCAGCACCGGCTCGCCGGCGGCGGCCCGGGTGGCTTCCTCGCGCATCTGCGGCCAGATATCCCGCTGTCGGCTATCGCTGTCGATGATCACGTCCTCATTCATTGCCGTTAGCGCTGGTCTGTCTGCGGATAGCAGTGATCCGGCACCTGCACAAAGCGCGTATAAATCTCGGCGATGTCCGCACACACAGTGTCGCACAGTGCCAGCCCGCACTCTTGCAGCAGTTCACAAAGTCGCGCCGGGGTCAGCAGCTGTTGCAGCTCGCGCGCGCGCGGCGCGTAACTCAGGTGCCAGCGCTCCGGCGCCACACCGCCGCGGTCCTCGGCGTAGGGGCGGAACAGGCCATAGCTCTGGCCGGCGGCGATACGCGCATCGAGCCAGCAGTGAAACGGCCCGAACAGGCCGTCGTCGGCCACTTCGTCCGGGGTCAGCTGCGGGCGGTAGCCGGTTGGCATGGCCGCGGCATCGACCACGTCGAAGTCGGTGCCCCAATGGTGGCGCGAGGCGCCGGGCAGCGCGGACCAGCGCAGTATCGCGAAAGCGGTCTGCCGCGCAGTCAGCTGCGCGGTATCCAGTGGACAGCCGGCGCTGTCGAGTAGCGGACGTTGACCGCTGGCCTTGCCGTTCCAGATGGTGCACTGGCGCTCGAAGCTGCGAAAGCCGGACACCACCAGCGGATCGAAACCGGCGGCGCGGGCATCGGCGCGCAGGCGCTCGAAGGCCACCAGCGCTTCCGGGTGCAGCAACTGGCCGGACTCGGGTTCCACGATTACATGCTCGTCGCCGAGCCCAAACAGCATGCGCTTGAGTGGTTCGGCCAAACTCTCAGAATTACCCACAGGCAAAATATTCAAAGCGGTCTAAAGTAATTTTCTACTCTAACAGAAACGGAGTCATCGCCGCACCAAAACCGGGAACAATCGATTGGCGCCGCACTCTTTAGCACCAATGCTAATGAACATTTGGCGTTTTATCGTTTTATGCTATGTTCTTTTGCGCGGTCGAAGGAACTGACCGCGACCACAAGGATTGGCCAACCACTAGGGAAAATCTGCATGCACCCGAGTCAATCAGAGCTGTTACAACTGAAAAACCTGGGCCTCGCTTCCGTTAATATCCTGCATTCCGTCGGCATTCGCTCCTGCGAGGATCTGCGCCGCGTCGGCCCGGTGGAAGCCTTCATCAATATCCGCACCCGCGGTATCAACGCCTCCCGCGTGCTGCTGTACGCCCTGCAGGGCGCCCTCCTCGATGTGCACTGGAATGATCTGGACCCGGATCTGAAGGAGCGCCTTGCCAGCGAAGCCGACGACCGCTTGTCTTTACGTCAACAGGAATAACCGGTCACCGATTGTCTCCCGCATAACTTGAAAGCCGGCGCGACGTCCCTATCTACACTTCCTTCTAGGGATTTTATTTGGAGAACACCGATGTTGCGCATTGGTCTGTTTCTGTTGACCAACCTGGCCGTGATGGTCCTGGCTGGCATTATCTTCAACCTCCTGGGCATCCAGGGCATTCTCGACGCCAACGGCGTCAACCTTAACCTCTCCGGATTGCTGCTTTTATGCGCCATCTTCGGGTTCGGCGGTTCGCTGATCTCGCTGCTGATGTCGAAGACCATTGCGCGCATGAGCACCCGCACGCAGATTATCCAGCAGCCGCGCAACGCCGACGAGCAGTGGCTGGTGGAAACCGTGCGCGAGCTGGCGCAGAAGGCCGGTATCGGCATGCCCGACGTGGGCATCTTCCCGATGCCCCAGGCCAACGCCTTCGCCACCGGCTGGAACCGCAACGACGCCCTGGTGGCGGTCAGCGCCGGGCTGCTGCAGCGCTTCAACCGCGACGAGGCGCGCGCGGTCATCGGCCATGAGATCGGCCACGTGGCCAATGGCGATATGGTCACCCTGGCGCTGATCCAGGGGGTGGTGAACACCTTCGTGATGTTCTGCGCGCGCCTGGTGGGCTTCTTCGTCGACCGCGTACTGATGCGCAACGAGCAGGGCCTCGGCATCGGCTACTACATCACCTCGATCATCATGGATATCGTGTTCGGTGCCTTCGCGATGATCGTGGTGGCCTGGTTCAGCCGCCGGCGCGAGTACCGCGCCGACGCCGCCGGCGCCACCCTCGCCAGCCCGCAGTCGATGATCGCTGCGCTGCAGCGCATCAAGGCAGAATCCGAATCGGGCAGCGAACAGCCTCTGCCGAGCAACATGAAGGCCTTCGGCATCTTCGGCAATATGGGTGCGCTGATGGCCACCCACCCGCCGCTGGAAGATCGCATCCTGGCGCTGCAGAGCCCTCAGCGATAAAGAGAGCCCTCAGCGATAATAATGGAGAGCCCTCAGCGTTGATGGAGAGCCCTCAGCGATAATAGAGAGCCCTCGGCGATAGAAGAAAGCCCACAGCCCTGGCGTCAACACCGATTGAACCCAGCGGTGAAAATGGCCTCTTACTAGTGCGGGGCCGGCCCACGGGCCAGCCCCGGCGCTCCCTGTGAGCGCCGCAGTATTCCGGCAATCGGGCCGGGGTACTATTGCCTGTCTTCCCGCTACCAACTCAACAGCACTTTGCCGACCATGAACAAGCTACAGACCCTGCTCGCGGCCGTCCCCCTTTTGCTACTCGCCGCGCTGACCCAGACTTATGCCCGGCCTGCCACCGCCGCAGACATCCCCGCGTTCGCCACCGACGACGAGCGCAACACCATGCAGGTGTTCAATTTCGCCAGCCCGTCGGTGGTGTTTGTCACCAACGAGGCCCTGGTGCGCGACCGCTGGACACTGCAATTACACACTGAGCCCAAGGGCACCGGCAGCGGCTTTGTGTGGGACAAAGACGGCCATATCGTCACCAACTACCACGTGATCGAGGGCGCGCGCAAAGTCACCATCACCCTGCAGGACCGCAGCGAATGGTCGGCGGAGCTGGTCGGCTCGGCGCCGGAGAAGGACCTGGCGGTACTGAAAATCGATGCTCCGGTCGAGCGGCTGACACCGCTGGTGCCCGGCACTTCCAGCACCCTGGCAGTGGGGCGCAAGGTGCTCGCCATCGGCAACCCCTTCGGCCTCGACACCACCCTGACCACCGGGGTGGTCAGCGCGCTCGGTCGCGAGATCCAGGCCGCCAACAACCGCACCATCCGCAACGTGATCCAGACCGATGCGGCGATCAACCCGGGCAACTCCGGCGGCCCGCTGCTCGACAGCAGCGGCCGCCTGATCGGCGTCAATGCCGCCATCTACAGCCCCAGCGGCGCCAGCGTGGGGATCGGTTTCGCGATCCCGGTGGACACGGTGAAAAAGATCGTGCCGGAGCTGATCGCCAACGGCCGCCTGGTGCGCCCGGTACTGGGCATCGAATCGGCCCCGGACCAGTGGGCCAGCCGCTACGGTTTCGACGGCGTGGCGGTGCTGCGCACGGCTCCGGGCCAGCCCGCCGATCGCGCCGGCCTGCGCGGCATCTACCGCGCGCGCAGCGGCTGGCAGCTGGGCGACGTGATCACCGCACTGGACCGCCAGCCGGTACACAGCTACGACGACCTGATGAACGCGCTGGAAAACCACCGTGCCGGCGACCGGGTGAGCCTCAGTTACGTACGAGACGGGAAAAAGCGCCAGACTTCCATTACACTCGCCGCTCCGTAGGGCGCGCCGCGCGCGCCGAATTCCAGCCGTGAGCACGAGTAGGTTATGCAGAAGGTTTTTCTTTGCCGTTACGACGAGTTGAGCGAAGGGCAGTCCAGGGGCTTTGCCCTCGGCCCGGAGGCGGAGCAGGATGCCGCCGGTAGCGACAATGTTTTCGCAGTGATGAAAGACGGTGAGATCTACGCCTACAAAAACGTCTGCCCGCACCGCGGTATCAACCTCGACTGGCAGGAAAACCAGTTCCTCGACCCGGACGGCGCGCTGATCCAGTGCGCCTCCCACGGCGCCCTGTTCAAGATCGAAACCGGCGAATGCATCGCCGGCCCCTGTGCCGGTGATGCGCTGACGCCGGTGCCGGTGGAGTATGCGCAGGAAGGACTGTATGTGTTGCTGGCGGACTGAAGCCGCGACTCGGTGACCTGTCGGAGCGGACCTTGTGTTCGCCCTTTTTCGTTCCCTGTGCCGTAAATAGCTGGGTGGTGGCCCTCTCGGTATTTTCTTACGAAGTGCTCAGCACTTTGCCGCCGCTGAGCAAGAACAGAGCACCGGGAAACCAATCACTCAAGGCCAGAAATAAAAAGAGAAAATACTGGGCTCCCCCGATCAAACAACGGTATTGATATCGGAAGTATTCGACCTCCCGTATTTGTTCTTCTATTTCTGAAAGGGAATCCGCTCGAAAAGTGCAATCTCTTCGGCACTCATGCGCGCACGGTAGGCAATAACCTCTACACCGGCATTCAACGCCACATCCAATGCCTCGGCATACGCAGGGTCTATTTCCCGCGCCACTTCCACCGTCTCGATCCCCGAGTGCTGCACGCAGTAGAACAGCACCGCGCGCACGCCCTGCTCGGCCAGTTTCTGCAACTCCCGCAGGTGTTTGGCGCCACGGGTGCTGACTGCGTCCGGGAACAGGCCGCGGCTGCCATCGGCGCCGTCGGCGAACGTCACGTTCTTCACCTCGATATAACAGTCGCCCGCATCGTCACTCAGCAGCAGGTCGATGCGGCTGTTTTCCTCGCCATAGCGCACTTCGCGGCGCAGCCGGGTATAGCCCTGTAACTCGGTCACCACGCCGCTGGCGATCGCCTCCTCCACCAGCGCATTGGCGCGCCCGGTGTTGACCCCGGCCAGGGCGCCATCCGGTGTGGTGGTGATTTCCAGGGTGTGGCGGTATTTGCGCTTGGGATTGCCGGAGTCGGAATACCAGCAGGGGGTATTCTCCGCCCAGCAGTTTTTCATCGACCCGGTGTTGGGGCAGTGAATGGTGAAAATTTCACCATCCGGGGTCTCGATATCCGCCAGAAAGCGCTTGTAGCGGCGCAGTAATTGCGCTCTCTGCAGGGGAGGCTCGAACTTCATCCAGGGTCTCCGGAAACGATTTTCGCGACACGATACTACAGACCTCATCCACAGCAACATTTTGTGGCGCAAGGGGCAGAGATTTGATAGTTTTCCTCGCTTCCGGTCGCTAGGGGGTTATCGGCGCCGGGTTCAGAGTCGAAGCCGGAATAGCGGTTAAAATTTAATCGACCGCATAAAAATTCCGAACTAGGCTAGATTGAATTTGGTAGTAGCGCCTCCATATTTTGGGGCCTGTTATAGATAGAGAGGCAACGACTATGCCCAAAACTGCTGCGAGCAACGAATCTCTGCACGGCTTTGAGCCCTACAAGGAGAAAAAGGGCGAAGAGTACATGAACGAGAAGCAGCAGGAGCACTTCCGCAACTTGCTGCTGGCCTGGAAAGCCGAACTGATGGCGGAAGTGGACCGCACCGTTTCCCATATGAAGGATGAAGCCGCCAACTTCCCGGATCCGGCCGACCGCGCCAGCCAGGAAGAGGAATTCAGCCTGGAACTACGCACCCGCGATCGTGAGCGCAAGCTGATCAAGAAGATTGACGCCACCATCGAGCTGATCGAACAGGACGACTACGGCTTCTGCGAGGCCTGCGGCGTCGAAATCGGCATTCGTCGCCTGGAAGCACGTCCCACCGCCACCCTGTGCGTAGACTGCAAGACCCTGGCAGAGATCAAGGAAAAGCAGATTTCCGGCTGAGGCCGTGCGCGCGGCGAGCTCTGCTCGCTGCGCGGACTCCTCCCCGACCGGCCCGCTCCCGAAGCCGACATGATTCGCCTGCAAGGCAACCTCCCACAAGCACATCCACAGCACCTCTTGAGCACTGACACCGACCGATACATCGGCCGTTTTGCCCCCTCTCCCACCGGACCGCTGCATTTCGGCTCCCTGGTCTGCGCGCTCGGCAGTTACCTGGATGCCGTTGCCCACGGCGGACAATGGCTGGTGCGCATGGAAGACCTGGATCCGCCGCGGGAAGAACCCGGCGCCGCCCAGCGTATTCTCCACACACTGCAGGCCCACGGGCTGCACGGGCACGGGCCAGTGCTGTGGCAGAGTCAGCGCCACGCGCGCTACGACGCGGTACTCCAGCAACTGCGCGAGCGCCAGCTGCTCTACCCCTGCCACTGCTCGCGGGCGCAGATCCGCAGCAACGGCGGCCACGACAACGAACGCTGCCGCGCCGGCCAATTTCCCGCTGACGGCGCCAGCGCCCTGCGCCTGCACAGCGCCGGCGCCAGCGAAACCTTTGACGATCTATGGCAGGGCCCGCAGACCCAGCAGATCCGCGAAGATACGATCCTCAAGCGCCGCGACGGCCTCTATGCCTATCAGCTCGCCGTCGTTGTGGACGATATCGACCAGGGCATCACCCATATCGTCCGCGGCGCCGACCTGCTGGAGACCAGCGGTGCCCAGCAGTTGCTGTTCCGCACCCTCGGCGCGGCGCCGCCACAGTTCGGCCACCTGCCGCTGGTGATGGGCCCCGACGGCCACCAGAAGCTCAGCAAGCAGAATCACGCGCCGGCCGTGGACGACAGCCACCCGGCACAGAACCTGTACAGCGCGCTGGCGTTTCTCGGCTTCCACGCGGCCGCCGAACTTGCCGGCGAGGCCCCCGAGCACATCCTCAAATGGGCTGCCGCCCGCTGGCAGCGCCACCAGGTGAATACCCGCAACCGGCAGCCGGGATAAGCCGGGCTCGCCGACAACTCCCCCGACCGACGTTATGCGCAACGCACTATCTGCCATAAACCATGGACCAGGGTTCGGAAGCCCCCCGCAACGGAATATGCAGGCGCCGCAGTCGGGAGCCGTTTGCGAGACATTTGCCGATCAGGCTGTTGAACAGACGGCTAGCGGCAGCGGTGCCGCCGCGGAACCGGCCACAGCGCACCCGATAACCGGAGCGCACCAGAACTGAAGCCGCAGCGCATCGCGCAATTGCACCGCAACCCGGTGCGCTTTAACATCGTCCGCCACCGTCGAACCGGAGCCACCGATGCCCGCCTGCGAGTCCCGATATTCAAGTACCGGCGTCTATGAGTAACCGCACCCTGCTAATCCTGCTGGTCCTGGTGGGTTACGTTTTCTCGCCCACCATTTTCACCTGGATGATCAATCCCGCCGGCGCCTGGTATCGGCCGTTTATTCTCTGGTTTGTCCTGATTCTGCTGGCGGTGTTCGTACAGCTGAGGCGCAAGTCCGATGAGCTTTGATGTCGCCCATATTGCGCTGATCGGCGTGGGCTATATCGCCGCGCTGTTTTTTGTCGCCTTCGCCACCTCCAAGGGCTGGCTGCCGTCGCGCTGGGTGCGCCACCCGGTGGTCTATGTGCTGTCGCTGGGCGTATCGCTGTCGGCCTGGACCTTCTACGGCATCGTCGACCTCGCCTGGCAGTATGGTTACGGCGTACTCGCCTATTATCTGGGCACCGGCGCCATGTTCCTGTTCGCGCCAGTCGCACTGGAACCGCTGGCGCGGCTGGCGCAGCGCTACCAGCTGACCTCGCCGGCGGACCTGATGGTGTTCCGCTACCACAGCCGCGAAGCCGGCACCCTCGCCACGCTGTTCATGCTGCTGGCGCTGCTGCCGCTGATTGCGCTGCAAATACAGGCGGTGGCAGAAACACTGGCGCTGCTGTCCCGCGACAGCGCCGCAACCCTGTCACTGCCCGACAGCGGCGTCAGCGGCAAAAACCTGATCGCGTTTTTCTACTGCATGCTGCTGGCGGTGTTCACCAGCATGTACGGCGCCACCCGCGAGCGGCGCGCCGGCCTGTCCGCCGCCATGGCACTGGAGTCGGTGGTCAAGCTGGTGGCCCTGCTGGCGGTGGGGTTCTACGCCGTGTACGGCGTGTTCGGCAACCTGGCCGGCCTGGACGAATGGCTGGCGCAGAACAAGGACATGCAACAGCTGCTCTACACCCCGATAAAGCAGGGATCCTCCCACACGCTGCTGCTGGTATTTATCGCCACCGCCGTGGCGATGCCTCACATCTTCTACCTGAGCGTGGCCGAGCGCCCCGCCACCGCGACACTGCGCCACGCCAGCTGGGGCTTCCCGCTGTTCCTGCTGCTGATGGCGCTGCCGATCTTCCCGATCATGTGGGCCGGGTTCGCGCTGGATGTGACCGAACCGGTGCAGTATTTCGCCCTCGCCGTCCCCCGCGCCAGCGGCTCCGCGCCGCTGACCATTCTCGCGTTTATCGGCGGCCTGTCGGCCGCCACCGGCGCGCTGGTGATGATCACGCTGGCGCTGTCGACCATGGTCATGAACCACTGGCTGCTGCCGGGCACCCGCTGGCACTCGGAGGACAACATGTACCGCCAGCTGGTGTGGCTGCGCCGCGCGCTGGTGGCGGCGCTGTTCCTGGCCGGTTTCGCCTTTTACCTGCTGCTGAACAACCGCCTGTCGCTGGCGGACCTGGCACTGCTGGCCTTTATCGCTTCGCTGCAGTTCCTGCCCGGTATCTTTGCGGTGATCCACTGGCCGCGCGGCAACCGCCGCGGCTTTATCGCCGGGCTGCTGGCCGGCATGGCGATCTGGGCGTGCGGCCTGCTGGTTCCGTCGGTAGCGGGCCTTTCCGGCATCACGCTACCCGGCACCGAACTACAGATTCCGCTGGGCATGTCCATCTGGACCCAGGTCACCACCCTGTCGCTGGCAGTCAACGTGCTGCTGTTCGTGGGGATTTCACTGCTGACCCGCACCAGCAGCATGGAGCAGTACGCCGCCGACCTGTGCAGCGACGAGTCGCTGAGTCAGGCGCTGCGCCTGGAGATGGATGTGCAGTCGGCGGCGGATTTCCGCGTGCGCCTGTCGGAAAGCCTCGGTGCCGCCACCGCCAACCAGGAGGTGAATCGCGCCCTGCAGCAACTGGGCCTGCCCGACGACGAACGCCGTCCCTACGCGCTGCGCCGCCTGCGCAACAAGCTCGACGCCAACCTGTCGGGACTGCTGGGGCGGGTACTTGCGGGACAGATCATCGACCGCCACTTCCCCTTCGTGAACAGCGACCAGCCAGCCACCAAGGATATTCACCTGATCGAAACGCGCCTGTCGCGCTACAAAAACCAGCTCACCGGGCTGGCGGCGGAGCTCAACAACCTGCGCCTGTACCACCGGCAGATGCTCGAGGAACTGCCGCTGGCGGCCTGTTCCCTCGGCCGCGACGGCGAGATACTGCTGTGGAACTACGCCATGCACGACCTCACCGGCATTGCCGCCAGCGAGGTAATCGGCTCCAAGCTCGACTACCTGGCCGAGCCCTGGAGTTCGCTACTGAGCGAATTCGCCGCGTCTGCCGACGCCAGCCGCTTCAAGCAACAGGTCAACTTCGACGGCACCAGCCACTGGTTCAACCTGCACAAGACCCGCGTCAAGAGCCGCGGCGGCAAGCGCGCGCGACCGCAGAGCGGCGACGGGCAGATGCTGCTGATGGAGGACATCACCGAGACCCAGATTCTCGAGCAGGAACTGATGCACAGCGAACGGCTGGCCTCGGTGGGCCGGCTCGCCGCCGGCGTCGCCCACGAAGTGGGCAATCCGGTCACCGGCATCGCCTGCCTGGCGCAGAACCTGCAATTCGAGTCCGACAGCACGGAAGTGCGCGACACCGCCGACCAGATCCTCAGCCAGACCCAGCGCATCAGCCGCATCGTGCACTCGCTGGTGAACTTCTCCCACAGTGGCAGTCACGACACTGACAACCGGCATGCACCGGTGGATCTGTACGCCTGCGTGCAGGAAGCGGTGCAGTTGCTGTCGCTGCAGCGCGACAAGACCCAGGTGACCTTCGACAACGCGGTGCCCGAGGACCTGATCGCGCCGGGGGACAACCAGCGCCTGATACAGGTGTTCATCAACCTGCTCAGCAATGCCCGCGACGCCAGCCCCGACGGCGGTCATATCCAGATCGAGGGCTACGTGGCGCGCGGCTGCGCCTGTATCGCCGTCACCGACGACGGCCCGGGGATCTCCGCCGAGCACCGCGAACGGATCCTGGAACCCTTTTTCACCACCAAGGAGCCGGGCCAGGGCACCGGTCTGGGGCTGGCGATGGTCTACAGCATCGTCGAGGAGCACGAGGGCCAGCTGGAGCTGGTCAGCCCCGCCCACCCGGAGAGTGGCCGTGGAGCGAAGTTCATCGTACAGCTGCCGCTCGAGAGATAACTGTCACCAAGCGCTAAAAACACGCAATAGCTGTGCAAATCTCAGCCAATTATCCCGTTTTGAGTTGCATCGAAACGCTCAGCGGGTAAAACTAGGCCTTCACTGAGCGTTTTGTAACCAGGCGTAACATATGAGCCACATCCTGATCGTCGAAGATGAAGCCATTATTCGGACGGCGCTGCGCAAGTTGCTGGAACGGCATCGCTACAAGGTCAGCGAAGCGGGCTCAGTGCGCGAGGCGACCAACAAATACCGCTTCAGCGATCTGGATCTGATCATTTCCGACCTGCGCCTGCCCGGCGCCCCGGGCACCGACCTGCTCAAGCTCGCCGGCGACGTACCGGTCCTGATCATGACCAGTTACGCCAGCCTGCGTTCCGCGGTGGATTCCATGCGGATGGGCGCCGCCGATTACATCGCCAAGCCGTTCGATCACGACGAGATGATCGCCACCGTGCGCCGGGTGATTGGCAAGGCCGAACAGAACCGCGCCCAGGCCCCGACGGGCAAGGAGTCCGGCCGTACCATCGCCGGCATGATCGGCGACAGTCCGGTGATGCGCGATCTGTACAGCCGCATTCACAAGGTGGCGCCCACTGACGCCACGGTACTGGTACATGGCGAGACCGGCACTGGTAAGGAACTGGTCGCGCGCGCCATCCACGAGGAGAGCCGCCGCGCCGGCAAAGCGCTGATTTCGGTCAACTGCGCGGCGATCCCGGAAACACTGATCGAGGCCGAACTGTTCGGTCACGAAAAAGGCGCCTTTACCGGCGCCCAGTCTGCCCGCGAGGGCCTGGTCGCCGCCGCTGACGGCGGCACCCTGTTCCTCGACGAGATCGGCGAACTGCCGCTGGAAGCCCAGGCGCGCCTGCTGCGGGTGCTGCAGGAGGGCGAAGTGCGCCCGATCGGCGCGGTGGAATCGCGCAAGGTGGATGTGCGCCTGGTGGCGGCCACCCACCGCAACCTGCGCCAGCTGGCCACCGAACGCAAGTTCCGTGAAGACCTCTACTACCGCATCAATGTGGTGCAGATGACATTGGCGCCACTGCGCGAGCGCGGCAAGGATGTGCTGGCGATCGCCGAGCACCTGCTGGAAAAATTCTGCGCCAAAGTGGAGCGCCCCACCCTCAAGCTGTCACCGGAAGCCATCCAGGCGGTAACCACCTACACCTGGCCGGGCAATGTGCGCGAGCTGGAAAACGCCATTCAGCGCGCAGTGATCCTGACCGAAGACAACAGCGCCGAGATCGACCACCGCACCCTCGATATCGACCTGGACCTGGTGCCGGTGGAGGAGGCGGATCCCGAGCGCCGCCCGCGCAGTCGCCACACCGATCCGCGCGAAGACCTGTCGCTGGAGGATTACTTCGCCCGCTTCGTGATAGAGCACCAGGACACCATGAGTGAAACCGAGCTGGCCAAGAAACTGGGGGTCAGCCGCAAATGCCTGTGGGAACGCCGCCAGAAACTGGGTATTCCGCGCAAGAAGAGCCGCCGCACCGCCGAGGTCTGATTCCGGCGCGCAGGGTTCCCGCTCTGCGCACGCCTCGCGCAACACCACAGGACCGCCTCACCCGATCAGTCAGCTGACACCCAGCCCTGCAACCGCCACCTACTCCGATACCGATGCAGCCCGCGCGCCCATGCCGGGTTGTGCCTATCACCCTGGGCGCCACATCGCGGAACTCCGCGTCACGGCGCGGGTCTCATTTTCTATACCCACCGCTGTTACCCCAGCACCGCCGGGACTTCCCACTTTGGTAACAACTGAAAGTGTTACCTCCAGCCGCCAGCGAGTAACAACTACCGCGCCATCCGTAACGCCAAAGGTTCCGCTGACGGCGTGCAAATTTTTGTAAATTTTTTAAGTTGTTGATTTATAAAGACTTTTTAAAGTTGGCACGCTAAGTGCTTTACTCTTAGTACAAACAAGAAAAACAGCCAAGAATAAAAATAAATGACTGTTTAAGCCCTAATAACAACTGACAATAAGTGGGCGCAACACAATAAGAACAACGGCGCGGTCGACAATAAAAGCAAACAGTGACCAAAACCGACAAGAACAATAAAAACAACAAAAAATAACAATAAATAATAAAAATAAGCAGAAGACAACAAAAATAACGACAAGCGCGTTACAGACTGACTGATTGTACCTGGGAGAGGGTGTTTGCTAGACAGCAAATTGATAGCGCAAGGAAGCCGCTGCCTTCATCCTAATAACAATAATTCCCATCTTCCCTTTCTTTTCTCTTACCGCTGATCTGACCCCGACCACTGTCGCGGGTTCCCGATTGCGGGCGCTCGTCTGTGCCTGTGGTAGAATGCGCCCGCACCGGCCCGGCAGCCGCCTCTTCGCGCGCGCCCGGCCCCCGGCCAATTCACATTGGCAGCAGTCAGAACAGACAGCCGTATGCTCAACACCCTGATCAGTAGTCTCAAGCGCTGGCGCAAGCCGGCAAAACCCGCGGGACCGCGCATCGTCGCCCGCAGCGACCACAATCTCTCCCGCCGCGACATCAGCCGCGCCGCGCTGACCGTCATGAAGCGCCTGCAGGACGCCGGTTTCCAGGCCTATATCGTCGGTGGCGGCGTGCGCGACCTGCTGCTCGGCGGCCACCCGAAAGATTTTGACGTCGCCACCGACGCCACGCCGGAAGAGGCCAAATCGCTGTTCCGCGGTGCCCGCATCGTCGGCCGCCGCTTCCGCATCCTGCACGCGCGCATCGGCCGCGAGATCATCGAGGTCACCACCTTCCGCGGCCACCACAGCGAGGGCGAGGCGCACGAGGCGCAACAGTCCGAGCACGGTATGCTGCTGCGCGACAATGTCTACGGTGACCTGGAGAGCGACGCGGTGCGCCGCGACTTCACCGTCAACGCCCTCTACTACACCATCAACGGTTTCGAGATTCACGACTACACCGGTGGCGTGCAGGATATTGAACAGCGCCTGATCCGCATGATCGGCGATCCCAGCACCCGCTACAAAGAAGACCCGGTGCGCATGCTGCGCGCGGTGCGCTTCGCCGCCAAACTGGATTTCCAGATCGAGGCAAAGACCGCCGCGCCACTGCGCGAGCTGGCGCCGCTGCTGCGCAACATCGCCCCCGCGCGGCTGTTCGACGAAGTACTGAAACTGCTGATGAGCGGCCACGGCGAGCGCACTTTCGAACTGATGCGCGAACACGGCCTGTGGCGGCACCTGTTCCCCGACAACGCCGCCTTGCTCGACGACTCCTCCGCCCTGGCACTGACACGCCTGGCGCTGCGCAATACCGACGCGCGTATCCGCGCCGACAAGCGCGTCACGCCGGCGTTCCTGTACGCCGCCCTGCTGTGGCCCGCAGTCAGGAATGAACAGCAGCACCTGGTCGATAAGGGCACCCCGCCGGTGCCGGCACTGGCCCAGGCCGCACAAAAGATCACCGCCGCGCAGCTGGTGCACACGGCCATTCCCAAGCGCTTCTCCCTGCCGATGCGCGAAATCTGGGACCTGCAATTGCGCCTGCCGCAGCGCAACGGCAGCCGCGCGCAGCGCCTCAGCGAGCAATCGCGCTTCCGCGCCGGTTACGACTTCCTGCTGCTGCGCGAAGAGTCCGGCGAGATAGCCCCCGGGCTCGGCCAGTGGTGGACCGATTTCCAGCAGGCCGATGCCGAACAGCGCCAGCAGATGGTGCAGAAACTGCAGCGCCCGGGCGGCAGCAAGGGCGGACGCCGCCGCGGCCGCGGATCCCGCGGCGGGCGCCGGCGCAATCCGCAGAACGAATAAATGGCCCGCGCCTACATTGGCCTCGGCAGCAATCTGGCCGAGCCACAACGGCAACTCCGCAGTGCACTCGACGCCATCGCCGCGCTGGAAGAGACCCGGCTGCTGCGCTGCTCCAGCTTCTACCGCAGTGCACCGGTGGGCCCTGCGGGGCAGCCGGATTACATCAACGCGGTGGCCGAACTGGAAACCGCGCTGGCCCCCCTGCACTTGCTCGACCGGCTGCAGGCCGTTGAGGCCGCCCACGGCCGCGAGCGCCATGTGCGCTGGGGTGCCCGCACTCTCGATTTGGATATACTGTTGCTCGACGCGCAGCGCATCGACACGCCGCGCCTGCAGGTCCCCCACCCGCGCATGACCGAACGCAACTTCGTGCTGGTGCCGCTGGCAGAACTGGAGCCTGACTTGCAACTGCCGTCAGGGGAATCCATACAGGCACTGTTGCGGCAATGCCCGGAAAACCGCCTGGAAAAAATCTGAAAGCGGACGATGCCGGGACCCGGCGATGGTATACCCGGATCGAGCCGGAACGGGCGCAGGCAAGATTCGCTTCAGCTGCTCAGCCAGCGCCACAGCGGATTTTGCCCACGCGCGTAGATCTTTAGGGGCGAACCTTGTGTTCGCCCTGCTCGCAGCTGGCACCAGGGGGGCCGCGACAACCCGAGTGGTGGCGCCAGGCGCGGTGGAATGAATAAAGGAGTCTATTCAATGGTCAACGAAACCGGCGAAAACCACCCGGACGAACCCAACCTGAGCGGCAAGACGCTGCCGCGATTTATCGCCGTCGAAGGCAATATCGGTGTCGGCAAGACCACCCTGGCAAAAAAACTCGCCGCCACTTTCAATTACGACACATTGCTGGAGCTGCCCGAGGACAACCCGTTTCTCGAGCGCTTCTACCGCGACCCCAAAAGCGCCGCCCTGCCCACGCAGCTGCACTTCCTGCTGCAGCGCTCACAGCAGATCCAGGCCCTGCGCCAGGACGATCTGTTCAAGCCGGTGCGGGTCTCCGACTTCCTGATCGAAAAGGACCAGCTGTTCGCCGAAGTCACCCTGGACTCCGATGAGCTGGCGCTGTACCAGCAGGTTTACCAACACGTCACGCTGCAGGCACCGAAACCTGACCTGGTGATCTACCTGCAGGCGCCCCTGGAAGTACTGCAGGAGCGCATCCGCACCCGCGGTATTGCCGCCGAGCGCGCCATCGGTAACGAATACCTGGCGACGCTGAACGACGCCTACACCAACTTTTTCCACTACTACGATGAGGCTCCTCTGCTGATCGTCAACAGCGAGGATATCGACATCGTCGACCGCCCACAGGACTACCGCCAGCTGGTGGAGTATATGCTCACCATCAACAGCGGCCGCCACTACTACAACCCGGGAAACTGACGTTATGTATGCACCCACTGCCCTGGAAAAAACGGTCACCATCCAGACGCTGCGCAAGATGAAAGCCGCCGGCGAGAAATTTATTACCGTTGCCCTCTACGACGCGCCGATGGCGGCGATGGCCCAGAAGACCGGCGTCGAAGCGGTATTGATCGGCGACTCCCTGGGGATGACCGTGCTCGGCTACGAAAGCACCATCCCGGTGACCATGGAGCAGATGATCTACCACGTGGAAGCGGTAGCGCGCGGCAACAGGAAATCCCTGATTCTCGGCGACATGCCGTTTATGACCTACGCCACCCCGGAGCAGGCGCTCACCAACGCCACCCGCATCATGCAGGCCGGCGCGCATATGGTAAAAATTGAGGGTGGCGCCTGGCTCGCGGAAACGGTGAGGATGCTCACCGACCGCGGCATCCCGGTGTGCGCCCACCTGGGGCTCACACCGCAGTCGGTACACAAACTGGGCGGCTTTCGCGTACAGGGCCGCGACGAGGAAACCGCCGGGGAAATTCTCGACGATGCCGCCGCCCTGGACGAGGCCGGCGCGGACCTGCTGGTACTCGAGTGTGTGCCCGCGGCGCTGGCCAAGCGCATCACCGAATCCGTGGCCATGCCCACCATCGGCATCGGCGCCGGCCCGCATACCGACGCGCAGGTATTGGTCATCAACGACATCCTCGGCCTCACCGAGCAGCCGCCCAAATTCTCGAAGAACTTCCTGATTGAAGCGGGCGACATCCCCGGCGCGCTGAGCAAATACGCCGCGGACGTCAAGAATGGCGTTTTCCCCGACGACGCCCACACCTTCAACTGATCTTCGCCGGCACAGGACGCAGTATGCACTTCGATCAACTACTCGAACCCTGCCGCAACGGCGGCGATACGCAAATTCCTACCAGCTGGGGCCAGGGCCGCGCCACCTTCGGCGGCCTGGTGGCCGCGATGCTGTATGAAAAGATTGCAGCCGCTGCCGGTACCGACGCGAGTCTGCGCTCACTCACGTTTTCCTTCGTCGCACCGGTTGCCAGCGGGGCGGTGACGCTCAGCGCCGATGTGCTGCGCGCAGGCCGCTCGGTTACGCAGGTAGAGGGTCGGCTGATGCAGGATGGCAAACCGGCGCTGGCGGCGCTGGCCGCCTTCGGCAGCGCACGGCAATCGGGTATTCGCGTCGACTGCGACAGGGCACCCGTTTTCAAGGCGCCCGAGGATTGCCCGGCATTGCCATCGATCCCCGGCGTGGTACCCGAATTTACCCGACATTTCGACTACCGTATCGCCCGCGGCCAGCTACCGTTCAGTGGCAGCAGTGACCCGCAGCTGGGCGGCTGGGTGCGCTTCACAGACAGCGAGGACGCAGCGGTGTCCGTGCCCCAGCTGCTGGCCCTGATCGACGCTTGGCCGCCGGCATTGCTGCCGATGCTGGGTAAACCCGCACCGGCCAGCTCGCTGACCTGGACGCTGGAGTTGACGGAACCACTGCCAACCCATGGTGGCGGCGACTGGTGGCAGTATCTGGCCGAGGTGGAGCAGGCCGCAGACGGCTATGGCGTCATCAGCGCGCGGCTGTGGGATGCCGATGGCAAGCTGGTGGCCTTCAGCCGCCAGACCGTGACCGTGTTCGACTGAAGGCTCACGCCGATTGCGGACTCGGTGTCGGGCCAGGCACGGATTCCGGTGGTGGGCAGGGGCGCGCGAAGGTAAACGCCGCGGCAGTGGAACCGCCCTCCTGCAGTGCGGCCAGCGCCCGTCGGGCATCATCGATGGTCGGCAGTGTACCGGCGGGAATCCACCACAGGGCCAGGCTCGGTGCTGCCATCTTCTCGAACCAGCTTTTCTTGTTCTGCAGCAGTTTCAGGTGATCGCCGGCGTAGACATAGTCTTTCAGTGTCGACAGTGATTCCCACACCGACATATTGACGATAATGCGCGGATCGCCAAACGCGTCGATTGACGTCGCGTCGCCATCATCGGTCTGCAACCGCCAGACAAAGCCGGGGCTGCGATCGGCCAGTGCATTGATCGCATCCAGTTGCTCGACAAAGCCGCGCATGATGTCGCTGTCGAGGGAGCCCCTGGCGCGGGCGATATTGACCTGGGCCAAATGAAAGTGTGCGGACATCTCCCTGTCTCCTTGTTTGAAGTTTTGCGCGGCCGCCGGTGCCAACACTCAGCAGCGCGTTAAATAATGCCGGCCACACCTGTATCCGGCCAGCCGTCACAGCCATTTGTTCCAGCGGAAGATCACGACCTGCAGGACCACCGCCACCACCAGTAATGCACAGAAGATCAGGAAGGCTGCCGGGTAATCGGCGCCGGGGATTCCCCCTACATTGATACCCAGCAGACCGGTCAGAAAACCGAGCGGCAGAAAAATTGCCGCGACCACCGAGAGCACATACATGCGGTTGTTGAGCTGTTCCGACGTGCGGCTCAACAGCTCTTCCTGGGTGACGGCGGCGCGCTCGCGCACCGCGTCGATATCTTCGATATGGCGCAGCAGGCGATCGCTCACTTCGCGCAGCTGGATGCGGTTGTGCTCGTCGAACCAGGACATCTTTTCCACCAGCATGCGCGCCAGTGCCTCGCGCTGCGGCGACAGGTAGCGGCGCAGTGTGATGGTCTGCTTGCGCAGCAGCGCCAGCTCCGAACGCATCGCCGCGCTGTTGGAGTCCAGTACCCGCCCTTCCAGCTCGTCTGCGGTATCCTCGAAAGTATCCACGGTGTCGCTCATGCGCCACACCAGCAGGTCGGTGAGTCCCACCACGAGAGCCGCGGCACTGCCCGGCCCACGGACATCGCGCAGTTGTTCGGCGAGGTCGCTGACCGACAGCAGCCGGCGCCGGCGCGTGCTGATAACCCGGTGTTGCTCGACCCACAGGCGCACCGAGACCATGTCCTCCGGCTGCGATTCCGGGTTGAGATTGACCCCGCGCAGGGCGAGTAACAGGCCGTCGCCGATCGCCGTGGCCCGCGGCCGCGTTTCCTCGGTAAGCAGCGCTTCGGCCACCAGCGGCGACAGGCCACTGTCCTCGCGCAGCCACTGCTGGACCTGGGTATCCGTGTAATCGAAGTGCAGCCACAGCACCCCGTGCTGCGGCCGCCACTCCTGCACCTCGCGCCAGCTCAGTTCGCGACCACCACCGCGGCCGTCGAGCAGGAACGCGTGTATCAGCCCGGCCTGCATAGTACCTCCCGTGTCACCGGCCATGCGCTCAGCGGCTCAACAGCAGGGCCGCGCGAGCGGATTCACCGGCCTCCAGCTGCCAGCTGTTGTCGAACGCATTACCGTGCTCGACGCAGACATATTCACGGAAGTGTGCCCCGACATCATCGAGTCCGGCAGCCAGCTCAGCGCCGGGATTCCAGGCAATGACGGTGTGGCAGTTATCGCTGCTGGCATTGATCGGGCAGCGCTCGGCGATGCGCTGGTGCGCGGGGGCGTGCAGGTAAATACGATCCACCTCGCCGGGAAAGTCCAGCGGCCCGCGCTGCGTGGCGCGGGCCAGGCCGCGGGTGTTGTCGAGATAGTCGGTGGCCTCGAGTCCGTGCACTTCGATCGCACCGATATCGGCCACCGGGAAGTAGGTGTGCCAGGCCCAGCTGTACTCCGTCACCTCGGCGCCGCCGTGCTTCAGGTGCATCTGCAGCTGCAGCTCGCGCCCGAGACGCATCGTCACCGCACATTCGAACGGTGCAGCGAACAGTTCATCGCCGGGATGGCGGTAAACAAAGCGCAATTCCACCTCGCCGCTCGCCAGCGCGCGTGCACTGTCCAGCAGCCACGGTCGGTTGCGCACCAGACCGTGCTTGGGTTTGCCCGGATCCTGCCGGTGGATGCCGAACCAGGGCAGGCACAGTGGAATACCACCGCGCACCGCCCTGCCCGGTTCGAATTTGGCCTCGGGGCTGAGCCACAGCAACGGCTCGCGCCCACGGGCCTGAAATTCCAGTAACTGCGCCCCCTGCTCGGCGATCACCGCCCGGCACAGGGGTGTTTCCACCACCAGCAGCGACAGGCCGGGCTTGCCGTAGACGGCACCGCTGTCGGTGCTGGATATACAATCAACGCTGTCTGCCTGGTGCATTCAGTGATCCTCCTGTTTGCTGAGATGGGCCAGAGCCCCGGCGTGTGCCTCCCAGTTCTGCCCGTCAAACGGCTCCACTTCCACCCCTTCGGGCGGCGTATCGAGACAGCGCAGGTTGACGCTGTAGCCATCGGGATTGGAGCGCGGGATATAAAATGATTTTACCCCGCAGTGCCTGCAGAAATAGTGACGGGCAACGCCGGTATTGAAGGTATAACAACTGAGGTCGGCCTCGCCGCGCAGTAACTCGAAATCGTCGGCGGCAACGATCAGGTGCTCGAACCCGACCATCCGGCAGATGGAACAGTTGCAGGCGTGTGCAACCAGCGGCGCGCCCGGAGTGCGGGCGATTACGGCGCGAAAGCGCACCGCGCCGCAATGACAGCCCCCCTCGACTGCCGCCTTTGTATCAACCATTTTGTCCTCCCCGCGCGAACAGCGGTCGGGCGCACAACAGTGACAGCGCACCTGCGGCCAGTAATAGGTGGAACCAGTTGGTGCGCGCCAGCCCCAGTACACGCATCGCGCCCGTGCCGATTGCGAGGCCAGCAAAGATCACCAGCGCGGCTCCCATTGCGAGCGGCAGCGCCAGGCGCGCCGGCAGGCGCCGGCGGCCAGACACTTCGAAAAGCGCCACCACCAGCCACAACAGCAATCCCAGTGCGGAGCACTCGCGCACCGCTGCGGCAGGCATCAGCGTACCGCCCAGGGCCAGCGCGACCAGCAGTGCGACCGCGACCAGCATGGCGCCGCGGGAGGCCGTCGCGGCCTCGACCCGCGCCCACAACAGGGCAATCCCCGCAGACAGGAAGGTAGTAACGCTGGAAAGCTGGGACAGGGTGTGGTGCAGCGCGGTGGAATGCGGGTTGATGCCGTAGCGGTAGGCGCCGGCGAAAGCGGCCAGCGCCAGTGCCAGCTGGCCGGCAATCATCAACAGCGCCGGCGCGCGAGCCTGCCGGGGGTCGCGCGCGATAAGCCAGAACTGGCTGGCGACCAGCAGCGCTGCCAGTGCCAGCAGCACTTCCATAAGCCAGTAACTACTGCCCAAATTCTCTCTCCCTGGTAAGCGGGGTATTCCCGGTCGCTGTTCGCCCGATTCTACCGAAAGCGGATCAGAGGTCACACCCATGCGGCGGGGCTAAGTGCAAATCGACGGTCCGCTGTGGTTGTCCGGGTGCGGGCCGCGGACATAAAAAAACCCGGCGGCTGCCGGGTTCTTTGTCGGGGGCACAGTACCTGTGCCCCGCTGCGTCGCAAAAGCGATCAACCTTCGCTGGAAGGCTGCTCCTGCTGCTCCTCGGCGCGATCGGCCTTGGCTTCCTTGATGGACAGCTTGATGCGGCCGCGCTGGTCCACGTCCAGCACCTTGACGAACACCTTCTGGCCTTCGCTCAGGTAATCGGTGACCGCGTTGACGCGCTCTTCGGCGATCTGGGAGATATGCACCAGACCGTCTTTACCCGGCAGGAAGTTGACGAAAGCGCCGAAGTCCACGATACGCACCACGGTGCCCTCGTAGATAGCGCCGATCTCGGCTTCCGCGGTGATTTCCTCGATGCGGGTAACCGCCGCTTCCAGGCTCTCGCCGTCTTCACCGAAGACCTTCACGGTACCGTCATCTTCGATATCGATGGTCGCACCGGTATCTTCGGTGATGGAGCGGATGGTGGCGCCGCCTTTGCCGATCACGTCGCGGATCTTGTCCGGATGGATCTTCAGGGTGGCGTAGCGCGGAGCGTTCTCATTCACGGTGGAACGGGATGCACCAATGACCTTGTTCATCTCCGCGAGGATATGCAGACGCGCGTGCAGGGCCTGCTCCAGCGCGGTCTCCATGATCTCTTCGGTGATGCCTTCGATCTTGATGTCCATCTGCAGCGCGGTCACACCAGAGGCGGTACCGGCCACTTTGAAGTCCATGTCGCCGAGGTGGTCTTCGTCACCGAGGATATCGGTCAGAACCGCATAACCTTCCTCTTCCTTCACCAGGCCCATGGCGATACCGGCGACCGGTGCCTTCAGCGGCACGCCGGCGTCCATCAGCGCCAGGCTGGAGCCACACACGGACGCCATGGAGCTGGAACCATTGGATTCGGTGATCTCGGACACGACGCGCACGGTGTAGGGGAAGTCGTCCGGGTTCGGCAGCACGGCAGCGATACCGCGGCGCGCCAGGCGGCCGTGACCGATCTCGCGACGGCCAGTGGCACCGACACGACCCGCTTCACCGACGGAATAGGGCGGGAAGTTGTAGTGCAGCATGAAGTAATCTTTGCGCTCGCCTTCGAGGGCATCGATGATCTGCGCATCGCGGGTTGCGCCGAGGGTGGCTACGACCAGGGCCTGGGTCTCGCCGCGGGTAAACAGCGCGGAACCGTGACCTTTTGGCAGTACGCCGACTTCGGTTGAGATCGGACGCACGGTCTTGGTGTCGCGACCGTCGATACGCGCTTCGCCGCGCACCACCGCGCCGCGCACGATTTTCTTCTCCAGCTTGCCGAAGTAGCTCTTGACGGTACCTTCGTCCAGCTCCTCGGTGGCCAGTGCCTCAGCGGCTTCGCTGCGCAGCTCACCCAGGCGCGCGGTGCGCTCCTGCTTGTCAGTGATCTTGTAGGCTGCCGCCACTTTCTCACCGAACTGGCTTTCCAGTGCCGCTTTCAGCTCTTCGTTGACTGCGGCCGGCTGCCAATCCCAGGTGGGCTTGCCGGCTTCGGCTTTCAGCTCTTCACAGACTTTGACCACCGCCTGCATTTCCTGGTGGGCGAACAGTACCGCGCCCAGCATGATGTCTTCCGGCAGCTCTTTGGCTTCGGATTCAACCATCAGCACGGCGTCTTTGGTGCCGGCTACGACCATGTCCAGCTCGGAGCCTTTCAGGGCACTGAAAGTCGGGTTCAGCAGGTAGCCATCTTCCTGGGAGTAGCCCACACGCGCAGCACCGATCGGGCCGCCAAACGGGATACCGGAGACGGACAGGGCCGCAGAGGTACCGATCATGCCGGCGATATCCGGATCCACGTCTTTTTCCGCGGACAGCACGGTGATCATCACCTGCACTTCGTTCATGAAGCCGTTCGGGAACAGCGGGCGGATCGGACGGTCGATCAGGCGGGAAGTCAGTGTTTCTTTTTCGGACGGACGGCCTTCGCGCTTGAAGAAGCCACCGGGAATCTTGCCGGCCGCATAGGCCTTCTCTTGATAGTGTACGGACAGCGGGAAGAACGGCTGATCGGGCCTGGCTTCCTTGGCACCGACGACGGTACACAGCACAACGGTCTCACCCATGGTAACCAGCGCCGCACCGGTGGCCTGGCGCGCGACGCGGCCGGTCTCGATGGTGACTTGCTGATTGCCGTACTGGAAAGTTTTGCTTACTGGATTCACTAGTATTTTCCTATTTCCTATCGGTTACTGGCCCATTCCAGCAACCCCTACAGGTGGCCCGTCAACTCAAGGGCCCAGATAGCGCGGTACGGAAACGTACCGTCACCGGCGGTGCCGGCGGGAGCGGCCAACAGCCGGCAGGTTCACACACCTGCCCCAGGCTTCTGGACGCAATTGCGGGGAAGTGACCGAAATGTCACTTCCCCGCAAGTCGATCAGCGGTGCACGGATGCACCGCCGGCGCCAGCGTCCACAAGCCAGCGGAATGATACTTCGGCGCTCGCCTTTTGGACGCGACTGCCGGAAAGTGACAGGGACGTTACTTTCCGGCAGCAGGTAAATAGAAGAATGCCCGCCAGTGGCGGGCATTCCAGGGTCTTAGCGACGCAGGCCGAGCTTGGCGATCAGCTGTGCGTAACGGTTCAGATCCTTTTTCTTCAGGTAATCCAGCAGCTTGCGGCGCTGGTTTACCATGCGGATCAGGCCACGACGGGAGTGGTGATCCTGCTTGTGTGCAGAGAAGTGTCCCTGCAGCTTGTTGATGTTGGCGGTCAGCAGGGCTACCTGGACTTCCGGAGAACCGGTATCGCCTTCAGATTGGCCGTGCTCTTTCAGGATTGCTGCTTTTTCAACGGCAGTCAGTGCCATAACGATATACCTCGTCGTAACATGCTTAAATAAACGATTCGGCCAGCCCGAGCATGTTTTCAGACTGGCTAGTCGGTTTGCTAACCCGGCCATGGAAGGCCGGGCCGCTAATCGAGCACGTAAGTGCTTGATTTGTCGTGGAGGGTTTGCGGACATGTGCCGCAAACCCGGGTTGAAAAATGCCAAGGACGGCATTTTTCAACAACCTGTCAGAGACCACTTACCAGACGCCGCGGTGCCACGCACCCGTCGTCGGTAATCTCTCCAACGCCCAGAAAATCGCCATTTTCCAGGAAGAGGCGCACCATATCACCTTCTTCTCCGATACGGTAGACCTGCAGATCCATTACCGGCTGCCCCTGACGCACATAGTAACCAGACTCATCCGGCAGGGTCAGCTTGGGCAGACCCGAGGCGGGAGAATCCATCGGCAGCAGGTGGTGATCCAGCACTTCCGCCCTGCCCTCGCCGCGCTCTTCGGTCAGCTCGTCGAGGGTGATGGCATCCGCCTCGTCGAAGGGGCCGGCGGCACTGCGGTGCAGCTGGTCGACATAGGCGCCGACCCCGAGGGCCTGCCCCAGATCTTCCGCCAGGCTGCGGATATAGGTGCCCTTGGAACAGAGCACCTCCACTTCCGCACGGGGATGGGTCCCGGGGGTAAAGCTCAGTAACTCGAACTCGAAAATCTCTATCGTGCGCGCCTCGCGCTCGACTTCCACACCCTGACGCGCCAGCTTGTATAACGGCTGGCCCTTGTGCTTCAGCGCAGAGTACATCGAGGGCACCTGCTGAATGCGGCCGCGGAACGCGTCCATCGCGTCGAGCACCGCCTGTTCGGTCAGGCCGGAAGCATCTCGGCTCTCCAGCACATCGCCATCGGCATCGCCGCTGGCGGTTGTCATGCCAAAACAGAAGGTACTGCGATAGCGCTTGTCGGCATCGAGCAGGTACTGGGAAAACTTGGTCGCCTCGCCGAAACAGACCGGCAGCACGCCAGTGGCGAGCGGGTCCAGCGCGCCGGTGTGACCGGCGCGGTTGGCGAAAAACAGGCGTTTGGCTTTTTGCAGGGCGTCGTTGGCGCTAATCCCGGCGGGCTTGTTCAGCAACAGCACACCGTTGACCGGCCGACCCCATTTTGGTCTGCGGCCCATCGGTTACTTTTCGCCTTCCTCGTCGTCCGAATGATGGCTGCGATCAGACTTGACCGCCTTGTCGATCAGCGCGGACAGCTCCTGACCACGCACGGAGGTTTCGTCGTAGCGAAAATGCAGGCGGGGGACAGAACGCATCTGGATGGAGCGCGCCAGCTGGCTGCGCAGGAAACCGGCAGCCTTGTTCAGCACCTCCATCGAGGTGTTGATCTTGGCGCGGTCGTCCTCGCCGACGAAGGTGACAAACACCTTGGCCATGGCCAGGTCACGACTCACCTCGACATCGTTGATATTGACCATGCCGAGGCGCGGATCGCGCACTTCCTGCTGGATCAGCTGCGCGAGCTCGCGACGCATGGCGTCGGCGACCCGGTCGGCGCGGTGGAATTCTCTTGCCATCGGTTACCTATATGAATGGCTTGCGCCCGTAAGTCAGGCTCCCAGGCCTCGATAGAGGATGTAGGAACCTGACTCTCAGGCGATTGGTCGATTAAAGCTCGCGGGCGACCTTGACGATATCGTAGACCTCGATCTGGTCGCCGGGCTTGACGTCGTTGTAGTCCTTCACGCCAATACCACACTCCATACCGTTGCGCACTTCCTGCACATCGTCTTTGAAGCGACGCAGGGACTCGAGTTCGCCCTGGTAGATCACCACGTTGTCACGCAGCACGCGGATCGGCTTGTTGCGGTGCACGATACCCTCGGTAACCATACAGCCGGCGACAGCGCCAAACTTCGGCGAGCGGAATACATCGCGGACCTCGGCGATACCGATGATGTCCTCGCGCAGTTCCGGCTCCAGCATGCCCGACAGCGCCTGCTTCACTTCGTCGAGCAGATTGTAGATCACGCTGTAGTAACGGATTTCCACCGCTTCCTGCTCAGCCAGCTTGCGCGCGGCAACATCGGCACGAGTGTTGAAGCCGATAACGATGGCGCCGGAGGTCAGGGCCAGGTTGATGTCGTTTTCGGCGATACCGCCGACACCACTGGAGACCACATTGACCGACACTTCTTCGTTACCAATGTCCGCCAGCGCACTCAGGATTGCTTCCAGGGAGCCGCGTACATCGGCCTTGATCACTACTGGCAGCACCTTGCGCTCGCCGGCTTCCATGTCCGCAAACATGTTCTCCAGCTTGGCTGCCTGCTGGCGCTGCATACGCTCGCGGCGCTCTTTCTCGGCACGCTGCTCAGCCACTTCGCGGGCCTTGCGCTCGTCTGCTACTACCAGGAACTCGTCGCCGGCGTCCGGCGTGCTGTCCAGGCCCAGCAACTCGACCGGGGTGGACGGTCCGGCTTCCTTGACCTGCTTGCCCAGCTCGTTGGTCATGGCGCGCACGCGGCCATAGCTCTGGCCCGCAAGGACGATATCGCCGCGCTTCAGCTCGCCGTTCTGCACCAGCAGGGTGGCAACCACACCGCGGCCCTTTTCCAGGCGCGACTCGATCACCACGCCGGTGGCCGGCACATCGACCTTGGCCTTCAGCTCCAGCATTTCCGCCTGCAGGGAGACGGCTTCAAGCAGCGCGTCGATACCGTCGCCGGTGTGCGCAGACACATTGATGAACTGCGTATCGCCACCCCAGTCTTCCGGGATCACATCTTTCGCGGCCAGCTCGTTTTTGACCCGATCCGGATCCGCGCCTTCTTTGTCACATTTGTTGATGGCGACAACCAGCGGCACGCCGGCAGCGCGGGCGTGGGTGATGGCCTCTTCGGTCTGCGGCATGACACCGTCGTCCGCGGCCACGACCAGGATAACCACGTCGGTGGCCTTGGCGCCGCGGGCGCGCATGGCGGTGAACGCGGCGTGTCCCGGGGTGTCCAGGAAGGCCACCTCGCCCTGGCTGGTCTTCACCCGGTAGGCACCAATGTGCTGGGTGATGCCGCCAGCTTCGCCCGAGGCGACCTTGGTCTTGCGGATATAATCCAGCAGTGAGGTCTTGCCGTGGTCGACGTGACCCATGACGGTCACTACCGGCGCGCGGGATACTTCTTTGCCCTCGACCTGCTGGGCCTGGGCGACCAGGCTGTCCTCCAGCGCGGTCTCGGAAACGTAAACCACCTTGTGGCCCATTTCCTCGACGATCAACTGCGCGGTATCGCGATCCAGGCTCTGGTTGATGGTGACCATCTCGCCCATTTTCATCAGGCGTTTGATCAGCTCTCCGGCCTTGATATTCATCTGCTTGGCCAGCTCACCGACGGTGATGGTTTCACCCAACTGAACTTCGTACACCTGCTTTCCTGTCGGCCTCTTGAAGCCGTGTGTGGGTTTGATTTTCAGAGTCGGACGCGACAGCGAACGGGTGCTGCGCTTTTCTGACTCGTCTTCAAAGACCTCCAGCGCCTGATCATAGAGCGAGGTCTTGCTGGACTTTTTCGGGCCCGACTTGGCGCCGCGGCGACCGCGGCGCTTGCGCGGCTCGTCGTCGTCGCGCGCGCGCTCTTCCGGAACCGTTTCCAGCTTGCGGCGCAGGGCCGGCTTCACTGCCTCGGCAGCTTTGGACTTCTCTTTCTTCTCCTGCTCGACGCGAGCGCGCTCCTCCTCGACACGGGCCTTCTTCTCTTCCAGCTCCCGTGCTTCCTGCTCGACCTGTTGCTTGCGACGCTCCATCGCGGCGATACGCATGGCCTCGATGTCATCGACATAGCTGGAACGCACTGGCTGTGGCGCCGGCTCGGACTTTTTCTCTTCGGCCTTTTCCGCTGCGGGCTCGGCTTCGGGCTCTGCCGGTGTTTCCGGCTCTGCGGCCGGAGCGGCCTGCTCCGCGGCAGCGGCTGCCGCCTCTGCAGCGGCCTTGGCTTCCGCTTCGGCTTCAGCGCGCTCGCGCTCGGCCTGCTCCGCGCGGGCCTTCTCCAGAGCGGCCTGCTCCTCCAGCGCCTTATCCAGTTCGGCCTGCGCCGCCTGCAGCTCTTCGGTTTCCGCTTCCTGCTCTTCCTGCGGGCGCTTCACATAGGTGCGTTTCTTGCGCACCTCCACGTTTACGGTTTTACGGCCGGTGCCAGAGCCGGTTTTCAGCGTCGTCGTGGTCTTGCGCTTCAGGGTGATCTTACGCGGACTTGCCTCCTGCTCCCCGTGACTGCTTTTCAGGAAGTTGAGCAGGACCTGTTTTTCCTCGTCCGACACCACTGCATCCGCAGAGGTGTGAGACAAACCCGCTTCTTTCATCTGCTTGAGCAGACGATCCTCGGTGGCACCAACCGATTTTGCGAGTTCGCTAACTGTTACTTCGGCCATTCTCTCTCCTAAAAGTCTTGGTCGGTGGAGCTAATCGTTATCTGTCGCACGACTGCCCGCTGCGCCGCGCCGCTGCTTCAAAGCAATGGCGCTGGCCCCGTCTATCCAATTGCGTTTCCCGGTCCTGCCCGTTGCGCTGAACGCTAACAGCCCAAATCACCGGGACAAAGTTTATTCCGCCTGCTCGCCGCTGTCTTCGGCAAACCAGGGTTCGCGCGCCTTCATGATCAGGGCGGCAGCGCGCTCCTGGTCCACGCCCTCGATATCGAGCAGGTCGTCCACCGCCTGTTCCGCCAGGTCCTCCATGGTGGCAACACCACGGCTGGCCAGCAAGTAGGCCAGGTGGCGATCCATTCCTTCCATATTGAGCAGGTCTTCCTGCGGCTCAGAGGCATCCAGCTGCTCTTCGGAAGCCAACGCCTGGGTCAGCAGCGCATCCTTGGCACGGGCGCGCAGCTCTTCGGCGATTTCTTCGTCAAAGCCTTCGATGTCCAGCATTTCCTCGATCGGCACATAGGCCACTTCCTCGAGGGTGGTAAAGCCTTCTTCAACCAGTACACCGGCGACGTCTTCGTCGATATCCAGGCGCGCCATAAAGGTTTCCATGATGCTGCCCGACTCGGCTTCCTGCTTGGACTGCCACTCGTCGATGCTCATCACATTGATCTGCCACTGGGTCAGCTCGGATGCCAGACGCACGTTCTGGCCACTGCGGCCGATGGCCATGGCAAGATTTTCCTCGGCGACGGCCACGTCCATGGAACCGGCGTCTTCGTCGACCACGATGGACTCGATTTCCGCCGGCGCCATGGCGTTGATCACGAACTGGGCCGGGTTGTCGTCCCACAGCACGATATCCACGCGCTCGCCGGACAGTTCGTTGGATACAGCCTGTACACGCGCACCGCGCATGCCGACACAGGCACCGACCGGATCGATACGGCCATCATTGGTGGTCACGGCAATCTTGGCGCGCAGACCCGGATCGCGGGCGGCACCCTTGATCTCGATGACCTCCTCGGAAATCTCCGGCACTTCGATGCGGAACAGCTCGATCAGCATCTCCGGGCAGGAGCGGCTCAGCATCAACTGCGGGCCCCTCGCCTCCGGCTGGATCTCCAGCAGGATGGCGCGGACACGGTCACCGAGACGAAAGATTTCACGGCCCACCAACTGGTCGCGCGGCAGGCGCGCCTCGGCGTTATTACCCAGGTCCACAGCGATAAAGTCGCGCGTCACCTTCTTGACGGTGCCGCTGACCAGGTCGCCGACGCGATCGCGATACTCATCCACCACCTTGGCGCGCTCGGCTTCGCGCACTTTCTGCACGATCACTTGCTTGGCAGTCTGTGCCGCAATACGGCCGAACTCAACGTTCTCCACTTGTTCGCGGTAAACGTCGCCAGCGCTCAGCTCGGGATCTTTCTCGTGCGCCTCTTCCAGGGTGAACTGGGTACCCAGCTCAGCCAGGGTATCGTCGTCTACGACTTCCCAGCTGCGGAAAGTCTCGTAGTCGCCGGACCTGCGATCGATGATCACCTGGATGGTGGAATCCTCGTCGTAGCGCTTCTTGGTGGCTGTTGCCAGAGCCGCCTCGATTGCCTGGAAAATAATATCCTGGTCAACGCCCTTCTCGTTGGAAACCGCCTCGGCTACCAGCAAGATCTCTTTGTTCATGCAGCTGTGCCTCTACTAAAAAGCTACTTTAAGCTTCATTGCGCCTGCAGGCAGACGCTATTTTTTAAATTGGGGAATAACGTTCGCCTTCTCGATGCTATCGATCGGCAACAGGTATTCGTTCTCGCTATCTACGCGCAACACCACTTCGTCGCCCTCGACGCCCGCCAGCAGTCCGCGCCACTTGCGCTGGCCATCCAGCGGCATACGCAGGCGCACTTCCACCTGGGCGCCGGCAAAACGCTCGAACTGATCGAGCTTGTACAGTGGACGATCCAGACCCGGCGAGGACACTTCCAAAGTGTATTTGCTGCCGATAGGATCCTCTACATCGAGCACGGCACTCGCCTGGCGACTGACCTTTTCGCAGTCGTCGACGGAAATCCCGTCCTCTGAATCGATAAAAATACGCAGCAGCGCACTGCGACCGTGGGTCTGGTACTCGATACCCCAGAGTTCACAGCCCAGCGATGCCACTACCGGGGCCAGGAGCCCCTCCAGCCGTTCGCGCTTGCTTGCCATTTACGATTTCCAGTAGACACAAACAAAAAATGGGCCCACGGCCCACTTCGACAGGTATCTGCAACTTTTTCGGCAGATACGAAAAAGCCCCTGACAGGGGCTTTGACCGCGTATTCACGCAGCCAGTATGCGCGAATACAAACTTGGTAGCGAGTCCAGCAAAAGCTGCAACCTTCGCCCGGCCATGCCGCCCAGAGCTGGGACACCCTTCTCTGAGACCTGAATTTGGTAGCGGGGGCAGGATTTGAACCTACGACCTTCGGGTTATGAGCCCGACGAGCTACCAGGCTGCTCCACCCCGCAACAACTCTTTTGGAAAGCAGATTCTGGTAATTCCTGCTCCCTGCAGCGGGTTGCCCCAACCGCTCAAGAGGCTGCGCATTCTAGGGGCGACGCGGTATCGAGTCAAGCCACATCTGGCATTTAATCGAACGCCACCCCCGGCGCACGCTTCACAGTATAGATAGAAAGCACGACGCCAGACAGAATTTTTGATCTGCCGGCCGCCAGGCATAGATACAATCCCCGGTAGTTACACCGGAACCCCCCGACTAACAGGTCAAAATCACCTCGTCCCGCGCGCGACGCGACACCGGCGACAGAGTACCCAACAGGAGACAGCCCCGATCACGGGGCCCCAATAGCGGGAGACTGACTATGCAACTTAATCACGTACTGGTGCGCACCACCGATCTCGACGCCATGACACACTTCTGGCGCGAATTGATCGGCCTCGAAGTCGGCGCGCGGCCTCCATTTCAGAGCCGCGGCGCCTGGCTCTACAGCGATGGCGAGCCGCTGATCCACCTGATCGAAGTGCCCGCAATCGGAGGTGACGGCTGCGTGGATCACATGGCCCTGGAAGGTGGCGATTACGAAACACTGCGAGCGAGACTTGAGGCCGGGCGCGCGGATTTTCGCGAAACCAGCGTGCCCGAAAGTGGCGACCGGCAACTGTTCGTCCGCGGCCCGGATGGACTGCGGGTGGAGCTGCTGTTTCGCAACGGAGAGGAGCGGCCAAAGTGAAGACTGCCATCAACCCGGCCCGGGCGCACCGAGTGCTTCAGCACGGTTGCCGGACTGGCAAGACTGTATCGCGACGCCAGGGATCGCTCGGCGCAGGATGGGCAAACAAAAAGGGGAAATAAAAAAAGGGCCCATCGGGCCCTTTTTTAAAATTTGGTAGCGGGGGCAGGATTTGAACCTACGACCTTCGGGTTATGAGCCCGACGAGCTACCAGGCTGCTCCACCCCGCAACAACTCTGTACAGCTGCACCCTGGTAAAGTTGCAACTGCTGGCGCCGGAATCCCCGAGCACCGAAGAGGCTGCGCATTCTAGTGATAGAGCCCCGACAAGTCCAGTCGTTTGGGGAAAAATATCGATAACTTTTTCCATCGCGACTTTTATAATTTTTTGCCAGGCGTGCCACGTATTTTTACGGGACGTGCCGCGCGCGCAAAACACGCGCATGCACGCGGCACGTCCTGCATTGATTACAGCTTGCCGATCACGTTCAGGAACACACCCTGGCTGTCGTAATCCAGCTGCGTCAGGTCATCGGAGAAGTCGGTGAAGTTGTAACCCACACCCACCTTCAGGTGCTTGCCCACGTGGCGGTAGAGACCGAGCAGAGCGCCGCTGCGACGGTCCTGGGCGTCCGGCAGGTCGAGCATGCGCCCCTCCACCATCAGGTCCCAGCGGTTGACGAAGTGCCAGTCGGCACGCAGCACGTAGAGGCTGGCGCGGCTGTCGAAGAACTGCGGATCCTGACGATCCTGGCTCAACTGGCCGAGGCGGTAGGCGTACTTGCCGCCCACAGTCCAGTGACGGTTGAGATCGTAGCTGGCATCCAACGAGACGATGTGGCTCTTCTGGATAAACTCGGCCGCCGTGTTCTGCACCGTGACCTGGTCGCGGGTCGGCACGTTATAGAAGTAGGTGTACTTCAGCAGCGTGTTCCAGCGGTCGTTGTCCACCGGGCGGTAGGCGTAGCCCATCACCGCCTCAGTGAACTTGCCATCGTAGAACTCGCCCTGCGAGCTCTGGCTGTCGGAGTAATTCAGCTTGCCGACCACGCGCCAGTCCGGATTGATCTGGTAGCTGGCAGTATTTTTCAGCAGCCAGGTCTTGCGCTCATTCTCGGTCACGGTGATGGCGTCGAGCGCCGTTTCCATATTGTCTGTGCGGTACTCCACCGCCGAGGCAACGCGGATATCGCCGTCGCTGAAGCCCATATTCAGCCCCAGGGCGCGGCGATCGGTCTTGGCGCCGGTGCGCGGGTCCTCGAGCTTGCCCGCCTCCACAGAGGTACCGTAGGTCCACTGGTCGTTCGGCGCCAGGTCCATGCCCAGAGCATGCGTCAGGCCGGTGGCCACATCGCCGTGGGTGTACTGCTCCTCACCGTAGACGCTGAGGCTGTCCGAGTAGCGGCTGCGGAAGCCGGTGCTCATGTTGCCCTTGCGCGAGCGCAGCCCGGTGTCGGTGCGCTCGTTATCGAGGGTGTAGTTGAGGTAGAGATTGGTGCGATCGGTCACCAGGTAATCGGTGCCCAGGCGCGCCGCGGTGCCGGTATCGCCACCGGACAACTCACTGTCCAGGTTCAGGCGTTCGCTGACCCGGTAGGAACCGCCGAAACCGGCGCGGTTGTTTTCCTCGCGGGTGCCGTTAGCATCCACGGTGCCCTGCACGAAACCATAGGCATTCCAGTTCTCGCCGGAATCGTAGGCCGCCTGCACGGCCATATCCGTGCGGTCGCCCTGCGTCTGGGTGGCGGGCACCACCGGCGAGAAATCCTCGCGGCTGTCGGCGCGGGCGCCGGTGGTCAGGCGCCAGCGGTCATTGATCTGATAGCCCACGGCCAGGTCCAGCGCGGAGGTCTGCAGTCCCAGTTGCTGTTCCTTGCTGTCGGCTTTCAGGTCCACATCCACGCGGTTGCCCACCGGCACATTGACCGTGGCGCCGTACTGGGTGGTATCGCCGTACACCAGCTGCCCGGGCGCCGAGAAGCCGGCGTCGCGCTGCTGGTGGTAGAAGGTACCGGAACCGCGTGAGCCGTCGAGGAAGTCACTGAGCTGCACGCTGCCTTCCACGCGCGCGGCGCCGGCCTTGGCCTGCGGATCCACCGGGTTGTCGGCATTGAAGCTGAAACCACCGTCGTAAGACGAGGTGCTGTCCAGGTTGCCGCCCTGGCTGTCGGCAGCCTCGATCTTCAGCCAGCTGCCGGCACTCTTGCGCAGGGTCAGGTCGACACCGTGCAGCGAGCTTTCGTTGTCCTCTTCATTCTGCTGGGTGCCGCTGACCCCGAGCTTGACGTAATCACCCAGCCAGTACTGGGCACGGCCGCCCACCGCCAGCGTGCTGATATTGTCGAAGCCGGGCGTGTACTCGTAGCGCGCCACCAGGTACTGCGGGTTGCCGTTGTAGGAGCCGTCCTGGATCAGCAGGTTGTCGTTGGCGATCGCCGACATCGGCTTGTTCAACAGCACGCGGCCCTGGATGTAATCCACATCGTAATCGATCACCGGGGTCAGGTTTTTCACCGCCAGCACGATGCCCGAATCCTTGTCCCGCACTTCCACTCGCAGGCGCTCGGAACCGGTCAGAATGTCCTGGTGGCGCAGGTAGTACAGGGAGCCGCCGGTACCGCGGAACTCGTCGCGCCCGGCAATGGTGCCCGGCTCGGCACTGAAGCCGTCGATCTGGAAGCGCTTCTCGCCGAAGCTGGTGGTGGCGTCGCTCTCGTAGTGGCCATCAGCGCCGTAGAGGGCGCGGTCGATCTGCGCCAGTTCGTTGTCGGTGTAGGCGGCCTTGAAATTGCCCCACATACCGTAGTCGTCGAAACGCGACAGCTTGACGTAGAACTTGCCGGACGTGGGCGCGTCCTCTGCCACGGTGGAATCATCACCGAAGGTGGGGTAATAGAGATCGCTGTCCAGGCGGCGGAACAGCGCATCCGGGGTCTTCTCCATAAAATTGGAGAACAGCTGGTCCACCGGGCCCTCTTCGGTGTCGGCACTGGCCGCCAGGCGCCAGCCGTCGCCGAAGCCGCCGCTGGTGTAGAACGCCAGGCGGCCGTCGTAGCTGACCGAGTTGTCGTAGTGGGTCTGGTCGCCGGTGACCAGCGCCGCCGGACCGTTGGTGTCGTCGACGCCGATGGTCAAATCGGCGATACCGACACTGAACCAGTCGTCATTGGCGAATTTCAGATCGCGCAGGTACAGGTCCCCGTTGCCCTCCGGATCCAGCACTGCCACTTCCACCGTGTGCAGGCCGCGGGTGAAAATCTGCTCGGCGACGAACTCGCCCTGATCGTTGACTGGTACCGGGTTACCCGCCAGCCACACGGTGTGCTCGGGCGGAATGCGCGAGCCATTGACCAGCACGGTATTGCCGTCCAGCGGGATCTGCTGGCGCGCCAGGCGATTCTCGCCGTAGCCGACCAGCAGCTCTTTCTCCGGATTGGTTTCCTTCTGCGGTGGATCGACGCGGTCCACCAGCCACAGGGTCTGCGGCTTGGTCTCGTCGTAGCGGCCGTTGTCATCGTATACCCGCAGCAGGTACTGCAGTTTTTTCAGCGGTGCCTGGAACGCGTCGAAATCCGCCGCCCAGGCGCCGCGGCCGTTGCGATCCAGCGGCACCACCGCCAGCGGCTTGTCGCGCACCGACTGGTCTTCCTCGAACAGGCGCACCTCGGCCTTGCGGATAAACGTCGGGTAGTTGGTGTAGCTCTGGAACTGCACGCGGTTGTCGGCAATTTCCGTAGCGGGATCGTCGGCGTAGCGGATGGTGTTGGGCCAGGCGCTGACATTCAGGCGCGGCGACATCTTCTTGTTGTCGAAGCGGAACTGGATATGCGCCTGCTCCAGCGCCACATCGGTACAGCGCTGCAGATCGGCGGAGTTCTTGTACGGATCGTATTCCGGCGTGCCGTCCACGGTGATGCGCATCAGGTTCAGGGCGTAGGGATTGTGTGCCAGTGCCTCGCGATTGATGCGCTCGATATCCATGCGGTCCTGGTCCGCCAGCACCGCGAGCTCATCGTAGAGTACCTGCACTTCGACACGGGCGCCGTCGGGGGCGATAAAGCCGGTGGCCACCACATCGTCGGACTGCACGAAACCGCGGCCCTCGAATTCCACCTGGCTATCGCTCAGGTTCAGCTGCTGCTGTACCGCTTGCATCGCGCGGCGCGCGCGGGCGCGGGACAGGCCGACATCATCGCCGTAAACCATCGCCTCGCGGCGCTCCATGCGCTCGTTATCGGTATAGCCGACAAAGCTCACGCGCACATTGGTCTTGTTCGCCACTTCCGCCATGACCTTGCGAATATGCTCCACCTGCGCCGGGGAAATCACCGGGTCGCCGTTTTCGAAGCGGATCGGCGCAATCGGGCCGGTGGGCGATTCCTGCGCGATGGTGATGGTTTCCGCGCTGGCCGCCTCGGGGCAGGCCTGCACGCCGTCGAGCGCGGTTTCCATCGGATCGTCGTACCAGAATTCCACTTCCACGCGGCGGTTGAGCGAACGGCCTTTGGGCGTGTCGCTGGCGGCGATCGGTTGCGTGTCGCCCTTGCCGCTGCTGGTCACCGCATCGGCCGGCAGGCCCAGCGCGTCGCGCACTGCCAGCGCGACTCTTCTGGCCTCGGCGCGAGACAGCGCCATCTGATCGCTGTAGAGCCTGGCCGGCCCTTCCGGCAGCGGCAGTCCGTCGGTGTGGCCGACGAAATGAATCACCAGGTTTTTCTTGTCGGCCAGGTTGGCGCGCACTTCGCGGATGCGGCGCACGAAGGCCTCCGGCAGGTCCACCTGCCCCGGCTGCCAGCGCAGCGGCGTGACCAGGTTTTTCAACCGCGCGCGCTGCTGGCTGCCGGCCTTGTAATGCAGGCGGCAAACGGTTTCCTGGCGGCACACCTTGACCCGGTTGAGCTGCAGCGCCTGGGCGCGCTGCGCCTCGGCCTCGGACTTGGCGTCCGCCGGCTGGTAACTGAGCTGCACCTGCACGCGGCGGTTCTGTGCGCGGCCAACGCTGGTGATATTGTCCGCGAGCGGCTCCGCGTCGCCGCGCCCCTCGAAACTGACCGCGTCCTTGGGCAGGTCCAGCGCCAGCTGGACATAGTCCGCCACGTATTTCGCCCGCGCGCGGGTGAAGGCTTTTTTATCCGTGTATTCGGCCAGTTGCTGCGGGCGCAGCGGATCGGCATCGGTGTGGCCGATAAAATGCAGTTTCACCGTGCTTGTGTCGCCGAGCGCGGCGATCTTGGCTTTCAGTGCCTCGAGCGCCTCTGCGGGCACGGCATCGTCCACCGCGCTGTAGGGCAGCGGATCGATCGCGTTGTCTTCCACCACTGGCTGCTGCGCTTCGCTGTACAGCGTCGGGTCCTGCACCCACTGCCGGCGCGGCTGGCCCAGCAGCATGGTTTCGGTGTTGTGGCCCACGGGAGACTCTTCGAACTGTGCTTGCGGCTCCTGCACTTCCGGCGACAGGCCGGGGATTTTTTTCCACACCTGCCACCAGGCGGCCTGTTGCTGCGTTTGCGCGGTTTCGGCTGTGTCAGCACTTTCCTGTGCCGCGACAGGTGTCGCCAGGGACACGACCAGGGGCAGCGTCGCAAGCAGGACGCGGCCACAGCGGGCCGCTCCGGCTCTGGTTGATTCCCCGGTATTGATTCGTTTCATTCCATTTTCCGTCTTATTCAATCCGTCTTCACAAGAGAACATCACTCCAGTCCCTCGCTGCCCGGCGGCGCTCCGCGCCGCCAGTAGACCTCGGTTTCAATCGTCAGCTCGTAATCGCCGTAGTTGTGCGCCCATTCTTCGGCCAGCTTCGCCTTCATCACCTGCAGGCGCCGATCCACCAGGTCCGGGGCCTCGTTCTCGGCCAGGTACGACAGCCGCAGCACCGACGGCGCTTCGCTCAGTTTTTTCAGCAGCAGCTCGGTGCGCGAGTGCCACTGTGGGCGCAGCTCGGTGGTGCCCGGCTCGAACACCGCCTCTGCCAGGTCCAGGCGCACCACCCGGTGCAGGCTGCTGCCGAAGTTGACCTTGATCATCTTGCCGCGCGTGGCGCGCACCACCCGCGGGTTTTCACTGGTCAGGCGGTAGCCGCTGGGCAGGCTGCGGTCGTCCAGCTTGAGCACGAAGTTGGAGCCGCGATCACGGTTCGGCACCACCGCACAGGTGATGTGGTAGCGGCCGTGGGCGTCGGTGGTGGCGTGCAGGCCGGTGGCGGTGACCAGCCGCGCACCGGCTACCCCGCCCTCGCCGGCGTCCTGGTAGCCGTTCAGGTTCTTGTCGTCGTAGACCTTGCCGATCACGTCGGTGCAGTCGAAGGTCGGGTCGGGGATCACGCGCACCGTGGCCGAGGCCTCGCCGGAGGCCTGCTGCCCGGACAACTGGTTGAACATGCGCGCGCGGTTGACGTACTTGCCTTCGCCGACACCGGAGCCGACCACCAGCAGCAGTTTCACCGTGCGGGTCTGGTCCGGTTGCACGCGCAGGTCCGGCCACACCAGCTGCAGGCCGTCCACCTGCGGTTCGATCGCGCGGCCGTCCACCCGCGCGGAGCCGGCCACATACTTGAAGCCGGCGGGGAAGAAGTCCACCAGGCGCAGGTCGCTCAGCGGCACCCCCAGCGTATTGCTGAAGGTGATGGTGTAGGGCACCAGCTGCGAGCGGGTGACGTTCAGCAGCGCGGCGGTTTTGGTGATCGACAGGGCACCACCGAGCTGCGGGTCTACCGGGATATGGTTGTTGAATAGCTGGCTCTCACCGGGGATGCGGTTGTCGTCCAGCCGCACGCGCAGGTAGTAGTTGGTGCCCGCATCGCGCGCGTCCACGTCGAGCGCCGGCGCCTGTTCGGAGACCTGCACTTCGCAGTGCTCCGCGGTGGCGGGCACCTGGTCGGCGGGGCTGCCGAGACACGCGGCCACATCGAAGCCGGCGGTGTCGGCGTTGGTCTGCGGCGGGATGATCTGCGATTCACCGGCGACAAAGTCCTCACCGGGCATACGCACCTGCAGCAGGTAGTCGCGGTTGGGCGGACAGGCGGCGTCGCTGAAGTTGAGATCGAACTTGTAGTAGCCGCCGGCGCGGGTGACCTGGTTCTGCTGCTTGTCGTCATCGAAACAACGCTCCGGCAGGGCCTGGCCGGTGCGCGCGCTGAGCATGGTGACAATGGCACCGGCCACCGGTTGGCGCTGCACCGCGTCGTAGACTACCCCGTTGGGGGTCAGCGGCAGATTCAGGTTCTGCAGATTGGTACCGGAGCCGATATAGATATCGCTGATCTGCTGCGGGCCGTTGCTGAAGTCGGAGCTGCCGTTACCCAGTGACGCGGTGCTGGCACCGGCACCGGGCGCCGAATAGCGCAGCTGGTAACTGGCGCCGCCGGCAGTCGCGCTGGAAGTGCTGTTCGGCAGCAGGCCGCTAAACTGGAAGAATCCGTTTTCATCACTCTGCACGGTTTCCTGCAGCGCATTGTTGAAATACAGCGCCACACTCCAGTTTTGCAGCGGGCGTTCGTTACCATCCAGTTGCTCGTTGAAATTCACATCGTGCCAGAGGTAGCCACTCAGGTTGGCAATACCCGGGGTACCGCCCAGGTCGATGGCGGCGCTGGCCTCGGCGCTGGAAGCGGGATCGTTCCACTGCACGGCGGCGGTGTTCACCACGCTGAACCCGATCGCCAGGTTGCTGGCAAGCCGCGCGCGGAAGCGCAGCGTAGCGGTTTTATCCGGCGGCAACTCACCGAAGCTGCCGGCGAAATCCGCACTGATCAGCGAGCCATTGACACTGATACCGCCGGCCTGGCCATTCAGCTGCGCCGAGCCATCCACGTAGGTGAGCACGCCGTCACCGGCGCGCAACAGGTCATCGCTGATATCCACCTGGGTGGCCGGCACTGCGCCGATGTTGGTGACCTTGACCAGGTACTCCAGTGTCGCGCCGGCCTCCGCGGCACCGCCGCCGACCACCGCCACTTCCTTGGTGATCGACAACTGCTGCGCGTCGCCGACAACAATTTCCGTCGGCTGGGCGCCGTTGGAGGGATTGCCGTCGGCATCGGTCAGTGCCAGCGGCAGCTCCGCGGTGGCGACACTGCCCTGGTTGCTGATCACGGTACCGGTAGCGGTGCCCGCATTGACGCGGACTTCGAACGTCACGGTGGCGCTCTGCCCGGAACTGATCACGCCCTCACCGGCGCCGGGAAGTGGCGGCGTCAGGTCGTCGGAAGAGATTGGCAGACCGGCAGCGAGGCGCGACGCCGCGCCATCGTCCGCTACCGCAATGCCGTTCAGCTGGGTGGTGCCGGCTTCGTAGCTGGTGTTGGCCGGCAGCGGGTCGCTCAGCACCGCATCGCTGGCGTCGACACCGCCGGTATTGGTCACGGTGATGGTGTAGCGCAGCACATCGCCCGGATCGACCAGACCCGCGGTCAGGTTGTCCTCGGCGATCTCCACGGTTTTGCGCACCAGCAGCAGCGGCACATCGCCGACAATATCCACGGTCGGGTCATCGGCAGCGCTGGTGTCGGGATCGTCGGACGGCGCCTCTTCGAAAGCGCCGCTGCCGTCGCCATCGCCGTTGGCGAAGCCCTGGTTGGAAATCAGCGTGCCGTCGGCCACATCATTGATAGTCACATCGAACGTTATGACGACCGGCTCGGCGCCGCTGGCCGCGGCGATGACCACGCCATCGCTTTCGCCACCGGAATGAATCGACATGCCCGCAGCCAGCGGCGTGGTGCCGTCGACATCCGCCACCGCGGCACCGTTCAGCGTGGTGGAGTTGGGCGTGTAAGTGGTATTGGCCGGTACCAGGTCGCGCAGCGTGACCTTGGCCGCATTTTCACTGCCGGTATTCTCCACGCGGAGGGTGTAGCGCAGGGTATCGCCGGCGAGCAGCAGGTCGGCATCCCCGCTGATATCCGCAGAAGTCTTTTCGACCTCGATCGCCGGCGCGGAACTGATCAGTGTTTCGGTGGGATCCTCGGCGCCGCTTTTCTGCGGGTCATCGCTCACCCCGAACACGGCGCCGGCAATACTCAGCTGGGCCTGGTTCAGCACCACCGTGCCGCTGCTGATCACCGGTACCAGCGTCGCCTCGAACTCGATGGTGAGGGTGTCGCCGGGCTGCCCCGCCGCGGCGATATCCAGATGATCGACTTGCAGCAGGCCACTGCCCTTGGCACCGCCACTGCCGCTGATCGTCACACTGGCACCGGCGGGTGCCTGCACCATCGCCAGCGAATCGGCCGCGAAGCTGGCCACGCCATTGAGGCGGTCCAGCTCATCGCTGAGGCTGAAGTCAGCCAGCGGCACGTCGCTGACATTCTGGATTTCGATGGTATAGCGCAGACGATCGCCGGGGCTGGCTTCGCTTCCGGTCGCGCCGGTGGTCACATTGAAGACACTCTTGCGCGTTTGCAGAATCGCCGCCTCCAGCGTGAACTGGTGGCTGTCCTGGTGATCCACAACACCGGGCGTGCCGTCGGTCAGCTGGCGCTGGTAGGCGTAGCGCTCGGACGATGACGCCGGCGCGCTGAACCACTGGGTAGCGCCGGCGATATTCACCAGCGTGCTGCCGTTGATGTTGTCCGCGTCCGCTTGCACCTGGTAACTCAGGATCAGGTGATCACCCGGCGCCAGCGCGTCGTCGGTTTGCAGCGTGGCGGAAAACTCGCAGGTGGGCGTACCGGAGGTAAAACCGACGGCAAAATCACTGGCGGCGAGATTGACGCTGGAGCCATCGGCCCTGTTGATCACCGCCGTCTGGATCACCGGCTGGGCGTCGCAGATACCGCCCGGGGTCGGGTTGGGCAGCCAGTCGGTAAGGGTCACATTCCACGCGCGGGCCTCGCCGGTGTTTTGCACATCGAGCGTGAAGTTGTCCGGCGTGCCCACGTGCAATGACGCCGGGCCGGTTTTGCTGACCACCAGCTCCGGGTGCACGATGGTGACCGGGTCGGCGTCGCCGCCGGTACTGGCGTCGTCACCCTGGCGCGCGACGCCATTGTCGTAGTCGTACCAGGCGTGGTTGACGAACGGCGCCGTGCGACTCTGGTTGTTGGCCGTGTTCAGCACCTCGACGGTCACCTGCACTTCCACCTGCCCGCCCGCGGGGATATCGATACCGCCGCCGGTGCCGGACAGCAGCAAATTGTCCGTAGTGCCGCTATTGGTTAGCGCAACACCGCCCAGCGTGGCGGCGACAAATCCCAGGTCCACTCCGGTCGCTGCCAGGTCATCGTGAATCTGCACATCCTGCAGCGCCACATCCACCGGTGTAGCGGGCACGGTGAGGGTGTAGGTCAGCTGATTGCCGATAGCGACACTGCTCTGTGCCGCCACCTTGCTCAGCACGCCCGGCCCGGGCGTGGTGAGGGTGGCGCTGGCCGGCGCACTGGGGCCGTACTGCTGGCGCTGGTCCACGCTGCCGCCGGCGGGCACGGCTTCATCGTCGAAGGAGAAATAGCGTTCCGCCTGCGCACTGTTGACCAGTGTCAGGCCAGCGCCGACATTGGTGTCGACACTGACCTGGTAAACCAGGGTCAGGGTGGCGCCCGGCGCGATGGTGTAGGTGTCGGCGCCGCCGCTGTTGAAGTCCCAGCGCGCGGTGCCGCTGCCGGCGTCATAGACCGGCGCCAGCGCGGGCAGGTTTGCGCCGCCCATTGAAACCGACACGGTGCTGGGCCCGCCATTCTGGCGCATGCCCGGCGGCAATGTGTCGAGCACCACCGGATCGTAGGCCGGCGCGGCGCCTTCGTTGGTGACCGCGACCGTGTAGGTGGCGGTTTCACCGGCAACGACCACGCTGTCACCGCCCGCGGTAGCCACGCTCTTGGCGACCGACAGCTGCGGCTGCAGCAGCGCCGCGGTGGCCTCGGCGGTCTTGCCCGGCGCCGCAACGCCGGCAACGGTGTAATCCAGCGTGGCGCTGTTGAGCAATTGCTGATTGGTGGGGTTCTGGGCCAGGGTGTCGTTGGCCACCCGGGCGCGGTAGACAATCTTCAGTTCGTCGCTGCTGCTGCCCGCCGGGTTGGTCAGCGAGCTCCAGTTCCAGGTCAGTTTCTGCGGCGTACTGATACCGTCGCCGCTGACGGTGGGATCGGCGGTGCCGGCCACACCGAATTCACTGACACTCACGACCTGCTCGAACACCATGCCCAGCGGCAGGCTGTCCGCCAGCTGCAGGTTGTTGTGGGTGCCCTTCTGCAGGCCGAGGGTCAGGGCGAAATCCACCCGGTCGCCCACGCGCAGCGCGTCGTCACCGGCACCGAAGGTATCCGACACCCGTGCCTTGGCCAGGGTGGTGTTGTCCGGCGCGCCTACGTTGGTGCTGTCGGAGGCCCGGTAGTCGTTGTAGCCGCCGCTGCCGTCGCGCTCGTTGCTGTCGCTGCCGCTGAGGCTGGTCCAGGTGGCGGTGGCCACATTGCCCAGCACTTGCCCCGGTGACACATTGTCCTGGACCTGCACCTGATAGACCACTTTGACCAGCTGCCCCTTGACCATGTCGCGGGCCGGCCAGGTCAGTACCTGTGGCGAGCCGCTCACCGTCGGTTCGCTGGCGGCGCCGTCGATGGTGGCGGAACCGGGCACGTATTGCAGGCCGGTGCTCAGGCTGTCCACCAGCGCCAGGTCGAAGGCGGTGGAGTAATTGGCACCGTCTTGCGCCTGCAACAGCACTGTGTAGGTCAGTATGTCGCCCACCTGGGCGGTGGTGTCCGGGGATACGGATTTGTCGACGCTGACCTCCGGCTCGACGATGGTCAACGTCGCCGAGGGCGCACTCGCCAGCGCAGTGCCGCCGTCGTAGATGTAGGAAGCGCTGTTGTTGAAGGTATCGCCGGCATTGGTGCCGCTGCTGTTGGCCACATGGGTGGTCAGGGTGACGAGCACCTGCTGCCCGGCGGCCACGCTGGCGAGGCTCAGACTGATGTTCTGGCCACTGCTGTTGTCGGTAGCGGAGGCCGGGTTGCCGCCCACGGTAACCGCGGCGCTGTCGTAGACCAGCGCTGCCGGCAGCGTGTCGGTAATTACCAGGTTATTGCGCACGATATTGTCGGCGGGCACGGCAATGGTGTAGGTCACCGACTCGCCGATGGTGGCTACGCTACTCGGCGACAACAGGGTTTTGACCGGCGGCTGCGGGTTGCTGCTATTGATCATCCACACCCGGTCGACGCTGCCGTCGGTGTACTCCTGCCCGGCGGTACCCGGCAGGGACCAGTAATTTTTCAGCGCGGCACCGTTGCTCCAGGCACTGGTGGCGCTGACATCGGTGTGGAAGCCGACGTTGTAGTCCAGCGTCAGGCACTGACCCGCCGGCAGCGGCACATTGTCGTGCAGGACGATACTGAAACTGCCGCCGCGGGCGGGAGCGGTGTAATCGAAATCGGCCGCGGCCACGGCGGTGCCGTCGATGGCCAGCGCCGGCGGCGTCGCCAGGTCGGCCTCGTCCAGCTGGCTGGCGAGGGTATCGCCGAGCGCGACGTTATAGGCCGGCGCGTCGCCATTGTTACAGCTCTCGAGGTGGAACTGCATCTGCTGGCTGGCCAGATCCACCTGGAAGGGATTGGCCTGGGAACCGTCGCCGCTCACCGCAACCGGGTTGCTGCCGTCGGTGACCGTGCCGGTTTTGGCGATGCTGCTCAGCACCGGCTGCAACACGTCGATGTCGGCGCTGGCCGACTTCGGCGCGGCGGCGCCGGTATAGGTCATCTGCGCGCTGTTAGGCAGGTTGGTGGTGGCCGCCTGGGTCAGTGTGTCGGTGACGACTTCGGCCTGATACTCGATCACCAGCTGGTCGTTGGTGTCGTCCGCATCCGGGGTGTTGGTGATATCGCCGAGATTCCAGGTCAGCGTACCGGTGGCGCCGGCGGCGGGTTGGGCGACCGGGGTGAAACTGATATTGCCCGCGTAAGTCAGGCTGGAGGTAACCAGTTTGAGGCCATCCGGCAGTGCGTCGGTCACCTGTACCGCCTCGGTCTGGCCCTCGCGCAGATCGAGGGTCAAGCGGTAGGTGACGGTATCGCCGACGCGCAGTTGGCGGTCGTCTGCCGTACTGAAGCTGTCGTCCCAGCTGTCGGACGCCACTGTTTTGGCGAAGCCGGTGGTGTCCTGCGTGGCCAGCGGCGCGCTGGACAGGGCAATAAAATAGTTGTCCAGGGCGGCCGTGTCGGGGGCATCGCTGCCGCTGCGCTCTCCGGCCACGGCGCCATCCAGTGAGGTCCAGTCGGCGATGACACTGTTGACCAGGTCGCTGCCGTCGACACTGTCTACCTGCACCTGGTAAGTGAGCACCAGAGAACTGCTCGCGGCAATGTCCAGCGATTCATCGCCGCGGTCGCGTCCCCAGATCAGCTGGTTGCCGCTGACTGCCGGCGCTGAAGCACTGCCATTAATCTGGGCGGAACCGGCGACCAGCGACACGCCGGCAGGCAGTGTGTCGGTGATAGAGACATCGTAGGCGGTGGAGTTGCCGTTGTTTGGCAGGGTGACCGTGTACTCCAGCGTGTCGCCGCCCTGCGCCGCCGCGCTGCCGCCGCGGGTGACATTGACTACCGTTTTGCTGGCCGAGGACAGGTCCGGCTCCACCACGGTCATCGGTGCAGTGGTATCCGCCGTGCCCGAGCCATCGCTCTGGCTGCCGCCCTGGGAACGGCTGTAGGTATAGCTGGCGGTATTGCTGAACGTGGTGCCGTCCTGGTTGGCGAGATCGTTTTTCAGGCGCACCTGCAGCGTTACCTGCGCCTGCTCCCCCGCGGGAATATCCAGGCCGGTGACCGTGTTGCGCAGCACCAGATCCGTGCTGTTGCCGCCATTGCTGAGGGTGTAGTTGGTGCCGTTGACCGCGGCGCTGGCACCGACAAATTCGAGATTGGACGGCAGGCTATCTTTTACCTGCACGTCGTACAGCGGTCCGGCCACCGGCGTCGCCGGTACGGTGATGGTGTAACTGAAGGTTTCGCCGATGGCCGCATCGGTATCGCTCGGGTTCAGTTTCTGCAGCGGCCCCGGGCGCACTACCGTCACCACGGTGACATCTTCGTCCCCGAGCGTGGTCGGGTCGGAAATGCCGTTGACGAACGGATCGTCACTCGGATAACTGGTCGGCACCGGGTCCACGGAGGTGATGCCGGTGGCCTCCAGCGAGGCCTGGTTCTCGATGGTGCCGCCGCTCGGCACGCTGCTGTCTACGGTCGCCCGCAACTGAATCACCAGGTCATCGCCCTGCGGCAGTGACAGCACTGCGCCACCGACGCCCTCGACCAGCAACTGACCGGCACTGATCGTGCACACCGGATCGACGGTGACCGCGGCTGTGCCATCGATCTCGCAGGCCACCACCGTGGGGTTGACCAGCTCAGCCGGCAGCGGATCAGTCACGCGGATATCGCTGATGTTCTGGTCCACGTTGAACAGGTGGATGTTGTAGGTGAGCTGGTCGCCCGGCGCGGCGCTGGTCGCCGGATAACTGCCGGTGGTCTCGTTGGTGACGGTCTTTTCGAAATAGTACCCGGACAACGCCACCTGCACCGACGCCGTGTCCTGCTCGTCGTCGGTCCCCGGCGTGCCGTCGGTGCGCTGCCCGGTGAAACCGACGCGGCTGCTATTGGTGCTCGCGTCGTTGTACCAGGCAGTGGCCGCAGCAACATTGTCCAGCACATCACCATTGGCCGGTTCTGCGGGCGAGCCCTGCGGGTCCAGCTGGCCGCTGTAGGTCACCTGCAGAATCCCGTTCGCCGCCAGTCCGCCGGCCGCGTCGGTCAGTTCGATGGTCAACAGCCCCTGCCCGGAGTTGTAGGACACGGTGTAGTCGCTGCCCTCGGTCAGCGCGCTGCCCGCCAGGGTGACCTGCACACTCGAGGAGGGATCGGCGGCGCGCATCCCCTGCGGCAACTGGTCTTCGACCACGATATCCCACGCCGGCGAACCGCCCACATTCTGCACACTCAGGGTGTAGCTGGGCGTATCGGAGAAATTGACTGCAGTGGCACCGGTGCTCTTGGTCATCTGCAGGTCGGGGCTGGAAATACTCAGCAGCTCGGCAACGCCGTTTTCACCCGGCAGCGGATCGTAGAAGGTTCCGTCGATCTCGCGGGCAAATTGCCACTCGGCGGTATTGATGAACGACTTGCCGATGTAGTTGTTGGCGGTGTTCTTCAGTACCGACTCAATTTCGAAGTGCACCTGCGAGCCCGCGGGCAGCGTCTCCGGGTTCAGGATCTGCAGTTCCAGCTTGCCCGGGTTATTGGCGCTGCCGTTGATGTAATTGAGGGTGTAATCGCTGCCCTGCACCATCGGCGTACTGCCGTAGTAGGCGCTCACACCGAGGACTTTCAGGTCCACGCCCAGCGCCGCGGTGGAGAGGTCATCCCAGATGGTGATGTCCTGGATATTGTTGAGCGAGCCCGCGGTTTGCAGCACGGTGCCATTCACCGGGTCATACAGCACCGGCACGTTAAGCGTGTAGACAAACGGCACCCCGACTGACACCGAGGAAATGGGGTTGCCATTCAGGTCTGTGGCCTGCTTGTCGATCTTTTCCACCGGGATGACCAGATCCTGGCACCCCGCCTTGACCGTACTGAAGTCCGAGCCGTTAACCGCCCACACCGACACACTGCCGGAGACATTGGCACAGGCAAAGTTGCCCGAGTAGCAGACATTGTCGAAAACGATCAGGGTACCGTCCGGAGCACCGGCAAAGTTCAGCGTCGACCCGAGTGGATTGTCACAGCTGAAGTTCTTTACCGTACAGGAGCGGTCGATCGAGAGCTGGTCACTGGGTGCCATGGTGCGGCCGCTGCCATCGGTGGTCGAGGCATAGGGCCCATCGATGACACAACCAGCGGGGGTACCGGGAGTGCCCGGTGTGGTCTCGAAATCGGACACTTTGAAGGAATCCGCCATTGCCACCTGGCCGAAGGCCAGCGACAGCATCATCCCGAGTAACACGCGCGCGCAAAATGCCGGCAGCGATGAGCTGCAGCTGTGCAAAAGACCACCAAGGCCGTTTTTTATAGATTTCAGTCCTGCTACTTCCGACATCATCATTGTTTGCCAGCCGCCACTCTCGATTAATAATTGCGCGGTCCCCCCCAGCCTGCGAGCCAATAGGCAGGGGCCGCCGCCGGGCAGGCAATTCCCGGTGGGCAAACTTTATTCAGAACGGGGCGTAGCAGCCGTGAAGCAGGTCATAAATAGCTGTTTGGCAGGTAACTTTTTTAAGCTTTGCCAAGTGGTTCTCAGGGGAACTTGAGGTGGATTCTTAAGTGGCGACCGGCGAATCCGCGCCCTTGCGGCCCTGGGCCGTGTGCCCGCTCGCGGAGACTCGCTCCCCGGGCGCGCACCGGTATCGCAGGCAAGGCCGCCCGGGCAACAACAGTGTTTTTGTTGAGCTCGCTCCCTGAGCAATTTATTTCATATCATCCTCGCTCGGCGGCGCTCCGCGCCGCCAGTAGACTTCGGTTTCAATCGTCAGCTCGTAATCGCCGTAGTTGTGCGCCCATTCTTCGGCCAGCTTCGCCTTCATCACCTGCAGGCGCCGATCCACCAGGTCCGGGGCCTCGTTCTCGGCCAAGTACGACAGCCGCAGCACCGACGGCGCTTCGCTCAGTTTTTTCAGCAGCAGCTCGGTGCGCGAGTGCCACTGCGGGCGCAGCTCGGTGGTGCCCGGCTCGAACACCGCCTCTGCCAGGTCCAGGCGCACCACCCGGTGCAGGCTGCTGCCGAAGTTGACCTTGATCATCTTGCCGCGCGTGGCACGCACCACCCGCGGGTTTTCACTGGTCAGGCGGTAGCCGCTGGGCAGGCTGCGGTCGTCCAGCTTCAGCACGAAGTTGGAGCCGCGATCCCGGTTCGGCACCACCGCACAGGTGATGTGGTAACGGCCGTGGGCGTCGGTGGTGGCGTGCAGGCCGGTGGCGGTGACCAGCCGCGCACCGGCTACCCCGCCCTCGCCGGCGTCCTGGTAGCCGTTCAGGTTCTTGTCGTCGTAGACCTTGCCGATCACGTCGGTGCAGTCGAAGGTCGGGTCGGGGATCACGCGCACCGTGGCCGAGGCCTCGCCGGAGGCCTGCTGCCCGGACAGCTGGTTGAACATGCGCGCGCGGTTGACGTACTTGCCTTCGCCGACACCGGAGCCGACCACCAGCAGCAGTTTCACCGTGCGAGTCTGGTCCGGTTGCACGCGCAGGTCCGGCCACACCAGCTGCAGGCCGTCCACCTGCGGTTCGATCGCGCGGCCGTCCACCCGCGCGGAGCCGGCCACATACTTGAAGCCGGCGGGGAAGAAGTCCACCAGGCGCAGGTCGCTCAGCGGCACCCCGAGCGTATTGCTGAAGGTGATGGTGTAGGGCACCAGCTGCGAGCGGGTGACGTTCAGCAGCGCGGCGGTTTTGGTGATCGACAGGGCGCCGCCGAGCTGCGGGTCTACCGGGATATGGTTGTTGAACAGCTGGCTCTCACCGGGGATGCGGTTGTCGTCCAGCCGCACACGCAGGTAGTAGTTGGTGCCCGCATCGCGCGCGTCCACGTCGAGCGCCGGCGCCTGTTCGGAAGCCTGCACTTCGCAGTGCTCCGCGGTGGCGGGCACCTGGTCGGCGGGGCTGCCGAGACACGCGGCCACATCGAAGCCGGCGGTGTCGGCGTTGGTCTGCGGCGGGATGATCTGCGATTCACCGGCGACAAAGTCCTCGCCGGGCATACGCACCTGCAGCAGGTAGTCGCGGTTGGGCGGACAGGCGGCGTCGCTGAAGTTGAGATCGAACTTGTAGTAGCCGCCGGCGCGGGTGACCTGGTTCTGCTGCTTGTCGTCATCGAAACAACGCTCCGGCAGGGCCTGGCCGGTGCGCGCGCTCAACATGGTGACAATGGCACCGGCCACCGGCTGGCGTTGCACCGAGTCGTAGACTACCCCGTTGGGGGTCAGCGGCAGGTTCAGCCCCTGTGGGTTGGAACCGGAGCCGACGTAGATCCTGGTGATCTTCTGCGGGCCATTGGTGAAATCCGACTGCGCATTGCCCAGCGACGCGGTGGTGTCACCCGCGTCGGGCGCACTGTAACGGAGTTCATAACTGGCGCCGGCGCTGCCGCTGGACGTGCCGTTCGGCACCAGACCGTCGAAGCGGAAGTAGCCGTTTTCATCACTCTGCAGGGTCTCCTGCAACTCGCCGTTGAAATACAGCGCTACCGCCCAGTTCTGCAACAGGCGCTCATCGCCGTCGCGCTCGCCGTTGAAGTTCACATCGTGCCAGAGGTAACCGCCGAGGTTGGCGATACCCGGGGTGCCGCCCACATCGATGGCCACACTGGCCTCGGCGGTAACCGCCGGATCATTCCAGCTGACTAGCGCGGTGTTCAGCACCCGGTCACCGGCCTGCAGCTCGCTGCCGAGCCGCGCACGGAAGCGCAGCGTGGCGACGTCGCCGGGTTGCAGCGCACCGGAAGTGCCGGCGACATCCGCCCTGATCCGCGAGCCATCCACGCTGATGCCGTCGGCCTGGCCGTTCAGCTGCGCCGAGCCAGCCAAGAAGGTGAGCACGCCGTCGCCGGCCACCAGCAGGTCGTCGCTGATGCCGACATCGGTCGCCGCCACGGCGCTGATATTGGTGACCTGCACCAGGTATTCCAGCGTCGCGCCCGGCTCGGCGGCACCGCCGCCGACCACCGCCACTTCCTTGGTGATCGACAGTGCCTGCGCGTCACCGACCACGATCTCCGTCGGCTGGGCGCCGTTGGACGGGTTGCCGTCGGCATCGGTCAGCGCCAGCGGCAGCTCCGCGGTGGCGACGCTGCCCTGGTTGCTGATCACGGTACCGGTGGCGGTGCCCGCGTTCACGCGCACGTCGAAAGTAATGGTGGCGCTGCGCGCGGAGCTGATCACACCGTCGCCGGCGCCGGGGAGTGGCGGCGCCAGGTCGTCGGAGGAGATCGACAGTCCCGCCGCCAGCGGCGAGGTGCCGCCAACATCGGGCACGGCAACACCGTTCAGCCTGGTCGAGCCGCCCACGTAACTGGTATTGGCGGGTACCTGGTCGGTAAGCATCGCAGCGGTGGCATCCACTCCACCCATATTGCGCACAGTCATCGTGTAGCGCAGTACATCGCCCGGATCGACGATGCCCGCGGACAACCCATCCTCGGCAATCGCCACCGTTTTGTGCGCGATCAGTGCCGGCACATCGCCGACGATGTCGATGGTCGGGTCATCGGCAATACCGGTGGCCGGATCGTCGGAAGGCTGTTCATCCAGCGCGCCGCTGCCAGCGCCGGCGCCGTTGACAAAGCCCTGGTTGGAAATGACGGTGCCGTCGTTGACGTCGTTGACGGTCACATCGAAAGTCACCAGCAGCGGTTCGGCACCGCCGGCGGTGGCGCCGACAAAGCCCTGCGCCTGCCCGTCCGAGTGGATCGCGAGACCGGCGGACAGCGCGGTGCTGCCACCGACATCGGCCACCGCCGCGCCGTTCAGTGTGGTCGAGTTGGCCACGTAGGTGGTGTTGGCCGGCACCTGGTCGCGCAGCAGTGCGTCGACGATATTTTCGTCACCGGTATTTTCCACTTTGAGGGTATAACGCAGCGTATCCCCGACCATCAACAGGTCGGCGTCGCCACTCAGGTCCGCGGATGTTTTTTCCACCACCAGCTCGGGGGCGGACTCGATCCGCACCCGGGTCGGGTCTTCATCGCCGGCGCTATCGGGATCGTCGGCGCCGTTGATATTCGGATCGTCACTGTCCTGCAGCAGCTGCCCGGGGAGCTGCACCTGGGCCTGGTTCAGCACCGCGGTGCCGCTGTCGATCACGGTGGCGAGGTTGACCTCGTAGACAATCTCCACGCTGCTGCCGGCGCGCAGGTCCAGCGCGCGCACATCCAGCAGGCCGCTGTTGCCCGCGCCGCCGGCACTGTCGGTATTGCCACTGTCGGCACCCGCGGGGATCGAGACCACCTGCAGTGACCCCGGTGCAAACAGCGGCAGGCTGTTGAGGCGGCCGAGCTCATCGGTGAGATCGATACCGGTTACATCCACACTGCTCAGGTTGGTCAGTGTCAGCGTGTAGCGCAGGCGGTCGCCGGGGCTGGCGACACTGGCCGGGCGCTCGCCGCGGGTGACATTCTCCACCACTTTGCGGAAGCTGACTTTGGGCACCGACGCGCTGATGGTGTAGGCATCCTCGTGGTCATCCACGGTCGGGGTGCCGTCGGTGGGCGCCGCACGGGAATATTCGCGTGCATCCGCGCCGGTACTGTCCCAGCTGTACCAGCGGCCGGCGCCGGCAATATTGGTCAGCGTTGCGCCGTCGACGGTGTCCGCGTCCAGGTAGGCGTCGTAGCTGAACAGCAGGCGCTGATCCGCCGGCAGCGCGGCATCGGCTCCACTGGTGGTGATGGTCAGCGTGCAGCTGTCCGCATCGAAGACCACATTGAAGTCACTGCCTTCATTTAATGTGGCGATGCTGTTGCCGGCACCGTCGGCAATCTGCGCGGCGAAGTTTTCCGGTGCGGTGGCACACATGCCGCCGGGGTCCGGATTCGGCAGTATATCGGTCAGCGCAATATCCCAGGCCGGGCCGGAGCCGGTGTTGAGCACATCCAGCGTGAAGCGGCCGGGCACCCCCGACTGCACACTGGCGGGGCCGCGCTTGTCCAGAATCAGCGCAGTGGGCTCGACCACCGCCATGTCCGCGGTGGTATTGCCGGCGCCGGCGCCCTGCCCCGCGGCGGTGTCGTCATCCAGGTAGTTGTAGCTGTAACTGGCGCTGTTACTGAATGTGAGGCCATCCACATTGGGTGGATTGCTGTCGCGCAGGCGCAGGGTCACATCGAGCACCACCTGCTCCCCCGGGGGCACATCGATGCCGCTGGCCGTGTCTTCAATCACCAGGTCGGTATCGGAGCCGCTGTTCACCGGTGTGAAGGCCGCACCGGATACCCGCGCCGCGTCGACAAACACCAGGTCTGCGGCGGAAGACCCCAGATTCATTTTCAGCTGCACATCGTGCAGCGCGGTGGTTTGCGGGGTTGCCGGAATGGTGACGCGATAGCGGAACGGCTCGCCGATCGATGCGCTGCCCTGGGTGTTTTCAATCTCGAGCGGCGCGGCGTTGGGCGTATTGAATTGCACGCTCTGCGGCGCCGCGGGGCCGTAATCTTCGCGCATATCGGCGGTGGCTGCGGCATCACCGAGTGTCGCCAGCGCGTCGTCGTCGAGCGAGTAATAGACCGCGATCCGCGCGGCATTCTGCAGGTTCAGCCCCGCCCCCAGATCACTATCCGCGCGCACGCGGTAGGTCATCACCAGGCTCTGGCCGGGGTCGATGGCATAGGCGGTTCCGCTGCCGAAATTCCACCTCGCCGCGCCGCTGGCGGTATCGAACGTCGGCGCCGGTGTCGCGACCGGCGCACCGTTGACGGTGAGCGACTGCACACTGACCCCGCCCTCGCGCAGGCCCGCGGGGATGGTATCGCGGAACACGGTATCGTAGGCCGGTGCGCTGCCATCGTTGGTCAGCGTCACCGTGTAGTCGATGGTGTCACCGGGGCTCAGGGTGGAACCGCTGGCCGGCGTGGCGCTGAGGGCGAGCGCCAGGTTGGGCTGGCGCAGATCCACAGTCTCGCCGTCGTTGCGGTTCTCGCGGCCACCGGCACCGTCGAACCCGAAATCGGCGCTATTGGCCAGCGCAACGCTGTTCGCCGGCCACGGGTGTACATCACCATTCAACACCCGCGCGCGGTAGCGGATAACGAAGGTGTCATTGCCGGCATCGTTGTCACCGGGATTGACCAGGTTGGCGAGCGTCCAGGTCAGCGTGGTCGGACCCGCGGCCGGATCGCCGGACGCGACTGGCTCGGCGACATCGTCGTAGGCAAAGGCACCACCGGCGGCAAACGGCGCACTGCTGTCGCCGTTGATACTCAGGGTGCGCTCGAACACCATTCCCTGCGGCAGGGTGTCCACCAGTGCGGCGTTGGGCAGGCTGCCCTCCTGCAGGTCCAGGCGCAGCTCGTAGTCGACAAAGTCGCCGACACGCACCTGCGCATCACCGCTGCCGTAGGAGTCGTCCAGGCGCGTCTTAGCGAGCGTACTGTCGTTGGCGGCAGTCAGCCCGGCCACACTGCCATCAATCACATAATCGTTCAGTGCCGGGGTGGCACTGCCGTTGCGTTCGTAGGGGCTGCTGTTGTCCTCATCCAGGCTGGTCCATTCGATATGGCTGCTGCCGGACAGCTCGGCGTCGGCGAGCACGCGGTCAGTGACCACGACATCGAATATCAGCGGGGCGCTGCTGCCGGCAGCGATGTCCAGATTGCTGTTGCCGCGGTCCCAGCGCAGGGTCTGCCCGGTATCGGCAGCGCCGGCAATCGCCGGATCGACCAGCGCGCTGCCGGCAAAGGTGCCACTGCCGGCGACAAACTGCAGCCCGGCAGACAGCTGTTCGATCGCGGTCAGATCAAACGCGTCCGAGTTCTGCGCCCCACCGGCAGCGGCCAGCGCCAGGGTGAAGCGCAGCCGGTCGCCGGCATCCGGCGCGCTGCCGGGGCTGGTCAGGTTGGCGATGCTGCCGTTCAGGCTGAGATCCGGCTCGACCACCGTGAGTGTCGGCGCGCTGCCAGAACCGCCGTTTTCCTGCGTACCGCCGTCGCTGGCGGCGTAAGTGTAGCTGGCAGTATTGTCGAAGCTGTGGCCGGCCTGGGCGTCACTGTTATTGGCCACCCGTGCGGTCACGGAAAAAATTGCGGTCTGGCCGGCCGGGATTTTATCCACCGCCAGGCTCAGGTTGTTGCCGCTGCTGTTATTGGTGAAAGCGCGGCCGTTGATCTCACGGACCGCCACCAGCTGCAGGCTGGGGTCCAGTGCGTCTTCCACCGCAACGTCGTAAATCTGCGCAGTGGTCGCCGTACCCGGCACCTGGATGCGGTAACGCACTTCGTCACCGACCGCCGCGGTGGCGGCGGATTGCAGCGTTTTCTGCGGTGGCGTCACACTGGTGGCGACGGTTCCCATCGGGTAGGGCGTGGGCAGGTCGACCGCCGCGTATTTCTGGCCTTGTTCCGCCGGCAGCGACCAGTAATGGTCGACGCTGAAAGAATTCTGCCAGGTTTCGCCGCCGCCGATATCCGTGTGGAAGCCGATGTTGTAGCGGATGTCGAAACAGGCTGCCGCCGGAATCGGCGCGCTGATGGCAAACTCCATCGCGCCGCCGCGGGCGCCCGGTGCGGTGTAGCTGTAGTCACTGCCCGCTGCCAGCGGATTGCCGTCCACCGACACAGCGACATTGGCAATCGAGGTTTCATCCATTTGCCACGCCAGATCATCCGTCAGCGCAAGCTGGTAGGCCGGCGCCAGGCCGCTGTTGCAGGCGTGCAGGGTAAAGTGCATGACGTCGTTGGCCGGATCCACATCCATATGGGAATTGGGCCAGGTGGCATCGGTTTTTTGCAGACCGTCGATCAGCGGCTGCAACACGGTGATGGATGCGTCGTCCTCGCGCACAGTGGCGGCGCCGGTGTAATTGAGCTGCGCGGTATTGGTCAGGGTTACGCTGGGCGCGGCGAGGCCGGTATCCTCGCTCACCCGCGCCCGGTACTCGATCACGAACGTGTTGCCGTTGCCGAACTCGCTGGTGATATCACCGAGATCCCAGCTCACGGTGCCGCTGGCACCGTTATTCGGCACGCTGTTGGCACTGTAGGTGAAACCATTGGCATCGCTGCCGCCGTAGGGGGCACTGGTGTCACCGTTGATGCTGACAATAGAATCGAACGTGAGACCGGCGGGCAACTGGTCGGTAACGGTGACGGCGGGAGTGGTACCGGATTGCAGCTGCAACTCCAGGCGGAACGTGGCGGTATCACCAACCCGCAGCGTACCCAGCGGCGTCGCGTCATCGGAATCCGCGATTACGCTTTTGCTGATGCTGGTATTGTCGACGGTGCCGATCGAGACTTCGGCCGGGCCGGCGCAGTAGTCGTTAAACCCGCTTGGCACACCGTTCACACAATCGGAATCGTCGCGCTCGTAGGCGGCCGCATTGGGACTGTTGTCATTCAGTGATGTCCAGCCTAACACCGCGCTGTTATTGATCGACTGGCCGAAGACGCCGGTGACCCGGGCGCGATAGGTGAGCACCAGCGTCTGCCCCTGCGGCAGGTCGAGGCTGTTGTCGCCGTTGTCGCGCCCCCACACCAGCGGCCCCGCCGGCGCGCCCGCCGGTGTGGCGACGAAGCCGGCCACCGCAGTGCCGCCGATGGTCGCGGTGGGCGTGAAACTGCTGTCGAGCTGCAGTTCGCCCGGCAGGGTATCCACCAGATTCAGATCAAACGCAGCGGCGCTGGAGCCGGCATCGTGCTGCACGGTGATGGTGTATTGCAGAATATCCCCGCCCACGGGCTCGGTGCCGGGATTGGTGGTGTTGCTCACCGCCTTGTCGATCGTCAGCAGGGGCTCCACCACGGTGACCGCGGCAGTATTGTCACTCTCGCTCTCCGTCGCGCCGCTCTCGCCATTGTCGTAGGTCAGCACCGCGCCATTCTGGCGCGAATCACCGGCATCGGTGAGCGCGTCGTTGGCCACGCGGGCGTAGTAGGTGATACGAATCAGCGGATCCAGCGCGCTGCCGGCGGTGTCATTTTCACTGGCAGTATCAACGGTACCGATATCCCAGCTGGCGCTGCCGGCGGTGTTATCCACAGGCACACTGTGGAAGGCGGCCGCGGACGGAGCCTGGCCATTGATTGTTTCGATACCGACAAATTCATAGGCGATGTCGTAGTCGGCGTTATTCGCCAGCACATACCCTTCCGGGCTGCCCAGCTGGTCCGTCACCACCACATGGTTGCTGACGCCCTCGGGCAGACGGATTTCCAGCTGGAACTGTTTGTGCGCGCCGATCGTGGGCGCCAAAGTCGAATCCAGGTCAGTCTTACTGATCTGCAATGGCGGCACTTCGGTCTGCGCCGCGGCGCTGGTTTCGTAATCGTTGAGTGCATCACCGGTATTCGGCAGTACGCCAATACGCATGCCATCGGTATCGCCATCGCTGCCGATCCCGCCACTGCTGTTCAGTGCCGTATCCGTGCCCGGTAGCGACTGCCAGCGGGCCTGGACGGTATTGTCGAGCACTTCGCGGGGCTCCACGCCCTGCTCTACGCGAACGTCGAAGGTAAAGGTTTTGCTCTCGCCGGGGGCAATGCTGTAGTCGGCATTGCCGCGGTCCCAGCTGAAGATCGGCGCATTGCTGCCGACAGTGCCGGTATCCACATTTTGCGGCGGGTCGGTGCCGGCCACATTCCCCAGGTAAACCAGCTTGCTGCCGGTCAGATCATCCAGTACCTGCAGGTTGTAGGCATTGGCGCTGCCGGTATTCTTTGCCGCAACGGTGACCGTGAGAATATCGTCGGCATCGCTGTCGGAAACGGCGAACGACTTGCTCAGCTGGATATCCGGTTCGCGTACGGTGACCTGGTGCGATTCGAACGGCACCACCACGGTGGTGCCGCTTTCGTTGACATAGTGCACCTCGGCCGTCGTACTGCTGCCACCATTGATCAGGACATCACTGTCGTTGGTGCTCGCGCTATTTTCGATACGGGCGATAAACTCCACCGGGAATTCGAACAGGCTGCCGGACACGGTGGTGAGTTCCTGATTGCCGAAGTCCCACTCGATATAGTCCCGGGTGCCATTATTGCCGCATGTCGGTGTAAAACTGCCACCGGGACTGAAGCCGGCTGCATTGAAAGGCGCCGCATCCAGGTTGATGGTCTGCCCCTCGACACACTGCATCCCCACCGGCAACTCATCGCGGATCACGAAGTCGCGCAGCTGCGCCGCGGGAATCTGTGCCGTCAGCCGGTAGCGCAGTTCCTCACCAATCACCGCTTCATCACTAGCGGTGCCTGTCGGGGTGCCATTGGACAGCGCGATCACTTTTTTCGGCTCGGCCTGCACCGAAATAATCTGCATCTGCGCTTCGGCTTCGGCGGATTGATAGTGGCGCGCGCGCCCCTTGGGGTAGTTCGGTGTGCAGCTTGGCTCGTCAGTGTCGGCCGTGCCGCAGCCAATACCGTCGTCGTCGGTATCGCTGTCGATTTGTGGCGCCTGCTGGTTACCGTAGTCGCCCAGCAAACTGTCGTAACGGGCATAGAACCTGTTGGTAAAAGTCTGCAGTGGCGCCACCGATTGCTCGGGCTTGACGCGGTAGTAGAGCGTGACAGATTTACCCGGATCGATGCGTTGCAGCGCAGTGGAATGCGCATAGGAAAATGTAATCACGGCCGGCGTACCACCGTCGGCACAATCGGTGGCGAGGTTGTAATCGTTGCTGCCGGCAGTGGTGCCGACCAGGCCCTCGTCACCCACGCCGGTATCGACGCCGGTGTCACCATCGTTGTCCAGGCCGTCGCTATCCAGCGGCTGCACACACATCTGGCCGGAGGAATCCAGGGTGTCGGTGACCACCACATCATAGGCCGGCGCCCGCGCGACGCCGCCATCGGTAGCGCGGTTGGTCAGTGTCAGCTGGAAGATATAGTTCTGGTCGCGGTGCCCCTCGTCGGTGAAATCGACGAATTTGCTACAGCCGGTGCCGGTGCCGTAGAGCGCCTCGTTACAGACCTTCTTATCGACCTCGATCTGCGGCTCGGTAACGTTCATGTCCACGCGCCAGTCGGATTCCGGTGGATAGCCGGGAATATTCTGCGTTTCGTCGACGTCAATCGTTTCCGTATCGAATACCGCGGTGAAATGGCCGCGGCCGTAGTCGGTACTCACATTCGCATGCTGGTTAGGGTCTGCCACGGTATCGACCGGGCCGTTGAGCAGGCGCGTGGTCATATCCGCATGGAACCAGTGATCTTTCTCGGTAATTTCGCTGCCGCCACCGGTTGCGGCAAAAAACCAGCTCAGGTCCGCTTCACTGAAATCTGCGCTCAGACCGGATTCCGTGATGGAGCCGTCGATGTTGTGCGCCGGCGAAGACGTCAGGTAATTGTGCGCGATATAGCTCTGGCCATCGGGCAGGTCGTCGGCGATGGTGACATCCCTGACCGCAATCAGGTTGTACCCCGGGGTCTTGAAGCCGAACCAGCCGCCCGCATGGATATCGAAGGTGCAGTCTTCGCCGATCTCGATATTGTTCTCCGGACCGGGCCGGTTACCGGCGACATATTCGGCGCAACTGTTTGCCACCGGCTCCTTCAACAGGTTGAAGCCCATCACCCGCGCGCGCGTGGCGTCGAGGCTGTAGTTGTCCGCCTGCTGTTTGTCGGGCCGGCTATCGGTGAGGCTGGCCGGATCGGGAAATACCAGCGGCTCGCGATCACTGGTGGCCAGGGTGATTTCGCCGATGACATCGGCGCGGAATGTCAGGTCGTCGTCGGCAGCCGTTGCATTTTTCTCCACCTGGAAGGTGATGTATTCGCGTCCCCCGGCGGCAATGGCACCGAGCTGGTCGCGACTACAACGATAGACCGTGGCAGTGTCAGGAATATAACTGGGCTGCTCCCACACCGGCCGCTCCAGTTCCGGACTGTGCGCCACCTCGGTGCAGCTGATGGGATTCTGGTAGGGGTTGTTGTCCGGGTCGGACGGGTTGTATTCCCCCAGTACCGTCATTTCCTCGCCGAAGGTGACATAGATATAGTAATCATCCGCAGCGTGGCCGCCGTTGTTGTCGATCTGCACCGTCAGCGGCGAATCGCCGCTATCGCGGACGATATACAGCGGGTGGGTCATGGACACATCCAGATCTTCCGGGCGCGGCGTGAAGGACCAGTCGTTATTCTTGCTGTGACTGTCGCCGCCATCGCTCGCGCAGAAATCCTGCCAGTCGATCTGCACGTTATTCTGCAGCGCAGAAAATGCGGCCGGGTCCGGGTCGGCACTGCCCTCCATGTCCAGGTCGGTCTGCTGGTCGTAATGTGTCAGGCCCGGCTCCACCAGCACGATGCGGAAGGTCAGGCTGACCTGCTCGCCCTGCCGCAGCAGGTCCATCTGGTCCGGATCATTGTTGGCGCGATCGCCGCTACTGGTAAGAAAAAATACCGGCTGCTGCAGATCCGGGTTCGGCGACCCGGGGTTGGCCGAGTCCTCGAGATAGGACTGGTCCCCCGCGGTGGGGATTACCCGGTTTTCCCAGTCGAAGGTGGACACCCGCCCGTCGTAATTCCCGTAGGTGTAACTGCGGTTCATCTGCGGCTCGTAGTTGGGGTCCAACAGATAACCGGCGGGCAGGCTGTCGGTCAGGCGCACGCCCTTGATGGTGCCCTGACTGTTGTTGGTCACGGTAATCGTCACCAGGCCGCGGGTACCTACGGTGTTGCCGCCATCGATACCGTTAAAGGTCACATTGTAATTGACCCCGCCATTGTTACCGCCGCTGTCCTGGGAGTGCACGCTGACCGCGGCGGAAGCGTCCGCCGGAGAGGACTGCACCGGATTGTCGCCACCCGCGTGGGTGATACCACCGGTGCCACCCACAGCGGGACAGCCCCACTGCAGGTCGTGGAAGGTATTGGTCTGTAAATTGTCGCAGGCGTTGTGCAGCTGCCCGGCAAAGTAGAGATTTAAATCGCCACCGGCGGCCACGTTCAGGCTGAAACCCAGGTCACTGGCATCGAGGCCGGCAAGGTTGTTGTTGTAGCCACTGACATCGGTACAGGAACCGAAACTGGCTGAAGCACCATTGGCCACCGCGGCGGCGTCAGACTCGGAGGAGCAGATGGCGTCTATGTCCATGGCACCTGAAGTCATATCATCGGTAATGACCACATCCTGTAGCGGTGCGCTGCCGCCGTTGTGTAACGCCACCCGCCAGATGATGCCATCACCCTGGTGGCCGTATATCTGTGCGGCATAGGTGCCCGCCCCCATACCCGCATCCACATTGCGCCCGCCCTTGGTAAAACTGGGGCGCGGCTCGACGATGGGCAGGGTGTGATTGTTCTGCGTATCGCAGTAGTTGTTATTGTCGCGATCGTAAACATATTCCGCGCGGGCGTGCAGGTTGCGCGGATTCATATCCACCAGCTGCTCTTCGGTATTGGGCTCGTGCTGCAACTGGAAGCGGATGCGCACATAGTCGTTGCGGCCGAGCGTCAAACCGCTCAGGTTCCACTGCAACAGGGTACTGCCAGAAGGGTCGCCAATGGCGGTGTAGCCGCCGCCGTTGATACTGATTTCGGAAGAACCGGTCTCGTATCCCAGCACACCGGCCAGGTCACCGAGGTCTTCGGTCACCAGGATTTGGCTGACCGACCTTGTGCCAAACCCCCAGCTCGCATCATTGCTAAGCTCGATTTCCACCTGTCCATGCTCACACAGCTCGCAGTAACTGTTCTGGCTGTAGCCGTCGATATGACTGACGGATACAGGCCCGCTGGAATTAGGGCAGGATAGGGCTGCCTGTGCCTGGTTGACCGGCAGCAACAAACCACCGCACACGAGAACAAAGCCGACAAGCGCATTCGCCAAAAAATTTCGCCCAATTACATCCACTGTCATTACCACTTATCAGCCATTGTGTTCGATGGAGATCAGCGCCAGCTATCCGGCTGGCAGGAGTCACCGGGTGAGGTATCGCCCGGACGGCGGACTCTAGCGGGAGCGAATGGAAGCGGCAGTGAATCAGGTCAAAAATACCGCATTGACTGCAAACAATTGTTCAGTTTGCCAAGTGGTTCTCAGGGAAACCTGCAGAGGAATCTTCTGCACCGGGCGGCACAGTTCAAGAATGGGTTACAGCCTGCCGAGGCAACGCGAATATTGCCACTCAATGGCAGTGCAGCAATTACCCTTCATCGCAGACCGTAACCGCCTTCCTATAATTTTGCCTACGTGCGCGGCTGTTACGGCGGGTCGCTTGATCGCCACATCCCTGTGGCTAATCCCGACAAGACTTCACGCGAGCAATTCCTTACCCCAAGGCAAGGAATTGCTCCTCGCCCGGGCCCGCCATATCAACCGGCGGGGAGGAAGTCGATCGGGTAAAGGATGGTGATGGTGGGTACACCAGCCTTGGGACCGAAGTTGAAGCGCTTCACCCGCGCGACAATTTTGGCGTTTAGCGCCGGCGAATCCATATCGCTCGACTGTACCTTGGCCATGGACACCGAACCGTCTGGTTCGATGGTGATCTTCAGCACCATCTTGCCCTGCAACGCCGGGTTGTTGCGCAGCTCGCGATTGTAGATGCGATACAGCGAAGACTTGTAGCGGTCGAAGACAATCTGGATCTCTTCGTCGGTACGGGACGGCCCCGCGCCATCGCTGAGCGGCCGGTCCTCGCCGGCGAAATCCCCCTCGGTACCGATCGAGCTCTCCACCCGTGTAAAGGCCACACCTTCCAGCGACGACCCCGCACCGCCAACATTGCGACTGAGACTGGCGGTGTTGATGCCGCCACTGCCGGCCTTGGCCGCTGCCGTAATCAACGAACGCTGACTGCGGTTTTCCTTCTTGCCGGCCGTGCTTAGCTGGGTGCGTTTGCCGAGACGGTCATCCAGGTCGTCCTCGATAAGATCCTGGAAGTTGTCCTTGAATGCCAGCACACCAGAATGCTCGGCCTTCTTGCGAGCCTTCTTCTTCTCGGCCTTGGAGGGCTTGGGCTCCTCTTTCGCCACCTGCTGTTTGGGCTCGGGTTTTTTCTCCTTTTCTTTTTCTTTCTGCGGCTGCACCTGCTCCGGCGGCGGCTTGGGCTTGCTCTTCTTCTCGATTACCAGCTTGGCCAGGCGCTCGGGAATTTCCACCGCCTTGTTTTTGTCCGGCTTGGGAATGGTCCACAGGGGCACCAGATAGCCGAGTAACAGGGCAACCAACAGGGAAGCCAATACACAGCGGCGGAAGCGCCGCTCGTCTTCACCGTTGGTGTGCCAGGGCATCAGCGCCGGGCGTATTTTCGGTGCTTCCAGTTCACGGGTTATCTCGAACTCGAACTTGGATTCTTCCTCTTCGGTACGAATCCGCTCGGCACGCTCATCCAGATCAACGATGTCGTCTTCACAATCCGCTATCTTGGCCTGCACACGGCGGTGGCGCTCCTGCAGCAGGTCGATATTGGCATTGTAGATACTGACGGTATGCTGGATGCGCCGAATGATCGTCCGGGATGCATCCTCTCGGTAGTCATCCGCCCAGAACAGCTCGCCGGCACCGACCTCTTCCAGCTTGTCCAGGCGTTCGGATATCTCATCCAGCAGCTGGTGCTTGGCGCCATCCTTACGCAGCTGATCCAGCTTGCTGTCTATCTGCTGCCGCTCGCCTTCAAGCACCTGCAAGCGGCGGCGGACCGCTTCCAGTTCGCCGCTCACCGCCTGTTTTTGTTGAAGAAAATTACTCACAAACTTCCACTAACCTTGAGCTGCTTTCTGAATGACCGCGAGAGAGACTCGTGTATAACCGGCATCGGTACAACTGGACATCACCTTCTTGAGCAGACTGAACGGAACGGTTCTGTCGGCAAGAATATTGACTTCCGGTGGCTCCGGCTGGTTCGCGTCGTCTTCCCCTTCGGCCCCATCGGCCCCTTCCGCCTGTTTTGCCTGTTCCGCCTTGGCGACGGTGATGGCTTTGTCCATCTGCGCAACCATCGCGTCCTTGATCGCCTGGATAACCGTGCCTTTACTGTCGATCACTTCGCTGGTGGCCACCACCGGCCGGGACTCCACCAGGATTTCCTTGTCGGTCACCATCAGCGTCACCGTCTCACGCGGCTTGGTTTCCACCACCGAGTCCGGCAGGGTAATCACTTTGGGCGGCTCCAGCGCTTCGTTGCTGGAGGTGTTGGTCAGCAGGAAGAACACCAGGATTGTGAAAACGTCCATCAGGGAGGTCAGGTTCATGCCCTGTGTTTTCTTGCGCTTATGGCTTCGCGCCATGCGCTTCATGCGTCGACTTTCTCTCCTCACGGCGCATCTCCTATGGATATATCCGGGAACAGGACCACGTGCTCTACAGCGTCAGGATCTTCCGGGTCACTGCCTTCCTGCCGGACCTCGGCAGCCCGCACCCTATCCATGACGCCCACCAGGTACTCGTAGGCAATATTGGGTTCCATCAACAAAGTGGCGTCGGTCTTGTCCGGGTAACTGCCCTTGATCTTGAGCAGGAAACGGCTCAGCTTTTCCAGATCGTAGACGTCGCCGGTCGGCAGTACGGCGTTGGCATCAGCCGCCTGCTCACCCTCGGCATCTGCGGCCGGTTCAGCTGTCGCCGCATCAGACTCAGCCTGCGCGGCGTCATCACGCTTGTTCAGGTTCGGAAAGCGCGCGATAACCTTTTCACCGTCGCTGACTTCCAGGGCATCCTTGCGTACGACCACTTCCACGGTAATGGCCTTTTCATCGGGCGCGCCGCCGCCGGCGCCGCTGGGCATATTTAGCTCCAGGATGGTAACCCGGGAAAACACGGCCGAAACCAGCAGGAAAGGCACCAACACCACCATCAGATTGAGGAAGGCAGTGATATCCAGCTCCGGAGCTTCTTTGCTTTTCGCGTGGCGCCGGCTTCTCATTACACTTTTTCCACTTGCTGGTCGGCGTCGGCCTCAGCAACGGCGGCTTCCGCCGCTGGCGAACCCGCGTCTTCAGCTACAGTGTCCTCTGTCGACTGCGCGGCGGAGTTCAATTCTGCAGTCACATCAGCACTCTCGGTAACGACAGCCTCTTTGCCGGCTTCATTGTCGCGACGGCGACGACTGGACATGGAAATGAGGTTCAGCGCCTTGACGGATACCATTTCCAGGCTGTCGACAATCTCGCCGGTCAGCGAGTTCAGCCAGGCGTGGGCCAGCAGCAGCGGAATACCGGTCATCAGACCAAAGGCCGTGGTGTTCATCGCTACGGAGATACTGGCGGACAGCAGATCGGCCTTTTCCGCCGGGTTGGCGTTGGCCACCGCTGTAAATGCCTCGATCAGGCCCATAATCGTACCCAGCAGACCGAGCAGCGTGGCAATATTGGAAAAGAGCGCGATATAGGGTGTACGCTTCTCCAGCTGTGGAATGATCTCCATCATTGCCTCTTCCATCGCGATCTCGATATCTTCACGACGGCGCACAGCCCCCTGGCGCTCCAGTCCCATTGCCAGCACCTTGCTGACCCCGGAATCGTCCTGCTTGACCAGATTGCGGGCGCGATCGAAATCACCGGAATTCAGCACCGGCTGCAGTTTGTCCCACATACCGCGGTTGGTATGGCGCTCATACACCAGACGGATATAGCGCTCTATCGTCACCGCCAAACCCAGCGCGGCTACCGCCAGGATGGGGTACATAAAGGTACCCCCCGTTTGGAAGAACGCGATTACGCTGTTGAAAAAGTCCATCACAAGCCCTCTTAAAACGAGATCATTTTTTGATTGGTTACCGGGCGCCAGGCCCTGTGTCTATCGGCCCGATATTCCGGGCGAATTCGTTGCTAACTTACGCGCGCTTCTGCGATCTATGCGGTGGTGTTGCCGCAGTCATTAGTCGTCAGACTGGCTCAGGCGGTAGAAATCCAGCTCACGCATGAATACTTCCTTGTCCAGCGGCTGCAGTTTGTCATCCATCAGACTGGACACCAGATCGCTCTCGACACCCACTTCGGAACTCTTCCAGGGCACGATATACAGTGACTTGGGCGCTTCCTTGTTGCCGATAATGGAGATACCGGAAAGCTCCTTGACCTCGTTATCCACCTTCTTGGCCGCGGTATTTTTCGCCGCGCCTTGCGCTTTTTTCGCCGATGCTTCCTCTGCAGCTGCCGGCACAGTCACCGCCAGCATCGAGGACAACAACAGAGCCAAAAGCGGGTATTGATGCTGCACTTTCATTTTCCGGGCCTTTCTTTGGTTATCCATGCCTTCTTTTCAGGTCCGCGACCCAGATGGTCACGTCCTTGTCGTCCGGCTCCAACTCGAGGTAGTGCTGGAATTGTGCCAGAGCGCACGGGACATCTTGCAGATAGAGATCACATAAAATTCCCAGATTCTTTACCAGCGGCAGATAATCCGGGTTCTCCGCCAGGGCGCCGGTATAGAGTTTCCGCGCCTCGGCAAAGCGGCCCTGCTCCCGGTACAGCACGGCCAGTTCATTGGCCGCCACTGCATGGTTGGGGGCAACTTCCAGTGCGTGCAGAAAAGCCTCTTCCGCATTTTTTTCATTGCCAGATTTCTTGTACGCGATGCCCAGGTTGACGTAGGGCGCGGGCAGGCGCTTCTCCCGCTTGATGACTTCCTGCAGCAGCTCAATGGCTTCCGGGTATTGCTCGCCCTTCAGGAATTCGAGTGAACGCTCGAAATCCCGGTTCACGCTGCCGGAAACATGTATCGATGACAGGTCACCGGTCCCTTTTTCACGCGTCGGGGTCGAGGCGCAAGATGCCAATAGCGCCAGCGTTGACAGTAGGGCGAGCGCGGCGGCCGCCCGCGGCAGCCGTCGAATATTGGCCAATACACTAAACATCAGTCATCAACTCCCGGTCGGGGCAGCGGAATCGGACCCGGCATCAGCCACATCCGGTTTCACCGGCACAATGGTTTCCATGTAGTTGTCGGCATCCTCTTTGCGGGCAAAGCGGGCCGGCACCAGACCGGCCAGCTTGTCGATACTCTTGGCGATCCACTGGTTGTAGATGCCCATGCCGAGCAACTCGATATTTTTCTTGTGCACCGAAATGGCCTTGTCCTCGAACGGGTAAATCTGGTCTTCCAATGCCAGTTCGTACTCCTCGAGTTCCAGCGGAGTCAGGTTGGTGGGCCGCTCGGAGTTTTTCAGCGCGCGACTGAAATGCAGATAGATCTCCGCCAGATAGTAGGTAGCGGCGGCGGTGACGTCCGCGACCTGGTAGTCGATCAGCTCCGAGTAGGCGCTGATGGCTGCCTTCATGCGCACACGCTTGGCATTCAGGTTTTGCTTGATCGGCGCCACCAGCTTCACCTGCGTGAATGCCTCGAACTTGGGCTCCGCCAGCGCCAGCGCCGCGTTACCGGCGAGATAGCGGGTGCGGTCGTTGCGCGCCTCTCCACCCCGGGCCTCGGTACGCACCATCTGCCGCAATTCTTCCATGTACTGCTTGTGCTGTCCGGCGGCTTTGCACAGATCGGCAATCTTTTGCCGAGTTTCCAGCGCCGGCTCCATCGGGCTCGGGAACAGCTTCACGTAACGGCGCAGCACCCGCAGGGCTTTGTCGCTGGACTTGGCCGCGATATACAGATCCGCGGCCTGGGTCAGCGCCTCGCGGCGCACCGCGTCGTCTTCAGATTCCCGCTCGATGCGCTCGAATTCGGCGGCCGCCAGCAGCAATTCGCCGCTCTCCTGATAGACCACCGCCAGCTTCTTGGTGACATCCTTGATCAGCTTGTGATTGGGGAAATGCTGGCGGAACGCCTTGAGTACGTCGGCAGCACGACTCCAGTCTTTCAATACGATCAACGAGGCCGCGGCATCGTACTCGGCCGTGGGTAGAATAGAGGCACCCGGCGCTACTTTGCGAATGCGCAGGAAGTGCTCGGCAGCGCTGGCATAGTCTTCCTGCTTGCGCGCCAGATCGCCCTGCTGGTAGATCGAGGCGGCCAGGTTGTCCACCAGGCCGGCGCGGTCTTTGGCATCCGGCGCGGTCAGCGCCAGCGCCTGCCCGTATCCTTTTTCAGCATCGGCAAACGCCTTGGTGTCGAAGGAGGCGTGGGCCACCAGCAGCCAGGCGGAGCGACGGATTTTGCGGTCGGCAGTGGGGAATTTCTCCAGCAGCAGGTGGCCATTGCTGATGGTCTGCGGATAGTCTTTGAGTTTGTACAGGTCGTCTACCGCGCCCACCATGACCTTGGCGGCCTTCGCATGTTTGGGGAAGGTATCGGCGAACTGCAGCGACGAGCGAATGACATCCCGGGTGGCCGGATCACGCTGATCGGCGGGCGCTCCCTTGAGCACCGTATCGAGATTCTGGCGATAGGCGTAGACCGCCGCGTAACCGGCCTCACTGGAATGCTTGTGCTTCGGGTATGCGTAGGCGGTGCGCTCGTATTCCACTGCGGCGCCGTGGAAATCGCGGTTTTCCAGCATCAGCTCGGCGAGCTGGAAATTGATTTCTGGTGCACGCGGCTTGTCGCTGAAGGATTTCAGGTATTTGCGGTACCAGTGGATGGCTTCCGCATAGTTCTCGGCCTTGTGATCCTTGAGCTTCTTGTTCTGGTAGGCGGCGTGGTAGTGACTGGCCAGGTCGATCAGGTTGGTCTGCAGGAAGTCAACCACATCGCCGTATTCGTTGATATCAAACACGCTCCAGTAGCGGGCGTCGAGCGCATAGGTGGTGGCGAAGTCCTTCTTGGCATCCAGCACCAGCTTGGGGAAACCACCCTTCTGGTAGATATCGATGACGCGCATGGAGAAGTTGGCCGAGACCTTGTGCAACGGATTGCGCTCGACAAAGGTGGTATAAGCCTTGGCGGCGTCCTGATAACGGCGCTTGTCCAGGTAGTACTCACCCAGGTGGCTGTATACCAGCGACTCGTAATTCCGCGCGCCCTTGCGCGAGAAGTAGTCGACAATCATGTCGGCGCCGCCGAGATAGGAGAAGCTCAGGCTGACAACCCGAAAGGCATCCTCGACATTCTTGCGCTCGACCTTGTTATCCTGCTGCTCGAAGTCGTAGCCTTTCGACACCTTGTAGTCGAGCATGGCCATGAAATCATCGAGCGCCATCTCGTACATTTCCTGCTTGAACAGGGACCAGCCGCGCTTGTACAGCGCCAGTTCGTAAAAACTCGACGTGACGCCGAGGTCGATGACCTTGCCGTAGGCCTCTTCGGCATCCAGGTATTTTTTACGGGTAAAGTAATATTCACCCAGGCGGAAATAGGATTCGTCGAGATGGCGCGAGTTCGGGTACTTCGCTACCAACTGGCGCAGCACCTCTACCGCCTGGTCGATAGCTCCGGTTTCCTCATAGGCGCGGGAGAGCTGATACATGACCTGGTCGTTACGGTCGTAGAGCGGGTATTTGACCAGCAACTTGCGGTAGAGCTCGATCGCCTCACTGGCATTGGCAGCCAGCATGGCATCCGGATTGTCACCGGGAGCCGCCGGCGGCGCGTCGCTGGTGGGAATATCGACCCCGGCAGTAGCGCGGGCTTCGAAATCGACGTCCGACTCCGCCGGGCCCGCGGCAGTGGGTGCCGAAGCGGCCGTGGCGGCTGCCGCGAGCGGCACACCAACGTGGCTGGGCGCGTCGAGCTTTTGGCCCGAGCCCTGATCCCGATCGGCATCGATTGAAACCACGGCACCACTGCCGGTAGCAGCGGCCGCGGCGCCATCGACGGCACGATCCTCGGCGCGGTGCGCCTGCTTGATTTTGAGGTCGGCGATACGCCGAATCGCCTCCGGCGTCAGCGCGGTTTCCGGCGTTTCCTGCAGGTATTTCTGGTAGCCGGCCAGCGCCTTTTCCAGGCTGCCATCGATATGCTCTTCCTTGACCTCGATATCGACGCGCTGCAGGCTACCGATGCGGCCGCGGTCACTGGTCGCCGCGCAACCGTGCAGAAGTACCGCGACCGACGCCACGGTGGCACAGCGGCGCAGCGATATCGCACTGGCAAGAGCGGATTTCGTCAGGGGCTTCACTGCTCGCCCTCCTTCTCAACCGATTGGCTGGACGGCTTTTTCCCTTCCCCGGTCGGCGTCTGATCCGAGTCGCCCGACGGGGCTTCCAGCTCTGGTGGGTTGTCCTGTGGTAGGGACTCGCCCCCGGCGGCTTTGTGCATCTCGATCTTGCGCTGGTCGCTGCGCTGCTCCTGCAGCTCGTTCGCGCGGTCGTAGCTGTCCGCCAGGGCGAAACGCGCTTTGATCTGGTAGCTTTCCAGTTGTGCGCGACGATGGTCGAGCTCGTTGATGGCCAGCGTTTCCAGCATATTGCCCTGGCGCGCCATCAGTGTCTCCAGACGCCCCTGTGTATGCTCGATCTGCGCCCGCAGACGGTCAATAGTATCGTTGTAACCGATATAGCTCTGGGTCGCCGCCTGGCGGCCGCGCACGTAGGATCGGTAGACGGTCTGCAGGGAATCAATCTCGGTATTGAGTTGCTGCAGATGTTTGTAGGCTTTCGTCAGGCGGTCGTCATACTGTGTCGCCAGGCGCCAGTCGAGAATGCCCTTGAGCCGCGCGATACGCGCGCGCGCTTGCGCATTGCCCTTGGTCGGCAATTGATTGTGCAGCTGTTTCAGCTGCAACAGTGATTCCTGCTCATCGGCAGTGGCCAGATATTCAGGGCGTCGCGTTACCAGCATCTGCTCGATGCGCGCGGCAAACTTATCCCGCTGCTCGATACGCAACTTGATACGGGCATCCAACCGGCGAAATTTGCGATCCAGGTCCGGCAGCAGCGGCTCATAGTAATTGCGTCGCCGCTGGATCAGGTCTTCGTAAGCGCTGAGATTTTTGAGCCAGGTTTTGTTGCGCTCGTGCAGGTCGTTCAAGTCGCGGTAGTTGTGCAAAAACTCCTGGTAGTCGTTGGAAGCCATCAGGTCCAGCAAGTAATGGGTCTCAGGGGCACCGGGAATTTTGCGCAGGGCCACCACCCAGTTCTGCACCTGGTCTGCCTCCTTGCGTCGCAGCGCTTCGAGAAACTTGCCTTTACGAATGCTATTGATCGAGGCGTTCAGGGTATCGATTTCACGACCGAAAGCGTCCAGAGCACGGCCATAGTTGATCGCCGCGGTACTGTAGACATCGAGCTGGCCGTAGGCATAAGGAACCGCGAGCATCGCCTCCTGCACGGCCTTGTCAGTGCCCTGGCGTTTCTGCAGCATTTTCCAGGGTACCAACGCGCGATCGAATCGACCCGCACGCGCTTCCACCCAGCCGGCGCCAAGCAGGGCACGGTTGGAGAAGGGGCCTTCCAGATGTACGCGATCGAAATACGGGCGCGCCAGATCCAGCTTGCCGGCATCCATAAGACGGCTGCCCAGCAGCATGTTGGTTTTGTCGTATAGCGCCTGCCGGGCCGGATCGGAGCTACTGCGCTTGCCCAGCGCGGTCAGTTCCTGCAGACCCTGCTCCTCGTGGCCCGATTTGAGCAGGGCAATGCCAAGGTTGTACTCGACGAAGCCATCCAGACTGCTCTCGCCCTCGAGATCCTTCAACAGCGCCACCGCCTCATCGAGACGGCCCAGCTCCATGTACACCCGTGCGCGCAGGAACTGCTCCTCCGGGCGTACGCGCTCCGGCACTTTGCCGTGAATCAGTTCCAGCGCGTGCAGTGCATTGCGCGGCTGTTGCTTGTGATACTGGATTTTGGCCAGGCGGTAGGCGGCTTCATTGCGCACCGGCTGTGGCACATCGCCGTTGAGCACAGCTTCAATAGCGCGGCCGGCGGCACGGTGCATCCGATAGGAGAGCTCCAGGTCACCGACGGAGAACTGCGCCTGCCCGAGATGCGCAGTAAACGGATCCAGCTCCGGCTCATCCAGGTGGCTGTACTGGTCCAGCTCATCATCGAGTTCGACGATGGCATCGAAATAGTTGTGCTGGTAGGCCTGGAACATGGCCTCACCAAAGAAGAGATCCTTCAAATTGTGCTCGGCCGGCAGGCTGTGCTCCGCGGAGGGAGCGGCCAGCAGCAGGGCAGGTAAAAATCCCAGCGTCGCCGCCAGTACCCGCAGCGAAGTCTGTACAGCGCCGGGCAGAGTATGAACCGCTCTGGTACGCATGATTACCAGTCCTTGAAATTAATCGCAGACTCGGTACCGGCTATTTTTATCTCGACAAACTTCGGTCCCACGGCCTTGTCCACCTTGTAGCTGGCAGTGGCCTGCCGGTCCTTGCCGGACTCGGACTTACCGATAAAGTGCACCTGCAGTGGGTGGCTTCCCGTCTGCAGATTGCCGGTGTAGATCTTTTGCACACCGCCTTTGTGCAGCGCCTCAATCTCCCTGTAGGTGTACAGGTGATGGGCAACGACTTCGTTGTCGAGGGTAATCTCCACCGACTCCAGATTGAACGCACTGGCGCCTTGCAGGGATACAAAAAATGAAACCTGGGTATTGGACGGGTAGAGTAATTTTTCCTCAAGCTGCGCCAGCTGTGAGGTCAAGCCAATCACGTCTTTCTTGACGCCCTGGATCTGTTCGTCCAGCCCGCGAATTTCATCACGACTGACTTCTTGCGCTGCCTGCGCAAAAGCGACCGACGACAGCAACATGAGTATTGTTAACTGTAGAATTCTGAACATGTTCACTACCTCTGACCCTACCTCTAACAATGAGCGCCGTGGACGCCGCGACCGTTGGTCAGCCGCTGGGAAATTCTCTGTAAACAGGGGCTTTTAGCCTGCGGGATTGTATTGCAATCCGGGTACAGCCATATGTGAGACAGGTCAAATATCGAGCATCCGAGCCAGATCAATTTATCGCGCTGCGGTGACATAGTTTTTCCACCGGCTGGATTTTTTTCTACGCAACGGCCCAGGCATGGCATGCCCGACTACGTTAAAGAGTGATCACGTACGCAATTTTCCGGATCGCCACCGCAAAACTGTGCGCGCTGCACGGTGACCCTGCAGCACAATATCGGCACGCACGCACAGATACGGCTCAGCGGAATTTTTGCCGGTGCGGGCATCAAGTCGCTAAAAGCGAAAGAACAAGAGTATGGAGAATATCCGGCGGGCTACAGAACGGCACCCCTGACACGACCACCGGATGCGCGGCCATTTTTCGCCTTCTGCCCGCAATGGGATCCGCGCACCTTACCGGTGCGCGGTTCGGCACCCGCTGTGCACCGATCCAATAGCAAAATCCGCAGGTAAAAAAAAAAGCATCCGCACTGCGGATGCTTTTCTATGTGGTGCCCAGGGCGGGACTTGAACCCGCACGAGCATAGCTCACTACCCCCTCAAGATAGCGTGTCTACCAATTCCACCACCTGGGCTAAAAACGTTTACTGTTGCGGTTCCTCTTGCTGACCACCCTGCTTGGAAGCCTCACCGGCTTCGGACTTGGGCGCATCGGCGGCCGGAATGTCGTCCGCACTGGGGACGTCCGCTGCCGGCTTGGATTCTTCCATCTGCGGCACGTCGCTCTCGGGCTTCGGTGCAGCTGCAGGTGCAGGTGCAGCCTTCTGCTCGACTGCCGCGGGCGCTTGCGGCAGATCCGCATCGACATTGGTATCGGAGCTGCGCTTTGCCAGCAGTGCCAGGCCGATACTGGTCACGAAAAATACAGTGGCCATGATAGCGGTCAGGCGGGAAAAGAAGTTACCGCTGCCCTGGCTGCCGAAGACTGTCTGTGAAGCACCGGAACCGAAAGAGGCACCCGCTTCAGCACCCTTACCCTGCTGCAGCAGAATCAGGCCGATAATGCTCAGCGCGGTCAGGACGTGTATGACTAAAACCAATTTTTCCATTTTCAGGAAGCCTGCTATTGAGGTTTTCGCAACCTGCGTTCCGGGCCACCGGTAGGGTGCGCCCGCATTTTACATTCTTTACTGTGCGGCGGCGCGGCAGATTTTACCGAATTCTTCCGCATCCAGCGAGGCACCACCTACCAGCGCCCCGTCGATATCCGCCTGTGAAAACAGTGCCGTGGCATTGCCGCTCTTGACGCTGCCTCCGTAGAGGATTCTGACCGCGTCGCCGGCACTGCCGAGGCGTTCGCGGATAAAGCCGTGCACTTCCTGCGCCTGTTCCGGTGTGGCGGTCCTGCCTGTACCGATCGCCCAGACCGGCTCGTAGGCGACAACCGCACGCTTCAGGTCGTCGGCGACCACCCTGTCGAGCACCGCCTGCAGCTGCGCGGCGATAGCATCCAGCGCCCAGCCCTCTTCGCGCTCCTGCAGGGTTTCCCCCACACACAGAATCGGCACCAGGCCGCTTTCCTGCGCGGCGACGAACTTGCTCGCCACCAGCTCGCTGCTTTCGCCGTAGAGGCTGCGGCGCTCCGAGTGGCCCACAATCACATAGCGCGTTTCCACATCCCGCAGCATGGCGGCGGAAACTTCACCGGTGTAAGCACCGGCGGCCTCGTGACTGAGGTTTTGCGCCCCCAGGGCGATGGCTCTGTTCGCCACCCGATCTGCCACCAGGGACAGGTAGGGAAAGGGCGGGCAGATAACCACTTCGGCCCCCGAGTCCTCGAGGTCCAGCGCCGTGAAAAACCCTTCGGCAAACTCGCGGCTGCCGTTCATTTTCCAGTTAGCTGCTACCAGCGGTGTGCGCATGTGTGCTCCTTCAAGGGGCGCAAATCTTAGCGATATTGCCGCCAACATACAACCTGAAATCTGCAATCCGTGCGGGGCGCATTTGCCACCCGCTCAGCTGTTGCCGATTCGTTCCACGACCGCGGCAATCTCCGCGGCCAGCTCTTCCACCTGCGGCTGGTTTTCCCCCTCGACCATGACCCGGATCAGGGGTTCGGTACCGGAGGGGCGCAGCAATACGCGACCGCGCCCGGCCAGGGCACGCTCGGCATCGGCAACGGCGGCGGCGACGTCGGTGTGATCCAGCACGCCGTCGCGATGGGCGAGGTGCACATTGATCATATGCTGGGGCAGCATCTTCATGCGCCCCTTCAGCTGGTGCAGCGGCTCGCCAAAATCAGTCAGCGAGCGCAGTACCTGCAGCGCCGCGATAATGCCATCACCCGTGGTGGTGGCATCGGCACAGATCAGGTGACCGGAAGACTCGCCGCCCAGCGTCCAGCCGTTGGCCTGCATCATTTCCAGCACGTAGCGGTCGCCTACTTTGGCCCGCAGGAACGGGATCTTGCGCTCCTGCATCGCCAGCTCAAAACCGTAGTTGCTCATCTGCGTGCCTACCACGCCGTTACAACCACCGAGGAATTGCTGGCGGTGCAAGGCAATCAGGAACAGCAGCTGGTCGCCGTCCACCAGTTCGCCATTGTGGTCGACAAACAGTACCCGGTCACCGTCGCCATCGAAGGCGATGCCCAGGTCGGCTTCACGCTCCAGCACCGCCTGCTGCAGCCGCTGGGGCTTGGTGGATCCGCACTCGAGGTTGATATTGAGGCCATCCGGGCTAACACCAATAGCCGTCACCTCGGCGCCCAGCTCGCGGAACACCTTTGGCGCAATGTGATAGGTGGCGCCATTGGCGCAGTCGAGGACGATATTCATCCCGTCCAGGGAGAAGCCCCAGGGGGTCGAGGCCTTGCAGAATTCGATATAACGCGACGCGGCATCGTCGCTGCGCCAGGCCTTACCCAGGTTGGCGGCAGTGGTCATCGGCAGTTCCAGCGCGGCCTCGATATCGTGCTCCACCTGATCCGGCAGCTTGCTGCCGCTGGCGCTGAAGAACTTGATGCCGTTGTCCTGATAGGGGTTGTGGGACGCGCTGATCACGATCCCCGCCTGGGCGTGGAAAGTGCGGGTCAAGTAGGCGATGGCCGGCGTCGGCATCGGCCCCAGCAGGCCCACGTCCACGCCGGCGTTGATCAGCCCCGCCTCCAGCGCAGCCTCGAACATATAGCCGGACACTCGCGTGTCCTTGCCAATCAGAATGCTCGGGCGCTTGCCGCTGGCCATCTGTCCGAACACCTTGCCGGCGGCATAACCGAGGCGCAGCATGAAGTCAGGAGTGATCGCCCCCTCACCCACGCGGCCGCGGATTCCATCGGTACCGAAATATTGTCTCGCCATCCTTACCACTCTATGTCGACATCTTTGTGTCTATCTTGTTCGGCGTCACGCCGCCATGCCCAACCGCAGTAATCAGTCGGGGTTATCCACCAGCTGCTGCATCCTGAGCACGTCTACCGTGGCGGCAACATCGTGCACGCGCACAATTCTCGCGCCGCGCTGGGCGGCCAGCATGGCCAGGGCCAGGCTGCCCGGCAGGCGTTCGTCCACGTTGCGCTCCAGCAGCCGACCCACCATCGATTTACGCGACATCCCCACCAGCAGCGGGATATCCGCCGGCGCCAACTGGGGCAGGTGGCGCAACAGCGCCAGGTTGTGTTGATCGGTCTTGCCAAACCCGAAGCCCGGATCAAACAGCAGCCGCTGCCGCGGTATACCGACGGCCACACAGGCCTCGGCCCGCGCCAGCAGGTAAGCACCCACTTCGGCCACCACATCGTCGTACTCAGGCTCCCGCTGCATATTGCCGGGCTGCCCCCGCATATGCATCAGGCACACCGGCAAACCGCTGGCGGCAGCGGCCTCCAGCGCACCCGGACGCTCGAGCGCGCGCACGTCGTTGACCAGGCCGGCACCGGCAGCCGCGCTGGCTTCGATTACCGCCGGCGTACTGGTATCCACTGAAATCACCACATCCAGCTCGGCGGCAATGGCCTCGACCACCGGCACCACGCGCGCCAGCTCTTCGTCGGGGGAAACCGCCGCTGCGCCCGGGCGGGTGGATTCACCGCCCACATCGATGATCGACGCACCCTCGCGCACCATCTGCCGCGCACGCTCCAGCGCCAGCTGCGTATCCAGAGTGCCGCTGGCGTAGTAACTGCCACCGTCGGAAAAGGAATCCGGGGTGGCGTTGAGGATGCCCATCACAACCGGGCGGGTCAGATCCAGTGTGCGCTTGCCGCAGAGTAATTTCATAAGCCAATAAAAAAACGGAACGCTGACTGCGGAAGGAATGAATTCATTCCGCAGTCAGCGTTCCGCATTCATTCTTCTGTTACTGATGTCCGTTGAGCGGGCCGCCTACCGGGTTGCCCTTGTCCGCTTCGTCGCCCGAGCCGGCTTCACCGACAGAGCCGCTGCCGCCGTCGAAATCACTGTTGTGCCAGTCTCGCGGCGGACGCACCTTGCGCCGCGCCATCAGGTCGTCCACCTGCTCCGCGTCAAGGGTTTCGTATTCCATCAGCGCATCTTTCATCGCCTCGAGAATATCGCGGTTGTCTTCCAACAGCTTGTGCGCGCGGGTGTAACAGTCGTCGATAATGCGGCGCACCTCGGTGTCGATGTCGTTGGAGGTGTTGCCGGACACCGAGCTGCCCTGGCCGGGCTGACCGTGCTCGTCTTCGCCGTAGTGCAACGGCCCGAGCTTCTCCGACAGGCCCCATTTGGTGACCATGTTGCGCGCCAGCTGGGTGGCCCGCTCGATATCGTTGGAGGCGCCGGTAGTCACGCCCTCCAGGCCGAGGGTCATTTCCTCGGCGATACGGCCGCCGAACAGGGAACACAGCTGCGACTCGATCGCGCGTTTGGACAGGCTGTACTTGTCCTCTTCCGGCAGGAACTGGGTCACCCCCAGGGCGCGGCCGCGCGGGATAATGGTGACCTTGTGCACCGGATCGTGTTCCGGCACCAGGCGGCCGATAATCGCGTGGCCGGCCTCGTGGTAGGCGGTATTGATCTTCTCTTTCTCGTTCATGACCATCGATTTGCGCTCGGCGCCCATCATGATCTTGTCGCGGGCGCGCTCGAACTCTTCCATGGTCACCACGCGGCGATTGGCGCGCGCGGCGAACAGCGCCGCCTCATTGACCAGGTTGGCCAGGTCGGCACCGGAGAAGCCAGGTGTACCGCGGGCGATGGTCTGCGCATCCACCTGCTCGCCGACCGGCACCTTGCGCATATGCACCTTGAGAATCTGTTCGCGACCGCGGATATCCGGCAGGCCGACGAAGACCTGGCGGTCGAAGCGCCCCGGACGCAGCAGCGCGTGGTCGAGCACGTCGGGCCGGTTGGTGGCGGCGATGACGATCACCCCCTCACTGCCCTCGAAACCGTCCATTTCCACCAGCAGCTGGTTCAGCGTCTGTTCGCGCTCGTCGTGACCGCCGCCAACACCGGCACCCCGGTGGCGACCGACGGCGTCGATCTCATCGATAAAGATGATGCACGGGGCCTGCTTCTTGGCCTGTTCGAACATGTCGCGCACGCGCGATGCACCCACGCCGACGAACATCTCGACGAAGTCGGAACCGGAAATGGAGAAAAACGGCACCTTGGCCTCGCCGGCGATGGCCTTGGCCAGCAGTGTCTTACCGGTACCGGGCGGCCCGCACATCAATACGCCGCGGGGGATATTGCCGCCCAGGCGCTGGAATTTGGTCGGATCGCGCAGGAACTCCACCAGTTCCTGCACCTCTTCCTTGGCTTCGTCCACACCCGCCACGTCGGCAAAGGTGGTCTTGATCTGGTCTTCGCCCAACAGGCGCGCCTTGCTCTTGCCAAAAGCCATGGGGCCGGAGCGACCGCCGGCACCGCCCTGCATCTGGCGCATGAAGAACATGAACACCGCAATGATGATCAGGATCGGGAAACTGGCCACCAGCAGCTGCTGCCAGATGCTCGGGGACTCGGGTTCACGGCCGACGAACTTGACGTTGTTGCGCACCAGCTCGTTGGTCAGCTCGTCGTCGATAATCTGTGGCTGGATGGTCTTGAAGTGAGTGCCATCGGATTTCTCGCCGGTAATCACCAGGCCGTTGACCACGACACTGTTTACCTCACCGGACTGTACATCCTGCACAAATTCGGAGTAGCTGAGGGACTCATCCCGGGACTGCGGCTTGAAATTCTGGAACACCATCAGCAGTACCGCCGCGATGATCAACCACAGTACAAGGTTTTTCGCCATATCGTTCAAAGGGGTCGCCCTCTTGCGTTAAGCACTCAAATCCATTCCCACCAGTATAGGCCCGCCGTTGCGCGGCCCGGCGCCGGGGCGCCGAATACGCTTATACCACATCCGCGGTACCGGTCAGAAATGGACAGCTATCAATTTCGTTCGGTGGGGTCAGCCCTTAAAGCCCCGCGCCACCACATAGACCTCCCGCGAGCGCGGTCTGGATGCACCCGGCTTGCGGGTCACCACACTGCTGTAGCTGCCGCGCAGCTCGCGGATCAGCTCGTCGAAGCCCTCGCCCTGGAAGACCTTGGCGACGAAAGCCCCGCCCGGTTTCAGCACCTGGCGCGCCATATCCACGGCCAGTTCCACCAGGTACATGGAGGCCGGCTGGTCCACAGCCCGCACACCACTCATATTGGGGGCCATATCGGAAATCACAAGGTCGGCGCGCTCTTCACCCAGCCGCTCCAGCAACTGGTTCAGCACCGCCTCCTCGGTGAAATCCCCCTGCACGAAGTCGACCCCGGCCAGGGGATCCATCGGCAGGATGTCGGAGGCCAGCACGCGACCCTTGTGACCCACCAGTTCCATCGCCACCTGGGACCAGCCGCCGGGTGCCGCCCCCAGGTCCACAACGGTCATGCCGGGCTTGATCAGCCGGTCCTTGTCCTGCAGTTCCTGCAGCTTGTAGCTGGCACGAGAGCGATAGCCCTCTTTCTGTGACTGTTTGACATAGTGGTCATTGAAATGTTCGCGCAGCCAGCGGTGACTGCTCTTTGATCGGCCCATCGGGTACAATACCTGGAGTTACATCAGCTTTCACAGGAGCGGCCCATGGCTGCGATCGGCGGGCACCGGGCCCGAAATCGATCGCGGCCATGGGCCGCTCCTACAATCAATTATCCATCAAGTGGTAACGGAGTATTGTATGCCTTTAACGGCCGACCGTAAAAAAGCCCTGCGCACATTGGGCCACAACCTCAAGCCGGTGGTGACTGTCGCCGGCAAGGGCCTGACTGAAGGTGTGCTGGAGGAGCTGAACCGGGCGCTGGAAGATCACGAACTGATCAAGGTCAAGCTGGTGGTAGCCGACCGCGAGCTGCGCCACCAGGTCATCGGCGAGTTGTGCGACAAGAGCGGCGCCGAGCTGGTGCAGGAAATCGGCAAGATCGCGCTGATCTACCGCGCCGCGGAAAAGCCCAACGCCCGCCTCTCCAACCTGCTGCGCTGAACCCGGCGCCCCACTGCGCCCCGGCCGAGAGCGGGGCGCAAGACCGGCCCTGCCCCGGCTTCCCCCCTGCTGATGCCTTCACTCCCCCCCCCTGTTGACGCAATAGTCATCAACCGAAGTGGCAATTCGCGCCACCTGCCTTACCAGCGCCAGGGGCGTTGTTTATAGTCGGGATTCATCCTCTCAGCCCGCACGATCAGCGGAGATGCCGCCGGGAAAAAGCCCATGCGAACAGCCATTTTTCTGTCACTCTCCACACTGCTGGCGGCTGCGCCGCTGGCCGCCGACCTGCCCAAACAGGCGAAAGTCTGCGCCGGCTGCCACGGCGAGCAGGGCCAGGGGATGAAAAATCTCGGTCCGCGCCTGGCCGGGCTGCCGGCGCGATACCTGCAGCGCCAGGTCAAGCTGTTCCGGGACGGCAGCCGCCAGAACGTCACCATGCACGCCATGGCCATGACCATCAGCGGAGAGCCTCTGCAGCAGGTCGCCAGCTACTTCGCCGCACAACCGGTGGCGCCGGTCACCCCGGTGCGGCGCGGCGAGCAGGTGGTCTTTACAGACCCGTCAGCGAAGCTTGTCTATCAGGGCGACTGGTCGCGTACCCTGCCCGCCTGCGCCACCTGCCACGGCCCTGCCACACTCGGCGCCGGCCAGATACCACGACTCGCCGGCCAACAGGCGGATTACCTGAAGACCCAGCTGCTCGCCTGGCAGCAGGGCAAGCGCAAGGGCGATCCCGACAACATCATGGGCAACATCGCCAACAAGCTCTCGGGCGCCGAGATCGACGCCCTTTCCACCTACCTCGCCAACCTGAAGTGAGGAGACGGCCGTGAAACATTCTCTACCAATGCTTGTTGGCACCGCTCTGTGCAGCGGCATCCTCTGCGCGCAGGAGCTCCCCGACCGCCAACCGCAACTGCCGGCAGAACCCAAGGCGCACGCGCAGGCGTACCTGGCGCCCCGTGCGCTGGGCAAGATCCCCGCCGGCTCCTTTGGCGACAAGGTCCGCTACGGCTACCAGCTGTTCGTCAACACCCAGCAGCTGCGCGGCAAAAGCGTGGGCAACGCGCTCAACTGCAGTAACTGCCATATGGACGCCGGCCGCCGCGCCAATGCGGCGCCCATGTGGGCCGCCTACTTCGCCTACCCCGCCTACCGCAAAAAAAATGACAAGGTGAACAGCTACCAGGAGCGCCTGCAGGGCTGTATGACCTATTCGATGAATGGCAAGCCGCCACCGCTGGGCAGCCCCGAACTGGTGGCCCTGTCCGCCTACTCCTACTGGCTGGCGATGGGTGCGCTGATGGACAAATACGGCGTGCCCGGCCCGGTGCCGAAGCTGAGCGACGAAGAACTGTTAAAGGGGGGAAAACGGGATGACTTCCCGCTACCGGAGCAGATCGCTAAAGTGCTACCGGTAGACCAGCGCGCCAAACTGCCCGGGCGCGGCTACCCACTGGTGAAAAAGCCCGCCGACGGCTATTCCCCCCGGCGCGGCGCCACCGTCTACCGCCAGCACTGCCAGCTGTGCCACGGCGCCGACGGCCAGGGCTACGCCAGTGCCGGCGTCCCGGCGCTGCCACCGCTATGGGGGCCCGACAGTTTCAACTGGGGCGCGGGCATGCACCGGGTCAACACCGCGGCCTACTTCATTCACGAGAATATGCCGCTGGGCAAAAGCATCCAGCTGACCCCGCAGCAGGCCTGGGACGTGGCCGCCTACATCAACGCACAGGAACGGCCACAGGATCCGCGCTATCAGGGCGATGTGGAAAAATTGCGCCAGCGCTACCACCAGCACGCGGGTTATTACGGCCAGCGCGTCGACGGCAAGCCGGTCCTGGGCAGCGATGCCTACCCCAACTTCCCGCAGCCGCAGAAGGGTGGTAACTGAAGCGCGGAAGAAGCATCCCGGAAAACCGGGCTTTGGAGCAGCAGCGACAGGCGGCGACCCGGTGTCCTTCTGCCGCCTACTGTTCCGCGGCGCACTCGGCGCCCTCGAGCACCCAGCGCTGGCCGCTGGGCAGCTGCTGCAGGTAGCAGTTTCCGCCGCCGAGAAACAGCCGGAACTGCGCCGGTGCGCCCGGATCGCGCCCCTGGATCAGGCGCCCGCCGGCATCCCGCGGCTGTGCGCGTTCGATCAGCAGCAGGCTCTCGCGGGTCAGCGCGTCGTCTGCCAGGGTCACCGGCACGCCGTGCAGGGCTTCGGACACCACCTGCTGCAACTGCGCACGCACGGCCGTTGTCGGCGCCACCAGCAGCGCCGGCACCGGCGCACCGGCCGCGGGTTGCGAACCACAGGCGGCCAGCAGCAGTGGCGCCAGCAAGTAGAGTGTACGTTTCAACGACATATTCACCTCACCATGATCCGGTTACTGCGCCACAGAGGTTTGCTCACCCGCGCGCCGCCAGCGGACAGCGACGAACCCACGGCACCGCTGCTGTAGGCGGAAGCCGACAGGGTCCCGCAGCTGCCGGTTTCGATATGGTAGATCGCGGTAGCCAGGCGTCCCTCACTCTCGTCCCCGAGCAGGTGATCGAAGTCGTCGCCCACCTTGCAGCCATGCACATCGGCGTCGGTGCCGGTGGTACCCGCCGGCACAAAGCCATCGGTGTAGTCACCGAAGCCGCTGGCATTCACCCCCTTGAATTGAATGGTGAAATACATGGTGCCGCAATTGTCGAGGCCATAGAAACCGTAGGGCTTGCCGCAAGTGGTGGCGCCGATCAGCACCACATCCACCCCCACACCGCGCAGGCTGTTGATGATTGATTCGCTGGCAGAGCAGGTGCTGCTGCCGGACAGCACGTACACGCGCGGCAGGTTCAGGGACGGCAGCGGCAGGTCTGCCTGGGTACCGACGTTGCCGGAGGTCACCGTGTAGAACGGCATCGGCTGCAGAGGCTGGTCGGTGACCGGGTCCGTGGTCGGGTGCTGGTCATTCCAGACAACCTGCTCGAACGGCTGACCGGCGGTGGGCATATCGCCGGCGATCATATAGGCGAGCTGACTGGCGATATACAGGTAACCACCGCTGTTGTAGCGCAGATCCAGCACCAGCTCGTCCACGCCCCAGTCACCCAGCTGATTGACCGCATCGATCAGTGCCGGCTCGGCGGTGGCGATGTGGTCGTTGAACAACAGGTAGCCAATGCGCTTGCCGGTAGTGGCGTTGTCAAAATACTCCACATGTTGCACCGGTTTGGACGCGTTGGCGGCGGCGGTCAGGGTTACGGTAACCGAGTCGGTGGCGCCCAGCGGCCGTATTTCGAAACTGTGCTGCTCGTCCGCCTGCGCGGGCCACATACCCGCATTGAGCGTATCCACATCGTTGCTGTAGGCCAGGTCGACGCCATCCACTGTCAACACCTCCGCGCCGCGGGTGATGTTCACCGGCTGGCCGTTGCTGTCGACCACCTCCAGCGGCGCGCCGGAGTCGGTATAGGCCACCACCGCGCGCCGCGGTGGCTCCAGGCTGACCAGCGCCCACTGCAGGCCGTAACCGACAAATACCCCGGACTGCGTCTGCGCGTTCCACTGCTCGGTGGGCACCGTGTAGTGAAAGCGGTCCTTTTGGTTGCCGCTCGGGGTCAGGGCGAAGGTTTTCAGCTGTGCGAAATAATCGAGGGAATCGTCGAAGTCGGCGGGATCGATATCCTCGATCTCGTCGTACCACAGGTACAGTTCGTGACTCATGGAGCGCAGCCAGTTGTTCTCATCCAGCCGCGTTCCCTTGACGTCTCCATAGGGGTCGCCGTTCGCGTCGGTGCCGCTGCGCGGTGACACACAGCGGTTGGCAAAGGTCGAGGCGGGCAGGAAATTACCAGGCTGCCAGTTGGTGTCAGTGCCACTGTCCGTAGCAGTGGTCGGGTTATTGCCGCCTCCGCCACCACCGCCTCCACCACAGGCGGCAAGCGCGATGACGGAACAGCAGATCAGGGCGGCCAGCAGCGGGCGGCGCGGGAAAACCTCCATGTGAACAGACTCCAGTTTTTTATTATTGGAATCCGCGAGGTTACCACATCGCCGCCCAGCGGCGACGCTCAGCCGTTCAGCTTGCCGATCACCGCCTGCAGGCTGTCCTTGGCATCACCGAACAGCATGCGCGCGTTGTCCTTGTAGAACAGCGGGTTGGCAACGCCGGCGTAGCCGGAGGCCATGGAGCGCTTCAGCACCACGACTTTACCGGCCTTCCAGCATTCCAGCACTGGCATACCGGCAATGGGCGAGCCGGGCTTCTCCACCGCGTCCGGGTTGACCGTGTCGTTGGCACCGATCACCAGTACTAGGTCGGTATCGGGGAAATCGTCGTTGATCTCCTCCATCTCCAGCACGATGTCGTAGGGCACGTTGGCCTCGGCCAGCAGCACGTTCATATGTCCGGGCAGGCGACCGGCCACCGGGTGAATGCCGAAGCGTACCGTTTTGCCCTGCTTGCGCAGCTTGTCAGTCAGGTCGCTCACCGCCTGCTGGGCGTGAGCGACAGCCATGCCGAAGCCGGGCACGATGATGATACTATCGGCAGCATCCAGATCCGCAGCGACTTCATCGACGCTGGTCTCCACCACTTCGCCTTCGATCTCACCCTCGGCCACTTCGCCGCCGCCGGAACCGAAGCCGCCCAGAATCACGCTGACAAACGAGCGGTTCATACCCGCACACATGATGTAACTGAGGATGGCACCGGAGGAACCGACCAAGGCGCCGACCACAATCAGCAGGTCGTTGCTGAGCATAAAACCGGTCGCCGCCGCGGCCCAGCCCGAGTAGCTGTTCAGCATCGAGATGACCACCGGCATATCGGCACCGCCGATCGCCGCGATCAGGTGAATACCCAGCAGCAGCGCAATCGATGTCATCACCAGCAGCTCGATCGTGCTGGCCGCGCCGCGCTCTGCCGGGATAAACAGCACCCCCAGCACCACGCAGCCGAGCAGGGCCGCCAGGTTGAGCCAGTGGCGCGCGGGCAGCATCAGCGGTTTACCGGAAATCAGCCCCTGCAGCTTGCCGAAGGCGACCACGGAACCGGTCAGGGTGATGGCGCCGATAAAAATACCCACATAGATCTCGGTGTGGTGCACCAGTTGCTCGGCGCCGTGCAGGGACATCCGCGGATCGAGGAAACCGCCCCAGCCGATCAGCACCGCCGCCAGGCCGACAAAGGTGTGCAGCAGCGCCACCATTTGCGGCATCTGCGTCATCGCTACGCGCCGGGCCAACAGCACGCCGATCACTGCGCCCACCGCCATGGCGATGGCCACCATCCAATAAGCACCGCTGGCGATACCGGCGATGGTGGCGACAATGGCCACCGCCATGCCCACCATGCCGTAAATGTTGCCACGCCGCGCCGTCTCGTGACTGGAAAGCCCGCCGAGACTGAGGATAAACATCATCGCGGAGAAGAGATAAGCCATGGAAATCATACCGTTCATTATTCTCTCTCCCCCTTAGCGCCGAAACATTTTCAGCATGCGGTAGGTGACCAAAAAGCCACCAAAAATATTAATACTCGCCACCAGCACAGCGACAAATGCCAGCAGGGTCACCAGACCGGAGTCGGTCGCGCCGACCTGTAATAGCGCCCCGACAATAACGATGCCGGAAATCGCGTTGGTGACACTCATCAATGGCGTGTGCAGCGCGTGGGTCACATTCCAGATCACTTGCCAGCCGACAAAGATTGCCAGTACAAACACGGTGAAATGGGAAACGAAATCCGGCGGTGCCACACGGCCGAGCCACAGCAGCAAGCCGCCGGCCACGAGCCAGAACAACAGGAACGACAGCGGCGAAGTTTTCTTCTCGACTTTCTCCTGCGCCGCCCGGGGTGCCGCAGCCTTCTGCGGTGCCGGCTTGGGCTGCGCGCTCACCTTGGGCGCGGGCGGCGGCCAGGTGATTTCCCCGGCCCTGACCACAGTGGCACCGCGAATCACCTCATCGTCGAAATCGAGAGCAATCTCGCCATTCTTCTCCGGGGTCAGCTCGCTGAGCAGATGCACCAGGTTGGTGGCGTAGAGGCGCGAGGACTGGGTCGCGGCGCGGCTCGGCAGGTTGGTGTAGCCGATAATGGTGACACCGCTCTTGACCACCTTCTCACCGGGCTCGGTGTAATCGCAGTTGCCGCCGTTCTCCGCCGCCAGGTCGACGACCACCGAGCCGTCGGCCATCGAGTCGACCATATCCGCCAGCCACAGCTTCGGCGCCGGCTTGCCGGGAATCAGCGCGGTGGTGATGACGATATCCACCTCTTGGGCCTGCTCGCGGAACAGCGCCATCTCCGCATCGATAAACTCTTTGGACATTACCTTGGCGTAGCCGCCACCACCGGAGCCCTCTTCCTCGATGTCCACGGTGAGGAATTCTGCCCCCATGGATTCCACCTGTTCGCGCACCTCGGCGCGGGTGTCGAAGGCGCGCACAATCGCGCCCATGCTTTTCGAGGTACCGATCGCCGACAGCCCGGCCACACCAGCGCCGATCACCAGCACCTTGGCCGGCGGAATCTTGCCGGCGGCGGTAATCTGCCCGGTAAAGAAGCGACCGAAATTGTGCGCCGCCTCGATCACCGCGCGATAGCCGGCGATATTCGCCATGGAGCTGAGCGCATCCATTTTCTGCGCGCGGGAAATACGCGGGACGGACTCCACCGCCAGGGCGTTGATATTTTTTTCCGCGAGTTGCTGCAGCAGCGCATAGTTCTGCGCCGGCTTCAGGAAGGCCACCAGAGTTGCGCCCTCGGGGATCAGTTCGAGCTCGGCCTCATTCGGCGCCTGCACCTTGAGTACCAGGCCGGCCCCCTGTAGGCAGGCTTGAATATTTTCACGGATTTCAGCACCGGCCTCAGCGTAGGCATCGTCGGCAAAGCTGGCCGCCGCCCCCGCTCCGCTTTCCACCACGACGGAAAAACCCAGGTCGCGCAACCGCCGCACGCTGTCTGGAGTGGCCGCTACCCGCGCCTCCCCGGCCGCGCTCTCTTTTGGAATGGCTATGATCACCGCTTTGCTCCCTCAGTAAGATGGCTCTGTTGTATTTATATACCGCCGACTCGCTACGCTTCCCGTTGTTCGAATCGCCGTTTGCGCAATACCGCGAGAGTTTCTCCCTGCGGGTTCACAGCGCTTCATGCCGGCATAGCGCCAGCCGCTGCACTTCCTGTGCAGCTGTGTGCCCAACGGTTTTCCGCTGGAAAAATCATTGCGAATGTAACGATTAATCTGACACCCCGATCAAACCCACTATCTATCCGCCACTTCCATTGGGGCGATTTTTTTTGGCCGGTTTTCAAAAGGGGCTGAAAATTCTATACATAGCTTAACGGCAATAAAAGAATATTAAACCGCACTTCATATAAGATTTATCAATAATGGAATTAGCGCCAGCCTATAGTGACCGCACCGCGGGGCCTGCCAATACTTTCACATGAAACAGCTGCGATTTGTGATCATTTTTAGCAGATAAATCAACGCCCACGCACAGTTACCATTGTGACTGTGCAGATATGCACAAATAAATAATGGGAAGTGGCGCGATAACTAACCGAACTGTAATTGAATTACCGTCAAAACGCGCTGCCAGCTTTGTTGCAAGCGAATATTCGGCAACAAAAACACGGATATTGACGATAGATTCAGGAATATTGATAAACACTATCGCGGTTATGGAGCCCGGCTACATAATAAGCCGCCGCGTAATAGCGCTCTTCCCGGCGCAATAAGACCGTCATCGCGGAGATCACTGGTTCACTGATCGTGACACCCGGCTACCACTTCTCCAGCGCGTCATGATCGCTCTGGCGCGCCTCGACCCAGCGCTCGCCGTCGGGTCCGCTTTCCTTTTTCCAGAAAGGCGCTTCGGTCTTGAGCCAGTCGATCATAAATCCGCAGGCATCCAGGGCCGCCTGGCGATGCGGTGCGCTGGCGCCGACAAAGACGATATCCTCACCCGGCTCCAGCACACCGACACGGTGCACGATGCGCGCGCGGCCGAGATCCCAGCGCGCGCTGGCGCGCTCGGCAACCTCGTGCAAGACCTTTTCGGTCATGCCCGGATAGTGCTCCAGCTCCAGGCGCTGCACAGACTGGCTGAGGTTCAGGTCCCGCACCGAACCGACGAACATGGCGGCAGCGCCGTCGGCACGATTGTCCGCGCGCAACTGCGCATACTCCGCGCCCACATCGAAGGGCGCGCGCTGCACCGCGATACTGATCGCCACGCTCAACCCCCGGTGACCGGCGGGAAGAAGGCCACCTCGTCACCGGCGGCAACGACGCTGTCGGGCCGCGCCATTTCGCGGTTGCGCGCCATCTGCAGGCGCTCGTCGGCCAATGCCTTGCGCCAGGCATCACCGCGCTCGCTCAGCTGCCGGCGCAGCTCCGCCAGGCTGTCGCAGGCGTCGGCGGGCACGTTGATCTCGCTGCAGCCGAGCTGCTCGCGCAGGCCGGCAAAAAACAGAACCCGTATCACCAGTCGCCCTCCTCTTGATTCGGCGCCTGATTCCCCGCCGCCACTTCCGCTTCGCTGCGCCGCCACAGGCCGCGCTTGCCGCCGAGCTTTTCCGCCAGGCGCGTGTGCAAGATTTCCATCGCGGGATCCATCGCCTTGCACATATCGTAAATGGTCAGTGCCGCCACCGACGCCGCCGTCAGCGCCTCCATCTCGACCCCGGTGCGCCCGGCCAGCTTGCACAAGCTGGTGACCCGCACTCCGCAGCGCTCGCGGTCCAGCTCGAAGTCCACCTGCACCTTGGTCAACGCCAGCGGATGGCACAGCGGGATCAGCTCGGCGGTTTTCTTGGCCGCCTGGATACCGGCAATGCGCGCCGTGGCCAGCACATCGCCCTTCTTGTTCTGGCCCTCGCACAACTGCACGAAAGCCTCGGTGCTCATACAGATCAGGGATTCGGCGCGGGCGCTGCGCTCGGTGACGGCCTTGTCGGTGACATCCACCATGCTCGCTTCACCGCGACGGTTCAGATGGGTCAGCATGCTCAGCTCCGGCCATTGGGCGCCAGCAGGTGCGCGACAAAGTTACAGGGTTTAAAGCTGGCATCCAGCTGCTCGCCGAGGATCTTGTCCCAGGCGGTGCGACAGGCGCCGGTGGAACCCGGCATACAACAGATCAGCGTGTTGTTGGCGAGGCCCGCCAGGGCGCGGGACTGGATCGTGGAGGAACCAATCTCGTCAAAGGACACGGCGCGGAACAGCTCGCCGAAGCCCTCCACCTGCTTGTCGAACAGCGGCGCCAGCGCCTCCGGGGTGGAGTCGCGGCCGCTGAAGCCGGTGCCGCCGGTGGTCAGTACCACCTGGATGGCGGGGTCGGCGATCCACCGGGAGACCTGCGCGCGCAGCTGGTAGATATCATCCGGGGCGATCTGCTTGTCCGCCAGCGTGTGCCCGGCGCGCTGCAGCACCTCGGCCAGGTACTGGCCGGAGGTGTCATTGGCCTCGGTGCGGGTATCGGAAACGGTCAGCACGGCAATATTCAGCGCCGCACTGCCCGCGTTGATTTCACTGTGTGTCGACATACTCACTCACTGTCTGGTTAGCTTTGATTTGCAAAAACGTTGTTGTTTAAAAATTGGGGGTTCTTAAATCCGGTTATTCAACTGCCTGTGGCCCCGATAGAGCATCCAGCCGCGCGTTCACCCGCGCAAATTCCTCCGGCCGGTTGACGTTGCAGTGCCAGTCTCCCGCCGGCACTGGCAGCTGTTCGCCGCCGAGTGCTGCCAACAGCGCACCGAGCGACGCATCCCCACCTCCATCCCCTGCGGCGATCCTGCGCAGGTAAGAGCGGCCATCGTCGTCGAGGCGCAGCCACAGTGGTAGCCGGTAGCGGCCAAAACACGCGGCCGACGCACCGGCCCGCGCCGCACGGCACAGCGTCAGTAGCTGTGTGCGCTGTAGCAGCGGCATATCCACCGGCACGGCCAGCAGGCCGTCGCAGGAAACCTGCGCCTCGCGCAGGCTTTCACTCACCGCCCAGAGACCACTTAGCGGGCCGCGCGCGGGGCCGCGATCGGCGATACCTCCGGGGCGCGCCCCGCTGACGCGCGGACTCAACCACTCGATTCCCTCCACAGTCGGCAGTGACTGCAGCAGGTTGATGGCCCGCGACAGCAGCGTCTCGCCGCCGGGCAACTGCAGCGCGGCCTTGTCGCGACCCATGCGCCGGGACTGGCCGCCGGCCAGGACCAGCGGGCAGATGCGCAAGCGCTCAGCCACCGAGCATCGCCAGGTTGCGCGTGGCCCCGACCTGCTGCGCCTGCAGCTGGTGGCTGGCGGCCTTGCCGCCGATCAGTGCGCGCACGCGGCGGGCGAGCGCATCGCTGTCACCAGTGCGAATAACGTCGTAGAGATCCAGCCCCTGTTCCGCGAACAGGCACAGGTGTAGGCGTCCCTGCGCGGACACGCGCAGGCGGTTGCAGCTGTCGCAGAAATCTTCGCTGTAGGGGGTAATCAGGCCGATGCGGCCGCGGTAATCCGGGTGGCGATATTCACGCGCCGGGCCCGCGTCCGCGGCCCGCGGCAGCAGCTGCCAGCCCTCGCGCAGCAGCCGCTGTTCGATGGTGGTGCCGCGCAGGTGGTTGCTGGCAAAGTAGTCACGATTGTCGCCGGTGCGCATCAACTCGATAAAGCGCAGCGTTACCGGCGTGTCCTCGAGCCAGTGCAGGAATTCCCCCAGGCGGCGCTCGGCGCCGTCGGCGAGCAGCACGGCGTTGACCTTGACCTCGACACCGAGCGCACGCGCACGCTCGATGCCATCGAGCACGCGCGGCAGGCAGTCGTGGCCGGTGAACTCGGCAAACTCGTGCCGGTCGAGGCTGTCGATACTGATATTCAGCTGGTCGAGGCCGGCCGCGCGCCAGTCGTCGATGACCCGCGGCAGCTTGTAGCCGTTGCTGGTCACCGCCACCCGGCGGATACCCGGCGTGGCCTTGCCGGCGGCGATAATCTCGGCAAGATCGGCGCGCAGCGATGGCTCACCACCGGTCAGGCGCAGTTTCTGCGTCCCCAGGCTGGCAAATGCGCGCACCACCGTGGCCGCCTCGGCCGCGGTGAGATGGGGGGCTTCGTCCGTGGGCCGATAACCATCCGGCAGGCAGTAGCTGCAGCGGAAGTTACAGACATCGGTGACGGACAGGCGCAGGTAGTAGAACCTGCGCCCGAGGTTGTCTGTGAGCATCAAACGCCTTTCCAAGTCAGCGAGCGGTCAGTGCGACGGCTCTCGGGAGGCCGGAAGATTTCTCCGCCGACCCTGGTGACCGCGATCAGCGATCACGGCCCGCGGCGCCTATTCCCTCTGCGAAACAACGGGAACTTAGCACCGGGGGCTCGGTGTTTGTGAATTTACGGATTAACGGGATTCGCCGATCGAGTCTCTCCTGTCGTCTTTTTTCACCTGGGCTTGGGCCTGAGCCTGTGTTTGCCCACATCCAGTGTGCATTATGAAACATTCCCGGTCACGCCTTTCAGCGTGTCTTTCCACTTCACATCATTCAGGCAAGGTCTATGCCACGGCGCTGAGCCGGCGGTTGCGCTTACGCAACGCGTCCCGGTGCACCAAAATCAGGCCGCGTGACGGTGCGCCCGCACCAGCTTAGTGCGAACTGACAAGCCAGGGCAACCAGTCCCCCCATCCACAGCGGCGAAATCTCGCGGATTGGCGCTTGGCACAACTTTTGATTGTTTTTTACCAATGGCAATGAGGCCCGACAACCCGCACGCGGGTCGCCGGGCCTTTTTTGTCTGCGCAACGCGCAACCGAAGACGAGAACAACCCGCCGGCACAGCGCCGCCCGGAAACGGCGCGGCACAGAATCAAAAAAAGGGCCGGCCTCCAGGTGAATTTCGAACCGATGAGCAAACCACTGGGCATTATGCTGGTCGACGATCAGCCCGAGCGCGCTGACATGGTCAGCCGGCAGCTGCAGGCGGCCGGCTACCAGTTGCTGGTGCAGCTGCACAGCGCCGCCGGCCTGCTGCAGCAGGTGGATATCCACCGCCCGGATATCGTGCTGATCGATATCGAGTCCCCGGACCGGGATATCCTCGAGAGCCTGACCGTGATCAACCGCCAGAACCCCACACCGGTGGCCATTTTTTCCGCGCGCGGCGACTCCGAATTTATCGCCCGCGCCGTGGATGCCGGTGTCAGCGCCTATATGGCCGAGGGCATGAGCGCCGATCGGGTAGCCCCGGCGATCGAGATCGCCATGGCGCAGTTCCGCAATTACCAGCAACTGCGCAAGTCCCTCGAGCGCACCCAGCAGCAGCTGCACGAACGCAAGACCGTCGAGCGCGCCAAGGGGTTGCTGATGGCAAAAAACAACCTGGACGAAGACGCCGCCCACCGCACCCTGCGCAACCTGGCCATGAACAGCAACGCCACCATGCTCGCGGTGGCCGAGCAGGTCATCCAATTCCTACAGAAGAAGTCGTAACGCCATGCCAGTCACGTCACTGACCCCGGAAAAGCGCCACCTGAAATTGCTGTACCTGCGTCTGACCGATAGTGCCCCGCTGATCGTCGCGCGGGAAATGGGTTTCTTTGCCGATTTCGGCCTGGATGTGGCGCTGCAGCGGGAAACCTCCTGGGCCACGCTGCGCGACAAACTGATTGGCGGCGCCGCCGACGCCGCGGCCATGCTCGCGCCGATGCCGCTGACGCTGGCGCAGGCCCTGCCCCACTGCGAGGAAACCCTGCTCACCGGCCTGATCCTGAGCTGTAACGGCAACGCCATCACCCTGTCGCGCTCCCTGTGCCGGGATCTCGACCTGGAGCCGGACACCGGCGCCGATACCGGCGCGGCGCTGGCCGAGTTCCTGCGCCAGCGCGCCTCCGACGCGACACCGCTGAAGCTCGCCACCGTTTATCCCTTCTCCAGCCATACACTGCAACTGCGCTACTGGCTGCGCGGCGCCGGCATCGACCCCGACCGCGACCTGCAGATCCTGGTGCTGCCGCCGGAGCAGATGGTGGCGCGTCTCGAACGCGGCGACATCGACGGCTACTGCGTGGGCGAGCCCTGGAACACCATCGCCGCCCAGCGTGGCCTGGGCACGGTGGTGGCCGCCTGCAACGCGCTGCTGCCGGCCATGCCGGAAAAGGTACTGGCGGTGACCGGCTCCTGGCACGAGGCCAATCCGCGCACCCACCTGGCCCTGCGCGCCGCGCTGCTGAAAGCCTGCAGCTGGCTCGCCGACCGCGCCCAGCGCCGCGACGCGGCTGCGGTTCTGGCGCGACCGGAATATCTGGACCTGGACAGTACCAGCCTGGAACCCTCGCTGTGCGATCAACTTTACCGCCGCGGCGACCGCGAACCGCTGGCCAACCCCGGCTGGCACCTGTTCGCCCACAGCGACAACGACTGCGGCCGCCCCAGCGAAGACAAGGCGCGCCAGCTGCTCGATCTGTGCGCGTGCTTCTCGCCGATCAGCGACGGCGCCGAAACGGCGTTCCGCGAGGAACTCTACCGGCAGACGGTTGAATTCCTGCAACGCCACTGACATCAGTGGCACACAACTTGAATGCAGCATTACTACGGAATGCAACAACACTAGTGACTGAATAGCGGCCGGGACCTTCCGCCGGCCAAAAACGAAGATCGGACAACGAAGTCCACCGGATGCAGCGCAAGCTGCCCCGTGGGCTTTTTTTCTGCCCGCGGAAAATTCGAGCTGCGGCCTTTTACTGCTGCAGCACGGCAACGATAAAGAGGATACGCGCATGTCCAGCGAAACCCTGAATCTGTTTTCCTTCCGCGGGAAAACCCGAATCCTGCACCTGACCTGGGTGGCCTTTTTCATCACCTTCTTTGCCTGGTTCAACCACGCGCCGCTGTTGATGGCCATCGCCGACAGCCTGTCGCTGGCGCCGGAACAGGTGAAGACGCTGCTGATCCTGAACGTGGCGCTGACCATTCCGGCGCGCATCGTCATCGGTATGCTTACCGACAGGTACGGCCCGCGCCTGACCTTCTCCCTGCTACTGGCAGTCGGCAGCCTGCCCTGCTTCCTGTTCGCGCTGGCAGACAACTTCGTGCAGGCCGCCATCGGCCGCTTCCTGCTCGGCTTTATCGGCGCCGGCTTCGTGGTCGGTATCCGCATGGTGTCCGAATGGTTCCCGGCGCGGCAGCTGGGCACCGCGGAGGGCATCTACGGTGGCTGGGGCAATTTCGGCTCCGCCGCCGCGGCAATTACCCTGCCCACGGTGGCGCTGATCTTCGGCGGGCAGGACGGCTGGCGCTATGCCGTCGCTCTTACCGGTATCATCGCCCTGACCTATAGCGTGATCTACTACCACACCGTCACCGACACCCCCAAAGGCGCCACCTATTTCAAACCCAAGCGTATCGGCGGCATGGAAGTGACCAGCAAAGGCGACTTTATCCTGCTGCTGGTGATGAAACTGCCGATGTACGCGGCGCTGGCACTACTGACCTGGAAACTGTCTCCCGCCGGGGTATCGGTGCTGCCCGGCACTGCGGCGGTTGCCATCTACTGTGCGCTGGTGCTGCTGTATGCGCTGGATGCGCGCAAGTGCTTGCAGATCAACCGCGAGGTACTGGAGAAACCGCCGGCGCCGATCCACCGCTACAAATTCAAGCAGGTGGCGATTCTGAACCTGCTCTATTTCGCCACTTTCGGCTCCGAACTGGCGGTGGTCTCCATGCTACCGCTGTTTTTTTCCGAAACTTTTTCCCTGGACCCGGTCAAGGCCGGCTTGCTCGGCTCCGCCTATGCGTTTATGAACCTGGTATCGCGGCCATTGGGCGGCCTGTTCAGCGACAAATTCGGCCGCCGCGCCACGCTGCAGATACTGGTACTGGGCCTGGCGCTGGGCTACCTGGGCATGAGCCAGATTGCCTCCAGCTGGCCGCTATACCTGGCCGTGGCCGCGGCGATGCTGTGCTCTTTCTTCGTGCAGGCCGGTGAGGGCGCGGTATTCGCGGTGGTACCGCTGATCAAGCGCCGCCTGACCGGCCAGATCGCCGGCATGACCGGCGCCTACGGCAATGTCGGTGCGGTGTTCTACCTGACGGTGTTGAGCCTCGCTTCATACCAGACCTTCTTCCTGGTCATTGCCGCCACTGCGCTGGTCGGCTTTGCCGCGCTGCTGTTGATGGAGGAACCGGAAGGGCAGATGGCCGAAGTGTTGCCCGACGGCAGTGTGTCGCTGATCGATGTCGCTTGAGTTGTCGGCACGCCCGGCGCACACGCAAGAGGCACTGCAATTTTGCAGCGCCTCGGCGGCCGGCCGCCGCGCGCGCAACGACGACGCCTGCGCGGTGCGCCTGCCCGGCGGCGACGAACTGAAATACCGCGGCGCACTGGCAGTGGTCGCCGATGGGGTCAGCGCGGCCAGCGCCGGCGGTGACGCCGCGCGCGCGGCGGTGAGCGGCTTTGTCGCCGACTACTACAGCACGCCGCACACCTGGAGTGTCAAACAGGCCGCCGCGCGGGTGCTGCAGTCGCTGAATGGCTGGCTGTTCCGCCAGGGCGGCGGCGCCAGCGCAGTGCGCCAGGGCTGGCTCACCACATTCTCCGCCGCCATTTTCAAGGGCGCCAATGCGCACCTGATCCATATCGGCGATTCGCGCATTTACCGCCTGCGCGGCGAGTCACTGGAGTGCCTGACCCGCGATCACTGCACCGCCCTCGGCGGCGGCCGCACTTTTCTCAGCCGCGCCCTGGGCATGGATGCCCATGTGGAACTGGATTACCGCCGCGAGCCACTGCAGCCCGGCGATATCTATCTGCTCACCAGCGATGGCGTGCACGACCATTTGTCGCCCGACACAATTAAACGCCTGCTGCGCAGCGGCGCCGCCGCGGACCTGATTGAGGCGGCGCGCAGCGCCGGTTCCGACGACAACCTCAGCGCTTCAATCTGCCGCGTCAATCGCGTGACCGAGCCGGATGGCGATGACCTGCTGCACTCCAGCGGCACCCTGCCGTTCCCGCCGGACCTGCGCCCGGGCAACCGCCTGGATCATTTCCTGATCCTGCAGGAGCTGCATGCCAGCAGCCGCAGCCACCTGTATCTGGCGCGCGATGCGGAAAGCGGCGAACTGCGCGCACTCAAGACACCGTCGATCAATTTCGCCGATGACCCGGCCTATATTGAGAACTTCCTCGCCGAGGAGTGGACCGGCCGCCGCGTCGACCATCCCGGTATCGTGCGTGTCTTCCCGCCCACGGGCGAACGCCGCTTTCTCTACCACGTGATGGAAGTTGTCGATGGCCAGAACCTCCGCCAATGGCAGCAGCTGCACCCGCAACCGGCGGTGGAGCAGGTACGCGATATGATCGGGCAACTGGTCAGCGCGCTGCGCCGCCTGCAGCGCCTGGAAATCGTGCACGGCGACCTGAAGCCGGAAAACATCATGGTGACCGCCGATGGCCGCCTGAAACTGATCGACCTGGGCGGCGCCAACGCCGCGGGCCTGAGCGAGCACCTGCGCCACCGCGGTGCGGAGACACCGGGCAGCAAGAACTACGCCGCCCCGGAATACTTTTTCGGCGACCCGGCCAATCACCGCTCGGATCTGTTCTCCCTCGGCGTGATTGCCTACGAACTGCTGACCGGCCACTACCCCTACCGCGAGCGCGCCGGCTTCCAGCACTACCAGCTGAAGAGCTATGCCGGCCTGCGCTACATCTCCGCGCGTAAACACCGCGAGGACCTGCCGGAATGGATCGACGGCGCCCTACGCAAAGCCTGCAACGCCGACCCGCGCCATCGTTACGCGGCGCTGTCGGAATTCGTACACGACCTGCACACTCCCAACCCAGACTTCATCCGCCGCGAGCACCAGCCGCTGATGGAGCGCAATCCGCTGTTGTTCTGGCAGCTGGTGGCATTACTGCTGTTGCTGTCGCATCTGTTGTATTTTCTGTGAATGAAACAGCGAGATACCTGCTACCTCCAGGGGCTGTGTGTGGGCGAACCTTGTGTTCGCCCTGGTTGTTTCTGTGCGCTGTAGGTAATTCAGTGGCGGCACTGCTACCGATACCTGTTTGCCAGACACGCGGTAAATACGTCCCTGTACGCTCTAATCGGCATCCATGCCTCATAAGGTCTGGCAAACAGGTATCAGTACCAGCGCCTTCGCATAATGTTTACCGCACTTAGAGGGCTTGGCTGCTCCAGTCCTTCTTACGAAGGAACGTACTGCAAACCGAAGGCAAAGTGCCGGGCGTACCATTTCGAAACCGTCGGCGACAGGGCCGAAGGCGCCGTGAATGCGTGGAGCGGCCGGATCGTCGCCGCCGGAGCGTACAGGGATGTATTTAAGGGGGGGCGCCTAGCCCGATTTCGAAATGGTACACCCTGTACTTTGCCGCCACTGAGGCAGACCAGAGAACCTCCGCACAGAACACAGGCACCAGTCGGGTGCAAACAATGTCAGCTCGCACTATTTTGTGGCAACTACTGTGCACCATCAGCCAGCAAACCCACAGAATTCAAGACTTTATCGATTGGCACATAACTTGAATAACAATTAGCACCAACACAATTTATCCCCCTAACGAGGCAACGGCGCCTGGACTCTTCGGCAGAAGAGGAGGCGCCCATGCTGATCCGCCACCGCCCTTCCCTTCCTGCCGAATCATTCAGACAAGACACGGCAGGAACTCACATGGTTGAACCCCAGGTTAAGCAAAAACTGATCGTTATCGGCAACGGCATGGTGGGCCACCACTTTCTCGAGCAGCTGGCCTCCCGGCCGGAAAAAGCACTGTTCGAAGTCACCGTTTTCTGTGCCGAACCCCGTCCTGCCTACGACCGCGTACACCTGTCCGAGTACTTTGCCGGACGCAGTGCCGACGACCTGGCCCTGGGTAAAATCGAACAGTACCGCGACTGGGGTTTCGAGCTGCTGTTGAACGCCAGTGCGATTTCCATCGACCGGGAAAACAAAACCGTCACCGCCGCGTCCGGTATCGAAAAGAGCTACGACAAGCTGATTCTCGCCACCGGCTCCTACCCGTTCGTACCGCCGATCCCCGGCCACGAGCACGAAAAATGTTTCGTCTATCGCACACTGGAAGATCTCGATGCAATCCGCGCGGCCGCCGCTGACGGCGGTACCGGGGTCGTGATTGGCGGTGGGCTGTTAGGGCTGGAAGCGGCCAACGCACTGAAAGAGCTGGGGCTGGAAGCCCACGTGGTGGAATTCGCTCCGGGGCTGATGGGCGTGCAGCTGGACGAAGGCGGCTCCGGGCTGCTGAAAAACAAAATCGAGGATCTGGGTGTGACGGTGCACACCAGCACCGCCACCGAGCTGATCGAGGAGGTCGACGGCCGTCTGAGGATGCGCTTTCAAGGGGAGAGTAAAGGCGAGCGCGAACTCTTCACCGACCTGATCGTCTTCTCCGCCGGTATCCGCCCCGAGGACAAACTGGCCAAATCCGCTGGCCTGCAACTGGGCGAACGCGGCGGAATCGTGATCGACGAATCCTGCCGCACGTCCGACGACAATATTTTCGCCATCGGCGAATGTGCCCTGTACAACAATTTTATCTACGGCCTGGTGGCTCCCGGTTACACCATGGCACGCAGTACCGTCGCCCTGCTGTGCGGCGAGCAAGCCAGTTTTACCGGCGCCGATATGAGCACCAAACTGAAACTGCTCGGTGTGGAGGTGGGCTCCATTGGCGATGCCCATGGTCGCAGTGAGGGCGCCGCAGCAATTACCTTCGTGGACGAACAGACCGGCATCTACAAGCGCATGATCACCGATGCCGACGGCAAGAAACTGCTCGGCGCGGTGCTGGTGGGCGACACCGGGGATTACGACCAGCTGTTGCAGTACCACCTCAACGCCATCGAACTGCCGGAACACCCGGAACAGCTGATCCTGCCCGCCGCCGACGGCGCCGCGCCGACACTCGGCGCCAGCGCCCTGCCGGATACCGCCACCATCTGCTCCTGCCACAACGTCAGCAAGGGCGATATCGTGCAGTCGGTAGCCGGCGGCTGCTGTTCCCTCGGTGAGGTGAAAGATGCCACCAAGGCGTCCACTGGTTGCGGCGGCTGTTCTGCACTGCTGAAGAATGTGGTCGACGAAGAACTCGCCGCGCTGGGTATGGAAGTGAACAACGATCTGTGTCCGCACTTTCCCTACACCCGCCAGGAAATTTTCCACATGGTACAGGTGGAGGAAATCCAGACATTTGAGGAACTGCTGGAAAAACACGGCCACGGCAACGGCTGCGAAATTTGCAAGCCGACCGCCGCCTCGATCCTCGCCTCCCTGTGGAACGATCATATCCACAAGAAGCCCCATGTCGGCCTGCAGGATACCAACGATACCTTTATGGCCAACATGCAGAAGAACGGCAGCTATTCAGTGGTACCGCGCGTGCCCGGCGGCGAGATTACCCCGGACAAGCTGATCGTGCTCGGCCAGGTGGCGAAGAAATACAACCTCTACACCAAGATCACCGGCGGCCAGCGCGTCGACCTGTTCGGGGCACGGCTGGAGGAACTGCCGGAAATCTGGCGTGAACTGATCGATGCCGGCTTCGAAACCGGCCACGCCTACGGCAAGTCCCTGCGCACAGTGAAGTCCTGTGTCGGCAGTACCTGGTGCCGCTTCGGCGTACAGAACAGTGTCAAGATGGCGCTGGATATCGAGAACCGCTACAAGGGCCTGCGCTCGCCGCACAAGATCAAGATGGCGGTATCCGGCTGCACGCGCGAGTGCGCCGAGGCGCAGAGCAAGGACGTGGGCGTGATCGCCACCGAGAACGGCTGGAACCTGTTTGTGTGCGGCAATGGCGGCATGCGCCCGCGCCACGCGGATCTGTTCGCTACCGACCTGGACGACGAGACGCTGGTCAAATACATCGACCGCCTGTTGATGTTCTACGTGCGCACCGCCGACAAGCTGCAGCGCACCTCGGTGTGGCTGGAAAACCTCGACGGCGGTCTCGACTACCTGCGCGAAGTCATCATCGACGACAAACTCGGCATCTGTAATGAGCTGGAAGCACAGATGAACAACGTGGTGGGCACCTACCAGTGCGAGTGGAAGACCGCGATCAATGATCCGGAGATGCTCAAGCGCTTCCGCCAGTTCGTCAACAGCGACGAACCAGACGAGAAAATCGTGTTTGTCGAGGAGCGCCAGCAACCGCGCCCGGCACGGGAAGAGGAAATTGTACGCATCGCCGAGCCGGCGTGATATCCGCCTCGAATCACGCACTGAGCTTACCAGGCCGGTGTGGGAGCCTCTTTCCGGGACCGTATGAGGCATGGATGCCGATTACGAGCGTACAGGGAAGTATGTACAGCGTGTCCCGGAAAGAGGCTCCCACGCCGGCCCCGCGCAAAACATAGAACAACGATCATTAACCAAGGTGGACCCACGGGCCGCAGCGGTGCTGGGGCGGATCTCCCCGAACACCACGCTCCCGGGATAGGAGAAGAACATCATGAATCAAGTTGCCATAACCCGCGCTCAGTGGCAGCCAGTCTGCAAGCGATCAGATCTGGTTGCCCATTCCGGAGTGTGTGCCCTTGTGGGCGAGAATTCTGCTGGCCCGCGTATTGCGGGGCAGACCAGCCCGCAAGATGCGGGACAGCAGAGTATCGCCCTCTTTTTTATTCCCGGCGCCGAGCCGCAGCTCTACGCCATCGACAACTGGGATCCGCTCGCCGCCGCCGGCGTCATCTCCCGCGGCATCATTGCCGAAATCGACGGTGAGCTGACGGTCGCCTCACCACTGTACAAGCACCACTTCCGCTTGCGCGATGGTATCTGCCTCGAGGACGACAGTGTGCAGCTCGGCAGTTACCGCGTCGCCTTCGACGGCGACACCGTACTGGTTGCCGGCGCAGAAAAGTTCTGACCATGGGGCCAAGCGAGCGGTTTCACGCGCACAAAACCTGCACCACCTGTCCCTACTGCGGCGTCGGCTGCGGCGTGGCCGCCACCCGCGAGCTGCGCGGCACTACCGAGACCATCAGCGTCAGCGGCGACGCGCAGCATCCGGCCAATGCCGGCCGCCTGTGCGTCAAGGGCGCCGCGCTGGCCGATACTCTCGGCGAGCGTGGGCGGCTGCTGCGCCCGCGCCTGCACGGCGAGGAGTGCGACTGGGACACGGCGATGGACTATATGGCCGCGCAGTTCACCCGCACCATCGCCGAGCACGGCCCGGACTCGGTGGCCTTTTACCTGTCCGGCCAGTTGCTGACCGAAGACTACTATGTGGCCAACAAACTGATGAAGGGCTTTATCGGCAGTGGCAATGTAGATACCAACTCGCGCCTGTGCATGTCGTCGGCAGTAGCCGCGTACAAACGCGCGCTGGGTGCCGATGCCGTGCCCTGCTGTTACGAGGATCTGGAGCAAGCAGAACTGGTGGTGCTGGTGGGCTCCAACGCCGCCTGGACCCATCCGATCCTGTTCCAGCGCATGCAGTCAGCGGATACCAAACTGGTGGTCATCGATCCGCGCACCAGCGCCACCGCAGAAATGGCCGATCTACATCTGGCGATCACACCGGGCAGCGACGCCGCGCTGTGGAACGGGTTGCTGAATTACCTGCACAGCCACGGCCACCTGGACCATCCGTTTATCGAGCAGCATACGGAAAACTTCGTCGACACGATCGCCGCGGCCGCGGGCTGGTCGCTGGCGGAAACCGCACAGGCCTGCGGTGTAGAGCGGCAACAGCTGCGGGATTTTTTCCGGCTGTTCGCACGCAGCGACAAGACCGTGAGTTTCTATTCCCAGGGCATCAACCAGTCCAGCAGCGGCACTGACAAGAACAATGCCGTCATCAATTGCCACCTGGCCACCGGCCGTATCGGCAAGCCCGGTTGCGGTCCCTTCTCGATCACCGGCCAGCCCAACGCCATGGGCGGGCGCGAAGTCGGCGGGCTGGCCAATATGCTTGCCGCACATATGGATTTTACCCCGCAGGATATCGACCGCGTGGGGCGCTTCTGGCAGACCGACAGGGTTGCGCGGAAGCCCGGCCTCAAGGCCGTTGATTTATTTCAGGCGGTGGAACGCGGCGAGATCAAGGCGCTGTGGATCATGGCCACCAATCCGGCGGTGAGTATGCCGGACGCCGCGCGCGTGGCCGAAGCACTGCGCAACTGCCCACTGGTGGTGGTGTCCGACTGCGTCGCCGACACCGATACCGCGCGCTGCGCCGACCTGCTACTGCCGGCCACCACCTGGGCGGAAAAAAACGGCACCGTCACCAATTCCGAGCGGCGCATCTCGCGACAGCGCAGCTTCCTGCCGCCGCCTGGCGAAGCGCGCCACGACTGGCAGATCGTCTGCGACCTGGCCGCGCGCCTCGGCCACCGGAAAGCGTTCGATTACCGTCACCCGGCGGAAATTTTCCGCGAACACGCGGCCCTGTCCGGGTTTGAAAACGGCGGCCGCCGCGCCTTCGATATTTCCGCGCTGGCCGGCCTCAGCCGGCGCCAGTACGACCAGCTGCAACCAGTGCAATGGCCGGCCAACGCGATCAACCCCAACGGCAGCCAACGACTGTTTGGCGACGGCCGTTTCTTCACAGACTCCGGTCGCGCGCGCTTTATCGCCGTGGCACCGCGCGCACCGCAACAGCAACGCAGCAATGACTTCCCGCTGTGGCTGAACAGCGGTCGCATGCGCGACCAGTGGCACACCATGACCCGCACCGGCCGCGCGCGCCAGCTGCTCGATCACAGCGAACTGCCCGAGCTGCAGATCCACCCCGCCGACGCCGCGCGCTGGCAGGTACGCGACGGCCAGCTGGTGCAATTGCGCAGCGCGCGCGGACGAATGCGCGGGCGTGCCGCAGTCACCGCCACACAGAAAGCCGGCGAAGTGTTCGCACCGATTCACTGGAGCGAGAGCCTCGCCGGCGACAGCCGCGTCAGCGCGCTGGCGGAGCCGGTCATCGATCCGCACTCGGGCCAGCCGGAGTTCAAACAGATCGCCGTCGCGTTGCAGCCACTGGCCGCACACAGTTATCTGCGCCTGGTGTGTAGCGCCGCCGTGACCGAGCGTCTGCAAACCCGGTTGGCGGATATCGACGCGCTGGTGCACTGGTACCGCGTGCCCTGTGCGGGCGGCTACCGCTACGAGCTGGCACTGGGACAAACGCCGGACTGCCGCATGCTGGCGCAACAACTACTGGCCGAGGTCGCGGAACCGCTGCACTGGCAGCAACTGCACCTGCCCGCCGGTGAACGCTGGCTAGTGCACACGGACGCTCTGCAGCTGCTGTTGTTCAGTGCCACAGACTGGCAGCAACTACCGGATCGCCGCGCGCTGGAGCAGTGGCTGCAACAGCCACTGCCACAGCAGCCGGCACAACTGCTGCAGAAAGTCGCCCCGGCGCCACAGATCATCTGCAGCTGTATGCAGGTCTCGCGCGAGCAGATCGAGTGCGCCATCGACGCCGGCGCCGACTCGGTAGAGCAGCTTGGCGCCGAACTCGGCTGCGGCACCAACTGCGGCTCCTGTAAAGCGGAAATCGCCGCGCTGCTGCGCACGCAAACTCAACACGTCGCCTGATGCCTTCTCCCGCTGCAGGAGCGGTCCTCAACCGCTTCTACAGCGAGGAATCCCGCCCTCCAGCTTTGCATTTGCGCCGCCGCGCGTTAATGTCGACCTATCACCGACAAGAAAGATAAGCCGCCATGACCGCCGACCGCTGCCTTCAACCCGGCCTGATCCCCGTCGAGCACGCACGCCAGCAGTTGCTGGATGCCGTCGCCCCGCTGCGGGATACCGAAACCCTGCCATTGGAACAGGCCTGCGGCCGCGTGCTGGCGCAAGACGCCGGGGCGCAACTCGACCTGCCGCCCTGTGACAACTCCGCGATGGACGGCTACGCCCTGGCCGGCGACGGCGATACCTTTACCCTGACCGGCAAGAGCCTCGCCGGCCATCCGTTCGACGGAACACTCAAAGCCGGCGAATGCGCACGCATTACCACCGGCGCACCGCTGCCAGCTGGTGCCGACCGCGTAGTGATGCAGGAGCAGGCAGAGCTTGCCGGCGAGGTGTTGCACCTGCATACAAGCGCCGCTGTCGGCGAACACATCCGCCGCCGCGGCGAGGATGTGTGCGTGGGCCAGTGTCTGCTGCGCGCCGGTCACCCCATCCGCGTGGCGGATATCGCATTGCTCGCCGCAGCCGGGATCAGCCACGTAACAGCAATACGCCGGCTGCGCGCCGCGGTACTATCGGTGGGCGACGAGCTGCGCCCGCTCGAAACCCCGGCGGCCGAACTCGGCCGCGGCGATATCTACGACAGTAATCGCATCGCATTGAAGGCGGCGCTGGCGCAAATGAATATCGAGGTGATCGATCTCGGCTGCCAACCTGATGATCCCGGCACCATTCGCGATGCGTTTATGCGTGCGCGCGATAGCGCCGATATCGTGATCACCAGCGGCGGCGTGTCGGTGGGTGACGCGGATTACACCCGCCGCGTACTCGAGGAACTCGGTCAACTGGAAATGTGGCGCCTGGCGATCAAGCCCGGCAAGCCGTTCGCCTTTGGCCGCCTGCCGCGCGAACCGGCCGATGGCGGCAACGCCGGCGCGGCGTTGTTCTTCGGCCTGCCCGGCAATCCGGTTTCCGCGCTGGTCACCCTTTACCAGCTGGTGCTGCCGGCACTGGAAAAGGTCCGCGGCGTCGCAGAAAGCGCGCGTCACCCGCGCCTGCAGAGCCGCGCGCGGCTGATCAACCCGATCCGCAAGGCACCGGGGCGCACCGACTACCAGCGCGGCTTTACCTATCGTGACGGTGACGGCCTGCAGGTGGTGGAGAGCGCCGGTATCCAGGGTAGCCATATTCTCTCTGGCTTCGCCCGCGCCAACTGTTTTATCGTGTTGTCACAGGACAGCGGTGATTGCGCCACCGGTGACTGGGTTACGATCGAGCCTTTCCTGGGACCATTGGTGTAACGGATTTTCGGGTAAACAATGACAACACCATTTCAGATCCGCCAGATTGACCATATCGTCTTGCGCGTCAGCGACCTGCAGGCAATGCTCGATTTCTATTGCGGCCTGCTCGGCTGCACCGTCGAGCGGGAGCAGCGCGATATCGGCCTGTACCAGCTGCGCGCCGGCAGCAGCCTGATTGACCTGGTGCCGGTCAACCAGAAGCTCGGCCGTGCCGGCGGCGCCGCGCCGGGGCGCGAAGGGCGCAACCTGGATCACCTGTGCCTGCGCGTCGAGCCCTTCAATGCCGAGACCATCATCCAGTATCTGCGCAATCGCGGTGTGGATCCGGGCCAGGTGGAGTCCCGCTACGGCGCCGAGGGCGAGGGTCCGTCCCTGTACATCACCGATCCGGAATCCAATGTGGTGGAACTGAAAGGTCCGCCGTGGGATCAATAAATCCACGGCTATTCAATTTTTGTCAGAGGAGATCAACGTGCACAGTGAATCTGTCGACTACACCGTAAACGGTGAAGCCTTTACCGGTTATATCGCCTACGATGACAGCAGCAGCGAAAAACGCCCCGGGGTTCTGTTGATTCACGAGTGGTGGGGCCACAGTGATTTCGTGCGTGAACAGGCCGACATGCTGGCCGCAGAGGGTTACACCGCCTTCGCGCTGGACCTGTTCGGCAGCGGCAAGAGTGCCAACAATCCCACCGATGCCACCGAACTGATGAATAATGCCCTGAACACCCCCGGTGCCATCGAAGCGCGCTTCCGCGCGGCGCTGGAGCTGCTGCAGCAGCACGAAACCGTCGACTCACAAAAAATCGCCGCGCAGGGCTATTGCTTCGGCGGCGCCGTGGCGCTGAATATGGCGCGGCTCGGCATCGACCTGAAGGGCGCCATCAGCTATCACGGCACCCTGCAAAGCGATATCCAGGTGAAGCCCGGCAGCATCAAGGCGGAACTGCAGGTCTACACCGGCGGTGCCGACGATATGGTACCCACCGAGCAGGTCACCGGCTTTGTCGGGGAAATGCAGAAAGCCGGGGTGAAATTCGAGCTAACCAGTTATCCCGGCGTCAAACACGGCTTTACCAACCCCGCCGCCACCGGCAAAGGGGAAAAATTCGGCATCCCCCTCGCCTACAACGCAGACACCGCGGCCGATGCCTGGAAGGGCACCGTCGCCTTCTACCGCCGTATTTTCGCTTAATATAATATGCAGCCAACGGCGGTGATACTGGAAGTCGCGCAGCTCGATATCAAAGCCGGCCAGTGTGCCGACTTTGAACGGGCCTTTACCGAAGCCCAGTCCATCATCGCCGCCATGCCCGGCTACCTCAGCCACCAGTTGCAAAAATGTGTGGAAAAGGAAAACCGCTGCCTGCTGCTGGTGCGCTGGCAGACGCTCGAGGATCACACAGAGGGTTTCCGCGGCTCGGCGAAATACCAGCGCTGGAAAGCGTTACTGCATCACTTCTATGATCCGTTTCCCGAGGTGGAGCACTACAGACTTTTATCCGGTAGCGACGATTTGTAGAAGCGACGGTACCGAGAGTATTTGGCGCGGTTGGGCGCCCCCTGTGTTCACCCTTTTTGATTTCACATAGTCCACTTGGTTCAGCGGTGCTCCGAACTAACTTCGCGGCGGCAAAGCCCTGGGTGTACCATTTCGAAATCGGGCTGGGCGCCCCCCTTAAATACATCCCTGTACGCTCCGGCGGCGACGGTCCGGCCGTTCCAGGCATTCACGGCGCCTTCGGCCCTGTCGCCGACGGTTTCAAAATGGTACACCCAGCACTTTGCCTTAAATTTGTAGTAGCTAACTTCGTAAGAGTGTGTCGAGCAGTAAAGGCTATCTAGACACAATGAACGTTATGCAAAGGCCCTGATACCGGTGGCCTTTGCGGGACTGTCGGCCGGAGGGATCCGGCCGCCAAGCCCCCAGGGATGGGTTCACGGCGTGTCCCGCATAAGGCCACCGGTAGCAGGGCCGCCACCGAGTAATCTACAGCGCACCGCGCCGAACAGAACAGAACAGAACAGAACAGGGTCATGCAGTCTAATCACCGGCGGTGTCATATGTGGCAACTGGCAACTCAGGGATCACCCTCCAGGTACTGCGCACCACTACCCCGCTCCGCGGCGCTATCACCGGGGTTGTACAGCGGGCAACTGCCCATCGATAGACAACCGCAACCAATACAGCCATCGAGGCGCTTGCGCATTCGGGTCAGCTGTTCGATGCGGCTGTTCAGGTCCTCGCGCCAGCGCGCCGACAACCGGCTCCAGTCTTTCTTGTTCGGCGTGCGCCCGTCCGGCAGGGTATCCAGCGCCGTCTTGATCTCCGCCAGTGGAATCCCCACCCGCTGCGCCACCTTGATGATCCCCAGGCGCCGCAGCACATCGCGCCCGTAGCGACGCTGGTTGCCGGCAGTGCGCCAGCTGCTGATCAGCCCCTTGCTCTCATAGAAGTGCAGTGCCGACACCGGCACACCGCTGCGCTCAGATACCGCCCCCACACTCAGTTCACGGCTCAGGCCGCCGCCTTTTGTCATAGCCCGGACCTCGATTACCCGATAGCAATTTTCAATCGGCCGCAGCCGTTGACCTCAACTTTAGTTGAGGTTTTACACTGCTCCGCATTCGCTGACAAGCCCCACCTTCCCCCCGAGGAGAAACTGATGGACAACCGCATGGAAATCGCACTGATCTACGGCAGCGACCGCGAAGGCCGCCTGTGCGACAGCATCGCCAACTGGACCGCCGCACAACTGGAAAAACACACTGACTACAAACTGCAGCGCATCGACCCCGCCGACCTGCCGCAGCCGCGCGAGCTGCGCGCGCAGCTCGCGCGCGCGGAGGGTTTTGTCGTGGTCACACCGGAATACAACCACGGCTACCCCGCGCCGCTGAAAGCCCTGATCGATTCCGCCAAGGCCGAATGGCAGGCCAAGCCGGTGGCGTTTGTCGGCTACGGCGGCCTGTCGGGCGGCATCCGCGCCCTGGAGCAGCTCCGCCTGGTATTCGCCGAACTGCATGCGGTGACGCTGCGCGACAGCGTGACGTTTATCAATGCCTGGGAGCAATTCGACAGCGACGGCCAACTGCAATCACCGGAGCGCGCCGAACGATCCATGAAACGTATGCTCGCGTACCTGCACTGGTGGCTCGGCGCCCTGCGCGATGCACGCCGCGCACAGGCCTACGGGGAGATTGCACAATGACCACACCGCTAACGACTTCGATCCCGGCACCGGCAAGCCCGCTTCCGGTCCGCGACAGCCTGCCGCAACGCATAACCCTGCTGTGCCTGGCGGCGCTGACGGTTATGGCCGGCGCCACCGTCGTGCCCTCGCTGCCGGCGCTGCAGGACCACTTTGCCGACAGCAACCACAGCGAACTGCTGAGTAAAATGGTGTTGACCCTGCCAGCACTCTCCATCGCCCTGGGGGCACCACTGGCGGGCGTCGCTGCCGACCGCTGGGGGCGACTGCCACTGTTACTCGGCGCGCTGCTGTTATACGCGCTGGCGGGAACTTCCGGACTGATTGCCGACAGCCTGCCGGCACTGCTGGCGGGACGCGCACTGCTCGGCCTGGCTGCCGCGGGTACCATGACCGCAGTCACGGCACTGGCCGGGGATTATTACCGCGGCACCCAGCGGAAAAATTTCATGGGCAGCAAGGCCGCGTTTGTCAGCTTCGGCGGTGTGGTGTTCCTGCTCATCGGCGGCCTGCTGGCGGACTGGCACTGGCGCGCGCCCTTTGCCGTCTATGCCCTGGCGCTGCTGCTGTTGCCGGCGGTGCTGCGCAACCTGCGCGAACTGCCACGCTTCACGGACACCGCCGCGGCCACTGCCGAACAGGCCCCGGCGCACAACCGCCCGCTGCTCGCCGCGGTACTGGGCGCGGCACTGTTGGCCAGCCTGGCATTTTTCCTGATTCCCACGCAGATGCCGTTCCTGTTGCGCGAGTTGGGTATCACCCAGCCGAGCCGCGCGGGGCTCGCCATCGGCTGTGGCAACCTGGCCGCAGCTGTCAGTGCGCTGCTGCTATACCGCCGCCTGCGCTTGCGCAACAGCGGCCTGGTCGCCGCCAGTTTCGCGGTGATGGGCACGGGCCTGCTGCTGGTGACCAGCGCAGAGGGCTACGGCGTCCTGATACTGGCACTGGTGCTGTTCGGTCTCGGCAAGGGCGTGCTGATGCCACACCTGGCCGCGCGCGCGCTGGAACTGGCTCCGGCAGCACTGCGCGGGCGCGTCGCCGGCGCCCTGACCGCGAGCCTGTTCCTCGGCCAGTTCCTGTCGCCACTGGCAAGCCAGCCGCTGGTCGCACATTTCGGTCTGACCGCAGGCTTCGCTGTGATGGGCACAGTGCTGTTACTGGTGGCGGCGGCTACCGCGGCCGCGATCTGCTGGCCCGACTACAAAATGAATGCGTATTCGGTAATGATGAAATAGCTCTACACCAGCCCGAAGCTCTGCCGCGTCTCAACGTTCAGGCAGAATTAGGCAACTACAATAGCGCTCAAACCTGACAAACTAGCCCCCCGGGGAAGCCCTCTCCGCACACTGAATTGCCGCCGGCAAAGGGAATGTCGAATGTGACGCTTGCCGAACGACAACTGGACAGGGCCAGTATCATTAGAGGAAGGAAAGAAGTGGAACCGATTATTTCCGTCAACGGGCTCAGTAAAACCTACGCCGGAGGTTTTACTGCGCTGAAAAACGTCGACCTGCAAATCCGGCGCGGGGAGATCTTCGCGCTGTTGGGGCCAAACGGCGCCGGCAAGACCACCCTGATCAGTATTGTCTGCGGTATCGTCAATCCGAGCGGCGGCACTGTCACTGCGGCGGGCCACGATATCGTGCGCGATTACCGCGCCGCGCGCCGCGCCATCGGCCTGGTGCCCCAGGAACTGGCCACGGATTCGTTCGAGAGTGTGTGGACCACGGTCAATTTCAGCCGCGGCCTGTTCGGCAAGGCACCGAACCCGGCTTATATCGAGAAGCTGCTGCGCCAGCTGTCGCTGTGGGAAAAGAAGGACAGCAAGATCATGGCGCTGTCCGGCGGGATGAAACGCCGGGTGATGATCGCCAAGGCGCTGTCCCACGAACCGGATATCCTGTTTCTGGACGAGCCGACCGCGGGCGTAGACGTGGAGCTGCGCAAGGATATGTGGGACATGGTGCGCGAACTGCGCGAATCCGGGGTCACCGTGATCCTGACCACCCACTATATCGAAGAAGCCGAGGAGATGGCCGACCGGGTGGGAGTCATCAACCGCGGCGAAGTCGTGCTGGTAGAGGAGAAAGATACCCTGATGCAGAAAATGGGTGAGAAAGAACTCAGCCTGCAGCTCCTGGAGCCACTGCAGCAGGTACCCGAAGTACTGTCGGACCTGCCATTGACGCTGAGCGAAGACGGCAACCAGCTGGTCTACCGTTTCGATATCAAGAGCAGCGATACCGGTATTGCCGAGCTGCTGCGCCGGCTCAACACCGCCGAAATCGAATTCCGCGACCTGCACACGCGCGAAAGCTCACTGGAGGAGATCTTTGTCGGCCTGGTGCGCGGCGCACGTGAAGAGAAAATAGTGCAGCTGAGCGGGGAGGTGCAGGAATGAACTGGTACGGAATTCGCGCCATCTACAAGTTCGAAATGGCCCGCACCTGGCGTACGCTGATGCAGAGTATCGCCTCGCCGGTGCTGTCCACATCGCTGTACTTTATTGTCTTCGGCGCCGCCATCGGCTCGCGTATGGGCAATATCGACGGCGTCAGTTACGGGGCCTTCATCATCCCCGGGCTGATCATGCTGTCCCTGCTGTCCGAAAGCATCTCCAATGCATCCTTCGGAATTTTCTTCCCGCAGTTCTCCGGCACCATCTACGAGGTGCTGTCAGCGCCGGTATCGGCGTTCGAGATCGTGGCCGGCTACGTGGGCGCCGCGGCCACCAAGTCGATTGTGCTCGGCCTGCTGATCCTGGCCACCGCGCGCTGCTTTGTCGACTACGAAATCCTGCACCCCTTCTGGATGCTCGGTTTCCTGGTACTGACCGCACTGACGTTCAGCATGTTCGGCTTCATCATCGGTGTCTGGGCCGACGACTTCCAGAAACTGCAGGTGATTCCGCTGATGGTGATCACGCCGTTGACTTTCCTCGGTGGCGCCTTCTATTCCATCAATATGCTGCCGGAACTGTGGCAGAAAATTACCCTGTTCAATCCGGTGGTCTATCTGATCAGCGGCTTCCGCTGGGCCTTTTACGGCAATGCGGATGTGAGCGTGGGCCTGAGCCTGGGGATGACACTGCTGTTCCTGCTGCTGTGCATGACCGCAGTGTGGTGGATTTTCCGCACCGGCTACCGGATCAAGAGCTGATCGTTTACCCGCTGCGGCCTGGGCGAACGCAGGGTTCGCCCTTGGTCGCTCCGTGCGTCACTGGGAATTCGGTGGCAACAGCGCCTGTGGCCCTAGGAAAAATCCAGACCGCCAGCGCTGGTGCACCACCTTCAGAATTCTATCTCCGTCGCCATCAGACCGCATAAGCCCGCACAAAACGCCGCACCACCTCGCTCACCAGCGGGCGGTTATCCGCGGGCGGCTCACTGCAACCGGTCAGGATCAGGGTGTGGCGGCATCCGCCCTGCAACATACCGAAGAAAAACTCTGCCGCTCCGATGGGATCGGCCACATCCAGCAGTTCCAGCTCTGTTGCCCGCCGCAGGAAACGCTCCATGCCGCTCATGGTGCGTTTCGGGCCCGCCTCGTAAAACAGCCGCGCCATCTCCGCATCCTGGCCGGCCATGGCACACAGCAAGCGCATCAGGTGCAGCGATTCCTCGCTGTCGATCATTTCCAGAAAGGCCACGCCGATGCGGTTCAGCATTTCCTCCACCGAGTCGCCCTGCTCCAGGGTAAACATCGGCAGCGGCATCTGGTCCTCGCACTTCGATTCCACCGCGGTGAAGAACAGCGTCTCCTTGTCGGAAAAGTGGTTGTAGACGGTGAGCTTGGACACACCGGCGGCGGCCGCCACGGCATCCATGCTGGTGCCGGCGAAGCCGTGGGTCAGGAACAACACCTTGGCCGCATCGAGAATCGCCCGGCGCTTGACCGGATCCTTGGGACGGCCGCGCGCGGCGGCTATCGGTGACTGTTCAGACATAACGCTCCAAATACTGGACTGGCGAGTTTAATAAAATTACTATACTCGCCAGTATAACATTACCGGCCAACCGCGGCGCGCATTCACGCCCCGTTGCCACGGCCGCCAACACCACAGGGAAGAGGTCCTTCCATGAACCGACCGCTCGTTACCGCCGCTCTGGCAGCCGTGCCGCTGTGCCTGATCCTCGCCGCCTGCGGGCCGGCGGAGCCCGGCAAAAGCGTCAAGCCGCGCCCGGCCATCATGGTCCAGCCGCAGTCTGCCGATGCGCTGCGACAAGTCTACCCGGGCGAAGTGCGCGCCCGCTTCGAGCCCGACCTGGCGTTTCGTATCGGCGGCAAGATCAGCCGCCGCCTGGTCAATGTGGGCGATCGCGTTACCGCCGGTCAGGCGCTGGCGAAACTCAACGCCGACGACCTGCAACTGCAACTCGACAGTGCCAAAGCGGCCTTCCGTTCGGCCGCGGCGGAGCAGCAGCTCGCCGCCAGCCAGCTGGAGCGCTACCGCAAACTGCTGGCGCGACAGCTGGTCAGCCAGTCGCAGTTCGATTCGGTGCAGACCCGCTTCGACGCCGGCTCCGCACAGCTCGAGCAGGCCCGCGCGCAGCTGGAAGTAGCGCGCAACCGCGCCGGCTACGCCATCCTGAAAGCCCCCCGCGCCGGAGTGATCGCCCGCCGCTTTGCCGAGGCCGGGCAGGTCGTGGCCGCCGGCCAGGCGGTTTTCCGGCTGGCGGCAGACGGCGAGCGCGAAGTGCGTATCGACCTGCCCGAGCAGGGTATCGGCCGCTTCAAGGTGGGCCAGCAACTGGCGGTGGAACTCTGGTCGCGTCCGGGCCAGCCTTTCCCCGGCCGACTCCGCGAACTGGCGCCGGCGGCGGACCCGACCTCGCGCACTTTCGAGGCGCGGGTCGCTTTCGATAACGCGCACGTGGGCGCGGAGCTGGGCCAGAGTGCGCGCGTGTACCAGGATTCCGCCGCGCAACCGCAGGTGCTGTCGCTGCCGCTGTCCGCGGTAACCGCCGATAGCGGCAAACCCTATGTGTGGGTGCTGGAGCCCGGGCAGTTCACCCTGCACAAGACGCCGATCACCGTCGGCCCCTACGGCGCCGAGCGGGTGCCGGTACTGTCCGGCCTGAGCACCAACGACTGGGTTGTGGCCGCCGGTACCCAGCTGGTACATGAGGGCCAGCGGGTGCGACCGGTCGACCGCGCCAACCGCCCCATCGAGGTCGACGGCGTCTACGCCCGGGAAGAGACACAACAGCCATAAAAACCGGCTTTTGCGCGCGCGGCCACCGGCCACCGCCGCAAAGCCAGTGCAAAATCGGTGTAACGCCCGCCGGATGCGGGCGCGACTAACGGAAGCTTTACCATGCGTTTTAACCTGTCCGAGTGGGCCCTGAAAAATCGCCCGCTGGTGCTCTACGCGATGATCGTACTGGGGGTACTGGGTGCGGTCTCTTACACCCAGCTGGGCCAGAGCGAAGACCCGCCGTTTACTTTCAAGGTGATGGTGATCAACACCCTGTGGCCCGGCGCCAGCGCCAAGGAAGTTTCCCGGCAGGTTACCGAACGTATCGAAAAGAAGCTGATGGAAACCGGCGACTACGACCGCATCACCTCCTTTTCCCGCCCGGGCCAGTCCCAGGTGATGTTCGTCGCCCGCGACGATATGCGCTCGAGCAAAATCCCCGATCTCTGGTACCAGGTGCGCAAGAAGGTCAACGACATCCGCCACACGCTGCCACCGGATGTGCAGGGACCGTTTTTCAACGATGAATTCGGCACGACTTTCGGCAACATCTACGCGCTGACGGGCAAGGGCTTTGACTACGCGCTGAAAAAAGATTACGCCGAGCGTCTGCGGCTGGCGCTGCAACGGGTGCCGGACGTGGGCAAGGTGGAGCTGATCGGCCTGCAGGACGAGAAGATCTGGGTCGATATCTCCAATACCAAGCTGGCCTCACTCGGTATTCCGCTGTCGGCGGTTCTCGGCGCACTGCAGGCCCAGAACAGCGTTGCCGATGCCGGCTTCGTCGACACCCCCAGCGACCGGGTGCGTATCCGCGTCAGTGGTCGCTTCCAGTCGGTAGATGAAATCCGCCGCTTCCCGATCAGTGTCGACGGCCGCACCCAGGCGCTCGGCGATATCGCCGACGTGCACCGCGGCTTCAGCGATCCGCCGCAGCCACGCATGCGCTTTATGGGCCATGACGCCATCGGTATTGCCGTGTCGATGAAAAAGGGCGGCGACATTCTCGCACTGGGTAAGCACCTGGATGCCGAGTTTGCCAAACTGCAGCAGGACCTGCCACTGGGGCTGGAGTTGAACAAGGTGTCCGACCAGCCGGCAGCGGTGGAGCGCGGGGTGGGCGAATTCCTGCGCGTTCTGGCCGAGGCGCTGACGATCGTGCTGCTGGTGAGTTTTTTCTCTCTGGGCGCGCGCACCGGCCTGGTGGTGGCGTTGTCGATTCCACTGGTGCTGGCGATGACCTTTGCGCTGATGCACTACTTCGATATCGGCCTGCACAAGATTTCCCTCGGCGCACTGGTACTGGCGCTGGGGCTGATGGTCGACGATGCCATCATCGCCGTGGAGATGATGGCGATCAAAATGGAACAGGGACTCAGCCGGCTCAAGGCGGCCGGCTTTGCCTGGACCAGCACCGCCTTCCCGATGCTGACCGGTACCCTGATCACCGCCGCCGGCTTCCTGCCGATTGCCACCGCGCAATCCGGCACCGGCGAGTACACCCGCTCCATTTTCCAGGTGGTGACCCTGTCGCTGCTGGCCTCGTGGATTGCCGCGGTGGTATTCGTACCCTACCTGGGCGACCGGCTGTTGCCCAACCTGGCCCGCCGCGACGCCAGTGGCGCGGTACACGATCCCTACCACAAGCCGTTTTACCGGCGGTTCCGCCGCCTGGTGACCTGGTGCCTGCGCCATCGCAAAACGGTGATCGCACTGACGCTGCTGGTTTTTGTCGGCGCCATTGCACTGTTCCGCCTTGTACCGCAGCAGTTTTTCCCGTCGTCAGCACGACTGGAACTGATGGTGGACCTGAAACTGAACGAAGGTGCCTCGCTGGACGCTACCGAGTACCAGGCCAAACGCCTGGAGAAGCTGCTGGCCGGCAACAAGCAGGTGGAGAATTACGTCGCCTATGCGGGCACCGGCTCGCCGCGCTTCTACCTGCCGCTGGATCAGCAGCTGCCCGCCGCGAGTTTCGCCCAGTTCGTGCTGATGACCCGCAGCGTCGAGGAGCGCGAACAGGTGCGCGACTGGCTTATCGATACACTGCATGAACAATTCCCGAGTGCGCGCACACGGGTTTCGCGGCTGGAAAACGGGCCGCCGGTGGGCTATCCGGTGCAGTTCCGCGTATCCGGCGAAGATATTCCCGAGGTGCGCAAACTCGCCCGTGAAGTCGCGGACAAGGTGCGCGAAAACCCGGCAGTGACCAATGTACACCTGGACTGGGAAGAACCGAGTAAATCGGTACAGCTGCACGTAGACCAGGCTCGCGCCCGCGCCCTCGGGGTCAACTCCGCGGATCTGTCGCGGGCACTCCACAGCACCCTGTCGGGCATTCCGGTGAGCCAGTACCGCGAGGACAACGAGCTGATCGACGTGGAGGTGCGCGGCGATCACCATGAACGCAAGGCGCTGGGCCAGCTCGGCGACCTGACAGTACAGACCGACAGCGGCCGCAGCGTGCCGCTGAACCAGATTGCCAAACTGGATTACGGCTTTGAGGAAGGGGTTATCTGGCACCGCAACCGCCTGCCCACCGTCACCGTACGCGCGGATATCTATGGCAAGCAGCAGCCCGCTACCGTGGTCAACCAGATCTGGCCGCAGCTGCAGCAGATTCGTGCGCAGCTGCCGCCCGGTTACCTGCTGCAGATCGGCGGCAGCGTGGAAGAGTCTGCCCGCGGCCAGGCATCGGTCAACGCCGGTATGCCGCTGTTCCTCTTGGTGGTGATGACACTGCTGATGTTACAGCTGCGCAGCTTCTCGCTGTCGGCGATGGTGTTTTTGACCGCGCCGCTGGGCATTATCGGCGTGACCGTATTCCTGCTGGTATTCCACCAGCCCTTCGGCTTTGTGGCCATGCTCGGCACCATCGCGCTGGCGGGCATGATCATGCGCAACTCGGTGATCCTGGTCGACCAGATCCAGCAGGACATAGCCCAGGGCCTGAGCCGCTGGGAGGCGATCGTCGAATCCACCGTACGCCGCTTCCGCCCCATCGTGCTGACCGCACTGACCGCGGTACTGGCGATGATTCCGCTATCGCGCAGTGACTTCTTCGGCCCCATGGCGGTGGCCATTATGGGCGGGCTGATCGTGGCCACGGCACTGACACTGCTGTTCCTGCCGGCGCTGTACGCGGCTTTCTTCAGGGTTCGAGAAGGAGAAGGTGCAGGGGAAACGCAAAGCGATGACAGCCCTCGCGCGCGTTTGTCCTGGCAGTCGCTGAGTCGCCGGCTGTCGCGCAGCAAGGATCCGGCCTAGCGGGCTGCCGGCGAGACGGGCGGACACAAGGTCCGCCCCTACGGAACAGGCCACCAAGTTCTAAAGGCGTTCAATGCCGCTGGTGGCCTGTCGCAAATCAGTGCAAAAGAAATCGCATGTCGATCTGCACGGGCGAACCTTGTGTTCGCCCGTGCAGCTGCCCTACCCCCGCAACGACAGCAGAGTATCGGGCCGATTGGTGACGATGCCGTCCAGCCCCAGCGCGATGAACGCGCGCATCTCTTCCGGTTTATCCACAGTCCACACCGACAAATGCAGCCCGCAGCGGTGCGCCGCGCGCACAAAACGCCGGGTGAAGACACGGATGCCGTGAAATTCCGGCGGCAGCTGCATGGTCTGGTATGCGGGGCGCAGCAGCTTTTCCGCGCCGAGCAGCTGGGCGGCGAAGAACAGCAGCCCTTCCGGCAGCGTCGCGCCGGTGGCCGCCTGTGGACAAAGCTGGCGGAATTGGGCGATGACCCGGTAGTGGAAGGACGACACCACCACCCGCGTTTCCGCCCCCGCCGCGCGCACACTGTGCGCCAGTGCCGCCGCCGCACGCAGGTCGTTGTTCTTGAGCTCGATAATCATCGGCGTATTCGGCAGCGCGGCGAAGACTTCATCGACCGTACTGATGGGCAGCGGCCGCGCGCGGTAGGGGAAGGTCTCGCCGTCGCGCGTCCATCGGTGCGCGGCGTTCAGGCGGCGCAATTCCTCCAGGGTCATGTCCTGTACGGCGCCACGGCCATCGCTGGTGCGCTCGAGGTTGCCATCGTGGATCAGGACCAGCGCACCATCGGCGGTGAGATTGAGGTCGAACTCCAGCGCGTCGACGCCCAGCTCGACCATTTGCTGCAGGTAATGCAGCGTATTGCCGGGATAGAGACCGCTATTGGCCTCGTCGCCGTGGGAGATCACCAGCGTCTGGCCATTGCCGGCGCGGTGCAGCGGCGACGACGCCACCGGGCGGGCGCGGGCGTAGAGCCATAGCCCCACAAGCAGGAGACAGAAGAGGAAGAAACTGAACATCGGTGGCCGCAGTGGTGAGATTGACAAGGCTTATTGTAGAAGCGGCCGTTGGCCGCTTGTGCATGAATCGGCGGGCAAACTCAGGGCAGGATCTTTTCCAGCCGCTCGAGGTCGTTGACGACCCGCCAGCTGCCGCCATTGTCCTCGACTTTCTGCTGCCACTGGTGCAGACGCCCGAGGTACTCGTTGGGGTCGACATTGTCGCTGCGCAGCTTGGTCACGTTCAGCGCCACCAGATTGAAGCCGTCCAGGTGCAGCGGCACGTCGCGGTTGTAGCCCTTCTTGATCTCTTCCTTGAGGTCGGAAAAAATCAGGATGGTCTTGCGCCCCGGGTGCTTTTCGTTGAGAAACTCCACCGCCTGCAGCAGGCCGCCGGTGATATCGGTGTAGGCTGCCGGCCGGGCATCGTCGACGAATTTCTGGATCGACTGCTGGAAGGCGCGCTTCTGTTGATTGGTGACACTGGGGCGGTCGTCGAAGGTCACCTTGGCCTTGATATTCTTCTCGCTGAAGCTGCCACTGTTGATACTGGCCACCGCGAAGGTATCACCGGGATTCATCTTCGCCAGCGTGTAGTTGATCACCTGCTGTGCCTTGTCCAGCTCTTTTGTATAGGTGCCGGAGGTGTCGATCAGCATGTAAACGCCCTGGCTGTGGATAACCGGTTTTCCACAGGCGACCAGCAACAGGCCGCACAGGGCGGCCACCATTAGACTGTACAGTTTTTTCATTGGGCCTTCTCCGCGCTGCCGGCGACGGCGGAGCTGTTACGCCAGTCGAGGAATTTGCTCTCCAGCCACAGGGGGAAGAAGATGGCGATATCGTACAGCCGCACCAGCATGGCGCCGAGGCGCAGGGATGCGGTGCCGGTAAGGCGCAGCAGTACCGACAGCGCCCGCAGTACAAACGCCGACAGCACACCGATGACGGTGCGCGCCGAGGCGATAAAGTTCTCCAGGGGTATGGCGACAAACGTCAGCGCAAATGGCAGAACGAAGCCCATGCCCATCTGCGCGGCCGTGGTGATCCAGTAGAGTCCGCCGGCACCGGCGGTAATCTGCTCGCCGCGCAACTGCGCACTCACCGCCAGGTCTTCCTGCATCAGGATCTCGCGCATAAAGGCCAGCCCGGCCTCGACGCTGGCGAGGAAGAACAGCAGAATAAACGCCGCCCACATCATGCGCCGGCGCAGCTTGTCGCTGAGCGCCCCGATCACCGGAAACAGCCGCGTGATACGCAGGCACTCCATCAGAAACAGGCCCATGGAGACCTCGACCAGGATAATCACCAGCGCCGAGATATCCGCCACTTTGAAATTGCCGATATAGCTGGTACCACCCACCATTTCACTCATCGGCCGCGCAATCAGGTGGAAGTTGATCAGCGCCCCGCCGACGGCGACCGCGAGCACAAACGCGGAGATAAAGAACTGGCTCAGGGACGACGACGACAACATACGCTGGGCGCGGTCGCTGTCCTGCTGGATTTCCTCGTAGCGCTCCATATGCCCGTCCAGCACCTTGGCGCGGTGCTGTACCGATTCCACGCTTTTGTTGACCCGCCCGAGGGTGGTCAGCATCGAGCGCCAGTGCGGCATCATGCGTTTCAGCAGCTGGTGACGCTCGCGCGCCGACTCGCGATAGGCTTCCAGTGCCTTGGATTCCGCCTTGCGCATGGACGAGTGGATGATCTCCAGCACATCGCCCACCACCGGATCCTGCTTGGCGGGAATTTCCGCCACTGCCTGGATCGCCTTGGCCCAGTTGGTGGGCTCCGGCGGCACTTCGGCGCTGCGCACATAATCTTCGTCGATCGCGGTAAGCTGCTCACACAGGCGCCGGTGCAGTGTCGGATACTGCGCCAACTCCTTTTTCATCGTGGTCTCGATGCGGTCGAATTCCCGCTCCACATGGCGCTCGGCCGCCTCGCGTCCGGCTGCCATCAGCACCTCGCGGTTGCGCTGCTGCAGGCGCATTTCGGCACTGGCCACCGCATTGGCGCCCAGGCGTAGCGAGTGATGAAAGAAACGCGCCAGGGACAGGATGCCCTGGTGAACCGGCCTACGCGCGACAAACAACGCCACCAGCCCCAACGCAAACCACAGCCAGAGCGGCAGGCTATTGAAGAGTTCGGTCACGGTGTTGCCTCCTCGGTTATTGTGATGTTGGATTCATCCTAACAGCACAAGGCAACACAATCGCCCATAAGTTCACAGTTTACGGGGCAAGTGGACTTGCCACGCAGGCCAGGAAGTACAAAATTCAACCAACTCGCGTAGAAAGTGAGCCGCAGCGGGAAACCCGATCAATCGGCCAGTAACCGGGCCGCGAGCGATACGCCCGGTCAGCGGCGCGCCGGTTCCGCTGCCAGCAGCCGATTGACCTCCGCCAGCTTTTTCAGCGCGTGGGGATAGGGATTGATTGCCACCGCCTTCTCCCAATACGTCCGGGCTTCCGCATAGCGCTTGTGTGCCATCAGAAACTGGGCATAGTTGCCATAGTAAATGGCTGTACCGGGATTCTTGTCGATATTTTCGCGCAGCAGCCTCTCCTGCCCGGAAAAGTCTCTGGTCAGTCTCGCCACTTTCTGCCGGTGGATATTCAGCAGATTCCGCTGGTGCGCGAGTACGACCCGCTGCCCGGCCTCGTCAAAATACGCGGATGCCCTTTGTGCATCGCGCATTTTTTCCGCGACGATACCCCTGAAATACCAGGGATAAAAACTCTTTGCATCCAGGTCGTGCGCTTTGTTCAGGACTTCCCAGGCCAACTTGTATTTGCCCTCAACAATCAACACCCTGGCGTAATGCGCCTGGGCCTGGCTCAAACCGGGCGCGAGGGATCTCGCCCGCCCGGCGAGCTGCAGGGCCCGCTCCACAGTGCCCGGAACAAATGAGCCGGCGGAATACCAATCACCGATATCGTAGCCGGCAACCAGTGTGGCCAGAGACGCGCACAGGTATACCCAGGGATCATCGCGGCGCTGTGCCAGTGGCGCTTTGAGTTCCGTGGCAACCTCGCGCAGCAGTTGGTGATCGAATACATTCGCCTCAAGGCGATAATAGGTTTTTTCGAAATCGGAGGACGCATGGCTTTGCGGCGAAGACAGAGTCATCAGCGTGAACGACAGCAGTGTGATTACGCTACGGAATGACAGCGAACGGAATCCCATTTCAACTCTCCCTGTTGTCAGATTTTTCTATTTATTAGACCAGGCCGCGCGCAACGACGCTCGTCAATCGAGACGCTTGTTAAAGCGCAGTATTGCCAGCGTCATCATCACCGCAATAAACACCAGCAGTGCCAGCCAATCGGGCCACAGCTCGGTGACGCTGGCGCCGCGCAGCATGATACCGCGGATCAGGCGCAGGAAATGGGTCAGCGGCAGCACTTCGGCAATCCACTGTGCCACCTTGGGCATGCCATCGAACGGAAACATAAAGCCGGATAGCAGTATCGATGGCAGGAATACAAAAAATGTCATCTGCATGGCCTGGAACTGCGATTGGGCGCGCGTGGAAATCAGCAGCCCCATGCTGAGGTTGGCGAGAATCAGCAGTATTGCCGCCCAGTAAACATCGATCAGGCTGCCGCGAATCGGCACGCTGAACAGCAGCGTTCCCAGCAGCAGGATCAGGCTGGTCTGCACCAGGCCGATGACACCGTAGGGCAGCACCTTGCCGACCATCAGCTCGGCCCGGCTGATCGGAGTGGCGATCAGTAATTCCATATTGCCACGTTCGCGCTCGCGCACGATCGCCACGGCGGTAAACATCACCATGGTCATGGTGAGAATAATACCGATCAGCCCCGGTACGATATTGATCGCGGAAACCCGCTGCGGGTTGTAAAAACTGACGACGCTGATCGGCCGCTTGGGCAGTGGCACGGAGGAATTGCGCGGTTCCGCCGGGTTGGAATGCAGCGGTATCTGTGCCAGCTGTGAGGCAGCGCTCTGCACCACGGTATCGCTGCCGTCCACCAGTATCTGCACCGCCTCTTCGCCATCGGCCAGGCGCCGCTCGAAATCCTGCGGAATGGCCACGCCGACACTGATCTCGCCGCGGCGCAGCATGGTCATCAACTGTTCGGGGCTGCTCGCATCGGCCACCGGCTCAATCACCCCGGTGGCGAGCATATCCATTACCAGCTGTCGCGAGCCGGCAGTGAGCGCCTGATCGGCGATGGCGGCGGGCAGGTGGCGCAGGTTCAGATTGATCGCGTAGCCGAACAGGATCAGCTGCATGACCGGGATACCGATGATCATCGCCATGGTCACACGGTCGCGGCGGATCTGGCGCAGTTCCTTGATCACGATGGCCCAGAGGCGACGCCAATTCACGCTGTTTTCTCCCCCGCACTCCCCGGCGATTGTTCCCCGCTGTCGCTGTGCCGGTTGGTCACGGCGACAAACACGTCTTCGAGGTTGGGTGGTGTGGCCGCTACCCGGGCTTCGATCGAGGCATCTGCCAGCGCCTGTTCAACGCGCCCGGCGCAGCCTGCGGCATCCGCGCACAGGACCCGCAGGCTGTTACCGATCTGCGCGGCGCTGATCACCCCCTCTACGGTGACAATAACCTGTTTGGCGCGCCGCGGCTGCGGGGCGTGCACTTCCAGTGTGCGGTGTTCCAGGGCGCCGGTCAGTTCCACCGGGCTGCCATCCGCCACCAGGCGGCCGCGGTCGAGAATTGCCAGGCGATGGCAGCGCTCGGCTTCATCCATGTAGTGGGAGGACACCAGGATGGTCGTGCCGGCGTCGGCCAGCTCGAACAGCTTCTCCCAGAAATCGCGCCGCGATTCCGGATCCACAGCGCTGGTGGGTTCGTCGAGAAACAGCAACTCGGGATGATGAATGACGCTGCCGGCCAGCGCCAGGCGCTGCCGCTGACCGCCGCTCATGGTACCGGCGAGCTGGTCGGCGCGCCCGTCGAAGTGGTATTCGTGCAGCAGTTCGTCGACGCGCTCACGGGTCTGCTGCCGCGACAGGTTTTGCACCGCGGCGAGAAACTCCAGGTTTTCGCGCACGGTGAGGTCGGTAAACAGGGAGAATTGCTGGGTCATATAGCCGATGCGCCGGCGCAGGGCCTCGGCCTCGTCCGGCACGCGCAGGCCCAGCACCTCGATCTCGCCGCTGGTGGGCGTCAGCAAGCCGCACAGCATGCGGATACTGGTGGACTTACCGGAGCCGTTGGGGCCGAGAAAGCCGTACACCTGGCGCTGTTCGACGGTGAGATCGACATCGTCGACGGCGCGCAACGAGCCGAATGTCTTGGTCAGGCCGCGGGCGCGAATGGCGATATCGCTATCGGCCATTACTATCACTCGCCAGGTTCTGACTCACCTCGAATGGCACCGGCGGGAAAGTGCCGGCACTCTCTTTTTGCGCCTTGCTGCGCAACGCCGCCGCGCCGAACTCGGCACGCACCGGCAGCCCGGCGGGCAGGGCCGCGGCGTCCTCGTCCAGCTGGATTTCCGCCAGGTAACTGAGTCGCGCCACGTCGTCGCCGGTCAGCGCATAGTAGGGCGTGAATACCGGCTCGTTGCGGATCATGCGGACTTTACCGAGGTAGGATTTGTCCGTGCCCTGCACCCGGACGCGGGCGGTATCGCCCACCTGCACATCGGCGCGCAGCGGCTCGGGAATATAGACCCGCGCATAGGGTGTGTCGCCCACCAGCATGATCGCAAGCGGCCCGCCCACCGGCGCCTCGTCGCCGAGTTTGTACGGCAGGTTGTCTACCAGACCGTCTCGCGGCGCCTGTACCTTGAGTTTCTGCAACAGGACTTGCTGCGCTTCGACCTCGGCGCGGGCCTGCGCCAGGGCCGCCACCCCCTGGGCGATGCGCTCGCTGCGGGTACCGCGCTGCAGTTCCAGCAGTGCGGCCTCGGCAGAGGCCACCTGGGCCGCGGTGGCATCGGCGGTCGCCTTGGCCCGGTCGATATCCGCCTGGGAAACATAGTCCTTGTCGCCGAGGGCGTGCAGGCGGCGATAATTGTCGCGCGCCTCCTTCGCATCGGCCCGCGCGGCCTTGAGGCTGGCACGGGCGCGATCGATCTCTTCGCGGCGCGGTCCGGTGCGCAATTCGTCGAGCTCCGCGGTATTGCGTTCGAGTGTCGCTTGCGCCGCTGCCAGCTGCGCGCGGGTATGGCTCTCATCGAGCTGCAGCAGCGTCTGGCCGGCATGCACCCGTTCGCCCTCGCGCACCGCAATGGAAACAATTTTTTCCGCTGCCGGCGCCGGCAGTGCGATGCGGTCCCACTCAACCGTACCCAGCGCGCTTTCGGGGGCACGCTCACAGCCGCTCAACAGGAGCGACAGCAGGCAGGCGGTGTAAACAGCGGCAGTTTTCACGGTCATGAACGCAACTCCAGTCCGCGCTGTAACAGCGCCAGGGTGTGATGCTGCTGGGCCTCGGCATCGATGTCATCCGCGTGCAATAGCTTGCGCCATACCGGGGCGCCGGCGGCCGGGAAGAGTGTCAGGCCGATCAGGGATACCGGCAGCAGCCGTGGATCCAGGTCGGGATTGAGCTTGCCCGCACCCTGGGCGCGGGCAAAGCGCTGCACGAATGTGTCGAGAAACGCCTGCCCCACCTGCTCGATCAGCACCTCCCGCAAAGCGCCGCCTTCACACAAGACTTCACGCACCCACAGGGCCGGCCACCATGGATTGTCCGCGATGGCACGATTCATCGCCACGACAAAGGCGCTGATCAGGGCGCCGACATCACCGTCGACGCTGGCGAGCTGCTCCTGCACGCCGCGCAGCAGTGGCAGTATGCGATTGTCGATAACCGCCTGGCGCAGCAGTTCGCGGTTGCCGAAATAGTAGTGCAATAGCGCCGGGGTGACGCCGGCCTCACTGGCGATCAGCTTGATCGATGCCGCGGCGACGCCTTCGCGGGCATAGCAGGCCAGGGCCGCTTCGATCAGGCGGCGGCGCAAGTCTTCCGAATCACCGCCGGGGCGGCCGGGCGCGCGTCTTCGGGCCATAACCGGTTCTCGCATTCCCCAATAGTTTCGTCAATTTAATTAATTTTGGAATTAATATCAACTGCAGAGGGTGCCTCGGGGCACGATTGCAGGCCTACCGCGTACCGCCTCCCCGAGCGCCATCGCCATCGCCATCGCCATCGCCATGCAATTTAGCGCGCCCTGACGACACTGCACGACCGGTAACACCGCCCGGAAAACTGCCCGGAAAAAACACGGCGGACTTTCCTGCAGAATGAAATTACGCGCCCCATCACTTTTTTCCCACTGGCATTTCAATCAGCTAGTAAATGCGCCGAGAGCGTCTACACTCCAAACTATCTTCTCATTCAATAGGTTTTTCAGCCTATGCGTCTGCGTTCCAACGCGATACAGAATCCTTAAAAATTACAGCGCCAGAACTCGACCTGAATATTCTGGACAACGATATTTAGGCGACTGGGTCTCGCGACAATTCAGACGCCTGGAGATGACAAACAGGAAAATTGACCGGCCCACGGAGAGGTGTATGCCGATAATCTTTTTTAGCGGCGCAGGGTTACAGGGAGAACTGCTGTTTTCGCTGGTTTCCGAAACCCTCCCATTCGAATGGGAGAAGGCTGAGATCGGCAAACAGCGCAACTGCCTGCAACACTATACGGCAATTGTCATTGACTGCTGGCAGATGGCTTCCAACTTCGGCTCGGGCAAACTACTCGCCTTCCTGCAGAGCCTGAACCACCCCAAAATACTGTTAATCAACTATCCCGCGGAACTCTCCGGCCATGTCAGCGACAAGCTGAAAGACCATAAGCTACAGCTGGTGTGTGACACCTCTGCCGATCGCGACCACCTGATAAAGAAGCTGAATGCCGCGTTGCAGAGCGCAGAACGGAGCAACACGGATGGACCGCAGAGTGCCCCCCTGCTTACCCGGCGCGAACAGGAAATTCTCGCCGAACTGACCACCGGTGAGCCAAACAGCGCCATCGCCTCCAAGCTGCATCTGAGCGAACACACCGTCAAGAACCACATGTACAACATTTTTCGCAAGATCGGTGTAAAGAACCGGCTCCAGGCCAGCAACTGGGCAAAACTGCACCTGCAGGCAGAGCGAATATGAGGGTCTGGCCACTGTTGCTGGTGTTGCTTTCCATGCAGGCAGCGGCCCAGCAGGCGGCAGATGGCGCCGAAATTAATGGCAAGCCACTGGAGCAGGGCGACGGCAGGATTGAAGACGAAATCAGCGGGTTCAATGTGGACCAGACCATCACCCGCACCGGGCACGATTTCGTCCGCTATATGAGTGAATACCGCAACCTGCATTACCCCGACAGCAGTTACAACCTGATTGTGCACGAACGGCCATCGGCGCGCTGGGGCAACCTGCTCTGGGTGACCTATAACAACCGGATACTGTTTCGGCGCTTTATCAGCCCGAGTACCAACGACATTCAAAAACTGGCAGAGGAAGCATCGACACAGATTCACGAGCTGGTGCTACAGGAAAAACTACGCCGGGCACTATCCGACCACTACGACCTAGGTAAGGATGAATTCTGATGAAAAGGATAAAACTCGCAGGGATTGTTCTTGCGCCGATACTGCCGCTGGCCAGTGGTATCGCCTCGGCGACCGAACTGATCTATCAGCCGGTCAACCCGAACTTTGGCGGCAACCCCCTGAATGGCAGCTACCTGCTATCCAACGCCCAGGCCCAGGACCGACACAAGGACCCGAATTCGCCGACCGATCTCTACAAACAGCCCACCGCACTCCAGCGATTCACCGACACACTGGAAACACGACTACTGAACCAGCTACTGACCGATGTGGGCAACGGCAACAGTGGCGAACTCGTCACCAATGACTTCGTTGTACAGATACTCGATAACGACGGCGTACTGAGCATTCTGGTTACCGATCGCAATACCGGCGACAAGAGTGAAATCACCGTAAGCGGCCTCGACCCGACCAATTAATTACAGATCCGACATCGCCAATAAATTTAACGATCCGCAGTGCTCTGCAGGAGAGATGTGTAATGGATAAAATAAGTAAACGGCTGTTCGTGCCGCTGCTGGCCCTTGTGGTCACGCTCGGCGGCTGTTCATTGGCAAAAACTACCGGCGATGCGCTTTTCGGGCCCGGCACTTCCGAGGCCAGCCTGACACCGCGCACCCAGACTTATCGCGATCTGCTCAACCTGCCGAAACCCCGGGGCAAGATTCTTGCGGCGGTGTACAATTTTCGCGATCAGACCGGCCAGTACAAGCCGTCGCCCGCCAGTAGTTTCTCTACCGCGATCACCCAGGGCGGGGCGTCCATGTTGATGAATGTCCTCAACGAATCCGGTTGGTTTATTCCACTGGAGCGCGAGGGTCTGCAGAATCTCCTGACCGAACGCAAGATCATCCGCGCGGGGCTGCAGAAGCCCAACGTACCGGCCAACAACGCAGATCCCCTGCCCTCGCTGGTCGCGGCCAACGTACTGCTTGAAGGGGGTATCGTCGCCTATGACTCGAATATTCGTACCGGTGGCGCCGGCGCACGCTACTTTGGTATTGGCGCTGCCGACCAGTATCGTGTCGACCAGATTACCGTCAATCTGCGTGCCATCGATATCCGCAGCGGGCGGGTACTGCACTCGGTGCTGACCTCGAAAACCGTCTATTCCAAGGAAATCACTACCGGCGTCTACCGCTTCATCGATTTCCGTCGCCTGCTGGAACTGGAAACCGGCGTCACCACCAATGAGCCCGCGCAGCTGGCAGCACTATCAGCGATGGAATCGGCCGTCATACATCTTATCGGCGAGGGCATCATCGCCCACTCCTGGGCACTCGAAAACCCCCAGGATATCGACAATCCGGTGCTGCAGTACTACCTCAACGAGAGCACCGCCATCATGTGATCAATGTCTGGTGCCCGAAGCAGAGCATGTGCGCGGGGCCAGATACAGGATAATCTGAGGTACAACTTTGCGCTCCCTCAAAACGGACAATCTCCCGCGGAGTGTATTCGCACTGACCGCGGCGCTGTGTGCCAGCAACCTGGCATATACGGCAGATCTCGATACCGCCACTTCGGATCTTGCCGCCGGTAGTGAGCTGGACACCACGCATACGTTCAACCCGGTGGCCAACCTGGCCGTGGTCTACCAGGAGGGCGAATTCAATCTCCTGAAGGCCAGCCAATCCGGTCTGCTGAATTATCTCTCGGCGCAGCAGCGGGGCAGCAAAAATGTCCTGGTGGCACAGCAGGCCGGCAGTGAGAACGCCATCGTGTCCCGCCAGCTCGGGCAGAGCAATATCGCCGCGCTATACCAGTTTGGCTACGAAAATTACATTCTGCTCGAGCAGATCGGCTATTCCCACCAGGCGGATATTTCCCAGATCGGGATACAGAACACCGCCACCGTCAAGCAGGTAGGCGCCGTCAATTCTGTCGACATCTATCAGAGTGGTAACGATCTGCATACCGACGTAAAACAGATTGGCAACGCCATCACCACGTCCGTTAAGCAATACGACTGAACAGGTTGCAGGGAGCAATGATATGAAAAGCACACCGATCGCTGTCGCAGCGTTGTTGCTGGGATTTTCCGCAGCGGTCAGCGCCTCTGACAACAACACGACGCAGTACCAAAATGGCAGCGGCAACACCGCCAATGCAGAGCAGGCATATCCGTCGACCAGCGGAAGTACCATTGAGCAGAAGCAGCGCGGTGATTACAACGTTATCGATGCACAGCAACGAGACGAGAGCGACAGCCAAATCCGCCAGGTTCAGGACGGTGCCCTGAATAAGGCCGGGGTGTTACAGCAGGGCGGCTCCAACAACAGCATTGAGGTATACCAGACCGGCCTGAACAATGAAGTGGTTGCGACGGAGTCGGTCTCCTATGGGGACACAGCCAAGGTCGCTCAGCGGGGTTACAGCAATAGCGCGGAAATCGATCAGGTGGGCGGCGTCGGTAATACAGTGGCGATTCAGCAGCGGGGTCTGAGCAATAGCGCCAAAACAACACAGAATGCGAGCTACGGCTCACGGGGATTGACATCTCAGGATGGCAGCGGCAACGACAGCCGCATTTTTCAATCCGGCCCGGTACAGCTGGCAGATGTCAGTCAGCGCGGGGATTTCAATAATGCCACCGTCGACCAGCAAGGTAACTATCAGGCGGCCGATATCGACCAGAGTGGGTTTTCCAACGATGCAACCATCGCCCAGGTCGACTGGTACAACAGCGCGGTGGTCACACAGGATGGCTTTTTCAATCGTGCCATCATTTCGCAATCCGGTGCCTACGGGTTGGGCGGCAGCCATCTCAGTGTCGTCAGCCAGTCCGGAACCCTCAATGACGCCGTTATCATTCAGGCCGGCTATGGCGAATCTTCCGTTGTCACCCAGATTGGCAGCGGCAATACCACCAATATTACGCAGTAGGCACCTAAATCCTTTTGCCGCGTCGTCGCGCGGCCCTCGCCCAATTTCCGGCCAACTGCTGGCAAGGCTGTGTTCCGCGGCCGCCACTCCCACCCGACGTTTGACGGATTATTGCGCCCTCCCCTCTTTCCCCGCGCTTCGTAGCTAGAAGCGGCAATTAGAAGCGGCAATTTCAACCCGTATAGCCTGTAAATCCACATCTGTTCAAAAAACGAACTTTTTTCCTAGTGTTTCGACACTTCCCTCCTATAGCGACTCCCAATAGTGGCGACAAGACTCAGGAAGAGCCTGATCAACCATTGATCAATTTGGTCTCATTTTAATCAAGTGCGCGTTTTTATGACTTCGTTTTCATCGACGGCCACAACCGTAGCGAATTCGAGGCCCCGGAGAATCGGTCGTAAAGCACAGAAATCCACTGGTATTACGCGGAGCGCCACCCAGCGAAGGGCAAGCTTCGCACTTGCGCAATCAAGTGGTGACGGGAACGTCACCCTCAAATCAGTATTAGCTGTACTCGTTATTCCAACGTCAGAAGTAAAGGAGCAACTCATGAAGACGTTTACCCCCATCGCCGCCGCAGTGCTTTTTGCCGTCAGCGGTAGTGTGCTCGCAGCCAATAACACTGCGATCCAAACCCAGTTAGGTGCAGGCAACGAGGCGGATGCCGACCAGTCTGGATACGGCGTCAATTACAACACCATCATTCAGACCCAGGTAGGTCTCGGCAACTACGCCGGCGCGCTGCAAACCTACGGTGAAGAAGGCAGCAGCATTCTCCAGACCCAATTTGGCGGCTGGAACGGTGCTTTTTCACTGCAAGCCGGCGGTGAATACAACGATGCAACTGTCTTCCAGTTCGGCCTCGGTAACAACGCTGAAACCACCCAACTGGAACAACATCACAGTAACGCGATGGTTACCCAGTTCGGCGAGGCCAACGACGGTGAGGTCTACCAGCATACCGGTGGCTACAACACCGGTGAGGTGATGCAGAACGGTGTATACAACCACGCCAAGGTCAGGCAGACATACAGCCTCGGTTCCTATGCCCTGATCGATCAGGACGGCCATGCCAACCACGCCAAATCCGATCAATCCGGCCTGCACCAGACCTCGGCTGTGTACGAGAACGGTCACGGCAACGGTGCTTACACCAAGCAGGTATGGGGCGGCTTCAATGACTCCCTGGTTGTGCAGAACGGCACCTACAACGTGGCCGGCGTCGAGCAGGAAGGTTTCCTGAACCACCAGTTCACGGTGCAGACCGGCTTCGACAACTTTGCCGGCACCCATCAGTTTGGGTTTAACAACTGGGCCCTGACGACCCAGCTGGGCGGCTGCAACACCCACATGACAACTCAGGTAGGCCTGAATGAGACCGCTGTTTCCACCCAGGTCGGGTTCGGCAACTTCGGCAATATCATGCAGTAACTGAGTCAGTGTAACCCTTGAGAAGGGTGGTCCCCGGGCCACCCTTTCTTCACATCGGCGAAATGATGCTGCGCGGCCCGAAAGGCACAGCGCTCAATCACCGCGAAGCCATCCTTTGAGGTTCGATGTAAAGGAGCTAAACGTGAAGTTACTAACCCCCATTGCTGCAGCAATCCTGATGACTGCGAGTGGCAGCCTGCTTGCCGCAAGCAACACGGCAGAACTCAATCAGGACGGCAGCAACAATACGGCGTCAGTGGACCAGAGTGGTCCCGGCACCATCGGCAATACGGTACTGCAAACGCAATCCGGCTCATCCAACAATGCCGTGGCAACGCAGCAGTATGAGGTCGGCAGCCATATCTACCAGGTGCAGGATGGCCATCTCAACGACGCCTACTCGCTACAAACCGGCGGCACCAACAATGTCGCTGCGATTACCCAGTACGGTGTCTACAACCACGCAAATACGATGCAGTCTGGGACCAGCGGCAGTGAGGCGCGAATCCTTCAGAACGGATACAGCAACGATGCAGATATCATTCAGGTTCTGGGCGCGGACAATGTAGCTGTGATTCACCAGACCGGCGCCATGCACGGCGCGTCTATCGGCCAGTACACGAGCTACAATTCCGACGCCTACATCTATCAGGATGGAGAGGATAACTACGCGAATATCGTGCAGTCCGGCATTGATCACTACGGCAAGATAAGCCAGGACGGCATCTACAATCACGCCTACCTTGAGCAGAGCGGCCAGAGCAACGAAGCGGACATTACGCAGTCAGGCTTCGGCAACGACGCCAATGTGATGCAGACCTCGTGGTACAACTCTGCCGCCATCAATCAGGATGGCTATCACAACTCGGCAGATATCCTGCAGAATGGTTTTGGTGGTGGACACCTTGCCATCATCAATCAGGCCGGTGCGCTCAACGAGGCACTGATCATCCAAAACGGCTACACCGAAACGGCGATTATCAATCAGGCTGGCAGCAACAACACTGCCACAATTGTTCAGTAATCGCACCAGCCATACAGGCAACCCAAAAGCGGCGCTTGATTTCTCAGAGATCAACGCCGCCTCCGTCTCGCCGCTTTTCTTGCGGGCGAATGTGCGAGTTCGCCCCTTCCACTTAAACCGCTTCCCCTGCTTCCGATGCCGTATGGTGAAGAGACTTAACGCGGCTGTCCGCAACCAAACCCCACACTTTCTTCCCAACAAAAATCGCACTTCTGTCCCATGGCGGTTCAGTTCTAGAGCAGCGAGTATTTATGTAATCACAAACTATTTCATTGTCGAAAGCAGCAGTACGAATTAATGAATCAGTTTCAGAGCAAAGCATTCCGGCTCTCGCAATTCCCCGAACCGGACATTCCTATTCCCCTTCCCGAATTTCGGCACCCACAGCCTTACCCGACCTCTCCAACAGGAATCGATGTCGACTGGCCGAAGTCCCATTTGGCGTTCGCCTGAATGCCATTGCAAGCCGGCCTTAACCGCGCTGGCAGTTCTCAACGTCAGAAGCTCAATGTAGTAATGGAGAAACTCATGAAGACGTTAACCCCGATCGCCGCAGCTCTCGTGTTTGCTCTCAGTGGCACCGCCCTCGCGGCGGGAAACACCGCCACACAAACTCAGGCAGGTATTGGCAACTCGGCCACCGCCACGCAATCCGGCCCACTGACCATCAACAACAGCATTGATCAGCAGCAGTCCGGATTTTTCAATAATGCCAATGCAACGCAGAGCGTGCAGTTCGGCAGTTCCATCTTGCAGGTTCAGAATGGCGCCGGGAACAGCGCCTCATCCCTGCAGACATTCGGCGCCAACAACTCCGCCATGAGTATGCAGACCGGCATCGGCAACAGCAGCAGCACAGCGCAATCGGTGCAACTGGGCAGCTCCATCGTTCACACGCAGAGCGGTTTCGGTAACCACGCCTCCACCATGCAGACCGCCGGTTTCGGCAACACTTCCACTATCGACCAGTCCGGCGGCTTCAACCACGCTTATGTCAACCAGTTCCTGAGCTTCGGCAGTAACGCATCTGTCACCCAGAACGGCCTCGGCAACCACGCGAAAGCCAATCAAAGCGGTGTGGCACAGAACACCACCATTGGCCAGCAGGGCGCCTTTAACAGCGCCACGACCACCCAGTTGTATGGTCTCAATAACGACGCGGACATCATGCAGTCCGGTATCGCTAACGATGCCGATGTGATCCAGGGCGGCTTCAACAATTCGGTCATGGGGGTTCAGACGGGCGTGGCCAACCATCTGAACGTTTCGCAAAACGGGGTCGGCAACCTGGCAACTTCCACCCAGGCCGGCCTGCTCAACCATCTGTACATTTCTCAAACCGGCTTTAATGAAGTCGCCGTCGCCGCCCAGACCGGTATCGGCAACCACGGTGTGATTTCGCAGTAAACCCAGCAAAATCAGGCAAAAAAAAAGGGCGGCCATTACAGGCCGCCCTTTTCGCTATGGAGCTTGTACCGGTCAGATATGCTTGACTTCGTCGATCTCGTACTCCACCGCACCCGATGGCGTATTCACCACGACGATATCACCAATCTCCTTGCCAATCAGGGCGCGGGCGATGGGTGAGTTCACCGAAATCTTCTGGTTTTTCACATTCGCTTCATCGTCACCGACAATCTTGTAGGTCACTTCTTCATCGTTGTCCATGTGGATGATGGTAACGGTAGTGCCGAAGATCACCTTGCCGCTCGGCTCGATCGCTTTCACATCAATAACCTGGGCCAGCGACAGCTTGCCCTCGATTTCCTGGATACGCCCCTCGATAAACCCCTGCTTTTCACGCGCCGCGTGATACTCGGCGTTTTCTTTCAGGTCGCCGTGTTCGCGCGCCTCGGCGATCGCCTGCACGACTGCGGGGCGCTCGACCTTCTTCAGGTTTTCCAGTTCGGCACGCAGTGCGTCAGCGCCTTCGGTGGTCATTGGTACCCGGTTCAATGTGGGACCTCCAGATTTATTCATTAGAAAACCGGACCTCCCCTGTCGGTGAAGCCCGGTCGCTTATTCACAATAGATTTTTCCCGCGGGCCGGCATCTGGCCGGCCCGCGGTGCCACAAGCGCTATTCCGGCAGCTTGACCACCTGCCGGTGCAGATCCTGCAGGCGGCGCACCTTCAGGGGCTGGCCCTGCTGCATCGTCAGCGCCATCGCCTTACCGGCAGCCAGCGTGGTGGTGTAGCACACCTTGTGGTTCTCCGCACTGCGCCGGATATCAGCGGAATCGCGAATGGCCTGCCGCCCCTCGGTGGTGTTGATCACCAGGGCAATCTCGTCGTTTTTGATCATATCGACGATATGCGGGCGCCCTTCACTCATCTTGTTGACGGTTGTAACGGGAATGTCGCTGTCTTGCAAGACCTTGGCGGTACCCCGGCTGGCCACCAGCTCGAATCCGAGCTGCGCCAGATCCCGCGCCACGCTGAGCACCTCGGGCTTGTCGAAGTCGCGCACCGAGATAAACACCTTACCGGACTCCGGCAGCGTGTCGCCAGCGGCCAGCAGGCCCTTGCCGAAGGCTTCGGCGAAACTCTCGCCAACGCCCATGACCTCGCCGGTGGATTTCATTTCCGGGCCGAGGATCGGATCCACTTTCGGGAACTTGTTGAACGGGAATACCGATTCCTTGACGGAGAAATGCTCCGGCACGATTTCCTTGGTAAAGCCCTGATCCGCCAGGCTGATGCCGGCCTGGCAGCGCGCCGCCACCTTGGGCAGGGAGGTGCCGATGCACTTGGAGACGAACGGCACGGTGCGCGATGCCCGCGGGTTGACCTCGATCACGTAGATCTCGCCATCCTGGTAGGCCAGCTGGGTGTTCATCAGGCCCACCACGCCCAGCTCGCGGGCCATGGCCTTCACCTGCTCGCGCATCAGGTCCTGCACCTCGGCCGGCAGGCTGTAGGGCGGCAGCGAGCAGGCGGAGTCACCGGAGTGCACGCCACACTGTTCGATATGCTGCATGATCGCACCGATCACCACATCCTGACCGTCGGAGACCGCATCGATATCCACCTCGATGGCGGCATTGAGGAAGTGGTCGAGCAGCACCGGCGCATCGTCGGACACCTGTACCGCCTCTTTCATGTAAGTCTTGAGCTCGTCTTCCTTGTAGACGATCTCCATCGCGCGGCCGCCGAGTACATAGGAGGGGCGTACCACCAGCGGGTAGCCGACATCCTTGGCGCGCTGCATCGCTTCGGCTTCGGAGCGCACAATGGCATTTTGCGGCTGCTTGAGGCCCAGGCGCACGATCATCTGCTGGAAGCGCTCGCGGTCTTCGGCGCGGTCGATCTGCTCCGGCGTGGTACCGATAATCGGCACGCCCTCGGCGGCGAGGAAACGCGCCAGATTCAGCGGCGTCTGGCCACCGAACTGCACAATCACCCCCTCCGGCTTTTCCTTGCGCACGATCTCCAGCACATCCTCGAGGGTGACCGGCTCGAAATAGAGGCGGTCGGAGGTGTCGTAGTCGGTGGAGACCGTCTCCGGGTTACAGTTGACCATGATGGTCTCGTAACCTTCCTCGCGCATTGCCAGTGCCGCGTGCACACAGCAGTAGTCGAATTCAATGCCCTGGCCGATACGGTTGGGACCGCCGCCGAGCACCATGATCTTTTTCTTGTCAGACGGATTCGCTTCGCACTCCTCATCGTAGGTGGAGTACATGTAAGCGGTGCTGGTGGCAAACTCGGCCGCACAGGTGTCCACCCGCTTGTAGGACGGGAACACCCCCAGTTTGTGGCGGAACTCGCGCACGGTTTTCTGGCTCACACCGAGTAGCTTGGCCAGGCGCATATCCGAAAAACCCTTGCGCTTGAGGAAGCGCATGGTCTGGGTATCCAGGGCCGAAGTCGGCATCGACTTGAGCGGCTCCTCGATCTTGATCAGCTCCTCGATCTGCACCAGGAACCAGGGATCGATGCCGGACAGTTCGTACACCTGCTGTACGCTCATGCCCATGCGGAAGGCGTCACCCACATACCAGATGCGCTCGGCACCGGGTACGGACAGTTCCCGGCGCAGGGTTTCTTCGGCGCCCTCTTCGTTCGGGTCGACTTTGCTTTCCAGGCCGAAACTGCCCACTTCCAGGCCGCGAAGTGCTTTCTGCAGGGATTCCTGGAAAGTGCGGCCGATGGCCATCACTTCACCCACGGATTTCATCTGCGTGGTCAGGCGCGCGTCCGCTTCGCCAAACTTCTCGAAGGTAAAGCGCGGAATCTTGGTCACGACGTAGTCGATGCTCGGCTCGAAAGACGCCGGGGTGGCACCGCCGGTGATGTCGTTCTGCAGTTCGTCGAGCGTATAGCCCACTGCCAGCTTGGCGGCGACCTTGGCGATCGGGAAGCCGGTGGCCTTGGAGGCCAGCGCCGAGGAGCGGGATACCCGCGGGTTCATTTCGATCACCACCATGCGGCCGGTTTCCGGGCACATGCCGAACTGCACGTTGGAACCGCCGGTTTCCACGCCGATCTCGCGCAATACCGCGAGGGACGCGTTGCGCATCAGCTGGTATTCCTTGTCGGTCAGCGTCTGCGCCGGGGCCACGGTGATGGAATCGCCGGTGTGCACACCCATCGGGTCGAAGTTTTCGATCGCGCACACGATGATGCAGTTGTCGTTGCGGTCGCGAACCACCTCCATCTCGTACTCTTTCCAGCCGAGCAGGGATTCATCGATCAGCAGTTCGTTGGTAGGGGACAGGTCGAGGCCGCGCTTGCAGATTTCCTCGAACTCCGGCCAGTTGTAGGCCACACCGCCGCCGGAGCCCCCCATGGTGAAGGACGGGCGGATGATCACCGGGAAACCGAACTCTTCCGGAACCTTCTTCGCCTCTTCCATGGAATGCACGATCTTCGCGCGCGGCGTCTCCAGGCCGATGGCTTTCATCGCCTTGTCGAACAGGTCACGGTCCTCGGCCTTTTCGATCGCGTTCTTGTCCGCGCCGATCAGCTCCACACCGAACTTGTTGAGAATGCCATGCTTGTCCAGATCGAGCGCGCAGTTCAGCGCGGTCTGGCCGCCCATGGTGGGCAGCACCGCGTCCGGGCGCTCCTGCTCGATGATCTTGGCCACATTGCGCCATTCCACCGGTTCGATATAGGTGGCATCGGCCATGGCCGGGTCAGTCATGATGGTGGCCGGGTTGGAGTTCACCAGGATCACCCGGTAGCCCTCTTCCCGCAGTGCTTTACAGGCCTGGGCGCCGGAATAGTCGAACTCGCAGGCCTGGCCGATCACGATGGGACCGGCGCCGATAATCAGAATGCTTTTGATGTCTGTGCGTTTTGGCATCTTTCTTCCGTTTCACTCCGGCCGCGGCCGGTTGCGCTGAGATTCTTTTGTGTAGGAGCCCGCCGTGCCGGCGAAGCGTCGACATTCGCCTGCGGGGCAGGCTCCTACGCACTGCGTGGATGGCGGCTTATTTTTTCGCCTGCATCAGCTCGATAAACTGATCAAACAGCGGCGCCACATCGTGCGGTCCCGGGCTCGCCTCCGGGTGCCCCTGGAAGCTGAAGACCGGCTTGTCCTTGAGGCGAATTCCCTGCAGCGTGCCGTCGAACAGGGATTTGTGAGTCACCTCGACATTGTCCGGCAGGGAGTCCGCGTCCACGGCGAAACCGTGGTTTTGCGCGGTGATCATCACCTTGCTGGTGGTCAGGTCCTGCACCGGGTGGTTGCCGCCGTGGTGGCCGAACTTCATCTTCAGGGTGCTGCCGCCCACCGCCAGACCCAGCAACTGGTGCCCCAGGCAGATACCGTAAGTGGGGATACCCTTGTCGATAAAGGTCTTGATCGCCTCGATGGCGTAATCGCAGGGCTCGGGGTCACCGGGACCATTGGACAGGAAGATACCGTCCGGATTCATCGCCAGCGCCTCTGCCGCCGGGGTCTCCGCCGGCACCACGGTGACGTCGCAACCGCGGTCCACCAGCATGCGCAGGATATTGCGCTTCACGCCGAAGTCGTAGGCCACCACTTTATAGGGCTGCTCCGGTGCCGGCTTGTGCCCTTCGCCCAGCACCCAGGTGCCTTCGTTGAACGGGTACGGTTTATGGGTGGAGACCACCTTGGCCAGGTCCATACCCTTGAGGCCGGCGAACTCTTTGGCCTTGGCCAGCGCCGCGTCGCGGTCGATGCCCTCACCGGCGACGATACAGCCGCTCTGCGCGCCCTTGTCGCGCAGCAGGCGCGTCAGGCGGCGCGTATCGATGTCGGCGATACCCACGACATTGCGCGACTCCAGGTACTCGCCCAGCGATTGCTCCTTGCGGAAACTGCTGGCCAGCAGCGGCAGGTCGCGGATCACCAGGCCCGCGGCCCATATATCGGCGCACTCCTCATCCTCGGAGTTAGTGCCGGTGTTGCCAATGTGGGGATAGGTCAGGGTAACGATCTGGCGGGCGTAGGAGGGATCGGTCAGGATTTCCTGGTAGCCAGTCATGGAAGTATTGAAAACGACTTCGCCAACGGCGCTGCCATGGGCGCCGATTGCGCGCCCTTCAAATACGCTGCCGTCTGCCAGTACCAGCAGGGCCGGTGTGGAGGTTCCCATCATAAGGGCGCTGGGCATCAGGGGCTCCGGCGTGGGGACAGTTTTAGTCAAATTGATCTCCAATCTTCAGAACTGCTTGCGGGCGGATTTTGCGGACGCTAATTGTAAAAAAGCGAGATGAAACCCCTCAGTCTCATCTCGCTCTTTTGAATTATTCACGCGCGGCTCTCACTTTTTGTGGCCGGCGCTTGCCGCCGGCGATGACCGGGCAGCCTCACCGCAGGATACCTTCCGGGGCAGGAAACCTGCCGGGAGGGGGGTGTTGCGGGGCCAGCCCAAACCGGGCGCAGATTCTACGCGAAATCGCACCGGCACACCAGAGGCAAACGCTCCCACCCCCCTGGCGCCGCAAACATCTCTCGACCAGGAAGTCAGTGCCGTTTGCGGCCCAGCCGGAACAGGCTGTCGCCCATTTTCAGCTCCGCGCGATCGAGCATGGTCTTGTTCAGCTGCAACGCCACATGATTGCCATAGCCCGTGAAGCCGACGATGCCGCCGGTAGCGGCGAAGCGGTCGGCATCGCTTACGGTCAGTACCGGGAAGAACTCGAGCGCTCCCACCGCCTTGACCAGGCTGCTGCGCTTCATCTCCCCCAGCACCAGGATCTGGCAGCGGCGGGCGCGAATCAGCTCGCCCAGTGCCACCCGCTCCAGCTCGACCTCGCGCCCGGCCACCCGGTGGTGAGAGAGGCGCTCGGCGAGCGGATCGCGCAACTCATCACCGCCCATCAGGCAGATACGGAAAGGGGCATCGGTTCCGGAAAACACTTCGATGGGCCACTGCACATGGTGGGCAAAATGCACGATGTAATCGACCATGGCGCGCCGCCCCGCGGCGCTGTCGGACAGCAGCGGCGCGGCCTGCACACTGGTGGCCAGCACCACGAACAGCAGCACCGTCAGGTGTAACAACGCCAACCCGAGCGTATCGAGGATACTGCGCGATTTTGGATGTCTCATGGTGCGTCCCGAGCCGCCCGCGGCCGGCGGCGTTGCACTGCCACTGCGATCGCCATCCATGGCGACACGGCGAAAATGGTGCGCCCGCCGGCGGTCGCTGGCGGGGATCGGCCGAAGATGCGTTTCCGCGGCGCGGGTCACCGAGGTGACTGCGACCCGCAGTAGGAAGGTTAGTCGCGGCGCGGCCAGATCGCCAAGCCGCGCCGGCGGCCGTGACGCCAACCGGCGCCTCGGTCAATACCGCGTGGAGGGCCCTATCCGCGCGCGGCGGCAGCGGGCGACAACCCGCCCCGCACCACCGCCGCGAAGCGCAGATTTACTCGTCGTGCGCCGGCGCTTCCACACCGGCGGCCACGGCCGGGCGCCATTTCAGCGCCTTCTCGATGGAAACAATCATCGAGCTCGCCACATCTTTGCGTGTAGCGCTCTCGATGCCCTCGAGACCCGGTGACGAATTCACCTCCAGCAACAGCGGGCCCTTGCGCGAGCGGATGATATCGACGCCGGCCACCTTGAGCCCCAATACCTTGGCCGCCTTGATCGCCAGGCGCTTTTCCTCCGCCGTCACCTTGACCACCGAGGCGGTGCCGCCCTGGTGGATATTGGCGCGGAACTCCCCCGGCGCAGCCTCGCGCTGGATCGCCGCCACGACCTTGCCGTCGATGACAAACAGGCGCAGGTCGCGACCCTGCGCCTCACGGATAAACTCCTGCACCAGCAGGTTGGCCTTCAGGGCCTTGAACGCATTGATCACCGACTCGCCCGCCTTGCGCGTCTCCGCCAGCACCACGCCGCGGCCCTGGGTGCCTTCGAGCAGTTTTACGATCAGCGGTGCCCCGCCGACCATTTCGATCAATTCGTTGGTATCCACCGGCGAATTGGCGAAACCGGAGGTGGGGATATTCAGGCCGTTCTGTTGCAGCAGCTGCAGCGAGAACAGCTTGTCGCGCGACTGGCTGATGGCCGCCGAACCATTCAGCGCAAAAACACCGATACTCTCGAAGTGGCGCGTCAGCGCACAGCCGTAAAACGTCTGGCTGGGGCGGATGCGCGGGATCACCGCATCCAGGTTATTGAGAATGCGGCCGTCGCGGTAATGCACTTCCGGCTCATCCGGATCCAGCTTCATATAGCACTGGCGAATATCCAAAAAGCTCATGCGGTGGCCGCGCTCGGCACCCGCCTCCATGATGCGCTGGTTGCTGTACAGATCCGGGTTGGACGCCAGCAGGCCGATGCGCAGGCCGGTACCGGCAATATGATGCTCGTCGCGGTAGAACTCCTCCAGCTGGCTCGACGGCAGATCGCCGAGACAGAAGCTCTCCGACGGATCCACCAGCATACGCCCGAGCATCGCCTCGCGGCCGAGCAGCATCCGGTAGCCCATGGTGTCGCGATTGGTCAGGGTCAGCTCGATATCCCAGACACTGCCGCCGATCGACAGCGCGGTGCGGATCACCGGGCGCTTCTCGCTGTCGCCCGAGGAGCTGCGCACCAGGCGCTTGTCCAGCAGGCGCGCCTCGCAGCGTACCGAGGGACGGCGCTGGTGTTGCAGCGGGTGCGCCTCGAAACTCACCCAGGGCTCGCCGTCGCGCTTGAATGTCTGGATGTTGTAGGCGTGCAGGGACGACGTCTTGGCGCCGGAATCAACCCTGGCCTTGACCGCAGGCACTCCGAGCCCGGGAAAGCCGCACCACTCTTCACTGCCGACAATTAACTTATTTTCCAATCCGACTCACTCCTCGTGTAGGTGGCTGAGCTGCTGCAGGTGCGCGGCGCACACCAGATCAACTTCTCGGTGCGTACCGCGCACCTTACAAGCCCAGAACATCGCGCATATCGTAATGACCCGGCGCGCGATCGCCGCCGTGTGCATCGCCCATCAGCCACAGCGCGGCGCGTACCGCGCCGCGGGCAAAAGACAGCCGGCTGCTGGCCTTGTGGGTAATTTCCACGCGCTCGCCGTCGGCCAGAAACATCACCGTGTGCTCACCCACCACATCGCCACCGCGCACCGTGGCAAAACCGATGGTATCCCGGTCGCGGGCGCCGGTCTGGCCCTCGCGACCATAGACCGCGACCTGCTGCAGATCGCGCCCGAGGGTGTCAGCCACCACTTCCCCCATACTCAGTGCGGTACCCGATGGCGCGTCCACCTTGTGGCGATGGTGAGCCTCAACGATCTCGATGTCCACATCGTCCCCCAGTACCCGCGCGGCGGTTTCCAGTAGGTTGAAGCAGAGATTGACGCCGGTGGAAAAATTGCTCGCCAGGCACAGCGGTGCCGCCGCTGCGCGCTCGCGCAGCTCGGCCTTTTGTGCCGCCTCGAATCCGGTGGTGCCGATCACGATCGGGCGCCCGTGCTGGGCACAATAGGCGGCATTGGCCAACGTGGCCGCCGGGGCGGAGAAATCGATCAACACGTCGAACTCGGCGTCCTCCAGGCGATCCACAATGGCCAGGCCGCAGCGGCCGAGGCCCGCCACTTCACCGGCATCGGCACCCACCAGGCTCGAGCCCGGGCGCACGATCGCGCCGCTCAACTGCGCCGCTTCGGACCCGGTCACTGCTTCCGCCAGCGCGCGCCCCATGCGCCCACCGAATCCCGTGATGGCTATTTTAACCGCCATGGTGCATTCTCCTTCTGACCCTGCAACAAAGCCGCGGATTCTACCCCCGCACGCTGTCGCGGCATAGATTAGCCGTAAACTCACCACCGACAATAACAAACGGGGCGAACAAATGGATGCTTCCGGACAGCGACAATTCAAGCTGAAGCTGCAGGCACTCGAGCAGACAGCGCGAGAAGCCGGGCGCCCGGTACATAGTGAGGTGTAAGGTACTAAATGCTGATATCAGCGGGCCGCTAAGCGGCCAGATACTAGACGCATTTGTGAAGGCATAGCGGGCTATGTCAAGCAAATGCAACGACGTAGATGGCTGCTTAGCGGCCCGCCCGAAGGGAGCACCCCAGATCGTCCACAGCTGCGTTGCCGTTCTTGAAAAGGGCCTGCCATTCCCTGCGAACGGCGCCTAACTGTGAACGATCTGGGGGGCTCTGATATAAGCATTTAGTACCTTACACCACACTCGGCCAGTCCAGCGTGGGGCGGCTGTCGCGCATGGAAGCGATCCAGGCCCAGCAGATGGCAGTGGAATCGGAGCGGCGGCGCCAGCGCCACCTGGTCGCCATTGAAGGGGCCCTGCGCCGCATCGACAGCGGTGATTTCGGTTACTGTTTCGTCTGCGACGAAGAAATCGAGGCCCCCCGTCTGCAAGCCGAACCAACGATTACCCGCTGTATCAACTGCGTGGAATAAAAACACCCGGGTTTATCGCGAAGCCTACTTTGGCGCCAGCACTGCGCCCTCGCGGCGCTGCTAACCTTTATCCATATGGATGATTGGAGCGCCAACCATGCAAGCACTTTCCAGTCCCGCCGCCCTCGGCCGCCTGCTGGCCTTCGTGTTCTGCGCCAGCCTGTTCTTTTCCACCGTGCAATTACAGGCGGATGAAAAGGGCCTCGGGGACGACTTCTGGGAAAAATACGATGACATCGCCGACTGGGTCAGCCTGCGCCTGCAGCTGACACAGGAACAGGAAAAGAAGGTGTTGCCGATCCTCCACGAGAATTTCGAAAAGAAGAAGGCGATGCTGAAAAGTTACGGCTTCCTGAGCGGCAGCCTGCCTGAACTGACGCACAAACAGAAAGAGGAAATCGATGCCAAGATGGTCGAAATCCGCGCAGAGACCCGTATCCAGCTGGCGGAGCTGCTGAGCCCGCAACAGATCCGGGAGCTGAAGAAGATTCAGCGCGAATATCACGAAGAATTCCGCCGGCGGCTGGATGCGCTGGAGAAGAAATAGCCTGCGCAGATCCACGGGTGTGGTGCCAGCTGCGACACGGGCGAACACAAGGTTCGCCCCTACAGATCGCCCGCGGCATTCTTATCCACAGATGCACTACAGAGCGCCACAGGCACTGAACGCTGTCGGGGTGGCGAAGCCTGTTCCGTAGGGGCGGACCTTGTGTCCGCCCGAACCCCGGTGCCAGCTGCGACACGGGCGAACACAAGGTTCGCCCCTGCAGATCGCCCGCAGCGTTCTTATCCACAGATGCACTACAGAGCGCCACAGGCACTGAACGCTGTCGGGGTAGCGAAGCCGGTTCCGCAGGGGCGGACCTTGTGTCCGCCCGAACCCCGGTGCCAGCTGCGGCAAGGGCGAACACAAGGTTCGCCCCTACAGATCGCCCGCGGCGTCCTTATCCACAGATGCGCTACAGGGCGCCACAGGCACTGAACGTTGTCGGTGTGGCGAGGCCTGTTCCGTAGGGGCGGACCTTGTGTCCGCCCGAACCCCGGTGCCAGCTGCGACACGGGCGAACACAAGGTTCGCCCCTACAGATCACCCGCGAAGTTCTTATCCACAGATGCACTATAGAGCGCCGATGGCACTGAACGTTGTCGGTGGGGCGAAGCCTGTTCCGTATGGGCCGACCTTGTGTCCGCCCGAACCCCGGTGCCAGCTGCGACAAGGGCGAACACAAGGTTCGCCCCTACAGATCGCCCGCGGCGTCCTTATCCACAGATGCGCTACAGGGCGCCACAGGCACTGAACGTTGTCGGGGTGGCGAGGCCTGTTCCGTAGGGGCGGACCTTGTGTCCGCCCGAGCCCCGGTGCCAGTAACGCAAAGGGGCGAACACATGGTTCGCCCCTTTGGGAAACTTCCTGCGGATGCAGGAAAGCACTATGCCGTTACAGCTTCATATCCCCAAAGAAGTTTTTCACCCCTTCAAACCAGCCGGTCTGGCGCGGGGAGTTTTTCTTCTCGCTCAGGGTGTCCGCGAAAGCTTCCAGCAATTCTTTCTGCTTGCCGGTCAGGTTGACCGGGGTCTCCACCACCACGCGGCACAGCAGGTCGCCCGGAGCACCGCCACGCACCGGAGTGACGCCTTTACCGCGCAGGCGGAACAGCTTGCCGGTCTGGCTCTCGGCGGGAATCTTCAGCTTGACCTTGCCATCCAGTGTGGGCACTTCCAGTTCGCCGCCGAGCGCCGCGGCGACAAAGCTGATCGGCACTTCGCAGTACAGGTTCTTGCCGTCGCGCTGGAACAGTTCATGCTCCTTGACCACTACCTGCACATACAGGTCGCCGGCGGGGCCGCCGTCCGGGCCCGCTTCACCCTCGCCAGACAGGCGGATACGATCGCCGGTGTCCACGCCCGGCGGTACCTTGACCGACAGCGTTTTGGTCTCTTCCACGCGACCACGACCGTGGCAGCTGGAACAGGGATCGGAAATGATGGTGCCGCGCCCGCGGCAGTTGGGACAGGTCTGCTGGACCGAGAAAAAGCCCTGCTGCATGCGCACCTGACCGATACCGCCACAGGTACCACAGGTTTGCGGCTGGGAGCCCGGCTTGGCGCCGGAACCGTGGCAGGTGTCACAGGAAGCCAGTGTGGGCACCTTGATCTTGACCGTGGTGCCGCGCACCGCGTCTTCCAGATCCAGCTCCAGGTCATAACGCAGGTCGGAGCCGCGCGCCGGCCCGGCGCGACGGCCACCACCGCCGCCACCGAAAATATCGCCGAACACGTCGCCGAAGATATCGGAGAAACCACCGAAGCCACCGGCACCGCCGCCGCCCATCTGCCCTTCGACACCGGCGTGGCCGAACTGGTCGTAGGCGGCTTTCTTCTGCGGGTCGGACAGCACCTCGTAGGCCTCGTTGGCCTCCTTGAATTTGTTCTCCGCCTCTTTGTCATCGGGATTGCGGTCCGGGTGATATTTCATCGCCACCCGGCGGTAGGCCTTTTTCAGCTCCTTTTCATCCGCCCCCTTGGAGACACCGAGGACTTCGTAGTAATCGCGTTTGGACATATCGAGTGTGTTCTTTTAACGGCGTTTTTTAACGACATAAGGCGCGGCGGCTCTCACCGAACCCCGCGCCTTCTCAATCCCCCCGGCAGGAGCCAGCCGAGCTGGCTGCTGCCGGGGCAGACAAGTGGTTGCTTACTTGTCTTCTTTCTTGTCTTCCTTCACTTCCTCGAACTCGGCATCCACTGCGTCGTCACCACCGGACGGCTGCTCGGCCTGCTGACCGCCGGCCGCGCCTTCGGCAGCGCCGGCCTGCTGGGCCTGCTCGGCGTACATCTTCTGCGCCACAGGGCCGGAGGCTTCGGTCAGCTTGTTGGTCGCCGCTTCCATCGCCGCCTTGTCGTTGCCCTTGACCGCTTCTTCGGCCTCGGACAGCGCCGCTTCGATTGCGGACTTCTCGTCGGCAGTGGCCTTGTCACCGGCCTCTTCCAGGGTTTTCTTGGTCGCGGAGATCAGGCCGTCGAGGGTGTTGCGGGTAGTCACCAGCTCTTCGAACTGCTTGTCCGCCTCGGCATTGGCCTCGGCGTCCTGCACCATCTTGTCGATCTCGTCCTCGGACAGGCCGGAAGAGGCCTTGATCACGATGGACTGCTCCTTGCCGGTGGCCTTGTCTTTGGCGTGTACGTGCAGGATACCGTTGGCATCGATATCGAAGGTCACCTCGATCTGCGGCACACCGCGCGGCGACGGCGGAATGTCGGCCAGGTCAAAACGACCCAGGGACTTGTTCTGCGCAGCCTGCTTGCGCTCGCCCTGCACCACGTGAATGGTCACGGCAGTCTGGTTGTCATCCGCAGTGGAGAAAGTCTGCGACTTCTTGGTCGGGATGGTGGTGTTCTTGTCGATCAGCGGAGTGGCCACACCGCCCATGGTTTCGATACCCAGGGTCAGCGGAGTCACGTCCAGCAGCAGTACGTCTTTGACGTCGCCGGCCAGTACCGCGCCCTGGATGGCTGCGCCCATGGCCACGGCTTCGTCCGGGTTGACGTCCTTGCGCGGCTCTTTGCCGAAGAACTCGGTCACTTTCTGCTGCACCAGCGGCATGCGGGTCTGGCCGCCTACCAGGATGACTTCATCGACACCGGAAGCGGACAGGTCGGCGTCCTGCAGGGCGATTTTCACCGGTTCCAGGGAGCGGGTTACCAGCTCTTCCACCAGGCTCTCGAGCTTGGCGCGGGTGAGCTTCACCACCAGGTGTTTCGGGCCGGTGGCGTCTGCGGTGATGTACGGCAGGTTCACTTCGGTCTGCTGGCTGGAGGACAGCTCGATCTTGGCTTTCTCGGCGGCTTCTTTCAGGCGCTGCATGGCCAGCGGGTCGCCCTTCAGGTCGATGCCCTGCTCTTTCTTGAACTGCTCGGCCAGGTAATCGATCAGGCGCAGGTCGAAGTCTTCACCACCGAGGAAGGTGTCGCCGTTGGTGGACAGCACTTCAAACTGCTTCTCGCCGTCGACGTCGGCGATCTCGATGATGGAAATATCGAAGGTACCGCCACCCAGGTCGTAGACCGCGATGGTGCGGTCGCCGCCGGCCTTGTCCATGCCGTAGGCCAGCGCCGCGGCAGTCGGCTCGTTGATGATGCGCTTCACATCCAGACCGGCAATGCGGCCGGCGTCTTTGGTGGCCTGGCGCTGGGAGTCGTTGAAGTAGGCCGGTACGGTGATTACCGCGGCATCGACCTTCTCACCGAGGAAGTCCTCGGCGGTTTTCTTCATCTTTTTCAGCACTTCGGCAGAAACCTGCGGCGGCGCCTTCTTGTCGCCCTTCACTTCCACCCAGGCGTCGCCATTGTCGGCTTCGACGATGCTGTAGGGAACCATCTTGATGTCTTTCTGCACCACGTCGTCTTTGAACTTGCGGCCGATCAGGCGCTTGACGGCGTACAGGGTGTTCTGCGGGTTGGTGACTGCCTGGCGCTTGGCGGACTGGCCCACCAGCACTTCGTTGTCGTCGGTGAACGCAACGATGGACGGGGTGGTGCGATCGCCTTCCGCGTTCTCGATCACGCGCGCCTTGTCACCTTCCAGAACAGCGACACAGCTGTTGGTGGTACCCAGGTCGATGCCGATAATTTTTCCCATCAGTTGAATCCTCACTTGTGTTTCGCGCCTGCGGCACGGGGCCCGGCTGCGTATTTCTATTCAGGGTTGCCAGCTATATTGGTGCCGGCCCTACGATTTCAAGGGGCTTTCGCCCAAATCTCTTGCCCGATCCTGTCCGCAGACCGGCCGGACCGCCCGTGTTACGGGGCTTTGCTCACTACCACCATCGCCGGGCGCACCAGGCGGCCGTTCAGGCGGTAACCCTTCTGGAACACCTCCAGCACGGTATTCGGCTCCACCTCGCCATTGGGCACCTGGGTCATGGCCTGGTGCAGTTCCGGATCGAAGGGCTCGCCGGCCGGATCCAGCACCTCGACGGCAAACTTGCCCAGGGTGTCGACGAAAGATTTGTGAGTCAGCTCGATGCCTTCGATGACGGCCTTGTTGGCCTCGTCGTCCGCGTCGATGCTCGACAGTGCCCGCTCCAGGTTATCCACCACCGGCACCAAGTCCTGCAACAGCTTCTCGACGGCGAACTTGCGCGCTTTGTCCACGTCCTGCTGGGCGCGGCGGCGCGCGTTCTGCGCCTCGGCCTGCGCGCGCAGGGCCATATCCTTTTCGATCACCAGCTGCTCCTGCAGGCCGACAATCTGGGCGTGCAGCGCCTCGGCGCTGTCAGCCTCCGCGTGCAGGGCCTCCTCGGCCTGGTGCTGCTCGTCGGCGGAAGGCTCCTCGATCTCGGCGCCCGCCGGCTCGGGTTCGGGCGTGTGCTCGTCGGTCAGGCTTTCCGGCTGTACCGCTTCCTCTACTTGGTCTTCTTCGCTGCGCTCTCTGGCCACTGCTCTCTCCGTCGCGTCAGTTACTGGTTATCGGTGGTGTTGCCCGTATCACAGGCACTGCAGCCCTATATGGGGCCCCGCCCCCATAGTTCAAGTGGTCTTTTGCGGTCTCCGCCCACGGGTTACACGCAGGTTAATGTGCGCCGCCAGCGCTGGCGAACCCCCATTAATTACTGTATAAATAACCACTATAAAATAGCCACAGAAGCTTATTTCTATGTTGCTGCACCTGTCGATCAGTCAATTCACCCTGGTGGACCAGCTGGAACTGGAGTTCGGCGCCGGCACCAGCACCCTCACCGGCGAGACCGGCGCCGGTAAGTCCATCACCCTCGATGCCCTCGGCCTCGCCCTCGGCGACCGCGGCAATGCCGAGCTGGTGCGCGCGGGCGCCAAGCGCGCGGACATCCACGCGACCTTTGATATCAGCGATCACCCCCAGGCCGCCGCCTGGCTCGAGGAGCAGGAGATGGACGCCGGCCGCGAGGTGATCCTGCGCCGCGTGATCGGCGCCGACGGCCGCTCCCGCGCCTACATCAACGGCCAGCCGGTGACCCTGCTGCAGCTGCGCGCCCTCGGCGAGCAGCTGATCGATATCCACAGCCAGCACGAACACCAGTCGCTGCTGAAGAAGGACACCCACCGCCGCCTGCTCGACGAGTACGCCGAGGCCCAGGAGGCCGCCGCCGAAACCCGCATCCACTACAAGACCTGGCGCGACCAGCACCGCCGCTACCGCGCCCTAGCCGACAGCGCCGAGGAAACCCAGGCGCGCCGCGAGCTGCTGGAATACCAGCTGCAGGAGCTGGAACAGCTGAACCTGCAGCCCGGTGAGGTGGAGGAACTGGAGAGCGAGCAGCGCCGCCTCGCCAACGCCGGCGAGATTCTCAGCGGCAGCTACCAGCTGGCCGCAATGCTGTCCGGCGGCGAGGGCGACATCGCCGAGCAGCTGCACCGGGCCCTGCAGCTGGTTTCGGCGATGCCGGCGCAGTCGCCGGCACTGGCCGAAGTCGCGCAGATGCTCGATAGCGCCCGCATCCAGGTGGACGAGGCCGCCGGCACCCTGTCGCGGCATATCGACGGCTTCGAAATGGACCCGGAGCGCCTCGCCGAGGTGGAAGAACGCCTCAGCGCCGTTTACCAGACCGCGCGCAAGCACCGGGTGCAGCCGGACGAACTGGCCGGCCTGCAGCAGCAACTGCAGACCGAACTAGACGAAATTGGCGCCCCGGATGCACTGGATCGCCTCGCCGCCGAGTGCGAGCAGCTGGAGCAGCAGTTCCGCGCCAGCGCGGCCAAGCTGAGCGCGCAGCGCGTCGATGCCGCCACACGCATGGCGGCCGCGGTCAACGCGCAGCTGGCGGACCTCGCCATGCCGCACGCCCGCGTCGAGCTGGCCCTGCAACCACTGGAGAAACCGGCGGCCAGCGGCCTCGAGGAAGTGGAAATCCTGATCGCCACCAACCCCGGGCAGCCGCCGCGCAGCCTGGGCAAGATTGCCTCCGGGGGCGAGCTGTCGCGGGTCAGCCTGGCCATTCAGGTGGTCACCGCGCAGACCTCGCGCACACCGACGCTGGTATTCGATGAAGTGGACGTCGGCATCGGCGGCGCCACCGGCGACGTGGTCGGGCGCCTGTTGCGCCAGCTGGGCGAATCCCGCAACGGCCGCGCCGGCCAGGTGATCTGCGTGACCCACCTGGCGCAGGTGGCCGCCCGCGCCCACCGCCAGTACCTGGTGGAGAAGCACAGCGACGGCGATGCAGCCTTCGTGGCCCTGCGCGAATTGAAAGGCGACGAACGCAGCGGGGAGATCGCGCGCATGCTCGGCGGCGAGACCACCGCCCAATCCCTGGCCCACGCCGAGGAAATGCTCACGCGCAGCTAGGGCCGGCTCACACTAAACCGACTGTGGATTCACGGAAATTGCCGGGATCTCGACGGAAAAGACCTAAAATGACCGAGAACTGCAATAAGGGCCACCCTATACTGCTGCGCTTTTGGCAATTCCGACCCGATCTATGCAAAGAACGATTTTCAACACGCCCATCGTGACCCCGATCCTGCGCCAGCTGGCGCGGCTGATGCTGAAACTGCACGGCTGGCGCGTGGTGGCCGACCGCCAGGCGCTGGAACTGAAAAAGTACGTGCTGCTGGGCGCTCCCCACACCACCAACTGGGATGGTTACTACTTCATCCTCACCGCCCTCAAGCTCAAGCTGGTGCCCCAGTGGATGGGCAAGGACAAGCTGTTCGCCTTCCCGCTGGGCGGCATCATGCGCTGGTTCGGCGGCATCGCCGTGGACCGCAGCAAGGCCAACAACCTGGTAGAGGCCACCATCACCCAGTATCGACAGCGGGATTCCCTGGTTATCGCCGTGCCGCCAGAGGGCACGCGCGGCGCAGCCGAGCGCTGGAAGACCGGCTTTTACCATATCGCCCGCGGCGCGGCGGTACCGGTGGTGTGCGGTTTTATCGACTTCCCGAAAAAGGAGGTGGGGCTCGGCCCGGTGATGCAGATGGGGGAAAACCTGGCCGCGGAGCTGGCGCGCCTCGGCGAATTCTACGCCGGCAAGATCGGCAAATTTCCGCAGCGCTACACGCCACCGGTTTGAGTGTCTGGTGAACGGGCCGCTGCCCCGCGCGGGCGGACACCAGGTCCGCCCCTGCGGCAGTCGCGCGGCGTACTACAAGCGCTCAATGCCTCGGGCGGCCTGTCGTAGTGTCGGTGGGGAAAATCTCTGCCGCTGACCGGCAGGGGCGAACCTGGTGTTCGCCCGAACGGAGGATGACTGCGCCTAGCTCCCCTTCTTCTTCACGTACAGCACCAGGCTGTGCCCGGTCAGCTCGTAGCCGTGCTCCGCGGCAATCTGCTCCTGTAGCTTCTCGATCTCTTCATTGTGGAATTCGATCACCTTGCCGGAATCCGTACACACCATATGGTCGTGGTGGTCACCGCGATCCAGCTCGAATACCGAGTGGCCGCCATCGAAGTTGTGGCGCATGACCAGGCCGGCGCTCTCGAACTGGGTCAGCACCCGGTACACGGTGGCCAGCCCTACGTCCTCGCCGGCATCCAGCAGCATCTTGTAAACGTCTTCCGCGCTCAGGTGCATTTCGCTGGCATTTTCCAGCAGCTGCAGGATTTTGACCCGCGGCAGGGTGACTTTGAGGCCGACTTTACGCAGTTCCTGATTTTCGTTAGGCATGTATCTGTTTTTTCTCTAGCGTATTTCAGTGATTTGGCTGTTCGCGCAGCGCACCCACATCCCCCAAGGCACCCAGCCGCGTTGGGCGGGCGCAAAAAGGCGCCTGTCAGCGCGCAAACACTTCGGGTATTATCCCACGTCCAACGGAGTCAGCGGAACCCCGGACCACCGCTACCCCCGGCAGCAGCTGCCGCCAGGGGAACTTTCCCGGCCGGCAGGCAACTATTCTGTTTGGCCGTGCGCATCAATGCCGCTGCACGGCCTTGACGATAAGGGCCCTGCCCGCCGCCGGAACCACCGGGTCGAGATACCGCCGACCGAGAACCGATAATGGAGCAATGAATGCCGTCTTCCCTGAAAATCCTCGCTATCGCCGGCCTCTGCGCGCTGCTCGGCGCCTGCAGCCTGTTCAAGTTTCCCGGAGTTCACCGCATCGTGGTGCAGCAGGGCAATATCGTTACCCAGGAGATGGTTAACCAGCTCAAGCCCGGCATGACCCGGCGCCAGGTGCGCTTTGTCCTCGGCACACCGCTGGTCGAGGATACCTTCAACCCCAACCGCTGGGACTACATCAACCGTGTGCGCGACCCGCGTGGCAATGTCACCCAGAAGCGCTTCACCGTTTACTTCAAGGGCGACCAACTGAGCGCCACCAGCGGCGACTGGCAGCCGGCCGGCTGGTAGTAAGCCCTCACCGACTGCCAGTTACGATTTCTGCTCCGCCTGTCGCTGGGCTTTGGCGGCGCGCTGCTTGCGCGCCTCCTTGGGATCGGCGATCAGCGGGCGATACACCTCCACCCGGTCACCGGGCTGCAGTACATACTCAGCCGCGCCCGCCAGCCCCTTGGTTCCCAGCGCCTGGCCGAAAATACCGAGTTTGGCCGTGGCCGGATCCACCTCCGGATACTCCTCCGGAATCCCCGAGCGGATCAGTGCCTCCTGCGCCGTGGTACCCGGCTTGACCAGCAGGCGCATCAGGCGCTGCTCGTGGGGCAGTGCGTAGACCACCTCCACCGCGATTGTCTCGTTCTTCGTCATTGTGCCTTTCCGTAAACTTCCTCGGCGCGCGCGCACATGGCACCCACCATCTGATTGGCCAGATCGCTGAACAGTTTGCCTGCGGCGGCGGCCACCAGGCGGTTCTTCAGGTGAAACGCCAGGGCGAAACTCACCTTGCAGGCGCCCTCGTCCAGTGGAGTGAACAGCCACTCACCGCGGAACTGCTCGAAGGGGCCATCCACCAGGGTCAGCTCCATACGCCGCGGCCGCTCGAGCCGGTTGCGGGTGACGAAACTCTGGCGCACGCCAGCGCGGGACAGATCGAGGCGTGCCTCCAGGGTGTCGTCGTCGCTGTACAAAATTTCCGCACCGCGACAGCCGGGTAAAAACTGCGGATAGCTGGCCACGTCGTTGACCAGATCGAACATCTGCTCCGCACTAAACATCACCAGGGCGCTGCGTTCTATTTCAGTCATTGTTCCTGCTTATTTCAAACCTGCCGGCAATATTGCCTGTATTGTGCCGCGAGCGGGCGATTTTGCCAGACGGCGCTACTCAAGCCCCGCATTTCCTGCAACAATCGTATCTTTATACCTGCTGTTTGGTGCCGGCCACCCGTGCCCTGTACCGGACATCGCCCGCAAATTGCTGGCCGACGTCCGCTTTACGCAGGTACGCGCGTTGAGCGACGTTGCCGACAGGCGTTATGCCGGTATTTGGCGAGCTCGAGTCGGCCCTCCGCCACAGCGGCGCATTGCCGTGCCATGGAGCCAGGCCGATCAACAGCAGGCAAGTAATTCCAGAAAAAATAATAGCGAGAGTACTATGGCCGCAGCGAGAGAACATTTTGGATCACGCCTAGGGTTTATCCTGGCCGCCGCCGGGTCTGCCGTCGGCATCGGCAATCTGGTGTCATTTCCGGTCGCCGCGACCAAGAGCGGCGGTGGCGCCTTCCTGGTGGTGTACGCCATGTTCGTGATCTTTGTGTGCCTGCCGGTGATGATGGCCGAGCTGGCGCTGGGCCGCAAATCCGACAAGGACCCGGTGGGCGCCTACCGGCAGATGTCCGGCGGTTCGCGCCTGTGGCGGATTCCCGGCTGGCTCGCGCTGATTACCCCCTTCATGATCGCTGTCTTCTACCTGGTCGTCACCGTGTGGGTACTGGGCTACCTGGTGGAAACCCTGATGGGTAACCTGGACGCGCTGACCACCGCCGACTACTTCGGCAACTTCATCAACTCGCCGATGGTATTCGTCTACCTGGCCATCCTGATGGTGATGATCAACGGTATTCTCGCCCTCGGGGTCAAAGACGGCATCGAGCGCGCTGCCAAGACCCTGATGCCGATGCTGTTTGTGATGCTGGTGGCACTGGTGATCTTCGTCCTCACGCTCGATAACGCCGGCCTGGGTGTGCGCTACTACCTGATCCCGGACTTCAGCAAGATCGACGCCGCCGTGGTCAGCAAGGCCATGGCGCAGGCCTTCTTCTCGCTGTCGCTGGGCATGGGGATCATGATCACCTACGGTTCCTATATGAAGAAGCACGACTCGATCCCCGGTTCCGCCCGCGCCGTCGCCGTGACCGATACCCTGGTGGCGTTTATCGCCGGTCTGCTGATCCTGCCGAGCATCTTCCACTTCAACCCGAATATCGACCCCTCGGAGCTGAGTGACTCCTCCGCCGGCATGATCTTCCTGTTCCTGCCGAAGATCTTCCTCGCCCTGCAGAGTAGCATCGGCTATTTCGGGGCCAGCGCCTTCGCCGCACTGTTCTTTTTCCTGGTGCTGGTCGCCGCGCTGACCTCGCTGGTGTCGATTATCGAGGTGCCGCTCGCCACCCTGCGCGACGAGCGCGGTATGGAGCGCAAGAAGGCCATTTACCTGGTGGGCGCCGTGCAGTTTGTACTGGCGGTCGGCTGCGCCGTATCATTCGGCATGGTGCAGTGGTTTACCCAAACCGCACAGATTGCCGGCCAGGACAAATCCTTCTTCGACCTGATCGAACTGGTCTTCTACGATACTATTTTGCCGCTGAACGGCCTGCTGATCTGCCTGTTCGCGATCTACAAGTGGAAGCGTGTCAACCTCGACCAGGAACTGCAGGATGGCGACCCCAAGTTCGCCGGCTCGTTTTCCCAGAAATATGTCAATTTCTCCCTGGGCACCTTTATTCCGTTGATCCTGTTCCTGGTCTTCGTCAATACGGTGGCCCTGAAATTCTTCGGATTTAACCTGTTAGACCTTATTTAAGTTGTATTCATGGCCAAAAAGAAAAAGGCACAAACTTCCAACACCATCGCCCTCAACAAGAAGGCCCGCCACGACTACTTCATCGAGGAGAAGTTCGAGGCCGGCCTGGAGCTGCAGGGCTGGGAAGTAAAGAGCTGCCGCGAGGGCAAGGCGCAGCTCACCGACAGTTACGTGATCTTCAAGAATGGCGAGGCCTGGCTGCTGGGTGCGCGCATCCAGCCGCTGCCCAGCGCCTCGACCCACTTCGTCACCGAACCGGATCGCACCCGCCGGCTACTGCTCAACAAGCGTGAGCTGTCCAAACTGATCGCCGCGGTAGAGCAGAAAGGCCACACGGTTGTGGCCACCGCGCTCTACTGGAAAAAACACCTGATCAAGTGCGAGATCGCGCTGGCCAAGGGTAAGGCCATGCACGACAAGCGCGATACAGAGAAAGCGCGCGACTGGAACCGCGAGAAACAGCGCCTGATGCGCACCGATCACCGCTAGCCCCGCCCCCACCCCGGTGGGGCCAGAGGGACCCACAGCGGTAAGACAACAATAACGAAGAAATAAAGAGAGTTACGATGAGTGCACCGCGAGGAAAATTCAGCTCCAACTTCGGCTTCCTGATGGCCGCGGCGGGTTCCGCCGTGGGCCTCGGCAATATCTGGGGCTTTCCCACCAAGGCCGCCGGCAACGGCGGCGCCGCCTTCGTGGTGGTTTACCTGGTGCTGGCCTTTCTGCTCGCCTACCCGGCGCTGATGGCCGAACTGACCATCGGCCGCCATGCCCGCAGCAATATGGTCCAGGCCCTGCGCGGCATCGCCACGGGGCCCATCAGCCGGTTTGTCGGCACTGTCGCCGGCCTCGGCGGTATCCTCGTGGCGTCGCTGATCCTCAGCTTTTACGCCATCGTCGCCGGCTGGATGGTGGCCTACCTGGCCGAGCCATTTGCCTCGCTGGTTGGCGCCAACCATGTTGCCGACTGGCTCACCGGCGACAGCGCCGCGCGCAACCTGACCATGACCGCTATCTTCAGCGGGTTCACCATGCTGATCATTGCCAGCGGCGTGGAGAAGGGTATCGAGCGCTGGTCCACCGTACTGATGCCGGCTCTAATCATCCTGCTGTTGCTGCTGATCGTGTATGTGCTGACCCAGGACGGCGCCATGGAGGGCCTCCAGGTTTACCTGATGCCCGACTTCAGCCAGTTCACGCCGGAACTGCTGATTTCCGCCATGGGCCAGGCGTTTTTCTCGCTCTCGCTCGGCGTCGGCACCATGCTGATCTACGGCTCCTACCTCAGCCGCCAGGAGAGCCTGCCGCGTCTCGGCGCGCTGGTCACCCTGATCGACGTGGGCATCGCCTTCACCGCCGGCCTGCTGATCATCCCGGCCATGTATGTGGCCCAGAACGCGGGTACACAGATCTTCTCCGACAGCGGTGAACTGATCGCCGGCCCCGGTCTGATTCTGCAGGTACTGCCGGCCCTGTTCGACACCATGGGCACCACTGGCCTGTTCGTCGCCATCGCCTTCTTTGCCCTGATGGTGATCGCCTCGCTCACCTCCTCCATCTCCATGCTGGAGGTGCCGGTGGCCTTCTCGATCGAGAACCTGGGCATGAAGCGCAAGCCGGCCACATTGCTGATGGGGCTGATCATCTTCGGGCTCAGCAACATGATCATCTTCAACGTCTACAACTCTGACGACCCGCTCACGATGATTGCCAGCATCAGCACCGAGTACGGCCAACCGCTGCTGGGTGTCGTACTGTGTGTCTTTGCCGGCTGGATCCTGCGCAGGAACCAGCTGCTGGAGGAGCTGAAGCAGGGCCACGAACATATCGAGCAGACCCTGTTCTGGAAGGTCTGGCCCTGGTATGTACGCATCGTCTGCCCGCTGCTGATCCTGGTCGCCTTTGCCGTCTCCCAGGGGCTGATCGGCTAGCGCAGCAATAATGACCAGACAGCCGCAGACAGCCATACACGGGTATTGTTTGCGGCCGTTTTCGGGTATAATTACCTGACACAAGTGAGTTTCTTTCCGGGGATGACTTGGATTCGACGCCGGTGACGAAACCATGGGTGCATGCCGTGAGGGTAGCGAATCACGTAAATCCAAAGCTGCATTTTATTAGTTGCCAACGACGACAACTACGGTGCCCAACTGGCTGCGTAAGCAGTCCGCGAAGCACTAACTAAGGGTTCGCCCTTAGCGGCCTTCAGTAAGGTTCCAGTACCGCGCTGCAGGCTGTCATACAGAACTGGATCGTCCTGAAGCGTGCCTGACGTGGATGGCCTAAAACTTATTCAGGCTCGCTCTTAACGTCCTGCCCGCTGGGCTGTATAGAGTTAAATCAATAGGCGGAACTAAGCATGTAGAGCCTCTGGCAGAGTGCTGACGGACGCGGGTTCGACTCCCGCCATCTCCACCAAATTAAAAAGGCCCGTTACCGCAAGGTAACGGGCCTTTTTAATTTGTCGGGCTGTCGCGAGTAGAACGCTTAGCGAGGGTTCGATCAGCGCGCCCCGCGCGCTAAGACAGCCGCAGGCTGCCCCGCAGGGGTGAGGAGCACAGCGACGAATCACTCCCGCCATGCGGACTCGCAGCCCCCCCAAATTCCGAACGAAGGGGAACCCCCAATCGAATGAGATGGCGGGAGTTGAATTCAGTGCTCAGGTGTCGATCAACGAGCCCCTAATCTAATCGCGCTCGTTTTTACTGAATGCCAGAATCAGCCTGACCCCAAATACGCTGAAGGCTTTTCACGTTTTCGTTCATTACACTGGGAAACACGCCTTCACGGTGCGTACAGCGGCCAGCCAAATACTTCAAATAGTATCCAACTTGTTGTCGCATTTTACACCACTTGAAAATAACTAAGCACGTTTCCGTGTGCCACACTTTCTCGCAGAAATTAAGTTACCCGTTTCCCGCCGTCAAAAACAACGTGTTTGGAATTCCGATACTCGCTAACAGAGAGGGGAATATCTCCAGAGGATAGAATGACTACTCATAAATCCAGGAATTTTTTCCTATATTTGGCATTGATATCTTTTTCCTTGATCGCGATTGTTACTTCCAGAAATTCCAATGCAGAAGAAATTTCATTCACCACTCAAGTAAAGCCAATTCTTGATACAAAATGCGTTTCCTGCCATGCATGCTACGACTCTCCTGCTCAGCTGGATCTTACTAGCACCAAAGGAATTGCGCGTGGAGCGATAAAGTTCGACCCCTACGTACCTCGACTTAAACCGACCGATTCAACGATCTTGTGGGCCAGCCCAAAATCCACGGAAGAGTGGCGTAAGATGGGTTTCTTCTCCGTTACCGAAGGCGGCGGAAACTCGATAATGGCAAAAATGCTCAGGCTCGGCCACGACAACCCAGTCGAATCCAATGCGCGTTTCCCAACGGGGATCGACATCGACTCGCTCACACGGCGGAATGTGATGCCGAACGAAGCGGAAATCGATAACTATGTAAAAGCGCGGCCGCTTGAGGGGATGCCACTGGCAGTGACAGCGCTTTCCAGTGAGGAATACCGGGTTTTGATGGAATGGCTTAAACAAGGTGCTCCGCTCGAAAATGTCACACCGCAGCCAACCACTGCAGCAATCGCGAAAATTGCTGAATGGGAGGAATATCTCAACGGCGCAGATAACCGTTCCCAGTTGGTTGCTCGGTACATCTACGAGCACGCAAATTCATTTAGCGTAAGATTCGACGACAGCGGCACCTTCTACCAGCTAATTCGCTCTACGACCCCCAGTGGTAAGTCGCCTGTTCCAGTCGCGGCGAAAATGCCGAACGACCCGGTCGATGGCAAGTTCTACTACCGCCTTCAGCCGATTGTGCGCACCCGCTGCGCAAAGCTGCATCAGCTCCTGCTGGACGCAAGCGGTGACAAACTCTCCCGATACAAGGCAATCTTCAATGAGACCAGCTGGGACGTGAAAACCTTACCCGGCTACTCTGTCAGCGAGCGCTGGGACCCGCTCAACGTGTTTGCATCGATCCCGGCAAAAGCCCGCTGGAAATACCTGCTGGAGGATATCTGGCTACACCGGGCCAGTATCGTCTGGGGACCTTCTTGCCGGGGGCAACTGACTGTCGGCTCAGTGCGGGACCAAGAATGGGATTTTTTTGAAGATCCGGAAACATCGCTCTATGTAAACGATGCCGAATATCGCGCTGAACTAGCACCCTATCTCGCGCCGCCGGCGTCACCAGAAGACATCGTATCTTTCCTTAACTGGTTGAGAGAATTCGCCGAGAAACGCCGGGAAGTACTTGATCGTGCAGCGGCGCGGCTGGCGGAGGGCCACCAAGCTCGCATTACCGATATCTGGGCTGGGGAAAAGCCTGGTGACACGCCGATGATTTCAATTTTTCGCAACGGCGATAATGCATTCGTTTCTAAGCGCGGCGCGGCAGTCGGTGACTTCCCCAAAACAAGTTGGGTCCTCGACTTGCCACTGCTCGAACTGATGCTTTACAACGGTGCCGTCGTCAATTTCGATCTGTTCGGCGATGTAGGTTCATGGTTGGCGCTTCGCGAGGGCTTTGGACTTTTGCGCCGCACTGCGGAGTCGAACTTTCTGCGCTTCCTGCCCGCAGATCAGCGTCAGGAAATTTACGACAGTTGGTACGGCGGCAAGCTCACCGAGCTGCGTCGAGCCCGATTACTCGATTTTGGCCCGGACACCACGGTGCCGACGGCCATCAAATTCAAGACGGACGACCCCAAAACAGAATTCCAAAAAATGCTGCTCGAACACGTCCGTTTCACGGAGAAAGCTGACCCGATCAATCGGTCCGTAACCGGAGATAGCCCAGGACACCTGATTGAGACCCTGCGTTCGATTACCAATGCATCGAAACAGCAGCCCGACTGGCGCAAATTCAAGACACTATTGCCGGAAGCGACCCTATTGCTAATTGAAGCGCCAGGCAAAGATCCGCGTGTCTACACGATGTCACTTAACCGTGATTTCCTCACCAAAGGCGCTGCAACGAGCCTGCTCCAGGAAGAAAATCCGAGCAAAGCCACAGTTACCATCTACCCGGGTATCCAGACCGCATACCCCAATTTTTCCTTCCGGATTGCGGAATCGGAACTGGACGACTTCGCGAAGGCGCTGATCGCGGCTGAGACAGCAGATGACCTGGAGTCGATTGTAAAACGGTGGGGCGTACGACGTTCCAGCCCTGTCTTCTGGCACGTCATGCAGAGCTTCACCGACTATGTCCGTCGTATAGATCCCCTTAAGGCCGCCACGTTCGACATCAATCGCTACAAGAACCTTTGAGTCGGGGCGATGGAAATGGGAAGAAGGATGGCGAAAGCAGCTGAAACACTGACCACTCACGTAGTCACTGCCACTCGAACCGCAGCCTGTGCCGCAGTCTTATGCTGTGCACTTGGCGTAGATCCCAGTCGCGCAGGTGAAAATATCAGCGGTTTCACTTATCTGGATAATCCAACCACGGAGACAACCGCTGAGACTTTCGGGCCTACGAGTTCTAACTGCCTCTCGATTGCCAACGTCGCCCCTGTCTTGCTGCCGTACGTCAACAACGGACCGGTATTTGGCTTGCCGGGAACGATCGTCGGTGATATCTCCGAACGCACTCAGCTAACCGGTGACTGGGGTGGGCAGCGCACTGCTCTGGCCGAGAAGGGTGTGTTCATGGATGTCTACACAACATTCGCTTACCAAAGCATAACTTCTGGGGGACTCGATGAAGTCGATGCCTCGATCAATAACGTTCAGATCTCAATTAACGTCGATACTGGCCGCGCCGGGCTGTGGCGTGGCGGTGTACTCCACTTTACCGCGCAGGGACGCACCGGCTCCTCATTTGACGATCAATTTGCCGTGGGCAGCTCCATACCTCAGTATCTAGATCTCCTGTTACCGGGCGCAAAGCTGGACAACGATATATACCCCTCAGATTTCTACCTTCTACAATCGATCACTCCGAAAACCGGGGTGATCGTCGGCGTCATCAACGGTCTGTACCTACCAGATCAAACGCTGTTCGGTGACGCGCATCGGTATGCATTCACCAACTTCAGTTTTAACAAGAACCCCCTATTTGCAAACTTCTTCGGCCCCACCGCAGTGGCAGCTCTCGGCGCTTACGCACCGTCGGAGTCACTTGTATTCACTGGTGGAGTTCTTGATCCCTACACCGTGGCAAATGATTATTCCGATACGTTCGACGCGGTCAATCTCTACGGCCAAGCAACATTCACTTATAGTGCCGGGGGACGACCCGGGCAAGTCACAGGAGCGGTAAATTGGACCAATCAAGAAAAGCTAAACTTGGATGACCCGTTTGAGCCATTTACACCGCTGCAAATTGCGGAACTGTTGACTACTACCGATCTATCAATAAGCGACCTTGACCTTTCACTCAACAACATCGACTCAAGCTATTTCGCCATAGGAAATTTTTCGCAATACCTGTTGGTAAAGGACGACCCGACCAGTATCAAAGAAAAACTTAAGAGTGGTCAGCAGCTGCGCGGACTGGGGCTATTTGGCCGCTTCGGGTATGCACCCGAAAAGTCCAATGTTCTGGCAGCACACGCAAGCCTTGCACTTTATGGACGCGGACTTTCAAACCAGCGACCGATTGACAGCTTCGGTGCTGGCGTTTACTACAACAGAATAAGCCGAGGGCTCACAGATGGCCTAAGTGATCTAACTCTTGGCGCCATAGATGTGGATGACGAAGTAGGCATTGAGGCATTTTATGACTTCGCGTTAACGCCGGCAGTTCGCTTAATCGCCAGCTATCAGTGGATTCAGAATCCATTGCTCGCGCAAGTGGTTTCGAATGAGGACCATGCAAATGTCTTCTTTGCACGCATTAGTGTTGCCTGGTAAATGCCCACCTACTTGTCGCACGCACAGAAAATGTACAACATTAAAAAGCGCTGCAAATAGTTTTGAAAGGCAATTCGGCAACTAAAAAAAATTGAGAGCCAGGTATATTTGGTGCGCTTCGCGATCGCACAGACTTCGACTCCAAATAGCGGAGTTGAATAGGTGGAACCGAGACAAAGGAACACCAATAGGAACACCACCTTAAGATTGACAACAAATTCCTGTTATTTTTCAATGACTTATAACAACAATCCTGCTCCCGCCATCGTACGATCGGCATGCTACCAAGCTTCATTAAGCATCTGGGTTAATGGATATTCCTGCCAAAACTTTACTCGGCCCCCAATTATTTAATCCACCAGTACCGCGTGCAATTTCGCAGTGCTGATGGATAGCATCTCGGAATTTCTAGATATACAGCCTGGCCGAAACTAAATGGCTGCGGACCGGCTTCACGGTTATTCCCCCATGTGGCTCGTGGTCTTTTGCTCCTTCATCTGTTGGATGATTTGGTCGAGATTGTAGCTCGCAGGGGCCTGGAGCGGCGGGAACTTCTTGTATGTCTCAAGTTCCTTTAACCACATCAGTTGCCCGATCGGCAACAGGTTCCAATCGTAGATATAGGCTGTGGAAGGCGCACCCAGCGCGCCGCCAACCGCCAACGCACTCTTGTTATTGAGCACATTCTCCTCGAAAGGATCACGCCTGATATTGTCCACCTGGGTCCAGTGGTACGTCTGCACACCCATGAAGCCGCCCTCGGCATTATCGGGGGCCATGGCGAAATAGAATTTCCAGTTCTTGTAACGGACCGCCGAGGGGTGCGAACCGCTGTAGTAAAAGATGTAATCGCGCGCGGAATCTCCCTTACCCTCCAGGTAGGCACGCTGGTCGACACCGTCCAGTGTCGTCTTGACGATCCCTGGATACTTGCCGGCCTCGATCTGTTGCTTCAATCCGTCGCCAGAGGGACCGCCGGCAATATTGACCAGAGTGGGCACCCAATCGAGGGCCGAGAAGATCCCGTTCATCACCCCGCCCGGTTTTATGTGCCCCGGCCAGCGCACTAGCAGCGGCAAACGCATACCACCCTCCCAGGTGGTCAGCTTACCGCCCCGGAAGGGTGTGACACCGCCATCCGGATAGGTGATGGTTTCGGCGCCATTATCGGTGGTGAAGATGATGATTGTGTTGTCGAGCTGCCCCATGTCCTCGAGCTTTTTGAAGACGTAGCCGATGTTGTCGTCGAGCTGCTTCATGCCGGCTTCGTTGAGGCCCCAGTCCTTGCCGCCCTTCTCTCCGAGCATATCCAGGTATTTGTCCGGGAGCATGGTGGTGACGTGCATACGCGCCGGGTTGTAGTAAACAAAGAATGGCTTGCCCGTCTTCTTGGGGTCATTTCGATCGAGGAAATCAATCACCTTTGCGGATATTTCCTCATCCACGGTTTTCGACCGCTCTAGTGTCAGCGGCCCCTCGTCTTTGCAGGTCTGGTTCTTCTCCGTGCCGTCTGAGGAAGTGCACCAGATGACGGGGCGCGGAGGCGTCATACACAGCCCGTCCTTGGGGTCGATGGCACCCGGCGGGTCCGAAAGGCCCTTGACTGGGGTGTTTTTGCAGGCCGGCACGACGGCCTGGTCGGTCGGCGTCTTGTTGATATCCGGAAAGCTCACGCCCTGCATGGCGTCCAAATGGTACAGATAGCCCCAGAACTCCTGAAAGCCGTGCGCAGTGGGCAATGAGGAGGTCTTGTCGCCGAGGTGGTTCTTACCAAACTGGCCCGTGTTGTAGCCAAGATCTTTAAGAAACTTGCCGATGGATGGTGTGCCGGGCAACAGGGAGCTGGTCGCACCAGGAAGCTGAGGCAGGAGCATTCCCGCGCGCAAAGGATTCATGCCGGTGACGAACGCTGTGCGCCCGGAAGTGCAGCTCTGCTGTCCGTAATAGTCCGTGAACAGCACACCCTCTTTTGCGATGCGGTCGATGTTGGGCGTCTCACCCACCATCAGCCCGCGGTGGTAGGCACCAACGTTAAAGATCCCGACATCATCCGGCATGATGAACAGAATGTTGGGCTTCTTGCCATCCGGCTCCGCTGCAGCAGCCGGCACGCTGTTAGCGACTATTGCCAACGCGCCAAGGCTGAAGACAAGCGCCGCTCTGCACAGACTGGCTAGCAGTTTCGATTTCCTTATCATTTCCGGTTCCCCTCCACTTATGGGGTACTTGCGTTTCAGGACGGCAATCCCTCACTGAGCTGCCTGTACTCTTACGTGTATGCGTTCCAGAATCCGCGGCACTTCGGCGTGCAGGGGCACTTCGTGCTTAGGAGTACGCGCATGTTCATCGCACGCGAACGTCGGTCATCGGCGCACGCGGGCGCTGACTCTGCTGTTTCCTATTTCGTCCCCATCGGCAGCACCACTTGATACCAGGGATCAAACGTATCCAGCAGAGAGACGAACTCTTCAAACTTCTTGGCGTCACCATCGAGTTTGATCGAGCCCTTGGTAACCCCTTGTTCCACCTTCAGCTTGCCGCCAATGATCTCATTCAAAGTATCCCGGCTCATGGTGATACTGGCATCGGCGTCCTTCGCCTGCTGATCCTTGTGGTACTGCAGAACGCCGTACTGCACCACCAGCAGGTACTTGTCCTTGGTGTCTGGCAATTCCAGATTCATCTTGATGGTCTTGCCTTCCGCCTTGGGACCGTTGAGACGAATCGACAGGTAGTCGAAGAACAGTTCCAGCGGCATGGCAGCGACCGTGTCCGGGCTGGCGAATACCGCGATCGGCATGGGTTTGACGCCTTCGCGCAAGTCCTTGGCCGCACTCATGTACCAGCCACGCCAGGTGCCCGCCTCAGCCTGGTAACCGAGCTGCTCACTGGCATCCGCCATAAGATTGCGCTCTTTCATGTTACCGGGATCGGCATAGACCACCTGCATCAACACCTGCATCACCCAGCGGTAATCGCCCTTGTCATAGTCTGCCTGGGCCTTCTTGATAATGGCGTCGGCGCCGCCCATGTAGTCGACGTATTTCTTGGCGGCCTCGACCCGCGGCAGTGGATGCAGGGTAGCGGGGTTGCCGTTAAACCAGCCAAAGTGCTTGTCGACGGCGGCCTTGACGTTGTGATTGGTAGTGCCGTAGTAACCGCGCAGCCCCCATTCGGATTGCAGTTCCTTGGGCAGCTGGAGCATTTCGGCGGCCTCGACCATATCGTAGCCAGCGTTTGCCAGACGCACCGACTGGTCGTTGATGTACTTGTAGGCGGCGGACTGCCTGACCAGATGCTCGCTGATACGCTCTTTGCCCCAAATAGGCCAGTGGTGCGGTGCGTACAGGACTTCTGCCTCTCTTCCCCAGCGCTCATTTGCCAATTTCAGGTACTTGGCCCAGTTGTAGGCACTGCGCACCTTGGCCCCGCGCAGGCTGTACACGTTGTGCTGGGTGTGCACCGCGTCCTCAGCGGTGGACAGCGCCTTGTACTTGGGGATGTAGAAAAACATCTCCGCCGGCGCCTCGGTGTCCGGAGCCAGCATGAACTCGAAATCCAGACCGGCGATGGTCTCCTTCTGGACCGGTTCCGTGATCACGTTGGTCGGCACGGCGAAGGTGATGGTTCCCCTGGAGTTAATCAGGCCCAAGCCGCTTGTCACGCTCCCGGTGGGGCCTGGCTCTACCAGCTGGCTGTATTGGTAGCCGCTGAGACGGGTCTGGCGGTTGCCGCCTATCACGTTTTCGTTGAGTGCCGCCTCCGTGAAACCAGTCGGCGCGTAAATCTTGACCTTGCCGGAGTCGATATCCTCCTGGCTCACCACCCCCTTAACGCCGCCATAGTGATCAATGTGAGAATGGGAGTGGATTACCGCTACGACGGGCTTGTCGCCGCGATGTTTGCGGTAGAGATCCAGCCCCGCCTTGGCGGTCTCGGCAGAAACCAACGGATCCATGACGATCACGCCGTTGGGGGCCTCGATGAAGGTAATGTTGGAGATGTCCAGACCGCGAACCTGGTAGATGTGGTCGGTCACTTTAAACAGGCCGGTGTAGTGCTCCATGACCTGAGCCTGTCGCCACAGGCTGGGGTTGACCGTGTCCGGCGCCGGCTTGTCACCACGAAGAAAATCGAACTTGGGCAAATCCCAGACGATGTCGCCCTTGGCGTTCTTGACCACACCGTTGTTTTCCAGCGGGGCGATGAACCCTTTCTTGGAATCCTCGAAGGCCTGCTTGTTGTTAAACGGCAGCTCCTTGAGCACCGCCGCGTTGGCCGCCTTGGTGGCCGCGGTGGCTGGTTTTGCGGTGTCGGCCCCCATGACAGACTGAGCGACACCGATGGCCAATAAAAACGATAGCGCTGTGCGCGTCAGTTTCATTTTTGCACGTCCTTGTTTCCTTACTTGGCTATTATTTATCGACCCCTCCGGCCGGTCATGGATACCGTTTTCAGTACGTTGCTGATGGCTATTTTTTCTCTCTCGTTTCCGTCGATAAGGAGCATGCCATCCGCCACGGCACGGTCGACCGATAATTTGCCGGCCAGCACTTGCATCAATACCGGCTCCCCGGTGAGCACAACAGACTCCCCTGCGGCCGGGCCGTCGGTGTGGATGTCAACGCGAATATTGCCGTCAGACCGCGAGTAGCGGGCCCATAGCTGACTCTCCACGTAACCAAGTGAGAAGCTCGCCGGCAGTTCCCCGGCGGCGGGTGATGCAGCGAGCACTTTCTTAAATGACTGCAGTTGATGCTGCGTATCGGCGTAGTTGGCGCTGCCTTTGCTTGGCGCCGCAAGGGCTGGGGCCTCAATAACACCATTGTCCGCGGCTCTGCGCAGAGCCACCGCTAAAGAGAAAGAACCGGGGTACATGCGATCGAGGGATAGCTCTAAAGCATGAAAGGCGCAACCGATCGCTGCCGGTGCTGCACCCGCCATAAGTATGCTGCATAGAACAAATGGTAAATAACCGCTCAATGGCTTTTCCATAAAGCCAGTAAAGCACGGTCACCCCGAAACGTGGCTGATGGGTGCTGACTGAAATGCCAAAAAATTATAGCTGGCTAGGGGCTAGCAAGCAGGAGGGGTCCCGACTCTTCTCCCCGGTGGGCGTCATCGGAACCTTGCACCTGCGCCTTTAAAACGTCGGACATGCCCAATTTTCAGGTTCATTATTGGCGTAGATTTTCGCCGGCATTTCCAATTGCGAGTGCAAGTTCAGGAAGTGGGTGGCGCAGGTCAAAAAGTAATGGGCAGGCAGCATTTTTTGTAACACCAGTTGTAACACTAGCACGGGAGACCCGCACCAAACGCCCGAATTATAACGGCTGCGGACGCGGGTTCAACTCCCGCCATCACGCAAACTCGTCCCGCTGCTCCACCAGAAAATCAATCAAAGCCCGTATCTTGGCGGGCATCTGCGCCCTTGAAGGCACATACAAAAAGAACCCCGGAAAAGGCCTGCACCAGCTTTGCAACACCCTCACCAACGAGCCTTCGGCGAGATACGGCCTTACGCAAAGATCCAGGTGCTGCACGACCCCCACGCCATGGAGAGCAGCGCGCAGCATACTTTCGTCATCATTGAACACCCCGTTTCCCTTCGGTTCGAAAATCAGGGTGCGCTTTTCAGCATCCGGCGACGTGAAGGACCAGCGGTCGATGAGACCACTGGAGGTAAAACGAAAGGCAAGGCAGTTATGTTGCAGTAAGTCATCGGGTGTTTCCGGAGTGCCGTGTTTAGCGAAATATTCCGGAGAGCCGACGATCGCCATCGACATCGGCGGTGATACCGGTACAGCCACCATTTGCTCCTCGAGACTCTCACCCAGACGAATTCCGACGTCCATGCCACTGGAAATGATATTGGAAAGGCCATCATTCATTACCAGTTCCAACGTTATTTTGGGGAAGCGCGCCAGAAACTCCTCCATCTTTGGCTCCAGCAATAACCTGGCAGCCACTCGCGATGTATTGATGCGTATTACCCCGGACGGTTCAGCTTGCGATTCCCCCACCTCTGAGACCGCCTGGTCAATTGACTCAATGGCTGGTGAAAGTACATCAAACAGCCGCTGCCCCTCCTCTGTTAGCGACATGCTGCGCGTACTCCGATTCAGTAACCGCACATTCAGCTGCTGCTCCAGTGATTTCAGGTGCTGCGAAAGCGCCGCACGGGAAACACCCATTTCAGCCGCAGCCTTGGTAAAGCTGCGGTGATGAGCGATATGGGCGAACCATGCCAGGGAAGGAAGGAGCGACGGGTCCATCAGCAATCCAATTGTAAAGTTTTGCTTACCACTATGTTCAAGATTAGCACCTTTTTCAATGCCAATTGGATGCCTATTATTCGTTCACCAACTGCGAGTCGCCGGTTGGGGCCCACGTCAGTTGGGCAATGCGTCAGCGACCACCCCAAACCGTAATTGGAGAAGACTATGCAAACGGTCATGATCAAGAACCAGTACTGGGACATCGCAGCCAACATCTACTTTCCCCCCGGCTTTGATGACCAGAAGCAATACCCGGCCATTATCAGCGCTCACCCCATCGGGAGCTGCAAGGACCAGACAGCGGGCAACGTTTATGGCGAAGCCCTCCCGAAGGAAGGTTTTGTCGTCGTTGCTTTCGACCGCAGCACACAAGGGCAGAGCGGCGGTGAGCCCCGCTATATAGAAGACCCGGCGTTGGCCGTAGAAGACTTCAGCCGCGTAACCGACTATTTGGTGACTCTGCCGTACGTGGATGCCGACCGCATCGGGGTGCTGGGGATCTGCGGCGCCGGCGGCTATGCCATCAATGCGACCATGATCGAGCGCCGCATCAAGGCCCTTGTCAGCATTACTGGTGTCAATTACGGCCGCCTGTGCCGTGAAGGCTTCAGTGGTTTCGACCCCATCGGCCAGATGGAAGCGGTGGCTGCGCAACGCACCGCCGAGGCCAAGGGGGAAGCACTCAAGGTCGACCTGTTCGTACCCCCTTCCCTGGAAGCGGCAGCCGAAGCGGGTATTACCGACGTCGACGTGCTTGGTGCCACCGACTACTACCGTAATCGCTGTGTCAACGACAATGCCGGCACGCGCGCATTGTTCTCCCGTCGCGCCGCCTCCGCTGCCTGGGATGCCTTCCATCTGGCCGAGACCCTGCTGACAGCGCCGATGATGGTGGTGGTCGGCGACATACCTGGTGGCTTTGGTGCCTATCGCGATGGCCTGGAGATTTACGCGCGCGCTGCGTCGAAGATCAAGGAACTGGTGGTCGTCGAGGGTTACTCCCACTACGACCTGTATGACCAGCCGGAGCCAGTGTCTCAGGCTCTGGCCAAGTTAATCCCTTTTTATAAGGAAAACCTGTAACAGCAGCGTGAGGGAGTGGATTCACCGCGCCCAATTCGATAGTCGCTTCAGACACTTGTGAGTCGCTTATTTCGGCAAACGACACCATCGGAGTTATTCAAGATGACAGTCAAACATTCCGACACAGTATTTGAGTCTTTTACCTTTAAAAATGGCACAACCCTACGCAATCGAATTGTGATGGCACCAATGACAACGTGGTCAGCCAACCCGGATGGAAGCGTGTCCGAGCAGGAGCTTGACTACTATCGCCACCGCGCCAACGGTGTCGGCCTGGTGCTGACGGGATGTGCCCACGTAATGGAAAACGGTATTGGCTTCACGGATGAGTTTGCGGCACATGATGACCGATTCATCCCGAGTTTGCGCAGTCTGGCCCAGGCCGCAAAGAGCGGCGGTGCTCCAGCCATCCTGCAGATATTTCATGCGGGGAATAAGGCGGTCCCTGATCTGGTACCCGGCGGTAAAATCGTGAGTGCCAGTGCATTGAAGGCGCAACCAGGTCCATTCAACAGCGGGGAAGTTACGAGCCACGCACTGACGCATGAGGAAATCCTGGAAGTCATCCATGCGTTTGATGAGACAACCCGACGTGCCATCGAAGCCGGATTTGATGGTGTTGAGCTGCATGGCGCACATGGATTCCTGATCCAAAACTTTTTCTCGCCTATGTTCAATCAGCGTACAGATGAGTGGGGCGGCTCGCTGGAAAACCGTATGCGCTTCCCTTCGGCCCTGGTGAAGGAAGTACGAAAGGTCATCGACACGCACGCCAGGCAGCCATTCCTGCTCGGGTATCGCATTTCGCCCGAAGAGTCTGGCGAAGGCGCACTGAGGATTGACGACTCCTACGCACTCATTGATCAACTGATCGAGAGCGGATTGGATTACGTACATGTTTCGCTAGCGGACATTCTGAAGGCGACACCGATCAATGCCACGGCAGGTCAGCTGACTGCGGAATTGCTAACTGAGCACGTGGCCGGCCGCGTACCCGTTATCGCAGCGGGCAAGATCCGCACACCTTCGGAAGCAGAGGACGCCCTGAACCTTGGCCTGTCACTGGTCGCCGTGGGAAAAGGGCTGGTGATGAACCCCGACTGGGTGGAGCTGGCACGAAGTCAGCGGGCCAGTGAGATTGATACGGAGTTAGCGCCTGAAAAAATCTCCGAAATCGTGATCCCTGACAAGTTGTGGGGGGTCATCGAGGCTTCCCGGGGCAACGGCTGGTTTCCGCTACGTGAAGATGATCTCGTTGGCGCTTAACCAGAATCCTGACGAATTGGGTGGCGGAGAGTTGTCTGTTCCGGGCGTTACGGAAGTAAAAGTAGGCAGCATGGATTATGCACAACCTGAAGCAGACACGGGTGCCCTCCTCTGATGGGGAAAGGCGCCTTTTATGTAACACCAGCCAGGGAATCCCTCCCGAAGCGCCCGTCTTGTAAGGCCTCGGGACGCGAGTCCGATCAGTGCGCAGCCCGCTAAGACAAAAGTAGGCTATCCGGTACAGCGTAGGTCACCAGAGCGGCTGTCAGGGACGAAGCCGGTATCTGCGATCAAGGTGGCTGGCATCACCTTGGCGTGGCCGGCTACTGTGATACCCCACGCCAGACACCACCACTGCCGTGCTCCCCGCGGCCAGCCCGCCGGCTACCGCACGCGGAGCTATTGCAAGTAGAAACGGAAAAATCAAATCACCGCGCCACGATACCGTAGGACAGGACATAGCCTTCCGAGCTGAGAAAAATCTGTAGCTCCTCTTCGCCCGCGCTGGTCTTGGTAGTCGCGGTCACAATCCACAGGCGCTGATTGTTTACCTGCTCCATTGAAGCATTGAGGGGCTTGCCGGCCCAAACCCCGTCGATTTTTCCTGCCTCGACCAGCCGCGTCACTTCCCGGCTGGCAAGGCCCGCGGCTTCCACCATGGAAACCGAGGACCCGTTTTCGAGACCATGGTCACCGTGCGCAGACACGCCGTTGGCGAACAGCAGTGCAGTCAATATGCAGGCAATACGGATTATATTTTTCATATCTTTGTCCCTGGGGTTTTATAGCAATTGCACCGTGGTGATTTTCACTACTGTTTCAGGCCGATAACGTCGTAGAAACCTTTTGTCGATAGGGTTACGGTCACCGTTTCCGGGCCATTATTTTTCCAGTACCAGCCGTGCGAGCCGTCAAACGGGGTGGTCAGGGAACCGCGCATCTCGGCGGCGGTGGCAATGGCGAAACTTTCAAAGTACCCGGTGGTGTCCCCGGTGGGTTCACCGTGGAAATCAAAGTAAAGGGGGCCGTTCTCCGTGCTCCACTCGTATTGCATATGACCGTGCTTGGCCAGGTGCAGCTTGTACTCCAGCCCTTTACCCGCAGGCACCTCGATAGTGACCCTGTCGGTACGATAGGCGAGCGCTTGCCCCTGGTCTTGCGCTTGCCGTTCTTCCGGCCGCGCTGCCGCGACCTCCTCGGTATTGAGTTGGGTCAGCCCCAGCGCGCCGCCGATGCCCGTGGGATCAATATTGTATTCAGCCGGAAGAATAATGGTGGTCAGGGTAACCACTGCCAGCGCGGCAGCGGCCACGGTGGCCTTGAGCAGGGTTTTGGCCGGTGGTACCGGCATTGCATTGTCTTGCATGTTTACCTCTGTTTATTTATTTGAGTTCAGTCGAAGGGCTTTTTCAGCCGACGAAATAGCCGGTCATCTGGTATCCCACCAACATCAGGCCGCCGCTCATCAACAGCGCATTGGTGGCGGTGGAGAAACGCAGGAAGCTGTCGAAACGCCGCCAGTAATTGATCGCGAGGAGAATGAACGCCAGCGCCAGGAACTGGCCCAGCTCTACCCCCACGTTGAACGCGAGAATATTCGCCACCAGCCCGTCGTCAGAAAACTCGAATTCCTGAAGTTTGGTCGCCAGGCCAAAGCCGTGAAACAGCCCGAAAATCAGCACCGCGGCCTTGGTATTGGGCTGGTAACCGAGCACTCGCTTGAAGCCACCCAGGTTGTCAAACCCCTTATAGACAATGGACAGCCCGATAATGGCATCAATCAGGTAGGCGTTGACGTGGGTATTGTTCAGCACCCCGAACAGCAGCGCCAGGCTGTGGCCCAGCGTGAAGAAGCTGACATAGACCAGAACATCCCGGGAGCGGTACAGGAAGAAAATGACCCCGATCAGAAACAGTAAATGGTCGTAGCCTGTCACCATGTGCTTGGCGCCGATATACAGAAACGGAATGATCGATACCCCTTCATTCCCGGCCAGATAGGCCCTGGTGGCGTCGTCCACCCCATGAGCGAGTAGCGGCATCGAAGCCAGCATGCCGAATCCCAGTGCCAGTATGCCCAGCACCCATTGATATCGTTTGAACACTGCAATTACCTCCGGTTTATTGTTCGTAGACTTCTCGTCACTGGCCACCGGCGCTGCCGCTGGCCTATTTATTTTCAGGGCTGCCCGAGCGCCGGGCCGGCCACGCTGCCGGCTTCGGCATCCCTTGCCGCTTCCCGACTGTGCAGCATCCGGTAAAGTGCCGGCAGCACCACAAGGGTGAGCAGGGTTGAGGAAATGATGCCGCCGATGACCACCGTGGCCAGCGGGCGCTGCACTTCGGAACCGATTCCCGTATTCAGCGCCATGGGCACGAATCCCAATGACGCAACCAGCGCAGTGGTGATCACCGGGCGCAGGCGGATCAGGGCTCCCTCCACAATGGCTTTGTCGATGCTGTAACCCTGGTGACGCAAATCGCGAATAAACGACACCATCACCAGGCCATTGAGAATTGCGATACCTGACAGCGCGATAAAGCCCACCGCCGCCGAAATGGAGAACGGGATCCCGCGCAACATCAGCGACAACACACCACCAGTCAGTGCCAGGGGCACACCGGTAAAGATGATTGCAGCATCGCGGGCAGATCCGAGTGCCAGCAGCAACAACCCCATGATCAGCGCCAGGGTCACCGGCACCACGACGGACAGCCGCTGCGCGGCTGATTGCAGCGTCTGGTAGGTACCCCCATACTCGACCCAATAACCTGCGGGGACCTCGACATTGTCGGCAATGGCCTGTTGTACGTCGGCAACAAAACTGCCCAGATCGCGGCCGCGCACGTTGGCTGTGACCACCACGCGGCGCTTGCCGTTTTCCCGGTATACCTGGTTCAGCCCGGTCACCAGCTCAAGTTGCGCAACCTCCTCCAGCGGCACATAGTCACTATTACCGCGGTGGATCGGCAGCTTGGCCAGGGCATCGACGTTGGTGCGCAGCGTTTCCGGCAGCCGCACGACAATATCCGTGCGGCGGTCACCTTCGTAGAGGCGGCCCGCCACGGTGCCCCCCAGCGCCGTGGCCAGCTGATCCTGTACCCGATTCACATCCAGCCCGTACTGCGCCAGTGCGGCGCGGTCGGGCCGGATGGTGAGCATCGGCAGGCCGGTGGTCTGTTCCAGCTGGATATCGGCGATTCCTTCCACGTCGCCGATGGCGGCCTGGATGTCATTGCCCAGCTGTTCGAGCCGCTCGAAATCGTCGCCGAAGACCTTGATGGCCAGCTCGGCGCGCACACCGGCGAGCAGCTCGTTGAAGCGCATCTGAATCGGCTGCAGAAACTCGTAGCGGTTACCGGGAATCGGCCCCACCAGCTTCGCCAGCTCGTCGACCAGATCGACCTTGCTCTTGTGCGGGTCCGGCCACTGGCTCCGCGGTTTCAGGATAATGAAGTTGTCGGCCACGCTCGGCGGCACCGCATCGGTCGCCACTTCGGCGGTACCGATCTTGGCGAACACCCGCTCGACCTCCGGCAACTCCTTGATGCGCGCTTCCAGCGATTCCTGCAGGTCGATGGCCTGCTGCAGCGACGTACCGGGGATGCGCAGCGCATGCATGGCGATATCGCCCTCATCCAGGTTGGGTACGAACTCACTGCCGAGCCGGGTTGCGGCATAGCCGAATACCAGAATCAGCGCCGCAGCCATCGTTACCACCAGCGTGCGCTGGCGGATGGCGAACTCAAGTACCGGGCGATACCAGTCACTCAGCTTGTTCAGCGCCCGACTCTCTTTCTCCACCACCGGTTTGCGGAAAAGCAGGGCAATACATGCGGGCACAAATGTCACTGACAGCAACATCGCCGAGAGCAGCGCAATCACCACCGTGGTCGCCATCGGATGGAACATTTTGCCTTCCACCCCCGAGAGGGCGAAGATCGGCAGGTACACTGCGGTGATAATGAACACCCCGAACATCGCCGGGCGGATTACCTCGCGGGTGGACTCGAACACCAGCTCGAGACGCTCCTTGAGATCGAGCGCACCGTTGTCGCGACTGGCCTGGCTCAGGCGGCGCAGGCAGTTCTCCACAATGATGATCGCCCCATCCACCAGCAGCCCGAAGTCCAGTGCACCCAGACTCATCAAATTGGCGCTGACCCGCGTCTGCACCATCCCGGTCACGGTCATCAGCATCGCAATCGGTATCACCAGTGCCGTGAGGATCGCCGCACGGACATTGCCGAGCAGCAGGAACAGGATGATAACCACCAGCAGTGCGCCTTCCAGCAGGTTGGTGCGCACGGTGTGCAGGGTTTTGTCGACCAGCCCGGTGCGGTCGTACACGGCCGTGGCGGTAATGCCCGGAGGCAGACTCGCCTTGATCTCCTCGAGCTTCTCACCCACCGCGTGCGCCACGGTTCGACTGTTCTCGCCCACCAGCATGAACACGGTACTCATCACCACTTCGCGGCCATTCTGGGTGGCGGCCCCGGTGCGCATCTCGCGCCCTTCAGTGATCTGTGCGACATCTCCAAGGCGGACCGGCACACCGTCGACTTCCGCCACCAGGAAGTCTTTCAGGGCGCCGACGTTCTCTGCCTGGCCCGGTACGCGCAACAGCCACTGGGCGCCGCTATGCTCGATAAAGCCAACACCGCGATTCTGGTTGTTGGTCTTGATCGCACGGATCAGGTCTTCCTGGGTAAGGCCGAATGCCAGCAGGTTTTCCGGTTGGATGGCAATGAGGATTTCCCGCTTGAATCCGCCGATCGGGTTGACCTCAACCACCCCGGGCACCCGGAGCATCTGCGGGCGGATAATCCAGTCATGCACCGTGCGCAGATCGGTGGGTGTGACCGGTGAACCATCGGCATTGGTCGCGCCGGGCTCCGCATCCACGGTAAACATGAAAATCTCACCGAGACCGGTGGCGATTGGCCCCAGCTCTGGCTCCAGTCCGGCCGGCAGCGCACTGCGCGCGCCGGCCAGACGCTCGCTCACCAGCTGGCGGGCAAAATAGATATCGGTACCGTCCTCAAAGATCGCGGTCACCTGCGACAGGCCATAGCGGGATACGGAACGCGTGTAGGCCAGGCTCGGGAGGCCAGCCATCGCATTCTCCACCGGGTATGTCACCCGCTGCTCGGCTTCCAGCGGCGTGTAGCCCGGCGCTTCGGTGTTGATCACCACCTGCACGTTGGTAATATCCGGCACCGCATCGATAGGCAGCCGGGTAAAATTCCAGATACCCAGCCCGCACAGCAGGGCCACAACCACCAGGACCAGTACGCGGTTTTGGATCGAGGTCCGAATCAGGTACTCAAGCATTTCAAATCCTTAGTGATCGTGGGACGCGCCGGATTTTTCGATGTCGGCCTTGATGATGTAGCTGTTCCCGGTGACATACTCCGTACCCGGCTTCAATCCCCCGAGTACCTCGACCCAGTCGCCCGCCTCGCGGCCCAGCTCCAGCATGCGCACCTCGTATTCATCCCCAACCTTGGCGTAGACCACGGTGAAATCCCGGAACGGCTGCAAACCGGAACGCTTGACCGCCAGCGGCACCTCGTATTCGGCAACCTGGATATCCCCGGATACAAAGGCCCCGGGCGCGAGATCTACCGGGGGATTCTTCAGGGCTACACGCACTACACTGGATTGGTTGCGACGGATCATGGTGTCGACCTGCCGCACCGCGCCTTGTAACTCGGTATCGATTCCGCGTATCCGCAGTGCAACCGGTGCCCCCTGCTTGATACGGGCTCGCGTGGCCGGGAATACCTCCAGCTCGGCGAGTAGCGCATTGCTATCCGCGATTGTCAGCAAGGTGCGGCCCTCGGTCTGCTCACCGGGGTTGGCCTGGCGCTGCAACACCACCCCATCGATCGGGGAGACAATGGTGTAGGTCTTGAGGTTTTCATTGCTGTTGACCGCGATCAGCGGCTGCCCCTTAGCAACCCGCTGCCCCAGACCGACCTTGACCGCTTCCACGGTGCCGTTAAAGCGCGCGCTGATCAGCCGGACCCGCTCGGGGTTCATCACCAGGCGGCCGAATGCGCTGCTGGTCTCCCGCATCACTGCGGGCCCGGCAATACCGGTGCCGATATCCATCGCTTCCGCAATACTCGGTTCAATCCGGGTGCGGCCTTCAAAGTTGTCGTACTGCCAGCGGTGGCTCTTGCCCTTGTATCTGGCCGTGAGCGTGACAACGAACGAGTGCGGCTCGTAAATTACCGTGTCCCCGCGCAGAAAATCGCTCTGCGGGGCAAAACCGATCTGGTCCTCCACCCCTCCGAGCCTGGTGAGCACTACTTTGAGTTCAACCTGACCCGGGTCCACCGGCTTGCCGCCGTCGGTAATCCACACGCGGAATTCCGGCGGCACCCCGGTTTCGAAAATACTGAGTTCAACCGCGAAATCGTCCTCGCGCAGCATGCGGCCGCGGTGCGGGCCCTTCTCCGGTTCCGGTTCACCCTGTTCGGCAGCCGCACCGGAAGCCTGGAGGTTTGCGCTATAAGTCAGGCCCCACGACAGCATCGCGGCGAAGACCAGACTGGAAAAAATCACAGATTTCATTTTTCGTTCTCGCTTATCTGTGCCAGGGACAGGCCGGTGAGTTTTTCGATTTCAATCAGGTTCAGGCGCGCGCGATACCGGGCCTGAAGGAGCGACAAGCGCGCATCAATCAGTGCCTGCTGCGCCGACGCCAGCTCGTAATAACGGTATTTGCCCTGCCGATAGGCGCTGCGGGTATCCGCAAGCGATCGCTCCAGGCTCGGAATAATCTTTGCCGTCAGTGCATCGCCAACGTGACGGCTGTGCAGCAGCTGCTGGGCCATCACATATACCCGTGTTTCCAGTTCTATCGCCTTGGCATGCATTTCCGCGCGGTAGCGGTTCTGTTCCGCCTTCAGCGCTGCGACCTGGCCGCGATTGCGATCGCGCCGCCCGAGCGGGACCGCCACGCCGGCAACCAGGCTGTAGTCATTGGCAGCTTCCAGTCGCCGGATACCGGCGTCGATGCGCCACTGGATGCCGGCTTCCGCGCGCGCCAGTGCGATCTCCGCGTCGGCCACCCGCTCGCGGCTCAGAAAGATGGCGAGATTCGGGTTAGCGGCAACCCGCTGGCGCAACTGCGCAATATCTAGCGGTGGAACCGGCGCGGAAAGGGAACCCGCGACGGCGCCGAACCGCGGCGTCCGCTCGCCCCATTGCGCCGCCAAGCGGTACCTGGCGATTTGCAGTTGGTGTGCAATGTCTTCCACCGCCAGGGTGCGCCGCGCCACTTCGGCTTGTGCGCGTGATGCATCGGCTTGCGGGACTTTTCCCGCGGCGACCTGACGACGAATATCCACCAGCACTGCCCGTGACTGGGCCAGCGCGTGCTGCGCCAGCACCTGGCGCTCCTGCTGTGCCATGGCCTGGAGAAAATAGCGCGCAGTATCCGCCGCGACGTCCAATTCCAGAATCTGCCGTTGCGTCTCGATCACCGAGGTTTTGCTGCGGGCCGCGTCAACGCGCCGGTCGATCAATTCGCCCTGTAACAGCCAGGTGATCCCCAGCGTTGTCTGCGCGCTTTCCGCCGCCGTAAAGTCTCCGCTGCCGGCCACATCCTCGACCATCAGACTCAACTCCGGACGCGGGCCAACCCCGGCCTGCGCAGCCAACGCATCGGCCGCTTCGAGCTGGTATTCATATCCGGCCAGTGCCGGGTGACTCTGCAGCGACTGCAGAACAGCCTGCTCGAATGAGAGCCGCGACGACGCCAGATTCTCCTGCGCCCACGCGGTGCCGAGTAGGCTCCAGAGAGCCAGGAGTGCCCCCGCGCGCACGGCAAAAAACCGACCTGCGATCGGTTTTTTATCGACACGTTTCCGTAAGTTGTCTCGCACTTTGCTTCCTTAATGAGAGAACAGGGTTTCGATGAAGTGGTGGAGTGCATCCACCGAAACGAGGCAGCTGCCTGTCAGCAGAAGAAAAGGAATGCCGATCAGAAGTCGCGGGAGTGAGCGCCCTTTATCGTCGGCGAGCAGGTAGTGCACGCGCGCATCGAGTTGGTCCAAGGCAAAATGGCAGCAAATCGGAGAACCGGTATTGCCCGCGTACATACCATTGGAGAGCCGTGTCACCTTGAGCAGGGTCTGGGCGATGAAAGTGTCGCTCCACCCCTGGCGATACACTTGTTCATCGGCGCACTGCTCCATGCACAACATCATCTGCCGGTTGAGATAGTTGCGCGAACCCTGCGGAAAAAAGCCGGCGAACAATGCAAACAGTAATTTTTTGAGCGGATCGTAGCGCCGGGCATGCGCCTCTTCGTGCAGACGGACTACCGCGAACTCCTCCGATGAAATGCCATCGCGCAAGCCACTGGTATAGAAGCCGCGCGGCCGGAGCAACCCGCTGGTAAATGCCTGCGCCCGCGGTGAGCGGATAATCGATACGTCGCCCGCTTCGCGCTCACAGACTTGCAGCAATAACCGGAGCTGTGAAACATGCCGGTAGGCACGTCGGCAGCTGCGCACCAGCAACAGCGCACTCAGCGACAGGAACCCCAGCGTGGATATACCGTGCCAGCTGTAGAGATTGAAAGCGTGAATGTGATGCCAGTGTGCCAGGCTGGCCGCGGGCCCCCCGAGGGCCTCCGGGAACACCAGTATCACTGCGGCAGCGCTCGCCGCCAGCCAGGGCAGCAGCACGGCGCTCCACAGCAACGGGCGTCGCGCATTCGCGGAAAGACGCACAGAACTGCGGAAAAATTTTGCAGAATGGGAAATTGCCGCGCAAATCCCGGCCACCAGCAGAATTCCAACCAGCAGGCAGAGGGCCGCAATGGTCAACAGGTTCAACCAGAGTGCCGGTTGCCCCAGTATCATGCGTCGCCACCCTGCTGGCGTTTCGCCTTCTGCGCCTCGATCAATTGCTCGAGCTGTGCCAGCTGGGACTCGCTCAAGTCCGAGGAAATTGAGGTAAAGGCCGCAACGAGGCCGTTATCGTCATCGACGAACTCCCGAGTCACGTCCTGGATAAGCTGACCGACAAAAGCATATCGCTCTACCGCCGGGCGGTATTGGAACGCGTGCCCCTGCTTCTCCCGCGTCAACAGGCCTTTCTTGAACAGGCGATCGAGCGTGCTCTGGATGGTGTTGAGCGAGCCGCCGCGGGCCTTGCTGAGCTGCGCATGCACCTGCTTGGCATCCGCGGAGTCCGCGTTCCAGAGGTACTGGAGAACCTGTTTTTCGAGATCACCTAGCCGCATGCCGCTTAGCTCACCTGTTAGAATGGTCAGTCTGGCAGGCATACTAAACGCCCCAAAAACCGATCGTCAATAGGTTTTTCTGGCGGGTAATAACAAGCTGGCAGCGGACTGGCGTTCAGGCCCGGGAAATACTGATGACCGAGCAGTTCAGGCGTGCCCCGAGATCACACTGACTTCGACGCCAAAATGCGGATGTGAATAGGTGGAATTACATCAAAGGGACACCAGTAGGAACAACGGCGAACCCGACCGATGCACGCATGCGTATTGAGATCGCGGCGCGGAAGAGCACAGCGACGAGGCGCTCCCGCCCTGCGGAATCCCAGCAAACCTCATAACCCGCAGTGCTTACTCTGACTGAGAGTGCGCCTTCTCACCCAACCAGCAACTGCAGCGCCGCATAACTCTCGCTCACATCCGGCGCACGGAGCTTGCGCGTTGCCAGGTAGTGGGCATTGAACACCGAAAAGTAGTGCCGCAGGGTCTCGGCAGAGGCATCCTCACCAGCCAGCATCAAACAGCTGATGGCGGCCTCGGCGGTAGAAAAGCGGTCGCTTTTGCCAGAATCTCGCACGGCGTAGGACTTCACCAGCGTGTCGGGCAGGCTCAGGCAGGGGAGCCCATCCAGCCAGCGGCTCAGGCCAACCATGCGGCTGCACTGCTTCCAGGTTCCATCGAGCAGTATCAATGTGGTCTTTTTGGCCGTGGATGGCAGGCTGCGGGCAACTTCCCTCGAACTGTTGTTGGCCCCGTCTGCCGGAAATACCACAAAGCAATTCCGCTCCGGGTCGTTCAGCAGCGCTTTCAGTTCCTGTGGTGCTTCGAGCCGATTCCACACGAACGCTTGCGTATCCGGAAACACGTCAACAACCAGGCGGCCGGTGTTAGTGGGCTTGAACAACTCCTTGCGGTGCAGCAGCAACACAAATTCTGTGGTGCTTTCCGCCGTAGGCCTCCAGGCGCACATACAGGCGAATTCGCCCATCTGGCAGTCGGCACAGCGCTTTACGTTTGTGCCTTTGGCCTGGAAAGGCCTGGTGGACCTGGCAAGCTCCTGGTCTCTAAGACGAGTGTAAGTAGTGGAACGCATAACAAACTGTAAAAACAAAATGGAGTCAGTCGCCGGAGCGGAAGAGCCGGGGTGCTGCAGGGGTATTGAATCTCAACCAGAGCGCCGCTGACTTTACGTGCTGGAAACTTTCATCAGCACCAATCCGGAAACAATCAGAATTGCGGCAACGACTCTCATCGCGTTCACCGGCTCCGCCAGAAATACAATGCCCACGAGAAAGGCCCCGATAGCACCGATACCCGTCCAGATGGTGTAAGCGGTACCGAGTGGGATACTCCTCATGGCGACGGACAACAGCCAGAAACTGCCCAGCATGGTGACCAGCGTGATGAGGGTAGGTACGAGCCGGGTGAAGCCGTGGGATTGCTTCATGGAGTACGCCCAGACAACTTCCAGGGCTCCGGCAATGAGAAGGTAGAACCAGGGCATGGACTGCTCCGTTTCAAACAGGGCCAGGTCGTCCTGGACATCACTACCCGGAATGGGGGAGGTCGTCCTCCTTCAATTGGCGGCACAATAAACCACGGACGAATTTTGATCAATAGGGCCACTCCCGGCGGTGCCACAGCCCTGCGGCACCATGACCACACAGTCACAACCCACACCCCCGCTACAGGTGCTCCCGCCTCCCCCGGTACACGGAATCCGGTATAGCCCGGTAACTCGCGACATGCCTGGAGATGCCTGAAAGACTCCTGAGCCCAGCCGGGGAGGGTCGAGAGAAAAGCTTTGACTTAGCTCGAAGGTGGGCCTAAAGTGCCGGTAGTCAAATGTAAGCCTCTTGTTTAAATCCTCAGTTTCGTCGCATTCCCTTTTCTTCGTCCTGTAGCATCTAAATTCCAGTCTTTATTTTGCTGCCCATGCCCCACAAAGGCATCCCTTTATTTGTTTACAGGAAATGACCATGTCCAACACAACGACCGGCACTGTTAAGTGGTTTAACGAATCCAAAGGCTTCGGCTTTATTGAACAGAAGTCTGGCCCCGACGTATTCGCGCATTTCAGCGCGATTGCAAGTTCAGGCTTTAAAACCCTGGCTGAAGGCCAGGCGGTTGAGTTCTCCGTAACTCAAGGCGCTAAAGGCCCGCAAGCTGAAAATATTGTTTGCATCTGAGCCTGACGGCTCGAATATACAGCAGCCCCTAACAGGTCTGCTGCCGAGTGGCCCGGGAGGCCACTCCGGTTAAGATACCACCCGTAGGTTATACGGGTGACTTAACCGGAAGGATGGGCATTTACGCTGATCACAGCTTGAATGCCCGACTGCAATACCCCTCAACGCTGTTGAGCAACCTCCGCCTGCATACCTTGCCGAGTAACACCTGATCTGTCCTTACACATCACTGAAGTTTTTACCAAGCGCAAACTTATTGGCGGTTTTTCCCGAGAGGAAATCATGAGTAAATCCCCAATAGCTGCGTTTGATCCGCAAGACGCCAAAAAATACAGTCACCCGATTCCCGCACGCGAGTTCATTATGAGCTTGCTCGAAAGCAATAAAAAAGTACTCGATCGGGAGCAGCTGGCGAAAGTCCTGGACCTCTCTTCTGATGAACAGAAAGAGGCACTGCGTCGTCGTTTGCGTGCAATGGAGCGCGACGGACAAATTCTTTTCGAACACCGCAAAGGTTATAGCCTGGTCAAACCGGAAGATCTGGTGAGCGGGCGTGTAATCGGGCACCCGGACGGTTTCGGCTTTCTGAACAGTGATTCTTCTGAGGAGGACCTGTTTTTATCCGACAACGAAATGCTGACGGTGTTTGACGGTGATCTCGTGCAGGCACGTATCAGTGGTACCGACCGCCGCGGCCGCAAAACCGGCATTATTGTGAATGTGCTGGAGCGCAATACCACGCATCTGGTCGGCCGCCTGCAGTTTGAAGAGGATCATTACTTCCTCAAACCGGAAAACAGTCGTATTGCCCACGAAATTGACCTCGATCGCGACCAGTTGATGGGCGCCAAACCGGGACAGTATATTTCTGTAGCGATCATCGATTTCCCCAGCCGCCGCTACAATGCCTTCGGGCGCGTAACCGAGTTGCTCGGCGACGCCATGGGCCCCGGCATGGAGATCGATGTCGCCATCCGCAGTCACGACATTCCCCATAACTGGCCACAGGACACCCTGCGCGCAGCGAAGCAGCTGGGCCATAAAGTGCCCGAGGCAGACAAACTGCACCGCGCCGACCTGAGAGAACTGCCGTTCGTCACCATCGACGGTGAAGACGCCAAGGATTTCGACGATGCGGTGTACTGTGAGAAAGCCGCAACTGGCGGCTGGCATTTATTTGTAGCGATTGCCGATGTCTCCCACTACGTTGCCCCGGGTAGCGCACTCGACCGGGAAGCACAGAAGCGCGCGACATCCGTGTATTTTCCCGGCCGCGTGGTACCGATGCTGCCGGAATCACTCTCCAATGGTTTGTGCTCGCTCAATCCACAGGTAGACCGTCTGGTGATGGTGTGCGAGATGACATTCAGCAAAGCCGGGAAAATGACCGCCTACACCTTTTCCGAGGGTGTTATTCACTCCCATGCGCGGCTTACCTATAACCAGGTGAATGCCTTTATCACCGCACCGGATTCCGGTGTGGGACGAAAGACCGCCCGCCAACTCAAAGACACGGCGCCGCATATTCAGGCGCTGCACGGGCTTTACACGGTTTTGAAGAAAGCCCGCACTAAACGCGGCGCGATGGATTTTGAAAAGACCGAAGTGCAATTCAAATTCACGGAAGACCGCAAGATCGAGCGAATACTCCCGGTAATCCGCAACGATGCGCACAAGATGATTGAGGAGTTCATGCTGAGCGCCAATGTGGCCACGGCCGACTTCCTCAAGCGGCAGAAGATACCGACCCTGTATCGCGTGCACGACGGCCCGCGGGACAAGAAACTAACCAGCCTACGCGTATTCCTGAAGGACAAGGGACTCAAGTTGGGCGGCGGCAACAAGCCTTCGACCGCGCATTACGATCAGCTGCTGAGTCGTATTGGCGAGCGCGGCGATGCGCAAACGATCCGCACCATGATGTTGCGATCCCTCAGCCAGGCGGAGTACAGCCCGGACAATCGGGGCCATTTTGGCCTGGCGTATTCCGCCTATGCGCACTTCACCTCACCCATTCGCCGGTACCCGGACTTGCTGGTGCACCGAGCCATTCGGTCGGTGATTCGCCAGGAACAACAGCGCAACCCTGTCCGTCGCGCGCTCAAATTTTTCTTCGGCGCGGGCGATGCACCGGTGCAACGTTTCGATGACGCAAAACCCCTCGCGCCTGCAAAAAGTTACCCCTACGACAAGCCGGCGATGCAGACCCTCGCGGTACATTGCTCTAACGCTTCGCGCCGCGCGGACAAAGCGAGCTGGGATGTAGAAGCCTGGCTAAAATGCGAGTATATGCAGGACTTTATCGGTGACACCTTTCACGGGGTTGTGAGTAGCGTCATGCACTTTGGCCTGTTTATCGAGATCAGTGATACCCAGGTTGAAGGCCTGGTACACATATCTGCGCTAAAAAATGACTACTACCACTTTGATGCGGCCGCACAGCGTCTTGTCGGCGAGCGGAGCAATACCAGCTTTGCCACCGGCGATGCGGTCAAGGTGCGCGTTGTGGGCGTCGACATGGAGCGACGCAAAATCGAGTTTACGCTAGCCCGTTAGAATTCGAGCAGGAGCACGACAGACTCTCGCCACATCGAAAAATCAACAAGGCCCGTTACCGCAAAGTAACGGGCCTTGTTGATTTGGTCGACCCGACAAGGTTGGCATACATAGCACTGCCCCCGACTGAAGCGTAGCCGCGCACCTGCGATTCACGCCGCTAAGCACCGAGGCACTATCGCCAGCAGGGTTGAGCATGTTCGCCAGTCAATGGGGGCGCAGCCGGCTGAAAACCGCGAATCCCCCAGTCCAACACAAAGCGATGCCGCAGGCTCCGGTATGGCAACCTGGCAAACCCGGAAAATTGACCAGTGCTGCGGAAAGCGGTCTATCAGTGCTCTGTTGGATGCTTCCAGTATCAGCGCCATGCCTTTCGGTCCGCTTCGCGCACCTTCCACCTTTACTCGCTAGCCGCTACGCAGTACGGTGAGCGCCCCGGGCCGGCGCGCCCCACCCATCCGGAGACACCAGAAGTGCGGGAATACCGCCCCCCCACCGAGCCATTCCTCAACGAGATCTACGCCGACGACACCCTGCTGGTCCTCGACAAGCCCAGCGGCCTGCTCAGCGTGCCCGGGCGCGCGCCGGAACATGCCGACAGCCTCGCCAGCCGTGTGCAGCAGCGCTACCCCGGCGCGATGACCGTGCACCGGCTGGATATGGATACCTCGGGGCTGATTGTGATGGCGCGCCATCCGATCGCCCACCGGCAGCTGAGCGCGCTGTTCCAGCAGCGCCGGGTGGAAAAAACCTATTACGCCGAAGTCTGGGGCGAGCCGGCGAAAGATGCCGGGGAGATCGACCTGCCGCTGATCTGCGACTGGCCCAACCGGCCGCGGCAGAAGGTCGACTTTGAGGTGGGCAAGCCCTCACTGACCCACTGGGAGAAGGTGGCCAGCGCCGGGCACACCAGCCTGATCCGGCTCACACCGGTTACCGGCCGTTCGCACCAGTTGCGCGTACACATGGCGGCCATCGGGCATCCGATTCTCGGCGACCCCTTTTACGCCCAGGCGCAGGCGCTGGCCGCGGCACCGAGACTCCTGCTGCACGCCGCGTCGCTGTCGTTCGCACATCCCGCCAGCGATGCACCCCTGCAGTTTCACTGCGCACCTGACACGGACCTGTTTCGCCTCTGTGCAGAGCACCAACTCTAGGCTAACGCCGTGCCCTTAAAAAAAATGCCCCACGTCGGTGGGGCATTTGCTGATTTGTGCTTGCCTCGTCAAAGGGTGACTAGAAGCTTTCAGGCCCCATGACCCAGTCGTCCTCGCCCATGGCCTCGACCAGGTCCAGCAGGGTCACACAGCCGTGGAATGCCGTGCGGTCGTAGTAACCGGGACTGGGCGAAGTGACGAACTCGACCTCCTCGGGGCAGAGGTGGGAGTAGAGGTCCATGATCAGGCCCTTTTCCTCCTGCGTGCCATCGACCAGTACCGGAGGCCTGGCCGAGCCCTGATCCGACAGCGTCTGCATATAGGCCACCAACGCCGCCTCCTGATTCGCCGTCATATTCAGGCCACCGACCAGCCCGGTGATGGTCTGGTTGACCGGGAACTCCGCTATCGGCCAGCAGTTATGCGCCAGGGCCACCTCCTCGGTGAGAGGGGTACCCGGGGGAATACCGTCTGGCTGCCCGATAAGATCTTCACAGTCGGGCAATACGCTGCGGGTGTTGTAGAAGTGCACCACGCTGGCGAGGCTCTTGAAGTAGCCGTTGTGCATATAGGCTTTGACGAAGCCATTGCCGGCACCCTTGCCGGTATTGCGTATCGTCGGCGTGCGGAAGAATCCATCCTCGAGATCGCCGTCCGGTACTGGGAACAATGCGCTGCCCAGGTGCAGTATCAAGCCGGTATCGAGTCCAGTCAGTTTCGGAATTTGCGGATTCGGCGGCACGCCGAGGTTGTGATAGGCCTGGTCGGCGTAGATCTGCAGTGGCTCGCTGCCATCGTCGGTTGCCGGGTGGTCGCTGTGGCAGAAAGAGCACTGGGCCGCGGGCAGGTTCTTGTTGGCGCGCTGGTCACCGGGAATAAAGGGCAGGTCCACGTTGTAGAACAGGTCGTGGCCCAGGTTCTCCTGGTCCGTGAAACTCACCAGCGGGAACTTGCCGTATTCCTTGTCGGGATTGGTGTAGCGCATTCTCCGCACTTTAAAGCACACCGTCGGGTTGTAGTAACTACTGTATTGCTGGTCGATACAGGCAAGCTCCGAACGGATGGCAATATCGCGCTTGGAGTCGAAGCGATTGATATCCGGGGAGTGCTGATAGGCGCCCACCGCCATGGCGATCCGCTTGTAGCTGATATCGGCAAAGGAATCACTGCCGGTTGCCGTACCGCTGCCACAGTTGATGGCCTCGCCCCAGGCCAGCTGGAACAACCATGCGTAATCCGCGGACGCCACCAGGTCGCAGAGCGCCGCGCGGCTGGGGAGGTTCTGCTCGGTGTGTTCGATGAACGGGTTCAGGGCCTGATCTGAAATCGGCGAAATATACTGGCTGTAGCTCAGTACATTGGGGTTCACGATATCGAAGAATACTTCGCTATCCAGGTGAGGCGCGGCCAGCGGCGGAACCGGCAGGGTACCGTCGGTAGCCGGCGGTCGCCCCTGTGCGCGTCCATCCCAGAAATTGCCGCCGCAAAACCCGGGAATGCCGTCGGGACAATCCGCAAAAAATGGTGGTGAGAAACTCGCATAGGTATTGGTCTGCGGCCGGCGCCGGCCGACCTGGGTAATATCGGCCCCGGTAATGGCAACCTGGTGCAGGTTGGTTTCCAGCCCCGGGAACGTGCCGCCCTTGGTAGGCTCGTGACACGAGACACAGCCCATCCCCGAGGGACTCGACAACCGCTTATCAAAAAAGACGTTTTTGCCCAGTAGTTTCAGGGCAATGGCATCTTGAATTTGTCCCTCCGCACGAGCACCGCTACTCAGTGCCATGATGCAGACCGGAACAAGCAATAGCGACGTTAACGCGGGCGCACAGCCGCCTTTCCCCAACCTTTTCACAGGAAATCTCCTCAATCCATCTTCAATTGACAATGCGTTACCAGCCCGGCCCGCAGTCGCAACCTGCGCGCCAGACAATGCCAGGGGCAACCTGTGATCCGGATCAGAAGTGGCCGATCAGGGCATCGGTGCACAGCCACAGCAATCCCCTGTGACTAAACGGCGCGGGAAGCATGCTTCCTGTACCGGCGGGAACACCCCTGCCCTATTTACAAGACTAGTTATTGTATATTTTTTGATCAGATATGGTTTGTGACAATACCTCTATTGAGGCGCCAATTTATCGCGCTGGCCACGGCTGCCGCAGATGGCATCCATGCACCATTCAACCAGCTCCGGGCAGGATCAGCCGACACTCATCGGCCAGGCGCGCTTCCCTTCCCCACCACCGCGAAATTACGCGGCGAAATGTCGCCGGGCTGCTATTTTTTATTGTTACTTCATATCAGTACGCACACCGTCGTCGGCGTCTATTACAACCTTTTGACGCATCGGGAAATAATTGCCGCGCCGGACAATAAATGCAGATGGAGCCTGCCATGAAACTGATTCGCCTAACGATGGCCGTCACGGCGTTGATGCCGCTGTTCGCACAAGCCCAGCAGAGTTGGCGAGAGGTTGATTGGGGTAACCTTATCGTGCGGGCCGGGGGCACCTATATACATCCGCGCGGCGACGCGACGTCTCTGCAGTATCCCATTCTGCAGAACTGGGACCTGTTCCGCACCCGGTGGGATTTCGACAGTGACACCACCTGGAACCTGTCCGTGGCCTGGCAGCCGATGGATCACTGGGGCTTTGAGTTGATGCATATTTTCAACGCCCAGTACGATATACAACTGTCGCGCTTTACCGGCATCCCCGGACGCGACCTGATCGAGCTGGGCAAATTCGAAGTCACCACCTCCAATGCCTTCATTAATTGGTATCCGCTGCAGCCCGACTGTCTCGGCCGCCCCTATTTCGGGGTCGGGGTCAATTACACCGATTTTCGCGATATGCAGCTGAGCCATGATTTCAACAGGTTCCTGATCGACAGCGACGTCTCCACGGGCCCGGCCGATTTCAATATGGGCTACTCCTGGGGCTGGGCGGCACAGGTGGGTGTGGATTTCACCTACAGCCGCAGCACACCCTGGCTCGCCAATGTCGCCGTGCTCTATCTCGACTCGGATACCAATACCCGTATCACCTTCCCGACCGAACTCGGCTATGACCATTTGCGGGCCAAAGTCGATTACGACCCGTGGATGCTCAACCTGAGCATCGGTTACCGATTCTGAGCGGGCGCACCCCGACTCGCAGCCGTTGGCCAAAGACGGTGAATGCCAGATAAGAAAGACAGTTGTCGACCCGATACCGGCAGGTCAGCGCGCTCGAGAACGCAGCCACGCCAACCTTCAGGAAAAATTGTGGGCACAAAGTCAGCAGAACATTCCAACCGCCGCGCCAACACTGGCCGCCCTTCCATCTGGCTGCTCCTGGGCCTGTCGGCAGCGGCGATATTTGCGCTGCATGGAGAAGTGGCCCGGGCCAGCTGCACGCCCGGCAACACCGGCACCGCCGGCCCCGATACCATCACCTGTGACGACGACAACGATGCCGAGGGTGCCGATGTCAATGCGCTCGGCGGCAATGACACACTGGAACTGAACGGCGGTGATATCGGCAACGTGGATGGCGGCAGCGGTGCCGACACGATCAATATCACCGGCGCCACCATAGAGAACTTTGTGCGTGGCGGCAGTGGTGCGGATACCATCACCCTGAACGATCGCTTCAGTGATATCGGCGGGCTCGACAGTGGCGGTATCGATGCCGGCAGCGGCAACGACACCATCAATATTCTCGACGGACTCACCTTTACCCTCAGCGCAGGGGACGGTGACGATAACATTCTGCTCAATGGCGGCTTTGTCTTCGATTTCCTGGATGCCGGCGCCGGCGATGACAACATTCGCTGGGGCGAGGGGCTGGCCTTTGATATCCGCGGCGGCAGCGGATCCGACACCCTGCGCATCGATGCGTTTGCCTATGATGGCACCTCGATTCTGGACGGCGGCGACGACCTCAGCGCGGGCGACGGATATATCGATACTCTCACGTTCCTGCTCGACAACGAGGTCGACGGGCGCCTGCTGCGCAACTGGGAGCGGATCGTTATCTGGGGCAGTTCCAAGATGATCTTTACCCACACCCTGGCGGTCGGTGGCGGCAAGGACCCGGACGGCAATGATCTGGGGCTGGATATCCTGTTCGGCGGCTGGGTGCAGATCCGCCAGGGACAATTCGTAATCACCGGCAACGTAGCCAATGCCGGCACCCTCGACATGGACAACAAGCGCTTCGGCACGCTGAACATTGCCCGGGATACTGACGGCAATTTCGGTGACTATATCGGCAAGGGTGGCCGGCTGTGGCTGGACGCACGCCTCGATGGCGACGGCGCACCGGCGGACCTGCTCACCATTACCGGCGATGTCAGCGGGCAGACGCTGGTGCGCGTGGCCAATCGCGGCGGCATCGGTGCCGAAACCACCGGCGACGGTATCAAGCTGATCGAAATCGGTGGAGCCTCACCGGAGGATACCTTCGTGCTGGACGGGGATTTCACCACCCGGGACCGGCGCCAGGCCATCGTCGGTGGCGCCTACGCCTATACCCTGCACCACAATGGCGTCAGCGATCCGCAAGACGGCAACTGGTACCTGCGCTCGAGCGTCAATGCCGCCGAGTTCGGCGGTGGCGATGTAATTCGCTGGCAGCCCGCCACCGTTCTCTACGAAACTTATCCACAGCTGCTACGCGCGCTGAACCAGCCCGAAACCCTGCGCCAGCGCGTCGGCAACCGCTTTTGGGTGGGTTCCAGCTACAAGGATCTGGGCAACTGTGACTATCCCTCATCTGTCGAGCAGACCATCGATGGCGGCGGTGTGTGGATAAAACTCGGAGGGCGCTACGACGAACAGGACCCCGAGTTTTCCACCACCAGCAGCCGCTGGCGGCAGAACGCTTACCGGCTGCAATTGGGTATCGATGCGCCACTCGGTTTCACCGTGCGCGGTACACGGCCGATTGCCAGCGTGGCGCTGGAATACGGTAATTCAGACAACACGGTGGGGTCTTTTTTCGGGGATGGCAATATTGATATCGAACAGTACGGTGTCAGTGGATACCTGACCTGGTACGGCCGCGACGGCAGCTACCTGGATACCCAGGCGCACCTCAACTGGTTCGACAGCGACTTCAATGCCTTCGACCTGCGCCGGCTTCCGCAGTCGCGGGCGGCACTGGGCTATGCGCTGTCCGTCGAGGGCGGGCGCAGCTTCAAGATCTGCGATTACTACAGCGTCACTCCGCAAGCGCAGCTGATGTACAGCAATGAAAATTCCGACGACCTCCTCGACGTATACAATGTGCGCGTTACCGATATCGATAACGACGCCTGGCGCCTGCGCCTCGGTGCCACCTTCGACCGACGTATGAGCGGGCGCAAGTCCAGCCGCAATATGTACGGCAGCCTGCCGCTACAGCGGGTCGACTTCTACCTCACCCCGAGTGTGCTCTACAACTTCGGCGAGCAAACCCGGGCCACGGTGTCCGGCGCCACCGTGTATCAGCAGGAGGACGACTGGCGCGGAGAGCTGGCGTTCGGCGCCACCTACGACGAGTGCGGAGACAACTGTTCCGTGTACGGCGAGCTGAATGTTTCCACCAGCCTGGAGAATTTCGGCGACAGCAGCGGCGGCGGGCTGGAATTCGGCTTCCGTTTCAAGTGGTAACCTCCCATCCCCCTGATGATTCCACCCCCGCGCTGGGGTAAACTCAGCCGCCAGGACACAGGAAGTACCTCTACAAAACAATAACGACAGGGAAGTGCCGCCATGAGCAACGAAAGCAGTAGTAATATCGTCTTCGGGGATAGAGTTGAAGAACTGAATACAAAGCGCGCCGCAGCAGACCTCGACGAAAAGGAACGGCAAAACAGGGAGCGGTACGCGGCAGAGGAATCCGCGCGCCGGCGCCAGCAGGAAAAGCCTGAGGCCCCGGACACAGGCACACGCGAAACAGACAACCGCGGCCCCGGCCTCGCCAACCCGATCGACGACAAGGCCGCCAAGGTCGACCTGCTCGGTCGCGGGCGCCTGGTCACCATCCTCAAGGGCATTATCGACCGCGATATCAAGAAGCACATGACCATCGCCCTGTTCGGTCAGTGGGGCAGCGGCAAGAGCTCGGTGATTGAACTGTTGCGGCAGCGCTACCGGGATGACCGCTACTGCTCGACGATACTGTTCAATGCCTGGCAAAACGAACACAGCCAGAATATGGCAGCCTCCATTGCCAAGTCCATGGCCGAGGAACTGTACCAGCGGCGCAGCTACCCCGCGCAAGTCTGGCTGGGGATCAAAAGCCATCTGCTGGAACGCAAGATGGCGACGCTTCTCTACCTGGCGCTGGCATCGCTGATGCTCTGGACCAGCCTGTTTGGCATTGACATCGGCTTCTTTTCCGTCGACAAGCTCTCTATGGAAAAATTTAAGTCTTTCGACAGGAAGACGATGGGATTTTCCTTCATCGCCACTCTTACCGCGCTGCTACCTTTCCTGCAGAAGGCCTTCAACAACCCGTTCGTGAGTAAGCTGCGTGAATTATCGCGGCGGCCGGATTTCAGCAGTCATATCGGCCTCAGCGACAATATCCGCCGCCAGCTCGGCACCCTGATCAAAGCCTACGACTTCCGGCTCTCGCATTTTTTGCTGGTGCACCCCTATCGCTGGCTGCTCGCCCAGATTGGCCGAACACAAAAAAGCTCCCGACGCCCACACAAATTTTTGCTCGCCATTGACGACCTGGATCGCTGCTCCAGTGAAAAAATCATCCAGGTCCTGGAGGCGGTACAGCTGGTCGTGGACCTGGAGAATCTACTGGTCATACTCGCCGTCGATGACCAGGTGCTGATGGAGGCAGTGGCGAACCGCTACCAGAAGCAGCGTAAGGATCTCAGCGACGCCGACGCCCTGCAGCTGGCGAGAAAATACCTGGGCAAGATATTGCAGGTCACCATTTCCCTGGACGAGCCGGACGCATCGGCGCGTGAGAATTTTATCTGCAAGCGACTCTTCCCCGCGTTTAAATCACTGCCCGGCAACCCGCTGGAGATCAACGCGGGGATCACCCGGGAGGAGGACGATTCCGGGCTGTCATTCCTGTTCCGTCCGCAGGCGTCACTGGGCTCCTACACGGCCGAAGAAGACGAAGAGCCAAGCGAGTATCTGCACAGTAGCCAACAGGAACTGGAATGGTTTGCCCGCTGTGTGGGCGACTTCAACATTCACAATGCGCGCACCATGATCCGCATCCACAATGCCATCACGCTGATCAAGGGGCTGCGGCCCCGCGTAACGGAAAATTCCCAGCAGCTACAGCAATACATATTCCTGACATTCTGGCTCGAATCCCTGTGCAGCGCCGAACCCGAACAGCGCGACTATCACTACCGGCTGTTAACCGGGAGCGACGATTCGCTGCCGGCGTTCTGGCAGAAGATCGCAGTCCGGGCCCAACAACTGGGGCTGCACAAGCTGGATAGCAGCACGCGGGATGAAATGCTGTCGCATATCGCTGGCATCAGCCTGCCGTGTGCGGACATTCTCACCCCGCACAAGCGCCAAGCGGTCGAAGCGGAAACCGCGGATATCGGGTAGCACGCTGCGTTCACTGGCAAAGGCTGCCGGGGGGCGGACGATAGCGCCCGCAGCGGCGGCCTGCACTGCAAGTAGTGCGCACCGCGTGCATTGGCGCAGTTGATTCAGGTCTCGGCGGCGATGGCCTCCTGGTACAGCGATTTACGCGGCTGCGCGAATACCCGCCGTAACATCGGCTCGAAGAATTCCAGCGGCAGGGTTTCGGCATCGGCATCAAACGCGGGCGCATCGTACTTGGTCACGAACTCCAGCGTGCGCGCGTAACCGGCGTGATCCCGATACTGTTCGCGCAGGTTGCGGTCCATGCCGAGGTACTGGAAAAAGTAATACCCCTGGAAAATGGCGTGATGCTTGATCATCCAGTGGTTTTCCTCGCTGACGAAGGGCTCCAGTAATACGGCGGCCACATCGGCGTGGTTGTAGGTACCCAGTGTGTCGCCAATATCGTGCAGCAATGCGCAGATCACATACTCTTCGTCGCGGCCATCGCGATGGGCTAGCGTGGCCGTCTGCAGGCAGTGTGTCAGGCGGTCCACCGGGAAGCCGCCACAATCCCCCTCGAGCAGTTTGAGGTGGGCGATGATCCGGTCCGGCAAGTGCTGCGCATACTCACCAAAAGCGCCAGCGATGATTTTCCAGTCTTCTGCGCTGCCGTTTTCCATATGGGAAAACTGCGCCTGCGGTTCACTATGGTCTTGCATGGATCTCTCCTCAATCGCGGTAACTGCGGTCGATGCGGTCGAGCTTGCGCAGCAGGCCGGGCCACGCCAGCAGGCCGCCCTGGTTGCTGGTGACCTTGTCACCCTCGGACTGGATCTTGTCGATGATCGGCTGTGGCACCGGTGTCAGCGGCCGGTCGCCCGCCAGCGCGGCGACCTGGATTTCGCAGGCGCGCTGCATCACAAACATAAACAGGAAGGCATCCGCGACCGTCGCGGCGCAGGTGAGCAGGCCGTGGTTGCGCAGGATCATGAAATGCGCCGAGCCGAGATCTGCCACCAGGCGCGCCTTCTCGTCTTCGCGTACGGCGATACCTTCATAATCGTGGTAGGCGAGGCTCGACAGCGGAAACAGCGACTGCTGCGAAAGTGGCAACAGCCCCTCGCTGTGGGCTGCCACCGCGACCCCCGCGACCGTGTGCGTATGCATCACGCAGTGGGCATCCGCGCGCGCTTCGTGTATGGCGCTGTGGATGGTGAAACCGGCCGGGTTTACCGGCAAGGGGGTGTCGTCTATCTTGTTGCCGTCCGCATCGATCTTGACCAGGCTCGACGCGGTAATCTCTTCGAACAGCGCCCCGAACGGGTTGATCAGGAAATGGTGTTCCGGACCCGGGATACGCACCGACAGGTGGGTAAAAATCATATCGTCCCAGCCGTAGTGGGCGATCAGGCGGTAGGCCGCGGCCAGGTCGACCCGCAGCTGCCACTCGCTATCGCTGACTTTGCCCTGCAGGGACGGCGCGGCGCTCGGTTGTGTCTGCATGGTTTTCTCTCTTGTTATTTCTCTTGTTTTACGAACTGATCGTTATCACCGACTATCGATTGTAGAAGCGCCCATCGCTGCGATACTGTCAACTCGTTTACACTTGGCTCATGATCGATTCCATGCCGACACTCACCGCCTGCCCGCTGCTGGCCGGCCTGCCCGAGCGCGCGATTGAATCGCTGGCATCGCTGGCACGCGCCCAGCGCTATGCGGCCGGCGAGGTCATCTACCTGCAGGGCGCCCAGCAGAGCCAGCTGTCCATCGTTGCCGAGGGACAGGTGCGGATCTGTTCGAGCAATGCCGGCGGCCGCGAGGCGATCCTGGCGATCCTGGGGGCCGGTGCCTGGTTCGGCGACACGGTTTTTTCCCCGGGGTTACCGCGGGTGTTCGGCGCCACGGCGCACGACGCCTGCCTGATTGTGGATATCCCGGGCGACGCCTGCCGCCGGGTGCTGGCCGACTTTCCCGAGGCCTATCCGGTGGCACTGGACTTGGTCAGCCGCCGGTTGTGGGCCGCCATGTCGATCATCCAGGACGACGCCCTGCGCGGCACCGAGGCGCGTATCGGCCGCCGGCTGCTGTTTCTGGCGCAGATGCACGGCCAGCCGGGTGATGGCAAGCCGGTGCAGTTCCGGCTGACCCGGGAACTGCTGGCCAATATGATGGGCATGACCCGCCAGGGGGTGCATCGGGTCCTGAAAAATATCGAGGCCCGCGGGCTGGTGGACATTCACTACGGCAGCGTCACCATCGCCGACCCCGAACGCCTGCGCGCCTATATCGAGAAGCTGGACTGATTGATGCCAGTAGCAGATCACTGGGAAAACCTGCTGTGGGCACTGGGGGCGGAAGATATCGCCCGCGGCGGCGGCCTGCCGTGGCTGCCGCCACAGCGCCGCGCGGCACTGGCGGGCTATTTCGCCCAGGCGGACACCCGCGCGCAGCTGGCGGACACGCTCGACGCCGAGCTGCAACGCGCCGACGCGCACGGGCCGGTGTCGCGGCTCGGGGTCTATTTTGAAAACCTGTGGGCTTTCGCCTTCACCCACCACCCGGATTACCAGCTGCAGCAGCGCAACCTGCCGCTGCGCGCCGACGGCCGCACCCTGGGCGAACTGGACTTTGTCACCACCTACCTGCCGGACCGCTGCACCGAGCACTGGGAAATCGCGGTCAAGTTCTACCTGGAGGTGGATAGCGGCTACTGGGTCGGGCCGGGGCTGCGCGACCGCCTGGATATCAAGCTGGCGCGCATGCGCGAGCACCAGCTACCGCTGATCCGCCAGCCCGCCGCGCGGGCGCTGCTGCAGCAGCACAACATCCGTATCGACCGCCAGTGGGCGCGCATGCCGGGGCGCCTGTTCCGCCCTGTCGACCACGGGGCAATGCCCCTGCACGCCGGGATCAATCCACACAGCTGCCACTACTGGTGGGCGTGCGCCGATGAATTCCGCTTCCATTTTGCCGATCGGCCCTTCCGCTGGAGCCGATTGCCCAAGCGCGCGTGGCTGGCAGATCGCGGCTACGGCGTTGACGACAGCGCCAGCGCCACAGCCCTGGCGGACAGGCTCGGCGCAGACGAGCAGCGCGGCCCCCTCTGTGTCGCCGCGCAACAGAATGGTCGGGAGGTCAGTCGCGGCTTTATCGTGCCCGATGACTGGCACGACGCGGCGCTGACCCGCTTGCCGGAATAAGCGCCAGCGCAACTGACAGCCGTTATTTCGCCTGCAAATCCCCACCCCCAAGCTCCCCCGTCCGGATTTCAATTGACTTCGCGCCATTAATGTTTACAATTTTCAGAAATTTCTGAAAGTTCATAAAAGAATGAAACTCTCCGACCAGGCTCAGGCCTTCGTACTGCATTTTGGCGAGATGGGCAGCCGCTGGGGCTTCAACCGCACCGTGGGGCAGATGTTCGCACTGCTCACCATCCATTCCGAACCGCTCAATGCCGACCAGCTGGCGCAGGCACTCAAGATCAGCCGCGGCAATGTGAGCATGGGGCTGAAGGAACTGCAGGCCTGGCGGCTGGTGGAGCTGCACCACCTGCCCGGCGACCGCAAGGATTACTTCACCGCGGCCGGCTCCATCTGGGACCTGGCGCGCACCGTGTTCGAGGAGCGCCGCAAGCGCGAGCTGGATCCGACCCTGACGCTGCTGCGCCAGCTGCTGCTCAACGAGCCTCAGGATGAACAGGAGGCCGACGCCCAGGCGCGCATGCGCGAGGTCTACAGCCTGCTGGAGATGCTCGATCAATTCGCCAACACGCTGAGTGGGCTGGACCAGAAAGATTTGCTCAAACTGATGAAACTGGGCTCCGGCGTCAGCAAGCTGCTGGCGCTGAAGGGTGGCCGGGCCAAGCCCAAAGCCACCGACAAGTAGTACTGCGTCCCGGCACGGGACGCCGTGATGTCCGGGCCCTGCCCGGCGTCCGACAAAGGATTTGCGTTCAACAATCGAGGTCACCATGCTGGATACACTGATACTGTCGAGGATGCAGTTCGCAGCCAATATCAGCTTTCATATCCTGTTTCCCTCCATCACCATCGCCCTGTGCTGGATTGTGTTTTTCTTCAAACTGCGCTACGACATCACCCAGAATCCGGTGTGGATGCGCGCCTACCGTTTCTGGGTCAAGGTGTTCGCGCTGACCTTCGCCCTCGGCGTCGTCAGCGGTATCACCATGTCGTTCCAGTTCGGCACCAACTGGCCGGGCTATATGGAAAGGGTCGGCAATGTGGCCGGGCCACTGCTCGGTTACGAAGTCCTTACCGCCTTTTTCCTCGAGGCCACCTTCCTCGGCATCATGCTGTTTGGCATCAAGCGGGTGCCGAGCAAGGTACACACGGTATCGGCGCTGATCGTTGCCATCGGCACCACGCTGTCGGCCTTCTGGATCCTCGCACTGAACTCCTGGATGCAGACCCCGGCGGGCTACAAAATCATCGATGGCGTGGTGCACCCGACCGACTGGCTGGCGATTATTTTCAATCCGTCTTTCCCCTACCGCCTCGGGCATATGCTGCTGGCCTCGGGGCTGACGGCGTCCTTCTTCGTCGCCGGCCTGTCCGCCTACCGCATCCTCAAAGGCGACACCAAACAGGCGCCGCGCCTGGCACTGAAGACCGGGCTGGTCGTCGCCGCGGTGCTGGCGCCGCTGCAGATGTTTGTCGGCGACCTGCACGGCCTCAATACCCTCGAACACCAGCCGCAGAAAATCGCCGCGATGGAAGGCGTCTGGCACACCGAAAAGGGCGCACCGCTGCTGCTGTTTGCGATTCCTGACGAGGAACAGAAAACCAATCACCTGGCCGTAGGGCTGCCGAATATGGCGAGCCTGATCCTGACCCACGATATCGATGGCGAGATCAAAGGGCTGAGTGAATTCGCGGGCGACCACCCACCGGTGAAGCCCCTGTTTTTCGGTTTCCGCATTATGGTCGGCATCGGCGTACTGATGTTGCTGGTGGCCTGGACCGGCTGTTACCAGCTGCGCAGGACCCGCGGCGAACTGCCGCGCTGGCTGTTGAAAGTGGTGGTGGGAATGACGTTTTCCGGCTGGGGGGCGATCCTCGCCGGCTGGTACGTGACCGAGGTCGGCCGGCAACCGTGGCTGGTCACCGGCGTACTGAAAACCGCCGACGCAGTGACCCCGGTAATGCCCGGCCATGTGGGCCTGTCACTGGCCCTGTACCTGACCGTCTACGCCGTACTGATGTGGGCCTATATCCACACCCTCAAGGTCATGGCGCTGAAGTCGGTCGAGGTGGAGGAATTCGAAACGGCAGAACCGGCCGCCGACGGCAGCCTGACCAACCTGCCCTCTTCCAGAATCGAGCAAGTCAGAATCGAACAAGGAGGTAACGCGTGAACGCAATCGCTCATTCCACAGACTGGTTGCCGGTCGTGTTTATCGGCCTGATGGGGCTGGCGGTGCTCGCCTACGCGATCCTCGACGGCTACGACCTGGGCGTGGGTATCCTGCTGCCAATGGGCGCGGATGACGAAGCCCAGCGCGATACCATGATCGCCTCCATCGGCCCCTTCTGGGATGCCAACGAAACCTGGCTGGTACTGGCCATCGGCCTGCTGCTGATCGCCTTTCCCACGGCCCACAGCATGGTGCTGATGCATCTGTATCTTCCCACCGCGATCATGCTGACCGGCCTGATCATGCGCGGGGTAGCATTCGATTTCCGCGCCAAGGCCGGGGTGGACCACAAGCTGGCCTGGGACAGGACCTTCAAGGCCGGCTCGCTGCTCACCAGCCTGACCCAGGGCTATATGCTCGGCCAGTACGTCATGGGCTTTCAGTCCGGCTGGGCTGCACAGCTGTTCGCGATACTGAGCGCCATCGGCGTGACCGCGGCCTACAGCTATATCGGCGCGGCCTGGCTGATCATGAAAACGGAACACTCACTGCAGGAACGGGCAGTGCGCTGGACCCGGCGCGCCGGGCGCGCGGCGTTTGTCGGTGTGCTGGCAGTGTCGCTGGTCAACCCGCTGGTGAACCCGGGGGTCTTCGATCGCTGGTTTACCTTTCCGCTGGTGATGTTCGTGCTGCTGATCCCGATGCTGTGCTTCCTCGCCTTCGCCGCCAATGAGATCCTGCTGCGCCGCCTGCCCAAGGTGGACGACCGCCACTGCTGGATACCCTTCGTCAATGTGCTGCTGGTGTTCCTGTTGTGCTTCTTCGGCCTGGCATTCAGTTTTTATCCGGAGATTGTGCCGGGCAAGCTGACCATCTGGCAGGCGGCCAGTGCGCCGGAATCCCTGCGTTTTATTCTGGTCGGCGCCGTCATCGTGGTGCCGGTGATCCTGCTGTACACCATCTTTTCCTACCGGGTCTTCCACGGCAAGGCCACCGAGCTGCACTACCACTAGTCGGCGCAGTTAACCGGGCGGCCCTGCGCGGGTCGTCGCGGGGCCGATCACGAGCGCGGTAACAACCCACTGCGCCCGGTGACCAGGCCGCACGTCGGCCGGTCCCGCAGCAGCAGTGCCAGGCAGGCGGCGGCAAAGGCCCAGGGGGCGAATAGCCAGTCGGGGGCGCAGGGAAAAGATCAGGTTGAACCCGGGCACTCCCTCAGGCGTCGCTGTCGTCGCCTGCCATCGCGGCGAGCAGCGCTTCCAGCACGCGCATGGTGGCAGTCAGATCGGCGGGGTCGATGCCGGCGGTAATGCGCAGGCGCACAGCGGCGAGAATTTCCTCGAAGGCCTCGGCCCTGGCGCACGGTGCCGCCGTTGCGGCGCAGCACGATCAGCGGCAGCACCATGGTCTGGGAAAGGCCGTGCACTTGCAGCGCGGTTGATCTCATGGCGCCATTTGCGACCGACGTTGATCAGGGCGCTGCCGAGGGTCAGGCAGGGAGAGTCGGGGAGCTCACCATGCATGGGAATACCAAAGTATTAAATTCGTTTTAATCCTGACTAATTTGATAGATATTGATCCATACGGTCAGCAAGACCGATACACGGTTCACGATTCTGGACTGGTGTGCTTGCAGCGCCACCGCGCTGACGTGATAATAAATGTCACCTAAAGACAAGCCCGTAATACAGGGAAACGGCGCGCTTACCTAAAGCTGCGCCTGAGTAATTCGGAGCAATACATTGAGTGAAGCCGAACCGCTCTGCATGAGCAGGCGTAGTGCTGCCAAACCGCGCAAGCCCCAGCGTGAAAACGGCCGCAAGAAATATGAAAAGCTGCTCGACACCCTCGAAGCACTGTTGCAGAGAAAGGAAGCCAGCGACATCACCCTCGCCGACCTGAGCGAGGCTGCAGGTGTACCCACCGCCTCCGTCTACCACTTCTTTCCCAATCGCGATGCCTGTGTGGCGGCGCTCGCAGAACGCTATTTCAATGGCTGCAAAGAACTGCTGGAGGTAACTCCCGCTCCGGAGGAGTGGCATAGCTGGCAGGAGCTGGTGAGTCTGTTCTGCGAGCGCACGCGGGCCTATTTCGCGGCCAACGAACCACTGCAGAAGGTAAAGTTCGGCCCCAAGGCCAGCTGGGCGGTACGTGAACTGGCGGTGGAGAACAGCCACCACCTGGCACAAACACTGCACGCGGCCTTTGCACAGGCCTTCGAGTTGCCGCCGTCGCCGGCGTGGGAGAGTCGTTTCCTGCAGGCCGTTACCATCAGCGAATCGCTGTGGTCGCTGTCCTACGCCCGCTTCGGCCACATTACGGAAGACGACGCCGCCGAGGCACGGCGCGCGGCCACCGCCTACCTGGGCCTGCACCTGGGCGAGCGGCTCGAACGCCGCGGGCTCTAGGGAACCTCTGAACAAGTCCGTAATGTCTCTGCGGGATCTGAAGGCTGCAGATGTTAGGCGCAGCTCGCCGCGAATGGCCGTAGCCCTTTGCAAGAGCTGCAACGCAGCAGCTGTGGCCTTCAGGGCCCGCCCGGAGGGGCTTTCAGAGCGATTCACACTCCGCGTTGCGACTTCTTGAAAGGTCTAGACATTCCTGCGAAGCCGCGCCTTGATTGTGAACCGCTCTGAAAGCCAGAGACATCACGTACTTGTTCAGAGGTTCCCTAGTGGTCCATGCGGCGATTCCAGCGCTTGCGCGGAAGCCTGTGACGGTGCGCTTTCGTTACCAGATTAACCGCATCGCGCACTAGGCCGCGGCGGCCTGCAGGCGGCGGCGCTTGGCGCGCGCGGCGCGGCGCTTGTCCCGGCGCCGGATCCACAGGTAGAGCCCGGTCACCGACAACAGCAGCGGGCTCAGCCCCACCACACACCAGAGCACGCGGCTGGCGAGCCCGGCGAAATCGCCGAAGTGCAGCCGGCGATAGCTGTCGATGATTTTGGTCCCCAGTCCGGCATCGCGGATGTCCGCAGCCGCGACCAAGTCACCACTTTGCGCATCGAAAGTCACGCTACTGGCGTACTGGCTCAGCAGCGGGTTGCCGCTCGGCACATCTCCCCAGAAGGTAATGTTGACACCCGGCTCCCACGGCATGGTGATGTAAGTCGGCTCGAACCCGTCTACGCTCTGCCCGGCACGCTGATACAGCGCCTGCAGAGATAGCTTATCGCTGTAGAGACGCTTTTCCATTTTGTAGTGTTCCTTACCGGCGGCGTGCTCCCGCACCTCGTAGGCAAGCTGGGTGATGTTCCACCAGACGCCGGTAAAGCCGACGATCAGCAGAACCGGTGATGCAAGCACGCCAGTCATCTTGTGCAGATCGCTGAAATACACCATCAGCCGCGCATTCCAGCGCAAGGTGAAAAAGTTTTTCCAGAATTTGCGGTACAGGATCAGGCCGGAGATACCCAGCAGGCACAGCAGTATCGAGAAGACACTGGTAATCGCCAGGCCGGTATCGTCGAGCAGGAACGTATAGTGCAGTTCCAGCAGCCAGTCGGTGAAATAGTGGGTGAGGTTTTGCGGTTGCGCGAGAATTTCACCGCTGTAGGGATTCAGCAGGGTGTAGAACCAGTCGCTGCTGCCGTGGGGCATGAGAAACACCTGGTCGGCACGGCCGGGATCCTGGAACAGGGTCCAGCCGACGACTTCGTAATCCGGGAAACTGCGGTTCACATCGCCGAGCAGGCTGTCCAGCGACTGGCGCGCGCGACCATCGACGCCCACCCGCACCTGATCGTGCATCAGCGCCGCGTCTATTTCGTGCTTGAATACCAGGATGCTGCCACTGACACACATCACCAGCAGCGGTACGAACGCGAACAGCGCCATCCAGCCGTGTAGTTTGAACAGGACTTTATTCATACTCTTTCAATACTTGCTCGCTGCGCGGCCGTGGGTCTGCCGGCCCGAAAACACAAAAAAGGGTGGCGGGGCCTATCAAACCCGCCACCCGCAAAGGTGCGCATACTCGCTACTCAGTAATGCCAGTTGACCGAAGCACTGAAGTTGCGCGGTGCGGCGTAGAAACCCTGATCCCAGTAGAGACTGCTGATGAATTTCTCGTCGGTCAGGTTGTTGACGTTGAGGGAAAAGTCCAGCTTGTCGCCGACGCGGTAATTGGCGAAGGCGCGCACGGTGGCGTAGGCGTCCTGCTCGATCCTGTTGCCGTACCCATCGACGCGGGCAATATCGTCCTGCCAGTTGAGTCCGGCCCCCACCTTCAGCTGCTCCAGCATCGGCAGGCGATAGCTCGCCAGCACGCGCACAACATTCTTGGGCACGAAGGTGCGCGCCTCGTCGCCGTTCTCCTCGATATCCAGCGCGGTATAGCCGACGCTCGCCTGCAGGCCCGGCGCCAGCTCGCCGGTTAATTCCAGCTCGTAGCCGCGGGTTTCGTAGTCGTGCCCCTGGTACACGGTTTTGCCGATGCTGGCGTCAAAGCCGGCGGACTCGGACACATTGGTGTAATCGGCCTGGAACACGGCCAGGGAAGCATTGAGTTTGCCGTCGGCAAAGGCGCCTTTCACCCCGAGTTCGTCATTGCTGCCCGCGGACGGAGCCAGGCGCTGCAGGTTTTTATCCAGGTCGCGCTGCGGCATGAAGGTTTCGGTATGGCTGGCGTACAGCGAGTAGCTATCGCCAAACCGATACACCAGGCCGGCATAGGGCAGCACCTTGCCGTTGGCTTCGGTTGCCTGGCTCTCGCCGTAGGCCGCGCCCTCGCCTTTCCAGTTCACCATGCGCGCCCCGCCCACCAGCGACAGGGCATCGCTGAGATGGAAGCGGGTGGCCGCGTAGAGTGCTGTCTGCGTGTCGCCCCAATCGCTGCCGGTGGCGCCATCATCGAACACCGGGCGCGCTACCGCGGTGCCATTCCACTGGCTGAAGTCACCGACATTCAGCACATTCGGGTAGGTGTATTCCGCGGCATACAGCGACAATTCGTCGATGCTGCTCTCCGCCCGGTTGGCGCCGAACATCAGCTCGTGCTCGCGGCCGAACAGCTGGTAGTTGCCACTGATACGCAGGTCCAGCAGCTCTTCGCTGCCGTCCAGGCTGTATGCGCTGGGCAGGCCGACCAGCCCGGTTTCCGTGCCCTGCACCGGCAGCGAGTACATGTACAGCAACTGGCTGTCTTCGTCGGTATCGGTGCGGGTGTAGTAGGCCTTGGCCTCCCAGCCATTGGCAAAGCTGTGCTTGAGTTCGGCAAACACGGCTTTTTCGCGCGTGTCCCAGAAGGCCCAGTCGGCAGCGGTGCTCGCTGAGACGTCGTAATCGGTCGGGGTGCCGTCGCTGTAGGTCAGTGGCAGTGCGCCCCACATGGGGCTGTCGGCCTTGCTCGACTGGTAGCTGGCGCCGACGGTCAGGCGCGTGGATTCGCCCAGATCCCGATCCACCACACCGTAGGCGACAGTGGTGTCCTTGCCGTAGTTGTCGAGATAGGAATCACCCCGATCTTCGGCGACGACGAAGCGGCCGCGCAGGCCCTCGGTAATGGTGCCGCTGACATCCGCATCCAGGCGCCTGTTGTTCCAGGAGCCGGCGCCGGCGCCGAGGGACAGCTGGAAGTCGTCACTCGGGCGCTTGCGCACCATATTGATGGTCGCGGACGGGTTGCCGGCACCGGACATCAGGCCGCTGGCCCCCCGCACGACTTCGATGCGGTCGTAGATGGCGGTGTCGATCACGCCGTTGGTATTGCCGTAGGCGGCGGGCAGACCGACGCCATCGACCTGGAAGTTGGTGATATCGAATCCGCGCGCGGTGTAGTAGGTGCGGTCCGTCTCGACGCTTTCGACCTGCACCCCGGTGGTGCTCTGCAGGGCATCGTTGAGGTTGTTGAGACCGAAGTCATCCATTTGCCCGCGGCTGATGGCGGATACCGACTGCGGCGTGTCCAGGCCGGACAACCCCAGGCCGGTGGCGGTGTCCATCTCACCGACCAGGTAGGAATCCAGCTGCTCGCCAATTACCGCCACGTTCTCCATGCGGCCGTCACTTCGATCACTGGAATCCGCAGCGAAGGCACTATTGGCCAGCATCAGGGTGGCGGCCAGCAGGGTGCGCCGCGCTACTACGCGCTTGTTATCGATCACAATCCATTCCCCTCGTGAATTTTGCGCGCATCATAGCCACCCGCAAAGGTTAATGCAACACATTCTCATTTGCATTAAGAGGGGAAAGGCATGCCACCGGACCTGCGACTACACTACGGGAGTGGCCAAACTGACCCCAGGAGCCCCCTATGCCCGGCATTCCCTCCCACGCACTGGACGTAGACTTCCCCGAACACTTGGAAACCATCAAACGCTTGCAAAAAGAGGACCTGCAATTCAGGTCAAGCAGTGAGATCTACCACAAACTGGATAAACAGATACGTGGGCTCGAAGAACGTGGCGTGACCACCGACGACAACCATTTCAATGCACTGAAGATTCAGCGGGCGCACCTCAAAGACCAGCTGTATCAACGCATCTGCCACGGCGACCGCATACACTAGCCGGCCGCTGACAGCGCTTTTATCCACAACCTGCCCGCGCGGCCATGGAGGGTCGGGGCGCGCGCCCCGGCGGCATCAGCGGGTGGATGGTTTGAGAAAGAAGCGGCTGCACGGGCGCCACGTCGGGGAAAGCATCATCCGGCTGGCGCAGGGAGTCACTCCCGTTCGCAACCGATGAGCATTCCAACACCGGCACCCGCGCGGCGATATTTACCTGCCTGGCGCTACCCCCGGTTAGCCGGGCCTGCGTTTTGCTTGTCGTGGGCGCGAGCGGCCGGCATCAGCCGTCCGCGCGTTGCAGGTGCTGCGCAGCCCAGGCGGGAAACTGTTTCATGACCTTGTTCGGGTGCTCCGTATACCAGCCGTAACCGAGGTTGCGCTCCCGTGACAACTGGCGCACATCGTAGTAGACGCGGCCATCGCGATCACCGAATACCGGCCGATCAGAACCGAGGTCGTAAAAGCGCGCCCACAGCGGATCCGCGTCCTGGTCGGGCACCAGCTCCCGGTAGTTATGCGTTGCCTGGGTCCAGCGATAGCCGGCAATCCGGTGCTGCGCAAACCAGTCGTGAGCGCTTACTATCGCCCGTTTAACCGCGTCCGAAGGCTGTTTCAGTTGCATCAGGAACAGCACCACCTCGGCACTTTCCTTCGACGCCAGCGACGCTGGCTCGAACGCGCGCGCCGCCGCCGGCGCCAGCGTCTGCGGGTCGTGCTGGGCGCCCCAGATCGTGGTGCGGCCATCGATCACCACCTGGGATTTCACCAGCATCTGCACGCCGCGCTGCAGGCTGTCCGCGGCGAGCCTGCGCAGGTCGCCGGGCAGGAACTGCAGTGCCAGCTCGTTCTGCGCTGCTGCGCGCACAATTTCCAGCAGGTCGCCGATGGCGCCGTCGTTGAAGGTGATCAGCTCGTGGTACTTGCCGCGCAGCGGGAAGGATTGCGGCCAGCCGCCGTTCGGGTACTGGGCCAGCAAGATCAGGCGCAGCGCCCGCTCGGCCGCCTGCGCATAGCGCTTGTCATCGGTAGCGCCGTAGGCCCGCACCATCACCCAGAACTGGGTACTGGTCGCGCCGTTGTCGAACGTGGGGATGTAATCTTTTTCGACACCGAATGCCTGCCCCGGCGCCCGCGGTGCTTTGCCCATCTCGGTGCGCTTTGACCAGCCGCCCGAGGGTGTCTGGTAGCTCAATACGATATCGGCGATCCTGCGCCCTTCCGGGGTGCCGTAATAGTTGCTGCCCTTGTCCGGGTCGAAACCGAAGCGCTTGGCGTACACCGCCGGCAACGGCTTCTGCCGTTGCTGCTGCGCGAGCTCCCGCGCCATATGCTCGCGATCCAGCTGCCGTAGCTGCTGCGACAGCGCGCGGTAGTCGGCGAGAGTGCGCGCGGGCTGCGCGCGGCTGAGTCGGTCGGCGCTGCAGGACGCAGCCGCCGTGGCCAGGATGACGGCCAGTAATAATCTGCAAGTTTTCATTATTCTGCGCTCTTCCACTGGTGAGCAGGCCCCGAGGGGTTGTCAGGCAGAATTATTACATTGGTAAGGCCAATATTGCCAGCGCCGCGACTGGAAAGCATTCAGGCCCACAGGGCATACCCCGATCAGTGCGCCAGTGCCATAGCCAGCGCGATCGCCCCCGCCACCAAAAGCGCCATAGCCCAGATCAGGTCGAAGTTAATCCACTGCTTGCGCAGTATCGCCAGCCCGACTTTGCGGTAGACGATCCAGGCCACGGCCCCCATCACCAGCAACATCGCCGCGGTGTGGACCGCCACGGCCACTGCCAGGCTGCCACCACTGGACATCGCCATACCGGCGTGATGCGCATGGCCGCCGTCGTGAACGGCGGCCACCCCCAACAGCGCGGGCACCAGCATCAGGCCAGCACCGTGTGCGCTGGCCATCAGGAAGGACCACAGGAACAGAGCGCCATAACCGACTTTCATCCCGACCCAGCGCGGATGGCGGTAGTAATTGCGCAACTTGTAGGCGCCGAAGGCAAGTAGCAGTGCGGCGGTCAGCCACTGAATTCGCGGCAGGGAAAAAAACTGCAGTCCCGCAAACACCAGTAGCACCACCGCGGCGATCGCGGCGGCGTGGCCGGCGGCAATCGGCAACAGCGATATCCAGACCACCCGCCCGCTCTGTTGCTGCAACCCGCGCGACAGTGCAAACAGCCAGCCCATCCCGGGATTCAATCCGTGAAAGGCGCCGAGTGCGACGATCGCCAGCCAGGAGCCGATCGGCTCAGGAAGAGAAGCAGAAAGAATCGGTGGAAGCGTCGCCACCTTCGAGCCTCACCTGGTGTACGCGGATCTCGCCGAAGTCGATAAAAAAGTCGGGATCAAGACTCATGCCGCCATCCTCTTCCACATCGACCTTCACCATCCAGCCGCCCATCCCCTCCGGGTAGAACTGGTCGTCCCAGGTGCTGTAAAGCGAATTGGTGAAATAGACGCGCCGGCCATCGCGGCTGATTTCCACCATCTGTGGTGCGCCGAGCAGCGGTCCCGCATTTTTTGGGTGACCTTTTTTTCCCACGATACCGCCGATCGCTACCTTGCCGGTCAGCTTCGGATTGAGCGGATCCGACACATCGTACTGGTGCAGCTCGCCGGTTCCCCAGCAGGACACGTACAGGAAGCGGTCATCGAGGGACAGGTCGATATCCGTCACCAGCGGCGGCACTGCCTTGAAAGGCTTCAGCGCCGGAGGTAAATCGTCCTCTTCCGCCGGCACTGGCGGAATGGTGATGATTTTTTCCATCAGCCACTGGCCGTTTTCCCTGCGCCAGGCCCAGATGGAGGCGGAAAGGTCCTCGGTGCTGATCACGACACCGGCAAAGCCATAGCTCTTGGTCGGATCATGGGCGGGCCTGAGTTCCAGTAACATCTGGTGGTGCGCGCCGATATCGACACTCTGCTCCAGTTTGCGTTTGCGCAGGTCCCAGAAATGTATGCGGTGGCCATACTTGTTTGCCAACAGCTCCTCCGGCACCAGGCCGTTTTCAAACTGTGGCGGCTTGGCCCACTCGCTGCTGATCAACACATCTTCCGCCAGGTGCCACCAGAAATCGTAGGCCAGTTCCTGGTCACCGCGCTGCAGCTCCCATGGGCCAACCACATTGAAACTGAAATGGTCCAGCATAAAAATGCCGCCCGGACCGTCGTCGCCGTTGGCGGAGCCCATCGCCGAAATGTAAATCGCATCGGGACCACAATGCACCGTATGCGGGCGGCTGTAGCCCGACTTGCCGATCACCTCTTCCGGTTCGAGCGTGCGGACAATCTGGGGCTGCAGCGGATCGGGCTTGGTATCGATGATGTAAATGCGCGAACTGCGCAGCCCCGGCACGATCAGGTAGCGTCTTTCCAGGTGCGGGTGCGGCGCATAGGGACACAGCGCCGAGCTACAGGCATTCCAGCCGAAGTGATGCAGCTCGTCCCCCTCATAGGGAAGCTCGAGTTTATTGACCACCTGGCAATAGGTTGCAGATTGGGGATCGAGGTCCACCACGCAGATGGCGTCCGGTTTGCCGCTGCCTTGCGGGTGGAGTGCCGCCACGTAGGCGTGGCGCTCGGGCGGTGCCTGCATCGCCATTTTTGCCGAAGGGTAGAAGGACGGATCCGGTTTCCACAAGGCCATTGCGCCACTCCCGTTTTTAGTTCGCAGCAAACTGTTGAAACGCTGGCAGTATAGTGAGCGGTAATTGGGGAGTGACCGGATCCCGGCAATAGACAACCAGATAAACGCCGAAATTCGTGCACAGAAAAATTCGCGACGAGCGCCTGCCCACGCTGGCCGCGGCACTGATGGCGAGCGGCACTTCAGTGGCGGATCTTTTGCACGGATGTGATCCCGATGCTCAGTCAGCCACTCCGAACAGGCCCAGCTGGCCATCCACCAGGCTGTCAAAATCCAGTTCTATAAAGGGCAATATGGCATCGGCCACTGGCTTGAGCTGCCTGTCGATATAGTGCTGGTAATCAATCGGCGACTGGTGGTGATCAATGGGCTCCGGGCCATTGAGGGTAATCATGTAACGAATCCAGCCCTTTTTCTGGTAGCGGGGTGCCAGCCCCTGCTGGCGACGCATATCATCCGCCAGCCGCGCCGCGCGCACATGGGGTGGCACGTTTTTTACGTATTGTTCCAGCTTGCGCCTGAGCCGCTTGCGGTACACCAGCTGCTCGTCCATGTCCCCGGCCCGAGTTTTCTCCACCGTCTCACGGATATAGTCGGACGGATCTTCACCCCGAAACACCATGGCGTAGAGTCGGGTCTGGAACTGCTTGGCCAGGGCAGTCCAGTCGCTGCGCACTGTTTCGAGGCCCTTGAATACCAGCTTTTCCTCGCCCCCTTTTATCACCAGGCCCGCATAGCGTTTCTTGGAGCCGGCCTCCGAGCCGCGAATGGTGGGCATCAAAAAGCGCTGGTAATGGGTTTCGAATTCCAGCTCCAATTCACATTCCAACGCCAACTCTTCCTGGAGTTTGTGCTGCCAGCGTCCATTGATCTCGCTGGCCAGGCCCACGCCAATGACATCCGCCTGTTCGGGACTTGGCCGGCCGCTCAGCCACACAAACGTGGAGTCGGTGTCGCCGTAGATGACCTGGTGGCCCAGCTCTTCTATCCAGCGCGCGGTCTGCTGCATGATCTCGTGTCCGCGCAGGGTAATGGAGCTGGCCAGGCGCGTGTCGTAAAAACGGCAGCCGCCGGAACCCAGCACGCCGTAGAAGGAGTTCATGATGATCTTGATCGCCTGGGAACGGGCGGCATCCTGCTCCCGCTTGGCGATGTCCCGCTGCGCCCAGAGGCTGGTAATGATGTCCGGCAGGAAATGCTTGTCACGGGAGAAGCGCGCACCGCGAAAACCGGGGATGGCGTTCTCGTCTGCCAGGCCCTCAATCAAACCCATAGGGTCAATTTTGAAGGTGCGGATAATGCTGGGGTACAGGCTCTTGAAGTCCAGCACCAGCACGTTGTCATACAGGCCCGGGCGGGAGTCCATCACATAGCCGCCGGGACTGGCCAGGCCACCGTCGGCCGGCAGATTGGGCGCCACATAGCGGCTGCGGTGCAGTCTGGGCAGGTAGAGATTGGTAAACGCCGCCACCGAGCCGCCGCTGCGGTCGAGCTCCAGGCCGGTGAGCTGGGCGCGCAGGCGCAGATAATCCAGCAATCGGGTGTGCTGGAAAATGTCCCAGACCAGACGACAGTCTTCCAGGTTGTAGGCGGCCAGCTTGGGTTTGTTATGGCGAAAGTCGTGTTCGATCACCGCCAGGCGGTTGTCCACGTCTTCGGTGTCTTTGCCCCGGCCCAGCAGGGTCTGGGCCACGAACTCCAGGCTGAAGCTTTCGAAGTTGTAGGTGGCGCTCTTCAGTCCGTCGATGCCATCGAGAACCACCCGCCCCGGCAGCGTCACAAAGCCCTGGTTGCCTTCGCGGCCATCCCGCCAGCGCGCCTCGGCGCCACCGCGACCGAGCTTCAGGCGCAGGCCATGGTGCGCGGCCCTTTTCAGCAGCAGCCGAAAGTCGAAGTCCACCACCGACCAGCCGATGATGATGTCCGGGTCCAGGCGCTGGAAGCTGGCCTCCAGTGCTTTGAGCAGGGCGCGCTCGTCATCCACCCAATGGATGGTGGTATCAGCGCTCTGTGGCTGGTCCTCCGCCAACCCCACCATTAGCACCTCTTCCACACCGTGGCCGTAGAGGCCGATGGAATACAGCTCGCCCTGGCCGGAGCACTCCACGTCCAGGGACACCACGTTGAAATCCGGCTGTACCTCGGCGCCCTTGAGGCGAGCCTGCCGATATTCCGTATAGCCGTCTCTGGCCCGGGCCTGCCCTTCAAAGTAGAGGCCACCGCGGGCAAAGCGCTCCATCAGGTAGCGGTCGTGCAGGCGGAAATCCCCTTCCAGCACCTCGATGTCGCGATTTCGCAAAAGGGTCTGCGCGCGGCGGTGGCTATCGATGGTGGGAAAATACAGCATGGCCGCGTCTTTGCGGCCAAAGGTCTGAAAGCCCAGCTGCTGCCACTCGTGCGGCACGCCGGCCAGGGCCTCGGTCACCTGGGTCCGGTCTGCCACCCTTACCATAAACACGGGGCGCTCTCCTTCAATAACCAGCTTGGCCGGGCCCTCGGGGGTGGCCAGCCAGTAGTGAATGCAGGTGCTGCCGCGCTGGTCAAAGCTGTGACGGCTGAGGAGAAATCCTTGTGGCAAGAGGCTCTTCTGGGTTATGGCTTGGGATGAAAGAATTGCGCCATTTTACTGGATAAATACACAGATACCAGCCAGGGGCTGAGCGGACATAAAAAAGGCGGGGCAAGGCCCCGCCAGTCAAGCGTCAAGAGAGGTTACTCGTTATTGTTGTATGAAGTCGCAGCGACCCACTTCGGCACCGGCGGCAACCGCATCGCGCAGACCGCCGGGGAAGCCGACCTGCTCTGAAACGCCGCCGTTACAGACGTAGACCTGATTCATATCGATGTACCAGGAGTAGGAGATACCCGCGAGCCCACCGACCATTTCACTGCCTGAGGCATTGACGGCAATCGGGTTATCCAGCGGCAGGGATTCCATCTCCACCACGCCCTGACGGTGCAGGAAGTCCGCGAGCGTCATCCAGCCCACGCCCTCGATCCAGAGTCCGCCGGCCAGGCCATAGCGGAAGCTGCCAGCGCGGCCAACGAGCACACTGCCATCGTCACTCATATCGAACACGCTCATCGGAATCGGACCCAGCGCGTCGTTGACACCGTCTTCGCCCAGTACATCGCAGTAGTTCATGCCGAAGAAGATAAAGGGCATATCCTTACACCAGCGCAGGGAACCGATATTGGTCACCGCATCCTGGCCCAGACCCTTGTAGGGATTCCACAGCAGGACACCCTCGTCCGAACTCACCGCGACCTTGCTACCGTCAACGCTCGCTGCGTTGACCTCCCGGGCACCATAGGCGGTGGTAAGGTCGAGCAGCGGCCCCTCATCCACCCAGGCCACAGCTCTGCGGAATGAGTTGTTGCCGAGCACTACGCGGCCATTGCCGGAAATACCCTGAGCGCGGACGAACTGCGTCTTGCTGACATCCAGGGAGGAAGTATCCAGCTCACGCATGCCACCCTTGGCATCCCAGATAAACGGCACGATTTCTCCTTTGAAAGAACCCTGGCAGACACCGTCGCCATCGACGTCCTTGTAAGCCAGGCCCACGGCGGTTTTAGCCGAATCGTCCATGGCCCAGCCACTGGCCGCGGAAACACCGCTCACGGAACTGCCGCCGCAGGAGTTGCCGTTCAGGTCGCCCAGCGGCGTGACATGGGTTTCGCTCCAGATCGCGGGCTCCTGAATGCCATTGCCGGTGAAGTCTTTATCGACCAGCATTTTCTTGCCATTGCGGCTCAGGGCACCGTTACCCGTCGGAGTAAAGTCCGGAGGCAGGACTTTAAAGCCCTTGGTGGCATCCCACAGGAAAGCGGTTTTCCCTCCGGCCATACCCGCGCCAATCTTGCCGTTCTTGGCCAAATCCGTCACAAACGCGGACACCAGCGGCGTAACCTGGACCCCTTTGTCGAAGCCGTTGAAGTAGAAATCCGCCTCTTTGGTCACACCGGCCTCGGCGAGAATCGGTGTCGCGTCGCAGACATCGTCAGTCAGTGGATCGCTGCTTTCCGCGGCATTCCAGTACTCCTGCTGCGAAACCAGTCTCTGTGGCGTGGCCGGATAACCGCCGGCATAAATCGGCTCGATATACACAACGTACTCTTCGCCGGGCTTCAGGTTATGGATGGTGTAACGACCATCCGGCCCGACCTGCCCCTGGGTGGCGGCGCCAGTCATATTGGAAACCGCATCGAACAGCGGGTTGTTGACGTTGCGCGCGATCACATTGACACCGCTGTACTCGGTGGTGCCATCCTTCAGGCGCAGGACACCGGTGATAGTGCCGGTGGAGGAGGCGTAATCGCTGGTGGGGTAGATATCGGAAATCGCCGCCATATCGTCGGTGATATCCACAGTGCTCTGCTCGATACCGCCCTGACCGTTGTGGCTGATAAACGGAAACATGGTTTCGATAATCGCCGGATCGGCATTGTTGGCGCCGTAAGCTGCCGGGTAGTCATAGCGGTGAATCGGCTCGACGCCACAGCCGGGGACACCCGGATATTTGGGCGCGTAGGTGTAGCTCATATACGCCAGGGAGCCATTGACCTGCGAGTGCGACAGGTTGATCGCATGACCGAACTCGTGGGTAAACACACCGCCGATCTGCTTGCCCTCGGTATCGGTTTCATAAACGTTCCAGCCATTCATCACCGCGGTGGCCTCGATGATATGGCCATTGCCGTCGCTGAACTCCGGGAAGGCAATACCCAGTACAGACTGCTTCGGCACACCGAAGTAGTTCTCAAGAATCGAGCCGTCGGTATCGTAGAGTACCCAGAATCCGTAACCGTTTTCCTTGCCGTAAATTTCCCCGGCATTGGCACCAGTTACATCCGCGATGCCGATCTTCTCTTCGATGGTGCCCTGAATGGTGGCGGCAAACGTGGAAGTCGGAACGTCGCTCCAGGATTTAAACGCGTGCGCGGTAATACCGTTGGCTTGTTCGATGGTGAGGAACGGGGTTTCCCCATCGTGATCGAGCGTAAACGCGGCACCGCCATCGGTATAGACCGGAATCGGGCCATTGCTCATATCCCAACGCAGCGGCTGCGGATTATCGCCTTCGGTCAGGTACAGGGGGCCTGCCGCCTGTGCCATACCGGCAGACATGGCGAGGGCAATACTGAGGGAGAGTCTGATCTTTTTCATTATTTCATCTCCCCTTTGCCGATCCAGTTTTCAGAAACCGCGCGACCCACCAGGTCCATAAATTCGGCCGCGTCCACCGCGCCCGGCTGGGTCATCATGTTCTGCTGTTCCGGGCTCAACAGCTGCTGGTCAATTTCAACCCCGTCGAACAAACCGTAATTATTGAATTCGTTGATCAGCTTGCCGTTGACCATTTTCAGCTTGCCCTGTGCCATACCTGCGGTGGTCTGCAGGCCGGTCTGGGTGGCTTTTTTGTACATAAATGCAACCACATACTCACCCTCATTCCAGCGCGGGAAGCCCTCGGGGGTGACGGCCAGCATCTGGTGTCCGTTGGCCATGGTGCGCGGCTTGAGCAGGCCGAACTGGCGGAAGGTGTATTCACTGCCCTCCTTCACTTTGCCCTTGGCGGTACTGCCAACCTGGATGGTGACTTCGGTAAAAGGAATCCCCGCAGCATCGATACCGTCGGTCACGCTTTTTACGTTGCCGGCCACGATGGATTCCGAGCTCTGGATAAGCTGGGTAAGGTTTTGGGACTTGAGCTTCATAGCGTTGGCCATGGGTACAACCAGCATGACCATCGCCGCGGCGAGCAGTGCAGCAAATGGCTTGCGGCACCGTTGGAGACGTGCAATCACAATGACTTCCTCTCTTATTATGGATAGGTCGGTCAGAGCCCGGCTGCCGGAGCAAACCGGACTTCTGTTGGACCAATCCACAGTAAAGAGAGAAGCGCCCGGCGGGATATCGGGGAATCCCCTATATTCAGCCCGGCGTGAACCAAATCACACAATCATTTATCGAGCGTACTAAGTCGGTGCATGCTTCCGCGCCCCTGCCCCATCAAAGTTCAGAGGAAATCAGCCCCACGCGAATCGCGAAACGCACCAGCCCCGGCACATGGTGAATCCCCAATCTCTCCATCAACTGGGCACGGTGCGCTTCCACGGTTTTGACACTGACGTTCAGTTCCGCGGCAATTTCCCGCGGACCGTGGCCCTCGGCAATTAACTGCAGAATTTGCCGCTGGCGTGGCGTCAGGATCTCCAGTACGGATTCGTTGCGCTGCGCACTGTCGGCAAAGCGTGCGATGATTTCCGGGTCCAGCGCGGAACAGAGGTAAGTGCGACCGGAAAATACCGAGGCCAGCGCCGTGGCCAGCTCATCGAAAGCGGAATCCTTCAGCAGGTAACCGGCGGCGCCGGAGTGCAGTGCGCGGGCGACATATTCCGGCCCCTCGTGCATGGAAAGCATCAGCACATGTATCTGTGGATATGCCTGGCGCAGTTGCCTGGCTACTTCCAGCCCATTGAGCCCCGGCAGGGAGATATCCAGCAGAACGATGTCCGGCAATTCATGCCGGGCAATGTCCAGCGCCTCCAGGCCGTTGCCGCATTCGCTGACCACCCTGATGCCCGGCATGTCGTCCAGCAGTGCCCGCATCCCCGCGCGCATCAATCCGTGGTCGTCGACCAGCAGGATGCGCTTTTCTCCGGTGTGTTGTTCGCTATTCATAGAGGAATCACTGCCGTAATGCGGCTGCCGCTACCGGGAGACGCATCGAGCGCCAGGGTACCGCCGAAACCGTGTACCCGCTCCTGCATCCCCAGCAGGCCGAGGTGCTCGCCACGCTTGACCCGCTGCCAGACGTCGGCGGGTTCGAAGCCGCAGCCATCGTCTTCGATCAACAACTGCAGCGCGTTATCGAGGCGCCGCAGTGTCACAGTGATCTGCGACGCCCCGGCGTGGCGCAACACATTGTTGACCGCTTCCTGCACGAGGCGAAACGCCACCGTGCGAATATCGCGGGTCACATCGTCGAAGTCACTGTCCGCATGGAAGTCGATGTCGACAGCCGCGCGGTCTCCCAGCGAACGCAGAAACACCTTCAGCGCCTCGACCAGCCCCGCGTCATCCAGCAGCGGGGGCCGCAGACTCAGGGAGATATTGCGCACCTGGCGGATCATGCTATCGAGCATCGTCACCGATTCCCGCAGCCGCCCCTGCTCGCCGGTGTCGTTGGCCGCGCGGGCGACCCGCTGCAGGTTGATCTTGGCCGCGGTCAGCGTCTGACCCAGCTCGTCGTGCAACTCCCGCGCAATTTGCTGACGCTGGTCTTCCCGGGCGGAATGCAGCCGTGCGGTCAGGTGGCGCAGGCCCGCGTGCGCATCTGCCAGGTCTTCACGGCTCTCTTCGGCCTGTTGCAACGCCGCTTCTTTCTGCCGGCGCAGCTCTTCCAGCTGCGCATTGCGCCGCCGCAGCCCGCGCAGGCGATAGTGGTGCAGCGCGCCGCCCAGCAGTAACAGCAGTAGCACCGCGCCACTGCGAAACCAGTTTGTCATCCACCAGGGCGGGACCACCTCCAGCGCCAGCGGCGGTGACTGGCCCCATCTGCCAAACACGTCGCGACCGCGCACACTCAACTGGTGGTGGCCCGGCGACAGCTCCAGCAGCGTGAGTTCGCGGCGGCTGCCCAGTGGGCGCCACGCCTCGTCGGCGGCGAGGCGATACTGGTACTCGTGCCGCCCCTGGGCAAAATCCAGCGCGGCAAACGTAAAGGACAGCATCTCGCCCCAGTTGCTGCGCACACTCTGCAGTGCCGCCGCCGAACGGGTGCTGATCGCATCGCCGCGCGCTGCGCGGGACAGATCCACCAGGCGTACCGGACTGGGCGCGCGCGGGGACATCGGCGTACCTGCGGGAATGCGCACCAGGCCACCAAGTCCGCCAAAATACAGAAACTGGCGATCGCGCGTCGCCGTGCGCGAATTGAAATGGGTGACGGGCAGGCCGCTTTCCGCTACGTGATTGACCACTGCCCCCGAGCGCGGCTGCAGGCGCGACAGCCCCTGGCGCGTACTCAACCACAGCGAACCGTCATCGTCCTCGACGATGCCCATGATGCTGTCACTCAACAGCCCATCCCGCTGGGTCCAGCGCTGAACCAGTTGCAGCCGGTCGCCGTCGGCAGCCAGTTGGTGCAGGCCGCCACCATCGGTACCCACCCAGATAGCACCGCGTGCGCCGCGGTGCAGCGCGGTGACATTGTGTTGCCCGAGCCCTTCGGCGCGACCGAAGCGGCGACAGTGCCAGGGATTGGTGCGGCACAGGTTGAGTCCACTGGAGCGGGTTCCCACCAGCAGCCGGCCATCGTCGAGGGCCGTCAACGTGGAGATGTAATTGCCGCTCAGGGAATCGGGACGCTGCGGGTCGTGGGCAAAAGATTCGAAACGATCTTTTCCCGCGGGCAGATGATATAAACCGCTGCCACCGACTCCGACCCACAGGGTACCGGAGCGGTCTTCCAGCACGCTGGTGACATAACCCGGCCCCAGCCCCACACCGGAATCCGCATCGATCAGCTGGCGTTCGCTACCGTCCGCATTGAGCGTCCACAGGCCGTGGTTGGAGCCCGCCAGCAGGCTGCGGTCGCTGCGCCGCGTCACTGCCAGTATCCCGTCGGTCCACAGCGCGTCCTCACTGCCGGACAATTTCCCCGCGCGCGCACCACCGGGGGCGAGTGGCTGCAAACCGCCGCCAAAGGTTCCGACCCAGCCGGGGCCGGCTGTGGCCGGCGCCAGAATCGCCGTCACATTACTGTTGCGCAATTGACCGGACTGGTCACCGGGGGCCACGAGCGTATACCGCTGCTGCTGCAGCCGCGCCAGGTAGACGCCGCTGCCCCAGGTACCGACAAAGATACTGTCGCCACTGATATGCACGGACAATTGCGGCAGCGTCGGCAGCTGACCTTCCGCGCCCAGCGGTTGCGGATTGGCCGACTCAATGTCGCCAGAGGCAGGATCCAAAACCAGCACCCCCCGCCCCATCGTCGTCATCCACAGGCGTCCGCGCGGTCCCCAGGCCATGGCGGTGATGGTCGGCTGGGCTTCGGCACCGGACGTAATGGGAACCAGGCTGGCGCGGCCGCTGGCGGTATCCACATGGACCAGCCCCTGCCGGGTGCCCGCATACAGACTGTGGGCGCCGTGCCTGGCCAGCGCAAAAACGCTGTTAAGCGCATCGGCGCCAGCCGTCAGCCTGGCCAGGTCGAAATGGGCGAAGCCCCGACGCCCCTTCTGCCACAGATCCACACCGCCACCGAGGGTCGCAACCCAGATGCGCTCGCCGCCGTCGGCCAGCACGTCATAGACATAATCCTGCGCGAGCGAGCGGGGATCGGCGGGGTCGTGGCGGAACCGCTGCACGGTGCCATCGGCGGGGTTGACGCGATTGAGGCCGATCTGGCTGCCGGCCCAGAGCATCCCGTCGCCGTCCTGGGCCATGCCGTAGATGCTGTCGTGACTGAGGGTGTGGGGATCGGTGGCGCTGTGGCGGAAATGGCGGAAATTGCCGCTGCGCGGATCGTAGCGGCTGAGCCCGGCGGTGTTGGTGGCCACCCAGATATAGCCGTCGCGGTCTTCGAACAGCGCGCGCAGGTCCGCATCTGGCAGTGCGCGGTCGTGTTCGTCGCTGCTGGGCAGGAAGGATTTCACCGCGTAGCCATCGTAGCGGTAAAGCCCTTCTCGCGAGGCCACCCACAGAAAGCCGTTGTGATCGACAATCACCGAGGTGGCAACCTTCACCTCCAGGCCGTGCGCAACGCCCAGCGGGTGAAACTGCACCGGCTGCGCCTGCAACCGCAATGGGAACAATGCCAGCACCAGTACCAACACAGATGCCGGCACCGCTGCCTGCCGCTTCCAGACCATCGCCGCTCCGTTTATTGAATAGTGTTCAGCTGACGATTCGCGCTCACCCTCCCCGCCGGGGGAAGGGCTGCAACATATTTACCTCCATTCTATGCAGACAGGCCAACGCCACAACGAGACCTGACTCACAAAACGATAACGCATTAACGGGGGAATATCAGCAACACCGGGCGGTGTCGCCATTCGCCAAAAGCCGCGAAAAGATACGGGGAATATTGGCGCGATTGCAGGAACCGGGCCGGGGCAATGCGGAAATCGCCCCGGCGTGGCATAGAGTCAGTGTTTGCCCGGGGCCAGTGGCACCCCTTTGCGCTCTTTGTGGATATAGGAAACGATGGCGATCATTTTCGGGTCATCCGCGGCCAACGCTTTGCCCTGCAGAGGATTGCGGATACACCAGTTGACCATTTCCCACAGATCGGCCACCCGCCCCAGCTGTTTCTGGAATTTGGGGTAAGTTTCCGCATGGGTGTTGGCCGCGTTCGGGTGGCACTGGGCACAGGCGACCCCGTTGGTGCCGAGGTCGCCACTGGTCCACAGCTTGCGCCCCTCGCGGGCAACCATCTCGTACTCCGCCTGCCAGCGCGCCACGTCTTCCTTGGTAAAGTCATCCGCGCAGGCGGTGCCCGCTACCAGCATCAGCAATACGACAGTCAGGTTTCTCATTGTTATCTCCAGATCAGTATTGAGTCTGCGGCGGAATCCGCTCCTGCTTTTTCTGATAGCGCGTATCAGCCAGGTGCCCGCGTTGGTCATTCCAGGCCAGTTCACGGTTTTCGTTACCGTACAGGTTGAAGGATGTGTCCACGCGCCCGCTGTGCATATTCATAAACTGCCAGCCGGTGGCGTCGCGTTCATCAAACGGGTCGGCCCGGTTCATCGGTACCGTGAGGATCGGCAGGTGACTTTCGGCCTGCGCATAGGTGGCGGGATAAGGCCAGGGCCAGGCGGTGGACATCACCGAATTGAAGGCAATATTGCCAATCTGGTTGTACTGGATCTGGTGCACATGGCCGTAGATCACATTGCTCTGCTTGAACGGTGCCAGCAGTTTCTGGATCTCGTCCGCCTCTTCGGTCCAGAAATTCCAGTTCTTGAAAATTTTCTGTAAAGGCGAATGGGAGAAAACCACGACGGGCGTATCCCGGTTCTGTTTGGCGAGGTCTTTCTTCAGCCACGCCATCTGGCGCTTGCCGACCATAAAGGGGGAACCGTTGGGGTTGTCGAGCAGCGCCATTTCCTGCATGCGGCGCAACGGTGTCTCCCACTTGTTGTTCCAGTCGTCGTAGGTCAGCACGCTGTTCAGGACAACGAAATGCACCCCCTTGTGATCAAAGCTGTAGTACTCGTCGCCGTAAAGCTGGCGCCAGTACTTGCCCAGATCGTAGTAGTAGTCGTGCTCACCGACCACCATATAGGTTTTACCGCGCAGAGCGCCGAGGATATCCGCACCGTGATCCAGTTCCGCCTTGCTACCGAGCTGTGCGAGGTCACCGCCGAACATGAAAAAGTCGGGCCGCGGATCAAGCAGGTTGGCTTCGGCTACAGCGCGCTTCAGCCCCTGATCCCAGTTGCGCACGAACTTGTTGCCCTTGATCTGCTGGATATGCGCATCGGAGATATAGCCGAAAGTAAAATCCTGGCTCGATTGCGCAAACGAGAGGCGCACGAGACTGATCGGCAACATCCCGGCAATCAGACCGGCCCCGGTGGTTTTGAGAAAATTTCTACGGGAATTGCTCATGGTCATTCCTTGCTTTTGGCCGATTTTTTCCCGGCTCCCATACCCTTTTCTTTGCCCTTGCCGGCAAACTCCGGGGATGTCAGTGTTTCCATAAACGCGACCAGGTCATCAATCTGTTGATCTGTCAGCCCCAGCGGCCGTATCCCACCGCTCAGGTAAGGGGTGATCTTTGTGTCTTTCTTCAGCGCGCCGCCGTTGTTGTAGTGCACCACCACATCGCGCAGGTTGTCGATACTGCCGTCGTGCATATAGGGGGCGGTTTCAGCAATGTTGCGCAGCGTCGATGTTTTGAATCCACCCATATCACTGAGTTCATCGGTTATCGCAAAGCGGCCCAGATCAGAGGTATCTTTATCGGTCAGCACCGCCACATCCACATCCACCCCCTTGGCTTTGGCACGCTGGAATGCCTGCGACAGCTTTTCGATCTTTTGTTCTGTCAGGTCATTGATACCGACACCGATATCGTGAAACTTCTGATCAGTAAACAGGGCAAAATTCTGTTCGATGGTGTGACAGGAGACGCAGCGCCCCTGATTGAGAAACACCTGAAAGCCGCGTTTCTCCTGCTCATTAAGCGCATCTTTTTCACCACCGAAATACCAGCGATCAAAACGACTGTTACCGGAAATCACCGTGCGCTCAAAGCTGGCGATCGCCTTCTTTACGTGTTCCATGGTGACCGCTTTACCGGATACGCCAAACACCTGCTTGAACGCCTTCTGGTAGGCATCATCCTTGGCGATGATGTCCAGAATCGGCTGATGGGACTTCAGGCCCATCTCCACCGGGTTGACGAAGGGATGCTGCGATTGATCCTCGAGGCTGGGCGAGCGCCCGTCCCAGAACTGGGTTTTGTTATAGGCGGAATTGACCACAGTGGGCGCATTGCGCGTGCCCTTGAGCTTGTTGATTCCCTCCGACACCACCAGCGGGCTGTCGGTAAAGGTCTTTTCCCGCTCGTGGCAGGTCGAGCAACTGACCTCACCCGTGGTACTGAAACGGATATCATGAAACAGCCGGTCACCCAGCGCGATTTTTTCCGGCGTCTGCGGGTTGTCTTTCGGTATCGGTATCGGCGGCAGGCCCAATGGTGGACTTTCCGCCGCGACAACGAAGGGCAGCAGAATCAGCAGGGGAACCAGTAATTTTCTCATAGTGAACATCCAGCTGTTCAGGGGACTTTTGCGTCAGCTTTTCGCACCGCAATTGAATACGATCATATCGCCGTAAAACTTCAGCTGCTTGGACGGAAGTACCTCGACGTGGCGATAGCCCAGCCCGCGCAGCGCTGCGGCCAGCCTGCCCGCACGAACCCCGGTTTTACAGTAAATCAAAATGGCATCATCGAGGTTTTCCGGCAATTGTTGCCGGTGCGAGTCCAGCGCACTCTGGGGGATATTGATTGCGCCATCCACATGGGAGGCACGGAACTCCTCAGGAGAGCGGGCATCAATCAGGGTAAAGGCGGACTTGTCAGCCAGGTAATTGAGCAGGCGTTTCTGCTCTATCAATGGAACCTGACCGGTTTCCGCCGCCACGGAGAAAGACGAAAAAAACAACGGGAGCAATATCAGTTTCGAAAAATGGTGCCACATGGATCGGTTCCGCCTTTAATCTCGGAATTATCGCCTTCGGCCTCTATCCAATTATGTAAAACAACACGCCACTGGATCTTTTAAATTTCAAACTTAGCCGCTGGGCCAGCATCTCTCCAATTTAATTGCACAATAATTTTGATATCTATCCCTTATGTGTATTTCGGCGCATAAAATTGATGCGCCCATCCTCTGGCACACTAAACGACGGGCACAAAAAAGCCGGGCATTGCCCGGCTTTTTCTCCTGCGGTAGAGGCGTGGTTACTGCGCCGCACCTTTCAGGTGGCGATCAAAGAAGTTCTTGATCAGGGTGTACTGGTGAATGCGGGTGTTCTTGCCGCGCATGCTGTGTTTCTTGCCCGGATAGGTCATCAACTCGAACTGCTGGTCGTTGTCCTGCAGCACCTTGATCAGCTTGGTGGTATTGGTGAACAGCACATTGTCGTCCGCCATGCCGTGGTAGATCAGCAGGCTGCCCTTGAGACCATCGACATAGGGGAATACCGAAGACTTCTCGTAGGCTTTCGGATCGGTATTCGGATTGCCCATATAGCGTTCGGTGTAGTAAGTGTCGTACAGGCGCCAGTCAGTCACCGGCGCACCGGCGACACCGGCCTGGAAGTAGTCCCCGGCCTTGAACATGGAGTTCAGCGTCATGTAGCCACCGTAGCTGTGGCCATACACGCCGATATGCCCGGCATCGACATAGGGCAGCGAGCGCAGGAACTTGACCCCGGTGACCTGGTCATCGACCTCCACCGAGCCCATGCGGTGATAAATGGCATCCTCGAACTTCTTGCCGCGGTTGGCGGAGCCGCGATTGTCCAGCGTGAACACCACGTAGCCCTGCTGTGCCATATATTCGACGAATGCCGGGGCCCAGCTGTTGGTCACCATCTGCGCGTGGGGACCACCATACAGGTACACCAGCACCGGGTACTTCTTCTTCGGGTTGAAGTTGGCGGGCTTGTACAGGCGATAGTAGAGCGTGTGCCCCTCCGGCGCCTTGATGCTGCCGAATTCCGGCGTAATCCAGTCCTTCATGTACGGGTACAGCGGATGGCCGGATTTCACTTCGTTGTGCTCGAGCCAGGTTACCTGCTTGCCACTGGGCGTGTGCAGGCTCACCTGCGACGGCGTGGTGATATTGGAGAACTTGTCGATATAGCCGGAGGCATCCTTGGCGAACTCGACGCTGTGCATGCCGGCGCGGCGCGAGATCTTCTGCGGCTTGCCCTTGCCGGTGAGCGGAACCTCGTACAGCTGGCGCTCCAGCGGTGTGTCTACGCGGCCGGTAAAGTAGACCTTGCCCGCTTTCTCGTCCACGGCCTCCAGCTCATCCACCGGCCAGTTGCCACTGGTCAGCTGGCGCAGCAGCTTGCCGTTCAGGTCGTACAGGTACAGGTGCTTGAAACCGTCGCGCTCCGACGCCCAGATGAAGCGATCGCTGTCCTTGAGGAAGCGCAGGTCGTCGTTCAGATTGAGCCAGGTTTTGCTGCGCTCCTCGACCAGCATGCGACCCTTGCCATTATTGGTATTGACCACGCGCAGCTGCAGCTTCTTCTGGCTACGGTTCTGCCATTGATAGCTGAGCAGGTTGTCGCGCGCCCATTTGACCCGCGGGATATAAATATCCTGATCTTCGCCGAGGTTGATCCAGTGTGTCTTGCCGGAATCCACATCGAGTACGCCCAGCTTGATTTTTACGTTGGGACGCCCGGCGGCGGGATAGCGCTGCTGCACCATGTCAATGCGGTCCGCGTAGATCTCGCTGCGGGTCACCTCGTCCACCGGCGACTCGTCCACCTGCAGGTAGGCGATATGGCGCTCATCCGGTGACCACCAGTAGCCGGTCATGCGGTCCATCTCTTCCTGGGCGACGAACTCGGCCATGCCGTTCTTGATCGGCCCCTTGCCATCGGTGGTGAGCTGGCGCTCCTTGCCGGTTTTCAAATCGACCAGATAGATATTCTGGTCGCGGATAAACGACACATAGCGCCCTTGCGGCGATACGCGCACATCGGTTTCAAAGGCTTTGGTATTGGTCAGGCGGCGCGTGGATTTCTTGTTCAGGTCGTAGTAGTAGACATCGCCGGCCAGCGGGAACAACAGTGACTTGCCGTCCTCGGACCAGGTGTACTCCATGATACCGCTGCCGTAGATACGCTGGCGCTCGCGGCGGGCCTTCTCCTCGTCGGACAGCACTTCCTTGCCCTTGTGCAGGGAATCGGAGTTCACCAGGATGCGGGTCTTGCCGTCGGCGATGTTGTATTCCCACAGGTCGTAGCGGTTGTAGTCATCCTCGCGGCCTTGCAGGAAAGTGACCCGGCTGCCATCCGGGGAGTACTCCAGCGCGCGCGGCGAAGTACCATTCAATTCGGGATCGGAGAATATTCTCTCGATCGTAAGCTGTTCGGCAGAACAAAAGCTGGCCAAAGTGCAGCCAAGCAGTACAAGAAGACCTCGTTTCATACTCTGTCTCGTTTTTATCTTTCGGAATAAGCGCGGGACCGCAGAGCGGCCCCGATAACCTGAAGATCATTCTAATGCCCGCGGGCAGCGGGTGTCACATGAGCTGCGGGGAGGCGAGCACTGCGGAAGGCCAGCCGTCGACAGGCTACCGTTCGTTTCTTTGCATCAAACCTGCGCAAAAAAAGCGATTTATCCCCTGCGCCCGCCGCCCTAACATCCGCTGCATCCAAACCCCAAAGCACAGGAGGGCCCGGCATGGACATGATCAGAAAGGCAGAATCCCGCGGACGCGCCAACTTCGGCTGGCTCGACAGCCGCCACAGCTTTTCCTTCGGCAGCTACTACGATCCCCGCCATATGGGGATATCGGTACTGCGGGTAATCAACGACGATACGGTCAAGGGGGGCGCCGGCTTCGGCGCGCACGGGCACCGCGATATGGAGATCATTTCTTACGTGCTCGAGGGCGCGATCGAACACCGCGACAGCACCGGCAACCACTTTGTGGTGCCCGCCGGCGAGGTCCAGCGCATGAGCGCCGGCCGCGGAATTCAGCACTCGGAGTTCAATGCGTCGCGCCACCAGCGGCTGCGCTTTCTGCAGATCTGGATCGAGCCGAATGTGACCGGCATAGAGCCGGAGTATGAGCAGGCGCGCATTGAGCAGCGCGGGCAACTGACCCCGCTGGTTACCACCGACGGCCGTGACGGCTCCCTCAGCCTGCACCAGGATGCCGGTCTCTACCGCCTGCGGCTGCAGCCGGGCGAGGCCTTTACCCTGCAGACCGGCCCACGCACCGGCTACCTGCACGTGATTGACGGCAGTGCCGCTGCCGGCACCGCGCAGCTGGCCGCCGGTGACGGCGCGGCGATGATCAAAACCCGCGAGCAGTTGTTATCCGCCGGCAAAGCGGGCCTGGAAGCCCTCTGGTTCGACCTGCCGCGCGACTATTAACCCGGCAATCAAATATTTCGTCCTGAAATATTTGATTGCCGCCCTTGAAATACTCGCGAAGATACGTCGATCTCCTTGTATTTCAAGGGCTTGCCCCGGTCTTCAGCCGGCGGAGGGATAGTCCCGCAGCTCGTCACCGAGCAGTTCATGCAGCGGCGCCAGCTGGCTGGCGAATTTTTTCCACTGCTCGGTGCCACTGCGATAAATCGGCTGGCGCACCTGCTCGGCACTGGGCGTGCGCACCGCCCGTTCACTCTGGTGGAAATCGACACAGGCCTGCTCGAATGGCAGACCACAGAAATCGAGAATCCGCGCGACCTCGCCCTCCAGGTTCTCCACCACGGATTCATAGTGCACGCGTAATACCTTGCCGGGTAGCACGCGATCCCAGTGGGCCATCAGGCGCACATAGTCGCGGTAGTATTCCCCGATCTGCTTGAGCCCGTAGGTAAACTCCTGGCCGTCGGCGAACAGCTGCTTGAAACCACTGAAACAGCAGGCCAGCGGGTGGCGGCGCGCGTCGATAATTTTGGCGTTGGGCAGCATCAGGCGGATCAGGCCGATGTGGCGGAAGTTGTTCGGCATCTTGTCGATAAACAGCGGCGCGCCCTGGCGATGGATGCGTGTTTCCTCGATAAACTGCCGCCCCAGCTGCTCGAGCTGCGCCGGCTCCAGCTCGTGTAACACGCCCGGATAGCGCGGCTCGTCGCTGACGCGGCGGCGACCGTCGAGGCGCCGCGCCATGGCCATGATATTGTGCAGCTCCAGCGTGCCGTCCACCTGCGAGTGCGAGGCGAGGATCTGCTCCAGCAGGGTCGAACCGGCGCGCGGCAGCCCGACAATAAAAATGGGATCGGCGGCATCACAACCTGCACCGGAAAACTTGTCGAACAGCGCCGCCGTGCAGTTGGCAATCTGCAGATCGGTATCGCGGCGGTTCTGCTCGATACTGTAGCGGCACTCCGCGAGCTTCAGCACATTGCCCTGTTCGTACCATTGAAAGGCCTCGGCAAACTCGCCGCGATCTTCCAGTGCCTTGCCCAGCGCGAAACAGAAGTGATAGCGATCCTCATGGGCCGTCGATGGCGCTGCCACCTGCGCGCGCATCTGCTCGATCTCACGATCGGTGAAGCGGTAGGTTTTCATATTGGCGAGGCTCCAGTAGGCGTCGCCAAAATCCGCTTTCGCGTTGTAGGCATCGCGGTAGGCGTGATTGGCCGCCTCTGCGTCGCCGATGGTCTTCAGGGTGTGGCCGCGCTGCAGGTGAATGGCGTGCAACTCCGGCGCCGCCGCGGCGATGCGGTCGTAGATCGCCAGCGCGGCCTGGTAATCCCCCACCATCGCACTCTGGGTCGCAAACAGGATCTCCGCCTGGCGCCCGCCCTGCTGCTCGCGCAGGGTTTTGGCCTGCTCCAGTGCGGCGGCGAATTTCTGCCGCTTGCGCAGCACGCCGATATAGTCAAAGCGCGCCTGCTGGAACTCCGGATACAGTGCCAGGCAGCTCTCCAGCAGAAAATCGGCGTCGTCGAGAATACCCAGTTCGGCGCCCACCAGTGCCAGCAGACGCATCCCCTCCGGGTGGTGCTTGTGCTGCTGCAGAAAGGCGCGGCACAACTGCTCGGCTTTGTAGAGCTTGCCGTCGTACAAGAGGCTGGCGACACTGACCAGCTCCGCCGGCAGTTTCTGCAGGTGCTGGAACTGTTGCAGTGCGTGCTGCGCCTCCTCGGCACGCCCCAGGGTGCGCGATGCCAGCGCCAGCCCTTTCCAGCTGGCGTGCAGCGCCGGGTTCAATTCCACCGCATGACCAAAGGCCGCGGCCGCCGCGCCGCTGTCCCCGAGCTGCGCATAATTGTGACCGCGCTCCTGGAATGCGCGCGCGTAGCGGCTCTCCACCGCAAGCAGTTTTTCCAGCGTTTCCAGCGCGCGCTGATGTTCAGCGTGATAACGCAGGCCGGTGGCCAACAGGTAATACGTTTCGACATCTTGCGGGAAGTCCCGCGTGAGCTGTTCCGCCAGCTCCACTGCACGGACAAAATTGCGCTGCTGCAGTGCCTCGCGCACCGGCGCTATCGATCCCTGCGGAGCGGCTGCTCCGGTCAAAGAATGGGGAGTATCAGACAAATCGAAACCCTCAATTCAGGCATAGCCACAACAGTAAAGGGCCGGGTGGACTTAAGTCCACCCGGCCCTCAGTTGTCCCGACTCGCGCCGGGACAATGGCGATTACCGATGCATGGATCAGAAATCGTAGCTCAGCTTCACGCCCAGGGTACGCGGGCGATTGGTGGTAATACGCTTGGAATTGTCCAGCGTATTGATGAACAGCTGGGCCCGTTCATCGGTCAGGTTTTCCGCGTAGAGTTCCACCCCCCAGTGCATTTCACGCAAACCGACGGAAGCATCCGCGGTGGTGTAGGCATCCTGCTTGAAGCGGTCGTTGGGCTGTACCACGATGGAGCTCCAGGCTTCATCGCTGTACTGCACACCAAGCTGCCAGTAGGCATCGAAGCGAGAGATGTTCCACTCATAGCGCGCGCGCAGGTTGAACTGCAGCGGCGGTGACAGAGCCAGTTCACTGCCCTCGGGCGCGACGTTTACGGCACTGGCCGGCACATCGGTGATCTCCGTATCATTGTAGGAGAAGGCGCCTGTCAGCTGCAGGTTCTCCGTCGGCAGCCAGGTGACGTCCCCTTCGATACCGTTAATCTGCGCATCCAGCGCATTGTCCAGGTAGAACAGGAAATAGACGCTGGGATCGAATACCGCGGTCTGGATATCCTTCCAGTCCACGTGATAGACGCTGCCGTTGAACTGCAGCGAGCGGTCCAGCAGGCTGGTCTTCCAACCCGCTTCGTAGTTGTCCACGGTGTCCGTGCTCACCGTGTACGGCACGGTCGTGGTCGCATTACCGTTGCCGCCGCCGCGGTTGTAGGCCGGCGGGCGGAACCCCTCCGAGTAAGTAGCGTAAAACAGCATATCGCTGTTGGGCGTATAACTCAGGGTGAACTTGGTGATGGTGTCGCTTTCGTTCAGCGGCGTATCGATGTTGTTATTGGCCCACTTGGAGTCCAGGTTGTCGCCGTACTTGTCGACGTCGACCCCATCGGCAAACTGCGGCGAGTTACCGAACGCGGAGTTGGCAGAGCCCAGCAGCTTCACGTCGATATCGTAGCGGCGCAGACCCACGGTCGCAGTCAGCTGGTCGGTGAGGTCGTAGGAGAGTTCACCGAAGAAGGCCAGCTGCTTTTCCGTGCGGGTGATATCGTTGAAGAAGGCCACTTCCGCCGGGCGCGCGCCGCTGTCGATGGCGGTGGACTTGACCGGGTCGGTGGTATCCGGGGACCAGCCGCGCGGGTAGTTTTCCGGGAAGCCCAGATCGGCGACCGACGGATAGACGAAGTTACCGCGATCGAGAATCTCCGAGTTCTCGTAGAAGACACCGGCGGTCAGGCGCCAGGGGTATTCCTGCGGGGTGGAGAGGCGCAGCTCGTGGCTGACGTGCGTGTTTTCCACCTGGCCGACGTAGCCCTTGGTCGGGTCGTAGCAGGTATCCACGTAGTCACAGGTGTAGTAGGCCACGTAGGCACCGACGTCGTTGTAGCCGGTGTAGTCCATGGATTGCTCAACTTCGCGATCCAGGTAGGCGCCGGTGTAAACCACGTCCAGGGCGGCGAGGCGGCCCTCGAGGGTCCAGCTGGTCAGGTCGAAGCTGTCTTTCAGGTAATCGTCGAAGTAGCGCCGCACTTCCAGGTCGCCGACATTTTCCGGGTCGTGGTCGAAGACCCCATCCGTATCCAGATCCTGGTGCGTGTGCTGGAGCAGCGCATCCCAATCGTCGTTGATCGCGTATTTGACCCCGATACGCGCACCGCGATAGGTGGCATCGTTGAAGTCATCCTTGACCAGGTCTTCGTTAGTGGCGCTGGTGACCGGCAGCCCCTTCCAGGCCGGGTTTACCGAGGCATCCGGGGTGTAGGTGCCGGCAACATTGTCGATGTAACCGCCCTCGTTGGACTGGTAGGCCGCAACCCGCACCGCCAGTTTGTCATCGATCAGCGGCAGGTTGACCACCGACTCCAGCTTGTTGGACATCGCACCGTGTTCAGTGCTCGACAGACCGGCGTCGACACTCAGTTCGAATTCATTCAGCTTGGGCTTGTTGGTAATCAGGCGCACGGTGCCCGCCTGCGAGCTGGCGCCGAACAGGGTGCCCTGCGGGCCCTTGAGTACCTCGACGCGCTCGATGTCGGTAACGTAGACATCCAGGTTGCGTCCGCCGATGCTCACCGGCGCCTCGTCCAGGTACAGCGCCACATTCGGCGCGGTGCCATTGGCCTGGGAGAGCTGGGTAGCGATGGTCTCGGTGGCCATACCGCGAATATAAATCGACGACTGCCCTGGGCCGCGCCCGCCGGCGGTGATATTCGGCATGTAGCGGATATAGTCGTCAAAGTTATTGACGTTCAGGTTTTTCAGGCTTTCCTCCCCCAGCGCCTGCACGGTCACGGGAATATCCTGTGTACTGGCGGCACGTTTGGTGGCGGTGACCGTCACCTCCTCAATCTGCTTCGGCTCCGCGACCGCGGACTGGCTGCTGAAGACAACCGCCGAGGCGGCAAGCATTGCGCTGTGCAGTTTGTTTTTCTCGAACACTGAGTTCTCCTTGCTCCTTACTTTTCGAATACAGCACCCATCCGCCAGCAGTCCCCGACAGAGACCGACGTAGCCGACAGCAAGCATCTGCACAGTGGCCAAAACCATATGCTGGACGCGCAGTCATCTCGCTGAAAATTTAGTGATCTAATTATTATGATGAGCTTTGTCGAGCGAAGAGCGTAAAAACAATCACCCTTCGAACGAACTGCAGGGGACTAACCGTAAGTAGATTACTGGCCTGAGTGCTAATTTTCGCGGAAATTCTACAAAAATGTGGCGAAAAGATAAACCTTTGCTTCAAAACGCTCAAAAATAGATCAATTCTTGTTCGCAATGTAATCCACCGGAGCAGACTCATTATTTCGAACTCAAATATTTTTTAGTCGACTGATATTCAAATGTTGTTGTGTGGGCGACCGGCCTGTCGTCTTTTATCCACAATCAGATTACAGTGGCAGCACTGTGAAAGGATGGAAAATAGATGGACACACTCCCCCTGCGCATCGACATTGTTTCCGACGTGGTCTGCCCCTGGTGTGTGATCGGCTACCTGCGCCTGCAACGGGCTATCGCCAGCTTCGGCGATCAGTTCGCGACCGAGGTGCACTGGCTGCCGTTCGAACTGAATCCACAGATGCCAGCCAGTGGAGAAAATCTGCGCGAGCACCTGGCGCGGAAGTACGGCACGACGCCACAGGAGAGTATCCAGGCGCGCCAGCGACTGACAGATCTCGGCGCCGACCTCGGTTTCGAGTTCAGTTACCGCGATGATATGTGCATGTACAACACTTTCCGCGCACACCAATTGCTGCACTGGGCCGCGGCCTACGATCGCCAGACCGATCTGAGCCTGCGCCTGTTCCGCGACTTCTTCCAGCATCAAAAAAATGTCGACGACATTAGCGTGCTGACAGAGGCCGCCGCCGCGGTAGGATTGAATGCGCGCGAGGCGGGCGAGATCCTGGACAACCAGACCTATGCCGGTACCGTGCGTGAGCTGGAACAACAGATAAGCAGCCAGGGGGTTCACAGCGTGCCGCTGTTTATCCTCAACCGCCAGTACGGTATCGGCGGCGCCCAGGAAGTGGAGACATTCCGCCGCGAGCTGCAGACACTGATCGATGAAGCCGGCGCGGGGTAAGCCCGCCGCCACCCTCACCCTGCTCGGCACCCTGACGGGCGCTGCGGTGATCTCGACAACGGCTCTCGACAACGGCTTAGTGGCGACACTGACCGTCGGCGTGGCGGCGTCCTGACGGAGGCCACCACGCCGCTCAGCTCAGTGCTTCAACAGATAATCCGCGTGAAAACGCAGGTGCTGCTCGATAAACGAGGCGATGAAGTAGTAGCTGTGGTCGTAACCCGAGTGGTGTTCGACCTTGATCGGGTAGCCGGCGCCCTCGGCGGCGGTCTCCAGGGCGTGGGGTTTCAGCTGGGTTTCCAGGAACTGGTCCTCTTCGCCCTGGGAGACCAGGATCGGCAATTGTTCCGTCGCGCGGCCGATCAGTACCGTCGCGTCGTAATCCTCCCAGCTGACACGATCGGCGCCCAGGTAGGCGGCGAAGGCCTTTTCCCCCCAGGGGCAGGCCATCGGGTTACAGATCGGGCTGAATGCGGAGATGGATGTGAAGCGCTGCGGATTGCGCAGGCCAATCACCAGCGCGCCGTGGCCACCCATGGAGTGCCCGGCGATGGCGCGGCGCTGGTTCACCGGGAAATTCGCCTCCACCAGTTGCGGCAGCTCACTCACCACATAGTCGTACATGCGGTAGTGCTGTTTCCACGGCTCGTGCGTCGCATTGAGGTAAAAGCCCGCGCCCTGCCCCAGGTCGTAGCTTTCATCGTCGGCGACACCGTCCCCGCGCGGACTGGTATCCGGAATGACCAGGGCAATCCCCAGCTCCGCGGCCATGCGCTGGGCGCCGGCTTTCTGGCTGAAATTTTCATCGGTGCAGGTGAGGCCGGACAGCCAGTAGAGAACCGGGAACGTCTCGCCCTCTTCCGCCTGCGGCGGCAGGAAAATAGCAAAGCGCATGTCGCAGTCGAGCACCTCGGAGCGGTGCCGGTACTGGCGCTGGCTGCCGTCAAACGATTTGGTTGCAGTGACAAGCTCAAGTGACATCGATCACCTCCGATCCTAAACGTAGTGAATCACACTGCGGATACTTTTGCCCTCGTGCATCAGGTCGAAGGCCTCGTTGATTTTCTCCAGCGGCATGGTGTGGGTGATAAAATCATCCAGCTGGAATTCGCCGGCAAGATAGCGCTCCACATAGTCTGGCAGCTGCGAACGCCCCTTGACGCCACCAAAGGCGGTACCGCGCCACACGCGGCCGGTCACCAGTTGGAACGGGCGGGTGCAGATTTCCTGCCCGGCACCGGCCACGCCGATAATCACCGATTCGCCCCAGCCCTTGTGGCAGCACTCCAGCGCCGAGCGCATCACGTTCACATTGCCGATGCATTCAAACGAGTAATCCACACCACCGTCGGTCAACTCGACGATGACCTCCTGAATCGGCTGGTCGTAATTCTTCGGGTTGATACAGTCGGTGGCGCCGAGTTTTTTCGCCAGTTCAAACTTGCTCTCGTTGATATCGATGGCGATGATGCGCCCGGCCTTGGCCAGTCGCGCGCCGATCACCGTCGCCAGGCCGATGCCGCCGAGGCCGAATACCGCCACCGTCGCACCGGGTTCCACTTTGGCGGTGTTGGCCACCGCGCCCATGCCGGTGGTGACACCGCAGCCGAGCAGGCAGATTTCCTCCAGCGGCGCCTCCTTGTTGACCTTGGCCACCGAGATTTCCGGCAGCACCGTGTACTCGGAAAAGGTGGAAGTGCCCATGTAGTGGTAAATGGGCTCGCCGTTGACGGAAAAGCGGGTGGTGCCGTCGGGCATCAGCCCCTTGCCCTGGGTCTCGCGAATTTTCTGGCACAGGTTGGTCTTGCCGGACTTGCAGAATTTGCACTCGCCGCATTCAGGCGTGTACAGCGGAATCACATGGTCACCCACGGCGACGCTGGTGACACCCTCGCCCACGGATTCGACGATACCGCCACCCTCGTGGCCGAGAATCGCCGGGAAGTTGCCCTCAGGATCGTCGCCGGAGAGGGTAAAGGCATCGGTGTGGCAGACGCCGGTGGCGAGCAACCTGATACGCACCTCGCCCTTCTGCGGCGGCATCACCTCAACCTCCTCGATCGATAGTGGCGCGCCGGCCTTCCAGGCGACCGCCGCCTTGCAGCGGATGGTTTCTGCGGACATGAAATTTCCCCCGTAGGTTGTCAATTCCGCTCAGGATAGACCGGCCGGGGGGATGCGCGCAAAGGCTAATAAAATTTTAGAAACTTCCCATTGGTCGCCCAGCCGGTGCGGGACGGGAGGCGGGCAAGTGCTGGCAGGCTACTGGCGTTGTTCGCGCTGCATCTTGCGCCACTGCAGTGGCGACTTTCCATGCACCGCGCGAAACGCCTTGGAAAAGGCGCTGATATCGGTATAGCCGAGTGTGGCCGACAACAGGTTGATATCGATGCTTGATGAGCGCAGGTGCCAGCGCGCCGTTTCCATGCGCGCATCCTGTAGCAGCTGCTTGAAGCCGGCGCCGCTGCGCTGCAGGTGGCGCTGCAGCGTGCGCGCCGGCACATTGATCAACCGCGAGATCTGCGCCAGGCTGTGCCGCTGGGCACCGAGGGTCTGCAGGATCAGCGCCTTGACCTGCGCCGGCAGGTTGTCCCGGTGCTCGTCCAGCAGCTGGCGGCTGAATTCGTCGAAATAGCGCTGCAGATTCTGCCCCGGTGGCCGCAACGGGCGCTGCATCACCTCGGCCTCGAACACCAGGCTGTCGCACGCTTGCTCAAACAGCACCTCACAGTGGAAGAAGTCCCGATAGCGTTGCAGCGATGCCTGGGGCTGCTGGCGCAATGTCACGCGCAGGGGGCGGATATCCTTCCCGGCCAGATCCTGGATCAGGCGATAGCCGGCCCCCAGGGACAGCTCGCAGTACTGTGCCGCCGGCAGGCCGTGATCGAAATGGTCAAAGCGGCGCGCCACCAGATACCCGCCTTCCAGCTGGATACGCCAGTGTTCGGCCTGGTTGTGCAGCGCCATATAGCGCTGCGCTACCACCAGCGCCGCGCGCAGGTCAGCGCTCTCCAGCACCAGCTTGCCCAGCGCGCCGAGAATCCGCACTCCCTGCATATCCGCCAGACGCAGGCCGAAATCGCTACAGCGCAATTCACCCGCACAGAGATTGAGCAGGTCACACAGGGTGGCGATCGGAATCAGCAGGTCGGGGCGGCGCATGCAGTCCGCCGGCAGGCCCACCCGCGCCAGCAGCGCGGCCGGCTCACCGCCGAGGGCGGGTACCAGCTGGTTAAAGCCCGCCAGCGCACCGCTGCGGATTTCGTAATTGGGTTTCATCGACGCTCGACGATCAGCTCAGGAAGAAATGGTGCCGCAGCATGGAGGATGCACGCGGGGCAGGCGCGATCATAGCGCCAGAAGTCGCCAGACTCCAATTTGGCGCCGACCGGGTTATTGCTCGTAGAGCTCCAGCGGCAGCGCGTCGGGATCGGCAAAGAAGGTGAACTTCTTGCCGGTGTACTCATCTTCGCGGATCGGCTCCACCGCGACACCCGCGGCCTGCAGCCGTGCCGCCACCGCCTCTACGGAATCGACCCGAAACGCCAGGTGACGCAGGCCACGCGCCTCCGGATAGCTGGGGCGCGGGGGGCGATCCGGGAAGGAAAACAGCTCGATCTGGCTGCCATCCGGCAGCTGCAGGTCGAGCTTGTAGGAATCGCGCTCCGCGCGGTAGTGCTCGGCAAGCACCGCAAGCCCCAGCGTCTCGGTATAGAAGCGCTTCGACACGGCGTAGTCGGAACAGATGATCGCGGCGTGGTGTATGCCTTTGAGCATGGAAAATCTCTCCAATAGATTAGCCCGGTCACCGCGCCTGTCACCCTGAACGATGGGCTGGCCGGGAGGCATATTTATGGATGCGGCGCTGCGCCGCTCAGGTAAATGCCACCTGATCCATTGGCACCGTGCGCACGCTGCCATCGCCCGCGGGAAAATTGCGCAGTATGCGGTTGTGGTGCGCGATGATCTGTTCCGCCGGTAATGACTCGTGATCGAAGGTCGTGTGCGCCTCGCGGACCAACTCAACGGTATAGCCCAGTGATGCCGCACGCCGGCAGCTGGTATCGATGCAATAGTCCGTCTGCATACCGCAAACCACCAGCCGTGTTACTCCCCTGTCGCGCAGCCATTGATCCAGCGGGGTATGCAGAAATGTATCGCAGAAGCTCTTTTCCACCACCAGGTCCCCGGGCAGTACCTGCAGGTCTGCATCAAGCGCACCATCGGGCTCCACCCGCCGGTCTTTGACAAACACCACTGGCGCCTCGCTGGCGCGCGCCGCGGCGACCAGCGCGACCGCCCTTTCCATTACCTGCGCAGCCTGCCAGGGCCCGGCCTCCAGCAAGCTGTTTTGCAGGTCAATGGCGATGAGTACGGTATTCATGGATGTTACCCCCTACTGATTTAATCGAGCTTGATTTTGGCCGATACGGATTAACGCAGAGATTCGGACTCGAGCAGATGTTTCAGTGACTGCAAATCCTCTTCGACCGCCTGCGTGTCAGCGGCAAATTGCGCATCGGACATCTGCGGTTGGCGAAGCAGGGTAAAAATCAGCTCACTGCCGCTGCCGTTGGCGACGACCCGCATGGGATTCTGTACCACCTCCCCGTTAGCGAGTTCCACCTCATGATCCATAACACCGAACGCGTTGTGCGGCGCAAAGCGGATTTTCACCCGACCAAAGGGCGCTTCCGCCACCCAGGCGTCGCCGTCCCGCAGTACCTCGGAGCGCGCCAGGCCGGCAGCCCAGCGCGGCAGGTTCTGTGGGTTTGCCGCGAACGCATAGACGGTCTCCGGCGGGCGGTCAATCGAGATACTGATATGCACCACTTCCAACAAAATACTCCCTCCTGAAATGATCGGGAATCCCTGCTTCCAGCGGCTTCACGGTGCCCGGCCCGGCTCTATAGGCGCCAATTGGCCCAAAATTTGCTCCGTATATTGTGCAGCGCCACAGAGGTAATGACGAGAAGCGGGCACGAAGCCCGGAACCAACAACACAGCGGACAGCGAGAAAGGAGCACCGTGACAATGGACAACCACTGGCTGATGAAATCTGAAGTATTGACGCTATTGCGCCGCTTGCGCAAGCGACTGCAGGCCGAGTTCGATATCACCCTGCGCTTTTCCGATGCGGATCTGGAGGCGCAACTGGCGCGCGCGAGAGAGAGGACAGTAGACACCGAAACCCGGGAGATTATCGCCACCCTGGAATCGCGTCGCGGCGAGCCCTTCACCAGTGGCGATGAGGTGCCGCCGCGCTTCTACCGCGGCCAGCCGATCCTGCAGGAAGCCACCCGGCACGAGGATATTTATACGCTGATCTACGGCGATGAACTGCCGCAACACGATGGCTCGCGCCGCGCTAAGGGAGAACCGCTGCAGGTTTACCGCGGCCAGCCGGTACTGCGCGAGAAACCGGCTCTGGCGGCGCGCGGCCCAAGGCGATACCGCGGCCACAGCATCAGCGGCGGCCGCGGCCAGTAACGGAGCCCCAGCGAAGTGGAGCGGGATTGCGCGGTCGCCTGAAAATCGTTACCGCAAATGGAGTCTATGCGGCCGCAGCAGATCAGGATTTCTTCACGAACTTGGTCAGGATCACGATGCGCTGGCCATCCACCCGGCCCTCGATCTGTTCCGGGTTTTCGGTAAGGCTGATGCCGCGCACGGCGGTACCGCGTTTGGCCACAATACTGGTGCCCTTGACGTCCAGGTCCTTGATGATGACCACGTTATCGCCGGCCTGCAGCTGCACGCCGTTGCAGTCACGGTGGATGACCCGATCGGCATCAGCCACCAGGTCGCCGGCCTCGGCCCAGGCCTGCATCTCGGTGTCCAGATAGAGCATGTCCAGCAGATCCTGTGCCCAGGTCTCACCGGAGAGGCGTTTCAGCAGACGCCATGCGGCGATCTGCACCGCGGGCACCGGGCTCCACATACTGTCACTGAGGCAGCGCCAGTGATCGCTGTCCAGCGCCGCGGCGCCATCCAGTTGCGGCAGGCAGGTCGGGCACAGCAACAGATCGGCATCGCCGTGGCCACTCGAAGCCGGCAGCGTGTACGCTGCCAGGTCACCGGTGGCGGCACAGAGTTCACACTTGCCGCCGCTGCGCTGCATCATTTCCGCCACACTACTCATCGCCCGCCTCCAAACCATACTGACTGATTAAGGCGCGCATTATGCACCACCACCCCCAGGCCACCAACTGCGCTACAGGTGTGCGGTCTCTTCCGGCTCAGCCTGCCAGTTGTTGTGACGCCCGTCGAAATAGCGCACCGGCGCACTGCCGAGTTCCGCCGCTGAGACACCGTCCAGCGCGGCGACATTGACGGCAAAATAGTCACCGCCGATCTCCTCGATATAGCCGCGCGCGAACGGACGCACACCGCAGTGGCGGCAGAACAGTTGGCGTCCCACTCGGCTGCCAAACTGGTAGTCACTGAGCGCCTCTTCCCCCTGTACCAGGCGAAAGTCCTGCGGCGGCACCAGCGCGTTCCAGGCGCGCTGCTTGGTGCAGAAAGAGCAATTGCACTTGCCCGTGCCACTGCTCAGATCCAGATCGACTTCGAAGCGCACCTCGCCGCAGTGACAGCTGCCTGTATGGCTTTTCTTCATTGACCTTCTCTTACCCCCAACCTCGGCGCGCAACTGGCGCGGCCATGTTGGAATTATTTCCTATAAAACAACTAAAAATGGGGCGCATAATCTCATAAGAACTATGGAAAAGCTCGCAGCGCGCCACTAATGACGGCTCAGACGCCACACGGCGTCGATATCTATACTGGTTAGCAACTGTCCCGGCCCCGGCCGCTCGTTCCGCACGGAAGCCCCCAATTGCGTCAGATCCCGCTGCTGTTAGTCGCCCTGGTGCCGGCCCTGTTCCTGTTGGGCGGTTGCGCCGGCCGGGCGGAATTTGCCCCACCGCCGCCGCGCACGCCCAGCTACCACCTGGCCGCGCCGTCCACGGCGGCACTCCCGCGGATCACCCGCCGGCTCACTGCCGGCCACGACGGGCTGACCGGCGTCTACCCGGTGACCTCGGCACGCAATGCCCTCGCCACGCGCCTGGCGGCCATTCGCGCGGCACGCGGGTCTATCGACATCCAGTACTTTATCTTCCGCCGCGACGACACCGGGCTGCTGCTGACCCGTGAACTGGTAAGGGCGGCAGCGCGCGGCGTGCGGGTGCGCTTTCTGCTCGACGATTTCACCACCGGCAATGCTGACAAGGTACTGCTGGCACTGGACCGGCTGCCCAATATCGAGGTGCGCCTGTTCAATCCCTTTCCCCACCGGGGGCCCCGGGCACTGGAATTCTTCGCCGATTTTCCGCGTCTGCAGCGGCGTATGCACAACAAATCCCTGACCGTGGACGACAGCGTCAGCTTTATCGGCGGGCGCAACCTGAGCAACAAGTACTTCGGCATCGATCACGAGATCAATTTCGGCGACCTGGACCTGATCACCATTGGCGCGGCGGTGGCGGATATCGGTCGCCAGTTCGACGAATACTGGAACAGCTCGTACGCCTTCCCGGTGCGCGCGGCCATTCCACGGCGCCTGCACGCGGATGCCTGGCAACTGCTGAAACGCGAACTCGACGGCAATGCGGCCGAACTGCTGGACAGTGACTACGGCCGCAGCCTGGAGCCGTCGCCGGTGATCCGCGCCCTGAGTGACAACCCCCAGCTCTGGTACTGGGCACCGGCGCAGGTGCTCTACGACCCGCCGCACAAGGTGGCGATCGCCCCGCAGCGAAACCGCCAGTTCGCCGGCCGCACGCTGATGCAGCACATCCTGTCGGCGCAGCGCCAGATCGTGGTGATCTCACCCTACTTCCTGCCCGGCGAGCACTATCTGCAGTTACTGCTGGCAGCGGCGCGACGCGGTGTGCAGGTCTATATCCTGACCAACTCCCTTGCCTCCACCGACGTGACCCTGGTGCACGGTGCCTATCGCAAATACCGCCGACCACTGCTCGCCGCCGGTGTGCACCTGTACGAACTGTCGAGCCGGCTGAAGTACAAGCTGGACAACTGGAACGGCGATTCCCGCTCGCTGCTGCACGCCAAGGCCTTTGTCATCGACGGGCGCGAACTCTATGTGGGGTCGTTCAACCTGGACCGGCGCTCGATCCTGCTGAACACCGAACTGGGGCTGCTGATCGAATCGCCGCGGCTGGCGGGCGAGATCGCGGACAACTTTATCCACAATGTGGGCGGCAATGCCTACCGGCTGCAATTGCAGCGGGGCGAACTGGTATGGCTGGATCCGCGCGGACCCCCCTACAGGCAGGAGCCGAATGCGCGTTGGTGGCAGCGGCTGGGCTCGCAAGTCAGCAGCTGGCTGCCGCTGGAGCCGCTGCTGTAAAACCGCTTGCTGTACCGTCCCGGCGCAGATCGGCGGAGGCGCCGTCTCGGCGGCACCTCCGCCTCCCAAGTCCGGCCGGGCTCAGTGATGGGCAGACACGCAGGAGGCGAACTCGCCACTCTGCTGCTGACTGACAGAGTGGGAGATATCCCCCAAACTCAGAATCCCCACCATGCGCCTTTCACTGTTAATCACCGGCATCCGGCGCACCTGTTGTTGCTCCATCGCTTCCAGCACGGTTTCCATTTCATCGTCTTCCCAGCACCACTCGATGCCTTCCGTCATGACATCGCGGGCACTGAGGGAAGACAGGTCACCGCTCAGGCTGACCCCGCGACAGGCGATGTCGCGGTCGGTGACCATGCCGATCAGCCGGTCGTTCTCACCGATCGGTACCGCGCCGATATCCTCGTCGCGCAGGATTTTTGCCACTTCCGACAGCGGCGTATCCGGTGAGCACCAGGTGCAGCCCTGGTGCATTGCATCTCTGACTTTCATGGGAACCTCCTAGTGAATCTCAATGCGCCGACTGGGCGGTGCGGTGGCTTCGCGCTTGGGCGCGGTCAGTGTCAGTACGCCGTCCTTGAAGGTTGCGTCGATATCCTTTTCACTGACATCGCCCCCCAGGTTGAAGCTGCGCATATATTTGCCGTAGCGGCGCTCGGAGCGAATCACGCGGCCCTCCTTTTCCTCTTTCTCTTCGCGGTGCACCTCGGCCTCCAGGGTCAGCACGCCGTCTTCCAGGGTGATGTTGATATCCTCACGCTTCACCCCGGGAATTTCCGCGCTGATTTGGTATCCCTGCTCGGTTTCCCGCACGTCGATTCGCGGTGAAAAAAAGCCCTCCCCGCCCTCGCGGGGGCGGCTGGGCGACATCATCTGCTCGAACAGATTGTCCAGATCGAGCAGAGATCCTCTCGGTATCAGGCTCATAACCACCTCCTCGGATGCACAACCGGTCGGGACACCCGGTACCGGGGCACACCCCGCCGTTCAGACGACTCCATTTTAGGACCGCACACAGACGGCCCGGCCCGCGCACAACGGTTTCTTAAATGATTTGCTTATATCCATGCAGGGGCTGAAAACCTGAGCGTCTGCCGGGTTGCACGGGTATTACGGACTGATTCGACCTTTCCTTACCATTGGGAGGGAATAAAAGAGGAGGATACGCGCATGGCACTTGCATGGGTCCTAGTAGCCAACCAATCCCACGCCCGCCTGTTCGAGGCCGCCCAACGCTCCGGTGCTCTCGACGAAGTGCAGGCCATGGTTCATCCGGAGAGCCGCCTCAAAGGCCGCGATATCGAGAGCGACGCCCCCGGGCGCGCCTTCGACAGCAACGGTCAGGGCCGCCACGCGATGGGTAACTCCAGTGAACTGCACCGCCGCGCCGGCAACAAGTTCGCCAAGGAACTCGCCCATACACTCGAGCGCGGCCGCCAGGAGGGGCGTTATGAAAAGCTCTACATCGTCGCCGAGCCGCAGATGGTCGGCAGTCTGCGCGACGCCCTGAAACCCGGCACCCGCGCCACCATTGCCGGCGAAACCGGCAAGAACCTGGTCAACAGCGACACCGAGGAGATCCGCGCCCAGTTGCCCTACTGGCTATAACCGGCCAGCCCCGGCGGCACAGCGCCGCCGGGAGGGCATCCCGAACGCAAAAACATGAACGCGGCAATTGATTTGCGCCTGCCTGCCTGTAACCATGTGCGCTTGGTCACCGGCAGACAGGCGAAACAATGCTGAGACTTTTTGAAGTGGTGCGCGGGCGCATCACCGAACAACCCAACGACAAGGTCACCGAACAGCAGCTGAGCGACGCGGTGTGGGTCGACCTGCAGGAACCGCAGGAAGAAGAGCGCGAGCTGCTGGAAAAGCTGCTGAGCACCGAGCTGCCGGAAACGGAAGACGTTGAGGAAATCGAGGCTTCCGCCCGCTTTTTCATCGATGCCGCGGGTGTCCACATCCACTCCCTGTTCCTGTACCAGAGCGAAGGCCGCCACAACACCAGCACGGTGGCGTTCATCCTGCAGCCGCAACGACTGATCACCGTGCGCGACAGCGAGCTGGCGGACTTCCGCCTGCTGCGTATGCGCGCCCGGCGCGGCCAGGTGGAGGCGCTCAACGCGCAGGAACTTGCCGTGCAGGTATTCGAGCAGAAGGTGGAGAACCTGGCCGACGCGCTCGAGGATATCCACCTGAAACTGGGCGAAGTCAGCTACCTGGTGCTCGAGGACGAAGACGCGGAACTGGAAGATGCCATCGACCTGCTGGCCAAACTGGAGGACAGCAACGGTAAGGTGCACCTGTGCCTGATGGATACCCGCCGCTCCATCACTTTCCTGCAGCGCCATATCCATATCGACAGTGCCCTGCAGGAGAGCTTTCGCGATATCACCCGCGATATCGATACCCTGATGGCACACACCACCTTCCTGTTCAACAAGATCAACTTCCTGATGGACTCCACCCAGGGTTTCATCAATATCGAGCAGAACCAGATCATCAAGATCTTTTCCATCGCCGCCGTGGTCTTCCTGCCACCGACGATGATTGCCAGTATCTACGGCATGAACTTCCATGAAATTCCGGAGCTGGACTGGTTCTTCGGTTACCCATGGGCGCTGGGACTGATGCTGCTGTCGGGCATTGCGCCCTATGCGTATTTCAAGAAGAAGGGTTGGCTGTAGGGCAGATACCGGTGTTTACCCGAACTCTGTGTGCCTCCCGGCATTAAATTCAGTCGCCGCGACACGCAGTTAGTGCTGAAGGCCATTAAGCGGACTGAACGGGATCTGTAGGGGCGAACCTTGTGTTCGCCCTTTTTCGTTCCGTGCGCTGTGGATAATTCGGTGGCTGTCCCTGAGCAAGAACAGAGTGCCGCGGAACCAAATGCGCACCGTGAGAAACAACGAGGGCGAACACAAGGTTCGCCCCTACGGAAGCAACTCGGCGGGCTACCCGGAAGTGCAGCGCCTTCCGGGGTAACGGCTTCAGCCAGAGCTACAGGTTCGCAATCTCGATCATCATCGCCGTGTACATCTTCAGGTTCAGGCGCAGCTGGTCCACGGTCATGAACTCGTGCTCGGAGTGGCCGGTATAGGCTTTGTCGGGCATCGACGGGCCGAAGCTCACCGCGCTGGGCAGCAGCTTGGCGTTGGTGGAACCACCGATCGCCACCGGGCCGGCGTTCTTGATACCGGTGAAATGGCGGAACACCTGCAGCAGCGGTTCCACCTGCGGCGCGTTGTCCACGCGGTAGGGATCGCCGAGGTCCACCCCCACGTTGGCCATCTGGATTCCGGTCGCCTTCTGCCAGTCATCGATGGCGCTGTGGATTTGTGCATCCAGCTTGTCGGCACTCTTGCCGGTGGGGCGGCGCAGGTTCAGGTAGCTGGTGAGGCCCTTGTCATCCGCCTTGACCATCGTCAGGGCCCCGGTCATCGGCCCCATAAAGTCGTCGCTGTAAGCGATATTGCCGAACTTCTCCGCGAGGATACCGGTGCCGATCAGATCGTTGATATAGCGTACGGTTGCGCCAGCGGCGTTGGCCGGCCACTGGTAGGCACCCAGGGCATCGGCCAGGAAGGCGATGGCGTTGATGCCATGCTGCGGCTCGGAGCTGTGGGTGGCCACACCGCGGGCGGTTACCTCCAGCTTGCCGTCCTTGCGGGCAAACTCGTATTTCACCTTCGGGTGGGTCGCGGCGCGGGCGCGGATCGCCTTCTCCAGGCCAGCACTCGGGTTGACGATGGTGGCGTGTGCCTCGTCCGGTACCTGGCTGCGGAAATAGCCGCCGTGGAAATCACTCAGGTAGGGCTGGCTCTTGTCGGCCAGCGGCTTGTCGACAAAGGTGGCGCGCACTTCGCTCCAGCCTTTCTCCGCGGTGACCACCGGATAGTCGGCATCAATGGTGATGTTGTACGCCGGCATATCGTAGTCTTTGAGGAAGGCCTTCAGCGGGCCCCAGTTGGACTCTTCGGCCAGGTAGACAATCAGCTCCACGCGGCGCTTCATCGGCACGCCCTGGTCCTTGATCGACTTCATGGCGTACAGGGCGGTGGCGATCGGGCCCTTGTCGTCCTCGCTGCCGCGCGCAATCAGCTTGCCCGGCTCGCTGGTGCGATCCAGTACGAACGGGCTCTTCTTCCACTTGGCCGGGTTGGCCGGCTGCACATCGCCGTGGGTGACGATGCCGATCTTCTCCGGGCCCTGGCCCAGCGCCACGATCACCACATAGCCGTGGTCCTCACACTCCAGGCCCAGCGCCTCGGCCTTGTCACACAGCGCGCGCTTGAAGCCGGTGAACTCCGGGTTTTTCTCCATTGGCAGGTCATCGCGCGCCACGGTTTTGAAATGTACCAGCTCGGCGAGCGTATCGGTCATTGCCGCCTCGTAGTGATCCACGGCGTAGTCCGCGGTTTTTTGCGCCACCGGCGATACATCGGCCGCCGCTGCCAGCGGGCACAGCAACAGCGGCGCTGCCAGCCGTGCGAGTTTTGAACGGAATTTCACAGGTCACTCCATCAATTCGGGAACAGGGGTCACGGGTTCGGGAAACCCGGCATTATACCGCCCCGGTGGCGCCAGATCCCGCCCACCGCGCCGCAGCGACCGCCTGCTGCGACCTGCCGAGCGCGGCGACAGCAGCTGCTACTATTGAAGCGATAGTCCGCTTCTTATAACGGCAGCCGGGGACCGCAATGGGCAATTCACTGGCCAAACCTTTCCATCGCCGACAGTGGTTGAGTATTGAGCAGGCCGTCAACCACTTGAGCGCCGTGTCCGAAGAGCCACTCACCAGCGGCGATCTGGCCGATCTGGCGGAGGAGCACCAGCTGGAACTCTTCTGGTACCGGCCCGGCCAGCAACTGGCCTACCTCGGCCGCCCGGAAGTGCGCGAACTCGACCAGCCCCTGCGCCTGTGCGCGGAGAACCACAGCGACTGGCATGCCATTGTGGATATCCTGCGCCACCGCCCCGCCCTGCCCGCCTATGAGCAGGACACCCCGCTACTGGAAGACGCCGCCGGCGACCGCCTGCGTATCACCTTCGACAATCGCGCCCGCCCGGAACCGTTCAGCAGCCGCTGGTACCCGAACTTCGCCGAAATCATGCTGCGCCGCCGCGATGTGGAGCAGCTGGAACCGCAGCTGTTCTCCGCCCAGGACGGGGAAGGCGATATGGACGCGCACCTGCTGCTGAATGTCATCTGGCAGCTCGAGCAACTGGCGCTGGACAGTATTGAACCGCACCACCCGCCCAGCTGGCTTGCCGACCAGCTGGCGCAGCGCTCTGGCGCTCCCGACCGCGGCGCGCTCGAGCGGGTCCTGGCCGCCGCCGAGCGCGAGGGGCAGCGCGGCCACCCGCACTGACACCCGTTGCTTTCCTCCCGGCCCCCATCCCCGCACCCACCGTCCGCGGCGCCTGCGCGCGGAAATTAGCGGTCCTGCTAATTTTTTACTCACGCCATCCCTGGCGTTGGCCCCTTTCGGGACGCCTGCGGCGCGGAAATTAGCTGTCCTGCTAATTTTTTACTCACGCCATCCTTGGCGTTCGCCCCTTTCGGGACGCCTGCGGCGCGGAAATTAGCTGTCCTGCTAATTTTTTACTCACGCCATCCCTGGCGTTCGCCCCTTTCGGGACGCCTGCGGCGCGGAAATTAGCTGTCCTGCTAATTTTTTACTCACGCCATCCTTGGCGTTCGCCCCTTTCGGGACGCCTGCGGCGCGGAAATTAGCTGTCCTGCTAATTTTTCGATCGGTTCCTTCGGTTTTTTTAGCTATTCGCGCTGAACGAAATTTTTATAATCGGCATATTGGAAACGGACTGCGGGCGGTACACTCACGGGCAGTCAATAACAGTGCGGAGAGCCCCATGCCGGCCCGGAATAGCAATAACGAATACGGTTGGGTGGCCATCGGCCTGCACTGGCTGATGGCGCCGGCCATTATCGGCCTGTTTTTTCTCGGCTGGTGGATGCGCAGCCTCACTTATTACGATGCCTGGTACCGCGAGGGGCCGGCGCTGCACAAGAGTATCGGCCTGCTGTTACTGGCGCTGCTGCTGGTGCGCCTGTTGTGGAAGCTGCTCAACCGCAGCCCCGCGGCAGAGCCCGGCACACCGCGCTGGCAGGCACTGGCGGCGCGGCTGACGCACGGCGGCCTCTACCTGTTGCTGCTGGTGATCATGACCTCCGGCTACCTGATCTCCACCGCCGACGGCCGCTCGATCGAGGTGTTCGGCTGGTTCGGCGTACCCGCCACCATTCACGGCCTGCCGCACCAGGAGGATATCGCCGGCCAGGTGCACAAGATTCTGGCCTGGAGCCTGATGGCCGTGGTAGTGCTACACGGGCTGGCGGCACTCAAACACCATTTTATCGACCGCGACGCCACCCTGCGCAAAATGCTCGGCCGCGGCGCCGGCTAGACCGACGGAAATAATTCACACAAAAAAGGAGCAAACCATGAAAAAACTCGCCATTTTCCTCGCCGCCACCCTGCTCGGCACCGCCGCCCAGGCCGCCGAATACAAAATCGATACCCGGGGCGCCCACGCCTTTATCCAGTTCCGCATCAAGCACCTGGGTTACAGCTGGCTCTATGGCCGCTTCGACGATTTCGAAGGCACTTTCAATTACGATGCGAAGGCCCCGGAAAAGTCCTCGGTCAACGTCAATATCGACGTATCCAGCCTCGACAGCAACCAGGCCGAGCGCGACAAGCACCTGCGCAGCCCGGACTTCCTGAACGTGGCCAAGTACCCCACCGCCACCTTCAAGAGCACCAGCTTTGAGCCGCTCGGCGACGGCAAGGGCAAACTGTCCGGCGAACTCACCCTGCACGGTGTCACCAAGCCGATCACCATCGCTGTCACCAATATCGGCGGCGGTAAGGATCCCTGGGGTGGCTACCGCCAGGGCTTCAGCGGCACCACCGAGTTCGCACTGAAAGATTTCGGTATCGACTACGACCTGGGGCCGGCGTCCCAGAAGGTGGAAATGATGCTGGATCTCGAGGGCGTGAAAATCTAATCCACGCGCTGCGTAACGCCCACAAAAAAGCCCGGCACCTGGCCGGGCTTTTTTGTGTGTGGATCGCGGCGGTCACCGCGATCGGGTGGAGTCACCTGTGAAGGCTCAGGCGTTGGCCCCACTCACCACGGGGGTGCGTTCGAACCAGCGGGTTGCGGCAAACACCACCAGGCCGGCGATGATGCCCGGCATGCCTTCGTAAATATCGCTGTTCCAGCCCAGCCAGCGCCACACCAGCGCGGTGGCCAGCCCGATCACGCTCATGGCGATATAGGTTTTCTGGCTCGGTCGCGCGCCCAGTGCCAGCACGATCAGCAGCGGCGCAAAGGCCGAGGCCAGGGCGGACCAGGACATGACCACCAGGCTGAACACACTCTGCTTGTTCAGCAGCGCCCAGCCCACCGCCACCACGGTGATACCCAGCGTGGCCGCTTTGAGTAGCCAGGATTTTTCCACCCGGTGCGGAATGACATCGTGGGTCAAAGACGCCGAGCAACTCAGCACCAGGGAATCCGCGGTAGACATGGTGGCGGCGAACACGCCCGCCAGAATCAGCCCCACAAACGCCGGAGACAACAGCTTCATCGCCATCATCGGCAGGGCCAGCTCCGCATCGAAGCTGCCCGCGTCGGGCAGCAGGATACGCGCCAGCATGCCCACACTGGTGGCCATCAGATAGAAGGCGGTAAACCAGCCGTAGTACCAGCAGCGCGCCTGCACCATACGGGTTTCGGACTCCAGCGCCATAAAGCGCACCATCACGTGGGGCTGGCCGATCACGGACAGGCCGGCAAACAGCCAGCCCACCGCAAACAGGATACCGCCCGCCAGGCCCGGCAACAGCAGGTTGTGGGGATACCAGTCGAGGAAACCTTCGACCTGCCCCATCTGCGCCACCGCCGCGCCAATACCGCCCACCGACTGGGTGGCCACGACCAGCAGCGAGGCCATCGCCACGATCATCACCATGGACTGGGCCGCATCGGTCCAGATGGAAGCACGGATGCCGCCGGCCAGGCAGTAGGCCGCCACAATCACGCCGCCGATTACCGCACCGCTCCACGCGGGCAGATCCAGCACGACGTACAGCGCCTTGCCGCCGGCCACCAGCTGCGCGCTGGCGTAGGCGAGCAGGAACAGCAACGACAGGATGCCGGCGAGGCGCTGCCAGGTACTGAAGTTGGAGCCAGTCCAGGCGCCGATCACGCCGGCATAGCTGGATTCCCCGGTTTTGCCCGTGGCCCGGCACAGGGACTTGTGCACCCACAGCGAGCCGAGAAAGTCGCCGAGGATCCAGCCCACCATCATCCAGATGGAGGCGAGCCCGGTGGCGTAGGTGTAACCGATCACGCCGATAAACATATAGCCACTATTGTTGGTGGCCACCGCAGACAGCCCCACCAGGAACGGCGATACGTCCTGGCTGGCGAGGTAATAGTCTTTCTTGGTACCGCGGCTCTTGATAAAAGAGCTCATGCCGATGGCGGCAAACATCAACAGGAAAAACAGGAAACTGAGTAACAAGGGACGCTCCTCTGCCTTGCGGTTAAGGCACTGTTATTAAAATTGTACGGGCAAAAAGTTGTCGCTGCGGATCAGGCCGTCTCCCCACTCTCGGCCAGCGGTTGAATCCCCATCAGCTCGACAAACGGCGGGTATTCGTGCAGGCGCTCCAGCGCCGCATCTTCCATCGCCTCGTCGCGATAGGCCGGAGATTTACCCAGCGCCCGCGCCAGGTAATCCACTGCCTCTTCCCACTGCTCCTCGTGCGCGTGGGCACAGGCCAGCTGGTAGTAGGCGTTGCCGTTGTCGCCGTCGATTTCCAGCGCCTGCCGGCACAGGTTGATGGCCCACTGCGGCTCACCCAGCTCGAGCACGGCGTCGGCCTTGTAGGTAAGCGCCTCGCAATCGTCGCTGCGCAGGGTGAGGATCTGATCGTAGATCGCAATCTTGCTTGCCGGCGTCTGCTCGCGCCCGGCGCGCAACCACAGGGACTGCACTTCCTGGGTCAGCTCGATCTCGTCGCGGTTGTGCTCGATATGGCGGGTCTTCTCGCTGAGCTGCTCTTCAATGCTGCGCAGGCGCTCTTCGTACTGGCTCACCAGCTCGGAAATTTCTTCCGTGGCGAGGTTGTGCACCTTCTCCTTGATATCGCGGATGGAGGTCCAGCCCACCAACACCAGCATGGAACTGATACCGGCGATCAGATAAAAGAAGTAGGTCACCGTATCGGTGGCGTAGGTAATGGCCTTGTCGGCGGTGCTGACCTGCCGATCAACCATTTTCTCGGTAAGCGCCACGCGCTGCGCGGCCATATCCTTGCGCAGCTGTTTCAGTTCATCGAGCACATAGCGCTCGATGAAGGGGGTGTACAGCGGCTTGTCCAGATGGTCGACACGCTCCTGCATCCGCTGCTGTTGCGCCGCGTCGTCGGCAGCCGCCGGCGGCGTTTCCGCGGCGGCGCCGAGCGTACCCAGCGCAAACAGCAGCAGTGCGGACAGCAGCGCCGTCAGGCTGCGCATATTGCTTCACCGTGGTCGTATACCTCGACCAGGGCGTGGTGCAGGCTCTTTACGGCACTTTCGTAGTCGCTCTCGTTGACGACGAACTGCATATCCACCTGGCGCATGGACTGGTGCACGGCCAACACGCTGATACCGGAGCGCGCCAGTGCGGCCACGGCGCGGGACAGCATGCCCGGCACCTTCATGTCACTGCCAATCGCCGATACCACGGCTACCTTGCGCACCTGAATGTCGCAATCCGGATACTGCGCGCAGATATTGCTGCGGATGCGCTTCACCGTTTTCAGGTTGTTACCCAGGAAGTGGGTGATGGTGTTGGCATTGGTATCCTTGGTGACCACATTGCCCTTGAAGCGCGCGATGATCTCGTTGATCGCGCGATCGTAGCTGGTCATCAGGCCCATCATGTCCTGGTCGAAACACTCGACAGCGTAGATATTCTTGCGCCCGGCGATGATCTCCACGCACGGGGTCTCGCTGACGTAGTCACCGGTCACCAGGGTACCGCGGTGCTCCGGCTCAAAGGTGTTCATGACGCGCAGCGGAATTTCCTGCTGGCGCAGGCCCTTGGCCGCGCGCGGGTGGATAGCCTCCATCCCCAGGTTGGCCAGCTGGTCGGCCACGTCGTAGTTGGTGCGGCCGATCGGCACTGCCTGGTCCTCGCCAACGAGGCGCGGATCGGCACTGCTCAGGTGGTATTCCTTGTGAATGATCGCTTCACAGGCTTCGGTGATTACCGCGATGCGGCTGAAAGTCATCTCGCTGTAACCGCGCGCAAAGCTCTTCATCAGGCCTTCGGCGGTGTGCGCATAACCGGTCACGATCGGCAATTCACGCGCGAGATCGATCTCGCTGAAAGCGCGCTCGATGCGCTCATCGAGGGTCAGGTGCTCGCCGTCCTGCCAGCCGGTCAGGTCGACAAAGCGCGCCGCAATTCCCTCCTGGCGCAGCAGCTCGGCGGTGTTCCAGGCGCTGTGCGCCTCGCCCAGGCTGGCCAGCATCTCGCTGACGGTGTTGAGGTGCCCTTCGAGGGCGAAGTGCCCGTGCTGGCAGACCCGCTCCAGGTCGGCCAGGCAGCGCTCGGCATCCTGCAGGCGTTCGCCGATAAAGGTATTGGCCTTTTTCAGCTGTTCCGGTTCGGTAAACAGGGTACCGTTGATCTCCTCCATGCGCTCGCGCAGGCCGCTGACAGCCTCAGACCAGCTGCCCTCTTCATCGGCACTGGCAAACAGGGCGAAGATACCCGGACGGCCGGACTTTTTGTGTTCGAGCAGCATATCGGTAATGCCGCCGTAAGCGGAGACAACAAAAATTCGCTGGTAGACATCGTCCACCCCGACTTTGCCGTCCTTGAAAATGATGTTGTCGCGAACTGCGGCATAGTCGTTCATGGACGTGCCGCCGATTTTTTCCACCGTGTGTTGTTTCATGGTTTTCCTGTAGATGCTTGGTGAGCTTGTTCGTGAACCGGCGCCGCAGCGCCGGTTCGGCAACACAACATCTATTTATTTGCCGGAAACCTCTTCCGCATCCAGTTCGTAGGCACCATCGGCATTGTGCACTTCCTTGCCGTGCAGCGGCGGGTTGAACACACAGGCCATTTTCATTTCGGTTTTGCCACGCAGAATGTGCTTGTCGTGCTGGTCGAGAACGTAGATGGTACCCGGCTTGATTTCGTACACCTTGCCATCCGCCACGGTTTCGACACTGCCTTCACCGGAAATGCAGTACACAGACTCCAGGTGGTTCTGGTAGTGCAGGTGCAGCTCGGCACCTTCAAAGATAGTGGTGATGTGGAAGGAAAAGCCCATGTTGTCCTGCTTCAGCAGCAGGCGGGTGCTGTCCCAGCCCTCGGAAACAATCTTGCGGTCAGTTTTTTCGGCTTCTTGCAGACTTCTAACAATCATTACTGGTCTCTCATCAATCAAAGAATCAGGTTATTTCGCGGGCGGTGCCGATCAGGCGGCGCCGGCCAGTTCGCCTTTCTTGTCAGCGGCCTTCTCGGCAGCGGAGTCATCGTCGGCAAAGAAATCGTGTTCTTCCGGCACCTCGGTACCTTTCAGAACTTTTTCCACCGCCGCTTCAACGATATCCAGGCTGCGCTTGAGGTTCTCGTCACTGATGGTCAGCGGACACAGGGTTTTCACCACCTGGTCGTCGGCACCACTGGTCTCGATGACCAGGCCGTTCTTGAACGCTTCGCTGGTGATCTTGCCGGCCAGTTCGCCGCTGATGCAGTTCAGACCGCGGAACATACCGCGACCGCGGGTGGTCATGTTGCCGTCGCCGAACTTCTCCACGATCGCGTTCAGGCGCTCACCGATGTAGTCGCCCTTGCGCTGCACTTCCTTGGCGAACTTGTCGTCGCTCCAGTAGTGGTTGATCGCCGCAGTCGCGGTGACGAACGCCAGGTTGTTGCCGCGGAAGGTACCGTTGTGCTCACCGGGCTTCCATTGGTCCAGCTCCGGGCGCATCAGCACAACCGCGAACGGCAGGCCGTAGCCGGACAGGGACTTGGACAGGGTCACGATATCCGGCTTGATACCCGCGTCTTCAAAGCTGAAGAAGCTGCCGGTACGGCCACAGCCCGCCTGGATGTCGTCGACAATCAGCAGCACATCATGCTTGTGGCAGACCGCCTGCAGATTGCGCAGCCACTCGGCGCTGGCCGCGTTGATGCCGCCCTCGCCCTGTACGGTTTCCACCATGACTGCCGCAGGGTGGTCGATGCCGCTGGAGGAATCGGACAGCACCTTGTCCAGATAGGCGGTGGTGTCGATGTCGTCGCCCAGGTAGCCGTCGTACGGGATGCGCGAAACACCGCTCATGCTGGTTCCGGCAGCGCCGCGGTGGTGGGAGTTACCGGTGGCGGCCAGGGCGCCCATGCTGCAGCCGTGGAAACCGTTGGTGAAGGAGATGATGTTCTCGCGGCCCTTGTACTTGCGCGCAATCTTCATCGCCGCTTCCACGGCGTTGGTGCCGGTGGGACCGGTGAATTGCATGACGTAGTTCAGTTCGCGCGGCTGCAGGATCTTCGTGGCGAAGGCTTCCAGGAATTCGCGCTTGGCCTTGGTGTGCAGGTCGAGACCGTGGGTAATACCGTCCTGCTGGATGTATTCGATCAGGGCTTCCTTGAACAGCGGGTTGTTGTGACCGTAGTTCAGGGTGCCGGCACCGCCGAGAAAGTCCAGGTACTGGGTGCCGTCCTCGTCATAGAGGTACTCGCCCTGAGCTTTGTTAAATACGCGCGGAAAAGCGCGGGCATAGCTCTGTACTTCCGATTCGATCTCGTCAAAAACTTTCATGTAGGCAACCTTTTATGGGTGAATTGGGAATTCGCAGTGAATGAAATTGGGCAGCATCAGCCATCGACTGCCGCTTGGGAAAACGGCCCGATACGCAGCAGCATCTCGCTGTCGTGACGTCCCTGGAAATGGCGCTCGCGATCAAACATCACCGAATCGCCGCACTCCGCCCCGAGCCGGCGGGCGAGGCCGCGGAACAGCGCCCAGGAGGCTTCGTTGTCGGGGGTGATGGTGGTTTCCAGGTAGCGCACCGCAGCGCAGGCCGGGCGGCTCAGGATCTCGCGGATCATGCGCCCGGCCAGGCCCTGGCCGCGGCCGGCTTCGGCCACCGCCACCTGCCAGACAAACAGCGTGTCGGGGCGCTCCGGCACCAGGTAGCCGGACACAAAGCCGGCGAGGGCACCATCGATCTCGGCGGCAACGCTGGTGTCGGCGAAATGGCTCGCCTGCAGCAGGTTGCAGTAGATGGAGTTTTCATCCAGGGGGGGACATTGACTGATCAGTCGATGCACATCGGCACCGTCTTCACTGACCGGCCTGCGCAGCAGGGCTTCCCTGGTAGCGGAATCCTGCCGCGCGGTGACCTTTTCTTCCGGAGACTCTTCAGTTTTGCTTTCCGAGCTTCCGCTCTGCGATTTCGTAACGCTTGTGGCGCTCAAACCAATACCTTTAGTCGTCAAATTTTCGATTGATACAAAAAAGACGTCATAGACGCCTCAATGCACACTCATAAGGTCATATTTGACCTTTTAACAGAAAAATTATTTACTGCACTAAACAATTTTTTGCATAGTACTCTAAATAACCGCGACACCGCAAGGCTCACCCCATGCAGAACGATCAAAAGTTAACCAGATCACAGTATCTCGACAGCGGGCGTGACAGCCGTCCGCGCGCGGGAAATGGCAGGGATGCAGGACCTCAGACAGTGATTGACAAAATGCAGGCAGGGCCTAAAGTCGGCCGCAGGCAACTTTCCCGCCGCGAACTGCAGAGCCTGCTTTTAATGGACAAGATTGAAGAAGTACTGATCACCCTGCGCCGCCTGATCCGCGCCACCGACCTGCATTCCAAGCAATTGGTGAAGACCGCCGGGCTGACGGCACCACAATTGCTGCTGCTACAGGCCATCCGCGAGAAGGGGCAGGTGACCATCGGTGCCCTGGCGAGGGAAATCAGCCTCAGCCAGGCGACCGTCACCACCATTCTCGACCGGCTGGAAAAGCGCGGCCTGGTGTACCGCGAGCGCTCCTCGGAAGACAAGCGCAAGGTGCACGCCTACCTCACCGAGAAGGGCATGGACTTTATCCGCGACGCCCCCACACCGCTGCAGGAACATTTCGTACGCCAGTTCCGCGACCTGCGTGAGTGGGAGCAGTCGATGATCATCTCCTCGCTGCAGCGCGTCGCGTTGATGATGGATGCCGAGCATATCGACGCATCGCCGGTACTGGATGTCGGCGACCTGGATCGCAAAGACAGCCGCCACCCGTCTGCGGAAAAAGACGAAGGCTGAAACGTCACGTAAAGACAAAGCGAGCTGCCAAACTGGCCACAGTTTCGTGCGTCGATTTCCGAGACAACGCAAGCTTTCTGCATTTTTTATCCGCCGGGCACTGAATCGTTGCATTCAAGAAAAAGATCGGTATAAATGGTGCAACAACACTAAAGGCAACCCTATACGGGCGTGCCAGATCGAGACAGGGCGCGAATAAAAATACCTATGCGCCGCTGAAAAATCGTTTTGCCACGGCTGGAGGGGCTCTGCCAGTGGTTAAATATTGACGGCTATTCAGCGACAGCATCACCTGACGCCTGGCGAAAATGTAAACCGACCTCCTGCTATCGGCCCCTCCGGTTTTCATTGGCATTGCCCGCCTTGCGCTGCGCGCTGCGTCCTGTCTTTCCGCAATTGAGGTTGTTGGCGAGGCACAGGCCCGCCGCGCAACCACAGGGAAGAGGGATCGAAGCATGGCTTCACTGCAGCACCCAGACAGGGAACAGCCCGTCTACCTGATGGCGCACCACACTGTTGGGCGGCGACAGGACCGGGTCGATACGCGCATCACCAGCTCTGAAATCTCCGGCATTCACGCCGCTATCCAGTGGACCGGAACCCACTGGAATATTCGCGACCTCAGCCGCAACGGTACCTGGCTCAATAACCAGCAGATGGTGCCGGCCAAGAACTACCAGTTGCAGCAGGGCGACCACATCGCCTTCGGCCGCGCCACCAACCCGGCCTGGGTAGTGGAAAACCTCGATGCGCCGGAAAACCTGCTGATCGACCTGGAAACCGGTGAGGCGCAACTGCTGGAGCAATACCACCTGCTGCCCGATGAGCGCGAGCCACTCGCCAGCCTGCACTACAGCCCGCTCACCGGCCAGTGGCTGTACGAGATTACCGGCAATTCCAACGGCACCCACAACGCCACCATCGTCAAGCACGGCGACCGCGTTGACTGCGGCGTACACAGCTGGCGGCTGTTCCTGGCCGACAACCAGGGGGCCACCCGGGAGCTGTCGCTGAAGCAGCTGTCCATTACCCAGTTTGACCTGCGCTTCTCCGTCAGCCACCACGAAGAACACGTGCAGCTGCAATTGCGCCAGGGAGAAATCAAACAGGCGCTGCCGGCGCGCATCCACAACTACCTGCTGCTGTACCTGGCCCGCGCGCGGGTAAACGATATGCAGCGCGGCGTCGATGCCGATTCGCAGGGCTGGGTGTCGATCCAACTGGCCACCCGCGAGCTGGGCATCACCGTCAATCACCTGAATACGCAGATCTTCCGCGCGCGCAAGCAGATCGGGGAATCACTGCCGGACGCCATCGACACCTCCGATCTGGTGGAGCGGCGCTCATGGGAAATTCGCCTCGGCTGCAATCGTTTCGAAATTTACAAGGGCTCGCAGCTGGAGTCCCACACCGGGATCCGCACGGCAGCGGTAATCGAATAACATGTCAGCGCGGCACGCCCGCGCACAGCCCCGGCACAACGACTGCACAATTACTGAAGGATCCTCTCGCTACGGACGGCTGAGTGAATCAACGGAACTCATGACGTCAGAGCAAAACCCTTTTTACATCGGCCGCTACCAGGTCACCGGGCAACTGGGTTCCGGTGGCATGGGCGTGGTGTACCTGGCGCTGGACGAGCGGCTGAACCGCCGCGTGGCGATCAAGCGGCTGCTGAAGCGACCCAACAGCAGCGCCGCGCCCCAGCGTATCCGCCAGGAAGCGCTGCTGCTGGCACAGCTCAACCACAACAACATCGTGCAGATCTACGATGTGGTCGAAGAGCGCGACGACCTGGCGCTGGTCATGGAGTATGTGGATGGCTGCACCCTGCACACCTGGCTGCGCGAACGGGATCCCGGCCTGATACAGAAAATCCAGCTGTTGCGGCAGATCTGTCATGGCCTGGCGCGGGCACACAGCATCGGCATCATTCACCGCGACCTGAAGCCCGACAACATCCTCATCGACGCCGACAACACCGCCAAGATCACGGATTTCGGCATCGCCAAGAGCTGGCGTGAGGACAGCGAACTCACCCTGGAGCAGCACATCGCCGGCAGTTGGGGCGCCATGTCCCCGGAACAGGCCCTGGGCAACCCGCTCGACAACCGCTGCGACCTGTTTGCGCTGGGCGTACTCGCCTACCGGGTACTGTGCGATGAAACCCCGTTCGGCACGCCGGAAAGCCCCTTCGCCGCGGTCGACCGCCTCGTCAACGCCCGCCACGCGCCGGCCTCAACCCTCTGTCCCGAGCTGCCCCCGGCACTGTGCCAGCTGCTGGACCGGCTGCTGCAGAAAGATCCGGACAAACGCCCGCTCAACGCCAGTATCGTCGCCGAGGAGCTGGGCACCATCCTGCAGGCGCTGGCCGCGGAGCAGAGCGGCAGCGCCACCCGCACGGTAACCGTCACCGCAGAGAGCTACCAGCGGCGCCAACAGCGCCGCGCGCGCCTGCGCAAGGGACTGCTGGCCGCGGTCGGCACCGCCGCCTGCGCGCTGCTGGCCGCCGCGGCGGTGGCACTGTGGCCGACCATCGAGCGCGACGACGGCGGCCGCTATATCGCCATCGTCGCCCCGACGCAAAACAGTGCCACCCCGGCGCTGCGGCAGCTGCATATCAATGTGCTGAGCGCGATCAAACAGGGACTGTCGGAGCGCCGCGGCCTGCTGCAGATCCCCTATTCCGAGTCCCGCCCGCTGCGCGGCAAGTCGCTGCGCGAACAGGCCCGGGCACTCAATGCACAACTGCTGCTGCACCCGTCGATCACCTGCCAGGCGCGTCGCTGCGAGGCATCGCTGGAGCTGATCGACACGCGCAACTTCGCCGTGATCGCCAGCCGCAGCACCCAGCTGGAAACGGACTACCCGCTGGAGAGCCGCGCGCGCGTGCTGCAGCAGCTCAACTACCTGCTGCCGCAATTCCCGGCCCGCGACAACAGTGCCGACTACAACATCAGCCGCGACGATTACCAGCGCTACCTGCAGCTCTACGCGCAGCGCAACAACGACGACAAATCGCCCGGCATCATCGATGCACTGGAAAAGCTGCAGCAGAAAAATCCCGGTTTCGCCCCCTACTACGACCTGTTCGGTGCCGTCATCGTCGGCTACGAGTACGACACCCGCGACGCGGATGCCTTCGATCGGCTGGAGCGCTTCCTGCAGCGCGCCCCCGGCGACATCGCCGACAGCCCGGCGGTACTGTCGGCGCGGCTCAAGCTCGCTACCGCGCGCGGCAACTGGTCGCGCGCGGCCGCACTGCTGACAAAACTTAAAGTCTCCCTGCCCGATCAGGGCAGCTACTACTTCCAGAAAGCCAAATACCACACCGCGCGCGGCGAGTACGACCGCGCCATTACCGCCATCGACCGCGCCCTGAGCTACCGCACCAGCGCCGCCTACCTGCTGGAAAAAGCCCTGGCGCTGTCGCAGTCCGGACACATGGATAGCGCGCGCGACTTTATCCAGCGCTCCCTCGAGTACTACAAAGACAACCCGCGCGCCATCTCGCTGCTGGCCGCCAACGAACTCGACGGCGGCCACCCGAAGGAAACCATCCGCCTGCTGAATGCCGAGGATGTCGAGCAGCTGGGCCCGATGGACACCTACAACCTGTGCCTGGCCTATTTTATCGAGCGGCAGTTCCCGCGCGCCGACCGCTGCTTCGACGGCATCGCCACCGCGGCCCCGGACGACGCCGAGCCGCTGCTCTACCGCGTGGAGATTGCCCGCGCCCAGCATCTCGACGACCAGGCCCGGCAGCTGGCCGCACAGGCACTGAAACTCGTCGACGGGCGCAACAACTGGGAAAGCCAGCTAATCCAGGCGCGCGCCTACGCCGAGCTGGGCCAGCCCGACCGCGCGATTGAAAAGCTGATCGCCATCCGCCGCGACGCGCCGGGCAACCTGTACGTCAACTACGCACGTGCGCAGATCTATTTCATCACCGGCGACCTGAACTCCGCCAAGGCGCATATCCGCAGCACGCTGGAGATGGGCATTTCGCCGATCTGGTACACCACCAATACCTTCGCCTCCCTCTGTACCCGCGCGGAGTTCACCGGCCTGCGCGCCGACTACCCCACGCTCTGCCCCAACGCAATTGCGCAGAAATAGACGAACCCGACCATAAACAGTGTCGGGTTCACAGTTGTCACCAGAGAAAAAAGGTAGACTCGCGCGCAAATTGGCACCAACGCCCGTCACACTCTCATTGCTGCGACAAGAATAAAAAACCATGGACTTCGCCCAACCGGAACAGATCCTGTCGGATCGCTATCGCATCGAGCGCACCCTCGGCGCCGGCGGCATGGGCGTGGTCTACCTGGCCGAAGACCTGAAACTGCAGCGGCGCGTGGCGATCAAAAAGCTGCGTACCGACACCGCCAACGAGTCCGCCAGCGTGCGCATTCAATCGGAAGCGCGGCTGCTCGCACAACTCAATCACCCCCACGTGGTACAGCTGTACGATGCCATCGACACCCGCGACGGCATCGCCCTGGTGATGGAATATGTCGAGGGCACAGCACTGTCGACCCGGCAACAGAGCCAGCCCCTGTCGTTGGCGGCCAAGCTGGATCTGCTGGTGCAGATCTGCCGCGGTATCGATGCCGCGCACCGGCTCGGTATCGTCCACCGCGATCTCAAACCGGACAATATCCTGGTGGCCGCGGACGGCAGCGCCAAGGTGGCCGACTTCGGGATCGCCAGCTCCATCGAGCCCGGCGACGAGCGGCTCACCCGCGACGGCAAGGTGGCCGGCTCCTTCGACACCATGGCACCGGAGCAGCTGCGCGGCGAGGCGCCGCAGCCCCACAGCGACCTGTTCGCACTGGGCCTGCTGGCCTACCGGCTGCTGTGCGGCCAGCACCCGTTCGGTGACAACCGCAGTCCCTACACCACCGCCGAGCGCATCCTGCGCAAACCGCACCCGCCGGCGACGCGCTTCAACCCGGAACTGCCGCCGGCACTCAACCGACTGCTCGACCGCCTGCTGGCCAAGGAGCCCGCCGAGCGGCCGCCCGGCGCGGCAGCCGTGGCGGCCGAACTGGAGCGCATCGGTCGCGACCTGGCCGAAGGTGGCGAGCGCCGCAGCGAGATTCCCCCCGCGCACAACCCCCCTACCAGCGAGGAACACTACCGGCGCCGCCGCCTCCCGTTCGGCGCCCTGGCCGCGCTGCTGCTGGTGGTGGCCGCAGCCGCGGTGGGCGTATCGCTGTCGCTGCGGCACCCCGGGTTTGCGCACTGGGACAGCGGCCGTTATATCGCCGTGCTGATGCCCGCCGAAATACCCAAACAGAACAGCGCGCAGATACAGAGCGCACTCGGTGCCATCTGCCGCGCGCTGGCCAACCGCCGCGGCCTCTACCTGGTGCCCTACAGCGAATCCGCAGCGCTGCGCGGCCAGCCCGCCAGCGCCCAGGCGCAAAAGCTCAATGCGCAGTTGCTGCTCAAACCCCGCTTCGACTGCGGTGCCAGCGATTGCAAACTGACGATGGCACTCATCGATGCCAGCGACCTCCGCACCATCGGTAAACGCAGCCTGAGCCTCAAGCCCCACGCCATACGCCGCGGCTACGAGCGCACCCAGCAGCAGCTCAACTATCTGCTCGGCGACTACCCGCCGCGCGGCAGGGACCCGGACCTCAGCATCGGCGAGGCCGAGTACCAGCGCTTCCTGGCGCTGGAAACCCACAGCTTCTACTACCGCAACATCGAGGTCTTTGCCTCGACCATGCAGGCACTGGAAGCCCTGCAGCCGCAGGCACCGGACTATCCGCCGATTTACCTGCTCTATACCCAGCTGGCGTTCGACGACCGCACCATCAACCGCAATATCGACGCGGTGGAGCGGCTGCAGCGCTTCCTGGCCCGGGCCCCCGACGACATCGGCGATACGTTCGCATTACTGATGTCCCACTATTATCTCGCCCTACTGCAATACGACTGGAACCGCGCCCGCGAACTGCTCGCGCGGCTCAAGGACGTGGCCCCGGACCCGGCCAGCTACTATTTCACCGAGGCCAGCTATTACCAGCTGCGCGACGACTACCCCGCGGCCCTGCATAGCATCGACCGCGCGCTGGCGCTGCGCACCAGCGTCACCTACCTGATGCAGAAGGCCACCATCCTCAGCTACGCCGGCCAGTTGCCGGCGGCACAACCTATCCTGGAACAGGTGCTGGCGCTGGATAAAAAGGATTTCGCCGCAACCTCGCTGCTTGCCGCCAACGACCTCGATATGGGCGCATTGCAAGCAGCCATCGAGTTGCTCGAACACGCCGATCCGCAGCAGCTGTCCAGTATCGATATCTTCAACCTGTGCCAGGCCCGTTACCTGCAAGGTGAACTGGCGCAGTCCGACCGCTGCTTCGCCGATCTCTACCGGCGCCTGCCGGACGACCTGGAACCGCTGCTGTACCGCGCCGAGATCGCCCGCCTGCGCGGCCAGCCACGGCGCGCGCAACAGTTCGCAGAAAAAGTGCGCGACCTGGGCCGCACGCGCAAGGGCTGGGAAAACCGCCTGATTCTCGCCCGCGCCTACGCGCTGCTCGGGCAGCAGGAAGAGGCGGCCAGCGCGCTGATGGAAATCCGCCGCCAGGCCACCGACGATACCTATGTCAACAACGCGATGGCCCAGGCCTATATCGCCACCGACGACCACGCCTCCGCCGCGGCCACCATCCGCCGCGCACTGGAACTGGGCCAGTCGCCGGTCTGGTACCGCACCCCGCGTTTCGCCAGCCTGTGCCGGCACCGCGCCTTTGCCGGACTGCGCGCCGACTACCCGGCGCTGTGCGCCAAAGCACAAGCAGACGGAGAAATAGTCGCAGGCGCGGGAACAGGGTAAACTGGTGTGAAAAGCCGCGATGCAGACCCGAAAAGGGCAGATAACAGCGGCAGACGGATACAACACCAACAAGAACCAGAGACTATGGAAGTCGCGGAACCTGAACTGGGTCTGGATCTGGATCCAGATAAAAAGGGGCGCTACCGCACCGAGCGCGCGCTGGGTGCCGGCGGCATGGGTATCGTCTACCTGGCCGAGGACACCCGCCTGCAGCGCCAGGTGGCCATCAAACAACTGCGCAAGGACTCCACCAGCGCCTCCGCCAGCGCGCGCATCCACAGCGAGGCGCAGCTGCTCGCGCGCCTCAACCACTCCAATATCGTGCAGCTCTACGACGTGCTCGAAGAGAACGGCAGCATTGCGCTGGTAATGGAATACGTCGAGGGCACCACGCTGAAGGAGTGGATGCGCGAGTACAGCGCACCGCTGAAACAGAAGCTCGACCTGCTGCTGCAGATCTGCGCCGGCCTCGGCGAAGCACACCGGCTCGGCATCCTGCACCGCGACCTGAAGCCCGACAATATCCTCATTACCCGCAACGGCGCCGGCGGCTTCACCGCCAAGATCACCGATTTCGGTATCGCCAAATCCCTGCAACATGAAGGTGAACAGATCACCCGCGAAGACCAGGTGGCCGGTACCGTGGAAGCCATGTCGCCGGAACAGCTGCAGGGCTTCCCGCTCGACCCCAGAAGTGACCTGTTCAGCCTCGGCGCCGTCGCCTACGAACTGCTGTGCGGCGCGCGCCCGTTTGACGGTGGCGAGGGCGGCGCCATGGCGCTGGCACACAAGATTGTCAGCGAAGCGCATATCCCGCCGCAGCGGACCAACCCCGCCCTGCCGGCATCCCTCGCCGCGCTGCTCGACCGGCTGCTGGCCAAGGAGCCGGGCAAGCGCCCCGACTCCGTCGAGCAGGTGGGCGAGGCACTGGCGTTCCTGCAACAGGTGGAATCGGATACCGACACACGCGAGTTCTCCGCCACCGTGACCCAGCTGCTGCGCAAACCGCCGAGCACACGGCGCCGCAACCTGCGCGCCGCCGCAGGCGCACTCGGCGTTGCCGCACTTGGCGTTGCCGGCTATTTCGCCTGGGACTACGCCACCCGCCTGGATCCGCAATATATCGCCGTACTGCCGGTGGAGATGCACGGCGACGTGCGCGGCGAAGACAACGCCAAAACCCTGACCAAAACCATGGTGCGCCAGGCACTGATGAATGCCGCCGCCCAGTTGAAGGCCTCCGCGCTGGTCAGCTTTACCCCGAAAGACGGACAGGATTTTGATGCGCAGCTGCAAAAACTGCGTGACAAGGGTGTGACCGATGCGCTGTTTGCGCGGCTGGATTGTGCGCAGGTGCGCTGTGAGATCGAGTTGCAGCGGCTGAATCCGGTCAATAGCCAGATCCGGCAGCAGGCTGGGTTTGCGTTTTTGGTAGATAAGCGGCAGGAGGCGGAGTATCGGATTGCCAACAGTGCCACCGGGCTGTTCCCTAGTGACTATGCCAAAGATACTATCAAACAGATAGCGATGTCGGAGCGGGACTACAGTGATTATCTGAACATTATCAGTCGGATGGAAAGCAAGGAGAACTCCAAAGCTGACTTACAGCGGCTCGGCAAGCTGCTCGGCAGCTATCCACAAAACCCCAATCTATACAGAACTTATACGCAAGTCGCGACAAACCTGTTTGTATTGACGGACGACAAAGCGGATCTCCAGTCAGGTCTGGACATGCTGGAGCGGGCCAAGGCCCGGAAGATTTCGCCGATATTGGTTCTTGAACTTGAACTTTGGTTGCGGACTTACAGCGCAGATAAAAGCCAGTTCGACGCTCTGATAAAGCAATTCGACAAACAGGAAGCGCCCTCTGCGGCACTACTTGCCAAGTACGCCCGCTACCTGTTTACCCAAGGGGATTATGAATCGGCCCTGCAATATGCCGAGCAAGCTACCGCGCTAAATCCGTCAGCCGACAATTTATACCTGATCGCGCTGAACCACGCTCTTAGCGGGAATTACACTCAAGCGCGCAATATCCTGAAGAAAAATATCAGCGCCCACCCGGAACACTGGTCTTCGTATTCCGCACTTGGGAATATAGAAATGGAAAGCGGAAACTTTACCGCTGCAGAAAAAGCTATCACCTCAATACCCGAAAAGCTCCGTGGCTGGCGCACCAAATCCAATCTCGGTGCAATCTATTTCTTACAAGGTAAATACTCGCAAGCATTGAAGGTGTACCAGCAGGTCTTAACATCAGTTCCCGATAATGTGCCTGCAATTGAGCAAATCGCTGAGACTTACTTGCTACTTGGAGAAACACCGGAATCCATATCAAGTTTCAACAGATTGCTTGAACTAACCAGGGGGAAAAAGGATTTACGATCCAGGCAGTTTCGAAGCGAGGCTTTAGCCAATGTTGGCAGAATTGATGAAGCCATACTGCTAACCAAGGACCTGCTTAGAGAAGCACCTGACGACACTTACGTGCAATACGCTGCAGCCCAGGTTTATGCAAATGCAGAGGAGTGGCGATCTGCGAGCTACCATATCGAAAATTTGCTCAGGCAGGGCATGAGCGCAGAGTGGTTTAACCTGCCGGCATTCCAGCAACTCTGCACCCAGCCCCAGGTTTCCGCGAAGGTAAGAGCCGCTATCTGCGACTGATCACTGCGGTTCGTATTGCGCTTGAGGATCACCGGAGACAAAATCCACCCCGTCGGCGGTAGTGCATTGCCACAGGAAAGTATAAGTATCTGCCTCGAAATCCTTGTTCTTTACCGTGATCTGCAGCAGCGTATAGTTACCATCGTCGCCCTTCTTCGCTTTCGCCTTGAACTCGTGGCGGAAATTTTCGGTAATTCCCTTGATACCATCCTGACCATGCCCGGTAGACTTGGCAAACTGCAGATCCGGCACCTCGGACAGGTCCAGGGTTAGGTTGAGCACAAAGGTGCCTTTCTTGCCATTGAATTTGAACAGCATATTGCCAAACTGTTCGCCTTCACTGCTGCTGTTAAACAGCGGCCAGTACTGGTCTACGCCATCCACGGGGTTGACCGGCTTCAGCACCAGGTCGTAGCTGCGTTCGGTTTCGTCACCCGCCAACTCGGCAGTAAATACCGGCAGCGCTGCACACTTGTCCGCGACAGTTTCTGAACTCATATTCCACTCCTGCTATTGTTTCTCTTGTTGTTCCCTGCAGACATCTCAGGTCAGTTAGCATTAACTCACTCTTTGCGCGCGATTGCGGCAGCCCCACTGCCGAACCCCCGGCGCGCTGAATAGCATAATGGAAACCACCAGCGGAACTCCATCACATTTTTGGCGTGAATTACATTGCGCCAGATAAAAAAAACCGGCAGTAACGCAGTTACTGCCGGTCCGAATGATGGTCCCAGCCATCGACGGTTACAACAACACTATCAAGAGCGAATTGGAGCATCCGTGCCCCGGCCAAGCCCTTCCCCAAAACCCCGGCAGACTAGGCTCTGTGTATGCCGAGCCCGGCTTGGCAGTTCAGCTTGCGCTGAATTGGTCTCCGTTCCCCGGTGCGCCGCAAGCGGCGCGCCGATCCGATCCTTCGGATTCCTTGTCGAGGGGCATCCAGCCTTCCCGTAGCGTGCGCTGTGTCAAAGTCCTTTGACGCGCTCAGCCCCTCAACCTTGTGCGCTACTCTACGGATGGGACCATTACAGGTCGATCACAGGCCATTACACGCCATTACAGCAAAGTGACAATACTTTCGAATTGCAGCCATTAATGTCAGTTGATAACGGTAATCCACTACAGGAGAGAAAGCCGTGGCGCAGAATTTCGATGAGATGAAACTTCTCTCCCCCCGGCGCAACAGCACCGCGGCCACTTCCATCGAGACACTGGCGGCGGAACAGCTGGCACACTTCCACATCGATCCGGCCTCGCCCCACGGCCGCCTACTGTTAGAGACCGCCGAACTGCTGTACCGCGCCCAGGGCAAGATCAGCCAGCTGTGGGCGCAGCACACGGAAATCCTGCAACAGCTGGATCGCAGTGACCGCATCGCCTACTTCAACGCCAAGCGCTTTATGAGCTTCCAGCTGGCCAGGCTGCTGGTCACCTTGCAGAACCCGCTGCGCGCCAGTTTCCGCGGCCTGCAGGGCGACGACTTCAACTGCGCCACCCGCGGCGGCTACCCGCTGTTCGACAATATCCCGGCGATCTTTTCCGCCACGCCGGTGATCGCGCGCACCGCCACCTATATCTACGCCTGCACCGAGTGGATTGACGATGCCTTTCACGGCCGCGAGCCCAGCTGCGACATCTACTCGCGCCTGCTCAACCCCACCTCGATCGCGCTGGCCAACGCCATCGTCGACCTGGAATGCGGGCCGGCGGCCGGCGACTATCTGGCGTGGAATTTCAACTCCGGCATGGCGGCCATCGACGCCCTGCTGGCCAACCAGCTGCAGCGCGGCGATATTTTAATCGTGTCGCGCCATGTCTACGGCGGCGTGCACCAGCTGCTCACCGACCACTATGCGCGCGACGACAAGCTGGCCATTGCACTGGCCTGGTTCGACGGCACCGGCGCGGAAGATTTCGAGCAGCTGCTTACGCACACGCAACGCACCCACAGTGAGGCGATTGCTGCCGGCGCGCGCGTGCATGTGTATATCGAATCGCCGTGCAATCCCCACGGCACCATGCTCGATGTGCCGGGCATCTGCGCGGCTGCGCACCGGCACGAGCTGCGCGTGACAGTGGACAGCACCCTGGCCACGCCCTTCCTTTACCAGCCGCTGCGCCGCGACAACCCGGCCGAGCGGCCGGACTTCGTGGTGCACTCCTATACCAAGGATATCGCTGGCAGCGGCGGCGCCACCGCCGGCGTGGTGATCGGCGCAACCCACCGAATGTTTATCCCCAAGGGCGAGCGCTGCCGCGACCTGAACTGGAACCAATGCCTGTTCTGGGATGTGTACTACATCAAGGGCGCCTTTCTCGACGCGGACAAGGCCTGGGAAGTGCACAACGGCCTGCGCACGCTGGAGGTGCGCATGCTGAGCAAGTGCATCAACACCCTGTGCCTCGCGCACTTCCTCGCCAGCCACCCGCAGATCCGCATTCACAGCCACGCGCTGGCGGCGCATGCCAACAGCCCGCTGCGCCAAAAACTGCTGCGCCACGGCCTGCCGGTACCGCTGTTCAGTATCGATCTGGAGGCGGCGCAGCTGCCGGCGGAGACATTCAAGCGCTTTTTTGACGCGCTGGAGCCGGCCTTCGGCCAGATGGTGAGCCTCGGCCAGACCAACACCATGGTGCTGTGCCCGGCGCTTACCTCGCACTCGGAGCTGTCACCGGAGGCACTCAAGGCGGCGGATATTTACCCCACCACCATCCGCATCTCCGTCGGCGACGAGAATATGGCGCAGCTGGTGGCACACCTGATTAGCTGCGCGCGGCTGCACCTGGATCCGGTACAGCCGGGTTTCAGTACGGAATTTATGTCGCCGGAAGACGCGGATGCGTTGTTCGCGCGTTTTTACCGCGAGGCGCACGCGCGGGTGGCGGATGCTTTTCCGCGGGTGGCGGATTACCTGTAAGTTTTCTGGTGCGCGCGGCGCGCCTTGGCAGCGGCGACGTCAGGTTCGCCAGCCGGGCCGGCTCGTACAATGAGGCAGGGTGCGCCATGCGCAGCGTGAATTTGTCGCGTCTCGGCCCGCTTGTTGCACTACGCTATATCCCGTAATATCGAGCCTCTTTTGCCCACAAATTAATCAAACAAGATGTCGAAACTTTGCATGCGCCTGCTGATTCTGCTGCTCTGCTGTTTTTCCGGATTCGCCGCGGCGCAGAGCTACGAAAAGCTCTATAGCGATTACCGGGGCAGCCTCTACCAGATCCGCCTGATCGAGAAATCCTCCAATTCCAAGGCCGGGCTGGGCTCCGGCTTCCAGATCTCCGCTGATGGTCTGATCGCCACCAATTACCACGTAGTGGCCGAGGCGGTGAGCGATCCGGACAAGTACCAGCTGGAGTACCTGTCGGTAGACGGCAAACAGGGGCCGCTGAAACTGCTGGATATCGACGTCATCAACGACCTGGCGATCCTGCGCCAGGACAAGCCGGGCAGTGATTTCCTGCAGCTGGCCGATACCACGCCGAGCAAGGGCGAGACCATCTTCTCCCTCGGTAACCCGCTGGATCTCGGCATGACGCTGATTCCCGGCACCTACAACGGTATCGCCGGCGGCAGTTTCTACGACCGCATCCACTTTTCCGGCTCCATCAACCCGGGCATGAGCGGCGGCCCCGCCATCAATGCCAGAGGCCATGTGGTGGGCATCAATGTGGCCACCGCCGGCAACCAGGTGAGCTTCCTGGTGCCGGTCGACAAACTGGCGCACCTGTATAAGCACCTGCGCAAGCAGGGCCCGGAAAAGGCCGTGGACCTGCAGGCCATCACCCACCAGCAACTGCTCGCCAACCAGAGCGAAATCATCGACACGGTACTGGGCGCAGACTGGAAACTGCGCCCGCTGGGTGAGGCCATGGTGGTGGGCGAGATCGTGCCGGCGATCCAGTGCTGGGGCAACACCCAGGAAGAAGACGACAACCCGGTGACGCGTATCGACAAGGGCTGTACCGGCCAGGATGTGGTGTACCTGAGTGAAGACTTCAACACCGGCCGGGTGGAATACGAATTCTTCTGGCTGCAGTCCAAAAAGCTGCAGCCGTCGCGCTTCTACGCCGAGTACGAGCAGCAGATGAGCAGCTTTTTCCCCGGTAACAACGCCGGCGAGGAGGATGTCACCAACTTCCGCTGCGACCAGGGCTTCACCTCGCAGCCGCGCGAGTCCGGCGGCGAAACCGAAGAGGCGCAGCGCGAGGCGCCGAAAGGGCCGGTGATCGCGCGCACCAGCTATTGCGTGCGCCGCTACAAGCACTTCCCGGACCTGTACGACATCTTCTTCCTGAGCCTGAGCGTGGACCAGAAAGACCGCGCGCTGGTCAGCCACTTCACCCTGTCCGGTTTTACCCGCGAATCCGCCGAAGCGTTTACCAAGAAGTTTACAAGCGAGATCCAATGGCACTGATTATCGAAGAGCTGAACCGCGCCCAGCGGGTTCAGGCCCGCTATCGTATGGACGGTGCGCGCTACACGCTCGGCCGCGGCTACCAGAATGATGTCATTGTCGAGGATGTGCACGCGGACGCGGAACACGCGGAGATCCACCGCGGCGATGACGGCCACTATTACCTGCGCGACCTGAAAAGCGTCAATGGCACCCAGCTGCTGGGTAACTGCCGCGACAAGTCCGTCAAAGGCACAGACGTCGACGAGCGCCTGATCCATTCCGGCGATGAAATACAGCTGGGCAAGACCCATTTCCGCCTGACCGACAGCGCAGCGGCCATGACACCCGCGGTGCCGCTGCACTCGGTGGAAAACCTGTTCGAGCGCCTGTCGCACCCGGCGCTGGCCATCGGCCTGCTGCTGGCGGTGGCCACCTCTTTCCTGTTGATCGGCTACTACGGCTCTGCGCGCGCATTCCAGTGGAATATCGCCCTCAACCTGGTGGCCGGCACCGCCGTGGGCCTGCTCGGTTACGCCGCCGCCTGGGCGTTTATCGGCCGCGTGGTGCGCCACGAGACCCAGTTCTTTGCCCACCTGACCATCGCCGCGCTGGCGGCGCTGGTATATCTCGGCTGGGAGCGCATCAGCGGTCTGCTGGACTTCAACTTCTCCCTCGGCCACACCCTGTCGCTGCTGAACCTGGCGGTGCTGGCAGTGCTGTTGCCGGCAATGCTGTGGTGCGCCTGTTACCTGGCGACTAATATAGCCCCGCGCTGGCGCTGGGTGGTGGCCCTGTTGGCGCCACTCAGCTTCCTCGGTGTGGAGCTGGCCGACCAGGTGGGCAATATCCGCGATTTCAACGAGATTCCGGATATCTCCACCGAACTCAAACACGACAACCTGATGCTGCGAAAACCGGTGCCGATGGCACAGTTCCTCGCCAATTCGCCGGAACTGTTCAACATCCCCATCGAAACCGATAAAAGCGATAAAAAAGACAAGCCCGCCGACACGCAGACCGCCGGCGACAACAGTGCAGAGGAATCGTCTTGAGCAGTATTTTCTGGAGTCCTGACCTGGGGCAACTTTCCCCCTATGTGCCGGGCGAGCAGCCGCGCGGGCGCAAACTGGTGAAACTGAACACCAACGAAAACCCCTACCCGCCATCGCCGCGCGCGCTGGCCGCGCTGGCCGACCCGCAACTGGCCGATGCGCTGCGCCGCTACCCGGACCCGGACTCCGCCGACCTGTGCGCGGCCATCGCCACGCAGTTCGGCCTGGCGCCGGAGCAGGTGTTCGTCGGCAACGGGTCCGACGAGGTGCTGGCGCACAGCTTCTACAGCTTTTTCCGCCGCGATGGCGAACCGCTGCTGTTCCCGGATATCACCTACAGTTTCTATCCGGTGTACTGCCAGCTGTACGGTATCGACTACCGCACGCCGGCGCTCGGCGACGACTTCTCCATCGACGTGAGTGATTACTGCGGTCCCGCCGCCGGTGTCATCCTGCCCAACCCCAATGCGCCCAGCGGCCGCTGCCTGGAACTGGCGCAGATCGAGACACTGCTGCAACAGCAACCCGAGCGGGTGGTGGCCGTCGACGAGGCGTATATCGATTTCGGCGGCGACAGTGCCGTACCCCTGATCGAGCGCTACCCCAACCTGCTGGTGATCCGCACCCTGTCCAAGTCCCACGCGCTGGCGGGCCTGCGCCTCGGCTATGCGCTGGGCCAGGCACACCTGATCGAGGGGCTGAACCGCACCAAGAATTCGTTCAATTCCTACCCGATCGACAGCGTCGCGCAGCGCGTGGCGGCGGCCGCCATCGGTGACCGCGCGTGGCTGGCGGAAACCAGCGGCAAGGTGATCGCCACCCGCACGCGCGTCGCCGAGGCGCTGCGCGCACTGGATTTCGAGGTGGTGCCATCAAAAGCCAACTTCCTGCTGGCGCGCCCGCGCGCCATCGGCGCCGAGGCCCTGTACCTGGCACTGCGCGAGCGCGGTATCCTGGTGCGCTACTTCGACAAACCGCGCATTTCCGACCACCTGCGCATCAGTATCGGCACCGATGCGGAAATGGATCAGCTGCTGGCGGCGTGTCGCGAAATCCAGATGGCGCCGGATGCTTCACAGACCCGCTGAGCAGAGCCTCTATAATTTGCTCTGAATTCAGCAGTAGAGCAGTTATGTTCAAACGACCCATTCAAACCCTGTTATGTAGCGGCGCCCTGCTGTGCGCGGCCGCCGCCAGTGCCGCGAATCCGTGGGAACAGGTCCAGCGCCCATCGTCGCAGACCCCCGACAGTATCGGTAACTACAGTAACGGCTGCCTCGCCGGCGCCGCCGAGATGCCCCTGCGCGGCAAGGGCTTCCAGGTGATGCGCAGCGACCGCGAGCGCCGCTTCGGCAACCCGGAGCTGATCCAGTTCCTCGAGGATCTGTCCGCGCGGGTGGCCGCGCGCGGCCTCGGCCGGCTGCAGATCGGCGACATGTCCCTGCCCCGCGGCGGCCCGTTTTCCCACAGCAGCCACAAGAGCCACCAGACCGGCCTGGACGTGGATATCTGGTATTCCCAGGACGCGCGCGCGCTGAAGCGGCCGCTGACACCGTGGGAGCGCGAGCATGTCTCGGCGATTCCGCTGGCCAACGATGAGAAGAACCAGCTGATTGAAAAGAACTGGGACGAGATGCGCGACAAAGTGCCGCAGATACTGCGGCTGGCCTCCGAGGATCCGCGCGTCGAGCGCATCTTTGTGCACCCGTCGATCAAGCGCAAACTGTGTAATATCAGCGGCAGTAACAACGCCTGGCTGCGCAAGCTGCGCCCCTGGTGGGGGCACAGCTACCATTTCCATGTGCGCCTGTCCTGCCCCGACGGCGACCGGGACTGCAAGCCCCAGCACCCGGTCACCCAGGCTGCCTGCGGTCCCGATCTGGACTGGTGGTTCAGCGATGAATTCCTGGCGCTGCTGCACGGCACGGCGCCCAAGAGCAAGAAACCCAAGCGCGAGAAGCCACCGATGCCCGCGCAGTGTAAAAAAGTACTGAGCGCGCCCGGCGCGCGGACGGGACAGCCATGATCAATACCCTGCTGATTTGCGGCGGCGGCAGCAGCGAACACGATGTGTCGCTGCGCACCGCCGACTTTATCGAGCGTCATCTGCTCAACGCGGACGAAATCGAGCTGCTGCGCGTAGAGATGGATTCCAGCGGCCAGCTGCGCGACCGCGTCGGCCGTGTGCACGAACTCGGCCAGGATCGCCAGCTGCGCTGCGGTGCTGAAAGCTGGCCGGTGCACTATGTGGTGCCCGCCATTCACGGCTACCCGGGCGAGACCGGCGACCTGCAGTCGATGCTGGAACTCTACCGCATCCCGTATTACGGCTGCGGACCGGAAGCGAGCAAAATCTGCTTCAACAAGGTCACCACCAAGCTGTGGCTGAGCGCACTGGGCATCGACAACACCCCCTACCAGTTCCTGTGCCGCAACGACGCCGAGGAGATCACCAAGGCGACCATGGCGCTGCAGCAGTGGGGCGCGGTATTTATCAAGGCGTCCAACCAGGGCTCATCGGTAGGTTGCTACAAGGTGACTGCCGCCGAACAGTTGCAACCGGCACTGGACGAGGCGTTCGCGTTGTCGCCCTACGTGCTGGTGGAAAAGTGCCTGAGCGTACGCGAGCTGGAAGTGGCCGCCTACCCCTACGACGGCGAGTTGATCATCACCCCGCCGGGCGAGGTCTGCGCCCCGGCGGACACCTTCTACAACTACGAGGAAAAGTATGCCGAGGGCAGCCGCGCCGTGACCCACGTGGAAGCGCAGGGCCTCAGCGAGGCACAGCTGAACTGGATTCATGAAGCCGCAAAACGCGCCTTTGTCGGCCTGCAGCTGAAAGACCTGTCGCGCATCGATTTCTTCCTCACCGACAACGGCGACATCTACCTCAACGAGGTCAACACTTTCCCCGGGATGACCACAATTTCCATGTTCCCGAAGATGATGGAAAACGCCGGCCACGAGTTTGGCCGGTACCTGACCGGATTGATTCGCGCGGCGGTTTAGCGGAGCGCACGGCTTCACGGCCAACAGCAAGCAGGGCGAACACAAGGTTCGCCCCTACCGATCGACTATCGAGGCCCATATCACCGACATCACTACCGGCCGCACTGGGCACCGAAGTCGTTCAGAAAACTGAACCACCTACCGTAGGGGCGGACCTTGTATCTGCCCGCCCCGCGGCCGCCGCAAACCAGAGCAAACCCGCCAGGCCCTGCACCGTCGTCACTAAAGACCGCGCGAGGCACCGGATTCGTTTAGCCCACAAAATCACCTACCGTAGGGGCGGACCTTGTGTCCGCCCGCATCGAAGCTGTAACACCAGCCCCACCCACAACACTCAGTCGCGCCCGGTGAACAACCAGCCCTCCTGCCGCGGGCGCGAGAACTGGCCGCGCAGAAAATCCATCTGGTCGCCGCGAATCCGCTCACTGTTGATCAGTGCCAGATACTCGGCCGGATTGGGGCAGAACGGCAGCGCCAGCAGCTCCATCTCCAGATCTTCCAGCAGGCGATTGCCCTTGTGCTGATTGCAGCGCCGGCAGGCGGTGACAACATTCTCCCAGACATCGCGCCCGCCGCGGGAAACGGGATGCACATGGTCGCGCGTCAGCTCGGTGCCGCGGAACACCTGGCCGCAATACAGGCAGGTCTGGGAGTCGCGAAAAAACAGCGCGCGGTTGTTCAGCGGCGGCCTTTTGCGCGGTCGCGCCATGCGCTCGCCGCCGCAGGCGATGATTGCCGCCAGGTCCAGGTAGGAACGCTCGCCGCGGCGGTTGATACCGCCGTGTACCCGCTGCACCACACCACCCAGGGTCCAGGTCACCAGATCGCGCACATACAGGCAGGCCGCGTCCTGCCAGTTCAACCACTCCAGCGGCTGGCCCGCCAGGTTTAGACGCAGGATTCTCGCTTGCATCAGCTCAGCTCCCCTTCCGAGACGAAACAGAGATCGGCGCGGCGCCGCCGCGCGGGTACACCAGAACGAAAAAACCCCGCGGGCGTACCGGCGGGGCTTTGACAGAAATTCAGGGGTGAGGGGGTTATTGCCCGCCAAGAGACTGGGAGCTGAAGGCTAGCGCGTATGTAGTCCAGTAAATTACTGAATGCTTTACCCTCCGCCGGCCGGGAAATTTGTGGCCGGATTTGTATTGATTAAAGCGGATAATTGTTTCAATTTCCAGACAGCATACAAGATACGGATCACACCAATAACAACCGAAGGGATATTCGGTTGTGATGTAAAAGTAATCACAAAAGATAAAATAGCGCGGCGGCAGGAATAACGCGCGGGGCGCTTTGCACGAACTGGCGAACGGGCGGGATAAGTTTGCAGGCCGGGGGCGAATCGGTGTTGCCGCGCCTTTCTGCGCCGCGATTCTGCTACCCCCTATAAAACACCGCCCAGGCAATCCGGCCCGGGCGGTGCGTCTCACAGGATGGTGCCAAGATCCGTTTGGCGAGCGGCGCAGTCCCTTTATCCCTTACCGCTGTAGTGAAGTCCCTTCTGCATCCTTGCAACTTCATTATGGCAACTGGCGCGGAAAAAAGTAGAGGACATCGGCTGAAATTCGTGTGCGAGATATCTCACAAAGTAGGGAGATATCTTACGCGGGCAAGGTGACTAAGACGGGAATCGCTGCTTGTGGTAAAACGGGCGCCAGGAATTTTTGAAGCGACAACTATAACCACTTTTATTACCGGATCAATCACCACCGTGAACAGCCTGTTGAAATATGCGCTAATTTTTCTGCTCGCCCTCGGCCTGGGCGTCGCCACGGTCACGATATTCGCGCCCGGCATCAGTGTGCCCTGGCGGCAACTGACCGGCGGTGCGTCGATCGATGAACAGACCGTGGACAACCGACTGCATACGGTGCCGGGTTACGGCGTGGTGCTGTTCGCCGACGACGTCCCCAATGCGCGCTGGATCGCCATCACCCGCCGCGGCGACCTGCTGGTGTCCCAGCCCAAGCGCGGCCAGGTGACCCTGCTCGAGGCCGATGCGGACGGCGACGGCCACAGCGATGGCCAGCGCGTGCTGATCGACCACCTCAAGCGCCCGCACGGTCTGTTCCTGTACGAGGACTGGCTGTATATCGCCGAGAGCGATGGCGTCGGCCGCGTGCCCTTCGACCACTCCGACGGCCTCGTCGCCGGCCGCTACCAGAAAATCGTCAGCGGCCTCGCCGACAGCGGCAACCACTGGACCAAGACCATCGCCATGGGCCCCGACGGCTGGATCTACCTGAGCAGCGGCTCCAGCTGCAATGTCTGTATCGAGGACAATCCGCGCCGCGCCACCATCATGCGCTTCCGCCCCGATGGTAGCGACCTGCAGGTGTATGCCAGCGGCCTGCGCAACAGTGTGGGTTTCGACTGGTCACCGAAGGATGGCGCCCTCTACGCCACCGATAACGGCCGCGACTGGCTCGGCGACAACTTCCCGCCGTGCGAACTCAACCGCATCGAGCGGGGCGCCTTCTACGGCTGGCCCTACGCCAACGGCAACCGCGTGCCCGACCCCGACTTTGGCGTCAATGCCGGCGAGGATATCGAGGAAAAGATCGCCAACTCACGCCCGCCGGTGTTCAGCTTCCCGGCCCACAATGCGCCACTGGGCATCACCTTCCTGCGCAGCCAGGCCCAGCCCGCCACCTACCGCGACGCGGCGCTGGTGGCCCTGCACGGTTCCTGGAACCGCAGCACCAAGGACGGCTACAAGGTGGTGTCGCTGCACTGGGACGAGCACGGCGCGATTCACCAGCGGGATTTCCTGTGGGGCTTCCTCAGCGCAGACCGCCAGACCGTCTACGGCCGGCCGGTGGATATCGCCGAGGACACCGAGGGGCACATCTATGTCTCCGACGACTACGCCGGCGCCATCTACCGGGTCACGCCCGGCGAATCCGGCGACAGTGAGGCCGGCGCGCACAAACCGCGCCTGCAGGCACCGACCAAACCACTGGCGATCGACCGCGGCGCAGCCCAGCGCGGGGCCGAGCTGTATCAGCGCCACCACTGCGCCCGCTGCCACGCCGCGCAGGTGCCGCTGCGCAATCTGGCCCGGCGCTATACCCTGCAGACGCTGGCGGATTACTTCGATGCGCCGACGCCGCCGATGCCCGACTACGACTTTGGCCCGTCGCAGAAGCGCGCGCTGGCCCACTACCTGATGTCCCGCGAAGTGGACACCCCCAAACTGGTGGCGCCGCCGCCCGCACCGCACAATTGACCCTTTTCCCGCCAGCGGCTAAGGTTGCCGCGCACGGCGGCCCAAGCGCCGCAATTACTAGAGGCAGGACCCATGGCAGCGAAAAAGCAAGCGGCAACCTTCGAGCAGGCACTGGAAGAACTGGAGCAGCTGGTAGAACGACTGGAGGCGGGTGAGCTGCCACTGGACGAAGCACTGGCCGACTTCGAACGCGGCGTGAAGCTCACGCGTGAGTGCCAGCAGAAACTCGCCACCGCCGAGCAGAAGGTCAAGGTACTGATGGAAGAAAACGGCAGCGTGCGCGAACTGCCGTTCGACAGCGACGGCGAAGCGGACGAGCGCGAGTGAGCACCGACACCATGGTGCCGGAGCTGCGCGCCTTCCTCCAGCGCGCGGCCACGCGCGTTGAGGCCGCGCTCACCGCGGCGCTGGCGGATCGCGATGGTAACAGTGTCGAGCTTCTGTTCGCCGCCATGCGCTACGCCGCCCTCGGCCCCGGCAAACGCCTGCGCCCGGCGCTGGTGTATGCCTGCGCGGAATCCCTCGCCGGCCCTGCACCCGCGGCCGCCGACTGCGATGCTGCCGCTGCCGCACTGGAGTGCATCCACGCCTATTCCCTGGTGCACGACGACCTGCCCGCCATGGACGACGACGACCTGCGCCGCGGCCGCCCCACCTGCCATATCGAATTCGACGAAGCCACCGCCATTCTCGCCGGCGATGCCCTGCAGACCCGCGCCTTCGAGCTGCTGCTGGCCTGCGACGCCGCGCCGGCGCTGAAACTGCAACTGCTCGACGAGCTGGCATCCGCTGCCGGCGCCCGCGGCATGGTCGCCGGACAGGCCATCGACCTGGCCGCGGTGGCCGCCGATCTGGATCTGGCGCAGCTGGAACGCATGCACCGCCTCAAGACCGGTGCCCTGATCCGCGCCAGCGCGCGCATCGGCGCACTGCTCGGCGGCGCCGACGACACCCAGCTGGCGGCCGTCAGCCGCTATGCCGAGGCCATCGGCCTGGCCTTCCAGGTGCAGGACGACATCCTCGATGTCACCGCCGATACCGCCACCCTGGGCAAGACCCAGGGCGCCGACGCGGCGCGCAATAAGCCCACTTACGTGTCGCTGCTGGGCCTCGACGGCGCCCGCGCCAAGCTGGCGGAACTGCACGGCGAGGCGCTGGCCGCGCTGGCACCACTGGGCGGCGACACCATGCAGCTGCGGCTGCTGGCGGATTACATCGTCCAGCGCAGCCACTGATTGCCCCGCAGGAGCCTACGCTGAAGGCGGGCCAGAGGCCGGCACCCGAGCCGAACGCCTGCAAGGCAGGCGCCTGCCGCCGGGTTTAGCAGTGTGAGCGCGGCATGTCGCGCCCCAACAGGATGCAATCTGCCCGCCACAGGCATACAATCCCTTTTTCTATCGATCTGTTGCAATTGATACGTTTGATGTTCAACGAAATCCCACGCACACGCCCGCAGACGCCGCTGCTCGACGCCATTGACGAACCAGCGCAACTGCGCGCCCTCGAGGAGCGCCAACTGCCGGAACTTGCCAGTCAGCTGCGCGAGTACCTGCTGTATTGTGTCGGCCAGAGCGGCGGCCACTTCGGCGCCGGCCTCGGTGTGGTGGAACTGACCATCGCCCTGCACTACATCTACAACACGCCGGAAGACCGGCTGGTGTGGGATGTGGGCCACCAGACCTATCCGCACAAGATCCTCACCGGGCGCCGCGAGCAGATGCCAACCATGCGCCAGCAGGGCGGCCTGTCGGGCTTCCCCAAGCGCAGCGAGAGCCCCTACGACACCTTCGGCGTCGGCCATTCCAGCACCTCGATCAGCGCCGCGCTGGGCATGGCGCTGGGCTCGCCGGACGAGCGCCGCGTGGTGGCGGTGATCGGCGACGGCGCCATGACCGCCGGCATGGCCTTCGAGGCCCTGAACCACGCCGCCCACACCGGCAAGGACATGGTCGTGGTGCTGAACGACAACCGCATGTCGATTTCCAAGAACGTCGGCGGCCTGGCCACCTATTTTGCCAAGATCCTCGCCAGCAAGACCTACCTGTCCATGCGCGAGGGCAGCCGCAAACTGCTGTCGGCCATTCCCAAGGCCTGGCAGCTGGCGCGGCGCACCGAGGAACACGTCAAGGGCATGATCACCCCGGGCACCCTGTTCGAGGAACTCGGCTTCAACTACGTGGGCCCGATCGACGGCCACAATGTGCACGACCTGGTGCACACGCTGCGCAACCTGCGCAACCAGCGCGGCCCGCAGCTGCTGCATATCGTCACCACCAAGGGCAAGGGCTTCGGCCCCGCCGAGGAAGACCCGGTCGGCTACCACGCGCTGAACAAGCTGGAGCCGGAACCGAAGGTGCAGGTGGCGCTGTCGCCGCAAGAGAAGAGCGGCGAGAAGAAAAAGCCCAAATACCAGGCGATCTTCGGCCAGTGGCTGTGCGACACCGCGGAGCAGGACGACAAGCTGATCGCCATCACCCCGGCCATGTGCGAGGGCTCGGGCATGGTGGAATTCGCCGAGCGCTTCCCCGAGCGGTTCCACGACGTGGCCATCGCCGAGCAGCACGCGGTCACGCTGGCCGCCGGCCTCGCCTGCGAGGGGCAGAAGCCGGTGGTGGCCATCTACTCCACCTTCCTGCAGCGCGGCTACGACCAGCTGGTGCACGACGTGGCCATCCAGGATCTGGACGTCACCTTCGCCATCGACCGCGCCGGTCTGGTGGGCGAGGACGGCCCCACCCACGCCGGCAGCTTCGACCTGACCTATATGCGCTGCCTGCCGAATATGGTCATCGCCGCCCCCAGCGACGAGAACGAGTGCCGCCAGCTGCTCTACACCGCCTACCAGCACAACGGCCCGGCGGCGGTGCGCTACCCGCGCGGCACCGGCCCGGGGGTGGAAATCGAGCAGCAGATGCGCGAACTGCCAGTGGGCAAAGGGCGTGTGCTGCGCGAGGGCAGCGACGTGGCCATTCTGAATTTCGGCACCCTGCTGGCGCCGGCGCTGGAAGCCGCCGAACAGCTGGGTGCCAGCGTCGCCGATATGCGCTGGGTCAAACCGCTGGACGAGGCGTTGATCGACGAGCTGGCCGCCAACCATCGCCTGCTGGTCACCGTGGAAGAAAACACTATTGCCGGCGGCGCCGGCAGCGCGGTAATGGAGTACCTCAACGCCAGCGGCACCCCGGTGCCGATGCTGCAGCTGGGCCTGCCGGACAGGACCATCGAGCACGGTAAACACAAAGACCTGCTGGCCGCCATCGGCCTCGACGCCAGCGGTATCGAGGAACAGATCCGCCACCGCCTGCAGTTGCTGGAGCGCGGTGACTACAACAACCAGGCCGCCGCGTTCTAAGCGGCGCCGGGTCTCCCGGCCGCCGCCAACCACCGCCCCATGCCGCCGACACAATAAAAGCCAAATCCGCGCGGTTCGCCCGCTTGCGCTACAGGACCAGGGGGAAGTCATGTCCTTGTTCAACCAATCCTTCTTCAGCAAATCCCTGCTCACCGGCCTCGGCCTGCTGGCTGCCGCCGGCGCATCGGCGATGGAACAAAAGGCCTTCGACCAGGCCTTCGATGCACTGCCACACGACGACCCCGCTGCCCGCGTCACGGCGCTGCAGGACCTGCGCTATCGCTGGCTGATGGAGAGTTTCCCGGAGAGGGCCACCTACGAGGGCTATCCCGGGGTCGACGACCGCTGGACCGACTACTCGATGGATGCCATCGAGCGCCGCGAGACGCAGACCCGGCGCCTGCTCAGCGCCAGCCGCCATATCCACGATGTAACCCTGCCGGCAGACGAACAGCTGGACTACCAGCTGCTGTATCAGGACCTGCTCAGCGAGGTGAAGGGTTACCAGTTCCCGGATTACCTGCTGCCGCTCAACCATATGGCCGGCATCCAGACCAATGTGCCGGCGGTGCTCGGGGCCATGGCCCACCGCAGCGAACGCGACTATGGGAAGATCCTCGCGCGGCTGGAGAAGCTGCCGGCGCTGGTGGAACAGACCGAGACCCTGATGCGCAAGGGGCTGAACAAGCATATCACCCCGCCGCAGATCACTCTGCGCGACCTGCCCGCGCAGATACGCGCGCTGATTCCGGACGATCCCAAACAGAGCCCGCTGCTGAAAGTATTCCAGCAGATGCCCACGAGTATCGCTCCGGCGCACCGGCAGCGCCTGCAGCAGCGCGCCTATGCCCTCTACCGCAAGTCGCTGGCACCGGCGTGGCGCGAGCTGGCGGAATTTGTCGAGCGGGATTACATCCCCGATGCGCGTGTGAATATCGCCTTTACCAGCCTGCCGGACGGCCAGCGCTGGTACGCCTACAAGGTGCGCAAAGAGACCACCACCGAATTGAGCCCGGCGGAGATCTACGAAATCGGCATCGGCGAGGTCAAGCGCATCCGCGCGGAAATGGACAAGGTGATTGCCAAAACCGGCTTTCAGGGTGACTTCAAGGCCTTTACCGACTACCTGCGCACCGACCCGCGCTTCTTCTACACCGACAAGGCCGAACTGCTGAGCGGCTACCGCGACATCGCCAAGCGTATCGATGGCGAGCTGCCGACCCTGTTCCGCAAACTGCCGCGCCTGCCCTACGGGGTCAAAGCGATCCCGTCGTATTCGGAAAAGTCGCAGACCACGGCCTACTACCTGCCCGGCTCCATGGCCGCCGGCCGCTCGGGCACGTTTTACGCCAACACCTACAAGCTCGACAGCCGCCCCAAGTGGGAAATGGAAGCGCTGACCGCACACGAGGCAGTGCCGGGCCACCACTTGCAGATTGCCCTGGCGCAGGAACAGGAAAACCTGCACCCGCTGCGGCGCATCACCAACTACACCGCCTTTGTCGAGGGCTGGGGGCTTTACGCGGAAAGCCTCGGCAAGGATCTCGGCCTGTATCAGGATCCCTACAGCGAGTTCGGTGCACTGACCTATGACATGTGGCGCGCCGTGCGCCTGGTAGTGGATACCGGTATGAACCAGCTGGGCTGGAGCCGCGATCAGGCAATCGAGTATTTCATGCAAAACAGCGCCAAACCGCGTCACGATGTCACCGTGGAGATCGACCGCTACCTGGCGTGGCCGGGGCAGGCACTGGCCTACAAGCTGGGCCAGCTCAAGATTCTGGAGTTGCGTGCCAGGGCGGAAAAGAAACTGGGCGACAACTTCGATATCCGCGCTTTCCACGAAGAATTGCTTAGCGCCGGCGCCCTGCCGCTGAATGTGCTGGAAACACGTATGAATCGCTGGATCGAGGCCCAGGGCGACAATGGCATCGCCACCCAGCAACCGGCACAGGCGGAACCCGTGTCACCCAGCTGATCAATCAATTGCTGTTTGCGGGAGCGGTCATGCATCGCTCCCGCAAACGCAGAATACACGCGCTTTTATTCCCGCCGAAAAAAAGAAAAGCCGGCAAAGCCGGCCTTCTCAACATCCGATTGTCGCGAATACATCACCTTTCTCGACCCGCAACAATCTGATGTGTTCGAGTATAGTCGCTGGCCATGGTTCCGCCCGCTTCCAACTCGCGATCCAGTATCGTCAGGGCAAATTGCCGCGCCGTGACATTTTTATAAAGCTTTTGTGACAGCCTTCGCGCTATAACCGGCACGCCCGTCCTTCTTCCATCTCCGCCCCCCCGGGTGGGAGGCCAGCCGCCCAATGCCCTGCTTCAATGCGCTGCAGGGAGATCCCGCAGTACTCCGAGCCACCGCCATAACAATAATCTGGGGCAATACTATGCGATCGATGAGATCCTCGGCCGCGCATCCGCGTGCCAGTCTTTTATTTACCAGCCTGTTACTGGCCGTACACCTGCCGGTGCACGCCAGTGATACGCCCGACCCGTCCACCGTCAATATTCCCGGTACCATTCAGAGCCAGATCGGCTGCTCCGGAGACTGGCAGCCGGACTGCGCCGCCAGCCAGCTCGCTCACGACAGCGACGACGACAAGTGGAGCGGCACTTTTTATATTCCCGCCGGCAGCTGGGAATACAAAGCCGCACTCAACAACCGCTGGGACGAAAATTACGGCCTGGGCGGTTGGCGCAACGGTGCCAATATTGCGCTGAACCTGAGCAGCGGCCGCAACGTGACGTTTATCTATGACCACCAGAGCCACTGGATTGCCGACAGCGCCAACAGCACCATCGCCACCGCGGCCGGTAATTTCCAGGCCGCGCTCGGTTGCCCCGGCGACTGGCAACCGGATTGCCTGCGCAGCTGGATGCAGGACGCCGACGGCGACGGCATCTACACCTTTATCACCCGCGCGATTCCCGCCGGCAGCTACGAATTCAAGGTGGCGCTGAATCAGGGCTGGAGCGAAAGCTACGGTGAATACGGGAACAACGTGCCGTTTACCGTGGCCAATGACGACGACGAGATCTACTTCGCCTTCGACGCCGCCAGCAAAAAGGTCACCGTCAGCACGGACGGTGTACCCCACGGCGATCTGAGCATGGAACAGGCCCAGTGGCTCGACACTGACACCCTGGCCTGGAATATTTCCCTGCATGACGGCGACACGGTGAAACTGCATTACAGCGCCGACGCCGACCTGCAATTGGGTGCCGACGGCGTCAGCGGTGACGGCGAGATCCTACTGCAGCCCGCCGGCAACCTGCCCGCGGACCTGCAACAGAAATTCCCGCACCTGGCCGGCTACACCGCGCTGCAACTGCCGGCCGGTGCGCCGCCACTGGCCGAGCTGGTCAAACGGCAGCTGGCGCTGGCGGTGTACGACCGCGACGGCAAGGTGCGCGATGCCACCGGCATCCAGCTGGCCGGCACCCTCGACGACCGCTTTGCCTACAGTGGCAAACTCGGCGCACAGGTGCAACGCAACGGTATTCACTTCGGCCTGTGGGCACCCACCGCGCGCTCGGTAAAACTGCATCTGTACAGCGATGCGGCCCACACCACGGCGGATACGGTGGTGCCGATGCAGTTCGACGCCGCAAGCGGCGTCTGGGGCGCGGATGTGGGCAAAGACTGGGACCGCAAATACTACCGCTACGAGGTTGAGGTCTACTCTCCCTTCACCCAACGTATCGAAACCAACCTGGTCACCGATCCCTATTCCCTCGGCCTGTCCATCAACAGCGGCAAGAGCCAGATCGTCAATCTCGACGATGCCGACCTGAAACCGCGCGGCTGGAATCACCTGCACAAGCCGCGCCTGGACAATCCGGAAGATATCTCGCTGTACGAACTGCACGTGCGCGACTTCAGCATCGCCGACAAATCGGTACCGCAAGACGAACGCGGTACCTTCGCCGCATTCGCAGAACGCGACAGCAACGGCATGCGCCACCTGGCAAAACTCGCACGCGCCGGCCTGACCCATGTGCACCTGCTGCCGGCGTTCGATTTTGCCACCGTCAACGAAGACCGGAGCCAGCAGGCGCAGACCCCGGATCTGTCCGTGTACGCCGCGGACAGCAGCGAACAGCAGGCCGCCGTGGACGCGGTGCGCGACCGCGACGGTTTCAACTGGGGCTACGACCCGCTGCACTACACGGTACCCGAGGGCAGCTACAGCACCGATGCCAACGGCGTCGAGCGCATCCGCGAATTCCGCGATATGGTGCAGGGGCTGTCGCGTGCCGGTCTGCGCGTGGTCATGGACGTGGTTTACAACCACACCAGCTCCTACGGCCAGTACGAAAACTCCATCCTCGACAAGATCGTGCCCGGCTACTACCACCGTCGCAATGCCGACGGCGGTATCGAGATGAGCAGCTGCTGCGCCAACACCGCCAGCGAACACGCGATGATGGAAAAGCTGATGCTCGACTCGCTGCGCACCTGGGCCACGGCCTACAAGGTAGACGGCTTCCGCTTCGACCTGATGGGCCACCACAGCCGCGACAACCTGTTGCATGCACAGAGCATGCTGCACGCGCTGACACCGCAGCGCGACGGCGTCGACGGCCGCGCGATCTACCTGTACGGCGAGGGCTGGAATTTCGGCGAGGTCGCCGACGACGCGCGCTTCGTGCAGGCGCGCCAGGCCAATATGGCCGGCACCGGAATCGGCACCTTCAACGACCGCCTGCGCGACAGCGTGCGCGGCGGCAACCCGTTCGGCGGTTACGAGGAACAGGGTTTCGGCAACGGCCTGTTTACCGACAGCAACGGCAAGTTCGGAGGAAATGACGAGCGCGCGACACTGCTGACCCTGGCGGACAAGGTGCGCGTGTCGCTGGCCGGTAACCTGGCAGACTACCCGCTGACCGATTCCCACGGCAACGCCATCACCGGCGCCCAGCTGATCTACAACGGCCAGGCCACCGGCTACACCGGCGACCCGCAGGAGTCGATCAACTATATCGCTGCGCACGACAACGAAACCCTGTTCGACGCCATCCAGCTAAAGGCCCACAGTACCGCCTCCGTCGACGAGCGTGCGCGCATGCAGGCGTTCAGCAACTCGCTGGTGCTCTTCGCGCAGGGCATCCCGTTCATCCACGCCGGGCAGGATTTCCTGCGCTCCAAATCCATGGACCGCGACAGCTACAATTCCGGCGACTGGTTCAACGCGCTGGATTTCAGCCTGCGCACCGGCAACTGGGGTAAAGGCCTGCCGGTAGCCGACAAGAATGAGGACAGCTGGTGGATCATGCAGCCGCTACTGGCGAACCCCGCGCTGTCGCCGCAAGAAAACCAGCGCGAATGGACCGCGGCGCTGTTCCGCGAACAGCTGGCGATCCGCAACAGCTCGCCGCTGTTCCGCCTGACCGACGCGAGCGCTGTCGGGCAGCACCTGAGTTTTCTCAACACCGGTCCGGAGCAGGTGCCGGGGCTGATTGCGATGCAGCTGCAGGACGAAAGCGGCAATATCGACCGTCGCTATCAACGCGTCGTTGTACTGTTCAACGGTGACGACGACACAGTTCAGTTCACTAGCGACGCTCTGCGCGGTTTGCATCTGCAGCAACACCCGCTGCAGCGCCACTCCGCCGATACACGCCTGCACGATGTACAGTTCGATCGCGACAGCGGCAGCTTCACCCTGCCCGGCCGCACCACCGCAGTCTTCGTGGAGCGCCGTCGCGGGCACAATAATATTTAAGAAACCTGAAGGTGATTCCGTAGGGGCGGACCTTGTGTCCGCCCTTGTTGTTTATGGCTCTGTGCGCTTGGTTCCGCGGCGCTCTGTTCTCGCCTCGTGGCGGCAAAGCCCTGGGTGTACCATTTCGAAATCGAGCTAGGCGCCCCCCTGTGAATACATCCCTGTACGCTCCGGCGGCGACGGTCCGGCCGCTCCATGCATTCACGGCGCCTTCGGCCCTGTCGCCGACGGTTGCGAAATGGTACACCCAGCACTTTGCCTTCGACTGAAGTGACTGACTTCGTAAGAATCATTTGAGAGGGCAAGTTTGATTGGGCGATTAGCGTTATGCGAAGCCCCTGATGCTGGCGGCCCTATGCGGGACTGTCGGCCGGAGGGACCCGGCCGCCAAGCCTACAGGGATGTATTCACGGCGTGTCCCGCATAGGGCCGCCAGCATCAGGGGAGCCACCAAACGATCTACGGTGTTCCAGACAAAAAAGGGCGGACACAAGGTCCGCCCCTACACAGGATCAGCAAGCAACCAGGGCTTCCGCCTTATTCCTGCTCGTCCTCATCCTCGAACAAATGCCCCAACTTACCTTTCTTGGTCGACAGGTACTTCACATTGTGGGGATTGCGGCCGGTCTGGTGCGGCAGCCGTTCGGTGACTGTGATTCCCAGGCCTTCCAGCGCATCGACCTTGCGCGGGTTGTTGGTCATCAGGCGCACCGATTTGATATGCAGGTGATCGACCATCGCCTTCAGGACCGAATAGTCGCGCATGTCGGCACCGAAGCCCAGCTGCTCATTGGCCTCCACGGTATCCGCACCACAGTCTTGCAGGTGGTAAGCGCGGATCTTGTTCAGCAGACCGATACCACGCCCCTCCTGGCGCAAATAGAAAATGGCACCGCGGCCTTCTACCGAAATGCGATGCATCGCGTGCTGCAGTTGCGCGCCGCAATCGCAGCGCAGCGAAAAGAGCGCATCGCCGGTCAGGCACTCGGAGTGGATGCGGGCCAGCACCGGTTCGTCGGTGTCCATATCTCCCATGGTCAGCACCACATGCTCTTTACCGGTTTCCACTTCCTCGAAACCGTGCATCGCAAACATGCCCCAAGGAGTGGGCAGTTTGGAGGATTCCACGTAGCGAATGGTCAAGTTGTTACCTCGATTTCAGCGGCCAGCGCAGCCATTGTAGCGCCGTCCTTCAGTCAATTGCGCGCGCGCAGGATCAGCACGCCGCGCTGTTTCTCCATATCCACCCGGCTCAGGAAACTGTTGCCCAGCAGGGTGATCTGCGGAAAATCGTTTGCGTGGACGGTCGCCACCACATTGTGCAGCTTGATCCCGCCGATGGTGACACTGCCCAGTGTCAGCTGGTAGGCACTGGTGACGCCATTGGCTGTGGACACCCGAATGCGCTGCGCCCGATCCAGGTTCAGGCCCAGGCGGCGTGCCGTGGGGTAGTTGAAGGCGATTGCGGTAGCCCCGGTATCGACCATCATCGACACGCGGCGGCCGTTGACCCAGGCGCTGGTGCTGTAATGGCCCAGATTGTCCGGCATCAGGCGCACCTCGGCGCGCTGGCTGCGCTGGTAATTGGTGGCCACCGGTGCGTCGAGGGTCAGCTTCTGCTCGCGGCCGTCCACGCGCACGCGCGCATACTCGGTGGTGACTTCCAGCAACACCACACCTTCCGGCGATTTCTGCCCGCTCTTCAACAGGCGCTGGTGGCCGTCCACCTGCAGCATCGCGCTCTGCCCGAACAGTCCTTTCAGCTGCACCTGCTGCGCGGCGGCCGCCAGTGGCAACAGACACAACAGTGCAATTGGAAGTATCCGCTTCATGGCGATTCCGTCCCTATCCGATCCAGTGGGCGGTCAGCTGCAGGACCAGCGCCGCATATACTGCTGCCAGTATATCGTCGAGCATAATTCCGGTACCACCGTGTACTTTCCGGTCAGCCCAGCTGATCGGCTGTGGCTTGGTGATATCGAACAGGCGGAACAGCACAAAGCCGTACAGCGCCCAGCCCCAGCCCGCCGGGGCCATGAACATGGTGAGCCAGTAGCCTACGAACTCGTCCCACACGATACCGCCGTGGTCGTGTACGCCGAGCTTTTTCGACGCTGCGCCGCACAGGTAGCAACCCACCAGTGCGCTGACAATGACCACCGCTAGATACTGGGCCGGCGGCAGCCACTGCAGCAGCCACCAGAACGGGATCGCGGCGATGGTACCGAAGGTGCCCGGCGCCTTCGGCGCCAGGCCGGAGCCGAAACCGAAGGCGAGCAGCATGGTGGGGCTGCGCAACAGGTCGGAAAAAGCGGGTTGTTTCATGCCGGTTTATCTTCCGCTTTGGTTTTATGCAGGATTGTTCTCAAAAATGCTGGTATCCGGCGCTGGCGGCGCTCCAGCTTTCGCCGTTAAGTCGGGCGTCGACCCGCCCTTCCCCTTCCACAATGCGGCCGATCCGTGTCGCACCCAGATTCAGCGCCTCCAGTTCGGCGACCCTGTGTGCCGGCACGGTAAAACACAGCTGGTAATCGTCACCGCCGGTGGCCGCCAGTTCCAGAGCCTGTTCGCCGGCGAGGGCGCGGGCCAGGGGCGCCACCGGCAGCGCTTCCATCTGTACCTCGGCCGAGACGCCGCTGGCACGGCAGATATGACCGAGATCCGCCAGCAGGCCGTCGGAAATATCCACCGCGCTGGAGGCGATGGCGCCGATGGCGGCGGCGGTGTGCAGTTGTGGCAGCGGCTCGTAGTAGGCGGCCAGCGCCTGGCGCAGGTCACTGTCACCGACCTGGCGCCGGCCGAGAATAACCGGCAGCGCAGCTGCCGCCGCACCCAGCGGGCCGCTGACATAGATGGCGTCGCCACTGCCGGCGCCGGCACGGCGCAGCGGTGCGGCGGTAGTGCCGGTCACCTGTACGGTGATCGACAGCGGCCCTTTGTTGGTATCACCGCCCACCAGCGACACGTCGTAGGCGCGCGCGCAATCCAGCAGGCCGCGGGCAAACCGCTGCAGCCAGTCTGCGTTGCTGTGCGGCAGTGTCAGCGCCAGGGTAAACCACAGCGGCCGCGCGTTCATTGCCGCCAGGTCGCTGAGGTTGACCCGCAGCGCGCGACTGGCGATCAGCGCGGGATCGCCAGTGGCCGGGAAGTGGCGGTCGGCTACCAGGGTGTCGACACTGGTGGCGAGCAGTTCGCCGGCGGGCGGCTGCAGCAGTGCGCAGTCGTCGCCGATACCGAGTACCACGCCCTCGCCCTGCGGCGCGCCGCTGAAATAGTCGCGGATAATGTCGAACTCGCCGGGGCCGGGCATGCGGGTGGTTATTTCCGGTCGGCGGTCACTTCGGCCGCACGCAGGTCGGCGGCGGTCTTGTCGAGGATGCCGTTGATATATTTAAACGCGTCGGTGGGACCGAACTTCTTCGCCAGCGCCACTGCTTCGTTGATCACGACCTTGTAGGGGACATCAATACGGTTTTTCAGCTCGTAAGTGGCCATGCGCAGCAGCGCGCGGGACACCGGGTCCAGCTCGTCGACGTTGCGGTCAAGGTGCGTGGCGTAGGCGTCTTCGATCTCGTCGAGATTCTTGGCCACGCCATGAAACAGATCGCGAAAATACGGCACGTCTGTTTTGCTCATGTCATTGTCGGCGTGGAACTCGGCCTCGATCGCATTGAGGCTGGCGCCGGCCATCTGCCATTGATAGAGCGCCTGCATGGCGTAGTGGCGCGCCTTGCGGCGTGCGGATGCGGTTACTGTCATGGTTCAATCAATCTTTTCTGGCTTCTGGAGCCGATACCTGTAGGCAACTATAGAGGCAGCCCTGCTACCGGGACGCGGTATCAGGGCCTTCGCCCCGATGTCGGTACTCTGTCTAAATCTTGCCGAGCAGAGAAACCATCTCCAGCGCGGTTTCCGCCGCTTCGCAGCCCTTGTTGCCGGCCTTGGTGCCGGAGCGCTCGATGGCCTGCTCTATGGAGTCCACGGTGAGTACGCCGAAGGTCACCGGCACACCGCTGTTCAGCGATACCTGGGCGAGGCCCTTGGTGCACTCGCCGGCGACGTATTCGAAGTGCGGCGTGCCGCCGCGGATCACCGCGCCGAGGGCGATGATGGCATCGAACTTTTTGCTCTCGGCCAGCTTCTGGGCCGCCAGCGGAAATTCAAACGCACCCGGGGCGTAGTAAATGGTGATGTCTTCGTCCTTGATACCCTTGCGGCGCAGGGTGTCCAGCGCGCCGTCTTTCAGGCTCTCGACGACAAAGCTGTTCCAGCGGCTGACCAGCAGCGCGTACTTGCCTTTGTTGTCGATGAAATCGCCTTCGATTACGTTGATGTTGCTCATTGCTCTTTCCATTATTTTGATGGGCAAAGGCGTGCAGCGATGTGCCCATCCGCTAGTCGATTAATCGCCGTCGGCGTTCAGGTACTCTTCCACTTCCAGGTCGAAACCGGAAATGGCGCTGAAGCGGAACGGCGCACTCATCAGGCGCATTTTGCGCACCTTCAGATCGCGCAGAATCTGCGAGCCGGTACCCACCTGCTTGTACACCAGATCCTGGCTGGGGCGCTGCTGCTTGCCACTGATCAGCCAGTCGATGCTCTCTTCGATCTCTTCGGTGGTTTCGTTGTGGCAAATCAGTACGACCACGCCCTTACCTTCCTCGGCCACACGCTGCATCGCACGGCGGAAGGTCCAGGGGGTGAACTGTTCGTCGCCGCGGCGAATGGTCAGCACGTCGCGCAGGGTATTGCCCACGTGCACACGCACCAGTGTCGGCTCTTCCGGCGTGGGCTGGCCTTTGACGAAGGCGAAATGGCGTTCGCGACGGGCCTTGTCCAGGTAGGTGCGCAGCTTGAATTCGCCGAACTCGGTGTGCACCTGGCGTTCGTTGGTGCACTCGACGGTTTTCTCGTTCAGCGCGCGGTAGTTGATCAGGTCGGCGATGGTGCCGATCTTCAACTTGTGTTCCTTGGCGAACTTTTCCAGGTCGGGGCGGCGCGCCATGGTGCCGTCTTCATTCATGATCTCGACGATTACCGCGGCCTGCTCGAAACCGGCCAGGCGCGACAGGTCGCAGCTGGCTTCGGTGTGACCGGCGCGGCTCAGTACGCCGCCGGCCTGGGCCATGATCGGGAAAATGTGGCCGGGCTGCACGATATCGCTGGACTTGGCATTGCGGGCCACGGCGGCGCGCACGGTGCGCGCGCGGTCGGCAGCGGAGATGCCGGTAGTCACGCCCTCGGCGGCTTCGATGGAGACAGTGAAGTTGGTACTGAACTGGGCGCCGTTGTCGCGGGACATCAGCGGCAGCTCGAGCTGCTCGCAGCGCTCGCGGCTCATGGGCATACAGATCAGGCCGCGGGCGTGGGTGGCCATGAAGTTGATGTCTTCGGCGCGCACCTGCTCCGCCGCCATCACCAGGTCGCCCTCGTTCTCGCGGTCCTCGTCATCCATCAGGATCACCATTTTGCCCTGGCGGATATCGTCGATCAGTTCTTCAACCGTATTGAGTTCCATAAAGCTCTCTAACATCGTGATTGGTGGCCTTCACTAAGACCGTGGCGATTCTTCGCATCAAGCCTGATAGCTTCGATTAACCCTTGTAAAACCCGTGCTGCGCCAGGAATTCCGCTGTCAGCCCGTCGCTGTTCGGCTCGGCGGCCTTGTCGCCCTGAAGCAGGCGCTCCAGGTAGCGGGCAATCAGGTCCACCTCCAGGTTGACCCGGGTTCCGGCGGCGTAGCCGCCCATAATCGTTTCCTGCAGCGTGTGCGGCACGATGGTCAACTCAAACTCGGCGCCGTCCACGGCGTTGACCGTCAGGCTGGTGCCGTCGACGGTGATCGAGCCCTTGTGGGCGATGTACTTGGCCAGCCCCGCCGGCGCGCGCAGGCGGAAGCGCTCGGCGCGGGCTTCCTGCTTGCGCCATACGACCTCGCCGATCCCGTCCACGTGGCCACTGACAATATGGCCGCCGAGGCGGGTCTGCGGGGTCAGCGCCTTCTCCAGGTTGACGCGGCCGCCCTTGCTCCAGTTGCCGACGGTGGTCACACCGAGGGTCTCGGCGGACACATCGGCCCAGTAGCCGTCGCCGGGCAGGTCCACCACGGTCAGGCAGACACCGTTGGTGGCGATGCTGTCGCCCAGCTGCACGTCGGCCAGGTCCAGCTTGCCGCTTCTGATCCGCACGCGCAGGTCGCCGCCCTGCGGCTTCAGTTCGGCGATCTCGCCGACGGCTTCGATGATTCCGGTAAACATCAGCGCTATCTCTCGATATCCGTCGTGGCAGTGATGCGCCAGTCGTGGCCGACGGCGCGCATGTCGGTGATGGTGACCGGCAGCATTGAGCCCATGCGTGCGATCGGCAGCTCGAACAGCGGCCGCGCAGTGCTGCCCAGCAGTTTCGGCGCCACATAGACGATCAGTTCGTCGATATGGCCGCGGTAGAGGAACTCGCCGGACAGGGTCGCGCCGCTCTCCACCAGCACCTCGTTGCACTGGCGCCGGGCCAGCTCCTGCAGCAGTGCCAGCAGGTCGACGTGGCCGTTACCGTCGTCGGCCAGCGCAACCACCTCGGCGCCGGCTTTTTCCAGGCGCTCGCGCCGGGCGGCGTCTGCAGCTTCGGTCGTGACCACCAATGTGGGGGCGTCCCCCTGCAAAATAAAGGCTTTCGACGGTGTGCGCAGTTTGCTGTCAACAATTACGCGCAGCGGCTGCACGCCGGCAGCGTCCTCGGCGGCGAGCAGTTCCAGCGCCATTTCGTCGGCGCGCACATTCAGGTTGGGGTTGTCGAAGCGCACCGTTTCCACGCCGGTGATCACCGCGCAGCTGCGCGCGCGCAGGCGCTGCACATCGGCGCGCGCGGCGGGGCCGGTGACCCATTTGGATTCGCCGCTGGCCATGGCGGTGCGGCCGTCGAGGCTCATCGCCGACTTGCTGCGCACCAGCGGCAGGCCCAGCGTCATGCGCTTGATAAAGCCCGGGTTGAGCGCGCGGCACTGCACTTCCAGCAGCGGGCCCTCGACTTCGATGCCGGCGTCTTTCAGTTTGCGCAGGCCATCGCCGCTGACCGATGGGTTCGGATCCTGCATACCGTAGACCACTTTGCCCACGCCGGCCTGAATCAGTGCGTCGGCGCAGGGGCCGGTGCGGCCGGTATGGCTGCACGGTTCCAGGGTCACATAGACAGTGGCGCCGCGGGCGCGCGCGCCGGCGGCGTTCAGGGCTTCGATCTCGGCGTGGGGCAAACCGGCGCGGCGGTGCCAGCCCTCGCCGGCGATTGCGCCGTCGCTATCAACTATCACACAGCCGACACGGGGGTTGGGCATGGTGGTGTAGAGGCCGCGCTCGGCCAGCTGGACCGCGCGCGCCATCAGGGCCTGGGGAGTCTGCATCAGGGCGTCTCCGGACGCTTGCTGGTCAGGCGCTCGATCTCTTCGCTGAACTCGCTGACATCCTCGAAGCGGCGGTAGACCGAGGCGAAGCGCACATAGGCCACCTTGTCCAGCTCGCGCAGCTGCTCCATCACCAGCTCGCCGATGGCGCGGGCGGGCAACTCGCGTTCGCCGGCGGCCTGCAGGGCGTGCTTGATCTGGGACACGGCGGACTCCACCCGTTCGGTGCTGACCGGGCGTTTCTCTACCGCGCGCTGCATTCCGGCGCGCAGCTTGTCTTCATTGAAGGGTTCGCGCTGGCCGTTCTGCTTGATGACCCGCGGCAGCAGCAGCTCGGCGGTTTCGAAGGTGGTAAAGCGCTCGTGGCACTCAAGGCACTCGCGCCGGCGACGCACCTGGTCGCCCTCCGCCACCAGGCGGGAATCGACGACCTTGGTTTCGTCCGCGCTGCAGAAAGGACAGTGCATGGGAAAATCGGCCCTGGGGGTTGGAAAACGGGCCGCAGTCTACCACAAGCGGAGCCCCGGGGCGCCATCGCGGCGCGCCCGGGGCCACACCAGCGCCGCGCGGTTACAGCGCCTTGCGTTCGACGATGCGGTCCCAGAGCTTGTGCCTCAGCGCCAGCACACCGGGGTCGGTGGCCTCGGGGCTCCAGGTGTTGCCCAGCGCCTGCGGGTCGGGGTAGACGATGGGGTTGGCGCGCAGGGTCTCATCGACATACTGGCGCGCTTCGGTGTTGGCATTGGCAAACTGGGTCTCGTTGCTGATTTCGGCAATCACCTTCGGGCGCAATAGGTATTCCATCAGCTTGTAGGCGGCGTCCTTGTGCGGGGCGTTGGCGGGCATAGCCACGGTATCGATCCACAGCGGGAAGCCCTCTTTCGGCATGATATAGCGGATCTCGAACGGTTTGCCGGCTTTGCGCGCCTGCTGCTGGGCCTGCAGGATATCCCCGTTCCAGCCATGCACCATGCAATGCTTGCCGCTGGCCAGATCTTCCACATAGTGGCCGGAGTCGAAATCGGTGACGTAGAGGCGCACCTTGGCCAGCAGGTTGGCCACCATCAGCTGGGACGCGGTTTTCATACTGCCCGGCTTTTTGCCTAGGTACTTGAGGCCCACGTCGTAGATTTCCTCCGGCGAGCGCAGCAGGGTCACGCCGCAGTGCGCCAGCTTGGACAGGTTGTCCGGGTCAAAAAGCAGGTCCCAGCTGTCCTCTGGCAGCTTGCCGCCGAAGGCCTTGCGTACCGCCTGCACGTTGTAGCCGATACCCACGGTGCCCCAGAGGTAGGGAAAGGCGTATGCGTTGCCGGGATCCGAGTGCTGCAGGCGCTGCATAAACTGCGGGTCGTTGTGTGACCAGCCGGGCAAGCGGCTGCGATCCAGCTTGGCGAGCATGCCGCCGGCGATATAACCGGGCAGGTTTTCCGCACTGGGCACGATGACATCAAACTGCCGCCCTTCGTCGATCCACTGGTGCTCGAGTTCCTCGATGTCATCGAACTCGAAGTAGTTGACGGTGATCCCGGTCTCTTTCTCGAAGTTGGCCAGGGTGTCCTTGCCAATATAGTGAGACCAGTTGGCGAAATTCAGCTCCTCTGCCGCGGCTTCCTGCACAAGGCCGGTCACCAGCAACAGAGCGCCCAGAACAATATAAGTGGTGCGCATGCTTCCCCCTGTCGCAGCCACGGGCTGCGGAATGGACTGAACACCACCGGGACCGGCGTCCCGCCGTACCGGATGGCGGAGGCTCCGGTCACCGCTTGGAGCCCACAATCAAATGCCGCTTCCGCGCCCGCTGGCGCCGGAAACCGCAACAACGCCTCCCTGCGCTGCAAGATACCGGCCAGCGCCGGCATAAATTGAATTTTTATTCGGATTTTCTAAGGGCGCCTATTAAACCAGATTTAACGCGGCGACTCACGGGTCAAGGGATAAGCTGCGCGGAAAAACCGACAGGCATAAAAAAAGCGGCTCAGAAGAGCCGCTTTTGAGAACCAGTTCCGCAATCCACTCAGTCCTTGTACACCGGGAATTTCGCGCAGATATCCAGCACTTTCTGCTTCACGTCCTTGATCGTCGCCTCGGCGTCGCCCTTTTCCAGGGCGTCCAGCACGTCGCAGATCCAGTGGGTCAGCTGCTGGGTCTCGGCGACGCCGAAACCGCGGGTGGTGATCGCCGGAGTGCCGACGCGCAGGCCGCTGGTGATGAACGGCGAGCGCGGATCGTTGGGCACGGCGTTCTTGTTGACGGTGATATTGGCGTTGCCGAGGGCTTCATCCGCATCCTTACCGGTGTACTCCTTGCCGATCAGGTCCACCAGCATCAGGTGGTCGTCGGTGCCGCCGGACACGATATTGATACCGCGGTCGAGGAAGGTCTCGGCCATGGCGCGGGCGTTCTCCACAACCTTCTTCTGGTAAGCCTTGTACTCGGGGCTCATGGCTTCCTTGAAGGAGACGGCTTTGGCCGCGATCACGTGCATCAGCGGGCCGCCCTGGCCGCCCGGGAATACCGCGCTGTTGAGCTTCTTCTCGATCTCTTCGTTGGCCTTGGCCAGAATGATACCGCCGCGCGGGCCGCGCAGGGTCTTGTGGGTGGTGGAGGTCACCACGTCGGCGTGGGGGATCGGTGACGGGTATTCACCCGCGGCCACCAGGCCGGCCACGTGGGCCATGTCAACGAACAGGTAAGCGCCCACTTTATCCGCGATCTCACGGAAACGGGCCCAGTCCATCACGCGGCTGTAGGCGGAGAAGCCGGCCACAATCATCTTCGGCTTGTGCTCCAGCGCCAGGCGCTCTACTTCCTCGTAGTCGACCTCGCCGGTTTCCGGGTTCAGGCCGTACTGCACCGCGTTGTAGATCTTGCCGGAGAAGTTGACGCGTGCACCGTGGGTCAGGTGGCCGCCGTGGGCCAGGCTCATGCCCAGCACGGTGTCGCCCGGGGCGCACAGGGCCATGTAAACCGCAGAGTTGGCCTGGGAACCGGAATGCGGCTGCACGTTGGCGTAATCGGCGCCGAACAGCTGCTTGGCGCGCTCGATGGCCAGCACTTCCACCTTGTCTACATATTCACAGCCGCCGTAGTAACGCTTGCCCGGATAGCCTTCCGCGTACTTGTTGGTCAGGCTCGAGCCCTGGGCTTCCATCACCATCGGGCTGGTGTAGTTTTCGGAAGCGATCAGCTCGATATGCTCTTCCTGACGGCGATCTTCGTCCTGGATGGCTTCCCAGAGGTCCGGATCGTAAGAGGCAAGCGTGACGGATGAATCAAACATGGTGTTCCCTCGGTAATGCGGGCTGATGTAGAGATAGGGTGCAACTATAGCCAGCTGAACTATAGAAAGGCGCGCATTGTACACCAAGCAAATCGGCTCTGCGCGGCTATGACGGCGCGGTCAGGACGACCGCGCCGCGGGGAGGGGGATCAGAAAGTCAGGGTCATGGTGCCGGACCAGAAACCGACATCCTGCTCGATCATGGTGTATTCCAGCTCAAAATTGGTGTTGGGGCCGTAGTTGATACCGACACCGGCGCCGAGCGAGACACCGGTATCATCGGCGCTGCGCCAGCCGGCGTCGACGCTCTCGTGCAGGATGCCCGCGCGGCCCTTGAAGTAGATGTCGCCGAAGGAGCGGTAGGTGCCATATCCGGCGATAGTCTGGATATCCACGTCGTTGCTGCTGCCGCCATTGAGGGCATCGGCGCTGCCGCTGACCAGGGAGGTGGTGTACTCGCCCTCGAAGCCCCAGCCGGACGGCAGGACGTAACCGCCGCGCAGCCCCACATTGATCGGGTTGTCGACACCCCGCATATCGATGTCCATCATGCCGATGGTGCCACCCCAGTAGCCGCCCTCGGCATAGGCCGCGGAAGAACCGACCAGCGCCAGTGCGGCGAGGCCTTTGACAATATTACGCATTGGTAACCCCCAATATTGCTGCTGTAAATAATTGCGCGGATTCTAGCCGCCTTTATTCCCCCGGAACCGTTACCCGAGTCACACTAGTGAGTGGTAGCCGCCGCCGGGCACCCTCCGACCGCCCCGGTCGCAGATTGGTTCCGGCGACCCGTCAGTCCATCGCCGGTGCCGGATTCCACTGCCATAAATCTGTCACCGCACTTTAATCACCCGGCGCTAGTGTGGTGCTGCCAGTTGTCGCCGGCGCCAGCTGGCGCCAAAGCGCACCGGCAATGGACCATAATGACTAACAAAAAGGGAGCCGACATGCGTTCTGCCATCACACTGATTGCCATCCTTATGCTCAGCGCCTGCGCCGCCAACCAGGCCGCGCAGCAAATCACCGTCAGCGGTACCGTCGTACAGTCCGACGGCAAATACTACCTGCAGGGCACCAAGACCAAATACCACCTCAACGCCATGCCCCAGCTGCACTACCGCCAGTACCTGGGCCGTGAACTGCAGGTCAAGGGTGAGGTGCCGTCACAGTGCGCCCAGGTCTGGCAGGACGCCGTGGTGAAAGTCGGTGGCGACGCCGAGATGGTCGACCTGAACAAGGTCGACTGGTCGCCGTGCCTCGCGCCGCAAAAGGTCAGCCTGGTGACTGCCGATGGCAGCGAGCTGGTCTACGACTGGCAGAAAATCGATCTGGAAGATTACTATTTCTGAGCCACCGCACGGCGCCAATCGAGCGGGGCCGGCCGGCCCCGCTGCCCCCACCTTCGCCCTCCGGCTTGCGCACCGATACTGCCGTTATCACAGCCGCCAACAACCTCCGCGGACTTGATCCAGGTCAAGTCGACGAACTCCGGTCCCGGCACCATGGTGATATCGGAAAAGAGAAAGGAGGTGGGCAATGCACCGTATCTACCGGCAGCTCTGCCGCGACCACAAACACATGCAGCAATTGCTCGACGCCTTCGAGCGACTGCTGTTTGAATTGGGGCGCCGCGAACGCGACCCCGCTACCCTGAGCCTGATCCTCGACGCCCTCGACTACATCTCGGTTTACCCGGATCGCTGGCATCACCCGGTGGAAGACCTGGTGTTCGAGCGACTGCTGGACAAGCCCATTCCCAATCGCGACGCGGTCATTGCCACCCAGGCGGAACACCGCCGCATCGCCGCCGCCACGCGGCACTTGAACAAACTCTTTTACGCCGTAGCCAACGACGCCGCCGTCGTGCGCGAAAAGCTGCTCGATGCCGCCCGGCATTACCTGCAGCTGCAGCGCGAGCATATGCAACGGGAAAACTGCACGGTCTTCCCGCTGATGGAAAAACACCTGAGCGCCGCCGACTGGGCCGCCATTGAGGCGCGCCTGCAACTGCAGCGGGATGCCCTGTTCAATCCCGGGGTGAAGCGCATGTACGAAGCAATTCACGCATCTCTGGTGGAATCCGGCAGCCCGGTGGCCGCCATCGCCTGAGCGCAACAACGCGGTGCGCAATCAACCATTTTCCCGCCCGGGCCGATAAACCACTTCTGCGCACCGCTCCGCCCGGCGGATTCAGTAACAAGGAGAACGCTATGAGCCAGGGCAACCGCCACGGTATTTCCATCGGTGTCGAGCGGGTCGGCAATGAGTTTTACCTCTATTTCAAGGCCGTCGGCCGCCTCACGCACGACGACTACCGGCAGATCACCCCGCTGATCGATTTCGCCCTGCGCGAAGTGAAGGCGCCGCGGGTCAGGGCGCTGATGGATGTGCGGGAGTTCGACGGCTGGGAATTGCGTGCGGCCTGGGACGACTTCAAGCTGGGACTGAAGCACGGCAGCGAATTCTCACGGGTTGCGCTGCTCGGCGACGAGAAATGGCAGAAAACCGCGGCGCGCATCGCCAACTGGTTCGTTGCCGGCGAGGTGCGCTACTTCCAGGACGCGGACGAAGCGCTGGAGTGGCTATCGCAAATGGAGACAGAAGCGGCGGACAAAACCGGAGACGCGGGCCTGTGGCAGTATCCGACCTTCCCGCCCTACCAGTGACCGCCCCGCGCGAACGGTAGGGGTCAGCTGTCGTAGCTGCAGTGGGTACCGGCCAGTTCGCTGAGGCCGATGAGGTCGAGGATCTCGACCTCGCGCCCGCTGACGCGGATCAGCTGTTCCTTCTGGAAGCGGGAAAACAGGCGGCTGACAGTCTCCGCGGTGAGCCCCAGGTAATTGGCGATATCGGTGCGCGGCATGGACAGCACAAACCGGTTGGGGGAATAACCGCGGCGCGCGTAACGGCTGGAGATATTGATCAATAGTGCCGCCAGGCGCGTGTCCGCAGAGCGCTTGCCCAGCAGCAACAGAATCTCGTTTTCCTGCTTCAGCTCTTCGGAAAAAATACTGTAAATCTGTTGCTGCAACGCCGGCACCTGCTGCGCCAGTATCTCCAGCAGGGAGAATGGCAGTACGCAGACACTGCTGTCTTCCAGCGCCTCGGCGTAACCGGGGTGGGTTCTGCTGCTGTAGGCGTCCAGGCCGAGCAATTCGCCAGGCAGGGCAAAATGGGTCACCTGGGTATCGCCGTCGGCGGCGATCACCGCCGACTTGAAACTGCCGGAGCGGATCGCGTAGAGATTGTCGAACGCATCGCCGACATGAAACAGGGTTTCGCCGGCGCGCACCACCTTCTTGCGCCGGGTGATCTGCTCCAGCCGGTCGATATCCGGCTGCGACAGGCCGGCGGGCAGGCACAGGCGCCGCACCGAACAGCTGCCGCAACTGACCGCTGGCTTTTCTTCCGCCTTTTCTCCGGCCTGCTCGACTACCTGAGAATCCGCCATCATCAACCCATCCCCCGAAACACTGAGTTTATGCTGCTTGATAGTACACCCTTCACAGCACACGGGAATAGCGCGCCCCGCTCGGCGCACCGTGGAGATAGCGATCGAAAGCGGCGGCGGCATTGCGCAGGAACCAGCGGCCGCGCTCGGTGACATTCAGGCTTGTGGCATCTTCGACCAGCAGCCCATCGGCCAGCAGCGGCTGCAGACGGCCGCGCTCGGCGTGGAAATAGTCGTCGAACGGGCGGCCGGCGCGGCGTGCAAACTCGCCCTTGTCGAGCCGCAGGCGGCACATCAACTCCGCGATGAGCCACTGGCGCAGGCGGTCGTCGTCGTCGAGCAGCCAGCCGCGATTGACCGCCGTGCCCCGCGCGGCGATAGCCGCGGCGTAGTCCTTCAGGCGATGCGCATTCTGCCAGTAGCCATCGCCGCTGTAGCTGATGGCCGAGGCACCGAGCCCCACCAGGGCATCCGCCGGCATCAGCGTGTAGCCCTGGAAGTTGCGCGCCAGCCGGCCGGCGCGGGCGGCGACTGCCAGCGCGTCGCCGGGGCGGGCGAAGTGATCCATGCCCAGGAACTCATAGCCCGCGCCGACCAGGCGCGACACCGCGGCGAGCTGCATGGCGATCGTCTCCTGCGGGGCCGGGATCCGGTCCGTGTCGATCAAGCGCTGCGCCTTGAAACGGTGCGGCAGGTGCGCGTAGTGGTACAGCGCGATGCGATCGGGCGCCAGCTCCAGCACCCGCTCCAGCGTGCGCTCGAGGCTGGCAACCGTCTGCTGCGGCAGCCCGTAAATCAGATCGTAAGAGATGGAAGTGAAGCCGCGCGCGCGCGCCGCCTCGGTCAACTGCGCCACCGACTCCGCACTGCAGACGCGATTGACGGCATGCTGCACCGCGCCGTTGAAATCCTGGATGCCGAGGCTGAGACGGTTGAAGCCCAGCGCGCGCAACGTATCCAGGGTATCGACGTCCAGCCCGCGCGGGTCGGCCTCGATACTGTACTCGGCGGCGTCACCGCCGCGCAGATCGAAGATCTGCCCCAGTTCCCCGATCAGGCGGCGCAAGTCGGCGTCACTGAGAAATGTCGGCGTGCCGCCGCCCAGGTGCAGCTGTACCACCGGCGCCTGCACCCGCTGGCGGTACCAGCGCGCCTCCTGCAGCACCTGCTCCAGATAGCTGGCAGCCAGCCCGTACTGCTGGGTGATCACCTTGTTGCAGGCACAGAAATAACACAGCGAGCGGCAGAACGGGATGTGTATATAGAGCGACAGACTGCGCGCCTCTGCCAGCCCGCGCCACGGCTCGGCATCGCCCAGGGGCGCGAAGCGGTCCGCGGTGGGATAGGACGTATAACGGGGACAGGGCCCGGCGTAGCGGGATAACAATTTCGCGGAAAGCCCCGCGCCCTCGGTGGTTTGTGCCATGCTCGATTACCTCTGCTGATGCGCAGAGATTAATCGCAGCCGGCGCCATGGCGCTTGATACAGATCAAGTCCGCAGTGCCACCCCGCCGTAAGCTGGAATCGGCACCGCTACAGCGGTTGAGATACCGGTGGATTCGCGCATCCGCACAGGCTTGTCGGGTTGATTACAGCGGGAGAGGAACCATGAGCGAGTTAGTCGAACAGGCCCCGGCGCGCTTCGAGGCCTGTCTGTTCTACGACGGCAAACTGATCGAGCAGCGGCGCAGCGACGATCCGCAGGCGCTGGAAATCTGGATGCTGAGCGCCGCCGGAGACAGCGGCAACTACAGTGGCCAGATTGTCGACCGCCGCGACAACAACCGGCAGGTCAGGGCTTTCCGCCGCAGCGCGCCCGATTCGTAAACCGCGCCGCTCAGTCTCCTGCTGGGCGGCGGAACAGGTTCTGGATGCTGGAAAAATCCAGCCGCTGGTTTTTGTCGTCGCCACCGTGCAGCTGGTAGAGGTTCTTCGCCAGCGCCCCCAGCGGTGTAGAGGACGCGCTGCCGGCCGCGGTATCCATCGCCAGGCCCAGGTCTTTCAGCATCAGCGCCACGGCAAAGCCGCCGGTGTAGCCGCGCGACGCGGGTACGCCATCCATCACCCCGGGATAGGGATTGTACTTCTCCAGCGACCAGTTGCCGCCGGAGCTGGCCTTCATGATGTCCGACAACACCGTCGGGTCGAGGCCGTTGTCCACGCCCAGCTGCAAGGCTTCGGCGGTACCGATCATATGGATCGCCAGCAGCATGTTGTTGCAGATCTTGGCCACCTGGCCGGCGCCGGCGGGACCGGCGTGGAAGATATTCGCCCCCATTGCTTCGAGAACAGGCCGCGCCGCATCCACCGCATCCGCCTCACCGCCGCACATGAATGACAGGGTACCGGCCGCGGCCGCGGCGGTGCCGCCGGAGACCGGTGCGTCGATAGCGCGGATTCCGCGCTCGCCGGCCGCGGCAATCACCTGACGGGCGTCGTTGGCGGCGATGGTGGAGCTGTCGATCACCAGGGTATCCCGGTCCAGCGCCTGCAGCAGGCCGCGGGCGCCGAGATAGAGTTCCTTGACCAGCGCGCCGCTGGGCAGCATCGAGAGCACCACATCGGCACCCTTGGCCGCTTCGGCGGCACTCGCCGCGGCGCTGCAGCCATTCTTCACCGCCTGCTCCAGTGCCGCTGCGGCCGGGTCGAAGGCGGTGACCGAATACCCCGCCTTGACCAGATTCGCGGCCATAGGCCCGCCCATATTGCCGAGGCCCAGAAAGGCTACTTTTTCCATCGGGTTGACTCCCTGTTGATTATTATTCGTTTTCCCGGCCCACCCCCTGTACGCGGGGACGTGCGCTATAGATCCGCCAGCGGATTCTCCGCCCAGGGCGCGTCGAAGCACGCCGCCACCTGGGCCGTATCAATCTCTTCGAGTTTGGCCTGCCAGTGCGGATTGCGGTCCTTGTCGATCAGCAGTGCGCGCACGCCCTCCTTCAGATAGCCGCTGGCACAGAGATTGACCGCCAGCGCCAGCTCCATGCGGAACACCTCCGCCAGCGCCAGGTGGCGGCCGCGCGCAAGCTGCTCCCAGACAATCCAGGGCGTCAGCGGTGAGCCCGCGGCCAGGGTGGCAGCGGCCTTCTGCAGCCACTGGTCGTCGCCCTGATAAGCGGTGATCGACTGGTATACCTGCGGCAGGCTGGCGAAGTCGGTCAACTCCTGAATCTGCTCGTAGTGCGCGCGCAGGTTCGCCTCGGGCCGCTGCTCGCGCGGGAGTTCCAGCCGCTTCAGGCAGTCGCTGACCTGGCGGTGGTTGCGCGCGCTGTCGGCGAAGAACTCCAGCGAGGCCAGCGTCATCAGCGCCGATTCGCGTCGCTCGGCGGGCAGCATGCGGTCCGCCATGCCCGCGAACAGGGCGTCGCTGCCGTTGAACTGGGCCCCGGTCAGCCCCAGAAACAGGCCCAGGCGGCCCGGCATGCGGTTCAGGAACCAGCTACCGCCGACATCGGGAAACAGGCCGATGGTGACTTCCGGCATCGCCATGCGCGTGGTCTCGGTCACGATACGGTGGCTGGCCCCGGCCATAATGCCGATACCGCCGCCCATGACGATGCCACTGCCCCACACCACGATCGGTTTGGAGTAGGTGTGAATCCGGTAATCGAGGCGGTATTCACGCGAGAAGAAATCCGTCGTGAAAGCGTAGTCGGGGGTCTCGCCGTAAGCGGCGGATGCCCGGTACAGCGCCACCACGTCGCCACCGGCGCAGAACGCCCGGTCGCCACTGCCGTCGATCCAGACACAGGCGACACTGTCATCGGTTTCCCATTCGTCGAGCTGCTGTGACAGCAGCTCGATCATCTCCAGATTCAGCGCGTTCAGCGCCTTGGGCAGGTTCAACGTGGCGGTGGCAACAGCACCGCGACGCTCGAACAGCACGGGAGGATTTTGTTCCATTGCAATACGGGTTCCGGCTACTTCTGTTGCGCTGCAGTTAAACACAGATCCGCGCGGGCGTCAGCCGCGCCCACGGCGGCCCCTGGTTACCCCCACCAACACGCTTACCAGGTATATTGGGCACAGAGGGCGAAAAGAGCGCCAGGCGGCTTCCGCAGGGGCGAACCTGGTGCTCGCCCGGGTTGCGGGCGACTCTCGATGCGCAGCACTGTGGCCGGTTGCACTTTTCCGGCAAACTGATAAGTTGCGCGCAAATTCTGACCGATTCTCACTGGAACCCTGAATGGCCGAATACGTATACACCATGAACCGGGTGGGCAAGGTGGTACCGCCCAAACGCGAAATCCTCAAGGACATCTCCCTGTCCTTCTTCCCCGGCGCCAAGATCGGCGTGCTGGGCCTGAACGGCGCCGGCAAGTCCACGCTGCTGCGCATCATGGCCGGCGTCGACCAGGACTATAACGGCGAAGCCCGCGCGATGCCGGGCATCAAGGTGGGCTACCTGCCGCAGGAACCGCAGCTGGACCCGTCCAAGACCGTGCGCGGCAATGTCGAGGACGGTGTGCGCGAGGCCATCGACGCGCTGGCCGGCCTCGACCAGGTCTACGCCGACTACGCCGATCCGGACGCCGATTTCGACGATCTGGCGAGAAAGCAGCAGCAGTTCGAAGACATTATCCAGGCCTGGGACGCCCACAATCTGGAGCACCGCCTGGAAGTGGCCGCCGACGCCCTGCGTCTGCCGCCCTGGGATGCCGATGTAAACAACCTGTCCGGCGGTGAGAAGCGCCGCGTGGCCCTGTGCCGCCTGCTGCTGTCGCGCCCGGACATGCTGCTGCTGGACGAGCCCACCAACCACCTCGACGCCGAGAGTGTCTACTGGCTGGAGCGCTTCCTGCACGACTTCGACGGTACCGTGGTGGCCATCACCCACGACCGCTACTTCCTCGACAATGTCGCCGGCTGGATCCTGGAGCTGGACCGCGGCCACGGCATTCCGTGGGAGGGCAACTACACCACCTGGCTGGAGCAGAAAGAGAAGCGCCTGGAGCAGGAACAGCGCGGTGAGCAGGCGCGCCAGAAAGCCATGCAGAAGGAACTGGAGTGGGCGCGCCAGAATCCCAAGGGCCGCCAGTCCAAGAACAAGGCGCGTCTGGCCCGCCTGGAAGAGATGCAGTCGCAGGACTTCCAGGCCCGCAACGAGACCAACGAGATCTACATTCCGCCGGGCGAGCGCCTCGGTGACAATGTGATCGAGTTCAACGGCGTTTCCAAGGGCTTCGGCGACCGCTTGCTGATCGACGACCTGTCCTTCCGTGTCCCCAATGGCGCCATCGTCGGTATCGTCGGCGGCAACGGCGCGGGTAAATCGACACTGTTCCGCATGATCAACGGCACCGAGCAGCCGGATTCCGGCGACATCAAGGTCGGCGAGACGGTACAGGTGGCCTACGTCGAACAGGGCCGCGAAAACCTGGACGACAACAAGACCGTGTGGGAGGCCATCTCCGACGGCCACGACATGCTCAAGATCAACAACTATGAAGTGGGCTCGCGCAATTACGTCGGCCGTTTCAACTTCAAGGGCGGTGACCAGCAGAAGCGCGTCGGCGAGCTGTCCGGCGGTGAGCGCGGCCGCCTGCACCTGGCCTACACCCTGAAACAGGGTGCCAATGTGCTGCTGCTGGACGAACCGTCCAACGACCTGGACATCGAGACCCTGCGCGCGCTGGAAGAAGCGCTGCTGAACTTCCCCGGCTGCGCCCTGGTGATTTCGCACGACCGCTGGTTTCTGGACCGGGTCGCCACCCATATCCTCGCCTACGAAGGCGAGAGCGATGCGGTGTTCTTCGAGGGCAACTACACCGAGTACCACGAGGACTTCGTGGCGCGCAAAGGGGAAGAGGCCACGCCGCACCGCATGCAGTACAAGAAGCTCAAGACCTGAGACAAAGAAGCCCGCTTGCGCGTAATGCCGTTCACTTAAGGGCGCTGGTGGCGGCGCCGCTACCGGGCATAGCTTTGTGAGACACGCCGTAAACCCATCCCTGGGGGCTCTCCACCGGCATCCCTGCCGGTGAAGGTCTCACAAAGCTATACCCGGCACCGGCACCTTCGCAGAAAGCGCTACTCAGTGAACAGCATTGCGGCATTTAGCCGGGCTTTTTGTGCCTCTACAACAAGCTCTCTCCTGTTGCTATCCTCGCGGTCAGGATAACCAGACGACGGAGACAGCATGGCCCTCACACCCTCGGCAATGATTCCGCTCGGCAGCCCCCTGCCGGAATTCTCCCTGCCCGATGCCAATGGCGAACCTGTTTCCAGCGAACAGTTTGCCGGCAAGCCGCTGCTGGTGATGTTTATCTGCAACCACTGCCCGTTCGTGAAGCATATCGCCGCGGGTCTGACAGAATTCGCCGAGCAATACCTCGCCGCCGGTCTCGGCATCGTCGCCATCAACAGCAACGACTTCACCAGCTACCCGGAAGACAGCCCGGCGAAAATGCGTGACGAGATCGCCGCACGCGGCTACCGCTTTCCCTACCTGCTGGACGAAAGCCAGCAAGTGGCACAGGCATTCGACGCGACCTGCACGCCGGACTTTTTCCTGTTTGATGCCGCCGGCAACCTCGCCTACCGCGGCCAGTTTGATGACAGCCGCCCCGGCAATAACGTAGCGGTCAGCGGTGCAGATCTGCGCGCAGCTGCCGATGCCATCCTCGCCAGCCACACCCCCGCTGACAGGCAGATTCCATCCATGGGTTGCAATATCAAATGGAAATAGGAGTGCCCGCGGCATTCCGGAAAATCCGCTGAGGAACAATACCGTGGAGATTTCCGCGCTCTACCACTTTCCGGTCAAGTCCCTGCAAGGGCACCGCTGTGACTCGCTGGCGCTAGACCGCTTCGGCGCCGCCGGTGATCGCCGCTGGATGCTGGTAGACAGCGACAACCAGTTCGTCACCCAGCGCCGCCTGCGCGCCATGGCACGACTCAGGGCCACCAACATCCCCGGTGGGGTGCGCCTCGAGGATGAGCGCGGCGCACATCTGGAGGTCCTATTCCCCAACGCCAACGCCCCTCTGCGCCAGGTTACCGTCTGGAACGACAGCGTCAGTGCCCGCGACGCCGGCGATAGCGCGGCCGCATGGCTCAGCGAGCGGCTGCAAACAACACTGCGACTTGTGGCCATGGGGGGCGAATTCGCGCGCCCGCTGGCGCAACCGCGCGGTAACCGCCAGGTGGGCTTCGCCGACGGCGCACCACTGCTGCTGATCGGTCAGGCCTCTCTCGACGACCTGAATGCGCGCCTGGGCGAGCCGGTATCGATGCTGCGCTTTCGCCCCAACCTGGTAATCGAGGGCGCCGCCCCCTTCGCCGAGGACACCTGGCAGCGGGTGCGCATTCACACTGCCAGTGGCCCGATAGAATTCGAATGCACCCACACCTGTGCCCGCTGTGCCATTCCCGGACTGGATCCGTTTACCGGCCGTGCCGGCAAGGAGCCGCTGCGCACGCTGGCGCAATACCGCCGCTTTGAGGATGGGCAGATCCACTTCGGCGTCAATCTCGCCCCTTACCTCAGCGACCCACACGGTATCACCATAAACTTGGGGGACCGTGTCGACGTGGAATAACCAGGGGAGCCAAGCGTGAGCATCACCCGCTACTGTGCAGAACTGCTCGAAGCGGCCAGCCACTACCACGTCCGCTACGGCGACCGCCTCGCCAACCACCTGCCGATGGTGCTGATTGCACTGGATAAAATGGGCGCCAGCCACGCACAGTTGCGCCACGCCTTCGATCGCACCATTCCCCACCTCGAACGCCCCCAGCTGCTGCCGCCGGACCCCGACATTCCCATCTCCGCGTGCCGCAAGCGCGAGGCACTGTTCCCGAGCGCACTGCAGTACTATGAAAAGCAGCTCAGGCAGCACGGCATTGCCGAGTGCCTGCGGCGCGAGCTGCCACCGCTGCTGCCCGCCATTGCCTCCGCCGCCTTCCACCCGTTGATCCGCACCGCCTACGGTGTCGACGCCCGCCACCTGGAAGAAATTGCGGCCGGCCTCGCCTACTGGAATCTGGAATATCAGGAGTTGCCCGCGAGCGACACCAGGTTACCGATCACCGCCGCAGAGGTGCTGCCCGTGCTCGCGCAGCGCTTTCCATTGATCTCACTCGCGCCCGGCAACATCAGTGACCATATGGCGTCGGTAACGAGACAGCGGGGGTGGATGGAGACAGCGATTCAACCGCAGCAGCTCGGGCTTGCAGATATCGCGCGGGTAGCGCTGGAGGCGTATCTGAGCACCGGCAATTTTACCCTGCTACACGGAATTACCGGCTGCCATGCTCTGCGCCTGGTGTTGGCCTATTGCGATGAGGCTGAAGTGGCGCTGCGTTATTTCTGGCGGGGACTGGCGATTGCCTACTTGAGCACGGGGCCGGAAAAACTGGAGACAACAGACAATTTCTCACACCTGCCGGATTGGGTGCAGATCAGGATATCGGCCTGCGGAAGTGACGACGACCATAAAATCAAGCTCACTTACAGCTGCTGGCGCGAGTGCGTGAATTACCACTGGGACAAATACCGCATCGTATCCGGAAGGCTTTACCGATAAAAAAGCCCCGCACGAAGGCGGGGCTATTAATAACAACGTTAATTATGAATTGTTGTTAGAAGTTAGCCTGCAGACCCAAGCGAGCGGAACGCGGTGCAGTCCAGGAATATGCAGCACCGTACCACTGGTTCTGGGTTCCCGGGCTGGACTCATAATGCTCGTTGAGTGAAGTGGGCTCTTGGGTGTTCAGCAGGTTGAACACATCAAAAGATGCCACCATGTCTACGCCGGACACATCAAACCGATAACGTACTGATGAATCGATCGTGAAGGTCCAGGGTGTACGCCCAACCGTACCGCGCGGAATGCGAGTCATCGAGCCGTCGGCATTGGTGATATAGAAGGTGTCACCGTAGCTGCCGTAGACGTTGGGATCAGAGCTCGGGTAGCTTTGACCGAAGGCTGACAGCGGACGACCGCTGGACAGGGTCGCATTCAGGCCGAAGGTCAGGTCCTGGGTAAAGTCGTAGCTACCGAACAGCTTGAACACATGGCGGCGATCGTTTGCCTGATAGCCTTGCGCACCATCCATCAGGGCCGGGAAGTCGAAGTCCTGAGTAATACCAGCATCCGCCTGGTTGATATCAGACTTAACCGCACCCTCGAAGTTACCGGTGCTACGAGACCAGGTGTAAATGAACTTCCAGTTCATTCTGTCGGTGGTGTAGCCCAGCTCGGTCTGGATTGCACGATACTCATTGTTCGCTTTCGGCAGGCCGATAGTATCAGCGGAGTATGTAGTCATGGAGCCCGGATCCGGCGCACCGTCAAACATATCCCCTTTGACAGTAAGGTCCTTACCATCCCAGTAGAAGCCGTCGTGCGCCCAGGACATGTCCTCACCCGGGTTAACCATCACACAGTAGGGCCACGCATAGCGTCCGCAGTAGTCATCCAGAGCGCTGGTTACTTTGCGGTAGATGCCGCGAACACCCACTGTCAGGCTGTCGTTCACGGAAGTCTCATAGCCGAGAATCAGCTCGTCACGCGCAAAGGGGCTGGCCTCTTTCGCCTGGAAGATGTCCTTTTCCGGAATCGTGGACACCGAGCTGGTGAAGGAGGAGTTGGCTGCAGTGCCACCGATCGGTGATGCACCGGTAGGAACACCCGTGGCGGAGTCATAACCGTCAAAGGTATAGAAGGTAGTGACATCACTTACACCCGAAGCCGCACGATAGATCGTGTTGTTGGCAATCGGCAGATAGTAACGGCCGTAGGTACCATAGATTTTATGCTCACCATCGCCTACCGGATCCCAGGTGAAGCCCAGACGCGGGGCGACATCGGTATCGAAGTCAAACAGCTCCTTACCAGTGGTACCCTCGCCCTTGAACTGGTCCTTGCGCAGGCCAATGCTAACCATCAGGTCATCAGTGATCTGCCACTGATCTTCCAGATAGAGAGCGCTCAGGTCAGAACTGAAGCCGCCACCGCCGACAAAAATGCGATCGGACACATAGTCCATCGGGGCACCGGAAGTATTGGTGTAAATCGGTCCTGAATCGCCCTGAATGTCGGCACCCGCGCCCAGTGTCGCGTATTCCCAGCTGTGACCGGCAACCGGCGTGGTAACTCTGGTGGAGTCGCGCTGCTGAACATCCACACCGGCTTTCAGGGAGTGGTCACCAATGCTGTAGCTCAAGTCCAGACGGTACTGGGTATTTTTATCGAAGTTGTCACCGACAGATCCGCCGGGGCCACAGCCCTCGATTGGGTTGGTCACATCACGCGTATCGGAAACACGCGGACAATCCAGGTTGAGCGGGTCGGTGGCGTATTCGGTTTTAATCTGGCCGGCCATGGCAGATACAGTCAGATCATTACCGACGTATCCGGTGTAGCTCAAGCTGTTCGCTTCACTACCACGAACACGTGTGAACCCGCCTGTCTTGGCACCGATCTTGGCTGTTTCACCATCGAAATTGTAAGTGGTCTCTTCCGCCTCGTTGCGGTCAGAGAAACCGAAGTAACTGAGACGGTGGTTATCGGTAATATCCCAGTCTAACTTGGCACCCCAGAACAGGTTGTCAGTACCTGAGGACTTACGATCGCGAAATTCGGTATCGTTGCTGGTCTGGTCGTAGGAAACATTGTTGGCAAATTTTTGCTCACTGCTGCGCGGGTTGACCAACGCGTACATGAACAGCTTGTCTTCAATGAGCGGGCCAGAAGCGGAGAAAGTGTAGGAGAACTCGTCAGATTCGTTTTTGGTATTATTGCGGAACACCTTGCCGGTACCGCCCTTACCGCGGGAAATCTGACCTTCCGATGCAAGGGCAGACGGAGTCCAGTACATGCTGCTGCCGAATTCCCAGGTATTACTACCACTCTTGGTTACGGCGTTTACGACACCACCGGTGGTACGGCCAAATTCAGCAGAGTAACCGCCGGTCTTGACCTGGAATTCCTTGTAGAACTCAAACGGTACTGAGCTACAACCCAGGCCTTGACGGGTATTGGTAACTTCGAGACCGTTAATGTAGCAGGAGTTTTCCGCAACCGATGCGCCACCGAAAGAGGCGAGGTTGCCAAACCCGGAATCGCCCTTAACGGTACCCGGGGCCAGCAGGGAAACGGCGGTCAGGTTCTGCGCCACCGGCATTGCATCGATTTCGGCCTTGCCGACAACCAGGCCGGAGTCCATGGTGTAGGTATCGACAGAGGTTCCCATCTGACCTTCTACTACTACCTGCTCCATGCTCGAGGAACCGAGATCAAAATCGGCAATCGCATTTGAACCCAGTGAAACCCTCAGGCGGTTTTCTGCAACCTTCACCCCACCCTTTGTCACTACGACTTTGTAGTTACCAATGGGCAGGTGCGCCAGGCGAAACTTTTCATCGGCACCCGCGACGATGGTCCGGGTCATTCCGGTATCTTCGTTGGTCGCAGTAACGGTATAAGACGCGGCCGTTGCGCCAGTAGAATCGTGAATTGAGCCCACAATGTTTGAGCTTGAGTTACTGGCGGCGAATGTTGGCGCAGCTAATCCTATAGATACGGCCATAACGGAAGCGGCAAGTATGCTTTTCCGAAAGTTATTATTCATTTGTAACCCTCTGTTGATCTTAAGATCGATGGTTTATTTATTTATTAGCAAGCAACCGCCCCCCAGCGGCTACTTAACTCCCAACACATAAACCTCAACGAACCAAAACGAGGTTTCCTGATATTTTTTTTTGAACAAGATCAAACTTTTCAAAAAAATATGGTCCAACCGCACCCAACCTTAAAAATTCAGCTCAGTGATCAACGAGCACGACAATAAAGACATCCTAAAGTCCGACAGGATTGAAAATAACCATCCTCAGAACGCAGCCCGACCATAGATGAGCATCCCGCCGCATTCAAAACCGTTTAGATCGGTAATCCCAGCGTCCAAAATACAATGAGCGACCCAAAAGAGCTGTCATTACTGCCAAAAATCACTTATCGCCCAATAATCATTAAATGCACAAAAGTCACTTAAAGTATTTTTGAGTAAAGTGTCCGGAATAAATAGCGTGTAGCAATTGATGTAGCGGAAGCGGAAGAAGAAACAGGTGGGCCGGACGGCCCACCCGAGGAGGGGGACTACTTGCGCAGGAACTCAACCATCCAGCGTGCCACCGCACTCTCGTGGATATCGTTTTCCAGGGACGCCTTACCTTTAGTCACTACATCCTCACCAAACGCTTCGCGACGCAAATCCATCAGGCTTCTGGAGTAAGGCTTGGTAAACTCCGGGTGGGCCTGGAAAGTGAGCATGTGGTCATCCACCTGCACCATGGCCATGGGACAGAAATCACTGGAGGCGAGCACGCGGGCTCCGGGGGGGAGCTTCTCCACCTGATCCTGGTGGCTCACCAGCAGGCTGAAGCTGTCGCGCGGCTCCGACATCCACGCCGGAGTCTCCTGCACTTCGTAACTGTGCACGCCGATCCCCCAGCCCTTGTCGGATTTGCTCGTTTGGCCACCGAGGGCATGGGCGATCAGCTGGTGGCCGAAGCAGATGCCGATGGTGGGCTTTTTTGCGCGGTGGAGTTCGCGCACGAAATCCATCAGCGGGGGGATCCACGGCTTATCCTCGTATACCCCGGTTTTGCTGCCGGTAATCAGGTAGGCGTCGACTTCATCGATATGCCCGGGGTAGTGCCCGCGCTGCACCTCGTAAGTGACGAACTCCAGGTCGGGATCCTGGGCGCGCAACAATTGGGCGAACATTTCCGGGTACTCCCCGAATTCACCCACCAGTTGCTCGCGCACGTCGTCGGTTTTCAATACACCAATTTTCATCATCTCACCGCTGAATTAACTGCTGGACTGGCGGATTATGACATATCTCCGGCGCCCGTTTTTACCATTTGATGCAGCGCGGGTCGTCGCGACGCTGCGCCTCCGGCGCCAATGGCTAGACTGACAATTGGAAGTCCCATAACGTCATGGAGCGATCGCAATGAAAGTCCTCCCCCTTTCCACCGTCATCGCCGCCGCGATGCTCTGCGCCGCCCCGGCACTGGCGGACTACGAGCAGGGTGCGGTCATAGTCCGCATCGGCGCCGGTTGGGTACAGCCGGATGACGATTCCAGCTGGCTGCGGTTGAACGGTGTGCCACTCGAGGATACCCGCGTCTATGTCGACAATGGGGAAAGCGCCACATTCACCGGTACCTGGCTGTTCGCGGATCACTGGGGCGTCGGTCTGCTGGCAGCGCTGCCATTCAGGCACGATCTGCAGGTCGGCGGCCTGCCAGACCCCAATGGTGGCCCGGCACTGGGGCGCGTAGATCTGGGCGACTTGAAACATTTGCCACCGACATTGACCCTGCAGTGGTTCCCGGTCTGCGTCGATTCCTGGGTCCAGCCCTACATGGGTATCGGGGTCAACTACACCACCTTTATGGAAGAGGATATCAGCAACGTCGCCAACGATTACTTCGCCACGGCGCTCGGCGCAGTGGCCCCGGCCGACCTGAATCTGGACAGTTCCTGGGGCCTGGCCGGAGAGCTGGGTGTGGATATCTCCCTCGGCCGCGACAGCCGCTGGCTGGTCAATGCCGCGGTGTGGTATCTGGATCTGGATTCCGATACCCGGATCCGCTTTCCCACAATGGATGGAACCAGCGAGATCAAGACCAATGTGGATATAGATCCATGGGTCTACTCCGTCGGCCTCGGCTACCGTTTCTGACCCCCATACAGCACAGGCGGGCGCAGACTCCCTGCCCCGCCACGTCCCGGCCCCGCATTTTCCCCAGCTCGCGCCGATCTGCCACGGCCTTTTCCCGCATCCATTCTCATATCGCCAACCAGCTTAGCGACTCTCCCCCACAGTAACTCCCACCTACCCAGGTCCGTGACGGCGGGCCACCAGGCACTGCTTCACAACCCCCGGGGCCAGTAGCAGAGCGGGCCAGTTTGCGACAAATTCGTGTAGCGGGCCGCGCCTTGCACGGTCAGATCGAAATCAGTATCTTGGCTCACAACCCGCCGGATTGCGGGGCGCACGGTTGTATATCGGCCAATAAAAACCAAAAGGACAGGGTTATCGACCACCTCCCCAAACCCTTTCGCATTTTTTCTGTGAACTGCCACTTTCGGCACCGCTTTCACGACCTCAATCGCGGGCACTCCGCAAAGGATCCCGTCCAGATTGCAGCTGCCTGTTTTCCCACCTGGCATGCTGCTCGCATCGCTATTCCCGCATGACAAGAATGAAAAGGAGCTCATCATGACTGTAACGCGCAATGCCAAAGAGATTTCACGCCGCAACGCATCCCGCAATTCACCACCCGGACGGTACCGCAGGCAACGCTACCTGCTATCAATCGGTATCGCCGCAGCCACACTCACCTCCCAGGTGTACGCTGACCAGCAGTCGGTGATCGAGGAAGTCACCGTCACTGCGCAAAAACGTCAGCAGTCACTGCAGGATGTCTCCGTTGCCGTCAGTGCCTTTTCCGGTGACGCCATCGAAAAAATGGGGTTTGAAGAGGGGCTGGACATAACCGAGCAGGTGCCCAATATGAATTTCTTCGCCATTTTTGGCGAGGCATCCAGTCCCTCGGTGAGCTTGCGCGGTATCAGCCTGGTCAATTTCTCCGACTCGTGGGAATCACCGGTTTCCATCTATGTAGACGATGTCTACCGCGGCAATCCGGCCGGTTCGGCCATTCAACTGTTCGACCTGCAGCGGGTGGAAGTACTGCGTGGCCCCCAGGGCACGCTGTACGGCCGCAACACCACCGGCGGCCTGGTGCACTATGTCTCGCGGCGCCCGACAGAGGATTTCGAGGCCCGCGCCAGTGCCAGCCTGGGCAGCTATTCGGAGCGCATACTGGAAGGCGCGGTCAGCGGCCCGCTCAGTGACGGCGTGCGCGGGCGCCTGGCGGTCAAGAGCACCCAGAACGACGGCTGGCAGACCAATGCCGTCACCGGCGACAAGCTCAACGACACCGACAATTTCGGCTACCGCGCCCAGCTGGATTTCGACCTGGGTGACAGCGGCGGCCTGCTGCTGAATATGCACGGCAGCAGCGCCGACCAGCAGTCGGTTGGCTTTGCCCATATGGGCTACCTGGAGGAACCGGTGGCGGGAGCCGCGACCTGCAGTATCGCGCGTATCCAGGCCGGCCGCTGCACCAGCGCCTCGTTTGGCATGACGGGTGCCGAGGCGGTCAACGGCCACTTCGATCCGGAACATGTCGCCAGCGGCGCCGCCGGCGGCCTCGGCACCTCGATTGATACCGCCGGCAGTTCCGCCACCCTGACCTGGGATTTCGACAATTTCAGCCTCACTTCCATTACCGCCTACGAGGAACTGGACAAGTTTCTGCAGGATGACGGCGACGGCACGCAGGTGGTGTATTTTGACGAACAGTACAGTGTGGATGCGGAGCAATATACCCAGGAGCTGCGCCTGAACGGCGACACGGAAAAATCCAACTGGGTAACCGGCTTCTACTACTACAAGGACGACCGCGGCCTGGTCACCGAGTCCCCCACCACCGCCGACTGGGATAAACTCGGGCTCTGGCACCACGAGCGGGTGGCGCTCAATACCGAGTCCTGGGCCCTGTTCGGGCAATTGGAATACGACCTGAGTCCGGAGCTGACCCTGGTCAGTGGGCTGCGCTATACAGCAGAAAAACGCGATTTTGCGCAGAAATCCTTTTCCATCTTTTACGGAGAAAACGGTCTGGCACTCGATGTCACCGACGACCTGTCGGAGGACGCCACCACCGGGCGCCTCGGTCTCGACTGGCGCCCCAATGACCACACACTGGCCTACGCCAATGTTTCCACCGGCTTCAAGAGCGGCGGCTTTTCCGGCAGCTACAACGCCTCTCTCGCGGCCACACGGCCGGTGCAGTCGGAAGATATCACCAACTACGAAGTAGGCCTCAAGACCACCCTCGCCGGCCGCTACCGCCTGAATGCCGCCGCGTTCAATTACACCATCAAGGGTTACCAGGCCCAGGTGTTCATGACCGTGGCAGACGGCAGCGTGATTACCAACGCCGGCGATGTCACCGGCACCGGGGCGGAAATTGAACTGACCGCACCGGTCACCGACAATTTCGAGCTGATCGCCGGTGCCGGCTATCTCACCACCGAGTTCGATTCCAACCAGATCTTCCACGTGGCTGGCGACAACTACACCCTGGACGGCAACGAGCTGCCCTCGGCGCCCAAGTTCACCTACAACCTGATGGCACGCTATTACCAGAGCCTCGGCGACCGCGGCGAACTGGTATTCCAGGGTGACTACAGCTGGCAGGCGGAGCACTTCCTGCAGATCGAAAACGATCCCTACTCGCTGCAGGACAGCTATGGCCTGGCCAATGCCAGTGTGGGCTGGCACTCACCCAGCGACCGCTACAGCGTGGAGGGTTTTGTGCGCAACCTGACCAACGAGGAGTACTTCACCTACCAGAATACCCTTGGTGCCGACTGGGGCTACGGCGTCTGGGGACAGCCGCGCACAGCCGGCGTGCGTATGAACTGGAAAATCTGACCCGCCGCTCTCACTGCCCCGGCACCCGGTTGCTCGCCGGGGCAGTGCTCCTCATTCCCACTCCCCGCGCAGTGCGACAGCCTGAACAGGGTGCAAAAAGAACGATCGGAAGACAAAACCGGGAAAACCGTCCCAAGAAAGAATAACTTCCCGCCATAATCGAATAATTAGTACAAAATTCCAGCCAGATTGCCAAATCCAGCCAAGTCCTCTCTCCCCACCTGGCGCCAAGTGTCAATTTTACGTCCCAAATTAACGAGTAACTTGGCAGTCTAGTAATTACCTTATAACTCGGCTTTATATGGACCTGGTCGTTTTCGCCCACCAATTACCTGGGCGCAGCCGGCTTGCGCCCTGAAAGCCCAAGAACAATCGAGGAGGTTGGTACCAAACTCCCGCAGAAAGCCACAGCGCAACATCGACGGTGTGCGCTGCCATCAATGCGGCACAGCGACGTGCCCGCACCGCCAAAACCGACGAATAGCCGTCGGAGTCACTGCCGGGTCAATGACCGCAGATGCACAGGTGTTTACTAAGGACAGTTGGCCGCGCAAATGCCAACCACAGTGCCTTGAAGGTAACAACTCGAAGACAACAAAGACACCGGCACTCGCTGCCGTGCAATAAGCCGCGCACATCGCGGCCAGAGTTAAGGCTTACTGACTTATGACCCTGCTGATCAGAACCACTTCACTGACAGGTTTTATTGAACTGGTTACTCGACTTAACGGCAATCCCGAAACCCTGCTGCGCCGTTTCAATATCGATCCGATCAAAGTACAGAATCTCGAAGGGGTACTCCCCTACCGCGCCAAGATCAATCTGATTGAAGAGGCCGCACGCGAACTGGAGTGCGTGGATTTCGGCCTGCGCCTTGCCCGGGAACAGGATCTGAAGATGTTCGGCTCCCTCGCCGCCGTCGCCCTGACGGCGCCGACCGTGGGCCAGGCACTGACAAAAATTATTCAGTACATGCAGTACTACTCGCCCGGTCTGCAGATCAACCTCGACCCCACCGGTGACTCCAGCCAGTTCCTGTTCCGGTTTTCCGTACGCGAGCGGCAGCTCAACGCACGCCAGCACACCGAACTGACACTGGCACTGGCAAATAACGTGGTCAGGATGCTCCACGGCAACGATTTCCGTCCCGCCGCCGTTACCATGCAGGCCGAGGGCCCGCTGCCGCACAACCGCTACCGGGAAGTGTTCGACGCGCCGGTGTATTTCGGCTGCGACCACAACGCCCTGGTGCTCGACAAGCATCATCTCGAGCGACCGCTGGACGATCAGGACCCGGCGCTCAACCAGTTGCTGGGGGAATATATCAGCGATGCGCTGAAGCGCGAGCCGATGGACCTTCCCCACCAGGTCAGGCAGTTGATTTACCGCCTGCTGCCAACACAGCGCTGCAACCTGCAAGAGGTATCCAACCAGCTGGGGCTGCACAAACGCACACTGCAACGTCGCCTCAGCGACCACGGGATCATTTTCGAGGATCTGCTCGACGAGATCCGCCGCGAGCGCGCCGACAGTTACATGGCCGAACCGGAAATACCGATGACGCAGATCGCCGCGCTGCTCGGCTACCGCGAACAGAGTTCCTTCAACCGCGCCTGCCGACGCTGGTTTGGGGTCACGCCGATGAAGAGACGCAACCAGGTGCAGACTTCTGCGCTGTGTGAAACCGAAAATTAACGCCGCCGCGCTACCACTCGATACCCTTGCGTGCGGCGATACCGTCGGCAAATGCGTGCTTGAGCGCGCGCATCTCTGTCACCGTATCCGCGGCCTCTTTCAGGTACTGCTTGGCCCCGCGCCCGGTCACAATCACCGTCTGTGCCGCTGGCCGCGCGGCGATTGCCTGTAGCACTTCCTCTCTGTCCAGCCAGTGGTAGTTGAGGGCGTACGTCAGCTCGTCCAGTACCACCAGGTAGACACTGTCGTCGGCGAGTGCCGCGCGCACCCGGTCCCACAGTGCCAGCGCGGCGGCCTTGTCCGCTTCGAAATCCTGGGTTTCCCAGGTGAAGTCGGTACCCATCTCATACCACTGCAGCGGGTAGCGGTCGGGCGGCAGCGCGCTCAACAGGTTTTTCTCACCGCACTCCCACGCGCCCTTGATAAACTGCGCCACCACCACGCTGTAGCCGTAGCCCAGCGCGCGGGTGGCGGTGCCCACCGCCGCGGTGGTCTTGCCCTTGCCGTCGCCGGTATAGAGGATAACGATACCGCGTTCTTCCAGCGCGCTCGCCACACCGGCATCGACAATTTCCTTGCGCGCCTGCATGCGCTTCTTGTGGCGTTGCTGTTTTGAAGAATCGTCCGATGGGGTCATGGCGGTCTGGCTCTGCGATCACTGGGATGGGAACACGGGCGCGGCCGGTGGCTGCACCCGCGGGAGACACCGAAGGTTACAGGGTCAACTGCACACCTGCATAGACTGCCGCGCCGGCAGTGTTATATCCGGCGACTTCACGATAATCCTCGTCCAGCAGGTTTTCGCCGCGCAGGGTCAGGCGCACGGAATCAGACAACCGATAAGCAGCATTGATATCCAGCTTGTCGTAATCATCGAGCTGCAGCGCCGGACCGCCCCAGGCGGGATTCGGGCTCAGCCGGTCGGCCACCCGCTGCCAGTTGCCATTGATGCTGAGGCGATCCCCGAGCAGCCGATAGGTCAGCCCCAGGTTCGCTACCCGCTGCGGTACCTGCAGGCGCTGCGCGCCGGCGGTATTCACGGCATCCAGCCAGGTACCGTTCAGGGACCAGGAAAGCGCCGGGCTGAAATCTCCCCCGAGGGAAAGCTCCAGGCCTTGCGATTCGCTCTCGCCGTTATCCTGGGCGTAGGCGCCCCAGGTGCCGAGCGTATAGTCGTAGACGATGGCATCGGTCACCTGCTGGTTGAAATAGGTGGCTTCAACCCGCAGCAGCGCCGCCAGCTGGTAATCCAGCCCCAGCTCGTAACCGCGGCTGCTTTCCGGGCTGACCGCGGCGACGTCCTCGGCGATGTTATAGGCCACCTCATAGGGGCTGGGTGCGCGATAGCCGGTGCCGTAACTGGCGCGGTATTTTAGCTGCTGACTGTCGCCCAGCAGTACCGGGTAGGCTGCGGACACACGCCAGCTGTTGTGGTTTTCGCTATCCAGTCGGTCGCGTCGGTAACCGACGGTGTAGTAGACACGTTCAGCAAGATTGCCGTTCCACTCGGTAAACAGGCCGAGGCTGTCCAGGTCCTGTTTGCTCGCCGCTGCGGCGAAATCCTGCCGCTCCAGCTCCGCACCCCACACCAGTTGGCCGCCCGCCACTGCGCTATTGCCGACATAATTGGCTTCCGCAATTGCACCGTCGACCGCGTAACTGCTCTCCCCCTGCGACAGGCTGTCACGGGTGATTTCCTGTCGCGCAACCGAGACGCGGTGCGCGGTTTTGCCGCGCTGGTAATTGCCCGCCAGCCGGTAACTGGTCTGGTTGAATTTATCCAGGCAGTCATTGGTGGTGACGAAGCCGGCATAGCAGCCGTCAAACTCCGACTCGGTATCGGTGCGGCGCACCTGCCCCTCCACGTCGAATGTGTCACTGAACTGGTAACCCAGTCGCGCGGAACCGGTGAAGTTTTCGTAACCGTCGCGCTCGCCGCTGCTGTCACTCACGCGACTGTTGAAGCCGTCATTGCGGAAATCGGCGAGATTGATGCGGTAATCCCAGCGCTCGGATTGCCCGCCGAGATCGGCATTGACCTGCTGTGTTCCGTAACGGCCGGCCTCCACGCCAAGCTGTGCCTGCAGCGGTTCGCGGCTTTTTTTACTCACAATATTGATCACACCGCCGGCACCGGCGCCGTACATCATGCCCTGCGGCCCCCTGAGTATCTCGATGCGCTCGATATCGTCGGCCAGCAGGTGCTGGAGCTGCGCCGCCACCTGGGTATTGGTGGGGTCGGCAATGTTGACGCCGTCGAGCAGCACCAGTGTGCGGAAACCGCTCTCGCCGCGCAGATACACGTTGCTGACCTTGCCGGTGCCGCCGTTGTTGCTGACCGACACCCCGGGCAATGTGCGGATCACATCCAGCAGGCTGGCGTATCCGAGGCGCTCGATATCGGCTTTTGTGACGACGGAAATGGATACGCCGCTGTGGGCTTTGGGTATTTCGACCCGGTTGCCGGTAACAACCAGCTGTTCGAGCTCATCGGCCGCCAGTGACGCAACAGGCTGGCACGCGGCAGCAATCGCTACTGCCACACAGGTTTTTTTCATGGTGATTCCCCAATCTCGTTCTAAATTAGAAAGTAACGATGGATTGAGGGAGGGTGAGTGCAATCGGTGCGGACAACGGGAAATACTAAAAAGGAATCTTCAGCACGGCCCTTCACACAGACCAGACAAAGCCCTCCGCTTTATCCTCGAATCCGGACGTAGTCCGGACAATCACCGAGGGCCGGTATCGGGCTTATCGATTCTCCACAGGAAAAATCGAATCACCGTTGCGGGGGCAGCGCCGGAATATGCCGAAAAAAGCGGCTCACCGGACTTCCCGTTTACCCCAGCCAAGCGCCTGATTAACAGGTAAAAGGCACTGCTGGGCACCCAGGGCGGCGGAGAGTATAGCAGTGGATCAACGCCGGGAGAAAACGGAACAACACAAAAACCACCCGACGCCTAGATGCGAAGACGCTGTTGCCGGGGGCTGTTTACCAGACCTTACGCGGCCATGGATGGCCGTGTAGAGCGTACAGGGATGTATACACAGCGTGTCTGGCAAACAGTCCCCGGTAACAGGGTCGCCACTGAATAGGTCAACGGGGCTCAAATCAAGTCCAGCGGCACAAAATCCGCCACGCCATTGCGCCAGCGAAACTCACAACTGATGCCATAGACATCACCGATCAGCGCCGGGGTGAATACATCCTCGGGTGCGCCCTGGGCGCGCAGGCGCCCGTCCTGCAACAGCAGTACCCGATCGCAGAAGCGCGCCGCCAGCGCCAGGTCGTGCAGCGCCAATATCACTGTCTTGCCGGCGTCGGCCACCCTGCGGAAGTTGTGCATCAGTTGCAGCTGGTGGCGGATATCCAGCGCGGCGCTGGGCTCGTCGGCGATCAACAGCGGCGCCTCGCCGACCAGCAACCGCGCCAACTGCACGCGGCGCAGCTCGCCGCCGGACAGCTCCGTCACCGGCCGCTGTGCCAGCACGCCGGCATCCACCAGCTGCAGTGCCGTGTCGATGCGCTCGCTATCGCCGTCGCGGCGCCCCCAGGGCAGCAGTCCCAGCGCCACCATATCCGCCGCCGCAAGGCTCCAGGCCGGTGTCTCCGCCTGCGGCAGGTAAGCGCACAGCCGCGCCCGTTCTGCCGCGGGAATGCGCTGCGTATCGCGGCCGTCGAAGCGCAGCGCACCGGATGTCGGCGACAATATGCCGGCGAGAATTTCCAGCAGCGTGCTCTTGCCGGCGCCATTGGGGCCGACTATCGCAGTCAGTTCCCCCGGGTGGAACACGCAGCGGAGTTCGTCGAGAACCCGGCGGCCACCGCGCTTCAGGGACAGCTGTTCACAGGTGATTTCCACAGGCTCTCGCTTCACAGGCTTCGCCCCCGCCGCGCACTGACAATCAGCCAGAAAAAGAAGGGCGCGCCGATAAACGCGGTCACCGCGCCGATGCGCAGCTCCTGCGCCCCGACAAAATTGACCACCAGAATATCCGCCAGCAACAGCAGCAGTGCCCCGGCCAGGGCGCTGGCCCACAGCAGCCGGCCCGGGTCGCGCCGCACCAGCGGCCGCACCAGGTGCGGTACCACGAGGCCGACAAAGCCGATGGTACCGGCCACCGCCACCGCCGCCCCCACCGCCGCGGCGATTCCCAGCAGCACCAGCAACGGGTAGCGCTTGCCGCGAAAGCCCAGCGATGCCGCACTGGCCTCGCCCAGCGACAGCGCGCGCAGGTAATTGCGCGCGGCAAACAGCAGCAACGCGCCGAACAGGATAAACGGCAGCGCCAGCAGCAGCTGGTCCCAGCCGCGGTTGGCCAGCGACCCCAGCAGCCAGAAGACAATCTCCTGCATCGCAAACATGCTCGGCGCGTAATTCAGGGCCAGCGCCATCAACGCCGACAGAAATGCATTGATCGCCACCCCCGCCAGCACCAGGCGGCTGGCACTGGCACCGCGCCCGGCCAGCAACCACACACACAGCACCGCGGCAAAGGCACCGGCCATCGCCAACAGCGGCAACAGCCAGCCCGACTGCCAGGCCGCGCCCCAGAACCCCTGCAGGGAAAATCCGTAGTAGAGCAGCACTATCGCCGCCAGCGCCGCGCCGCTGCTCACCCCCAGCAGCGCCGGCTCCGCCAGCGGGTTGCGCAGCATGCCCTGCATCGCCGCGCCGCCCATGCCCAGCGCCGCACCGACCAGAATCGCCAGCAGCGCGCGCGGCAGGCGCAGCTGCCACAGGATCACCGCATCGCTGGCCTCGCTGTGCCAGCCGCGGGCGATGGCATTGGCCAGATCGATGGGCACCGGCCCGCTGGCCAGCGCCGCGAGCAGCGCCAGCGGCAGTGCCAGCGCCAGCGCCAGCAGCGCCCAGCCAGCGCGGTTATCGGGAAGACGGAATGCCAAGGGACTCTCTCTTTTTTTCGAGCTGTTGCAGAACGTCGCTCGCCACCAGCGCCGGACAGTAACCCAGCGCCGCTGGCAGGGTAAACGTGCGGCCGCTGTCGATATAGCGGCGGATCACCGGGTGGCGCTCGGCCAGGTGCGCCAGGGCGAAGTCGTTGTCGCCGCCGTAGAGCACCAGCAGATCCGGCTGCGCGGCGATCACTTCTTCCAGGCTGACCCGGCGCAGCTGCTTGGTGCCATCGGCCGCGCCGAGGTTCTTGAAGCCGGCGCGCTCGAGCAGCTGGTGTTCGAGCATGCCGCTGCCGTAGGTAATATTGTTGGCGGACAGGATCAGCGCCGTGGCCCGCGCCGGCGATTCCGCCGATGGTTGCGGCTGCGCCAGCACCTGTTGCAGCTGCGCTTTTTCCGCCGCCAGGCGGGGAATATCGCCCAGTGCACTCTGCAGCGCATCCAGTTGCTGCACCAGCTGCTGAAGACTGTAGGCATCGGGAATGTCCACCACCCTCACGCCCAGGTCACGCAACCGCCGCGCCGCGCGCTGCGCGCCGTACTGGCCGACCAGCACCAGATCCGGATGCAGGCGCAGCAGCTCCTCGGCGCGACCGCGGTTCAGGTAAATGCCCTCTGGCAACGGCGCCGAGCGGTAGTGGTCGTCGGCGGACAGCCAGGTGACCGAGACGATCCTGTCCGGCGCGACCCAGTTCAGCAGTATCTGGTCGATGCACAGGTTCAGGGAGGCGATGTGGGACTGGGCCGCGGCCGGAAGCGCAACCGCCAGCAGAAGGAGGGAGAGGATCCGGGGTATAAAGACCATTGCTACGTTGGCGTCCTGGGCTGGCGGGTGCCGGCGGCCCCCGGCGATGGGAGCAGGGCGCGGCCAGCATACCCGCAAACAACGGGTGAATCCAAACCGGCCCGTCAGCGCATCATACCGGCAACAACAAGCACTATTTGCACTGCACCTGGAGTACACAATGAACGAAGACACGCTCGAGCTACTGGTTCCCTTCGCCTTTTTCCTGCTGATCGGCGCATCACTGTGGATGGTATTGCACTTTCGCGCACGCAAAGCGCTGGAAATCCAGCAAACGGTGCGTATGGCCCTGGATAAAGGTATCGAACTGACACCGGAACTGCTCGAACATCTGGGCGCCGACAACCGGCCGCACCCGCAACAGGATCTGCGCAACAGCATTGCCTGGATCATGGTCGCCGCCGGCATCGCCCTGTTCGGTTTTTGCATCCCCGACCCGAGTCACAGCGCGTTCAAGGCGCTGCTGGGCATCGCCGCCCTGCCCCTGGCTGTTGGTCTCGGCTACCTCGCCATGTATCGGGTTGCCGACCGCCAGCTGGCCTGAGCCCGCCCCTACCGGGGTGGCCGGGGCGCGCGCTCAATCCATATCAATCGCCGCCAGCGCCTCGGCCAGGGTTTTCACCGGCACCATTTCCATGCCGTCGATATCGTTTTTCAGGCGATTGGCGGCCGGGACTATGGCCTTGCGGAAACCGTGCTTGGCCGCCTCGCGCAGGCGCTCCTGACCGGAGGGCACCGGGCGTATCTCTCCGGCCAGGCCCACTTCGCCAAATACCATCAGGTCGCGGGCCAGCGCGCGGTTGCGGAAACTGGACACCACCGCCAGCAGCAGGGTCAGGTCGGCGCTGGTCTCCATCACCTTGACCCCGCCAACCACATTGATAAATACATCCTGGTCGCCCACCAATACGCCGCCGTGGCGGTGCAGCACCGCCAGCAGCATGTTCAGGCGGTTCTGGTCCAGGCCCACGGCCACCCGGCGCGGGTTGCCGAGGCTGCTGTCGTCCACCAGCGCCTGCAGCTCCACTAAAAGCGGCCGTGTGCCCTCCCATACGGACGTCACCACCGAGCCGGCCGCCACCTCCTCGGCGCGCTGCAGGAAGATCGCCGAGGGGTTGGAAACTTCTTTCAGGCCCTGTTCGGTCATCGCGAACACGCCCAGCTCATTGACCGCGCCGAAGCGGTTCTTGTGCGCGCGCAGGGTGCGGAAGCGGGAATCGTGGGTGCCTTCCAGCAATACCGAGCAGTCGATGATGTGCTCCAGTACCTTGGGGCCGGCGAGGCTGCCGTCCTTGGTGACGTGGCCGACCAGAATCAGGGCGGTGCCGGTCTGCTTGGCGAAGCGGGTCAGGTAGGCGGCACTTTCGCGTACTTGCGCGACGGAACCGGGGGCCGACTGCACATCGGACATATGCATCACCTGGATGGAATCCACCACCATCACCCGCGGTTTCACGTCTTTGGCCACCAGGCAGATGCGCTCCACATCGGTCTCGCTGAGCATCTGCAGATCGTCGGCCGGCAGCCCCAGGCGCTTGGCGCGCATGGCCACCTGTTGCAGGGATTCCTCACCGGTGATGTACAGCGCCGGCATGCTGCGCGCCAGGTGGCACAGGGTCTGCAGCAGAATCGTGGACTTGCCGGCGCCCGGGTGGCCGCCGATCAACACCACCGATCCGGGCACCAGGCCGCCACCGAGCACCCGGTCCAGCTCGGCGGCGTTGGTGGGGATGCGCGGCAGCTCGCTGAGATCGATCTCCGAGAGTTTCTGCACCTTGCCGGCACCGGCGGCGCCGGCATAGCCGGCCTCGGCGTCGGTGAAGTTGGCCGCGCGGCTGTCCTTGTGATCCGGCCCCAGGCGCACTTCGCTGAGGCTGTTCCAGGTGCCGCAGGCGCTGCACTGGCCGGCCCACTTGCTGTAGTCGGCGCCGCACTCGTTGCAGACATAGGCGGTTTTGCGTTTTGTGGCCAAAGCCGGGCTCCCCCGTCATAAATCTCACTGAAAAACTGCGGCACAGTTTACCGCGTATCGGGGGCCACCGGCCAAACTCCCGGAGTCGGGCGACGGCCCGGAATGGGTGAGCAATGAAAAGGAACGGATGACAAACAACAGTGGCGCTGATCCGGATGTGCGCCGGTGTGTTATCTTATGCCCTCCACCCATGCAATGTCGGTATACATCCCGGTGAAGCGCCAACTCGCAGCGATACTGATCCTTACGGCGGCCCTGATCGGCCAGGCCGTGGGCGCCGTATCTGCGCCAGTCTCGCCGTCAGAGGCTGCAGCGACAGCAATGCCGATGGACTGCATGGATATGCCCGCCGCGGAATCCAGCATGCACAAAAGCGCAACAGCGCAGTGCGGCTGTTGCCCGAGCCCCGGCAGCGGTTGCGCGCTCAGTGGATGTTTTTATTCGGCGCTGCCACCGGCGGTGCTGGATATTCAGCCGCCAGTCGCGCGTCTGCCCAATGCGGTTGCGGTCAATTCGCTCTTTCCGCCGCCCCCTTTCTGCCAGCTCTTCCGTCCGCCGATTGCCTAAACTCCCAGGCGAAGTGCGCCTGCGGACTCCGTAACCGGCCCCAGTGGCCGCCGTTACCCATCGAGCAGTGAAGAGCATATTGCATGAGACCCTCCATTTACGCCGTGTGGCTCGCGCTCGCGGCCGCGCTGATGCCATCGTATGGCGCGGCGCAAGACCAGCTGACCTTTGATCAGGCCATCGCCATCGCCGTGGGCAGCGATCCGTGGCTGGACGGCAGCCGCTACTCCGAAGCCGCGCTGGAAGACGAAGCCATTGCGGCCGCCCAGCTGCCGGACCCGCAAGTGGCGGTTACCGCGCTCAACTTCCCCACGGACACCTTCAATTTCGGCCAGGAGCCGATGACCCAATTCGCCCTTGGCATCAGCCAGATGTTTCCGCGCGGCCACAGCCGCGCGCTCTCCCGCCAGCAGAAAGAGCTGCTCGCCGCCCGCGAGCCCCTGCTGCGCGCAGATCGGCGTGCCCGGGTCACCGCGGTGGTGGCGCGGTTATGGCTGGACGCCTACCGCGCACGGGAGAGCATCCACCTGATCGAGGGTGACCGCGCCTTGTTCGAGCAACTCGTGGATGCCGCCGTGGCCGGCTATGCGTCGGCGCAGGGCCGCACACGCCAACCGGATGTCATCCGTGCGCAACTGGAACTGACCCGACTCGACGACCGCCTGACGGTGCTGCAACAGCGCCGGGACAGCGCCGAGCGCAAGTTGGCCGAATGGGTACAGGGCGCCGGAACTACCGGCGGGGCCCTGCCGCACCTCGAACCCCTGCTGCCGGTAAAGGACAGGCGCCCCGCTTCCGCCTGGTACCAGCAGCTGCACCTGCACCCGGCAGTACTGGCGCTGGATGCCAAGATCGATGCGGCGGCCACCGGTATCGATCTGGCGCGGCAGAAATATAAACCCGAATGGGGCCTCAAGGCCGCTTACGGTATCCGCGGCGAAGACCCCGCGGGACAGGAGCGCACCGATCTGCTCACCGTCGGGGTCAGTTTTGATCTGCCGCTGTTCACCGCCAAACGGCAGGACAAAATCCTCAGCGCCGCGGTGGCGCGCACCGCCGCCACGGAAACCGAGAAATCCCTGCTGATCCGCAAACTGCTCGCGCAGCTGGAGAATGCGCGCCTGCAACTGATCCGCCTCGACCAGCGCCGCACGCTCTATCGGCAACAGTTATTGCCGCAAATGCGCGAACAGGCCGAGGCTTCTCTGGCGGCCTATTACAACGATGAGGGCGATTTCGCCGAGGCGGTGCGCGCGCGTATCGCCGAGCTCAACGCCAAGATCGATGCGCTGGATATCGCGGTCGAACGCCTGCAAGTCATCGCGCAGCTGAATTACCTGCTCACCCGGGTGCCGGCGGAAACAGGAGAGCCGCAAAAATGAACAACCGTAGAAAAATTCTGCTGTTTATTGCGCTGGGCATCGCGATCGGTCTCTGCGCCGCCCTGTTACTGCGCGGCGACCGCGACCAGTCAGCCAGCGGCGGCCAGCGCAAACCGCTGTACTGGGTCGCGCCGATGGATCCCAACTACCGCCGGGACAAACCGGGCAAATCGCCCATGGGCATGGACCTGGTGCCGGTCTATGAAGAGGGCAAGGGCGCGGGCGATGCGCCGGGCACAGTGCGCATTTCCCCGGAGGTGGTCAATAACCTGGGCGTGCGCACTGCCGCCGTCGAGCTCGGCCGCTTCGACGCCGAAATCCGCACCGTGGGTTATGTCCAGTACGATGAAAAGCAGCTTGTGCAGATCAATCCCCGCGTCGAGGGCTGGATAGAAAAACTCTACGTGAACGCCGACGGAGACCCGGTAAGCCGCGGCATGCCCCTGTACACCATTTATTCCCCGGAACTCGTCAATGCCCAGGAAGAGCTGGTACTGGCACTGAAACACAACAACCGACTCCTGATCCGGGCAGCGCGCGAGCGTTTGAACGCGCTGCAGCTGCCGCGTAGTGCAATCGACCGACTGATCAAAACCCGCAAGGTACAGCGCACTGTTACGGTTTACGCGCCGCAGTCCGGGGTGGTCGACAAGCTCCAGGTGCGCGAAGGGATTTTTGTTAAACCGGGCATGACGATACTTTCTATCGGCGCGCTCGACACCGTGTGGGTCATCGGGGAGATCTTCGCCCGCCAGGCGGCGCAGGTGAACAAAGGCGATCCGGTCACCATGCGGCTCGAATACCTGCCCGGGCAGAGCTTGACCGGCACGGTCGACTACATCTACCCGACCGTGAATCAAGCGACGCGCACGGCACAAATACGGACCCGCTTTGCCAACCGCGACCACCAGCTGAAGCCGAATATGTTTGCCCAGCTCACCATCCACGCGCGCCGCGGCCAACAGACGCTGTTGATTCCCGCCGCGGCGCTGATCCGCACCGGCGGCAAACCGCGCGTGGTGCTGGCGCTGGGCGACGGCAGGTTCAAATCCGTCAATGTGAAAACCGGCCGCATCGGTGAGCAACAGGTGGAAATCCTGGCAGGACTGCGCGAAGGCGAGCGCATCGTGACATCGGCACAGTTCCTGATCGACTCCGAATCGAGCAAAACCTCGGACTTCATGCGCATGGAACCCCGTCATCCGATGCAACACGACCAACGCGGGGAACGGCCATGATTGCCGCCGTTATCCGCTGGTCGGTCAGCAACCGCTTTTTCGTGCTGCTGGCGACACTGTTTCTGGTGGGGGCCGGAATCTATTCACTGAAGAAGACCCCGGTGGATGCCATCCCGGATCTGTCCGACGTGCAGGTGATTATCAAGACCAGTTACCCGGGCCAGGCGCCACAGGTGGTCGAAGACCAGGTCACCTACCCGCTGACGACGGCGATGCTGTCTGTACCCGGCGCGGTGACCGTGCGCGGCTTTTCCTTTTTCGGCGATTCCTATGTCTACGTTATCTTCAACGATGACACCGATGCCTACTGGGCGCGCTCGCGGGTACTGGAATATCTTTCCCAGGTGGCGCCGACCCTGCCGGCCAATGCGCGGCCGCAGCTGGGCCCGGATGCCACCGGCGTCGGCTGGGTGTATCTCTACGCGCTGGTGGACCGCAGCGGCAAACACGATCTCAGCGAACTGCGCAGCCTGCAGGACTGGTTCCTGAAATACGAGCTGCAGACCGTCCCCGGCGTCTCCGAAGTGGCGGCGCTCGGCGGCATGGTGAAGCAGTACCAGGTCAAGGTGGATCCGGACAAGCTGCGCGCCTACGGTATTCCGCTGTCGCACATCCAGACAGCGATCCAGCGCGGCAATCAGGAAGTCGGTGCCTCAGTGGTGGAAATGGCGGAAGCCGAGTACATGGTCAGGACCAACGGCTATATCCAGAGTATCGACAACCTGGCCAGCATACCGCTGGGCATGGATGACAACGGCACCCCGATCCTGCTCGGCGACCTGGCCGATATTGCGCTCGGCCCGCAGTTGCGGCGCGGTATCGCCGAACTGAACGGCGAAGGCGAGGCGGTCGGCGGAATTGTGGTGATGCGCTTCGGTGAGAACGCGCAGAACACCATCAACGGAGTCAAGGCCAAGCTGGAAAAACTCAAGAAGGGCCTGCCCGAAGGTGTGGAAATAGTCACCGTCTATGACCGCTCGGGGCTGATCGAGCGTGCGGTGGAAAACCTGTGGCACAAACTGCTGGAGGAATTCGTGGTGGTGGCGCTGGTATGCCTCGCTTTCCTGTTCCACCTGCGCTCGTCGCTGGTTGCCGTGATCAGCCTGCCGGTGGGCATACTCGCCGCGTTTATCGTGATGCACCTGCAGGGGCTCAACGCCAACATCATGTCACTGGGCGGCATTGCTATCGCCATCGGCGCGATGATCGACGGCGCGATCGTGATGATCGAGAACATGCACAAGCATATGGAACGCACCCCACTCAATGACACCAACCGCTGGCAGGTGGTGGCCGAATCTGCCGCAGAAGTCGGCCCGGCGCTCTTCTTCAGCCTGCTGATTATTACCGTGAGCTTTCTGCCGGTATTCGCCCTGCAGGCGCAGGAGGGGCGCATGTTCTCGCCGCTGGCATTCACCAAGACCTATGCGATGGCGGCCTCCGCGGCGCTGGCGGTAACCCTGGTACCGGTGCTGATGGGCTATTTTATTCGCGGACGGGTGCTGCCCGAACAGGAAAACCCGCTCAACCGCTGGCTGATCGGTACCTATATGCCGGCGCTCAGGCGGGTGCTGCAATTTCCCAAGCTCGTGCTGGTGCTGGCTCTGGCACTACTGCTTACCGCGCTGTGGCCGCTCAACAAGATCGGCAGCGAGTTTATTCCGCCGCTGGACGAGGGCGACCTGATGTATATGCCCACCACCTACCCCGGCCTCTCCATCGGCAAGGCGCGCGAACTGCTGCAGCAGACCGACAAGCTGATTCGCACCGTGCCCGAGGTAAAAACCGTTTTCGGCAAAATCGGCCGCGCCGAAACCGCCACCGATCCGGCACCGCTGACCATGATCGAAACCTTTATCCAGCTGAAACCCCGCGACCAGTGGCGTGCGGGTATGACCACGGACAAGCTGAAAAAAGAACTGGATGCCCTGGTGCAACTGCCCGGCGTCACCAACGCCTGGGTCATGCCGATCAAGACCCGTATCGATATGCTCGCCACCGGCATCAAGACACCAGTCGGAATCAAGGTGGCGGGGCCCGACCTGAACGAAATACAGAAAATCGGCCAGCAGCTGGAGCGGATTCTGCAGGACGTGCCCGGCACTGCCTCCGTCTATTCGGAGCGGGTCGCCGGCGGCCGTTATATCAACGTGGATATCGACCGCGTAAGCGCCGCCCGCTATGGCCTCAATATCGCCGACGTGCAGCAGGTTGTCGCCACTGCCATCGGTGGCATGAACGTGACCCAGAGTGTCGAGGGGCTCGAGCGCTACCCGGTCAACCTGCGCTACCCGCAGGATTATCGCGACTCTCCGGAACAGCTGGCGCTGCTGCCGATCGTGACACCCGCGGGACAGCGCATCGCGCTGGGCGATGTGGCGAAAATTGCGGTGGAAGGCGGGCCGCCGGCGATCAAAAGTGAAAACGCGCGGCTCAACGGCTGGAGCTTTGTGGATATCCAGGGCGTGGACGTGGGTAGCTATGTCACGCGGGCCCGTACCCTTGTGGATAAGAAAATACAGTTGCCGGCCGGCTACACGGTAACCTGGTCCGGCCAGTACGAATATATGCAGCGAGCGAAGGAAAAACTCGCGTATGTCGTTCCGCTGACACTGCTGATCATCGCCGTGTTGCTGTATATGAATTTCCGCAACTTCCAGGAGGTGGCGATCATCATGGGCACCCTGCCGCTGGCACTGGTGGGATCCCTGTGGCTGATCTATCTGCTCGATTTCAATTTTTCCGTCGCCGTCGGCGTCGGCTTTATCGCGCTGGCCGGCGTTACCGTGGAAATCGGCGTGATCATGCTCGTGTACCTGAACCAGAGCTACGCCAGAATGTATCGCGACAGCGAGCGCGAGGGGGCGAGCCCCGGTGAGGAAGCGCTGCGTGAAGCCGTACTCGCCGGCGCCGGCCTGAGAGTGCGCCCGGTGATGATGACCGCGGCTGCCATCATCGTCGGCCTGCTGCCGATATTGTTCGGATCCGGAACCGGCTCCGAGGTCATGAGCCGTATCGCCGCACCGATGGTGGGCGGCATGCTGAGTGCGCTCGCATTGACCCTGCTGGTCCTGCCGGTGGTGTTTTACCTCTGGAAACGCCGCGCCCTGTACGCAGCACGCTCACCGGTGCGCAGCCAGCGCGGCGCAAACCTTTAATTGCGCGCTGTTGCCCCCTGAGCCGGCGGCCGCCTCAGTTGGTAACAACAACCGGCGTGCCCACCGGTGCGTATTGAAAGAACTTCTGGGCCATATTGCGCGGCATACGCACGCACCCGTGCGAGGCCGGGTAGTCGGGGACGTCGCTGGAGGCATGGAAACCGATACCGTCATTAAAGCGGATGAAATAATCCATCTTGGCGCCGCGGTAGTAGGTACCCGGCGGGCGCCGGTCGCGGCGGCGGTCCACATCGGCGCGCACCACGCGGTGGCTATTGCGGTCGACGTAACTGCCGAACTGGCCGGATCTGTGGTGGACTTTCTTCGCCAGTACCCGGTAGTGGCCGGCCGGGGTACGGAACCCCGGCTTGCCGGAAGAGATGCGGGACTCTCCCACCGGGGTATCGCCCTTGTAAAAGTAAGCGCGTTGCTGACCCAGCGAAACGCGGATTTCCGGCGCACCCGCGGCGCTGGCCGCGGCCTGCTCATCGAACCAGTCGGCAGCCATTGCCGCAACCGGCATGACCAGCAGCAGCACCAGCACTACGGGCACAGCGAAACCGTAATTGCAGCGAAATCCGGCAGGAAATTGCACCATACGCCCACCTCCACACCATTGAACCTAAGGTAGCGGCCGGGCAATCGTTAGAACAAAAGTGTCTCTGTCGCGCCCGCTTTAGCGCCAAACCACAGAACCAAACCACAGTGCCATACCCGGCCGCGGCCCAGCCCCCGGCAACTTGCGCCGACCGGCACCACCCCCTAAACTTGGCGCTATCTTCAAGAAAGCACCGCTGATCCCATGCGAACCGGATTCCTTCACACACTGCTGCTGATTGCGCTGCTGGCCCTGACCGGCCAGGCGCTGGCCGCATCCTGTGGGATCGATACGGACAGCACCCTGACCACGGCCGCGGCGATGACCGCCGACAATGGTCACTGCGCGCCGGCACACCATCAGGACAACCGCTGCGACAGCGACAGCGTCGCCCAGGGCTGTCACTGCTGCCCCGGCCACTGTTCCGGGGCCCTGGCCGCGGACGAATCCTTCGTTGTGGCACCGCAGCGTAGCGGCAACGCCACTACCTATCTCCGGTTTGTATCCTCTCCCGAACCCGACAGCGCTCTGCGCCCGCCCATTCGCGCCTGATCCCCAGGCAAGCTGCGCCCGGCGCCGCCATGCCGCATTGTTACCACACCTCCAGACACTGATCCGGCCGATGGTAGGCGCTGCGTTGCGCCGCCTGATCTGCCCCGGCGAACAAGGTACAGAACCATGTCGCGAATCCTGTTATCCACCAGCCTGCTGTTGCTGGCCCTGACCGGCTGCAGCAAGGAATTGAACCAGACGGAAGCCGCGCTCAGCGCGCGCACCAAGCTCGAACTCACCACGTTCAAGAGCGCCAGCTGCGGCTGCTGCGGCCAGTGGGTCGCACACGCCCGCGCCAGCGACTTTGTGGTCGATGCGCGCAATGTCGACGACCTAAACGCAGTGAAAAATCGCCACCACATCGATCCGCGTTTGCAGTCCTGCCATACCAGCGTGTCCCGCGACGGCTATGTGTTCGAGGGACATGTGCCGGCGAAGTTGATCCGCCGCTTCCTGCAGAATCCGCCCGCCGGCGCCCGCGGCCTGGCCGTGCCGGCGATGCCGCTGGGCAGCCCGGGCATGGAAGTGGGCGAACGCTTTACCCCCTACAACGTGATGCTGCTGCACAGCGACGGCAGCGACAGTGTCTATGCGCGCATAGACAGCATCGAACAACAGCATTGAGGTTCCAATGAAAACAAGAAACGGCCCCCAAATTGAGCTGCCGCAACTGTCCCGGCGGCAATTCGTCACCGGTATCGCCGCCGGCGCCGCCGCGCTCTCCCTGCCGGTTTCCGCGCGCACCGGCTACCGGCCGGCGCAGGCACAGGCGCTGCGCGGCAACCGCTTCGACCTCAGCATCGACTACACGCCGGTCAACTTTACCGGCCGCGAACGGCTTGCCACCGCGATCAACGGCGGCGTGCCGGGGCCGCTACTGCGCTGGCGCGAGGGCGATACCGTCACCCTCAATGTCAGTAACCGGCTCGCCCACGACACCTCCATCCACTGGCACGGCATCATCCTGCCGAGCCACATGGACGGCGTACCCGGGCTCAGTTATGCGGGTATCCGCCCCGGCGAGACCTTCACCTACCAGTTCAAAGTGCAGCAGAGCGGCACCTTCTGGTATCACAGCCATTCCGACTTCCAGGAGCAGACCGGACTCTACGGCCCGCTGGTGATTGACCCAGCCGAACCCGACCCGGTACAGAGCGACCGCGACTATGTGGTGATGCTGTCGGACTGGAGCGACGAGTCTCCCCACGACATCTACGCCAAGCTGAAAAAAGAGGGGCACTACTACAACCGGCGCCGGCGCACCGCCGGTGACCTGTGGCGGGAGATCCGCGCCAAGGGGCTGGCACAGACTTTCCGCGACCGCGAGATGTGGAACGAGATGCGCATGTCGGACCGCGATATCTCCGACGTTACCGGTTACACCTACACCTACCTGATGAACGGCCACACTCCGGACAGCAACTGGACCGGCCTGTTCCGGCGCGGAGAGAAAGTCCGCCTGCGCTTTATCAACGGCTCTTCCATGTCGATTTTCGATGTGCGCATTCCGGGCCTGAAAATGACCGTCGTTGCCAGCGACGGCCAGAACGTCGAACCGGTCAGCGTGGATGAATTCCGCATTGGCGTGGCCGAAACCTACGACGTGATCGTCGAGCCGGACGGCGACAGCGCCTACACCGTCTTCGCCCAGACCATTGACCGCAGCGGCTATGCCCGCGGCACCCTGACTGCCGATGCGCGCCTGCAGGCAAAAGTACCGGCGATGGACTACGCCCCGGTACTCACGCACCGCGACATGGGCATGGGCAACATGGGCATGGGCGAGATGAAAATGGAGCACGGCAGCATGTCCGCCAAGGGGGCCATGAATGGCGGTGACATGAGCACCATGGAGCACAGCCAGCACGCCGGCATGGGTGATATGAGTGGCATGGACCACAGCCAGCACAGCACCATGGGCACGATGGACCACAGCCAGCACGGCTCTATGAGCGGCATGAATCACCGTCAACAGCAGGGCGGCACACAGGGCTACAGCCCCCACGGCGGCCGCCCCGAACTCGGCGGCATGCAGGGCGTCTGGTACACCGACAACCTGGACCCGGCCGGCGGCGGCAGCAACCAACCGATCGTGCACCTGCCCAGCGAACACGGCTACGGCGTCGACATGCGTTCCGCGATGCCGACGAGCGGCCTGCACGATCCGGGCATCGGCCTGCGCGACCACCGGGAACGCTATGGCCGTCGCGTACTGACCTACGCCGACCTGCGCAATCTCACCCCCACCATCGACCGGCGCGAACCGACCCGGGAGCTGCAACTGCACCTGACCGGAAATATGGAGCGTTATATGTGGTCCATGGACGGGATCAAGTTCAACGACGCCGAACCGCTGGTGCTGAAATACGGCGAACGCATCCGCGTCACGCTGGTCAATGACACCATGATGACGCACCCGATTCACCTGCACGGTATGTGGAGCGAACTGGAGACCGGTGATGCGCAGTTTATTCCGCGCAAACACACCATCATGGTGCAACCGGGCTCAAAGATCAGCTATCTGGTGACCGCCGATGCGCTCGGCCGCTGGGCCTACCACTGTCACCTGCTGTACCACATGCCGGGCATGTTCCGCGAAGTGCGCGTTGTGCGAGGAGAGGGATAATGAGAGCAATAATTCTGTTAACGGCCGCCCTCGCGGCCGCCACTGCCTGCGCGACCAATAGTGCCCTCGCCCAGCAGGCTGGGCCCCACAGTGGTCACGGCAACACGAGCGCCGCTTATCCGGCCGCCGCTGACATCCACCAGGAGCAGAAGCACGCTCCCAATCTGGCCGACCACGTGATGGACCACGACCACCCGCTGGCCATGGTCAGGCTGGATCAGCTGGAAGCGCGCGAAAACGATGGCGGCGCCCTGGAAGGCGATGCCTGGTATGGCAATGACCGCGACAAGCTGTGGCTGAAAGCCGACTGGGAGCGCGGCGACGGCGACACCGAAAAAGCCGAGCTGCAGGCGCTGTACAGCCGCGCCATCGCCCCCTACTGGGATCTGCAGATGGGCGTGCGCCACGATTTCGAAGCGGAGAGCAGCAGCCGCAATTGGGCCACGATCGGACTCAACGGACTGGCCCCCTACTTCTTCGAAATCAACCCGGCGCTGTTTGTCGGCGACAACGGGGACAGTGCCCTGCGCCTGCAGGCAGAGTACGAACTGCTGTTCACCCAGCGGTGGATACTGAGCCCGGAATTCGAGGCCGATGTCTTCGGCCAGAACGATCGCGAGGCCGGCACCGGCGCCGGGCTGACCAATGTCGAAGTGGGCCTGCGCCTGCGCTATGAAATCACGCCGCAGTTTGCCCCCTACTTCGGCGTACACTACGAAAAGAAATTCGGCAACGCGGCGGATTTCGCCCGCGACGACGGCGAATCGGTCAGCGGCACCAGCTGGGTAATCGGCCTGCGCACCTGGTTCTGACCAAAAGACGTGTTCACCCCGGCAGCCCTTGCGGGAGCCGGGGTGAACCGGTTCGAGAAACTTCAATAAAGAGGAAGGAAACATGTTCAAGCAATCACTGATCAAAATTCTGGCGCTGGGCACCCTGATCTTCAGCGCTGCGGTGTCGGCACACACCCACCTGGAGAGTTCCACCCCCGCCGACGGCGCACAGCTCGCCCAGTCACCGGAACAACTGCAACTGCACTTTGCCAAGGCCGTGCGCCTGATGCATGTCTCACTCGAAGAGAAAAGTGCGGGCCAGGTAAAACTCGCCTTTATGCCCGGCGCCGTGGCGGCCAAAGACATCAGCCTGCCGCTGCCGGCACTGCAACCCGGCGAATACACCGTGTCCTGGGCCACCATGGGCGGCGACGGCCACAAGGTTTCCGGAACCTTCTCGTTCGTACTCGGCGCGGGAAAATAACCGGTGTGGGAGACGGCCTTCGCGCTCAGCAAGTGGCTGCTCTACGGCGCGCTGTCGGCAGCCGTCGGCGGCACCCTCACAGCGCTGCGGTGGACCCCGCGCAATGACATTGCGCACCAGGTAAAGCGCTATCTGCTACCCGGCTGTAGCGCCGGGCTGCTGCTCAGTGCGCTGGGGCTGCTGATCCAGGTGGGGGCCTTTGCCGAATCCGGCCTCACAGGTATGTTCGACCCCGTTTACCTCTCGGTCCTGTGGCAATCGCCGGCGGGCAGCGTGGCGCTGACCCAGTCCCTCGGCTTTGTCGCTGCGGGGCTGGCGGCACTGTGCCTGCTGCGGCAGCAGCGTCGCGTTGCAGTAACCCTGTGGCTGCTGGGCACGGCACTGCTGTTGCTGCCGTTCGGCTGGCGCGGCCACACCGCCGAGGCCTCCCCGCTACTGGGCCTGGCGCTGTCAGTGCATGCCGGTGTCGCCGCCCTGTGGATGGGGGCCCTGTATCCGCTGTGGCACCTCAGCCGCAGTGCGGATACCGACCGGGTGCGGCGCGGCATGCAGGCCTTCGGACGGCTGGCGGCCTGGCTGGTGGCATTGCTGATTCTCTGCGGCACCTGGATCCTGATTACATTGCTCGGCAGCTTCGCCGCCCTGGTACAGAGCGGTTACGGCCTGGCACTGTGCCTGAAAATGCTGCTGGTCGGCGCGCTGTTACTGCTGGCGGCGCAGAACAAGTGGCGGCTGGTCCCCCAACTGCCGGCGACCACCGCCGCGCTGTCGCGCAGTATCCGCGCGGAAATCCTGCTGGGCGCCATCATCTTGCTGGTCACCGCGTTGCTGTCGACGCTGGTCGGCCCGGAATAACCGGCCCGGACCCGCCGGGTCCGGCACCATTAAAATGACAACAAAACAATAAGGAACACCTTATGAAAAAGCGTTTGCGCAACTCCCTCGGTCTGCTCCTGCTGGCCGCTGTCACCCTGCCCATGTTCGCGGCAGCGCACGGAAGCAATGAACACGCACCGCGGGATCCGGCGCTGTTTTCCGGGCTCGACACCGGCGCCGGCCGGGCGGTGCGGGAATTTCACCGCGCGCTGAACGGCGGTGATCGCGACGCGGTGCTCAAGGCGCTGGCGAAAAAAGTGGTGATTCTTGAGGGCGGCGGCGTGGAGCGTTCGCAAAGCGAATATGCCGGGCACCACCTGCAGGCGGATATCGATTTTCTGAAAAAAATGCAGGTGACCCAGCTGGAACTGCAGGTACGCGAAGTCGGTAACCTGGCCTACGCCTTTGGCCGCACCCGGATGGAAGGAAAATACAAGGACAAGACCCTGGACCTGCAGTCGATGGAGACGCTGGTGCTCCAGCGCGATGGCGACGACTGGAAAATCGTGCAGATCCACTGGTCGAGCAAATAACGGACCGGTACCGGCCCGTCAGCCGCGCCGCCGATCAACCCGGCCATGCACAATCGCCGGGTTGATCGCGGCCGGACCTGCCATTGCTAGGGAACCTCTGAACAAGTCCGTAATGTCTCTGCGGGATCTGAAGGCTGCAGATGTTAGGCGCAGCTCGCCGCGAATGGCCGTAGCCCTTTGCAAGAGCTGCAACGCAGCAGCTGTGGCCTTCAGGGCCCGCCCGGAGGGGCTTTCAGAGCGATTCACACTCCGCGTTGCGACTTCTTGAAAGGTCTAGACATTCCTGCGAAGCCGCGCCTTGATTGTGAACCGCTCTGAAAGCCAGAGACATCACGTACTTATTCAGAGGTTCCCTAGCGGTCGGGCGCCAGCTGCGCCCGCGCGGGGCCCATCAAATCGCGCCACCACGCCCGCGTTTCGACCGCGGCACCAACTTGCAGCGGGGCGCCGATCATCGGCGTCACCAGATGCACACCCTGCCGCGCGGCGGCCGCGGCCGCGCGCTCCAGCGGTTCGTACCAATCATGTAATGCCAGATCGAAGGTGCTGTTGTGAATCGGCAGCATTACCGCGCCGCGCAGATCGATATGCGCCTGCACACTCTGCTCCGGCAACATGTGGATTTCGCTCCACAGCGCGTTGTAGGCGCCGGTCTCGATCAGGGTCAGGTCGAAGGGGCCGAGACGTTCGCCGATTTCGCGGAAGCCACTGAAATAACCGCTATCACCACTGAAGAAAATCCGCGCGTCGCGACTCTCGATGGCCCAACCGGCCCATAACGTCTTATCGCGGTCGGTCAGCCCGCGGCCGGAAAAATGCTGCGCGGGTGTCGCGGTGAAGGTCAGGCTGCCGACGGATACCGACTGCCACCAGTCCAGCTCGATAATCTTGTCCACGGCGACGCCCCAGCGGCGCAGGTGATTACCCACTTTCAACGGCGCCACGTAACGCTCGACCTTGTGATCCAGGGCGAGGATGCTGTCCTTGTCCAGGTGATCATAGTGGTCGTGACTGAGTACCACCGTCGCGATCTGTGGCAGCGCCTCCAGCTCGAACGGCAGTGGATGAAAACGTTTGGGACCCATCCACTGCAACGGCGACGCGCGCTCGCTGAAGACCGGGTCAGTCAGCAGGTACTGACCGTCCAGGCGCATCAGCACCGAGGAATGCCCGAGGCGATAGACGGTCGCCGGCCCGGCCGTGTCGGCCAGCTCGGCCGCGGGAATCCGGCGCAGCGGCAGCGGCTGCTCGGGCACCGGCGCCGCGCGCTCGGCGCGCATATAAGCCCTGATCATCTCGAACAGCTTGCTCGGCGGATTGCGGTACTCGATCTCGCTATTGCGAAATTTCCCAGCCTGCGCGGCGCGGGCACTGATCGGACTGTCAGACATGGTATTACTCCTGCGATGGCGGGCCAGCAACGCGGCTCTACCCTCTACATCGCCGTTAAAAGTACACTATACGGTGTAGTTTATACCTGAACAGCAAAAAGTAAACTACTTAGTGTAAAATCTATAGAGTACGGCAGCGCAACTCTCTGCCGCAGCCACACAGCCCGAGAGCCCGATGACTGACAAGAAGCCGACCAGAAGTGAACTGAAGCGCCAGGCGATACTGGAGGCGGCCAAGCGCGCCTTTCAGGAACAGGGGGTACAGAACACCAGCATGGATGAGCTGGCGGCACTGGCGCAGGTGTCGAAACGCACCGTGTACAACCACTTCGCCAGCAAGGAAGCGCTGATCATGGAGCTGATCGGCACCCTGTGGCAGCAGGCCACGCAAACCCCCTCGGCGGCCTACGATTCAACCGCTGACCTGCAGTCGCAGCTGTGTGCACTGATCGAGGCGGAAATCGCCGTGATCTGCAGCCGCGAGTATCTCGAACTGAACCGGGTGGCGTTCGACTACTTCTTCCACCGGCCCGAGGCGCTGCGCAAGGAAATGCAAAAATTCGCTGCCTACGAAACCGGTATCAAGCGCTGGATTGTCGCCGCCCGGGCGGACGGGCGTCTGCGCGCACTGGATATGGAAATCGCCAGCGGCCAGATCCACAGCCTGATCAAGGGCAGCTGTTTCTGGCCGCAGCTGGCACAGGTGGCACCGATGCTGAATGCACGCGAGCAACACGAACTGGCCGCACGTACCGCGGCCATGTTTTTGAGTCACTATGCGCAATAATCAAAATCATCGGCCGCCCAACCCAATGCCTATCAGATCGACATGGTTTCCGCGAAGGTACTGCTGCCGGGGGCAAGCTTGTGAGACCTTCACCGCCATGGATGGCGGTGCAGAGCCCCCATGGATGGGTTCACGGCGTGTCTCACAAGCTTGCACCCGGCAGCAGTACCGCCACCCAAACGACTAACTGACTCGCGGGCAACTGAATAAGTATTTTTCACTTACCTGTTGGATATCTACGACCCCGCCTATTCCACCACCAGCGTGCCGCGATACATCTGCATCTGGCAGGTAAACGGATACTCGCCCGGCTCCGCTGCGGGGATATGCACTTCGGTATCGCGATTCACCGCCAGCTGTGCACTCACTTCCAGATCCGGGAACAGCACATATTCGGCACAGGGACTGGCGTCCTCGCGGCGGAAATGCAGCGTGGCTTCCTCGCCCGCCGGCAGGCGGATACGGTCCGGCTCGTAGACGCCATCCTTGACCAGTATCTGCAGTTTTTCCGAACCGCTGACAGATTCCGCGGTGTGGCGCTTGGGTCCGAGCCAGAACCACCACACAATCGCCGCGATCAGCAGCAGGCCGATGACATTGACCAGTAGCGTCAGCATTATTTCTCCCCCTCTTCAGTCGGCTTGAAAAAGCGCAGCCGGTTGGCATTGGTCACCACGGTGACCGAGGAAAATGCCATCGCCGCACCGGCGATCACCGGACTCAGCAGCGCACCGGTAAACGGATACAGGACACCCGCGGCAATCGGAATGCCGAGGCTGTTGTAAACGAAGGCACCGAACAGGTTCTGCTTGATATTGCGCAGCGTCGCCCGCGACAGTTCGATCGCATCGGCCACACCGTGCAGCGACGAGCGCATCAGCGTCACATCCGCGGTCTCGATGGCCACATCGGTGCCGGCGCCGATGGCAAATCCCACATCGGCCTTCGCCAGCGCCGGCGCATCGTTGATGCCATCGCCGGCCATGCCCACCAGTTCGTGCTTGCCCTGCAATTCGCCGACGATCTTTTCCTTATCCTCCGGTAGCAGGTCGGCGTGTACCCGATCGATACCCAGCTGCTGCGCCACCGCCTCCGCCGTGGCACTGCTGTCGCCGGTGAGCATTTCCACCCGCAGGCCCAGTTGCAGCAGGCGCGCAATGGCCGCCTTGGCGTCGTCGCGAATCGGGTCGGCCACGGCGATCAGGCCGGCGGCCTCGCCGTCCACCGCTGCATACATGGCGGTGCGCCCCAGGTCGGCCAACTGCTCCGCGCGCTCGTGCCAGGCATCGCTGTCGATTTTTTCCCGCTGCATCAATTTGCGATTGCCGAGCAGTACGGTTTTGCCATCGACAGTACCGCGCACACCGTGGGCGGTGATCGCCTCGAAATCGTCGGCGGATTTGAGTTGCAATTTTTTGTCCCGCGCCGCCGCGACTACCGCCTCCGCCAGCGGGTGCTCGGAGCCCTGTTCCAGGCTCGCCAGTAGCGCCAGCAGCACGTCGCTGTCGCCGTGGGTTTCAATGTCCGTCAGTTTCGGCGCGCCCTCGGTCAGGGTGCCGGTCTTGTCCACCACCAGGGTGGTCAGGTCGCTGGCCTGTTGCAGCGCCTTGCCGTTGCGCACCAGCACGCCGTACTCGGCGCCCTTGCCAACGCCGACCATCACCGACATGGGCGTGGCCAGGCCCAGTGCGCAGGGGCAGGCGATGATCAGTACCGACGTCAACACCACCAGCGTGTGCACCGCGCGCGGGTCCGGCCCCCAGTTGAACCACACCAGCGCGGCGACAATCGCGATGATCATTACCGTAGGCACGAAAATCGCGGCGATACGGTCCGCCAGCCGCGCGATCGGCACGCGCGAACTCTGCGCGTTCTTGACCATCTCGATAATCTGCGACAGGCGTGTCTCGGCACCGACCTTTTCCGCCTCGAACAACAGGCTGCCGTTCTTGTTCAGGGTGCCGGCAGACAGCGCATCGCCCTCGGCTTTTTGAACCGGCACCGGCTCGCCGGTGAGCATGGATTCATCCACCAGGCTGCGGCCCTCGAGCACGCGGCCGTCCACCGGGACCTTCTCACCGGGGCGTACGCGCAGGCGGTCGCCCACCTGTACCTGCTCCAGTGGCACATCCACCTCGCTGCCGTCGCGCAGCACACGTGCGGTGGGGTCCTGCAGTTCCAGCAGCTTTTCCACCGCCGCACTGGTGCGGCCGCGGGCGCGTACCTCCAGTGCCTGGCCCAGGTTGATCAGACCGATGATCATCGCGCTGGCCTCGAAATAGACGTGGCGCGCGGCCTCCGGTACCAACTGGGGTAGTGCCACCACCAGCATCGAGAAGCCCCAGGCGGTGCCGGTGCCCAACGCAATCAGCGTGTCCATATTGGCGTTGTGGTGGCGGAAGGCGCGCAGCGCACCACTGAAAAAATGACCGCCACAAAAGATCAGCACCGCCAGCGCCAGCAGGCCCACAGCGCCCCAGACCAGCTGCTGCATCGGGGAATCTACCATCATCTCCCCGGTGATCAGGCCCCAGGCCATCAGCGGCACGCCGAGGCCCAGCGCCAGGCCCGCACGCCACAGCAACTGGCGGTAATGGTGTTGTTCTTCGGCGCGCTGCTGTTCGCGCAGTTCGCGTTCGCTGGCGCGGATCTCTTCGGCGCCGTAACCGGCGCCCTCTACCGCCGCCACACAGTCGGCGGCGCTCACCTCACCCTGTACCGCCAGCGTGCGGTCGCCCAGGTTGACCCGCGCCTCCTCGACACCGGGCACAGTCTGCAGCGCACTCTCGATCTTGCGCACACAGCCCGCGCACGAAACCCCTTCCAGCTGGAAGCGGTGCAGCGGACCGCCGTCGTGGTGCGGCTCATGTTTCGCGTGTTCAGCCATCGGATTCTCCGTCTTCCTATTAGGATGGCGCCAAGAGTAAAAGCTTCCCCCGGGGTCAAGGCAAGAGGGTCGAGGCAAGAGTTCAAGGCAAGCGCTTAAGGCCTGTGGATAAGCTTCCGGATCGGGCACTCACACCGGCAGCAGCGCACCGATTATCAGCCAACCCAGCGCCAGCAGGGCCAACAGCAGCAGTAGGCGCTCACTCACGGAGTCGGTATTGAGCGGTGGCAGCCCCTTGCTTTTGACCCGCCAGGCGAACATGCCCAGCGACACCAGCAGGAAAGCCAGATTCAAAAACAGGGTGTAATCCACCTTGAAGTAGTGCCGCTCGGTAATCTGCTCGGCGGCACTGGCATCCGGCAACAGGTCCAGCGCGGCAAAACCGTAGTGCAGCAGCAATGCGCTGGCGACGAGGATGCACAGGAATACCGCGGCGATATACAGCGCCATCTTCCAGCCGTAGTAGCGCGCCTGAATGCGCAACACCGGCAGCACCACCAGATCGCTGAACATAAATGCCAGGATGCCGGCGAAGGCCACGCCGTTGCCAAACAGCACCGCCGCCAGCGGGATATTGCCCATCGAGCCGATAAAGGTAAAAAACGCCGCCACCGGTCCCACCAGGCACTGCACCAGTACCTGCCAGAAAGACGGATCGGCTTCGCCGGAGCCGACGAACAGCGCCTGGAAGAATTCCCGCGGCACGAAGGCGGCGATAATCCCGGCCACGGTGAAACCGATGGTCACGTCCTTCCACACCATCTTCCACTCCATCACGAAGCGCTCGGCCACCTTGCGCCAGCCGGCGCGGGAGCGGATCAGCTGCTTCCAGTCCGGGATCTCGCCGTCACTTTCAGTATCTTCGGCCTCCCGCGCGCGCTCGCGCGCCCGCTCAACGGTCTTCTTCGGATAGGTAAGGCGCACCAGCAGCCACATCAGCAGGATCAACAGCACCCCGCCGAGATACTCGCCGACCACAAACTGCCAGCCGAGGAACACGCCGATCACGATGCCCAGCTCGATCACCAGGTTGGTGGACGCCAGCAGGAATGCCAGTGCCGGCACCAGCCCCGCCCCCTTGGCAAACAGCGCACGGGTGGTGGCCAGCGCGGCGAAAGAACAGGAGCTGGAGATAAAGCCGAAGAAGGTGGCCAGGCCGATGCTCTTCGCCCCCGCCTCGCCCATGCTCGCGCGCATGCGCTCGCGGGTCACAAACACCTGGATCATGCTGCTGACCAGGTAACCGAGCGCAAAGGCCCAGAAGGCCATCCAGAAGAGCCCCAGGGTGGTCACCGCCGCCTGGTGCCAGGTTTCCAGGAAGGACTGCATCGTCACCTGCCGCCTCTGTGGAGTGAGTACTTCTTACAGCTTAGCGAATACTCACGAACGTTCAGTCACTCCGCACCTTGCCTGCACAAGGCTGGCGCGGGAGTGATAGAATCGCGCCATGAAGCACCCCCTGCTACCAGAAAGACCCCTGTGTATCTCTCCCACTCTGGCCGCCACCCTCGGCCTGGAGGAAGCAGTGCTGCTCACGGCCCTGGGCGACCTGACGCCCTTCCTGACGGTGGAACAGCACCCCGGGCGCGACTGGTATACCGCCGACGGCGAGCAGCTGCAGCAACTGCTGCCCTTCTGGCAACCGGCGGATATCCAGCGGGTGGCCACCAGCCTGCGCAACCAGGGCGCCCTGCTGCTCGGTGCGGCGCCTTACGGCAGCAGCGAACTGCTCAAGTTCGCCCTGCCCGGTGAACACACCCGGCCGCAGGCCGCCGCCCAGGGTCGCGCGCCGCAGCAGCCGGCGGCGCAACTGCCCGCCAGCCGCAGCGCCAACACCATCGGTCCCGGCTGGCAGCCGGACGCCGAGACCATGGCGCGCATTGCCCAGCTGGGCGTGCCCGAGCACTTTGTGCGCGAGCAGCTGCCGGAGTTCGTGACCTACTGGCGCGAGCGCGGCGAGCCGCGCCACTCGTTCGGCGCGCTGTTCCTGAAACAGGTCAAGAGCAAGTGGGAGGCCTACCGCGCCACCGCGCAGCGCAAGCAGCCGCTGCCGCAGGACTGGCGCCCGGGCGCCGATACGCTGAGCAAGCTCGCCGACGAGGGCGTGCCCAGCACCTTCGTGCAGCGCGGCCTGCAGCGCTTTGTCGACTACCACCGCTCCAGCGGCAAGCAGTCCATCTCCTGGGATCTGGAATTCAACGACTGGATCATGGAAGACTGGGAGAAGCAGGACACGCCGTTTATCGAAAAGCGCAAACCGCAGGCGATGACCCGCGACTGGCAGCCCAGCGAGCACACCTGGGAACAGCTCCGGCGCCTGGCAATCAACCCCAACTTTGCCGCCGAGCTACTGCCGGAATTTATCTACAAATGGCTCGAGCGCGGCGGCCACAGCGCGCGCTGGGGCGAACAGTTTATCGAGTACGCGCGCGAGGAATGGGCCTACTACTGCCAGGGCATCGAGAAGAACCCGGTGGCCAAGCCCATCTCGCGCCACTGGCAGCCCGGCGGCGACTGCTTGAGCCACCTGGTCAATCAGTGTGAAATAGAGCGGGATTTCGCCCTCTCCCTGGTGCCGGAATTCATCATTTACTGGCGCGGCCAGAACGCCGCGCGCAAGAGCTGGGACGCCGTTTTCGTGCGTCACGCGCGCCACCAGTGGGCCGCGCGCAACAAGCTGGCAATAGGACAATCCAATGGTACGCAACACACCGACAACCAGCGCCACGACAACCAGAGGACAAGGGACCGATCCGTCCTCGACATCGTCACAGACACAGACTGGTAATCACAGCGCCGATGAGCAGCTCAATGAACGCAAGCGCGCGCTCAATGAAGTCTTTGGCCTGCTCAAGCTCAGCTACCACAACCAGTTCAACGCGGCGTTTTCCGATACCGAGACCCTGAACCACGCCAAGCGCCTGTGGCTTGAATCCCTGAGCGCGTTTTCCCCGGCGGAAATCGTCGCCGGCGCCAAGCGTGCCATCCGCCAGAGCGAATACCTGCCCACGGTGCACAAGATGCTGACCCTGTGCGCCGCCGGCGACAATGGCCTGCCGGACGCGCGTACCGCCTACCGCGAGGCCTGCAACGCCACCAGCCCCAAGGCCAACTTCAACTGGAGCCACCCGGTGGTCTATCACGCCGGGCGAGAATCCAATTGGTTCTTCCTGGCGAATAATTCAGAGTCGGTGGCCTTCCCGGTGTTTGCCGAACACTATCGCAAGTTGTGCGCGCGGGTGCTGGAAGGTGAGAAGCTGGCCGCGCCGCAGCAGCTGAAGCTGGAGGAAAACCCGGGCAAACCGCTGAGCAAGGCAGCGAATGCGCAGAAGCTGGCGGCGCTGCGCGCAGAGTTCGATCTCTAAAAGCATCCCGGCGCAGGATGTGCCGTGCGCACCGGAACAATCTGGCGGTGTGCCCGACGACACAGACAGGTTTGCGGTAAACAATAACGAACAATCCACAACCCAGCAGGTAACGCCATGGCGAGGCCCCTCTTTCTGCTAGCGGTACCCCTTCTCACCCTGTGCACACAGGCACAGGCCGATTTCTATTCCCACCGCTACGCCGGTGTCAGTATCAGCGACGCTACGCTGCAGGGGTTCTGCAGCGGTGCCGAGGCGTTCGTGCAGGGTATCAGCGCCAGTAATAGCACCTGCAGCAGCGGCGGCGATGGCTGGAAGGTCTACGGCGGCTGGCGCTGGTCGCCGCTGCTGGCGGTAGAGCTCAGTTACCAGCAGCTGCCAACATCCAGTCTGGATTTCCGCGTTAACGGCGACCGCGACGACTACATTCGCGCGCAGGACGAAATCAAAACCCGCCTCGCCAATGCGTTTGTCGTCGGCCACTGGCCGCTCGGCAGCGGCTTCAGCCTGTTTGGCAAGGCCGGCGGCGGTATCTGGCTGGCGGAATTTACCGAACGGCAGTCCGGCCAGCTGTACGCCAGGTACCTGCAGCAGGACGGCACCGTTAACGAAGTTCTGGTGTCGGTCAACGGCAAGGCCGCCGACAACGACAGCGGTTTTCAATGGGGCTACGGCGCCGGCATCAGCTACCGCTACCACAACAGCTGGACCCTGCGCGCCGAGTGGGAGAGCTTCAGCGATGTGGGCAGTGACAAGTTCCGCAGCAGCTTCGACGTGCAGACGGCCTCCCTGGGGTGGAGTATGCATTTCTGAATTCAGCAGCGCCGCGGGCTATCCGGGATCAGCCTTCACTCAGTGGTAAAACCCCGCGTTCAGCAGCAAACCGCCGCCCAATAACAGGACAAACAGCAGCGCCGACAGTAGCAATGGCCTGACGCCGGCGCGGCGAATGCTGCGCCAGTGCGTCTTTATCCCCAGCGCCGCCATCCCCAGTGCCAGCAGCAACTGCGCAGCCAGCCGCATCCCGCCGAGCAGAAAATCCGGCAGGGCGATTGCGCTGTTGATCCCGGCCGCAGCGATAAAGCCGAACACGAACCAGGGCACCGCCACACCAGCGCCGCCATTCGCGGCGGTATCGCGCCTGCGGAACAGCAGCGCGCCGAGCACCAACACCACCGGCGCCAGCAGCATCACCCGCAGCAGCTTGGCCACCACGGCACTGCGCATCGCCGTTGCATCAATCGACTGCCCCGCCGCCACCGCCTGTGCCACTTCGTGTACGGTACTGCCGATGTAAACCCCGAACGCCGATGGCGGCAGGCCGGCGGCGGTGTAGATCAGCGGATAGCTGAACATCGCCAGGGTGCCAAACAGCACCACGGTGGCCACCGCGACGGCGACGTCCTGCTGTCGCGCCCGCGTTACCGGTTCTGTGGCGAGGATGGCGGCGGCGCCGCATACCGCACTGCCCACCGAGGTCAGTACTGCCAGCTCGCGCGACAATCCCAACAGTCGCTCGCCGACAAAGATGCCCACTGCGAGCACCGTGCCAATGACCAGCAGGTCGATGGCAACCACCTGCCAGCCCAGCGCCGCTATCTGCTGGAAACTGAGGTTGAACCCGAACAGTACGATTCCCGCGCGCAGTGCATGGCGCTGACACCAGAGGATTGGCGCCTGCGCCGCTGCCTGCGCAGGCCGTTGCGACAGGTTTCCGTAAATCAGCCCCAGCAGTATTGCCAGCGGCAGCGCCGACAAGCCGACACCCGCCAGTTGCGGAAGCTGCGCCAGCACCATGGCGCCGCCGGCAATCGCTAACAATCGAATCCACATCGGTTCACATCCCGCCGCCCAATCATGGGCACGGACTGTAAACAGTGAACAATCATAATTAAAATGGAACTTTCTTATATGAGAGTTAAGCAAAACCGATGAATATCAATCTGCGCCAACTGCGACTGCTGGAAGCCACTAGCCGTCTGGGCCGGCTGACGGATGCCGCGGACGAGCAGGCAATCAGCCAGTCTGCCGCCAGCCAGTCGATCCGCGAGCTGGAGCGCACCCTTGGCTACCGGCTGTTCCTGCGCATCGGGCGCCACCTGGAGCCGAGTGAAGCCGGACGGCAGATAATGCCGCGGGTACGGGAGATACTGGCGCTGGTCGACGGCCTGGAATCGCCGCAACAGGAGGTGATCGGCGGCGACTTCCATGTTGCCGCCAGTGTCACCGTGGGCTGCTACCTGCTGCCACACCTGATGGCGGAATTCTGCCGCCGCCACCCCCGGGTGGTGCCACGCATCAGTATCGGTAACAGCGGCGAGATTCTGGCGATGCTGGAAAAGGGCCGCGCACAGCTGGGCATTATCGAGGGACCAGCGACACACGCAGAGCTGGAGATAGGCCTGTGGCGCAAAGACCGCTTAAGCGTCTTCTGCGCTGCCGATCACCCGCTGGCGCCACACCGGCAGCTCGACCTCGAAGGCCTCGGCGCGCAGCGCTGGATTGTGCGGGAACCCGGCTCGGGCACGCGACAGGTTTTCGACAGTGCCATGCAGGCAACCGCGATTGCGCCGGTGATCGCGCTCGCGCTGCCGCGCCAGGAGGCGATCAAGCAGTCGGTACTGGCGGGATTGGGAATCGGTTGCCTGTCGGCCCTGGCGATTGCCGATGAAGTTGCCACCGGCCAGCTCGTGGAGCTGGACACACCGCTGCAACTGGTGCGCAACCTGTCGTGGATAGCAGCGCGCGACCGCCGCACTGCGGGCATCGTCGATACCTTCCTGGAGTTGCTGAGAGAGCAGAGTGCACCATAGCGTGCCCCGCGCGGTTCCTGTCGGGCCCCGCCATCGTTACGAGCCGCTACCGCCGTGTTTGTCGAAGTATTCGATTATTTTTTTGCGGCTCGATCTGGGGAACGGGATATACCCCATCGCCGCCTCTGATTCCTGCCCCCTGGTGAGCCCGTAGCGCACGATCGCCTTCATGACCGCAAGGACATCCGGGTCATTGTATTTACGCCGCATGATCAACCAGGACAAGCTGATCAGCGGATAAACGTCGCCGCCTTCCGGGTCAGCGATCTCCTCCAGCGCTAAATGATCCTGCACGCTGGCGACTGCCGCCCGAAATGATGCCATCGACGGATAAATCATATTCCCCGCACGGTTTTCCAGCGCCGCCATTTGCAGGTTTGGCAGCTTGGCGTACGAAAACTGCACATAACCGAGAGCTCCGGGCACAGACGCCACCATACTGGCGACACCGAAGTTGCCCCGCGCCAGAATAAGCGCACCGCGATTCTTGAGGGCCTGAGGCCAGTTCGGCGACTTGCTGGCTCCCACCTGGGTCCTGAACGTTTTGCTGTATGCCGCAATGTGGCTGCTCATATGAAAGCTTGTGCCGCTGGCTTCGGCGCGGGCAACCAGGGTCAGTTTCAAATCGGGCAGCGCCGCTTTCGGATTGCTCTCGCGGATTCTCGGATCATTCCAATTCTGGATTTTGCCGCTGGCGATATCCGCCAACACGCCGCGCGACAGGTTGAGCCGCTGGATACCCGGCAGGTTGTAGACGAACACAATCGCGCCGGCCGCCATTGGCAACTGGATAACACCGCCCTCCACCTTCGCGGCTTCCGATTCCGAAAGCGGGTAATCCGAACCGGCAAAATCCGTGCGCCCTGCCAGAAAATTGGCAATGCCGGCGCCACTGCCGATACTCTGGTAGTCCACCTGGATGTCGCTCTCTTCGCGGTAGATATCGCGAAACCAGCGCTGATACAGCGGCGCGGGAAAACTGGCACCCGAACCCAGGACCCGCACCGGCCCGGTATAACTCTGCTCCTCGCGACTGGAGTCAAACCCCGCGTAAAAGTGCACTGCCAGCGCAGCCAGAACCAGTGTCAGCGCAAACAGCAGTGCGAACGGCCACTTTTTGCTGCGCGTAAACCCGGCTTTTTTGTCCATGCGGTCACCCCGGAACAGTGTCCCCCCGCCTTTCAGGAAGACTGTTGACGCGGGATTCGGTCAGAATCCCCCTGAACCTCCCATATATAGCAGACACATCCCCCGCGACCGGCGGGTTCCGATCAAAAATTGACCGGCACTTTGTTGCAGCATGTAACATTTTTGCAACCTTCATGTAGCATCATCCGCCGTCAAGTGAAGAGGGACGAGAACTGTCACAAAACTGTCATAGTTATGCTTCACTTTACCGGCGCAATACCTACTTATTGTCTATAGACTGCGCTCGACAAGCACCTGTGTTGAGCCAGTTGCACCGGTCAACGGTGGTCTGCGGCGTTACGTAAACGGCCAGGATTGCCTTTATCCACTCAAATACCTGTTTCCTAACGAGGTCAATCATGATTGGAAAGCAGATGTACTCTAGCAAGACCGCGCGCAGCTTGATCACTTTCGCTGCGACATGCGCAACGGCGCTGATGATTACTGCATGCTCTAAAGAAGCGCCAGGATCTGCCCAACCCGAAGATGCCAGCGCCACCACCAGTGCAGTGAAACTGAACGGCTCAGGTGCCAGCTTCCCCTTCCCCATCTACTCCAAGTGGTTCAAGGACTTTTCGCGTGAGGAAAGCAATATCCGCGTGGACTACCAGGCCAAGGGCAGCGGCGCCGGTATTCAGGACTTTATCAACGGTGTGGTGGATTTCGCCGCTTCCGATGCCGCGATGAAAGAGAAGGAAATCGCCCAGGTCAAGCAGGGCGCCGTGCTGCTGCCGATGACTGCCGGCGAAGTGGTACTGGCCTATCACCTGGATGGCGTTGATACCCTGAAGCTGCCGCGCGATGTCTACCCGCAGATCTTCATGGGCAAGATCACCCGCTGGAACGACCCCAAAATTGCGGCCGCCAACCCGGGTGTCAACCTGCCGGACGAAAAGATTACTGTCGTCGCCCGCTCCGATTCCTCCGGTACCTCTTTCGTATTTACCGGTCACCTGAGCGCCATCAACCCGGAGTTTGCCTCCTCTGTCGGCCACGCCAAGTCACCCAACTGGCCCACGTCTGCCAACTTCGTCAAAGCACCGAAAAACGACGGTGTCGCCGCGCAGATCAAGCAGAACCCGGGCGCTATCGGCTACGTTGAATACGGTTATGCCAAACTGACCGGCCTGCCGGTGGCAGAACTGCAAAACAAGTCCGGCAAGTTTGTTGCTCCGGGACCCGAATCCGGTGCTGCTGCACTGGCCAGCGTCGAGTTTCCGGCCGGCACCCTGCCCGGAAGCCAGGTACCGAACCTGATCGCCTGGGCCTCCGACCCCAGCGGCGCCGATGCCTACCCGATCGCCAGCTTCACCTGGCTGCTGGCCTACGCCAAGCAGGACAAGCAGAAGGCGGCCGCCATACGCAAACTGGTAGACTACATGCTGAGCGACGCGGCTCAGGGACAGGCGGACAGCCTCGGCTACATTCCGCTCCCGCAAGCAGTGCGCACCAAGGTACGTGAAGCGGCCAAGTTCATCCAGTAACGCACAAACGACCAGCCGTTCTTGCTACGGCTGGTTGCAAAAGATATAAGTGCTCCGGTCCGAACTATTCGGACCGGAGCATTTGCTATTTAGGTACGATAGATTTTCGCTATGAAAAAAACGCTGTTTGACCACAAAATCGGCAAAGGCATCACGCGCCCGCCAGCCAACCTGGAGCTCTATGGCGACGCGGGCTTTCGCGCCTTTTCCATTGTTTGCGCGTGGTCGATCATCTTTTTAATTCTGTTCATTCTGTGGATGATTGGCGAGCAGGCGCTGCCGGCGATGGAGCGATACGGCCTGCACTTCCTGACGGGGACCACCTGGGACGTCAACAAAGAGAACTTTTCTGTTCTGCCGGAAATCTGGGGCACTATCTACAGCTCGATGCTGGCCCTGCTCGGTGGCGGGGTACTGGGTATTACCGTGGCCATCTTTCTCACCGAAAACTTTATTCACGATCGCCTTGCCTACCTGTTCCGCCTGATGATTGAGCTCCTCGCCGCAATCCCCTCGGTGGTGTATGGACTGTGGGGCATCTATGTTCTGATCCCGCTGTTGCGCCCTGTCGCCCACACGCTGCACGAATATTTCAGCTGGATCCCGTTTTTCGAAACGGAACTGAGCGGTCCCGGGATGGCGCCAGCAGCACTGGTGCTGGCGATCATGATTCTCCCCACTGTCGCCGCTATCTCGGTGGACGCCTTCCGGCAGATTCCAGCCAAAGTGAAGGAAGCCACTTACGGCATGGGTACCACCCGCGCAGAAGCGATCTTCAAAGTACTGATACCCACCGCCTCATCCGGACTGCTGGCCGCGCTGGTCCTCGGCTTCGGACGCGCACTGGGAGAAACCATGGCGCTTGCCATGCTCATCGGTAACAGTAACCAGATCAGCCTGTCCTGGTTTTCTCCGGCAAACACCCTGGCCTCGCTGATGGCCTCAAGCTTCCCGGAGGCGGGCAAAGTGGAAGCGCAGGCATTGATGTACGCAGCGCTGGTGCTGTTGCTGATCACATTCCTGGTGAATCTCGGAGGACTCTTTATTCAACAGGCGACGATGCGTAAATTCGAGGGCATCAAGTGAAAGATCTGAAAACGCCCAAGCAGCTGAAAAAAGAGGGATGGAAAGGACTCAATCTCCAGAAAGAACCCTTTGAAACCCGCTCACTGACCAACAGTGCATTCACTGCCTGCGCCTGGGCCCTGGCCCTGCTGGCAGCGATCCCGCTGTTTTCAATCGTGGCGATGCTGCTGAAAAATGGCGGATCGCGCCTGATCAGTGCGGAATTCCTGTCGGTCTTGTCGGATCTCCCCCCCGCCGGGTTTGAGGCCGGCGGCGGTATAGGGCCGGCGATTGTCGGCACCCTGGTCATGGTCGGGATTGCCAGCGCCATCGCCATACCGCTGGGAATACTGACGGCCGTCTCCATCAAGATGCTGGATTCTGGCAGTATTCTGGCGCGCGCAGCGCACTTTATCGCCAAGGTCCTCACCGGTTTCCCGTCTATTCTGGCCGGGGTGTTTGTCTACGCGATCCTGGTCGTGCACTTCGGCTACTCCGCCGTGGCCGGCGGCGTGGGTCTGGCAGTACTGATGTTGCCAACCGTCATCATCGCCACCGAGGAAGCGCTGGGCCAGGTGCCGAAACGCATGACCGATGCCGCCTTTGGCATGGGCTGCACCCGCACACAGGTCATGTGGAAGATTACCCTGCCCACCGCCCTGCCCAGTATCATGACCGGCGTCATGCTGGCCGTGGCCGGGGCTGCCGGCGAGTCCGCCCCGCTGCTGTTCACCGCACTGTTCAGCAACTACTACCTGTCGAGTTTGAGTGAACCTACCGCGTCACTGTCCGTGCTGATATTCAATTTCTCCGGAATGCCGTTTGAGAACCAGATTGAACTTGCCTGGACCGCCTCACTCGTACTGGTCATTATCGTGCTCATTTTGAACATCATTGCCCGCGCAATCGGCCGCAAGAAATTTTGAGAGCTGAATCCGTTATGCTTCCCCGCAGTCAAGAACCCGATACTTCACCCTCAGAAACAGTCATCGACTGTCGTATAGACAAGATCCACTACGGCGATTTTCTCGCTGTGCGCAACAGCCATGTGCCGATTGAACAGAACAAAATCACTGGTTTCATCGGCCCGTCAGGTTGCGGCAAAAGCACGGTGCTGCGCTGCCTCAACCGGATGAACGACCTGATCAGCAGCTTTCGTTTTGAGGGCAAGGTTCTGTACCACGATCAGGATATCTACGCCGCGGGCGTGGATCCGGTGGTGGTACGCCGCTACATCGGCATGGTTTTCCAGCAGCCCAACCCCTTTTCCATGAGCATTTACGACAACGTGGCCTTTGGCCTGCGGCTCAATCGCTTCAAAGGCGATCTGGACAAGAAAGTGGAAAAAGCGCTCAAGCGCGCCGCACTCTGGAATGAGGTCAAGGACAAACTCAAGGCGAGCGGGCTCTCGCTCTCGGGTGGCCAGCAGCAGCGCCTGTGCATCGCCCGCGCGATCGCCTCGGAACCGGATGTGCTGTTGATGGACGAGCCCTGCTCTGCCCTGGACCCCATCGCCACCCGCCAGATCGAAGAGTTGATGCTCGAGCTGAAAAAGCGCTATACCGTGGCGATCGTCACGCACAATATGCAGCAGGCCATGCGCGTTGCCGACACGACCGCGTTCTTTTCCGTGGATATTTCCGAGGGCGGGCGCACCGGCTACCTGGTGGAAATGGGCAATACCGAGCAGGTCTTCGAGAATCCACAGGAACACCTGACCAAGGAATACATCTCCGGCGAATTCAGCTGAAGCCCGGCCAGCAACGGGATATTGTGGCGCATACTGCCGGCCGCGACCGGAGACACCGGTTACAGGCGCAGTTTCGCCGCAATACTGTCCCAGGCCACCAGCTTGAAGTTCTGCGCCTCGCTGGGCAAGCGGTTGCGCCCATCCTGTACCACCAGTAATCCCTGCGGGTAATCGGCCCCCAGCGCGGCGCTGGTCACGTCGAGGCCGTCGGTCTCGGAGCTACCGTCGATACCGCGCTGCAGGTCGGCGCCGACGCGGAAACGGCCGAGAAAGCGGCTGCCGTCACGGCTGTAGAGGGCGTAGCTGTTACTGCCCTGGCTGGATACCACCAAATAGCCGCTGTCGCCGTCGACATAGAGGCTCATGCCCTCCACATCATCCACCAGGTTGTGGCCGTCCACCTCGGCCACCAGCTGCGGATGCCCCTCGCCCGCGAGAAAGGCGTTCATATCCAGCCGCCAGATGCCGCGGTCCTCCTCACCGAAGAACAGCGTCTGGCGTGCGTCGTCGGTCACGCAGCCCTCGGTCTGGCTCGCCACCTTCACGGTACCGCGCGGCTTGAGTCGCCAGTCGCGGTCGCGATCTTCGAAAGCGATTTCCAGCAACTGCAGGCCGCCCTCCTTATCGGTGACCCAGACGTAGGTGCGGTGGTCGCGACGGAACATACACAGACCATAGGGATCGGGCATCGCCAGCGGGCGCCACCCCAGACTCTGCACCTCACCGCCAGCGGTGATCCCGAACAGGTTGATCCCCGCCGTGCTGCGGTTGGAGGCCGCGGCGATCGCACTGAAGCCGGGCACATCGGTCGGGCGCAGGTCGACGTTATTGAGGCGACCGACCGGGAAGTGCTGCCGCAGCGCACCGGACAGGTCGTAGACATTCAGGCCGCTCTTCTTGTCGGTGCCGAGAATCCGGCTCGCCGCGCTGTCCCGCGGGTTGACCCAGATGGCCGGGTCGTCGGCGGCGTCGCCGCCGGACGTCACCGGCGCCGTCTCTGCGCGCGGCTTCACCATCACCATGGCCGACGCTGCCGGCGCAGGCCGCGCCGGCGGCAGACTGACGGAGAAGCGTTCGACGCGCTTTCCTTCGTCCTCCAGTGCCAGCAGCTCGCCAGTGCGCCACACTGCGGACACCGGCTGCAGCTGCGCTAGATCACGTGCGAAAATTTCACTGTCGCCGGGGTCGCTGCCACCCTCGCCCTTGTCGCCGAGGCGGTAGGCGCGCACCTGCCGGCCGCTGGTGAACCACAGTCTGTCCGCCCCTTTTTCCAGCCACAGGCCACCAAAGTCGTCGCCGAGCGCGCCACCGGCGACAAACACCCCGCGCGCCTCATCGCGTTCGGCATTGCTGTTAAGGCGCCAGATACCCAGCGGCGGCTGCGCGACATACAAGTGCCCGCGCGCATCATCGACGGCGCAGCTGCTGACCTGTTCGCCGAAATACAGCGGTCGCACGTCGCGCAGTCGCCATTGGCTATTGCTGCTGGCGCTGCCGGGCGCCAGCGCGTACTCGCGGCCGAGTCCGTCTTCGTCGATGGCGAACAGGTGGCTGTGATCCGCCTGGCGGGAAAAGCACAGCGCCACCTGCGGCGCCGCGGTCTTGTGTGCGGTGAGCAGCTGTAACTGCGGCATTCCATCGGCGTTGGTGGACAGACGGCGCAGGGCGAGTTCACCGCGATTTTTATCGTAGCTGGCCAGCAGCCAGCTGCCGTCCACCTGCGGCTGCAGGGCGAAGCGCTCTATCTTGCCGCGCTGCAGGGACAGCACCTCTGCGCCACTGTCATCCAGCAATACCAGGCCGCGGGTTTCACTGGCCAGCAGCAGGTAGGACTGGCCGTCCAGCGCCAGCGTATCCAGCTGGTCGGCCACCACATTGTCCAGCGGCAGCGCCGACTCCGTACGCAGTGGCGCAGCAGCGCGTTTTTCTGTGGTGCCTTTATCCGTAATGCCCTGTTCCGCACCACCGCAGCCCAGCAGTAGCGCGCAGAGTGCGGTGGCGATGGAGAGCGTTCGCAGTGGTTGGTGTCGCATTGTGCCGGTATCCGTATCACTCGCCGGTGCCAGAGTGGCGCCTTTTTTCCAACAAAAAGGTATCGGGCGCACTCAAAGCCAAAAAAGACCGGCCTCGCAAGAGGCCGGTCCTTGATTTTTCAATGATTGGTTAAAAAGTGCTGTAGCTGAGACCGAGCACATATGTCGGGCCGTACTTCTCGTACTGGCCGTTGTAACCGGAGTTCTCGATATACAGGGGTTCGTCGTTCAGGTTGACGCCGCTGAACGACAGTTTCAGGCCGTTGGCAAACCGGTATTTCGCCGACAGGTCCACCTGCATATGGCTGTCCTGGTAGCTGTCCAGTGCCGCGTCTTCGCTGTTCACTGCCACCAGGCGTTCGCCGGTGAAGCTGGTGGACAGACGCAGGCTGAAGGCGTCGCGCTCGTAGCCGATAATAAAGTTACCCACCAGGTCCGACTGCGACGGCAGCGCAATCTTGCTGCTGCGGCCGGCGCCGGCGCCGAGCCCCAGATCCGCTTCGGAATCGGACACGGTGGCGTTGGCGCGCAGCAACAGACCGTTGTCAAAACCCTGGGTCCAGGACAGTTCTGCACCGGTCAGGGTCGCCGTGTCGCCGTTGATCGGCCGCAGGATTTCCGCATCGTCCACCACCAGGCTGCCCACGTACTGGGTCAGGTCGGTACTGGCGGTCACATCGGCGGTAACCACGAAGTTGTCGATCGCCTTGTGGAACACCCCCACGGAAAACATGCCCACGCGATCGGTGTAGTATTCGGCGGAGAGGTCGAAGTTCTGCGCCTCGTAGGGATCCAGCGCCGGGTTGCCCGCCTCCACTTTCAGCTCGCCGTCATCGTACTCGATCTCCTTGGCGGACGGATTGAGCTTGCCGAACGACGGGCGCGACAGGGATTCGGTGTAGGCGGCGCGCAACACGACGTTGTCGGTCAGGTCGTACTTGAAATTGACGCTGGGGAACAGGTCGTTGTAATCGCGCTGATAGCTCTCGCCACTGACGTAGACACCCTCGGCGACTTGCTCGGCACCGGCGATAGGCGCACCGGATTCGATCACGCGATTGCCATCGGCGGAAAAATCGGTTTTCTCATAGCGCAACCCGTAAACCAGGTTGGCACGGTCGAATTCGATCGTGTGCATCGCGTACAGAGCGGTGACGTCCTCGTCCATGACATAATCGCGCGCGGAGTCCAGCGCAGTGGCTGTCTCGTCCACGGTGAAGTTGGCGCGATTGGCGCTGATGAAACGGTTCAGCGCGCCCTTGTCGACGCCGGGGCCGAAAGCGGCCAGGCCGTAGTCGACCCGGCGCATGGCGAAGTCGGCCAGGGTATAGTCACCGCCGAAGCCGTCGTAGGTGGTGGCGTTGAGATCGCCGGTTTTTTCCCGGTTGCGCTGCTGCACACCGAACTTCAGTTCGGTCTGGTTGCCGGCCAGTTGCAGGTCGCGGCGCAGATCGAGGCGGAAGCTGACTTCCTCGTCGTCGGTGAAATTGTTCTCGACGACAATTTCGTCCAGCCCGTAACGGGACGGGTCGGTGGCCGCAGCGCTATCACTGGCGAACAGGTCGGGTGTGCGGCCGGCACTGGTGTAGCCGATTTCCAGCCCCTTCTGCTGGAAGGCGGTGTCGCGCCGATTCGGTTCATTCTCCTCGGCGCGCGAGTAACCCAGCGCGTACTCCAGCCCCCACAGATCCAGATCGTGCTCGCCGCCAGCAATCACCGACAGGATCTTCTGCTCCTCGTAGCGGTCTTTCAGCGATTTCTTGATGCGCGCATCAGACCAGGTGGCCGAGCTTGCGGTGATGGTCTGCAGGTCGCCCTTATCCAGCTTGTACTCGTTGCGCTGGCGCTCTTCGTCGTCGGAAAAATCGGAGTAGAGGCTGTGCAGGTACAACTTGCCGGTGTCGCTCAGGCGGAAGTCCAGGTTGGCAGCCAGGCCGGTGCGCTCGCGGGTGATGGTGTAGTCGCGCTGCTCGATTTCCGGTGCACCGAAGGCTTCGGAACCGTCTTCCGCCTGCATCCTCTCCCAGACGCCATCGGTCTCCTCGTTCTCGGAACCGAAGTTGCGCTGTTGGTGGCTGGCGGCGATGGCCAGACCCAGCTGGCGGCCGCCGTCGAGCTCAAATACGTTGGTGAATTTGGCCGCGAGCTTGGGGCTGTGCTCGCCCTGCAGGTCGCTGTAGCTGTTTTCCACACCGATCTTGTAGGCGCTGCCGTCGTGATCGAGCGCATTCAGGCTCTTGATCTCGATGGCACCACCGATGGAATCGGCGCTCATATCCGGGGTCAGCGTCTTGGATACCTCGAGGCTCGCCAGCAGGTCTGACGGAATCACGTCCAGGGCCACCGCGCGGGTGTCGGCTTCCGGCGCCGGCAGACTCATACCGCTGATAGTGGTGGCGTTCAGGCTGGGATCAATACCGCGCACTCCGACGAAGCGGCCCTCGCCCTGGTCGCGGGCGATAAAAACACCCGGCATCCGCTGCAGCGCCTCGGTGACATTGGCATCCGGCAGTTCGCCGATGGCATCGGCGGTCTGTACCGCGACCACCTTGTTGGAATGGCGCTGACGATCGATATCACTGCGCGCGTTGGCAGCCTGGGCGGTAACTTGTACCGTCTCCATCGAGGCGCTGCTATCGTCGGCGGCGGCGTTGATCGAAATAATTGCGGTGGCGAGCGCGGTCAGCGGCAGGACCAGCCGGCGCGCAGTGCGAGCGTCGTTTTTCATAGCATCCCCATTCCCGTTTTTTAAGCGGTGATTTTTCTTGAATGGAGTGCAGGCTAGTCAGCTTATATGAAAAGTGCGTGACGCTTTTTTTAAATTTGTCCTGCCGCGACACGGCGAGGATAGGTGCGGGTTCTGAGCCCGATGGCCGGTTTTACCAGCCGCCGGGTCGTGCCTTCGGGGAGTTACCAGGCGAGCGCCTCTACCGCGCGATCCCGGCCCTGTTGCTTGGCCTCGTACAATGCCTTGTCGGCGCAGTGCAGCAGCTCGTCGACACTCGCCTCGCAGCGGAAGTAAGCGACGCCGATACTGGCGGTAAATCGCAGCGGGCCATTCGGGGCTGTCAATTCCACTGCGGCAATCTCGTCGCGCAAACGCCGGGCCATCTCCATCGCCCCGTGGCGGTCTTCGTTCAGCAGCAGCGCAAATTCCTCGCCGCCGATACGCCCGAACAGGTCGATGTCGCGAATATGGTTGGCGATCGCCGCGCTGAACGCGCACAGCGCGTCATCACCAATGGCGTGACCGTGGGTGTCATTGATGGATTTGAAATGATCGATATCCAGCATCAACAGGCACAACGGCAGGCTTTTGCGTTTGGCCAGATCGAGCCGGATTTCCGCCTCGGCAAAGAAGCTGCGGCGATTGTGAATGCCGGTGAGGAGGTCGGTTCTGGCCTCCCGTTCGGCCAGCACTTTGGCCGCCTCCAGCTCGTGGGTGCGGGCACGCACCTGGGTTTCCAGTTCTGCCTTGGAGTGCTCCAGCTGTCTCCTGTAGCGCTGCTCCGCCTCCTCTTTCTGCTGACGCAGCCGCCGCACCTTGATACCCATGGCCACCATGATGGTAATCATCTCGATAAACGAGGCCACCGGCGGCCAGTAATAATTGACCGTGGTATGTGCAACCAGGCCCAGGTCGCGCAGTGCCTGTACCACCAGGCCGATTACCAGCAGGCTCCATGCCAGGCCGAACAGCAGTGCCTCGCGATTCCCCTGACGCCAGCGCACCAGGGCCGCAATCGAAATGAGCGGATAGAGCAGCAGCGCGATGGTCATCGAGATAATCGACAGCGCGGTGAGATTCAGCGCGGCACAGGTCAGCAGGAAGCAGGCATTGACCATCTTGAACTTCAGCAGATAGTCGAATCGGGGAATATGTTCGGCGGTGCGCAGGAACATCCGCGAAAACCAGACCCCACAGAAAATCGACAGCCCCCCGGCCAGCGATATGTAATTCCAGTGGAAGTGCTCGGTCAGCAGGTACTGATGGGTGTACCCCAGGATGGTCGACCAGGCGATGACTTTGGACGCGGCGTAAATGGAATAGGTGTAGTAGACCCGGGTCCGCGAGGCGACGCCAGCCAGTAGGGAGAAAACTGCCATCAGGCTGAAGCCGCCGAACAGAAACCCCAGCACATAGGTTTCCAGGTTGTTTTCCGCCCGCAGCGCCCGAGGCTTCCAGATACGCATGGCCGGCACGACAAAGCCCAGCTCGTCGGAGCTGAACTTGATCATCAGCTCGCTGCTCTCACCGGCCGGAATGGTCAGCGGTACAACGAAGCGGTTGTGGGGGACCGGGCGCGCGGAAAACGAGTCGCTCATCGCCATCTTTGCCAGCAGGTGGAACTGCGGAACAACTTCCGCAGTACTGCCCGCGCTGGCCGCCTGCGGCGTGGTCAACGGTCTCTGGTAGGCCTCCAGCCGAATCAGCTGGTGATCGACATATTCGATATGCAGGGTCAGGTCGCTATCGGTGGTATTTCTGAGTATCACATGGGACCAGAAAGCGCCCGCCTGCAGGCCCGTCGAACCCGCACTGTGTAGCGGCGCGAAATCGCCATGACGATAGGCCCGATAGGCCGACACCAGATCACTCCTGCCTTCTTTATCGTGCCATATCTCCGCCTGTCCGGTCGTGGTGCCTCCGAGCTCCTGCTTGCCGACAGCAATGGATTGCTGCGCGAGGCAACTCAGGGGCAGCAGGATAAGCATGGCCAGCAGCAGCCTGGCCCACTGGTACCGTCCGGGGAGAGATACCGACGTTCGACAGGTTCTTGTGTACTTGTGCCTGTTCAATCGAAAAATATTCATCGGAATACGGTTGGCTAGGAGTTTTTCGTTTTTATAATGCTCGGCTCTAATGCATGCCAGCACCGTGGTCTGAAGACGCCAAGATTACTACAATCGCCGGCCAACCGGGATGAATTTACCTGTGCGAGCAGACCTGATTTACGGGATTGACAGGAAAGTTCAATCTTCGCTGCATCATAACCCGGCACTGAGACCGCCATCGAACCCTTTCGGTTCATTCGCCGGCACAAAGAAACAGGGAGAGCAGAGTTGCAGCAGGTCAATTTCCAGCAGGTGAACTGGTACGCGGCGCGCGCGGCCGCGGCCTACCAGTCCGAGGCCGACATCCGCAAGTCCTACCCCGACACGGCTCTGGTTTCCACCAGCGGCGGTGAGGTGCAGTACTTCCTCGAACGCGAGACCAATCCGAAGCGGCAGGTCATCGTGATTCGCGGCACCGACAATCTCCGCAATGCCGGCGAGGATGCCGACTATGTCGAGTCCGAAAACCCGCGGCTCGGCATTTACGTACACCGGGGCTTCGACCAGACCGCGATACAGATCTACCGTGCCCTGTTACCGCAGCTGGACAAGCGGCTGCCGGTCCTGCTCACCGGCCACTCCCTCGGTGCGGCGATATCCACCCTGTTGATGATGTACCTGCACGAGGACGGCTTCACGCTGGGCCCGTCGATCAATTTTGGCCAACCCAAGGTGACCAATAAGGCGGGCGCAGCGAAGTACCACTTTCTGCCGCTGCTGCGTGTCGTCGACGAAAACGACCTGGTGCCGCTGGTGCCGCCCGACGACCTGATCGACGCCATCCACGGAGGCTACGCCCATTTCGGTCCGGAGCTGATGCTGCTGGAGGGCGAGTACTACGTCTATGAGAACGCCCACCAGAGCCGCCAGGGCGCGGTCACGTCCTTCTGGAAAAACCTCGCTGACCTGAGCGTTAGCGAACACTACATGCAGAAATACCTGCGCAATATTACCTCGAAACTGGCACACGCGATTCAGGTCAAGTACAGCCAGCGCGAAGAATTTATCCAATAACAATCACTATTTCTCAGGGGGATCCATGTCACTCGCACGGCTGATGCGACTTCGACTCGCGAGCCTGGGCAGGCACATCAAGGCGCTGCCCGGCAAACTCTTCTTCGGCACCTGGCACTGGTTGAGACGCCTCGCTCGCGCACTGGCCGCCCTGTGGTGCGCACTGGGGCCGCGCTGGCTCAGGGTCTGCCTGGTCCTCGCCGCAGTGGTGCTGGTTGGTTATGGCAAGCTGGCCGCCTACCTCAAACCCAATCTCACCGAGGAGCATATCTACCGTCTGCAATACCTGAACGACGGCTGGACCGACGAGCAGCGCCACACCTTTTACTACACCCCGCAGGGTACCGAACTGCTGGGTATGGACTACGACTGGCTCGTGAATCTGGAGCTGCCGCTGTCCCACGAGCGCCTCGCCAGCGCCGCCAATATGCGCGGCTGGGGCTTTGTGGTGGCACCGGGTCAGCGCCCCGACCGCCTCAATCCGGGTAACCTGCCGGTAGGGCTGACCATGCATACCGACCCGACCAGCGGCCGGCAGCGGCTGGATTTCGGCTGCGCCACCTGCCACACCGGCGAGCTGCACTACAAGGGCACCGCCCTGCGCGTCGACGGCGGCCAGGCGATGCAGAGCCTGTCCAATCCCAAGCGCGGTGAATTCATCACCACCCTGGGCGCCTCCGTGTTCGAGACACTGCTCAACCCGGCCAAGTGGGACAGATTCGCCACCCGCGTCGCCGGTGCGGACGAAGACAAGCGCAGTGCACTGAAAAAAGAATTCTGGCAGTTTGCCCACCGCCTGAAGAAATTCAGCAACAGCGCCGGTGCGCCCAAATACTACCCGGTGGAAGAGGGACGCGGACGTATCGACGCGGTCGGGCGGATCGCCAATGTGGTGTTCGGCTATCGCCTGAACGAACCGGACAATTACCGGCCGGCAGATGCCCCGGCCAGCTTCCCCTTCCTGTGGGATATCTGGCGTTTTGACTGGGTGCAGTACACCGGCTTCACCAACCAGGCCATGGCCCGCAACATCGGTGAAACTCTGGGCGTACTGGCGCCGATCAAACTGCTCGACGCCGACGGCCAGGTCCTCAAGGGTGCCGACTTCGGCCAGACCTCGATCGACCTGGAAGGACTGCACTGCGTCGAGGGGCTGCTGCGCAAACTGAAGCCGCCGAAGTGGCCGGAGCCCGTGCTGGGCAAGATTGATATCGCCAAAGCACGTACCGGCAAGGCGCTGTTCGAAGGGCGCTGCGCCTACTGCCACGGCCCGCACCGGAGCAAATCCTATCGCTGGCCCATCGCTGACAACCCGTCGGCGACGGTGCCCGGGCAGATCGCCACCAACTGGCAGTGGGACATGGACGGTGAGGTCAGTCGCAGCGACGGCAACGCCTACCGCGATGACTGGCGCAGCACCATGTGGTCGCTGCCGTGGATCAGCACCAAGGTGATCGGCACCGACAGCAAGCTGGCGGACAACTACATCGACAACCGCTACGACCTGGGCAAGCTGTTCCCCGGCGCGAAACCCGCGAATGCCGGCGAGGGCCTGCAGCTGCTGCTCAACGACCTGGTGCCGAAACTCTACGGCCGCGAGGGGATCGAGGGCGCGCAGCAGGTGGCGGACTTCGACGGCCTCAACGTGCCATTTCGCATCGAGAACCAGCGCGCCTACAAGGCCAGGCCCCTGCACGGCGTGTGGGCAACCCCGCCGTTCCTGCACAACGGCTCGGTACCCACCATCTACGACCTGCTGTCGCCGCTGCGCGCGCGGCCGAAGACCTTTTACGTGGGCAACCGCGAATACGATCCAAACAAGCTCGGCTATGTCACCGCCTATTCGCCCGGCAGCTTCCTGATGGACACCAGCATCGACGGCAACCGCAACACCGGCCACCTGTTTACCGATGTGGATATGCCCGGCCGGATCGGCAACCTGCTCAGCGAGGAACAGCGCTACGCGATCATCGAGTACCTCAAAGTCATGGGCAACCCGGATTTCGACACCGCCCTCGGTGGCGACCCGATGGACTGGAATCACTATGCGCAGGCGCCGCAAGACAATTCCACCGCCCGCGCCTGCACCGCCGCCCACGGACAACCGCTGACCGTCGCCGACCGTGGCCCGGTACGTAAGAGCGCGCCGCAGAGCGCACAGGAGGACGCACAGTGATCCGCAGATACCTTCTCTCAATCGCGCTGCTCAGCAGCGCCACCCTGGCCGACACGCCGCCACAGCGGGACACTATCGAGCTGGACACGCTGGGCATGGAAATCTCCGCAGAGGAAAAGCAGGCGATTGTGCGCGCAATGGAACTGGGGCGCGAGATCTCGCGCAAGGCGGAAAAGATCAACGGCTTGCCCTACCGCCGCGACGCCCATGCCAAGGCCACCGGCTGTGTGCGCGCGACTTTTTCGATCAATGGCGATATCCCGGCACAGTTCCGGCACAGCGTGTTCGCCGAACCCGGACGCGCATACCACGCGTGGATCCGCTTTTCCAACGGCGACATGACCGTACAGGCAGACTCGAAACCCGATGCCCGCGGCATGGCGATCAAGCTGCTGGACGTCAGCGGGGAGAAAATCGCCCCGGAACTGCAGGGGCCGGCGACGCAGGATTTCATCATGACCAACACGCCTGCGTTCTTTAACCGCAACATCTACGACTACGTGGACAACATGAGTTACCTGGCCAACCTGGATCGCACCGGTTGGTTCTTCGGGCTGGCGCCGCCGCGCTTCCACCCGAAGCTGTTCTACCGCGCTGCGCAGACGGTGTCCTCCAAGATCAACTCGCCACTCGCGCCGCAGTATTACTCGATGCTGCCCTACCAGCTCGGCGACACGGCGCTGAAGTTCTCCGCGCGCCCGTGCCCGGGCATGCAGTTCGCCGCCGACGGCAAGCACGCGGACAGCAATTACCTCACCGAGGCCATGGCGCAGCAGCTGGATGGCGGCGCGGCCTGCTTCGATTTCATGGTGCAGCAAAGGATGCCCGGGGCGGATATGCCGCTGGACGACGCCGCGGTGATCTGGTCGGAAAGCGCCTCGCCGTTCGTGCCGGTCGCGCGCATCAATATCCCCGCACAGTCGTTTTCCGGTGAGGCACAGCAGGAGTTCTGCGAGAACCTGTCGATGAACCCCTGGCACGGTGTCGGCGAGTGGCAGCCGCTGGGCAGCCTGAATCGCGCCCGCCGGCTGGTGTACCACGCCGTATCGCAGTTCCGGCACGGCGCCAACCAGGTCGCCATGTCCGAGCCCGACAGCTGGTGCCTGGATGGCGAATCCCAGTGCGATTTATCCGCGGACTTCCACCACAGCAAGGCCCGCTGGCCGCTGCCGCGCTGCTTCGATCCAATGTACCGGCCGCTGGACGGTTCGGAGCCGCAGTCGGAATGCCCGCAGAAGGATGGCGGGCGCTATTAGGCCGGGCGGCCTGTTAGACGGAAAAGAACTGCTGGATCCCCAGCAGTACATTGGTGGTGGCCACCGAGGCGAGGATCAGGCCCATCACCCGGCTGACGATGCTGGCGCCGGCGCTGCCGATCCAGCGGTAGATCCAGCCGGCGGTGAGCAGGATCAGCAACACGATGGCCAGCACCGCCAGCATGGCTGTGGCGGTGCGCGCCTGGTGGATGAAATCGAAGCGGTAATTGTCGGTCAGGACCACCGCCGCCAGCATGGCACCGGGCGAGGCGATGGAGGGCACGGCCAGCGGGAAGATGGCCGTCTCGTGCCCGCCCTGCACTATCTCCAGCTCGCTCTCCGGCTTGCCCTCACCAAAAATCATCGTCAGTGCGAACAGGAACAGCACCGCGCCACCGGCCACCTGGAAGGCCGACAGCGGCACGCCGATGTTCTCCAGCAGGTACTGCCCGGCAAGCAGGAAGAAAAACAGAATACCGGTGGCCACCACCACGGCCATCAGGGCAATTCTGCGTTTCTGCCAGTCGGCGTGACGCGCGGTCACGGCAATGAACACCGGCAGGGTGCCCACCGGATCGATCACCGCAAAGAAAAAGACAAAGCTGCTGATCCAATCGTTCAAGTGAAGCTCCGCGACAGCGTGCTACTATCGGCTTGAACCTCTTTGCCGGCGCGGCCCAGGGCTGCGCCGGCAGAGGGCGGGCGTTGATTCGAATACCCAAATGAAAAGTCTAGTGCATGACCAATCACTCGCCGACCGCGCGCCGTATCGCCAAGACCATCCTCAACGGTTTTGACGCCTATTTCGCGGATTACCAGAACATCACCCTCGGCGCCAAGGCCCGCTTCGAAACCGCCGCCTGGCAGGCGGTACATCAGGGCAACAAAGAGCGTATCGATCTCTACAAGACCAAGGTCAACCAGGTATTGAAACTGGTGCACTCGGTGACCAGCAAAGACACCAGCATGCTCGACCTGTGGCGCGATGCCCGCGCCACCTACGCGCAACTGATTGCCAACCACAGCAATTACGAGATTGCCGAGACGTTCTTCAACTCGGTGTTCTGCAGCCAGTTCCAGCACGCACATATCCACGACAGCAACATCTTCGTCAAGCCGTCGCGCACGCCGGACGACAAGCCGCTGCGGGACTACAGCATCTATATCAGCTACAGCGGCCGGGACGGCCTCGAATATATGATCGAGGACATTCTCAACGACTACGGCTTCTCGGTGCCCTGGGAAAACCTGCCGCGGGATGTCGGCAATATCTGTACAGCGTTGCGCGCGGTACCACTGGCCGGGCTCAGGAGCGAGAAAAACCTGCGTGTGGACATGCTGGAATCGGTGTTCTACCGCAACAAGGCCGCCTACCTGGTGGGGCGCATGATGTTCGACGGCGAGGTGATCCCGCTGATCCTGCCGTGCCTGAACAACGGCCGCGGCGGCATTTTTGTCGACACCGTCCTCTACAGCAACGATTCCGCCAGTATCATTTTCAGTTTCACCCGCTCCTACTTCATGGTGGACGCGCCTATCCCGTCGCGCTTCGTGCGCTTCCTGTCCACCATCATGCCGCTCAAGGAACGCTCGGAACTGTACAATTCGATCGGCTTCCACAAACACGGCAAGACCGAGTTCTACCGCCATATCCTCGCCCACATGAAAGTGAGCAACGACAAGTTCACCATCGCGCCGGGGATCAAGGGCATGGTCATGAGCGTATTTACGCTGCCCTCCTACCCGGTGGTGTTCAAGGTGATCAAGGACAGGTTCGACCGCCCCAAAACGGTTACCGAGGCCATCGTCAAGGAAAAGTACCGCTTCGTATCCCGCTCCGACCGGGTCGGGCGCATGGCAGACACCCAGGAATACACCAACTTTATTTTCTACCGCAACCGCTTCAGTGACGAGCTGCTGGCGGAACTGCAGGAGCTGGCGCCGTCGAAGCTGGTAATCGACGACAAGTGGGTCATCATCAAGCACCTGTATGTGGAGCGGCGTATGGAGCCACTCAACCTGTACCTGCAACATGCCAGCGAAGCGGAAACCCGCGAGGCGATGGAAGAATATGGCAATGCGATCAAGCAACTGGCCGCCGCCAATATTTTCCCCGGCGATATGCTGCTGAAGAATTTCGGCGTCACCCGTCACGGCCGCGTGGTCTTCTACGACTACGACGAATTGTGCCCACTGACCGAGTGCAATTTCCGCAAGATCCCCGAGCCGCGAACCGCCGAACAGGAGCTGGCCGACCGGCCCTGGTATACGGTGGCGGAAGCCGATGTATTCCCGGAAGAATTCCGCCTGTTTTTCTCCGGCAACCCGGTTGCGCGCAAGGCCTTCGAGGACGAACACAGCAACCTTTACGACTACCGTTTCTGGCGTCGCCTGCAGGACCGGATCCGCGCCGGGCATATCGAGAGCGCCTTCCCCTACCGCCGCGCGTGGCGCTTCAAGCGTCGGTCGCATCGCACGGCGAATTCCTGAAATCGGGCCCTGTTGCGGCTATAGTGAAAAGAGTTGCGCGATACGCCAATGTCATAGGAGTAGACTGTGCGGTTTTACTGCATTGCGACCAGCATCGCTTTTCTGGCCACCGCAGCCGCCGCGGCAGCGCTCGGCGGCTGCGGTTACCTGCCCAGCGAAATGAATGGTGGGAGCAGCAAAAGCAACACGGAGTTACCGGACGGGGTGCACGCCAGTATTGTCGCGCGCCAGCAGTTCACCAACTGCAACAGCGCGGCCAAGGGCTATCACCGCGTCACCTTCAAAGACCTGTATAACACCACCGGCGACCGCGACACCCCCTTTGTGCCCTCGCCCTCCGCCCCGGCACAGTATGATGTTACTGCTTACGTGTGGGGCTCCGACAACTGCAGCCAGACCGGCCGCTGTAGCGGCGGTGACCACTACTGGCTGATCGAGCGCGGGCCCGGAGACGAGTTCACCACCTGGGTGGTGACGCCGCAGTTTCCGCGTATCGTTATTCAGTCCACCTGCCGGAACCGGCTGAAAGTGGGAGAGCGGTTCCGCTTTTCGTTCAGCCACGGCAAGCTGCTCGGATTCAGCCGCCGCTGACCACTAACCGCCGCTCCAGGCCTATTCGTCAATCGCCCTTCCGGATCGTACTGCCGCGCCTTTTCAGGTAGCGCAGAATGGCATCCTGCGCGCGACAGTCGCGCTCGGTATTTTGCGCAATGCGGGTATTACTCTGCTGCGCGTCGAGGATGCGCGCCTTGTAGCTGTCGCTCCACTGCAACTCCATGATCTTTCTCACCGTCTCCCGGTGGCCGCGGTCCGCCACCGGGAAGGTCACCTCTACGCGGTGGTCCAGGTTCCGTGTCATCAAATCTGCCGATGACAACCACACCTGTTCGTCGCCACCATTGTGAAACAGATACACCCGCGCGTGCTCGAGGTACTTGTCCACCAGGCTGATCACGCGGATATTGTCCGACAGGCCCGGCGTATCGCAGACGAGTGTGCACATGCTGCGTACGATGATGCGCACTTTTACCCCGGCAGCACCGGCGCGATAGAGCCGCTCAATGACCTCGCTGTCCACCAGGTTGTTGCATTTGAAAAACAGCTCAGCCGGCGCGCCGCTGTTGGCCGCATTAATCTCGCGGTCAATCGCGTGCAGCAATGCCGGCCGGTTCGAATAGGGGGACACCGCGATCCGCTGGTACACCGGCCGCTGGTGGGTAAACTGGATAAACTCAAACACGTTGTAAACATCCCGCCCCAGCACCTGATCGCTGGTCAGCAGGCTGAAATCGCAATAGACGCGTGCGGTGCTCTCGTTGAAGTTGCCGGTGCCCAGATGGCTGTAAAAGCGGTCTTCATTGCCCTCGCGCCGCACGATCGAAATCAGTTTGCAGTGCACCTTGAGTCCGGGCACGCCGTAGATCACCTTGACGCCCGCATCGCGCAGTTCATTGGACCAGTGAATATTCGCCAGCTCGTCGAAGCGCGCCTGCAGCTCCACCACTGCGATCACCGTCTTGTTGTTGCGCACCGCGTTGATCAGCGCCGCCACCACCCGCGAATTCTGTGATACCCGGTACAGGTTGATGCGAATTTCACGCACCTCCGGATCGATCGCCGCGGAAATGAGCAGGTTGGTGATGGCGCGAAAGTCGTGGTAGGGGAAATACAGCAACTGGTCGCCGGCACATAGAATATTGAAAATACTCTCGCGCTCCGGCAGTGCCTGCAGTGGCACCATTGGCTTGTAGCGGTCCCGCGCATGGTCGGCGGGAAACTTCATGAAATCCTTGGAATTGTGATAGCGGCCGCCGGGCGTGTAGCTGTCGTAGCGCCCCATCTTCAATTTCTTCTTCACCAGGTTCAGCAGTGTTTCCGGCATCGAGGCATCATAGGCCAGGCGCACCGGGTCGGCGTGGCGCCGCTTCTTCAGCGACTTGGTCACGCGGTCGAGGATATTCTGGGTAATCTGCTCGCCCAGTTCCAGCTCCGCATCGCGGCTGATCTTGAACATATACGCCTCGGCGCGGGCGATCGGCAGGACATAGCGGAAAACATCGACCAGGCAGGCGCGGATAATATTGTCGAGTACGATATAGACCTTCTCATGGCAGTCCTCCCGCGGCGGTATTACCACAAACCGCGGCAGCGTGTCGGTGGGAATTTCCAGTGCCGCGAAGCGCTCGCTGCCATCCTCCAGCTGCAGGTAAATGGCGAAGTAAATACTCGCCTCATTGAGCAGCGGCATATTCTTGCGATCGTCGATGAAGAATGGCTCCAGCTCTGGCAGCACCTCGTTGTGGAAATAGCTTTCCACAAAGGTGCGCTGGCGCTCACTCAGCTGCTGTTCGTTGACGATATGGATACCGTGGCGGTCGAGGTCCCCCAGCACCTTGGAATAGGCGGCATAGGAACGCCGGTTCAGGCACAACACCTTTTCGTTGATACTGGTCAGCAGTTCAGAGAAGTGGGCCTTTTGCTCGCCTTTGGCAAAGGTTGCCAGGCGGCGCACATCGGCCACCCGCACGCGGAAAAACTCGTCGAGATTGTTGGAGAAGATACCGAGAAAGCGCACGCGCTCAATGATCGGCACACTCTCGTCCTCCACCTCCTGCAAGACGCGCTCGTTGAAGGAAAGCCAGCTTAGCTCTTTTGGGTACAGCGGAGTATTATCAGACATAATGAAACTGCAACTTGGCGGCCGGGATCAACCCGGCTAACGGGCTTGGCTCGAACAGACGTGGCGACGGGGTTAGCCAACGCCGGCCGGCGGCCGGCTCGAACCCTTGAATTTCAACTAATCCCACACAGTTGTGTGAAATTTCAAGGGCGGCAACCCACACTATCAGAACGGAACGACTGGATGGCCGCGTTAATAGTAGGCCAGTTTGCTACATTAAAATGACAATTTTTTGACAGGACATTCAGCGTGCAAGACGCAGAACACTACGCCGCCCTGGATCTCGGCTCCAACAGCTTCCATCTGCTGCTGGCCGAGTTCCGTGCCCAGCGCATGGTGCGCCTGCACACCGACCGCTCCATGGTGCGCTTGGCGGAAGGGCTGGATGAAGAGCGCAACCTGGCCCCGGAAGTAGCCGAACGCGCGCTGGCAGCCCTGCGGCGCTTCCGTCCGGTGCTGGCGGAGCTGCCCACGGACCATATCCGTGTTGTCGGCACTAACACCCTGCGCGCCGCGGCCAATGCCGACGGCTTTCTCGAGGCGGCGGAGCAGATTCTGGGGGCCCCGATCGAGATCATCAGCGGTATCGAGGAGGCGCGCCTGATCTACAGCGGCGTCATGGCCGCCGCCGACGGCCCGCCACGACTGCGCTGCGTGATCGATATCGGCGGCGGTTCCACCGAGCTGGTACGCGGGCGCGAAGTACCGCAGCAACTGCAGAGCCTGTATATGGGCTGTGTTTCCTACAGCCAGCGCTTCTTCGCCGACGGTGTCATCAGCCGCAACCAGGTCAATCACTTCGAGCGTGCCCGCCGCACTGCCCGCGCCGAACTGCAGGGCTTGCAGCACCTGGCGGAAAATGCCGAGGTGGTAGGCGCGTCGGGCACGATCAAAGCCGTGTCGCGGGTACTGAACGGCGGTGAGATCGGCGAGATACGCCGCGCGGATATCGACCGCCTGGCCGCGCGCGTGGCCGCGGCCGATCACATCGCCGACCTGTCACTGCCCGATCTGGACGAAGAACGCCGCCCGGTGTTCGCCGCCGGCCTGGCGATCCTGCACGCGATCTTCTGCGAACTGGATATCCACAGCCTGAACGTCTCGCCCTACGCGATTCGCGAGGGTATCGTCCACGACCTGGCCGGGCGCCTGCGCGGCGGCGACCGCCGCGCGGATACCGTAGCCAACCTGATGCTGCGCGCGCAGATCGACGTCGACCAGGCACGCCGCGTTGGCGATACGGCACTGGACCTGTTGCTGCACCTGCGCCCCGAGGGACACACCGAACAGCATTTGCAGCTGCGCTGGGCGGCGCAGTTGCACGAGCTGGGGCTGGCGCTGTCGCACAACGACTTCCGCAAACTGGGCGCCTACATGATTGAGCGGGCCGACCTGGCGGGCTTCTCCCGCAGCGAGCAGGAGACGCTCGCCTATCTGGTGCGCCGCCAGCGCGGGCGCATCAAGCCACCGCGTGAACACTACGGCTTCCATCCGGACCCGGATCTGCTGCTGTGCCTGCGCCTCGCCTGTATCCTGCACCGCGACCGCGCCGGGCGCAGTCTCAAGGGCATCGAGCTGGCCAGGTCCATCGCGGGCTATCACCTGCGCGTGCCGCAGGCCTGGCTCGACAACTACCCCGCCATCGACGAACTGCTGCAGCAGGAAGTGGAACACTGGCAGACGCAACCGCAGGTACTGCAGCTGGAAACGGCCTGATCCGCGCCCGGTGGATAGCCACTTGCGCTTCACCCTACAACCCGGTGGATAGCCTCCAGGGCTTCACCCTACAATGGCAGGGCCTGTTAACACTAAATTAGATAGCCGCGTTGCCGCCCCAAAACGGGCCAGGCAAGGCGCGAGGAGCGAGATTTAGCGTGCTAAATGAGCGACGAGTAACGCCGCATGGCCCGTTTTGGGGCGCAACCCGAAGGGACGGGGCCGTTTTTCCACAATGCTGCATTGCAGCTTGCTTATGTGACGGGCCACACGACGCTCACTGCGCTTTGCCTTGCGAAAAAACGGCTTCCGTCGCGGCCATCGAATTAAGTGTTAACAGGCCCTAGCTATGAAGCTCAGCGACATCTCCCTCAGTCACCACTACGCCGACCTCGGCGACGCCTTCGGCACCCCGATCGCGCCCACCCCGTTCGCGCACCCGCAGCTGCTCCATGCCAATCCGGCGGTGCTGCGGCTGCTGGGTATCGACGCAGGCGAGGCGGCCAACCCGGCCTGGGCGCAACTGGGTAGCGGCGCCAGGCTGTTCACCGGCTCAAAGCCTCTGGCGATGAAATACACCGGCCACCAGTTCGGCGTCTACAACCCGGATCTCGGCGACGGCCGCGCATTGCTGCTGGGCGAGCTGGAAAGCGACGGCGAAACCTGGGAGCTGCACCTGAAAGGCGCCGGCAAGACGCCCTACTCGCGCTTCGGCGACGGCCGCGCGGTCTTGCGTTCGACGATTCGCGAGTACTTGGCCGGCGAGGCGCTGCACGGCCTCGGCATTCCCACCACCCGCGCGCTGTGTATTGTCGGCAGCGATGAACCGGTAACACGCGAGAAAATTGAAACGGGCGCGATGCTGATCCGCGTGGCGCGCACCCATATCCGCTTTGGCCATTTCGAATATTTCTTCTATACCCACCAGCTGGAAGCACTGCGCAAACTGATCGCGTTCACCTGTGCGCGCTTTTTGCCCGAGAGTAAAGATCTCGACGCCGCCGCACAGGCCGAGGCGCTGCTGCGCTTCACCATACGTAAGACCGCGCAGATGGTCGCCGGCTGGCAGGCCGTGGGCTTTGCGCACGGCGTTATGAATACCGACAACATGTCGATCATCGGTGACACTTTCGATTACGGCCCCTACGGTTTCCTCGACGACTACGAACCCGAATTTATCTGCAATCACTCGGATCACACCGGCCGCTATGCCTTCGAGCAGCAACCGGGCGTGGCGCTGTGGAACCTGAATGCACTGGCCCATGCGCTGTCCGCATTTGTCGAAACCGAAGCGCTGCGCGATTGCCTGGAGGAATTCCAGCCCCAGCTGATCGACGCCTACGCCGAACGCATGCGCGCAAAGCTGGGCCTGGCCACCGGCGAAGATGGCGACCGCAAACTCTGTGCCGACCTGCTGGCACTGCTGGCCGACGGGCACGTGGACTACACACTGTTCTTCCGCGCGCTGGCCCACTACCGCAGCGAACGACCGCCGGCGGCACTGCGTGAACTGGTGCCGGCAAGCCATTGGGAGGCCCTCGATCACTGGCTCGACCACTACGACCAGCGGCTGGCGCGGGAGAACAGCGATTCGCGCGTGCGCAACCGCGCCATGCTGGGCGCCAACCCCAAGTTCATCTTGCGCAATTACCTGGCCCAGCGGGTGATCGAAGCGGCAGAGCGAGGCGACTACCAACCGCTGCACACGATACTGGCCCTGCTGCAGGCGCCGTACGACGAGCATCCCGAGCACGAGCCCTGGGCTGCGGCGCCGCCGGAGTCCGGCAAGCACCTGCCGATCAGTTGCTCCTCCTGAGCCCTGCTGCGCAACATATTCCGCAAGCCAGCGCTAAACTTGAGATAGATTCCCGACCTTGGCCGTGACTTAATGTATTATCTGGGTCACAACGATATAAGGAGTTTGCGAGATGATGAGAAATCTGCTGATAGCCGCCGGCTGCCTGCTGTTTGCCCTGCAGGTACAGGCCGCCGATGCGGTGGGCAAATGGCGCACGATCGACGACGACACCGGACAGGCAAAATCCATCGTCGAAATCTATCAGCGTGGTGGCAAGTATTACGGGCGCGTGGTGGATCTGCTGATGAAACCCGACGACACCGTGTGCGAAGAGTGCGAGGGCGCCCTGAAGGGCAAGAAAATCGTCGGTATGAATATCATCACCAACATGGTGAAAAAAGGCGATACCTACGAGGGTGGCCAGATCCTCGACCCGAACAACGGCAAGACCTACGACTGCAAATTCTGGGTGGAGGGTAACGACCTGAAGGTGCGCGGCTACCTGGGCTTCTTCTACCGCACGCAGACGTGGCACCGAGTGAACTGACCTAAGGCCGCCGCGGTAACGGCGGCGCGCCGAAAGCACAGAAATGACTCTGGCTTCCGGACTTTTCCACAGGGGCGAACCTCGTGTTCGCCCCTGCTGTTTCAGCGCAGCGCAGCCACTTCGCGGGCGATGCGCGGTTAATCAGGCCCCACCAGCCTCCACTTCCAGCGCCCTGGCCTGTGCTTCCGCCTCACGCTTGGCCCGGGCCTCGGCCTTCGCCTTCTTGCGCGCCGGGTTCGACAGCAGCAGGATCAGCGGCATGGCGGCAAGATTGACCCACATCAGCAGCTGGAAATCGTTCACGTAGGAGATCTCCGCCGCCTGGCGCGCCACTTCGTGGTAGATGCCGCCGGCCAGCGCCCCCATATCGTTGGGGCCGGGCATGCCGGACATCCCGCTGAGCTGCACGCGCTCACCCAGCTGCTGCTGATTGATCCACATATTGCGCGACAGCACCGCCATCACGATGGATACGCCGATACTGCTGCCCAGGTTGCGCGACAGACTGAACAGCGCCGTGGCCTCGCCGCGCAGCTGTGGCGCCAGGGTAGCGTAGGCCAGCGTGGAAATGGGCACGAACACCAGGCCCAGGCCAAGGCCCTGCACCACGCCGGTCCAGATCAGCGTGTGCTGGGTCACCTGCAGGTTGAAGCCGGTCATCTCGTACATGGAGAAGCTGATCAATCCCATTCCCAGCAGGATCAGTGCGCGGGCATCGAACCATTTCACCAGGCGCCCCACCAGCATCATCGACATCATGGTGCCAAAGCCGCGCGGCATCATGATCAGGCCGGTGGTCACCACCGGGTAGCCCTTCCACTGCTGCAGGTACTGCGGCAACAGTGCCATGGTCGCGAGCAGCGTGATCCCCACCACGAAGATAAAAACCACCCCGGACGCGTAGTTGCGGTCGCGGAACAGCGCCGGCGAGATAAACGGGGTTTCGCTGGTACGCGAGTGCACGATAAACAGGTACAGGCCCAGCACTGCAACGATGGCGTAAAACTGGATTTCCAGCGACTCGAACCAGTCGATCTGCTCGCCGCGGTCGAGCAGCAGCTGCAGGGAGCCCACTGCCACACCCAGCAGCGCGAAGCCGAGGGTATCGAAGCGGCTCTTGCGCGTCTCGCCGTTGTCCACGTACAGGTAGATACCGAGCAGCGACAGGGCACCGAGCGGCACGTTGATGTAAAAGACCCAGCGCCAGGAGTAGTACTCGGTCAGCCAGCCGCCCAGGGTCGGGCCGAGGATCGGGCCGATCATCACCCCCACACCCCAGATGCCCATGGCCGAGGCGTGCTTCTCCGGCGGGTAGGTGTCCAGCAGCGTCGCCTGCGACAGCGGCACCAGCGAGGCGCCGAACACGCCCTGCAAAATACGGTAGGCGATCATCTCGCCGAGGGAGTTGGCCTGGCCACACAGCATCGAGGCGATGGTAAAGCCGGCCACCGACCACAGGAACAGGTTGCGGCGACCAAAGTACTGCGACAGGTAGCCCACCGGCAGCGTCATGATCGCCGCGGCGACGATATAGGAGGTGAGCACCCAGCTGATCTGGTCGCTGGCCGCGCCGAGGCTGCCCTGCATGTGCGGCAGGGCCACGTTGGCGATGGTGGTGTCCAAGACCTGGATGATGGTGGCCAGCATGATGCTGACCGTGACCATCAACTGTTTGCCGCTATCCGCTTCGCTCATGGCGTCGGCACTCATTCCGCCAGCACGACACGGCTGCCGGCGGCGCCGCCAGCGGCGCGGGCAGCGACCAGCTTGGCATCTTCACTGGTGTTGATGTGCACTTCGGCGCTCATGCCGGCGCGCAGCTCCGGTGCGTCCTTGGTCGGGTAAAGACGCAGGCGCACCGGCACCCGCTGTACCACCTTGACCCAGTTGCCACTGGCGTTCTGCGGCGGGATCAGCGCGAACTCACTGCCACTGGCGGGGCTCAGGCTCTCCACCTGCGCCTGCCACTTGAAGCCGGGGTAGGCATCCAGGCTGACTTCCGCCTGCTGGCCCACCTGAATATGCTCGAGCTCGGTTTCCTTCAGGTTGGCCTCGACATAGATGCCCTCGGTGCCCAGCATGCTGACGATGCTCATGCCCTGCAGCGCCATCTCGCCGGCCTGGGGCACGTCGTTGGCGACGATTCCGTCTGCCGGAGCGGTGATCTTGGTGCGCGACAGCTGGTAGCGCGCCTTGTCCAGCTGCGCCTGGGCCACTTTCAGGTCGGCCTGCTCTTCCAGCGGCAGCTGCGGGTTGCCGCCGAGGTCGGCACGGGCGCTGGCCAGCTTCTCGGTGTTGATGTCGATCTGCGCCAGCGCGTCATTGAGCTTCTGGCGCGAGTCGTCCAGCTGCGATTCCGACAGCGCCACCTTGCCCAGCTTTTCGTTGCGCTGCAGCTGGCGGCGGTAGTAGTCCGCATCCTTGCGCGCCTTCTGCAGCGCCGCCTCCGCCTCGCCATAATCGGCGCGGCGCGACAGCAGGTCGTTGCGCACCTGGTTCAGGTGCCCCTCGGCCTCAGCCACTGCGAGTTTGAACGGGGTCTCGTCCAGCTGTACCAGCAGGTCGCCCTTGGCCACCGGCTGGTTGGCTTTGACCAGTACCTCGGCCACCACGCCGCTGACTTCCGACGCCAGAGAAATCTTGTCCGCCTTGATATAGGCGTTTTCAGTGCTGACACTGCCGGCGCCACCGAACACGCACCAGCCGGCGACGCCCAACGCCGCAACAATACCGACGGCAAAGCCCAGGCCGCGTTTGGATACCCTTCCCAATTGATTTACCACCTCAAATCTCCTCACGTGTCAGGTTGTCGTGCAGGCGTCGCAGCAAGTCCCGCAGCTGTGTTACGTCTTCCACCGAAAACCCCATCAGCGCCTGCGCCCGGGTCTCCTGTGCCAGTCCGCGCAATACGTCCAGTGCCGGCTCCGCCGCCTCGGTCAGGTAGATGCGGAAACAGCGCCGGTCGCCGGGATCCTGGCGGCGCTCCACCAGCCCCTCCTGCTCGAGGTTGTCCACCTGGCGGGCGAGGCTGATCGGGGCTACATCCATGCGCTCGGCCAGTTCGGCCTGCTTCAGCCCTTCCTCTTTGGCCAGCTGCCACAGCAACTGCCAGCGGGAACGGGTGAGGCCGTGCTCCTTGGCACGGCGATCAAAGTTGCGACGCGCCAGCCGGGCTACGCAGTGCAGCTCGAAGCTCATCTGGGTCGCGATGTCTTTCTTGCTCATGGGGTCTCCTTAAGGCCGCTTATTATAAGCAAGCTTATGAATTAGACAAGTCCCCACCACTGCGCCCGAGCCCCGCGCCTATTGTCCGCGGGGGTTGTGACGAAGAGATGGCCCCTCCATGGATCTGGCCCACCCAGCCCGACGCGGTTCAAACGGCGGTTGCGGGACTATCCGGTCGGGGAACGGAAAGACGGGGAGAGGAGATTTGGATAAGGGAGATTTGGATAAGGGAGATCTGGACAGGGGCAGATCTGGGAATGGGGAGTCGCGCGCAATCTCGCAGCGCTTCGCGCTCCCGGCGCGGGCGAACAGCCGCTCGCCAGCGCCGGGAACGGCGGTACGGGTCTACTTCTCCTGCACCTCGATCTTGTCCACCTTCTGGAATCCCCGCGGCAGCTTGTTGCCGCGCCGGCCGCGTTCGCCGCGGTAGTGGTCCATCTCGGCGATCTTGATCCTGGTGTGGCGCTTGCCGGCGTGCACCAGCAGCTGCGCGTTGCCCTCGAGCACGGCGATACCCACCACATATTCCTCGCGGCTGGCGACGCGCGCCGAGGGAATATTGACGATCTTGTTGCCCTTGCCCTTGGCCAGCTCCGGCAGTTCCGACACCGGGAACACCAGCATACGGCCCTCGCTGGTCACCGCCGCCAGCAGCGCCTCGCCGGAATTGTCGATCTCGCACGGCGGCAGCACCCTGGCGCCCTTGGGCAGGCTCAGCATGGCCTTGCCGGCCTTGTTGCGCGACTGCAGGTCGGACAGCCTGGCGATAAAGCCGTAGCCGGCGTCGCTGGCCAGCAGCACGCGCTGCTCGTCGTCGCCCATCAGCAGGCCCTCGAAGGTGGCACCGGAGGGCGGGTTGATGCGACCGGAGAGCGGCTCGCCCTGGCCGCGCGCCGACGGCAGCGTATGCGAGGCGATGGCGTAGCTGCGCCCGGTGCTGTCGAGCAACAGCGCCGGCTGGTTGCTCTTGCCGCGCGCGGCGAACTTGAAGCCGTCACCGGCCTTGTAGTTCAGTGCGGTCGGGTCGATTTCATGGCCCTTGGCGGAGCGGATCCAGCCCTTGTCCGACAGCACCACGGTAATGGGATCGGAAGACAGCAGGTCGGCCTCGTTGAACGCCTTGGCCTCCTCGCGCGCGACAATCGGCGCGCGGCGCTCATCGCCGAACTCGTCGGCAGCGGCCAGCAGTTCCTTCTTGATCAGGGTCTTCAGGCGGCGCGCGCTGTCCAGGGTCTTGGTCAGGTATTCGCGCTCTTTCTCCAGTTCCGCCTGCTCGCCGCGGATCTTCATCTCCTCGAGGCGCGCCAGCTGGCGCAGCTTGGTGTCGAGGATATATTCCGCCTGGGTGTCGGTCAGCTCGAAGCGCGCCATCAGCGCCTGTTTGGGCTCGTCCTCGGTGCGGATGATCTCGATCACTTCATCGATATTGAGGAACGCGATCAACAGACCGGCCAACAGATGCAGGCGCTTCTCCACCTTGTCGAGGCGGAATTGCAGACGGCGTCTTGTAGTAACGGTGCGGAAACTCAGCCACTCGCCTAGGATCTTGTCCAGGGATTTGACCTGCGGGCGCCCGTCGATACCGATCATATTCATATTGATGCGGTAGCTTTTTTCCAGGTCGGTGGTCGCGAACAGGTGATTCATCACCTGCTCCATGTCCACACGGTTGGACTTGGGCACAATGACCAGGCGGGTGGGGTTCTCGTGGTCGGACTCATCGCGCAGGTCGGTGACCATCGGCAGCTTCTTGGCCTGCATCTGCGCGGCGATCTGCTCCAGGATCTTGGCGCCACTGACCTGGTAGGGCAGCGCGGTGATGACGATATCGCCTTCCTCTTGGCGCCACACCGCGCGCATCTTGACCGAGCCGCGGCCGCTCTCGTAGACCTTGTGGATCTCGTCGCGCGGCGTGATGATCTCCGCGTCGGTGGGCATGTCCGGGCCCTGGATATACTCGCACAGCTCGCTGACCGTCGCCGCGGGATTCTCCAGCAGGTGCACCGTGGCATCCACCACTTCGCGCAGGTTGTGCGGCGGGATATCGGTGGCCATGCCCACGGCAATGCCGGTGGTGCCGTTCAGCAGGATATTCGGCACCCGCGCCGGCAGCACCGCCGGTTCGTCCATGGTGCCATCGAAGTTCGCCTGCCAGTCCACGGTGCCCTGCCCCAGTTCCGACAGCAGCACTTCGGAGTACTTGCCCATGCGCGATTCGGTGTAACGCATCGCGGCGAAGGACTTGGGATCGTCGGGCGAGCCCCAGTTGCCCTGGCCGTCGATCAGCGGGTAGCGGTAACTGAACGGCTGCGCCATCAGCACCATGGCCTCGTACACCGCGCTGTCGCCGTGCGGGTGGTATTTACCGATCACGTCGCCGACGGTGCGCGCGGACTTCTTGTACTTGGCCGTGTTCTTCAGGCCCAGTTCGCTCATGGCGTAGACGATGCGCCGCTGCACCGGCTTCAGGCCGTCGCCGATATTGGGCAGGGCGCGGTCCAGGATCACGTACATGGAGTAGTCCAGATACGCTTTCTCTGTATATTCCTTGAGCGGCAGGCGCTCGGTGGCCTCAAAGACGGAGGTGTCTGTCATACAGCTGGGCTCTCGTTATTCTGTTGGCAAGACGCGGATTATGGCGGCGAACGGCGCCCGGTTCAAAGCCGGCGGCCGCACATTGCCGTTTGCGGTGTTCACCGCAATGCTGGTACAAACGCCATTTTACGCTGGCGGGCGGCCATTATCGGCACCCCGCACGGCGCGCCGAAAGCGGCTGGGCGCACCGGCTGAGACAAAACGGGGAGCGGGAAAGACAGTGACAACACTCAAGCTGCAAGGCATCGCGGCCGGCGCCCTGGCGCCGCTCGACCTGACCGTGGCGCCCGGCGAGATCGTCTGCCTGTCCGGCCCATCCGGTTGCGGCAAGAGCCGCCTGCTGCGCGCCATTGCCGACCTGGACCCCCACCGCGGCAGCGTGCGTCTCGGCGATCGCGAGCAGGGGCAGGTCCCCGCGCACCAGTGGCGCCGCGCGGTAATGCTGGTACCGGCGGAGAGCGCCTGGTGGTACGAGACCGTCGGCGCCCACTTTGAGAACGAGCCGCAGGCGCTGCTCGAACCGCTCGGCTTCAGCGCGGACGTGGCGCAGTGGCCGGTAGCGCGGCTGTCTTCCGGTGAAAAGCAGCGCCTGGCGCTGGCGCGCGCGCTGGACCGCAAGCCGCAGGCACTGTTACTGGACGAGCCCACGGCCAATCTCGACGAGGACAATATCCTGAAAGTCGAGGGCTGGCTGCAGAATATTATTCACGAGCAGCAGTTGCCGACCCTGTGGGTGGCCCACCAGCGCGAGCAGATCCGCCGCGTGGCCGGGCGGCACCTGCATATCGCCGGCGATCGCCTGCAATCGCGGGAGATAGCCCGATGAACGTCATCGCGCTGTCCTGGTGGCAGCTGGCAATGGCCGCAGGCTTGGTACTGGCACTGGCCGTGTGTACGTATATCAACCGGCTCGGCGTCGGCCGTTCGCTACTGATCGCCGCCGCACGCACGGCGATACAGCTGACCCTGATCGGCATGGTGCTGGAAGCGCTGTTCGCCACCGAGCGCCTGCTGTGGGTGGCGCTGATGGGGCTGGCGATGCTGCTGCTGGCCGGGCGCGAAGTGGTCGCTCGGCAACAGCAGCGGCTGCGCGGCGGCTGGAGTTTCGGTATCGGCACCCTGTCGATGTTTATCTCCGCGTTCACCGTCACGATACTCACCCTGGTGGCGGTGATCGGACCCGAGCCCTGGTATGCGCCACAGTATGCGATTCCGCTGCTGGGCATGCTGCTCGGCAACACCATGACCGGCATTGCGCTGGGACTGGACCGGCTCACCGAGAGCGCGCGGCGCTCGCGCGATGTCATCGAAAACCGGCTGATGCTCGGGGATCCCTGGCCCACCGCGCTCGGCGACTTCCGCCGCGATGCCATGCGCGCCGGCCTGACCCCGATCATCAACGCCATGGCTGCTGCCGGTATCGTCTCGCTGCCGGGCATGATGACCGGCCAGATTCTCGCCGGCAGCCCGCCGGCACTGGCGGTGAAATACCAGATACTGATCATGTTCACCATCGCCACCGGCACCGGCTTCGGTACCTTTGCCGCGGTCAGCGTGTGTGCGCGGCGACTGTTCGATGGGCGCGAGCGGTTGCGGCTGGATCGATTGATATCGGACGGTCACAGCTGATTTCCCGGGAGGAGGACAATAGCCAAACTTGCCAGTTTGGCTATTGTCCTCCTCTGACTCCCGTCACATTTTCCTTTCCGCAATCAAGCCGCAATCAGCGGTACCGGGAAAGGTTGATCAGATAGGAAACGCCGGAGCCAGCCGATTCCTCATAGGTATAGGTTTGCGTGCGGGTTTGATCCACGCTACCGTCGGCGCCGTGGTCCCTTTCGGATACGTAGCCCAGCACATTGCCCAGCTGATCGTATGTGGTATTAGAGGTATAGACATAATCAACAACACCATCGCCCTGCAAGTCATATTCATATTTACCCTGGGTCCGATTTCCGCTGGCGTCATAAGTGAAGGTTCTCTGCTCGCGCTTGTCTGTCACAGAATCCCCATTCTGATCAATCTCGTAAAGGGCAGTCGCCGGGTTTCCCTCGCTGTCGACGCTTACCGTGTAGACGCTGCGGCGGTCGTAAATCCCGTCTGCATCAGTGTCCTTCTCATACACATCAGAAACTTCATTGCCATAGGCATCATACTTTCTCTCTTCGAATTCCGTAGAGTCCGCAGCGCCGTCGAGGTCTGTATCAATATCCTCGAATTTCGATAGCCACCTGCCGGCATCGTCGTAGGTAAACCTGTCTGTAACTCTTAAATCAACGGCACCATCCTTGTCGCTATCGATACCCTGAACGGTTTCCAGTCTCCGTCCGGCATCGTCAAGGCTGTAGCTATCCGTTGCGACTGCGTTGATGATGCCGTCGCCACCATAATCACGCTCTGAAATCCATCCATTCAAGTTGCCGTAGGCGTCGTAAGAATAGCTGTCGGTAACTACTGACTCGACAACGCCATCCCTCCGGGTTTCGTTGACCAATTTCAACATTTCACCAGCCTTGCTATAACTCTTGGTGATCTCTATGACAAGATCGGCATTACCATCCAGTTCAGTATCCGACTCATCGAGATCCTTGATCAGATTACCGGCGGTGTCGTAGGAATAGGTATGTTTGACGTATTGGTCGTCCTGTCCATCACCGTCACGGTCTGCCAGGGTTTCCTTTCGGGAGAGACGGCCATCATCGCGGTACGTATAGCTGGTGCGATACTGTTGATAATCTTCAGTGCCACTGACCAGATAATAATACTCTTGCGATATTGGCCGCCCAAGTCCGTCGTATGCATAGGTCTCCCAACTGTCCAGTTGACCATCGCCATCATTGTCGATCTCCTGCTTGGCTTTCACCATTACGGGTACAGTAATACCCATGACGTCATACAGGAATGTCATAGGCTGGGACACATCCACACTGCGAAAATTAATCCCCCGCGCGTGTCCAAAGGCAATCAGGCTACCCTCTCCTCTAGGCTTAATGAAAGCAAACATATCCACATCGAAGTTCAGGGAGGCCCCCGTCAAGGTATCTCCCCAACCGTTAACGTCAATACCATTATAAGGATTCCCGTCTTCATCCAGCGCCAACAACACGAAAGTGATATTGGCAACCCGATCAAAGTCACTGACGTCAGGATCCATGATTTCGGTGCGCAACTCCTGCTCCCCCATTGGAGGCTGCATACCGAACAGATCGAATACCGACACCTCTGCCGCGGCCGGCACAGACCCCAGCTCTATACTGCCAATGGAAAAGGTTACCGTCTCCCCCTCCTGATAGGAAAACTCACCACTGGCGTTTGTCGACCCGGATCGCGATTCCGTTTCGTAGTGAACCCCCTGCATCGGCCCAATAAAAACACCACTAAGATCGGCACTAGTACTGCCGCCCCCATCGTTACCCACGACTTCGTTACCGGAACCATCATTACCATTACCACCCCCTCCGCTACAGGCAGCGAGCAGTAGTGCTATAAAAACCAGCAACGCACCTTTCACTACCGGCATGTCACCCACAAGCCTATCCCTGTGAAGATAATTCATCCATCAACCCCCGACATAAAGAGAAAAATATTTAATTAACGAAAAAACCACCAATTTGTAAGTGCGAAATATGGCAGACAAATTGGCGGGCAACACAGTAGAACTCATTTCCGAAAGAGAGGATAGAAAAGGAAAAAAAGTTGGCGCGCCGTTCAACGTAAAGTTTTCATCCGTAAAAAACACCTCGAACAAACCACCACTTTTAATTTTATAAACGGATGAACAGGCAACACCACAGAAATTTCAAATGATATACATACCGCCTATAATCTAGACACAAATAGGGATTTACAATTTTTTAAATTAAAACCATTAACTCAAACTCAGATTAATTCACTCGGATACGCCATCAATTTTTACCGCTTGAACCAACCGGTACAAATGTCTAGTTTTAAAAATCATGACCACGTGCAAGCCAGAACTTGCACATCCGCGCAAGCCACATGCAAGGTCTAGGCTCGCAAAACCCTCATGGGCATATAAAACTGGTACAGACCACCTGTAATCACGCATGGAGAAAAATAGTTCTACACGGCTTTATTTCGATGCACGTATGGAGCCGACAGGAAATCCACCAGGTTACTGATCACCATTGGCCAAGCGTTTTTACTTGAACTTCACTGACCAGGTTCAGAAAGTAAAGAAGCGTCATCTGGTTAGCTCTAGATGCAGTATGCAGTACGCAGTGGGCAGTGGGCAGTGGGCAGTGGGCAGTGGGCAGTGGGCAGTGGGCAGTGGGCAGTGTGATAGGGTTCGCGCTGATGATCCTCACGATAATGCTAGCCGGGCGCGAAGTGGTGGCGCGGCAACAGCAGCGTCTGCGCGGAGGCTGGAGTTTCGGCATCGGCACCCTGTCGATGTTTATCTCCGCGTTCAGCGTCACGATACTCACCTTGGTGGCGGTAATCGGACCCGAACCCTGGTATGCGCCACAGTATGTGATTCCGCTGCTGGACATGCTGCTCGGCAACACCATGACCGGCATGCGCTGGGACTGGACCGGCTCAGCGAGAGCGCGCGGCGACTGTTCGATGGGCGCGAGCGGTTGCGACTCGATCGGCTGGTGCAGGGCGGGCGCGACTGATACGAGGTCGACCTGTGAGCACCTGGATTTCTTCCGCGGCACAGTGCCGGCGAATTGCGATCCGCTAATTAAATATTGCATTGCAGCCGGTAAAGCCGCGCGCGCTTATTCCCGTATGGACTGCGCCTGCGACGTGCCAACCTGTTCCGCACCCCGCTCGCGCGCCAGTACTGGTTCCGGTGCCAGGTCACCGACCTGGTAGCCCTGTGGATAAGTGCGCTGCCCTTCCGGCCACGCCGGCTCGCCCGGCCTGCGCCACAGCGCCCACAACCTGGCCCGCAACTTCAGCAGTAGCGGCACGGTCAGCGACAGCAAGCGACCGGGGGCGGGCAGCTGTACCGCGTTGCGCGTCGGTTCGTCCAGCAGCACTGCCGACACCGGGCGCACAAAGCGCCGCAGCAGGCCCGGCAGCCAGGACTCCACGATGCCGAAGGTTGCCGCGGATACCTCGCGGTTGCTGTCACTGAACTGGAAATGCGTACGCACATAGGCCGCGCTGCACCGGCGCATCTCCTCGAGGGAAGCGGGGATCTCCCGAATCCCCATGCGCTGGCCCACGTTGCGCCAGAAAATAAACAGCGCCTGCTGCTCTGCAGCGGTGAGTTCGCGCCAGCCAAAGCGCGCGATCCAGTCCAATGGATCCAGCATGAACGTGGACAGCACAAACAGGTAGTCGTCGTTGGAGATGGAAAAATAGGCATGGGTGCGGTTGATTCTCTGCAGCGCCGCGACACCCCGCGCGGAGTCGTAACCATAGCGCAGCAACTGCAACATCAATAACGAGGTATCGTCATAGCGCTTCTGGCCATTGCGGGTGAATTCCCCCGTGCGCGCGAGCAGGCCGCTGATCGACGGCGAAGCGAAAGTTCTGAACAGCGCCAGCTCCAGCGACCGGTTGAAGTCCCACAGAAAGCCGTCGCACACGATAAGGCGAACGATCTCGCAGTGATCCGCCAGTGGATCCAGCCGGGCAATCTGCTTGCCGATACTGCGCTTTACCATCATTGACCCGATCCCCGTTATTTTTTATTCATCGCGGATTGCTCCGGTAACCTGCGCGCATACAGCCCCGAGGTGAATACAGCCCCGAGGTGAATACAGCCCTGAGCGTGAATACAGATCGGATTATAGCCGTGAGCGTGAAGATAGCGGAAAGGGAGAAAAGATATTGTCGGGAGGGCGATTCACCTGCGATGGATAAGCTACCGCGCACTTCGCACGCAGCAGCTCAGCAGCGGCTGCCGCCGGTCACACATCACCGGCGCAGCCAGCGCTCACTCAGAAACGGAAGTTCACACCGAACTGCAGCGAGTCCTCGGTACCCTTGTCACCGCTGTAGCTGTAATAAGCCAGGGCACCGGAAATGCGCTCATTGAAATCGAGCGCCGCGAAGGGCTTCAGGTAGGTGTCGTTGTCGATGCTCACACCCTCACTGGCGCAATCGCGACAGTTACTGATCGTGCGACTGATATCGAAATAGCGGTAACCGCCATTCAGGCCGATAGTGAGACTGTCGGTCAGCGGGTACTGCAAGCCGGCGTCTACATACAGTGAACCGGCGTCGATGCTGGACTTCTCGGTAGACTGATTGCCAGTCAAGTCGTTCTGCACGCGCTGGGTGAACTCATTGTTATCGTCGATAAAATAGAAGGTGGCGCCGACACTGAAATTGAACAGGCCCTTTTCCCCGGCATAGCCAACCCCGAGCCCGAATCCGCTGTCGGAGATACCGTCGTTGGCTGCGACCACCGGATCGAAGTTGATCACCTCGCCGCTCGCGGTCCAGCTTCCGCGGTAGACCGGGCCCATATCCATCCCCTGTTGTGCGCTGGCAACCCCAGCCATGACCGCCAGAGCGACGCCGACAACAACTTTTTTATAGTTATGCATAAAATTTTCCCTAACTAAAATTGCGCCGCGATTTAACCGCGCAGGCAAGTTTCAAGTCAAGGGCGCACTATTGCCGACATGCTGAACTTCACGGAAATTGTAACGCTTATTGTCGAATTAACGTTTCCTGCCGGCTCAACGCTTCCTGCCAACAACGAGGCCATAGCCAAGGCAGTCGCTGGAAAGCAGGCGCTCGGAGCGAAACACGCCCCAGGCTCCGCGCAGGCCCCAGCGGCGTATAATCTGCAGCGCCAGCCGCAGCTGCCCGCCAGCACCGAGTTGCCGGCGCATTTCCCCCATCCAGCGCGATTTCACCGCGGATATGTCCACCGTCTCAAGCTGAATCAGACCGGCCTTCCCGAACAGTTGCCGCCATCCCTCGAGCGTCTCCGGCCGCTCCCCTTCTCTCTCCGCCAGCGCGCGCTTGAGGCCGGCGGGGGCGTCCGGCTGCCAGCACAGATCGTGCATGCCGACGTAGCCACCCGGCCTGACGACTCGCGCCATCTCACTGAGAACGCGCGTCTTGTCGAGAAAGCACAGGGTGCATTCACAGATGGCCACATCGAATTCCGCATCGGCAAATGGCAGGTTGACGGCATCGGCGCGCGCAAATGCCACATCCAATTCCTTTGCACACGCGCACTCTTGTGCACGGCGCACCATCTCACCGGAATGGTCGACACCATAGACACGCGCGCCGAACTGCTGTGTCAGGAAACAGGCGCTCGCGCCGCTCCCCGACGCCACGTCCAGCACTCTGGTACCCGAGGCGATATGACACAATTCGGCGAGTTGCCGCGTGGTTTCCAATCCGCCGGGGTGCAGGCTGTCCAGCGACAGCATGCCGCTCTCGACCAGCTCTTCGAGGGAGGCGCGGGTCAAGTCGTTCCCCGGCGTTGCCACTACCCTATTCAGCCTCGTCGCTCAGGTGTTTCTGGCGCGCCTCATTGATCAGGCCGCCGTACTGCAGGGTTTCAATTTCCTCTGCGGATAGATCGTGCTGCAGCTGTACCGATTCGCCGCTCGTCAGGTTCTTGAGTTCCACCGGCTTGCCCGGTGCCAGCTGCGCCACCGGATTGTCGATTTCCAGGTCGGCGTCCTGGTCGAACTTGTCGTAGTCGTCGGCGCTGGCGAACAGCAGCGGCAGCACGCCGAAGTTAATCAGGTTGCGCCGGTGGATGCGCGCCATGCTCTTGGCGATCACGCAGCGCACCCCCAGGTAGCGCGGCGCGATGGCGGCATGCTCGCGGCTGGAACCCTGGCCGTAATTCTCGCCGCCGACCACGAAGCAGTCGCCCTTCAGGTCCATGGCGCGCTGGTAGAAGTTTTCATCTACACGGGAAAACGCGTAGCGGCTGATGGCGGGAATATTCGAGCGCAGTGGCAGTATCTCGGCGCCGGCGGGCAGGATTTCGTCGGTGGAAACATTGTCGCCGGCTTTCAGCAGCAGCGGGCCCTTCAGCACTTCCGGCAGCTTTTCAAAATCCGGCAGCGGCTTGATATTCGGGCCTTTGATCAGCTCGATTTCCACCGGAATCTCCTGCGGCGGCTGCAGCAGCGGGCGCATATCCGGCAGCTGTTCCGGCTCCTCGAACGACGGGTAGTCCATGTCCAGCTCGCGCGCATCGGTGATTTCGCCCCGGAGTGCGCTGGCGGTGGCCGTCTCCGGGCTGCACAGGTACACCTGATCTTCGATGGTACCGGAGCGGCCGGGAAAGTTGCGCGGCACCGTGCGCAAACTGATGCGGCCGCTGGCCGGCGCCTGGCCCATACCGATACAGCCGCCGCAGCCGGTCTGGTGCAGGCGCGCGCCGGCTTCCAGCAGCTTGGCCAGATCACCGCTGCGGCTGATCTCTTCCAGCAGCTGGCGCGAGGTGGGGTTGATGTCGAAAGACACATTGTCGTCCACGTGCCGGCCCGCCACCATACGCGCGGGGATGGCGAAGTCGCGCAGGCCCGGGTTGGCGGACGAACCGATGTAGCTCTGGTAGATGGGTCGACCAGCCACCTCGCGCACCGGCACCACCTTGTCGGGGCTCGACGGGCAGGCGATCAGCGGCTCGAGGGTGGAAAGATCGATCGTGTCGGTTTCGTCGTAGCGGGCGTCGTCGTCGGCTTTCAGCTCGACGAAATCCTCTTCGCGCTGCTGCTGACGCAGGAAGACGCGCACCGCCTCGTCGGCGGGAAACACGCTGCTCGTGGCGCCCAGCTCCTGGCCCATGTTGGCGATCACGTGGCGGTCCATGGCGGTGAGTTTGTCGAGCCCCGGGCCGTGGTACTCGACGATTTTGTTGACGCAACCCTTGACCGTCTGCCGGCGCAGCATTTCCAGAATAACGTCTTTGGCACTGACCCAGGGCGGCAGTTCGCCGGTCAGTTCCACACCGAGGATTTTCGGCATGGGCAGCGCAAACGGCAGGCCCGCCATCGCCAGTGCCACCTGCAGGCCACCGGCGCCGATCGCCAGCATCCCCATCGAGCCGGCCGCACAGGTATGGCTGTCAGAACCGAGCAGCGTCTTGCCGGGAATACCGAAACACGACATATGCGTCGGGTGGCTGACACCATTGCCCGGGCGGCTGAACCACAGGCCCCATTTGCGACAGGCGCTCTGCAGGAACAGGTGGTCATCGGCATTCTTGAAATCGGTCTGCAGCAGATTGTGATCCACATACTGCGCCGACAGTTCGGTCTTGATCCGTGGCAGGCCCAGCGCTTCGAACTCCAGCATCACCATGGTGCCGGTGGCATCCTGTGTCAGGGTCTGGTCGATCTTCAGTTCGATGGGGCTGCCCGGCTCCAGCGTGCCGCTGTGCAGGTGGGATTCAATCAGTTTCTGGGCGAGATTTTTCTTCATCGGCGGACCCTCCTTATCGGGAAAATTCCACGCGCGGATTTTCGAAGTCGCGTCCATTGTAGTCCGGCGCGCACTGTATGAATTCGTTGGCGGATATGCCGTTGTCGAGCAGGAAATGTTCTATCGCGCGGCTGCGTTTCTGCGCCAGCCGCTCCAGCTCTTCGAACAATTCCACCGGCGGGTAGCGGTAAAAGGTTTCGCGCGCCTTGCGGCTGCCGCGCAGCGGCGGTGTGTCTTGTGGATACAGCGCGTGCCAATCGAGCGCGGTGGCACCGCCGCAGATACCCGGCCGTGCATCCGGGCGCGCGCGCAGCGTTTCCAGCATGTCGCGCAGCTGCCGCTCGGCGTGCGTATCCAGCTCGGCGCTGCCGGGGTCAAATTCGATCGGGTCGAAATGCACGGCGCGGAACCGTGCCCAGGCCAGCTTGGCCAGTGAATAGAAGCCGATCGGCGTGAAATAACTGAATAGCGCCTCCATGATCGCCCGCTGCAACAGATCGCTGAAAATAAAACTGAATGACAGTTTTGGATCGTACAGATCGCCGGAAACCGGCATATCAAAGCTGACATTACCCTGGCCATTTTTCAACAGCTCCAGCGCTATGCCGAGCGGAATAAAGCTGCTTTTTACCGGTAGCTGGTCACTGTCGCGTACGCGCCGCACACGAATACGGTTGAGCACCATTTTGGCCATGGCATCGACCTTGTTTTCCTTCACTTTGATATCCAGCAGTGCGTCCAATTGCCCCTGCAGGATCTTGTAGCCGAGCAGGTTGGCCATATACGGCGTGGCCGGAATCAGGTTGGCGTTATTGATGTAACCGGTCAGGTTGGCGTTCCACTTGCGGGTATCGAGATAGTCGATGCTGCCGGCCAGCTGCAGCTCGCCAAAGCCGCCCGGCCGTGCGTTCAGCAGGATCTCCGCCGGCTTGTCCTCGGCGCGGTTACTCGCATTTCTGAGACTCAGGTTGATCAGCCGCACCGGCAGTCGCCCGCGGTACTGGCCCAGGCGGTCGACCCAGGTAAAGCTGCCCGCGCTCAGGTCGACGCTGCCGATGTGATAGTGAATACTCAGCTCGGACGTCAGCCGGTCGCCGAGCCGCTCTTTCGGGCGCTCGCCCTCCGCAGCGGGCTCCTGCCCGGTCAATGCCGCCAGTTGTGCGCGCAGCGGAAATTGTCCCTTGCGGTCGCGCATCAATATACCGCGCGGTTTCAGCACGCGGATACTGTGGATATCGAGCGCACGCTGCTCGCTGTCGTAGTTAAGCTTGGACACCTGTAGCTGCTGCAGTTCCCCACTCCACGCGTGGCGTTCGAATTCCGGCGCAGTTTCGCGGCGACCGAGAAAACTGAATGCCTCGGCCTGCAAACTCTGCAGCCGCACGCCGCGGCCGCTGCTGACGAAAGCCTCCAGCCGCAGCGAATCGCCGCGCACCAGGCGGCGTCCGTCGCCGGCCACCACGCGGATATCCCGCAGCGCCAGTTGCTCCAACTTCAACGCACCGGAGGCGCTGCGGAAACTGCCGCTGGCATTCAGCTGCGCCACATTGGCGCAGTGATTCAGACGCCCGATATAGCCGCGCGGCACGCAGCCGGCAACGCCGTCGAGCCGCAGCTGTTCGGCGACCACATTGCCGGCGCCGATACGCAGCCGCGCCGCGCCCAGATCCTGGATCTGCAACAGCTGCGCCGGCAGGCCGGCCGGGTAATCCGGCTGCCGCAGTTCCAGGCCGTCGATATGCAGGCCGCGTAATTCGGTAATGCGCCCGGCCGGCGTCTGCCGCCGCTCGACAGCGTCCAGCTGCACCGGCCCCGACCGGTAGCAGGGCGCCAGCCGCGAGTCGCCCAGCAATCCCGGCGGCAGGCAGCCACTCAGCCCCGCCGCGCGCCCGAGCGGCCCATCGCCGCCGAAGGCGAACTGCTCCAGCCGGATGCGCGCAAACTTCCACGGTGCGCCGCTGCCGCGATCGATCGCCAGCCCTTGCAGCTCGATTGCGCCGCTGCTGGAAAAGGGCGCGGCCAGCACCAGCTGCTGGGTACCCGGCAACCGCAGCGTGTGCAGATCAATACAGCGGCGCCCGCCGGCGGTCTCCCCGCGCCCCGCCCCCGCCACCAGCTGCCGCAGTGGTCCCGGCATACAGCCGCGCAAGCCGCTGAGCGCCAGATCGGTTACCCACAGCGCGGCGCCACCGTTCCAACGCAACTGTTGCCAGCTCAGGCGGCGCAGGCCCAGTTCTATGCCTTTCCCCGTGCCCGGGTCCACATCAGATCCCGCCACACGCCGCAGGGTGATCGGCGCCGACTGCAGCGCACCCAGCTGCAGCCGCGGTGCCGCGTCGCCCAGCCCGATGCGGCTGGCGCCGGCGATTTCCAGCTGCTGTGCGCTGATACAGTCGGCGAGGCCACTGTCGCGCGCTGCCGGCAGCCACTGCTGCACACCGCACACCAGCACGTCGTGGATTTGCAGGCCGCGCAGCACCAGCGCCTCGGGGGTCAGCGCCAACTCGCCAACTGCCAGCGACGCTATCCGCCACAGCGGCGGCGCCTCCGGCGTCTCCGCCAGTACCGTTTCGCCCAGCGCGAATCCGCCGTCGCTGCTGCGCAGGTTGCGGCTGGAAAAACAGCGCGGCAGGCCGGCGCGCAACTTCTTCCCCGGGGGCAGGCAGCCGCGCAGCTGCGCGGCGGAGATATTCTCCAGCTGCGCACTCGCCGCATGCTCCACCTGCCGCGGCCACACCAGCCGCAGTTGCGGCGCAACGAACTCGCGCAATTCCGCCGCCAGTCCGCCGCCGCGGCGCTGCAGCAGTATCTGTCCGGCGAGGGTGCGGTCCAGATCGACACGCAGCGCGCGGCGATCCAGCGTCGCGGCAAAATCCGGCCCGGTGTGCAGTGCGCGCAGGTCGGCGCAGCGTATCTGCAGCGGCCCGCTGGCGACGCGCTCCGGCAGGCAGCCGCGAAAACGCCGCAAGGCAAAGTCCGGCAGTGCAACCTGCATGCGGCCGGCCCCGGGTTCGCGTGTCACTTGCGCGCGCGGCACGCGCAGTTGTTCCAGTTGCAGCAGCGCGCGACCGGTAGCGGTAGTGACCTGAGCGCGCTCCAGGGTCAGTTGCGCCGCGCGCAGATCGAGCCCGCCCTGCCAGGCGATGCGCAGCGGGCGGTGCTGGCGCAGATCGTGCAGATCAAAGCAGGTGGGCATGTCCCGCGCATCGCGGTAGAGCAGGCGCGCCCAGCTGCCCGGCAGGCAGCCGCGCACACTGGTCAGCGACAGGGTCTGCAGCTTCAGGTTGGGGTCACTGGCGCTAGCAGGCGCGCCGCCACCGCTGGCACCGGCTGCGGCCTCGGCGGCGCGCGCGGCCAACTCGCGTTGGAGCATTCCTTTTTCCAGGCCTTCGCCGGGCTCTTTGTCCGCCGCTTCGCCCGCTACTTCGCCCGCTACTTTGCCCGCCGCTTTGCCGGCCGTTGCCGGCGCTGTTTTCGCAGGATCCGCAGGGGTGGCCGCGGCGGAATTATCGATCCAGGGGTTGTCGACGTCGCGCTGGCGACGCAGAAAGCCAGCGCCGGTGTGTAATTGGCGCAATCGCAGACCGCCGCTGCCACCGCGCCGATCACTCAACTGCAGGTGCTGCAGGCGCAGCTCGCCGAGAATGGCGTAGCCCTCTGCCCCACCGCGCCAGGCAAAATTGCCGCGCCCGTCCAGGTGGGCGACCTCGGCGCACAGCGGCCGCCAGCGCGCCGGCAGCAGTGCCGGCGGTGCGCAGCCGCTGAGGCGATCGAGACCAACATCCCGCAACAGCAGCGGCTGTTCTCCACCGAGCAGATCAATCTGCTGCCAGTGCAGGTTTTGCAGTTGCAGCGGCGCGGCGCCGTCGCGCTGCAGGCGCAGCTGCGCCAGCTGCAGTGGTCCACTGGCAAACCCCCAGCGGCTGTGGGTGCGCTGCGACGGAAAACGCAGGCGCAACGCTTCGCTGCCGTGCAGCCCCGCCACGCGCGCGCAGTAGTCCGCACCCTGCCACAGGCGCGCGGGAACACAGCCGTCGGCGCTGGCCAGGTCGAGACTATCGACTCGGAGAATGCGCGTTGCCGCCCGATACTCGAACGCGCCCAATTCAGCCTCGCGGGCGGTCAGCGGCTTTTGCTTGGCCCCGGCCAGGTCCAGCAGCTGCACCCGTCGCAGGCGCCCCCCGCCGGCCTCGACCCGCAACTGCTCGCGCCAATCGAACACCACTGGTCGCGGCAGCTTCAGGTTACCGGCGCGCACACAGTAATGGCCGCCACGCCGGCGCAGGCCCGGTGGACACCAGTCAAAGCCGGAGGCAGTGGCGCGCTGCCAGTTCAGGTGCCGGTCGCTGCGCAGGAAATCGAATTCGGACATCGCCAGTGTCTGCGCATGCCAGTTGGGCCAGCGGCGATTGCGATCGCGCAGGGTGATGCCGCTGCCGCGGGCGCGCTGCCAGTGCACCGCCGCAGCGGCACCGAAGGCGAACCGCAACTCGCCGCGCAGTTGCAATTCGCGTGCGCTGGCGCAGTGGCCCGGCAACCGCCCCAATCCTGGCAGCGCCTCGGCCCAGCGCTGTGGCGGGCAGCTGGCGAAACGCTGCGCCGTGACGCTTGCAGCGGTGATGCTGTTTCCCGGACGCGTGAACAGCGCCTCGTCGAGATCGAGTTTGACCAGCGCCGTATCCGCCGTATCGCCGCCGTCGCGCAACAGCAGTTCCCGCAGTTGCAGTTTGTCGGCGCCGATTTTCAGGCTCAGCGGCTCCGCCCCCTGACGCGCCAGCCCGATCAGCAGATCCCGCGCGCGCAGATCCCTGAACTGCACACAGCTCGGTGTCGGCCACTGCGGCCGGTGGCGGTAGCACAGGCGGCTGTCGTGGATACGCACACGATCGAACAGCAGCTGCAGATCGCGGTCGCGGCGCGGTCCCGGCTTCTGCGCCCAGCCGCCGATTTCCCACAAACGCCCGCGTCCGCCGGGACGGGATTCCAGATCCATATAGGCACCGTCGAGCACCACGCGCTGCAGGGTGATACGCCCGTGCAACAGCTGCCACCAGCTGTAGTCGAGCAATACTTCGCGCGCATGAAAGCCGCGTCCGTCGCGATTTTGCCCACTCACACCACGGGCCAGCAGGCTAAGGTGGGGAATGGAAAAATGCAGGTACCCGATCTCGGTGTCGACGCCGTGCTGCGTCAGCCAGCGTTCGATTTTGTGCTGCACCAATATGGAAGCAACTGTCGATATCAGCCCCGACAAAAGTAAAATTCCCGCCAGCCACCAGAACAGGCGTCGCGGGAATTTAGCGCTGGCGGAAAACGGCGTGGGCATTATTGAACAGCGTTATAGCGATGAATTTGGCGCACGGAAAAGCGTACGAAGGCCCACTAATTAAAGACCAGCGCCACGGGTTTTCTGTCGGCTGGCGTGGCAAACCGCCATAATGCGCAAACCACGCCCGCAATACGGCGGGCTTTTATCGATCCGCGTGTCAGAAAGCCATGCAGGAAAAAACCCAAAACCACCACATCGTTCTGGTCGGCGGCGGCCATGCCCACGCCGTGCTGCTGCGCCTGTGGGCCAAGCACCCGCTGCCGGGTGTGCGCCTGACGCTGGTTTCGCCGGAAACACACGGCCTCTACACCGGTATGCTGCCGGGACTGGTGGCCGGTCACTACACTGCGAATGATGCGTACATCGACCTGTCGCGCCTGTGCCGTGCCGCCGGCGCGCACTTCATCCGCGCCCGCGCCTGCGGCATCGACGCGACCGGGCGCCGCCTCGATCTCGATAATCAGGCCGCGCTGCATTACGACCTGCTGTCCCTGGATATCGGCGCCGCAGCGCCGCGCGATCTGCCCGGCGCCGCGCTCGCCAACCCGGTCAAGCCGGTTGGCCAGTTCTACCAGCACTGGCAACAACTGCAGCAAGAGATTCAGCACAGCAGCACGCCACTGCGCCTCGGCGTCATCGGCGGTGGCGCCGGGGGTTGCGAACTGGCCATGGCGATGGCGGAGGGACTGCGTGCACACTGCCGCAGCGACCGCGTGCAGATCCACCTGGTCCACAGCGGCCAGCAGCTCCCCGCTGGCTACCCGCCGCTGGCGCGGGCATTGGTGGCGCGGGAGTTGCGACGCCTGCCAGTATCCGTGCACCGCAACTGGCCGGTGGCCGCGATCGAGCGAGGCGCTGTGATCAGTACCGACGGCCGCCGCCTGCCACTGCAGCGGCTGCTGCTGGCCGCCGGCGCCAGCGCGCCGGCCTGGCTGTCCAACACCGGACTGGCCCTGGATGAGCAGGGATTTATATTGGTGGACGACACGCTGCGCGCGCAGGGCTGCGACACTATTTTTGCCGCCGGCGATGCCGCCAGCTTCGCGCGCCGGCCACTGCCCAAAGCCGGCGTCTACGCGGTACGGCAGGGCCCTGTGCTGTTCCACAATCTGCGCGCGGCCCTGACGCAGACGCCGCTGCGGCGCTTCCGCGCGCAGCGCCACTTTCTCAGCCTGCTGTCCTGCGGCGGCCGCCGCGCGGTGGCCACGCGCAATGGCCTGGCCCTGTGCGGCGCTGCCATGTGGTACTGGAAAGACCATATAGACCGCGCGTTCGTACGCGGTTTCCGCGAGCTGTCGCTGCGCGATCGCCGCTAGCGTCGGCAATTGCCAAATGGCGACGGAAGGAGGATACTGGCGCCGGCAAAAGCTGCCAGCCGCAGCAATAACAACAAATATGGTCTTCGCAGCTCGGGGAGTCGGATTTTTTAGCTACAGGAAGACCTCGTATGAAACATATCGTCATCGTTGGCGGTGGTGCCGGCGGCCTGGAACTGGCCACCAAACTCGGGCACCACTTCAGCTTTTCCCGCTTTTTCAACCGCCGCCGCAAAGATCCGCAAGTGCGCGTGACCCTCGTGGACAAGAACCGCACCCATATCTGGAAACCGCTGCTGCACCAGGTTGCGACCGGCGCGCTGGATTCCAGCCTGGATGCACTCAACTACCAGGTGCACGCCCGCGCCAATGGCTTCCAGTTTGAGCTCGGCTGCCTGCGCGAACTCAATCGCGAACAGCAGACCATCGAGCTGGCCCCGGTAATGGACAGCGACGGCCAACAGCTGGTCCCCGCGCGCGAACTGCAATACGACTACCTGGTACTGGCCCTCGGCAGCCAGAGCAACGACTTCCGCACGCCCGGCGTACGCGAACACTGCGTCTTCCTCGACAGTACCGAACAGGCCCACCGCTTCCACCGCCTGCTGCTGGATCGCTTCCTGCAGCTGGAAACGCACACCGCGGACAAGGTACAGATCGCCATCGTCGGCGGCGGCGCTACCGGTGTGGAGCTGGCGGCAGAGCTGATGGATGCCACCCAGCAGATGGGCTACTACGGCCAGATCAACAACGGCGCCCTCGAAGTCACGCTGATCGAGGCCGGTCCGCACCTGCTGCCCGCACTGACACCGCGCCTCGGCAACAACGCCGAGCGCGAACTGAGCAAACTGGGCGTGCGGGTCATCACCGGCTGCGCCGTGGCCGAGGCCAGTGCCGACGGCCTCACCACTGCCGGTGGCGAGAAGATTCCCGCCTCGATCCGGGTCTGGGCCGCCGGCGTCAAGGCACCGGACTTCCTCACCCAGCTCGACGGCCTGGCCACCAATCGCGTCAACCAGATTGAAGTGCAGACAGACCTGCAATCCACCAGCGATCCGCACATCTTCGCCATCGGCGACTGCGCCGGCTGTGTCGATATCAAGGAACAGCGGGTGCCACCGCGCGCGCAGGCGGCGCATCAGATGGCCAGCGTGGCGGAGCACAACCTGATCGCCAGCATCGATGGGCGACCGCTCAAGCAGTTCCGCTACCGCGACCACGGCTCGCTGGTGTCGCTGAGCAAGCACACCGCCGTGGGTAACCTGATGGGCACACTGGTCAAGGGCAGCCTGACCATCGAAGGGCGCATCGCCGGACTCGCCTACCGTTCCCTGTACCGCATGCACCTGGCCGCGGTACACGGCTGGGCCAAGGCGATGCTGATCTATCTGGTGGGGCAGGCCAACCGCTTCGTCAAACCGCGTCTGAAGATGCACTAGCGGGCCGGGGGCCCACGCGGGCGGACGCAAGGTCCGCCCCTACAGATCCCGCCCTGTGGAAATAGTCTGCTGCAGCGCTTACCGCGTCTGTGGGGCACTGCGCTTAACTAGAATCACCGAGCCGGTTCAGTAGGGGCGAACCCTGTGTTCGCACCGGCCGCTACTTGTGCCCAACCCCGCCGCCCCGCACAATCTGCCCATGAACTACCAGCGTATCGTTGTCCTCACCGGCGCCGGCATCTCCGCCGAATCCGGCATCCGCACCTTCCGCGACGCCAACGGGCTGTGGGAAAACCACCGCCTGGAAGACGTGGCCACGCCGGAGGCCTTCGAGCGCGACCCGGCGCTGGTACAGCGTTTCTATAACGCGCGCCGCCAGCAACTGCTGTCCGGCGAGGTTGCACCGAACGCGGCGCACCGCGCGCTGGCGCAACTCGAGCGGGCCTTTCCCGGCGACTTCCTGCTGGTAACACAGAACATCGACGACCTGCACGAACGCGCCGGCAGCCGCAACCTGATTCATATGCATGGCGAACTGCTCAAGGCACGCTGCAGCTGGACCGGCGACACCTACCCGCTGCGCGGCGACCTCGGTACCGACACGGTGTGCGATTGCTGTGGAGAAAAGGGCCTGCTGCGGCCGCATGTAGTCTGGTTCGGAGAAATGCCGCTGCAGATGGACCGCATCTACCGCGCACTGATGGAGTGCGACCTGTTTGTCAGCATCGGCACCTCCGGCAGCGTGTACCCGGCCGCGGGCTTCGTGGAATGGGCCAACCGCGCCGGCGCCCATAGCGTGGAACTGAACCTGGAGCGCAGTAACGTCGGTGATGCATTCGCCGAACACCGCTGCGGCCCGGCGTCACAGGTAGTGGCGGAGTTCGTGCGCGAATTATGTGGCTGAGGTCAGGGCAAACAACGAGGCCGGGCCCCCTTGGCTGAGCAGCGTCGCAGCACCCACACCGCACAAAATGTGACACGAGTCACATAAGGAGGGCTGGCTGAATCTCAATTATTGACCGGTTTGTGACTCAACGGCATCCTATCGTCAGCGAAAAAAAGTTACAAACAATGGATTTTATTTAGTACTTTTTTGCGCCATCCCACCATAACTCTATATTTCCGGACTCCCTGGATCCCTGCACACTGCGCGTTATTCGGGCCCACGGTTTGTCCGGAAAACATACGCTGGGGAAGCGAATATTATGCATTCTTGTCTTCGGGGTCTTATCGCAGTATCCATGACGGTCATTCTCACCGCTTGCGGCGGTGGTGGTGGTGGTGGAGATAGCTCAACTGGACAAGACAGTTCCAGTAGCTCGAGCAGTTCCAGTAGCTCGAGCAGTTCCAGTAGCTCCAGCAGTTCCAGTAGCTCCACTAGTTCCAGCAGCGGCGGTGCGGACAACAGCCCCGCAGGGCTCACCGTGACGCTGGATGGCGCGAATAGCGTACAGCTGGAATGGGGAGACGCATCCAGCAGTGAAAATGGCTTTGCGATCGAGCGCAGGGTACTGGGGGAATCCTTCAGCCAGGTCGCCCAGACTGCTGCGGACACCCAGCAATACCTTGACGAAGGTCTGCTGTACGAAACCACCTACATCTACAGAGTCGCTGCTCTATTTCCGGATGGTCAGGAAAAATACTCCGCCGAAGTCACTATTACCACCGGGGAGCACCTCAATGACGCTGAGTGGGTCAGAAGGTTCCAATTTACCGATGGTGATTCGGAACACATTATTTCTCCAAACCGCGTACTTCCCCTGCGCGATGGCAACTATATTGTCACCGGCAGTGCCCCCGGAGAATCTATTATTTTCAAAGCCGACAAATTCGGAAAGCCGATATGGTCCAAGGTATTTGATTATTCTTACTACAATGGCTACATAAATATCCGTGATCTGGCAGAAACGTCTGACGGGCAGTTAACTCTCGCAGGAACGGCCGAGAGGCATATAGACGAAGAGTATTCCTTCCTGATGAATATCGATCCGGAAAGTGGCAATGTAAACTGGTTATCCCAGTTCGATATTCAGTTTAACTCCCCGGGCAAGGCCAATATTTTAGCCGCGCTGGACGAAGATCATGATCAAGTGACCGACGGCTACCTGGTCACAGGTTACAGACCGCACGACGGCAAATCGATCTGGCTATTAAAATATTCCAGTACTGGGGAAAAGCTGTGGGAACAGCAGTATTCCTCTGTAAATACCATGACAGCCACAGCTGTCATGCAAGACAAGGAAGGGAATATCTACATATCGGCCAATTTCAATGAGGAACCGGATAATGTTGTTCCCCTAATTATAAAAACCGACCAGAGTGGAAACCTGCTCTATCAAAAAATATATCCCGCCTTTGCCGTTGGATCCAGTTCATCTTTCTCCAGAGTTGATAAAGCAGACACCAATGACGACGGCGTCATCGATGCCAAAGACGGCGTGGCACTGGTTGGCTATACCGATACAGATGAAAGCACTTCGATCATCTACAATCCGTTTTATATCCGGATCGACAAGCTTGGAAACATAGTAAGCTCATTCCTATATGACGATCAGGATACAAACACTGGCAGCAGAATAAAGGATTTCACAGTAGATAATGTTGGAAACCTCTGGCTTCTCGGCGACAGGAATGGCGGAATATGGTTTGCCCAAATAGGGGCAGATGGCTCCCAGATGGAAAGCACCCTTATCAAGAATAAATATGGAAATCGACTGGTAGCGGATACCATAGAGATTGGCCTTGACGGCAACCCCCTCCTCTCAACAGAAGCAGCCTACGGAGGCGCAGTATCAAGGAATTATCTGCTCTGGCGCCTGTCCGCAAATCGGGATCTGAAATTCTGGTTCAATGATTACATATTCACCGTCGGCGATTGGCCCATCCTCACTAAAGACTTCCTGCTCACTCCTATCGAGCGAGGCATTGCACATTACCCGGTTACCGATCCGGTTGATGCATTTGACATTCCGATGCCGGAGCAGGACATAGAGATAATCGACAAGTCAATATTGAATCCCAACCCGTAAATATCCTAGCTGAGAAAATGGCCCCGAATCCGGTTTCTGGGCCATTTATTGCTGCATAAACCAGATTAACAACAAACGAAACTCGGTTTACTAAGGACAGCACAGCGCAGACCTCGAAGGCGCAAAGCATTACAACCCCATAAGGCGAATCTGAACTGCTTTAATCAAGATAACCCGTCAAAAATATCAGCTCATTCATCAAGTGTTTCAGGTCACCGGAAAAGCAGGCGGGAAGCCGAGGAGTTTACCTGCATCCTATCTTACAACTGAACACCATAAAAAAACGCGGCAGGCCAATGACCTGCCGCGCTCTTCGAGCTACGACTATACGGATATTTATAAAATACCCGATAGCTGATTACAGTTTCAGCGTTTTGGTCTTAAACTCGTTTACACAGTAATCTGCATTCGCTTGCAGCGCTTGCTTTAGCCGCTCGGCATTGTCAGCCATCAGCTCATCATAGGTCGGCGCGCCCTCATCTTCCTCTGGCGTAGCACGACCACAGCTGGCCTCTGCCAGAACTTCATTAGTAGAGGTATCGATCAAGCGCATTTTGACCCCATAGCCCACCTGATACTTACTGAATGACATAGGGAAATTGGCAAACTTCCAGCCCAATGTCTGCACATCCAGCAACAGACGTGCATCCTTTACTTGCGATGTCACCTCCTTTAAATCATCGCCTTTCGCAACAATGCTATTATCATCCAGCGGAACCACGCTGTATTTGTCCGCCATCGCTTCCGCGAGCCGGTTATAAATTCGTACAGCCGGATCCTCAATATTGTTTTCTTTTACAATCTTGTTACCAGCAGAAACCATTGCAGCAACGCCAATGACACCGAACATACTCTTGCCCGGCGTGGTGGCAATAAAGGAGGGCTTTTCACGACTCACACCACTCAGCTGCCGCCCTTCAATCATCGGTACGGCAGTATCGGAAATGGGTGAATTCTGTACCCCGGCACACCCCACTGCACCAAGAACAAGTGTCAGAACTATCAGTTTTTTAAGCATTTCCTATTTCTCCTGGTTGTTTTGATTATAGAAATTCAAGTACTGGCCAGATCTCCCTGCCGATTCGAAAAGTATTCGGCTAGCAGCATGGCATTTTATATAAAACGCGGTTTCAAGTAATAACTGCAATTTCTTCATGCAGCGAGCAAATCGTCCCGCCGCCCCATAAATAGCTCATTTGGCGATCGTCCACCCCTGGTCGCTCTTGGTCTGCTGTTCAGGCGGTCCATGACAAACTGAACCTGCTCATCCGATACCGTACTGAAGTCCGTTCCCTTCGGGAAATATTGCCGAATAAGACCATTGGTATTTTCATTGATTCCACGCTCCCATGATGCATAGGGATGGGCAAAGTAAATATCCGCCTCCAGTCCTTTCGCGATCTCTTCATGACCGGCAAACTCAAGGCCATTGTCGAACGTGATTGTTTTGACTTTCTCCTTAAGGTGTACCATATGCGCAACCGCTGCAGCGGCGAGCAAGTCGGCTCTCTTGCCCGTCAGCAACACAATGACCGTATACAGCGATTTGCGCTCTACCAGGGTCAATAGCGCACCTTTGCGGCCTTTGCCGATGACTGTATCGCCTTCCCAGTCGCCAATTCGGTTACCCAGGTCAACAACCTCAGGGCGTTCATCAATACTCACTCTGTTCTTGATCTTGCCGCGTTGATCGTTGCTGCCGTAACGCTTGCGGTAGGGCTTTGACGCTACTCGCAGATGCGTATACAAATCGCCGCCATGAGCCTTGTCGGCATAGATCAGCTGATAAATTGTCTCATGATGTAAGGAAATACCCGTACACCGTTTCAGATAATCTGCTACCTGCTGCGGGCTTAACTCCTGCCGGAGCAGCGTTTCAATCTGATCACGTACCTCGTCCGTCACCTTCCGAGCCTTGTGGGCCCCATACCGTCTAACATTCGACAGCTTTTGAGCTTGCCCGGGCCGGTACCCTCGTAGCCCTTTGTTGCGACGCAGCTCTCGACAGATCGTAGAGGGATGCCTTTCCAGAAGTTCGGCAATCTCTATTTGCGAGTGCCCGGCTTTCTTCAGACTATAAATCTGGTATCGTTCGTTCTCGGTCAGCTGGTTGTAGCTCATCAGTGCTTTTCTCTTGGCGGGGAGAAGCGCCGACTCTACCAGCTGGCCTCTCTCTTACCAATTGCACTTATTATCCGAAACCGCGAAATATAAATTAGATTGACTTTTACATTTATGAGCGCCGTCATCCGCTAGAATTTTCCAGCCTGACGGAGATATTTGCGCCCATAAATCAACCTATTAGTATAACGATCTATAAAAACCTCCTCCCGCCTCAGGCTTTCCGCACTTCGTATTGTTATCTATCATTTTCCAACCAGATCAGTAATGACGAGCTGAACGGCATGATTGCGCTTCTGAACCGCAATTGGCGAGCCAACGCTCCAATCCACCACGCTGAATGACTCCGCCTGGTAATTCGCCAGAAAATCCAGGGTATCAATCGCCATCGGCTCTGCTACAAGACCATTGGCCAACCTGGGGATATTATTGTCCGCATCGACTTTCGCAATGATGCCCACATAATGCGGATCAAATCGATTGGTTTCCAGTTCAAACAATTTTGATCCACCCGCCAGCCCCGCTTCACTGTCAAGATCAATCTCTATATCGTTGTCAACGCTGTAGGCGGGCCCCAAATCTCCTTTCACATTGATTGAGCCGTAATACGCGGATGTATCTGCGCTACCGCGCAGTAGAATTGATTGATCAGATCCCTGGTATGCCGTATTCAGGAATAAGTCTGTTGTTGTTATTCGCTTTTTCCAGGCGGCATCGCCACTGCCATTCAATGCGAGGAACCATGTATCTGAATTGGCTGGGAAATCTGCAGAAGGATCAAATGCAGCAATACCCGACAGTATCAAACGATAACTATCTGCTGCGTCGCCTGTCAGAAGTATGTTCATCGAATAGAGACTGATTTCCGGCACATCCGCGCCAAACGTCAAATTGCGCTGGAATACGAGATTCCCCGCAACATCGAATTTAGCCAGATACAGATATCTATCGCCCTGATAATCGGGCTCCCGAATCTGAGCAGCAAAAAAGACTGATCCATCTGGAGCGGCGGTTATTTTTCCACCTAAAGCGTCGAGTTTGGTTATCTCCTTGCTCCACTGCACATTGAGATCCAGATCGGTCTTGACGACAAAGTAGTCGGCATCCGCAAAATTCCGGGTAACCAGAAGCAGGGAGTCGTATACCCCGTCATTGTTTTCATCGGCCGGGCGGAGATCGAACAGCTGGATATCCGCCAACTTGAGGTAGCTACCTTCCAGAATTTCACCGGTTTCCGGGTCAAGGATCAACCGCCCTGCACCGAGGTTTGCCGGTACAGAAGTCTCCGGATTGGGGCGAATCTGCCCGATAATGTACAGCGCATCACTGGACTGGAGCCACGCTGTGAAGTACCCCTCGCCGGAATCCTCAGACTCAATATACCGGGTCCATTTGGGAACGCCGTTTACATCAATACGGCTAACAAAGGTATCGACTTCATTGGCATTGCCAACGACTATGGCGTCGCCAGCATCAAGCGGGATTACCCGATAAATGGAGAGTTTCTGATCATCCGCCAGTTGATATGCCTTGGCATAGGTATCTTCCCGACCGGTATTGGCGATCGTTATTGATACTTCTGTATAGCTGTCACTCGACTCACCATCGCGAGTTGAGAAAACTCGATAGCTGTAGGTTTTCCCGGAGATGACGGAGTCATCTACGAATTTGGTGATATTCTTATCAAGCTGCGCAATTATGCCGAAATTACCTTGATCACCGACCTTGCGCTGGAGGTAGAAGCCGGTTTCATCGTCGGAGTTATCTGTCCAGGTGATCACTGCGTTGCCATTGGCATCCTGTACTATACCGCCCCCGGACGGTGAAGCCGGAGCCGTGGAGCCTTGCGGCGTAGTTGGCGTGCCCCCGCCCTGCCCACCTTCGCCGGAGCTACCGGAGCTGTCTGAGCCGGACCCTCCGCCGCCTCCGCAAGCTGCCAAGGTAAGACTTAAAGCCAAGCATAATAAGTACCGCATACATTCCCCCGAGTTTTGCTTCTTTTATTGACCACTTCGATGAGAGCGAAGCTGTATAATTGTATTTTTATTGATGGCTCGCACCACCGTCAGCCCGGAACAAGATCACAAATTTTGATTACACGCCATTACGGTATGAGGACACTCAACTGAAAGACCTTCCCTCCGCTAATTGGCGATACCTGTGCTTAAGGCTTGTGCAAACGGACCCGATGCATGCCCCACAAATTACTAAATAGATAGCCTCAAGCGTGGTGGCTATTACAACGATCCCCAGCGAAAAAGCGCTATATCCATAAGCAAAAGTTATATTTTACTCGTGGACTGCCAAGCGCGAATCGGGCAGCCATGTTGCTGCCACGTGTGGACAGGGCATTTTCCTGCGGACAATATGGAAGTGTCGGACAAGATCCCGAACACCGATGCCGGGGCATTGAAAATTGAAGCCTCGATTTGGGACAGACATTTTCGCTGTAGACCTGCCCCACATGGTGGCGCGTATTCTTTTTATCTTTTAACTACCAGTTAAATTATCTTCTACTCAGCAAATACGGAAATACTGGAACACTCTGAAGCTCCGTATATTTATCCTTTAACAATTTAACATCTCTCTGCATGTCGTTAGAGAAAGATATATTTGCACCTTTGACAAAAGGCATATCCAGCAAACCAATTCCAAACTGGTGATCAAAATTTATGGAGCCAACGTAAGTGGCCTTCCCCGGCTCCACCTCAAAATGAAGTTTAAAATCCTTTTGAGGAGTATATTTTGTTAAATCTGCCTCGTAAAAATAGGAATAAAATTCATAATTGCCTGCGGGTACCGGCACTGCGAATACGTAACCGCGCCCCTGTTTTACGGCAAAATCGCCATCATCTTTAGTATATTGCTGAGAATGATTCTCAGGGATTGGTGAAACACTGCCGCGAATATCAGAATTCCCCTCATCCAAACCTTGAAAAATGAAGTCGTATTTAGAGAATCGATAATTCTCTCTACCCAAATCGATCATCTCTCTATTTGATTTTGGATAGGCACCGGAGAATGTTATGGACCCGATTAAATAGCCATAGGTTGACAGATCTGCGTTGGAAACCTGGCCATCAGTGAGAGGGAAAACCGTTAATTTGGCGCATGCTGCTGCAACAAAGGAAATAAGGATTACGATGATTTTTTTCATGAGCTTGCTCTTATCACTTTTAAATACCTACAGAGTTTTCTGGTTTTTTGGGCCTTGGGTATCATTCAACCTTTAACGCGCGAATGCTGCTCGCACAAGAGACACTGCGGGATCATCACTGAAAAATTGATCTTGATTATGAGCAGTCCCGCTGAATCTATGCGGCCGTCAATATGAGGCGAGACTTGAGAGCCAACTCAATTCCAAGGCCGACTGCGAGGGAAAGCTACATCTGAAAATAACCCGCTTGGCGCGTCAGAGCATCGATTTAACTGGCTGGACGATTTTATCCGATAAAACTCGCAACAATGCCACCCTTGCAACGCACCTGACAGTCATTTTTCAAATTATGGGCGTCCTTTTTATTTGCTTATCCAGGATCCACAACCACTGAAACGATCCGCACAGCTGGCGCACTATCAATTTGATTTTACTTCCTTATGAACGACACCATCCGACCCAACGTGGATAGTGGTAGTAGTCGATGTATTCCGAAGCTCAGCTTTTGGACCCACACACCTGTAGCTCTTAAATTTCCGGTTTGCAGTAAATTGCTTCATCAACGTCTTGCAAACCTCCATCGGACGACTTGTATCCAGGCCATAGAAAATATCAAAATAATCCATTGATGCATTTTTCAGGTCCAGAGTCCTGACGACATAATACGCATCGGCAATATTCTTCTTCTCAAGAACCGGGGAGAACTCGCTTGGCACATCATTCATGCAACCTTCGCGGCCATAGGTCACATTTTTAGCCGCGCCATTATTCGCCAGGCTTTGCGCATGCCCATGCTTGATACCGGCCAATGTATACTGGCAAGCCTCCCTGTCGCCATCGACATCAACCAGCTGGACAATTCTTACCGTGGCCAGCGGGCCGGTCATGGTGTATTCGTACAGGGCATATTGCGACCCCTTTTCGGCAGCAGACAGTCCGGCCGAAATAGCAAGAGCGAGGCCTGGCATCAGGAATCTTTTTATCATTTTGCATCCTTTTAGGAGAAAGCCCCACGAGCCCATACCGGAAGGCATACTTTTTTAGCTCCTAGACTGCCTGGAGCTGGTGGACCGGAGGGCTTTCCTGCGAGAAGATAAACACTAAGTTACCGATGGTAAGCTACCGCCAGCCCTCGAACGCCCAGCCAAAGTCATAGGGGCTCCAGACCAACCATACAGCTTATGGATATCCTTTTTAATAACCCAGGCTTGACAAAACCTGACCTACCTTCTGTTTTTTTTCACTTTCGCTCAGGGACTGCCACACCATGTGAGTAACAGGAGGCACCTCAATATCTATAAACTCTGGCGGCTCTACAACCTCCCAATAATCTACAGATTGCAATCCGCAAGAAGGACACGCAGGAAAGGCGCCTATTTGAAAAACGCTTCCTTCACTGTCGGAGTCACAAGCAATAGATCCGTAGCTTTTGCGCAAAACTCCTGCAAGCACATTAGCAGACTTCCCAGACATTCGAGAATCGGACTTAATAAGTCTATCAACCTCATCATAGGTCTTGTCGCCCATCGCATCTAAATATGCAACACTGTTGATTGATTTACCACGAAGCAAAAACTCGCCATACGACCCTGATCTAATTTGAGGCACATTAAATTCAAAACCGCAACTTCCACATCTACACTTTACGATCTGTAACTTCATTTTTTCACCGGTGAAACATTAATTGGCTTCAAGATCTCATTGAAATTATCCAGCACAGCGTTATTTATGCCATTAGTCGCGCGCTCAGAATTAAATCGAATGACATTAAATCCTTGTTCCTGTGCTTTTAAACCGATCTCTTGTGTCGCTGACGAAATAGGACCACCTTTGTAATCCCATGCTTTTGCCACATTAGGGTCAGTTAAATCGAGCACATTCATTGCGTCTTTATTTAAATCAAAACGAATACTATATTTTGCGTCTACTCCGTGATGCGCCAACTCGGCCACTGTAGTTGTAGGTTGCTCCCCCACATAAAAGGCCGGACCAAAGCGACTCTCCGGATTCAAGTACTTGGGATCAATTCCATCAAGAACACCTTGAATTTTTCTTGCCTCGTCAGAAGTGTGCCAAACAAAATCAACACTTTGGTTTGCAACATCATCACCAAGCCTCGTAACATCATTCGCAAGCAACGCAGCCTCATCAGCCAGCGACGCCGACCTTCGCGCAATCATTCCGGCCGTCAGCTTGACACCACCCTTAACAACGCCATAACCTCCAGCCACCACGCCACCGACATCCATGGTGGTTTTGCCCACCTTGGTACCGGAGAAGTAGATCTGGGAATTCTGCTCCGCGGTGAACATGGTCGTCAAGTTGTCTCCGTACTCCTTTGCCCCGGAGACCAGGGAATCCCAACCTGCAGAAATTTTTTCTCCTGGTGCGGAAATGAACCCGCTTACACCATCGGAAATACTGGTTTTCAGCTGCTCTACCTGCTGGTGATTTTCCCGCATCATATCGTAGGGAGAGAAGCCCATGATTTCGTCTGTACCCAGCTTCTTGGCAAAACCCTCTATTGTCTGGAGGCCGGTCTCACCACCCAGGGTGTCGTAGGTTTTCTCCAGTACGGCCATCTTGGTCAACTGGAGAGCACCCAGGACGCCCTCGCCCACTGACTGCGCTGCGCCCATGGTGACACCGCTCGAACCGCTGAAGAATCCCTTCAACGAGCTCTCGGCAGGAGAATCGAACAGATAGTTGGCGGCGCCGAAAGCATTGTCCCGGAACTCGTCAAAGCCAAGGGCGCCGCCGACGCCACCGGCAAGGATCAGCGTATTCGCTGCTACCACGTCGTGATAGTCCTTAGCAACTCCGGCCACATCATCCCAGGTAGCCTTGAGGCTACCCCATATGCCTTCTTCCTGCTTGGGAGCCGCTGCCGTCGGCTGCAGCGGAAATTCAAAACTATCCTGGGGGGTCGACAGCAGCTCCTTCTGGACATGCTCGAGACTGTTCCAGCTACGCCCAAATTCCCTGTCATTGTTGTTGAAACTGATTCCCAGCTTCTCTAGGTGCTGGACCACATCGCCCTTGAACAGGTAGTCGTTGCCATCCGCACTTCCATTCGTGGCAAACTGGCCGAGTAAACGCTCTCCACCACTCCTGTTTACGCGCAGATCAAAATTCAACCCAGCATTGGCAAAGTTCTTCGACATTGCCAATGCTGCGTCGGTATTTATAGTGCCATCCGGATTCACCAGCGCCCCTTCAGCACCACTGGCGATCTTGTTCAGCTCGGTTACCGCTACGTCGCCGCCATAGGTATTGCTCGCGGCGGCTGAGATGCTCTCGTCACCGGTGGGCAGTACCACCTCGGTACCGATCTGGATGCCACGGGTATTGTTACCCTGCAGTTCCGGGTTGATGGAAAGCATCCGCTCGGCATACAGCTGTATCTCCCGCTCACTGGCCTCCGGCCCGAGGATGTCGCGGGCGATGGAGCTGGGATTGTCGCCGGACTGGAAGGTGTAGATCTGTGGACCGCTGCTTTCTTCCAGCAGAGCCGGACCGCTCTTCAGGGCCAGTGGATCGCCGGGGTCAAGACTGAGATTGTCGGCAAACGGGTGGTTGAGCAGATTGTCATTGAAGCCGTTATTGAAGGTGCCATTGAGTCCGCTATTGATACCCGCATAGGCTGGCTCAGGACCGCTAAAGAAGTCTCCGATCGCGGCCCCCGCCCGCTTGGCTTTGGCGATGAGGCCCTCTTGACTTCCGGGGGAGGTGAGGTCAGCCGCGATAGCCTGGCCAATTTCATTACCGATGGCATTGTTTATGTAGTCCTGACCTGTGCGCTTGTCGACCAGACTCATGGCCCCGCCAATCAGCAGCTGGTCCTGAATTCCACCATCCAAGATCTCAAACTGGTTTTTACCGTCCCCCACAGCTGCGCCAACGGTTTGGCCGACTGCATTGACCCAGTCCGCGGTGGTCAACTCGCCTTCACGGATATACGTTTCCGCGGCATTAAGCCAAGGCGTGACCATCTGCACAGTACTCGCATCGAGGAATCCTTCCATATCGATACCGGCAGATTTGTTCTGGGTTGGCCCCAGCGCGGCCGCCGCCACGCTGGACCAGCTAGTGATTTTGCCTGCGCTAATCAACTGCTTGGAGGCAGCGCCGGCAGCCTTCAGGGCCGCGGCGGCGGTCTTGGCGTACTTAACCGACTTCGCGGCGATTTGGCCGGCTTTAACGGCCGCCCCAACACCCTGGGCGGCGCCGCTAAACGCTCCAGCCACCGCTCCTGCAGCCACTTCCTTCCAACTGAAACTCTCCTGATAGCCAAGAGCAATAAACAGCCCCTGCTGCACGATCGAGGCCGCAGCGCCAACCACGGCACCAGCCACTGCCCAGGCGGCAAGCGTCGCCGCCGTGCCACTCAGTCCAAGGAAGGTTCCCCCCACTGCGGGAAGCAACGCGCTGGCAAGACCGGCCGTAGCAATCGTCGCCACCACCGCAATCACCACCACGATGATGATCATCAGGATATTGCCGCAACCGCTATCCGAGTCCGGCGTCTTCAGGTTCGGCAGCGCCGAGCCGATGATGTCGCCCTCGTTGTACAGCTTGTGGGTGTTCGCATCGATGCGGCCGGTTTCAACGCTGTTGGGGACGGTAATCTTGACCCCGCCCTTCAGCGGCTGGCTCGGGTCGAGGCCGTTGGCATCGGCGAGCACGAACCACAGGCTGGGGTTGCCGTAGACGCGCGCGGCAATCGACTGCAGGGAGTCGCCCTCGACGGCGGTGACGCTGGTAACGGCGCTGGACGGGTAGTCCTCGCCGATGTTCGGGATCAGGTTGTAGTCGCCGGTGTCCAGCTGCTCTTCAGTCGCGTCGCCGTTATGCCAAGTTTTCTTCTCGCCCACGGCCTGGCCGTTGGCGTACTGGAACTCGGTGTCGCTGATGTCGCTGTCGGTGCCCTCGTCGTGCTTGCGATAAAGGATCTGGCCGTCGTTGTTGTAGACGAAGGTGAGGTATTCCCTTCGGTCCTCGTTGTCGCCCTTACCCTTGTCCAGCTTGGTGAGCTGGTGGTTGGCGTTGTAGGTGTAGGTGCTGGTGCCGTTGGCGTCGCCCTTGCCGACAATCTTCTGCTCACGCCCGTCGGCGTGATAGTAGTAGGTGTAGGTGTAGGTGGCGTCGTCGCTCTTCAGCTTCATCTTGAGCAGGCGGCCGCCGTCGTCGTAGGTGCTCTCGGTCACCTGGTCGTCGCTGTCGCTCCAGGTGGAGATACCATTGGCGCTGTAGGTGGTGTAGTTGTAACTCTCCTTGCTGCCGCCCTTCCAGGTTTCAAAGCGATCGACGTTGCCGTCGGCATCGTAGTGCCAGGTGCTCTTCCAACTGGCGCCGTCTTCCGTCCATGTGGCCAGGGTGACCCGGCCGCTGAGGTCGTAGGAGTAAAAGACATCGGTGCCTTTGTCCGTCCATTTTGCGCGCTGGCCGAGGCCGTCGTAGGTGAACTGACTGATGATGTTGCCGGCTTCGCCATTGCGCATCTCGGTAATGCGGTTGGCACCGTCGTAGTCGTACCAGTGGTTGACCGCTTCGCCGCTGTAGCCGACATCGGTATACACGCGTTTCTGGTTGCCGGCAGCATCCCACAGATAGTTGAGGTTCTGGCCGGTAACGCCATCGTGCCAGCGAGACAGTTGCCCGGCTTCGTCGTAGTCATAGGTGATGTTGCGGTCGTGGCCGCCGGTACCGGAGATCACTTCGTGCATCCGGTTGCCCATGACATCGTATTCGTAGCTGGTGGAGACACCGGTGATCTCGTCGGTCACCGAGGTCAGGTGGCCGGCGGCATCGTAGCTACGGATGATCCCCTGGGTGCTGGTGCCGGTGCCGCTGCTGGTGGGGTAGAGGTAGTCGAGTTCACGCAGGGTCTGGCTGAACTTCCAGGCGTAGAAGGTATCTTCGTGGGCCAGGTTGTAGTTCCACAGCGCGGTGTTGCCGTAGCTGGTGCTGACGGGGTGGTATTCCCGCACCTGGTTGCCGAAGTCGTCGTACTCGTAGACGGTCTTCTGGTTGCCCTGATCGACGGTGGCGATCTTGCGGCCGAAGGCCCCGTACTCGTGGGTGGTGATTCGGCCGGCAGCATCCTTCTCGGCCACCAGATTACCGTAGCTGTCGTACTGGCGGGTTTCATTGACCCAGCCGTTGACGCCTTCGTAGCGGGTCTCCACCACGCGATTGAGGCTGTCGAAGGTCTGGTAAGTCCAGTCGCCGGCAATGTCGCGAGAGGCGGTGCGGTTGTCGCGGTTATCGTACTGGAACTCGAGCGTCTCGCCACCGGCGTCGGTCTGGGTGAGCAGGCGATCGCGCTGGTCGTAGACGAAGCTGGTGCTGCGCTCGCCCTTCCCGGTGATGGTGTCCACCAGGGTCTGCGAGGTGCGGCGGCCGAAGGCATCGTAGTCGTAGCGGGTGATATCGCCGGCGCCGTTGATCTCCTCGATCAGGCGCCCGCCGAGGTCGTAGCGCTTGCTGGTCTCGTTGTTGAGCTGATCGATCGTGCGCGTCTCACGGCCGAGGCGGTCGTAGAAATGCTGGGTCACGCCACTGCGGTTGTCGTTCTCCCAGGTCATCATGCCCAGGGCATTGAAGCCGCGAGTGGTGCTGTAACCGCGGGCGTCGGTGATGGATACCTGGTGATCCTGCACGTCGTACGCATAGTCGGTTTTTGCGCGCACCGGGCCGCTCTCGCCGTAGACGTCGGCGGCAACGCTGTATTCGGTCGTCATGCGGTTGCGGCCGTCGAACTCGGCGTAGCTGTCGTGCACTTCGGTGGCGCTGGCCAGGTCTTCGCCTTCGGTGCCGCTGGTGTAAGTGGCGACGTGGTTGCCGTTGGCGTCCACGCCGTAGTGGCGCCAGACGCCGCTGCCCTGGTTGGTGGCGACTAGTTGGTTGAGGGCGTTGTAGTGGCTCTCGGTGTAGTAGCCGGCGGTGACACCGTCAGTGGTACGGCTTCCGGCCGACGGGCCGCTGTCGCTCACCACCGCATTGACGAAGTTGCGCGCATCGCTGCCCGGGCCGGAGTAAAGGCCGGTGCTGAAGCCGATCTGGCCATCGGCGGCGACATTGAGGCTGCCACCGGTTTCGCTGCCAAGCACGGTGAGGCTGCTGCCCTGGTAGTTCTTGCTACCACCACCGGTGACCTGGGCGCTGTCGAGGCGCAGCCACTGCACGATCACTTCGTTGCCGTCGGCGTCGGTATAGCTGAGCTTGACGTCGTAATCGCCCTCCTGCAGCTGCGCCAGGGTGGCGCTGTACTGGCTGCCGTCGTAGCTCATCACCGCGCTATTGGCGAAGTCGAGGCCGGAGCCGGCGGTCCGCCAGGACAGGGTCAGGTCGCCATTGACGTTGGCAGCTTCGGCCGGATCCAGCGTGAGGCTGAAGTCCTGGTCGTAGCCGAGCACGTTGGTGATAGTGCTGCCGGGGTTGTCGGGGTCGTCCACCTCTTCGGTCACTTCGGTGCTGGTGACATCCAGGCTGTGCGGGTTGTCGGTAACCACGGTTTCGCCGTAGAGGGCGTTGTAGCTGTGGCCGCCCGGAGTCAGTTCGGTGGAGACAATCAGCTGGCCGCCGGCACCGGAAGCCGCATCGTCGCGGCTGCTGGCAACGAGCTGGCCGTCGACCAGTACCAGCTGTGACTGCACACCGTCGCCCATGGTCGGCGCCTGCCAGCTCAGGCCCTGGCGGCTGCCCGCCAGCGGATCTGTTGCGCTGACGTCGGCCTGGAACTGGTCGAGTATCAGCCCCTGGGCGCCAAAGCTGGTGGCCTGGGCGTAGGTGCCCTCCAGGGTAATGGTGTAACTGCCGGCGGCCAGCGGGCTGCTGGCACTGCCGAGGTTGAGAGCATAGCTCCAGGTACCATCGCCGTTGTCGACACCTTCCACCGCGACTTCGCCGCTGACCCCATTGGCATCGGTCCAGCTGGCCACCACGGTGGCGAACTGCCCGGCCACCTCGGCCGGGACCCGGGTGTCCAGGTTGATGATGTAATCGGTCTCGCTGCCATTGACCACGCTGGTCTGGCCCAGCTGGGTGCTGACACCGACGTGGGTGTCGCTAGCGACAAAGGTCTTTTCGGTACTCTGGTAGCTGTTGCCGTCGCTGTCCTGCCAGCCGATTAAATAGGACTGCTCATTGAGGTTGCTGACGCCGTCGATGGTGACACTCCAGGTGCCATCACCATTGTCAGTCATCGCCAGCTGGTTGCCGGTAGAACCGGTGGCGCCGTAATTCAAGACCAGGTTCTGCGCGTTGCTGCCGGCATCCACGGTGATGATGGTGGTATCGGCATCGACGCGGGTGACGTCCACGGCGCCGAGCGTCGGCGGCACCTGCAGTTGCTGCTCGGCGGACCAGGCCAGGTTGCCGGCACGGTCGGCGGTGACAATGCGGAAGTAGAGCCCCTCGCCTGCGGAGAAGCTCTCACTGGGGATGTAGATTTCCGGCCGGACTTTGTTGTCCGGGTCGGCATTGGAGAACCAGGTGCCCAGCTTGGCACTCTGGTTTTCGTACGCATCCAGGTTGTCGCCCAGGTCCGCGTGGCTGCTTGAACTCCACACCACCCAGCTCTGCTGCTCGATGCCATCGGGCATATCCCAGCTGAGCTGCAACATGTCGCCGAAGCTGGCTTTGATACCCTGGCTGTCGACCGACTGCGCCACCGAGTCGATTTCCCCGGTGTACATCAGAGTCTGGTTGCCGGCGGCATCGTACTGGATGGTGGAACCGGTGCCGTCCGGGGCGATGTTCTTGATCACGCGGCCGGCGCCGTCGTAGCCGATCTCGGTGACAAAGCCGTCGCCGTCTTTGGCCCAGGTCTGTTCGCCGCGGGCGTTGTAGACGTAGGACTGGGTAATGTCGTCGCTGGCGTCGGTGCCGTCCATCAGGTCGGTTTCCGACGTCTGGCGGTTGGCGTTGTCGAACGCGAACGCGGTGGCCTGGTCATCGGCGCTGGTGGCGACCAGGCTGGCGAAGTCGCTGTCGCCGGTGAGGCCGGCAATGGCCCCGGCATCCACGGTATTGAAGTAGCGCTTGCGCTGGGTCAGGTTGCCGTTTTCATCGTAGATGAAGGTGTGCAGCACGCGGTCGCTGTTGATCAGCGCAACGCGGCGCCCGGCAGCGTCGTAGTAGCTGTATTCGGTGGCGGCCTGGCTGGTGCCGGCGGCGACGGTGCGGCTGGTTTCGTTGCCGTTGCCGTCGTAGGTGTAGAGGGTGAGCACCCGTTCCTGCACCGGGTCGCCGCCGCTGTTGTCGACCACGTCGACCAGCGGTGAGCGCTCTTCGGTCACGCGGTTGGCGGCGTCGTAGACCTTGCTGACGGTATAGACGTCACCGGCCGGCGGGTTGGGCCGGGTGGCGGAGCTGATGCTGGCGGTGTCGAGCGGCTGGGTGTAGACGCGCTGCTCCAGTACGTTGTCCTGGGCGTCGTATTCCCATTCCACCAGGTAACCGGCCGGATCCACCTGGGCTTCGAGGCGCCCTTTGTGGTCGTACCAGGCGTAGGTGGTGTTGCCGTTCTTGTCGGTGATTTCGATGGCATTGCCGAAGGCGTCGTAGACGGTGGTTTCCTCCGGGCGCACCTGTGCCGTGCTGGCCACCGGCTGGCCGCTGCTGGCATCCACCGAGGTGAGTTCGACCTGCGGGTAGACGGTGCGCGTGAGGCGACCCATCCGGTCGTATTCCATGTCGGTGGTGCGCGCCTCGCCGTTGGGTGCGGGACGCACCAGCGGGTCGTGATCGGCGGACGACAGGCGGGACATGTACTGGGTGGCGCTGGCCTTCTCACCGAAGGTGTTGTAGCTCCATTCGGTCAGTACATTGTCCGCGCTCAGTTCGGCCACCTGGCGGCCGTTGGCATCGAAGTAGCGGGTGGTGGAGTAGCCGGCGGCGTCGGTGGTCTGCACCTCGTTGCCGAAGGCGTCGTAGGCGTGGGTGATCTCCAGGCGCTGGTAGACCGGGCTCTGTTCCGGGTCGGCCATGCCGATGGTGTACACCTGCACGTTGGCACCCAGTTCGCGGGTGACGCGGTTGTTGCCGTCGTACTCGTACTCGGTCACCACGCCGCGCGGGTCTTGCAGGGTTTTGACGTTGCCGACCTTGTCGTAGGTGTAGTGGGTGGACTCGCCCAGGTCGTTGGTTTCGGAAGTGGCGCGGTTGTTGAAGTCGTACTGGTAATGCAGGCTGTTGCCGTTGGCATCGGTCTGGGTGACGACGTTGCCGAGCTTGTCGTAAGCAGTGGTCTGCACCAGGTTCAGGCCGTTGGGGTCGAAGATCTGCTGCACCTGGCGGTTGTTCAGGTCGTAGACGTAGACGGTCTCGCGCACCGCGTTGGGGTCGGTGGCGGAGACGATCTGCTCCCCGGTCTTGTTGTTGGCGCCGTCCCATGCGAACAGGGTCTCGGTGCCGTCCACGTCGGTGAAGTGCACCAGGCGGTTGTCGAGGTCGTACTGGTAGCTGCGGGTGCGCGGGTCGCTGGTGTTGGCGTAGAGCACTTCCTGCAGCAGGTTGCCGGCGCCGTCGTAGCTCTTCTCGGTGACGCTGCCATCCGCTTCAGTGACGGTGAGCGCGTGATTGGCGCGGTCGTAGTCGGTGTGGGTGATGCGGTCGGCGGTGCTCGGGGTGCCTGCCGGTGCGGTGAAGTCGTCCACGGCGCCGGTGTAGCGGTCGGCATACAGGTAGGCTTCGGTCTGGTTGCCGGCGCTGTCGTAGGCAAAGGTGTTGAGGTTGCCGAGCGGGTCGAGAATCGCGGTCAGGCGGTTGGCGCCATCAAAATAGTAGCGCGCGACGCGGCCGAGGGCGTCGATGGTCTTGGTGCGGTTGCCCATCGCATCGTACTGGTAGTCGGTACGGTGCTGTTCGCCGTCGATGTCCGCGGTCTTGCGGTTATTGAGGTCGTACTCCATGTGCACGGCGCGCTCGTCGGCGGTGCCGGCGGCACTGATGACGCCGGTCTGGTTGCCCATGGCGTCGTACTCGTACTCGGTGCGGGTGCCGTAATCGTCGACCATCGCGGTCATGCGCCCGTTGCCGTCGTACTCGTAGTCGGTTGCCGTCCAGGTTTCGACACCGCTGCCATCGACACTCTGCAGCAGGTGCTCGGCGGTCTTGTTGCCGGCCTGGTCGTAGTCATAGACGCTGACGCCGCCCGCCGGCGTTTCCACGCGGGTCTGGCGATTGGCTTTGTCGTAGCTGTACAGCGTGGTGCGCGGCGGAGTGTCATGCAGGCCGTTGGCGGCCTCGGTCATGCTGGTGCGGTTGCCCACGGCGTTGTAGGCGTAGCGGGTGATATTGCCCTCGCCGTCGGTCATGCTGAGCATGCGATCGGCGGCGTCGTAACTGAAGCTGCTGGACTGCACGTGTGCGCGCGCGGCCTTGTCGGCATCGTAGTCGGGCGCGGTGGCGTCCACCAGGTACTGGCCGACGGTGACCTGGGTCTGGTTGCCGAAGGCATCGTACTCGATGCTGGTAGTATAGCCCTCGCCATCGGTGACCGCGGTCTGGCGATCCAGCAGGTCGTAGGCGTAGGTGCTGGTGCGCGCGTCGCTGCCGTCGGCAAAGCTCTGCGTGGTGCTGAGGATATTACCGCGCTGGTCATAGCTGTTGACGGTCAGGGTTCCGCCGGCGGATAGGCTGGTGAGCATCCGGCCGAGCTGGTCGAAGGTGTTGACCTGCTCGCCGCCGTTGGCGTCGAGGATTCTGGTCTGGTTGCCCAGTACGTCGTACTCGTACTGGGTAATGCCACCCATCGGGTCCTGCACCCGGGTGATACGGCCTTCGAGGTCGTAGTCGTAGTAGGTGTGGCGCTCTACACCGGGCACGCCCACCGCCTGGATGGTTTCCAGCTTGTTGCCGGTGCCGTCGTAGACATACTCCACGCGCATCTGTTCGCCGTCGACCAGCGCCACCTGGCGGTTGTCGAGGTCGTACTCGTAATGGGTGGACTGCTCTTCCGGCAGGCCGGGTGCTACGGTGACGGCGGTGCGGTTGCCGGCGCCGTCGTAGGTAAACTCGGTGCGCTCCAGTTCGCCGTTGATCCGGGCGGTCTGACGGTTGTTCTTGTCGTATTCGAAGGATTCGGTGCGCGCTTCGGCACTACCGACTGCCACGGTCTGGCTACTGAGGTTGCCGTTGCCATCGTAAGCAAAGGTGCTGATCACCGCGAGCGGATCCTTGCTCTGGATCAGGCGATTGTTTCCATCGTAATCGTTGAAGGTGACACGCACGTCGGCAGTGCCGTAGGCAGCGTGCTCCTCCTTCACGTTGCCGCTTTCATCCAGGACATAGTGGGTGACTACACCTTCCGCGTCCTGGATATCGGTAACGCGATTGGCCGTATCGTAGCTGTACAGAGTACTGCGCTCATCGGGCGTGCCCTGCGCCTCGATCACCGCGGTGCGGTTACCGCGCTCGTCGTATTCGTAGGCGGTCACCACGTCCAGCGCGCTGGTTTCGCTCACCAGCTGGTTGATCGCGTCGTAGTCGTAACGGGTGGTGCGGCCGGTATCGCCGGCCTGCGCCTGCGGCACACCATTGATCACACTGGCGCGCTCGTTGTACAGGGTCACGCTCTTCATGTTGCCGACGTCGTCGTACACCGTTTCGGTCAGATAACCTTCCGGTGACAGCTGCGCCGTCTGGCGATCGGCCATGTCATAGAAGAAACGGGTTTCGGCGGCATCGGTACCGGCTTGGTCGCGGTACTGAACCACGCTGGTGCGATTGCCCACGTCGTCATAGGCGTACTCGGTGCGGAAGCCCTCGCCGCTGGTGCGCACGGTCAGGCGGTCGGCCATGTCGTACTCGAAGGTTACGGTCTGGTCGTCCGCGCTCGGCGCGGCCACCGGCTGCGCAGACGGATCCACGCTGGTGAGTGCGGTCATGTAGCGGGTTTCGCTGACCATATTGCCGACACCGTCGAACTCGTGTGCCACCAGGAATCCTTCCGCATCGACACTGGCCACCTGGCGGTTGGCACGATCGAAGTAGTTGGTGGTGACATTGCCACGCCCATCGATCATTTCCACCTGATTGTCGGCGGCGTCGTAGTGGTACTCGACGCTGCTCAACTCCGGGTCGGTTACCTGGGTGACACGGTTATTCTTGTCAAAGGTGTACGTGGTGGTGTTCTGGCGTGCGTCGGTGACGGCGGTACGGTTGCCATTGGCGTCGTAGTCGTAAGACACCGTCTGGTTCAGCGCGTTGGTCTCGCTGCGCAGCTGGTTGTTGTCGTCGTAGGTGTAGGTGGTGGTCGCCGCGTCGGCGGTATTGGCCGCGACCGTCATGCTGGTGCGGTTGTCCACCTCGTCGTAGGCATAGGTGGTCTCCACCAGGTCGGCGGCGGTCTCCCGGGTCAGCCGGTTGAGTGCGTCGTACTCCCAGGTGGTCTCGCGCAGCAGCGCGTCAGTTTCGGAGATACGGTTGCCCACGGCGTCGTAGCCGTAGCGAGTGACTTCATTTTCCGCATTGGTGACGGTGACCAGACGGTTGATCTGGTCGTACTCGTAGCTGGTGCCGTGGCCGTTGCCGTCCACTATGCCCACCCGGTTGCCCACCTCATCGTAGGCATAGGTTGTCGTCTCGCCTTCGGCGTTGGTGCTGGTCAACAGGCGGTTGGCCGCGTCGTAGGTGTTGCTGGTGGTGTTGCCATTGCCATCGGTGACTGTCACCTGGTTGCCAACACCGTCATAGGTGTACTCGCTGCGGTCGCCCTCACCGTTAACCTGCGCGGTCATGCGATTGGCGCGGTCGAACTCGAAAACAACCAACTGGTCGTCGGCGCCGGCCACCGGTGCCGGCGGTACGGACGGGTCCGCGCCGACGACCGGTGCCATAAACAGGGTCTGCCCGACCCGGTTGCCGGCCGCGTCGTAAGACCAGGTTGTCACATACCCGAGGGCATCTACCTCGGCGGTCTGCTGGTTGGTCTTGTCGAAGTAGCTCACCACGGTATTGCCGCGCGCATCGGTCATGGACACGCGGTTGCCGTTGGCATCGTAGTCGTAGCTGGTGGTCCGCTGCAGTGCGTCAGTACTGCTTAATAGACGGTTGTTCAGGTCGTAGCTGTAGGCGGTGGTCTGGGCCAGCGCGGTGTTGGCCGCGACGATCATGCCGGTGCGGTTGCCCACCTTGTCGTAGGTATAGGTGGTCTCCACCAGGTCCGCGTTGATCTCTTTAGTCACCCGGTTGTCGAGGTCGTATTCCCAGCGGGTCTCGTTCTGGCGCGCGTCGATCAGGGAGATGCGGTTACCCACCGCATCGTAGTCGTAACGGGTGGTCTCGTTCTCGGCGTTGGTCTCCGCCACCAGCTGGTTGAGCAGGTCGTACTCGTACGTGGTGGTGTGGTTGTTGGCGTCCACCATGGTCAGGCGGTTGCCCACGTCATCGTAGGTATAGGCGGTGGTCTCGCCCTCCGCGTTGCTGGTGGTGAGCAGGCGGTCGACCATGTCGTAGGTGTTGACGGTGGTATTGCCGTTACCGTCGGTGACGGTCAACTGGTTGCCCACTTCGTCGTAGGTGTAGCTGGTGCGGTTGCCTTCGCCGTCGGTGCGCGCGGTCAGGCGGTCTACCATGTCGTATTCGAAGTTGACGGTCTGGTCCTGTGCCGGGTCCACCACCGGTGTGGGTACCACGGACGGATCGACACCGGAGACCGGCGCGGCGTACAGGGTCTGGCTGGTGACATTGCCGACGCCGTCGAAGCTGCGTTCGGTCAGGTAGCCTTCCGCATCCACGGTGGCCACGCCGCGGTTGGCGCGGTCGAAGTAGTTGGTGGTGACGTTGCCGCGGGCATCGATCACTTCTACGCGGTTGTCGGCGGCATCGTAACGATATTCGCGGACACCGCCTTCCGGGTCCTGGACCTGGGTGGCGCGGTTGTTCTTGTCGAAGGTGGTGAGGCTCACCCGTACTTCAGCGGTGCCATAGGCGCGGTGCTGTTCGGTCACATTGCCGTTGGCATCGAGCACATAGTGGGTCACTACGCCCTCGGCATCGGTCATGTCGGTGACACGGTTGTTACCGTCGTAGGCGTAACTTGTAGTAGCCGCCTGCGCGGTGTTGGCTGCGGCAGTGGCACTGGTGCGGTTGCCCACCTCATCATAGGCATAGGTGGTTTCCACCAGGTCCGCGTCAATCTCTTTGGTCACCCGGTTGTCGAGGTCGTATTCCCAGCGGGTCTCGTTCTGGCGCGCGTCGATCAGGGAGATGCGGTTACCCACCGCATCGTAGTCGTAACGGGTGGTCTCGTTCTCGGCGTTGGTCTCCGCCACCAGCTGGTTGAGCAGGTCGTACTCGTACGTGGTGGTGTGGTTGTTGGCGTCCACCATGGTCAGGCGGTTGCCCACGTCATCGTAGGTATAGGCGGTGGTCTCGCCCTCCGCGTTGCTGGTGGTGAGCAGGCGGTCGACCATGTCGTAGGTGTTGACGGTGGTATTGCCGTTACCGTCGGTGACGGTCAACTGGTTGCCCACTTCGTCGTAGGTGTAGCTGGTGCGGTTGCCTTCGCCGTCGGTGCGCGCGGTCAGGCGGTCTACCATGTCGTATTCGAAGGTGACGGTCTGGTCCTGTGCCGGGTCCACCACCGGTGTGGGTACCACGGACGGATCGACACCGGAGACCGGCGCGGCGTACAGGGTCTGGCTGGTGACATTGCCGACGCCGTCGAAGCTGCGTTCGGTCAGGTAGCCTTCCGCATCCACGGTGGCCACGCCGCGGTTGGCGCGGTCGAAGTAGTTGGTGGTGACGTTGCCGCGGGCATCGATCACTTCTACGCGGTTGTCGGCGGCATCGTAACGATATTCGCGGACACCGCCTTCCGGGTCCTGGACCTGGGTGGCGCGGTTGTTCTTGTCGAAGGTGGTGAGGCTCACCCGTACTTCAGCGGTGCCATAGGCGCGGTGCTGTTCGGTCACATTGCCGTTGGCATCGAGCACATAGTGGGTCACTACGCCCTCGGCATCGGTCATGTCGGTGACACGGTTGTTGCCGTCGTAGGCGTAACTGGTGGTGGCCGCCTGGGCGGTGTTGGCCGCGGCAGTGACACTGGTGCGGTTACCAGCCTCGTCATAGGCGTAAGTAGTCTCCACCAGGTCCGCATTGACCTGCTTGACCATACGGTTATTGAGGTCGTATTCCCAGTGGGTCTCGCGCTGCAGCGCGTCGGTCATGCCGATACGGTTGCCCACCGCATCGTAGTCGTAGCGGGTGGTCTCGTTCTCCGCATTGGTCTCGGTCACCATGCGGTTGAGTTCGTCGTAGGTGTAAGTGGTGATATGGCCGTTGCCATCCACCATGCTCGCGCGGTTACCCACAAGGTCATAGGTGTAGACCGTGGTTTCGTCTTCGGCGTTGGTGACGGTCGCGAGGCGGTTGACCATGTCATAGGTGTTGACGGTGGTGTTGCCGTTGCCATCGGTGATGGTCAGCTGGTTGCCGACGCCGTCGTAGGTATAAGTGGCGGTATTGCCCTCGCCGTCGACCCGTGAGGTCACGCGGTTGACCTGGTCGTAGCCGAAGGTAACGGTCTGGTCGTCCGCAGCGGCGGTCACGGTGGGTTCGGTCTCCGGGGTCACGGCACCGACAGCGGTCATGTGCAGAGTCTGGCTGACCACATTGCCATTGTTGTCGTACACCCGGCTGGTGGCATAGCCCTCGGCATCCACTTCCAGTACCACTTCGTTGTCGGCGTTGAAGTAGCTGGTGATGGCGTTGCCGCGCGGGTCGGTGACCTGGGTGCGGTTGCCGTTGCCGTCGTAGGTGTAGTGGGTAACGCCGCCTTTCGGGTCCTGGATATCGGTGACGCGGTTGTTCGCGTCGTAGGTGTAGACGGTGGTGTTGCCGTTTTCGTCGGTGACCGCGGTGCGGTTGTCGTTGGGGTCGTAGCTGTAAAGTTTTTCCCCACCCAGCGCATTCTGTTCGCGGATCAGGCGGTCGTCTTTGTCGTACTCGTACACGGTGGTGGCCGCCTGGGCGGTGTTGGCAGCCATGGTGACGCTGGTGCGGTTGTCCACCGCGTCGTAGGTGAAGGTGGTTTCCACCCCCTGGGCGTTGGTCTGGGTGGTGACGCGGTTGACGGTGTCGTAGGCCCAGCTGGTAACGCGGCCCAGTGCGTCGGTGGTGGTCAGGCGGTTGCCGCCAGCGTCGTAGGTGTAGCTGGTGGTTTCACCTTCGGCATTGGTGACATTGACCAGGCGATTCAGTGCGTCGAACGCGCTGATGGTCTCGTGGCCGTTACCGTCGATGGTACTGGTGCGGTTATAGACGCGGTCGTAATTATTGGTGGTGGTGTTGCCTTCGGCATCGGTGACCGAGCGCAGGTTGTTTTCCGCATCGTAGGCAAACACGGTGACTTCTTCATCGGCAGTCCCCGCGGCGGTGCGCATTTCAATACGGTTGCCGCGCACATCGTAGGCGTACTGGGTGACACGCCCTTCGGCGTCGGTCATCGCTATCTGGCGGTTGCCGCCGTCGTAATCAAAGCGGGTGATACCGCCGCGGGCGTCGATGATGGCGACGCGGTTGTTGGCGCCATCGTATTCAAACTTGGTTTCAAAGCTTTCGGCGTCGATGACGCTGATGACCCGGTTCAGGGCATCGTAGAATGTCTGGGTGACATTGTTGCGGCCGTCGACCACCTGCAGACGATTGCCGACCGCATCGTAGGTGTAGGAGACCGTGTGGGATTCCGGGTCTACCCGGTTCACCAGCCAGTTGTTCAGGTTGTAGACGAACTGGGTTTCGCGGGCATCGGCGGTGCCGTAGGCCTCGGTGGTCCTGGTGACATTGCCAAAATCGTCGTAGTCGTTGTGGGTGACGGTGCCGATGGCATTGGTGGTATCCGTCTGGCGGTCGAGGGCGTCGTAGGCATAGGTGGTGATGTTGCCGTTCTGGTCCTTGCGCTCGACCAGGTTGCCGTTGCCGTCGTACTTGCTGGTGATGGTGCTGCCGCTGGCATCGGTGGTGGTTACCAGACGGTTCAGGGTGTCGTAATCGAAGGTGGTAACGCGGTCTTCGTGATCGGTGCGGGTCAGCTGGTTGCCGACGCGGTCGTAGGTGTAGTGCTCGGTGTAGAGCGCGCGCAGGGCGGCCTTGTCGGTCGCGCTGAGCAGCGTGGCGTCGGCGGCATAGCCGAGCCCGGTGCGCATCTGCTGATAGCGCGCGTCATTACTTTCCACCAGCGCATTACCCAGGCCGTCGGTCTTGGCCACCAGCTGGTTGAATTCGTCGTAGGTGTAGCGGGTGATCTGGGCCTGGTCGCGGCTGGTCACGGCGCCATTGGCATCCACTTCGACACCGATTTCGATGCGGGTGCGGTTATGGTTGGCGTCGTAACGGTAGGCGGTGTTGATGCCGTTGGCATCGGTCACCATTACCAGCTGGTTGTCCAGGTCGTAGGCGTAGTTGATGGCATGGCCGTTGCCATCGACCATTTTGACTTCGTTACCGTTGGCATCGAAGTGGTGCTCGATGGTGTACTGCACCGGCTGGTTGGTGTCCGGGTCCACCACTTCGGGCATGATCTCCCGCACCATGCGGTTGTTCTTGTCGAACTCGAAACGGGTGGTATACGCCTCCTCATTGCCGAGCTGGATACCGTTGGCATTCACCCGCGCGATGATATTGCCTACCGCATCGCGGCGGAACTTGGTGGTATAGCCTTCGGCATCGGTCTGCTCCTCCAGCTGGTCCTCTTCGTCGTAACGATACTTGAGCACCTGGCGCTGGCTCACCGGCAACTGCAGGCCGGCGACAACGACGATCTGGTTGTTGTTGGCATCGTAGGTGTAGCGGGTGATATGCCCATTGGCATCGGTGCGCTGGGAGACGAGGCCGTCGGCGTTGTACAGGATCTCGGTGGTGTAACCGCGGTGATTGGTGACGGCGATGCGATTGCCTTCGCCGTCGTAGCGGTAGCGGGTTGTGTACTGGGTACTCGCGCCATCCGGGCCCGCGACGGCGGCGGTGATGGCTTCGACCAGTTCACGGCGGGCGTTGTACACATAGTCGGTGGTGCGTCCCTCCGCATCGGTGGCGCTGGTCCGGTCGCCGAGCACGTCATAGCTGAACTGAGTGATGCGGTCCTGGGCCGGGTCGACACTGGACTGATCCATGGTGCGGATCAGGCGGTTATTCTTGTCAAAGAACCGATACACCGTGTTGCCCTTGGCATCGGTCACACTGATGCGGTTACCGACGGCGTCATAGGTGTTGACGGTGGTATGGCCTTCCGGGTCGCTGACCGTGAGCAGGCGGTTGTCTTGGTCGTAGGTGTAAGTGGTCACCCCGCCGTTGCCGTCGGTGAGACGCACCAGGTTGCCGAAGTGGTCGTACTCGGCAAAGGTATGGTTGCCCTCCGCATCGATCGTTTCGATGTTGTTACCCAGCGCATCGTAAAAATACTGGGTGACCTGCTGCTTGGCCGGGTCGAGCGTGTCGCTGGCATCGAGAAAGACGGTGCGCTGGGTACGATTGCCGTAGGCGTCGTATGTATAGCGGGTCAGATCGCCGCCGGGGCTGCGCTCTTCGATCAGGTTCTGGTTGCCGTCGTACTCGTAGAATGTGGTGTAGAGATCCAGCAGGGCCTGGATATCCTCTGCACTCAGGTCCGCGACCAGCGCCGCGTAACCCAGGTCCTGGCGCAGCTGCTGGGACTGCGCATCATCGGAAACCGTCAGCGCCACACCTTCTGCCGAGGTGCGCGAGGCGATTTTATTAAAGCTGGTGTAGGTAAAGCGGGTCTCGGAGCCGTCGTTGTCGGCCAGGGTCAGCAGGTTGCCGTTGCTGTCATACGCAAAGTGCGCGGTATACAGCTCGGTCAGCGCGTCTTTCTCGGCCTGGGTCAGCTCGGACACCAGCTTGCCGTTGCCGGACGCATCCACATAGCCCAGGTCGGCGCGCAACTTGCGGTAGTAGTCACTATCCGACTGGGTCGCCCCCCAGGCATTGCGATCGGTCATCGCAACCAGGTCGCCGTTGTCGTCGTACTCGTAGGTCGCGTGATAACCGTCCTGATCGGCAATATCGGTGATATAGCCGTTGGACAGGTAGGTGTACTCCAGGCTGTGTCCCTGGCGGATATTATCCACCTGGGCCTGATAGCTGGTATCCGTGCTGGCCAGCGCGGCATCATAGGTCGCGTAATAACCATTGGCGACACGCCAGTCTACATACTCCTGGTCGTTGGAGTAGGCGCGCGCGTTACCCAGCGCATCGACGACACTGGTAGAACCGCCGTCGAAGAATTTAGAGGAATAGGTGACGCTGGTGGAATCCACCGTGTTGTCGACCCGGTGCCCCTTGCCCTTGCTGATCTTGTCACCCTGGGTATGCCCCTGCCCCTCGCCATTGGTCTGGAAATGGAAGTCGTAATCAAAGGTGGTCACCCCACCTTCGGCATCGGTGATGGAGGTCACGGCCTGTGAGGTGGCCTTGGTATCGCCACGCCAGTTGACGGTCTCGTAAGTAATCGAGATCTGACGCTGCTCGTAGGTCTCCGCAACGCCGTCACCATCGGCATCCTGCTCATAGGGCAGTTCGATACGATCGATATACCCATCGTTCGTATAGTGGTACTTGGTGGAGTGCCCCATACGGTCGACCACTTCGACCAGGCGACCACTTTCATAGTGATACTCGACCAGCACACCGCCGGTCTCATCCGTTACCTGATAGAGCGCACCGTTCTGGTACAGGTAATTGATCTCGTGACCGGTGTCATCCTTCACTTGCACCAGGCGGTCGGACTCATAGACATAGTCCATCCGCACGCCGTTGGGGTCCTCCCAGGACAACAGCTCGCCCTGCTTGGAGAATGTCAGCTTGGTCTGGTCGGCGCGGGTGAGCTCAAAGGCGGGGTCGGTATTGCCGATCGCGCCCAGGTCGCGGATGGTTTCATAGGCACCGGCGCCATCCACCGAGACATACAGCTGGCGATTGTCGTCCCAGTAGTAGTCAAACAGGCTGCCATCGCCATAGTGCACATCGATGGACTGGCCACCCGCAACCACATTCAGCCGGATACCGGTGGAAAAGGACCAGCGCGCATCTTCGTGACCATGCGCATCACTGGCTGCACCACGCACGTTGTAGGTACGCACCAACTGGAAATCGTCACCCAGACTCGGCAGGTAAGCGTCCTGGTGTTGAATAACCAGATTACCGTTGGAGACGTTAACAAACAGGTTTTCGTCTGCGCCGACCTCATTGTTGTTTGCCTTCTTATTATCGTTCAGCAACGCATATGAAGAATCCAGCAGACCCAGTTCGTTACCGCCAACCAGAGTAATAGGCATTTTCCGTTTCCCCCGAGGAATCCAGTTGGAGCGACACTTGTCGCTCAATTTTTCTTGTCTTAACTGGTTATCCACGGCGGGATCGGAGAGTTTAGGAATACCGGTCATTTTTGTGACAGGCATCACACTCTTGCCGGATTGTGGCTGTTAATTAGGCAAAATCACTCTGACAGGTGATCAAAATGAAGAAAAAACCAGGCGCGATCGATCAAATATCGACCTGTCAGGCCAGGCGAACATGATCGCGATCACGCAACAACTGGCGCAACATTGCTATCGCCTCACGGTGAATCTGTGATATCCGTCCCTTGGAAAGCTCAAGCTCCTCGGCGATATCCACAAACGACTTGAATTGAAAATAGTGTCCGTGCACTACCATATATTGCTTGAGAGGCAACTTTTTGACCAATCCAGACAGGCTACCGAGCAACTGGTCGTAATGCAGGCTGGAGTATGGATCGAGCCCCTCTCGGGGACCTGTTCCTGAAGCAAGTGCATCCAACTGAAAGCCGACAGCGAGGCTGATGATAGCGTCGACGAAATCTTCAAACGCCACTTTACCGTCGCCAATCAGTGAGTCATTGCGCTCTTCAAGCGCTCTCTTGTAGAACTCATATTGGCTGCCATTTTCTGTCATTCGCGGCAGGCCGTTGAGAATAGCACCACGCACTCGATAGCCGGCAAATGTGGAAAACTTTACCCCGGCAGATACATCGAACACTTCCAGAGCCTCAATCAGCCCAAGCAACCCGAACTGTAGATAGTCTTCATATGGCACACTATCTACAGCTCTGCCGGCAAAAAACTTTCCCGCAATACGGGCAGCAAGAGGATGATATAGCAGTATCAACTGCTCTCTTGCAGACTTATCGCCACCTGCGAAGGCAATCCATAAATCGGCCTCCCGCGACGGTGATTCAATGAATCCGCCCATACGCAGGTCATCTACTGAAAGCTGTTCATCAATGACAGAGTGACCAGACTCCAACCATCAATCAACACGAAAATAAGGATTTTTATCGGTAGGGATATCATCATGGGAGGTACCATCATCATCCCCAGCGACATCAACATACTGGCAACCACCAGATCCACCAACAGGAATGGAATAAAAATAATAAATCCTATCTGGAATGCCGTACGAAGTTCACTCAACAGAAATGCTGGAACCAAATCCGACAAGCCGACATCGTCAGCGGACTTCGGCACAGCCTGCTTGTTGATCTCGTAAATCAGCTCCAGATCCTCATCTCTGGTTTGCTTTAGCATGAACTTTCGGAGCGGCTGAATACCGCGCTCCAGAGCCTGTTTAGAACTGATTTCCTTATTTGTATACGGTACATAGGCTTCGGAATTAATTTCCTCTAGAACAGGTTTCATGCTGAATACCGTAAGAATCAAGGCTAGGCTTACCAGCACCATATTTGGAGGCGTCTGCTGCATACCGAGAGCATGGCGCAACATCGCCAGCACCAGGATGATCCTCGTAAATGAGGTCATTACAATCAGGATGCCGGGAGCCAGACTCAGCACGGTAAGTCCGATGAGTATTTTCAGTGCCCGACTCAGGTCACCGGCGCCATCATCGAATTGGATTTGCATTCCGGGAAGGCTTATATCTGCGGCCCCAGCCAGCCCCGGGAGGAGCGCCAGGAGCATGACCAACAAAACTCTCATGCTTGTTCTTCTTTCTCTTTAGGCCGCTGGTCGATCACAGTCACCCCCTGCGCGGCTTCAGCGAGCAAATACTCTTTACCGTGCCAGGACAGGGAGTAAACCGTGAGCTTTTGGCTCACATGTAAACGATCATTAACCTGAATAGAGCGAACCGGACCAACCGCCGATATGTTGCCGCGCCACTTTCCGTAAACCTTTAGGATTACGAAGGCAATACCGAGAAGCAGAGCACCGGCAACAAGGGCCTTGACCAGTGTCAACATCAGCAGGACGGAGTTATCCTCCGCCAACACCAGTGGACTCTGGACCGACAATAGCAATACCGCACATTTTTGCCATACCTTACCGGGCAATGTCATACCACTCACTCTCAGCCCCTACTCACCGGGCTTCGGATTATTGATTTCGGTAACCCTGACTCCCAGCGAGTCACCCTGAGATGCCAATATGCCGCGCGCAACAAGCTCTCCATTCAAAAAAACATCTACCGGCTCGTCTACCCCACGATCCAGCGGCAACAAGTCGCCGGCCTTAAGACTGAACAGCTCATCAACCGATATACTGGCATTTCCCACAGAAACCCGAAGATCCACTTTTACGTGCTTGATCATCTCCAGCGATGGCGGCACCACCGCACTCCCCCCACTACCCTGGGCCAACTCTTGCAATTCTACGTCCAACGTTTCCACAACAAACTCACTCCGATTTTTGAATTTTAACTACACGACCACCGTCGCTTTTCCCCAAAACGCCACTCAGCAACAGCACCTCCTCCCCGCACGAAATGGAAACTCTGCCGGTAAAGTCCTGTCCCAGCGGAATGAACGCACCTTCCTCAAGCCCCATCAGTGTCCCACAGTCAATGCTATTCGACTGAAAATAGGCGTTTAACACTGTCTTAGAGGATCCCAGAGTGGAAAGCGTATCGGGCAGCCCCCTCGATACCGGGGGTTGATGCGGAATTAGCACGCCCTGCCACATGCCGCGACTCAACAGTATTGAGATCGGAATGCCATCCACATCGAATTCAAGTGCAACACAACCGCTAGCGTAACGATTGACGCCATCATCATGTTCGTCCGCGGGTATCTTTTCTGCCTCAAACTCAGGACTGATAAACGTTTGGCAAAACTCAAGACAAAACCGATCGAGGATAAAACTCGAGAAATCCCCACTCTTGATTGACTCGCCATCCAATAGAGTCTGTAACAGCTCGCTCCAGACACTTTCATCGCCAATGAAAATGACCTGCTCATCCCCATGTCGGTAGTTACGAAAAACTCGATATTCCTTGTAAAGGCCGTCCTGCGAGTAGAACTCACTAACATCAACAAGTTTCAAAATATCCGCATCCCGCCACCAGGCTGCAGAAAAACTTGTCATCTTCTCCAGCAGAGCAGTCTTTATCTCCTCCAGTTTTTCCGAGCTTACAAATTGAAAATCCCTAATTTTATCCGCAGCGATCACTTGGACGCCTCCAGTAACTGCTGCATCATTTCATTAACTGCCGTCAGCATCTGCGAAGAGGCCTGGTAACCGCGCTGAACGATGACCATTTCCGTGAACTGTTGCGACAGCTCTACATTCGAGGACTCAAGTTTATTTCCCTGAATCCGCCCATATACATCCTGATTTGGCCGCCCGATATCGATTGATTGAGAAGGGTTGGCGCGGAACACTCCCTGGCCCAACTGCGTGAGAGACTGTTTGTCATGGATATGTGCCAGTGCAATCTGCATTCCCTTCTGGGTTTGCTCATTACTGTAATTCGCCTCCAGCACACCATCCTCATCAAAAGAAAGGCTGAGTAATGCACCCTGCTGGTAACCATCATTGTCATCCAGCGCAAGATCTGACGTTGAAGCTCCAGAGAACGAAGTTGCCTGGGAAAATGAACCTACATCACCAAACGAGAGATTGATATTCTGCTTCGCCCGATCAGTCGGCTGAAAGTCAAAAGAAACACTATTGTATCCCTTTGCTGGAGAACCATTATCTTGGAAACGGATTTCCAAATCTGAGGCGATCAGATTGTTATCCTCATCTCTAATATCAACGAACCAGCTACGTGGAGTATTGGAATTATTATTTCTAAAGGTAAGATTTAGCTTCTGAATTGATCCGAGAGAATCAACAACCTCAACATCCGAAATCACATGCTGCGAGGAACCCAGGGACAGATTGCCGAGAAACGAAAGATTCTCGGTCGGCTGAGCAGGCATGGTCTTAAGGCCTTCGAGGCTAAGCGGAACTAGGTTGCCGGACTCATCGAATGCCATGACCTGGGCCTCTGAAGCTGCCGATACCAGAATGTCATCATTGTTAAATGAGAACTGTCCAACCCTGGAATAGAGCCGCTCTCCATCTTTTTCCACAATAAAGAAACCTTCACCATCTATAGCGAGGTCGGTTTCATTTCCGGTTTCACGCAGATCTCCCTGAGAGAAATTAATCGTGGTGCGCAACATCTCCGAGCCACTACCGGAAACTCCACTCTTTAGATACGGACGCTCTCCGTCTTCATACTGGTAGCCATAGTAGACATCAGAAAAAATTGCCTGGTTACCCTTATATCCAGGGGTATTTACGTTCGCCACATTTCCACTGATAACATCCAGACCTTTGCTGAAGGTCTGTAGACCAGCCATGCTGCTGTAAACTGTACTCAACATCACTAATCACCTACTGTCTGCACTTGGGAAATCGGTATATCCGTGAGGTATCGTCCGTCACTGGTCTGCACGGTAATCACGGGAGATCCTGAGTCAAAATTAACCGAGACAACACTTCCCAATTCCCGGGATGTTTCGGTAGTGACCTCCACCGTGCGACTGATGATTCCTATTGCCTGATTCGCCGCGTCAATCTTCATCAGTGACTGAATGTTTTCATTGGTCTGACGCGCCTGCTCCAAGCTGGTAAATTGTGCCAACTGGGAAATAAACTCTGCATTGTCAATGGGCTTCAACGGATCCTGATAATTAAGCTGGGTCAGGAGAATTCTGAATAGGTCCTCCTGATTTACCGTCGCATTCTGCTGTGTTTGGGTACTGGTGGAGTCAACTCCCCCCAAGGCTCCAATTGCCATCTTCCACTCCTATAGAATTTATAATTGCTCTTCGATTCCATTAATCGTCAGCTTTTCCAGAGTCAAGCCGCTGCGTAATAGCATCGTTTTTATGCTACCGACAATTCCAGACTTGTCCGAATCAGACATTACTCTCCCGACCCAAACCGAGACAAAACCGTCTTCTTCGACAACTAGATGTCCTTTGAACTTTCCTAGCTGCGCCTCTAAATCCGGCTTCGTCACCGGACGCTTGATAGAGGTGCGAAAAGTCTCATTGATCTGTCTACCCATTTTTTCCGCAACTGGAACTTGACCAGTTAAGCGGTTGTAACCCGCCATGAACTTTCGCTCAGACACCATTCCTTCAGCGGCATGCGGATCCGGCCCTGAAAGCCTGCTTTCGTTGCTAGGGGCTGCTCGCGACGATGCATAATTTTCAGTAATCCCCTGCCAAGGTCTCTTTTCCGCAGCAGTATTTCTGTTATCCAAGCCCCCTTCCTGTGGGGCTTCGTTATCCGAATAGGATCGTCTTTGCTGCGAAAGAAACTCCTGTTCCCAACTCTGAATGCGCTTGTTGCTTGACACCTGCCCACTAACCGCATCAGACAGCCCTGGCAAACTATCGATCTTCATTGCGACACCACCTTACTAAACTCAATTCGTCATACCTTGATTCCAAGCGCCGGGTGGTCCTCTTCCTTACTGCGCGGTTAAGTTCTTCAGCAAGCGCTTCGTAATTTTCGTTAATGGTATAGCAACGATGAATTTCATCGACCAGAAATTCGACCTCTTTTTCGGAAATGAACACCTGACTATCCAGGCCTGCCTTTCTTTTCTCCGCGTATTCGATACTCATCTTTACATCAGAGATTCGATCAAGATTAAAAAGTGTCATTTCCCCATGCAGGAGTTCTCGGTACAGGCCTTCAAAATTATGAATTTCGCGGTCGATGCCCTTCAGTTCCTCGCGAAGATCTGCTAAACGAGCCTTTTCTTTCGCTAAATCTTCGCTGAGACCGATCATTTGGATATCAGCCAACTTTATAAGCTTTTGAACCTGGGTTAGCCGATTCATTTCTTATCCAAAATTCTCGCCATTTCTGCGTAAACATCGTCCCGGGAAATTTCCGCCTTGCCACTTTGCTCAAAGAGATGATAAATCCTGGGAACAAGCACCAGGGATCTATCCAGATTCGGGTTCTTACCCTCATGGTATGCACCCAACGAAACAAGGTCTCTGGCCTCTGCATAGTTTTTTATCAGAGCCCTTAAATTTCTACACAGTGCAATCTGACTATCATCTTGAAGCCTGTTCGCAAGCCGACTTATGCTCCCCAGAAAATCGATGGCTGGATAGCGACCTTCATTGGCAACTTCGCGGCTTAAGATGATATGCCCATCAAGAATGGCCCGAGCAGACTCTGCGATAGGGTCTTCCAACTCTTCATTTTCTACGAGTAATGTGTAGACAGCACTGATACTTCCCGCTCCCTCCTTTGTCCCCGCTCTCTCGATAAGCTCGGGAAGCAGCCCAAACACCGATGGCGTATAGCCCTTCGCCGTGGGTGGCTCACCTACAGACAAACCAACTTCCCGCTGCGCCATAGCGAAGCGAGTTAGAGAATCGACAGCAAGGAATACATCTTTTCCCTGATCACGAAAGTACTCACAAATAGCCATCGCGGTAAAAGCGGCATTAACTCTCAGCAGAGCCGGATCATCGGCAGTAGCCGCGACTACAACCGTCCTTTCCCTCTGCTCATCAGATAGTGCCTCTTCCAGAAAATCTTTGACCTCCCGACCGCGCTCCCCGATTAACGCTATAACAGTAATGTCGGCTTCGACGCCACTTAATAACATACCGAGTAGCGATGACTTCCCTACACCGGCTCCTGCAAAAATTCCCAGACGCTGACCCTTGCCTAAAGTCAGCATACTGTCCAGCGCCTTTACGCCCGTGGGCAGTACAGAGCGAATACGAGATCGTTCCAACGGGGGCACGGATTGGCCTCGTAGCATGCGCCTCTCTTCAGCAAATATTTCAGGGCCCAGGTCAATTGGCCGACCCATTCCATCAACGATTCTGCCAAGCAAGCCCTGTCCGACCTGAACGTCGAGTGTTGTCCGGCTCCGCTTGACAAAGCTCCCCGGCTTTACGCCGGTCAGGTCGCCATACGGCAGCAGTACAACTCTCCCATTTCTGAAGCCCTTTACTTCTGCGTCCAGGCTTTTTCCATCAATACTTGAAATGGTGCAGCGCTCTCCATAGAAAACATCGCGCATTCGCGCTTCTACACTCAAGCCAACAAACTCTTCGACTTTACCGTATAGCTCGAATAAGCAGGCACCTTCCACGATACGACTTAGCTCTGAGAACATTGCGTTACGCCAAAGCCTCCGCGATCAGTGAATGCAAATTTCCGATCTGAGTCGAATAGCCTGCATCCACAACCTGGTCTTCCGCCTCAATTAATAGATCGAATGGACGGATATCGGAATTACAGGTTATGCGAGCCAATTTATTAAGCCGGTCAAATACTGCCTTATTGCTGATCAAGGCTTCATATAAATTTGCACCAATCTGGATATCTACCTTCTTCTCCGGATTCAAAAATTCGATCAACTGCGCAATCTTCTCATAAAGATAATTAGGCGGAATCTTTATATCACCCACGATCTTTGCGACAGAAATTGCGACTACACCAGCGACATTTTCCTGAATAAAGCTTTTCTCTCTGCTTGCGGTTTCATGCAGAAATCGCTCCAGCGAAGCAATACTATTGCTGCATTCAGTCGCCATCCGCTCCATACCAGCAGTATATGATTTCAATCCCTCCTCTCTTCCCCGAGCTACCGCCTCCTGATAATATTTTTTTTCGTTATCTTCTACAAAAGTCGAAAGTCTACTCAACTCAGAAGTCTTCTCGGCCAGATCCCCCCTCAGGCTTTCAATCTCCTGCTTCTGTAGCTCGATTTTTTTCAATATGGCATCTACATCAACAGTTTGAGCCTCCACCTTTTGGGGGCCTTTCGCACTATTGACGGATTGAACGGCAGAGCTGTTATGCTCTGCGCCAAGCAGCTTTTTTCTGGCCATCTCACTCATGGCTTTTACCCGTAGCTATATACTCGCTTAGCGAACGCGCCAATGACGAGGGAAATACAGCTTCTTGCCCCGCCACGACTCTGGCCAAACGGTCGATAAATTCCGCTGAAGCTCCTGGAACCTGCTCTACAAGACGCTCGGTACGCTTGAAATCCGATGCAAATTGCTCTGAGAGAACATCCTCATCTTCGTGTCCATTTAGGTCAAAAAGCTTGAAATACCGATACAGCTTGTCCCGGAATTCCTTCGGGATCGACGAAAGCAATCGCTCCCTCTGTCTTTCAGGGAGCAAATACAACTCAACTGCCAGAGCCTTTTCATTGATCATCGATCTGGACCACATTTGTTGGCATATCAACCCAATGCTGCAACTGTCTGGAGATCCTTCGGTATCTCATATTGCTGCTGATGGCCTTCACTAGAAAAGTTATAACAAAGACTCCCAATAGAGAGAGAACCAACAAGATCAATTTCTGGTTGCTTAAGACGGGAGTATCTGGATTATCATGCACTGGTGCAGGCGCTGGTGCAGCCTCATACTTTTCGAAGGCTTTCTTTAGCGCGATATTGTTCTTAATGATAGTTATCCTATCTCCCCTGTCAGGCCTCATTCCCAGCACGGATTCAATCAGGGACTTCAGCTCCTCGATGTCAACATTATCGAGAGTCTGATCGACAACAACCCCAACGTTGACGCTGGTAATTTCGTACCCTGAGTACTCCACGTTACTTATCTCGCGACCGTATTGATAACTAACCTCTTTCGATTTACTCTTTTTTCCGGCCTTTTCACCAGTACCACTATTCTCCGTCTCGCGGATTTTACTAACACCGCTTCCATCGTCAGGCGCCAAAAGCCGCTCCGTTTGAACGGTTTTTCGATCCGTATCAAGAGTGACATCTACATCGGCTACATATCTTGACGTCCCAAGGCTTCCATCCAATACCGATCTCATCTTATCCATAAGGTAATTTTCGACTCTGATCTTTTCTTGTAGCGGTCTGCCTCCGGCATAGTCATCGGAAGCACTCCCAACCAGGACTTCACCTGATTGATTTACAATAGAAATATTCTCAGCATCGATTTTTGGAACAGAAGACTCAACTATCTTCTTGACTCCATAGACCTGATTCGGACCGAGTTGCTTTCCTGGATCCAAATAAATGGTAATGGATGCTCGAACCTTTTCTTTGTCAGAAGAAAATAATTTCTTTTCAGGCAAAACCAGATGCACCCGGGCATCTCTGATGTCGTCAAGTGAACTTATCGTCCTCGAAAGTTCACCTTCAAGTGCTCGCTGGTAATTAACACGCTGGGCAAAGTCTGTAACCCCGAAATCTGACTCATTGAATAGTTCGAAGCCAACAACCTGCCTGAAGGCGTTACCGCTCTCCATAACGGCCTTTTTTGCCTTGAAAACATCTTTATGAGCTACGCTTATTGTGCCCTTTTCTCGATCTATACTATGTTGTATGTCCAGCACAGTTAACTCAGCAGAGACATTATCAAGCTCTTCCGGAGGCAACTCCCGGAGTAGAACTTCCATGCCGGGAGTCAGCAGCCAATAACTGGCAACACCTATAAAAAGAACAATAACTACAACGCCACTCCAGAGTAGTGGCTTACCCTCTGTAAACTTCATTAAAAACAACCCCTTTCGATGCAGCAATCAGACCTGCATTCGCATTATTTCTTGATAGCCTTCAAGAACTTTATTCCGAACCTGTAAAGCCAACTGGAATTCCGTTTTGGATTTTTCCAGCTCGAGCATAACGTCGTGCAGGTTTTCAGCCTTTCCTAGAGCTAAATCCTGCAATGCTGCCTCAGATTTATTTATTTGCTGGTCCAGATCGCCCATCTGCGCGGCAATCCAGCTCGAAAAGCTGGCTGACGCCTGATGATCAACGTTGCCAGGAATCAGTGAATCTAGTTTTATTGGATTAATAGGCTCAATGCTCACTTCATTTAGCTCCCGATTTTAAGTGCCTGTTGGATCATTGCTTTATACGCATTGACGGCTTTAACGTTCGCCTCGTAGGCTCGTTGGGAACGGAGCATTGTCATCATCTCAGTCAGCAAGTTGACATTGGCGTACTTGACAAACCCTTTTTCATCTGAATTCGGGTTATCTGGCTCATAACTGAGCCGAAAGTCGTCATTACTTTCATAAACTTTCCCGCTGCCAACCCCTCTCAGCTCATCAACTAAATTCATTTGCTCAGCAAAACTCTTTGCGCCCGCCGGATTTGTCATCAGCCTTTTCGCCGCATAGGGTCTCTGATCCGCCGGGCGAGTACTGTTAGCATTGGCCAAATTACTGGCTACCAATTCAAGCCGTGATTTTTCTACCGACAGACCGGAAGCACTAATATCAAATACTGATAAATAATCCATTTTATCTACCTACCTCCCCAGTTATTGCCATTTTCACCAAACTACCATACTTACTTAAGCCCTGGAGAAGAGCCTGATACTGAACTACAACTTCATTAAGACGCACCATCTCCATATCCAACGCTACATTGGAGCCAGTGGCGTGGACGTATGCACCGTCATGAATTTCATTGCGCAGACCTTCAAACCTTCCGGAATTTTGACTCTCATCACCGGACAGCAGATTCTCAGCATCGGCGTATATATCACTGAAATTCAAAGCTAGAGCACGGTAACCGTCACTATTTGCGTTAGCGATATTGTGTGCGGATATTTGCTGCTGCTGTAAATTTGCATCTAGTGCGGTCTTTACAAGATCTGAAGTGAGATCAGTAACATTATTTATCATTTTTCTGCTCCTACTGGATAATCAGCTCGGCGTGTAAAGCACCAGCAGCCTTTAACCCTTGTAAAATAGTAATAATATCCCGACTGCTGGCGTTAACTTTTCGCAAAGCTGTAACCAGCTCAGCGACATTACTGTCTTGAGGCATATTGACCATAACACCGTTATCTTCCTTAACACCTATTTCCGTATCCGGCACAGTCTGTGTTCTCACATTCGGCAGGTTGTTTCTCCCGAAGAAGACATTTGGCTGTGAAACATAGTAATCAGTACTAATTGAGACGATCATATCTCCCTGCGTGATGGTTGTCGGAGAAATAGTCACATCACCTCCCGCCACAACAGTTCCAGTTCTCTCATTGAGTACAACACGAGCCCGGCTATCTGGCTCAACCTTGATTGATTCAATACTGGCCATAAATTGATAAAGCGCGTTACTGTCCTCCCGGGGAGGAAACACATCAAAAGTGCCAGGCCCGACCACATGCGCCAGATTCGAACCGAACTTCTGATTGATGCTTTGCACCACTCGGCTAATCGTGGTGATATCCGGACTGTTTAAGACATACGTTAGCTTCTTATCGAATCCACTTGGGCCGTTGGCAACAGCCTTTTCGACAATCGCACCGTTCGCAATCGTGCCCGTTGTCGGGTGATTTTTTTGCACCAGGTTGCCATTAAGGTCATAGCGGTAGCCGCCGATGGAAAGAGATCCTTGCGCCAGCGCATAGATCCTCTGGTCTGGCCCCCGTAATGGCGTAACCACCAATGCTCCTCCTAATAGCGAGCGCGCGTCTCCCATTGAACTGACCGTTACATCAATGTTGGAGCCCGGCTGAGCAAATGGTGGAAGCGAGGCAGCAATCATCACAGCGGCCACGTTTCTCGCGCGGAGATCTTTTGGATCAATGTTGATACCCAGGTTTTCAATCAGGTTACTCATCGATTGCTTCGTCAGCTTACTGTTGTAGCTATCGCCGGTACCCGCAAGTCCGGTAACGACGCCATAACCGACCAGCATATTGGACCTGTCAGATTTCAACCTGGCCAACTCTTTCAACCTGACGCTTTCGGCACTTGTGTTAGCCGCTGCAGACAGAACTGTTAATCCCAGGACAAATATCCGAAGCGCAGAATATATCTTCATAATTTAAAACAACCACTCCAGTGCCCTGGAAATGAGCCCCGGGCTCTCCTTTTTCGATAACAAACCTTCCCCCTGGAAACGGATGGTGGAATCAGCCAGTCGGGTGGAAAGGACGATATTATCGGTACTTATATCTTCCTTCCTGACTCGGCCCTCGACGTAGATCACCTGGCTCTCATTGTTTAAAGCTATAACCTGATCCCCACGGAGAAATAGTTCACCATTCGGAAGGATTGCTTCTACCGTGGCGCTTATTCTAGCCAAGACTTCCCCTGACCGTCGTTCCACACCGCCCCCGTTAAATTCCGAGGACCCGCTGAATTTCGCCCCAACCCGATTATGGGAATCGGTTGCGCTGAGGGAAATATCCGAGTTCTTATTCGCATCGGTATCAGCCTTACTCGTAGCACTGGCCGCCTCATAGATCATTACTGTAATAGTGTCACCGACTGAGTAAGCCCTATTATCTTCCACGAGAGCGCGATAACTTTCCTCATGATAAAGCGAGCCAGTAGATGGCTCCTCTTGCTGCTCGGGTTCTCCACGTTCATATCCTTCGGCTCCGTTGGCCAGAGACTGACCTGCAGCGGATATCAATACGAGGCTAAACATGCCTCTCAAAAACTTTTTAAGCACCATTCTGAATTTGCCCCCTTTCTTTTCCGACGACAATGACCGGCATAGGAGTATCTGAGGTAGGCAGTGTTACCATTATTGTTTCTCCAACTCTGCCATCCTCAAGCGCAACGCCCCTCATCTTTATCGACACGCCGTTACCAATGAAAACGACACTGAGTGTCTCACTTTTAATTACCTCAGGAACAGATTCCACATCACTCTTTACAATCACCTGCCCTTTCGTAACAGGCCTGATCAAACGTTTTCCCAGCAACTCGCCCTGAGACACAGCCACTTTGCCACGCCCTGAAAGCGTATTGACTTTTTCCGTAGATAACACATTTGGGGTAAGTAATGTGTGGCTGGGCAAGTCATCTGTCGCAACAACTGCCATCCCCTCCAATTTCAATCTGAAATTAACTCGTATCTTTTTTACTAAACGCCCATTGGAAACAATAGAAACCAGAGCAGACATCGATTTTTCTAACTGTCGCTGCTCAAGTTTTACCAATAGTGAATAGGGTCCTCTGGGAACCTGAACCAGTCCTACACTATCAGTGACCAGAGACAGCCCTACGGACTTGCCCTTGAAGCTCTGCGCCAGCTTCTGTTCTAGTGCCTGCTCTATATCGCGTTTACTTAAGACGTTACTGCGCCGGGACACCGATATTCGGCGGGCTCCATGCCACTGTAAGGAACCTACATTGAGCCCAGCTTCTAAAACCCACTTTTCAACATCCTCCCTGAAATATTTCACCGTGTGACCGATCAGAACAGGGCGGTTGGAAACGACCCGCGAGAGGTTCCGGACATCTTTATCAGGCCCAGTCAAAACCGCAAGATCATCCAGGTGGGGATAAGCCGCGTCAATATTTACTGACGGTCTCAACTCAATCGCCACCATGGCCGTAACCTTCGATGTAAACAGGACTAGTAGAGCCAACAGACGAAACATCAGCTACCCAGATTATTTATCATTTCGAGTATCTGATCGGATATCTGGAGTACTCTGGAGTTAGCTTGATAAGCTCGTTGCGCAACCATTAGATTGGCAACTTCATCCACCATTTCGACATTTGAGCTTTCAAGATACCCCTGCTTTATCGTGCCATTTCCCAACTCAGAAGGACTTGAGAATACGGGATCACCTGAACCCTCAGACTTGATGTACATGCTGCCACCAACTGGTACCAGCGAGGACTCATTACCAAAGCGTGCGATCTCCAGTGAGCCTACTTGTACAAAATCTTGCGCATTGGAATATTTGACCTGTACGCTTCCATCTTCGCCTATAACGACATCCGTGGAATCGAAGGGAATTTCAATGCCGGGATTTAGCATGGCGCCGTCCGCAGTCACCAGAATTCCATCCTGGTTTACTTCAAAATGTCCATTTCTTGTGTATGCATAGCTACCATCCGGGAGCTGCACCTCAAAAAAGCCTTGCCCGCTGATCGCCACATCGAGAGGCCTTCCGGTTTGGATCATTTCCCCCGCACTGAAATCTACACTCTGCTTATCTGCTGAGACGCCGACCCCGGAAGATACCTCCTGCGGCTGGAAGTAGCGTGAATGTTTAATTTCCTGATGCCGCGAAACTAGAGACTCAAAGGAAACTTTTGTTTTTTTGTAACTATTTGTATTCAGGTTTGCCAGATTATTTGAAATGGAATCAATCTGCTTCTGCTGAGCATGCATCCCTGTCGCGGAAATAAATAATGAATCTATCACGCCCCCTCCTTAAAATTCACCGAGTGTAGTAATTGCCGTGTCGAGCAAAGAATCGTAGCTGTGCACCAGCTTTTGTGTGGCTTCGACACTCCTAAGCGCCATCATCATCCTTGTAGTTTCGCTCAACAGGTCAACATTAGAACCCTCCAGGTGGGACTGAAGTAATTGCTGCTCGCCCCCCAATGTGACGTTACCTTTCGGCTTGAATACACCTGAATTGAATTCGACAAGAGAGTTCTCGTTCGCATCGGCAAGTTCAATTCTTCCAACTTCTTTTCCTTTGCTATAGATATGCCCATCCTTGGCTATCTGAATATCTCTGGTAAACGGCTCCATCTGTCCATCAACTTTAACCGGCCAACCATTGATACCGACCAATCTGCCATCTTCTGAGATATCAAATTGGCCATTTCTGGTGAGCATGTCACCCATCGGAGATTCCAACTGGAAAAAGCCACTGCCGCTCAGAGCTATATCCAATGAGCGTCCAGTTTCCCGCATGGAACCTACGGACAGGTCTACGTGTGTTTCAGTAGATGGAACAGAACCCCCGCCAACCGCCGCCACTGCAGATTCAAACGGGGCTTCCACAACTAATTTACTTCTATAACCTGTGGTATTGACATTGGCGATATTGTTGCTAATTGCCGAAAGCTGTTCCAGCTTTCCGGATATATTCGCTTCTGCGATCGCAAGTACACTATCCATTTCCGACCTCACATTTTCTAAACACTTACAACACCAAATGATTTCAATTTGACGTTGTTGTTTACTTCACTCATGGACAATACAGACAGCTGAGGTATTGCTTTTTCAGAGAAATCACGCATGTAGGATCGAAGTGCCTGGTTACACAACAATACCGGGTTTATGTTCGCCGACATCATTTTTTCTACATTTGTGGCAATTCGCTTCAACAGCTGCTCGGAAAATTTTGCATCCAGGATTGGGCGCCCTTCCTGGACTCTACTGAGAGACTCACCGACGGTGCGCTCAACTGCCGGATCCAGCACCATAACGAATAACTCACCATTCTCATTGGCCAAGCCTCTACAAATTTGCGCGGACAATTGCTCTCTTACCCGTGAAGCAAGAAAGCCCGGCTCTTTGTTAAAACGCGCTTGATCCACTAAAACTTCAAGGATCATTGGCATGTTACGTATTGATACCTGCTCAGATAGCAGCTTCTGAAGCACTTTCTGTACATCACTGAGAGTCATCAAAGATGGGATCAACTCGTCTATCAGAGTTGTATATTCAGGCCGTAATTGATTTATCATCAGTTCGACCTCTTTCCGGCTCATAAGATCAGAAGATGCCCCCTTAATAACTTCGCCAAGGTGTGTAATAAGAACGCTCGTGGGATCAACGATGGTGTAACCCATCGATTCGGCAACATCTACACTTTCATCCTCAATCCATTTTGCCGGCAAACCATAGGTCGGCTCTTTAGTATCAATACCATCCAAAGTCTGCGGAATATTACCGGGGTTTATCGCCAGCCACTTCTCCATATACAGCTGGCCAGAGCCGATGGGGACATCATTGATGCTGATTCTATATTCTGCATCATTTAGCCCTTCGCCATCTCGGACTTTGACGGACGGAACTACAAAGCCGGTTTCCCGCGCAATTTTTTTCCTGAACGTAGCTATTCTTTCGTTAAAAGAGCTATCCGTTGAAAACCCGTCTTTTAAGGCAGCCCCTATCTCTATGACGAGTGGATCAACAGTCAAAGTATCGTATACGTTGTTTTCCAGCTGCTTTGGCTGATCTTCTTCAAGATCCGTTTTATTGCCTTGAAACACAGCAAAATAGCCAAGTATGCTCACTAACAAGAGCACCATCAGGACCGGGAGAATTGGTAGTCCCGGGAGAAACAAAATAAGAATCAATGCCAACGCAATCAGCAGCAATATCTTTGGAAATGAGGTTATTTGCTTGCCAATTTCCTGTGACAGAAAGGCATCCGATGTTGCCCTTGTGACAATAATGCCCGTTCCGGTTGAGATAATTAGTGCGGGAATTTGCGTTACAATGCCATCACCCACCGTTAGCAGGGTGAACGTATGCAGAGCTTCAGACCAGGACATTCCCTTTTGGGCCACCCCTATGGTTAGCCCACCAACAATATCGATCAGAATAATGATAATTCCGGCAATGGCATCGCCTTTTACGAATTTACTGGCACCATCCATCGATCCATAGAAATTACTTTCTTTCTCAATACCTTCTCGTCTTTTCTTGGCTTCTTCTTCATTAATAAGACCTATATTAAGGTCCGCGTCGATGCTCATTTGCTTCCCCGGCATACTATCCAGGGTAAAGCGTGCAGAGACTTCTGCGACCCTCTGTGCACCGTTGGTTACAACGACATACTGAACAACAATAAGTACCAGAAACACAATCAAACCAATCACGTAGTTTCCGGATACCACGTGATCACCAATAGCGCCAATCACCCGACCAGCATCGGTATCATTGAGGATGAGGCGTGTTGCCGCAATATTCAGTGACAACCTGAATAGAGTTGCCATGAGTAGCAAAGATGGAAATGTTGAAAAATTAGTAGGTTTTTCAACATAAAATGTAAGCAGCAATATTAATAGGGCAAATGAAACATTCAGTACAAGAAGAAAGTCCAGGAGTACGGACGGTATTGGCGTGAAGAGCACCATTAAGATGCCTACCATTGCCAGTACCAGTAGCAGATCGCTATGTCCAGAAAGGAAGTTCTTATTCCACCACATTAAGATAACTCTCTTTTCTGTTTACTACGCATAACTTCAACCAATATTTTTGCGACAACCGCGAAAGTATCTGGCGGTATCGTGCAATCGAGCTCCGCCTCACGAAACAGCTGCCTTGCCAAGGGTTTGTTTTCTATAATAGGCACGCCGGCTTGGGAGGCTTTGAGACGCATTTTTTGCGCCAGATCACCGGCACCTTTTGCGATTACCTTTGGCGCAGACATTTCTTCGCGGCGGTACTGGATTCCAACACTGATGTGAGTTGGATTTGTGATCAAAATATCCGCATCGGGTATCCGCCCCAGAGACTGTCCTTTCTTAGCGGCTTCTCTCTGCAATTCTTTTATTTTGGCTTTGATTTTCGGATCGCCATCACGACGCTTGACTTCTTCCTTGACTTCTCGACGGCTCATTCTCATGTTGTCTTTGTAGTTCCATCGCGTATAAGCGAAATCAATCGCAGCGATAACCCCCAGCCCAGCGAGAATAATCGCAACCCATATTGCAGCGATTTGAGAAATTGCGTCTACCTGATGGTAGAAAGACATCCCCCGCAACATGAACAGCTTATCCAACGTTCCCACTGCCGCTGCCCATATCAGACCACTTATAACTGCGATTTTTATCGCCGTTTTGATCAACTCATAAATTATCTTCTTATTGAAAATCCGCTTGAAACCATCAGCGGGGTTCAGCTTCTTAAAGTCAGGCTTCATCGGGTGCCAACTGAAAAGCGGCCCTACCTGAACTATTCCTGCTAATAAAGCGGCAAAAACAATGGCAATAATCACCGGGATAAATACGTGAAGCAAACCTTCGTAAATGTGCTTCAACAATAAAACTGCATTACTTTCTGTCAGGTCGATATCACCTGCATTGGCCAGGAAGTATTTATTCAGCGTAAGATATTTCGACAACAGGTCATCAAAGGTTGCAAAGATTACAGCAGCGCAAACGGCCATTATTACCCATGCATTAACTTCGACGCTCTTGGCAACCTGACCTCGCTTTCTGGCTTCCTGCAACTTATAGGGAGTTGCAGCTTCCGACCTGTCTTGTTCTTGCTGATCGGAAGCCATTAGAGTACCGCTCCCCAATAACTGAAAATGGACTGAAACACTTGCTTGAAGATCGACCCAAAGCTTTCAGCCAAAATTGCGACCAAAATCAACCCAACAAAAATCTTGATCGGGATACTCAGCATAAACATGTTTACTTGCGGCATCGTGCGCGCTGCAAGAGCTAAGGCGCCATCCACCAATAGCAACATAACAACTACCGGGATCACCACTACTACACCGAGGCTGAACATAAGCCCAAATTGCGTGACTACCGCATCAAAGTCGATGTCGCCAATCCCACTACCTAAAGGAACTACAGAGAAGCTTTGAATCAGAGCCTTGATAAAGACGTAGTGGAAGTCGGCCAGGAAAAATGTGAGCACTGCTGCCAATGTAATCGCCGTGCCTATTAGTGGAGATTGGGCGCCACTGGCCGGATCTACCGTAGCAGCCACACTGAATCCCATTTGCATATCCAGTATGCGCCCGCCAAAGCTGAAAACGGCAAAGGCAGAAAACACTCCAAAAGCCATTAAAATGCCGACCAAAGCTTCTTGAAGTATCAGAGGCACCAGCTGCGATATAGCCTGTACGCCCGCGGTTCCGCTGGTATCAACAATAGAGGTAATACCGGCGGAAAGAACCAAGATCAATGTAACGGATATTCTCACCGGAATTTTTGATAGGGATAGCAGTGGGCTAAAAAATATTAGAGGTGAGACCCTTGTCGCCACAAGCAATAATGCGACCACCCATCCCTGGGTATACTGCACGACCACGTTGATATTACCTCAGAAGCCGTGCAGCATTTGTGGTATGCCGCCGATTAATCGTGTGGCAAATGCGGCCATCTGTTGAATGATCCAACCGCCAAACGCGATGAGTGCAAGACCGGATACCAGGAGCTTGGGAATAAATGTGAGTGACATTTCCTGCAGCTGGGTCACCACCTGAAAAATACTCACCACCAATCCGACCAGTAGTGTTAGGCCCAGAACCGGCGCTGTAACTTTAATTACCAACCAGAGCATTTGAGAAAGCATGGTAATGGCCAGATCTTCTGTCATAGCTGTCGACTCACCTTCGTATCTGGCTATTATTTTTTTCGTACTTTATCAGATGATCCATCAGTGAGGGCGCCCCATCACCTAATGGGGCATCCAGCATGCCGCCTAGCAATTTAGTTGCAATCTTATCTTTTCCCTTCAACTTCAACATAATACTTTTTGCATAGAGACCACCAAATGATGAACGGTCTAGCTTGAGCGCGGTGTCAGACTCTTGCTTGGCTTCATCAAGCTTATTCTGGAACACCAATGCGACGGAAAGCCCGCCGTGTACTTCCGCGTTATTTCTGTTCTTCTCTATCCCGGTGCGAAATACTTGCTCAGCTTTATGGAAGTTATTTTTTATAATGTGTGTCCAACCAAGGGTATTGAAATTACCAACTTGATCGGGGGAAATTTCAACGGCCCGCTCAAAATAAGTTTGCGCGCCCTCATAATCCCGGTTTAACAGTGAAGCCAAACCCTTCCCCTGCCAACCTCGTGGGTTCCCGGGTTCATTCTTCACCACCAGCTCAAACAACTCTTCAGCTTTCGCGATATCCTGTTGTTCAATGGCATGATTGCCTAAAACTGTGGCGGCATCCGCATTGGCGGAATCCAGCTCAAGGACAGATTCGGCATCTTTTATAGCTGATGCCATGTCAAAGCTATCCATTCTAATAAGAGACAGATAGCCCATCAGCTTTGCATCATGCTTAACCGAAAGGCATTGCTCCGCATGCTCAATCGCCTCTGCCAGCCTTCCTTCATTATGTAGACAGGAGACCTGATAAAACTCGAGATCTTTAAATCCACTATTGCCACTGTCCAGGGAGCTAAAAGCTATATGCGCCTCTGAAAACCGTTTGCAATAGTATAGAGAGAGCGCGTAATTATAGTTCAAGCTCTCGTCATTACCTGCAACCCTAATTACCTGATCATAGATTGCTGCAGCATCTTCAAATTTATTTTCAGATAAACAGAGATTACCCAGCCTGGATAGGGCAACGCTGCTTTCTGGATCTTGTACCCGTGCGCGCTCAAAGAATTCCCTGGCTTTAACAAAATCACCATTTTCATGGTAGAGATCCCCAATTTGTATACACAGCAGAGCGTTTTGGGGATCCAGTTCTAGATATTTCAGGTAACTGGATAATTTTTTCTGGAACTCTTCCATTGAGCACGACCTTCAGGAAAGACTGAAATTTAGTTTCGAGGCAATATCTTGCAGGCTGCCATACAGGGGATGCGACTTCGGCATCAGTTTCGCACTCATTTTGAAATATTTAACAGCCGATTCCTGATCACCCATATTGAGATGACACATTGCCCCGTAAAAAAGGCTGGCGTATTCGGTACCGGATTCAATAAGGGATTGCCATTCGGCAAGCGCCTGACTCCAGTTCTTCTCTTGAAAATAGGTCATTCCGAGCTGGAAACGAGCAAGCGCGTTTTCCTCATTGAACGATAGTATTTTCCGGAAATTATCCCTGGCATCGCCCGACATGCCTAGCTGCTGGTAGGTAGAGGCCAACATACCCAGTGCGACTTCATTCTGGGGGAATTCCAGCAGGTATTCCTTCAGAAGAGAAACCGCCTGCTCGAATTTTTGCTCCTGTACCATTGCCACAATAGGCTTCAGACGCTGCCTCTGCTCATGCTCACTATTGTTCAAGTATTCCTCTCCCTACGAAGCTAGCTGCTCGAGAAAATTTTCAAGTGCGGCTTTGATTCTGCTATCACTTTCCAGGTGCTGATGCACCTTCGCAATAAGCAGATTGAATTTGGGCTCGTTACGCACCTTATCGCCGAACTCCCAGACCAGAACCGCCTCTATTACAACTCGTGCTTTTTGGCTGACACTACCTGCATCGGCTTCGATTTTTTTTAGCTTTAACTTTAGCTCGCTCTCCAATGCCCCGAGCGATACCCTCTGCACCGATGCAGTCTGCCGGGCGGCAGTCTCATTGGACTTACCTGGACTATCTCCCCGGGATACACTTCCCCGTAATAAACGTACAAGGGGACCAACTCCATCTACCGGGCCCAACGCCTGACTCCCTAGCCATTACCTTTTAATGACTGCTTGTAACCTGATAGAGCTCTTTGTGCGGAAGCCGCATTCGGGGTTACCTCTCCGTGCTCTACAACCGCCTCGCCCGGGCGATTCTCCATCGCAGCTTCAGCTGAAGCTATCACTCTGCGCATGTCATCATTGAGCGCGGTATTGAAATCATTGTTTTCAATTCCCTGCGACAATTTTTCAATGCACAGCGCAAAATCATCCTTTACAAGAGCGGTCATTCCCGCGGAAAAAAGCTTAAATGGGTGATCAGGCTTGAGATCATCAAGCTCCCGCCAAACAGTCGCGGATTCTTCCACATCCCCTGACGTGAGGTGCAGCAGCCCGAGCTGAAAGACCGCCGTCTTCTCTGAGGCATCCAGCTCAATAGCTTTTTGGAGCCAATCTATCGCGGGCTCCAGCATCTGAATTTGTGCATACAGCGCGCCGACCATATAGGTAGCCTTGGCGTGGTGCTCATCCATTTCGACGCATCGTTTGAACAGGCTCAGCGATTCGCCAACATCATCCTTCTCAAGAGAGTGAAGCCCCAAATGAAACAGCTCTTCGGCATTTAGCATTCCCTTTTCCCCTTTTCGACTATCTGATCCCTAATAGGGTGGCCGTCTGACCATCCACAGCCAAAGTACACAACAGTTTCTCTGGCGCCTCGGCGTCAAAGGTGGCGCAGCAGGCGGATAAGCTTGCCCCCATATAATGCCCTGTCATTGTGACCGTTTGTTCAAACCACCGCCGACGCCCCTCCAGTACGGGTTGCCCGTCAATTAAAATGTCGACTTTTCGTGTAATCGGATTAGAGCGGGCCTCAACCAGCCATGGCGACCTTGTATAAAAATCAGGCTGAAGGGTTTGGACTTCGGACGTGGAGGAGCAAGCAGAACACAGTAGCGCAATGCAAAGAAGCAGGTACCGCATAATATAAAACCCGTCCTTGTGTCAACACCGTTATTTGAATAATTCGATGGGTTAACTTTCGAAGCGGATCATACTATAGGAAATTGCGCCAATTTCCATTAAAAAAATAGAAACCTGTCACACTTTATGACTGATGCAGGTCGTTATTGACCTAAAAGAAGCTCGGATATTAATTCATTGTCATGCAGGGGAGGCGGCGGAACTTACAGTCACTTTTCACGGCAAGTAAAACCGGATAGCGCCATGTCACCGGCCTTCAAATTTTGATGCTAACACGGACCAGAGGCATCATTTGCCGATTCAACGTACCTGAAGACCTAAACAAAAAAAAGCCCCGGTGCTTCCACCAGGGCCTCTGATATACCGGATGTCAAGTAACGACGTAAAAAGAGAGAAAAGTCAGATCTTCCACTTCTGCACTTCTTCCAGTCCGTGCTCCTCAACCCACTGGTTCAGCTGCTTCGGATTGCGCTTTTTCTTTTCCAGGGTACCGCCAGTGTAGGGGTTGCGATAGTGACCCACTTCCAGTTTGGGTTCGCTGGATTTGGAGGCCGCAGCGCGGCCGCGACGCGGGGTGTCGCCGCCTTTTTTCAGGGCGCGGGCAACGCGGGCCTTCAGGGACTTGATGTAATCCGGTGCGTCCTCGTCATTCAGCTGCCCCACCAGCCAGTCGACAATCTGCTCGCCGCGCGCCGGGTAAAGCTCTTCCTCATCCATCTGGTATTCAGCGGCGAGGTTTACCAGCGCCTTGTCGAACGCAATTACGCCCTCTTTCTTGCGTTCAGCCTGGGCCCTCTGCTCCTGCAGCTCCTCGATTTTGGCCTGGTGCTCGGCAATCTGTTGTTCAATCTGGTCGTATTCCTGAAACATTCAATAAACCTCTACGGCTATTAACAATATATAGATACAAATATCCGGCACAGTAAAATACCGAATATTATTAAAATTCTTCAGTGGCGATATAAAAGTCTGCTTTATTGAGCAAAACCCGTATATATACCGAAAGCGCGCGCCAAATGAGACCAGCTTACGAAAGGGGGTCAAATCTCCTTCCGGAGAAGATATGAGCGTTATATCTATTCTCTGGGGCTAACACCACGCTGGCATGAGATTGCCCGTGCTATGAGCCTATAAGATATAGACAAACTTTGGGCTGGCTGCCCGGCAATTTCCCGCGCAGGGTAAAGATCCCCGCTGGGGACGGCGAATAATAAGGCTTTAGTGCCAAATATCAACCGCAAATTGATCGCCCCGCTATGGCTATAGAGGAAAGCGGGCCACAACGACTGCCATTGGGCAGCGCGGTAATGCTAACCTATGATTCATTGGGCATTTACGGACCGAATACCATGTCACATTCGCGCGATATTCACCATATCCCCTCACTGGCTGCGGTTATGACCCCGTTTCCCTACCATATCGACCTCAACGCTACGGTGGAGGAGGCGCTGGCGCTAATGGACGAGCACCGCGTACACCACCTGCCGGTAACCCGGGACGGCGATCTGGAAACCATCATCTCCCGCGGCGATATCGAGCGTGCCCAGGCGCCCGGCCACCGGCTGGAAGAACAGCAGCTGTATGTGCACGATTTGTGTGCGCGCAGGCCCTATATCGCCGATATCCACGATCCTCTGGACAAGATCCTGCTGGCAATGGCTGATACCGGGATCGGCTCGGTGCTGGTCATGCGTGAAGGGGAGCTGTCCGGTATTGTCACCGTGACCGATGTACTGCGCTTCTGTGGCAAATTTCTGGCGGAGCTGGCACACCCGGTGGACGACTCCATCGCCTGAGCATAAATCCGCCTACAGCGGCCAGATCCACAGCAGCATCGGCACGCTGACCAGTATCACCAGGATCTCCATCGGCAGCCCCATGCGCCAGTAGTCGCCGAACTGGAAGCCGCCAGGGCCGAGAATCAGCGTGTTGTTCTGGTGCCCCACCGGGGTCAGGAAGGCGCAGGAGGCACCGATCGCCACCGCCATCAGGAAGCTGTCCGGATTGACATGCAGTTGCGCGGCCGCAGAGAGGGCGATGGAACACATCACCGCCGCCGTCGCGGCATTGTTCATGAAGTCCGACAGGGTCATGGTCACCACCAGCAATAACACCAGCGCCACCACCGGGCTGCCGCGCGCCAGATTGTTCAACATCCCCTTGGCCACCAGATCCGCAGCCCCGGTCGTCTCCATCACCTGGGCCACGGCGATCAGGGCCCCCAGCAGCACCACCACCGAGCCATCGATGGCGTCGTACACACTGCGCAACGGCACCACCTTAAGCACCATGAACGCCAGCGCGCAGGTGGCAAACGAGATGGCCGCCGGCAGCAGTCCGAAGGCGGCGCCGGCCACCGCCAGCGCCATTGCCACCAGCGCCACTACCGCTTTTTCCTTGTTGGGAATACCGATATCCCGCTGTGCCAGCGGTACGCATCCCTGCTCGACCGCAAAGGTGTTGAGCTTGTCGTCTGTGCCCATCATCAACAGCGCATCGCCGGCCATCAGCGGCGTCGAGCGCAGGCGCCGCACCGAGCGGCGCCCCTGGCGCGACAGCGCCAGCAGGCTGATCTCGTAGCGCGCCGGCAGGCGCAGAAATTGCGCGGTGCGCCCGACCAGGCCGGAGTCCGGCATCACCACCAGCTCGCGCAGCTGTACATCGGCGCGCTCGCCAGCGGGCTTTTCTTTTGCCTTTTCCTTAGCCCCCTCTTTCTCCTTGTCTTTCTCTGCCTCTTCCCCCTGGTCACCATTGGGACGGGCATCTTCTTTGTCGGCCAGCTGGGACAGCTGCGTCGGCCCGACGGCACGCGCTGTGCTCGAGTGCACCTCGGCATCGCTTTCCGGCGCCGCTTCGCTGGCATCCTCTTCGCCCGCATCGCCGCTGCCAGGCTCTGCCGCCAGGCGCAGGCCGAGAATGGAAATGGCCGCCGACAGCGCCTCGGCCTCCGCTTCGATCACCAGGATGTCCGTCTCCCGCACCCGCTGCCAGGGAGTTGCCGGGGAAACCCGCGAGTCGTTGTGTACCACCCCGACCACCTGGGCGTCCTCGTCCTCGAGCATCTGCGCGATTTCCCGCACTGTCTTGCCCGCTGCAGCGCTCTTTTCCTCCACCAGCGCCTCGGTCAGGTAGGTACCGGTATCGAAGGTGGCGGCACCGGCCTGGGTGCGCGCCGGCACCAGGCGCCAGCCGATCAGCGCCACGAACAGCACCCCCACCAGCGCCACCACCACCCCCACCGGGGTAAAGTCGAACATACCGTAACTACCGGCACCGGCACTGGCGCGGAACCCAGACACGATCAGGTTCGGCGGCGTACCGATCAAGGTGGTCATACCGCCGAGAATGGTGCCGAATGACAGCGGCATCAGCGCCCGGCCGGGCGGCAGCTGGTGTTTGTCGGCAATATCCGTGGCCACCGGCATCAACAGCGCCATGGCCCCGACGTTGTTCATAAAGCCGGACATCAGCGCGCCGAGGCCGGTCAGCGAGAATATTGCCAGCGTCGTATTGGTCGTGCGCGGAATCACCCGCTGTGCCAGCGCGTCCATGGCGCCGGTATTCTGCAATCCGCGACTCAGTATCAGCACGCAGGCGACGGTCACCACCGCCGGGTGACCAAAACCCTTGAAGGCGTCCTCCGGTTTGATCAGCCCGGCAAACACACACGCCAGCAGCGAGGCCAGCGCCACCAGGTCGTGGCGCCAGGGGCCCCAGATAAATAGAACGATAGTCGCGGCGAGTATCAGCAGAATGGTGAGCTGTTCGACGGTCATGCAGCGGCCTAGCCGCGCCCTTTGCGCGGTAAATCCATCAGAGTCACTTTCAGGTTACACTGGCGGCCGGAATTGAGGAGATAGAAATTGCGCCAGAACACTGCCGACTACCGGCAACTTTTTCTCAACGACACGCCAATGATGGATATGCGCGCGCCGGTGGAATACGCCCGCGGCGCCTTTCCGCACAGCGAAAACCTGCCGCTGCTGGACGACCAGCAGCGGCAGCAGGTGGGCACCGAGTACAAGCGCAACGGCCAACAGGCCGCCATCGAGCTCGGATGGCGCCTCGCCACCCCGGAGGTGCGCGCCCAGCGCCTGGTCACGTGGCGCGACTTCGTGCAGCGCCACCCCGACGGCTACCTCTACTGCTTTCGCGGCGGCCTGCGTTCGCGCACCGCGCAACAGATGCTGCGTGACGAGGGTATCGACTACCCACTGGTAGAGGGGGGCTACAAGGCAATGCGCGCTTTCCTGCTCGAGCAGCTCGATCGCCAGTGTGCGGAACTGCCGCTGGTCGTGATCGCCGGGCACACGGGCAGCGGCAAGACCGAGTTGATTCACGCGGCCACCCGCGCTATCGACCTGGAGGGCATCGCCCACCACCGCGGTTCCAGCTTTGGCCGCACCCGGCGGCCGCAGCCGGCACAGATCGATTTCGAGAACCGGGTCAGCGTCGACCTGCTGAAACTGGCCCAGTCTGCCGGACAGGTGTTTGTCGAAGACGAGAGCCGCCTGATCGGCCGCTGCTTCCTGCCGCCGGTGCTGCAGCAGGCCCTGAAGCGGGCGCCGCGGGTGCTGGTCGAGGAGCCGGTGGAAGCCCGCGCGCAGCGTATCGTGCGCGACTATGTGACCGATGCCTTAGAGGATTTCGCCGGTGAGGAAAGCGGTCCGGCGCCGGCGCTCGGCGACGCGCTGCGGCGCAACTTAAGCCGTATCCAGAAGCGTCTCGGGGGACTGCGCTACCGCCAGCTGGACGAACAGCTGCAGGCGGCCAACGCCGAACTGGCCAGCGGCGGCAGCGCGGAGGCGTATATCCCGCTCGTGTGTACCCTGCTGCGGGAATACTACGACGGCACCTACGATTACCTGATGCAGCAGCGCGAGGGCGGAGTGCTGTTTCGCGGCAGCCACGCCGAGGTGTTGCAGTGGCTCGGGGAACAGGCGGGCTGAGCCCCGCTGCGGGCGGATCGCATCCGCGGCTCCCCGCATCAATCGCCAACGGCACCGCCGGCGTTCAGTCGCCGGCGCCATCCTCATCCGCGCCCCGCTCCTCCAGGTCGGTCACCACTTTCTGCACCAGTTTTACCCGGCCGGATTTCACCAGCGCGTCGCGCAGCACATACTCGATCTGTGCATTGAGACTGCGCAGATCGTCATCGGCCCAGCGCTGCATGGCGGCCAGGACCTGTTCGTTGATGCGCAGCGGAAAGGCTTTCTTTTTTGCCATGACTCGGGGACTAATAGAGACTGCCGGTATTCAGCACCGGCTGCGCCTGCTGCTCGCCGCAGATCACCACCAGCAGATTGTTGACCATATTCGCCTTGCGCTCCTCGTCGAGTTCCAGTTCGTGGGACTGCGCCAGCGTGGCGATGGCGTCGGTAACCATTTCCACCGCGCCCTGCACAATCAGTTTGCGCGCCGCCAGCACCGCACTGGCCTGCTGTTTGCGCAGCATCGCCTGGGCTATTTCCGGCGCATAGGCCAGGTGGCTGATGCGCGCCTCGATCACCTCGATACCGGCGCGCCCCAGGCGCTCCTGCACCTGGAGGCGGATCTTCTCGGCGATATTCACCGGATCCCCACGCAGTGACAGCGTCTCGTCACTGTGGCTGTCGTAGGGGTGTTCATTGGCCACATTGCGCAGTGCCGCCTCGCTCTGGATGGTAACGAAGCTCTCGTAATCGTCCACCTCGAAATGCGCCTCGGCAGAATCCACCACTTTCCACACCACTACCGCGGCGATCTCGATCGGGTTGCCGTTGGCATCGTTGACCTTGAGCTTGCCACTCTCGAAATTGCGCACCCGCAGCGAGATCGGCGTGCGCGTGAAGATCAGCGGGTTGGTCCAGCGCAGCCCGGTGGCGTGCTCGGTGCCGACATACTTGCCGAACAACTGCAGTATCTTGCCCTGATTGGGCGCCACCAGAAACAACCCGTGCCAGCAGAAACCCACCAGCGCCGCAGCCAGCCCCCAGCCCACCGCGGCCATGCTGCTGGCCGCCAGCGACTGCAGCAGTAATCCCAGCGTCAGCACTTGCAGCAGCAGTAAAACGGCGACCGTGCCGTATCCGTTCAGTGTAAAAGCCCTTTTCTCGGTAATCATGGCATCCTCCATGCTGATATCATTTTGATACCACTATAGCATCAGGTCAGCGAAAGACGCCAGCGCGCAGCCGTCACCGGTATGCGGCAGCGAACGGAATAGAAGGGTTGGGGAGAATCGTCGCGGCAGCGCGATCAGCTTTCGAGGGGAATCCGCTTCAGCTTGAAGCGCCGCGCCAGTGCCCAGTCGCGCAGGCGCCGTGGCAGCCAGCGCGCCACCCACGGCAGCAGGCGGCTCTTGTTGCCCAGGCGCACCAGTGCCGGCGGGCGTTTGCGCAGCAGCTCTTTCACCAGCCGCCGGGCCATGACGCTGGCCAGGGTGGCGTTCTGCTGGGATTCCTGCGCGCGTGCGCGCACCGCTTCCTCCTGGCGCTTGTACCAGGAGTCCGGTGCCAGCAGGCCGCGCAGCGAGACTTCCGCGTGACGGCCAAACTCCGATGCGATGGCGCCCGGCTGTACCGTCATCACGCGGATACCGAAGGGTTTCAGCTCCAGCCGCAACACCTCGGACAGGGTGTGCAGTGCCGCCTTGGAGGCACAATAGGCGCCGGAGAAGGGCGTCGGCAGCACGCCGGACACGGAACCGATATTGCAGATCAGCCCGCGGCGCTCGGATTTCATCAGCGGCGCGCAGGCGCGCGCCAGCGCCATGGGGGCAAACACGTTGGTGCGGAACTGCTGTTCCAGCGCGCGGCTGTCCAGCTCCAGCAACGGCCCCATCTGGCCGTAGCCGGCATTGTTGATCAGGATATCCAGGCGCCCGTAGGCGGCCTTGAGCGCGTGGACCACGCGGTTGATGTCCGCCTGGGAATTGACGTCCAGCGCTTCGGTAGCGATACCGAGGTCGGCCAGCTCCTGCAGGCTCTCCGGACGCCGCGCGGTGGCAATCACGATCGTGCCGCGGCGGTGCAGCGCCAGCGCCAGTTCGCGGCCGATGCCGCTGGAACAACCGGTAATCAGCGCCACCCGGTCCGGCACTACGTAACCGCGGCCGATCTGCGCCAGGCTCTCGGCGGCAAAGTAGTGGTCGGAAGGGCGAAATCTCGATACCGGTGGTTTGCTCACGGGAACGACTCCTGGGCCTAATCTGCGTTGAAATGCGGGTTTTCAATCAGGCCGAATACATTGCCGAAGGGATCGAGGAAGCTGGCCACCCGGATGCCGTCACCGACATCGGCGATTTCGCTGTGCTGGCGCGCGCCCAGAGCGTTGAGGCGTTCGACCTGCGCGGCCATATCCGCCACCCCCCAGTAGGCCACCACACCATCGGCGCGGCTGATCACACTGCGCGCGTCCGGGTCCAGGCCCAGCTCGAAGCCGCCGACGTTGAAGCCGACGTAGTACTCCTCGTCAAAATAGGGTTGCTGCTCCAGCACCCGGCTGTACCAGGCCTTGCCCTCGGCAAGATCGCTGACACCATATACGACTGTGCGCACCCCCAAAAACTGCCCCATCCTGAGACTCCTGCTTTTATGATTTTCTCCTGCCGGCGGACGCCGTTTTATACCGGCTACTGCAGCTCCTGCTCCAGCTGCTCGAGCAGATCCAGCGGTTCCAGCTCGATGCCCTCCAGCTCCCCGTTCCAGTTGATCCCCACCAGCAGCACGTCGTCGTGCATCCCGGTGAGCCAGTCGTCCATAAACTCTTCCAGATCTACGGCGACCACCTGGTAGTCGGCCCAGTCGCCACTGGCGTGGACCTCGGCGAACTCGCGCCGCGACCAGAACGGCATGACATCGGTCTCCGGGTACTTTTCCGACGCACACAGGGCAAAGCCCTCGTCGCCCTCCAGCGCCCAGACACAGCCCTGCTCGGCCGCTTCCGGCAGGAAGCGCGCGCAGTTCTCCTCGAAATCGTCACTCAGGGGTTCGGCTTGCATGTCCGTGGTATCTCGTGAATTTCAATGCAGTTTACGCCAGATTGCCGGGCCGACCAATGTGCCCGGCGCCAAACTCCGGAACCCGGTTCCAACCCGATCAGGACAACGGGATTTCTGCGCAGGTACCGCTAGCCGTACCGCCACGCAAGCTGTTAACCGACGGGCACTAGCCAAGCCAGGCTTTATTCGCCGACGGTTACGAGACGCGCTCAAACACCGCCATGGATTCAACATGGGCGGTGTGCGGGAACATATCCATCACCCCGGCGCTGGTCAGTCGGTAGCCGAGCGCGGCCAGCTCGCCGGCATCCCGCGCCAGCGTGGCCGGGTTGCAGGACACATAGACGATTCTTCTGGCACCGAGGCGCTGCAGTTCCGGCAGCACCTCCAGCGCGCCGGCGCGCGGCGGGTCCAGCAGTATCCTGTCGAAGCCGCCTTTCGCCCAGGAATGGGCGCGGATATCGCGGGTCAGGTCGGCGGCGTGGAATTCCACATTATCGAGACCGTTGCCCGCGGCGTTGTCGCGGCCGCGCTGCATCAGCGCGCCCTCGCCCTCCACCCCCACCACGGCGCCCGCGCGGCGCGCCAGCGGCAGGGTGAAATTGCCCAGGCCGCAGAACAGGTCCAGCACCCGCTCACCCGGCTGCGGATCCAGTAACTCTACCGCGCGCTGCACCATCTGCCGGTTGATGGCGAAATTGACCTGAATAAAGTCGAGCGGGTGGAAGGCCAGCGTCAGCTCGAAATCCGCCAGCGCGTAATGCAGCCGCTCCTCGCCCTCGTGCGGCCAGATGCGATGCGCGGTCGCAGCATCGCCCGGCTGCAGGTACAGGTGGATGCCGGTGTCCGCGGCGAATTCCAGCCAGCGCGCGCGATCCGCGTCACCGAGCGGTTTCAGGTGGCGCAGCACCACCGCCGCCGCATCATCGCCGACCGCCACCTCCAGCTGCGAAAAGCTGGCGCGGCCGTCGCAATCGCTGACCAGCTGTTTCAAGCGCGGAATCTGCGTGGCCACGGCCGGGTGCAGCACATGGCACTCGTCGATATCGGTCAGCTCGTTGGAGCGCTTCTCGCGGAAACCGAACACCAGTTCGCGCCCGCCACCGCGCCGTCGGGTCTCGCGGATGCCGATGCGCGCCTTGCGCCGGTAGCCGAACGGCTCCGCCACCAGCGGCGGCAGGATGTCCGGCACTTCGATACCGGCGAAGCGCGCCAGCTGGTCCAGCAGTATGCGCTGCTTGGCGGCGATCTGCGCGGCCGGCTGCAGTTGCTGTACCGCGCAGCCGCCGCACTTGTCCACATGCGGGCAGCGCGGCGCACAGCGCTCGGCGGACGCCTGCAAGATATCCACAGCGGCGCCCTCGTCGTATTTCGCGCGGCGCTCGGTGTAGCGGAAACGCACCCGCTCGCCGGGTAGCGCGTTGTCGATAAACACCGCCTTGCCGTCGACGCGGGCGATGCCGCGCATATCGTGGCTGAAGGATTCCACCTGCGCCTCGGCCTGTTTCGGCAGGGGCTTGCGCGGGGATTTTTTCGGCGAAAAGAACCGGGGTTTAGGGGCCATAACTCACTACTGTGGAAAATCGGATGTTTGCAGATGCGCCGCAGGGTGCGCCGCCCGCATCGTCAGCCCTTTGCGCCAGAGCCTCGCACGAAACTGAGCACGCCACCGGATTATCCAGAGCACAGGGTCGCGAAGTTTTGTGCCGCACCGGGCGCATCATCGGCAATGGGCAGTCTACAGCGCCAGCCGGTGGCCGTTATCCCGCAGCCAGCGGCGCAGATTTTTGTAGTCCGGGCAGGCGCCCTCTACCAGCTGCCAGAAGGCGCGGCTGTGGTTGTGGTGGCGCAGGTGGCAGACCTCGTGGGCCACCAGGTAATCCGCCACCGCCTCCGGCGCCAGGCACACCAGCCAGTTGTACTGCAATTCGCCGCGCACCGTGCAGTGACCCCACTTGCTTCTGGTGCGGCGCACACGCACGGCGGCAAAGCGCAGACCGAGGCGCTCGGCACAGCGCGTCGACTTGGCGGTCAACAGCGCCAGCGCCTCGCGCTGGTAAAGGCGCTCCACCGCCGTCTGCAACTGCGCCTCTGTCGGCGCGCGGTAGCGAGTATAAACCGCGATGGCGTCGGCATAGATGCCGGCTTCCGCCGGGCGCAGCGCGCGCCGCAGCGGCAGCGTGCGGCCCAGCCAGGGCAACCGTTCGCCGAACACATAGCGGTACTGCGGGATCTCCGCCGCGCGCTCGCGCGCAACGCCCAGCTGCGCGCGCACCCAGTGGATATTCTCCTGCAGGAACTGGTGGCCGTGGCGCGCGGCACAGCGCAGCGGAATACGCACCTCCACACCGGATTGCGCCAGCACCAGCCCCAGGCGCTTGCGCCGCGGCGAGCGCACCAGGCGGTAGGGAATATCCTCGTAAACGAATGCCTGCGCCTCGTCGGCTGCTTTCAATTCACTCAAGTGGCTCGAATCCGCTCACTGGCCGCCGTGGGGCACCACCGCCATGGTGATGCGCGAGATGCAGTTCAGCTTGCCGCGCGGGTCGCTGATACGAATCTCCCATACCTGGCTGCTGCGGCCGAGATGCACCGGCCTGGCGATGCCGGTGACTTCGCCCTCCGGCACCGGGCGCAGGTGATTGGCATTGATCTCCTGGCCCACGCAATAGAACTTGTCCGTATCCACCACCAGGTTGGCGGCGATGGAACCGAGCGTCTCCGCCAGCACCACACTAGCGCCGCCGTGCAGGATGCCGAACGGCTGGCGGGTGCGCTCGTCCACCGGCAGTGTGCCGGCCAGGTAGTCGTCACCGATCTCGGTGATCTTCATGCCGATATACCCGGGCATACAGCCGGCGGCGCTCTCGTTCAGTTGTTCCAGTGTGGGGTTGCTGTGCCAGATGGCCATGGTGTGTTTCCAGAATAAGGTTCGCCCGCTGCGCAATCGGCAGCGGGATCAGTACAGAAAGTCGAGACCGAGACTGTTGAAGGCGTTGAAGCTGCCGATGCGGTCGAAGCGGTCAAAGGCGCCGAAACCGCCAAAGGCGTCGAAGCGGAACATGGCCATATCCAGCCGCTGCAGCTCGAACTGCAGGGATGTGCGACGCATGGCCAGACTGCTTAGCGCATTGCGATCGGCGGTATTGGCCATGGCCACCTCGACCACGTAGAGCTGCTGGCGCACCCAGTCCTGGCGCGCCGCCAGCTGGCGGTACTGCTGCACCACCTGGTGATCCGCCAGCCCCTGCCGGTAGGCGGTGACAAACAGGTCGGCGGTGGGACCGGTGCACACGCCGCTGTAGCGGCGCCCCTGGCGGCCGTAGCGATAGCCGTTGTCCGGCGTGCAGAACTTCTCTACGCCCTCTTCGTGGCCCCGGTACCAGGCCTCGTTGTCGACCTGCACACCATACTCCTGGCACTGCTCGGCGATCCGCTTGACCATCGCCTGATCGCGACCACGAGCGCCATCCTGCACGCCGCGCTCGTACCAGTTGCCGGCGCGGCACTCATCTTCGGAGATCACCGCACAGCCGGCAAACAGCAGCGGCAGGATAAGCAGCAGGCGCTTGATCGTTGGCATGGCAGTGTCTCCCGCGAATTCTTGTTGTTGTGCGCGCCGGCTCAGCCGAAGCGCTTGTCAGCCACAAACGGATTGGTCTGGCGCTCCTGCCCAAAAGTGGACATGGGGCCGTGGCCGGGAATAAAGCGCACGGCATCGCCCAGCGGCCAGAGGTTTTCCTTAATCGAGCGGATCAGCGCGTCGTGATCGCTGCGCGGAAAATCCGTGCGGCCGATAGAACCGGCAAACAGCACATCACCCACCAGCGCCAGCTGGCTGGGGCGGTGGAAAAACACCACGTGCCCGGGGGTGTGGCCGGGGCAGTGATACACCTCCAGCACCTCGTCGCCGACCGTGACCGTATCGCCCTGCTCGAGCCAGCGGTCCGGGGTAAAGGTCTCCACCGGCGGGAAGCCGAATCTCTGCGTCTGCATCTCCAGCTGCTCGATCCAGAAGGCGTCGTCTTTGTGCGGCCCCTCCACCGGCAGCTGGAGCTGTGTCGACAGCGCCGCGGTGCCACCGACGTGGTCGAGGTGCCCGTGGGTCAGCAGGATCTTTTCCAGTTTCAGGCCGCGCTCGGCCACGGCGGCCAGAATGCGCTCGATATCGCCACCCGGATCCACCACCGCTGCGCGCTTGCTGTCTTCACACCACAACAGGGTGCAGTTCTGCTGGAACGGGGTGACGGGCACTGTGTGAAACTGCAGGGACATAGGGGCTAACACCGAAATCTGACAATGTGGCCGGGATTATACCGTGGCCGCCGCGCGAGTTCGCGCCGCCGGCGCGACGGGCCGCGCGCGGGCCTTCTTCAGCACTTCGCGCACATCCGCGAGCAGCTGCTCGTGCACCAGCCCGTTCTCCCAGTAACCGCCGTGGGACACCAGCTGCGGGCCCCAGTGGGACGCATTCCAGTCCGCCAGCGGGCGCGTCTCGTAATCGCGGTACACCGACTGGTTGTAGGACGGTGACAGCGGTTTCAGCGGCCAGCCGAACAGGTCGTCCGGATGGTAGAAGTTCTTCCAGCGGAAGTTGTAGCCGCGCGTGTCGGCGGTCACCGCCTGGATCTGGTCGCGGGCCAGCGCCGCGGTCCACAGCGGATTGGTGGCACCCAGGGTATACCAGTGGCTCAGGGTCTTCAGGCGCAGGAACAGATCGCGCGCCGAGCCCTTGTGCACGCCGCGCGGGCCGCCGTCGCGCCAGAGTCCGTGGTTGATGCTGGGGCGCTGGGCGTCCCATAGATAATTGGACAGGATCGGGCAACCGACCGAGTGGCTGAGCAGTATCACCGGCGCCGTATCGCCGGCCGCCTCTGCCGCGCGCTGCAGCGTCTGGTAGACCGCCTGCTGGGTCTTTTCGTAATTGCCGTCGCGCTGCTGCAGGTCATTCATCTGCGCGGCGCTCTCGGCCATACCGTAGAGCATGAATTTACGCGCGCGCAGGAAGTCCATATCGCGCTTCTGCATGCCCTCGAACACCCGCTCGATATTGGTCTGCAGGTGCCCCTGGCACAGCACTGTATCGCAGTAGAGGCGCGATACATCGTCGCCCAGCCCGTCGCGCAGCGCCGCGAACAACGGCTCGGCGAAACTTTCGTCCACCGCCCCCATGCCCGGCGCCGCCAGGATTACCAAATCGGCCATATTGCCCCCGTTTGCCATTTATTCTCGCCGGCGCACAATCGCCGCGCCCGCCTTTCTTTATAGTTAGGGAACCGCTGAATTGAACGAAACTACCACTTAGACCCCGGTTTGCAAAGAAAACGGCGCCTACTCCCTCTCTAAGCCCCACCGGGGGAGGAGGTCATACCCCTGTCGCCGTGCCACCCTGATGGTGCATAATTGCGTCTGTACAAAAAACACACACAGGACCTGATAGTGGGTCCCAGACGACCAAGTACCAGCGATGCTACTGACTTCCAAATACAGCCTGCCGGACTGTCCCGAGCACACCCTGGCGCGGCCGCGCCTGCTGTCGCTGCTGGACGAGAGCCACAGCGACCAGATGCTGCTGGTCACGGCCCCGGCCGGCTACGGCAAGACCACCCTGATCTCCTCCTGGGCCCTGACCCAGGACAATCCGGTGGCGTGGTTTTCCCTCGACGGCAGCGACAACGACCCGGGCCAGTTCTGCCGCTACCTGGTGGAGAGCGTACACCGCGCCACCGGCAATGGCGTGCCGGAGACCCACAAGCTGCTGGCCGCCCAGCAGCGCCCGGACGTCGCGCTGGTGATCAGCCAGATGCTGGCGGAGCTGCGCGGCCTGCCCAGCGAACTGCGCATCGTGCTCGACGATTACCACCAGATCGATAACCCGGCAGTACACGACGCCACCCGCTTCCTGCTGCGCCACGCACCGGCGGGCATCGGTATCGTGCTGACCAGCCGCAGCCAGCCACCGCTGGGGCTGGCCTCGCTGCGGGTGGCCGGGCGCCTGCTGGAACTGGGCAGCGCCGAAATCGCCCAGCTGCTCAAGCAGCGCCTGCCGTTTGCCCTGGATAGCGACCGCGTGGACCAGCTGCACCAGCTGAGCGAGGGCTGGCCGCCGGCGGTGCAGCTGTTCGCGCTGTCGGTGCGCGACCGCGACGAAGTGGACCGCTACTTTGCCGAACTGGAGCAGGGCCACAGCCATATCCTCGACTACCTGGCCGAGGAAGTGCTGGAGCGGCTGGAGCCGCAACTGCGCGAACTGCTCGCCAGCACCTCCATCCTCACCCGCGTCAACGCGCAATTGGCGGAGCGCCTCAGCGGCCTCGGCGACGGCCAGCAGCTGCTGGAGCAGACCGCGCGCCGCGGCCTGTTCCTGCAGGCGCAGGATTCCAGCCGCCGCTGGTTCCGCTATCACCCGGTATTCGCGCGCTTCCTGCAGCGCCAGCTCACCGACGCCCATCGCCTGCAGCAGCTGCACAGCAACGCCTGCGACACCTGGCTGGAGATGGGCCAGCCGGTGGAAGCACTGCGCCACGCACTGGCCGCCGGCGACGCCGAACGCGCGCAGCAACTGCTCACCACCCAGGGCGAACAACTGCTGCGCGAGGGCCAGAGCCGCCTGTTGATCGACAGCCTCAACTGGCTGGGCGAGGACAAGATCCGGCGCAATGCGCGCTTCGCGCTGATCGCCGCCAAGCTGGCGCAGGAGAACTACGAACACGACCAGTGCGAGAAATACCTCGCCGCCGCCGAGAGCTGGCTGCAGCGCGAGGACCCGGCCCAGTGGCGCGACTTCGAGGGCGCCTTCGCCGCCGCGCGGGCACAGGCCGCGGTCTCCCGGGGATTGACGCTGCAGGCCAAGGAGTACGCCGAGGAGGCACTCGCGCTGCTGCGCGAGGACCAGCGCGGCGACCGCACTGCGGCGCTGCTGGTGACCGGCGAGACCAGCTTCTGCCTGGGCGAACTGGAAGGCGCCAAGGCGCACATGCAGGAGGTGGAGGCCCTGGCCCTGGCCGAACAGGACTACCCCAGCGCCACCTGGGCCATCTGCCAGCAGGCCGAGATCGCCATCGCCCAGGGGCTGATGAAAAAAGCCGCGGCACTACAGCAGCGCGCCCACCGCATGGTCGAGGACCACCACCTGGCCGGCCTGCCAATCTCCGAGTTTATCTGCCGCCTGGGCGGCCAGCTGCAATGGGAACAGGGCGACCTCGACGGCGCCGCCGCCTCCGCCCGCCGCGGCATGCAGATCAACCGCAAGGTCGGCGAACGCTGGCTGCTGCCGGAGTACACGCTGCTGCTGAAAGTGGCCCAGGCGCGCGGCGAGAAAGAGGAATCGCTGGAGTGGCTGGCGCGGGTCAATCGCCTGATGGCCGGCGAGCGCTATCACCGCGACTGGGTTGCCAATGCCGACTCGGCACGCATCCGCGTGTGGCGCGCGCTCGGCGACAACGGCGCCATCGCCGCGTGGCTGGAACAGGCGCAGCCGGTGGCAGACCGCCCCAGCAACCACTTCGAACAATGCCACGGCCGCAACCACGTGCGCGCCATGATCGAGCTGCACCGCTGGTCCGACGCCAACCGCCTGTTGAGCCGCCTGCTGCAGGTGGCGCGCGACTGCGGCCTGGTCACCGACTGCCTGCGCAACCGGGTACTGGAAGCGCGCCTGCTGTGGCTGCGCGAGCGCCGCGACGGCGCCATCAACGCCATCCGCGAGGCGCTCAGCATCTCGGTGGAGCGCGACTTCAGCGCCAGCTTCCTGCAGATCGGCAAACCGCTGATCGTGATCCTGAAGGCCGCGCTCGAAGGCGATGGCGAGAGGGCCGCCCTCGGCGACGCCGAGCGCGACAAGGCCCAGGCGCTGATCCGCCTGGCACAGCAGCAACCGGAACTGGACGGCGGTATCCGCATCGAGCTGGACGAAACCATCATTCGCGAGATTCTCGACAGCGACGCGGTGCCGGACTTCCTGCGCCACTCGCCGCTCACCCCGCGCGAGTGGCAGGTGCTGAACGCCATTCACTCGGGCCTGTCCAACGAGCGTATCGCGCGCCACTTCAAGGTCGCGCCGAGCACCATCAAGACGCACATCCGCAGCCTGTACCAGAAGCTGGACGTAAAAGACCGCCAGGAGGCCATCGCACTGGCCGAGCAGCTGCTGCGCTCGGTGCAGGACCAGCCCTGAGCGGGGGGCGGCGCCGCTCCGGTGAAGCGCCCGCCGCGCCTCGGCACACTCTCCCCCTCACCCCGCTAACCTGTCTTTCCCACCCCCTCCCCCCTCAGCGGGGAGGAGGCAGCGGCCGCCCGCCACCGCCATACTGCACCCTATCCTAATAAGCGCAATCCAATGGACTGTAACCATATGAGCGGTAACACCATCACCGATAACAACGTGGATTGGTGGCGTAACAGCGTCATTTACCAGATCTACCCCCGCAGCTTCTGCGACGCCAATGGCGACGGCATCGGCGACCTGCCGGGCATCACCAGCAAGCTCGACTATGTACAGTCCCTGGGTGTGGACGCCATCTGGATTTCGCCGTTCTTCAAGTCGCCGATGGTGGATTTCGGTTACGACGTAGCCGACTACCGGGATGTTGACCCGATCTTCGGTAATCTTGCCGACTTCGACGCGCTGATCGAAGCCGCCCATGCGCGCGGCCTCAAGGTCATCATCGACCAGATCCTCAGCCACACCTCCGACCAGCACGCCTGGTTCGCGGAGAGCCGCGCGAGCCGCGACAACGCCAAAGCCGACTGGTACGTATGGGCCGACGCCAAGGAAGACGGCTCGGTCCCCAACAACTGGATGTCCAATTTCGGCGGCAGCGCCTGGCGCTGGTGTACCCGCCGCCGCCAGTACTACCTGACCAATTTCCTCAAGGAACAGCCGGACCTGAACCTGCACAACCCGCAGGTGCAGGAGCAGCTGCTGGCCGACCTGAAATTCTGGCTCGACCGCGGCGTCGACGGCTTCCGCCTCGACGCCATCAACCACGCCTTCCACAACCGCTCGCTGCAGGACAATCCGCCGCGCCCGGTGGAACTGGACGAGAACGGCCTGCCGCCGGTCAATACTTACCAGTACCAGTGGCATATCCACGACAAGTCGCAACCGGAAAACCTGGTGTTCCTGCAGCGCGTGCGCCAGCTGATGGACGGCTACCCGGGCACCGTGACCATGGGCGAGGTCGGCGACGACAACACCCACAAGATCATGGCCGAGTACACCACCGAAAACCGGCTGAACATGGCCTACTCGTTCGACCTGCTGGACGACAAGTGCAGTGCCGCTTTCCTGCGCGACACCTTGGACAAGAACCGCGCAGTGATCGAAAAAGGCTGGCCCTGCTGGTCGATCAGCAATCACGACGTGCCGCGCTCCTTTACCCGCTGGAACAAGGGTTTCGACACCGAGCAAGCCGTGGCCCGTGCCCACCTGTTCCTGCTGATGCAACTGACCCTGCGCGGCAACGTATGCCTGTACCAGGGCGAGGAACTGGGCCTGCAGGAAGCGGAGATCGCCTTCGAAGACCTGGTGGACCCCTACGGCATCAATCTATGGCCGGAATTCAAGGGCCGCGACGGCTGCCGCACGCCGATGCCGTGGAGCAACGGCGGCGAGATCAACGCCGGCTTCTCCAAGGTCAAGCCGTGGCTGCCGGTGGCGGAAGACCACTATCACAAAGCGGTGAGCGTGCAGGAAAAAGACAGCCATTCGATGCTGAACCAGTTCCGCGCGCTGATCGACTGGCACAAGGGGCTGCCGGTGGAAATCGCCACTGCCGCACAGGAAATCCTGCCGACCGGCGACGACCTGCTGGCCTACTACCGCCGCAGTGGCAACGAACAGCTGCTGGTGGTACTGAACCTGGGCCACAACGCCGCAACCTTCGCGCTGCCGGCGGAATTTACCGCCGCCGAAGACATCACCCCGGCCGGGTTTGCCGGCACCGTCGAGAGTGGCGAACTGCAACTGCCGGTGGCCGCTGCGCGGGTACTGCGCCTGGTTTAATGGCAAGAATTGAACAGAGAAAGTTTGTAACCGTTTAGAAGTGCCCCGGCCCTGAACCGCCATTCGTCAGCCGGGGCGCTTCGCTCTCACAGCGCGTCTGTAGCGCCTGTTTTTGTTTGCTCTCTCCTCCTGAGCTTAAGCTTGTTGCCGGCCTCGCGCCGGCTTTTTTCTGCCTGCCGAAAATGGGTAGCGGCAATGCCAGATGGGCATTTCTCCAAGGAAACCATGCCCGACTTTCACAAACAAAAAAACAAGCCTCCTCAAGATGGGGGATTGGAACACCAACTGCACACCGCGTAACCCGTCATATTTGGATAAATCTGAGCGATAAAATCCCGTAAAAATCCGCTGAAATTTCCGCCCCTCACCGCACAAGCTCCATTGTTTGGATCGTACAGAACTAATGTTCCGCTAGGGAATCTCCATACACCGATCGCATGCCCTGTACCAGCATCGGGATATAACACAAAGATGTGTAAACCATCGCGATTAATCTGCGGGTCATTGAGCAGATATCTGGCCGGATCGCTGGCAGAAATACTTTCCCTGATATCGGACTTCCACCAGAAATTTTTTTTGACAACATGCAGACCCTTATCGTAAACAGTATTGAACCCTCGCCAACCAGCTTCCATCTCGCTCTGCATCTTGAGCGCTGCCACTTTGTTAGGGGTACCACTTAGCGGGCTCTTCTTTGAAGTATCTTGCGCAAGCCACATCATCACTAATGCCAGACATACGCCTTCGTAGTTAGTAATTAAGGGGCCGCTTAGAAAGTTAGAGATATCATCTTGCGCGGATAAAAAGACCGTCTCTCCCCCGTGGTCTGCTGCAATCTGTGAAAAAGATTTCGGCATCGTCCTTCTCCCGATGGGTTGTCAGTACACGAAAATTAACTTTATGGACTTCCCCAAATTTATGCGTATCAGACCGTTCTCAATCACCTACGCGCCACCGCCCAAGTCCAATTGGTACAAATAACATAGATAACCGCCGCCCCGGGGGCACCGGATTTCCATGGATATTACCGCCGGCAATCGTATAGCACAAAACAGCGGACGCAGACCGGCCCCGGCACCAGAATGCGCAGGACTGGCCGCGCTGGCAGGCCGCAATCGACTTGCGTGATGTGGCGCCGCGCAGGAGACGCGAGTCTTGGCGCGGGACAAAAAAGTCGAAGAATCCGGACACGCGCTTGCGCATTTCGCTCTATCGGGATTTTCAGTCATACCCAAACGATGTAAGAGCACTTTTTTGCGCACCCTACCATCGTGGGCACTTGTTGCGGTTGCAACCGCTGCGAGCCCATTCTGCGGCGAATGCCGGGACACACCGACATGCTGCTTTGGGGAAAATCACTGCCTGTCGTCGCGTCGCCAAGACGTGAGGGAGCCTTTTGCCCCGCGGAAGCGCGCGCATGGGTCACTGCTCGCAAGCTGTCGTTCATGTAACGGCGGTGTCTGCCTAGAAGAGAGGTGTGCAATGCAAAACCAAGCTTCAATACAGAGGAAACCTTCGCTGCTGAAAAAGTGTCTCGCCGCAGGCGCGCTGCTGCTTGCCGGCACCACAATGCTGGCACCGGTGGCCGATGCGCGGGACTATCCCAACCCCTATAACAATCCATACACCAACCGCTCCAACAACTCCTACTACAACCTCAACTCCAACGCAGTGCCGCCTTACGCCCGCGACCGCTCCATGTACGATGGTTCGGCCTGGTGGCGCCGCGACGTCGTCGGCGGCGCCTCGTATATCAAAATCGACCTGAGTGAACAGAGGGCGTATTTTTACAAGGGTGGCCGCCTGGCCGGGGTTTCACCGGTGTCCACGGGTATGGCCGGCCATCGCACCCCCACCGGTAACTTCCGTATCTCCGAGAAGGAGATCAACCACGAGTCCACGCTGTACGGCCACTATGTGGATCGTCGCGGTTACGTGCTGAGAAGCAATGTGGATGTGCGTCGCGATCGCAGACCGCCCGGTGCTGTTTTTCGCGGTGCGTCGATGGACTTTATGATGCGGGTCAACGGCGCGGTGACCATGCACGCGGGTCGCGTGCCCGGCTACCCGGCCTCGCACGGCTGTATCCGCCTGCCCTGGCATATGGCGAAAATATTCTTCGCCAACGCAAGGGTCGGCACCAAGGTATCGGTCGTGCCGTGATCACGGCGCCAACAAAAAAGCCGGGGCACTGCCCCGGCTTTTTTGTTGGCGGAAAATCAGCCCGCCGACTTCTGCACTGCAGTGGCACTCTGTTGCCGCTCCAGCCCGGTAAAGTAATCGTGCGCGGCTCGATTGACGCGCCCGGCCAGCAACAGTGTGGATATCATCGTCGGTATCGCCATCACCGCGTACATGCCGATAATAATATTGTTGACCGCATTCAACGAGGCCACGGCGCCCACCACAATCAGGAGGATATAGACCGCGGTATACAGGCTGCGGTAGCGGGTGCCGAACAGGAACACAAAACACTTCACGCCGTAATACCACATGGTGACGATGGTGCTGAACGCCAGCGGTACCACCATCAGCAACAACAGCAGCGGGCCGACTGCGCCGAATACTTCGGAGAAAGCATCGGCGGTCAGGGACACCCCTTCGATGCCCTGGCCGTGCTGCCACGCACCGGTGAGCAGGATGACCAGCGCCGTGCAGGTGCAGATCAGCAGTGTATCGATAATCGGCCCGGTCATCGCCACCACTCCCTCGCGGATCGGCTCCTGCGTCTTGGCCGCGCCATGGGCCAGGGACTCCGTGCCGATACCCGCTTCATTGGAGAAAGCACCGCGGCTGATACCGGTGGTGATCACGGTACCCAGCGTGCCGCCGACCACGGCCTTGCCGCTAAACGCATCGCTGAAGATCTGCCCGAAGGCCACCGGCACTTGGTCCCAGAAATAGCCGATCACCACCAGCGTCAGCGCCAGATAGAACAGCACCATGCCCGGCACGATGCGCACCGCAAACTTGCCGATGCGCTCGATGCGCCCGACGATGACCGCCGCCGCGCACACCGCCAGTACCGCACCGACGACAAAGTTGAACGACAGCGCGCTGTCTTCACTCACCCAGCCCAGCGGCACCGCGAAAGACTCGCGCAGCAGCTGCACGGTCTGGTTGGACTGGAACACCGGCAGCGCGCCGCACAGGCCGGCCACCGCAAACAGTAGTGCCAGCGGCATCCATTTGCGCCCCAGCCCCTCGCGAATCACATACATGGGGCCGCCCTGCAGCTCGCCGGCGGCATCGCGGCCGCGGTACATGACCGCAAGCGATGCGGTGTGGAACTTGGTGGCCACCCCCACCAGCGCCGTCACCCACATCCAGAAGATGGCACCGGGGCCGCCGGTGGTGATCGCAATCGCCACGCCGGATATATTGCCGAGCCCCAGGGTACCCGACAGCGCCGTGGACAGCGCCTGGCGGTGCGGCACCTGGCCGGGATCGTCCAGGTTGTCGTATTTGCCACGCAACAGGGCGATGCTGTGGCCCAGGTGGCGATAGGGCCGCCCGCGCGAATAAATCAGCAGAAACAGCCCACCTCCCACCAGCAACACCAGCAGCGGTGTTCCCCAGACAAAACTGGCAAAGGCGGCGAGAGCGGAGTCGATAGCGGCAAGGACAGACATAGGGCGATCCGGTTGATCCGTGGAGTATCAAACCGGTTATGCTCGCCCAATGGCGGGAAAATCTCAAATCGCGGCGATTTGCCCGGTTCAAGTTGCGCTGTGGGGCGGCGGTGCGTCGGACTGGCGCTCCACCAGGGTAAAATCCAGCAGCTGATGGCGGCACTCCTGCGCCTCGCCGTCGCGCTGCGCGCGGATCTTCTCCACCAGCAGGTCCACCGCAGCCCGCGCCATCGCGAGGATCGGCTGGTGGATGGTGGTCAGTTCCGGCCAGATGGTTGTGGCCAGGGCGGTGTCGTCGAAACCGCAAACGGTCAGGTCGGCGGGCACGTCCAGGCCGCGGCGGTGGGCGATGGCCACGGTCGCCGCGGCCATATCGTCGTTGCTGGCGAAGATGGCGGTGGGCCGGTCGTCGAGCGCCAGCAACTGGTCCGCGGCCCCCAGCCCGGAGCGGTAGGTGAACAGCCCCTTGGCAATCAGCGCATCGTCGTCCGGCAGGCCGGCTTCGCGCAGGGCATCGCGGTAGCCCGCCAGGCGCCGGCCACTGGCCACCTGTTTGTCGTCGCCGGTGATAAAGCCGATACGACGGTGACCGAGTTCGGCGATATACCGGGTCATGGCGTGGGCCGCACTGTAGTCGTCGATACTGATCGCCGAAGTCTGGTCGCGGGCGCACTCGGAGGCAATCGCCACTGCCGGTGTGTCGCTGCTGCGCAACAGTTCCCGGATCTGCGGCAGGTCCGACAGCGGCGGCGTCATCAGCAATCCTTCGACACCGCCGGCCATCAGGCGCGCCGCCAGGGATTCGGCATCCCGCTCACTATCGCACTTCTCCACCACCAGCTGCGCATTGTGGCGGCTGGCCTGCTCCAGGCCCCCGACCAACAGCTCGCTCAGGTAAGCGGCACTGGGGTTGCTGTAGAGCAGACCGATGATGATCTGGTCGGCACTGGCGAGACTGCGTGCAGCGCGATTGGGCGTGTAACCGAGGGTTTCGATCGCCGCCTGAACGGATTCGCGCGTCTTCGCGCGCACGTTGTTCTCAGCGTTAATCACCCGCGATACCGTCATCGGCGAAACACCGGCGGCGCGGGCGACGTCGCTGATGGTGGGGGCATTGCGCTGGCGGCGACTCTGTCTCGGTTTCACGGTCACATTGATCTGAACGGCTGTCGATGCGGCTTATGATCTCCCCAAAGGTTGCGGTAAAGCAACATCTGCCGCCCGTGCGGCGAAAGCTCCGGGCCGGCTCGAGGAAGCGGTTGATCGACAGGCGACCGCCGCGCCGGACCTGCACATCGCCGATGGTGAGCGGCGGGTGCAGAAACTGCGCGAGTATCGAAATGGAATATCAGTTATTCAATCCCGAGGGCACCGGCGCGCGCCCCGGTACCTTTCTGCGCGCGCTCGGTCAACTCGCTTTCGATCAGCGCGAGGGCCTCGTTCTGCATCGCGGTAGAGGCTTCCCGCGCTGCGGCAATATCGCCGCGGGCGATGGCATCGAAGAGTGTCTTGTGATTCTGGTAACTGGCCATCTTCACCCCCTTGATACTGTTGGTAAAACGGATACTCACCCGCAACGCTGTCTCGATAAAACTGCCCAGCTGTATATAGAAGGCATTGTTAGTGGCATTGAGTATGCTGATATGGAAGGCAATGTCCGCCTCCACCGGATCGCTGAATCCCCCCTCCGCATCCTTCATTCGCTTTAACGCCGCGTCGATCGCCTCGACACTTTCCCTGTCGCGGTCCGCCGCCGCCAGTGCGGCCGCTTCTTTCTCAATGGCCATACGCAACTGCAGAAATTCCCGCAGCATTTCCAGCGTGGGGCCGGAATGCAGTATCCAGCCCAGCACATCCGAATCGAACAGGTTCCACTGGGAGCGCGGTTGCACGCGGATCCCCTGGCGCGGGCGCGAGGTAATCAGCCCCTTGGCGGTGAGCATTTTGATCCCCTCGCGGGTGGCACTGCGGCTGATGCCGTACTCGTCACACAGGCCAGACTCCGACGGCAAGCCCTCGCCACTCTTGTAGCGGCCACCAGCGATGGCGGCACCGAGGTTGTGTACCAGTTGCTGGGTAAGATTGCGTCCGCTGTGCTGTATATCCACGATTCAGAACCTGGCTGTTTGATTAATATGATAAATCGTCGTGACCGCAGGCATTTACCCCCCGAAGGGGAGGGTGAGGGGCGACGCCACTGCTTCCAGACACAATTAGCATATAATTGTTATAAATATTGTAAACGTTTACATTGGGTGGTAACTTGAGTCGCAAATAAGTTGGCGGGCATCCCGCCACCGGGCGGCAGGCCGATATAGAGACGCATCCCGCCCGAGAGAATAATCGATAAATAACGACACGTAGCGATGAGCCATACCGTCCTCAACACACGCACCCGGTTGTGCCGACTGGCCTGCCTGGCGCCCCTGCTATGCGCCGCCAGTGCCTCGGCCGCGGCGCCGCTGCAGTTGTGGTTCGATCACCCGGCCGGGGATTGGGAGCGCGAGAGCCTGCCGATCGGCAACGGCGCTCTGGGTGCGGCCGTACAGGGTGGCATCGCTACCGATATCCTGCAGTTCAACGAAAAGACCCTGTGGACCGGCGGCCCCGGCGCCGCCGGCGGCGGCTATGATTTCGGCGTGCCGGCCGGACCGCAACGCGAAGCGCTGAGCCAACTGCGCGACGAGATCACCCGGAACGGGCACGTGGCCCCCGAGCGCGCCGCCGCCGAACTGGGCCGCAAGGTGCACGCCTATGGCAATTACCAGAGTTTCGGCGCGCTGCAACTGCAGTTTCCGACACAGGAAAAAGCCACCAACTACCGCCGCCAGCTGGATCTGGATGACGCCGTCGCCCGGGTCAGTTACGACGCCAACGGTATCCACTATACGCGCGAATACCTGGCCAGCTATCCGGACGGTGTGATCGCCGTACACCTGAGTGCCGACCGCACCCACAGCATCAACTTCACCGCCGGCCTGGACATTCCGGCCAACCGCAGTGCCGACATCTCAGTTGCCGGCAGTCGCGTCACGGTCAGCGGCAAACTGAACGATAACGGACTCTCTTACGAAACCCAGCTGCAGGTGATTGCCGAGGGCGGCAGCGTGCAGCGCAGCGACGACGGTATCCGGGTCAGCGGCGCCGATAGCGCCACCCTACTGCTCGCGGCCGGTACCGACTACGCCGCGCACTATCCGAAATATCGCGGCGTGAACCCACACCGCGCCGTGCAGGCTCGCGCGGACCAGGCCAGCCACAAGCGCTGGCCGGCCCTGCTGGCCGATCACCGCGCCGACTACCGCGCCCTGTTCGATCGCGTATCCCTGGCCCTATCCAAACCGGCCCAGTCGACCTCAGGCAACGGCCGGGTCCGCGCCGCGCCCCCCATCGACCAGTGGCTGCAACACTACCCCAGCGGCAACAGCCGCTCCGACCGCGCCCTCGAAGCCCTGTATTTCCAGTACGGCCGCTACCTGTTGATCAGCAGCTCCCGCGCCGGTTCCCTGCCCGCCAACCTGCAGGGGGTTTGGAACCATTCCGCCACACCGCCGTGGAACGCCGATTACCACGCGAACATCAATCTGCAGATGAACTACTGGCCGGCGGAGGTCACCAACCTGGCCGAAACCACTGCACCGCTGTTCGATTTCGTCGACAGCCTGCAACAGCCCGGCCGGGCCGCGGCACAAAAGCTGCTCGGCGCGCGCGGCTGGACCATGTTCCTCAACACCAACGTGTGGGGCTTCAGCGGTGTCATCGACTGGCCCACCGCCTTCTGGCAGCCGGAGGCCGGAGCCTGGCTGGCGAGCCACTACTACCAGCACTACCTCTTCTCTCTCGACGATAACTTCCTGCGCGAGCGCGCCTATCCGGTAATGAAGGGCGCCGCCCAATTGTGGCTGGACACACTGGTCACAGACCCGCGCGACGGCAAGCTGGTGGTCACCCCCAGCTACTCACCGGAACACGGCGACTTTACTGCCGGCACCGCCATGTCCCAGCAGATTGTCTACCAGCTGCTGCGCGATACCCGCGATGCGGCCCTGCGTCTCGGCGACGGCAACTTTGCCGAACAGCTCGGCGAGACCCTGGATAACCTCGACCCGGGCCTGCGTATCGGTCACTGGGGTCAACTGCAAGAGTGGAAGCAGGATCTGGACGATCCGCAGGATCATCACCGCCACGTTTCGCACCTGTTCGCACTCTTTCCCGACGATCGCATCAACCTGACCACGCCGGCACTGCTCGACGCCGCGCGCACCTCACTCAGCGCTCGCGGCGATGCCGCCACCGGCTGGAGCCGCGCCTGGAAAGTGGCGCTGTGGGCGCGGCTGCACGACGGCGACCACGCCTACCGCATCCTGTCCGCACAGCTGCGCGAAAGCACCCTGCCCAACCTGTGGAGCAGCCACCCGCCGTTCCAGATCGACGGCAACTTCGGTGCGACTGCGGCGGTGGCGGAAATGCTGCTGCAATCCCAGCGCGGTGTGGTGCAGCTGCTGCCCGCCCTGCCGGCCGCCTGGCGCGACGGTGAAGTGCACGGACTGCGCGCTCGCGGCGATATCAGCGTGGATATGCAGTGGCGTGACGGCAAGCTGCAAAGCGCGCGCCTGCACTCGGGACGCGACGGCGAAATCCGGCTCGAGCTGCCCAATAATGTAAACGTTTTCACTCTTCGCCGGATTGGCGATAACAAAATTCTCAGCCTGCGCGATAACGCGAAAATAACAGCCTTCAGCGCCCGGGCCGGAGAGAGCTACCTGTTGACTTCAGGCGAACAGCCGGTCGCGCAGGAAGCGGTTTTATAGCGGTAAATGAAGGTGTCTTTAGGTACATTAATCAACCTGTGATGGGAGAAGAAGATGAGCGAGAACAATAACAGCGCTTTTGCCAGAAAAAGGCTGTCGCACTTTATTCAGCGAACCACCGGCGCTATTCGCTTGGCCTCGGGCATATCACTGATGGCTGTGAGCGCCCTGGCTGCAGCTCAGGACGACGAGAAAAAAGACAGCAATGCCGACGCGAGCGTCGAAGAAGTGGTAGTAACCGGTCAGCGCGCCAGTATCCTGTCCGCGCAGTCGATCAAGCGCGATGCCACCACCATCGTCGACTCCATCGTTGCCTCCGATATCGGCAAGCTGCCGGACCGCAGTATTTCCGAAGCCCTGCAGCGGGTACCCGGCGTGACCGTGTCCCGCTACGACAACATGAGCGACCCGGAGCACTTTGCCGGTGAGGGTGCCGGCGTCGCAGTGCGCGGCCTGAGCCAGGTGCGCGCCGAGCTGAACGGCCGCGACATCTTCTCCGCCAGCGGCGGCCGCAGCCTCAGCTTTGACGATGTACCAGCAGAGCTGATGGGCGGTGTCGACACCTACAAGAGCCCGTCTGCCGATATGATCGAGGGCGGTCTCGGCGGCACCGTGAACCTGCGCACACGCATGCCGTTCGACAGCGACGAACAACTGGTCAGCTTCACCGTGAAAGGCAACTACGGCGATATGATCGGCGAGACCAACGGCGAGTATTCGGGCCTGTACAGCGACCGCTGGCAGACCGGTATCGGCGAGATCGGCCTGCTGGTGGACGTCTCCTCTTCGGACCTGTCCAGCCGCGCCGACAACGTCTACACCCGCGCCTTTTTTGCCCGCGACGATATCGAAGACGGCAAGACCGTCTACGTTCCGCGCGGTGTCGACTGGCGCCGTAACGACTACCAGCGCAAACGCAAAGGCGAGTACCTGGCCCTGCAGTGGGCACCCAACGACGATATCGAAGCCTTCGCCACCGCGTTCCGCTCCGAGCACGATCAGCGCTGGGACGAAGCCGGTTTCTTCACCGATACCGGTGGCGGCCTGGGCCTGTTCCTGCCCACCAAGGGTGCGGATGACTGGACCTATAACAGCAACGGCGTGATGCAGTCCGGCACCCTCACCACCGCCCAGGGCAACGGCGTACCCTTCGGTACCAGCACCCGTTACTCGTCCAACAACTCGGTAACCACCGACTTCTCTGCCGGTTTCGAGTGGCAGGCCACCGAACGCCTGTCGATCAAGAGCGACCTGCAGTACGTGAAATCCACCGCGACCACCGAAGACTACACTCTGGGCCTGGTCACCTACCCGGACTCACTGTCGGTCAAGGGTCTGAGCGGCACTCCGTCCATTTACGTGGACGACGCCTTCCTAACCGATTACAGCAATTACAGTTATGGCCAAATGCAGTCGCTGCCGTCAGATAACGAAGCGGAGTCCAAGGCTCTGCGCGTCGACGCCAAGTACGATTTCATCGACAGCCTGGTGACCTCGGTGCAGGCCGGTGCGCGCTTCAGCGACAAGTCTACCGACAATCGCGAGAGTGCCAGCTGGGCGGCGCGCTACCAGCCGTGGCAGCTCGGCTGGCTGTTCCCCACCGCCAAAGATATTCCCACCATCAGCAACCCGTCTGATCTGACCGAATTCTCCTACGGCGACTTCCAGCGCGGCGACGTCAATGTGCCGGGTATGGCCTACCTGATCGACCCGTCACTGCTGAGAAACTTCCGCGCCTCCACCGACCGCATCACCGCCAATACCCCCAACGGCTGTTGCGGCCTGGATTGGGACAATGCGCTGAATCTCGACCTGGCCGACAATATCAACACCCAGGACGAGAGCACCCGCGCGGCCTACGTGCGCGTCAATTTCGCCATCGACGACCTGGCGCTGCCGATCGACGGTAACGTCGGCGTGCGCTACGTTCACACCGCCAACACCGCCCACGGTCAGCTGCGCTTCCCGACCTTCACCGTTCCGGGCGCCACCGAGCAGCCGTTCTACCAGCCCGACAGCCCCTACGATGCGGAAAACAGCTACAACAGTGTGCTGCCGAGCCTGAACCTGCGCCTGCACGCCAGCGACAACCTGGTGGTGCGCTTCGCCGCGTCCCAGGCGATCTGGCGCCCGGCGTTTACCGACATGAAGGCGCTGATGAGCATCGCCGCCAACTGGAAAGACGGTGTCACCCCGCCGACGGACGCCTCCGCTTTCGACCCGAGCATGCTGTACTTCTCGCTCAATTCCGACGGCAACCCCTACCTGGAGCCGATGAAGGCCAACCAGTTCGACCTGTCGGCGGAATACTACTTCGATGACAACGGCGGCATGGCCCACGTGGCACTGTTCCGCAAGGATGTATCGGACTTCTTCCGCACCGCCACCGGTACCGACAGCATCGAAGGCTTCGACGTCGTCACCAGCCGCACCGAAAACGTCGGCACCGCCAAGATCAACGGTGCGGAAATCGGCCTCACCAAGTTCTTCGACTTCCTGCCGGCCCCGTTCGACGGCCTCGGTGTCCAGGCCAACTACACCTATATCGACAGCAGCACCGATGTGCCGGACGAAGTGAGCCCGGTCAACACCGACGGCTCCAGCTACGGCGACATGCCGTTCGAGGGCCTGTCCAAAGACAGCTACAACCTGGTGGGGATGTACGAGAAGAACGGCTTCTACGCCCGCCTGGCCTGGAACTGGCGCAGCAAGTACCTGGTAGCGGTCGGCCCCAACGGCTGGAACGGTGTCGACAACGACGTTACCTGGCGCCTGCCGGTGTACAACGACGACTACGGCCAGCTGGATGCGTCCCTCGGCTACGACATCAATGACAATGTCTCGGTCAATTTTGAGGCTTCCAACCTGACCCAGGAAAACACCGAAGGCCTGATCGACCAGGGCAAGATGGGCATGCTGCACGCCTACACCTACTCCCAGGATGTGCGCTACGCAGCCAGTGTCCGGGTGACTTTCTAAGCCCATCAGAAAGCGCGCTGCCTCCCCGTGGGGTAGCGCCTGTGTGCGCTTGCGGGGCTCGCCAGAGCCCCCTTTTTTCAGGAAGTACAGCACCGATGAAAAAACTAATCCGCAAAACAGTCCCCATCGCCGCCGCTCTGCTGCTCGCCAGCCAAATACCGGCAGCCTCGGCCAAGCCGATTCCGCAACTGGTGCAGAAAAGCGGCCGCTACGCGCTGATGGTCGACGGAGCGCCCTACCTGATTCTCGGCGCCCAGACCAATAACTCCTCCAACTACCCGGCGGCATTGCCGAAAGTATGGCCGGCCGTAGAAAAAATGCAGGCCAATACCCTGGTCATTCCAGTGGCCTGGGAGCAGGTCGAGCCGGCGGAAGGAAAATTCGATTTCTCCTTTGTCGACACCCTGCTGAAGCAGGCCCGCGCGCGCGACAAGCGCCTGGTGCTGCTGTGGTTCGCCACCTGGAAAAACAACGCCCCCCACTATGCGCCGGAGTGGGTCAAGCTGGACAACCAGCGCTTTCCACGCGTGATCACCAATGAGGGCAAAACCCTAAATTCCCTCTCGCCACTCTTCCAGCGCACGCTCGACGCAGACAAGCGGGCCTTTGTGGCGTTTATGCAGCACCTGAAAAAAGTCGACCGCCAGCGCACCGTGATCATGGTGCAGGTGGAAAACGAGGTGGGCACCTATGGCTCCGCGCGTGACTTCTCCGCCGCGGCGGAAAAAGAATTTCAACAGCCGGTACCGGACCAGCTGCGCACCGATCTGGGCCGCGACAACAGCGGCAGCTGGGCTGAAGTATTCGGTAAACACGCCGACGAAACCTTCCACGCCTGGCATATCGCCCGCTACGTCAACGAAGTTGCCGCGGCCGGCAAGGCAGTCTACCCACTGCCGATGTATGTCAACGTGGCGCTGCGCAACCCATTCAATCCGGGCAAGGCCGGCCAGTACTCCAGCGGCGGACCCACCGACAATATGATCCCGGTGTGGAAGTCCGCCGCGCCGGATATCGACCTGATTGCGCCGGACATCTATTTCCGCGACCACAAGACCGCCACGCGCGTGATGGACCTGTACAGCCGCAACGACAACCCGCTGTATATCGCCGAGATCGGCAACGACCAGCCCTACGCGCGCTATTTCTTCGACACCCTCGGCCACGGCGGTCTCGGCTTCACTCCCTTCGGCATGGATTACACCGACTACTCCAACTACCCGCTGGGCGCGAAAAAAACTGACGACGAAATTGCCAACTTCACCGAGCTCTACAGCCTGTTCGGCCCCATGGCCAGGGAGTGGGCGCGCATCAGTTTCGAACACCCGGTGTGGGGCGTATCCGAACCGGTGGACACAGAGGGTTCGGACAAGAAGTTGTGGAATGCCGAGGGCAGCGAGAGCGACGCCGGGGAGAAAAACCCCGAAGACTACACCCAACGCATTGACCTGGGTGACTGGACTGCGGAAGTCACTTATGGCCGCCCGGCCTTCTGGATCCACCCGCCCAAGGGCAACACCCCGTCCTCCGGCGGCGCCGTGATCGCCGAGCTGGCAAAAAATGAATATCTGGTCACCGGCCTGCGCACCCGTGTGACTTTCTCCCCCAGCCACAAACTCGAAGGCAGGCAGTTCGTGATCGACCGGGTGGAAGAAGGCCACTTCGACGACGGCAAATGGGTTTTCGAACGGGTCTGGAACGGCGACCAGACCGACTGGGGGCTGAATTTCTCCAGCAATCCCCACGTACTCAAAATCAAGCTGGCCAGCTACAAGACCGAATAACGTTCAAGACATCGAGAACCGGACAGAATCATGCACAAGACACTATTCAACTCCCCCGTGCTGAAACCCACGCTGCTCGCCGCGGCGCTCTTCCCCTGGCTCAGCGGCTGCGGCGGCAGCAACGAGCAGGCCGCCCAGACTCATGCCAGCTGGCAGAAGACCGCGCACGGCGCGGTGGTGACCCTTAACGATGGCGACTTCCACAAGGTGCGCCTGCAGGTGATCGACGAAGACATCATCCGCGTCACTGCCACCGCGCAGCAGGATTTCAGCAATCTGCCCAAACCGCTGATGGTCGTGGCCCGACCGCAGGCGACCGAGTTTTCCGTCGAGCAACAGGGCGACATGCTGCAGGTGAAAACCGCAGATGTGTCCGCACTGGTATCCCTCGAAACCGGCAAGGTACAATTCGAGAACGCCGCCCGCGAAACCCTGTTGGCCGAGACTTCGCGCAGCCTCGCGCCGGTCACCGCAAACACGGGCAAAGTGGACCTGGATTCCTACGCGCTGCGCCAGCAGTTCACGCGCCAGCCCGACGAGGCCTTCTACGGCCTTGGCCAGCACCAGGACGGCCGCGTCAACTACGCCGGTGAGAACGTCGAGCTGACCACTTACAACCTGGAAATCAGCATTCCCTACCTGGTTTCCAGCCGCAACTACGGCCTGCTGTGGAACAACACCTCCATCACGCGTCTCGGCGATCCGGAAGCGGCCAAACCGCTGGCAGCGGAATACGACCTGTACAACGCCGACGGCGAAAAGGGCGGTCTCACTGCGCGCTACTACGACGGTGACCAGCTGAAACTGACCCGCACCGAAGCGGACCTGGACTACCAGTTCCTGTCCCACGCCAGTGTGCGCGAAGTCCCCTTCCCGGAAGAGGTGCAGGATGCGAAAAACCTGCGCATCGAGTGGAGCGGCAGCATCGCACCGAAACACAGCGGCGAGCACGAATTCAAGATGTACTCCAGCGGCTACGCCAAACTGTCCCTGGACGGTGACCAGCTGCTGGACCGCTGGCGCATGAACTGGAACCCCTGGTTCCACAACGCCAAGGCCGATCTCGAGGCCGGGCACAAATACCAGCTGGATCTGGACTGGACGCCACAGGGTGGTTACTTCCACCTGCTGCAGCACCCGCCGCAGCCGAATGCTGATACAAAGCTGTCCATCGCCTCGGAGAGCGGCAAGGCAATCGACTACTACTTTGTGGCCGGTGACAACAAGGACGACGTGATTTCCGGCTACCGCGAACTGACCGGCAAAGCCGTAATGCTGCCGAAGTGGGCATTCGGGTTCTGGCAGAGCCGGGAGCGCTACAAGTCCCAGGACGAACTTGTGGATGCGCTGCAGGAATACCGCGACCGCAAGATCCCCATCGACAATATCGTGCTCGACTGGTCCTACTGGCCGGAGGACGCCTGGGGCAGCCACGACTTTGACAAGCAGCATTTCCCCGATGCCAAGGCCATGGTCAGCAAGGTCCACGACCTGGATGCACACATCATGATTTCCGTATGGCCGAAGTTCTACCCGACCACGGACAACTACAAGGAACTGAATGCCGCCGGCTGCATGTTCAACAAGAACATCGAGGAGAAAAACCTCGACTGGATCGGTCCCGGTTATCTCAATGCCTTCTACGATCCGTTCAAGCCGGAGTGCACCAAAATCTACTGGAGCCAGATCCGCGACAAACTCAACGTGCTCGGCTTCGACGCCTGGTGGATGGACGCCTCCGAACCGGATATTCACTCGAATCTTTCGTTCCAGCACCGCAAGGAGCTGATCACCCCGAATGCGCTCGGCACCGGTACCGAAATGTTCAACGCCTACGCCCTGCCGCACGCCGAAGGTGTGTACAAGGGTGAGCGGGTGACCGATCCCACCAAGCGCAGCTTTATCCTGACCCGCTCCGGCTTCGGCGGTATCCAGCGCACCAGCGCCGCCATCTGGAGCGGCGACGTGGTATCGCGCTGGTCGAACCTGAAAGAGCAGATCGCCGCGGGCATCGGTGTCGGTATGTCCGGCATGCCCTACTGGACCTTCGATATCGGCGGCTTCACCCCCGAGGACCGCTACCGCTACAACGGCGATACCGTTGTCGGCAACACCGACCAGATGGCCCAGAGCGAACAGAAAGAGTGGCGCGAACTGAACCTGCGCTGGTTCCAGTTCGGCGCCTTCGTACCGTTGTTCCGCTCCCACGGCCAGAACCCCTACCGCGAGATCTACAACCTCGCCGACGAGGGCAGCGACACCTACAACAGCCTGGTGTGGTACACCAAGCTGCGCTACCGCCTGCTGCCCTACATCTACACCCTGGCCGGTAATTCCGCGCAGAAAGACAGCACCATGATGCGCGGTCTGGCGATGGACTTCGGAGCCGATCCGAATGTGCGCGATATCACCACCCAGTACATGTTCGGCCCGTCCCTGCTAGTCAACCCGGTCTACGAGTTCGGCGCCCGCTCCCGCGACGTCTACCTGCCGGCCGGCACCGACTGGTACGACTTCTACAGCGGCAAGAAGTACAGCGGCGGCCAGCATATCGATGCGCCGGCGCCCTATACGCGCATGCCACTGTTCGTCAAAGCCGGCAGCATTCTGCCCACAGGCCCGGCGATCCAGAGCACTGCGGAGAGCCTGAACGAGCCGCTGACCATCAACGTTTACACCGGCGCCGACGGCCACTTCGAAATCTACGAGGACGATGGCCAGAGCTACGGCTATGAACAGGGTCAGTGGTCGCGTATTCCGCTCAGCTACGACGACGCCAGCGGCCAGCTGACGATTGGTGAACGCAGCGGCAGCTTCCCCGGCATGGCTGAAACGCGCCGCATCAGCGTGCGCTGGCTCAGCCGTGGCGACAGCGCCACCGACTTCGACGCCAAGCCGGCGCAGACCGTCGAGTACAGCGGTGACAAACTGGTGCTGAAAAAGCCCGCGTAAGTGCCCCACGGACAGGGGTGGCCTATGGCCACTTCTGTTCGGCACGCCAGTGACAATAAGAGCTACATGATGGCAGCGACACCAATCAAAAAAATCGTCATCGTCGGCGGCGGTACCGCCGGCTGGATGGCCGCCGCCACCCTGGCACAGCATTACCGTCGCGCCGAGCTACAGATACAGCTGGTGGAATCCGAGCAGATAGGCACCGTCGGTGTCGGCGAGGCCACGGTCCCCGGTATCATCAACCTGAACAGCTACCTCGGTATCCGCGAGCGGGATTTTATCGCCGCTACCGGCGCCACCTTCAAACTGGGTATCGAGTTTATCGACTGGCGGCAACGCGGTGAGCGTTTCTTTCACCCGTTTGCCGATTTCGGCGCGCCCATCGGCCAGCTGCCATTTTTTCCCTGCTGGCTGAAACTGCAGCAGCAGGGTCGCGCTGCACCACTGCAGGACTACTGCCTGTCCGCGGCCATGGCCAAGGCCGGGCGCTTCGCCCAACCGGATGAAAAAGCCAGCAATCCACTGGCGCTGTACAGCTACGCCTACCACTTCGACGCCTCGCGCTATGCGCGCCTGCTGCGCGACTACGCTGAAGCCCGCGGGGTCGAGCACATTGAGGGAAAAGTCAGCGAAGTAAAACTGCACACCGGCAGCGGCGATATCGACCAGCTGCTGTTGGAGGATGGCCGCCAGCTGCGCGGCGACCTGTATATCGACTGTTCCGGTTTCCGCGGACTGCTGATCGAGCAGACACTGCACACCGGCTACGAGGACTGGCGCCACTGGCTGCCGGTCGACAGTGCCGTGGCGGTACAGAGTGAACGCAGCAGCGAACCGCTGCCCTATACCCGCGCCACCGCTCTCGACGCCGGCTGGCGCTGGCAGATCCCGCTACAGCACCGCAGTGGCAACGGCTATGTCTACGCCAGCGACTATCTGGACCGCGACCGCGCGCAGCGAGCGCTGCTCGACGGACTCGACGGCGAGCCGGTCAACGAACCGCGCCTGCTGCGCTTTACCGCCGGCATGCGCAAAAAGTTCTGGCATAAAAACTGTGTCGCGCTGGGTCTCGCCTCCGGCTTTATCGAACCACTGGAGAGCACCAGTATCTCCCTGATCCAGACCGGTATCGAGAAGCTGCTGCAATTCCTGCCCGACCTGGTGCCGGACCCGGAAAAGATCGAACAGGCCAACCACCTCAACCGGCAGGAATACGAGCGCATCCGCGACTTCATCATCCTGCACTACAAGCTCAATCGCCGCGACGACACTGACTTCTGGCGGCGCATGCGCGATATGCCGATACCGGACACATTGCAGGCCAAGATCGAGGCCTTCCGCGACGATGGCCGCCTGCTCAGCTACGCCAACGAATCCTTCCGCGAGGCGAGCTGGCTGGCGATCTACAACGGCCTCGGTTTGCGCCCGCAGCGGTATCTGGCGAATGTCGACAACATGGACAGTGATCAGCTGGCGCAGCTGCTGGAAAGAGTGCGCGGCGCCGTGGCCGCAGCGGCCGCGCACGCACCGCGCCACGGGGAATTCCTCGCCCAGCTGCAGATGGATTGAAAAGCACCAATAAAACGAATGGCGATTTGTGATGTTCAAACAATTGTTCACCTCGGCACTACTTACCTTTACCACCTGCACCACCTTCAGTGCCTGCGCCGCAAGCGCTGCGCCTGCCAGTGACGATTACCACTGGCGCAGTGTCACCGTCGGCGCCGGCGGCTTCGCGCCGGATATTATCTTCAGCCGTGCGGAAAAGGGCCTCGCCTACCTGCGCACCGATATGGGCGGCGCCTATCGCTGGGACAGCGGCCAGCAACGCTGGCTGCCGCTGCAGGACCAGATGGCGGAATCCAGCTATTTCGGTATCGAGAGTATCGCCGCCGATCCGCGCAACCCGGAGCGGGTCTATATGGCCGCGGGCATGTACAAGGGTGCACCCGCGGCAATACTCCGCTCCGATGACCGCGGCGAGCACTGGCAGGTGACCCCGGTGCCGTTTCGCATGGGCGGCAATGAAGACGGTCGCGGCCTGGGTGAACGCCTGGCAATCGACCCGCAGAATACCGACATTCTCTATTTCGGCTCGCGCCACGACGGCCTGTGGCGCAGCCGCGACCGCGGCGCCAGCTGGCACAAGGTAACGGCTTTTCCCCACGCCGGACTCGGCCTGCCCGAGGGCCGCCGCAGTACCCACGCCGGTATCAGTTTCGTACTCTTCGCTGAACAATGGCTTTTTGCCGGCGTCGCCGACAGGAATGGAACCGGCCTTTACCGCTCCGACGACAGCGGTGAACACTGGAAGAAAATTGCCGGTGGCCCGGACAAACTGCTGCCGGTACAGGCGGCCGCTGCCGGCGGCCAGCTTTATATCGCCTACAGCGATAATATCGGCCCCAACGGCGTCACCGGTGGCGCTGTCTACAAACTGGATATCGCCAGCCAGCAGTGGAGCGATATCACTCCGCCACCGCAAGGTGACGGACCCGCGGAAGGCGGCTTTATGGGCATCAGCGCCAGCGCGCAGCACCCGGGCACTGTCGCCGTGGCGACGATGAATCGCTGGCACCCGCACGATACGATTTACCTGTCCCACGACGGTGGCGATAGCTGGCGCGAACTGGAAAAACGCAGCCGCCGCGATGTCAGCGCAACGCCCTATCTCTACTGGGGCAATGACGAGGCGGATTTCGGCTGGTGGATCGCGGGCCTCGCCCTGAACCCTTTCCAGGATGACGAGCTGGTGTACACCACCGGGGCCACCGTCTACCGCACCGGCGATGCCGATGCGCAGCAGCTGCTGTGGAAACCCTGGGTCGAGGGTATTGAGCAGACCGCCATCATCACCCTGCTGAGCCCCGCCGCCGGCCCGCAGCTGATCAGCGGCTTCGGCGATATCAGCGGTTTTGTACACAGTGATTTCGATCGCTCGCCGCAACTGATGCTGACCGGCCCCGTATTCGCCAATACCAACACCATCATCGACGCCGGCAGCGCACCGCAAATCCTGGTGCGCAGCGGCACGCCGCCGCACCGCGCAGAAGGCCCGGTACCGACACTGGCCTGGTCCAGTAACGCCGGCAGAACCTGGCAACCGCTGACAGTTCCGGCGCTCAAAATCCCAGGCGAAAAAACCGCGCAGCGCTACGACCTGACCGGCGACAACGCGATTACCGTCTCCGCCGACGGTGACGCCTTCGTGTTTATGGCGCCGGTACCGCAGCTGAGCCGCGACCGCGGCCGCAGCTGGCAACCGGTAAAAGGCCTGCCGCTGCACGCACACCCGGTGGCGGACCGGGTCGATGGCAAAAAATTCTATGCACTGGATTTCAGCCGCGGCGAACTCTATGCGAGCACTGACGGCGCGGCCAGCTTCACCGTACTCGAATCGCGCGGACTGCCATCCGACCTCAGCGGCGACCGGCCGCACAACCGCGAAAAGCCCTGGCCGCTGCACGCGGCCCCCGGGCGCGAGGGCGAACTGTGGCTGGTTTCCCGGCAGGGCCTGTTTCACTCCACCGACGGCGGTCGCCAGTTCGCGCGCGTCGACAGTGATATCACCGTCGAGCAACTGACCTTCGGCAAGCCGGCCGCGGGCAAACAGGCAGCGACGCTGTTTGCCATCGGCCAGCGCGGCAGTGAACTCAGCTCTGAACACAGCTCTGAGCGCGCTATCTGGCGCTCCGACGACAGCGGCCGCCACTGGCTGCGCGTCAACGACAGCCGCCACGAATACGGCCGGCGCTTTCGCGTGATCGCCGGCGACCCGCGCCACTACGGCCGCGTCTATATCGGCACCGATGGCCGCGGCATCGTGATGGGCGAACCCGCTGCCATCACCGTGCAAACAGAACTTTCCGCACAGGATTCCCGACAATGATTACAGCCAGTTATCCCGACCTCATCGACGCGCCAATTTTTATCACCGGCGGTGGCTCCGGCATCGGCGCGGCCTTCGTGCGCGCCTTCTGCCAACAGGGTGCGCGCGTCGCCTTCGTATCCCTGGATGAAGACAAGGCACAACAGCTGTGCGCTTCCGTGGAGGAGGAGACCGGTGTGCTGCCGCTGTTCCAGCGCTGCGATATCACCGATGTCGAGCATCTGCAGCAGTGTATCGCCAGCGCCGCCGAGCAGCTGGGACAGTTCCGTGTACTGATCAACAATGCCGCGCGCGATACCCGCCACTCACTGGACAAATTCAGCGCTGATGAGTGGGACGCATCCCTGAATACCAATTTGCGCCCGCACTTCTTTACCGCGCAGGCAGTCGCCGCCGGTATGCGCGCACAGGGAGGCGGCAGCATTATCAATGTGGGCTCCAATTCCGCCCTGCTCGGGTTGGCTGGCTATCCCGCCTACGTCACTGCCAAGGCCGGGATTGTCGGCCTGAGCAAGGCGCTGGCACGGGAACTGGGCCCGGACAATATTCGCGTGAATGCGCTGATTCCCGGCTGGGTCATGACCGAGCGACAGAAGGAACTGTGGGTAACCGAAGAGGCGCTCGAAGAATGCCTGGATCAGCAGTGCCTGAAGCGCACCATTTCTGAACAGGACTGTGCCAACAGCGCACTGTTCCTCGCCTCGGGGGCTTCAGCCATGATCAGTGGCCAGTCGCTGATCATTGACGGTGGACGCGTGTGATGCGCTGTATCGTCATCGACTGGGGCTCCAGCAATTTTCGCGCGCACCTGGTAGACGACGGTGGGCACGTAGTGTGTACCCGCAGCGACGACTGCGGCGTGCTGAACTGCGGGAAAAATTACCAGGCGCTGTTACTGGAGCGCTGCGGCGACTGGCTGCAACGCTGGCCGCAGGTACCGCTGTACCTGTGCGGCATGATCGGCAGCCGCAACGGCTGGCGCGAGGCCCCTTACGCGCCCTGCCCGGCAAACGCCGCGGCAATCGCGCAGCAACTGCTGCCCCTGGGTGAGCTACCCAACGCCTGGGTTGTGCCCGGGGTAAGCTGTATGTCACCCGGCGGCGCGCCGGACGTAATGCGCGGTGAGGAGAGCCAGGTACTTGGTGCACTGCAGCTGCGCAGCAGGGAAAGTGCAGTGCTGTTGCTGCCCGGCACTCACAGCAAGTGGGTGCGTGTGGAGAACGGCCGCATCATCGACTTTGCCACCTTTTTTACCGGCGAACTGTTTGCGCTGCTGCATCGTCACAGTTCTATCGGCTCGGTGCTCGGCGATGCCGACAGCGATCCGCACAGTTTTATCGAGGGCCTGCGTCACAGCCGCCGCGCCGGTGGGCCATTGCACCAGATGTTCGCCGCCCGCGCCCTGGCGCTGTGCGAGCCGGACAGCGGCCTGGCCATGTCCGCCTTTTTATCCGGTCTGCTGGTCGGCAACGAGTTGGCTGAGGCGCTGACCATGTTTCCGGCAGCGGATGAAATCCTGCTGTTGGGCAGCGAAAAACTGCAAAATCTCTACCGGCTGGCGGCAGACGAATTCGGCATTGGTCTCAATGCGGTAGATCCGTCGCTCGCAGTGGTCAAGGGCGTGACCGCCATCTGCGACGCACAACAGCAGACACTCCAATACCAGAGTTCAGAGGAGAACGACCGTGCTGCAAACCAATCTTGAACGCTGCCCACTGGTGGCGATATTGCGGGGCATCACTCCGGATGAAATCATCGCGGTCAGCCAGGCGCTGATCGACAGTGGCTTCACCATTATCGAGGTACCACTGAATTCACCGCGTGCACTGGACTCGATCCGTCTGCTCAGCCAGCACTTCGGCGATCGCGCCCTGGTCGGCGCCGGCACGGTCACCGACGTCGCGCAGGTGGACGCTGTTGCCAGCGCCGGCGGGCGCTTGATTGTGTCCCCCAACTGCGACACCGAAGTGATTCGTCGCAGTGTGGCGCTCGACCTGGTCTCCTTGCCCGGCTGCTGCACGCCCACGGAAGCCTTCGCTGCACTGGCAGCCGGTGCCCAGGGTATCAAGCTGTTCCCGGCCACAATGATCTCACCGGCCACGGTCAGCGCGCTGCGCACCGTGCTGCCGCCGGTGCCGATCCTGGCAGTGGGTGGTATCGACACCGCGGATTTTGCCCGCTACCTGGCCGCCGGTGCCGACGGCTTCGGTACCGGCGGCAGTCTGTACCGCCCCGGGTGCAGCGCTGACGAAGTGCGCGCGCGTGCCGAGGCCTCGGTCCAGGCAGTGGCACAGGCGCTGGCTCCCGTAGAAACCAAAATATGCGAATAACGATTCCGAAATAAACAACGCCGAAATAAATAGCGTCGATATAAGAATAACTTCGAGAGAGGTGAGAGATATGGAACTGGCAACCACCGACCTGGCGATTTTTATCGCCTATGTCGCCGCGCTGATCGCCATCGGCTACCTGGTGTCGCGGGAGAAAAGCGGTCACCAGAAAAACACCCAGGACTATTTCCTAGCCGGCAACGGTCTGCCCTGGTGGGCGGTGGGCGCCTCGCTGATCGCGGCGAATATCTCCGCGGAGCAGATTATCGGCATGTCCGGCTCCGGCTACGCCATCGGCCTGGGTATCGCATCGTACGAGTGGATGGGGGCAATCACACTCATCCTGGTGGGCAAATATTTCCTGCCGGTGTTCGTGCGCAAGAAAATCTTTACCATGCCGCAGTTTCTCGAGCAGCGCTATGATCAGCGCGTAAAACTGGTAATGGCGATCTTCTGGCTGGGCGTCTACACCTTCGTTAACCTGACTTCGATATTGTGGCTCGGCGCACTGGCAATCAATGCTATCGCCGGTGTGGAACTGCTCTCCGGCTTGCTGTTCCTCGGGCTTTTCTCTGCCGCCTACTCGCTGTACGGCGGCCTCAAGGCGGTGGCGCTGACGGATATCATCCAGGTGGTACTGCTGGTGATCGGCGGGCTGGTACTGTCCTATTTAGCGCTGGACCTTATCTCCGGTGGCAAGGGGCTCGTGGCCGGATTTTTCGAGCTGACCCACCGCGCACCAGAAAAATTCGACATGATCCTGTCGCCGGACAACCCCAACTACGCCAGCCTGCCGGGACTGTCGGTGCTCCTCGGTGGCATGTGGGTGGTGAATTTCTCGTACTGGGGCTTCAACCAGTACATTATCCAGCGCGCGCTGGCGGCAAAAAGTATCGACGAGGGCCAGAAAGGTATCGCCTTTGCCGCCTACCTGAAACTGCTGATGCCAATCATTGTCGTGCTGCCGGGCATCGCCGCGGTGGTGCTGCTGCCAGACCTGGCGCGCCCGGACGAGGCCTATCCGCAGCTGATGAACCTGATGCCGGTGGGCTTCAAGGGACTGGTATTCGCCGCATTGGTCGCGGCGATCGTCTCGTCGCTGGCGTCGATGACCAACAGTATCGCCACCATTTTCACCATGGATATCTACGCGCGCTTCAAGCCGTCGGAAGATCAGCGCCACTATGTGAGCGTGGGCCGTGCGGCCAGTGTGATCTCCCTGATCCTGGCAATGATCTGTGCGGAACCGCTGCTGGGCCAGTTCGAGCAGGCATTCCAGTACATCCAGGAGTTCACCGGCTTCTTCACTCCGGGCATTGTGGTGCTGTTCGTGCTCGGCGTCTTCTGGCGCGGCGCCACCGCCACCTCCGCCCTGACTGCCGCCATCGCCTCGGCGGTGCTGTCAGTCGTGTTCAAGATGGGCTGGCCGTCACTGCCGTTTATGGATCGTATTGGTCTGGTGTTCCTGCTGTGCCTGGGCCTCGCCGTAGCCGTTTCTCTGCTGCAGGGCCGCGGCCAGACGCTGGTGGCCGGCAGCGACGGCAGTGTGGCACTGGCGGAGATCAGCTTCGACACCAGCCGGGGGTTCAACCTCGCCGCGCTGGGTGTGACGCTGGTGTTGATCGCGCTCTACACCACCTGGTGGTAGACGTTTTTATCCCTCCTGCGCGAGTACCCGATAGTGTTCGCGCAGGGGCAACGCATACCAATAACACCCACTCCTATTTTCTGAAGCCAGCAATAATGAAACTCAAATCCCTGATACCACTGCTCCTTGTCCTGCTGTCAGTGGGTACGCAAGCCACAAGCCCCGAGCGCATTATCGATCTGGATACCCGGCACAAAGCCGGACCACTCAATACCTTTTTCAACACCACTATCGGCGCCGGCCGCGCCAACGAGGGGCTGCGCGCAGACTGGCAACAGCAGCTCGCCGAGATCAAGCGGGATGCGGGTTTCAAGTACATCCGCATGCACGGCCTGCTGACCAACGATATGGCGGTATACAAGGAGGATGCCGACGGCAATCCACAGTACAACTTCCAGTATATCGATGCGCTCTATGACTACCTGCTCAGCATCGACATAAAACCCTTTGTCGAACTGGGCTTTATGCCCAGTGCCCTGGCCAGTGGTGACAAGACGATTTTCTGGTGGCGCGGCAATGTGACGCCGCCGAAGAGCTATGCCAAGTGGGGCGACCTGATTCGCCACCTGGTGCAGCATTTCACCGACCGTTACGGCGCTGACGAGGTGAAAACCTGGTATTTCGAAGTGTGGAACGAGCCCAACCTGGATGGCTTCTGGGCGGGAAGCCAGGCCGAGTATTTCAAGCTCTACGCCACCAGCGCCGCAGCGATTAAAAGTATCAACCCGGACTACCGCGTGGGTGGTCCGGCCACCGCCGGCGCCGCCTGGGTTCCGGAAATGATTCACTACTGCAACGAGCACAAGGTACCGCTGGACTTCGTCAGTACGCACGCCTACGGCGTCAAGCAGGGATTCCTGGACGAATACGGCAAAACCGGCACTGTGCTGGCCAGGGATGAATGGGCGGTGAGTGGCGACGTGCGCAAGAGTCGCGAGCAGATAGCCGACTCCCCGTTACCGGGTCTGGAACTGCACTACACCGAGTGGTCCTCCTCCTACACACCCGCTGACCCGATCCACGACAGCTACCACGAGGCCGCCTATATCCTGCAGAAGCTGAAGCAGGTGGGCGACGCCGCGGATTCCATGTCTTACTGGGTATTTACCGATATCTTCGAGGAAGCCGGCCCGCGCTTTACCCCTTTCCACGGTGGTTTCGGCCTGATGAATACCCAGGGCATCAAGAAGCCCGCCTATTTCGCCTACCAGTTCCTCAACCGGCTGGGCACCACGGAACTGAAGAATACCGATCGCGAGTCGTGGGCCACTGTCGACCAAAAGGGCGATGTGCAGCTGCTGCTCTGGGACTACAGTTATACGCTGCCGAAGGACACCAACAACCAGCAGTACTATATCCGCGACCTGCCCGCCGCCGACAAGGGCAAGACCGCAGTCCATATCAATGGCCTCAAGCGCGGCAACTACCGGCTGAAAATCTCCCGGGTCGGCTACCGGCAGAACGACGCCTACTCCGCTTATATCGCCATGGGTTCACCAGATCAGCTGAGCCGCACGCAGGTGAAAAAACTGAAAGCAGAGGCCAGCGGCGCGCCGGCACTGGAGAAGACCGTAAAGGTTTCGTCCAGCGGAGAATTCTCCACCGAGTTGCCGTTGCGAGAAAACGATGTTTACCTGCTGGAATTGAGCCGGGACGGCTGACAGGCTTGGATTCCGCTGCACCAAACGTCTCAGCTGGTAATGCAAGATCCAAATGAAAAGGATAGAGAAACCATGCACACAACCGGACTCAAACGCTGGCTGCTGCTGGGCCTGCTCGCCACCGGGCCGGCCTGGGCTGCACCGCAGACCTTCCAGCTGAAAAACGACAAGCTGCAGTTCAGCTTTACCCCGGAACTGGGCGGCCGCGGCCTGTCATTTTCTGCCGCCGGACAACCGAACCTGCTGAAAATCGGCGCAGCAGTCGAGGAACAGTCGCAGCCGCATATCAGCGCCGACGGCGACAATATCCCCTACCTGGGGCATATCGTCTGGCTGGGGCCGCAGAAGGCCTGGTGGCGCAGCCAGTCGCTCAATACGGCGCGCCGCGATGCCAGCGCCGACTGGCCGCCGGATCCCTTCACTGTACTGGCCAGTAATACCCTGACCGAACACAGCACCACCGAAGCGGATATGGTCGCCCCGGCGAGCCCAATTACCGGCCTCAGCCTGCGTAAACACTTCGCCCTTGAAGGCGACAAACTGGTTCAGCGAGTTACCGCCACCAACGAGCGCGACACACCGGTGAGCTGGGATCTGTGGTTCAACACCCGGGTAGCGGCGGATACCCGAGTCTATGTGCCGGTAGAGAATTTCAATGGTGACCTGCGTATCGTACAGATGGGGGATGCCACTACGCAGGCCGACAGCGATGTGCAGGCACAGGGCTTTTTTGATTTTTCCCGTGCCAGAGCCAATAGCAAGACCAAAGCATATATCCAGCCCGCCGCCGGTTGGTTCGCGGCTTTCAACAAAGGGCAGGTATTTATTATCGAGTTTCCGCTGCAACCGCGCGCGGCGATTCACCCCGATCAGGGGCAGGTAGAGATGTATATGGAATACGCCGACGGTAAGATGAACGATGGTTTACTGGAGCTGGAAGTACACGCGCCGTTCAAGACGCTGGCACCAGGAGAATCAATGACGGCGACCGAAAACTGGAAGGCCTTTGCTTTCCGCGGCGGGGACTCGCGCTCTGCACAAATCCATAAGCTTCGTGAGCTGGGCTACCTGCCCGTCAAATAAATTCGCCAGATCGCTGCCCCCCGTAAAGGGCAGTGTGGCAGCTCGGCTATCGGTGGCCTGGGCTCCCGTCGCTACCAGACTCCCGGCACAAACCGATACCGAACCTGCTGGCGGTAATTACGATAATCCTCGTGCAGGCTCAAATGCTGTTCTTCTGTCAGTGCGCGCCAGTAATAGATCCAGGTCATCAACAGCAGACCGAGCACCTGTGCCAGCGCAATCTTCCAGTCGCCATGAAAACCGCGGAAGACAATCACCGGGAACATGACGCACCACCAGGCGAAATTCTTCGCGGCATAGGCCGGGTGGCGCACCAGGCCGTAGAGGCCGGTGCGAATGATGCCGCGGTTGGTCAGGTTGGAAAATCGCACACCGAAATGGGTCGTGGCCGCCACATACACCAGGTAACTGGCCAGCATCATCACCGTAAACAGGCTCACGATCCACGGCGACCCCAGGTTCAAGACTTCGCGCTCGCCGGGCGCGCCGTAATAGAGGCCCAGGAACATCTGGAACGGCGGATAGCAGATCAGACACACCATCCAGCCGCGCAGAGTCGGCTCTGCCGACACCGTCTGGTTATCCATCCAGCGGCTGGAAACCATATAGCCACACCAGGCCAGTGCCACATCAATGGAAAACACCAGCGCCACGGTCATGTTGAACAGATCCAGGTTGAACTGACGGTGACTGTAGTGATTCTGGGCGATGGCCTTCGGCAGACCGTCGAACAGATAGCCGATGTTACTGACCAGGTGCGGGAACTGATCGACGAAAAATACCGTCATCAATGGCGTAAAAAACAACTTCACTAACAGCGCACGCCCATTCTTGCGGTCGCTGTCAGCAAACTTCTTTCGCGTTCCGACCAACCTGGACAGGACCTTGATGGCACTCTGCGCCAGATCCAGGCGATCCGCCTCCGCGTCATTTTTCACTGCGCGAGTCAGCAGTACATAGGGCAATCCGCCCCACAGCCAGGCGGTCCACACTATATCCAGCAGATGGAACCAGGGCTGATAATAAGCCGCGTGACGTTTGAAACCGTATTCACCCGCACTGTGGAAGAAAAACACCACCAGCCCCAACATCCCCACATAGACAGCGTAGTGCAGCCCGGCGGTGAGCACGAATTTCAGCCAGTCGCCACGGCGCAACAGCGGATCGATGGAAAAATACTGCCGCCCGTGCCACAGGCGCAGGCGCACCACTTCCACCAGTAGCATCACTGCGGCGCTGAATACCAGTGCCGCCAGGATGCTATCGAGGCGATTGTCCGTCACGCGCCATCCGCCCAGATTCAGGCCGCGCTCCAACACCGCGTAGGTATTGAACCAGGCCGCACACAGTACTACGGCGAGGGCACCGGCCACCCCGGACAACCAGGCCCGGTCAGTAATCCAGAGTCGCGCGCTACTACCAGCCGCGCTGGAGAGCCGCCCGTCAGCGGTCGCTACTGCGCTGTGCATCCAGGAATTCCTTATATTGCCAGGTTAAACCTGCATCCCGAAAACGGCGCGCGGGCCCGGTTGCAGACCTCTGTTGTAACCGGCTTCGGTACAGGGGATCAAGTCATCCTTACGGAAACTGCGCAATGAATGGCGCATTTCAGTTACGAGGGGGGATTTTGGCCCGCATCGCAGGCTGCCCGGAATAGGACAGAACAGCGCGCAGGTGCAGAGACATACCAGGGAAGCTTTAAAGATACCGGACGCGTTCGGTGTTATCACTGAAACACGCCGGTAGAGAGAGAACGCTTGATAACGCTACCACTCCGATACCGGGGCGGCAATCGCGGCGGTCGAAAAAACGCCGGCAAAAGTCCAAAACAAGTCGTAGTTCTCACCACGTCATATGCTGCTGATGCGGCAAAACATTAAACCTGGTGCAGTAGCGTCTGTACCGCTCGATAACCATTGCGAAGCGTGCGCAACGGCCGGGGAGAATGATCGTGTTCGACAAATCCGTAACGCAGGCCGGCCCCAGCGGCGGCGGCAAAAATTTTTTCGAAATCGATGGTACCGCTGCCGAGGTCGGCAAACGCGCCGCTGCGATCCATATCCTTCAGGTGCCACAACGGAAAACGCTGCGGGTAGCGCCGAAAATAGTCGAGCGGATCGCGCCCCGCCTTTTTGACCCAGTACAGATCCATCTCGAAATCTACCAACTCCGGCTCGGTGCGCTGTAGCAGCAGCTCGAACGGTACCGGACCACTGCGCTGCGCGGCGAATTCAAAATCGTGGTTGTGGTAGGCCATACGGATGCCTGCGGCACGGGCCTGCTCGCCCCAGCCGTTGAGCTCGTCGGCCAGCTGCCTGAAATTTTCCAGTGTACGCTCGCCGGTATCGAGCCAGGGCAACACCAGGTATTCGTGTCCCAGCAGCTGGGCCGCTTCCAGACAACGCGGAAAGTCCGCGCGTAGCTGCGGCAGCGGAATATGTGCAGAGGGCGCGTTGAGACCCGCGGCGTCGAGATCGCGCTTCAACTGCACCGGCGTCCGGGCGAAATAGCCGGCAAACTCCACATTGCGGTAACCGATCTCGGCTACGGCTGCCAGGGTGGTCGCCACGTCCGCGGCCATCAGGCTGCGCAGGGTATATAGCTGCACACCGCGAAGTTGCGGAGTTGCCGTTGGCTGCGGACTTTGCAGTTGTTGCGCCAGGCTCGGCGCCACGGCAACACCGAGCGCCGCCGCGGTCAGGTTCAAAAAATCCCGCCGATCCATTGCCAACACTCCCGATCCAATTATGGCGCTCAACAGGCTCCAGACTACACCGCGACGAAGGTAAAGTCCCGCACGCGGATGCTGCCCTCACCTGCACTATAAATGCCAATACGCAAGCTCAGGAAATCCCCGAATACATTGTGATGCAGTCCGGACACTTCCATGCGGTGGTCGTGCAGAACCCAGTTTTTACCGCCGTCATGGGAGTAGTGGTAGGTCACCACATTATCCTGGTTGGTCATGCGGATACGCACGCTTTTGGTCGGAATTTCCTTGCGCATCCACGGCAATTCGTCGGCGTACTGGAAGGTTTTCGACTGCTGCGGTGTAAAGCCAAGGCCGACAAAAGCCTTGTGGTTGTAGAACAGCAGCAGACCACCCTCGGCGCCGTCACCAAGCAGATCCAGGGTCACTTCGGCCCGATAGGAACGCTCGCCGACGATACAGGTAAGCGGGGCGCTATCCAGCGGTGAGCGCCCGCTGGCACTGATCACCAAACCGCCGTCGCGATACTCGAGCCGCTCACGCTCATTCGGCGCCGGATCGTGGAATGCCCACTGCACGCCCAGGCGATTGTGGGAAAAATCGTCGCACAGCGGGAACCCCGCGGCCCCGGCTTTACCGCCCGCCGGTTTGCGTATCGGCCGCGACAGGTCACCGCCGGTGGCCCGGAACCAGCCATCGTCGGTCCACTCCATCGGCTCCAGCAAGGTCTGCCGGCCCAGGGTGCGGAAGCCATTTTCATAGCCGTGATAGACCATCCACCAGTCGCCCGCCGGCCCTTCCACCAGGGTCGCGTGGCCGCGCGACCACCAGGGTTCCTCGACACTGGTGGTGCGTACCAGCGGGTTGTGCGGGCAGTGCTCCCAGGGGCCGTGAATGGATTTCGAACGCGCGGCAATCACCATATGCCCGGTGGCCGGACCGGCGGTGCCGCCGACCGCGGTAACCAGGTAAAACCAGTCGCCGCGGCGCAGCAGTTTGGGCCCCTCGGGAGCGAAGTTTTCCACCACCCAGTCTTGCGGGTACTGCCACGGCTGGTAGGCCGGTTCGAGATCACCATCGGTGGCGAGGCCATCGTCGGTCAGGCGTATCTTGCGGATACCGTTGACGAACAGGTAGCGCCTGCCGTCTTCGCCGACCACGTGCCCGGGATCAATGCAGCCGCTGATTTTCAGGTCCACCGGCCGACTCCAGGGCCCGCGGATATCGTCGGCCCAGATGGCGTAGATAGACCAGCCGCTGCCATCCGGGTCGGCGGGAATATAGATGTAGTAGCGGTCGCCGTGTTTGCACAGGTCCACGGCCCAGATACAACCGAGTGACTCGGTCAGTGCCGGGCCCAGCGGGGCCCAGTTCACCAGGTCGGTGGAGTGCCAGATGATCAGGGCGGGATAGGAGTAGAAGGACGAGAACGTCATATAGTAATCGTCGCCGTCCTTCAGGATCGTCGGGTCCGGGTGATCCCCGGACACGATCGGGTTCAGGAAGGTACCGTCGCCGAGGTCGGCTTTGCGCTGCCCCTCGAGGCCGCGCCCCCAGGATGGCGAGGTCGGGCTATTGGCGCAGGCCGGTCCCTGCGGCACAGGTTGTGCTGCGACAGTGCGGGCGGAAAGCGGCGCAACCGCCGCACCCGCCAGCAGGGTTTTAAATAAATTACGCCGGGAATCGTCAACCACGCTCTACCCCTTGCACTTCAAAGTCGCATCATTGGCGGCGCCGATACGGTATTTGATATTGGCCAGCGCCACCGCAAGGCTATCGGTGCTATCCAGCGCGAAGCTGGTATCCACCTGGCCGAAGTCGGCGCCCTTGGCGGCGAAGCACTGCAGGTCGATGGACAGGTGCGACCACTTGCCCAGCGGCAGTTTGCGCAGCGAATCGGCCAGTGGCAGGCGCACACTGCAGTCGGGACCACACTGCAGCGCGGCGAAGACTTCACCGCCGGGCTCGCGGTCGACCCGTACATCCATACTCAGCGCCGCGCCGGCGTCCAGGTAGCGGCTCATATCCTGCGGGTACTCGCTGCGCAGGCTGACGCTGCCACGGCGCAGGCCCTTCCATTCAAGCAGGCGCGCATCTTCCTGGTTGACCATATCGATGGCGGACACGGTGATATTGTCGTCGTCGCCACTGCTGCCCATATTGCCAGTCACTGGCACCGGTGCGCTGCCCTCTTCGTCGATGGACAGCTGCCAAGGCGGCCGCGCGCGCCATACCATCAGCAGCGCATCCTGCAGCGGACCCTCGGCGTAGCTCTCGCCGTTTTCCGGCAGGTTGTTCGCCACCTGCACCTGATCTTCATCCGTGAGTCCGTAGCCGTAGGCGAACAGGGGGTCGTAATCCTTGTCGCCGACATTGAGGGGTGTCTGGTGCACATCGCGCGGCCAGCTGAAAGACAGCTTGCCGGTGAAGTCGTAACGCGGTTTGCCGTCGGCACCGGCAATCACCACATCGGCGATACCCTCGCCCTCGGAGCCGGGCAACCAGGCGGCAACAAATGCATTGGATGCATTCATCTCCCTGTTGACCCACAGCGGCCGGCCGGACAGGAAAATACTGGCCACCGGAATGCCCTGAGCTTTGAGCTTTTTCAGCAGTGCCAGGTCACTCTTGTCACCGAACTGGTATTCGAGGCTGGTGATATCTCCGTGCCACTCCGCGTAGGGGTTCTCGCCGAACACCACAATGGCCACATCCGGTTTGCCGCCAGCGCGGAAAGTGCTGCCGGAGAAGTCGCCCTTCTCGCTCAATACTGCCTCGCCACCGGCGGCATCGACAGCATTCTTGATCCCGGTATAGATAGAAGTGGCACCGGGGAAATCGGCACGGGTATTGCCGGTGCCCTGCCAGGAAATGGTCCAGCCACCACTCTGCTTGCCGATATTGTCGGCGCCATCACCGGCCACCAGGATTTTCTGGTGCGGATTCAGCGGCAGCAGTTGCTCATTGTTTTTCAGCAGTACCAGGGATTTGCGCACCGCCTCGCGCGCGATGGCGCGGTGTTCCGCGCTGCCGAGAATACCGGCCTTGCCGGCCAACGGCTGGTTGCGATCGAACAGGCCAGCGCGCATTTTTACCCGCAGGATACGGCGCACGGCATCGTCGACGCGGGTTGCCGGGATCTCGCCACTGCGCGCCTGGGCCAGGGTATTGTTGTACAGCGCCTTCCAGTCTGACGGCACCATAAACATATCCAGGCCGGCATTGATCGCCTGCGGACAGCTCTCCAGTGTGCAGCCGTCGACAAAGCGGTGGCCATTCCAGTCGCCGACGACAAAGCCATCGAAACCGAGCTGGCCCTTGAGTACGTCGGTCAGCAGGTGGCGGTTGCCGTGCAGGCGCTTGCCGTTCCAGCTGTTGAAAGAGGCCATGACCGTCTGCACGCCGGACTGCAGCGCAGTGATATAACCGGTGGCGTGAATCTTCGCCAGCTCTTCTTCGCTGATACGGGTATCGCCGCGGTCGACACCGCCGGTGCCGCCGTCGCCGATAAAGTGCTTGGTGGCGGATACCAGGTGGTAACCGTCGAGGAATCCGTCGCTACCGACTTTGCCCTGGATGCCCTCCACCATGGCGCCGGCGTACTGGCCGACGATGCGCGGGTCCTCAGAGTAACTTTCGTAGGTGCGGCCCCAGCGGTCGTCGCGGACGACGGCGACAGTGGGCGCGAAGGTCCAGTTGATCCCGGTCACCGCCACTTCCTCGGCGGTGGCGCGGCCGATGCGGCGCAGCAGTTCGGGATCGTGTGCGGCACCGAGGCCGATATTGTGCGGGAACAGGGTCGCACCGATGACGTTGTTGTGACCGTGCACCGCATCGGAACCCCAGATTACCGGAATGCCGACGCCGCCGTCGGAGGTATCAACGGAGGCCTGGTAATAGGCGTTGGCCAGTTTCAGCCAGTCTTGCGGCGTGGCGAACTTGTCGTTGTTGGGATAGGTGCCGCCGCCGTTCAGGATACCGCCGAGGTGGTATTTCTTGACGTCTTCCGGCGTGGCGTACTTGATCTCTGCCTGGATCAGCTGGCCGACTTTTTCTTCCAGCGTCATCTTCGCCATCAGATCGGTGATGCGCTGCTCCAGCGCCGGATCGCGGGCAATCGCCGGCTTCAGCTGCGGCCAGGGACTGTCGGCCGTGCCATTGCCCGCAGTTCCAGTTACCACAGGTCCACTGGCGGCATCTTTATCAGCGGGCTGGCTGGCATCCGCCGCGGCACCCTTGTGCGTGCTGTCTTCCCCGGCGCCGCAGGCACTGAGCAGCAGCGCCAGCGCCGAGGCGAGCAGTTTTCTGTTGAACATAAACTCCCCATTTTTTAAATTGTTATGCCGGCCACACGATCTGCAGTTACTGTGCTGATTGCAGCAGCTTTTCCAGGGTCGGCTCCATGGCCTTGGCCCAGATTTTATACCCGCGTTCGTTCGGGTGCAGGTGATCCGGCATAATGTCTTTACTCAGCACACCATTCTTGTCCAGGAACTTGTCGCCAATATCCAGGTAGAAGATGTGCTGGTTGTCGGCGTAACCGGAAATGATCTGGTTGATCGCCTCGTTCACTTTGCGCATCGGCGCATCCGGCTGCTCCTCCCGCGGGAAGACGCCCAGTAGCAATATCCTGGTCGCCGGCAGGCGCTCGCGTACCTCGTCGAGCACTTTGCGCACGCCGGCCGCGGTGAGTTGCGGTTCGGTGAGCGACAGACCGGTGTTGTTGGTGCCGATCATGACCACCGCTACCTTCGGGTGAATACCGTCCAGTTCGCCGTGCTCCATGCGCCACAGCAGGTGCTCGGTGCGGTCGCCGCCGTAACCCAGATTTACCGCATTGCGGTCGCCGTAGTACTGCTTCCACACCGCCTTGCCGTCGGTTTCCCAGTGCTCGATGATCGAGTCACCCAGCCACAACAGATCAACGTTGCCCTGTGCCAGGCGCTGTTGCTTTTGTTTGAAGCGTTCATACCACCAACCTTTGGACCAGTACTCGTGGCGCGGAACCGGCGTGGTAGTCAAGGTATGGTAGTCGGGACAGGTCTCGTTGGCCTTGCCTTTGCGGTCGAAACGCACATCGGCCACTTCCAGCGCACCCACACCACCGGCAAGCAGTTCAAATGGGACGTTTATCGACTTGAAATCGTCCCCATCGTGGACAAAGCAGCTCAGGTTGAAGCTTTTGTGCTGCCAGCCCTTGCCGGCCATGGCTCGGGCCGAAGTCGTATAATCGAGGCGGCGCTCGCAGTTGTCGCCACACTTGATCACGATTGCCAGGTCGGCTTTGGTCAGGTCATCCACTTTCAGGTCAAAAGACAGGGTGCCCTTGTCGACAAAGCGCGACAGATCCAGCGGTTCGCCGTACTGGATACTCAGCCCCGACAGCCAGGTATCCTGCCAACTCACACGCAACGCGTCTTCCTGGCGATCCTTGTCGGTGGCCTCAACGGTGACGCGGCCACTCGGCAACCTGGCAAAAGCACCGCTCAGCATCTGATTCTGCTCGAAGTCGTTCAACTGTATGCCCCAGGGCTGCAGCGTGCGGCCGCCGACGAACAGGTCGATATGATCCGGCTGGCCGCGAGTCACACCGGCAACATTTTCGGCGAGCTTTTTCGGACCCTGTTTGGCAGAGGCGTAATCCAGGCCGTAACCGAAGGCGAACAGCGGATCGTATTTTTTCTCACCGACGTTGACTTCAGCCTGCAGCGGCAGCTTTGGCCAGGAGAACGACAGTTTGCCGCGGAAATCGTAGTTCGGCTCCCCGCTGGCCTTGGCCACAATCACGTCGGCGACCCCCTCGCCCTCGGTACCCGGCAGCCAGGCGGCCACGAATGCATCAGAGGCGTTCAGCTCCGGATTGACCCACAGCGGCCGGCCGGACAGGAATACCGATACCACCGGGATACCCCTGGCCTTGAACGACTTCAGCAGCGCCAGGCTTTTCTTGTTACCGGCTTCGAATTCCAGCGTATTGCGGTCGCCCTGCCCCTCGGCATACGGGTGTTCGCCAAAGACCACCACAGCTACGTCGGGCTTGTGCTGGTAGCTGCCATCCGCGGACAGCGCGACGCTGCCGCCGGCCTTGTGCACCGCATTCCTGATGCCGGTATAGATGGACGTGGCTCCGGGGAATTTATCGTTGGGGATGCCCGCACCCTGCCAGCTGACACTCCAGCCGCCGGACTGCATGGCGATACTGTCGGCGCCCGGGCCGGTGACGAGGATGTTCTGTTTTGGATTCAACGGCAGCAGGCCGTGACGGTTTTTCAGCAATACCAGGCTCTCGCGCACCGCCTGTCGCGCCAGTGCGCGGTGTTCAGCACTGCCGACCACGTCTTCGCGCCCGGACAGGGCGCGCTGTGACGGCTTTTCGTCAAACAGCCCGGCGCGCAGTTTGACGCGCAGGTTGCGGCGCACTGCATCGTCGAGACGCTGCAGCGGAATTTCGCCGGCGCGCACCTGGTCGAGGGTATTTTTGATCATCGCCTTCCAGTCATAGGTGACCATCAGCAGGTCGATGCCGGCGTTGATCGCCTGCGGGCAGCTGTCATTGGTGCAACCCGGCACCTGACCGTGGCCGTTCCAGTCGCTGACCACCAGGCCGTCGAAGCCCATGCGCTGCTTCAACACGTCGGTGAGCAGGTACTGGTTGCCGTGGTTCTTTTCACCGTTCCAGGAAGAGAAGCTGGCCATCACCGTCTGCACACCGGCCTCGATCGCCGGCGGGTAGCCGGCATTGTGGATCTGCACCAGCTCGCGCTCATCGATCTGCGCATTGCCCTGGTCGTCGCCACCGGTAGTACCGCCATCGGCGAGAAAATGCTTGGCGGTGGCGATCACATGTTTTTCATCGAGGAATTGTTGATCGCCGGGCTCACCGCCCTGCAGGCCCTCGACCATGGCACCGGCATACTGGCGCACCAGATCCGGGTTTTCGGAGTAACTCTCGTAAGTGCGGCCCCACAGGTCATTTTGCGCAACAGCGAGGGTCGGAGCGAAGACCCACTCGACACCGGTGGTGCGCACTTCCGCTGCGGTGGCACTGCCGATGGCGCGAATCAGTTTGGGATCGCGGGCGGCGCCGAGGCCGATATTGTGCGGGAACAACGTCGCACCGATCAGGTTGCCATTGCCATGCACGGCGTCGGTACCCCAGAAAATCGGGATGGCTGTGCGACCGCCGCTCGTGTCCATGGATGCATCGTAGAAAGCGTCGGCCAGTTTCACCCAGTCATCAGGGCCCGCATCCGCCTTGCGATACGGCATGGAACCGCCGCCGTTCAGCACCGACCCAATATGGTATTGGCGCACTTCCTCGGGGGTAATCGACTGGATTTCCGCCTGCATGATCTGGCCGACTTTTTCTTCCAGCGTCATTTTCTTCAGCAGCGCGTCCACGCGCTGCTCGATGGCGGGATCTGCGGCCGGGCTGGATACCTGCGGCCACAGTTTGATCTGGTGTTGCGGCTGTTTGGGCGTGTTGGCAAACGCAGCGCCAGCGGGCAATAGCAGCGCGCTGGCAATCAGGACGGACAGTTTTCTGACGGCTCGGTGGTTACTTCTCATCGCTATCGGCTTTTTATTTAACAATTCATTTCTGCGGCGCGCCGGATACTCAGTGCCGACACACCGCGCTTGCAGGCCGGAAACTCAGTGGGAGTTGCGCGGCGTTCCGTGTTTTTCGACGATGCGCAAATGCTGTTCCTCGGTGGCCATATCGCCGCCGTCGGACAATTGGGTAACGGACTGGCGATAGATCTCCTGCCAGGGCGTCTGGTTGACCAGGCGCAGCGGCTCGTGATTGGCGCGGCGCTGCTGCAGCTCCGCGTCATCGACCAGCACATTCACGCGGTTGTTGTTCAGATCGATCTCCACCACATCATTCATCTGCAGCAGTGCCAGGCCGCCACCGGCGGCGGCTTCTGGCGAGGCGTTGAGAATCGACGGGCTGGCAGAAGTGCCACTCTGGCGGCCATCACCGATACAGGGCAGGCAGTTGATGCCGCGCTTGATCAGATATTCCGGCGGGCGCATGTTCACCACTTCGGCGGAACCGGGATAACCCAGCGGGCCGCAGTTGCGGATTATCAGAATGCAGTTTTCGTCCACATCCAGCGCCGGGTCGTCGATACGGTGGTGGTAGTCCTCGGGGCCGTCGAAGACGATGGCGCGACCGCGCAACACGTTGAGGTGCTCCGGGTTCGAGAGATATTTACCGCGGAAATCATCGCCAATCACGGACTTTTTCATGATCGCGGAATCGAACAGGTTGCCGCTCATCACGGCGAAGCCGGCGTTCTCCATCATCGGTGCGGCGTAGGGCAGGATGACGTTTTCGTTGTGGGAACCCTGCTCACTGTAGTTTTCAGCGATGGTTTTGCCACTCACGGTACGGCAGTCGCCACTGGCAACTCCGGCGCGCAGCAGTTCGCCCATCACCGCAGGAACGCCGCCGGCGCGGTAGAAATCCTCGCCCAGGTATTCACCCGCCGGTTGGCAGTTCACCAGCAACGGAATTTTCTCACCGTGCAGCTGCCAGTCTTCGATCGAGAGTTCCACGCCCATATGATTGGCGATGGCCTGCAGGTGCGGCGGCGCGTTGGTGGAGCCACCGATGGCGGAACAGAGGCGGATGGCGTTGAGGAAAGCGTCGCGGGTCATGATGTCGGAGGGCTTGAGATCCTCCCACACCATATCGACGATACGCAGGCCGGTGTAATAGGCGATGGCCGGGCGCTCTTTGTAGGGCGCGGGAATCGCGGCGCAACCGGGCAGCGACATGCCCAGCGCTTCGGCCAGGCTGTTCATGGTCAGCGCGGTGCCCATGGTATTGCAGTGACCGGAGGACGGTGCGGAACTGGTGACGTTCTGCATAAACTGCTCGTAGTCGATATCGCCGCGGGCGTAATCTTCGCGCGAACTCCAGATAATCGAACCGGAGCCGACTCGTTTTTCGACACTGTTTCTGGTGTCCCAGCCATTCAGCATGGGGCCACCGGACAGCACGACCGAGGGAATGTTTACCGCCGCGGCGGCCATCAGCAATGCCGGGGTGGTTTTGTCACAACCGGTGGTGAGCACGACGCCGTCGAGCGGGTAACCGTAGAGAATCTCCACCAGGCCGAGGAAGGCGAGGTTGCGATCCAGTGCGGCGGTGGGGCGCTTACCCATTTCATGAATGGCGTGCACCGGAAACTCAAACGGGATGCCGCCGGCATCGCGAATACCATCGCGCACGCGTTTGGCCAATTCCATATGGTGGCGGTTACACGGCGCCAGGTCGCTGCCGGTCTGGGCGATACCGATGATCGGCTTGCCCGACTGCAGCTCCTCACGGGTAAGGCCGTAGTTCAGGTAGCGCTCGATATAAATGGCGGTCTGGTCCGGCTGACTAGGATCGTTGAACCAATCGGTGCTGCGGAGTTTGCGCTGTTTATTCATCGGTTAAGTCTTACAAATTTATTCAAGTTTAATTTTCCCACCTGGAGATTTTTTTGGGGAAAATCACGGTCACTGCTTAATTCGATTTCATCGCACTGGCAGCGGACTGGTACCCCAGCATGTCCTGGTGCGACCCTGCATCCACAGGGTCGGAGGGAAGCACTTTCCGCCCCCTCCCGAACTCCGATCACGGTCTCGTAAATTCCCGCTTCACGCCGACGTATAAGCTGTTTTCACCGTTGTATAAAACTCCCGCGCATAACTGCCCTGCTCCCGCGCGCCGTAACTGGAGCCCTTGCGACCGCCGAAGGGCACGTGGTAATCCACTCCCGCAGTGGGCACGTTGACCATAACCATGCCGGCCTGGGAGAAGCGCTTGAAGTGGCTGGCGTGTTTCAGCGACTGGGTGACAATGCCGGCGGACAGGCCAAACTCGGTGTCGTTGGCCACTGCCAGCGCTTGCTCGTAATCGTCGGCGCGAATGACCGAGGCCACCGGGCCGAAAATTTCCTCGCGGTTGATGCGCATGTCGGCGGTGGTTTCGGTAAACAGTGCCGGCGTCAGATAGAAGCCGGGAGTCGCGCGCTCCACGCGCTCGCCACCGCACAGCAGCTGCGCGCCCTCGTCACTGCCGATATTGATATAGTCCTGGTCCTGCTGCAGCTGGCGCTCGTCGACCACCGGGCCGATATGAGTGCCGTCTTTGAGCGCATCGTCCACTACCAGACCGTTCAGGCGCTCGACCACCGCTTCGATAAAGCGGTCGTGTATGCCGGCGGTAACGACCAGGCGGCTGGAGGCGGTACAGCGCTGGCCGGTGGAGAAGAAGGCACCATTTACGGCGCACTCGACCGCAGTATCGAGATCCGCATCATCGAGCACCACCAGCGGGTTCTTGCCACCCATTTCCAGTTGCACTTTGGCCATACGCCCGATGGCGGCCGCGGCGATATTCCTGCCGGTGTTCTGGGAACCGGTAAAACTCACGGCATCGACGTGCGGGTGGTTTACCAGTGCGTCGCCAATCACGCGCCCGGGGCCCATGGCGAGGTTGAAGACACCAGCGGGCACCCCGGCCGCGACGATAATTTCCGCCAGCGCGTGGGCGGAGCCGGGCACCAGTTCCGCTGGCTTGAACACCACACAGTTGCCGTAGGCCAGTGCCGGGGCGATCTTCCAGGCGGGAATGGCGATGGGAAAATTCCACGGCGTAATCAGGCCGATCACACCGAGGGGCTCGCGGGTGACCGAGACATCCAGGCCGGGCCGCACGGACGGCTGCAGTTCACCGCGCAGCTGCAGGACTTCACCGGCGAAGTATTTGAAGATCTGTCCGGCACGCGCGACCTCGCCGGTGGCTTCCGGCAGCGTCTTGCCCTCTTCACGGGCAAGCAGCCGGCCCAGCTCGACGCGGCGATCGAGAATTGCCTGGCCGATACGATCGAGGATTTCGCTGCGCGCCTGGATCGAACCGGTGGACCAGGCGGGAAAGGCGCGCCGCGCCGCCAGCACCGCCTCTTCCAGCTGCGCGGTGCCAGCCTGGGCGTACTCGCCGATTACGTCATTGGTATCCGACGGGTTGATATTGGCGATTGCGTCCTCGCCGTCGACCCATTCGCCGGCGATATAGTTTTTCTTGAGAGTCATGATTTACCTCGCATTCAAATTTTCTGTGGTGCGCACACTCGCCGGGCTCGCCCCGACCAGGTTGCCCCCGCTTACAGCAGTCCGCGGCTCGCCAGGTTGCGCATCAGCGCGGCGATGCCGAAGGTCCAGGGCCGCGCCTGGTCACTGAAGGTCACGGTATTGATCAGCGCGCCCAGCTTCGGCGAGCGAATCGTCACGCGGTCGCCGGTCTTGTGGGTGAAGCCCTTGCCGGCGCCGTCGCGATCCTGGGTCGGTGCGAACAGGGTGCCGGTGAACAGGGCCAGGCCGTCCGGGTACTGATGGTTCGGGCCGATGGTCTGCTCTACCAGGTTCAGCGGGTCGCGGCTGATCTCGGTCATCGGGCTGACTTCACTCAGGGTGAACCCATCTTGGCCGGCAATTTCCAGTGTCACTTCGGCGGTGCGCACGTCGTCGATGGAAAAGGTTTCGTCGAACAGGCGCACGAAGGGGCCGACGGAACAGGACGCATTGTTGTCTTTGGCCTTGCCCAGCAGCAGCGCGCTGCGGCCTTCGATATCGCGCAGGTTGACGTCGTTGCCGAGCGTTGCGCCGACGGTGTTGCCGCGGCTGTCGACAATCAGCACCACTTCCGGCTCGGGGTTGTTCCACGAGGAAATCGGGTGGACGCCCACCTGCTCACCGGGGCCGACGGCAGACAGGCACTGTGCCTTGGTAAACACTTCCGCCAGTGGACCGATGCCCACTTCCAGGTACTGCGACCAGATGCCGGCTTCCTGCAGGGCCGCTTTCAGGGTTTCCGCTTCGTCGGAGCCCGGCACCACTGCGGAAATATCGCCGCCCATCTTGTCCGTCAGCTGTGCGCGGATTTCCCGCGCCTTGGCCGGATCGCCGCCGGCGCGCTCTTCGATCACCCGCTCCAGCATGCTGCACACAAAGGTCACACCGCAGGCCTTGATCGCGTGCAGGTCGACCGGGGCGAGGAAGTGTGGCAATGCCACATCGCGCTTTTCACTGAGTGTGTTGCGCACGATTGCATCGACAGAGCCGATGCGGGCCGCCTTCGAGAGATCGGCGCTGGCGGCGGCAAAGCCGGCTTCGAGCAGTTGCGCCAGCGTCGGTGCCAGCGCACTCAGGTCGAAGACGCCGTCGGCGCACAGCCACACCGGGCTGGGTCCGGCGATGCCCGACGGGTTCAGTGCCGCGGGCACCCAGGCGCGGCCGAGCAGTGTGCCGGCAAGACCGTCTTCGGGCAGAATTTGGCGGGGCTCAATGGCGCTTGTGGTCATGGTTTACATCCGTTTTCAGTTTTGAAGTAAACGTTTACATCGGTTAATCAGAAAAAGACCGCGAACGGCCTTGTCAATGCACACTCAGCCGCGAAACAGCGGCTGTGCGACACCTTTTATACCGGGGTTGCAGCGGAACAGGCCTCCGGCGAGCGGCTGCCCGGCCAGCTCCCGGTCACTGAGTCCCTTGCGCGCAGTGGTGATAAACAAGGTGTCCAGCTGCGCGCCGGCGAAGGTGCAGCTGGTGACATTGGCCACCGGCAGTTCGATACGGCCGATGGCCTCGCCGTGCGGCGAAAAGCGGGTGATGCCCCAGCCATTCCAGTGGCACAGCCAGATGCAGCCGTCGGCGTCGACCGTCAGGCCGTCGGGATAACCGGAGGCTTCCGGCAACTCGAGGAGCACGCGCTTGTTGCGCGCGCGGCCGCTCCCATCCAGATCGAAGGCATAGACGGTGCGCGCCAGCGTGTCGTTGTGGTACAGGGTACGGCCGTCAGGACTGAACGCCGGACCGTTGGTGATCACGTAGCCGTCGTCCACCGGCTGCCAGTTGAGGCCGGGATCGAGGCGGTAGAGCACGCCGCTGGGGCGCTCTTCTGAATCATCCATACTGCCGGCCCAGAAGTTGCCCTGCGCATCCACCTTGCCGTCATTGAAGCGGTTTCCCGATCGATCTGCTTCGGGGCCGCCCAGTGGCTCTACACGGGCTTCATCACCACCCAGGTCGATGGTGGCAAAGCCCTCGCGGAAGGTGCCGATAAAGCCGCCGCCGGCGCGCGGCGCCAGCGCGCTGAGCGGACTGTCGAACTGCCAGCTGCGCCGCGCGCCGTCGTCGAAGCCGTAGCGGTGCAGCTGCATCTGCTTGATATCCACCCAGTAGAGCGCGCTTTCGCGCGCGACCCACAGCGGGCCCTCACCGAGGGTCGCCGCCGCGGGCCAGACGCATTGCAGATCGTTGCCGTGCTGTTGCATCTCTCGCTACCTCAACCTTCCATTTGCTCCAGTTCGCGCCCGCGGGTTTCATACACGTACTTGCCCACGAAGAAGATGGACACCGCCGCGGATAGCGCGTAGAGACCGTAGCTGCCGGCCAACTGGATACTGGCGAGCAGGATCGGGAACGACAGGGTAATACCGAAGTTCGCCAGCCACTGCGCCAGACCGCTGACGGCGAGACCGGAGCCGCGTACCTGATTGGGAAACATTTCGCCGAGCATGACCCACATGACCGGGCCCCAGGAGGCGTTGAAGAAGACCACGTAGCCATTGGCGGCGAGCAGTGCGACGGTGCCCAAAGCACCCGGCAGGCTGACAGAACCGGACGCGTCGACACTGGCCTGGGAGAAAGCGCCGACCATGATCGCCAGGGTAATGGTCATGCCGATGGAACCGAACCACAGCAGCGGTTTGCGGCCAATTTTGTCCACCAGCAGCAACGCGGCGATCACCGCACCGATACTGACCGCGCCGGACACCACGTTGATCAGCAGCGCGTCGCTCTCGGTAAAGCCCACCGACTGCCACAACACCGCACCGTAGTAGAACACCACATTGATACCCACCAGCTGCTGGAACACCGCCAGGCCGATACCGACCCAGACGATACGGCGCAGCTTGCCGCTGGCCGGGTCGATCAGGTCTTTCAGGCGCGGCTTGTGGTCGTCGGCCAGGGAAGCGCTGATTTCGCGCACCTTGTCACTGCCGGCGGTTTCGCCGAACAGGCGGCCCAGTACCTGCTGCGCACCGTCGCGGTTGCCGCTGGCCACCAGGAAGCGCGGGCTCTCGGGAATAAAGTACAGGCCCACCAGGAAGACCGCCGCGGGTACCAGCTCCATCCAGAACATCCAGCGCCAGGCGGCGTAGCCGAGCCAGAACTCGGAGGTGGAGGCGCCGGCAAACTGGGCGATCAGGTAATTGCTGACAAACGCACAGAACAGGCCGCTGATAATCGCCACCTGCTGGATGGTGGCGAGCCGCCCGCGATAGGCCGCTGGTGCCACCTCGCTGATATACGCCGGTGTCATCACACTGGCGGCGCCCACGGCGAGACCGCCGAGAATGCGATAGACAATGAACTCCAGCGAGCCGTCGGCGACGCCGGAGCCCCACGCGGACACGATAAAGAAAATCGCCGAGGCAACCAGCAACGCCTTGCGCCCGAAGCGGTCGGCCAGGGTGCCGGCAAAGAAGGCGCCGAAGGCACAACCGAGCAGCATCGAGGCCACATTGAAACCGGTGCCGGCGGTGTCGGAATTGAACGCGGCCTGCAGACCGTCGACGGTGCCATTGATGACCCCGCTGTCGAAGCCGAACAGGAAGCCGCCGATGGTGGCGACGGTACTGATGGCGATCACCAGGGCGTGGTTGGTTTCGGATTGGACGACTGCATCGGGCGCCTGGCCCAGCACAGCACTGTCGGACGTGGGATTCATGTTGTTATTCCCTCACTCGCTATACGACCGCCGCGCGGCCGGCTTTATTTTTATGGGCACATCGGTATTCACTGGCGGCGGAGGCCGCGCACCACACTGATAGTGCGGCGTCGAATCACTTTATACAACTTCCGGCACCATCATGTAAACGTTTACATCAATTTACCCGAGCAGCCGCGGTCAGGCCTCGGAGTCTGGTGGGGCGGCCGTAGAGTTGCGCAACACCAACTGGTGCGCAACCACCTCGGCTTCGGCGCCGATATCATCGCCGCGCATGGCCCGGCACAGCCGCGCCATGGTGCGCTCGCCGATTTCCTCGGCCGGCTGGGCCACGGTGCTCAGCGGCGGCGCCTGGATCGATGCGTAGCGCACATCGTCGAAGCCGATCACCGAGACATCCTCGGGAATGCGCAGGCCGGCAGCACGCAACTCGTGCATGGCGCCCATGGCCATCTCGTCAGTGGCACAGAAGATCGCGGTGGGCCGCGGCTGCAGCGCCAGCAGTTCGCGTGCGGCGCGGCGCGCGCCATCGATGGTGAGATCCCCTTCCACCACCCAGTGCTCCTCTACCGGCAATTCGGCGGCGGCCATGGCTTGGCGGTAGCCGCGCTCGCGGTCGCTGGTGAGCAGCGACTCGTGGGAGCCGGCAATGAACGCAATGCGCCGGTGGCCGCTGTCAATCAGGTGGCCGGTGGCCTCGGCCGCGGCACCGACATTGTCGACCCGCACGCTGGGAAAATGACTCAGCGCCGGCGCCACGGTTTCGCAGCCGATCACGATCGGCGGTACCGGCCCCTCGCTGCGCGCGTCCAGCGCGGCGCTGGACGCTTCGCCTTCGCGCCCCATAAACGGCGAAATACTGGCGAGCAGGATGATGCCGTCGGCCTGCTTGGAGAACACCATATCCGCGTATTCATTGAAGCCGGCGCTGTTGGACTGGGTCTCGCTGATCAGGATGCTGTAGCCCTCACGCTGGGCCACGCGCCCGATACCGCGCATAACGCCGGAGAAAAACGGATCGCCCACCGACGGCAGTACCACCATCACCAGGCTGGTCTTGCCGCGGCGGAAATTGCGCGCCAGGGTATTGCGGGAAAAACCGATCTCGCGGATGGCTTCCTGTACCTTGAGCCGGGTCTTCTCCCGCACATGCTCGGGGCTGTTCAGATAGCGGGATACCGTAGCGGTTGAGACCCCGGCCAGTTTGGCAACTTGTTTGATCGACACCTGTGATTCCTGTGCGATGCGCTCTTTTGTTGTTAACGCGCAATGGTAACGTTTTCAGCGCCGCCATGCGCGACGGCGGGCATCAGGACACCATTGTCGCAGCGAATTGTAAACGTTTACATGCTATGATAACGTTCACATCCAAGAAATTTGATGGTTTCGCGGTCGCAGCAGAGGACGTATGCAGAACAACAACAAGCTGGCAGTGGTGACCGGCGGTACCACAGGAATCGGCAGGGGCATCGCCCTGCACCTGGCCCGGGCGGGCTGGGATGTCGCCGCCAACAACCTGAACGAAGACAGTGACGCCCAACGACTGGTCGATGACATCGAACAACTGGGCCGCAAGTCCCTGTTCGTCGCCTGTGATGTGGGCGACAGCGTTGCAGTGGACCACTTCTACCGGCAAGTGAGCGCCCACTTCGGTCGCGCGCCGAGCCTGCTGGTCAACAACGCCGGTATACAGACCTGGGCGCCGCTGCTGGAGCTGGCTGAAGACGACTGGGACAGAGTCATCCGCACCAACCTCAAGGGCACCTTTCTCAATACCCAGCGCGCCGCGCGCCTGATGGCGGAAGCCGGTGTCGCCGGCAGTATCGTCAATATCGGCTCCGGCTGTAACAAGCTGGCTTTCCCCAACCTGGTGGATTACGCCGCCAGCAAGGGGGGCATCGAAATGCTGACCAAAAGCGCGGCCGTGGAGCTGGGCGAGTACGGCATTCGCGTCAACTGTGTGGCACCCGGCGGTGTACTGATCGAGCGCACCGAACGCGAGGCGCCGGATTACGCCGCCTCCTGGTCGGCGATTACGCCGCTGGGGCGGGTCGGTATCGTCGAGGACATCGCCAACGCAGTGCTGTTTTTGGCCGAGCCGCAGTCCTCCTTTGTCAGCGGCCAGACCCTGTGGATCGACGGCGCCGCCTTCAGCAAGGCCAACTGGCCCTACCCGACACCGCAAGATGTCAGCGTCAGCGGCAGCACCGCACGCGCAGTGGCAGCGGAGTAAGCTTTCCTCTCGTTGTACCCTCGTTGTTTGCTGTACCACCCCCAATGAAAAAGCCCCTCAAGTGAGGGGCTTCTTCGTTTCAGCGGGCGGGGTACGGCTTCAGACAGTTGCCGCTTCGGTATCCAGCGCGCCCTCGTCCGAACGCTCGCGCACAAAGAACACCGACACGGCGCCGAGGAACATAAACACCCCGGCCAGCACCAGGATATTGATCGCCTGGTTGTCGAACACGCCCGCCAGCAGCGGCCCCGCCACCAACGCAGAGACGATCTGCGGCGCAGCGATGGTGAAGTTGAAGATACCCATGTAGACGCCGGTCTTGTCCGCCGGCAGCGCCTCGGACAGGATCGAGTAGGGCATCGCCAGGATCGCCGCCCAGGCGATGCCGACACCGATCATCGGCAGCAGCAGGCCCAGCGCGCCGGCGGGCACAGTGACTTCGGTGATCAGCAGATTCACATGGGTCTGCTCGCCGCCCTGGAACAGCAGGAAGCTGATCAGGCACAGGCCACCCAGCGCCAGCGACAATGCATAAGTGGGCTTGCGGCCGATGGTGCCGGCGACCTTGGCCAGCACAATGGAGAACAATGCCGCAAACAGTGAATAGGCGGCAAACAGGATACCCACCCAGTCGCCGGCGGCGCCCTTGGCCGCGGCGATCGCGGGCGGAATCTCTCCCACCGAATGCAGGTAGTCCGGATCGAACCACTTGGCGTCCACGCCCCAGACGTACTGGGTGATGGCCGGGGTGGTGTAGACCCACATGATGAACAGCGCGAACCAGGAGAAGAACTGCACCAGCGCCAGCTGGCGCATGGTCACCGGCATGCTGAACAGCAGCTTGAAGAAGCCTTTGAGACGCTGCGACAGGGACTTGCGCTCGGCCTGCTCGCGGGCCAGCTGTTCACTGTCCAGCCCCTTGTAGGCGTTGTATTCGGCCGGCGCGTATTCCCTGGTGCGGAACACGGTCCACAGCACCGAGCCGAGCAGCACACTGGCACCGAGGTAGAAAGCCCAGATCACCGACGGCGCCACTTCACCCGCCTTGGAGGTGTTTTCCAGACCGATCACATTGGTCAGTACGAACGGCAGCATGGAACCGCACACCGCGCCGATATTGATCAACAGCGACTGGATCGAATAGCCCAGGGTGCGCTGCTCCGGCGGCACCATATCGGACACCAGGGCGCGGAACGGCTGCATGGTCACATTGAAGGCAGCATCCATCAGCGCCAGCATCACACCGCCGAACACGATCGGCGCGATGATCGCCACTGCGATGCCGGCATTGGGCATAAACGCCATACCCAGCGCGGCGGCGATGGCGCCGAACAGGATAAAGGGGTTGCGGCGGCCGAAGCGGTTCCAGGTGCGATCCGATGCGGAGCCGACGATCGGCTGCACGATCAGCCCCATCAGCGGCGCCACGATCCAGAACAGCGACAGCGAGTGCAGGTCCGCGCCCAGGTCGGAGAGGATGCGGCTGGCATTGGCATTCTGCAGCGCAAAGCCGAACTGCACGCCGAGGAAGCCGAGGCTGACATTCCACACCTGCCAGAACGGCAGCTTGGGTTGCTTGCACTGTTCGGGAGACCGCGCAGTCGCGCTGGAATCTGTTTCGGACATGGGAATCACCGCTATTTGCTGGTTATGGTTATGCGGCGATTGTCGCAAGAGCATCGACGGGGGCCCTCCTCCCCGGCGGGGGCGGAGGGCGAAAATACGCACACATACGTACAGACCCCGCCCGGCCCAGAGGTCAGCGGGGTTTGCAAGCGCTCACATACACGCTGATTGGTGCGCATTATAACGGGGTCTGGGCGCGGCCGATAGCCGCGCCCGGAAGAACCTCAGTGCAGCACGATCACCTCGTTGGCATCCAGGTTCAGCACCGCCGAGCCACCGCTGACATTGACCGTATCAGTACCCACCAGGCTGGTGTAACTGCCATCGGCCAGCGCCAGGCTGTTCACGGTGATCGACGCACTGCCACCGCGGTTCACCGCCACCAGCACCACATCGCTGCCGGACTGGCGCTCGAACACCAGGATATCGCCGTTGACCCAGCGCTGGGTGTAACTGCCGCTGGCGAGCGCGGGGCTCTGGGCGCGCAGCGCGGCCAGTGCGCTGATCTCCTGGAACGCCGCCGAGGTTTCGGCGAACGACGGCATCGGCTCGCGGTTGTAGGGGTCGTGACCCACCTGGCCGTCGCCGTTGGCGGTAAACCAGGTCGAGTTCTGCTCGGTGCCATAGTAGATGGTGGGAATACCCGGCAGCGTCATCACCAGCGCCATGCCCAGGTTCTGCCGCGCATCCGCCAGCGCCTGGCTGAAGCCCTTGCCGGTGCGGCCGTTGTCCACCGGCCCGGTAGTCTGCAGGTAGACGCTGGTGCGGGTGGCGTCGTGATTGTCGAGGAAGATCGGCTGCCACGACTCGCGGCCGTTCATGGCGGCGGTGCGCGACTGAATATGGCTGTCCAGCGCGGTCATGGTGATATCGCCGGCGATGGCCTGTTCGATATGGTTGCGCAGCTGGAAATCCAGCAGCTCCGAGCCGTGGCCGCCGTTGAGGAAAGTCATGGAGTTGCTGTCGCCGGCACCGGCGCCATACCACTCGCCGAAGATATACACATTCGGGTTCTGCGCGCGCATCGCGGCGCTGAAGCGGTCGATAAAGCCCGGCTCGATATGCTTGATCGCATCGATGCGGAAGGCATCGACACCGTGACTCATCCACTTGCTGGCCGCGTCGATCAGGTACTGGTCGGCGGCGCTGTTGCTGCCGCTGGTGCCGTGGTTGAAGTCGGTCAGGTTAAAAAGGGTCTTGTTGCGGTAGGCCCAGGGGTCGTCCCACTCACTCGGGCAGCTGGTGGCCGGATCGCTGTCGTAGCAGTCGGCGATGGCGCCGTTGTGGTGGTACCAGGTGCCGTTGTCACTGGCGTTGTCGGTAATAAACACGCCGTCCTTGTACAGGGCGCCGAACTCGTACTGGTCGTCCTGGTTGGAGTGATTCAGGGCGATATCCAGCACCAGCTTCATGCCGCGCGCCTCCATCGCCGCATCCAGCTGATCCACCAGCGCCCAGTCGCCCAGGTGCTCGTCGACCCGGTAGAAATCCCGGCCCCAGTAGCCGTGGTAGGCGCCCTCGCTAGAGGAATTGTCGATATTGTCCACCAGCGGCGTGACCCAGATGGCGGTGACGCCCAGGTCCTGCAGGTAGTCCAGCTTGTCGATCAGGCCCTGGATGTCGCCGCCCCAGTATTTCTTCCACTCGGAGATATTGCCGTTCTGTTTGCTGGTGGAAGTGGCCGCGGCATTGTTGCCGTTGTCGTTACTGGTGTCGCCGTTGTTGAAGCGGTCCACGAACGCAAAGTAGATGGTGCGGTTGCGGAAATCGTCGCCAGCTTGCGCTGCACCGCAGTCAGTGCCCAGGTCGGTGGTCACGCTGACCAGGCTATTGCTGTCACCGTCGACCACGATATGGGTCCAGCCGCTGGCGGGCTGATCCTGGGCCGGGAAGGAGTCGCCCCCCCAACCGCCGTTCGGGTCGACCTTGAAGCGCGGTCCGCCGTTGGCGTCGCCACTGGTGAAGTTGCGGCAGGCCTCGTACTGATTGGTGCCGGCGACCGGGGTCAGCAGGTCGCCCTCGGCCCAGGCGTTGTGGGTGCCGCGCAGGTGGTAGTCGGTACCGCTACTGCTGCTGGTCGCAGTGATCTTGTAATCGTGGGTGTCGGTGTAGAACTCGATATCCCAGGTACCGGCACTGACGGGAATATTGGCTCCATTCAGCGCGCCATTGAGGCCGTAGTTTTCGCTCCAGTCGCCGTAGCGGTCGAACTTGATTTCACCGTCCGCGGCGAACACCACGGCGTCGGCAACCATGGTATTGCTCCCGACATCCTGCATCTGGTCTGCCTGCCAGTTATTGTGGGTACCGCGCAGGTACCATTCGGCGTGGGCGCCGATGGCAAAGCCACTGAGGCTGAGCGCCATCAGCAACGCCATATAAGGCATCTTCTTCATGGGTTGGTCTCGCTTTATTGTTTTCATCGCTACTGTTTTCATCGCTGTCGTGCGGCGGAACGACCTCTCCCGCCACAGCTGCGGGCAGGTATAAATGGCCGGGGAGACCGAAACATCCCCTCCCCCGGGGGCGTGGAGAACTTTCGCGCCAGGCATGTACAGAAATGTGCGCCACCTCCCCCTCTACCGAGGGGGAGCCCCGCCGCCGCGGATGGCGGCACAATGAAGCTTGGGGCATTGCGAATAAAGACCGCGCGAATAGACACTCGCGAATACACACTCGCGAATAAATAAGGGGAGCCCGTTATGACACGTTTTTCCGCACTGATCCTGGCTCTGTGCTGCGCCGCGCCGGTGATGGCAGAGACAGCGACCGCGCCGGGGGCGGTAGACCGAGTAGAGCCGCCCAACTGGTGGACCGGCATGGCGGTTCCCGACCTGCAGCTGATGGTGCACGGCAAGGATATTGCCGAGCTCAAGGCGAGCCTCGATTACCCGGGCGTGACGCTGGCCGGCACCGAGCGCGAACAGAACCCCAACTACCTGTTCCTCGATCTGCAGGTGAGCCCGGAAAGCGAGCCGGGCACCGTGGAGATCACGCTGCGCGATGGCGACACCACCCGCGCCGTCATTCACTACGAATTGAAAGCCCGCAGGCCCGGCTCCGCCCAGCGCCGCGGCTTCGATTCCAGCGATGCCATCTACCTGCTGACTCCGGACCGCTTCGCCAACGGCAACCCGGGTAACGACAGCACGCCGGACACCCGCGAGGGCGCCGACCGCGCCACCCCGGGCGGCCGCCACGGTGGCGACCTGGCCGGCATGCGCGCGCACCTGAACTACATCAAGGGCATGGGCTTCACCCAGATCTGGCCGACGCCGCTGGTGGAAAACGACCAGCCCGCCTACTCCTACCACGGCTACGCCGCCACCGACCTGTACCGGATCGACCCGCGTTTCGGCAGCAACGCCGACTACTTCGCCTTCGTGCAGGCGGCGCGCAAAAACGGTATCGGTGTGATTCAGGATATGGTGCTGAACCACCTCGGCAGCGAGCACTGGTGGCTGCGGGACCTGCCCTCTGGCGACTGGCTGAATGGCGACGGCATCGACAAGGGACAGTTCCAGATCACCACCCATATGCGCACCACCCTGGCCGACCCCTATGCCGCCGACGTGGATCGCGAGGCCTTCTCCAGCGGCTGGTTCGTGGATTCGATGCCGGATATGAACCAGCGCGACCCGCGCCTGGCCAACTACCTGATCCAGAATTCCCTGTGGTGGGTGGAGTCGGCCGACCTGTCCGGCATTCGCGCCGACACCTACGGTTATTCTGACCCGCAATTCCTGCAGCACTGGTCTGCGCGCATCCACCGCGAGTACCCAAACTTCAGCGTGGTCGGCGAGGAGTGGAGCCGCAACCCGGTGGTGGTGTCCCACTGGCAGATCGACAAGCAGAACCCGGACGGCTACAAATCCTACTTGCAGAGCCTGATGGACTTTCCGCTGTTCTATGCGCTGCGCGAGAGCCTGGTCGAGGAAGATACCTTACACAGCGGCTTCACCGATCTGTATGAAGCCATGGTCAACGATATCCTCTATCCACACCCACAGCGCATGGTGATCCTCGGCGGCAACCACGATACCAGCCGCCTGTTCAGCGCACTCGACGACGACTACGGGCTGTACAAGATGGCGGTCACCTACCTGGCCACCATGCGCGGTATTCCGCAGTTCTTCTACGGCGACGAGCTGCTGATGCAGAGCCCCAAGGAGCGCAACGACGGCATTGTGCGCAGCGACTTTCCCGGTGGTTGGGCCGGCGATCGCGCCGACGGTTTTACCGGTAAAGGCCTCAAACCAGAGCAGCAGCGCGCGCAAAATTACGTGCGCGCACTGTTCAACTGGCGCCACCACACGCCGGCGGTACAGAGCGGTAAGCTGAAGCACTTCGCGCCGCTCGACGGTCCCTATGTGTATTTCCGCTACGACGATCAGAACAAGATCATGGTGGCGCTGAACAAATCCGATCAGCCGCGCAATCTGGATATGGCGCGCTACGCCGAAGTGCTGCACGGCGAGACCCGCGCCACCGATGTGATCAGCGGCAAGCGTTACAAGCTGGATCAGTTGGTGGTGCCAGCGCGGGATGTGCTGGTTGTGGATTTGAAATAAGCGACCATTTTTACCCGGGCCATCAGGTCCGGGGCGGCCCTGCTACCGGTGGCCGGTGGGGAAACAGCCTCTTCGGCAATCGTTTCCCAACCGCCCCCCGGCAGCAGGGCCTTCGTATAGAGACCTTCGAGAGACCTTCGCATTGAGAGTAGAGGCGATGATGATGTCCAAGTTTTTCCTGCGCGGCTGTGCGGTGCTATTGCTGCTGTGCAGCGCTGCGGCCAATGCGAGTACTGCGGCCAATAACAGCGCCGCGGCCCAGAAAAAGGCACCGCGGGTCTACCGCAGCCACCAGCTGCACGAACATTCCCTGACCATCGCCACCAGCGACGGCAGCGTGACGCTGACGCCGCTGAACAGCGCGGCGATGGAAGTCCACTACCAGCGCGACGGGCTGAAGCAGCTGCCCTCTTTCGCCATCGACAAAAAAACGCGCTCGGCCGAAGCCAGCCTGAAGGATGAGAAAGACCAGCTGGTTTACCGCACCAGCGGCCTGACCGCCATCATTCACAAGTCGCCGTTTCATATCGATTACCGGCACAACGGTAGACCGCTGGTCGGCGAGGAGCTGGGGTTCTTTGCCCGGGAAACCATGCGCGGTTTCCGTTTCAAGCTGGGTGATGACGAGAAGCTGCTCGGCGGCGGCGAGCGGGTGCTGGGCATGGACCGTCGCGGCCAGCGCTTCCCGCTGTACAACAAGGCGCACTACGGCTACACCACCGAATCCAGCCAGATGTACTTCAGCCTGCCGGCGGTCCTGTCCAGCAACAAGTACATTCTGCTGTTCGACAACAGCGCCAGCGGCAATATGGATCTCGGCGCCAGTGACAAAGACGTGTTGCAGTTTGATGCGGTGGCCGGGCGTACTTCCTACGTGATCGTCGCCGGCGACAACTATCCGCAGCTGATCGCAAACTACGTCGATGTCACCGGTCGCCAGCCGCTGCCGCCGCGCTGGGCGTTCGGCAATTTCGCCTCGCGCTTCGGTTATCACACCGAGAAGGAAGTCCGCGCGACCGTGGACAAGTTTGCCGAGGAAGACTTTCCCCTCGACGCGGTGGTGCTGGACCTCTACTGGTTCGGCCCGGATATCCAGGGCCATATGGGCAACCTGGCCTGGGATAAAAAAGCCTTCCCCGAACCGCAAAAAATGATGGCCGACTTCAAGCAGCGCGGCATCAATACCATCCTGGTGACCGAGCCGTTCGTGCTGACCACCTCCAAGCGCTGGGACGACGCCGTGGCGCACAATGCGCTGGCGCACAACCTGGCCGGCGATCCCAAGCGTTTCGATTTCTATTTCGGTAATACCGGCCTGATCGACGTTTTCTCCAAGGACGGCCGCGATTGGTTCTGGAATATCTATCACGGCCTGCTCGAGCAGGGCGTGGCCGGCTGGTGGGGCGACCTGGGGGAGCCGGAAGTACACCCGGCCGATACCGTGCATGCGATCGGCATGGCCGATGAAGTGCACAATGCGTATGGCCACCGCTGGGCACAGATGCTGTACCAGCGCCAGAGCGCGGAACAGCCCGCGCGGCGCCCGTTTATCATGATGCGCGCCGGCTTCCCCGGTTCACAGCGTTACGGCATGATTCCGTGGACCGGCGACGTCAGCCGCGCCTGGGGCGGCCTGCAGCCACAGGTGGAGCTGTCGCTGCAGATGGGCCTGCTCGGCTTCGGTTATACCCACTCCGATCTGGGCGGTTTTGCCGGCGGCGACAAGTTCGATCGCGAACTCTACCTGCGCTGGCTCGAATACGGCGTCTTCCAGCCGGTCTACCGCCCGCACGCGCAGGAGGAAATTGCCCCGGAACCGGTATTCCACGACCGCACCACCCGCGATATCGCGCGCAAGTTCATCAAGCTGCGCTACCGCCTGCTGCCCTACAACTACACCCTCGCCTTCGACAACAGCCAGACCGGCATGCCGCTGATGCGCCCGCTGTTTTTCGAGAACGAAAATGACCCGGCGCTGATGGACGACAAGGACGCCTACCTGTGGGGACACGACTTCCTCGTCGCGCCGGTGACCGCAGCCGGCGTCGATAGCGTGCAAGTAAAACTGCCCGGCGGCGTCTGGTTCGATTACTGGAACGACGACCAGTACAGCGGTGACAGCGCCGATGTCGCCGTGGATCTGGATACGATCCCGGTACTGGTGCGCGCCGGCGCCTTTATTCCCACCGTCGCCGGTATGGCCAACACGCGCGAATATTCCAGCAAGCAGCTGAGCCTAGATTACTACGCGCACCCAACCGCGGTGACCTCCAGCGGCAAAGTCTATGAAGACGATGGCGTGACCGCCGGCGCCTTCGCACGCGGCGAGTACCAGATGCTGCATTTCAATGCCGCGCGCAACGCCGACGGTATCGACTTCGCCTTCAGCCAGGAAGGCAACGGCTACCGGGACGCGCCGGCGGAGCGCAGCGTCACGCTGAAAATTCACAACTGGCAGCAGCCGCCGGCCGCTGTCGCAATCGGCGGCCAAGCCCTGCCGATCCTGTCCAGCGAAAAGGATCTGGCCGATAAGCAGAGCGGTGCCTGGTTCGACAAGCGTGTTCACCAGCTGCAGATCAAATTCAACTGGAGTAAAGCGCCGCTGAAGCTGCGTGTAAAACACTGACGTTATCCGTCGTTCCGGCGCAGGCCGCGACCCAGGAGCCACATGCCTGGATACCGACCTGCGCCGGCATGACGACCTGAAAAATTACATTGAGGCAGCAACGCTTCCAGAAAATACAAAGAGCAATGCAATCGATGAAAAAACATTACTGGCTCAGCGCCGCCATCGCGCTCGCCGCCAGCGGCCTCGGCGCCTGCGGCCCGCAACCCGACACCCACACACCAGCCGATGTAACGGCCACTGCGGATAAAGGCGCGGCCGCCGGGCAGCAGCCCGCCGCGGCAAGCGCGCAAAAGCCGGTGATCTACCAGGTCATGACGCGCCTGTTCGGCAACACCAACCCCACCAACAAACCCTGGGGCACCGTCGAAGAAAACGGCGTGGGCAAGTTCAGCGATTTCACCCCGCAAGCGCTGGCGCAGATCCGCGCCCTCGGCGCCACCTACATCTGGTACACCGGCGCGCTGCACCACGCACTGGTGCGCGACTACACCAAGTACGGCATCGACAACGACGATCCGGACGTGGTCAAGGGCCGCGCCGGCTCCCCCTACGCGATCAAGGACTACTACAGCGTCGACCCGGACCTAGCCGACGACCCAGCCAAGCGCCAGCAGGAATTCCGCGCACTCATCGAGCGCAGCCACGCGGCGGGCCTGAAGGTGATCATGGATATCGTGCCCAACCACGTGGCGCGGGGCTACCACTCCGTCGCCAAACCCGAGGGCGTGCGCGACTTTGGCGCGGACGACGACACTTCGGTCACCTACGCGCGCAACAACAATTTCTACTATGTGCCCGGCCAGGATTTCAAAGTGCCGGTCGCCGAGGACGGCTACCAGCCGCTGGGCGGCGAAGCGAATCCGCTGGTGGATGGCAAGTTTGCCGAGAGCCCGGCCAAGTGGACCGGCAACGGATCCCGCGCGGCGCAGCCGGTTGCCAGCGACTGGTACGAGACGGTCAAACTCAATTTCGGCGTGCGCCCGGACGGCAGCGAGGACTTCCCCAAATTGCCGGCGGACTATGCGCACAAAGACTACCGCGCGCACGCCGCCTTCTGGGCCGACAAGGACGTGCCGGACACCTGGAAGAAGTTCCGCGATATCACCCAGTACTGGCTCGGCTTCGGCGTCGACGGCTTCCGCTATGATATGGCCGGCATGGTACCGGTGGAGTTCTGGAGCTACCTGAACTCCTCCATCAAGATGCAAAAGCCCGATGCGGTGCTAATCGCCGAAATCTACACACCGGAGCGCTACCGCGATTATATCCACCTCGGCAAGATGGATTACCTCTATGACAAGGTGGGTACCTATGACGCCATCCGCGCAGTGATGGAAGGCAAGGGCAGCACCGACCGTATCGCCGAAGTGCAGGCGGACCTGCAGGATATCGCCCCGCACCTGCTGCACTTTATGGAAAACCACGACGAGCAGCGTATCGCCAGCAGAGAGTTCGCCGGCAGCGGCGCCGCCGGCAAACCGGCAATGCTGGTATCCGCCACCATCGCCGCCTCGCCGACGCTGGTCTACTTCGGCCAGGAACTGGGCGAGAAGGCCGAGGGCGATGCCGGCTTCGGCAAGGCCAGCCGCACCACCATTTTCGATTACTGGTCGGTGCCCAGCGTGCGCCGCTGGATCGACAACGGCAAGTACGACGGCGGCCAGCTCAGCGACAGCGAAAAACAGCTGCGCAGCTTCTACCGCAAACTGCTGAACTTCGCCGCCAGCGACAAGGCGCTGCGCGGCCACTACGCCGACCTGCACCAATACAACCGCCAACACTCACCCGGTTACGACGAGCAACTGTTTGCGTTTGCGCGCTGGAGTGGCGGGGAGAAACTGCTGGTGGTGGCGAATTTTGCCGATAAAGCGAAACAGCTGACGCTGCGGGTGCCGGCGGAGTTATTGCAGCAGTGGCAGCTGCAGGACGGCCGTTACGAGCTGAGCGGCCAGCTCGACAGCACAGTGAAAGCAGAAATGCTGGTGAAGGATGGCGAGGGCGAGATCGCCCTGCAGCTGCCGCCGTTTGCCAGCCGTATCCTGCGTGTTCAATAGCGGCCTGTAGCAGCGGACCGGGCCGGGGCCACAATGGCGGGCACAAGGTTCGCTCCGGCCGCTCCACGCATTCGCGGCGCCTTCGGCCCTACGGATTCAGTTGTGTGGGCGGTATCCGCTGCGGCGCTTACGGAGTGCTTTGGGCACTGGAACAGCTAGAAATGCTGCAATGCTTCCGTAGGGGCGGACCTTGTGTCCGCCCACCCGGGGCTCAGTAAAACTCGTACTCCAGCGACAGCCGCAATGTCTGGTCCGGGCTCTCTTCGGTAATCCCCAGAATCACCCCCGCCTCCCAGATCAGCTGACGCGCGGCCCGAAACTTCTTCGTGCCGCGCATCACCGGCCCCAGGCCCAGGGTGCCCTGGCCGGCGTAGAGCTCCAGCATCGGTTCGAACTTTGGCGACAGCCGGTAGCGGGCCTGCAGGCGCAGCTGGGTTTCCCACTCGTTGACGTAGTCGTCGCTCCATTCGTAGAGAACGGCGAAATTCGCGGTGCCGGTCCAGCGGCCCCACTCGCGCGCACTGATCAGTGTCGTGGCCGCCTCCCACTGCTGGCGGTTGCGCTCGTATTCGAGTTCGAACAGCATACCCCAGTCCGCGGCGTATTCGCCCTGCTCGGTCAGCTGCCATTTGGCTTCCAGTTCCGAACCCTCGAAATCGAAATTCTGGTCCTCGGTGTTTTGTCCGAAGAGGTAAATCTCGCCGGCCCAACGGTCGGAAAAGCTGCGCCCGATACCGAGACGCTGCAGCTGCAGGTTGTCCAGCGCATCGTCGTCGCTGTCGCCCTGGCCCACGGCGCGCCACTCGATTTCCTTTTCCAGCGGCTGCACGTAGGGATCGTAGACACGGTCGACGACCACACCGTCGGCGCGTGCGCCGGGCTGCCACAGGACGGCGGCGCAGCCGAGCGCCAGCAGCCCGCTAGTGCGCACGCGCGGCGGGAACCCGGTCGGCACGGTCAGAACGACAGGCATAGAAAGTCAATCCAATCAACAACACCATCAGCGCCATGCTGACAGCATAAATGGCAACCTCGATCGGTGTCGGCGAGGCCTCGTAGCTAATCAACGCATACAGCAGCTGCCCCGGCAGCGATTCCTCCGGCAACAGTGCCGAGGTGTCCCACAGCGGCGGCTGCGACGGCAGCCAGTCCACCTGGATCAGCATCCGCGCCGCCTGGGCGCACATACCGGCACCCACCAGGGTCAGCAGTATACAGGCCGCCAGCAGTGTATAGCGCCGCGGCAGCCCCAGCAGCAGGTAGTAACAGAGCGCGCCGATGCTGAAACCGATTCCGACACCGAGCAGCGCGCCGGTGATCACGCCGCTGAAAAGCTGCGACTGGTAGCGGAACGCGGACAGGTAGACGTAGATCTCCGAACCCTCGCGCAATACCGCCAGTGCCACCGCCAGCAACATGGCGCACTGCAACAGTGGCAGGCGATAGCTGCCGCGGTAGTGATTGATCACCATCAGCGGCACGAGCAGCAACAGCAGCAGGTAGATGGCCAGCTGCAGCGCGGCGTCGGACAGCTCCTGGCCGGCGCCGTCGAAGGCGTTGGAAATCAGGCCCAGGTTGTGGCCGTAGGCGACGGCCCCGACCACGCCCGCCGCCAGCGAGGCATAAAACCAGCGCGCGCGCATGTCCATAAAACGGCTCATCGCCAGCAGGATGCACAACAGCATGGCCGCTTCGAGGACTTCCCGCAGAATGATGATAACGCTGCTCAAAAGCATAACGGCTTCCCCGAATTACCTGGCGATGACTTTTCCCTGCGCCGTCTTGGGATTGAACTCGCCGAAGAACGGGTACTCTCCCGGCGCCAGCGGGCCGATAAAGATGATCGCGCGCTGGCCGCCGATGATGACCTTCTCGCGGTTGAGCTGATAGCTCTCGAACTCCTCCGGGGTCGGGTCGCGGTTGTAGACAATCAGCTTGACCTTGGTGTTGGCCGGCACCACCAGTTCCGAGGGAGTAAACAGGTGGTCGCGGATTTCCAGCTCGACCTGCGGATATCCGGCCCCCCAGACGCCCGCTGCCAGCGATAACAGCGCGGCAATTTTTTTCCTGCAGCTAACCATGCGTCTGTTCCCCGTCCGCAGCGGCGAGCGCACCCTCACCCGCATTTGTGCCCGCCCGCCGGGGAAATTCAATCTGCACCGACAGCCCCTGGCCGAACTTCGACGGCGCCAGCCGGATACTGGCGCCGTGCAGCTGCGCTATGTGCTCGACGATCGACAGGCCCAGGCCACAGCCGGCGGCACCGGTAACGTGGCGGTCGCCGCCGACGCGGTAGAAACGCTCGAAAATACGCTGGTACTCCGCCTCGTCCAGGCCGACACCGGAGTCGTCGACCCGCAGTGTCACCCGCTCGCCCCGCTCCTGCAGCGCCACTTCGATACGGCCGCCTACCGGTGTGTATTTGTTGGCATTGCTCAACAGGTTCTTCAGCAGGATCGATAGCGCAAAACGGTCGCCGGCCACGCTAGCGCCACCGCCGCTCAACTCGATGGACTGGTTCCTGTCGGCAAAAACACGGTAGTTTTCCGCGATCACCTCCTGTGCCAGCCGGTGCAGGTCGATGGGCTCGAAGCGCATCGGGTAGTGGTCCGGCGTAGTGCGATACAGATTCAGCATCTGTTCCACCAGGTGTGCCATGCGTTCGACACTGCTCTGCAGCTGGCACAGGGATTCCGGCGGCTGCGGCAACTGGCACTGCTGCAGCTCCTGCTGCAGGTTGTGGGCGTGCACCTGGATGGCGCTGATCGGTGTGCGCAGTTCGTGGGCGGCGTCGGCGGAAAAGCGCCGTTCGCGTTCGAACGAGGCGCGCAGCCGCGCCAGCAGCGCGTTGGTGGAGTTGACCACCGGCTGCAGCTCCTCCGGCGGCTGCGCCAGCGGCAGCGGGCTCAGGTCTTCGGCGCGCTTGTCGCGCAGCGCCGCGGCCAGCTGCCGCAGGCTGCGCAGGCCGCGCCCCACCACCAGCCAGATCAGTATGCCCGCCACGGGAATACCCAGCAGGATCGGCAGCACCGATGCCAGGATCACCCGGTCGGCCAGCGCATAGCGCAGGTCGATGCGCTCGGCCACCAACACGCGGCGGTTCGACTGCGGCACAAAGTAACACAGCACGCGCCAGCGGTAGCCGGAGAAATTCAGCTCGCGGTAGCCCTCCGCGAAAGTGCCGAGCGGCTGGTCCGGTGCATTGGCCGAGCGCACCAGCAACTGCCGGCCGCCGTCGCTCCACACCTGGAACGCCTGCTGCCCCGTCTGCGCGACAACCAGCGGTGCCGCCTGCGGCGCCGGCATCGCCGCCAGCAGGCGGGCACTGGCGGCCATCTGCCGGTCGAACAGCTGTTGCGCCTCGGCCATACTGGCGCGATAGCCGTGCACCGCCGAAACAAAATTGACCAGCACAATGGTGGACAGCAGCGCGATCAGCAGGAATACGCGGATGGATTTCACGGAGTCCCCAGCTTGTAACCGACACCGCGAATGGTCTGGATAAACTCCGGATAGATTTTCTTGCGCAGGTTGTGGATATGCACATCCACGGTGTTGCTGGAAACGGCCTCGCCCCAGCTGTACAGCTTGTCTTCCAGCTGTTCGCGGCTGAGGATATGGCCGGGGCGCTCCGCCAGTGCCCGCAGCAGGGTGAACTCGCGCCGCGACAGCTTCACCGCGACACCGGCGCGCTTCACTTCGTGGCTGGCGAGATTGATGGTCACATCGCCGATGGCGATCTCGGCGCTGACGCCGCCGCCGGCGCGCCGCTCCAGTGCGCGCAGGCGCGCCAGCAGCTCGTCGACGGCAAAGGGCTTGGTCAGGTAGTCGTCGGCGCCGGCGTCGAGGCCGCGCACCTTGGAGGCCAGGTCGTCGCGCGCGGTCAGGATCAGCACCGCGGACTTGCTCCCGCCGGCGCGCAGCTGCTGCAGCACCTCGACGCCGTCCAGGTCCGGCAGGCCCAAGTCGAGCAGGATGACATCCGGCCGTGCTGCGCGGGCCAGTGCAATACCCTCGCGCCCCGTGGCGGCCAGGTCGACGGCGTAGCCGCTGTGGCGCAGTGCCGTGGCGATGCCGTCGGCCAGGGAGCTGTCATCCTCGATCAGCAGGACTCTCAATCGTTATTCCTTAGCAGGCCGCGGGAAACTGGTTCCCAAAAGCTAGCGCATTTTCTGTTGAATCCTGGCCTTCAGTTTTTTGATTTCACCCAGGCGCCCCTCGCTGGCCAGCGGCCGCGCGGGATCTGCCGGTGCGGCCTCGGCGCGCTGCGCATAGGTGAGTGCCTGCGCATAGTCTTTCTGGTCGAACAGGTAGTCGGCGTAGAAATAGTTGGCGTCTACATCATTGGCGCCGAATTCCAGCCCCTTCTGCAGGTACTCAGCGGCTTTTTTATCATCGCCGAAGCCGATTGGCCAGCCGGGCACCTGGTAGTAGAGCGAGCCGAGGCTGGTGTAGGCGGCGCCGTCCTGGGCGCTGCCGTCGATGGCGATGGCGTGCTCCAGGTCGGACTTGGCCGCTTTCACCGCGGACAGCGCACCGAGGCCGCCCTTGGCGCCGGCGTAGGAAGCGCGGATGATACCGCTCCAGATCCACACCGGAGCGCTGTTCGGATACTCGGCGGTGGCGGCGCGCGCCTGCCGGGCCAGCGCGGCGAACTTGTCCGCCTGCTGCTTTTCCGCCGTGCGGTATTTGATCTGCGCCCAGGATTTCTGCAGCGCGGTCACCGTATCGCCGGCGGCGTCCGCCCACAGCAGCGGCGAGAACAGCACAGCGGCGGCCAGCGGCAGTGCCGCCAGAATTTTTTTAACGCTTATCTTCTTCACAGTTGCAGTCCTCTTTCTATTTTGAAGCCTGGATATTCTGTTGTGCGAACTGGCGGATCAGCGGCAGTTTCTTCGCCAGGGCCGAATCCACCAGCGCCGGGAACAGCGCGTTGACCTTGATAAACAGGCGCTCCGGCCAGCCGATAAAGCGGCGGCCACTGGCGCGCCCCTGCAGCAGCTGCAGACACAGCTGCGCGACGGTTTCCGGCGAGTCGGACTTGTTGCCGAGGGTGCGGTTCAGGTCGTTGACCGCGGCGGTGTTGAGCGCGGTATCCACCGCCCGCGGCGCCAGGTAGTGCACGCGCACAGCGCTATCGCTGAGTTCGCGGCGCAGCGCCTCGGTAAAACCGTGCAGGCCGGATTTGCTCGCGCCGTAGGCGGCGAAGCCCGGGTGACCGATATGGCCAAAGGCGGAGCCGATATTGATCACCGCGGCGTGTTCGCTGCGCTGCAGCAGCGGCAGCAGGTCGCGGGTCAGCGCCATCGGCACCAGCAGGTTGGTGTGCAGCGTGCGCGCCAGTTCTGCATCGCTCATATCGGCGAGCAGCGCAAAGGTGGAAACGCCGGCATTGTTGATCAACACATCCACGCCGCCGGGAATCGCCGCGCAGCGCTCCACCAGCTGCCGGCGCAGGCCGGCATCGAGCAGGTCCGCGGCCAGCACCAGGTGACTGTCGCTGTGCGGCAGCGATGCGCGCAGCACCTGCAGGCGCTCGGCGTTGCGCCCCTGCAGCAGCAGGCGGTGCCCCTGCGCCGCCAGCAGCCGCGCAATGGCGCCGCCGATGCCGCCGCTGGCGCCGGTGATGAGTACGGTCAGTGTTTTGTCCTCGGCGCTCATCAGGCCACCTCCGCCGCAGTCGCGCGGCATTCCACTTCGCGGAAGATATCGCCGTAGAGGCGGAACATGACCCGCGCACTGTGCACGATGGCCTGTTTGTCCGCCGGATCTTCGATGCGGTTCATCAGCCCCCTGAAAAAATCGACATGGCCGATATCCAGGTCGCCGTGGGACAGCAGGTAGCTGAACGCCTTGCTGGGCAAGCCCAGGGATTGCTGGATCGCGCGCGCGGCGTTGGTGGCCAGCGCGATGCTGGTGCCCTCGAGCACATTGACCATGCCGAAGAAACCCAGCGGGTTGCCGCGCGCGATGGTGTCGTAGGCGTAGGCGACCATCAGTTCGGTGGACAGGTTCGGCTGGCCGTTGCGCACCGCCTCGGCGTCGCCGCCGCAGGCGGCGATGTCGTTCAGAATCCACTGCTGGTGGCCGGTCTCCTCCTCGATATATTCGACGAGCGCCTCGCGCAGCCACTCCTGCCTGTCGCTCAGGCGGCTGCCGCAGGCCATCATCAGCGGCACCGTGTGCTTGACGTGGTAGTAGGCCTGGGTCAGGAAAGCGGTGTATTCATCCAGGCTGATCTCGCCGCGGGCGCCGCGCTGGATCAGCGCTACGCCGAGCAGGGACTGGCGTGCGGCTTCGGTCTGCTGTTGCAGTTCGTCGTAAAAAGGCATCAGGCGGCTCCTCGGTACAGATTCTCGATCGATTCCTGGTAGCGCGCGGCGATGGCATCGCGGCGCGGGCGGCCGTTGGCGGTGAGCAGGCCGTCGGCAAACGTCAGCGGCGCCGGCAGCGGCGCCCAGTTGCGCACCTGCGCATAGTCCGGCAAGCGCGCATTGACCGATTGCAGCCACTGTTCAATCTGTTCAGTGCTGGCGACCGGGTGGGCGAAGATCAGCGCGCTGCAGTGCGGGCGCGCATCGCCGAGCACCACGCACTGCAACACCTGCGGGTCCAGTAAAATTTCGCTCTCGATCCACTCCGGGGAGATATTGCGGCCGAAGGAACTGATCAGCAGGTTTTTCTTGCGCCCGGTAATGTGCAGGAAGCCGTCCCGGTCGAACTCGCCCAGGTCGCCGGTGGCGAGCCACTCGCCCTCTTCGCCCGCCTGCGCATCGTTCAGGTAGCCGAGATAGCGCGGCCCGCGCACCACCACTTCGCCGTCGCGCACGGCGATTTCGCAGTGCGACAGCGGCCGTCCGGCGGCGCCGGGGCGGTCGGCACCGGGCAGGTTCAGCGCCACCACCGAGCCGCATTCGGACAGGCCGTAGCCCTCGAACACCGGCAGGCCGTGGCTGCGCGCCTGGCGCAACAGGTCCGGTGCCACCTTGCCGCCGCCGACGGCGACGAAACGCAGCGAGCGCGTCGGCGCCCAGGCGCCGGCCTGGATCTGCGCCACCAGGGCTTTCAGGATCTGCGGCAGCAGGATCAGGCTGTCCGGCTGGTATTCATCGATACAGCGGCACAGCTGCGCGCTATCCAGCTGCGAACTGCCGGACAGCCCCAGACGCGCCAGCCCCGGCGCCATCACCGTGCCGCCGAGCAGCCAGCTGGTGTAGGCGCCGGCGACGTTTTCCAGCAGTGTGGCCAGCGGCAGCAGGCACAGGTGGCGCGCGCAGCCCAGCAGCTCCAGCTGCCGGGCCAGCGCCGCGGCGGTGTTCAGCTGGGTCTCGTCGGACAGGCAGACGCCGCGCGGCGTGCCGGTGGAGCCGGAGGTAAAGGTGATCTTGGCCGTCTGCGCCGGCAGCGCCACCGGCGCGGCCGTGGGGATATCGATCATGGCCAGGCCGGCGACGCCGGCCAGCGCCTCGCCCACCTGCTCGAGCGCGGTGAAGCGCTCGCAGTCATCGGTCAGCAGCGCCTGCATGCCGCTGCTGTCGATGGTGTGGGCCAGCTGCTGCTGGGAAAAAAAGGCCGGCAGCGGTACCAGGGTCACACCGGCGGCCTGGCAGGCCAGGTCCACCAGCAGCCAGGCGGGGCCGTTGTCGGCGTAGAGGCCGAGCACGCGCAGTTCGCGCTGGCGCAGCGCTGCAGCGATCGCCGCCACCTCGCGCAGCAACTGTGCATAACTGTAGCTGGCGCCAGCGGGCTCGCCGATCAGGGCGGCGCGCTCGGGGAAGGCGCAGGCCTGCCGGTCAAGGTGTTCGATCAATTGCATCTGGGCTCCCCCCGTAACGCTGCCGCCATCGCCTGTGCCGGCGCGCTGCAGCCGAGCAGCAGTTCGCGAATCAGCGGCCTGTTGAAAAGTCTGCGGCGCTCCTCGGCGACATTGATCGCCGTGACCGCCGGTTCGGTATCGTAGTAACTGCCCCAGTCGGCGAGCTTGCCGCCGAGGCGCCGGCCGTCCGCCCGGCACAGCACCACCTGGTTGCCGGTCAGTTTGCCGAGCAGGCGGTGGACTTCCGGGGTGGCGGTGAAGATGGCCCAGGTCACCCCGGCGGCGGCGAAGAGCTCCGCCAGCATCAGGAACAGCAGGCGGCTGCTGCCGCGCGAGGTGGACACCAGGTTGCCGATCTCGACGATGTCCGCGCGCGCCACCGCGCTGCCGCTGGCCTCCGCCAGGCGCTGTTCCACCGGCTGCTCCAGGTACTGTTCCAGGAACAGCGGCGCGCTGTCGGCGCGGCGCAGCCCCAGCGCGGCGTGGATACTGTCGCCGTCGCGCTGCGCCAGCAGCAGCGGCAGGAAACTGTAGAGCCGCGCCCCGTAGGTAGCGGCAAACACCGTGGAGATATACCGCTCCACCTCGATGCGGCCGGGATCACCGGCGCCGGCCAGGGAAAAGCCCGGCCAGCTGGGCACAATCGGCGGCTGGGAGATGGCGACGTCAGATTGGGTCACGGTTTGATAGCCTTCCACTGCAAATCCTCGCGGGGACTTTCGATGCAGTGAGTCTACGGGGGCTAAATTAAGGCAGACTTAAGGTAGGCTTAAGTTGGCGCGGGAATCGGGATTTGTGTGAACCGGTCGGCGCCTGGCCGCGGCTTGAGCGCTGCCGGCCGGGGATCAGGGCGGACACAAGGTCCGCCCCGGCCGCTCCATGCATTCGCGGCGCCTTCGGCCCTACAGATTCGGCGGTGTGGTCAATATCCGCTGCACTGCTTACGGAGCGCTTTGGGCACTGAAACAGCTGGGAATACCGCAATGCTTCCGCACGGGCGGACCTTGTGTCCGCCCGTGCGGGCCGCCGGCCCGCGGGTTCGCCCAGAACGGAGATTAACGGTAGAGCACAGTCACCGCAGTGCCCTCGGCGACCACGGAGCCGCTGACCACTCGGCCATTACCGGCCGCCGGGTCGGCCTTCTCCATCGCCACTTTCCAGTCGCCGGCGGGCAGGCTGACACTGTAGTTGTCGGCACTGTTGTAGATCACGATGACATCGCTCCAGCTGTCGCCGACGGCGGCGCCGTCGATACGGTTGACCACCACGCCGTAGCGCGGCCGGCTCGTCACCATATGCTGGTCGATGGCGTCCCAGCTGGTCAGGCGGAAGGCCGGGTGCGCCTTGCGCATGGCGATGACGTCCTCGTAGTAGGCGAGGATATCCGCGTTGTCGATCTTCCACTGCCAGTTGTACTCGTTGATCGAATCCGGCGATTGGTAGCTGTTGGCATCGCCCTGCTTGTCGCGCATCATTTCGACACCGCCGTGTAGAAACGGAATGCCCTGGCTGGTCAACACCACACCGTTGGCAAACTTCTGAATGCGCTTCAGGTAGGGGTCGCTGTGGCCAATGCCGTTCAGGTCGGCCCAGGCCAGGATCTTGTCGCGCAGGGTCAGGTTGTCGTGGGCGGAGACATAATTGATGCTCTGTTCCGGATCCATTGCGAACATCGGGTCCCAGGTATCAATAACGGTATTGGCATCCTGTGTGTAACGAATACCGCCGCGGCTGCCCACCTCGATACGCCAGGTATCCGGGTTGTCATTGAAGGCAAAACAGTCGCCACTGTTGCAGCCGCCGCTGTCGTTCTGGCCCTTGATCGCCTCGCGGAATTTCGGGTTGAACACGCCCACATGGGACTGGTAGATACGGCCGACGGTGCCCAGGCGCAGGCGCTGGGCCTCGCGCGGATCCGAGGCGTAGCCGTTCCAGGGCTCGCCGTAGACCAGCAGGTTGCGGCCGGGGAATTTGCTGTTCAGGTAGCTGCCCCAGGCCCCCACGTCGTCGTAGTCGAACACGCCGATCAGGTCGAAACGGAAACCGTCGATATTGTATTCATTCACCCAGTACTCCAGTGAATCGCGGATCATGCGCCCGACCATCGGCACATTGGCATCGATGCTGTTGCCGGTGCCGGACAGGTCGGTAGCGGTGTAGTACTGGTCCGTGATCGGCTGCAACACCTGCTTGGAATAGGTGTGGTTGTAGACCACGTCCATGATCACGCGGATGCCGGCCTTGTGGAATTCGTCCACCACCTGCTTGAACTCGCGCACGCGGTTTTCGTAGTCGTAGGGCGTCTGTGAGTAGCGGTCTTCGGGCACATTGTAGTTGCGCGGGTCGTAGCCCCAGTTGTAGCAACTGCTGTCGGCCGGGTCGGCGCAGGAGTTGAAATCGAACACCGGCATCAGCTGCACATGGGTCACCCCCAGTTCCTTCAGGTGGTCGATACCGGTGGCCACACCGCTGTGGCTGGTACCGCTCTCGACCATGCCGAGGAACTTGCCGCGCTTGGTCGCGTCGACGCCGGAATTGGTGTCGATGGTGAAATCGCGCACATGCACCTCGTAAATCACTGCATCTTCGCGATTGGCGAGCGCCGGGCGCGCGGACCAGCCGCCGGGCAGTGCCGTGCTGTCGAGATCCATAACGATATCATTGTCGCTGTTCGGCTCCGCCATTTTCCCGTAGGGATCGCGCACCACCACGCCATTGACGACAAAATAATAGGGTTTCAGTTTCCAGTCACCGCTGACAGTTACCGAGTAGACGTCGGTATAACCGTTGGCGTCGGCAATCTTACCCATCGTATAAGTCTGGCCATCCAGCACCAGCTGCACATTGCTGTGATCCGGCGACCACAGGGAGAAGGTGGTCCCGGTGGGTGAATAGATCGCACCCAGGGTCTGCACACCGCCGCAGTTCTGGCTGCAGCCGCCAGCGGTGGATTCCAGCGTGTAGGCCATGGTGCTGTCGTCGACCGTGATCAGGTAGTCGCCTGTCACCGGTGTGTAGATGTCCGCACCGCTCTGATCGAGCACGCCGTCGCTATTGTCGTCGCCGTAGTTCTGGCTCCAGTCGCCGCTCACGTCGAACTTGAAGCGCTGATCTGTCTGGCCGTCGAAGGACACGGTGAGCTGCCAGGTGTGATCCGCCACCAGTTGCATGGCACTGCTACCCCAGGCGTTGGGGGTTCCGCGGAAATAGAGGCTGGAAAAATTGCTGGCGAATCCGCTGCCGCCGCCGAAGGAATTGCAGCTCGACACCTCAGTTACCTGGATCGAGTGGGTGTCACTGTAAAAAACAATTTCGTAGTTTTTATTGGAACCGACACTATAGTCGGACGCGGGGTAGGATTCCTGCCAGTCACCGGCGCGATCGATCTTGAAGCGCGGGCCGCCGCTGGCATCACCCGTGGCAAAGCTCTGGCAGATCTTGTATTCGGTGCCGCTGACAAAGTCCATCGCGGTTGCGCCCCAGGCGTTGGGGGTTCCGCGAAAATACCAGTCGGCGCTGGCGTGCGCGCTGGCCACCAGCAGCGCGGCAAAAAACAGTTTTCTCTTCATCGTTCTGTCCACTTTATTTTTATCTGTCGTTGCAGGTTCAGCGTCGGGGTCGCCATACCGGCCTGCGCCGGTATGGCGATACGCCTGGGCCGTCAGTACAGATAGGGACCGTCGACGCCGACCTTGCCCGGTCCGTTCAGCACGTAGACACCGGCGGAGTAGGCCTTGACGGTAAAGCTGATGCTGCCGCCGCTCACCTGGATCTGCGCGCCGGTGACCGCATCGGTATAGGTGCCGTTGGGAATACCGGAAACCGTAACGCCCTGGTCGTAACCCGCGGCCAGC